>NC_008391.1 GCF_000203915.1 Burkholderia ambifaria AMMD
GAGCGGCGGCCATCATTCGTCGGCCTCCTTCGCGGTCTTCGGATAGACGCGCACCAGCACGATGCGCGGCCCGTTCATCTTCTTCACGACGACGTCGAAGCGATCGAACGACACGCGCTGCCCTTCGGTCGGCAAATCGCTCAACGCCTGGATCACGAGGCCGCCGACCGATTCCGCGCGTCCTTCGTCGATGTCGATGCCGAGCGCCTGCTCGAGCGACACGACGGGCAGGCTGCCCTTGCCCATCAGCGTGCCGTCGTCGAGGCGCGTCCAGTCCGCGTCGCCCTGGCGGAACTCGTCGTGGATCTGGCCGACCAGCGCGCCGAGCAGGTTGTCGAGCGTCAGGAAACCGATCGGCTTCTCGCCCTTGTTGCCGACCAGCGCGAAGTGCGGCGCGCCCTTGCGGAAGCGGCGGAACAGCTCCAGCGCCGGCGTGTCGGGCTTCACGTACTGCACCGGGCGCACGTAGTCGGACAGGTCCTCCAGCGCCGCGCCCGCATGACGCGCGAGCAGCAGGTCCTTCAGGTGGATCAGCCCGCTGACCTGTTCGCGCGACGTATTCTCGAACAGCGGATAGCGGCTGAAGCGGTGCCGCGCGACGATTTCCATGTTGTCGGGCAGCGGCAGGTCGCGGCGCAGGCCGATCATTTCATGCGCCGGCCGCATCAGGTCCGACACCGTCATCGACGAGAAATCGAGCGAATGCGCGAGCGTGTTCCACTCGTCGTTGGTGTACGTGCCGCGCGCCGGCTGCGCCGTGTTGCCCGCGGCGCTGCGGCGGCCGCGCAGGATCAGCTTCAGTTCGTCGGTCGAATAGTGCGCATCGCCGCCGTGGTCGGCCGACAGCCCCGCGAGCCTCAGCACCGCGTTCGCGCTGCTGTTGAGCACCCAGATCGCCGGATACATCGCCCAGTAGAACGCATAGAGCGGCAGCGCGACCCACAGGCCGACCTTCTCCGACTGGCGGATCGCCATCGATTTCGGCGCGAGCTCGCCGACCACGATGTGCAGGAACGAGATCAGCGAGAACGCGAATACGAGCGAGATCAGGTGCACGATGCGTTCGGACTCCACGCCGATCAGGTCGAGCAGCGGGCCGATCAGTTCCGCGAACGCCGGCTCGCCGACCCAGCCGAGGCCGAGCGACGCGAGCGTGATGCCGAGCTGGCACGCGGACAGATACGCGTCGAGTCGACCGTGCACGACAGCGAGGATGCGCCCGCGCAGGCCGTGCTTGCGGGCAAGCGTCTTGACGCGCGTCGCGCGCAGTTTGACGAGGCCGAATTCGGCTGCGACGAAAAACCCGTTCAGGGCCACCAGGAACAACGCGCCGATGAGCGCGAAGATCTGTAACAAAGAATCGCTCCAGTCATGACAGGCCCAACAGTATAGGGCCGGAAAGGAAGTTGTAATGTGTCGGACGGCCGAATGGCTTAGCCCGCCGCCTCGCAGGGAACCGCGAGCGACAGCGTGACGACGGCGCCGTCGGCGAACGCAGCGTGCGTGAAGGTGCCGCCGTGCGCGAGCGCGACACGCTGGCACAGCGCGAGTACCCACGCGACGCGCTTCGCGTCGCGCGAGCGCAGCATCTCGCGACGGGCGAACGCGTCGAACGCGTGCGGCAGCGCCGGATCGGCGAGCGCGGCGGCGCTCACGCCGCAGGTGACATGCGCGACGCACTGCGCGCCGTCGCGCGTGCACGCGAACGTCACGCGGTTGCCGGCGGCACTGGCTTCGACGGCCGTCGTCAGCATCGTCCAGAGCGCCTGCGCGAGGCGTTCGCGATCGGCGCGCAGTGACGGCTCGCCGTCGGGCAGCGTCGCATCGATGCTCACCTGCCGCGCGTCGGCGAGCGCGAAGCGCACCAGCGCGAGCGTGTCGTCGAGCAGCGGGCGCAGCGCGAACGGCTGCGCGGCGATCGCGAGCGTGCGCGTTTCCGCGCGCGGCGCGTCGAGCACGTCGTCGATCAGCGCAACCTGCTGATCGATCCCGGTGCGGATGCCCGCGAGCGCGCGCTGCAGGCTCGGGTCGGCGCTCGCGAGCTGGCGCTCGAGCACGTACGCCCAGCTGTGCATTGCATTCAGCGGGCTGCGCAGGTCGTGCGACGCGGTGGAAAGCGCCTGGTCGCGCAGGAACAGCGCGGCCTCGGCGGCATAGTGCGCTGCGCGTTCGCGCAGCAGGTCGGCGGCAGGGTCGACGGGAATGGACGTCACGGAGCTGGTTTGTTGGATGCGGTTGTGATGAAAAACACGCGAATCGTCATTATAGGGATCGCGCGTGTCACGCCGGCAGCGCGTCCTCGTCCTTTTTCCGGGCGTCGCCGTTCGGCAGCAACTGGCACGCGAGCAGGCCGGCCAGCATCAGCGCGCAGCCGACCAGCGCGCGCAGCGTCAGCGTCTCGCCGAGCGCGGCCCAGCCGGCGATCGCCGCGAACACGCCTTCCATGCTGAAGATCACGGCCGCGTGCGCGGGCGCCGCATCGCGCTGCGCGACGACCTGCAGCGTATAGCCGACGCCCACCGACAGCAGCCCGCCGTACAGCAGCGTCGGCAGCGCGCTGCGCAGCATCGCGACGCTGACCGGCTCGATCACGAGGCCGGCCGCGAGACACAGCGCGCCGCACGTGACGAACTGCAGGAAGGCGAGCACGAGCGGATCGTGCCGTTTCGCGAAATGGCCGACGGCCATCACGTGCGCGGCGATGATGACCGCGCCCGCGAGCTGGAACCAGTCGCCGTAGAGCACCGAGAAATGCTCGTCGATGCTGAGGAAATACAGGCCGATCGCCGCGAGCAGCGCGCCGAACCACGTGCCGGCGCCGATCCGGTGGCGGACGAACACGCCGATCAGCGGCACGATCACGACGTACAGCGAGCTGATGAAGCCCGCGTTCGCGATGCGCGTGTACTGCAGGCCGAACTGCTGCAGCGAGATCGACACGGCGAGCAGCGCGCCAAGCGCGAGCCCCGGCACCAGCAGCGCTGGTTCGCGGCGAATCGCCGCCAGTTGCGCTCGCGACGCCGTGTTGAACGTCAGCAGCGGGATCAGCACCAGGCCGCCGAGCAGAAAGCGCAGCCCCGTGAACAGGAACGGCCCGATCACGTCGAGGCTCAGCCGTTGCGCGACGAAGGCCGAGCCCCAGATCGCGGCGGCGCCGAGCATCAGCAGGTTGGCGCGGAGGTGCTTGCGGGCTTCGGGCTTCATCGAATTCGTCAGAGGATTGCGGGCAGCGAAGCGCGTAGTTTACGCCGAGATTGCAAGACTGTCGGCAAACCTCCGCAAGGCGGCGGCCGCGCGGGTGTCGCGCACGCGCGAATACAGCACAACCTGCGAGTGCGGCAGCGGCGGCAAGCCGAATTTCGCGCCGACGTCCACCAGCGTGCGCGGCGCGACGCGCCGGGCCAGCGGGCAGACCGCGAGCCCGGCCGCGGCGGCGGCCGCGACCGCCGCGACGCCGCCGCCCGTGAAGCGCTCGCGCCACGGCCGCCCCGCGTGCTCCAGCGCGCGCAGCGCGGCGGCTCGCACGCCGCACGGCCCGGCCAGCACCGCGAGCGGCAGCGGCTCGCCCGCACGCGGCGCCCAGTCGGGCGCGGCAAGCCAGGCGAGCGGTTCGGTGAACAGCAGCGTGCCGTCGTCGCGCGGCGGGTCCTCGCCCGGCTCGTGCCGCACGATCGCCGCGTCGAGCCGGCGTTCGTCGTATTGCGCGAGCAGGTTCGACGACGTCCCCAGATGCATTTCCAGCGACAGCCCGGGATCCTGCCGGTGCAGGCTCGTCAGCACGGCCGGCAGGTCGGGCACCGCGACGTGCTCGCTGACGCCGAGCGACAGCCGGTGCACGCCGGCCGAAATCGCGCCGAGCGCATGGTCGTGCGCGTCGAGCAGCGCGCGGGCGGCCGGCAGGAAGTTTTCGCCGTCCGCCGTCAGCTTGACGACGCGCGGCGTGCGCGCGAGCAGCGGCTTGCCGAGGTGCGCTTCGAGCCGCTTCAGCTTCAGGCTGACGGCCGACTGCGTGGTGCCGAGCGCGTCGGCGGCGCGCGTGAAGCTCGCGAGATCGGCGACCAGCACGAACGCGCGTACCGCATCGAGGTCGAGGACTTTCATTTCAGATGTAAATGAATGAAATATCAATAGATGACTGTTCATTATAGTTCTGCGCGCCTAACCTGACGTTGCGTTCCCGATTTTTCAACGTCACCGAAAGGAGCAGGACCATGCCATTCACCCGAATCGCAGTGCGCGAAGGCAAACCGGCCGCCTACCGCGCGGCGCTCGTCGACGGCGTGCATCGCGCGCTGATGCACACGTTCAACGTGCCCGAGGACGACATCTTCATGGTCGTGACCGAGCACTCGGCCGAGAACTTCGTGTTCGGCCGCCACTATTTCGACATCGAACGCAGCGACGATCTCGTGATGATCCAGATCACCGCGAACAACACGCGCACGCTCGAGCAGAAACGGGCGCTGTACCGGACCATCACCGAGAACCTCGCGCGGCAGCCCGGCGTGCGGCAGCAGGACGTGTTCATCAGTCTCGTGGAAGTGCTGAAGGAGGACTGGTCGTTCGGCAACGGGATCGCGCAATACGCCGTTTGATGCGCGACAGGGCGGCCAGGCCGGATCGTCGCCCGCGCGTTTTCGCGCCGTGTACTATGGAAGCCGATTCACGGACGACGCCGGCACGCAGGATGAGCCGGCGCTTCTTCATGTGCGGGAGCCTCCATGTCGCGTGTGCTGGAAATCGTGTTGTGGCTGTCGCTGGATGCCTGGCAAGTCAAGTCGGGAAGCCGGGCACGTGGCGAGCCGCGCGATTTCGGCGCCGAACTCGTCCGTGCTTGGCGCATTTGTCCGCAGGTGCGGATGCGGCGCGGCCACGAGCGCGTGACGATCGAGCCGTGTCAGGTCGAGGAGGCCGAGCCGAGCCCCGGCGAGTGCTGGTGGACGTGGATCGAGTCGAACGCGCAGGGGCGGCGTGTCGTCGCATCCCGCACGAAGGCATTTGCGCCCGGCGTCATGGCGCGCGAGCGGTTCGACGCCGAGCATGCCGGCATTGCCGTGGCCACGCCGCTGTCCGCGCCGGCGCCGCCCGCCGATGCGCAATCGGCGCAGGCCACGGGCGAGGCTATGACGCCCGGCCCGGTTGACGAAGCGGCCGTCGCCGCCTCGTCCGGGCCGGCGCCGTTGCGGCTCGTCGCCGAGCGGAGGCGCGGGCGATGGGCGGACGACAGCGGCGTGGTGGTCGAGATGACGCTCGACGACCTCACGCTGCACGGCGGCGCCGACCTGCCGAGGCGCCACGTCGAGTTGCGCCTGGCGGCGCCCGACTGGGAAACCGTCCCCGCCCGCACGGCCGCGCTGCGCGCGCTGTTCGCCGCCGCGCGCGAGCTCAGCGGCGCATGGCCCGCGTTCGTGCAGCTGACCAGCGTGATCGATCGCGCATGTGCGGGCGAGCCGGGCGTCACCGGGCCGGTCAAGGCGAAACTCGTCGACCTGACCGGCATCCGCACGCAGCGAACCGCGCTGTTCGCGCTGTCCGGCGACATCGCCGCGCAATGGCTCGGCAACGAGGGCGGCGTGCTCGATCGCGACGATCCCGAATTCGTGCACCAGATGCGCGTCGCGCTGCGCCGGCTGCGCACGCTGATGCGCTTCTTTCCGCGCTTCGCGGACGATCAGTGGCAGGAAACCTTCGGTGTCGACCTGCGCTGGCTCGCGTCGCTCCTCGGCACGGTGCGCGACTGGGACGTGTTTTCGACCGAAAGCCTGCCCGCGCTGATCGCGGCCGATGGCGGCAGCGCCGACTGGAACGGCACGCTCGACGCCGCGCGTGCGCAGGCGACGGCGGCGCGCATCGAACTGCGCCAGGCGCTGCATTCGGCACGCTATGCGCGGCTGACGCTCGGCTGGCTCGAATGGCTGAGCACGCTCGCGCTGCCGCCGGCCGCCAGCGACGACGACGCGCCGTCGCTGCGACGACACGCGACCAAGCGCGTGCGGCGGCTGTTCGGTCATCTGTATGCATCGCCGTCGCTCACGTCGCTCGATACGGCCGCGCGGCACCAGGTGCGGATCGACACGAAGCGGCTGCGCTATGCGCTCGAATTCTTCGCGTCGCTCGCGTCGCGCCGCACGCGCAACGAAACGGTCAAGACGCTCGCGCGCGTGCAGAGCGTGCTCGGCGAAGCGAACGACACGATGGTCGCGCAGCATCATCTCGAACAACTGGCGGCACCCGCGTATCAGCTCGGTTTCGTGCGCGGCTATGGTGCCGCGCTCGAGCAACGCGCGGCGCGCGACGCCGAGGCGCTGCTCGCGAGCCTGCGCCCGCCGCGACTCGACGGCAAGCCGCGGTGAGCGGCGGCCGCTCCCTATAATGGCTCCCCGTTTTTTGCAGACCTACCCATGAGCGACGCACCGCCTCCTTCCTCCGCCGCCGGACCGCTCGGACTCGGCGGCGAACTCTGGCTGCGCGCCGGCCCGCAGACGCTCGGCGGCGCGACCCGCATCGCGCTGCTCGCGGCGATCGGCGACACCGGCTCGATCACGCGCGCGGCGAAGGCCGTCGGCCTCAGCTACAAGGCCGCGTGGGATGCGATCGATACGATGAACAACCTGGCCGGCGAGCCGCTCGTCACGCGTTCGACGGGCGGCAAGGGCGGCGGCGGCACGACGCTGACGCCGCGCGCGACGTCGCTGATCACCGCGTTCCGCACGATCGAGCGCGAGCATCGCCGCTTCATCGACGCGGCGAGCGCGGCGGTGTCCGGCTTCGACGTCGACTGGGCACTGATCGGCCGGATCGGCATGAAGACGAGCGCGCGCAACCAGCTGTTCGGCAAGGTCGAGACGATCGTGCGCGGCACGGTGAACGACGAAGTGACGCTCGTGCTGCCCGGCGGGCAGGTGATCGTCGCGGTGCTCACGCACGAAAGCGCCGACGCGCTCGGCCTCGAGCCGGGCGCGGATGCGTGCGCGCTCGTGAAGGCGTCGTGGGTCGTGCTGGCGGTCGCCGATGAAGCCGAAGCCACGTTGAAGGTGTCCGCGCGCAACCAGTTGCACGGGACGGTCGAAACCGTCGCGGCGGGCGCGGTGAACAGCGAGGTGACGCTGGCGCTCGACGGCGGCGGGACGCTGACGGCCGTCATCACGAACGACAGCGTCGGAGCGTTGCAACTCGACGTCGGCCGACGCGCGATCGCGCTGTTCAAGGCATCGAGCGTGATTCTCGCGGTGACGGGCTGATCGCGCGCGCGGTTTTCGCATTCGACGACCGTGGGTGGACGACGCGAAACCGGCGCCGCGCGACTTGCACGAGGCGCCGCTTTCGATCCCGTTGTTTCAACTTATGCCGCCGTGCGGCTTCCCTCAGGCCCCCGCGTGGCCGCCCGGGCCACGGCCGTCGTGCGCGCCGACGACGCGCGTCGGCCACTCGGCGTGCGGCGTTGCGGCCAGCACGCGCCCTTCGCTCAATTGCACGACCTGGTCGCCGAACGCGGCGACGTCGTCGGGATCGTGCGAGATGAGCACCATCGGGATATCGAGGCGCGCCTGCAGTTCGGCGAGCTCGTGGCGCATGCGCTGGCGCATCGCGCCGTCGATTGCCGCGAACGGTTCGTCGAGCAGCAGCACGTGCGGCTGCGCGACCAGCGCGCGGGCCAGCGCGACGCGCTGCTTCTGTCCGCCCGACAACTGCGACGGAAACTGGCCGGCGAGCGCGTCGAGCTCGAACGCCTGCAGCCAGTACGCGACTTCGGGCGGCGTCGTCTTCGCACGCGGGTTGCGCAGGCCGGGCGTGAGCCCGAACGCGATGTTCTGGCGTACGTTCAGGTGCGGGAACAGCGCATAGTCCTGGAACAGATACGCGACGCGGCGCGCGCGGGTCGGCACGTCGATGCCGCGCGCGGAATCGAACAGCGGTTCGCCGTTCAGCGTGATCGTGCCTTCGTCGGGCGACAGCAGGCCGGCGATCGCCTGCAGCGTCATGCTCTTGCCCGCGCCGGACGGCCCGAACAGCACGACGCGCTGCGTGGTGGCCGCGAACGACACGTCGAGCGTAAAGCGGCGCTCGGCGCTCGCGTAGGTCTTGCGGATATCGACGGCGACGCTCATGCGGGCCTCCGTCGTGCCGCGCCGCTCGCGCCGCCAACCGCGCGCACAACGGGCACGCGTGTCGCCGCGAAGCAGTAAGGATGCGATCGGCGCGTCATGTCGGCTGGCTCCGCCCGGCGCGCGACGGCACGAGCCAGCCGGTCGCGAGCAGCACGAGCACGCAGGTGATCGACGTCACCAGCACGAGGAAGTTGGCCGTGCTGTCGTCGCCGGCCTGCACCGCCGCATAGATCGCGACCGATAGCGTCTGCGTGCGCCCGGGCAGGTTGCCGGCGATCATCAGCGTCGCGCCGAATTCGCCGAGCGCGCGCGCGAAGGCGAGCAGCGCGCCGGCCAGGATGCCGCGCGTGGCGAGCGGCAGCGTCACGCGGAAGAACACCGCGGCTTCGCCGAGCCCGAGCGTGCGGGCCGCGCGTTCGAGATGCGGATCGACGCTTTCGAACGCGGTGCGCGCCGATTTCAGGATCAGCGGAAACGCGACCACCATCGACGCGATCACCGCGCCCTGCCACGTGAAGACGAGTTCGATGCCGAGCTTGTCGAGCCACGCACCGAACACGCCGCGCCGGCCGAGCAGCACGAGCAGGTAATAGCCGAGCACCGTCGGCGGCAGGACGAGCGGCAGCGTCAGCAGCGAATCGACCACGTCGCGCATCGGCGAGCGCCAGCGCGCGAGCGCGAAGGCGGCGGCGACGCCGAGCACGACGTCGAGCGCGGTCGCCCAACCGGCGACCTTCAGCGACAACAGCAGCGGTACCCACGCGTCCTGCATCATGCCGTGCTCACTTGCCCGCGGGCTTGAAGCCGAATGTCGACAGCACGGCCTGGCCCTGCGGCGACGCGACGAAGTCGATGAACGACTGCGCCTGCGCGACATGGCGGCTGTCCTTGACCACCGCGATCGGATAGGTGATGGCCGTCTGCGTCGGCACGGTCAGCGCGATCTTCACGCGGCCCGGCATGATCGCCGCGTCGGTGCCGAACACGAAGCCCGCGTCGACTTCACCGCGCGCGACGTAATCGAGGCTCTGGCGCACGTTCGCGGCCAGCACGCCCTTGGCGCTGACGGCGTCCCACACGCCTGCCGCGCGCAGCGCGCTTTCGGTATAGCGGCCGACCGGCACCGATGCCGGATCGCCGTACGCGATACGCCTCACGCCCGGCACTGTCAGGTCGTTCAGCGACGTCGGCGCGGCCGCATGGCTGTCCGCCGGCACGATCAGCACGAGCGAATTCGCCGCGAAATCGCGGCGCGTGCCGGGCACGATGACCTTTTCGGTGACGGCGCGATCCATCGCCTTCTGGTCGGCCGACGCGAACACGTCCGCCGGCGCGCCCTTGGCGATCTGCTGCATCAGCACGTCCGACGCGCCGAAGTTGAACAGCACCTTGGTCTCCGGGTGCTGCTTGTGGTACGCATCGCCGACTGCCTTGAATGCGTTCGTCAGGCTCGCGGCCGCCGACACGACCAGCTCGTCGGCAGCGCAAGCCGGCGCGCTGAACGCGATGCCCGCGGCAAGCGTGGCGAGCGGCAACAGGCGCAGCAGGGTGCGGCGAAGCGGGCGGACGGTTGAGCGCATGGTCGGGTCGTTCGAATGGTTGGAAACCGTAATCGTAATATAGGGGAGGTTATAACGCTCGACATACCGTTCATGCGCCGGGACGCATGGAACCTTCAGACGTGAAACGCGGCGGGAATGACGTGCGCGCGGCCCGTCACGCGTGCAGCGACGGCAGCGACAACCCCGTGCGGTGCAGCGACGACGGCTGCGATGCCGGCCGGTAGTTCGGATTGGCTTTCCAGCGGGCGCGGACGAACGGCCGCTCGTGCCCCGACAGCTCCAGCGCGACCTTGGTGACCCACTGGTGCGACGGCACCGTGATGCCATGCAGCGCGATCGTGACGAGCGCCAGGCTCGCGACGACCGCCGGCACCGACCAGCGGTGCGGCACCGCCTGCCAGGAGCCGGCGATGAACACGAGTGCGGCGATCGCGCCGATGATGCAGCCGGTGATCGATTCGGACGGCGAATGCGCGGCGAGCGCGACACGCGACACGCCGACCGCGATGCCGGCCGCGAGCCCGAGCGCGATGCCGGCGATCCGCACCGGCGCGCGCGTGCGGATCAGCGCGAGGAACATCGCGACGGGATAGACCGACGTGGATAGCATCGCGTGGCCGCTGAATCCGGTGAAGTCCCACGCGCGGATCCCGATGCCCCAGCCGAGGAACGCGATCTTGGTGAGCGCGACGACCCCGATCGCCGCCGCGAGCACGCCGAGCCACGCGGCGGCGCGCTGCCACGAGTAGCCGAGCGCGAGCCATACGGCGATCGTGATCGCGAGCGGCAAGGTCAGGCCAGCGCCACCGAACGCGGTGATCGTGATCCACAGGTGAGACGGCAGGTCGAACATCGGGAAGGAACGGGCAGAGGCGGGACAAATGCTTAAATCAACGCGCGAGCCGGGCGGAACGACTACAACGGATACAAGCGGTTAAACCCCAGTATAGCGCCGCGGCCGGTCGAGGCCCGTTTTTTGCGCCGCCGGGAACTATCTGCGCGCAGGAAAAATCCCAGAAACAATGTTATGGTGCATTGCACAAAGTCGAACGATGCATCAAGTATCGTGACCCTATTTTTCCTGACTGCGAGCCCGATTGATGACCAAAAGTCTGACGAAGGTATGGCTGGGGGGCGTGAAACGCATGCTGTCCCCGGCTGCCAAACGTGGGGCGCGCGATGCACAGCGGATCGCGCGCGATACGCTCGAGGCCGCGGCCTCGAGCGCCGCTACCGATCTGTCCCCGCCGCGCGAGTCGCGCGTGCGGCCGCGCGCGGCTGCATGGGCGGCAGGCGAGTGGACGCGTGGCGAGCATCCAATGGCGCCCGCGCTCGGCCGCCTCGTCCAGCAGCTCGCATACGGGCTTTATGTCCCGCCCGGCCGGCGGCGCGGCGCGATGCCGCTCGTCGTGATGCTGCACGGTTGCCAGCAATCGGTCGACGAGTTTGCGCAGGGCACGCGAATGAACCTGCTGGCCGACAAGCACGGCTTCGCCGTGCTGTATCCGGAGCAGTCGCAGCGTGCGCACGCGCACGGCTGCTGGCACTGGTATGAGGATACCGATCGCGCGGGTCGTGGCGAAGCGGATACGGTCGCGTCGCTGATTGATGCGTTGGTTGACGAGCACGGTTTCGACGCATCGCGCGTCTACGTCGCGGGGTTGTCGGCCGGCGCGGGGCTGGCGGCGCTGCTCGCACTGCACCATCCGGATCACTTCGCGGCGGTCGCGCTGCACTCGGGCCCCGCCCTCGGCGAGGCGAATTCCGGCATCAGTGCGATGGACGTGATGCGGCGCGGGCTGCGGGAGAACCCGGCGGCCGTGCTCGATGCGCTGATCGACGCCAGTGCGTATCCGGGCATGCCCGCGCTGATCGTGCAGGGTGACGCCGACCATGTCGTCGCGCCGAAGAATGCGGACCAGCTCACGGTGCAGTTCATGCGCCTGAACGGGCTCGCGGATAGCCGCGGCGCACTGCGCGGCGGCGATCGCGTGGAGACGCGCGAGGCGGGCGCGCACATCACCGACGTGCGCCGCGACGGGGAGCCGGTCGTGCGGCTTTGCCACGTCAAGGGGCTCGATCATGCGTGGGCCGGCGGCGACGAAGCCGTACCGTTTCATGCGGCGGTTGGCCCCGATGCGAGCGCGATGATCTGGTCCTTTTTCGAACAGAATCGTCGCACTGTGGCGACCGAACGACGCACCGTCTGATCGATGCTAGCCAAGGGCTAGGGTTTTCCCTATAATTCGGGAAAACCCTAGTCAAAGAACCCTTGGATTGCGAGATCGATCATGTACCTGCTGAGCCACCTCTTCCTGATGCTGACCAAGAACGCTGAAAAGGCCGCAAAAGAGCGCGCCGACGCGTACCTGTCCGAAGCCACCGACATCTATGACCTCGAATTCCGCATGCGCAAGATCGATCGCGAAGCGGCGATGAACCGTCCGTTCTCGTTCGGCTCGCGTTAAGCAGCGGAGCGCGGGCTGGCTCGTCAGCCGGTCCGGCGTATCACGCAAAAGGGCGTGTGCGGCAAGTAGCCGCACACGCCCTTTTTGCATTCGGCGCCGCGTGTCGCGTTAGACCACCGTCAGGCGCACCGGCACGTTGTTGCGGGTCGCGTTCGAGTACGGGCACACGTGGTGCGCCTTGTCGACCAGCGCCTGCGCGTCGGCCTTGTCGAGCCCCGGCAGCGACACGCGCAATTCGATGTCGAGCCCGAAGCCGCCCGCGTCGTTCGGGCCGATGCCCACTTCCGCGGTGACTTGCGTGTCGGCCGGCAGCGTCTGCTTGTTCTGGCCGGCGACGAATTTCATCGCGCTCAGGAAACAGGCCGAGTAACCTGCGGCAAACAGCTGCTCCGGGTTCGTGCCTTCCGCACCCGTGCCGCCGAGTTCACGCGGCGCGGCCAGCTTCACTTCCAGCTTGTTGTCGGCGGAAACCGCGCGGCCGTCGCGGCCGCCCGTGCTCGTGGCGCTGGTCTTGTACAGAATGTTCATCGTGCAGCTCCTGTCGGAAAAGGGGGAAAGCGGTCCGGTCGAACTGGGATGTCGCCGGCCACGAGATAAATATAGAACACAAATGATTTGTGTGCAAATGAAATTTTGAAGAAAAGGCTGACGCACCGGGCCGGTTCGCGACCGGTCGGCTCGTCAGCCTTCGTTGGCGGCCGCCAGCGCGTCGCGCAGCTGCTGGAGATCCGCGCGCAGCCTGACCAGAAACTCGGGGGTTTGCTGCATCGCGCAAAAGAGATCGCCGGGCACCGAGCGCGCCTTGACCTTCAGCGCGCGGCCTTCCGCGGTCACGCGCACGTTCACGACGCGCTCGTCCGTCGCGCTGCGCACGCGCTCGACGTAGCCGAGCGCCTCGAGCCGCTTCAGCAGCGGCGTGACGGTGGCCGGGTCGAGGTCGAGGCGGGCGGCGATGTCCTTCACCGCGATGTCGTCCCGTTCCCACAGCACGAGCATGGCCAGATATTGGGGATAGGTCAGCGACAGCTTGTCGAGCAATGGCTTGTACGCCTTCGTCATCGCATGCGAAGTCGAGTAGAGCGCGAAGCAGAGTTGGTCGTCGAGCGTCTGGGGCAGGGGGGGGAGGCGGTCCATGATTCGGGCGGCGCGGCGAACGCGCTAACGATTTGTACGCAAATTATTTTGCGCGCAAAAGATTCGATTGAACAGGGGCAACGCGTAGGGACCGGGTTGCAGCCGGAACCCGTGAAACCGGGGGCGGGCTGGCCGGGAAGGGATGGGCGGCCGGCTGCGTGCGCCGGCCGGGTTGGCATCAGCGGCCGGTCGTGGGCGTCGGGGCGCCCGGTTCCTGCACGCCGAAGCAGCCGCGATAGGTCGCGTAGAACGAGCAGTACATCATCGTGACGATGATGATCGTCACCGGCATCATGATCGTCAGCACATAGGCGCCGGCGCCGAGCGCCTGCAGCAGCAGCGACAGGCCGAACGACGAGCCGAGCGCGACGCCGAACCACAGCAGCCCGTATACGACGAATGCGCCGCGATTGCGCCAGCAGCTGACGACGCTGAAGAACAGCGCCTTGGCGGGCGGGATGTCGTGCCACGCGGTGAGCACCGGCGCGAACCAGAACAGCATCGCGACGGGCGCGTAGAGCAGCGTCGCGAGCAGCAGCGCGCCGACCGTGCCCTGCGCGGCAAGCGCTTCCGGCGTCGGACTCGTGTCGTTCGTCGCGCCCAGCATCATGTGGAGCAGGCCGCCGCCGTCCACGATGGACGACGCGGCGAACACCGCCACCATCAGCGCGACATAGACCAGGCCGAGGACGAGCAGCCGCTGCGTCGTCGCGGAGCCATACGAGCGGAAGCCGTCGATGAGGATCGTCGGCATCACCGGCTTGCCGGCGACCGTGTCGCGGCACGCGGCCATGAAGCCGACGGCGATGCCGGGGATGAACAGCAGCGGCAGCGCCGCGCCGATCACCGGCACCATCGACACCAGCGTGATGGCCAGCAGGTACGTGAAAAACAGCGTGATGAACGCGAGGGGGTTCCGGCGGAACAGCCAGATGCCTTGACGGAACCAGACATAGCCCGCTTTCGCGGGTACTTCGATCAGTTGCATGCGGTATGGGTCTCGGGAAGCGCGGGCGTGTTGGCGATACGCTCACGCAGGATGCGTTCGAAATGACCGGGGTCGTGCGGTTTGAGCATTTCGGCCGCGCGCGGCAGGTAGAAGTCGTACAGGCGCGACACCCAGAAGCGGTACGCGCCCGCGCGCAGCATGTCGCTCCAGTGGCGGCGCTCCGGGGCCGTGAACGGCCGGACCGTCTGGTACGCACGCAGCAGCGCGTCCGCGCGCGCGACGTCGAGCACGCCCGTCGCGAGGTCGACGCACCAGTCGTTGACGGTCACCGCGACGTCGAACAGCCATTTGTCGCAGCCCGCGAAATAGAAATCGAAGAAGCCGCCGAGCCGTACGTCATGACCGGTGCCGGGCGCCGCGTGCGCGAACAGCACGTTGTCGCGGAACAGGTCGCAGTGGCATGGGCCGCTCGGCAGCGCCGCATAGTCGTCGGACGCGAAGAACGCGGCCTGGTGCGCGAGTTCGCCCTCGAGCAGCGTGCGTTGCGCGTCGGAAACGAACGGAACGATCGCCGGGACGTTTTCCCGCCACCACGGCAGGCTGCGCAGGTTCGGCTGGTAGCGCGCATAGTCGCGCCCCGCCAGGTGCAGGCGCGCGAGCATCTGTCCGACCTCGATACAGTGTTCGATCCCCGGCGCGAGTTCGGCGGCGCCGTCGAGCTTCGTGACGATCGCGGCCGGCTTGCCGTGCAGCAGACCGAACAGCGCGCCGTCGTCGCGCGGGATCGGATCCGGCACCGGCACGCCGTGGCTCGCCAGATGGCGCATCAGGTCGAGGTAGAACGGCAGCTGTTCGGCCGTCAGCTTTTCGAAGATCGTCAGGACGTACTCGCCGCGCGTCGTCGTCAGGAAGAAGTTGCTGTTTTCGATACCGGACGGAATGCCGCGGAACGCCAGCACGTCGCCCAGTTCGTAGTGGCGCATCCATTGCGCGAGATCGGAGTCGGAAACAGCGGTGAAAACGGCCATGCGAGATGCGTCAGGTCAGTTGTCGGCACGCGCGCGGCGTGCGGCGCGACAGGAGGTGAAGGGAGCGCCGGTGCGCCGCGTGGCGACCGACGCGGCGCGGCGGGAAATCAGTAGCGCAGGTTCACCGACGGCAGGCGCGTGATCGGGACGCCCGCGTCATGCGGCTTCGGCGACGTGTCGGGCGTCGAGCTCATCTGGTAGCGCGTGCCGAAGTTCGACTTCACGTTGATCTCGACCGGCTTGCCGCGATCGCGATACTCGGTGACCTCGGTGCCGTTCCTGCTCTTTTCATGGAAGCTCGGCGTGCGGCGAATGTCGGCGAAGTCGACTTTCGACGTGACTTCGGCGCCGGGCCGGTTGATCTTGCGGAGATCGGGCAGGCCGGCGGCTTCGTTGGCCTCGGCCCGCGCCTGCGCGTCGGCGTCCGGCGTGCTGCCTGCGGCGTAAGCGGTGCCGACGGCGGCAAACATGCCAGCAAATGCGGCAGCAGCGGCGACGAGAATGAGCGGCTTCATGATGAGTCTCCAGTGAACCCACCGATTTTAGCAAATACTGGGCGCGGCCCGGCCCTCATGTGCAAGCGACTTGCAAGCAGGCGGCCATGAGCGTGACCGGGTTCCGTGGTAATGTCGTTCGATCAGATGAGGTATCGAAAATGAAGAACGATTTGAGCCGCCGGCACCGGATGCTAATGCCCGAGAGCCCGCCTGTCGAAGCATTCGACGATTCCGTCGCCGCCGTCGCGCGGCTGTCGGCCATCTACGACACCAATACGGGCTTCCTGCGCGACGCGTTCGCGCGTTATCGCCGCCACGAACCGATCACCGAGCACGTGCGCGCGTGCTATCCGTTCGTGCGGATTCGTACCGAGGTCAACACCCACGTCGATTCGCGCCGCTCGTACGGCTTCGTCGCGGGCCCGGGCGTGTTCGAGACGACGGTCACGCGTCCGGACCTGTTCGCGAATTACTATCGCGAGCAGTTGCGCCTGTTGGCGAAGAACCACCATGTGAAGATCGAGATCGGCGTGTCGTCGCAGCCGATCCCGGTTCACTTCGCGTTCCCCGAAGGCATCCATCTCGAAGGCGAACTCGACCGCGACCGCCTGCTCGCGATGCGCGACATCTTCGATACGCCCGACCTGTCGTACCTCGACGACCGCATCGTCAACGGCACGTTCGAGCCGCAGCACGGCGAGCCGCATCCGCTCGCGCTGTTCACGGCCGCGCGCGTCGACTTCTCGCTGCACCGGCTGCGTCACTACACGGCCACGTCGCCCACGCACTTCCAGAACTACGTGCTGTACACGAACTACCAGTTCTACATCGACGAATTCGTGAGGCTCGGCCGTACGATGATGACGGAGAGCGACGATCCCGAAGTGCGCGAGTACCGCAGCCAGTACAGCGCGTTCGTCGAGCCGGGCGATGTCGTCACGTACAACGCGAACCTCGGCAGCGAGCCGGTCGAGGGCGTCGCGCCGCCGCGGCTGCCGCAGATGCCCGCGTATCACCTGAAGCGCGCGGACGGCAGCGGGATCACGATGGTCAACATCGGCGTCGGTCCGTCGAACGCGAAGACGATCACCGATCACATCGCGGTGCTGCGTCCGCATGCGTGGGTGATGCTCGGCCACTGCGCGGGCCTGCGCAACACGCAGCGCCTCGGCGATTATGTGCTCGCCCACGGTTACGTGCGCGAGGATCACGTGCTGGATGCCGACCTGCCGCTGTGGGTGCCGATCCCGGCGCTCGCCGAAGTGCAGCTCGCGCTCGAGCGCGGGGTGGCCGAGGTCACCCGGCTCGAGGGCGCCGAACTGAAGCGCGTGATGCGCACGGGGACGGTCGCGAGCGTCGACAACCGCAACTGGGAGTTGCGCGATCACCGCGAGCCCGTGCAGCGGTTGTCGCAGAGCCGCGCGATCGCGCTCGACATGGAAAGCGCGACGATCGCCGCGAACGGTTTCCGCTTCCGCGTGCCGTACGGCACGCTGCTGTGCGTGTCGGACAAGCCGCTGCACGGCGAGCTGAAGCTGCCGGGCATGGCCGACACGTTCTATCGCGGGCAGGTCGACCAGCATCTGCAGATCGGCGTGAAGGCGATGGAGATCCTGCGCACGAACGGGCTCGACAAGCTGCATAGCCGCAAGCTGCGGAGTTTTGCGGAAGTGGCGTTCCAGTAACAAACCCTTGCTGTATAAGGCTCCCCGGCCGGTTCGGGGAGCCTTCGTGTCTAATATGAGCGTCTGTGTCTAACTTGCACGCGTCAGTGTGACAGGCAGACGCGTTCCACTGCGCGCGACTTCGTGTAGCGCGCCGTCGCGCTACGTGAAGCCGGCCAGTGATTGCGCCGCTGCCGTCCCCCCGCTGCCCCTTCAGATCGGTCAACGCCTTCGCCCGCAGATCGTGGAAATGCACGCCGATCAGGTATTTCGGGTGCGGAGTGATTCCCCTCTTTTTGCAGGCTTTCTCGTACGCCGATCGTGCGCGTTCGCAAGCACGTTTCCATCCCGGGTACGCACCGATATAGGTGAAGCGGCCACTGGCACCGTGGTGGTATTCGGTAGGCACGCAGTCTCCCGGAAATGAGCGTTTTGAAAGATCGCCCTTCGCCGGCGGAGATCACGTGCGGGAGGTTGTGCGGCGGCTTGCTACAACTCGTTCCGCAGCCGGCGTACCGCGGCGCCGGACGACTGTGGCGGATATGCGTCCCGCAGAACATGGGGGATGGGTGTTTGCCGAAGAACAACAACCGGCAAGATCACAAATCCATGAGATGGCACGGAAATCATGTAGTCCCTACTCGCCTGCGTCGAATATTCGATCTGCCTCGATTTTTATGGATGTGTAATCGAGTGTAATTGAGTATGAGAGGCTGTCGGTGTAATTTTGTTTTCAATTGAGTGCCGGTGCAGGTAACTCGCCAATACCTTTGGGTCGCAGGTCGATATGGGCTTGCCATTTAAGGGGTGTTTTAGATGGAGTGATTTGATTGTTTTCGTAACTATCTTGGAGAAAATATCATGAGCGATGTGGTAATTGAATTCACTTCGGACACAAGCCGCTGTATCGGTGTTCCGACCGACAGTACCACCACCGGCTTGGTAGGCGAAAACGCACCGGCACAGCTCCGCTATTTGACCGACCCGTTGGTGCAAATCGTATGGGATTTTAAGCCCGCCCTAGGGTGCTTTGTCCTGGACTTCAGCGAAGTTCCAGGCGAGCCGAAGCTGGCGCTCGATTTTAAGGATGGAAGGGTCGCAGCCGAGACGCCACTCGTCTTGAGAAAATACACCGGTGCGATATCTCAGCGGTGGAGCCTTACCATGCGCCCGGGATATATCACGTCGATCGCAAACCCGAATCTCGTGATTGACGACCATTACGACAGTACGCAAGCCAACAACGTCATTTGGGCGTTTCCCTTTAACAAGACACAAGCGCAGCAATGGACGCTGCGTCGGGTATTGGAATCAGTAGCCGCCAAAGTGCCTCGATACGCGTAATTGTTTCATTTTGGCGCGTTCGTCGTCGCTCTGGCCGAAATTGCCGTTGCACCACATCAAGGGGACCCCAGGGTCCCTTTGTATATGAGCGAATTACTCGGCATTGCGCTGTCATTTGAGCGCGGCTTTACACCGCCATCGACACGCAGCATCCGGCGTCGAACCTCCGGTTCGACCCGATCGCCGTGGCCCTGGTCACCACCGCACCGGTTCGATCGTCCGGTCGAACGCCGCCTCGAGCAACGCGGTTTCGCGCACGTCGAGCGCGGCGAGCGCATCGGCCATGTGATGCGGCTTCGACAAGCCGATGATCGGCGCGGCGACGCCGGGTCGCCGCAATGCCCAGGCAAGCGCGACGCGGGCGGCACGCCGCGAGCCTGCGCCGCCTGCCTGACCGCTTCGACGGTCGCGGCGACCGTGTCGCGGCCGTCGTACCAGGACACCATTTGCTGGTCGGTCGAGGCCCGCGTCGTGTCCGCGCCGCGCGAGCCGGCCAGCAACCCGCGTCCGAGCGGCGACCATGGCGTATAGCCGATGCCTGCGTCGGTACACAGCGGCAGCATCTCGCGCTCATCGTCCCGACAGATCAGGCTGTACTGGCTCTGCATCGACACGAATCGCGCGAGGCCGTGATGCTGCTGGAAGGCGAGCATTATCATGAATTGCCACGCATGCATCGACGACGCAGCGAGATAGCGGACTTTGCCGCTCTTCACGATGGCATCGAGCGTGTCGAGCGTTTCTTCGATCGGCGTATCCGGATCGAACCGATGGATGACGTATAGATCGACGTAATCGGTCCCGAGGCGCTGCAGCGACGCGTCGATGCTCGCGAGCAGGTGCTTGCGCGACAGCCCGCGTGCATTCGGTCCGTCGCCGGTCGGAAAGAACGCCTTGGTCGCGATCACCACGTCGTCGCGCGTCGCGAAGTCGCGTAGTGCGCGGCCGAGAATGCGCTCGCTTTCGCCGGCAGAATAGATGTCGGCAGTATCGAAGAACGTCACGCCCGCGTCGAGTGCCGCGCGGATGAACGGGCGGGCCGCCTCCTCGTTCATCACCCACGGTCGCCACGACGGATCGCCGTAGGTCATGCAGCCGAGGCACAGCTTCGATACCTTCAGCCCGGACATCCCCAGTCTCACATACTCCATCGGTTCTATCTCCGTTGCGGTACCGATCAGCGCATGCCGCCGATCGTGTAGCCGCCGTCGACTGCACCGCGTTCCTGTATCCGCGCACGGGTAAGCCGTTTCCGTGGGAATTCCTCGTTGACGATCGAGTCGAGAGGCGCCAGATCGATCCGTTCATTGCGACCAACGATATCGACGCGGAACTCGATGTCGTGCTGAGCGGTGCCGCGATCGGCCAGTTCTTCGGCTACTTGGTCACGAGCATGTCCGCGAAGGGCGGCTCGTGCCGTTGCTGACCCGGCACGCCACCTGCCGATATGGTCTCTGCCTGTGCATGCCGCAGCGCGAGTATCTGCCGCGCCGGAACCGTTTGCTGATGGATTTTCTCGTCGCCCGGCTCGGCGGGCATCCGGACCTGACGCCGCTTTCGTTTGCGGAAGTGCCCGCGTGACAGAGGGCTCCGTCGACGGCGAGCGTAGCCGCTGACGTCTGTTTCGTCCGGCCGGAGCGACTCCGCGGTAAAACGGCATTCGTCGCGCATGGTGCAACGCGACAAGGCCGCCCGGCACCGAAGTGCGCGGGCGGCCTTGCAGGATCGAACGGCCGTGCTGGGCTTCTGTCGCTCAGCACTCGCCCTTTTTCGCGTGTCCCGGCGGGCAGTGATAGCCGCCGCGGCCTTCGTGACCACGATGGCGCTGGTGATCTTCCCACTCGCGGCGTTCCCAGTAGCGACGGCCGTCCCAATAGCGGTCGCCGTGCCAGCCGACGATCACCACGGGCGCAGGCGCGACGACGACCGGCGCGGGCGTGCCGATGTTGACGTCGACGTTGACGGCGTGGGCGAGGCCGGACAGTGAAAGACCGAGGCCGGCGAAGGCGAGGGCAATCAGCGAGCGTTGCATGTTGTTTTCCGTGATGTCATTGTAAAAGGCCGGCGCGACGCGATGGACGCGAGGGGGGATCGTGCCCACCGGGGGGACGCCACGCCGACGAGATGCAGTGTGCGGGCACCGCGCGAAAAAGGCGAGGCGTGTTTGTTACGGCGGATTCCAGGCCGGCTGCCCGACCGGATCGATGGCGGGCAGCACGATTTGACAATGACGGGGCGCAGGCTCGGACCCGGGCCCACGCGTTGCGCGGCACAGGCTGCCCTGATTTGACATTCGCCTGTGCCTGGACGCGCAGCGGGATTAACGCAGCGTTACAAAATGACACGCGGCAGGTGGCGAAATCGCCATGCCTGCCGCGCGGGGTGCGGATGCGCGATGCCGGCCGTGAGGCCGGCCATCGACGTCGATCGAATTACAGATAGAACATGCGGTCTTCTTCAGGCCGCGGCGGCTGGCCGTCGCCGTCCGAGCCTTCTTCCTCGCCGCTGTCCTCGTAGAACGCGAGCACGGCGTCGAGCACCTGGTCAGGGTCGTCGATCACCTGCATCAGATTCATGTCTTCCGGATTGATGAGGCCCATCGGAATCAGCTGGTCGCGGAACCATTGCAGCAGCCCCTGCCAGAACGCGCTGCCGACCAGAATGATCGGCACGAGGCGCGACTTCTTCGTCTGGATCAGCGTGAGCACTTCGGACAGCTCGTCGAGCGTGCCGAAGCCGCCCGGCATCACGATCACCGCGTCGGAGTTCTTCACGAACGTGACCTTGCGCGTGAAGAAATGACGGAAGCGCAGCGAGATGTCCTGGAAGTGGTTGCCCGCCTGCTCGTGCGGCAGCTCGATGTTCAGGCCGACCGACGGCGCCTTGCCGGCGTGCGCGCCTTTGTTCGCCGCTTCCATGATGCCTGGGCCGCCGCCGGAGATCACCGCGAAGCCGGCGTCGGACAGCTTGCGCGCGATCTGCACCGCGAGCTTGTAGTGCGGCGTGTCGGGTTTGAGACGGGCAGAACCGTAGATGCTGACAGCCGGGCGGATCTCCGACAGGTACTCGGTCGCCTCGATAAACTCTGCCATAATCGTGAACATCTGCCACGATGCGCGCGCCTTCTTGGCCGTCGCGCGTTCTTGATCTGCGAGCGAACGCAGACTCGGAATCACTTTTCTCTTGTTCATAATGCCTGAAGAACGAAATCTGGAAGGTAAGACCCTGCTATTGGTTGACGGTTCGAGCTATCTGTATCGGGCTTACCATGCGATGCCTGATCTGCGTGGCCCTGGCGGGGAGCCGACCGGAGCGCTCTACGGAATCATCAACATGCTGCGCCGTATGCGCAAGGAAGTCAGTGCAGAGTATAGCGCTTGCGTGTTCGATGCAAAGGGCAAGACGTTCCGCGACGACCTTTATGCCGACTATAAGGCAAACCGTCCGTCGATGCCGCCTGATCTCGCGTTGCAGGTCGAGCCGATCCACGGCGCGGTGCGCGCGCTCGGCTGGCCGCTGCTGATGGTCGAGGGTGTCGAAGCCGACGACGTGATCGGCACGCTCGCGCGCGAAGCCGAGCGGCACGGGATGAACGTGATCGTGTCGACCGGCGACAAGGATCTCGCGCAGCTCGTGTCCGACCGCGTCACGCTCGTCAACACGATGACCAACGAGACGCTCGACCGCGACGGCGTGATCGCGAAGTTCGGCGTGCCGCCCGAGCGGATCATCGACTACCTCGCGCTGATCGGCGACACCGTCGACAACGTGCCGGGCGTCGAGAAGTGCGGGCCGAAGACGGCCGTGAAGTGGCTGTCGCAATACGACAGCCTCGACGGCGTGATCGAACACGCGGGCGAGATCAAGGGCGTGGTCGGCGACAACCTGCGCCGCGCGCTCGACTTCCTGCCGCTCGGCCGCACGCTCGTGACCGTCGAGACGGCCTGCGATCTCGCGCCGCATCTCGAATCGATCGAGGCGTCGCTGAAGACGGACGGCGAAGCACGCCACCTGCTGCGCGACATCTTCGCGCGCTACGGCTTCAAGACGTGGTTGCGCGAAGTCGAGAGCGCGCCCGCCGAAGGCGGCGGCGCCGATGCACCGGAGGGCGACCCTGCGCCGGTGATCGCGGCGGACATCGTCCGCGAATACGACACGATCCAGACCTGGGCGCAATTCGACGCGTGGTTCGCGAAGATCGATGCGGCCGCACTCACCGCGTTCGACACCGAAACCACCGCGCTCGACCCGATGACCGCCCGCCTCGTCGGCCTGTCGTTCTCGATCGAGCCGGGCAAGGCCGCGTATCTTCCGGTCGCGCATCGCGGCCCCGACCTGCCCGAGCAACTGCCGATCGACGACGTGCTCGCGCGCCTGAGGCCGTGGCTCGAATCGGCCGATCGCAAGAAGGTCGGCCAGCACCTGAAGTACGACGCGCAGGTGCTCGCGAACTACGGCATCGCGCTGAACGGCATCGAGCACGACACGCTGCTCGAATCGTACGTGCTCGAATCGCACCGCACGCACGACATGGACAGCCTCGCGCTGCGTCATCTGGGCGTCAAGACGATCAAGTACGAGGACGTGGCCGGCAAGGGCGCGAAGCAGATCGGTTTCGACGAAGTGGCGCTCGAGCAGGCCGCCGCGTACGCGGCCGAAGATGCGGACATCACGCTGCAGCTTCACCAGGCGCTGTATCCGCAAGTCGCGCGTGAAGCGGGCCTCGAGCGCGTGTATCGCGACATCGAGATGCCGGTATCGCTCGTGCTGCGCAAGATGGAGCGCACCGGCGTGCTGATCGATGACGCGCTTCTGCAGGCGCAAAGCACCGAGATCGCGACGCGCCTCATCGAGCTCGAAGGGCAGGCGTACGAACTGGCCGGCGGCGAGTTCAATCTCGGTTCGCCGAAGCAGATCGGGCAGATCTTCTTCGAGAAGCTGCAGTTGCCGGTCGTAAAGAAAACGCCGAGCGGCGCACCGTCGACCGACGAAGAAGTGTTGCAGAAGCTGGCCGAGGATTACCCGCTGCCGAAGCTGCTGCTCGAGCATCGCGGGCTGTCGAAGCTGAAGTCGACCTACACCGACAAGCTGCCGCGCATGGTGAATCCGGCAACGGGTCGCGTGCACACGAACTATGCGCAGGCCGTCGCGGTCACGGGCCGGCTCGCATCGAACGATCCCAATCTTCAGAACATTCCGGTGCGCACGGCCGAAGGCCGGCGGATCCGCGAAGCGTTCATCGCATCGCCCGGCCACCGGATCGTGTCGGCCGACTATTCGCAGATCGAACTGCGGATCATGGCCCACATCTCCGGCGACGCGTCGCTCTTGCGCGCGTTCGCGCAAGGCGAGGACATCCACCGCGCAACTGCTGCCGAAGTGTTCGGCGTGACGCCGCTGGAGGTCAACTCCGACCAGCGCCGGATCGCGAAGGTCATCAACTTCGGGCTCATCTACGGGATGAGCGCGTTCGGCCTCGCGTCGAACCTCGGCATCACGCGCGATGCGGCGAAGCTCTATATCGACCGCTACTTCACGCGCTACCCGGGCGTGGCGCAGTACATGGAAGACACGCGCACGGCGGCGAAGGACAAGGGCTACGTCGAAACCGTTTTCGGCCGTCGCCTGTGGCTGCCGGAGATCAACGGCGGCAACGGCCCGCGCCGTCAGGCTGCCGAGCGCGCGGCCATCAATGCACCGATGCAGGGCACGGCGGCTGACCTGATCAAGCTCTCGATGATCGCGGTGGACGACTGGCTCACGCGCGACCAGCTCGCGTCGCGAATGATCATGCAGGTGCACGATGAACTGGTGCTCGAGGTGCCCGACGACGAACTGTCGCTCGTGCGCGAGAAACTACCGGAAATGATGTGCGGTGTGGCGAAGCTGAAGGTGCCGCTGGTCGCCGAAGTGGGCGCCGGCGCGAACTGGGAAGAGGCACACTGACGCACCCCCGTGCGATTCCCGCTTCCCGCGGCATATTGTTGCAGGGATGCTGAATATCGAGATGGTTTGCTTGTAGTCAACGCGCAAGCTCCCGGACAATGCAAGTGAGTCAGATCATTGTCGCGGGGGCGGCGCGGCCCGCGTTCCGGAATCGGGCGCATCGAAGTGTTTCGAACTGCACATCGATGATGTCCGAACCGGTTAATCCAACGGGCGGCGCGAATGGATGCGTGTGCATCGTCCGGCGGCAGCAGTTTCGAATCGCAAAGGGGGAATCAGATGCATCGGATCATCATCGTAGGCGGAGGCGCGGGCGGCCTGGAACTGGCGACGCGGCTCGGCGACCGTTACGGCGCGCGCGCCAATCGTCCCGCGCGCGCGCTCGTCACGCTTGTCGACCGCAATCCGACCCACATCTGGAAGCCGTTGCTGCACGAGGTCGCGGCCGGCAGCATGGACCCGTTCACGCAGGAACTCGAATACGCGGCGCAGGCGCGCTGGCATGGCTTCGAGTTTCAGCAGGGCGAACTGACCGCGCTCGACCGCACGGCGAAGCGCATCACGCTGTCGCCCGTCAACGACAGCGATGGCGAGGAACTGCTGCCCGCGCGCGATCTCGAATACGACACGCTGGTGATCGCGATCGGCAGCACGACGCACTTCTTCGGCGTGCAGGGCGCGGCCCAGAACGCGATCGCGCTCGATACGGTCGGTGAGGCCGAGCGCTTTCGCAAGCGTTTGATCGCCGCATGCATGCGCGCCGAGCACCAGGCGCCGGCGCAGCCCGCGCCGGGCGCCGCGGCCGAGCCGCGCATCCAGGTCGTGATCGTCGGCGGCGGCGCGACGGGCGTCGAGTTGTCCGCCGAGCTGCGCAATACCGCGCAGGTGCTGTCCGTGTACGGGCTGCACAAGCTCGACCCGCGGCACGACGTCGGCATCGTGCTGATCGAATCGGGGCCGCGAATTCTGCCGGCGCTGCAGGAGCGCGTGTCGACCGCGACGGCCGAACTGCTCGAAAAGCTCGGCGTGCGACTGATGCTGGCCGAGCGCGTGACGGAAGTCGCGCCCGGGGTCGTGCACACCGCGAGCGGCAAGGCGGTGCGTGCGGATCTCACGGTCTGGGCGGCCGGCATCAAGGCGCCGTCCGTGCTGTCGAATCTCGATGGCCTGCAGGTCAACAAGCTCGGCCAGCTCGACGTGCGCCGCACGCTGCAGACCTTCACCGACGACAACATCTTCGCGCTCGGCGACTGCGCGGCATGCGCATGGCCCGGCAACGAACGCAACGTGCCGCCGCGCGCGCAGGCCGCGCACCAGCAGGCGAGCTTTCTGCTGAAGGCGATCGGATGCCGGCTCGACGGGCGTCCGCTGCCCGAGTTCACGTATCGCGATTTCGGTTCGCTCGTGTCGCTCGGCCACTTCAGTGCGGTGGGCAACCTGATGGGCGGGTTGATCGGCGGCAACATGCTGATCGAAGGGCTGTTCGCGCGGTTCATGTACATGTCGCTGTACCGGCTGCATATCGCGGCGCTGCACGGCTATCCGCGCATGATGCTCGATACGGTCGCGCACTGGCTGCGCCGCACGACACTGCCGCGCGTCAAGCTGCACTGACAGCGGTTCGTGCACCGGGCGGGCAGGGAATGCGCATCGAGCGCGTTTCCTGCCCGTTGTCTTTTTCGGGCGCAGAATGACTGCCCATGCGCTGCACGTCTTTTCGTTTCAATCGGAAAGCATTCGATCGCGCAGCGGCGCTTGTTGCCCGCATCCCGCACATGGGCGGGGAAGGGCCGGTGGGCGGGCCATCGACACCGCGATCGATATCACGGGATCGCACCGTCGTAATCGAGTCTTACACATCTGACAGTTGACGCGACAACGGATTATTGGGCATCTTGTGCGGGTTTCCGCTTGCGGCGGTGTGCCAACCGCCGCAACATCCGCGCCGTCCGCCGGCGCGATGCCCCGTCAGGTCGGATCCGTGGCCGTGACGGCGGCGCCCCATTCGAGGAGTGCATTCATGTTGAAACCCGAAGTCGACAGCCTGGTTCCCCACGTTCCGTTCTCGCGCCGCAAGTTCATGCAGGCCGCGCTGGGCGGCACCTTCGCGGCGGCCGTGCTGCCCGTGTCGGCGCAGACCATCACGACCGACAGCGCCGGGCTGGACGTCGACACCATCGAGATCCGCTCGGGCGACGCGAGCATCCCCGCGTATCGCGCGCAGCCGGTCGACAAGACGAACCTGCCGGTCGTCATCGTGATCCACGAGATCTTTGGCGTTCACGAGCATATCGCCGACGTCTGCCGTCGCTTCGCGAAACTCGGCTACCTCGCGATCGCGCCGGATCTTTTCGCGCGCCAGGGCAATGCGTCGAAGTACCCGACGATCCAGGCGCTCGTCGAGCACATCGTCAGCAAGGTGCCGGACCGCCAGGTCACCGAGGATCTCGATGCGACCGTCGCGTGGGCCGGCAAGAACGGCGGCGACCTGTCGCGTCTCGGTGTGACGGGGTTCTGCTGGGGCGGTCGCCAGGCGTGGCTGTATGCGGAGCACAATCCGCACGTGCGTGCGGCCGTGGCGTGGTACGGATTCGTCGAGGGCAAGACCGACGAGATGACGCCGTTCAATCCGGTCGATCATGCGGCGTTGCTGAAGGTGCCGGTGCTGGGGCTGTACGGCGAGAAGGACACGAACATCACGCAGGCGTCGCTGGCCGACATGCGCAAGGCAATCCAGACGAGCGACTCGAAGCTCGCGCGCCAATCCGAGATCGTCGTGTATCCGGATGCCGGCCACGCATTCTTCGCCGATTACCGGCCGAGTTACGTGAAGGGCGATGCCGAGGACGGCTGGAAGCGCACGATCGAGTGGTTCCACAAATACGGCGTGATGTAAACGACACGCGGCGGCAGATGCCGCCGCGTCGTCTTGCGCAGTGCCGGTGTGTTACGGCGTCGGGCCGGTCGCGATCGGCCGCGACGGATCGGCGCTCCATTCGCTCCACGAGCCCGGATACAGCGATGCGCCATGCAACCCCGCGACTTCGAGTGCGAGCGCGTTGTGGCATGCGGTTACGCCGGAGCCGCATTGCAGGATCACGCTGTTCGGTTCGGTGCCGGCCAGCAGCGTGGTGAACGTCTCGCGCAGTTCGTGGCCGGTCTTGAAGCGGCCGTCGGCGTTCAGGTTGTCCTTGAAGAACCGGTTGCGTGCGCCGGGAATGTGGCCGCCGACACGATCGATCGTTTCGTTTTCTCCGCGATAGCGATCGGGCGCGCGCGCATCGATCACGACGCGCTGGGCCGACGTCACGTTCGCGAGCACGGCTGCCGCGTCGACCGTCGATTCGAGCGGCGCTGCTGCCCGGAAGTCGCCGGCGGGCGGGTGCGGCACGTCGGTGGTCAACGGCTGGCCGGCCGCTTCCCATGCCTGCAGGCCGCCGTCGAGCACCGCGATGGAGTCGTGCCCGAGCCAGCGCAGCAGCCACCACAGGCGCGCCGCATAGGCGCCGCCGTGTGCGTCATACGCGACCACCTGCTGGCCCTGCTTGACGCCGCGGCTGGCCATCAGCGTCGCGAATGCGTCGCGGGTCGGTAGCGGATGGCGGCCGTTGGTGCCGGTCTTGCGGCCGGACAGGTCGCGGTCGAGATGAAGATACTGCGCGCCGGGGATGTGCCCGGCTGCATAGGCGGCTTCGCCCGCGACCGGATCGGCGAGATCGAAGCGGCAGTCGAATACGGCGACGCTGCCCGGCGCCGCGGCCAGACGTTCGGCGAGATTGGCTGCGGAAATGAGCGTGGTGTAGTGGGTGTGTGGCATGACGGCTCCCTGGAGTGCGAACTGGCCTGATACTCCAAGTCTAAACAAAAAAAGACGGGCCGGAACCCGTCTTTTCATATGCCGAATGCGATGCGGCGCGGAGCGCGCCGCGCGCGTTCAGAGATCGCCGAGGTGGCGGCGCAGGAACTCGTGGAAGTGCTGCATGCCGTCTTCCATCGGGCTCTGGTACGGGCCGACCTGCGATTCGCCGCGTGCCATCAGTGCACGGCGGCCGGCGTCCATCCGCATCGCGATTTCGTCGTCCTCGACGGCCGTCTCCATGTAGGCGGCGCGCTCGGCTTCGACGAACTCGCGCTCGAACAGCGCGATTTCCTCGGGGTAGTAGAACTCGACGATGTTGGTCGTCTTCTGCGGGCCGCGCGGAATCAGCCACGACACGACGAGCACGTGCGGATACCACTCGATCATCAGGCCCGGGTAATAGACCATCCAGATCGCGCCGAATTCCGGCGGCACGCCGTTGCGGAACTTGAGCACCTGCTCGTGCCACTTCTGGTAGGTCGCGCTGCCCGGTTTCGCGAGCGCGTTGTGCACGCCGACCGTCTGCACGCTGTACCAGTCGCCGAACTCCCACTTGAGATCGTCACACGACACGAAACTGCCGAGGCCCGGGTGGAACGGGGCGACGTGGTAATCCTCGAGGTAGACCTCGATGAACGTCTTCCAGTTGTAATCGCACTCGTGCACTTCGACGTGATCGAACTGGTATTCGGAGAAGTCGAAGTGATGCTTCGTGCCGAGGTTCGCGAGATCGCGCGCGACGTTGCGGCCTTCGGCCTCGAACAGCAGCCCCTGCCACTTCTGCAGCGGGCTCTTGCCGAGATTCAGGCACGGTTTGTCGGGGAAGTGCGGGGCGCCGAGCAGCTGGCCTTCCAGATCGTACGTCCAGCGGTGCAGCGGGCACACGATGTTCTGCGCATGGCCACGCCCGTTGAGCATGATCGCCTGCCGGTGGCGGCACACGTTCGACAGCAGTTCGATCTGGTTCGTCTGGTTGCGGACCAGCACGCGGCCTTCCTGCTCGGACGGCAGCGCGAAATAATCCCCCGCCTCGGGCACCATCAACTCGTGCCCGACGTAACGAGGTCCTTTCTTGAAGAGGGTTTCGATCTCGCGCTCGAGTAGCGCCTCATCGAAATATGCAGTGACTGGAAGCTGGCTGTGAGCCGACTTCAACTGAAGCGCGTCGCTCAGATTGGACATTCCCACTCCCGGTGTTAGCGTGAAAGCAGTGAACAACCCAACCATCGAAAAATCGATTTAGGGAAACGGGCAATTATACCCGGTTCGCCCCGCAAGGCTAGGATTAAGTGCCTGATTTGTGTCAATTTTTTGTCGGGAGACACTCGGAAGGCGCACACTGTGCGTCGAAGATGGGGCCGGAATTGTGCCGGGCCCGCCAAGTCGGGAGATCGGAGAATTCTCTTTTGCCGTAGAATGTCCGACTTGTTTTGAAATTTGACACCCTCGTCCATGGCGAAAACCGCATCCCCAGGCGCCACGCCGCCCGACAATGGCACCGAACCGTTGCCGGACAATTACGAAATGGCGCTCGCGGAACTCGAGACGCTGGTTGCCCGGATGGAAGGCGGCGCGTTGAGCCTCGAGGATTCGCTCGCCGCGTATCGCCGCGGCGCGAACCTCGTTGCGTTTTGCCAACAGCAGCTCGAGAAAGTGGAGCAACAGGTTCGCGTGCTGGACGGCGCGACGCTGAAGCCGCTTTCGTCCGGAACGGCCGCCACGGACGGCGAAGACGACGATCTATGACATTCGAACAATGGATGCGGTCCGTGCTTGACCGTGTCGAGGACGCACTCGGCCACTATTTGCCGGCCGAAAACGTGGTGCCCACGCAACTCCACGAAGCGATGCGCTACGCGGTCCTCGGCGGCGGCAAGCGCGTTCGCCCGCTGCTGTGCCATGCAGCAGGCGAACTGACCGGTGCGACGGAAGCGGCGCGCAATGCGGCGGCGGCGGCGCTGGAGATGATCCACGTCTATTCGCTCGTGCACGACGACATGCCGTGCATGGACGACGACGCGCTGCGTCGCGGCAAGCCGACCGTGCACGTGCAGTACGACGAGCCGACGGCGTTGCTGGTCGGCGACGCGCTGCAGTCGCAGGCATTCGTCGCGCTGACCGACGCCGATGCGCTGTCGCCGGTGCAGCAGGCCGCGCTCGTGCGCGAGCTGGCGCTGGCGAGCGGCTCGATCGGCATGGCCGGCGGGCAGGCGATCGACCTGGCGAGCGTCGGCCTGAAGCTGACGCGCGAGCAGCTCGAGAAGATGCACCGGATGAAGACGGGGGCGCTGCTGCGCGCGGCCGTGCGGATGGGCGCGCTGGCCGGCGAGACGCCGTCGGCGGAAACGCTGGCCGCGCTCGACGTCTACGCAGCGGCCGTGGGCCTGGCCTTCCAGGTCGTCGACGACATTCTCGACGTCACGACCGATTCGGCGACGCTCGGCAAGACGGCCGGCAAGGATGCGGCAAACGACAAGCCGACCTACGTATCGATCCTCGGCCTCGACGCATCGCGCGAGCTCGCAGCCCAGCTGCGCGCGGAAGCACACGATGCGTTGAAACCGTTCGGCGCACGCGCACAGCGTCTCGCCGAACTTGCCGACCTGGTGGTGAACCGGGTCAGCTGACGCGAAGCCCGCCGCTGCGCACACGCTTACGGTGCGTGCAATAGAATGCGGGCGCGTTTGATTTCCTACAATGGAACGACGATGTACGACTTGCTGAAAACCATCGACGACCCGGCGGATCTGCGCCGCCTCGATCGTCGCCAACTCCAACCGCTCGCGGATGAACTGCGCGCGTTCGTGCTCGACAGCGTGTCGAAGACGGGCGGCCATTTGTCGTCCAACCTCGGGACGGTCGAGCTGACGATCGCGTTGCACTACGTGTTCAACACGCCGAACGACCGGATCGTCTGGGACGTGGGCCACCAGACCTACCCGCACAAGATCCTGACGGGTCGCCGCGACCAGATGCATTCGCTGCGCCAGTACGACGGCATCTCGGGTTTCCCGCGCCGCAGCGAGTCCGAATACGACACGTTCGGCACCGCGCATTCGAGCACGTCGATTTCGGCGGCGCTCGGGATGGCGATCGGCAGCCAGCTGAACGGCGACGACCGCTTCTCGATCGCGGTGATCGGCGACGGCGCGATGACGGCCGGCATGGCGTTCGAGGCGATGAACAACGCGGGCGTGTCGGAGGATGCGAAACTGCTCGTGATCCTCAACGACAACGACATGTCGATTTCGCCGCCGGTCGGCGCGCTGAACCGCCATCTCGCGCGCCTGATGTCGGGCCGCTTCTACGCGGCGGCGCGTGCTGGCGTCGAGCGCGTGCTGAGCGTGGCGCCGCCGGTGCTCGAACTCGCGCGCAAGCTCGAGGAGCACGCGAAGGGCATGGTCGTGCCGGCGACGCTGTTCGAAGAGTTCGGCTTCAACTACATCGGCCCGATCGACGGTCACGATCTCGATTCGCTGATCCCGACGCTGCAGAACATTCGCGAGCTGCGCGGCCCGCAATTCCTGCACGTGGTGACGAAGAAAGGCCAGGGCTACAAGCTCGCCGAAGCGGATCCCGTGCTCTATCACGGCCCCGGCAAGTTCAACCCGGCCGAAGGCATCAAGCCGTCGCCCACGCCCGCGAAGAAGACGTACACGCAGGTGTTCGGGGAATGGCTGTGCGATGAAGCCGAGCGCGATTCGCGCGTCGTCGGCATCACGCCCGCGATGCGCGAAGGCTCGGGCATGGTCGAGTTCGAGAAGCGCTTCAAGGATCGCTACTACGACGTCGGCATCGCCGAGCAGCACGCGGTGACGTTCGCGGGCGGCCTCGCGACCGAAGGGCTGAAGCCCGTCGTCGCGATCTACTCGACGTTCCTGCAGCGTGCGTACGACCAGCTGATCCACGACGTCGCGCTGCAGAACCTGCCGGTCGTGTTCGCGATCGACCGCGCGGGCCTCGTCGGCGCCGACGGTGCGACGCACGCGGGCGCGTACGATCTCGCGTTCATGCGCTGCATCCCGAACATGACGATCATGGCCGCGTCCGACGAGAACGAATGCCGCCAGATGCTGCACACGGCGCTTCAGCAGCCGAACCCGACCGCGGTGCGTTATCCGCGCGGCGCGGGCACGGGCGTGGCGACGGTGAAGGAATTCACCGAGATCCCGCTCGGCAAGGGCGAAGTGCGTCGCCGTACGTCGCAGCCGGAAGGCAAGCGCGTCGCGATTCTCGCGTTCGGCACGATGGTCGCGCCGTCGCTCGCGGCGGGCGAGGAGCTCGACGCCACGGTCGCGAACATGCGCTTCGTGAAGCCGATCGATGCGGCGCTCGTGCGTGAACTCGCCGAGACCCACGACTACCTCGTCACGGTCGAGGAAGGCTGCGTGATGGGCGGTGCGGGCTCGGCCTGCGTCGAAGCCCTGATGGAGAGTGGGGTTATCCGACCCGTAATACAATTGGGCCTCCCTGACCAGTTCATCGATCACGGCGACCCCGCTAAGCTGCTGGCGCAATGCGGCCTCGACGGCGCGGGCATCGCGAAATCGATTCGCGAACGCTTCCTGAGCCCGGCGGCCGACGTCGCCGATCAGGCGAAGCGCGTCGCGTAAGCTGGCGCCGCCTGCGGGCGGCGTCGGTGCGACTGGCGCAACCGGTCTACATTGATGCGGAAAACATGGGCCTGCGGGCCCATGTTGCTTTTCCGGCTGCCGCGTGACGCGGCGTGCGCGTCGTCGAACGCGCGGCTTACAAGGATTGAACAAGATGAACCAGATGAATCCCGCCTTCGTGATGCCCGACGTGCAGAGCACGGTGGATACCCGCCAGATTCCGATTCAGCGCGTGGGCGTGAAGGCGGTCCGGCATCCGTTGACGGTGCGCACCGAAAGCGGCGACGTGCAGCCGACCGTCGGCGTCTGGAACCTCGACGTGCATCTGCCTGCCGATCAGAAGGGCACGCACATGTCGCGCTTCGTCGCGCTGCTCGAAGACAGCCGCGAGCCGCTGACGGTCGAGCGCTTCCGCGCGATGCTCGCGTCGATGCTCGTGAGGCTGGAAGCCGAGGCCGGCCGCATCGAGGTCACGTTCCCGTACTTCGTGAACAAGACGGCGCCTGTGTCGGGCGTGCAGAGCCTGCTCGACTATGAAGTGACGCTCGCGGGCGAAAGCCGCAACGGCGAGACGCGCCTGTTCCTGAAGGTGCTCGTGCCGGTGACGAGCCTGTGCCCGTGCTCGAAGAAGATCTCGCAGTACGGTGCGCACAACCAGCGCTCGCACGTAACGATCGACGCCGAGCTCGCGGCCGACTTGCCGGTCGAGGCGCTGATCCGCATCGCGGAAGAAGAGGCGTCGTGCGAGCTGTGGGGCTTGCTGAAGCGTCCGGACGAGAAGTTCGTCACTGAGCGTGCGTACGAAAACCCGAAGTTCGTCGAGGATCTGGTGCGCGACGTCGCGCAGCGTCTCGATGCGGACGAGCGCGTGGTTGCGTACGTGCTCGAAGCCGAGAACTTCGAGTCGATCCACAATCACAGCGCGTATGCACTGATCGAGCGCGACAAGCGACACGCCGCGTAACGCTGCGTCGTTTTGCCGCTGCAATGAAAAATGGCCGCTCATCGAGCGGCCATTTTGTTTGCCGGCGTGTGTCGGCGCGCAAGGTATCGGGTTGCGCGAATCAGCGTGCGAGCGACGCGAGATCCCAGCGCGGCTTCACCGTGAACGCGTAGTCGGCGTTCGCCTGTTCGGGCCAGCGGCCGAGCCGCAATGCGCCGGCGAGCGCGATCATCGCGCCGTTGTCGGTGCAGAGCGCGAGATCGGGATAGTGCACGTCGAAGCCGCGCTTGGCCGCCGCGGCCGACAGCGCCGCGCGCAACTGGCGGTTCGCGCCGACGCCGCCCGCGACCACCAGGCGCTTGAGTTTCGTCTGCTTGAGCGCGGCGAGCGACTTTGCGACGAGCACGTCGACGGCTGCATCGACGAAGCCACGCGCGAGGTCGGCCTTCGCGCGCTCGAGCGCTTCGCCGTCCAGCTTCGCCGCCTCGAATTTCTTCATCTGCGTGAGCACGGCCGTCTTCAGGCCGCTGAAGCTGAAGTCGAGATCGCCCGAATGCAGCATCGGGCGCGGCAGCACGACCGCGCCCGGCGTGCCCGTTTCCGCGAGCTTCGACACTTCCGGGCCGCCCGGATAGCCGAGGCCGATCAGCTTCGCCGTCTTGTCGAACGCTTCGCCGGCCGCGTCGTCGAGCGTCTCGCCGAGCGTCTCGTACACGCCGACGTCGGTCACGCGCATCAGTTGCGTATGGCCGCCCGACACCAGCAGCGCGATGAACGGGAACGGCGGCGGCTCGTCGACGAGCAGCGGCGACAGCAGATGGCCTTCGAGGTGATGAATGCCGACGGTCGGCTTGTTCCAGGCGAGCGCGAGCGCATTCGCGATGCTCGCGCCGACCAGCAGCGCGCCGGCGAGGCCGGGGCCTTGCGTGAACGCGATCGCGTCGATGTCGTCGCGGTGCGTGCCGCTTTGCGCCATCACTTCCTCGAGCAGCGGCAGCGCGCGGCGGATGTGATCGCGCGACGCGAGCTCCGGCACGACGCCACCGTATTCGCGGTGCATCGCGATCTGCGAATGAAGCGCGTGCGCGAGCAGGCCGCGCTGCGTGTCGTAGAGCGCGAGGCCGGTTTCATCGCAGGAGCTTTCGATGCCGAGGACGAGCATGGGTAAGGGCGGGGGCGCGCGTTGTCGAGCGCGCCGCAGGTAGGTCGACGTAACCAGAAATTATAGCAGGCGGGAGACGGTCACCGCCGCGGGCGGCCCGGGCCGAAGGCCGGGCAGGTACAATCCGCGCCATGGAAACTTATGACATCGCCGTGATCGGCGCGGGCGCCGCCGGGATGATGAGCGCCGCGGTCGCCGGGCAACTCGGCCGCCGCGTGGTGCTGATCGACCACGCGCCGCGGCTCGCCGAGAAAATCCGCATCTCGGGTGGCGGCCGCTGCAACTTCACGAATCTCTACGCAGGGCCCGACAACTACCTGTCGTCGAATCCGCATTTCGCGCGCTCGGCGCTCGCCCGTTACACGCCGCGCGACTTCCTCGGGCTGCTCAAGCGCCATCACGTCACCTGGCACGAAAAGCACAAGGGGCAGCTCTTCTGCGACCACGGCAGCGACGCGATCATCGACATGCTGAAGCACGAATGCGACGCGGGCGGCATCGCCTGGCGCCGCCCGGTGGTCGTCGACGCGGTACGCCACGCGGCCGACGGCTTCACGCTCGACACGCAGCAGGCAGGGCCGATCCGCGCCCGCGCGCTGATCGTCGCGACGGGCGGCCTGTCGATTCCGAAGATCGGCGCGACCGACTTCGGCTACCGGGTCGCGAAGCAGTTCGGCCACAAGCTGATCGATACGCGGCCCGCGCTCGTGCCGCTCACGTTCGCGCAGCACGACTGGGAGCCATTCGCGGCGCTGTCCGGCGTGTCGCTCGAAGTGCGCGTGTCGACGGGCGACAAGAAACGCGGCGGCGAATTCGTCGAGGATCTGCTGCTGACCCATCGCGGCCTGTCGGGCCCCGGCATCCTGCAGATCTCCAGTTATTGGCAGTCCGGCGACCCGATCCGCATCGACCTGCTGCCGCAGCGCGACGCGGTGGCCGACCTGCTCGACGCGAAGCGCACGTCGAAGCGCCAGATCGGCTCGCTGCTCGCGGACTGGGTGCCATCGCGCCTCGCGCACGTCTGGCTCGACACGCATCGCGTCGCGGCCGACGCGCGGCTCGCGGATCTGCCCGACAAGACGCTGCGCCAGATCGGCGACGCGCTGTCCGGCTGGACGCTGACGCCAAACGGCACCGAGGGCTACAAGAAGGCCGAGGTGACGAAGGGCGGCGTCGATACGCGCGAACTGTCGTCGGCCACCATGATGAGTGCGCGGGTGCCGGGGCTGTTCTTCATCGGCGAGGCGGTGGACGTGACGGGCTGGCTCGGCGGCTACAACTTCCAGTGGGCGTGGGCGTCCGGCACGGCGGCCGGACAGGCGGCGGCGGAGTTTGCGCGCGGCCTCTGACGGCCCGCGCAGGCCCGTCGTTGATGGGACCCGGCCCTTAGGCCTTTGTGCGACGCTCTGCTATACTCGTAAATCTTCCCTGCAAACCTTTATTCGTGTCGGATCATGACGATCATTCGCGTTAAAGAAAACGAGCCGTTCGAAGTCGCCATGCGTCGCTTCAAGCGCACGATCGAGAAGAACGGTCTGCTGACCGAGCTTCGTGCGCGGGAATTCTTCGAAAAACCGACCGCCGAGCGCAAGCGCAAGAAGGCTGCAGCAGTGAAGCGTCACTACAAGCGAATTCGCAGCCAGACGCTGCCGAAGAAGCTGTACTGAACGATTGAGCGCCGCGCGGTTCACTGAGCGGCGCACCGGCGACCTCCGCACGATCGGTGTCGATCAGGGGGCTGCGAGTCGCCGATGCCGGATTCGAGCAACCCGCTTGAGACATAGTCCCAAGCGGGTTTTTGTGTTGACGTCCATTCACGGGCGTCGAAGTCACGTTTCCATCCCGGGTGCAAGATGAGTTTGAAAGAGCAGATCAGCGAAGACATGAAGGCCGCGATGCGCGCGAAGGAAAGCGAGCGTCTGGCGACGGTTCGCCTGCTGCTGGCCGCGATCAAGCAGCGCGAGATCGACGATCAGGTGACCCTTGACGACGCGGGCATCACCGCCGTGATCGACAAGATGATCAAGCAGCGCAAGGACTCGATCAGCCAGTTCCAGGCTGCCGGCCGCGACGATCTCGTCGCGAAGGAACAGGCCGAACTGACCGTGCTGGGCGCCTACATGCCTGCGCAACTGTCGGACGCGGAAGTGGCCGCCGAAGTCCAGGCCGCGGTCGCGGCAACGGGCGCAGCCGGCCCGCAGGACATGGGCAAGGTGATGGGCGTGCTGAAGGGCAAGCTCGCCGGCCGTGCCGACATGACCGCTGTCTCCGCGCAGGTCAAGGCCGCGCTGTCGAAGTAAAACCCGCTTCCTGGCGCGGCGTGCGCCGGGGCATCGTATTGTCCTTTTTTCGCTCGATCCCACGGTGATTCCGCATTCGTTCCTGCAGGATTTACTGAACCGCGTCGATATCGTCGACGTGGTGGGCCGGTACGTGCAGCTCAAGAAGGGCGGCGCCAACTTCATGGGGCTGTGCCCGTTCCATAACGAGAAGAGCCCGTCGTTTACCGTGAGCCCGACCAAGCAGTTCTATCACTGCTTCGGCTGCGGCGCGCACGGCACGGCGATCGGCTTCCTGATGGAGCACGCGGGGCTCACGTTCCCGGAAGCCGTGCAGGAACTCGCGCAATCGGTCGGGCTGACCGTGCCGCACGAGCCGTCGATGCGCGGCGGCGGTGGGGGCGGCGGCGACTATCCGGCACCCGTGTCCAAATCGGTCGCGACGGCGCTGTCCGACGTGATGTCCGTCGCGTGCGACTACTATCGCAAGCAGTTGCGCGGCGCGACCGTCGCGATCCAGTACCTGAAGAACCGGGGCCTGACCGGCGAGATCGCCGCGCGCTTCGGCCTCGGCTATGCGCCGGACGGCTGGCAGAACCTCGAAACCGCGTTCCCCGACTATCGCGACGAATCGCTCGTCGAATCGGGGCTCGTGATCGTCAGCGAAAAAACCGACGCGCAAGGCGTCGCCCGCCGTTACGACCGGTTCCGCGAGCGGATCATGTTCCCGATCCGCAACGTGAAGGGGCAGGTGATCGGGTTCGGCGGCCGCGTGCTCGGCAGCGGCGAGCCGAAGTACCTGAATTCGCCCGAAACGCCGCTGTTCAACAAGGGCAGCGAACTGTACGGGCTGTTCGAGGCGCGCCTCGCGATCCGCGAGCGCAAGTACGTGCTGGTCGTCGAGGGCTACATGGACGTCGTCGCGCTCGCGCAGCTCGGCTTCCCGAACGCGGTCGCGACGCTCGGCACGGCGTGCACGCCGATCCACGTGCAGAAGCTGCTGCGCCAGACCGATACGGTCATTTTCAGCTTCGACGGCGACTCGGCCGGCCGGCGTGCGGCGCGCCGCGCGCTCGAGGCGTGCCTGCCGCATGCGGCGGACAACCGGACGATCCGATTCCTTTTCCTGCCGTCCGAACATGATCCGGACAGCTACGTACGCGAATTCGGCGCGGAAGCGTTCTCCGAGCAGGTCGAACGCGCGATGCCGCTGTCGCAATTTCTGTTGAACGAAGCAATTGCCGGCAAGGCGCTCGATCAACCGGAAGGTCGCGCGAAGGCGCTGTTCGACGCGAAGCCGCTGCTGCAGGCGCTGCCTGCTAATGCGTTGCGTGCGCAAATCATGCACATGTTCGCCGACCGTCTCGATATTCCGTTCGAGGAAGTCGCGGCGCTGTCGGATGTCGATGCACGCATTGCCGCGCCGGCGCGCCACGCGCCCCCGCGCAGCGAGCGGCGACGCGTGACGGACAGCGAAAAGCGGGCGTTGCGTACGCTCGTGATGCATCCGCGGATCGCGTCGCAGCTCGACGACGAGCAACTTGCGACCCTGCGCGCGCTGCCGCGCATCGGCGAGCTGTTCGCCGAAGTCGTCGAGCATGCGCGTGCACTCGGCGACGGCGCGGAGTTCCGGCTGCTGTCGGACGTGCTGCGCACCTCCTCGAACGGGGCGACTTACGAGGAAATCTTCCGCGAAATTCTGGACTATGATGAAAACGTCCGCGACTTGCTGTTACAGAATCCGGAAGACGAGACGGTGCCCGAGCGGCAGCGCGAACAGGAGCGGATCGCGGGCGAGGAACTGCAGGCCGCGGTGCTCAAGATGCGTTACGACGCATGCTGCGACCGGCTCGATCGGCTGGCGCGGCAATCCACCTTCACACCCGAGGAACTGGCCGAATTGACGGAATTGAACCAGCAGCGAACCGACATGAAGCGTCGGCTCGGGCTGTAGGCGGCCGGGGCGCCAGGAGAGGGCTCCCCAGCGTGCTATAATATAAGGTTTCCAGCGGTTTGTTTTCCAAGCAGAGGCGAGAATCGCGATGGCAAAGACGACAGGCGGAAAGAAAGCAACGGGCAAGGGCTCGACGGAGCCGACCACGAAGGTCACTGCGGCCAAGTCTGCTTCTTCCGCCAGGACAACGTCTTCGGCCACGTCAGCCCCTGGGGGAAAGAAAACCGCGGCCGGCACTGCTCAGGCTGCGCCGGCGTCGGCAGCCAGAACACGGGCTGCCGCCAGACCCGACTCCGGGCCGGCCAAGCCGGCGGCGAAGCGGGCAAGTGCGAAAAGCGCAAGGGACACGACTGCCGCCGCGGACGAAACGGCAGTACGTACTACTCATGCACCCACGGTTCAACCGGCTGTCGTCCAGCAGCCGCGAGTCGATATAGCCGGTACGGCGAACTCCATGACCAAAAAGCTGAACGAAGTATCCGTCGATGACGACGCAAATCAGAGCGACGAGCAGCCCGCACCCGCGGCTGCTCCGGGCAAATCCAAGGTGCGCGATCGTCGCGCCAAGGAAAAGGCGCTGCTGAAGGAAGCGTTCGCGACGAGCACGCCCGGCACGGCCGAGGAGCTCGAAGAGCGCCGCGTGAAGCTGCGCGCGCTGATCAAGCTCGGCAAGGAGCGCGGCTTCCTCACGTATGCCGAAATCAACGACCACCTGCCGGACAACTTCACCGAGACAGAAGCCCTCGAGGGCATCATCGGTACGTTCAACGACATGGGCGTGGCCGTATACGAGCAGGCACCGGACGCGGAAACGCTGCTCCTGAACGACAACGCGCCGGCCGCGTCGTCGGACGATGAAGTCGAGGAAGAAGCGGAAGTCGCGCTGTCGACCGTCGATTCGGAATTCGGTCGCACGACCGATCCGGTCCGGATGTACATGCGCGAGATGGGCACGGTCGAGCTGCTCACGCGCGAAGGCGAAATCGAGATCGCGAAGCGGATCGAGGACGGCCTGCGCCACATGGTGATGGCAATTTCCGCGTGCCCGACGACGATCGCCGACATCCTCGCGATGGCCGAGCGCGTCGCGAACGAAGAGATCCGCGTCGACGAACTCGTCGACGGCCTGCTCGATCCGAATGCTTCGGACTCCGCCGATACGGACGGTTTCTCCGCGAAGGAAGCCGAAGCGATCGAGAACGAGGACGAGGAAGCCGAAGAGGAAGAGGAAGAAGAGGAAGAGGAGGAGGACGACGGTGCCGCACAGGCGTCGGCCAACGCCGCCCAGCTCGAAGCCCTCAAGCGTGCATCGCTCGAAAAGTTCTCGCAGATCAGCGAGTGGTTCGACAAGATGCGCCGCGCGTTCGAGAAGGAAGGCTACAAGTCGAAGGCCTACCTGAAGGCGCAGGAAACGATCCAGACCGAGCTGATGACGATCCGCTTCACCGCGCGTACCGTCGAGCGTCTGTGCGACACGTTGCGTGCGCAAGTGGATGAAGTGCGTCAGGTCGAACGTCAGATCCTGCACATCGTCGTCGACAAGTGCGGCATGCCGCGTTCGGAATTCATCGCGCGCTTCCCGGGCAGCGAGACGGATCTCGACTGGGCCGAGAAGATCACGGCCGAAGGCCATTCGTACAGCGCGGTCCTGGCGCGCAACATCCCGGCGATCCGCGAACAGCAGCAGCGCCTGCTCGACCTGCAGGCGCGCGTCGTGCTGCCGCTGAAGGACCTGAAGGAAACCAACCGCCAGATGGCGGCCGGCGAACTGAAGGCGCGTCAGGCGAAGCGTGAAATGACCGAGGCGAACCTGCGTCTCGTGATCTCGATCGCGAAGAAGTACACGAACCGCGGCCTGCAGTTCCTCGACCTGATCCAGGAAGGCAACATCGGCCTGATGAAGGCGGTGGACAAGTTCGAATACCGTCGCGGCTACAAGTTCTCGACCTATGCGACGTGGTGGATCCGTCAGGCCATCACGCGTTCGATCGCGGACCAGGCGCGCACGATCCGTATTCCGGTTCACATGATCGAGACGATCAACAAGATGAACCGCATCTCGCGGCAGATCCTGCAGGAAACCGGTCTCGAGCCGGATCCGGCAACGCTCGCCGAGAAGATGGAGATGCCGGAAGACAAGATCCGCAAGATCATGAAGATCGCGAAGGAGCCGATCTCGATGGAAACGCCGATCGGTGACGACGACGATTCCCATCTCGGCGACTTCATCGAGGACAACAACACGGTCGCGCCGGCGGATGCCGCGCTGCATGCAAGCATGCGCGACGTCGTGAAGGACGTGCTCGATTCGCTGACGCCGCGTGAGGCGAAGGTGCTGCGGATGCGCTTCGGTATCGAGATGAGCACCGATCACACGCTCGAGGAAGTCGGCAAGCAGTTCGACGTCACGCGTGAGCGGATCCGTCAGATCGAGGCCAAGGCGCTGCGCAAGCTGCGTCATCCGAGCCGTTCCGACAAGCTGAAGTCGTTCCTCGAAGGGAACTGATTTCCAGCGTCTCACTTGCGAACGCCGCCGGTATCCATGTGATGCCGGTGGCGTTTGTCTCCTCTGTCGTCTTTGTTGTTACAATGCCGGCCCGGCTTCGTTGCCGGAGCGACATGTAGCACGCCATGCTTCTCATCTGGGCCCCTAGCTCATGCTTGGTTAGAGCAGCGAACTCATAATTCGTTGGTGCCGGGTTCGACTCCCGGGGGGCCCACCAGATTCTCTTCCAGATCATCCAGGGAAGTTGTGCCGTTAAGCGTAAGTCGGCCACTACACCCATCACATTCTGACGAACCGCGACGCCATACCGCGGATCCATGCCGTCCCCATCGGCGCACACATTAGCGTTCGTGTTTAGCGGCAACCTGCTTATCAAGCGCCTCGTGCGCACGCGTCGCGCTATCGGCGTCCACGCGGTCAGCCAAGACTTGTCCGAGTTGGCGCAGTTGGCTTTCCGTGAGGCCGACATTCATGCTGATGCGCATGTGCGCTTGTAATTGCGGCTCCACTCCGGGCATGGCAGCCAACATTGCGACGGTCGCGATTTCGCGGCTCTGCCAATCGAGATTGTCGCGTTCGAAGATGTCGCCGAACAGGTGAGTCTTGAGGTATTCGTCAATCGCCGGCGCGAAGTCGAACAGTGGTCCCTTGACCGCGCCACCCGCCAGCCTGGTCTGGATGGCGGTGCCTGCAGAAAGTAGCGCATCCCCGGTCGGGATCGGACGACTGGGCGCGTGACCCGGTGCATCCTCGACACCACGCTGCCTGCGCGCCTCCAGCACCTTCATCAGCTCTCCAAGCGCGTTGAGGCTGCGCGGGAAGCCGGCGTACGCGTAGAGCTGCACCAGGACTTCCCGCACGTCGGTGACGGCCAAGCCAGCGTCCAGCCCTTGATTCAACGCGCCATTCAGCCTGGCAAGATCGCCTTTGGCGGCGAATGCCGCGATCGGGACGATGGCCTGCTGGCGAGTCGACAGTGTTTCCGATGCTATCGATGTGCTTGTCACTTGTTGAGACTCCTGGGTAGTAGTGGGAGCTGCGTGGCATCCTGCCACCAGCAATCCCAAAGACATAATCAAAGCAATGGCCCCGTTGAGCTGAATGATCGACTTACCTGCCGTTGTATTGCTCATCAGTCACTTTCTCCATCCACTCGACGTTCTTGCCATCCACCGTGCCGGTGACAGCGAGGTGCGTCATCGCGTTGGCGGGAGCCGCGCCGTGCCAGTGTTTGACACCCGGCGGGCACCACACGACATCACCGGGACGGAGCTCGCGGATTGGTTTTCCCCATTCCTGCGTATATCCCACGCCGGAAACGACGACGAAGTACTGCCCCTTCGGATGGGTGTGCCAAGCCGAGCGCGCACCCGGCTCGAACGTCACCAAACCGCCCGATGCGTTGATGTCTCCGTTGGCAGCCCAAACCGGATCAATCCGTACCTTGCCGGTGAAGTAAGCCGCGGGGCCCGCTATCGAGGGCTGGCTGCCCGCGTGCATGACCTGTTGAGCTGCTGCCGATGCCGGGGCCGTTTGTGGCTCGGCAGCGTCGGTTGCGGCAACGTGGCATGCTGCGACGCAAAGGATCGCTTTCAGGAGCGACGAGACTTTCATCTATTCAACCCCTTCGTTCAGCGTGCGGTGTAGCCGCCATCGACCGGGAGTGCGACGCCAACCACGAAGCTGGAGCCGGGACTACATAGCCACAGAACGGCGTCGGCGATCTCCTGCGCCGTGCCGAGTCGGCCAATCGGTACATCCTTCATCATTTCATTCATGACCGCCGCTTCCCCCTTCAGCATATCGGCGACCATTGGCGTTTCCACGATACCGGGGCAGATAGCATTGATTCGGATTCCTTGAGACGCATATTCGAGACCCGCACTCTTGGTCAGTCCCAGCAGCCCGTGCTTTGTCGCGTGGTATGCCGCTCGACCCGGCACACCGACCAAGCCGCCGAGAGACGAGTTGTTGACGATCGCACCATTGCCTTGCGAGCGCATCTGGATCAGCTCGTATTTCATGCACAGCCACACGCCGCGCAGGTTGATCGCGTTGATGCGGTCGAACACCTCGCTCGAGACGTCTGCGGTTTCGACGGCCGGACTTTGGATGCCGGCATTGTTGAACGCGGCATCCAGGCGCCCAAACGTCTTCACCGTTTGCTCGACGAGCGACTTGACGTAGGCTTCGTCGGAAATGTCGCCGGCCACGCCGATCACGCGATGGCCCGCTGCCGCAAGTTCTTGCGTCGCGGCATCGAGAACGTCGGCCCTGATGTCCGCGAGGGCGACTGACGCGCCAGCGTTGGCGAATGCGCGTGCGGCCGCCAGGCCCATGCCGGAAGCTGCGCCGGTCACGAGTGCCACCTGGCCGCTGAAGTCGTAGGTGATGGTCATAGTGGTTTTCCGAGATGTGTAGATCGGGTATTGAGCGTATCGGCAGAGACAGTCGTCGCCGCTCACGTTGCTGATGCCGACAAGGTATGCATGCCGCTGGCGCCGCATAGCCGGAGAAGCAGACACGACACGGTCGGCGTCATCGGGCAGGACCGGTAAAGCTCATCAAGGCCCAACTTGGCCGCCGGCCGAGTAACACGGGATCAGTGAACTTTATTGCTTACGAGACTGGTTCGGTAGATCGTGAAATCGGCATACTCATGTGAATCTCTTTCATCAATGTGGAAAGAGAACCTCAGCGACGTGAGCGCAGCTTCGCGAGGGCTGCGGCTGAACGAGGTCCATCGCGCTCAGCACTGAGCCACGCGATTTTCGGTCTGGAAGCCCGCTTGGGCGTACGACTGCTCACACGCACGACGCGTAGCGTCATCAGCACGGACGGGGGCATACGACTGTTGAACGCGAGGGGCCAATTGGTGCCGGGGCTTGAGGAATGGTGGCCGCTATTTCCGAACGATCACCTGTATTACGCCAGTCGCCGGCATTTGCCTCCGGCGCTCGTATTGGCGATCGACACACTGCGCTGGCGCGAGAGACGGCCACGGGGACTGAAGTCACCCAGACGCGCCGGGCAATCTGACGAGGCACGGTTCCCGCAATCGCCGACGCTTCCCGCATCAGGCAATTGACCGTAGCAGGAAGGTTTCCTCGGAATGGTCAATGGAAATCAAGGCAGCTGGCGCCAGAGAGAATTGGAAGGGCGCCAGCGGGCCGGTTTCAGGCGGGCATCGGCTCGCGGCCGAAGGCTTCGAGTTCGCGCGCCAGTGACTGCGCGGCCAGTTCAACCAGTGCGCGGCCTTTTTCGCGCGTGGCCAGGCCGGGATCGGAACCGATGCGTCCGTCAGGGAAGCGGGCGCGGAAGTCGAGGGCGTCGCGGATCGGGCCGGTGTTGGCGATCGGCGGCGCGTAGTCGGCCGACTTGATCGAATCGGGGAAGGCCCACTGTGTAATCGCAATCTCGGACGGGGTGGCATGCGCGCCGTGGCCCGTCGGGAACTGCTCGCGCGCCAGTTCGCCCACGCCTTCAAGATCCCACCAGTTGCAAAGCTTCAGCGCGAAGCCCGCACGGCGACGCGCAAAGCTGGCTTCGGCATAAAGTTCGGAGAACGCAGCATCGATCGATGAGACATTCCCGCCGTGACCATTAAGGAACAGGATTTTCTCGAACCCGTGTGCCACCAGCGAGCGCGTCCAGTCGCCGATCGCGGCAATGAATGTGGACGGGCGCAGCGAGATGGTGCCGGGAAAGCCAAGGTGATGCTGGGCCATGCCGATATTGAACGTGGGTCCCACGAGAATATCGGCGGATTTTTCCGCTTCACGCGCGATGATCTCGGGACACAGCCAGTCCGTGCCAAGCAGTCCGGTGGGGCCGTGCTGTTCGTTGGAGCCGATCGGCACGACGATCGTGCGGCTGCGCGTGAGGAACTGCTCGATTTCGGACCAGGTGGAAAGATGTAGAAGCATGACGACTCCTTGTTACGGCTTTGCGGGTAGCTTGTTGGCGAGAATGATCAGTGCGGCGATGATCGGCAGCGTGGCCAGGATCAGCATGCCGAGGTGCAGGTTGCCGGTGGCCGTCTTCGCCCATCCGATGATGGCCGGGCCCCAGAAGCCGCCTGAAAGCCCGATCGTGTTGATCAGCGCGATGCCGCCAGCTGCGCCGGGGCCCTTGATGTATTCGGAGGGCATGGCCCAGAACACCGTGTAGGTCATCCACAGTGCGCAGGTGCCGAGCGTGAGCAGCACCAGCGATGCGGCGAGATTGCCGTCGACGAGGGTGGACGCGGCCAGCAGCATCCCCCCGATGGTTGCGGGCACCGCGCTATGGAAACGGCGTTCGCCCGCCCGGTCGGACCGGCGCCCCATGTAGTACATGCCGAACGCCGCCGCAATATAGGGCAGGGCCGAGTACCAGCCGAGTTGTACGGTGTCGCTCACGCCCTGGGCCTTGATGAGGGTCGGCAGCCAGAAGCTGATCGCATAGATGGCGGCGATGATGCAGAAGTACGCGAAGGCCAGCACATAGACCCGGACGTCACGCGCCACCGCCAGGAAAGAGTGATTGTGGCCCGCCGCGGATCCGATTTCGTTCGCGAGCAGGCGCTTTTCCCCCTCGGTCAGCCACGCCGCATCGGCCGGCCGGTTCGGCACGAAGAACAGGGCGAGCACGCCGAGCAGGATACAGGGCAGCCCCTCGACCAGGAACATCCATTGCCAGCCGGCCAGTCCGCCGGCGCCCGACAGCGCTGTGATCAGCCACGCCGATACCGGCCCGCCGACAATGCCGCCGAGCGGGCCGGCAAGGAACACGACGGCGATGGCGCGCGCCATGCGCTGCGGGCCATACCAGCACGAAAGGTAGTAGATCATGCCCGGCGCAAAGCCCGCTTCGAAGATGCCGAGCACGAAGCGCATCGCGTAGAACATCGGCACGTTACGCACGAACAGCATGCAGGCCGAGGTAATGCCCCACAGCACCAGGATGCGGCTGAAGGTCTTGCGCGCGCCGATGCGCGGCAACATCAGGTTACTGGGTATCTCGAACAGTACGTAGCCGATGAAGAAGATTCCGGCGCCCACGCCGTACGCGGCATCGGAGAAGCCGAGGTCGCTTTGCATCTGGAGCTTCGCAAAGCCGATGTTGACGCGGTCGAGGTAGGCGAACAGGTAGCAGCTCAGCAGGAACGGCAGTAGCCGCCAGTTGATCTTGCTGTAGAGGTTTGAGGTGTCGCCTACCGCACTTTCGCTCGGGATTGCCAGCATGCCAGTCTCCAATGTCGTACGTGGTACCGCCCTGATGCATCGGATAGTGGCAGCGCGACGTGCAATCACCAACAGCAACCATGTCCACACTTCGTTGCCTTCGGGGCAACGCATCTGGTATGGTGGGCGCCTGGCGATAGTGGCGGTAATCATCGGACGGATGGTTCGACATGCGTGAAATCAATCAGCAGCGGCTGCGCTACTTCCGCGCAGTGCTCGAGCAAGGCACCATCCGCGGCGCCGCCGAGAGCCTGAACACCTCGCCGTCGGTGATTACCCGGCAGATCCGGCTGCTCGAGGACGAACTGGGCGCGACGCTGTTCGAGCGCCAGGCGCGCGGCGTCAGGCCGACCGAAGCCGCCGCGCACCTGCTCGAGTTCTGGCGCGGCTACCGCTCGCATCAGGAGCGGCTCGAGGATCAGCTCCACGCGCTCAAGGGCCTGAAGCAGGGGCAGGTTCAACTGGTCCTGAGCGAAGGGTATGTGGATGCGCTCGTCAACGAGGTGCTGGCGCCGTTCTGTGCGCAGTACCCGTTGCTCGACATCGGCATGGAGATCCTCGGAGTCGATCAGGTGCTGGAAGCCGTGGCGGAAAGCCGCGCGCACCTCGGGCTTGCCTTCAACCCGCCGCCGCACCCCCGTATCGAGTATCTGGCGAGTTCGTCGCAGGCGGTCGGGCTGCTGGTGCGGTCCGACCATCCGCTGGCATTGCGCGGCGGCCCGGCCAGCGTCGAGGACATGTTGTCGTGGCCGCTGGCCATGATGCCGGCATCGTTCGGTGTCGGGCATGCGGCCAAGATGCTCGAATTTGCCGAAAACATTACGATACGGCCGAAGCTGGTCACCAATTCGCTCACGGCGCTCAAGCAGTTCGTCGCCTACGAAAACTACATGACGCTGATCGGCGGTGAATTCGCGGCGTATCGGGAGATCGCCGCCGGCACGCTCACGGTGGTGCCGATCGATCATCCGCTCTTCAAGGGCACCCAGGCGCGGTTGCTCGCGAAGGCAGGGCGGCCGTTACCGGCGGCCGCCCTCAAGCTCCTCGAACATATCCTGCGGGACATGCCGATGTTCGCGCAGGGCGGCGAGTAGGTGAATAAACGGACAGGTCATCGCCCGGTCGGTTCGGATGTCGATAGGTGATCGACCGGTCCTTGTCCATCGCCGCAAGCCGCTCGCCGGTATGAAGCCGGAGGGGTTGCAGATGCTCTGTCATGCCTGGCAGCGTCATTTTCTACACCTTCATTTTTCAGCTTGACTCTGGGTATGCTTGCGTTAGATATTTATCCGATCGGATAAATATCTAACGATGGAGGAGAACGGATTTGAGCGAATCTGATCGATCGACCGCTGCTGGGCGCACGTGTTGCGCTCCTCGGCGCGCGAATTCATGCGAAGGTGTCGCGGCCTCGTCGTCCGAACCCGATCGGCTTGCGCATCTCGCACCGGCCAATGCTCGTCTCCCTGCAGAGAACATCATCGAGTTCGACGGCGGACCCAGCTGGGTGGGCACCGATGCGCCGGTCATCAAGGCGGATGGCGAGGGGCCGCGTCGAAAGGTGCATCTGAAGCCGTTTGGTATCGAACGGTACGCAGTGACGAACGACCGATTCACCGAGTTCGTGGCGGCGACCGGCTATCGCACGGATGCCGAGCGATTCGGATGGAGCTACGTGTTCGACGCCTTTCTCGAGCCCGATTGCGTCGCCGAGGCGCCGGCAAACGTACCCTGGTGGCGGTCGGTGCCGGGGGCGTACTGGGCTGCTCCGGAAGGGCCGCTTTCGTCGCTCGACGGGCGCGGCATGCATCCCGTCATCCATATTTCCTGGAACGACGCGGCCGCGTTTGCACGGTGGTGCGGCGGGCGATTGCCGACCGAGGCCGAGTGGGAGCATGCGGCGCGGGGCGGTGCCGATGCGCGGCGTTTTCCGTGGGGAGATGAAGAGCCGGTGGAAGACGCGCTCTGCTGCAACATCTGGCAAGGCCGCTTTCCCGATCGCTACAGCGGCGGCGACAGAGCCTTCGGAACGGTGCGGGTCGATGCGTTTGCGGCGAATCCGGCGGGCCTCTACAACTGTAGCGGCAATGTCTGGGAGTGGTGTGTCGATCCGTTTCACGTCAGATCGTTGTCGAGCGCCGGCAAGGCGAGAGATCGGCAGGCGGTCTCGGAACGGGAGTACACGCTGAAAGGCGGCTCATACCTGTGTCATCGAAGCTATTGCTATCGCTATCGGATCGCGGCCCGAACCGGGCGGCCGACGGATACCTCCGCCGGGCACACGGGATTTCGCGTGGCTTATGATCTGACGCGGAAGTAAGGCCCGGCCCGACGATTTTCCGTCGGGCTCGACGGCGGGTGGTCAGCGAAAGACGAACGCCAGCACGGCTTCGCAATGGGCTTCCACGGCCTTCTCCCGCAGCGCGTTGATGCCGTGCGCGTATTTGATTTCAGCGGTCAGCAGATACGGGATTTGCGCGATCGCGGTGATCATGTACAGGAGCGTAATGGGATCGATCTTTTCGAGCCCCTTCGTCTGTGCGCTCACATGCTCGATCAGCGGAATGGTGAGGTTGTGGCGTGGCCGAATGAACGTCTGTGCCATCCATTTCAATCGTTCGGAATCGCGATTGGCTTCCTGCATCATCAGGCGTGCGTGCTCCGGATACTTCGCGCAATACCGGACGTAGTTCCGGATGTACTCCTTCACGACATCGAGCGAGATGCGTCCTACATCCGACCCCGGTGGCTTCGCCTCTTCCATGAAGCGGTCGAAGAGGAAGGTCACGCTTTCCCGCCACAGATTGTCCTTGCTGCCGAAGTAGTAACGAATCATCGCGTGATTGACGCCGGCCACATCGGCGATATCGCGCACGCTCACCGCATCGAAGCCGCGAGTCGAAAACTGCTCGAGTGCAATGGCCAGAATTTCTGCTCGCGTCTGCTCGCTTCGTTCCTGCTGAGCCTGTCTGACAATCTGCATCGCAACGTTTCCTGAGTCGAGTCATCCGGATTGTGCCTTTCGTTCGAAGGGTTCGCAACGCTGTCACGTGTCCGCCTGAATGGCGGCGCGCGTCGACGGCCTCGCTCGGCGATGCATGCGACCGATGTCGGGGAAAGTCCCAGTGTCCCGGAGACGCATTGCGCTTGACGAGGGGACGGGCGTATCTATAAATTATCCAAGTGGATAGTTATTCAATGAAACGAGTTCTCATGACGCCTGTCGACCGTGATGCCGGTATCGAATTTTCGAATCCGGTGCTTCAATCCTCCTTGTCCTCGCCGATGGCGGCGCTTGCCGACCCTGACGAACGCGCGCGGGAAGTCGAAGCCCGCATGACGGACGACGAGCGGTTTTCGATGCTGTACAGCCTGATGGTGCGCATTTTCGGCACGAACGCGCGCGAATCCCGCGTTCCGGCGCACGTCCCTGACATCGCGGGATACGTTCATGGCGTGCCGCGACTCGGAATTCCGCCGCTGCTGCTCGCCGATACCAGTCTGGGCGTGCGGGCGACCCATGACGTAAACGAGACGGCCACCGCGCTGCCGGCGGGCCTGGCGCTCGGGGCGACGTTCGATCCGATGCTCGCCACCGCGGCGGGTACGCTGATCGGCAAGGAAATGCGCGAGCGCGGTTTCAACGTCGCACTCGGCTGCGGCATCAATCTCGTGCGCGAGGTGCGCAACGGCAGGAATTTCGAATACCTGTCGGAAGACCCGCTCCTGTCGGGAAAGCTCGGTGCGGGCATGGTGTCCGGTACGCAGGCCGAAGGCGTCATCGCGTTGGTGAAACACGTCTCGCTCAACGCGAGCGAAACGAACAAGTTCTTTCTGGATGCGATCATCGACCCGGCCGCCCATCGGGAAAGCGATCTGCTCGCGTTCCAGATCGCGATCGAGACCGGTCGGCCCGGCGCGTTGATGGGTGCATATAATCTGGTCAACGGCGAATATGCGTGCGGCAACAAGCAGATCATTCAGGACACCATAAAGGACGCGATGGGGTTCGAGGGATGGGTGATGTCCGACTGGCGCGCGGTCAATAGCTGGGATTACTCGCTCAAGGGCCTGGACCAGCATTCCGGTGCGCAGCTCGACGAATGCGAGTGGTTCAACGAACCGTTGCGCCGGGCCTTCGACGAAGGTCGCATTCCCCGGACGCGGATCGGCGAGATGGTGCAACGCATGTTGCGTTCATACTTTGCGGTGGGCATCGACCGGCCGTCCGCCGCGGAGCCGGTCGACGCGGCCGCACATAACGACGTTGCGCTGGAGATCGCCCGTAAAGGCATCGTCTTGTTGCAGAACCGCGATGCGATGTTGCCGCTCGCCCCGACTGTGCGGCGGATCGCGCTGATCGGCGGCTTCGCGCAGGTCGGTGTCCTGTCGGGATCCGGTTCGAGCCAGGTTCGGCCGCGCGGCGGCTACGCGGCAGAGATTCCGTTCAGAAGTCACCCGTTGCTCGGCGCGACCTCGATGTGTTTTTTCGGCCCATCGCCACTCGCGCAACTGCGTGCGCGCCTGCCGGGAGCGACGATCGATTTCGACAGCGGCGCGCATATTGCCGATGCGGTGGCGCTGGCTGAAAAAGCCGAAGTCGTGATCGTGAACGCGATTCGACACGAGGGAGAGCGCTTCGATTGCCCCGACATGACGTTGCCGTATGGTCAGGATGCCCTGATCGAAGCGGTGGCGCGCGTGAATCCGAATGTCGTCGTCGTACTGCAGACCGGCAACCCGATCGCGATGCCGTGGCGCGACAAGGTGCGGAGCGTCGTCCCGGCGTGGTTCCCGGGGCAAGCCGGCGCACAGGCCATTGCCGAAGTGTTGACCGGCGAGGTCAATCCTTCGGGGCGTCTGCCTGTCACGTTCCCCGTCAGCGTCGATCAAACACCGCATCCGCGGTTGCCCGGGGCCGATGTGGAACTCGGCACGCCGATTCAGGTGCGTTATCACGAGGGCGCCGAAGTCGGATATCGCTGGTTCGCGCAGCAAGGCGACATGCCGATGTTCGCGTTCGGTCACGGGATGAGCTATACGGACTTTGCGTACAGCGATTTTTCGGTGAGCGGCGGCGACACGGTAACGGCGAGCTTTACCGTCACCAATACCGGCCCGCGAGACGGGGACGACGTTCCGCAGCTCTATCTCACGCATGCGGCCGAAGCGACGCGCATGCGTCTGCTCGGTTTCGAGCACGTCTGGTTGAGCGCGGGCGGGTCGGTCAGGGTGAACATGGTCGCGGATCCGCGCTTGCTCGGTTGTTTCGATGCGACATCGGGGCGGTGGCGCATCGCCGAAGGCGACTATCGGATCGTGCTCGCACGCTCGGCTGCCCATCACGTCGTCGATGCGACGGTTCGGCTCGAGCATCGCGAATTCGGCAGGTAGGCAACCGGCGGATCGGCTGGCGCTGTTTCGGTACGGCGTGCCCGCGTACCGCGCATGGCCGATGGGCGGGGAATTTTCTCATCAGCAATTTACAAGGTCGAATGATTCAGGGTGGTTTTTTGCCCAATCGGCTGCAACGGAGACACTATGGACGAACTCGTGCTTGCGGCGCCCGGCAGGCGCTCCCGCGGACATCTCGGCATTACCCTGACGCTGGCCTTTATCGGCGTCTGGCTTGCATTGATACCGTATCCGATGATGATCCTGCCGATGCTGGCCGAGCGGATCGCGCCGTTGGACAAGGCGAATGTGCTTGCGCAGGCGATCGGCGTCGGCGCGATCGTCGGATCGATTGCACAACCGATCTTCGGATTACTGAGCGATCACACGCGGGCCCGCTGGGGCATGCGCAAACCGTGGATCTTCGGTGGCGCGGTGGCCGGTATGGGCGCGATGGCGATCCTGGCAACCGCTGGATCGCCGGCTCAGCTTGCGCTGGGGTGGGCACTGATGGCGCTGTCGTTCAATGCGACCTTGAGCGGGCTCAATGCGATTCTCCCGGATCAGGTGCCGCCCGCCCGGCTCGGATTCTTTTCGTCGATCGTCGGATTCACGCCGCCGATCGGCATTCTGCTGGGCGTGTGGATCGTGCGGCAACTGGCGCCCGATCTCGTGTCCGTCGCGATGTTGCAAGGTGCGATCGCGTTTACCGCCATCACGTGCTTTGTCGTGTTTGCGAATGACCGGAGACTCGAGGAAGGTCATGTCAAGCGGCTGCAATGGAAACGGCTGGCGGCATGTTTCTGGACGAATCCGATCAAGCATCCCGATTTCGCCATCGCGTGGCTATCGCGTGCGTTGGTGCTGTTCGGCGTGAGCTGCCTGCAACACTATCTGATGTTCTATCTGCGCGACCGGATCGGCCTGTCGCAACAGGAAACGCCTCACGCGATGTTCATGTGCCTGCTGGTTGCCACGGCGGCGATGACGGTCAGCGCGTTGCTGTTCGGGCGACTGTCGGACCGCCTGCAACGCCGGAAGGTATTCGTCTTCGTGGCAGGGGTGGGGATGGCATTCGGTCTGCTGGCCTTGCTGGCCTGCACGACGCTCGCGCAACTGCTGGGCGTGATCGTGTGGATCGGTCTGGCGCAGGGCGCGTATCTGGCCGTCGATCTGGCGTTGGTGACCGAAGTGCTGCCCGATCCCGATACCGCGGCGAAGGACATGGGCGTGTTCCACCTCGCAAACGTGCTGCCGCAATTCGTGCTGTCGCTTTTGGTGACATGGCTGACATTGCCCGGCGGTGCGATCCGTTACGACACCTTGTTCGTGACGGCGAGTTGCGCGACGGCGCTCGGTGCGCTCGTCATCATCTTCATCAAAGCGGTTCGTTGACATCGAACGTCTCTTTACCATCGGATTTGAAATGACCAAGCAGCCCAATTTCGTCGTCATCGTCGCGGATCAGCTACGTGCCGATTGCGTGCATGCCGTGCATCCGTCAACCCAGGTCCGGACACCGAATCTGGACCGGCTCGCAGCCGACGGCGTGGCTTTTGCGCAAGCGTTCGGACAGCACAGCGTGTGTTCCCCGTCGCGCGTGTCGTTCCTGTCGGGCCACTATCCGCATGTTGGCGGTCATCGGACGCTCGGCCACTTGCTCGGCCCGCATGAACCCAATTTCCTGCGCGTCTTCAAGGAAAGCGGCTACCACGTCGCGATGGCGGGCGGCCGCGGCGACTCGTTTGCCGCCGGTGCGACCGAGTTGTCGATGCATGAGCACGGCTTCCTGCCCGAGGAAACGCGGCGCAGCGCCGGCGAATTTCTGCGGAGCAAGACGCAGGGCGACCCGAGCGATCCGATGGTCCGTGCGTTCTATCGCGGGCAGCGCACGCAGGATCAGGCGAATGTCGAGTATGACGAAGTAGTGGTCAAGACAGCGGAGCACTGGCTCAAGTCTCCGCCGCGGGAACCCTGGGTGCTGTATGTCCCGCTCTTTGCCCCGCATCCTCCGTTCGAGGCGGAAGAACCGTGGTTCTCGATGTACGACCGCGAGACGGTGCCCGAACGTGTCGCCGGAAGCGGGCGCATGCCGGCCTACGTCGACGCGCTCACGAAAGCGCACGGCTGGGATCGCATGACTGACGCGCAGTGGCGGGAATTGCGTGCCGTGTATTACGGGATGGTGTCGAGACTCGACCATCACGTCGGGCGGATCGTGGATGCGGCCCGGCAGGCGACCGAGCCGGAGTGGCTGATCACCACCTTCTTCTCCGATCATGGCGAATATCTCGGTGATTTCGGTCTCGCCGAAAAGTGGCCGTCCGGTGTGCACGAATGCCTGCTGAGAAATCCGCTGATCGTGTCGGGCGTGTCGGCGCCCGGTGTGGCCGGCACCGTTTCCGACGCGTTGGTGGAAATGATCGACGTGTTTCCCACGCTGCTGGATCTGGCGGGTCTCGAGGCCACGCACGCGCACTACGGGCGCAGCTTCGTGCAGTGCCTTCGCGAGACCGGTGCGCCGCATCGCGAGAAGGTGTTCAGTGAAGGCGGTTTTCTCGTCAGGGAGGCCGATCATTTCGAGAATGCCGGCTTCCCGTACGACATCAAGGGCACGCAACAAAGGGAGCATCCCGAGTCGGTCGGAAAAGTAGCCGTCGTTCGCACGCTTGAATGGACTTACGTGTGGCGATTGTACGAAGGGCCGGAACTGTATCGACGGACGAACGATCCGAACGAAACGACGAATCTGGCCGGTATGCCGGAATACGCCGAGATCGAGGCTGATCTGCTCGCGTCGTTGTTGCGCTGGCAGGTCGAGACAGCGGATGTGCTGCCGGCCGGGAAAGGCGCTCGATTCCCGGTCGTCGATTTGCCGCGTCCCGGCGAGTGGCGCGAACAGCAGGAACGTTGACGGCGCTCAGGTCGCGGGGTTGTCGAAGTCGACAGCTCGGCGACCTGATTTCCAGGTCGGGCGGTGGCATGTGCCAGGCAGTTTTCCGAGTGAATTTTCACGACAAATAATTAATAGAACTAATTATTAAATGGAGGAGACAGTGCGGAAAGAAGCTGTAGCGGTGATCGCCATGGTGATGTCGGGGTATACGTATGCGCAATCGAGCGTGACGCTGTTCGGAACGGTCGGGGGCGGCGTGCGTTGGACCGACGGGGTACAAGGCGGGCACCAGATCGGGTTCGACAGCAATTCCATTTCGGGCAACTCGTTCGGCATCCGCGGGGTGGAAGACCTGGGCGCGGGGTGGCGTGCGATCTTCATGTTGCAGAGTGGCTTCATCACTGGCACGGGCGGCACGAAAGCGTCGAGTACGTTTTTTTCTCAGCGCGCGTATGTCGGGCTGGAAGGTGGATTCGGCCGGCTCATGCTGGGGCGTCAGCTCAACGCAGCGGAAGACATTGGGGTTCAGCTCGACCCGATTGAGGCCAACGGACCTTCGCTGGCCACCGTGCCGGGCATTGTGTGGGGCGGCAACTTTTTCACGCTGGACGCGCGCTTCAACAATACGATCAAGTACGTCGGGCGCAGCGGCGGCTTCACGTTGCGGGCGAGCTATTCGCCGGGTGGCGTGGCCGGCAATACGCGGGCCGGGACCAACTTCGCGGTCGGCACCAGCTATCAGTTTCGGACGCTGCTGCTGGCCGCCGCGTATCAGAAGACCTACAACGCCAGCGCCTCGCAACATGCGGAGACGGCGATGGGCGGGGCAACGTGGCAGCTCGGGCCGACCCGGATGTATTTGAGTTACAGCGCACTGAAGGTTTCCGCGGCGACCGCGGCCGGCGCGGAACGGCGCGATCATGTTCCGTCGATCGGGCTCGTCTATCGGGTAACGCCCACGCTGCAGTTCACTGGGGCGACCTATTACGACATCGCCACCAACCTGAAAAATGTCGCGGGCGCCGACGGCCGAAAAATGACGACGTATGCGATGGTCGAATATTTTCTGTCGAAGCGCTCAGAACTCTATGTTGAATTCGACCGAAACGGGTTTTCCGGTGCTTACAAGAAAGATCCCACGAACGTGTCGGCATTGAATCTTCGTCCGGACGGGCGCGCGGTGACCGGTGTTTCGATCGGGATGATCACGCAATTCTAGATACACATTCGATTGCAAGGTCGTGCTCGAACACGAAGCACGATCGGCGCATCGATTCGACGGGGAGGATGTATGCATGTTCGAGTGATGGTGTGCCGGGCAGCTGTGGCAACGGCACTGACGGTGCTGGCCGCGAGCGCGGCGGCGCAGGAGCGGCAGGCGGAACCAGCGCTTTCTTCAATGCCCGCGGCGGCGCCCACCAAGGCGCAAAAGGCGGCGGATCGCCAGTTGAGGAAGCGCGTTGCGCGTGCGCTCGGGCGAGCGAAGCGACTCGATGCGAGTCGCTTGCTGATCTTCGTGCGCGGCGATGTCGTGACGCTTTCCGGCGATGTAGCGGATTCGGAACAGAGCGCGTTGGCTATCGCTACCGCGCAGCGCGTGCCGGGCGTCGGCGAGGTGCGCAACCAGCTTCGTATCCGTACACGAAACTGATGAGCATTAATTCTGGAGTGAAATGAGCGAATCATGAAAGCAATTCTTGTGATGTACGACAGCCTCAATCGGCACATGCTCCCGCCTTATGGCAACGAGTGGGTCAAGGCGCCGAATTTCCAGCGGCTTGCCGAGCGGAGTGCGACGTTCGACAACTGCTATATCGGCAGCATGGCGTGCATCCCCGCCCGCAGGGAATTGCATACGGGGCGCTACAACTTCCTGCATCGAAGCTGGGGGCCGCTCGAGCCGTTCGACGATTCGATGCCGAACATGCTTCGACGCGAGGGCATCCACACGCATCTGGCCAGCGATCATCCGCACTATTGGGAAGATGGCGGTGCGACTTATCACACGCGGTACAGCAGTTGGGAGTTCTTTCGCGGGCAGGAGGGCGACCCGTGGAAGGGGCAAATCCGGCAGCCGCCGATTCCGGCACGGCTCAAGGGGGCGCTGAACGAGAAGGCCGCGCGACAAGACTTCGTCAACCGCCAGTACTATCCGACCGAAGATCTCCATCCGCAAACGCTGACGTTCGACGCAGGCGAGGCGTTCATCCGGGAAAATCACGATGCGGATTCGTGGTTGCTTCAGATCGAGACTTTCGATCCACATGAACCATTCACCAGTTATCCGAAGTATCGCGATCTCTATCCTCGAACGAATACGGACGCGCATTTCGACTGGCCACCATACGGTCCGGTATCCGGCAACGAAACCGACGACGACATTCGGCACGCGCGATCCGAATATGCCGCGCTTGTATCCATGTGCGATCACTCGTTGGGGCGGATTCTCGACCTGATGGATGAACTGAATCTGTGGCAGGACACGATGCTCATCGTATGCACGGATCATGGCTATATGCTCGGAGAACACGGTTGGTGGGCCAAGACGGCGCAACCCTGGTTCGACGAGCTCGCGCATACGCCGCTTTTCATCTGGGACCCGCGTTCCCGCCGTGCGGGCGTTCGGCGCCAGTCGCTCGTGCAGATGATCGACATCGCGCCGACGCTGCTCGATTTCTTCGGCGTGCAAGCGACGCCGCGCATGCAGGGCGTGGCGCTCGCGAAAACCGTCGACGAGGATCTGCCGGTTCGGGAGGCGGCGCTGTTCGGCATGCATGGCGAACACGTCAACGTGACGGACGGGCGTTACGTATATATGCGGTCAGGGCCCGACCCGGACCGCAACGTGCCGGTGTATGAATACACGTTGATGCCCACGCACATGCGCGAGATGTTCAGCGTCGACGAACTGCAGGATATCGAGTTGGCACCGCCGTTTCCGTTTTCACAGGGCGTGAGCATGATGAAGATCGCGAGCCGGCCCATTGGATATTCGTATCGTGCCGGAACGCTGCTGTTCGACTTGCAGACGGATCCCGGACAGGCGCAACCGTTGTACGACGCCGCCGTGGAGCAGCGCATGGCGACACTCGCCCGGGATCTGATGCGTGCCAGCGACGCACCGGCCGAGCAGTATGAACGTTTGGGTTTGCCGGCCGCGGGCCCGATCGACCACGATCAACTGCTTGCCCGTGCCCACGCGGATCGATCGGAGGCGCTACGTCTGCATCTGGCCACGCGTGCGCAAGCGATGCGCGCTGAAGTGGAGGGCCGGCGCGTTCGCGCCGAAGCATCGCCGGACCATTGAGCCGTATATAAAGGCTTTGCCGTCCGCAAGAAAGTGCGGCGGCAGCGCGCAACGCACGGTCGTCTGTCGCGGCCCGGCGTGGAATGGGAAAAACCCGCGAGGGCTTCACGGCCTTCGCGGGTTTTGTCTTTTCGCGGGGCAGCGCCAGGCTCCGCCGACAGGCGCGGAACCTCGCGCGTCATCCGGCCATCAGCGCGCGAAATCCGACGTGCTCTGGATGAACGTGTTCAGCTTCGAGATGTTCACGCTGCCGAAGCCCGTCGTCGCGTCCCAGCCGGCCTTTGCGTTGTAGCCGTACGTCCCGCTGCCGTTGTTGCCGGACGTCACGTCGTGGAGCACGGCCGCGTTGCTCGGAAAGTACTTGTAGATGCTCGACGCCGGGAAGCCGAGCGCGTTGTTGTTTGCCGATTGCAGCCGCGCCCAGATGCCGGTGAAGATCGGCGCGGCGAGGCTCGTGCCGCCTTCGTTGTTCAGGTAGCCCGAGCCCCACAGCGTGTCGGACGTCTGGCCGTTCACCACCAGGATCGCGCCGGTGCGCAGGTCGGCGTCGAAGCCGACGTCCGGCAGCGCGCGCTTGGTCGACCCGGTGACGCTCGACGATTGCCACGACGGCGCGGCTTCATACTTGCTGTAGCCGCCGCCCGTCGACCACACGGTGCCTGACTGCCAGCTCGGATCGTTCCACACGATTTCGCTGTTGTACGCGTTGGTCGACGTATTGGTGAACAGCGTCGTGCCGCCCACTGCGATCACGTAAGGCGACGTCGCGGGTTCGCTCACCGTGTAGGTCGAGCGCGATGGCTTGCCGCTCGCGCATTCGTATGCGCCGTGGTCGCCGGCCGACACCGAAAAGGTCTGCCCCTGCGCGACGGCCTGCTTGAAGATGGTGTCGTCGGTCGCCTGGGAGCCGGTGCTGTACGCGGACGATTCGCACACGCCGAGCGACACGTTGATGACCTTCGCGACGTTGTCGCTCACCGCCTTGTTGTACGCGGCGGTGATCGCCGTGAGCGTCATCGACGGCGCCACGTAGAACAAGACCTGTTTCACGCTGCCGCCGGCAGTGCCGACGATCGACTGGCTGTCGAGGTTCCATTCGACGGTGCCGGATGTATCGGTGTACGAACTGCCTGAGGGCCCTGTGTGAACGACGCTGCTACTGATCGTGCCGAGGCCGTTGTTCGCGGCGAACGTGTTGAGGTCGCTGACCGTCTGCGACAGGTCGCCTTCGGAGATGATGCCGACCGTGGTCTGCGAGGCCGTCGGCGTACCGTCGCCGCCATAAAGCGACGAGAATTCGGTCGGGTTGTGAGGCACCGCGGATGCGCCGGCGGGAATCGTCAGGTTGCTGGTGTTGCCTTGCGGCTTGCTGCCCGCGCCGGTATGCATGAGCTCGACGTTCTGGAGGCCAAGCACGGCGCCGACGATGCCGCCGATCGCGTTCGGCACCTGCGCCGCGTCGGTGTTCGCGTAGACGCTGCGGCCGTTGTGCGTGAAGCGCTTGAGCGTCGTGCGGAACGCCGACTTGATCGTTGCCGCGGTGCCGGATGCGGACACGAGCAGGCGGTTCGGCGCGACCACGACGTTGACGAAGCCGGCCTTGCGCAGGTGCTCGACGACGGAGGCGACTTGCTGGTCGGTCGGCGCGTACTGCGCGGCGAACTGCGCCGGCGTGAGGAACTGCTTGTAGTGCGGCGAGCCGGGCGTATGCAGGTCGCGCAGGTATTGATCGAGTTGTGCTTCGTTGCGCAGGTTCAGCCCGAGCACGATGTCCACCGATTCGCCGGGCGCCATCTCGGTGGCAGTTGCCGCAGCGGCGGCGGTGCTGGCCGCCGGTTCACCGGTGGTACTGCTGCTTTCACCCTGCTGGACGAGCGGCAGGAATCCCTTGGTGCGCGTTTCCGTCCAGCCGGCGGCCGGTGCGGCATGGACGGCCGTCATGCCGAACGAAGCGGCTGCCGCGGCGGCGAACGCGAGCTTGACGATGCGGATGTGCTTTTGTTTCTTGTCTGCAACCTGATTCATTTTGAATTACCCCTCCGGTTGAACATCGAACGGCATGAACAACAACAGTCGACGGCGGCTCGGATCGTGTGCCGCCGATATCCGCCGCGCTCGCGCGGATGGCGCGGACGCGACGGGGCCTTTCGCCCGAGCCGGAAAGGTGGTGACCTCCGGGAGCGAAATGCTTGAATGCCAGGTAGTGGTGGCGCTGCGCCGCGTTGCGCGTCGGCCGCGCGAGCAGGCTTGATGCAGGCGGGATGGCTAGAGCAACAGCTTCGGTGTTCTGCTCATTCGGTTCGGTCCTTCGGCCCGCTGCCGGACGGCAGCTGCCCAATGAATTGCATCGGGATGTTGCATGCGCCGACGGATGAGACGCGGTCGGCGGCGAGAACTTCGGTGCGGCGGAAGCGAAATGCGTCGAGCGGAATCGATTGCGTGGTTTGCAATGTGTCAGATTGCTTGCATCGGACGGTATCAAGAACGAAAGTTGGGTGTCAAACTTTTTCTGATTATATGAAACAAAATTAAATGAATTAAGCTGAAATGCTTTTGAAAAGATCGGGGGTATTTTGTAATTTTCGAAATCCGATTTGGTTGTAATCGCAACTTCATCGGCCCGATCATTCGCGGTTCGAATCGTAATGGGCGAACCGTTGTGGAAGAAACATTCGAATCGTCGATGCCGGCGCCATCAACGAACTTTGCCGGGCGAGCGCCCGGCGCATGTCACCCCGCGTTCGTCTGCCACCCGAGCCCGAGGCTCTTCTGCAGCGACACGTAATCCTTGACGAGTTCGGCCTTTCCAGCGATCACGTTCTGCTGCGCGGCGAGCGCCTCGCGCTGCGTATCGAGCAGATCGATCGTCGATGCGACGCCCGCGCGATAGCGCTGGTCCATCAACGTGGCCGAATGCGTGGCCGACGTCTGCACCTTGGCGAGCGCGATCACATGTTCGCGCTGGTGTCCGTAGCGCTGCAGCGCCGTGTTCGCGTCCTGCAATGCGCCGAGCACCGCTTTCTGGTAATTCGCCTCCGCTTCGTCGCGCGACGCTTCGGCCGCCCGTATCGCGCCGCGCGTGCGGCCGAAGTCGAGAATGTTCCATTGCAGGTACGGTGCGCCGATCCACGTGAAGTTCTGCTTGCGGAACAAATGGCCGGGGTCCGTCGCGCTGAAGCCGAGATCGCCGAGCAGCGTCACCTTCGGGAAATAGTCGGCGATGTGCTCGCCGACCTGCGCATTGCTCGACGCGAGCCGACGCTCGGCCGCGCGGATGTCGGGGCGCTGCTTGAGCAGCGCGGCCGGATCGCCGACCGGCACGCTGCCGGGTAGCGTCGGCAATGGCGTGCCCGATGCCGACAGCGCGGCATCGAGCGCACCGGGCGCGCGTCCGGTCAGGATCGCGAGCCGGTCGAGCGACTCCGTCACCTGCGCATCGAGCGGGATCAACGACGCGCGCGTGTTTTCGACCTGCGTCGTCAGGCGTTCGATGTCCACATCGGCCGCGACGCCGCGCGCGCGGCGCTGCTGCGTGAGTTCGAGCATCTGCTGTTGCAGTTCGGCCGTGCGCTGCGACAGCGCGAGCCGTTGCTGCTGGTCGCGCAGGTCGACGTACGCGGTCGCCACTTCGGCCGCGATCGACACCTGCGTGTCGGCGAGGTCGGCGTCGACGGCTTCCGCCTGCGCGGACGCGGCTTCGACCGCGCGACGCGTGCCGCCGAACAGGTCGATTTCCCAGGTCGCGTCGAAGCCGGCCGAATAGAGCTGCAGCGGGCCTGAGCCGCCCAGCGACGGCGATGAACCGCCCGACTGGTTCGAGTTGCCGGACGGCAGCATCGAGCCGAGCGCGCTGACGTCCGGTTCGCGCGCGCGGATCGCGGCGACTGTGGCCGACGATTTCGGCAGCTGCGCGGCGCGCTGTTGCGACAGCTGCGCGCGCGACGCGCGCAACCGGGCCTGCGCGGCTTGCAGATCGGGGTTGTGCGCGAGCGCGGCGGCGATCAGGTCGTCGAGCTGGCGATCGCCGAGCGCATGCCACCACGCACTCGGCGCGGGGGCGGTGGAGTCGACGCCGGTGGCGGGCGCACGCACGAAGGTCGGCGCGTCGGGGGCCGCGGGTGCGCCGCGGTAGTCGGGGCCGACGGTACAGCCGGCGAGCAGGCAAGCGGCTGCGCACAGCGTGAGCGCAGGGCGGCGGGGCAGGGAGAAGGGCTTCATCGTGTAAGACGGTTCAATGGCCGGACGACATCGGCTGCGGACCGCGCGGCGTCTTCAGCAGCAGCGCGAGCGGCACGCACGCGAGCAGCGCGAGACCCAGCAGGTAGAAGGTTTCGGAATAGGTCATCACGATGGCCTGGATCTGGATCTGCTGCGCGAGCTGACCGAGCGCGCGCAGATGCGAATACGCGAGGTCGCCGGTGTTCGCGAACCAGTTCGCCGCGTACGCCGACAACCGTTCCTGCCCGATCAGCGAATTGGCGCTGACCGATTCGCGCAGCGCGGCCGCATGGAAGGTCGTGCGCCGGTCGATCACGGTGCCGATGATCGCGAGCCCGATCGAGCCGCCGAGGTTGCGCGCCATGTTGTAGAGCCCGGCTGCGTCGCCCGAGTCCTCGCGCGCGACGGCGGCCATCGACGCCTGGTTCAGCGGCATCATCGCGAGCATCTGCGCGACGCCGCGAATCAGCTGCGACCACACGAAATCATGGCCGACGCTCTGCGCGGTCAGGCCGATGTCGAGCATGCAGCTCAGGCAGAACAGCAGCAGCCCCGAGATCACGAGAACGCGGAAGTCGACCTTGCCGAGCAGGCGCGGCAGGATCGGCATCACGAGAAACGCGGGCAGGCCCGACAGCAGCATGATCGCGCCCGCCTGCTCGGCGTTGTAGCCCGCGACGATCGCGAGGAACTGCGGCAGCAGGTACGACACGCCGTACAGCCCGGCGCCCACGGCGGACACGATCACGATCACGCTCGCATAGCGCGGATTGCGCATCAGCGACAGGCGCATGATCGGCCGCTGCGCGAACCGCTGCGACAACGCGATCAGGATCATGCCGGCAAGCGACACGCAGCTGAGCGTGACGATCATCTGCGACTCGAACCAGCGTTCGCGCTGGCCTTCCTCGAGCACGACGGTCAGCGAGCTCAGCCCGATCGCGAGGCCCGCGATCCCGAGCCAGTCGGCGTTGAAGAACGTGTTCCATTGCGGACGGTCGGAAGGCAGCCCGAACACCAGCAGCGCCATCAGCAGCAGGCACACCGGCAGGTTCAGGAAGAAGCACCAGCTCCAGCTGACGTTCTCCGCCAGCCAGCCGCCGAGCACGGGGCCGAACAGCGGGCCGAGCAGCACGATCAGCCCGAACAGCGTCATCCCGACCGGCAGCTGCGACAGCGGCAGCCGCGTGCGGATGATGGTTTGCGCGGTGGGGATCAGCGCACCGCCCGTGAAGCCCTGGCCGATGCGTCCGGCGATCATCATCGCGAGCGAATTCGACCAGCCGCACATCATCGAGAACGCGATGAACAGCGCGGCATTCGTCAGCAGGAAGTTGCGCAGCCCGAACACGCGCGTGAGCCATGCGGCGAGCGGGATCATCACGATTTCCGACATCAGGTAGCCGGTCGAGATCCACGTGCCCTCGGTGCCGGTCGCGCCGATTTCGCCCTGGATCTGCGGCAGCGCGGAGTTCGTGATCGAGATGTCGAGCGTCGCCATCAGCGCGCCCAGCGCGCCGGCGGCGACCGCGATCCAGTCGGTGACGCTCGCGCGGCCTTCGTGCGGCGGCGCGGGCGGGGTGGCGGCGGTATCAGCCATGGCGTTTCTCGTTGCCGTCCGGGCGGGTGTCGACGTCGACGGTCACGGACAGCCCCGGCACCAGCATGCGTGGCGCGCGCGCGTTCGCGGCGAGGCGGATGCGCACCGGCACGCGCTGCACGATCTTCGTGAAGTTGCCGGTCGCGTTTTCGGGCGGCAGCAGCGCGAATTGCGCGCCGGTGCCCGGTGCGAAGCTGTCGACGGTGCCGCTGAGCGTGTCGTCCGGCAGCGCGTCGACGTGCAGCTCGACGGGCTGGCCGATACGCATCCGGCCGATCTGCGTTTCCTTGAAGTTCGCGACGAGGTAGATCGCGTTCACCGGCACGACGGTCAGCAGGCGCGTGCCGGGCTGCACGTACTGGCCGACGCGCACCGTGCGGTCGCCGACGCGGCCGTCGAGCGTGCTGCGCACGATCGTGTTGTCGAGGTCGAGCCGTGCCTGCGCGGCGCTGGCCTGCGCGGCTTCGAGCTGCGCGCGCGCCTGCTGCAGCTGCGCGGTAAACGACGCGATCTGCGTGCGGGCGGCGGCGATCGACGCAGTGTTCGCGGCGAGCGTCGCGGCGGCCTGGTCGCGCGTGCTCTTCAGGTCGGCCACGCGCTCGTGCGTCTCGGCGCCGGTCGCCGCGAGCGGCGCGTAGCGTGCGTATTCGTCGCTCGAGTGCCGTGCGTTGATCTGCGATACCTTCGCCTGCGCTTCGGCCTGCTCGAGGTTCGCGCGCTGCTGGCTGATGTCGGCTTCCGCGCGCGCGATGTCGGCGCGGCGCGCGTCGACGGTCGCGGTCGACTGCGCGAGCGCCACCTGGTACTGGCGGACGTCGAGCCGCACGAGCGGGTCGCCGGCCTTGACCACCTGGTTGTCGCGCACGTAGACGTCGGTCACGTAACCGGCGACCTTCGGCGCGGCCGTCATGTTGTCGGCCTGCAGATAGGCGTCGTCGGTGCTTTCGATGAAGCGGCCGACCGTCCACCAGCGGCCCAGCGCCACGGCGCCGCCGATGGCCGCGACCACGGCGACGGCGGTCAGGATGCGCCGCCGCCTCGAACCGACGTTGCGTGGCGATGCGGTTCCCTGACGATTTTCTTTCAGTGACGGGGGGTGCGACGTCGACATGAGGTCATCCAATTTATTCCAGGCGGACGAATTATTCCAGTCGGTAAAAATCTGTCAAGTAGAATGTGGCTCGATCGAGTGACGAGGAAGGCATGAACGAAGCGAAGAAGCTGCGCCGTACGTCGACGGGCGGCTACGCGCGCGGCGACGAGACGCGTCGGCGAATCATCGATGCGGCGATCGAGCTGTTCGGCGAACACGGATTCGCGGGCGCGTCGACGCGCGACATCGCAGCGAAGGCCGGCGTGAACGCGCCGGCGCTCCAGTACTACTTCGAGAACAAGGAAGGCGTGTACCGCGCGTGCGTCGAGGCGATTGCCGAGATCGGCTGGAGCGTGCTCGGGCCGGCGGTCGAGCATGCGCGTGCGGCGCTCGACGCGGAGGCGGACGTCGACGCGCTGATCGACGCGTTCATCGTCATCCTGCGCACGCTGGCCGACCGGATCTTCACGGTGCCGAAGACGCTGGGGCAACGGATGTTCTTCGCGCGCGAGCAGGTCGGGCAGGAGCCGGCAGGCGCGACCGACATTCTGATGAAGCGCGTGCGCAAACCGTTGAACGACGTGAGCGCCGAACTGGTCGGCCGGATCTCCGGGCGGCCGGCCGACGACCCCGTCACGCGGTTGCGCACGATGAGCCTGTTCGGGCAGTTGACGGTGTTCCACCTCGTGCAGCGCTCGGCACTGCAGTTGCTCGACTGGGACGGGTTCGACGGTGAAGGCGGTGCGCTGCTGATGGGGACGATCGCCGATCAGACGCGCGTGCTGCTCGAACACTGGCATGCGCAGCGCGGTGCCATTGTCGACGAAGCGCCGGTCGCCTTACGGCGCGGTGCGGGCGTGAAACGCGCGGCGAAGCCTGCTGCATCGACCGCCGCCGCGAAGCGCGTGCCGCGCGCGAAGAAGCCGGCGGCACGCTGAACGGCACGCGCGATCAGTTCGGCTTGCGCTCCGGCGGCGGCGCGGGATGCGTGTCGGCGGCAGGCATGTCGGCGGCATCGCCATCGTATTCGGGGCCCACGGGTCGCGAACCTTCGTCATACGCGACGAGGCTGCGCTGCGGATTCGCGATCCGGATCCCGCGTTCGCGGAACATCACCGCGATCCGCCGGTTGAACTCGCGCTGCACGCCCCAGCGTGCCGAGTCCTTGCACTGGATCTGGCCTGCCAGCGCGATCATCGCGCCGTCGACCTGGTCGATGCCCCAGTAGCTGAAATCCGACAGGATGCCGTCCTTGTAGTTCGGGTCGTCGCGCAGCGCGGCGCCAATCTCTTTCAGCGTCGCGATCGCGAGATCGATGTCCTGGCCGTAGGCGATGCTGACCTTGACGGCCGCGTTGCCGAGGCCGCGGTTCGTGTTGTTGACGGTCGTCACCGAGCTGAACGGAATCGTGTACAGCGACCCGTCGCCCCCGCGCAGCCGCACGGTGCGGATCGACAGGTATTCGACCGTGCCCGACACGCCGGCGAGCGTGACCCAGTCGCCCACCTGCATCGCGTTCTCCATCAGCAGGAAGATCCCGGTGATGAAATCCTGCACGAGCTTCTGCGAGCCGAAGCCGAGCGCGACGCCGAAGATGCTGGCACCGGCGAGCAGCGGGCCGATGTTCACGCCGATTTCGCTGAGGCCCGTCAGCACGACGACAAGCGCGATCAGGATGAACAGCAGCGAGCGCAGCATCGGCAGCAGCGTGCGCAACCGCGCCGCGCGCACGAGGTTGCCTTCGCGCGTCCATAGCTGCAGGCGCCGCTCGATCGCGATGTTCGCGGCTTCCCATACGAGCAGCGCGACGACGGCCGCGATCGCGATCGTGATCAGCGCCGATGCGAGCCGATGGCCGATCGTGCCGGTCCCGAACGCATGGAAGATCGGCACGCCCCAGGTCTGCAGCAACAGCACGACGGTCACGACGGCGATCACCGCCGACACGATCTGGCGCATCAGCGGATAGTAGCGGTACGCGTGCAGGTGGACGAGCGTGCGATCGTCGTCGCGGCGCTGGAACAGCCGCGCGAGCGCGCCGAACACGACGATCGACACGATGCGCATGCCGACCATCACGGCGATCGAGCGGCCGCCGAGCGTGATCAGCACGCGGTAGCCGTTGTGGACGTCGAGCGCCCACACGAACCACAACGCCATCACGACGAACACCGACACGGGTGCCCACGCGTCGGCGAGCGCATTGCTGATCACCGCGAAGGCCGGCCGCTCGTCGCCGGCCGCGCGGATGCGCGCGGCGACCGGCTGGCGGCACCGCAGGATCAGCGCCGAGATCATCAGGTGGCCGACGAGCGCGACGGCTTTAAGCAGCGCGACGTGACCGGCGTCGCTGAGGCCGAAGCTTCCGGCGAGTTCGACCGCGGAGGTGCAGGCGCCGAGGACGATCGCGATCCGCGCGATCGAGCGCTGCGCGAACGCGGCCCAGGCATCGCTGATGTGCAGCAGCCGCAGCTGCGGCGCATCGGGCTGGAAGAACAGCCGGCTGACGATCGTCACGAGGCGGCAGATCACGTAGATGTCGATCAGCGATTCGAGTGCGATTTCGGTCGGCGTGCCGGCGTCGTCGAGCAGCGACATCGTCAGGCTCGCGACGCCGACGAACACCAGCAGCGGCACGACCCGCAGCGCGAGGCTGATCAGCGCGCGCGGCATCCGGCGCAGCAGCGTGGTGTTGCGCCGCGCATGGCCGCGGCCTTGCGACGACGTATCGGGCCTGCCGGTGCCGTCCGCCCGGGCGGCGGCGTCGATCGTCGAGGCTGGCGGTGTGTGGTCGTCCGGGCCGGGCGGCTCGGACCCGGCGGGTTCGGCTGGCCCGGCTGGCTCGTCTTCGGCCACGCGCGACGATTCGGCGCGACGCGCGCTCAGGGCCGCCAGCGCGCGCCGCAGCAGCCGCCTTGCGAACCATTCGATGACGAACGCCGGCACGAGCACGGCGAGGATGATCCCGATCGCGCGCGTGAGGTCCGCCCGTGCGTCGGGGCGGACCAGCCGCTCGTGCCACCAGTTACCCACCGAGCCAACGTCGAGCAGCGAGCTTAGCGATTCGCGCAGCGCGCCGCCGATTTGGGCGGCCCAGCGCGATCCCTGCCGGACGACCAGCGACGCGAGCCCGTTCGTCGTCAGCGCGGCGGGGGTGGCGGCAGCCGATGCCGCGCTGGCCGGCACGGCGCCGCTCGCCGGCAGCGCGGGCGTGCTCAGTACGCCGACAGCCGCGATCGCGCGCAACGTGGTTTCGACCTGTTCGCGCTCGCGCGGATTCTGCAGGACGGAGAGCGCCTGCTGCGCCTGTTGCGGCGTCAGCGCGGGCACGGCGCCGGAGGCGGCCGATGCGGCGGCATGGGCGGGAGCGGCCGCGTGGGCGGCCGAGACGACGGCGGCGAGCAGCCAGCCGAGCAGGAAATGTCGCATGAGTAGGCGTGCGGGCGCGCGTCGAAGCGTGGCCCGCCGGTCTGGACGATGGACGGAAGTTAACATGATCGCGCGCGCCGCCGAATAGTTCCGTCGATGAATATTCGATTCGGGCATACCGCATCGGGCATGCTGGATGCGGATTCCTGACGAATCAGCCTGGCTCATCGTGAAAGACCGGCAGCACGTACTCGGCGATTTCTTCGATGACCTCGCGCACGGGCCGGTCCGAGCCGGGATTCAGCGTGACATGGTGCGTGCCGGCCGCGCGCATGTCGCGGAGAATGCCGATCAGCGCGTTGCGTCCGGTTGCGTAACCGAGCGACAGCGCGATGGCCGGTGCATCGCGATTCGCATCGAGATCGAGCCGCATCGACACGCCGAACGCGCGAAAGGCCGGTTGGGCGAGCCGCTCGACCGCCGCGCGCCACATCGAATGGCGCGCCCGCTGCGTGTCCGGATCGCGGTGGTAGGTCATCCAGCCAATCGCGTTCCGTGCGATCCAGTCGACGCTTTGTCCGCCGGAGCCGACCGCGAGCATCGGCACCGCGTCGTCGCCGCGCGGCAGCAGCGTGAACTCGGGTGCGTCGGGCGGCGTTTCGTCGGGCACCACGCGGGACGGCACGGCGAGCGCGGCCGCGACGATGTCCCAATGCCGGCGATACCGGTCGCGCCGCGTTTGCGCGTCGACGCCGAACGCCGCATATTCCGGCGGCCGGTCGCCGGAGCCGAGACCGAGGATGAAGCGTCCGCCGGACAGCGTCGCGACCGACAGCGCGCCCTTCGCGACATGCAGCGGATGACGCAGCGGCAGCACGATCGCGCCGCTCGCCAGCACGATCCGGCGCGTGCGCGCCGCGAGCGCGCCGAGCAGCACCCACGGATCGAGATGCCCCACCGGGTCGGGATAGTCGGCGCTGTTCAGCGGCACGTCGCGAATCCACAGCGCGCGAAAGCCGAGCGAATCGGCGAGCGCCGCGAGTTCGAGCTGCTCGTTGAAATCCGCGACGGTGTGACCGCTGCGCAGCAGCGGCAACGTCAGGCCGATCGACAGTCGCTCGGCCGAGAAGACGCGATGCGCGACGTCGGCGCGGTCGAAGGCGGGCAGGGGCATGTCCATTCTTTGAAGACGGGGCGACGCGCTCGCGTGCCGTACGGTGTCCGAATGCTAACGTGTTCGCGATGTTCGCGACGCGTCGATCTGCAGCGTCGTGCCCTGCGGCGCGAGACCGAGGCGCTCCGCCACGTGCCGCGACGCCGGGTCCGGTGCCGGCGACCAACCGCCGCGCGATGAACGCGGCCAACGTCGGGCGATTGTAAGCAGACCGTCGGCATCGTGCGGGCGCGAGCGTACGGCAGGCGCATGCGTCCCCACCCCTGCAACTTCGCCGTCGCTCTCCCGGGCCGTTTCCCGTCGTTTCACTTTCGAAACATTCACGCATTGCCATTGCCGCGCGATTTGCATCGGGGTCATTTCATCGGCCCGCGCAGCCTTGCGCAGTGAAGCATGGTGCGCTCCTTGCATATCTGTATTTGCCGTGAGCGCGATCGCGGGTGCAGCAGGGGCCGGGCGATCGCTTCAGTGGGTCGGACGTACAGAAGACGGGGACAACAGAATGAAAACAGACCGAATCGCAACGCGCCGTGTTGCAAACATGAATCGCCGACCTGCCCGTGACTTCGCGTCGCCGTTGATTGCGGCGACGTGAGCGCGCGGCCTTCCATTCCATCCGAACCCACCGGATTCGTTCTGAACGACGACGTGCACGCGTGACGCGCGAGGCCGACGATTGCCGGTCGGTCGTCGGGGATGAACCGCCGGTGCATGCAGATGGCGACCATGACTTCCGGATCATCATGCCGACGCGCGAAACGCGGGCGCACCGCGCCCGACGCTTGCGCCTGCGTGCCGCATGCGGTCCAGCGCGGCGATCCGCGCACCAAACAGGAAATAGAAGGTGTAGTTCCGGGGGAAGGTCCGCCGGCCGTGCCGCGGCGGATCCGATGACATTGTGCTGTCAGTTGATCCACTACCCCGATGGATCAATTGTTGAAGCGCCCGTCACCATGTGGTCGATGGGCGTCTTTTTTTGCGCGCCGGTCTCGCGCGCGGACCGCCGGCCCGATCGCGCGGCGTTCTGTATCATGTGCTGGCGCGCTGGCCGCCCGTGCGGTGCACGATCTGCCGCCGCACCCGAACACGCGCCGCCAACATGAACGACACCACCTTGCACGACCCCTCATCCGCCAGCGTCGATCCGGCTGCGCTCGATGCGCTGCACACGTTCGTCGAGCGCCATCCGCGGCTGCTCGTGCTGACAGGTGCGGGCATCAGCACGGATTCCGGCATTCCCGGCTATCGCGACCACAACGGTCAATGGATGCGCTCCCCGCCGATCCAGCTGCACGAATTCCTCGGTTCCGACACGGCGCGCCGACGCTACTGGGCGCGCAGCATGATCGGCTGGCCGGTGGTCGGGCGCGCGCAGCCGAACCGCTCGCACGTCGCGCTCGCGCGGCTCGGCGGCGCGGGCCGGATCGAGCGCCTCGTCACGCAGAACGTCGACGGCTTGCACCAGCGCGCGGGCAGCGGCGACGTGATCGAACTGCACGGCGGCATCAACCATGTCACGTGCCTCGATTGCGGCGCGCATCACGCGCGCGCGACGATCCAGACCGTGCTCGAAACGGACAACCCGGAACTGCTGGGCGCGCAGGCGGAGCCCGCCGCCGACGGCGACGCGCACCTCGAATGGGCCGCGCTCGACACGTTCCGCATTCCGGCCTGCCCGGCCTGCGGCGGGTTGCTGAAGCCGGCGGTGGTGTTCTTCGGCGAGAACGTGCCGCGCGAGCGCGTCGCGCTGGCGTCGCAGGCGCTCGATGCGGCCGATGCGCTGCTCGTCGTCGGCTCGTCGCTGATGGTGTATTCCGGCTATCGGTTCTGCGTGTGGGCGCAGGCGCGGAACAAGCTCGTCGCCGCGCTGAACCTCGGCCGCACGCGCGCCGATCCGATGCTGACGCTGAAGGTCGAGGCGCGATGCGCGCCCGCGCTCGACGCGCTGAATGCGCGGCTGGGCGTGTGCGGCGGTGCACCGGAGCACGCATCGTGACCGGGCCGACGTCTTCGCCCGATCCGTCCGCGCGGCTGTCGGCGCCGGCCGCCGAGCGCAATCGCGGGCCGATCCTCGACGTGCTGCGCCGCGTGCTGCCGGCGAGCGGCAGTGTGCTCGAAATCGCGAGCGGCACCGGGCAGCATGCGGTCCATTTCGCGCAGGCGCTGCCGGGGTTGCGCTGGCAGCCGAGCGATCCCGACGCGCACGCGCGCCGCTCGATCGCCGCGTGGGTCGCGCATGCGGGCCTCGCGAACCTGGCCGAGCCGCTGGCGTTCGACGTGCGCGATGCGTCGTGGCCGGCCGCGGCGCTCGACGCGATCGTCTGCATCAACATGATTCATATCTCGCCGTGGGCGTGCACCGACGCGTTGTTCGACGGCGCGTCGCGCGCGCTGCGCCCCGGCGGCGTGCTGTTCCTGTACGGCCCGTATCGCCGCGAAGGCCGGCACACGGCGCCGTCCAACGCAGCCTTCGACCAACAGTTGCGCAGCCGCGACCCGTCGTGGGGCGTGCGCGATCTCGAGGCGGTCGTGGCGCTCGGCCTCGATCGCGGGCTCGACTGCACCGAGGTCATCGAGATGCCGGCGAACAACCTGAGTGTCGTGTTCCGCCGGCTGCCGCACGCGGAGCAATGACACGCCGGCGCGCATCGCGGCCGGGTTTCCACTATCCTTTCGCCTGTGCGCGCGGCCCGGTTCGGGTCGCGCCCCGTTTTTTCCGGAGAATTGAATAATGGGCAAACAAGCCATCGGTGTGATCGGACTCGCGGTGATGGGCCGCAATCTCGCACTCAATATCGAGAGCCGCGGTCATGCGGTGTCGGTGTACAACCGCAGCCGCGCGAAAACCGACGAACTGATCGCCGAATTCCCCGGTCGCAATCTGGTACCGACCTATACGCTCGAGGAGTTCGTCGCGTCGCTCGAAACGCCGCGCCGGATCCTGATGATGGTGAAGGCCGGCGAAGCGACCGATGCAACGATCGCCTCGCTCAAGCCGCTGCTCGAGAAGGGCGACGTGCTGATCGACGGCGGCAATACGCATTTCACCGACACGATCCGCCGCAACCAGGAACTCGCGCAATCGGGCCTGCACTTCATCGGCACCGGCGTGTCGGGCGGCGAAGAGGGCGCGCTGCGCGGCCCGTCGATCATGCCCGGCGGCCAGCGCGACGCTTACGACCTGGTCGAGCCGATCCTCAAGCAGATCGCCGCGAAGGCGCCGTCGGACGGCGAGCCGTGCGTCGCGTACATGGGCCCGGACGGTGCGGGCCACTACGTGAAGATGGTCCACAACGGGATCGAATACGGCGACATGCAGCTGATCGCCGAGAGCTATGCGGTGCTGAAGGACGTCGCGGGCCTGACCAACGACGAACTCGGCGCGGTGTACACCGAGTGGAACCAGGGCGAGCTCGACAGCTATCTGATCGAGATCACGTCGAAGATCTTCGGCAAGAAGGACGACGCAACCGGCAAGCACCTCGTCGACGTGATCCTCGATCGCGCCGCGCAGAAGGGCACCGGCAAGTGGACGAGCCAGAACGCGCTGGATCTGGGCGTGCCGCTGCCGCTCATCACCGAGTCGGTGTTCGCACGCGTGCTGTCGTCGCTGAAGACGGAGCGTGTCGCGGCCAGCAAGATCCTGTCGGGCCCGGCCGCAGCACCGTTCGACGGCGATCGTGCGGCGTTCATCGAAGCGGTGCGCCGCGCGCTGTACCTGAGCAAGGTGATCTCGTACGCGCAGGGCTTCGCGCAGCTGCGCACGGCGTCCGAAGAGTACGGCTGGAGCCTCGACCTCGGGACGATCGCGAAGATCTTCCGCGCGGGCTGCATCATCCGCGCGCGCTTCCTGCAGAAGATCACGGACGCGTACGCGAAGGATCCGGCGCTCGCGAACCTGCTGCTCGACCCGTACTTCAAGGACATCGCCGCGAACTACCAGGCGTCGCTGCGCGACGTCGTGGTGGCCGCGGTGAAGGCCGGCGTGCCGGTGCCGGCGTTCGCGTCGGCGGTCGCGTACTTCGACAGCTACCGCTCCGAGCGGCTGCCGGCGAACCTTGTGCAGGCGCAGCGAGACTTCTTCGGCGCGCACACGTTCGAGCGCACCGACAAGCCGGGCAGCTTCCACGCGAACTGGTCGTAACGGGCTGCGAGGACGGTATTGTTGCGAAATTCTATTCTTTGAGTAGGGTTTTTCGTTCCCGGATCCCGGAATTGTTGGCTCCGCGGAAACAGTGTTTTCGTTCTTTCATGGTTTTCCCTAGGTGATCTCCGGACTAAACTTTGATCAATCGCTGCAGACATGGTGTGTGCGGCGAAGCAAAAAATACCGGAGGTAATCATGAAATCGCTGATCGCAACGTTCGCTGCAGCTGCTGTCCTCGCCGTTCCCGCCGTGTCGTTTGCCCAACAGAACGCGCCCGTCACCCGTGCGCAGGTCAAGGCCGAGCTGGCCGAGCTGCAACAGGCCGGCTACAAGCTGGGCAGCGACCGTACCGACTACCCGGCAGGCATCCAGGCAGCTGAAGCCCGTCTGAGCCCGCAGCAAAACGTCGCCGCTGCCGATACGAGCGGCTACGGCGCGCAATCGGCCGCCCAGCAAGAGTCGGGCGCTCCGGCAGCCGCCAAGACCGGCTGGCAAGTAAAGCGCGTGTCGGATGGCGCACCGGTCTACAAGGGTCGTTAATCGCCTTCGATCACCGGCCGCATGCGCGGCCTGAGCTGATCCCGAGCAGTACACGCAGCCCGTCGTTCCGCATCACGGAACGACGGGCTGTTTTCATTGGCGTCCGCCGCGTCAGTGCAGCGGCCGCGGGCCGCGGCCGATGTCCCGGAACAGCGCCTCGGCCGGTTCGAGCGCCTGCAGCCACGCTTCGTCGTAGCCACTCAGCGTGTCGAGCGCCTCGCGCAGCCGCTCGATCGCGAGCACCGGCAGCTCGACGCTGTGCCGGGTCGCGCCGCTCAGGTGCGCGACGCTCGCCAGCTGGACGAGGGCGTCCGCGGCTTCGGCGACGTCCGTCGCGAACACCAGGTGCCGGTTGAGCAATTCGACGAGGCCGCTGGAACCGGCGAAATCCTCGGCGTTGAGCTGCACGGACAGAAACGTCGCATTGTTCATGTTGATCTCCTCTTTATTGGCGGATCGTGCGGTGCATCTCGGAGTATAGGAGGTGGCCGGCAACGGGGGCGGGGGCCGACCGGCCATCGCGGTCCAGCCGGCAGGAACCCGCCCGGACGCCCGCGCGGCGCGGCTTGCGGACCGCCGGCGCGTGGCCGTGGCGATGCAAGATTGTTGCCGGGTCGGGCGCCTGTCGCGGTCCTGAGCGCGACAAATGGTATCTTTCACGATCGGGACGACGTGCAAATGGCGCGAAAAGAGGGCCGGTGAGCCCCGTCGCGTCGGCGTCCCGCTGTGGAAACTGACGGCCGCGACAGCGGTCGGATACTGGTTGGTCCGGCCGTGCGGCCGGACATCGTGCGTCGCGTGCCGGAGGGCGGTGGGTGGCGCATCGACGCAAATCCGGGAGGACCCTTGAGAGAAACGATTCCGATCCACGAGGCGCTCGCGCGCTGGTTGCCGCAGGCGGCGCTCATCGTCGCGGCCGCCGCGCTGACGGGCTGTACGATGACGCCGTGGACCGACAGCTGGCAGCCGGTGCGGCCGTCGACGCCCATGTCGGCCGCCACGCCGGGCGTGATCGCCGGCTATTACCGCGTGAATCCGGGCGACACGCTCGCCGGCATCGCCGCCGCCTACGGGCAGCGCGTGCAGGACCTGGCCAGCTGGAACCGCATGTCGCCCAATGACGCCGTGTCGCCCGGCCAGGTGCTGCGCGTCGCGCCGCCGCCTGCCGCGACGTCGCTCGGGCAGCCGTCCACCGCGGCGCAACCGGGTTCGCTGGCATGGCCGGCGACGGGAAGCGTCGCCGCGCCGTTCTCGGCCGGCAGGACGCGCGGCATCACGATCGCCGCGTCGGGCCCCGACCATTCGGTGCGGGCCGCGGCAAACGGGCGGGTGGTCTACGCCGGCTCCGGCGTCAAGGCGTACGGCCCGCTCGTGATCCTGAAGCACGACAACGGGCTCATCACGGCCTATGGGCACAACGGCAGACTGCTCGTCAACGAAGGCGACGCGGTGCGCGTGGGCCAGCCGATCGCCGAGATGGGCACCGACGCGAGCGGCCGCTCGACGTTCGAGTTCGAGGTCCGGCAGAACGGCAAGGTCGTCGATCCGATGAACTTCCTGCCGCGCAACGGCGGCTGACGCGCCGCATCACGACGTGTGCGCCTAGCGGCGCACACGTTCCCGCCTTCATCCTTCCTTAAGCTCCGTGGCGTCAGACTGTCTCGCATGATTGCCGAGCCAGCGAATGCCCACCGCGAGCCCCGTCGCGCCGAGCGCGATCAGCGAACACTGGATCGCGACCGGCAGATAGCCGTGCGGCCGCGGATCGACGAACGGATAGGGATACCAGTTCTCCACCGAGCCGCGCACGAGCGTATAGCCGAGATAGACGATCGGAAAGGCGAGCCATGCGAGCGCGCTGCGCCACGGGATCGGCGAGCGCGGCTCCACGTACAGCCAGTCGCACAGCACCACGAGCGGCACGATCCGGTGCAGGACCCAGTTGTTCAGGGCTGGTGTGACGTGCAGCAGCGCATCGAGCCGGGCGAGCAGCAGCTCGTAGACGATCGCGGTGATCAGCATGTAGAGCACGGCGGCGCCGCGCATCGATTCGTAGCGGGCCGAGCCGGGGCGCGTGACGCGCGACAGCCCCGCGATCAGCATGACCGCCGCATACAGGCTGCTCAGTTGGGTGAAGTAGCTGAGGTAGTTGCCGAGATGAAAGGTCGGCATGGCCCAGTAGTCGGCGACGCTGTGCAGCGTGGTCGACACCGCGAGCAACGCGGCGATCAGCCGGTAGGCCGCAACGAAGAACGCTTTGCTCATGATGCCCGCGCAACGTCGCACGAAAGCTTCATCGTGCCACAGCCATCGGCGCGCGCGATGCGGATTTTCCATATGACGGCGCGGTGACGCGTGGCTGCGCGAATTCTTCGGATATTTGATCGGGCCGGGCAACAGCGGCCGCACGCGGGGCTACAATCGGTGCAGCCGCCGGGTACCGCCTGGCGCTGCATCTGCCTGCCCCACATACAAACGAGAAACACGAGACCAAGCATGAGAAACATCCTCGCGAAACAGACGCGCTACAGCTCGCCTGCGATCTTCTTTCACTGGATCATCTTCCTGCTGGTGGTGCTGGCCTACCTCGCCATCGAGATTCGCGGACCGAAAGGCAGCGACAGTCGCGCGTTCTGGATGAACGTGCACTTGCTCGCGGGTACGTCCGTGCTCGTGCTCTCGGTGCTGCGCGTGTTGTGGCGCGTGGTCAGCCGCGTGCCGGAGCCCATCGTGCAGGCGCCGCTGCTCAAGTGGCTGTCGAAGCTCGCGCATTTCGCGCTGTACCTGTTCATCATCGCCCAGCCGCTGCTCGGCATCATGATGATCAACATGGGCGGCAAGCCCGTGTCGCTCGACTGGATCGGCGTGTCGTTCACGCTGTTCGGCCCGGACAAGGCGCTGCGCCCGACGATCAAGGAGGTCCACGAACTGCTCGGCAATGCGTTCTACTTCGTGATCGGGCTGCATGCGCTGGCCGCGCTTTATCACCATTTCGTGCGGCGCGACGACGTGCTGCGACGCATGGCGCCGTGATCGCCGCGTGCTGAAGCCGCGCGGCAGCCGGGGGCACATGGTTGTGTTGACAACCATGTGCCCCCGGTTCGTTTACCGCGATGTGCGGCTGGCCTTCGCGGCGAACCTTCGGTAACATCTCGGCTGTTTTTACATTCCGCTTACGCGTCGCCGCGCATGCTGCATCGACATCGTCATCTGACCGCCTGGCTCGGCGTGTTCGCGATCTGGCTCGCGATCGCGGCGCCGCTGGTGTCGCAGTGGCGACTCGCACGGGTGGCAACACCCGACGCGATTGTCTGCGGTAGCGAGCATGGCGCGCACCGCGCGCCCGATGCAGGCCACGCGCACGATCCCGCGCGCCATCTCGATGCGTGCGGCTATTGCGGCTTCTTCGCGCACACTCCTGCGATCGGCGGCGCGGCCGCCGTATTGTTCGCTTTCGTCCCCACCCAGGTCGTTTCCGCCGTCGCGCCGCATGGCGTCGCGCCGCGTGCCGCCCCCTATCCGCGCGCGTATCCACGCGCACCGCCCGAGCGCGCCTGACGCGCTGTCTTCCGTTTCATTCATCGCCGACATCCGTGCGGTCCATCGAGGCCGCGTGGAGGGCGTCACTCGGGCTTTCGATCATGACCATTCCTTCCTTGCGCGCGCCGAGGGCGTCGCGCCATTGCCGCGCGCGATGCGTGCCGCGCATGCTGAAACTCACCATTCCCGCGCTGGCCGTCGGCGCGATGAGCGCGGCGGCCGCCGCTGAAGCCGCGCGCGCGGCCGGTGCGCCGACGGACGACGCGGCCGTACTGCTGCCCCCCGTCGAAGTCGTCGCGTCGCCGCTGACGACACCGCTCGTCATCGTCACGGATCCGAAGACGCCGCGCCAGCCGCTGCCGGCCAGCGACGGCGCCGACTACCTGAAGACGATTCCCGGTTTCACGTCGATCCGCAGCGGCGGGACGAACGGCGACCCCGTGCTGCGCGGGATGTTCGGTTCGCGGCTGAACATTCTGGCGAACGGGATGCCGACGCTCGGTGCGTGTCCGAACCGGATGGACGCGCCGACTTCGTATATCGCGCCGGAAAGCTATGACAAGGTCACGGTCGTGAAGGGGCCGCAGACCGTGCTGTACGGCCCCGGCGCATCGGCCGGCACCGTGCTGTTCGAACGCGTGACGCCGCGTTTCGAGCGCCCCGGCATGCGCTTCGACGGCAGCGTGGTCGGCGGCTCGTTCGGCCGCAACGACCAGAACGTCGACGTGACGGCCGGCACGCCGGACGTCTATGGCCGCGTGAGCGCGAACCACGCGCACGCGCAGGATTACCAGGACGGCAACGGCAACACCGTGCCGTCGCAATGGGACAAATGGAACGCGGATGCGGCGCTCGGCTGGACGCCCGACGATCACACGCGCGTCGAACTGACGGCCGGCACCGGTGACGGTTATGCGCGCTATGCGGGGCGCGGGATGGACGGCGCGCATTTCCGCCGCGAGACGTTCGGCCTGTCGTTCGACAAGCGGCATCTCGGCGACGTGCTCGAGCGCATCGAGGCGCGCGTGTACTACAACGAAGCCGACCATGTGATGGACAACACCACGCTGCGGCAGCCCGATCCGACCAGCAGCATGCCGATGCGGATGGCATCCGAAGTGCGGCGCCGCACGCTCGGCGCGCGGGCGGCGGCGACGTTTCGTTTCGGCGACGACTTCAAGCTTGTCACCGGCGTCGACGCGCAGTCGAACCGGCTCGACGCGCGCTCGGCGATGGGGCGGCAGAACTACGGCGACCAGCCGTGGGATGCGCAGGCGACGATGTGGAATGCGGGCGCGTTCGGCGAGCTGACGTGGTACGCGAGCGATGCGGCGCGCGTGATCGGCGGCGCGCGGGTCGACTACGCGAGCGCCCGCGACAAGCGTGCGACGACGAGCGGGATGATGGCGAGCAAGCCGAATCCCACCTTCGACGACGATCGCGCGCGCGTGCTGCCGAGCGGCTTCGTGCGCTACGAGCGCGATCTCGCGTCGCTGCCGGTCACGTGGTACGCGGGAGTCGGTCATGCGGAACGCTATCCGGACTACTGGGAGCTGTTCTCCGCGAAGCGCGGGCCGGCCGGTTCGGTCAACGCGTTCTCGGCGGTGCAGCCGGAGAAGACCACGCAGCTCGACATCGGCGCGCAGTACAAGAGCGAGCGGGTCGATGCGTGGGTGTCGGCCTACGCAGGCTATGTGCAGGACTACATCCTGTTCAATTACGCGGCCGGGATGATGGGCCCGACCACGCAGGCGACCAACGTCAACGCGCAGATCTTCGGTGGCGAAGCCGGCGTGTCGTGGCGGCCGGTCGCACCGCTGCGCGTCGAGACGTCGCTTGCTTATGCATGGGGGCGCAACGCGACGAGCGGCGATCCGTTGCCGCAGATGCCGCCGCTCGAGGCGCGCGTTGGGCTCGAATACACGCGCGGCGCATGGTCGGCCGGTGGCTTGTGGCGGATCGTTGCGCCGCAGCATCGCTATGCGCTGAACGAGGGCAACGTGGTCGGCAAGGACTTCGGTCCGAGCGCCGGATTCGGCGTGTTGTCGCTGCATGCGCAGTACAACGTCAGCAAGAAGGTGCAGATTTCGGTCGGCGTCGACAACGTGCTGGACAAGGCGTATGCGGAACACCTGAACCTCGCCGGCAATGCGGGCTTCGGCTATCCGGCGAATGCGCCGGTGATGGAGCCGGGGCGTACGGCATGGGTGCGCGTGAGCGCGAAGCTCTGACGCACGACGCGTGTGCGATGCAGCATGCGCGCGCATCGACGCGACCCCGCCCGAACGGGCGGGGCACGTCAAGCGATTAGAGAACCGTATCTAGTCAGGGCGCAAACGTTGGCGACTCGTGATTCACTCCCGCATTCGACGCACACGATGGCCGCGACTGTCGGCAACGTGCCGTGCGCGTCGATCCGATCTCATTCGCACCGGCAGCACAATAATCAGGAGAACAAGCATGGCCAGATCGATGCGTTCCAGGGTGGTGGCAGGGGCAGTGGCATGCGCGATGAGCGTCGCGCCGTTCGCGGGGACGGCCGCGATGATGACGCTCGCGACGACGCATGCGGCGATGGCGGCGACCGCGCCGTCGGACGACTACGCGACGACGCGTTATCCGATCATTCTCGTGCACGGGCTCACCGGCACCGACAAGTACGCGGGCGTGCTCGAGTACTGGTATGGCATTCAGGAGGACCTGCAGCAGCACGGCGCGACCGTCTACGTCGCCAACCTGTCCGGATTCCAGAATGACGACGGCCCGAACGGACGCGGCGAACAGCTGCTCGCTTACGTGAAGACGGTGCTCGCCGCGACTGGTGCGACGAAGGTCAACCTGGTCGGTCACAGCCAGGGCGGCCTCACGTCGCGCTATGTGGCGGCCGTCGCGCCCGATCTCGTTGCGTCGGTGACGACGATCGGCACGCCGCATCGCGGCTCCGAGTTCGCCGACTTCGTGCAGGGCGTGCTCGCCTATGATCCGACCGGGCTGTCGTCGTCGGTGATCGCCGCGTTCGTCAATGTGTTCGGAATCCTGACGAGCAGCAGCCACAACACGAACCAGGACGCGCTCGCCGCGCTGAAGACGCTGACGACCGCCCAGGCCGCCACGTACAACCAGAACTATCCGAGCGCGGGCCTCGGCGCGCCGGGCAGTTGCCAGACGGGTGCGCCGACGGAGAGCGTCGGCGGCAATACGCACCTGCTGTATTCGTGGGCCGGCACGGCGATCCAGCCGACTATTTCCGCGTTGGGCGTCACGGGCGCGGCCGACACCAGCACGATTCCGCTGGTCGACCCGGCGAACGCGCTCGACCTGTCGACGCTTGCGTTGCTCGGCACGGGCACGGTGATGATCAATCGCGCCTCGGGCCAGAACGACGGGCTCGTGTCGAAATGCAGCGCGCTGTACGGGAAGGTGCTGAGCACGAACTACAAGTGGAACCATGTCGACGAGATCAACCAGTTGCTCGGCGTGCGCGGTGCGTATGCGGAAGATCCGGTCGCGGTGATCCGCACGCATGCGAACCGGCTGAAGCTCGCGGGCGTGTGATCGATGACGGCACGTGAAGGACGCGCGCCGCGGGTGCGGCGCGTGGCGGTCTACGGTGCGGTCGGGCTGGCGGCGATCGCCGGCGTCGCGATCTGGAGCGGGGCGGCGTCGCATCGCGGCGCCGACACGGCGCGCCTGTCGGCCGATGCGGCGGCGCGCGACGGCGCGAGCGCCGCACCGCCGCCGCCCGCACGGCCGGCGAGCGCGGGCATGCCGTCGCCGCTCGCCGGTTCCAGCGCGCCGCGGCTGCCGCTCGATGCCGCCGGCCATCTCGCGAAGTCGCGCGCGGTCCGCGATTTCTTCGACTACTGCCTGAGCGCGCGCAGCGACCTGAGCGCGACCGCGCTCGATGCGCTCGTCGTGCGCGAGATCGCCGCGCAGCTCGACGGCACGATGGCGCAGCCCGAGGCGCTCGACGTCTGGCATCGATATCGCGCGTATCTCGACGCGCTCGCGAAGCTGCCGGACGCCGGCGCGGTCGACAAGTCGGATCTCGGTGCACTGCAGCTCGCGCTCGACCAGCGCGTGTCGATCGCGTACCGGACGCTCGGCGACTGGAGCCAGCCGTTCTTCGGCGCCGAGCAGTGGCGGCAGCGCTACGATCTCGCGCGGCTGAAGATTGCGCAGGACCGCACGCTGACGGAGGCGCAGAAGGCGGAGCGGCTCGCGGCGCTCGCGCAGCAGATGCCGGGGGACGAACGCGCGGCACGGCAGAAGGCCGACCGGCAGCAGGCCGCGATCGACCAGATCGCGCAATTGCAGAAGAGCGGGGCGACGCCCGACGCGATGCGCGCGCAACTGACGCAGACGCTCGGGCCTGACGCCGCCGCGCGCGTCGCGCAGATGCAGCAGGACGACGCGTCGTGGCAGAGCCGCTACGCCGACTATGCGGCGCAGCGCGCGCAGATCGAAGCGGCCGGGCTGTCGCCGCAGGATCGCGACGCCCAGATCGCCGCGCTAAGACAGCGCATGTTCACGAAGCCCGGCGAAGCGGTGCGAGCGGCATCGCTCGACCGCGGCGCGGCGGCTGCGCGATGACGAACGATAACGCGTGATCGCGCACGATGGCGCACGCCATCACGACGCGCGCGTGAAGTGCCGCGGCAGGTGCTGTTCGATGGTTGCCGCGAGCGTGTCGAACGCGGGGCCGATGCCTTCGTGCGCGACGCATGCATAGCCGAGCAGCAGGCCGCGGCGCGCGGTGTCCAGCCGGCTGTAGTAGCTGGTCAGCGGGCGCACGATCACGCCCGCGTCGAATGCGCTTTGCGTGACCGCGCGATCGTCGCATGCGTCGGGCAGGCCGAGCACCAGATGCAGGCCGGCTTCGTCGCCCATCACCGGCAGCGCGTCGCCGAAGCGCGCATGGATCGCATCGATCAGCAATTGCCGGCGCTCGCCGTACAGCGTGCGCATTCGTCTGACGTGCGAAGTCAGGTGCCCATCCATGATGAACTCGGCGAGCACGGCCTGCTGCATCAGCTGGCCCTCGCGATACAGCTCCGACAGCCCGGTGCGGAACGTGTCGACCAGATGCTCGGGCACGACCATGTAGCCCATCCGCAGGCCCGGGAACAGCATCTTGCCGAGGCTGCCGACGTAGATCACGCGGCCGCCGTCGTCGAGCCCCTGCAGCGACGCGAGCGGGCGGCTACCGTAGCGGAATTCGCTGTCGTAGTCGTCCTCGATGATCCAGCAGCGGTGCCGGCGCGCGTATTCGAGCAGCATCCGGCGCCGCGCGAGGCTCATCACCATCCCGAGCGGATACTGGTGCGACGGCGTGACGAGCACGAGCCGCGGCGGCTGCTGCATGTCGGCCGCGCTCGGATCGATGCCTTCCTGGTCGACCGGCACCGGCGTGAGCGTGAGGCCGGTCGCCTGCAGCACGCTGCGCACGCCCCAGTAGCACGGCTCCTCGACCCACGCGCGATCGCCGATGTCGGACAGCAGCCGCACCGCGAGGTCGATCGACTGGTGGATGCCGGTCGTGATGATCACCTGGTCCGGCGAGCATTTGACCGAGCGCGCGACGCGCAGGTAGTCGGCGAGCGCGCGTCGCAGCGGCCGGTAGCCGCCGCCCGGCGCATAGGTCAGTAGCTCGGGATTCGCTTCCTTCCACAGTCGCGCCTGCAGGCGGCTCCACGTGCGGCTCGGGAATTCCGATACGTCCGGCACGCCCGGCATGAACGCGCCCCATTGACGTCGCGATACGCCCGCGTGCTCGATCAGTTGCCGGCCGCGCATCGACAGGCCGCCGTGCGCGTCCGGCAACGGCGCTTCGTCGGCGGCTGACGGCGGCGGCGCGGCGCCCGGCGCGTGGATGACGGCGGCGTCCGGCCGCGTGTCGGCCACGTAGGTGCCGCTGCCGGTCGTCGTCAGCACGTAGCCTTCGGCGGTGAGCTGGTCGTACACGTGCAGCACGGTATTGCGCGCGATCGACAGGTCGGCCGCGAGCGTGCGCGAACTCGGCAGTTTTGTGCCCGGCCCCAATTCGCCGGTCAGGATAGCCTGCTGCATCAGCTGCAGCAACTGCCGGTACATCGGTTCGGGCGAGCTGCGGTCGATTCGGCCGGACAGCCAGTCGGCGACGATGACGGTGTCCAAAGTGGTCCCACGCGGAATATTGAAATGGTTCCCTATTGTAGGACCGTGCGCGCCGTATAGTGAATCTCATCTCATAATCAATTGTCGCGCAGCAAGGGGACAGCCACGATGAAGTCCGATGATGTGATCGTCAGCTTTCGCGGCGTGCGGAAGACCTACGACGGGGAGACGCTGGTCGTCAAATCGCTCGACCTCGATATCCACCGAGGGGAATTCCTGACGCTGCTCGGGCCGTCCGGCTCGGGCAAGACCACCTGCCTGATGATGCTGGCGGGCTTCGAGTTTCCGACGGGCGGTGAAATCTGGCTCGACGGCGAACTGCTGAATACCGTGCCGCCGCACAAGCGCAACATCGGCATGGTGTTCCAGAACTACGCGCTGTTCCCCCACCTGACCGTCGAGCAGAACGTCGCGTATCCGCTGACGGTGCGCAAGCTGTCGGCCGCCGAGCGCGCGGAGCGCGTCGCGCATGCGCTGAAGATGGTGCAGATGGAACGCTTCGCGAAGCGCTATCCGGCGCAGTTGTCGGGCGGCCAGCAGCAGCGCATCGCGCTCGCGCGTGCCCTCGTGTTCGAGCCGAAGCTGGTGCTGATGGACGAGCCGCTCGGCGCGCTCGACAAGCAGTTGCGCGAACACATGCAGTACGAACTGAAGGCGCTGCACGAGAAGCTCGGCGTGACCTTCGTCTACGTGACGCACGATCAGGGCGAGGCGCTGACGATGTCCGATCGCGTCGCCGTGTTCGACAAGGGCATCGTGCAGCAGCTCGATACCGTCGATTGCCTGTACGAATCGCCGTGCAACGAATTCGTCGCGAACTTCATCGGCGACAGCAACCGGCTGCGCGGCACCATCGCGCGCGTCGACGGCGACTTCTGCGAATTCCGGCTCGACGATGGCACGCAGCTCGTCGGGCGCCGCATCGGCGATGCGGCCGAAGGCGCGCCGGCCGTCGCCTGCATCCGCCCCGAACGCATGAGCCTTGCGGCCAACGGTCACGCGAATGGCGCCGCCAACCGCGTGACCGGCGAGGCGCGCAGTCTCATCTATTTCGGCGATCACGTGCGCATGCGCTGCGCGCTGCCGGGCCAGGAGGAATGCTTCGTGAAAGTGCCGCTCGGCACGGATGCGCTCCACGCGTTCGCGCCCGGCGCACCGGTCGCGCTCGCCTTCGCGCCCGAGCACCTGCGCGTGTTCGCGTGACACAGGGTTTCACCGTTTTTCCGTAGCACGTCGTCAACAACAAAGCCCATTTCCACCACGAGAGGAGAGGAACCATCATGAACGGAGCAAGCTCAACCGCACGTCGCACCGCGCTCGCACTGGCACTGGCTGTCGTCGGCGCATCGGCCACGGCGGCCGAACTCACGGTCGTCAACTTCGGCGGCGCGAACGGCGACGCGCAGAAAGCCGCATTCAACCAGCCGTTTGAGAAGGCGACCGGCAACAAGGTCACGGCCGTCGAGTACAACGGCGAGCAGGCTAAAGTGAAGGCGATGGTCGAGGCGAAGCACGTCAACTGGGACGTGGTCGAAGTCGAATCGGGCGACCTGAACCGCGGCTGCGACGAAGGGCTGTACGAGAAGCTCGACTGGTCGAAGATCGCGAAGAAGTCCGACCTGATTCCGGAAGCGCCGCAGGTGTGCGGCGTCGGCTTCTTCGTGTGGTCGACCGCGCTGTCCTATAACGCGGACAAGCTGAAGTCCGCGCCGACCGGCTGGGCCGATTTCTGGAACGTGAAGAAATTCCCCGGCAAGCGCGGGATGCGCAAGGGCGCGCGCTACAACCTCGAATTCGCGCTGATGGCTGACGGCGTCGCGACGAAGGACGTGTACAAGGTGCTCGGCACGAAGGCCGGCCAGGACCGCGCGTTCAAGAAGCTCGACGAGCTGAAGCCGTACATCCAGTGGTGGGAAGCCGGCGCGCAGCCGCCGCAGTTCCTGGTGGCCGGCGACGTCGTGATGTCGACCGCGTACAACGGCCGCATCGATGCCGCGCAGAAGGAAGGCAAGAACCTGAAGGTCGTGTGGAACGGCAGCATCTACGACCTCGACTACTGGGCGATTCCGAAGGGCTCGCCGAACAAGGCGCTGGCCGAGAAGTACATCGCGTACACGCTCACGCCGAAGCCGCAGCAAGCGTATGCGCAGCACATCGCGTACGGGCCGACGAACGTCGCGGCGATCAAGTCGCTCGACGCGAAGACGCTCGCGAACCTGCCGAACTCGCCGGCCAACGGCAAGAACGCGGTGCTGGAGGACATCGGCTTCTGGACCGACCACAGCGACGAGCTCGAGCAGCGCTTCAGCGCATGGGCCACGAAGTAAGCGTCTTCAGGCTGTCCTGATGCAACCTGCCGCGCGACGCGCCGAACGCGTCGCGCGGCATTCCGCCGGATCGAGCCCGGCCGGAGAGAACCGTTGAACACGATGACGATCGCTCCTTCCTCGCCGTCGACAGCCGCGCTCAAGCGCGAACTGAAGGCCGCCGAGGCCCGCAAGCGCACGATGGCGCTGCTGCTGGTCGCGCCGCTCGCGATCTTCCTGCTGCTCATCTTCGTCGTGCCGATCGGCACGCTGCTTACGCGCGCGGTGCAGAACCCCGAGATCGCGACCGCGCTGCCGAAGACGGTCGCCGCGCTGTCGGGCTGGGACCGCAAGGCGCCGCCCGCCGACGCCGCGTACGTCGCGCTCGCGGCCGACATGACGAAGGTCGCCGACAGCGAGGCGATGGGCGCGCTCGCGCGGCGCCTGAACACCGAGATTCCCGGCTACCGCTCGCTCGTCGCGAAGACGGCGCGTGCGATGCCGCTGAAGGGCGACAACGATGCCGTCGCGGCGCTGACGCCCGCGCAAACGCGCGCGAAACTGCTCGACCTCGATGCGCGCTGGGGCGACGCCGCGTACTGGCAGGCGATCGCGAAGAACGGCAGCCAGGTGTCGCCGTTCTACCTGCTCGCCGCACTCGACCACAAGCAGGACGGCTTCGGCCGGATCGTGCAGGCCGATCCCGACCAGTCGATCTATCTGTCGATCTTCGGCCGCACGTTCGTGATCGGCGTCGCGGTCACGCTGTTCGCGCTGCTGCTCGGCTATCCGCTCGCCTACTGGATCTCGACGCTGTCGGATCGGCGCGCGAACCTCGTGATGATCCTGGTGCTGATTCCGTTCTGGACGTCGGTGCTGGTGCGCGTGGCCGCGTGGATCGTGCTGCTGCAAAGCGAGGGGCTGATCAACACGGCGCTGATCGGCAGCGGGCTGATCTCGCATCCGCTGGCGCTGCTGTTCAATCGCGTCGGCGTGTACATCTCGATGACGCACATCCTGCTGCCGTTCATGATCCTGCCGCTCTACAGCGTGATGAAGTCGATCCCGCCGACCTACCAGCGCGCGGCCGTGTCGCTCGGCAGCCATCCGTTCGCGGCGTTCTGGCGCGTGTACGTGCCGCAGACCTATCCGGGCGTCGGCGCGGGCGCGCTGCTCGTGTTCATCCTCGCGATCGGCTACTACATCACGCCCGCGCTGCTCGGCGGGCCGAACGACCAGATGGTCAGCTACTACGTCGCGTACTTCACGAACGTGACGATCAACTGGGGCATGGCGTGCGCGCTCGGCGGGCTGCTGCTCGCGGCGACGCTGGTGCTGTATGCGGTGTACGGGCGCTTCACGCGCTCGAACGTGAGCCTCGGCTGAGCGCCGGGCACAGGGAAACAGGAAGGGGATGTCGACCATGAAACTCGCCAGGCCGCTGTTCGCGCCGCACATGTCGTTCGTCGAACGCGCGTGGTATGTCGCGCTGCGCGTACTCGTCGTGCTGACGCTGCTGTACCTGATCCTGCCGGTGCTCGCGATCGTGCCGCTGTCGTTCTCGTCGAGCACGTTCCTCGTCTATCCGATCCCCGGCTTCTCGACGCGCTGGTACGAGAACCTGATCGCGTCCGACGAGTGGCGGATGGCCGCGAAGAACAGCTTCATCGTCGCGCCGTCGGCGACCGTCGTCGCGACCGTGCTCGGCACGCTCGCCGCGATCGGCCTCACGAAGGCGGACTTCCGCGGCAAGGGGCTGCTGATGGCCGTGCTGCTGTCGCCGATGATCGTGCCCGTCGTCGTGGTCGGCGTCGGCATGTACCTGTTCTTCGCGCCGCTCGGGCTCGCGAATACCTACACGGGGCTGATCGCCGCGCACGCGGCGCTCGGCGTGCCGTTCGTCGTGACGACGGTCGCCGCGACCCTGCAGGGCTTCAACCAGAACCTGGTGCGCGCGAGCCTGTCGCTCGGCGCGAATCCCGTCACGACGTTCTTCCGCGTGACGCTGCCGGTGATCGCGCCGGGCGTGATGTCGGGCGCGCTGTTCGCATTCGCGACGTCGTTCGACGAAGTCGTCGTCACGCTGTTCCTCGCCGGCGCGGACCAGACGACGCTGCCGCGCCAGATGTTCACAGGCATTCGCGAGAACATCAGCCCGACGATCGCCGCGCTCGCGACGATCCTGATCATCTTCTCGACGAGCCTGCTGCTCGTGCTCGAATGGCTGCGCGGACGCAACGCGCGACGCGCGGTGTCGTAGCGCGATCGTTGCGTCCTCAACGATGCCGCGCACCCGACGCGGCATCCCGAAGCTTTCGTTTCGCTGACTGACGGCGCGCTTGCCTGCAGGTTCGATGCGGCTCTGTAACAATACGGGTCGCGACGGTACGTGAACCGGTTTCACCGCATGGCATGCGCCGCCGCGCCGCTCAATTCCGCGACGCCGCGCGTCGCTCGTCAGCCGAGCCTCATCTTGTCCGAATTCGCTTCCTCCGCCGGCGCCCGGGAGCCGGCCGTCAACTGGCGCGCGATGTCCGCCGTGCTGCTGGCCGTCGCGCTCGCGACGCTCGACACCGCGATCGCGAACACCGCGCTGCCCGCGATCGCCGCCGACCTGCATGCGTCGCCGGCCGCATCGGTGTGGATCATCAACGCCTACCAGCTCGCGATGGTCGCGACGCTGCTGCCGTTCGCGTCGCTCGGCGACATCGTCGGCCACAAGCGCGTGTATGTCGCGGGCCTCGCGGTGTTTACGCTCGCGTCGCTCGGCTGCTCGCTCGCGTCGACGCTGCCGCAGCTGACGGCGGCGCGGATCGTGCAGGGCTTCGGCGCGAGCGCGATCATGAGCGTGAACGTCGCGCTGATCCGCAACCTGTTTCCCGCGCACCGGCTCGGGCGCGGCGTCGGCTTCAACGCGCTCGTCGTCGGCGTGTCGTTCGCGGTGGGGCCGACGATCGCGTCGTTGATCCTGTCGGTGGCCGCCTGGCCGTGGCTGTTCGCGGTGAACGTGCCGCTCGGCGTGCTCGCGCTTGCCGTCGCGATTCCGTCGCTGCCGCAGTCGGCGCGCGGCAAGCATGTGTTCGATCCGCTCGCCGCGCTGTTCAATGTGATCACGTTCGCGTCGCTGATCTTCGCGCTCGGCGAATTCGCGCAGCGCGGGCCGCTGTCCGTCGTGCTCGCGGCGGCCGCGGTCGCGCTCACGTTCGGCTGGCTGCTAATCCGCCGCCAGGCCGGACACCCGGCGCCGATGCTGCCGGTCGACCTGTTCCGCCGGCCGGTGTTCACGCTGTCCGCGCTGACGGCCGTATGCGCGTTTGCCGCGCAGGGGCTTGCGTTCGTATCGCTGCCGTTCTACTTCGAAACCGTCCTGCATCGCAGCGCGGTGGAGACCGGCTTCCTGATGACACCGTGGTCGGCGGTCGTCGCGCTCGCCGCGCCGATCGCGGGCCGGCTGTCCGACCGTTATCCGCCCGGCTTGCTCGGCGCGATCGGCCTCGCCTTGCTGAGCGCGGGGATGGTCGCGCTCGCCGCGCTGCCGGCCGCGCCGAACGTCTTCGACATCGGCTGGCGGATGATGCTGTGCGGCGCGGGCTTCGGCTTCTTCCAGTCGCCGAACCTGAAGGCGCTGATGTCCAGCGCGCCGCCCGAGCGCAGTGGCGGCGCGAGCGGGATCATCGCGACCGCGCGGCTGATCGGGCAGGCGACCGGCGCGGCGCTCGTCGCGCTGTCGTTCGGCGTCGCCGGACGTCACGGGCCGACGCTCGCGCTGATGCTCGGTGCAGGCTTTGCCGGCGCCGCGAGCGTCGCGAGCGGATTGCGGCTCTTCGCGCCGTCGCATCGCGTCGGCGCGCCGGTGCCGGTGAAGGAGCGGGCGACGGAGTAGTACACCGAAGCCTGGAAATGCTTCGGCCGGCGCACGCCGAACTTCCGTCGCGCGCCGGCCCTCGCGTCACGCTCAGAAGCCGCCCGTCTGGATCAGCTTGTTGAGGTTCGCGATGTTCAGGCTGCCGAAGCCGGTCGTCAGATCCCGGCCGCTGCCTGCGCTGTAGCCATACCCCTGATAGCCGTTGTTGCCCGATACGACGTCATAGCGCACGAGCGACGGGTTCGACGGAATGTCCGCATAGAAGTTGCCGGCCGGGAAGCCCAGGCCCGTGCCGTTTGCCGCGAGCAGACGCGCCCAGAAGCCGGTGAAGATCGGCGCGGCGAGGCTCGTGCCGCCGATCTGCTGCAACTGGCCGTAGTTGTAGATGTATGCGCCCGTGCCTTGCGCGGCGTCGAACGATACATCGGGCAACTGACGGTTGCTGCCCGACTGCCACGACGGCGCCGGCAGGATCGAGCTGACGCCGCCGCCCGTCGCCCATAGCTTGCCGTTGCCGTCGAGCCCCTCGTTCCACACCGTCTCGTTCGAGAAGGCGCCCGCGGACGTCGTGTACAGCGTCGTGCCGCCGATCGCGAGCACGTGCGGCGACGCGGCCGGCCACGACACCGTGTAGTTCCCGCCGTCCGGATAGCCGCGGTTGTTGCACTCGTACACGCCTTCGTCGCCCGACGATACCGAGAACGTCTGCCCTTGCGCGGCGGCCGTCGTGAAGATCTGCTCTTCGGCGTCGAGCGTGCCGTCCGCGTTCGCATCGGTCTCGCACCAGCCGAGCGACACGTTGATCACCTTCGCGGTGTTGTCCGACACCGCGCGATTGAATGCCTGCGTGAGCCCCGTGTTGCCGGCGGCGTTCAGGTCCGCCATGTAGAACACGAGCTTGCCGACCTGGCCGCCGGCCGAGCCGACGATCGACTGGCTGTCGAGATCCCATTCGCCCTGGCCGTCCTGGTCGTCGCTGTAGCTGCCGCTCGTGCCGGTGCCGTTGGTCTTGACGGTCTGGGTCGTGACCGTGCCGTAACCGTTGCTCGACGTGAACTGCCTCAGGTCCTGCAGCGTCTGCGACACGCCGCCGATCGTGATGATGCCGACGGTCACGCCGGCCGCGGTCGGCACGCCGGTCGCGTTGTAAAGGCCCGGGAATTCCTTCGGATAATGGCCGGTGGCCGTGCCGGCCGCGAGCGCCTGTGGCTTCGCGACGTTGCCGATGCGCAGCATCGGCCGTGCGCGTGCGACGTTCTGCAGCCCGAGCACCGAGCCGACGACGTCGCCGAGCGCATGCGGCACCTGCGCGGTCGACGCGTTCGCGAAGCCGGAGCGGCCCGCGTACTCGAAATGCACGAGCGACGTGTTGAACGCGGTCTTCACCGTGCCGGCCGTGCCGTGCGCGGACACCAGCAGCCGGTTCGGCGCGACGTCGATGTTCACGAAGCCGCTCTTGCGCAGATAGTCGACGACCGATTTGACCTGCGCTTCGGTCGGCGCGTAGCCGGCGAGGAACTGTTCGTGCGTGAGGTACTGGCGGTAATGCGCGTTGCCGGGCCGGTTCACGTCGTGCGCGAGTTGCTTGAGCTGCGCGGCGTTGCGCAGCTTTAGGCTGACGACGATGTCCGTCGTCTCGCCGGCCGCGAGTTCGAGCGACGGCGCCGCGCTGCGCGCCATCAACTGCGGGCCGGTCAGAAAGGCTTTCGTATGGGTATCGACCCAATCCGTCGCCGCATGGGCTGCGGCGGCGGCGAACACGAGCGGGACCGCGCACGCGAGGTGGCGGGGCGACGGAAGGGGCAGCGCAAACCAGGTGTTCCTTTTCATCGGGAGTCCTTTTGAGGAGGGACGACGTTGCTGGAACCCCCGGCCCTTGTGGGGCCGCGAGCGGTCACGAGCGTAGGGCGTCGGTGCCGTTCAGGTAGCTGCCAGTTTCCATAGCTGTCAGATCTGACATCGGCTTGCTCGTGGGGCTGCGCCATGTCGTTCGTGCAGGCGGCCGCAGCCCCGATGAAGGGAACCGGTTCGCGGCGCGCCCGCGCGACGGTCGACGACGTTTGAACGCACGCGTCGTTCGTTGCCGTGCCGGAATGCGCGCGATTACGGAGCGCAGCGCCGCGCGAGCACATTGGCCGCGAGCGGGCCTGCGCGCGTCGTGCGTCGCACTATGTGGTCAAGTGCGGCCGCGGCATCCGTGCGACGACGTCCCGATGGGCGGATTCACGAAAACGGGGCCGGTCGATCGCGCGCCTTTCCCGAACTGTGGAACAGCGCGTTGCCGAGTCTTGCAGCGTGCTTTCGGTTCTCGGGCCGGGTGAGCCGATTAGAGGAAGGGCTCGAATTCATGCGGCGACGCGGGAGCGATGCGCGCGTGAGGTCCGTCGCGCGCCGGTAGGCCACCGTTCGGCTCGCCGCGACGAACACCCACGCGAACGGATCGCACGACGCCCCCCGCGAAATTCCTCCTTGACGCGCACCATTGCGCGGCTATCCTTCAATCCATAACCATCGAGTTATTGATTGAAACATGCAAAACACTCACGACACGCTGTTCAGGACGCTTGCCGATCCGACGCGCCGCGCGCTCTTCGAGCGGCTGTGCGAGGAGGGCGAGCTGACCGTGGCCGCGCTGACGGCCCATGCTGGCGTGTCGCAGCCGGCGGTATCGAAGCATCTGGGTGTACTGAAGCAGGCCGGGCTCGTCAGCGACCGTCACGCGGGCCGGCAGACGCACTACAGCGCGCAGCCGCAGGCGCTGACTCCGTTGATCGACTGGACCAGCCAGATGGCAGGCTTCTGGCAGAACCGGTTCGACGCTCTCGAAGATCTGCTCAACAGGATGGATCAATGAACCAGCCCACTTCCGAAACACGCACCGTCGTCGTCGAACGGGAACTGCCGCATTCGCCTGAGAAGATCTGGCGCGCGCTCACGCAACCGCACCTGATCGAGGCGTGGCTGATGAAGAGCGATTTCGAGCCCGTCGCGGGCCGCACGTTCAGCTTTCACGCGGACTGGGGTTCGGTCGACTGCACGTTGCTGACGATCGAACCGGAGCGCGTGCTGTCCTACACGTGGGCCGCTTATGGCCTGGAAAGCGTCGTCACATGGACGCTCACGCCGACGCCGGGCGGCACGCTGTTGCGCATGGAGCAGGCCGGCTTCCGCGCGGATCAGGAACAGGCATACCGCGGTGCGCAGCAAGGGTGGGTGCGGTTCTTCGACTCGCTCGAACAAGTGGTCGCGCGTGCCGATGAAGACGAGGAGGGCCGGGCATGAGCGCATCCGACCCGGGCCTGCCGCCGTCGGCCCGTATCGACGCGCTGATCGCGGGGATCGCCGACTGGCGCGGCAAGACGTTCGCCGAGGTGCGCGAGACGATCCTCGCCGTCGACGACGGCATCGTCGAGGAATGGAAATGGATGGGCAGCCCCGTGTGGGCGTGCGATGGGATGATCGCGGTCGCGAACGCGCACAAGGGCAAGGTGAAGCTGACCTTCATGCACGGCGCGCACCTGCCCGATCCCGACGGGCTGTTCAATGGGGGCCTCGACGGCAATGCGCGCCGCTCGATCGATTGGTTCGAAGGCGACAAGCTCGACAAGCGGGGGCTGAAGCGCCTCGTTCGCGCGGCGATCGACTACAACCGCGCGCACCTGAAGAAGAACGCGCGCACCGGCGCCGGCGCGAAGGCGCGAGCCGACAAGGCCGCCTGACGCACCGGCACACCGGGCGCACGGCCCGGCCGCCGCCTTCCCGCCGCCGGCGGGCAGGCGAAAAAAAGCCCGACACGAGGTCGGGCATTCAAATCGGCCGCAACCGCCGCGAGGCGGCTGCGGCACCTGCAAAAGCAGGACGCTTACGCTGCCAGCAGCGAGCGCAGCACGAACGGCAGGATACCGCCGTGCTTGTAGTAGTCGACTTCGATCGGCGTATCGATGCGCAGCAGCACCGGCACGCGCTGCGTTTCGCCATTCTTGCGGTGGATCACGAGCGTGACGTCCTGCTGCGGCTTGAAGTCGTCGCCGAGGCCTTCGATGTCGTAGGTCTCTTCGCCGGTGATGCCGAGCGACTGGACGCTGTCCGCACCCTTGAACTGCAGCGGCAGCACGCCCATGCCGACCAGGTTCGAGCGGTGGATCCGCTCGAAGCTGCGTGCGATCACGGCCTTCACGCCGAGCAGTTGCGTGCCCTTCGCGGCCCAGTCGCGCGACGAGCCCGTGCCGTACTCTTCGCCCGCGAACACGACGGTCGGCGTGTCGGCGTCGACATAGCGCATCGCGGCGTCGTAGATCGACAGCTGGTCGCCGCTCGGCTGGTGGATCGTCAGGCCGCCTTCGACGCGCGAGCCGTCTGCCTTCACCGGGATCATCAGGTTCTTGATCCGGACGTTCGCGAACGTGCCGCGCATCATCACGTCGTGGTTGCCGCGGCGCGAGCCGTAGCTGTTGAAGTCGGCCTTCTGCACGCCGTTCTCCTTCAGCCACTTGCCTGCCGGCGAGTCTTCCTTGATCGAGCCTGCCGGGCTGATGTGGTCGGTCGTGACCGAGTCACCGAAGATGCCCAGTGCGCGCGCGCCCTTGACCGTCGGGATCGAATCGGCCGGCTCCATCGAGAAGTCGTTGCCGAAGAACGGCGGCTCCGCGATGTAGGTCGACTTCGGCCAGTCGTAGACCTGGCCCGTTTCGCCCTCGATCTTGCTCCACAGGTCGCCCTTCTTGGTCAGCTTCGAGTAGTTGTCCTCGAACTTCTTCGGGTCGAGCGCGAACTTGAGCAGCGCGTGGATTTCCTCGCTCGTCGGCCAGATGTCGCCGAGGTAGATGTCGTAACCGTCCTTGCCCTTGCCGACCGGCTCGGTCATCAGGTCGCGCGTGATGTTGCCGGCGATCGCGTAGGCGACGACGAGCGGCGGCGACGCGAGGAAGTTCGCGCGGATGTTCGGGTGGATACGCGCTTCGAAGTTACGGTTGCCCGACAGCACGGCTGCCGCGACGATGTCGTTCTTCGTGATCGCTTCGTTCAGCTCCGGCGTCAGGTCGCCCGCGTTGCCGATACAGGTCGTGCAGCCATAGGCCGCGACTTCGAAGCCGAGCTTCGACAGGTAGGGCAGCAGGCCCGTCTTCGTCAGGTACTCGGTGACGATGCGCGATCCCGGCGCGAGCGAGGTCTTGATCTTCGGATCGACCGTGAGGCCGGCCTCGACCGCCTTCTTCGCGAGCAGGCCTGCAGCCAGCAGCACGCTCGGGTTCGACGTGTTCGTGCACGACGTGATCGCGGCGATCAGCACGTCGCCGTTCTTCACGTCGACGCCGTTGCTCGTCGTGTACTGCGTGTTCAGTTCGTCCGCCTTCTTCGCGAAGCCGTTTTCCGCGACCGGCTTCGAGAACAGGTCGGTGAACGTCGACTTGACGTTGCCGATCTCGATGCGGTCCTGCGGGCGCTTCGGGCCTGCCAGCGACGGCGCGACCGTCGCCAGGTCGAGCGTCACCGTCTTCGTGTAGTCGATGTCGCCGGCCTGCGGAATGCCGAACAGGTTCTGAGCCTTGAAGTAGTTCTCGAACGCGGCGATTTCCGCCTTCGTGCGGCCCGTGCCTTCGAAGTAGTCGATGGTCTTTTCGTCGACCGGGAAGAAGCCCATCGTCGCGCCGTATTCCGGCGCCATGTTGCCGATCGTCGCGCGGTCCGGCAGCGACAGCGACTTCGTGCCTTCGCCGAAGAACTCGACGAACTTGCCGACGACCTTCTCCTTGCGCAGCATTTCGGTGATCGTCAGCACCAGGTCGGTGGCCGTCACGCCTTCGCGCAGCTTGCCCTTCAGCTCGACGCCGACGACGTCCGGCGTCAGGAAGTACACCGGCTGGCCGAGCATGCCGGCTTCGGCCTCGATGCCGCCCACGCCCCAGCCGACCACGCCGATGCCGTTGATCATCGTCGTGTGGCTGTCCGTGCCGACGAGGGTGTCCGGGTAGTACACGGTGTCGCCGCCGTTCGCCTTCTTGTGGACGCCGCGCGCGAGATACTCGAGGTTCACCTGGTGGACGATGCCGACGCCCGGCGGCACGACCTTGAACGTGTCGAACGCCTGCATGCCCCACTTCATGAACTGGTAGCGTTCGTTGTTGCGCTGGAATTCCAGCTTCATGTTCAGGTCGAGCGCGTCCTTCTGGCGGAAGTAGTCGATCTGGACCGAGTGGTCGACGACGAGATCGACCGGCACCAGCGGCTCGATCTTCTTCGGGTTCTTGCCCGAACGCTCGGCGACGCCGCGCATGGCCGCGATGTCGGCGAGCAGCGGGACGCCCGTGAAGTCCTGCAGCACGACGCGCGACACCACGAACGGAATCTCGTCGACGCGCTTCGCGGTCGGCTTCCAGTTCGCCAGCTGCTCGATGTGTTCCTCGGTGATCTTCTTGCCGTCGTAGTTGCGCAGCACGGACTCGAGCACGATACGGATCGACACCGGCAGGCGCTCGATCTTCGTCTTCAGTTCCTTGCCGAGCTGCGGCAGCGAGTAGAACTTGCCTTTGCCGGAACCGCTGTCGAATTCCTGGAGGGTCTTGTGGAGATTGTGGGCCATGGTGATTTTCCTGGGTTTAAGGCTAGGAAACAAAGAGTCCTGTAGATGACGGCTATATCACATACAAGTCGACGTATTCATCGACCGGCATTGCTTCGAGCGTTGCCTGGTCCAGCGACACGTCGAGAATCGCTTGTTGCTGCCTGGCCGGGAAGCGACGGGCGAGGTTGGTCCTGAACTTCTCGACCAGCAGCGGGATGCCTTCCGCGCGGCGGCGCCGGTGGCCGAGCGGGTATTCGATCGCCACTTCGGCAAGCTTCGACCCGTCCGCGAATTCGATCGTCAGCGCATTCGCGATCGATCGCCTGGCCGGGTCATGGTAATCCTTCGTGAACTGCGGATCCTCGACGCACACGGTTTTCGCGCGCAGCGCGTCGATGCGCGGATCGGCGGCGACCGCGTCTTCGTAATCGGCGGCGGTCAGCCGGCCAAACAGCAACGGCACGGCGACCATGTACTGAATGCAGTGATCGCGATCGGCCGGATTGGCGAGCGGGCCCTGCTTGTCGATGATGCGCAGCGCGGCCGCGTGCGTGCGGATCGTGATCCGGCTGATGTCGTCGGTCGTGCGGCCCGCCGCGGCGAGCTGCGCGTGCAACTGCAGCGCGGCCTCGGCGGCCGTCTGCGCGTGGAATTCGGCCGGGAACGCGATCTTGAACAGCACGTTTTCCATCACGTACGTGCCGTACGGGCGCTGGAAGCGGAACGGCTGCCCGTCGAACAGCACGTCGTAGAAGCCCCACGTTTTTGCGGTGAGCGCCGACGGGTAGCCCATTTCACCCGTTTTCGCGATCAGCGCGAGGCGCACCGCGCGGGACGTCGCGTCGCCGGCCGCCCATGACTTGCGCGAACCGGTGTTCGGCGCGTGGCGGTAGGTGCGCAGCGCCTGACCGTCGACGAATGCGTTGGACACCGCGTTGATCAGCTCGTCGCGCGTAAGCCCGAGCAGGCGGCCGACGACGGCCGTCGACGCGACCTTCACGAGCAGCACGTGGTCGAGCCCCACGGCGTTGAACGAATTCTCGAGGGCGAGGCAGCCCTGGATCTCATGGGCCTGGATCATCGCGACGAGCACGTCGCGCATCGCAAGCGGCTGCCTGCCGGCCGCGACGGCCGTGCGGGACAGCCAGTCGGCCGTCGCCAGGATCCCGCCCAGATTGTCGGACGGATGACCCCATTCGGCGGCGAGCCAGGTGTCGTTGAAGTCCAGCCAGCGGATCATCGCGCCGATGTCGAACGCGGCCTGGACGGGATCGAGCTGGAAGGACGTGCCGGGCACCTTCGCGCCGTTCGGCACGATCGTGCCGGGCACGACGGGGCCGAGCAGCTTGGTGCAGGCGGGATAGGACAGCGCCTCGAGTCCGCATCCGAGCGTGTCGATCAGGCAATGACGCGCCGTCTCCAGCGCGAGCGCGCTGTCGATGCCGGTGTTCAGCACGTAGTCGACGATATCGACGAGTACCGTATCCGGAGCAGGGCGGACGTTGGAGACCGGGGCGGACATCGAGGGGCCGGGAGCGGAAAAACGCGCGCGCTTAGTTCGTTGCCGGCTTCAGCTCGTTCGACTGCGTCGGTGCCGCGGTGCCTTGCGTCATTTCCGGCGTCACGCATTCGTCCGCGAGGCGCTCGCCGCCGTTTGCGTCGGAGAACAGCATCGCCTTGGTCGGGATCACGACCAGCTTCAAGCCGGCTGCCGGATCGTAGAACGTGTCGGCGCCCGTCGTCGTGGCTTCGCGCGGCAGCTTGTAGTTCCGCTTCGCCCAGTGAACCGTGACGAGCTGGTCGCGCTTCATGTCGCCGGCGAGGTCGAACGACAGACCTTCCTTACAGGACCACTTGACCGCGCCTTCCGGTACCGTGTCGACCTTGGCAGCCGCGCGTGCCTGTGCCTTCTTGCTGCGCGGGATGATGCGCTTGGCCGGCGCCGGGCGCTTGGCCGTCTTCTTCGCGGTCGTCGCCGTACCCTGGGCGAACGCGCTCGGAGCCGACACCAGCATCGTGGCGGACAACGCGCCGATGGCGGTAGCGATCAGGAGTTTCTTCATGGAGTCAGAACCTTTCGATTATCAGTTGACAAGGGCCGGCAATCGAAACCGCCGGCCGGTTTGAAACTGCACGCGCCCCGGAAGCGCGCAGCGGCCGCTATTTTCACCTATTTGGCCGCGCAAATTTCAGGTTTTCGGGCTCCGTTACGTTTTTTGTCGTTTCGCAAACCTGTGTGGGGTTTACGCCCCGGCGATTCGATGAAATGCGTGTGCCGGCGCGGGCTCACCGCGCGTCTCCGGCGGCTGGGCCGAACAGCGGTGCGGCCTCGGCCGGCACCGGCTGGCCGGTCGCGCGCGCGCGGCGCAGCACCGACCAGTAATAGCGGTAGCTCGCGCGGTCGTGCAGCGTATCGCCGTGGCGCGTCGGGCCCCAGTCGGCGGCCTGCGCGGCCAGCAGGATCTCGGCGGCCAGTGCGACTTCATCGGTGCGCGGCGCGAATGCGTCGACGATCGGGCGGATCTGCGCGGGATGGATGCTCCACATCCGCGTGAATGCGAATTCGTCGCGTGCGCGGAGGGCGTCGCCGGCGACGATCGCCATGTCGCGCACCTCGGTTGTGACATTGTGTGACGGTGTCTTGCCGTGCGCGTGGCAGGCCGCGGCGATCTCCAGCTTCGCGCGGCGCACGAGCGGGTGGTCGAACTGGCCGGGCGAGCGCATCGCCGCATCGGGAATCGCGCCGTGATGGGCGGACACGAAGTCCATCAGCCCGAAGCTCAGCGTGCCGACGAGCGGCAGCGCGGCGAGGGCGGCCGCCTGCGCGAGCGCACCGTGCGTCTCGACCAGCACGTCGACGGGAATCGGCTGCGCGAGGCCGAGCTCGCGGCGTGTGCCTTCGATGAACGCGACCATCTCGGCCGCGTCGGCGGCGCTCGCGATCTTCGGCAGCGTGACGTAGGCCGGTGCGCGCGCGGCGCGCAGCACGATGCGCACGTCGTCGCGCCAATGGGGATGGGAAAAGTCGTGGATGCGGACGCCGACCCGCCCGAAGCGGTTCTCGGCGCTGCCGAGCAGCTCGGCGACGAGCTGCGCGTGCGCGGCTTCCTGGCCGACGGCCGCGCCGTCCTCGCAGTCGAGCGTGATGTCGAACACGGGGCCGAGTTCGGCCTGGAGCGCGAGCGACTTGCGCATCAGCTTCTCGCTGCCCGCGTAGTGATCGCAGCAGGGCAGGATCGCGGGCGGCGACGCCCCGTCGTACAGCACTTGTGCAGGAGTGAGCGCGGACATCTCTTCTACGTCAAGGAAGCGGGCAACGTGGAGAAAATCGGATTCGGGCACGTTCTGGGCCGGCGCGCGGGGCGCGTGAGCGGCAAAACGTGCGCGGATCGGATCGGGCGGCGGGACCGGCTGCCGGCCCGCCGCCCGTGCCGTGACCGGCCCGCCCGGAGGCGGCCCGGCCATCATGCAGCCTGCTTAGTTCTTCAGCAGATGGGCGACGCCGTCGCGCTCTTCGAGCAGCTCGGCCAGCGTGCCGTCCATCTTCTCGCGCGAGAACGCGTCGATTTCCAGGCCTTCGACGCGCTTGTACTCGCCGTTTTCGCACACGACCGGCACGCCGTAGATGATGTCTTCGGGGATGCCGTACGAGCCGTCCGACGGGATGCCCATCGTGACCCACTTGCCGTTCGTGCCGAGGACCCAGTCACGCACGTGGTCGATCGCCGCGTTGGCTGCCGACGCTGCCGACGACAGGCCGCGCGCTTCGATGATCGCCGCGCCGCGCTTGCCGACGGTCGGGATGAACGTGTCGCGGTTCCACACGTCGTCGTTGATCAGCTTCAGCAGCGACTCGCCTTCGGCGGTCGCGAAGCGGAAGTCGGGGTACATCGTCGGCGAGTGGTTGCCCCACACGGCGAGCTTCTCGATCGATGCGACCGGCTTGCCCGACTTCGCGGCGAGCTGCGACAGCGCGCGGTTGTGGTCGAGGCGCAGCATGGCCGTGAAGTTCTTCTTCGGCAGATCCGGTGCCGACTTCATGGCGATGTACGCGTTGGTGTTCGCCGGGTTGCCGACGACCAGCACCTTCACGTCGCGGCTCGCGACTTCGTTCAGCGCGGCGCCCTGGACCGTGAAGATCTCGGCGTTCGCCGACAGCAGGTCCTTGCGCTCCATGCCCTTCGAGCGCGGACGTGCGCCGACCAGCAGAGCGACGTCTGCATCCTTGAATGCAACCTTCGGATCGTCGGTGATCACGACGCCCGCGAGCAGCGGGAACGCGCAATCGTCGAGCTCCATCACGACGCCTTTGACGGCGGCTTGGGCTTGCGGGAGGTCGAGCAGTTGCAGGATGACCGGCTGGTCCTTGCCGAGCAGGTCGCCGTTCGCGATGCGGAACAGCAGGGAGTATGCGATTTGACCTGCGGCGCCGGTGACGGCAACGCGCTTTGCGGGCTTAGCCATTGAAAATCTCCAGGACGGGTGAAGCGGTGGACGCTAGGCAAAACGCCATTCTATGCGCGTTACGCGTAGCGTTGCATTGAAGCAGGGCGGAGGACTCGCGAATGGCACACGCGGTGAACCTGGAGACGGCCGTGGCACGTAGCCGGGGACGCATTTTGCACCCGCGAACCCTTGCTCGCCCCGGAGTGTAGGAGCCGGCTGGCCCAAAGTCAAACGGTATCATATGTCTTATATAAGACAGATGTTTTGCGGAATTTGAGTGGACGAAAAAGCGCGGTTTGTGATGAAATGCGCGCCATGACATCGAACCAGGCGAACAACGCGAATCCAACCGGCGCAGGCGGCCCAGGGCAGCCGGGCGCGGGTGATTCCGCGCCGGCGCCTGCCGCTTCGCCGTCCCCGACCTTCAGCCCGTTATACCAGCAGATCAAGTCATTGATCACGCAGAGTCTCGAATCCGGTGAATGGAAGCCGGGCGAGATCATCCCGAGCGAAGTGGAGCTCGCGGCCCGCTATAAGGTGAGCCAAGGCACCGTTCGCAAGGCGATCGACGAACTGGCCGCCGAAAACCTCGTGGTCCGGCGGCAGGGCAAGGGGACGTTTGTTGCAACGCACAACGAGGATCGCGCGCAGTTCCGCTTCCTGCGGCTGCTGGCCGACGACGGTGCCGAGCATCCGCACGTGAGCCGGCTGCTCGAGTGCCGGCGCCTGCGCGCGCCGGCCGAGATCGCGCGGCAGCTCGACCTGAAGCCGGCCGACCCGGTCGTGCAGGTGCGCCGCCTGCTGGAGTTCGATAGCGAAGTGACGGTGCTCGACGAGATCTGGCTGCCGGGCACGATGTTCCGCGGGCTCACGTTCGAGCGGTTGAGCGAGTACAAGGGGCCGCTCTACGCGATGTTCGAGACGGAGTTCGGCACGCGGATGATCCGCGCGACGGAGAAGATCCGCGCGGTCGCGGCGGAGCCGGCGGTGGCCGACCTGCTGCACGTGCCGGCGGGTTTTCCGTTGCTGTCGGTCGAGCGCGTGTCCTACACGTACGGTGACCGGCCGGTGGAAGTGCGGCGCGGCTGGTATGTCACAACCGGGTACTACTATCAGAATGACTTGAGTTGACGGTGTTCGGCTCGGGCCGGGTGCATTCGCGTTCCACACGCGCGCGAAGCACGTTTTGGGCCGCCTTTGTTCGTGTTCGCGCAACTATCCAGAGCAGACTTTCGCTGCAGCGCGATATAAAAAGGCGCTAAAATCGCGGATTAGTGTGACAACATAGTAGGGGTCTAGCATGACTGACGCAGTAAGAAAGCCGAGGCCGGAATACCGGAACATCGGAATCGGCGACATCACGTTGAAATACCGCATGCCTCTGGCTGCGATATTGTCGATTCTCCACCGAGTCAGCGGCGCGCTGCTGTTCCTGTTCCTGCCGTTCGTGCTGTTCCTCTTCGACCAGAGCCTCACCTCCGAGCTCAGCTTCGAAGTCTTCAAGGCTTTCCTCTCCAACATCGTCGTCAAGCTGATCGTCCTCGCGCTGTCGTGGGCGTTCCTCCACCATTTCTGCGCCGGCATTCGCCACCTGCTGATGGACGTCAACCACGACGCCGTCTCGAAGGAAGGCGGCAAGCGGACGGCCGTCGTCGTCTTTGTCGTCTCGATCGCGCTGACGATCGCCATGGCACTCAAACTGTTCGGAGCATTCTAAGAAAATGGCAGCCAATAACCGAATCGGCTCGAAGCGCCTCGTCGTCGGCGCTCACTACGGCCTGCGCGACTGGCTCGCGCAGCGCGTCACCGCCACGATCATGGCAGTCTACACGGTCATTCTGCTCGCGCTGTTCTTCGGCGCGCATGACTTCTCGTACGAAGGCTGGGCGTCGATCTTCTCCGCGCAATGGATGAAGCTCGCGACCTTCGTGACGCTGCTTTCCCTCTTCTACCACGCATGGGTCGGCGTGCGCGACATCTGGATGGACTACGTGAAGCCCGTCGGTGTGCGCCTGCTGCTGCAATCGCTGACCATCGTCTGGCTGCTCGCATGTGCGGGCTACGCCGCGCAGATTCTCTGGAGAGTGTAAAGAATGGCTGCAATCAAAACTTCCCTGCCGCGCCGCAAGTTCGACGTGGTGATCGTCGGCGCGGGCGGCTCGGGCTTGCGCGCAGCGCTGCAACTGTCGCGCGCGGGCCTGTCGGTCGGCGTGCTCTCGAAGGTGTTCCCGACCCGTTCGCACACGGTGGCCGCGCAGGGCGGCATCGGCGCGTCGCTCGGCAACATGAGCGAAGACAACTGGCACTTCCACTTCTACGACACGATCAAGGGTTCCGACTGGCTCGGCGACCAGGACGCGATCGAGTTCATGTGCCGCGAAGCACCGAACGTCGTGTACGAACTGGAACACTTCGGCATGCCGTTCGACCGTAACGCGGACGGCACGATCTACCAGCGTCCGTTCGGCGGCCATACGGCGAACTACGGCGAGAAGCCGGTCCAGCGCGCTTGCGCGGCCGCCGACCGTACCGGTCACGCGCTGCTGCACACGCTGTACCAGCAGAACGTCGAAGCGAAGACGCAGTTCTTCGTCGAATGGATGGCGCTCGACCTGATCCGCGATGCGGACGGCGACGTGCTCGGCGTGACGGCCCTCGAGATGGAGACGGGCGACGTCTACATCATGGAAGGCAAGACGACGCTGTTCGCGACGGGCGGCGCAGGCCGGATCTTCGCGGCATCGACCAACGCGTTCATCAACACCGGCGACGGCCTCGGCATGGCCGCGCGTTCGGGCATCGCGCTGCAGGACATGGAGTTCTGGCAGTTCCACCCGACCGGTGTGGCCGGCGCGGGCGTGCTGATCACCGAAGGCGTGCGCGGCGAAGGCGGTATCCTGCGCAACGCGAACGGCGAGCGCTTCATGGAACGCTACGCACCGACGCTGAAGGATCTGGCGCCGCGTGACTTCGTGTCGCGTTCGATGGACCAGGAAATCAAGGAAGGCCGCGGCGTCGGTCCGAACAAGGACCACGTGCTGCTCGACCTGTCGCACATCGGCGCCGAGACGATCATGAAGCGTCTGCCGTCGATCCGCGAAATCGCGCTGAAGTTCGCGAACGTCGACGCGATCAAGGAACCGATCCCGGTCGTCCCGACGATCCACTACCAGATGGGCGGCATCCCGACCAACATCCACGGTCAGGTCGTCGGCACGTCGCGCGATCACAAGGAACCGGTCAACGGCTTCTACGCAGTGGGCGAATGCTCGTGCGTGTCCGTGCACGGCGCGAACCGCCTCGGCACGAACTCGCTGCTGGACCTCGTGGTGTTCGGCCGTGCGGCCGGCAACCACATCGTCGAGCACGTGAAGAACCAGAAGGAACACAAGCCGCTGCCGGCCGATGCAGGCGAGTTCTCGCTGGCGCGTCTGAACAAGCTCGACAAGTCGTCGTCGGGCGAATACACGCAGGACGTCGCGAACGACATCCGCGCGACGATGCAGAAGCACGCGGGCGTGTTCCGCACGTCGGCGCTGCTGAAGGAAGGCGTCGAGCAGATGGCCGGCCTCGCGGCACGCGTGGAAAGCATCCACCTGAAGGACAAGTCGAAAGTGTTCAACACCGCGCGCGTCGAAGCGCTCGAGCTGGAGAACCTGATCGAAGTGGCCCGCGCGACGATGGTGTCGGCGGAAGCGCGCAAGGAAAGCCGTGGCGCACACGCGCACAGCGACTACGAACACCGCGACGACGACAACTGGCTGCGCCACACGCTGTGGTACAGCGAAGGCGATCGCCTCGACTACAAGCCGGTTCAAATGAAGCCGCTGACGGTCGAATCCGTGCCGCCGAAGCCGCGCACGTTCTAAGCCGAGTCAAAGGAATCCGAAATGGCAAAACGCATTTTTGAAGTCTACCGCTACGATCCGGACAAGGACGCGGCGCCGCGCATGCAGACGTACGAGCTCGAGATCCAGCATGAGCGCATGCTGCTCGACGCACTGGTCAAGCTGAAGGCAGTGGACGAGACGCTGTCGTTCCGCCGTTCGTGCCGTGAAGGCGTGTGCGGTTCGGACGCGATGAACATCAACGGCAAGAACGGTCTCGCGTGCCTGACGAACCTGAACGACCTGCCGCAGAAGATCGTGCTGCGCCCGCTGCCGGGCCTGCCCGTCGTGCGCGACCTGATCGTCGACATGACGCACTTCTTCAACCAGTATCACTCGATCAAGCCGTACCTGATCAACGACGCGCCGCCGCCGGAGAAGGAACGCCTCCAGTCGCCGGAAGAGCGCGACGAGCTCGACGGCGTGTACGAGTGCATTCTGTGCGCGAGCTGCTCGACGTCGTGCCCGAGCTTCTGGTGGAACCCGGACAAGTTCGTCGGCCCGGCCGGCCTGCTGCAGGCTTACCGCTTCATCGCGGATAGTCGCGACACCGCCACCGGCGAGCGTCTCGACAACCTGGAAGACCCGTACCGTCTGTTCCGTTGCCACACGATCATGAACTGCGTCGACGTTTGCCCGAAGGGCCTGAACCCGACGAAGGCGATCGGCAAGATCAAGGAACTGATGGTTCGCCGCGCGGTTTAAAGTTTGATGAGCGACGATTCGCATCAATCCGACCCGCACCGTCGCGCGCGCCTTCGCTGGCGCGCGCGGCGGGGTCTGCTGGAAAACGACATCATCTTCGAGCGTTTCTTCAGCAGATACGAGCATGACCTCACCGATGCAGACGTAGGCGCGTTGTCGCGCCTGCTCGATCTGAGCGACAACGACCTGATGGACTTGCTCCTCGCGCGCAAGGAACCAGAGGGCGACCTAGACAGCCCGGAAATTCACAGGCTGTTGGAGATGCTGCGCAACGTGTAACGCCAAGGTGTCACGCGTTGTGCCCGTTATCGAATCCCGTTTCTTTATTTCGATTGAGGATGTGCCATGACTCCGTCTGATGTTAAAGCCACGCTATCGTTCAGCGACAACTCGCCGAGCGTCGAAATGCCGATCTACAAGGGGACGATGGGCCCGGACGTGATCGACATCCGCAAGCTGTACGGCCAGACCGGCAAGTTCACTTACGACCCGGGCTTCATGTCGACGGCAGCTTGTAATTCGGCGATCACGTACATCGACGGCGACAAGGGCGAACTGCTGTACCGCGGCTACCCGATCGACAACCTCGCGCAGAACGCCGACTTCCTTGAGACCTGCTACCTGCTGCTGAAGGGCGAGCTGCCGAACGCCGCGCAAAAGAAGGAATTCGTCGACACCGTCACGAAGCACACGATGGTGCACGAGCAGATGCACTTCTTCTTCCGTGGCTTCCGTCGCGACGCGCACCCGATGGCGGTGCTGGTGGCGGCCGTCGGCGCGCTGTCGGCGTTCTACCACGACTCGCTCGACATCAACGATCCGCGTCACCGTGAAGTATCGGCGATCCGCATGATCGCGAAGCTGCCGACGCTCGTCGCGATGGCGTACAAGTTCAGCATCGGCCAGCCGTTCGTTTATCCGAAGAACGAACTGTCGTACAGCGCGAACTTCATGCACATGATGTTCTCGAACCCGTGCGAAGAGTACAAGGTCAACGACGTGCTCGTGCGCGCGCTCGACCGTATCCTGATCCTGCACGCCGATCACGAGCAGAACGCATCGACGTCGACGGTCCGCCTGGCCGGCTCGTCGGGCGCGAACCCGTTCGCGTGTATCGCTGCCGGTATCGCATGTCTGTGGGGCCCGGCGCACGGTGGTGCGAACGAAGCCGCGCTGAACATGCTCGAGCAAATCGGTTCGCCGGACAACATCCCCGAATTCATCAAGCAGGTGAAGGACAAGAATTCGGGCGTGAAGCTGATGGGTTTCGGCCACCGCGTGTACAAGAACTACGACCCGCGTGCGAAGCTGATGCGCGAGACGTGCTACGAAGTGCTGAACGAACTGGGCCTGCACGACGACCCGCTGTTCAAGCTCGCGATGCAGCTCGAGAAGATCGCGCTGGAAGACGAATACTTCGTGTCGCGCAAGCTGTACCCGAACGTCGACTTCTACTCGGGCATCGTTCAGCGCGCGCTGGGCATCCCGACGTCGATGTTCACGTGTATCTTCGCGATGGCACGTACGGTCGGCTGGATCGCACAGTGGAACGAAATGATTGCGGATCCGGAGCAGAAGATCGGCCGTCCGCGTCAGCTGTTCATCGGCGACGCGCCGCGCGAAGCGAAGCCGATCAACGCACGTTAAGTCGTGCGCGGCGCGAACGGCCGTCAGGCCGCTCGCGTCCGGCAATCGCAACGCCCCGCACCCCGGTGGGTCATCCCGCCGGGGTGTTTTCATTTGCGCGGCCGGCGTTGGCCATGGGCCGGTCCGGTCCCGCGTTCCAGCGACGGCGGCCGCGTGTCGAGCGGCGGCGCGTCGGCGTCGGGCGCGTGGCCGTGCTGCGCGAAGAACTGCCGGTAAGCGCCGGGCGTCATCCCGCGCGCGGCGAGGAACTGGCGGTTGAAGTTCGCGGCATTCGGAATGCCGCAGCGCGCGGCCACCGTCGCTATCGGCCAGTCGGTGCCGACCAGATGGCGGCACGCATGCGCGAGCCGCAGCCGCTGCACGTAGCGGCCGACGCTTTCGCCGAGGTGCCGCACGAACAGCCGCTGCAGCGTACGCTCGGACATGTGTGCGACCGCGGCCAGCGCGTCGATGCGCAGTGGCTCGTGGAAGTGCCGGTCGATCGCATCGAGCACGCGATCGAGGCGCTCGGCTTCGGGCGCGGCCGAGTCGGCCGATGGCGTCGCCGCGTCGGCCCGCTCGTAGGCCTGCGCGGTGGCGAGCGGCTCGCCGCCGGCTTCCGCAAGGTCGGCGAGCGTGTCGAGCGCGGCCGCGAGGCGCACGCGCGGCGACGGGTCGAGCAAGCGCGGCAGTCGCTCGCGCATCGCGCGGGCCGTCGCGGCGTCGAAAGCGAGGCCGGGCGCCGCGCGCCGCAGCAGCGAGCGCAGCGGCGCGTACTCGGGACAGCAGTCGGCCACGCGCCGCGCCCAGTCGCCGTCGAACCAGACGACGAGCGCGACTTCCGGCGCGTCGCGATCGATGCGCGCGTTCGATGACCACGTATGCGGCAGGTTGGGCGGCACGAGCACCAGGTCGTCGTCCGTGTAGCGGGCGACGTGATCGCCGACGAAGCGTCGGCCGCGGCTGTTCAGTGTCAGCGTCAGTTCGTACTCGGGATGGCGATGCCATTCGAACGGAATGCGTGCGAGCTGGCGGTGGTACACGCGGATCGAACAGCCGGGGGCGAACGCCACATGCTCGTACTGCGGTTTCATTGCGACCTCCGGTCGAGCGCGGCAGCGCGCCGTGGCATGATCGTGATCGATCACCACGACGGAGCGATGCCATGTTTTCACATGTTTGCGTGGGCGTGCGCGATACCGCGCGCGCGTACGACTTCTACGCGCCGCTGTTCGCGGAACTCGGCCTGCGTCTCAAATTCAGCGAACCGGACGGCTGGTCGGGCTGGATGCCGGCCGACGCCGATCGGCCGCTGTTCTTCTTCGGTAGGCCGCTCGACGGCCGCGCGCCGGAACCGGGCAATGGCCACACGATCGCGTTCGACGCGCAAACGCGGGCGCAGGTCGACCGCTGCCATGCGCTTGCACTGCAGCACGGCGGCACCTGCGAAGGGCCGCCGGGCCTGCGGCCGCACTATCACCGCGACTACTACGGCGCGTATTTCCGCGACCCGGACGGCAACAAGCTGTGCGTGGTCTGCCACCGTCCCGAGTAGCGCGCCGGTTGTCAGGATTGTATCGATTGTTGGCCGGATAGTGTCGATCGCGGCCGTGCGTCGGCCGTACGCTGAGCACTCGTCACGACACGATTCCACGAGGAGACAACGATGCACCTGACGATCGACGATTTGCCGGCCGCGATCCGCGCGGCGAAAAGGGCGCTGCGCGCCGACCTGCCCGGATACGCGGCCACATTCCGCGAGCTGGAGGGCGATATCGCGCGGCAGGTCGATGCGATCCGCCGGGCACACGCGCACGGCCATGACGTGATTCCGGTGCTGCGGTTCGCGGATATCGCGAACGGCACCGTCGATCCACAGACGATCGCCGCGATCCGCACGCACGGTGCGGCGGTGATCCGTGGCGTGTTCGACGCGGCGCAGGCGCGTGACTGGAATGACGAGATCGGCGCGTACCTGGACGCGAACCGCTTCGCCGAGCGGCTGCATGCGCGTGCCGAGGACCGCTACTTTGGCAACCTCGCGTCGGGCAAGCCGCAGATCTACGGCGTCTACTGGTCGAAGCCGCAGGTGGCCGCGCGCCAGTCGCCGGCGCTCACGCAGGCACGCGTGTTCATGAACCGCCTGTGGCGGCATGCGGACGGCCAGCGCACGCACTTCGATCCCGACCGGGTGCCGGCCTACGCGGACCGGATTCGCCGCCGGCCGCCGGGCTCCACGTCGCTCGGGCTGTCGCCGCATGTCGACGGCGGCTCGGTCGAACGCTGGCTCGGCGCGAATTTCCGGCAGGTCTATCGCCACGTACTGGGCGGCCAGTGGCGCGATTACGACCCGTTCGACGCCGCGTTTCGTCCCGATGTCGAGGAGATTCCGTCGCCGGCCGTATGCTCGATGTTCCGCACGTTCCAGGGCTGGACCGCGCTGACGCCGCAGGGGCCCGGCGACGGCACGCTGCAGCTGATTCCGGTGGCGAACGCGATGGCGTACGTCGTGCTGCGCGCGCTGCAGGACGACGTCGCCGACGACAACCTGTGCGGCGCGCGTCCGGGCCGCGCGCTGTCGATCCTGCCCGAATGGCATGCGCTGCTGCTCGACGCGCTGGTGCCGATTCCGCACATGGAGCCGGGCGATGCCGTGTTCTGGCACGGCGACGTCGTGCACGCGGTCGAGGATGCGCATCGCGGCAGCGGCGACAGCAACGTGATGTACATCGCGGCCGCGCCCGGCTGCGCGAAGAACGACGCGTACCTGCAGCGCCAGCGGCTCGCGTTCCTGCGTGGCGACAGCCCGCCGGATTTCCCGGCCGATCATTTCGAGGTGGAATTCGACGGACGGGGTGGCGAGGGCGACCTTACGGCGCTTGGCCGTGCGCAAATGGGGTTCGGGCCGCTCGCTGCATGACGGATGCGGCGGCAACATCGGCCGCCGCGGCCGCTGCGTTACGCGGAATCGGTCGATCGCGCTGCTTTCGTCTGCTATCTGCCGAATCCGCTGTGTCTCGGCTTCAATTCGACGCGATCGGCTGCGGGCGTGCCCGAAATCGACGCGAATTGCGCAAATTGGCTTCCGATAATGGTCCGGACACAACGCAGCCGCCCTGTGCACCGCACGGGGGCAGCGTAACCATGGAGGAGTCGATGCAATTCACGCAAGCGATCGTTCGCCGTCCCGCGCCGTCCTGTGGCGCGGGTCTTACCACCGCCACGCTCGGCGCGCCCGACTACGACAAGACGCTCACGCAGTTCCACGCATACTGCGACGCGCTCCGCGGGCTCGGCGTCGAGCTGACCGAACTGCCGCCGCTCGACGCATTCCCCGATGCGCATTTCGTCGAGGACGTCGCCGTCGTGACACCCGAATTCGCGGTGATCACGCGTCCCGGCGCGCCTGCGCGGCGCGGCGAGACGGTGCACATCGAAGCCGCGCTCGGCGCGCATCGCGACCTGCTGCCGATGCAGGCAGGCCGTCTCGATGGCGGCGACGTGATGCTGGTCGGCAAGCGCTTCTACATCGGCCTCACGGGCCGCACCGACGCCGAAGGCATCGCCGCGTTCGAAGCGCTGGTGTCGCGCTTTGGCTATTCGGTCGTCGCGGTGCCGGTCGCCGCGGGCCTGCATCTGAAGTCGGTCGTCAACGCGCTCGGCGACGACACGCTGCTCGTGACCGAGGCGCTGGCCGCACACCCGGCATTCGCCGACTATCGCCGGATCGCGATCTCGGCCGCCGACGAATACGCGGGCAACACGCTGCGCGTGAACGGCACGCTGATCACACCGGCCGGCTATCCGCGCGTGCACGACGCGATCGGCTCGCTCGGGCTGCCGCTGCACGTGATCGACACGAGCGAGTTCCGCAAGATGGACGGCGGCCTGACCTGCCTGTCGCTGAGGTTCTAGCCGATTGGCGCGCGGCCGCTTCGGCCCGATAATGTGGCCCCCGCGCGGAAACGGAGGAGACGCTCCGCGCACCAGCCACGACCCGACCGGAGCGAACGCGGATGACCGACAAGAAGATGCAGCTCGACAAGATCGATCTCCGGATCCTCGACATCCTGCGTACCGACGGACGGATTTCGTACCGCAAGCTGTCGGAGCTCGTGAACCTCACGCCGCGTCCGTGCCAGGCGCGCGTGGAGCGGCTCGAGGCGCTCGGCGTGATCGAAGGCTACCGCGCGGTGATCAAGGCGCTGCGCGCGACCAAGCCGATCGTCGTGATCGCGCAGATCGTGCTGGCCGATCACGGGCGTTCGCAGGCGCCGTTCGAGGAGGAAATGCGGACCAATCCGGCCGTGCTCGACTGCTGGCTCGTCAGCGGCACGTTCGATTTTCTCGTGAGGCTCGCGTGCGAGGATCTCGACGAATACCGGCGGATCGCGAACGTGTGGCTGGAAAGCCCGCGGTTCCGGATCGAGAAGATTGTGACGACCGCCGAGCTGCAGGCGATCAAGCGCAGCATCGTCTGACGCGGCAGTGCGCGTCGGGGGCCGCTGGCATCGGACGCGCGGCCCGGCAGGCAGAACCGGTTCTCGAAGCGAATAACCGGGCCGATCGATTGGTATTCCGAATCAATTCGGGCGGCCCGATTCCAACCAGGGTGAATGCTATGGATGCTTTGCAAGCGGCAGCGCAGACGGCCGCGCCGTCCGGGACGGCGCTCAAGCGTCGGCTGCAGGGCCGCCACATCGCGATGATCGCGATCGGCGGCTCGATCGGCACGGGGCTGTTCGTCGCGTCGGGCGCGTCGGTCGCGCAGGCGGGGCCGGGCGGCGCGATCGCCGCGTATGTCGCGATCGGTCTGATGGTCTATTTCGTCGTCACGGGGCTCGGCGAGATGGCCGCGCTGATGCCGGTGTCGGGCTCGTTCGCGATCTACGGCGAGAAATACGTCGACGAAGGCTTCGGCGTCGCGCTCGGCTGGACCTACTGGTACAGCTGGGCCGTGACGATCGCGATCGAGCTGGTCGCCGCGCAGATCGTGATGCGCTACTGGTTTCCCGCGATACCGGGCGTATGGTGGGGTGCGGGGTTCCTGGTGCTGATCTTCCTGCTGAACACGCTGTCCGTGCGCGGCTTTGGCGAATCGGAATACTGGTTCTCGCTGATCAAGGTCGTCACCGTGATCGCGTTCATCGCGGCGGGGTTGCTGATCGCGGCCGGGCTGCTCGGCAACGGGCAGCCGGTCGGCTGGCGCAACTTCAGGACCGGCGACGCGCCGTTCGTCGGCGGCGTGCACGCGATGATGAGCGTCGCGCTGATCGCGGGCTTCTCGTTTCTCGGCACCGAGCTGGTCGGCATCACGGCCGGCGAATCGGAAAACCCGCGCAAGACGATCCCGCGCGCGGTGAAGCAGATCTTCTGGCGGATCATGCTGTTCTACGTGTTCGCGATCTTCGTGATCGGCCTGCTGGTGCCGTACACCGATCCGAACCTGCTGAAGAGCGACGTGACCGATATCGGCGTGAGCCCGTTCACGCTCGTGTTCAGCCACGCGGGCTTTCCGCTCGCGGCTGGCGCGATGAACCTCGTGATCCTGACGGCCGTGCTGTCGGCCGGCAATTCCGGCACGTATGCGGCCACGCGAATGCTGTACAACCTCGCGGCGGAGGGCCGTGCGCCCGCGATGTTCGCGACGCTGTCGCCGGGCGGCGTGCCGCGCAACGCGCTGTACGCGACGATGGCGGTGGGCGGGCTGTGCTTTCTCACGTCGCTGACCAGCAACCAGAGCATCTATCTGTGGCTGCTCAATACGGTCGGCATCACCGGCTTCATCGCGTGGCTGGGCATCGCGGTCTGCCATTACCGGTTCCGCAAGGGCTTCGTGAAGCAGGGCTACCGGCTCGAGCAACTGCCGTACCGCGCGAAGTGGTTCCCGTTCGGGCCGCTGTTCGCGATCTGCATCGTGATCTCGCTCGGGCAGGATTACCAGGCGTTCTTCGCGGCCCGCATCAACTGGATGGAAGTGCTGTCGATCTATGTGTGGATCCCGCTGTTCGTCGCGATCTGGTGGGCGTATCGCCGCGTGCGCAAGAGCCGGCTCGTGCGGTACGAGGAGATGGATATCGGGCCGTGGCTCACGCGCTCGGTGGAGGCCGTCGATGCGGCGGTCACGCAACACGGGCAGCACGGGCAGTCGCGCTGAGCGGCGGGCGTGCGCCGCCGTTGCGCGAGCATGGCGCACGCGCCGGCCTCGCGATCGCGATCGACGAATGGTGCGAGACACGGACCGACGGTGAAGGGCGGCGCACGGTGCGACGCTCGACGGCCCTGTTCCGGCGTGAAACGAATGGTCTGACCGTGTGGTGTCATCGTCGCGAGACGCCGGTCCGCGCCTGCATCGACGCTATTTGTCGAGCTCCGGATAGTGCCGGAAGATCCCCATGTCGTTGAACGGGATGCGGCGCTTGGACTCGAGATAACGCACGATCGGCGGATGCTGCGCGACGCGATCGTGCAGGCCGACGAGCCCCTCGACCTTGCGCTCCGCGCGCTTCATCGCCTTCGGAAACGCGTAGCGCAGGCCTTCGATCAGCTGGAATATCGACAGGTCCGCGTAACTGAGCGCGCTGCCGGCGAGATAGCCGCCCTTGTGCGGATTCTGCGCGAGCACGCGATCGAAGTAGCCGAGGTATTTCGGCAGCCGGTGCTCGAGGAAGTCGGCCGCGCGCTCGGCGGCCTCGGCCTTCTGGTCTTCGTAGTACAAGCCGCTGCCGATCGGGTGATGTGTGTCGTGGATCTCGGTGACGAAATCGGCGACCGTCAGCTGGAGCTGATGCACCCACAGTCGCCCGGCTTCGTCATCGGGCGCGAGCCCGAGCCGCGCGCCGAGAAACAGCAGGATGTTCGCGACCTGCCCGACGACCACGTCGCCGGCCTTCAGGAACGGCGGCGCGAACGGCACGCATTCGTCCTTCGTGCTGTCCATCATGCGCATCATCGCCGACACGCCCATGCCGCGCCCCGATTCGCGCGCGACGTCGACATAGTCGGCCTCGGCCGCCTCGAGCGCGAGCCGCACGTATTCGCCGCGGCCCTGGATCTCGGGCCAGTAATAGAGTTCATATCGCATGCATTGCTCCTGTCCGGTCGATGCGGCGGGGGGGGCGCGCATCGTGGTTGCGGGGCGGGCGGCCGTGCGCCGCCCGTTGCGAATAGACAGTCTAGGAGATCGAGCGGGAAGTGCCGCGCGCGTCGCGTCAGGTGCTGCGCTCGCCGCTTTCGCCGCCTTCCGGGCCATGGAAGAACACCCAGGTCGAGAAGTCGTCGGAGAAGCCGGCGAAGCGATGCGCCGCGAACGCGGGCACGAACAGCACGTCGCCGGCCGCGACGCCGCATTCGCGTCCGTCGAGGACGAACCGCGACGTGCCCGCGGCAATCACGTAGACCTCGTCGCGCGTATGCGGCGTTTGCAGGTCCTCGCCGCGCGGCCGGTACAACTCGATGTCGAGCGTGCCGTGGCGAAACAGCGTCGTGAACAGCGTGCCTTCAGCGTCGAGGCGGGCGAGCGAGTCATTGATGCCGAGCTTCATCGTCGTGGGCTCCGGATCGTGGTCGTGGGGACGTTCACATGTGCGTCGTCCCATCGTATGCCGGAATCCGGTTTGGGGTGAGCGTCGCGATCGAGAGACGTCCGCATGTCCGGTGCGACCCTGCAAAACTGTAATAGGTCTGGATACAAGTCCCCGATCAGAAACGAATACAAAACAGGCAATTGTTTACAAAAAAGTTCCGATGCTGACAGTTTGACATTATCCAGCGGCCAATTTCTTGTAGATTCGGGCGATGCGGTGGAATGCCTCCTTGGGTTCCCATGGCGGCATCTGCCCGGACTCGCTTTGATCGTCGGGATAAGTCTTGACCAAAGAAAAGCTCATCATGTCGAGATCTCGCGCTCCCTCGCGATACCGATAGCTCGGAAACGAGAATACATAGATGAACACTCCGTCGATACCCGCTTCGTTCAGCAATTCGAGCTGTTCCTCGACGTAAGCGGCCTGCTCTTGCTCGCTGCGTGTCGGAATGATGCCGTCCATGAAAATACCTGTCCCGTCGGGATTCGTTCCCTGCAGGCGCATGAACCCGCCAGCGCCGAGCTTGCCCGCTCCTTCGTAGGCGCAGCAGCCGACTTCCATCACAACCAGCGGCTTGTCGAGACGATACCGATCCAGCGCGCCTACGTACTCCTTGGCCGACTCGTTGCTTCGGTAGTGGTCGATGCCGACGATGTCGAATGCGCGCCAGTCCACCATTTCCCACATGCCGGCTGAATAGGTGACCCGGCCGTTGAAAGCCCCGCGTACCACGGCGACGATTTTATCCAGCGTATCGTTAAGCAGGGTTGCTTTGGCCCGTAACAGTTCACCGTCCCCGGATTTAGCAGCGGCGCCGAGCCCTATCACGCCCTTCACGCGTTCCATCACGGTCGAGCCTTCAAGGATCCCTTCGTTGAACAGGGACATTTCGCACCCGGCGACAAACACGATGTCGGCGCCTTCGCCTCTCAACTGTTCAGCGGCGCGGGCAGCCTGCGCGAAATAGGCGGGCAGCTCAGCGATCGGCACGTTCATCTTCCACGGGTTGAAGAAGATGGACAGGCCGGCGGCATGAGCGATGCGCGATGCGGTCACCAGGCGCTCGATTTCCTCCCCTTCGATCCGAATGGCATTGGCGTGCAACGCGGTCGCGATGGCATTGATATCGTAGGAGACGAGCTCTGGATCGAAGCGATCCACGGAGTACGGATTGTCGGCGGTGAAGCGAAGACCCACGTCGTAGACCACGCCACGATATTTCATGTTCTTGGTTCCTTTCGTTGAAGCAAAACTCGGGAGGCTCGGACGTGCGACCAACGCAGCAATGCCGGCGCTGATTTTGAGTAGAGTCCTTCGCTGCCGCCACAACCTGGGCCTGGAGCTTCTCGCTACATCATCGGTGACACGGCCTCAGGACTGCCCGGACGTGTGGGCTTGGCGATATCGGCGGATTCAACGTCAGAAAAATTTCGCAGGACAGCGACTGAGGCTCGCCACGGATACCGCAGCGACGACGCTATGGGTGACGACACGATTCTGTGCATGGATGGGGAATGTCTACCCCTCGAGCCTCCGTTCCATGTCGCTCGATATTCGATGGCATTTGCTACCCGGGCCGTGTCCGCTTTGGGGCGCGAATCGGCACACGGGGGGTGTGTCGGGACCGACCGGTGCAGCCGATCGTCCCGACGAGGTTTATTAGTCAAACTGTCGAATCGTCGCTTGGTAGGCGCGTTTCGCCATCTCGTCGAGCGGAAGCTTGCGCTCGACCTCGGACAGAATTTCGACGCCCCACGGACCGTCAAAGCCCGTCGCCTGAACTGCCTTGATGAATCCCTTGACGTCGAGTACGCCTTCACCGGGGAGACGACGTTTGTGACAAGTGTCCATCCAGAGCGGTTCGATTGCGTAGCGATCTGCGTCGTCGAGTTCGATGCCTTTGATGAATTCCGGCTTGATCGTTGCGATTTCATCGAAGTTGATGTTGCCGCGCGAGAGATGCCAAATGTCGAGCAGAAGTCCTGCATTCGCCTTGTTGGCCCCCTCGACGATTGCTTTGCCCGTCTCGATGGTCCGTACGTTGCTGAACGGCATGATTTCGAGCATGACCTGGGTACCACGTTTCTCGGCATCTTCTGCCAGCTTGCCGAACTCTTCGACCATGAGCGGAACGATCGCGGTTTCCTCGCCGATGCCGGGGCCGACCTTGACGATGCGCGCGCGCAGCTCTTCGGCGGCCTTAAGGTAGTAATACCGCATGCTGTCGGATGCCCTGCGGCGCTCGCCGGTCTGATACCAGTCGACCAGGAACTCAAATTCGACGTGCTTGATGCCGTTGGCCTCAAGGATGCGACGCATTTCGGGGAAACCGATTTTGTCGGCGGTCGCGTAGATATCCGAATGAATCAGACCGATGCCATCCCAGCCTGCTTTGGCGGCAGCTTCGACGCGGTCTTTGAAGCTGAACGGGCTGATTTCGGTCGGGCCGAATGGATAGACGTCGCCGGACAGCGTGAAGTAGGCGGCAACGAGCTCGACTTTGGACTTGGACATTTGAACCCTCATGAAAGAAGCGGCGACGAGCCCGACGGGGCGAGTCGCATAGAGATGATGTCCGTCACTATCACGCAGAACCTGGACGAGATAAACGGCCCGCAAATCGTCTTTCAGTAGAGTGAAAGTCCACAATCTGGCAGCGCTCGTCAAATCTGCTTGCCGTCCAGATTGTTCGGGCTCCGGAGCCTTTCCATCGGCTGGCCGGGGTGATTTTTCCGCCAGGAGGAAATAGCTTTTCGTTGTGTTGCATTTTTCTTTCTTGCATCAAGCCTTAACGTGCCTCCACCACAACACGGAAACCTGGCTCGTCGATTCGACGCACCTTAAGGAGACACAGCATGAACCTGCGCAAATCCATCCTCTCTTGTCTTGCTCTCGGGACAATCTCCGGTGCGCTCAGCACCGGAGCCGATGCCGCGAATCAGCCGCACGTCGCCCTGCTCATGCCGACGCAGAGCGTTGAATACTGGGCGCTTTATATCAAGGGCTTCCAGAAGGAGGCCGCGGCGGACGGCCTCAAGGTGGATGTCAAGGTTACCAATTACGATGCGAACGAACAGGCGACGCAGGTCGAACAGACGCTCGCCCAGAAGCCTGACGTCATTGTCCTTGTGCCGGTGGACTCGAGCGCAATGGTGCCCTCGATCCGAAAGATCGACCAGGCCAGGATTCCGCTTGTCATCTCGAACTCCATGCCCGACCAGAAGTATTCGCGCTACTGGAAGGTCTTTACCGGCCCGAACGACATCAGCAACGGCGAAGCCGCAGCCAAGGCGATGATTCAGGGATTCAAGGAAAAGGGCTACGGCGACAAGGGAAAGGTCATCGTCATCAATGGGCCGATGGGCACGCCGCCTCAGGTGCAGCGCTATCAAGGTTTCGTTGATGGGCTCAAAAAGAACGCTCCCGGCATCGAGGTCGTTGGCGCGCAGCCAGCCGACTGGGACGCAGTGAAAGCGGAAGCTGCTGCGTCCGCGCTATTTACACAGTTCAAGGACGTGAAAGGCGTCTACACCGAGAATGATTCACAACTTCGCGGCGTGGTGACTGCCGCTCAACGACTGGGACTCGAACCTTCGAAGCTTGTGATTGTGGGACACGGGTGTGATGCCGGCGGCGTCGAAGCCATCTCGGCTGGGAAGGCATACGCGACAGTCGAGCAATCCCCCTTCGATGACGGCGCGTACGCTGCAAAGGCGGCGCTGGAGCTGGCTACCGGCAAGACGCCCCGGGCTGTGCAGTATCTGCCGAACCCTATCGCCACCAAAGCGACCACTAACGTCTGCTATTCGCAAAAGAAATAAGTGCACGTCAGGGCCGACACCATCAGCTAAGCGGTGTGGGACGTACTTGCGACCCTTCGGGGTCGCATTTGTCTGTACATGGAAAAAAGATGAGACAGGAAATCGGTGTGGCCGTCATTGGGACTGGCTTCATGGGTAAAGCGCATGCGCTAGCGTACCGCGCTGTCGCCAATGTCTTTCCGCGCTCCCTGAAGCCGCGTCTGGTGGCAGTTGCCGACGTGAGTGAGGCAGGTGCGCGGCAAGCCGCCGAGCAGTTTGGCTTCGAGCGCGCAACGAGTGACTGGCGGTCGCTGCTTGACGACCCCAGCGTACAGGTCGTCTCCATTACGACGCCGTGCAGCATGCATCGGGAAATGGCATTGGCCGCAATTGCAGCGGGGAAACATGTGCATTGCGAGAAGCCGATTGCGCCGTCTGCTCCCGACGCGCACGAGATGATGAAGGCGGCCGAAGCCGCGAACGTGGTCACGCAAGTCGGATACAACTACATCAAGAACCCAATCCTCAAATTGGCGCAAGCAATGATTGCGTCCGGAGAACTGGGCGAAATCACGAGCTTCCGCGGCATACATGCGGAAGACTATATGGCTGACCCGGAGATTCCCTACGGGTGGCGAGTCGACCCTCAGAACGGTGCCGGTGCGCTGGCTGAAATCGGCAACCATATCGTCGGTATGGCGCGCTTCCTTCTCGGCCCGATTACGCTGGTGAATGCTCAACTCGAGACTGTCAACAAGACGCGCCCCGTCGCTGCAGGGTCGGCCGAGCGACGGGAGGTCAAAGTCGATGACATCGCGCGATTGATGGTGACGTTCGACCGGGGATGCTCCGGCTCGATCGAAGCCAACTGGACCGCGACCGGGCGCAACATGCAACTTGAGTTCGAGGTCTACGGGACCAACGGTGCGCTGCTCTTCTCGCAGGAGCGCTTCAACGAGCTTCAATACTTCAAGGCCGGCGACGACCCGCGGACCACGGGATTTGCTCGAATCGAGGCCGGCCCTGTGCATCCTCCTTATGAACACTTCACTGTAGCCGGCGGGCACCAGCTCGGCTTCAACGACCTGAAAACCATCGAAATGGCGGAGTTTCTTGCGGCGATCGAGCACAGGTCGCCCACATTCCCCGACTTCCGCGAGGCCTGGGAAATCCAGCGGGTTGTCGATGCGGCAATTCGGTCGTCGACGGAGGGGCGGCGTATCCGCCTCTAAGCGACGAGCACACGGTGCGCGCGGTTTGTCGGACATCCAATCCTGACCTCGCGCGCTTTTTTGTGGTGCTAACGAGTGCCTCAGATATTTCCGGTCACCGGAAATATCATTTCGCGGCAGCGCATTTTTCTTTTGCGGGTGAACCAATAACCTTTGAGTCAACAATGGCGAAGCCGCCGAGGCGAGTTTCAGGAGACGACAGGCAATCCCGCCCACGCAGCGATTCTTCGCGAATTGCTCTCCTTGCAGACCAACAGCAGCATCACTGATGCGATAACGCCCAACGCTCGCTGAGCCAGAGGCGCCAACCGCCTCAGGTCGAACAAGGCTTCGTTGTTTCGAGAAGTATGCCGTCACCAAAGCGTGAGAAATCGCACGGGAACAACAACGTGTGACTGTGACAGGCATCAATCCGTGTCAGCGGATGACCGAAGAGAGTCCGCTTATGGAGGAAGACAATGCTGCAAGACGAAAAAAACGGCGCCGATATGCACGCCGCTCAGAGTCTGCTTTGCGCTCGCAATCTGACCAAACGCTATGGTGGCGTAAAGGCGCTCACTGGCGTGAGCCTCGAGCTGGCGCCTGGTGAGATTCACGCGCTGTGCGGGGAGAACGGAGCAGGAAAAAGCACGTTCATCAAGATTCTTGGGGGCCTCGTTCAGCCGGACGAGGGCGAAATCATCGTCGATGGATACCCACTGAAGCTTGGCCATCGCACCGACCCCAAACTCATCTCAATCGTTCACCAGGAGCTTGCTATCGTCCCGACGCTGTCGGTGCTCGACAATATCCTCCTGGGTGGCGCGGACCAGAGCGAAATCTACCGTCGCGGCCAGTACCGTGACGCCGTACGCGAACATCTGGATTCGGTCGGTCTGTCACATATCAAGCTCGAAGCGCCTGCGTCGCGTCTCAGTCTCGCCGAATGCCAACTGGTTGAAATTGCCCGCGGCATGTCGCGGCAAGCGAAGGTGCTGCTCCTCGACGAACCGACTGCAACGCTGTCGGACGCAGAGATTGTTCGCGTGTTCGAGGTCGCACGCCGATTGCGTGACCAAGGGACTGCGATGATTTTCGTGAGCCATAGGCTCGACGAAGTATTCGCGCTGACCGACCGCATTACGGTTTTCCGCAACGGCCAGCATGTTCTTACGCAACGCACGACTGACATGACGACCGCGGAAGTGGTCAAGGCGATGATTGGCCGCGAACTGGTGCATAGCAAGGTCAAACCGCCCGAGCGTCGCGCCAATGTCACGCCGCGTCTCTCGATTGACAATCTCTCCGTCACCGACAAGGTCAAGGACCTCTCGGTCTCGGTCGCGCCGGGAGAAATCCTCGCAGTGGTCGGGCAATTGGGTTCGGGCGCGGAAGTGCTCGTCGAGGCACTGGCAGGCCTGCGTGGCGACATCTCCGGCTCTGTGAAGCTCGATGGCCAGACGGTCAAGCTCGATAGCGTTCGCAACTCGCTGCGAGCGGGTATCGGATACGTCGCCGAAGACCGCGCTGACAAAGGCGTCTTTCTGGACGCGCCGATTGCCGTCAACATCACGTCCTCTGTGATGGCGAAATTCAGCCGGGCAGGTGTGATGCGACGAGCCGGGGAGCAAGAGGAGGCGCGACGTCTCGCGTCGATGTTCGCTATCGACCCGAAACGCCTTCCTCATGAAGTATCCACGCTCAGCGGCGGAAACCAACAAAAGGTTTCTCTGGCGAAAGCCGTCGCACTATCGCCACGCCTGCTGCTACTGAACGAGCCGACCCGGGGCGTCGACATTGGAGCGCGAAGCGAAATCTACGGGACGCTGCGCAGGATGGCGGATGACGGTCTTTCGATTGTCTTCTACTCGACTGACCTCGAAGAAATCCTCGAGCTTGCGGACTCCGTGCTGACCGTCTTCCGAGGCCGGATGGTCCGTCACAAGCCGAGATTTGAGATCGATGGCGACACGCTCCTGCATGACATCGTTGCGGGCGACGGGAGCACATCCCATGGGCATGTCTCATTCCGAAACCATTCTGTGGAGGTGGGCAATGCATAAGACCGCTCTTGAGCCCACTGTGCAAGTCCCTTCAACGGCGCTGAGGCGGTGGGCCGCAGCCTTGCTTGGAACAACCAGTATCCATGCCGCGTCGATTCGAATCGCAACCCTTCTTCTCATTGTCGTTGCCGCGGTCGTCGTTCCGCATTTCACCGAGTTCGGCAACGTTCAATCGTTGATGTACTCGGTCGCGGCGGTCGGCGTTGGGGCCATCGGGATGGCGCTCATCACACTCAGCGGGAATCTGTTCATGCTGTCGATGGGCGCGACGGCGGCCGTCTCGACCGTGATGTTCGCCGCGCTTATTCATCTGGGCCTGGGCGCAACACTGCTGCTCGTCGTGCTGAGTGGTCTTCTGATGGGCGCTATCCAGGGCGGAATCATCGCCATGGGCAAGGCGAACCCCATCATCACCACGATTGCCACTTCGTCAATCATCATCGGTGCGGGTGTCATTTTCACCGGGGGATTGACCGTTATCGGACGGGGCGACGCGACGTGGCTTGGGCAAGGCAAGTTGTTTGGATGGCTGCCGACCCAGATTGTGGTGTTGGCCGTCTTCGGGGCCATCGCGAGCTTCATCCTGCAGAAGTCGCGCATCGGCCGGGAAATTCGACTGATCGGGATGCGTGCCGAAGTTGCGCGCATCGCAGGTCTCCGGTTGATGGCGGCGACACTGGTCTGCTACGGGTTCGCCGGGGCCGCAGCCGCTCTCGCCGGGTCGTTGATTGCTTCGTCGTCGGCACAAGGCAACCTGACTTACGGCGTTGATCTGGACTTCAATGCAATCGCAGCCGTGCTGGTCGGCGGCATTTCGATTCGAGGCGGCCGCGGCCATATCTCGGACGCAGTGACGGGCGCAATCTTCCTCGCCGTCATCAGCAACATCCTCCTGGTCAGCGGAGTGAGCTATGAGTATCAATTGGTAGCCAAGGGCATCGTGGTCCTGGCGGCGGTCGTGTTCGGTGCACTGCTGGCCCGGCTCGGTCCCGGCCGGAAATGACAGGAGATTTGAAAATGGAACAGTCTCAGCGACTTCTCAATCTGGCCATTCGCCTCATACTGCTCGTAGGGATGCCAGTAATTTTCGGCCTTAGCGTCGACCATTATTTTTCGCAAGCGAACCTGTACGCAATCTTCCAGGCATTTGCCTTCCTGGGTATCGTGGCACTTGGTCTGTCGGTGACGATGGTCGCGGGCGAGTTCGACCTGAGTGTTGCCGCTACTGCGACGGTCGCCGGCCTGATTACCGTGAAGTTCGGTGGTGATAGTGCGTGGCTCGGCGTGCTGTCTGCGGTCATTTTCGGGGTGGTGGTCGGTATCGCGAATGCCGTGTTGCTGCCCTGGCTCGGTGTTTCCTCGTTGGTGACGACCGTGGGGTCCATGATGTTCCTCACCGGAGTCGGCTTCTGGCTCGCGGGTGGACGCGTGCTGAGTTATGGCAATCTCGATGTCAGCGACTTCCTCGACCAGAACGTCCTTGGAATCTTTTCGCTGCGTAGCCTCATCACGGTTCTCTGCTTCATCGTGGTAGCGCTCTTCTTGCGCTATACCACCCTTGGGCGGGATATCTACGCGTCGGGGGGCCATCGGAAGGCGGCGATTCAGAGCGGTGCACGGGTAGGCAAGGCACTGACGGTTGGCTTCATCATCTCCGGGGGGCTTGCGTCACTAGGCGGAAGCATGCTCTCCCTCAGCCTCGCGACAGCGTCGGCAACGATGGGAAGCAATATCCTCTTGCAGGCGGCCTCGGCGGCAATTGTCGGTGGCGTTGCGTTGGGCGGAGGCATTGGTTCGCCGCTTGGCGTTGCGATGGGCGTGCTGATTCTCACCGTGCTGAACAACGGACTCGGATTGCTGAATGCAACGTCAACGCAGATTCTTCTCGTCAATGGCCTGTTGCTCCTGATCGTCGTTCTGCTCGACGGGCGTCTTGGATCTGTTCTGGCTGCTCCGCTCGGACGACTCGCGCGACGAAAGGCAGCAGCGTAACCCTCAGGGTGCTCCATGACGGCCGACGCGCAAAGATCGCGTCGGCCGTTTTCTGTTTCTCTGATCGAAATCAGCTTGCTCGAAAGCAACGGCCGTAGCGGTAACGCCCGGCGCGCCTGGCTGGGTTTGCCGCTTGTGAGAGGGGCGAGAGCCATCGTGGTCGCTCGGCGGTGCGATGACTCTCGGGAGCATTACCGTCGATTTCAACAGGAGGATATCGATGCACTCAGCGATCTGGAACACTCGGTGCGTCAGGCCGCAAAGGTCATCCAGCGTTCTTCGAGATTGAGGTTCTTCACGCGCTCGATAAGGAAGTCAGTGAAAACTCGAATTTTCGCCGGCTGGTAACGCCGGCTTTGATACGCCAGGTTAATCGTCAGACGTGGCAGTTGCCAGTCTTCCAACACAGGAACGAGACGCCCCGACACGATATCGTCGTGGATGATGTAGAGCGGCTGCACGACAATTCCCAGTCCCGCACGTCCGGCCGCCACGATGACCTGGCCTTCATTCGAGTCCAGAGCACTGGCGATGGCGATATTGCGCTCCTCCTTTCCCCGACGCAGGTGTAGCAGATACGGGTCGACGGCAAGGTTGTACACGAGCATGTTGTGCTGCGCCAGGTCCTCTGGCTTCTGAGGCCGGCCATGGGTGGCGAGATAGGCGGGCGATGCGGCGAGCACGCGTCGCGTCTCGGCAAGCCTGCGGATCGTGATGCACGAATCACCCTCATGCTCCTTCGTGCGAATGGCGATATCTATCCCGGATTCGATGAAGTTCTGATATTGATTGGTTGCGGTGATCTGAACCGTCAGGTTGGGATAGCGCTTCAGGAATTCGGGAAGTGCTGGTGCGAGGTGCATCATTGCGAAAGATACAGAACTGGTCACCCGAAGTACGCCGCGTGGATTAACGACCTCCTCGGAAGCGATGGCGTCCGCTTCTGCCAGTTCCGCGATCACGGCGGTGCATCGGCGGTGATATTCGCGTCCTGCGTCTGTCAGCCACATTCGCCGCGTTGTCCGTTCTATCAATCTGGCACCGAGGCGCTCTTCCAACGAACTGAGCGTGCGGCTAGCTGCTGCATTTGACATATCGAGCTGCTCGGCGGCCTTTGACAAGCTGCCTAGGTCGGCAGTAAGCACAAACAACTGCAGCTGGGTCCAGCGGTCCATCGTTTTCCACTCCCTTCCTGTCGGAACAATCGAAGGTGATTCTTCCAACCCCTTCGTGGGCAAATATGCCGCAGGAAGTCGGGCAGATAAACCGACTGGATTTCGCAGATTCGTAGACTCAATTTCTACAATCGGCTGAGGCAGGTGCGTGTTTGCCGAGCCAGGCAACCGTGAACCGGCGAGGCCAATCTATTCTTCCGGCACGAGGAAATGTCATTTCACATGGAGGCATTTTATTTACCCAGGTGAAGCTTTACCTTTCGGGTTAAGACGCCTTGGCGCGCAAGGAGACATACACGATGCGCAACATCAACGAAGACACCATCACGCAAGCCGTTATCGCTTCGTTTTCCGACTGCAAGGACGCAAGACTGAGAACGGTGATGACGAGCCTTGTTCAACATCTTCATGCTTTTGCTCGCGACGTCCATCTCACCGAGGACGAGTGGTTCAAGGCAATCAGGTTTTTGACGGAGGTCGGCGATATCACCGACGACAAACGGCAGGAGTTCATTCTGCTGTCCGACACGCTCGGCCTTTCGATGTTGGTCATGTCGCAGAACAATCGGAAGCCATCCAACTGTACGGAAGCAACCGTGTTCGGGCCGTTCTATGTTGAGGGGGCGCCCTTTTACAACAATGGCGATGACATCTCCAACGGTGCAAAGGGGGCGCCCTGCTATGTGAGCGGGCAGGTGCGCGGCGCGGGCGGAGAAGTCATTCCCGACGCGCAAATCGACGTATGGCAATCGGACGAAGACGGCTTCTACGACGTCCAGAACCTGGACGAGGCGGGCAACGCTATCCATCGCGCTCGAGGTCGGCTGAAGGGCGATGCAGAAGGTTTCTTCAACTTTCGCTCGATTCTCGCCGAGGCGTACCCGATCCCGCACGATGGTCCCGTTGGTCGCATGTTGGCGGCCGTCGGCCGGCACCCGTGGCGGCCCGCACATCTGCATTTCATGATTGAAGCGCCGGGATACGAGACGCTCATCACTCATGTCTTCCGTGATGGCGACAAGTACCTCGATTCGGACGTGGTGTTCGGTGTGCGCTCGACGTTGATTGCCGAGTGGAAGCGTCACGAGCCGGGAGTGGCGCCGGACGGCCGGGAAATCGACGTTCCGTGGTACTCGCTCGAGTACGACTTCGTGCTTAACCCTTCGGAGGCGCACGCATGATTCGGCATATCGTGATGTGGCGAGTACGTGGAGATACGCCTGCGGAGCGCGAAACCGCGTCGAACCTTGTCAAGACGAAATTCGAGGCATTGCGTGGCCGCATTCCCGGAATGTTGCACCTGGAAGTCGGGCTTGATTACAGCCGGGTCGATTACGCGTGCGATGTGGTTCTCGTGACTGAGTTCGATTCTCGGGGAGCACTGGAAGCCTATGCGTGTCATCCCGAGCATCTGCGAGTGCGAAATGAACCTGGTGACCTGCGGATAGCAAGATTTCAGGTCGACTATCAGGCGGGTGCAGACTTGGGTTCAGACCATACAGCGGAGCCTCTTGATGCAAAAGCGTGAATTCGTTTACCAGGCACGGGCGGGTAGGGTCGTGTTCGGGCCGGGCAGTTTGCAGCACCTCGAGCGCGAAGTGCTTCAGTTGAACTCGGAGCGGGCACTCATTCTGTGCAGCCCGGAGCAGAAGGAAACTGGTGAAGCCGTTGCCGCGCGCCTCGGCAAGCGCGCCGCTGGGGTGTTCGACCGCGCAGTCATGCATGTGCCACTCGAGCTGGCCAAGGAAGCGCGCGCGCTGGCGCGGGAACTGCACGCTGATTGTGCCATTGCCGTGGGAGGTGGCTCGACTATCGGGCTCGGCAAGGCTATTGCGCTCGAATCGGACCTCCCGATTCTCGCTGTGCCGACGACATATGCCGGCAGCGAGATGACACCGATCTACGGCATCACCGATGCCGGTCTGAAAAAGACCGGTACCGACCTACGGGTATTGCCGAAGACCGTGATTTACGATGCCGACCTGACGATGTCCCTTCCGGTCGCGCTATCGGTTACGAGCGGCATCAACGCGATTGCGCACGCTGCGGAAGCCCTCTATTCGCGTGATGCGAACCCGGTCACCAGCCTGATGGCTGAAGAAGGAATTGCTGCGCTCGCGCGTGCACTGCCCGAAATCGTCGAGGATTCGCAAAACGTCGACGCCCGCTCTGATGCACTGTATGGCGCTTGGCTGTGCGGGACCGTCCTGGGCAGCGTTGGCATGGCGCTTCACCATAAGCTGTGTCATACGCTGGGCGGGAGCTTCAACCTCCCGCACGCGCAGACGCACACCGTCGTCTTGCCGCATGCGCTCGCCTATAACCGGGAGGCTGCGCCGGAGGCGATGCGGTGCATTGCACGCGCACTTGGCTCGGACGATGCTGCGTTGGGTGTCTTCCAACTCGCCAAGCGCTGCGGCGCACCACTTGCGCTCAAAGACATTGGCATGTCCGCCGGAGATGTGTCGAAGGCCGCCGATATCGCCAGTGCCAATCCTTACTGGAATCCGCGGCCAATTGAACGTGAAGCGCTCCTGGCGCTTTTGCAGGATGCTTTTGACGGTGTCGCGCCGCGCGCGGCGACGGCCTGACACCCGACGATTCGAATGCATCGAACCGATGCGCGGAGACAACCATGCACTTCACTGTCTACTGCCTTGACCACCCCGACATGGTCGAGCGTCGCCTTGAAAACTACGATGCTCACAAGGCTTATCTGCAGACTGCGCCTGTGAATACGCTCATTTCTGGTCCGCTGGCAAAGCCGGATGGCCAGACGATGATTGGCAGCTTCTTTCTCTACGAAGCTGATGACATCGGGGAAATAAAAGCATTCATCGAGGCCGACCCGTTCAACAAGGCGGGCATCTGGGCCACGGTCGATATCAGACCGTTCATCAAGCGGGTCGATAACCGCTAAATCCGTCGCCGCGCTGCGGTTTTGAATTTGCTGCTCGCCATGGCGAGCAGCGGGTCGCGCTCGTCCTCGAAAAACAGAGGGCTTCGGTGAAGGGAAGGACCCTTGGATTCCCCGGGCGCTTGCATCAGCACACAACACAAGATCGGAGACGTCATGGAAACAGGCCTTGAAGGGAGGATTGTGCTCATTACGGGCGCTGCGCAAGGCATCGGCCGCGCGACCGCGCTGGGATTTGCGCGGGAAGGCGCGCGTCTTTGTCTTGTCGACATCGACGCTGACGCCCTGGAAGAAGCACAGTCAGAGCTGCGCTCGCTTGGAACGAGCGTCACGATTGCGAAAGCGGACCTGTCCACGATCGGCGGAGTGAAGGGCGGCATTGACACGGTACTGAAGTCGTATAACGGCGAGGTGGACATTCTGGTCAACAACGTTGGTGCCGGGAAGGTCCGCGCGTTCGAAGAACTCTCGGACGAAGAGTGGGACTTCACGCTGAGTCTCAATTTCATGAGCTACGTCCGGACGTGTCGGTATCTGCTGCCGGTGCTGCGTACTCGTGAAAAGCCGGTGATCATCAACAACGCGTCGGACCTGGCGCGCCAGCCCGAACCTGTACCCATCGACTACTCCGCATCCAAGGCAGCAGTCCTCGCGCTCACGAAAGGCCTCGCGCGCGCCGAAGCGCCAAAGATTCGTGTGAACGCAGTGGCGCCTGGCCCGGTCTGGACGCCGTTCTGGACGAAGCAGGGTGGATTTGCAGACACGATGGGCAGGTTTCATGGAATGGCGCCAAAGGAAGCCGTCGAGCACGAACTGTCTCTGCGGCAGTTGCCGCTGAACCGATTGGGGCAGCCAGACGAGGTGGCAAATGTGATTGTCTTCCTCGCCTCCAACCTGGCGTCGTTCGTTACGTCGTCAGTGTGGGGCGTGGACGGAGGCAGCATTCGGAGTCTCATCTGAAGGTGGGCGAAAGCCGGGGCTGGGAGAAACCCGCATCGTTCACGGCCCATCGTTCCGAGGACCAGGATATGTCTGTCTCCGACCAGGTGATTCGCGCGAATGCGACGCAAAGAGAGCGCGCCTTGCTCGTTGAAGCGCTCGAGCTACTGATGCGTGAGCGCTCGAACGCACTTCGCATCGCAACTGCTGTCGCCAAGGCACGGGGAGAGCGAGTCCCTGAGGTGCATGACTTTGGTCTTGACGACATTCTGCGGCTCAGCCGCCGAATAGCTGAGGCTCCTTCTGCTGAAGCAACCGAAGGGCAGCCGAAGGTGATACGGCAGGACTCGAAAAGAACCGGGATGGGCAGACGAACTCTTTCCTGCCAAGTATCAAACCAAGAGTGAATAGCCGGCGCCGACTGATGTGCCGGCGGAATACAGGAGACTTACATGTTGCGTATTGCTGTGCTCGGTGCTGGGCGCATCGGAAGAATTCATGCGTCTAATGTCGCCTCTGACCGTCGAGTGAAACTTGTCGTCGTAGCCGACCCCAACAAGGAAGCGGCTCAGGCGCTTGCAACGGACCTTGAATGCGATGTATCCGTCGACTGCAAGGCGGTCGTCGATCGCGAAGACGTTGATGCCGTCGTCGTAGGCACGCCGACTGACACGCATATCGACCTGACGCTGCAGGCCGTTCGGCTGGGCAAGCCGGTTCTTTGCGAGAAGCCCATCGACCTCGATATCGACCGTGCACTTGCTGCGGTCGAGGAAATCGAGCGTCTGCAGGGGCGAGTGATGCTCGCTTTCAATCGGCGGTTCGACCCGGACGCGATGCGGCTCAAACAGGCCATCGAAGACGGCGAGGTCGGTGATGTTCGACAGGTCATTATCACGAGCCGTGACCCCGGGTTGGCGCCGCGCGAGTATCTTTGGCATTCGGGCGGAATCTTCCGCGACATGACCATTCACGATTTCGACACCGCTCGCTGGCTGCTTGGCGAGGATCCTGTTGAAGTGATGGCGATAGGCAACCGCCTGGTAGATCCGACGCTTGATGAGCTTCCGGACTACGACAGCGTGATGGTGTTGCTGCGTACGGCGTCCGGCAAGCAATGCCATATCAACGGTTCGCGCCAGGCGGTATATGGCTTCGATCAGCGTGTCGAAGTGTTCGGTTCGAAAGGCATGGTGCTCAACGAGAATCATCGCCCGTCGACTCTTCGCCGCTGGACCCGCGATAGCACCGAGGCGCGTGAGCCGCTTCTCAATTTTTTCCTCGAGCGACATGCGGACTCGTACAAGGTCGAGCTGGACCGCTTTCTGACGGCGCTTGAGACCGGCGCGCCCATGCCCGCGACGCCCCGCGACGGCATTCGCGCGCTGCGAATCGCGAACTGCGCCCTTGAAGCGGCTTACACGGGTTGCGCCGTCAAGATTTAAGCGCTGACGGTTGCGGCGGTCGAACCACTTCCGGCCCTTGGCTGGTTGACAATCCCTGATTTTCCGCCCTATATGGAGAATAAAATTCTTCAATAGGGCGGAGGCGACATGGCCCAAGTCGACACATTCAGCGGCGTCGTGATTTTCGTCACCGCCGCAAAATCGCGCAGCTTCACCGATGCCGCGGAGCAACTTGGATTGACCAAATCCGCAGTCGGGAAGGCCATCGCAAAGCTGGAAGACCGCCTCGGCGCGCAACTGTTTCACCGCACGACCCGCAGCATTTCACTCACGGCGGACGGGGAAGCGTATTTTGCCGCCTGCACGTCGGCACTCGACGAAATCGCCACGGCTGAAACTGCAATCGGCCCGGGCAACCAGCGGCCAGTAGGTCGATTGCGTATCGATATGCCAGCTGCGTTCGGGCGACGGATTCTTGTACCCATTTTGCTGGACATTGGTCGCAAGCATCCGGACCTGCAATTCACGATGACTTTCTCGGACCATCTGATTGACCCGATAGAAGAGGGTGTGGACCTTGTCATCCGCTTCGGCGAGCTTCAAAGTTCGGCTGGCCTGATAGCGCGTCGCCTGACCCGCCAGCGCATGTTGATCGCCGCCTCACCTGACTATCTGTCGCGGCGTGGAACGCCAGGTAACCTTGAAGCGCTGGAGCATCACTCGTGCGTCGTCGGCTATCGGCGCGGGCTTCCACTTTCATGGCGCGTGAAGATTAACGGGCAGGCCCAACGCATTTCGCCGCCTGGCACGCATCAAATCAGCGACGGCGACTCGATCGTGCAGGCAGCACTTGCCGGGATGGGGCTATGCCAGATGCCGATGTCGCTGTTGCGACCATACCTGGACTCCGGAGCATTGCTCCCAGTGCTTGAGGACGTTTCGAGCGAGCTGATTGATGTACACGCCGTCTGGCCGAAGGTGGCTCACTTACGACCGAAGGTGCGCCATGTGGTCGACACCTTGGTCGAAATTGCTGAGCAGGGGGGATTGGACTGATCCCTCGGCCGAGAAATTGCGCCGCGCGAGCCAACCATGGGCTTCGAAACGAATCGACCGGGACACGCCGTTTGCCGGGTAATGCCGATACAGGTATTGGCACTACCAGCCAAACCACTGTTTTTAATGGGTTTTTTCGCGTCGCGCCTGCGCCGCGGCGCGTTCTGCGTGGCATAATCGACCGCATCCGCAAGGCTTGTAGTCACAACGACCCCGCATACCCATGGCACAGACTCTCTACGACAAACTGTGGAATACCCACGTCGTCCACACCGAGGACGACGGCACGGCATTGCTCTATATCGACCGTCAGCTGCTGCACGAAGTCACGAGCCCGCAGGCATTCGAAGGGCTGAACGTCGCGCATCGCCCGGTGTGGCGCATCAGCGCAAACCTGGCCGTGTCGGACCACAACGTCCCCACCACCGATCGCAGCCACGGCATCGCCGATCCGGTCTCGAAGCTGCAGGTCGACACGCTCGATGCGAACTGCGATGCGTTCGGCATTACGCAGTTCAAGATGAACGACGTACGCCAGGGCATCGTGCACATCATCGGGCCGGAGCAGGGCGCGACGCTGCCGGGCATGACGATCGTCTGCGGCGATTCGCACACGTCGACGCACGGCGCGTTCGGCGCGCTCGCGCACGGCATCGGCACGTCGGAAGTCGAGCACGTGCTCGCGACGCAAACGCTGCTGCAGAAAAAGAGCAAGAACATGCTCGTGAAGGTCGAGGGCGCACTGCCGCGCGGCTGTACCGCGAAGGACATCGTGCTCGCGATCATCGGCAGGATCGGCACGGCCGGCGGCACGGGCTACGCGATCGAATTCGGCGGCTCGACGATCCGCGCGCTGACGATGGAAGGCCGGATGACCGTCTGCAACATGGCGATCGAAGCCGGCGCGCGCGCGGGCATGGTCGCCGTCGACGACACGACGATCGACTACCTGAAGGGCCGTCCGTTCGTGCCGACCGGCGCGGAATGGGACCAGGCCGTCGAGTACTGGCGCGAATTCAAGTCCGACGAAGGCGCGCAGTTCGACCGCGTCGTCGAGCTGAACGCGGCCGAGATCGTCCCGCAGGTCACGTGGGGCACGTCGCCGGAGATGGTCACGTCGATCGACGGTCGCGTGCCCGATCCCGAGCGCGAGAAGGATCCGGTCAAGCGCGACGCGATGGAACGCGCGCTGGCCTACATGGCGCTCGAGCCGAACACGCCGATGGAGTCGATCAAGGTCGACAAGATCTTCATCGGTTCGTGCACGAACGCGCGCATCGAGGACATCCGCGCGGCCGCGTATGTCGTGAAGAAGCTGAACCGTCGCATCGCATCGAACGTGCGGCTCGCGATGGTCGTGCCGGGCTCGGGCCTCGTGAAGGCGCAGGCCGAGCGCGAAGGGCTCGACAAGGTGTTCACCGATGCGGGCTTCGAATGGCGCGAGCCGGGCTGCTCGATGTGCCTCGCGATGAACGCCGACCGGCTCGATCCGGGCGAGCGCTGCGCATCGACGTCGAACCGCAACTTCGAAGGCCGGCAGGGCGCGGGCGGTCGCACGCACCTCGTGAGCCCCGCGATGGCGGCGGCGGCGGCGATCGAAGGCCACTTCGTCGACATTCGCCAGCTGGGGTAACGCGTGACGGCATCGAAGCTCATCGCGCGGCTGGTTGCCGCGCTGGCGCTCGCGGGGCTGGGCTTCGGCCTTGCGGGCTGCAATACCGTCCGAGGCTTCGGCCAGGACGTCAATGCCGCCGGCAACGCGCTGCAGCGCGCCGCGGACTGACGCCCGCCAGGAATTTGTCGATGTGCGCCGGCTGACTGCCGGCCCTTCAACCGGATAGACGGATCATGGAAAAATTCACAGTGCATACCGGCGTCGTGGCGCCGCTCGATCGCGAGAACGTCGACACCGACGCGATCATCCCGAAGCAGTTCCTGAAGTCGATCAAGCGTACGGGCTTCGGTCCGAACGCGTTCGACGAATGGCGTTACCTCGACCACGGCGAGCCGGGCCAGGACAACTCGAAGCGCCCGCTGAACCCGGACTTCGTGCTGAACCAGCCGCGCTACCAGGGCGCATCGGTGCTGCTCGCACGCAAGAACTTCGGCTGCGGCAGCTCGCGCGAGCACGCGCCGTGGGCGCTGCAGCAGTACGGCTTCCGCGCGATCATCGCGCCGAGCTTCGCCGACATCTTCTTCAACAACTGCTACAAGAACGGGCTGCTGCCGATCGTGCTGACCGAGCAGCAGGTCGATCACCTGTTCAACGACACGTATGCGTTCAACGGCTATCAGCTGACGGTCGACCTCGACGCACAGGTCGTGCGCACGGGCGACGGTCGCGAGTATCCGTTCGAGATCGCCGCGTTCCGCAAGTACTGCCTGCTGAACGGCTTCGACGACATCGGCCTGACGCTGCGTCACGCGGACAAGATCCGCCAGTTCGAAGCCGAGCGGCTCGCGAAGCAGCCGTGGCTCAACAACAAGCTGGTCGGCTGAGATTGCCTTCGGGCGGGCGCGCATGACGCGCGCTCGCCGACCCGCCACCACCACCTACCCAGTCAGGAATAACGCATGAAGATTGCAGTGCTGCCCGGCGACGGCATCGGTCCGGAAATCGTCAACGAAGCCGTCAAGGTGCTGAACGCCCTCGACGAACAGTTCGAACTCGAGCAGGCGCCGGTCGGCGGCGCGGGCTACGAGGCGAGCGGTCATCCGCTGCCGGACGCGACGCTGAAACTCGCGAAGGAAGCGGACGCAATCCTGTTCGGTGCGGTCGGCGACTGGAAGTACGACTCGCTCGAGCGCGCGCTGCGCCCCGAGCAGGCGATCCTCGGGCTGCGCAAGCACCTCGAGCTGTTCGCAAACTTCCGCCCGGCGATCTGCTATCCGCAGCTTGTCGATGCGTCGCCGCTGAAGCCGGAACTGGTCGCGGGCCTCGACATCCTGATCGTGCGCGAACTGAACGGCGACATCTACTTCGGCCAGCCGCGCGGCGTGCGCGCGGCGCCGGACGGCCCGTTCGCCGGCGCGCGCGAAGGCTTCGACACGATGCGCTACTCGGAGCCGGAAGTGCGCCGCATCGCGCACGTCGCGTTCCAGGCCGCGCAAAAGCGCGCGAAGAAGCTGCTGTCGGTCGACAAGTCGAACGTGCTTGAAACGTCGCAGTTCTGGCGCGACGTCATGATCGACGTGTCGAAGGAATACGCGGACGTCGAGCTGTCGCACATGTACGTCGACAACGCGGCGATGCAGCTCGCGAAGGCGCCGAAGCAGTTCGACGTGATCGTGACCGGCAACATGTTCGGCGACATCCTGTCGGATGAAGCGTCGATGCTGACGGGCTCGATCGGCATGCTGCCGTCGGCGTCGCTCGACAAGAACAACAAGGGTCTGTACGAGCCGTCGCACGGTTCGGCGCCGGACATCGCGGGCAAGGGCATCGCGAACCCGCTGGCGACGATCCTGTCGGCCGCGATGATGCTGCGCTACTCGCTGAATCGCGCCGAGCAGGCCGATCGCATCGAGCGCGCGGTGAAAACGGTGCTCGAACAAGGCTATCGCACCGGTGACGTCGCGACGCCGGGCTGCAAGCAGGTCGGCACGGCGGCGATGGGCGATGCGGTCGTCGCCGCGCTGTAACGCGCAGGGCGATGACGTACGGCAATTAATGTAGAAAGGGTGCGAACGGGCCGTGAAATCGGCCGGTTCGCGCAGGGTTGGCCGTTGTGCGGCCAACCGGCTTTGTGTAGACTCGAACGATGGCGCTGATTTCCCTGATCTCCCCGGTCCTGAAACTCCACGGCAACATTGCCCGTGTGGGTACGCGCGCCATCGTCATCACGAAAACCATTACCACGAAAACGATCATTAAACGCTGATCGTCCGTCGTGCCCGCCTGTTTCCCCGCGCGGTCACGCCGGGGGCGGAAATGGCGGGGAAGCTCCATTCAAAGGGTTAGTCATGAACGTAGGTCTCGTAGGTTGGCGCGGCATGGTCGGCAGCGTGCTGATGCAACGCATGCAGGAAGAAGGTGATTTCGACCTGATCGAACCGGTGTTTTTCAGCACCAGCAATACGGGCGGCAAGGCGCCGTCGTTCGCGAAAAACGAGACTACGCTCAAGGACGCGACCAACGTCGACGAGCTGAAGAAGTGCGACGTGATCATCACGTGCCAAGGCGGCGACTACACGAACGACGTGTTCCCGAAGCTGCGCGCGGCCGGCTGGAACGGCTACTGGATCGACGCGGCGTCGTCGCTGCGGATGAAGGACGACGCGGTCATCATCCTCGATCCGGTCAACCTCGACGTGATCAAGGACGCGCTCGTCAAGGGCACGAAGAACTTCGTCGGCGGTAACTGCACGGTCAGCCTGATGCTGATGGCGCTCGGCGGCCTGTTCCGCGAGAACCTCGTCGACTGGATGACGGCGATGACCTACCAGGCCGCATCGGGCGCGGGCGCGCAGAACATGCGCGAACTGCTGTCGCAAATGGGCGCGCTGCACGGCGCGGTGCAGGAACAGCTCGCCGATCCCGCTTCCGCGATTCTCGACATCGATCGCCGCGTGCTCGCGACGATGAACAGCGATGCGATGCCGACGAGCCACTTCGGCGTGCCGCTCGCCGGTTCGCTGATTCCGTGGATCGACAAGGATCTCGGCAACGGGATGTCGAAGGAAGAGTGGAAGGGCGGCGCGGAAACCAACAAGATCCTCGGCAAGCCGGCCATGGGCGAGCCGGGCTCGATCCCGGTCGACGGCCTGTGCGTGCGGATCGGCGCGATGCGCTGCCACTCGCAGGCGCTGACGATCAAGCTGAAGAAGGATGTCCCGCTCGACGAAATCAACGGCATCCTCGCGTCGGCGAACGACTGGGTGAAGGTCGTGCCGAACGAGCGTGAAGCGTCGATGCGCGACCTGTCGCCGGCGAAGATCACCGGCACGCTGACGGTGCCGGTCGGTCGCCTGCGCAAGCTCGCGATGGGTGGCGAATACCTGTCGGCGTTCACGGTCGGCGATCAGCTGCTGTGGGGCGCGGCCGAGCCGCTGCGCCGCATGCTGCGTATCCTGCTCGACAAGTAAGGATTCGCGCGTGAAGCGAGACGCCTGCCAGCCCCTTGCGGGGCGGCAGGCGTTTTTCATTGGGCCGCGCCGGGCAGGGGCGGCCGCATTCGTCGGCGACGAATTCGGCCGGAACGCGATCGTGTGAAGTAAACTATGCGGTTACGACGCGCAGAGTCGCCGAAAGCGTCGCGTTCTGCGCGACGCTTTTGCATTTCTGCGGCGACTTTATTGACGCTTCCCTACGCGAATCCGAGCCGCGCCCGCGCGCGGCGATTGAGCCTACGATGTCCCGAATTTCCTTGTTTCCGCGTCAGTCCCGTCTGTCGCGCGCCGTGCGTGGCGCGCTGGCGATCCTGGCGCTCGGCACGGCCGTGTCGGCCTGGGCGGCCGACACCGGCGAGCTGGCGGCGTCCGCCGCCGGCGGCCCCGCGCCGCTCAATGTGACGGTCCAGCCGGGCCAGTCGTTGAACGACCTCGCGAAAGCGGCCACGCAGTCGCACGACCCGGCCGTGCTCGCGCGCGCCGGCCGTGCGCTGTTCGACGCCAATCCGCAGGCGTTCATGAAGCGCGACCCGAGCCGCCTGAAAGTCGGCGCGACGCTGACGGTGCCGGCGCTCGACGCGACGGGCGCGGCGCTCGTGCCGGCCGGTGCGTCGAGCGCGTCCGGTGCATCGGCGGTGTCGGCGCCAGCGTCGGCGGTGGTAGCCGCGTCAGGCACGGCTGCGGCCGCAGTCGCGCAGCATGGCGCGTCCGCGCCGCACCCAGGCTCGGCGGTGCAAAGCGCGCCGGCCGCATCGGCTGCGCATGCGGCGCCGGTCAGCGGTGCAAGCGTCGCGGTGGCGGCAGGGGCGTCGGCGCCGATCGGCGCATCCGCCGCGCATGGCGCGTCGACGGTCGAGCCCATTCAGCCGGCAGCGCCTGCGGCTGGCGCAAGCGGGCCGCACGTGTGGAGCGGCGCAATCCAGTCCGCACCGTCGTCCGCGAGCGACGCCGCTGCCCAGGTCACACCGGGCGGCGCGGCGCAAGGCATGCACGAACCGTCCGCGGCGGCACCCGTCGCGGGCGCGTCGCAGCCTCGGCCGTCGAGCCTTCAGCAACTGCTCGCCCTGAAGAACCGCGTGCTGATGGAGCTGCAGAAGCACGGGATCGGCAAGCCGGCCGACACGAACAACGTTGCACCGGCGCGCGCGCCGGCTCCGGCGCCCGCTGCGCCGCGCCCCGCCGCGAATGACGCAGGTGCATCGGCTGCCGCGCCTGCATCGGCCGCAAGTGAGGCGTCTGGTGTGGTCGCCAGCGCGGTGCAGCCGGCATCGGCGCCCGTGCAGCCGGCCGTGCCGGTCACGACCGCCGCGCCCGCGCGCGGTGCGGCAAAGATCGACTGGCGTCCGACAGCAATGGCCGGTGGGGCCGTGCTCGTTCTCGCGGCCTGGTTCGCGTGGCGCAAGCGCCGGAAAGCGCGGCCTGCCGATGCGATCGCCCCGGAATCCGGCGGAGCGGCTGCCGTCGATGCCGGCGCATCGTCGTCGCCCGTCGAACCCTTGCCGCCGATCCTTCCCGAGACGCCGCTCGCACGCGACGCGGCGGCCGATGTGAACCTGATCGCGGCTACCGCGGCAGCGGCGGGGGCCGCCGACACGCATGAAGCCGAGGTCGCGTCGCCGCCGGAAACCGCGAAGCCGCACGACGATCAACCGGAAGTACCGCCCGCGCACACCGAGCTCGAGCGCGACGCAGCGCCGGCCTCGCACGACGTGAAGCCCGTTGCGGAAACGGCCGCGGACGAGCCGCTGCAAACGCCTGCGGCGCCGTCGACGAACGACGCGCAGCACGCGGCGCTGATGCAGAACGCGATCAGCGCGCTCAACAGCCTCGACATGCCGTTGCCGCCGCGTCAGGCGGACGAGCCGGCCGCACGGGAAGGGCGAGCCGAAAGCGAAAGCGAGCAAATCGCAACTAACGGTCAATCCGCGTCACACCCGCCAGTTGGCGCGAGCGATCTGTCACCGGAACACCCGGCCGAGCAGGACGACGAGTTCGATTGGGATCCGGATGCGGCGACGCCCGCACCGCACGCGGGCGGTGCATCCGCGCCGTCGTCGCTGCCGCCGCTCGGCGGCGCGCAGTTCGGCGCGTTGAAACTGGATTTCGATCTCGACCTGCCATCCGCGCCGGGCGCCGCGTTGCCCGCGCTGACGCCGGAAGAGCTCGCGCGCATCGCGCGCAACAAGCTGGATCTGGCGTCGGAGTACGTCGAACTGGGTGACCTGTCCGGCGCGCGCACGCTGCTGCAGGAGGTAATCGACGCGAACGATGCCGCGACGCGCGACGATGCGCGTGCGCTGCTCGCGAAACTGGCGGACGAGGCGTAATGAGGATCGCGCTGGGAGTCCAGTACGACGGCGCGGCGTTCTGCGGCTGGCAGGCGCAGCCGCACGGCAAGACCGTGCAGGACGCGCTCGAGCGCGCGCTCGGCGAATTCGCGTGCGTGCCATTGCACACGACGGTCGCGGGGCGCACCGACACGGGCGTGCACGGGCTCGGGCAGGTCGTGCACTTCGACACGGACCTCGACCGCACGGATTTCTCGTGGGTGCGCGGCACCAACGCGTTCCTGCCGTCGACCGTTTCCGTGCAGTGGGCGAAACCGATGCCGGAAACGTTCCACGCGCGTTTCGCGGCATTCGAACGCACCTATTACTACGTGCTGTACGTGCATCCCGTGCGCTCGCCGATGCTGGCCGGCCGTGCCGGATGGATCCACACGCCGCTCGACGACGACGCGATGCGCGCCGCCGCCGCGCACCTGATCGGCGAGCATGACTTCTCGTCGTTCCGGTCGTCGGAATGCCAGTCGAAGACGCCGGTCAAACACCTGTACCAGATCGACGTGCGGCGCTCGGGCCACTTCATTCATTTCCGCTTCCGCGCGAACGCGTTCCTGCACCACATGGTGCGCAACCTGATGGGCTGCCTCGTCGCGGTCGGGCGCGGCCGCTATCCGGCGGACTGGCTCGCCGACGTGCTGGCCGGGCGCGACCGCACGCTCGCCGCGCCCACGTTCATGGCCGACGGGCTGTATCTTGCCCATGTCGGCTACCCGGCGGAATTCGCCGTCCCGCCCGCGCAACTCGGCAGCGTGCCGTGGAGCAGCGTCTGGGCCGATCTGGACCTACCATCATGACGGATCACGCCGTGCCTTCTCCGACCTCCGCCGCGACCGGCCTCGCGCCGCGCACGCGCATCAAGCTGTGCGGCCTGTCGCGCCCCGAGGACGTGCTGCACGCCGCGGCACTCGGCGCCGACGCGATCGGCCTCGTGTTCTACCCGAAGAGCCCGCGCGCGGTGTCGATCGCGCAGGCGGCCGAACTGGCGCGCCTCGCGCCGCCGCTCGTGTCGGTGGTCGGGCTGTTCGTGAACGCGACCGAAGCCGAGATCGACGCAGTCGTGCGCGAGGTGCCGCTCACGGTGCTGCAATTCCACGGCGACGAGACGCCCGAGCAGTGCGACGCGCTCGGCCGCGCGGCCCGCCTGCCGTGGTTGCGCGCGGTGCGCGTCGGCCCCTCGACTCAGCCGTCTGATTTGGTAGAATCGGCACTTCATTATTCGAAAGCGCGCGGCCTCCTGTTCGACACCCTGGTGCCGGACTACGGCGGTAGCGGCAAGGTCTTCGATTGGTCTCTTATTCCCGCAGAGCTCGCGCATCGGGCCGTTTTGAGTGGTGGCTTGAGCGCGCAAAACGTCGGTGATGCGATCCGCCAGTTGCGCCCGTTTGCTGTCGATGTCTCGAGTGGCATCGAAGTGGAGGGCGCGAAGGGCGTGAAGGATCACGCCCGGATGGCGGCGTTCGTACGCGCGGTGCGCGAAGCGGACGCCCGGTGATGCAAGAAGGTGCGCCCCCCGAACGCGGGGCGCGCCGACCAATCGAGAGTGACACCATGTACAACCTTCCTGATGATCACGGCCATTTCGGCCCGTATGGCGGCGTGTTCGTTGCCGAAACGCTGATTCACGCGCTGGACGAACTGCGCGCCGCGTATGAAAAATTCCGGAACGACCCCGATTTCGTCGCCGAATACGAGCGCGAACTGAAGCACTTCGTCGGCCGTCCGTCGCCGATCTATCACGCGCAGCGCTGGAGCGAGACGCTCGGCGGCGCGCAGATCTACCTGAAGCGAGAGGACCTGAACCACACCGGCGCGCACAAGATCAACAACGTGATCGGCCAGGCGCTGCTCGCGAAGCGCATGGGCAAGAAGCGCGTGATCGCCGAGACGGGCGCCGGCCAGCACGGCGTCGCGACGGCGACGATCTGCGCGCGCTTCGGGATGGAGTGCATCGTCTACATGGGCGCCGAGGACGTGCGCCGCCAGGCCGCGAACGTCTACCGCATGAAGCTGCTCGGCGCGACGGTCGTGCCGGTCGAATCGGGTTCGCGCACGCTGAAGGACGCGCTGAACGAAGCGATGCGCGACTGGGTCACGAACATCGAAAGCACGTTCTACATCATCGGCACGGTCGCGGGCCCGCACCCGTATCCGGCGATGGTGCGCGACTTCCAGCGCGTGATCGGCGACGAGTGCAAGGTGCAGATGCCGGAACTCGCCGGCCGGCAGCCGGACGCGGTGATTGCGTGCGTCGGCGGCGGCTCGAACGCGATGGGCATCTTCTATCCGTATATCGACGACACGTCGGTGCAGCTGATCGGCGTCGAAGCGGCCGGCGACGGCCTCGACACCGGCCGTCACGCGGCGTCGCTGATCGCCGGCAGCCCCGGCGTGCTGCACGGCAACCGCACGTACCTGCTGCAGGACGACGACGGCCAGATCATCGAGACGCATTCGGTGTCGGCCGGCCTCGACTATCCGGGTGTCGGCCCCGAGCACGCATGGCTGAAGGACAGCGGCCGCGCGCAATATGTGCCGATCACCGACGAAGAGGCGCTGAAGGCGTTCCACGACTGCTGCCGGATCGAGGGGATCATCCCCGCGCTCGAGTCGAGCCACGCGATCGCGTATGGCGTGAAGCTCGCGCCGACGTTGCCGAAGGACAAGATCCTGCTCGTCAACCTGTCGGGCCGCGGCGACAAGGACATGCACACGGTCGCCGAGCGATCGGGCATCGCGCTCTGACCGACCGATGCGTGACCTGATCGAAGAACCGGGCGGCGGCGCCGCGAGCGAAGCGGAGGCGGGGCAGCCCGCCGTCGCCGTGCCGTGCGCACTGCCGTCCGGGATCGAACTGCACAACCGCGATTTCATGACCGAAGCCGCGCGCCTGCCGGATGCGTCGATCGACCTGATCGTTGCCGATCCGCCGTACGGGCTCGGCAAGGACTACGGCAACGACTCGGACAAGCGTTCGGGCGACGACTTTCTCGCGTGGACGCGCGAGTGGCTCGAGCTCGCGATTCCGAAGCTCAAGCCGAGCGGGTCGATGTACATCTTCTGCACGTGGCAGTACGCGCCGGAAATCTTCAGCTTCCTGAAGACGCAACTCACGATGGTCAACGAGATCATCTGGGACCGGCGCGTGCCGAGCATGGGCGGCACGACGCGCCGTTTCACGTCGGTGCACGACAACATCGGCTTTTTCGCGGTTTCCAAAGCGTATTACTTCGATCTCGATCCGGTCCGCATCCCGTACGACGCCGACACGAAGAAGGCCCGCTCGCGCAAGCTGTTCGAAGGCAGCAAGTGGCTGGAGATGGGCTACAACCCGAAGGACGTCTGGTCGGTCTCGCGCCTGCATCGGCAGCACGCGGAGCGCGTCGATCATCCGACCCAGAAGCCGCTGGAAATCATCGAGCGGATGGTGCTCGCGAGCTGCCCGCCGGGCGGCCGCGTGCTCGATCCGTTCATGGGCAGCGGCACGACCGCGGTGGCCTGCGCACGGCAGGGGCGCGACTTCGTCGGCTACGAGATCAATGAAAGTTATTGCGCGATCGCGCACGAGCGCGTGAACGCGCTCGCCGCGCAGGCGTGCGCGTGAGTCGCGCCGCCGCAATGCCGATCGCAACTAGGAAAATTGCCATGTCCACCCGTATCCAGCAGACCTTCGCCGCACTCGCCGAACAAGGCCGCAAGGGCCTGATCCCGTTCATCACGGCCGGCGACCCCGATCCCGCGAAGACGGTCGAGTTCATGCACGCGCTCGCCGAAGGCGGCGCCGACGTGATCGAGCTCGGCGTGCCGTTCTCGGACCCGATGGCCGACGGCCCGGTGATCCAGCGCTCGTCGGAGCGCGCGCTCGCGCGCGGCGTCACGCTCAAGAGCGTGCTCGCCGACGTGAAGTGCTTCCGCGAGACCAACCAGACGACCCCCGTCGTGCTGATGGGCTATGCGAACCCGATCGAGCGGATGGGCGTCGACGCGTTCGCCACCGAAGCGCAGGCAGCCGGCGTCGACGGCGTGCTCGTCGTCGACTATCCGCCCGAGGAAGCCGGCGTGTTTGCCGAGAAAATGCGTGCCGCGCAGATCGATCCGATCTTCCTGCTCGCCCCGACGTCGACCGACGAGCGCATCGCCGACGTGGGCAAGATCGCGAGCGGCTACGTGTACTACGTGTCGCTCAAGGGCGTGACCGGCGCCGGAAATCTGGATGTTTCGAGCATTGCGGGTAAAATCCCGGCCATCAAGTCGCGCGTGCCGGTTCCGGTGGGCGTCGGCTTCGGCATCCGCGACGCCGAAACGGCGCGCGCGGTGGCCGAAGTGTCGGACGCCGTCGTGATCGGCAGCCGCCTGGTGCAGCTGCTCGAGAGCGCCGCGCCGGAAGGCGCCGCCGCCGCGCTGAAGACATTCATCGCCGAGCTGCGCGCCGCCCTGGACGGCGCCGGCAAGACGGCGCGATAAACACAACACAGGAGGCGGGAACGGGCCGGTCGGCCCGCCCCGCCACGGAACAGGAAACCATACACGATGAGCTGGCTCGACAAACTGTTGCCGCCGAAGATCAAGCAGACCGACCCGAAAAGCCGCAAGGGCATTCCGGAAGGCCTGTGGGTCAAATGCCCGTCCTGCGAGGCCGTGCTGTACCGCAACGACGTGGACGCGAACCTGCATGTGTGCCCGAAGTGCGATCACCACATGCGCATCGGCGCGCGCGAGCGCCTCGACGGGCTGCTCGATCCGGAAGGCCGCTATGAAATCGGCCAGGAAATCGTGCCGGTCGACTCGCTGAAGTTCAAGGACAGCCGCAAGTACCCCGATCGTCTGAAGGAAGCGATGGACGAGACGGGCGAGACCGACGCGATGGTCGTGATGGGCGGGGCGATCCACACGCTGCCCGTGGTCGCGGCCTGTTTCGAGTTCTCGTTCATGGGCGGCTCGATGGGTTCGGTCGTCGGCGAGCGTTTCGCGCGCGGCGCGCAGAACGCGCTGGAACAGCACGTGCCGTTCATCTGCTTCACGGCGTCGGGCGGCGCACGGATGCAGGAAAGCCTGCTGTCGCTGATGCAGATGGCGAAGACCACCGCGATGCTGACCAAGCTGGCCGAAGCCAAGCTGCCGTTCATCTCGGTGCTGACCGATCCGACGATGGGCGGTGTGTCGGCGAGCTTCGCGTTCCTCGGCGACGTCGTGATCGCGGAGCCGAAGGCGCTGATCGGCTTCGCCGGCCCGCGCGTGATCGAGCAGACGGTTCGCGAGAAGCTGCCGGAAGGCTTCCAGCGCGCGGAATTCCTGCTGACGACGGGCGCGATCGACATGATCGTCGACCGCCGCAAGATGCGCGACGAGATCGCGCAGCTGCTCGCGCTGCTGCAGCGACAGCCGGCCGACGCGCTGGCCTGATCGGCGCGGCGTTGTGACCTGCGCGCGTCGCCCGGCTGAACCGCCGGGCGGCGCGTTTCGTTTTTTGGCGTAGTGGCGGTACCGATTCAGATTTGATCCGATGAGCACTTTTCCCACTCTCGACGCGTGGCTTTCGCATCTCGAACGCGCGCACCCGGTCGGCATCGACATGGGCCTCACCCGCATCGGGCAGGTCAAGGCGGCGCTGCAGCTCGAATTCGCGTGCCCCGTGATCACGGTCGGCGGCACGAACGGCAAGGGCTCGACCTGCGCGTTCCTCGAGGCGATCCTCGTTCACGCGGGCTACAAGGTCGGTTGCCACACGTCGCCGCACCTGCTCGAATTCGCCGAGCGCGCGCGTGTGAACGGGCAGCAGGTCAGCGATGCCGACCTGCTGCCGCACTTCGAAGCCGTCGAAGCGGCGCGCACGTCGCTGCCCGAGCCGGTGTCGCTCACGTACTTCGAATTCACGACGCTCGCGATCCTGCACCTGTTCGCGTCGCGCGGGCTCGACGTCGTGATCCTCGAAGTCGGCCTCGGCGGCCGGCTCGACGCGGTCAACATCATCGATACCGACTGCGCGATCGTCACGAGCATCGACATCGACCACACCGAATACCTCGGCGACACGCGCGAGAAGATCGCGTTCGAGAAGGCGGGCATCTTCCGTGCGGGCAAGCCGGCGATCTGCGGCGATCCCGCCGTGCCGAACACGCTGATCGACCATGCCGCGGCGATCGGCGCGGACCTGTGGCTGGTCGGTCGCGATTTTCGCTATGAAGCGCAGCCGGGCGCGGAGCGCCAGCAATGGAGCTACCTCGGCCGCGACAAGCGCTATCCGGCGCTCGCGTACCCGGCGCTGCGCGGCGCGAATCAGCTGATCAATGCGTCGGCCGCGCTGGCCGCGCTCGAGGCGCTGCGCCCGGTGCTGCCTGTGTCCGCGCAGGACATCCGGCTCGGGCTCGCGAACGTCGAGCTGCCGGGGCGCTTCCAGGTGCTGCCCGGCAAGCCGGCGATCGTGCTGGACGTCGCGCACAACCCGCATGCGGCGGCCGTGCTCGAGCAGAACCTCGGCAACATGGGCTTCTTCCCGTACACGTACGCGGTGTTCGGCGCGATGCACGACAAGGACATCGACGGCGTGCTGCGGCACCTGGCGGGGGAGGTCGACCACTGGTGCGTGACCGACCTGCCGCTGCCGCGTGCGGCGAGCGCGGAGCAGCTCGAAGCCGCGCTGCGCAAGGCCGGCGTGGAAGACGGGCCCGATTCGAGCGTCACGCGGTTCGCGTCGCCGGCGGAAGCATTTCGAGATGCACTAAAAAGAGCATCCGAGAATGATAGAATCGTGGTTTTCGGCAGTTTCCATACGGTGGCCGGTGTGATGGCCTACCGGAAATCGCAGCAACACTGACTGTCGGGCAGTTTCGGACTCAGCCATTCATGGGAATTTTCTCGTTCGGCAAGAAAGACGACGACGCGCCCACCCGGCGCGGCGGTCGTACCGGGGCCTCCCGGAACGTGCGCACGGAGCGCACTGAACGCGTCGAGCGACGCACGCGCCGCACCGAGCGTCCGGAATCGGACGCACTGCTTCTCGATCCGACCCTTCCTGAAAAGCAACGCGCCCGCCGGCGTCTCGTCGGCGCGATCGCGCTCGTCGTCGGCGCGGTGATCGTGCTGCCGATGGTGCTTGATTCGCACCCGAAGCCGGTGACGGACGACATCGCGATCGATATTCCGAACCGGCCTGCGCATCAGGCGGTCGCGCCGCGTGACGACGACGTGGCCGACGTGCAGGCGGGCGTCGCGCACGACGAGCCGCCGGCCTCCGATGTCGCGGTGGCGGCCGCGCCCGCACCGGCGCCGAAGGATACGGCCAAGCCGGCCGCGAAACCCGCTGCCACGACCTCGACGACCCCGACGACCACCGCGAGCGTGACGCCGCCGAAGCCCGCTGCGAAGCCGGCCGCCCCTGCGGCGAAGCCGGTCGCGCCGAAGCCGGCGCCGGCCCCCGCGACGGTCGCGAACGCCGACGCCGCGACCGACAGCGGCGACGCGTCGTCGCCCGCATCGCCGGCCGGCGCGCGCTTCGCGGTGCAGCTCGGTTCGTTCAAGGACGACACGACGGCCCGTTCGTGGGCCACCAAGTTGAAATCCGCGGGTGTGCCCGCATATGTCGAGCATCGCAAGCAGGCGGACGGCAGCACGGCTACACTGCTGCGTGCCGGCCCGTTTGCGGATCGCGCGGCGGCGTCAGCCGCGATCGCGAAGGTGCGCGAAGCCGGACTGACGCAGTAACGTGCGATGCTGACGGCTTTCGACTACGCTGTATTGGCGGTAATCGCGTTGTCTGCGCTGCGTGGCGCATGGCGCGGTTTCGTCTCGGAGATTTTCGGGTTGATCGGCTGGATCGTGGCGGTCGTGATCGCCGCACGCTATGTCGGGCTGGTGGTGCCGTATATTCCGGCGAACTGGCCGGGCGGCGCGCTCACCCAGTGGGTGCTCGCGTTCGCGCTGATCGTGATCGGCGTCGTGTTCGTCGCGGGTGTCGCGAACGCGCTGTTGTCGCGGATCGCGCAGGCGACGGGCCTCGGTGGAGTCGATCGCTCGCTGGGCATGATGTTCGGGCTCGTCCGCGGCTGCGTGCTGGTGGTGCTGCTGGTCGCGGCGGCCGGGCTGACCGAATTGCCCAAACAGGATTTCTGGCGCAATGCGCTCTTGCGTCCTTTCGCCGAACAGGGCGTGCACGAGCTGAAGCAGCTCCTGCCCGACGGCATGGCCCAGTACGTGCGCGTGTGACGCCGCGGCCGGGCAGGACGGAACCGATTTTGTCATCTTGAAGGACATGCCATGTGCGGCATCGTAGGTGTTATCTCCCAATCCCCCGTCAATCAGCTGATCTATGACAGCCTGCTGCTGCTGCAGCATCGCGGTCAGGACGCAGCGGGCATCGCGACGGCGGACGGCAGCAATTTCCACATGTACAAGGCGAACGGCATGGTGCGCGACGTGTTCCGCACGCGCAACATGCGCAGCCTGCCCGGCACCTTCGGCATCGGCCAGGTCCGCTATCCGACGGCCGGCTCGGCGTCGAGCGAAGCCGAGGCGCAGCCGTTCTACGTGAACGCGCCGTTCGGGATCATCCTCGCGCACAACGGCAACCTGACGAACTGGGAACAGCTGAAGGACGAGATGTTCCGGATCGATCGCCGGCACATCAACACCAATTCCGACAGCGAAGTGCTGCTCAACGTGTTCGCGCACGAGCTGCAACTGTCGACGACGGGCCTCGAGCTCGATCCGGCCGCCGTGTTCAAGGCGGTCGCGGGCGTGCATCGCCGCCTGGAGGGTTCGTACGCGATCGTGTCGCTGATCGCCGGCTACGGCCTGCTCGCGTTCCGCGATCCGTTCGGCATCCGCCCGCTGTGCCTCGGCAAGCTCGAAACCGAACACGGCACCGAATGGATGGTCGCGTCGGAGTCGGTGGCGGTCGAAGGCATCGGTTTCGAATTCGTGCGCGACGTGCAGCCGGGCGAAGCGATCTTCATCGACAAGGCCGGCAACTTCCACAGCCAGCAATGCGCGGAGCAGCCGACGCTGAATCCGTGCATGTTCGAGTACGTGTATCTCGCCCGTCCGGATTCGTGCCTCGACGGCGTGCCCGTCTACAACGTGCGCCTGCGCATGGGCGACTACCTCGCCGAGAAGATCAAGCGCGAGCTGCCGAACGTGCCGATCGACGTCGTGATGCCGATTCCCGATTCGTCGCGTCCGGCTGCGATGCAGGTCGCCGCGAAGCTCGGCGTCGAGTATCGCGAAGGCTTCTTCAAGAACCGCTACGTCGGCCGTACCTTCATCATGCCGGGCCAGGCCGTGCGCAAGAAGTCGGTGCGCCAGAAGCTCAATGCGATGAGCATCGAGTTCAAGGACAAGAACGTGCTGATCGTCGACGATTCGATCGTGCGCGGCACGACCTCGCACGAGATCGTGCAGATGGCGCGCGATGCGGGCGCGAAGTCGGTGATCTTCGCGTCGGCGGCGCCGCCGGTGAAATTCCCGAACGTGTACGGCATCGACATGCCGACGCGCGGCGAGCTGGTCGCACACGGCCGCACCGACGAAGAAGTCGCGAAGATCATCGGCGCCGACCACCTGATCTACCAGGACGTCGACGACCTGCGCCGCGCGGTGCGCGACATCAACCCGAAGCTCGAACGCTTCGAGGCGTCGTGCTTCGACGGCAACTACATCACCGGCGCCGTGACGCCCGAGTACCTCGATGCAATCGAGCGCGCACGTCTCGCCCCGGCGTCGCAGGCCGATCGCGACACGGCCGGCGACACCGCGCGTTCGCAGATGAACCTGCAGCTGTCGGTCGAGTGATGCCGGCGCACGCTTCCGACGAAGCGTGCTAGGATGTGGCCTTGCGTCGATTTGATTCAGCTTGCGGACGCGGGGCGACTTCCCAAAACAGCTAAAGCGAAGGCCGGCGAGCGCCGGCCCGAGTCGATCGCTGTCGTACCGCACCGAAGCCCGCTGATGCCGACGCATAGCGGGCTTTTTGTTTTGGCCTGGTTTTTGGCTGGGTTCGCGCCCGATGCATGATCCGCGGCGCGCCCTTCGAATACGGAAAACGGAACATGGACGACTCCCTCAATTTCGACACGCTCGCCGTGCGCGCGGGCACGCTGCGCAGCAGCGACTTCAACGAGCACTCGGAAGCGCTGTTCCTCACGTCGAGCTTCTGCTTCAAGAGCGCGGCCGAGGCCGCCGAGCGCTTCGCGAATTCGGAAGACTATTTCACCTATTCGCGCTTCACGAACCCGACCGTCACCATGTTCCAGGATCGTCTCGCCGCGCTCGAAGGCGGCGAGGCCTGCATTGCGACGGCGTCGGGCATGGCCGCGATCATGTCGGTCGTGATGTCGGCACTCCAGGCAGGCGATCACCTCGTCAGCTCGCGCAGCCTGTTCGGCTCGACGCTCGGGATGTTCTCGCAGATCTTCAGTAAGTTCGGCATCACGACGACCTTCGTCGACCCGACCGACCTGAACGCGTGGCAGGAAGCGGTGCGGCCCGAAACGAAGATGTTCTTCCTCGAAACGCCGTCGAACCCGCTGACCGAGCTCGCCGACATCGAGGCGATCGGCAAGATCGCGAAGGCGGCGAACGCGCTGTTCGTCGTCGACAACTGTTTCTGCAGCCCGGTGCTGCAGCAGCCGCTGAAGCTCGGCGCGGACGTCGTGATGCACTCGGCGACGAAGTTCCTCGACGGGCAGGGCCGCGTGCTCGGCGGCGCGCTGGTCGGCTCGAAGGCATTCATCATGGGCAAGGTGTTCCCGTTCGTGCGCAGCGCGGGCCCGACGTTGTCGGCGTTCAACGCGTGGGTGCTGCTGAAGGGGATGGAGACGCTGTCGCTGCGCGTCGAGAAGCAGTCGGCGAACGCGCTGGAAATCGCGCGCTGGCTCGATTCGCATCCGGCCGTCGCGCGCGTCTTCTATCCGGGGCTCGAGTCGCACCCGCAGCATGAGCTCGCGAAGCGCCAGCAGAAGGCGGGCGGCGCGATCGTCTCGTTCGAGCTGAAGGGCGACACGCCGGAGCAGCAGCGCGCGAACGCGTGGCGCGTGATCGACAGCACGAAGCTGATCTCGATCACCGGCAACCTCGGCGACACGCGCACGACGATCACGCATCCGGCGACGACGACGCACGCGCGCATCACGCCGGAAGCGCGAGCGGCCGCGGACATCACCGAAGGGCTGCTCCGCCTCGCGGTCGGCCTGGAGGATGCGGGCGACCTGCGCCGCGATCTCACGCGCGGCCTCGAGGGCTGAGCGCGGCGGCAGGTTTTTTCACGGCCGACATGACAACGGGCCGCTCGACAGAGCGGCCCGTTGTCTTTTGTCCGGCGACGCGCGCGTTGCCGGAATCAGCCGGCCTGCGCGGGCTGCCCCGGCACGTCGCGCATCGCTTCCATCATCCAGCGCAGCGTGTCGTCGAGCGGCGTCACGGGCAGTTCGCCCACCGCGCGCCGCAGCTTGTCGCGCGAGCCGCTCAGGCGCTTGACTTCGTTGTGCCGCACGAAACGCGGGTCGATCGTCACGTCGATCACGTAGCCGGCGATCCGTGACAGCATCGCCAGCACTTCCTTCAGCGAATACGCGCGCTCCGAGCAGACGTTGAACGTCTCGCCGGCCGGGGCCGCGTCGAGCAGCTTCAGGTAGGCGGCCGTCACGTCGCGCACGTCGGAGAAATCGCGGCTCACGTCGAGATTGCCGAGCGAGATGCGCGGCGCATTGCGCGCATAGTGCGACACGAGCTTCGGCAGCAGATAGGCGTCGTCCTGGCCGACGCCGGTGTAGTTGAACGGCCGCGCGATCACGATCGGCAACTGGTCGGCCCACAGCTTCGCCGCGTATTCCATCGCGAGCTTGCTGACCGCGTAGTCGTTCGCGGGCGCGGGCGGGGTCGCTTCGTCGAGCACGCCGGCCGTCGAATTGCCGTAGACGTTCGCGCTGCTGGCGAGCAGGACCGCCGACGGACGGTGGTCGAGGCCCGCGAGCGCGGCCAGCAGGTTGCGCGTGCCGACGATGTTGACCGCGTAGGTTTGCGACGGCTCGTCCTGCGCGACATGCGCACGCGCGGCGAGGTGCACGACCGCATCGGGCCGCGCGTCGGCCGCCGCCGCGCGCATCGCGTTCGCGTCGAGCAGGTCGACCGGCAGCAGCGTGCAGTTCGCGAACGCCGGATCGTCCGGCCGCGCCGCGCCGGGCGCCACGGTGCCCCACACGTCGTAGCCGGCGGCTTCGAGCCGCTGCGCCATGTAACGGCCGGTGAAGCCCGTCAGGCCCGTGACGAACGCACGGCGCGACGGGCGGCCGGCTTCAGTACGTGTCATGGTGACGATTCCGCGTCAGATCGGCTTCGACCATCATCTGGCAGAGCTGCTCGAGCGTCGTCTCCGGCGCCCAGCCCAGCTTGCTTTTTGCCTTGTCCGCGCAGCCGATCAGCAGGTCGACTTCGGCGGGGCGGTAGAACTTCGGGTTCACTTCGACGAGTACGTTGCCGTTCGACGCGTCGATGCCGCGTTCCTGCTCGCCCTTGCCGGTCCATTCGAGCTGGTAACCGGCGGCAGCGAACGCCATCCGCACGAAGTCGCGCACGGTCTCGGTGCGATTGGTCGCGAGCACGTAGGTGTCGGGTTCGTCGACCTGCAGCATCCGCCACATCCCTTCGACGTACTCGAGCGCGAAGCCCCAGTCGCGCTTCGCGTCGAGGTTGCCGAGCTCGAGCTTGGTCGCCTTGCCGAGCTGGATCTTCGCGACGGTGTCGGTGATCTTGCGCGTGACGAACTCGCGGCCGCGCAGCGGCGATTCGTGGTTGAACAGGATGCCGCTGCAGCCGAACAGATCGTAGGACTCGCGGTAGTTCACGGTCATCCAGTGCGCGTACAGCTTCGCGACGCCGTACGGGCTGCGCGGGTAGAACGCGGTCGTTTCCGTCTGCGGGATCGCCTGCACCTTGCCGAACATCTCGGACGTCGACGCCTGGTAGAAGCGCGTCTTCGGGCTCACCACGCGGATCGCCTCGAGCAGGTTCAGCGGGCCGATGCCCGTGACTTCGGCGGTCGTCGCGGGCTGGTCGAACGACACGCCGACGAAGCTCTGCGCGGCCAGGTTGTACAGCTCGTCGGGTTGCGTGCGTTCGAGCAGCCGCAGGCTCGAGCCGGCATCGGTCAGGTCGTGCTCGACGAGCGACAGGTTCGGGTGCGTGTCGACGCCGAGTTCGGCGATGCGCCAGAAGTTCACCGAGCTGGTGCGGCGGTAGGTGCCCGTGACCTCGTAGCCCTTGTCGAGCAGCAGCTTGGTCAGATAGGCGCCGTCCTGCCCCGTGATCCCCGTGATGATGGCCTTCTTGCGGTTTTGGCTCATGGCAATGTCCTGGTCGAAACGATGGATTGAGAAAGTCAGGCGGTCGTGCGCGCGGCGGCGGGCAGCGTGTTGCGCGCCGGGCCGCGTGTCAGGCGTCGCTCGAAGCCGTACCAGCAGAGGGTGGCGTAGGCGAGCGTGATCGCGAGGGCGAGCGCGGCCGTGACGAAGCGGTTCAGGTGCAGCGGCCAGAGCGCATACAGCACGCTCAGGTGAATCAGGTAGACGGTGTAGCTGACGGTGCCGACGTACACGAGCAGCGGGTTGGTCAGTACGCGCTGCACGAGGCCGCGTCCGCGCAGCGCGATCACGACGATCGACGTGCACAGCAGCAGCGAGATGCTGTAGAGCGCGGCGTTCGACATCGGCGTGTTCGCCGCGCGGAAACGCGGGAACGACAGGTGCAGCCAGCCGAGGATCGCGAGCGACACGAGCGCGCCGACGATCGCGAGCGGATAGAACGGGTCCAGCGCGCGCCGGTCGCGGCGCAGCACGATCGCGAGCAGCGCGCCCGCGGCGAGCAGGTCCATCCGGAATGGCGTCAGGTAGTAGATCGGCCAGAACGAATCGAACCACGGCGTCGCGATCGCGCGCAGCACGGGCGCCGCGACGATCAGCGCGGCGGCGATCCACAGCAGCGCGCGCTCCGAACACCACAGCACGACGAACGGCCAGAAGATGTAGAACTGCTCCTCGACGGCGAGCGACCACAGCACGTTCAGGCTGTCGTGCCCGATGCTGCCGAGCGACAGCCCGATGTTGGTCGAGAAGAACGCGAACCACGGCCAGTGCGGCAGCCAGCTCGCGCCGAACAGCAGCGTCGACACGACGAGCAGCAGCACGTACGGCGGCAGGATCCGGCGCACGCGGCGCGCGTAGAAGTGGCTGAAGTAAGACTGCCCGCGCGCCTTGCGATCGAGCAGGATGCCCGTGATCAGCAGGCCGCTCAGCACGAAGAACAGGTCGACGCCCATCCACAGCGGCGCCTTCAGCGCGTGTTGCAGGAACACGGCGCCGACGGCGATCGCGCGCAGCCCGTCGAGCTGCACGATGCGGCCGTGTTGCGGCGGGGCGAGGTCGGCGGTGCGCGAGATGCCCGTCATCGCGCCGCTCCTTCGCGACGCGCGGCCGGTGCCGTGGCGCGTCGTGCATCCGATGCGTGAACGTAATCCATGCGTTTGAATGAAATATTGAATCGAAATCGATTCTAGGGAAAAGAAATCGGCAAAAAAACGCATGTCATTTATCCGGCCGAAAACCTTCAAATACCGGTCGTTTCAATCGCGGCATGAAAGGTTTGCAGGCCGGGCGCTCCGACGGGCGGGCCGCAGCGGCATTTTCTACGGATCGGCGCGTGAAAGGCGGTCGTTATTTCCGCTTTGTGGCGGCTATTTCGCGCTGTTCCGGTGCGATATTTCACGCGGAAACATCCCCAAATATTTCCAAATTTCTTGTGATTATTTTTGCTTGTAACCTGCATCGCGACGTTTGAAACCCATTTAGTGACAGGGCATCCGGGCACGCAGTCCGCCGTGGTGCCCCGTTGCTGTTGCATCGAGTCTGGAGAGCGCATTGCGACGTCTGATTCTGGTTGGCATGACGGTATGCGCGGCGCTGTCCGTGAGCGCCGCCCCGGCTGAAACCGTGTTGCCCGCGACCACGTCGTGGATCGGCAACACGTTCGGCTATGGCGACGGCAGCTGGACGCAGATCGACATCCGCGCGATCGCGGTGACGCCCGACGGCAAGGTGTATACGAACGCGCCGTGGGACGAGAGCGGCGCCGAGGCGAGCGTCTACCAGGACGGCAAGATGCTCGGCTTCGCCGGCGGCACGCACGGCTGGGGCAACCTCGGCGGCAACGCGGTCGCGGTGAACGGCAAGTACGCGTACGTCGCGATCGGCGTCGGCAACGAGCGCGGCCATCTGCAGTCGCCCGGCATCTGGCCGGACAAGGGCAAGCAGTGGTTCGGCATTTCGCGGCGCACGATCGGCGACATGAAGCAGCCGGCGCCGTTTCGCGCGGCGCCGCAGGTCGCACCGGGCGGGCGCGCCGATGCCGGCCGCGCGCGGATGGCCGCGAGCTTCATGGTGATGAATGAGGTGGCGGCCCCCGCACGCTCGGAGGTGGGCGAGGCGAAGGCCGAAGTGGGCGGCCTCGCGGCGGATGACAAGACACTGTTCGCGACGAACCCGTCGCATGACGAAGTCGATGTATTCGACGCCGAGACGATGCAGAAGAAGGGCACGTGGAGCGCGCACGAGCCGGGCCGCATCGCGCTGGCCGGCGACGGCACGCTGTGGCTGCTCACCGACACCATCAGCGGGCCCGCGCGCCTCGTGCACGTGCGCGCGGACGGCCGCAAGCTCGACGACGCGCCCGCGCTGCCCGAAGGCACCGAAGCGGTGGACGTGGCGGTCGATGTGAAAGGGCGCGTGCTGGTGGCGGACAACGGTGCGCGCCAGCAGGTGCTGATCTTCTCGAAAGGCGGCAAGGGCTATGCGCCGTCCGGCACGCTCGGCGAGCGCGGCGGGATTTTCGCGGGCCCGGTGCCGGGACGCCCGGGGCCGCAGCGCTTCAACGGGCTGACGGGCGTGGGCGTCGATCGCGCGGGCAACGTGTACGTGTCGATGAACGGCATCGGGCCGCGTCACGACACGATCGGCGCAGGGCTCGGCGCGGTGCTCGAGAGCTACACGCCGGACGGCAAGCTGCGCTGGCAGGTGCAGGGGCTGCTGTTCGTCGACGGCGCGTGGATCGATCCCGCCCGGCCGAACAGCGTATACACGGGCAACAAGCGCTTCGAGCTCGACCTGTCGAAGCCGCCGGGCCAGGACTGGAAATACGCCGGATTCCTGTCGAACCGCTTCAAGTACCCGGACGATCCCGTGTTCCACACGGATCAATATCCCGGCATGCCGTTCGCGCGGCGCGTGGACGGACGCACGTTCCTGTACCTGACCGACATGTATGCCGACCACCTGAAGATCTACCGCTTCGACGCGAAGCGCGACGGCGAGGTCGCGATTCCGTCGGGCCTGATCGCGGGCCGCGCGCGGCCGGTCGACAAGGTGCCGAACAAGCCGCCGGGCGGCGACTGGCTGTGGCGCGACGCGAACGGCAACGGCCGGCTCGACGCCGACGAATTCACGATCAACACGACCGGCAAGGCAAAGGCGGGCGGCTGGGGCTGGTGGGTCGACACGAAGGGCGACATCTGGCGCACGAGCGACGTGCGCGGTATCCATCGCTTCGGCTACGGCGGCGTCGACAAGGCCGGCAACCCGATCTACTCGTACGACAAGGTCACGACCTATCCGATGCCGCAGCCGTTCACGCAGCTGCGCCGTTCGATCTACGAGCCGCAGACGGACACGCTGTACGTGACGGGCTACACGGCCGACGCCCCGCCGCAGCCGGGCATCAACAAGGAAGTCGGCCGCGTGCTGGTGCGCTTCGACAAGTGGTCGACCGGCTCGCCGGTCGTGCGCTACACGGTCGCGCTGCCGTGGCAGCTCGATGCGAAGCCGATCCTCGACCTGATCGGAATCACCGTCGAGGGGCGCTACATCTTCACGGTGGAGCCGGTCGGCAAGATCCACGTGTATGACAAGGAAACCGGCAAGGAAGTCGGCGTGATGAGCCCGGGCGCCGAGGTCGGCAAGGCGTCGGGCTGGGTCGACGTGCCGTTCGGCATCAGTGCGTTCCGGCGCGAGAACGGCGAATACCTGGTGTTCGTCGAGGAAGACGCGCGCGGCAAGGTGCTGATGTATCGCTGGAAACCGTGACGCGACGCACCGTCGTCGTCGCCGTCACACAAGGTAGAAGCATGGACAAAGGCATACTCAAGAACGTTTCGATCAACTTCATCGGGCTGATCCTGCCGACCTTCGTGTCGCTGGTGACGGTGCCCGCCTATATCCACGCGCTGGGGGTCGAACGCTACGGCGTCGTCAGCCTCGTGTGGACGCTGATCGGCTATTTCGGGATCCTCGATCTCGGGATGAGCATGGCCGCGCAGAACCACATTTCGAAGGCGCTCGCGAGCGGCAACGCGGACGAAAGCGCGCGGGTCTTCTGGAGCGCGTTCTGGCTGAACCTCGGCACCGGCATCGTGGGCGGCCTGCTGATCTATTTCGGCGCGTTCGTCTACACCGCGTATTTCACGAAGGTGTCGGCGGCGATGCAGCACGAGGTGTATCTCGCGCTGCCGTGGCTCGCGCTCGCGATTCCGCTCGCGAACGTGTCGTGGGTGTTCGCCGGCGCGATCAACGGCGCCGAACGGTTCGGCGTGTTCAACACGAACCAGACGATCGGCACGTTCCTGTTCCAGCTGCTGCCGCTCGGCGCCGCATGGTGGATCGCGCCGAACCTGCAGACGGTGCTGGCCGCCGCGGTCGTCGCGCGGCTCGTCGCGGCGGTGATGCTCGGTCACGCGAGCATCAAGGTGCTCGGGATCCGGCGCATCGACCCGCCGCAATGGGGTACCGCGAAAGGGCTGTTCAACTTCGGCGGCTGGATGCTGATCGCGAGCACGACGAGCATGATCGCCGACACGCTCGATCGCGTGATGCTCGGCGCCGGCATGGGCGCGAAGTTCGTCACCTATTACACGGTGCCGCAGAACCTCGTCACGCGCCTGAACATGCTGCCGAACGCGCTGGTGCGCACGCTGTTTCCGCGCCTGTCGGCGGTCGGCCGCGATCACGCCGACACGCTCGCGCGCCAGTCGCTCGAATTCCTGAACGGCGTGTTCACGCCGGTCGGCATCGTCGCGATCTTCGCACTCGCGCCGTTCCTCACGCTGTGGGTCGGCGCCGATCTCGCCGCACATTCCGCGCCGGTCGGCCGCGTGCTGGTGATCAGCGTGTGGCTCGTCGGCCAGGCGAGCGTCACGCGCATCCTGATCCAGTCGCAGGTCAACCCGGCCCGCGCGGCGTTCGCCGGGCTCGTCGAGATGCCGTTCTTCGTCGGCGGCCTGTGGTTCGGCATTCATCACTTCGGGCTGATCGGCGCGGCGGTGGTCGTTGCCGCCCGCGCGCTGGTCGACTACGGCGTGCTGCTTTATCTGTCCGCAATCCGGATGCGCGCGATCTTGCTCGACATGCTCGCGCATCTCGCCTTCCTGCTCGCGAGCCTGTTTCTCGCGCAAGCGTGGTCGGGGCTCGGCGAGTCGATCGGCCTGTGCGCGGTCGTGCTGCTGCTGAACCTTGCGTGGTCGCTCACGATGACGCCGGGGCTGCGCGCGCTCGTGCGCGACCTGTTCGTCCGTCTCAATGCGAGGAAAACCATTTGACGTCCTCTACCGCCTAAAGGCAGCGGATTCCCACAACCGGCGATGCACGTCCGCATCGGAGAATGTTCAGCGCAGCGTTGATATCACGATCATGCACGACACCACAGCCATCGCAGGCCCACTCTCTTATTCGCAGTCCCGCGATACCTTTCGGCCGCGTCGTGCTGGCTTTCGACCCGCACGCCGAACAGGACTGGGTAGAACCGCTTTCGTCCACCTGCTCGAACATGGCTCCGTGCGCGATCGCTTTGTAACGGAGCTTGCTTCGGAAGGACGACCAGGCTGCGTCGTAGACGCTTTTCGCCATCCTGGTTCTGGCGAGTTTGGCGGCCGATACGTTGCCGACCGCGATGTAATCGAACCGCCGCACCAGATCGAGCGCGAGCTTGTGCTGGAAATCGGCGCGGGCATTCGTCACCTTGGCGTGCAGCTTCGCGATATGGCGTTTGTGCTTGCGCGCCCGTTGCGCTTTCGCGAGCTTCTCGGCCGCGCGTCGGCCGAATTGGTCATTAGGCAGCTTCTCGCCGGTCGAAAGTGTGGCGAAGTCTTTCAGGCCGAGATCGATACCGACACCCGAACGGATCGGGCGAGCCTGAACATCGGGCATCTCGATCACGATGTTGAGAAACCAGTTGCCACGTGCGTCCTGCGCAAAGTTGGTTCCGTCCTTGATCTTGCCGTCGGGAAGCGGTCGGCTATTGAATACGCGAAAGGTATTGCCGGCAAAGCGAAACGCATCGCCCTCGCGCTTCAGGTCACGACCCTTCAGCGGCACCCAGCCCAGCGATTTTCTGCCGCGATAGCGCAGGTAAGGGCGCCGGTGCTGGTTGCGCGACTTCGCGTATTGCTCGCACGTAGCGTTGACCGTACCGGAGTGGATGCCGAGCTCCTTGCTGCTGCCGGTCGTCAGCACGTTCAGATCGAATCCCGTCGGCCATTTCTTGCGCCACTTGAGCGCGTGCTTCTGTGTGTCATTGCAGAAATTCCAGACGTAGTTCACCGCTCGGCTCTGCTTGTTGAGCAGTCCGTTGAGCGACTTCACCCGGTAGCGGTAGACAAGAATCATGCCGGTGATCCTAACCCGTGGAAGAAGCTGCCTGTCAACAGCACTCCTTTCCTTCCCGTCATCCGCCCCGAAGGAAGTCCCCTTGGGGGAAATGGCGGCGTTTCATGGAGCGACTGATGAATCGCGATCTGGCGGAACACGCCATCCTGAACGTGGCCACGGCGGATGCCGCCGTGGCCGAAGCCGGCGCCACCGCGCTGCGCCGGACCGAAACGGCCGCGCCGGCGGGCGCACGCGATGCGTCGCGTCCGCTACGCGTGGCGATCGTCCACGACTGGCTCGTCACGTACGCGGGCGCCGAGCGCGTGCTCGAACAGATCGTCGCGTGCTTTCCCGACGCGGACCTGTTCAGCCTCGTCGATTTTCTCGACGATCGCGCGTTCGTGCGCGGCAAGCCGGTGACGACCTCGTTCATCCAGAAACTGCCGTTCGCACGCACCAAGTACCGCAGCTACCTGCCGCTGATGCCGCTCGCGATCGAGCAGCTCGACGTGTCGGACTACGACCTCGTGATCTCCAGCAGCCATGCGGTCGCGAAGGGCGTGCTGACCGGGCCGGACCAGATGCACATCAGCTACGTGCACTCGCCGATCCGCTATGCGTGGGACCTGCAGCACCAGTATCTGGAACAGTCGAACCTCACGCACGGGCCGAAATCGCTGCTCGCGCGGATGATCCTGCATTACATCCGCAACTGGGACACGCGCACCGCGAACGCGGTGGACGGGTTCGTCGCGAACTCCGCGTTCATCGCGCGACGCATCCGCAAGGTGTATCACCGCGACGCGGCGGTGATCTTCCCGCCGGTCGACGTCGACGGCTTCTCGCTGAACGAGGTGAAGGACGATTTCTACCTGACCGCGTCGCGGATGGTGCCGTACAAGAAGATCGACCTGATCGTCGAGGCCTTCTCGCGCACGCCGGAGCGCAAGCTCGTCGTGATCGGCGACGGCCCGGAGATGCAGAAGATCCGCGCGAAGGCCGGCCCGAACGTCGAGATCATGGGCTACCAGCCGTTCGCGGTGCTGCACGACCGGATGCGCCGCGCGAAGGCGTTCGTGTTCGCGGCCGAGGAGGATTTCGGGATTTCGGTGGTCGAGGCGCAGGCGTGCGGCACGCCCGTGATCGCGTACGGCAAGGGCGGGGCGCTCGAAACCGTGCTCGAGCCGCGCTCGCACGCGAACCCGACCGGCCTGTTCTTCGACGAGCAGACGCCGCACGCGATCGTCGCGGCGGTCGACGATTTCGAGCGCGCGCCGCAGCGTTTCACGCCGCACGCGTGCCGCGCGAACGCGGAGCGCTTCTCCGCCGACACGTTCCGCCGGCGTTTTCTCGACTATGTGGAGGCCGCGCTGCCCGGCGCGACCGCGCAGCGCGGCAGCGCCGCGCCGATGCCGGCCGCGCACGGCCCGGCGACGCTGGTGCTGGACCAGAGCGGCGTGCTCGGCGGCGCGGAGCTGTCGCTGCTGGAGATCATGAAGCACATGCGCGCGAACGCCGACGTGCTGCTGTTCGACGACGGCCCGTTCCGTGCGGCGCTCGACGAGATCGGCGCGCGCGTCGACGTGCTCGACCAGGGCGCGCTCGCCGGGGTGCGCAAGCAGGGTGGCGTGTCGGTGGGCGCGTTGAAGCGACTCGCCGGGCTGGTGCGCGACGTCGCACGGCGCGCACGGCGCGCCGAGGTGATCTACGCGAACACGCAGCGCGCGATGGTGGTCGCGGCGCTGGCCGGGCGGCTCGCGCGCAAGCCGGTGGTGTGGCACCTGCGCGACATCGTCAGCGGCGACCATTTCGGCAGCAAGCAGCTGATGGCGATCAAGTACTGCGCGCGGTTCGGCGTCACGCGGGTGATCGCGAACTCGGACGCGTCCGCGCAGGCGTTCCGCGCGCTGACGGGCTTCACGCCGCAGCACGTCGACGTCGTGTTCAACGGCATTTCGGCCGAACCGTTCGATGCGCTGGACCATGCCAGCCAGGCCGCGCTGCGCGCGCGCTTCGGGCTGCCCGAGCACGCATGGCTGGTCGGCTCGTTCAGCCGCCTCGCGCACTGGAAAGGGCAGCATCTGCTGCTGGAGGCCGCCGCACGCCATCCCGACATGCACGTGGTGCTGGTCGGCGCGCCGCTGTTCGGCGAGGACGAATACGCGGCGCAGCTGCACGAGATCGTCGCGCGTCACGGGATGGGCGACCGCGTCCACTTCCTCGGGTTCCAGCGCGACGTGGCCGCGTGCATGAAGGCGGTCGACGTGGTCGCGCATACGTCGATCACGCCCGAGCCGTTCGGGCGCGTGATCGTCGAGGGGATGCTCGCGCGGCGGCCGGTGGTCGCGGCCCGCGCGGGCGGGGTCGTCGAGATCATCGAGGACGAGGAAAACGGGCTGCTCTGCGAGCCGGGCAACGCGGCCGCGCTGGCCGATGCGCTGGGCCGGCTGAAGCACGACACCGCGCTGCGCGAGCGGCTCGTCGCGAGCGGGCGGGCGACCGCGGTGCGCCGGTTCGGCACCGAAACCTATGTGGAGCGGGTCGAGAAGATTCTCGCGGATACGGCGAAGGCCGCGAAGGCCGCGAAGGCGAAGAAGCGGTAGGCGCGGTGCGCTCCGACGCGCGATGCGTCGGGAAACGAGCCCTCATGCGGTGTCGTGCTGCATGGGGGCTTTGCTTTTGGGCGCGTGTCGCGCGGTTGGGCGATGGGGGTCTCGATGGGCCGATGCGGCGTTCGCGCACGGATCACCCGAACGCAGCTGTCGCCCGCGCCGTGATCGCTTGACGGAACGCCCTGAGGGGCGCCGTGCGGTCATGGTGTGGAGCTGATGAGGGGTTGCGCGACGCGACCGTAGTGCAGCCGCCCTGACGGCCGTCTGGCTCGATTGGGATGCTTGCGTACCGGGTACCCTTGCCGCGACCGCGCGGGTGAAGGGATCTCTGCGCCCGTCCCGCCCATGAAAAAGCCCCCGCGCAGCCTGAGGCCGGGCGGGGGCAGGGAGCGCGAGAGTGGCGCCGCTCAGACGGCCCGTTCGGGAGCCGGCGCGACGACGCGAGCGGTGCGCGTCGGCTTCAGGCTCGCCGCCCACATCATCGCCGGGCGTTCGAACAGCCGGTAGAACACGTAGGCGACCGGAATCGCGGCGGCCATGAACGCGAACGACGGCCAGATCGACAGTTGCAGTTCGGAATGGAACAGCACCGAGCCGAGGCACACGAACAGCGGCAGGTGGATGAGGTACAGCGAATAGCTGAAGTCGCCGAACCAGCCGAGCACGCGCAGCAGCGGCGTCGGGCGCGGCGGGCACGCGAGCGCGCGGTACAGGAAGCACGCGAAGCCGGCCGCCCACAGCTGGAATGCGCCGTACTGGCCGATATGGAACGCGCCGCAGCCCGCCGCCAGCAGCACGGCAGCTGCCAGGTACCACGCCCGCGACGGCACCGCAGCCGGCCCGTGTGCCGGCTGCGCGCGCACGTCGGCGATCCACGCGCCGATCGTCCAGGACAGCCAGTACGACGTGAAGAACTGCAGGTCGTGCCGTTCGAGCAGCCATGCCGACGCGACGTTGACGAGCGCGACGGTCGCGACGATGGCCGGCATCCCGATGCGCCGGCGCAACGCGAACAGCAGCGGGTAGATCGCATAGAACTGCACTTCGAGCGACAGCGTCCACAGTGCGCCGTTCGACCCGTACGTATAGCCGGCGACGCCCTGCAGCGAGAACAGGTTCACGAGGAACGCGGTGAGGCCGACGTCGCGGATCTTGTGGCTGACAGGCGCGATCTGCAGGCTGACCGCATCCATCGCGAGCGTGAACAGCAGCGCGGCGAGCAGCACCGGGTAGATCCGCGCGAAGCGGCGCGCCCAGAAGTTCGGGGCGTCGAGCCGGTACGCGGGATTGGCCGCGAGCTTGAGCGCCGCGTTGCGGTGGATGCAATAGCCGCTGATCACGAAGAAGATCGGCACGCCGGCGGATCCCCACGCGAACGGGAAGGTCAGGTAGCCGACGATCACGCTCGGGTCGAGCGCATGACCGTAAGCGCGATGGAAGCTCTGCATGCCGACCCAGACGACCTGGCGGCAATGGAAATAGGCGACGAGCAACGCCGCGAACCCGCGCATCGCGTCGATCACGTGTTCCTTGTGGTCGGCGACGGGCGGCGCGGTCAAAGGCGATCCGCTGGAAGCTTGCATGCGATTCGAGTCCTTGCGACGGATGAAGGGGATGGTCCAATCGTAATGCGCAAGAATTCGATCGAATCAATAAAAAAATCCGGCCGCGAAATAATGGTATTTCAGATAGTGGTTTTAGCCGCCTCTGAAAGCGGTTTGGCAGCCGCTACAATTATTTGCGGATTTTTTTCTGATAGTTTGAAGCTCCAGTTGATTGAAGCAAGGAGCGGCAAGATGGACATGCATTGGATCGCTAGCGCGGCTGTACTGCTGGTCATGGCCGTGCTGTCGGCGTACCGCGAGGCGCTGCAGAACGAGCCGATTCGCCCCGGTCTCGAGCGGGGCGGCGTCCCGTTTATCGAGGAATTCGATTCGTAAGAATTTGTATCCGGAAAATCGGTAATTTGTTTCTGCTTCGGCAATCGGGTCGGCAATATCGACCGAATCAGCGGATTATCTATTATTCCGGAAACATGGGCAATCGTTCCATATCGAAAATGAGCGGAGTGGAATTGGCCGTACCGTCGATTCTCGATATGCCGTTCGGAAAACAATCGCGCCGGGTCGCAGGGCGACGCGGCGCAGTCAACGCAATCAGGATGCGAACATGTTGAAAGTCACCAGGGCCGTGTTTCCCGTTGCCGGTCTCGGCACGCGGTTCCTCCCGGCAACGAAGGCGAGCCCGAAGGAAATGCTGCCCGTCGTCGACAAGCCGCTGATCCAGTACGCGGTCGAGGAAGCGATCAACGCCGGTATCACCGAGATGATCTTCGTGACGGGGCGCAGCAAGCGCGCGATCGAGGATCACTTCGACAAGTCCTACGAGATCGAGGCCGAACTCGAGGCGCGCGGCAAGGAAAAGCTGCTCGAGCTCGTGCGCGGCATCAAGCCGAGCCACGTGAACTGCTTCTACGTGCGCCAGCCGGAAGCGCTCGGCCTCGGCCATGCGGTGCTGTGCGCGGAAAAGCTCGTGCACGGCGAGCCGTTCGCGGTGATCCTCGCGGACGACCTGCTGCACGGCGAACAGCCGGTGCTCAAGCAGCTCGTCGACGTGTTCGACCACTATCACAGCTCGGTGATCGGGGTCGAGACGATCCCGCGCGAGGACAGCCGCTCGTACGGCGTCGTCGAAGGCCGCGAGTGGGAAGAGGACATCATCAAGCTGTCGGGCATCATCGAGAAGCCGGCGCCGGAAGACGCGCCGTCGAACCTCGGCGTGGTCGGCCGCTACGTATTCATGCCGACGATCTTCGATCATCTGCGCAAGCTCAAGCCGGGCGCCGGCGGCGAACTGCAGCTGACCGACGCGGTTCAGTCGCTGCTCGCCAACGAACAGGTGCTCGCGTATCGCTACTTCGGCACGCGTTTCGATTGCGGCAGCAAGATCGGTTATCTCAAGGCGACTGTCGAGCTCGCGCTCCAGCATCCGGAAGTGAGCCGCGAATTCGAGGCGTACCTGCGTACCTGCCTGCCCGCGCTGGCTGCTGTCGCATAAGCAGCCACGCTGCTCCGCTGTTTCAGGTGGTGGTTGTTCCGTTGGCCCCGGCTGCCTTGTGCGCCGGGGCTTTTTTGCGTGTGGGCGAGGTGGGGAGGTGCGGTGCTGCGTAGTTGGCGCGGTCGAATTCGGCGGGATCGAACCGGGGCGCGCGTGGCGATTCCGGTGTGCCGTAACGCGCGAGCCGGTTTTCGCGTGCGCGGTGCGCAGTGCGTTGGCTGCCGGACGCAGTGGCGATGAAACCGGCGCTGACGTGCCGCTTGTGCGCGGCTTCAGGGACGAAGATTGCGCGGGCGATAGCCGTCGTTGATGCTGGGTCGGTGATGTCGACGAAGCGCCACGTTAGCGCAGCGGCGCTTTCATCCGCCGACGAAATGCGTGTTCCCGACGGACGAACGGGGCCGCCGGCCGCACCGTTTCGGTGCCCGGCGTCGTGGGCCCCCAACGCATGTTTTCCGCTTGCGTCGCGCGCGGACGACTGTTCCGCTCAGCGCGGCGACGTGCTCGGCCGCGCGACGAAGTAGCGGGCCAGCATCGCAGCGATCGGCTTCTTGAAGTCGAGCAGACGTCTTTCCAGATAGCGCCACGACAGATGGGCAAGCAGCACGGCGAGCGCGAACTGCAGCAGTTCGGGCAGCGCTTCCCGGACGATGCCGGGCATCGGCACGTGTGCGAACAGCGCGGGCATCTCGCCGAAACGTGTCGGAATCAGGTTGTGGAACAGGTAGAAGCCATAGCTGATCGTGCCGAGATAGACGAGCGGCGCCCGGTCGAGCAGCGCCACGGCCGGATGGTCGGGCTCGGTGACGATCCACAGCATCAGCGCGCCGAGCGACACGGACAGCCCGAGATCCACGAGCCCCGAGACGATGTCCGGCAGCGCCGTGAACGCGGGCAGCGTGAGGAAGAACACGACGCCGACGGCTGCGAGCCAGCCGGGCGGAATGCGGCGGACGACGGTCGGGCCGCGATCGGCAAGCGCCATCGCCCCGACGCCGCCGAGCGCGATCAGCGCGAAATTCCACGGGGAAAACGCGTAGATCAGCACCGGCGACGCGTCGAACGCGTACAGCGCGAGATGCGCGAGCGCGCACAGCGCGACGGCCGCGATGCCGAGCGCGACGTGGCGCGCGGCCGGCACCGCGAGCAGCGTGAGCGGCGCGATCAGATAGAACTGCTGTTCGACCGCGAGGCTCCAGAAGTGCGACGTGGAGCCCGGCCAGCCGTCCTTGACGACGCCGATCCAGTAGTTCGACAGGAACGCGGCGTGCCACGGGAGCCCGAGATTGACGCCGCGCTGGTAGAACAGCGCGTGCGCGATCGCGAGCGCGGCGAGCAGCAGGTAGTAGACGGGAAAGATCCGCAGCGCGCGCTTCGCGAGGAACAGCGCGAGCGCGTGGCGGCGACCCATCGTGCCGCATTCGATCGCCTGACGGTTGCGATGCAGTTCGCCGACGATCAGGAATCCGCTGATGAAGAAAAACGTCCACACACCGAGCTTGCCCACGTCGACAGCGAGGACGTGGCCCTTGTGGGACAGGAAAACGAGGATGACGGCGATGGCTCGCAGGCCGTCGAGTCCTTTGACGTATCTGACTTCGCGCATGAAGACATCCGGGGCACTGAGCGAGGTCAGTATAGGTGTGCAAATATCGAACGTAATTCGCGTTCGGGCGTATACGTAGAGCTGTTTTTCGCTGTTCGAGCGTCGATGAAGTCGGTCGCGCGCAACAAAACCTGCGGGAAACCCCGCGAAAACGCATAAAAGTACTGCACGAAGCGTCGAGGCGCTTGTAGAATCCGGCGTTGAAGCGCGCGCGTTGCACGCTTCGTGTATCCAACGACCACACCTGGTAGGAGAAACATGGCGACTTCCGCAAAAAAGGTGGCCAAGAAGGCTGCCGCACCGGCCACCAAGAAAGTGGCTGCAAAAAAGGCTGCGCCCGCGAAGAAAGTAGTGGCCAAGAAGGCTGTCGCGAAGGCAGCACCGGCTGCTCCGACGCCGCTGAAGGACAAGTTCACGAAGGCATCGCTCGCAACGCACATCGCTGAGCGTGCAGCTGTCGAAGTGAAGGCGGTCAAGGCAGTGCTCACCGCACTCGAGAACGTCGTGCTGGGCTCGGTTCACAAGAAGGGCGCAGGCGAGTTCACGCTGCCGGGTCTGCTGAAGATCACGGCACAAGTCGTGCCGGCGAAGAAGAAGCGCTTCGGCAAGGATCCGTTCACGGGCGAAGAGCGCTGGTTCCCGGCAAAGCCGGCCAGCGTGCGCGTGAAGGCACGTGCGCTGAAGAAGCTGAAGGACGCGGCTGCGTAATGCCGCGTAACGGCCGCCGAATGCAAGTCGGCGACCGTTACGATGTCCGACGGTCCCCGTACGCGAAAGCGTGCGGGGATTTTTATTGCGCTGCGCAACGCGCGCGGGGTGAGGTCGCGCTGTGCGGATGCGGCGTGACATTGGTGCGTATCCCGTGCTGCGGGCCGTTCATGCGGACGGCAGGATCGCTCCGTGCGTCCATGCGTCCATGCGTGCGCGCGGCGCACAGCTTTGCAGCGTTGCGCCTCGCGCAAGTCTCGCGTCATGAACGCGGCGAATCGTTCCCGTCGAGTTGCCGGCCAGATGGCTGCCGCGTGCGCCGCGCTCAAACGGCATTTCGGCGCGACACTGCTGGCGATACATCTGTTGGGCCCGGCGCTCGACGGCGGGTGAAACCGCGCAGCGAGATCGACCTGCTGATGACGATTGCCGCATCGCCGGGCGAAGCGTCGCGGTGTGGTGCGCGCTGATGGTCGACTTGCTCGATGTGTCGGCGTTGCCGGGGAGCACTGCGCACATGCGCCCGCTGGAAGCGACGATCGTCGTGCGCGGTGACGTGGTGTCATGGCGTCATCCGGCCCGCCGCGCGCTGCAGTTGGATGAGTGGCTCCGCCGCGATCTACGCGCGGGCATCGTTGAGTCGCCATCCGTCGGTCGCGATCTCGCGATCCTGTTGACGAAGATCCGGAAGCACGACGTAGCGCTGCTCGGGTCGCGCGCGGCCGCATGGTTCGAGCCGGTGCCCGCGCACGACTTCGTCGCCGCGTCCTGTCCACCGTCGTGCAGTGGCATGCCGAACGGGACTGGCGCGGCGACGAATACGGCGTCGTGCTTGCGCACGCACGCATCCAGTAAAGCGCCGTGACCGGCAAGATCGCGCCGAAGGACTTCGCCGCGGTGCAGGTACTGGCGCCCTTGCCCGACGCGCGCCGACCGGGTCCTGTCGGCGGCACGCAACGTCTATCTGCACGGCGGCGGCGCCGATGAGCCGCCGTCATGCGAACCGGTCGCCACCTTTGCGCTATGCGCGAGGATCATCGAAGCGATGCTGTCGACGTAGCGGTGTGCGCACGGCCGCGGCCTTGCGATTGCGTCGCGGCGCGATGCAATCCGTCGCAGGACGCGATCATTGCGCGCGCCGCACGCGCGCGACGAACGCACGCCACGAGCGCACGCCACGAACGCACACCCCGGAACGCACACCCCGAAGCACACCCCGAAGCACACCCCGAAGCACACCCCGAAGCACACCCCGAAGCACACCCCGAAGCACACCCCGACGCCCCCGCGAACACCGGCGCGACACCCGTACCTTCGTCAGCCCGCCGTGCCCGCGTACGCGGCCTTCAGCGCGGCGACGTCGAACTTCGTCATCTGCATCATGGCCGCGGCCACACGTGCCGCCTTGACCTCGTCGCGGTCGGTCATCATCGGGATCAGCGCGTCGGGCACGATCTGCCATGACACGCCGAAGCGATCCCGCAACCAGCCGCAGCCGTCGGCCGTGCCGCCGTTGTCGAGCAGCGCGCTCCAGTACCGGTCGAGTTCGGCCTGGTCGGCGCAACTGACCATCAGCGAGATCGCGTGATTGAACGTCTCGGTGCGCGGGTGGCTCATCGCGGTGAACGGCTGTCCGAACAGTTCGAACTCGACCATCCGGGTGCCGCTGGTGCCGGGCACCGCCGTGACGCGCACGACGCGCGAGTTCGGGAAAATGTCCGTGTAGAAGGCCGCGGCTTCTTCGGCTTCCGTCGCGTACCAGAGGAACGGCGTGATCTTCTGAATCGTCATGGAGCGTCTCCTGTCTGCTGTCGGTGAGGGACGGCCAATCTGCATGCCGTCATCGATACGACGAATGAAGCGTGTCGAAATCGACATGTCGAAGCATACGTGCTTCACATCGGAGGATCAGGGAATCGGGAAGTCGGGAAAGCGGCGCATCCGAGTCGACAGCGCGAGGCGTCCGGCATGCATCCAAAGGGGGCTTCCCGCGCGCGACAGGGGCTCCAGGTGCCGCTCGCGACCGGTTGCCGTATCCGAGGGCCCGGCAGCGGTCGCAGCCCGTCACGACGCCGCCGGCAACGGACGAAAAAAAACCAGCCAGGGCCGAAGCCGATGACTGGTTTTGCAGTTCGGCGGCATGGCGTCGAAGACGCCATGCACACCGGAAACGTACTTCTTAGAACTTGTGACGAATGCCGAGCGCGACGAGTTCGGCCGAGCTCTTGCCGGCGAAACCGTACGAAGCGATCGACGCTTGCGCGCTTTGCTGCACGCCGTCGACGAGCTGCGTACCGCTCGCGTGCTGGTATGCGCCAACCAGGTAGATGTCCGTGCGCTTCGACAGCGAGTAGTCCGCGCCGACACCGACTTGGTGGTACTTCGCCTTCGTGTCGCCGCTGGCTCGCGTGTACGAGTAGCCGAGGCCCAGCAGCAGCGGCGGCGTGACCTGGTACGTCACGAACGCGCGGCCCGTGTTGTACTTTTCGGTCGAACCGAAGCCCGAGAATGCATCCGGCTTGTACTGTGCGTTGCTGTAGCCGAGGCCGAACGTCACCGGGCCCAGTGCGTACTGACCTGCGACTTGCGCGATGGCGATCGACTTCGCCGTTGCGTAACCCGAGTTGATCGGGCCGTCGAAGATCGCGTCGGACGTCGTCGAACCCCAGCCTGCGCGGCCGACAGCCGTCGTCGGCGACGGGTTGGCTGCGTAGAAGTAGCCTGCTGCAACGCCGACCGGGCCGTTGTTGTAGGCAGCCGCGACCGACCACGTCTGGCCCGAACCCGTCTTGCCTGCAACGCCGCCGAGGGCGTACATGCCTTCGACCTGGAAGCCGCCCCAGACCGGCGACGTGTACTTGATTGCGTTGCTGACGCGCAGCGAGTTGTCGTTGTTGTCGACGTCGCCCGGCGTTGCCATCACGCTGCCGAAGTAGTTGTCAGCCGTCACTGCCTGGACCAGGTCGACCAGCGGGTCGTACTGGCGGCCGAGCGTCAGCGTACCGTACTGGTCGCTCTGGAGGCCGACGAACGCCTGACGACCGAACATGCGACTGCCCTGGTTCAGGTGGCCCGTGCCCGGATCAAAACCGTTTTCCAACTGGAAGATCGCCTTCAGGCCGCCGCCGAGGTCTTCAGCGCCTTTCAGGCCCCAACGGCTGCCTTGCAGGTTGCCCGACAGCATTTGCCACGAGTTGTTGGCTTGACCGTTGTTGCCGTGAACCCATGCGATCGACGTGTCGATCACGCCGTACAGCGTCACGCTCGACTGAGCATGAGCAGCGCCGGCGGCGCCCAGCAGGGCGAGCGAGAGGGTCGAGAGAGCGAGTTTCTTCATCGTTGAGTATCTCCACGCAAATGATTCGTCATTCGTTATTTGTTGCGGATTGGAGAATAGCTCAGTGCCAACCATGCAAGAAAGCTTAAAAAATAAAGTGTCTCGAAAAGGTAACAGCGTGAAAAAGTCTATATATATCAAGCACATCAACGACCGTTCCTCTTTTTGAAACAGTTGACATTTGTTGCGGCGCGATTGTTGCAGTGGGCGATGCGCTCGGCAGCGGAAGGGCGAATTTCGTGGGGTGGCACGCAGAAATCGAGGCGAGCAAACGTTTGCCGTTGCAGCGGCCAAACCGGGCCGATGCAAAAATCGCATCAACACGCATGAACGCGCGGCAGGGCCTGGTGATTGCGAAAACGAACGCGGTCGCGTAGGGAGTCGATGGGACACCCGGCAGCGCGCGCGAGGCGCGCCGCCGCCTGCGAGGCAAGGCGTGGAGAATCAGTCGTCGCGTGTGCGATCCGCGGTGGGATCCATCGGCGCGGGCACGCCGGCAGCATTGCGTGCGCCGCGATGCGCATCACCGCGTGCGGCCGCGAATTCCGCGCCGAGCAGCAGCACGGCTGCCGAGAAGTACAGCCACATCAGCAGGACCGCGAACGATCCGGCCGCGCCGAATGCACTGGCCGTCCCGGCCCGCGCGAGATACAGCGCGAACAGCTTCTTGCCGCCGGAGAACAGGATCGCGGAGACGATCCCGCCGATCACCGCGTCGTGCCATGCGACGTGCGCGTCGGGCAGGAACTTCATCAGCACGGCGAACGCGCCCGCGAGCACCGCGACGCCGACGACGAGCTGCAGCACGTTGGTGATCGCGACGTATGGAGAATCGCCGAGCAGCCATGTGCCGATGAACGTGATCACGGTATCGAGCACGAGCGACACGATCAGCAGGAAGGCGACGCCCAGCACGAGCCCGAACGAGATGAGCCGCACCCGCACGAGCCCCAGCATGCTCGACCAGCGGTTTTCCGAGTTCGGCCAGATCACGCTCAGCGCCGTGTTCAGCGATGCGAAGGTCGCCGATGCGCCGATCGCGAGCGCCGCGAACGAGATCAGCGTCGCGATGCCGCCGCGCTCGCCCGCGCGATGCGCGTTCTGCACGATCGTCTGGATGCTGGCCGCCGCATCGTCGCCGATCAACTGGTGGGCCTGCTCGAACACCTGGCCGCGCGCGGCCTCGTCGCCGTAGAACCAGCCGGCCACGGCGATCACCATCACGAGCGTCGGCGCGAGCGAGAACGCGGAAAAGAACGCGATGCTCGCGGCCATTGCCGAGCAGCGGTGGGAAGAGAAACGCTTGAATGCGTTGAGCGCCCAGTTGGCCTGCTGTTGCGCGAGGCGGGTCGCTTCGGACGTGATCTGTCGTTTCATGACGGTTCGGTTGCGCGCTGATCGCCGGACATCGGTGGATCAGACAAATCGGTATTGATCCGAGGATTGCATCATAGTTGCGCTCAATGTCTATAATCCTTTCAGTTTCTCCTTACCCCACAAAGACGCCGAGACCATCATGCTACAAATGTCACGGCGCCAGTTCCTGAAGGTGACGGCCACGTCGCTTGCCGGTTCGAGTCTTGCCCTGCTGGGCTTTTCTCCGACCGAAGCGCTTGCCGAAGTCCGACAGTACAAGCTGGCGCGCACCGTCGAAACCCGCAACACGTGTCCTTATTGTTCAGTGGGTTGCGGCATCCTGATGTATAGCCTCGGTGACGGCGCGAAGAACGCGCAGCCGAGCATCATTCATATCGAAGGCGATCCCGACCATCCCGTCAACCGCGGCACGCTGTGCCCGAAGGGTGCGAGCCTGATCGATTTTATCCACAGCCCGAGCCGCCTGACGCATCCCGAATACCGGGCGCCGGGCTCGGACAAGTGGGAGCGCATTTCGTGGGGCGATGCGCTCGACCGGATCGCGAAGCTGATGAAGGCCGATCGCGACGCGAACTTCGTCGAGACGGCGGAAGACGGCGCGAAGGTCAACCGCTGGCTGACCACCGGCATGCTGGCCGCGTCGGCGGGCAGCAACGAAGTCGGTTACCTGACGCACAAGGCTGTCCGCAGCCTCGGGATGCTCGTATTCGACAATCAGGCGCGTGTCTGACATGGCCCGACGGTGGCAGGTCTTGCCCCGACGTTTGGCCGTGGAGCGATGACGAACCATTGGGTCGACATCAAGAACGCGGACGTGATTCTCGTGATGGGCGGCAATGCAGCCGAGGCCCATCCGTGCGGTTTCAAGTGGGTAACGGAGGCGAAGGCGCACCGCAAGGCGCGGCTGATCGTCGTCGACCCGCGCTTTACGCGTACGGCCTCGGTGGCCGACTACTACGCGCCGATTCGCACCGGCACCGACATCGTCTTCCTGGGCGGCGTCATCAACTATCTGCTGACGAACGACAAGATTCAGCATGAGTACGTGAAGAACTACACGGACTTCTCGTTCATCGTGCGCGAGGATTTCGCGTTCAACGACGGCATCTATTCCGGCTATGACGCCGAGAAGCACGCGTATCCGGACAAATCGAGCTGGGACTACGAGCGCGGCGACGACGGCTTCGTGAAGGTCGACCCGACGCTGCAGCATCCGCGCTGCGTGTACAACCTGATGAAGCAGCATTACGCGCGCTATACGCCGGACATGGTCCAGCAGACGTGCGGCACGCCGAAGGAGAAATTCCTGAAGGTGTGCGAGATGCTCGCGACCACGGCCGTTCCCGGCCGCGCCGGCACGGTGCTGTACGCGCTCGGCTGGACCCATCACTCGATCGGCTCCCAGATGATCCGCACCGGCGCGATGGTGCAACTGCTGCTCGGCAACATCGGCATCGCCGGCGGCGGGATGAACGCGCTGCGCGGCCACTCGAACATCCAGGGCTTGACCGACCTCGGGCTGATGTCGAACCTGCTGCCGGGCTACATGACACTGCCGATGCAGGCCGAACAGGATTTCGACGGCTACCTCAAGAAGCGCACGCAGCAGCCGCTGCGGCCCAACCAGCTGAGCTACTGGAAGAACTACAAGGCCTTCCACGTGAGCTTCATGAAGTCGTGGTGGGGCGATGCGGCGACCGCCGAGAACAACTGGGGCTACGACTACCTGCCGAAGCTCGACAAGCAGTACGACCTGCTGCAGGCGATCGAGCTGATGAATGAAGGCAAGATGACCGGCTACATCTGCCAGGGCTTCAACCCGCTCGCGGCGGCGCCGTCTAAGGTGAAGACGGCCGCCGGGCTCGCGAAGCTGAAGTGGCTCGTCATCATGGATCCGCTCGCGACCGAGACGTCCGAGTTCTGGAAGCATCACGGCGACTACAACGACGTCGACGCGTCGAAGATCCAGACCGAGGTGTTCCGTCTGCCGACCACCTGCTTCGCGGAGGAAGACGGCTCGCTCGTGAGTTCGAGCCGCGTGCTGCAATGGCACTGGAAGGGCGCGGAGCCGCCAGGCGAGGCGAAGAGCGATCTCGAGATCATGTCGGGGCTGTTCCTGCGCATGCGCAAGATGTACCAGAAGGACGGCGGCAAGTATCCGGACCCGATCGTGAACCTGACCTGGCCGTATGCGAACCCGGAAAGCCCGACGCCTGCCGAGCTCGCAATGGAGTTCAACGGGCGTGCGCTTGCCGATCTGCCGGATCCTAAGGATCCGACGAAGACGCTCGTGAAGAAGGGCGAGCAACTCGCGGCGTTCGCGCAACTGAAGGACGACGGCACGACCGCGAGCGGCTGCTGGATCTTCTGCGGTGCATGGACGCAGGCCGGCAACCAGATGGGGCGGCGCGACAACTCCGACCCGACCGGCATCGGCCAGACGCTGAACTGGGCGTGGGCATGGCCCGCGAACCGGCGGATCCTGTACAACCGCGCATCGTGCGACGTGAGCGGCAAGCCGTTCGATCCGACCCGCACGCTGATCGGCTGGAACGGCAGCGCGTGGAAGGGCCCCGACGTACCGGACTTCAAGGCGGATGAACCACCTGAAAACGGGATGGGGCCGTTCATCATGAATCCGGAAGGCGTCGCGCGCTTCTTCGCGCGCGCGGGGATGAACGAAGGTCCGTTCCCCGAGCACTACGAGCCGTTCGAGACGCCGCTTGCCGCGAACCCGCTGCACCCGAACAACCCGCAGGCGCTGAACAATCCGGCCGCCCGCGTGTTCCCGGGTGACCGCGCGTCGTTCGGCAAGGTGTCCGAGTTCCCGCACGTCGCGACGACGTACCGGCTGACCGAGCATTTCCACTACTGGACCAAGCATGCGCGGCTGAACTCGATCATCCAGCCCGAGCAATTCGTCGAGATCGGCGAGGACCTCGCGAAGGAAGTCGGCGTCGCGCACGGCGATCGCGTGAAGGTGTCGTCCAAGCGAGGCTACATCGTCGCGGTCGCACTCGTCACGAAGCGGATCAAGCCACTGACGATCGAGGGCAAGAAGGTCCAGACGGTCGGCGTCCCGTTGCACTGGGGCTTCAAGGGTCTGACGAAGCCCGGCTATCTCGCCAATACCCTGACTCCGTCCGTAGGCGACGGCAACTCGTACACACCGGAATTCAAGTCGTTCCTGGTGAAGGTCGAAAAGGCGTAAGGGGAAAGAGATGGCATTGCAATCGCTGGATATCAAGCGCGTCTCGGCCACCACGACGCCGCCGCCCACGGCGCGCGAACCGGTGACCGGGAGCGTCGCGAAGCTGATCGACGTATCGAAGTGCATCGGCTGCAAGGCGTGCCAGACGGCATGCATGGAGTGGAACGACCTGCGCGACGAGGTCGGCACCAACGTCGGCGTGTACGACAACCCGGCCGACCTGACCGAGCACTCGTGGACGGTGATGCGGTTCTCCGAATACGAGAACCCGGCCGGCGACCTCGAATGGCTGATCCGCAAGGACGGCTGCATGCACTGCGAGGATCCGGGCTGCCTGAAGGCATGCCCGTCGCCGGGCGCGATCGTGCAGTACAACAACGGGATCGTCGATTTCCACGAGGAGAACTGCATCGGTTGCGGCTATTGCGTGACCGGCTGCCCGTTCAATGTTCCGAGGATTTCGAAGAAGGATCATCGCGCGTACAAGTGCACGCTCTGTTCCGACCGCGTCGCGGTCGGCCAGGAACCGGCCTGCGTGAAGACCTGCCCGACCGGCGCGATCGTGTTCGGCACCAAGGAGGACATGAAGCAGCACGCGGCCGAGCGGATCGAGGACCTGAAGGAGCGCGGCTTCGAGCATGCGGGGCTGTACGACCCGCAGGGCGTCGGCGGCACGCACGTGATGTACGTGCTGCACCACGCGGATAAACCGTCGCTGTACCACGGGCTGCCCGACGATCCGTCGATCAGCCCGATGGTGAGGCTGTGGAAGGGGATCGCGAAGCCGCTCGCGGTCGCCGGCATCGCGCTGACCGCGCTCGCCGGATTCTTCCACTACATCCGCGTCGGTCCGAACGAGGTCACCGCGGAAGACGAGGCCGCCGCCCGCGACGAGGCGCGACGCATCGAGGAGGACGCAAAATGAAGCACGACGACCCCAACCTGATCGTCCGCTACACGGCGAACGAGCGCACGAACCACTGGATCACCGCGATCACCTTCGTGCTGCTCGCGTTGTCCGGGCTCGCGCTGTTCCATCCGTCGATGTTCTGGCTCACCGCGCTGTTCGGCGGCGGCCAGTGGACGCGGATCCTGCATCCGTTCATCGGCCTCGTGATGTTCGTGTCGTTCGCGATTCTCGTGGTGCGCTTCTGGCACCACAACGTGCTCGACGCGGACGATCGGCAGTGGCTGAGGCAGATCGACGACGTGGTGACCAACCGGGAAGACAGGCTGCCGCCCGTCGGGCGCTATAACGCCGGACAGAAGCTGCTATTCTTCACGTTGGTGGCGTGCCTGCTGCTGCTCCTGCTGTCGGGGATCGTGATCTGGCGGCGCTACTTCTCGTTCTACTTCCCGATCGGGGTGATCCGCGCGGCCGCTGTCGTGCATGCCGTGGCGGCTTTCGTGCTGATCGTGAGCATCATCGTGCACATTTACGCGGCGTTGTGGGTGAAGGGTTCGATCGGCGCGATGGTGCGCGGCACCGTCACGCTGGGCTGGGCCCGCAAGCATCACCCGAAGTGGTTCCGTGAAAGCGTGAAATAACGCACCGGAGCGGAACGGTTCGCCGATTGCGGCGTACCGTTCCGCCACCCGCCGGAATCGCCAGAAGCGCCGATTCGTCGGCGCTTACTTATTTGGAAGACATATTTGTGACACAACGCATTCTCGAACCGACCGAGATCTCGGCGCTCGATCATTCGGCCATTCCGCGCTTTCGCCTGCCGGAGCGCGCCACCGTGTTTTCGGCGCGCGCCGCGCGCCTGCGCAAGCTGGCCGACCTGAACCCGATCAGCGGCTACCTGCGGCTGATGGCCACGGTCGCCGATGCCCAGCATGCGACGCTGCAGACGCTCGAGCTGCCGCTGCCGTCGAAGGAAGCGATCGCTCGTGCGCAGCAGCATTCGATGCCGCTCGTGCCGGCGCTCGGCGGCGAGCGCGATCCGCGCTGGCGCGCGGTGCTGTATGAGCTGCTCGACCGCGTCGAAGGCGCCGGGCTCGTCAACCCGCAGCTCGCGAAGCTGCTCGACCGGCTGCGCCTGATGTCGCCCGCCGAACTCGATGCGCAGGCCGAGGCGATCCTCGCGCTGCGCTTCGCCGAGGTCGACCCGGCCACCGCGCCGTTCCTGATGGCCGCGCTGCAGGTCGTCTGGACCGATCTCGCGAGCCGCATCGCGCCGGCCGAGATCCCGTATCTCGACCAGCCGGGGCTGTGCCCCGTGTGCGGCACGCATCCGGTCGCGAGCGTCGTGCGCGTCGGCGGCCAGTTCCAGGGCTACCGTTTCCTGCAGTGCGGGCTGTGCACGACCGAGTGGCACATGGTGCGTACGAAATGCTCGCACTGCGACTCGACCAAGGGCATCGCTTACCACGGGATCGAGGGCGGCAGCGAAGCCATCAAGGCCGAATCGTGCGACGAATGCAAGACTTATCGCAAGATCGGCTACCAGGAGAAGGACTACGAGTTCGAGCCGCTCGCGGACGATCTCGCGAGCCTCACGCTCGACCTGCTGATGAACGAAGCCGGCTACCAGCGCAGTTCGCCGAACCCGCTGCTGTGGCCGGACATGTCGCGCGAAACGGATTGACGGCAGGCAGCCGGGGCGGGCGCGCGAGCACCGGCGCCGGCGGCCGCCCCCCTCATGGAAATGGAGCCACCCCTACGTGAGCGAACCGGGTTTGAATGAACTGAATGCCGTCCTCGCGCGCGTACCGTCGGTCGAGCGCGTGCTGTCGTCGGCGCCACTGCAGCCGCTGCTCGCCGACTATGGCCGCACGCGCGTGCTGAACGCGGTGCGCGCCGAACTCGAACGCTGGCGTACCGCCGCGCAGCAGGATCCGGCGGCGGCCGAGCCGCTCGACGAGCCGCGCATCGCGGCAGCGGTCGCCCGCACGCTGGCGGCGCGGAGCGCGGGCGCCGTGCGCGCGGTGTACAACCTGACGGGCACCGTGCTGCACACCAATCTCGGGCGCGCGCTGTTGCCCGACGACGCGGTGCGCGCGGTGGTCGACGCGCTTACGCAGCCTGTGAATCTCGAATTCGATCTCGCCACCGGCCGCCGCGGCGACCGCGACGATCTGATCGACGATCTGCTGTGCGAACTGACCGGCGCGCAAGCCGCGACCGTCGTCAACAACAATGCCGCGGCCGTGCTGCTCACGCTGTCGGCGCTGGCAACGAAGAAGGAAGTCGTCGTGTCGCGCGGCGAACTGGTCGAGATCGGCGGCGCATTCCGCATTCCGGACATCATGAGCCGCGCCGGTGCGAAGCTGCATGAAGTCGGCACGACCAACCGCACCCATCTGCGCGACTACGCCGAGGCCATCGGCCCGCGCACGGCGATGCTGATGAAGGTGCACTGCAGCAATTACGCGATCAGCGGCTTCACGAAGGAAGTGACGCTGGCCGAACTCGCGCCGCTTGCGCGCGAGCACGGGCTGCCGGTGGCGGTCGATCTCGGCAGCGGCACGCTCGCCGATCTGTCGCAATGGGGCCTGCCGCACGAGACGACCGTGCAGGAAACCATCGCGGCCGGCGCGGACCTCGTCACGTTCAGCGGCGACAAGCTGCTCGGCGGGCCGCAAGCCGGCCTGATCGTCGGCGATCGCGCGCTCGTTGCGAAGATCAAGAAACACCCGCTCAAGCGCGCGCTGCGCGTCGGCAAGCTGACGCTCGCCGCGCTCGAACCCGTGCTCCGGCTCTACCAGGCGCCGGAATTTCTGTGCGAGCGGCTCACGACGCTGCGGCTGCTGACGCGGCCGCAACGCGACATCACCGAGGCCGCCCAGCGCGTGCGTCCGGCGTTGCAGGCCGCTCTCGGCAGCGGCTTCGACGTGCGCGTCGAGCCGATGTTCAGCCAGATCGGCAGCGGTGCGCTGCCGCTCGATCAGTTGCCGAGCGCCGGGCTCGTCGTGCGCACGCCGGACGGCAAGCGCGGCGGCCGTGCGCTCGCGCAGCTCGAGAAGCGGCTGCGCGAATGGCCGCGTCCGGTGATCGGCCGCGTGGCCGACAATGCGCTGCGACTCGATCTGCGTTGCCTCGAAGCGGCCGACGAAGCGACATTCGTCGCGCAATGCGTGCGGATCGAAAAGGCCCACTGAATGATCGTCGGGACTGCAGGACATATCGATCACGGCAAGACGACGCTCGTGCGGGCGCTGACGGGCGTCGACACCGACCGCTTGAAGGAAGAGAAGGCGCGCGGCATCTCGATCGAGCTCGGCTATGCGTATACGCCGCTCGAGAACGGCGACGTGCTCGGCCTGATCGACGTGCCCGGCCACGAGAAGCTGGTTCATACGATGGCGGCCGGTGCTTGCGGAATCGACTTCGCGCTGCTCGTGATCGCCGCCGACGACGGCGTGATGCCGCAGACCCGCGAGCATCTCGCGATCCTGCAACTGCTCGGTGTGACGCATGGCGCGGTCGCGCTGACGAAGTGCGATCGCGTCGACCCCGCGCGCGTGGCGGCGGTGCGCGACGAGATCACCGCGTGGCTGCACGGCTCGACGCTCGATGGCGCGCCGCTCTTCGAAACCTGCGCGACGCGCGACGACGATCCGGGCGTCGCCGCATTGAAGCGTTTCCTCGCGGATGCGGCGCTCGCATGGCGCGCGCGCCGCGACGACGGCCTGTTCCGGCTCGCGGTCGATCGCGTGTTTACGCTCGCCGGGCAGGGCACCGTCGTGACGGGCACCGCGTTCGCGGGCCGCGTCGCGACCGGCGGCACGCTCGCGGTCGTGCGCACCGGCGGCGCGGCGCGCGTGCGCAGCATCCATGCGCAGAACCGACCGGTCGACGCGGGCCGCGCGGGCGAGCGCTGCGCGCTGAACCTGGCAGGCGTCGACAAGGCGGACGTCGAACGTGGCGATACCGTCGCGGATGCACGGCTCGTCGCGACGTCGCCGCGGCTTGACGTCGAACTGACGCTGCTGGCCGACGCGGGGCTCACGCTGACGCACTGGGCGCCGCTGCACGTGCATCTCGGCACGCTGCATCGCGTCGCGCATGTCGCGCTGCTCGACGGCGATACGCTCGCGGCCGGCCAGAAGATGCGCGTGCAACTGGTGTTCGACGAACCCGTGTTCGCGCTGCCGAGCGATCACTTCATCGTTCGCAATCCGCAAGCGACGCGCACCGTCGGCGGCGGCCGCGTGCTCGACCCGTTCGGTCCCGCGCGCAAGCGCCGCACGCCTGCGCGCCGCGCATGGCTCGACGCACTGGCGGCGTGGCTCGACGAAGGGCGGCTCGATGCGCTGCTCGCGCAGGCGCCGCTCGGTATCGCCCGAACGATGCTCACGCACCTCACCGGGTTTGCGCCCGACGTGCTCGCGTTGCCGGACGACGCGCTCGCGATCGGCCAGCGCGACGCCGCGTCGAACGACGGCACGGTGATGGCGCGGGCGCACTGGCTGGCGCTGCAGGCGCGCACGATCGACACGTTGCGCGCGTATCACGAGCGCGTGCCGGACGAGCAGGGGCTCGACGCGGCACGTCTGCGGCGGATGGTGGCGCCGCTCGTCGGCGATGCGCTGTGGCGTGCGCTCGTCGATGCGCTGGTGGACGGCGGGGAGGTCGCGCGTAGCGGGCCCTGGCTGCATCTGCCGTCGCATTCGGTGAGTTTCGATGCGCGCGAGGAAGCGCTGGCGCGGCAACTGCTGCCGCTGATCCACGCCGGGCGCTTCGATCCGCCGTGGGTGCGCGATCTGGCGCGCGACACGGGCACGGCGGAGGAGGCCGTGCGGTCGCTGCTGCGCAAGCTCGCGCGGCGCGGCGACGTGCAGCAGGTCGTGCGTGACCTGTTCTATCACGCGGATATCGTGCGCGAGCTGGCCGGGCTCGTTGCGGATCTCGCGCCGACGCGCGGCGGCGGGCTCGATGCGGCGACGTTTCGCGATGCGACGGGGCTTGGCCGCAAGCGTGCGATCCAGATTCTCGAGTTCTTCGATCGGGTTGGGTATACTCGCTTCCACCGCGATCTCCACTTCCTGCGGCCTGACAGCGGTTGGGCGAGTATTCAGGCGTAACGCGCTCGGCGTTCTTCTCGTTCTTGTGGTTCTTCTCTCGTCGGAAGGCATTCGTATCCGGTGGTACGGCTGGACTTCAAATCCAGTTGGGGGTGTCAGACACTCCCGGGTCGGTTCGACTCCGGCTGCCTTCCGCCATTTGGTTTGCCAGTGGCCGACTTTCCGGCGATTGTGTAGGCATCCATAAAACTTCCGCCTGGAAGTCAATTGGTTTGCCGGGGAAAAGCGGAGCCGGCCGTGAGCCGGCGCGTTCCGTACGGTTCGCCGTTTCATGAGGGTCGTGCTTTCGGCCGGGCGTTACACGTACCAATCCAGCGTCTTCACGATCCCCGTTTCGAAGCTCTCCGCCGGCCGCCATTGCAGTTCGCGCGCGAGCTTCCCAGCATCGATCGCATACCGCCGATCGTGACCAGGGCGATCGGTGACGAACCGGACGAGGCGCGCATGCGGTGCACGTTCGGGCCGCCGCTCGTCGAGCAGCACACAGATCAGCGCGACGATGTCGACGTTGCGCCATTCGTTCCAGCCGCCGACGTTGTAGGTCTCGCCGACCGTCCCGCGCCGGATGACCGCGTCGATCGCGCGGCAATGGTCATCGACGTACAGCCAGTCGCGCACGTTTGCGCCGTCCCCGTACACGGGGATGTCGGTGCCGTCGACGCAATGACGGATCACGGTCGGAATGAACTTCTCGCCGTGCTGACGCGGCCCATAATTGTTCGAGCAGTTCGTCGTGGTGACGGGCAATCCGTACGTATGGAAATACGCCCGTACGAGATGGTCCGAGCTTGCCTTGGTGGCCGAGTACGGAGAATTCGGCGCATAAGGCGTCGTTTCTGAAAACGGTGGATCGTCGGGGCCCAGCGAACCGTACACCTCGTCGGTGCCGATATGGTGAAAGCGGCGCCGCGCGTGGGCGTCGGTCCTGCCCAGTTTTTGATCGTTCAACCAAAGCTCGCGGCACGCATCGAGCAGCGTCCAGGTACCGAGCACGTTCGTGCGGACGAATTCGCCGGGACCGTCGATCGAGCGGTCGACGTGGCTTTCGGCCGCGAAGTGGACGACGGTGTCGATCGCGTGGTCGCGCAACAGCGACTCGACGAGCGGTCGGTCGCAGATGTCGCCGCGGACGAACCGATGACGATCGGCCCCCGGCATGTCGTCGCCAAGATTGTCGAGGCTGCCCGCATAGGTCAGAAGATCCAGCGTGACGACGCTGACCTGCGGATCGCTGTCGAGCAGATGACGCACGAAATTGGCGCCGATGAAACCGGCGCCGCCCGTAACCAGCACGTGTTTCGGTCGATAGCTCATGACGTTCGCTTCCAGGTGGCAAGCACTTCGGTGAGGCCCGCGAGCCACGATGGCGATTCGATGCCGAAGTGTTCTCGCAGGCGGCTGCAGTCGAGCGCGGAATTCGCCGGTCTCGGCGCAGGCAACGGATAGGCGTCGGTTCGGATCGGCCGTACGACAGGCACGCGATCGATGAGGCCCGTGCGCCGCGCCTCGGTGAAGATCGTCTCTGCGAAGCCGTGCCACGTCGTCACCGGCGTGCCGCACAGGTGATAGGTGCCCCAGCGCAGCGTTTCACCGGCCCGGTATCGCGCCGCGATCGTCAGCAGCGTGTCGGCGATCGCACCGGCATGCGTCGGGCCGCCGTACTGATCGGCGACGACGCCGACGACGTCGCGCTCGCGCCCGACGCGCAGCATGGTTCGCACGAAATTGTTGCCGTGCGCGCCGAATACCCATGCGACGCGCAGAATCAGATGACGGTCGGGCAGTCGCTCGCGCACCGCTTCCTCGCCCGCGAGCTTGCTGCAGCCGTACACGCCGAGCGGCGCGACGGCGGCGGTTTCCGCATACGCGCCTGGCATGCGGCCGTCGAACACATAGTCGGTCGATAGATGGATCAACGGAATGCCGAGCGCCGCGCAGGCGTTGGCCAGCACGGCCGGCCCGTCGCGGTTCGCCTGCCAGGCGGCATCGGGCTCGGTCTCCGCCCGGTCGACGGCGGTCCATCCCGCGGCGTTGATCACGAGCGCGGCGCGGTGTTCCTCAAGCGCGCGGCGCACCGCGTCCGCATCGGCGATGTCGAGCGCGGCACGCGACAGTCCGACGAGCGGCTGCTCGCCCGCGCGCAGCACCAGTTCGCGGCCCACCTGGCCGAGTGCGCCGGTCACCACGATCGTCATCGCGCACTCCCGTATGCCGGCAGCATCGCCGGCGCGCCGGCGGCCAGTTCGGCGAGCGGAGGCTGTCGCCGGTCCTTGTCCGACAACTGATACGGCGCGCCGGATGCCGGCCAGTCGATGCCGATCGCCGGATCGTCCCAGCGCACGCCCGCGTCCGAATCGGGATCGTAGTACTGCGTGCACTTGTACGCGAAGTCGGCCTCGTCGGACAACACGCAGAAGCCGTGTGCGAAACCGGGCGGAATCCATAGCATCCGGTGCGATATGTCGTCGAGCTGCGCGCCGAACCAGCGGCCGAAGGACGGCGAGCCGCGCCGGATGTCGACGGCGACGTCGTAGACCGTGCCGCGGGCCGCGTGGACCAGCTTGCCTTGCGGATTCACCCGCTGGTAGTGCAGCCCGCGCAGCACGCCGCGACGCGAGCGCGACTGGTTGTCCTGGACGAAGGTGGCGTCGACGCCCGCGTCGCGCAGCCAGCTTTCTCGGAAGCTTTCGACGAAAAAACCGCGTGCATCGCCGAACACGCCGGGCTCGATCACCAGCACGCCGGGCAGCGGCGTTTCGATCACCCGTGTCATGCTGCGACCTCCTTGCTCAGCAGATCGAGCAGATAGCGGCCGTAACCGCTTTTCGCGAGCTTGTGCGCGAGCGTTTCGAGCTGCTCCGCATCGATCCAGCCGAGCCGGTACGCGATTTCCTCGGGACACGCGATTTGCAGGCCCTGCCGCGCCTGCATTACCTGGATGAAATTGGCCGCGTCGAGCAACGATTCGTGCGTGCCGGTGTCGAGCCATGCGTAGCCGCGCCCGAGTATCTCGACATTCAGCGCGCCGCGCGCGAGATACGCGAGATTCAGGTCGGTAATTTCCAGTTCGCCGCGCGCGGACGGTCGCACGGCCTTCGCCAATTCGACGACGTCGTTGTCGTAGAAATAGAGGCCGGTGACCGCATAGTGCGACTTCGGCTCGCGCGGTTTTTCCTCGAGGTCGATCGCCCGGCCATGCGCGTCGAACGACACGACGCCGTAGCGCTCCGGATCGCGCACGTAGTAGCCGAACACGGTCGCGCCGGCGGTCCGTGCGGCGGCTTGTTGCAGCAGCGACGACAGCGCGGGCCCGTGATAGATGTTGTCGCCGAGCACGAGCGTCGCCGCGTCGCGACCGATGAACGGCGCGCCGATCACGAACGCCTGGGCAAGACCGTCGGGGCTCGGCTGCGCCGCATACGAAAAGTTCATGCCCCACTGGCTGCCGTCGCCGAGCAGTTGCTGGAAGGCATCGAGATCGCGCGGCGTCGAGATGACCAGCACGTCGCGGATGCCCGACAGCATGATCGTGCTGAGCGGGTAATAGATCATCGGTTTGTCGTACACCGGCATCAATTGCTTCGACACCGAGTGCGTGAGCGGATGGAGCCGGGTGCCCGAGCCGCCCGCCAGAATCAGTCCTTTACGGCCAATCGCTGTTTGCATGAAGTCCCTCGCTGCAAGAGGAAAAATACGTGCGTGATACGCGGAATACACCGAATGCTTCGATTGCGCCGATTGCCGTCGATATCCGTGCGCGCCCGGCTACGGCTGCTCGGTGCCCCCGGCGTGAATCGCGCGAAATACGATCGCGAAGCCGAGCGCGTACAACGCAGCGATCACCGCGAAGCCGACAGCCGTCGCTCGGTCCGGGTCGTCGACCACGTGCAGGATCACCGATGCGATCGCGATGCCGACGAGCGAACCGATCTGCCGGCTTGCGTTCAGCGATGCGGCGGCGAGGTTCGCGTCCGCAGCATCGGCCGACTGCATCACGACGAGATTCATCGCCGGAATGGCTTGTCCGGCACCGAAGTTGGCGAGGCCGACCGCGATGGCCAATGCCGGATACGGCATCGCCGCGACGCCGACGAGCGCCACACTGCCGAGCGTGGCAAGCGCGAGCCCGGTGAGCAGCGTGCGGCGCGGGCCGAGCAGCGCGCTGACCTTCGCGGACGCGAGATTGCCGATGCCGAACATCGCCATCAGTGGAAACAACTCGAATCCGACGACGAGTGCGCTCGCGCCGCGGACGTTCTGCAAATAGAGGCTCAATAAAAAGATTTCGGCGAGGATGCCGAAGTTGATCGCGAGGCCCAGCGTGCTGCCCGCAACGAAACGTCGGTTCGCGAGCAGCGCAAGCGACACGATGCGCGAGCTCGCGTAGCGCTCGCGTAATGCGAATGCCACGGTTGCGGCCAACGTCGCGGCCGCGCCGGCGATGATGGACGGCGAGCGCCAGCCGGCGCTGGGCCCTTCGATCAGCGTGAAGCTCAGCGCGGCGAGCGCGAGCGCGCCGAACAGATGGCCGAGCGCATTCAACGGGCCGGGATGGCGCGGGGCCCGCGCGATATGCCGGTACGTGAGCCACAGGCCGGCGGCGCCGACCGGCAGGTTCACCCAGAAGATGCCGCGCCAGCCGATCGCCTCGACCAGCACGCCGCCGACGCAGGGGCCGAGCGCCATCGCGGCCGACACCAGCGCACCCCAGATGCCGATCATCCGCGTGCGCACCGGTCCCGGCGGGAACGCAAGCGTGAGCAGGCTCAGCGAACTCGGCATGAAGAGCGCCGCGCCGACACCCTGTGCGAGGCGCGCCGCGACAAGTGCGGCGCTGGACTGCGCGGCCGCGCACAGCACCGACGCGCCGACGAATAGCACGAGCCCGGCGACGTAGACGGATTTCGACCCGTAGCGGTTCGCGAGTGCGCCGCCGAGCAGCAGCAGCGCGGCGAAGCTGAGCGTATAGGCATCGACGACCCACACCAGCGCGGTCAGCGACATCGACAGGCTGGTTTCCATGGCCTTCAGCGCGACGTTGACGATCGTCACATCGAGCATGGCCATCACGAAGCCGCACGCGAGCGCGACCATCACGAGCACGGGGCGCGCGGCCGCGGATGCGTACGCGCCGGTGGCCGGCGTGGCGCTCCCGCCGTTCATGCGGCCCTCCCGCCGAGGTACAGGCGCCGCATCTCAGCGCTGTCGAGCAGCTCGGCCGCGGGACCGTCGAGCGCAACGCGCCCCATCGTCAGCACGATGCCGCGGTCCGCGATGCGCAGCGCCTCGATCGCATTCTGCTCGACCATCAGCACGCCGATATGCTCGGTGTCGCGCATCCGGACGATCGCGTCGAACACCTCGTCGACCATCTTCGGCGACAGGCCCGCCGACGGCTCGTCGAGCAGCAACAATACCGGGCGCGGCATCAGCGCGCGCGCGAGCGACACGATTTGCCGCTCGCCGCCGGACAAGGCGCCCGCCAGCGACCGGTAGCGACGCCGGAGGACCGGATACTGCTCGCACAGCTCGTCGATCCGCGCCTCGCGCGGAAACGCGGACATCGACTGGCCGCCGAGCATCAGGTTTTCCCGCACGGTCAGCGACGCGAACACGTTGTCGGTCTGCGGCACGAAGCCGATGCCGTACTCGCGGATCTTCCGATGGACCGGCACGCGCGCCACGTCGGTGCCCTGGATCGTCACGCTGCCCGCACGCGGCAGCAGGAAGCCGGCGATCGATTTCAGCAGCGTCGATTTTCCGCAGCCGTTCGGGCCGAGGATCGTCACGATGTCGGTGGCGCCGACCGTGAGCGACACGCGATGCAGGATGTCGACTTCGGGTGTGTAGCCGGCGACGAGTTCGCGCACGTCGATCATGATGCCTCCAGCGGGCGACCGGCGGCATGCGCGCGGCCGAGATAGGCGTCGAGTACGCGGCGGTCGCGTTCCAGCTCGGTCGGACGGCAGTTCGCGATCGCCACGCCGCGGTCCAGTACGACGCAGCGGTCGCATAGCTCGCGGATGAAATGCATGTCGTGTTCGATGACGACCAGCGTGACGCCCTGCTTGCGAATCCGTTGCAGCGCGTCGATCAATTCGCCGCGCAGGTTCGGGTGCACGCCGGCGGTTGGCTCGTCGAGCAGCAGCAGTTTGGGCTCGGTCATCATCGCGCACGCAATGCCCAGCAGCTTCTTCTGGCCGCCGGAGATCGACGCGGCTGCAAGGTGCGCGACGCCGGACAGTTTCAGTTCGTCCAGCAGCTCGGCGGCGCGCGCACGGGTATCGGCATCGAGCGCGCGCGTCGCGCGGCCGCGCCAGAGCGCGGCGCCGATTCCGTGGCGCGCGGACGAAGCCGCCATCGCGAGTTCGAGCACCGACATTCGCGCGGGCATCGACGGCAACTGGAATGTGCGGCGTATGCCCAGTCGGGCGATCCTGTGCGGCGAGAGCGCGTCGATCCGCTGACCGTCGAAGCGGATGGCGCCCGCCGCGAGCGGCGCGAAGCCGGTGACCGCGTTGAGCGCGGTGCTCTTGCCGGAGCCGTTCGGGCCGAGCAGTCCGACGATCTCGCCGCCGTCGACCGACAGCGTGACCCCGGACAGGACGACGTTCTCGCCGTAGCGGATCGTCACGCCATCGAGATCGAGCAGCGCACTCATGGCCGCACCTCCAGGCGCTCGGGCACGAGCCCGTGCGGGCGCCAGATCACGCATGCGAGCAGCATCAGGCCGACCAGGCCGAGCCGCACCGCGCCGGTCAGGTCGCTGCCGACCCCGAGCCAGTCCTTGAGAAACGGCGCCAGCGCGTAGACGGCCTGCACGATCAGTGTGCCCACCAGCACGCCTGCGTGGCTGCCGAGGCCGCCGACCATCACGACGGTCCAGAGCGCGAAGGTCTCGGACGCGATCATCGCGTCCGGCCCGACATAGCCGATGTACCAGGTGGCGAGCGCCCCGGCGACCGCCGCAGGGAGCGCGCCGGCGATGCACGCACGCGTTTTCAGCGCGAGCGGATCGTAGCCGAAGCAGACCGCGAGCGCGGGTTCCTCGCGCATCACCTTCAGCGCGCGGCCGAAGCGGCTTGCGGTCAGGCGCCGGTACGTCGCGTAGGTGAGCGCGAGGCAGCCGGCCGTGACCGCGAGGAAGGCGAGGTCGGCCCACGGCGCCCGCAGCCCGGGGAACAGCGGCGCGATGCCGCCGATTCCTTGCGCGCCGCCGGTGAGCCAGCTTTCGTTGAGCGCGGTCGTGCGCAGGATCTCCGCGATTGCGAGCGTCGCGATCCCCCAATAGTCGGCGGCGAGCTGCCGTCCCAACCGTGCGACGACGAGCGCCAGCGCACCGGCCGCGGCCACGGCGAGCGCCAGCGCCGACAACAACGGCCAGCCGAGCTGCGACGCGATGCCGGCCGCGTACGCGCCGAGCCCGGCGAACGCGATGAAGCCGAAGTTGACGAGCCCCGCATAGCCGGCCTGCAGGTTCAGCCCGAGCGCCATCGTCGCGTACAGGCAGCCGATGGTCAGCAGATGGATGACGAAGCTAGACACGCCGCACCTCCCGATCGAAGATTCCGTAGGGCCGGAAGATCAGCGCGACGAGCAGGATCGCGAACGACACTGCGCCGACATACTCGACCGGAAAGAACTGCATCGGCCGATCGACGAGCGTGCCGAAATCGACGTTCAACGCGACGGTTTCGGCGAGCGCGATCAGCAGCGCGCCCGCCGCGGCGCCGAGCGGGTTGCCGAGACCACCCAGGATCGCCGCGGAGAACACCGGAATCAGCAGCCCGTAGCCGAGATTCACGTGCACGCTCTCGGTGGCGCCGAGCATCGTGCCGCCGAGCGCCGCCAGCACGCCGCTCGCGAACGTGATCACGTTCGTCACGCGCGTCGCGTCGATACCGGTCGCGAGCGCCAGTGCGCGATTCGATGCGAGCGCACGCATCGCCCGCCCAAGGCCGGTGCGGTACAGCAGCGCCGCGAACAGGGCGAGCGCGCCGGCGCCGCATGCGATCGAGCCCAACTGCGGCACGGACAGCGCGACGCCGGCGATCACCATCGGCGGATGCACGTCCTGCGCATACTGCTGCGGCCGCGAGCCGGCGATGCCGAGCACCAGCGCGACCGCCAGCATCGAGATCGCGAGCGAGCCGATCATCGCCACCGCGCTGCCGGAGCGCAGCAGCCGCGCAAACACGAACAGGTTCAGAAGCGTCGCGACGGTGCCGATCAGCACGCAGGACACGGCCGTCGCGAGCGCGAACGGCAGCCCCGCGCGTTCCAGCCAGAGCGTCGCGAATGCGCCGAGCATCGCGTACTGGACGTGCGCGATGTTGGGAAAGCGGATCAGCGAATAGAGCGTCGACAGGCCGACCGACACAAGCATCAGATCGGCGGTGCGGATCAGTACGTCGACAATGAATGACAGCATGGCGATGTCCTCGGTTCATCCAGGCGGGCGGTCGCTCACTGCTGCGCGACGACCGATTGGCGGTAGACCACCTTCTCGTAGGGCTGGACTTCCCGCTGGCCGTCGGCATCGAACGCGATCGCGCCGGTCACGCCGGTATACGACTTGCCCAATGCCGCGAGCGCCGTACGAATCTTCGCCGGGTCGATGGATTGCGCGCGGCCGATCGCCGCGGCGGACAACAGCGTCGCGTCGTACGCATAGCTGCCGAACGCCGATCGCGGGGCCTCGTTGTACGCGGCTTGATAGGCGCTCGCATACGCTTTCGCGCCCGCGCCGAGCGCGGCGACCTCCAGGCCGATCTGGCCTTGCGCGATCTGCGCAGGCGTGTCGCTCGTGCACATCGTCAGATAGATGCCGTACCACGGATGCTGGTTGAGCCGCATCTCGAATGCCTGCCGGTTCAGCGTCGCGGCCTCCTGGCCGTATGCGCTGTAGACATACGCGTCGGGCTGCGCGCGCGACGCCTGCTCCAGTTCGCGGCGATAGGTCGATTGTCCTTCCGTGTAGAGCACCGTCGACACCACCGTGCCGCCGAGCGCCTCGAAACGCTTCCTGAACTCGCCCGCGATGCCCTGGCCATAGCCGTTGTTCGGCGCGATCAGCGCGATGCGGCGCAGCTTGCGGGCGTACACGTCCTGAGCGGCGAAGCGCGCGGACAGGTCGTCCAGCCCGATCACGCTGAACGAGCCTGCGCCGATCTTGCGCACTTGCTGACTCGACGAGCCGATGTTGATGTGCACGTCGCCCTGGCGTACCAGGAACTGTCCGACGGGAATCGTCACCGACGACGAGAATTCGCCGAGCACGACCGGCACGTGCTCGACGGTCGCGAGCTTGCGCGCCGCGTCGAGGGCGGTGTTGGCCGAGCCGCCCGAATCCTCGATTCGCACGGCGAGCTTCTGGCCCAGCACGCCGCCTTTCGCATTGATCTGCGCGACGGCGAGCTCGATGCCGCGGCGCTGGTCTTCGCCGATCGACGCACTCGCGCCGGTCAGCGGCAGCACCGCGCCCACGCTGACGTCGGCCTGCGTAGCGCCAGAGGCAACCGCCCCGAGCGCGATCCAGATACCGACACTCCATTGACTTGCCTTCATCTTCGTTCTCCCGTCGCATGGTCGGCCGCGTGAAAGGCGGCGTGGTTTGATATACAGAAGTGTCGACAGAATCACAGATCAAAAATCGTTTGCAAATAAATTTTCGAGTCGCTGTGAAGAATCGAGAAAGCCTCGGAGATGATAGAAAAATCGCCCTGTTTTCATGCATTTATGCACGCAGATAAAGATCGTGGATAGCCGTGGTGCACACTCGCGCCACGATTGGGCAATGGAGAATATTTCTGAAAAAAGTGTATACAGAGGTGAATTGCAGTGCTTAAATCTGCCCAACTCGACACGACATCGGAGGGTAGTCAGATGCTGGAGATCAAGCGATATGGCGTGGGTGAACGGATGAGCCAGCTGGTCGTCGCGGGCGGGCTGGCATTCGTCTCTGGGCAGGTGGCGGACGACACGTCGCTCGACGTTGCCGGGCAGACCCGTCAGATTCTCGACAAGATCGATCAACTGCTCGACAGCGCGGGGCTCGACAAGCGCCGGATCGTGTCCGCGAGCATCTGGCTTGCCGACTATCGCAGCTTCGCCGAGATGAACAGCGTATGGGACGCGTGGGTACCGCAGGGCGAAGCGCCGGCACGCGCGTGCGTCGAATCGAAGCTCGCGTTTCCCCAGTACACGGTCGAGATCGCGGCGATTGCCGCGAGCTAGGGTCTGTTCATGAACTTTTTAATTCGTGGCAACGCATGCGCGTTCCATATGTAAACAGACCCTGGGAGAACCGAACGATGAAGACGATCGTGCTCGGCGGCGGCATCGTCGGCGTGACAACCGCGTATTTTCTCGCGAAGGCGGGCGACGAGGTGACGGTGATCGAACGTCGCGGCGGCGTCGCGCTCGAGACGAGCTTCGCGAACGCGGGGTTGATCGCCCCCGGTCATTCGTACACGTGGGCGTCGCCGCGCGCGCCGAAGATTCTCTTCAAGTCGCTGTTTGCCGACGGCCAGGCGCTGCGGCTCAAATGGACGCCCGACTGGCGAATGTGGGCATGGTGCGGGCTGTTCCTGCAGAACTGCACGGCCGAGCGCTCGCGACGAAACACGTCGATCAAGGTGCGGCTGTGTCGTTATTCGCAGCAGCGGCTTCAGCAGGCGACGCACGACGAACTGCTCGAGTACGACCGGACGAGTGGAGGACTGTTGTACCTGTATCGGGATCCGGCGTCGTTCGACCGCGGCGTCGCGAACATGCGGATTCTGACCGACAACGGTCTGCCGCTCGATATCCTGGACGCGCGGGCCACCGTCGAACGCGAGCCCGCGCTGCGCCATGCGGCGGGCGGGATCGCGGGTGCGATTCATTGCCCGACCGACGAGAGCGGCGACGCGCATCTCTTCACGCGCGCACTCGCCGAGCGCTGCCGTGCGCTCGGTGTCGAATTCCGCTTCGACACGTCGATCGACGGCGTGCGCGCAAGCGCCGATGCGATCGACTACGTCGAGACGTCGCACGGCCGCGTGACCGGCGATAGATACGTGCTCGCGCTCGGCTCGTATTCGCCGATCGTCGCTCGCGCGCTCGGTTACCGGTTGCCGATCTATCCGGTCAAGGGGTACTCGGTCACGCTGCCGATCCACGACACGCACGAGCCGCCCGCGCTCGGTGGCGTCGAAGAGAACCAATTGGTTGCATGGGCCCGCTTCGGCGACCGGCTGCGCCTGACCGCGACGGCCGAGTTCAGCGGCTACGACACCACGCATTCGCCGGGCGATTTCGCGCACATGCTGGCGACCGCACAGGCACTGTTCCCGAACGGCGCCGACTACTCGACACCGTCGTACTGGGCCGGGCTGCGGCCGATGACGCCGGAGGGCACGCCGATCATCGGCGCATCCCGGCACCGCAACCTGTTTTTCAACACCGGCCACGGCCATATGGGCTGGACCATGTCGTGCGGCACCGCGCAGATCGTGGCGGATCTGATCCACGGCAAGCGGCCCGATATCGACATCACCGGGATGACACTGCAATGAGCGAACTTCTCTCTTCCTCCCAGGCGCTCGGTCCGGGCGTCGGAGCCGGCGCGGTGCGCGACGCCTACGCCCGCTTCGATTTCTCGCTCGACGCCGGCATCGCGCGGCGTGCGGCGATCGGCCTCGTCGTGCTTGCGACCGATCACACGATCGAATACGAGTGGCGGCGTCTGCTCGCCATCGATGGGGTCGCTTTCTACGAAAGCCGGATCGCGAATTCGGCCGAGATCACGGCCGAGACGCTCGCGCAGATGGACGGCGGGATTTGCGCTGCGGTCGAATTGATCCGGCCGGGCGAGCGCCTCGACGTCGTCGCGTTCGGCTGCACGTCGGCGTCGATGGTGCTCGGCGAAGAGCGTGTATTCGAGCGCATCCGCGAGGCGCGGCCCGGCGTCGCGTGCACCACGCCGATTACCGCGGCACGCGTCGCGCTCGCGGCGCTCGGCGCGCGTGGCGTCGCGCTGCTGACGCCGTACGAGCGCGCGATCAACGATGCGATGGCCACGTATCTGCGCGCGCGCGGCGTCGATATCGTGCGGGTGGGATCGTTCGAGCACCGCGACGACAACGAGGTCGCCCGGATCGAGCGCGCGTCGATCGAGCATGCGGTGCTGACGCTCGCCGCCGATCCGGCCGTCGATGCGGTATTCGTGTCGTGCACGAGCCTTCGCATCGTCGACGCGCTGGCCGAAATCGAAGCGCGTGCGGGCAAGCCCGTGCTGTCGAGCAATCATGCGCTTGCGTGGCACGCGCTGCGGCTCGCGGGTATCGACGATCCCGTGCCGGGCTTTGGCAGCCTGCTGATGCGATGACGCGTGGCGTGTTCATGTAAAAAGACGCGTGCCGGCGGATCGCCGATGGATAATGACGCGCGTGACAACAGGTGGAACCAGGAGACGAGATGTCGACTTCCGTTATGGCCGGCCGGGAGACCGCGGCGCCGATGCGCACGGGCCTCACGGTCAACGAGATTTACGAGCAGCTGAAACAGATGGCTGTGCTCTACAAGATTCGACCGGGCGAGCGGTTCAACGAGCTGGAACTCGCCGAGCGCTTCAACGTGAGTCGCACGCCGATTCGCGAGGCACTGAACCGGCTCGTGGCCGAAAACCTGCTGGTGTTCGTGCCGAACCGCGGTTTCTTCATTCGGCAACTGGAGGGGAAGGATGTGTTCGATCTGTTCGAATTGCGCCGCTCGATCGAGTCGACCGCGGTGACGCTCGCATGCGAGCGCGCGTCGGACAACGACATCAAGGCGCTGCGGCGCTTCTGGAAGCAGGTGATGAAGAATGCCGCGCGAATGCCGTCGTCCGAGCTGGTCGTCAAGGACGAGCAGTTTCATCTGGAGCTTGCCGCGTTGTCGGGCAATGCCGAGATCGGCCGGGTGCTTCAAGGGATCAACGCGCGGATTCACTACGTGCGGTGGGTCGATGTCGATCAGCGGCGCAACGAGGCGTTCACCGAGCATCTCGAGATTCTCGACGCGCTTGCCGAACGCGATGCGGCGCGTTGCGCGGCGCTGACCGACACGCATATCCGCTGGCGGATGGAGGAGATCACGCGCGTCGTTCAGGCGAGCGTCGTCAAGCTGTACGCAAAATAGAGAAAGACCGGCTGCAGCGCGTGAGATGACCGCGTGCGGCACGAGAACGGGCAGGAACGGCCGGTCGACGAGACAAGCAGTCGTGCAAAGGAGGACGGGCCGCCCGGATCGACCGGCGCGGCGCATCGCTACTTGATCGTCACGAGGTGCCGTCATGACACACGGTACGTTGGTCACGCTGTACAAGCCGTCCGCGGCGCAGATCGCGCATTTGCTGACCTTGCCCGCGAAAAGCCCCGTCGTCGTCGCGGTCGATAATTCGCCCGTTGCCGATCGCGCGCTGTACGCACGGCTCGCCGAAGGCGGCGTCGACGTGATCGCGAATCACAATCGCGGCGGAATCGCCGGTGCGTTCAACGCCGGCGTCGAATTCCTGATCGGCCGCGGCTGCGACGTCTTCTTCATCTTCGATCAGGATTCGCACGTTCCGGACGACTATTTCGATCGAATGCTGTCCGGCTGCGCGCGGGTGGGCGACAGCCGCTTCCTGGTCGGCCCGCGGATCTTCAACCGCAATTTTCAGCGCGATCTGCCGTTGTTCACGGTGCGCCGCTGGTCGGCGCAGATCACGCCGATCCACGGCGGCGCGCATGGCCTGCTGTCGTGCTCGGTCATCATCTCGTCGGGCACCGCGATTTCGCTCGACGCGTATCGCGCGCTTGGCCGCTTCCGCGAGGACTTCTTCATCGACCACGTCGACGCGGAATACTGCATGCGCGCGCAGGCGCACGGCGTGCCGGTGCGCGTCAACGCCGACGTGTCGCTGCCTCACGAGCTCGGCAGTCCGTCCGCGCAGCAGCACTGGCCGCGCGTCGAGATATTCGATCAGAGCGCGCTGCGCCACTACTATGCGGCGCGCAACTGCATCCTGGTTGCCCGCGACTACTGGCGGCGCTATCCGGCCATGCTGCTGATCAATCTCATTACGCTCAAGCACGTCGCGTTCGTGCTGCTGCATGCGCGCAACAAGCGCGTGAAGCTGAAGGCGATCTATTGCGGCGTGACGGACGGGCTGCGGGGCCGGTACGGCCGGGTGTGACGTGTGCTTTATAGCGGTATCGGCGCACGAGCGCCGCGCCATACAGTTTGGATAACTTATCATAAACAGGAATTCGAGATGAGCCTGCCTACGCCGATTCACCGCCGTTATACGGGCGCGTTTTCCGTCGCGCCGACGATCTTCACCGAGTCGGGCGAGATCGATATGCCGGGCCAGAAGCGCTGTATCGACTTCATCATCGATGCGGGAGCGGACGGCCTTTGCATCCTGGCGAACTACTCGGAGCAGTTTTCGTTGACCGACGAAGAGCGCGAGCGGCTCATCGCGGCGATCCTCGAACACGTGGCGGGACGCGTACCGGTGATCGTGACGACCACGCATTTCAATCCGACAATCTGCGCGGCGCGCAGTCGCGCCGCGCAGGCGGCCGGTGCGGCGATGGTGATGGTGATGCCGCCGTACCACGGCGCGACGATTCGTTGCGGCGAAGCCGCGATCGAGCAGTTCTACGCGGAGCTCTCGGACGCGATCGCGATCCCGATCATGTATCAGGACGCGCCGATGAGCGGCACGCAGGTATCGGCCGCGTTTCTGGCACGCATCGCTCACACGATTCCGAATCTGCGCTATTTCAAGATAGAGGTGCCGCAGTCGGCGTCGAAGCTGCGCGAGCTGATCGCGCTCGGCGGCGACGCGATCGAGGGGCCATTCGACGGCGAGGAAGCGATCACGCTGCTCGCCGATCTCGATGCGGGGGCGACCGGCAGCATCCTCGGCGGCGGTTATCCGGACGGGCTGCGGCCGATTCTCGCCGCGTATCTTGCCGGGCGGCGCGACGAGGCGGTCGCCGGGTACGAGCGATGGCTGCCGTTGATCAATTACGAGAACCGTCAGGCCGGCCTGCTGGCGGCGAAGGCGCTGATGAAGGAGGGCGGCGTGATCGCGTCGGACGCGCCGCGCCGTCCGCTCGCGCCGCTGCATCCGGCGACGCGCGCGGGCCTGATCGAAATTGCGCGACGGCTCGATGCGCTGGTGCTGCGCTGGGCACGCTGACGCTACCACCGCGCGGAACGACGTTGCGATTTTCCGCCGCCATCCGTGCGCATGACGCGCACGAGCGGCCTCCGCACTCGATGACCCAACCAAGGAACCCGAAGAATGAGCATGCCGACGATACGCGCAGTCCGCGCGCTGACGGTGCGTGGTGGCGGTGCCGACTACCACGATCAGGATGCCGGTCACTGGATCGACGACCACATTGCGACGCCGATGTCGCGCTATCCCGAATACCGGCAGAGCCGCCAGTCGTTCGGCATCAACGTGCTCGGCACGCTCGTGATCGAAATCGAGGCCAGTGATGGAACGGTCGGCTTTGCCGTGACGACCGGCGGCGAGATCGGCGCGTTCATCGTCGAGCGGCATCTCGCGCGCTTCATCGAAGGGCAGCGCGTGACCGATATCGAAAAGATGTGGGATCAGATGTTCTACGCGACGCTGTACTACGGGCGCAAGGGTGTCGTGCTCAATGCGATTTCCGGCGTCGATCTTGCGCTGTGGGATCTGCTCGGCAAAGTGCGGCAAGAGCCCGTGCACCAGTTGCTCGGCGGCAAGGTGCGCGATGAGCTCGAGTTTTACGCAACCGGCGCACGGCCGGATCTCGCGAAGGAAATGGGCTTCATCGGCGGCAAGCTGCCGCTGCATCACGGCCCTGCCGAGGGGGACGCCGGTCTGCGCCGCAATCTCGATGCGCTCGCCGACATGCGCTCGCGCGTCGGCGACGATTTCTGGCTGATGCTCGACTGCTGGATGAGTCTCGACGTGCCGTATGCGACACGGCTCGCGCACGGTGCGCACGCGCTCGGTCTGAAATGGATCGAGGAATGCCTGCCGCCGGACGACTACTGGGGCTATGCGAAGCTGCGCCGCGATGTGCCGCGCGGCATGCTCGTCACGACCGGCGAGCACGAGGCGACCCGCTGGGGCTTCCGGATGCTGCTGGAGATGGAGTGCTGCGACATCATTCAGCCGGACGTGGGCTGGTGCGGCGGGCTCACCGAGCTAATGCGCATCTCGGCGCTCGCCGACGCGCGCGGCGTGCTGGTGATTCCGCACGGGTCGTCGGTCTACAGCTATCACTTCGTCGCGACGCGGCACAACAGCCCGTTCGCCGAATTCCTGATGATGGCGCCGCAGGCGGACCGCGTCGTGCCGATGTTCGATCCGCTGCTGCTCGACGAACCGGTGCCGGTCGGCGGGCGGATGAAGGTGCCGGACACCGCCGGCTTCGGCGTGCGCCTGAACCCGGACGTGCGCATGCAACGCCCGTATGAACACTGAGCGTACGGAGGGGGCGTAATGACGAAGTTGCTTGAAGACAGGATCGTCGTCGTGACGGGCGGATCGCGCGGGATCGGCCGCGCGATCGCGCTGGCGTCTGCGCGGCATGGCGCCGACATCGTGATCAACTACTGGACGAACCCGCTGCTGCCCGCGCAGGCCGATCACGAGATCGACGCGCTCGTCGACGCGATCCGCGCGACGGGGCGCGACGCGCTCGCCGTGTCGGGCGACATCGCGCAGCCGGACACGGCGCACGCACTGGTCGCGGCGGCGGTGGAACGATTCGGCCGGATCGACGTGCTGGCGAGCAACGCCGGAATCTGTCCGTTCCACGGATTCCTGGACTTGCCGCCCGATCTGCTGCAAAGAACGATGGAAGTGAACCTGCACGGCACGTTCTACATGACGCAGGCCGCCGCACGACAAATGGCCGCGCAAGGGCACGGCGGTGCGATCGTCGCGACCAGCTCGATCAGCGCGCTGGTCGGCGGCGGCATGCAGACGCACTACACGCCGACCAAGGCCGGCGTCCATGCGCTGATGCAATCGTGCGCGGTCGCGCTCGCTCCGCATCGGATCCGCTGCAATTCGGTGCTGCCGGGCACGATCCGGACCGAGATCAACGACAGCGATCTCGCGGCGCCCGGCAAGACCGAGTATTTCGAGCGCCGGATTCCGCTCGGTCGCCTGGGCGAGCCTGACGACGTCGCCGACTGTGTCGTGTTTCTCGCGTCCGACATGGCGCGCTACGTGAATGGCGCCGCGCTGCTCGTCGACGGCGGCATGTACGTGAACCTGCAGTGAAACAACAAGGCATGGTCATGGAAACGATCGCCTTCAGGATGCGCCTGCACCCGGGCAAGCGAGACGAATATCGGCGCCGGCACGATGCGATCTGGCCGGAACTGGCCGACGCGCTTCGTGCAGCGGGCATATCGGACTACTGGATCTTTCTCGACGAAGACACCCATCATCTGTTCGCCGTGCTCAAGCGACCGATAGGTCATCGGATTGCGCAACTGGCCGAAACGGACGTGATGCGTCGCTGGTGGGCGTACATGGCCGACCTGATGGCGACCGGGCCGGACGGGCGTCCGGTCGAGAAATCGCTGGAGCCGATGTTTCATCTGGAATGAGCCCGGCGCTTTTTGGGGCGCAGCGCGCACTATGCCGAGCGACGTCGATCGACGAACGCGCGGCGTGCGGCCGACCGTTGCGGCCCATCACCGATTCGCATGAACTCACGGAGCCACCATGCAGATTGTCGATCCCCACGTCCATTTCTGGGATGCGGACATGCTCAGCTACAGCTGGCTCGATCGTGCACAGCCGGCGTTCTCCGGCGCGGTCGCGGATTTGCCGCGGCGGTACGGGCCTGCGGAGTTGCGCGCCGACGCCGGTGCGGATATCGACGTGCTGAAGGTCGTGCACGTGGAGGCGATCCACGATGCCTGGACGACACCGAGCGAAGTCGAGTGGCTACAGGCGCTTGCCGATGCGCCGGCGAGCGGCGGGATGCCGGACGGCATCGTGGCGGGCGTCGACCTGTTTGCGCCGGACGCGCGCATCCGGCTCGCCGGCGCGGCGGCACATCGGAACGTGCGCGGCATCCGGCAGGTATTGAACCGGCATCCGGACCCCTGGTACAACTACGTCGACGTCGACTATCTAGCCGAACCGCGCTGGCGCGAAAACTTCGGAATGCTGGACGAATTCCGGTTGTCGTTCGACCTGCAACTGTACCCGGCTCAGGTCGGTGCGGCGCTCGCCGTGATCGATGCGCATCCGGACACGCCCGTGATCGTCAATCACACGGGCATGTTCGTCGATCGAACCAGCGTGCACGGCTGGCGCGAATGGCGCGACGGACTGCGCGGGCTCGCGCGGCGTGCGAACGTGACGATGAAGCTCTCCGGACTCGCGATGTTCGACCATCGCTGGACGGTCGAAAGCTTCCGTCCGTACGTGCTGGAGGCGATCGACGTATTCGGCGCGACACGCTGCATGTTCGCATCCAATTTCCCGGTCGACCGGCTCCATGCCGACTACGGGGCGCTCTGGCGCGCGTATGCGGCGATCGTCGCCGGCGCCGGCGAGGACGAGCGCGACGCGCTTTTCGCCGGCACTGCGATGCGGGTTTATCGGTTGTGAGCCGTGTGGCCTGACCGGCGTCAACACCACGAAAAAGGCCCGCTTTCCGCGGGCCTCATACACTCAGCAATTGCCTTTCTTCGCCTGTCCGGGCGGGCAGAACCCGTTGCCCGGGCCGCCCTGCGGTGCGACGACGACCGGCGGACCCGGAACGTATGCGACGCATCCACCGAGTGCGCCCACCACGCTCGCCGCGGCGAGCAGTGCGATCACCCCTTTCTTCACTTCGTTCTCCCGTTATTAAGGAAAGGGCCGCGAGGCCCTTTCGTTGAATGCTGCCGACGTGTGCGTCAGAAGCTGAAGTTGATGTTCGGCTGGCTCGTCGTGGCGTTCACGTTCGTCGATTGCGTTGCGCCCGATGCCGCGTCCGCCTCGATCGTATATTGTGCCGCGGCAGCCGGCGACGCAGCCAGCGCGACCGGCAGCGAGCCCGAGTACGTACCGACGATCGGTGCGGCCGTGGGCACGTTCAGCGCATAGGCGCCCGTGTCCATGTTCGCGTTGATCGACGTGATCTCGTACGCGCGGGCATCGACCGTCTGCAATGCACGCACCAACGCGTCGGCGCTTGCCGTCACCGTGCCGCTGACCGAGCTCATCGTCGAGGCCGGCAGCGTGATCGGCGCGTTCGACGCCGACACGGCGGTGGTCGTGTTCACCACGACCGGCACCGTGCGCACGATGCCCGACGCGAAGTTGTTCTGCACGATCACGACGTCGTAGTTACCTTGCGTCGAACTCTGGATCAACGGCGACAGCACGAACTTCCCGGTGCTGTCGGCAACGGTGCCCCTGACCACCTTGCCACCCTGTTCCGCATACACGGTCGCGCCAGCTTCGGCCGGTGCGACATAGCCGGAGATCGCGCCGCTCACGACGGTCGGGATCGCGGTGACGACCGGCTTCAGCGCATACGTGCCGTTGCCGCGCTGAACGATCGACTTGCACGCGTTGAAGTCGAGCACGAGGTCGACGAGCGTGTTCGCTTGCACCGTGAATGGCTGGATGATCTTGTAGCCGCTTTGCGTCGCGCTCGGCGTTGCAAGCGCCTGCTCGGTGCCGCCGGTCGGAACGACCGAGTTCGCGAGGCTGTTGCCCTGGTTCGGCGCGAGAACGAGGCGGATCTGCTGATACTGGCCGGCCGGCAGCGCGGTCTGGCCGATATCGGCGAGCACGCCATTGGTCAGCGACAGCAGGTCGATCTTGCGCGGTGTCGCCAGCGTGATCGTCGACCAGCCGGCATCGTTATCGGAAGCATTCGTATTCGCATTGACGCGAACCTGCGAGACGGTCACGTAGACGTGGTCGAATCCGCATGAAGGTGCATCGGTCATCGCGACATGCAGCGTGCCGGTCTGCGCGCCGCCATCGTCGCCGCCGCCGCAACCTGCCAGCGCGAACGGCACCATGGCCGCACACAGTGCGGCCTTCCAGAAATGGTTGTTCATGATTTTGCCCCCTCCAATCTGATTGTGGATGCAACGAAGCATAGCGGCCGGGAATGCCCAAAGTGTGGACAGGTTTGAAACGAACCGTAAATTGTGCGTCGGAGCGTAAGGAGTGCTGCCGGCCGGTTGCGAATGGCGATGCAACGGGCGGAAAGCCCTTCGAGAGCGGCCGAATTTTCGCTATTCATCTGACGAACCGGAGCGAGCCGCGACGCCGCGCGACGCCGCCCGAATGCCTCCGCGAAAAACTTGATGGGGAAAAGCACCGAACCCGTTTGAATTTTTTCCTCGCTATAGTCTAGGCACGGACGGTAGGCGCACGTGCGATGCGCCGACACCGTTCAGGCAATAACCGTAGACGGGTGCTGTATGAAAAACACAATCGAAAAAACCACCGGACCGGTGTGGGGTGTGGCGGCAGGGGTGCTCCTGGCGGCCGCGGGACTGAGTCTCGGCATCTTCCCGAAATCGCTGAACAGCGCGGGAACCGCAAACGACTTCGTTGCATCCGGCGTCGCGATGCTGGGTATCTTCCTCGTCGTCTATTCCACGCACGAACTGCGAAGAAAGCGCCTGCACTGAGCGCCGGCACGCCGGCCGACCCACCCGGCACGTTCGAGGCCGATCACCGGCTTAGGAACGCGCGCGCCCGTCGGCAGGGCCGCAATCGACCAACAGATCGTCGACGATGATTTCGCCGGCCGCCCGGCCTGCGCGCAACGCATTGAGCGTGTTGTCGAACAGGCGGCCGCCATCGTCCGCGAGGCGGACCGGCGCGAGCAGACGCGGCGCGCGGCCGGCCGTGCGCACCTGCACGACCGCGACGAACCCGAACCGGAGCGTGTCGGGCGGTGGCGCGTGGTCGCGCGGTTCGTCGAGCCGGAATTCGCAGCGGACGTCGATGGTGTATCCGCGATAGGTGTACGCACTGTTCATCTGCAGCTGGCTCGGAAGGGAACGCGACGACGGACCGTGGGCGCATCATATCGGCTCGTGCGAGCCGTTGGGGGTGGGGTGTCTACCTACTTGAGGAGTTCGTGCCGGTAGACGAGCTCGACGATGCGCTTCGTCGGGATGCTCGCGCGCACGCCGTCGACGCTGTCGATGCGAAACCACTTGCACTTCCGAATCTCGTTGCTCGCTTGCGGCGTCTGGTCCGGGCCGACTTCGGCGAAGAACACGTGATGGACCTTCGCGAGCCCGGTGAACTGCATCGAGTAGACGAGATCCTGGCCGGTGATGCCGGTCTCTTCCTGCAGTTCCCGATGCGCGGCTTCGAGCGGCGTTTCTCCGCGCTTGATGGTGCCGCCCGGCAGCGCCCAGCGCGACGTCGCGCGCGCCACGAGCAGGACCTGTTCATCGCGATAGCAGACGATCGTCGCCCGTTCCTTGATCGGGACGGCACTGCCTTCCGGCGGCTTCGTGGAGAGGGGAGCTTGGGGCATGGACCGATTCTAGCGAGTGTCTAGCGCCCGGCCAAGCCGGAGCGTCGAGCGCGACGCGGCCCGCCCGCCGGGTCGCGTCTTCATGGAGCCGCCAGCGTTACTTCTGTTCCGGCAGGAACCAGTTCATCACGAGCGCACAGATGCCGCCCGTGGCGACGCCCGATTCCAGCACGTTCTTCAGTGCATGCGGCAGGCTGTTCAGAATGTCCGGCACTTGAGATACGCCGAGGCCGAGCGCGAGCGACACCGCGATGATCAGCAGCGCGCGGCGATCGAGGTGGATGCCGGACAGGATGTTGATGCCCGACGCGGCCACCGCGCCGAACATCACCATCGCCGCACCGCCGAGCACGGGCTCCGGCACGGCCTGCAGCGCGCCCGCGACGACCGGGAACAGGCCGAGCACCACGAGCATGCCGGCGATCCAGATGCCGACGTGGCGGCTCGCGACGCCGGTGATCTGGATCACGCCGTTGTTCTGCGCGAACACGGAGCTCGGGAACGTGTTGAACACGCCGGCCAGCAGCGAGTTCGCGCCGTTCACGAGCACGCCGCCCTTGATCCGGCGCATCCACACCGGCCCTTCGACTGGCTCCTTCGAAATCTTGCTGGTGGCGGTGACGTCCCCGATCGCTTCGAGCGACGTGACGAGGTAGATGATCAGCATCGGCACGAACAGCGACCACGAGAAGCCGATGCCGAAGTGCAGCGGCGTCGGGACCTGGAACAGCGCAGCCTGATGCACGCCGGTGAAGTCGAGGCGGCCGAGCACGGCGGCCGCGGCATAGCCGATCACGAGTGCGATCACGAGCGCGGTGCTGCGCACCCACACGATCGGCACGCGGTTCAGCAGGATGATCGTGCCGAGCACGACGCACGACAGCGTCAGGTTCTGCGCGCTCGCGAACGTGCCGTTGGCCATCGCGCCGTAGCCGCCGCCCATGCTGATGAGGCCGACCTTGATCAGCGTGAGGCCGATCAGCAGCACGACGATGCCGGTGACGAGCGGCGTGATCAGGCGCTTCACGAACGGCAGGATGCGCGACACGGCCATCTCGACGAACGAACCGGCGATCACGACGCCGAAGATCGCGGCCATCACGGTCTCGACCGGCGTGCCCTGCTTGACCATCACGCTGCCGCCGGCGATCAGCGGGCCGACGAAGTTGAAACTGGTGCCCTGCACGATCAGCAGGCCGGCGCCCAGCGGGCCGAAGCGCTTGCACTGCACGAAGGTGGCGATGCCGGAAATCACGAGCGACATCGACACGATGAGCGTGGTGTCCCGGCTCGATACGCCGAGCGCCTGGCAGATCAGCAGGCCGGGCGTGACGATCGGCACGATGATCGCCAGCAGGTGCTGCAGCGCGGCGACGAAGGCGACCATCGGCGCGGGCCGGTCATTGGGGCCATAGACGAGGTCGTGCGACGGATCGGTGTCGGCGGCGCCGTGGGCGGCGGATCGGGCGGGGGAAGCGGGTTGCATGGCGAGCGGGCCGGACAAGGTGGAAAGTGCGGCATTTTAGCCGATGGGCCCTGCGGCGCGGCCCGCGCGCGATGCAGGGGCGGGAGGCCGGGAACGCGGCGCCGGATGCGTGCCGCCGAGTGCGCGGCGGCGAGCTTGTGGATCGTCGGCTGGCCGCTGCCTGCGTCGCGAGCGTTTCGCGCGGCTCGCGACGCTTCAGCCGGCGGTGCGAGGCTTCGTGCCGCGCGCCGGCGCGCGTGGTGCGCGGGCCGCCGGATACGCGCGCCGGCACACGTCGATGACGGCATCGCGCAGACGGCGATGGACGGGGTCGCCGTGCATGCGCGGATGCCATAGCGCGGAGATCAGAATTTCGGGCAGCCGGACCGGTATCGCGAAGCTGCGCAGCCCGAGCGCGTCCACGAGCCCCGGCGTGAACGCGTTGCCGAGGCTCGAGCGCGGCACGAGCGCAATCAGGTCGGTGCCGGCCGCGACGCGCATCGCATCGGGATAGCCGGGCACCACGACCTGCACGGTATGGGTGACGGCGGGCGTGTCGGCCGTATCGTTGGTCGGGCCGCCGAAGTCGCCGAGTTGCGCTGCGATCACATGACGGCAGGCCGCGTAGCGCGCGGGCGTGATTCTGGCCGCCGCGAACAGCGGATGCCCGGCGCGCGCCACCGCGACGTGCCCGTCGTGAAAGAGCTCGCGCGTGTGCAGTTCGGGCGCGTCGTCGCCGCGCTTGCCGATTTCCAGGTCGACCGTGCCGTCGCGCAGCGGCCCCGGATCGCGGTCAGGCTTGGAGACGAAACGCACGCGCACGCCGGGGGCGATGTCGCCGATCGCGGCGACCACCGGGCCGGCGAGCATGTCCATGAACGATGCGGCCGCGCGGATGGTGAACGTGGACGACAGCGTCGTCATGTCGATGTCGGCCGTCGCCGGCCGCAGCACGGCACGCGCATCGACCGCGATGGCATGCACGCGATCGCGCAGTGCCGCCGCGTGCGGCGTCGGCACGAGCTTGCGTCCGGCGCGCACGAGCAGTGGATCGCCGGTCGCGGTGCGCAGGCGCGTGAGCGTGCGGCTCATCGCGGAGGTGCTCAGTCCGAGCCGGCGCGCGGCGCCGGTCACGCTCCCTTCGGTGAGCAGCACGTCGAGCGCGGTGACGAGGTTCAGGTCGATGTCTTCCATCCGGACAGCATACGACATCGCGCGCGGTAACATGGCGTTCGATGCAACTATCGATTGAATTCGGTGCGTCTGGTGCATGCGAGAGTGCGCGCCTATAGTGGCCGGATCACGAACTTCGGCAAAGGTGGAACCATGCAATCGACTGTATCGAACGCCAGCACACCCTCGATCCTGCTCATCGCGGCCTCGCGCGGCCTCGGGCTCGCGATGGCGGAGCACTTCCTGAACAAGGGCTGGCATGTCACCGGCACCGTCCGCGCCGGGTCGGGGCGCACGAAGCTGCATGAACTCGCCGAGCGCTTCGGCGAACGGCTCGAAATCGACACGCTCGACATCTGCGCGCCGGACCAACTGGCTGCGTTGCGCGCACGCCTGTCGGGCCGGCGCTTCGACATGCTGTTCGTGAATGCCGGCACGACCAACGATCCGAACGAAACGATCGGCGAAGTCACGACGGACGAGTTCGTGCGCGTGATGATCACGAACGCGCTGGCGCCGATGCGCGTGATCGAGGCGTTGCACGATCTCGTGCCCGAAGGCGGCCTGATCGGCGCGATGTCGTCGGGGCAGGGCAGTGTCGCGAACAACGTGAGCGGCATGCGCGAGGTCTACCGCGGCAGCAAGGCCGCGCTGAACCAGTTCATGCGCAGCTTCGCGGCGCGCCAGGCCGCTACGCCGCGCGCGATGGTGCTGATGGCGCCGGGCTGGGTTCGGACGGAACTCGGCGGCCCCGATGCGCGACTGACGATCGACGAAAGCGTGCCGAGCCTCGTGAACGTGCTGATCGGCAAGCAGCGGCGCGCGGGGCTCGAATACCTCGATTACCAGGGGCGCACGGTGCCGTGGTAGTGGCCGGGGCAGCGGGGCGCGTGACGACGCGCTGCGCATGCCGCGCCGATTCAATACAATGCGACGTCGAGGTGCTGGCGCCGTGTCGGGCAGCCGGGCGCCCCGTTCGATGAGCGGTATCGACCGGCGACCGCGCATCGTGGAATGACGTCCCGCCCTGACGGGCCGCTGGCGAATACGGAGCGCAGCATGAACGAACCCTACCTGCAGGTCATCGCCCATTTCTTCGCGAAACCCGGCAACGGCGACCGCGTGATCGAACTGCTCGCGGAACTCGCGCCGCTCACGCGCGCCGAGCCGCAAAACCTCGACTACGCGTACTTCCGCTCGCCGGTCGAGCCTGACCACATCGTGATCCTCGAGCGTTACCGCGAAGCCGACGGCCTCGACGTGCATCGGGAAACGCCGCATTTCCAGCGGATCGGTGTCGGCGCGATCATTCCGTTGCTCGATCGCCGCGACGTGACGTGCTACATGGTGCAGCCGGACACCGGCACGGCGACGCCACCGGGAGGCACCCGATGAACCCGTTTCAATTCCGTACCGTTCCGACGCAGATCGTCGAATTCGGCGCCGCGCGCCGGCTCGGCGCGTTGTTGCGCGAACGCTTTCCGACGCTCGCGCGACTGTGCGTCGTCACCGACGCGTTCCTGCATCGCAGCGGCGTGCTCGCGCCCGCGCTGGCGAGCCTCGCCGCGCACGGCTGGCAGGTGACGGTGATCGACGACGTGATCGCCGATCCGCCCGAACACGTGGTGCTGGACGCGACCGCGCGGGCGGTGGCGGCCGACGCCGAGATCGTGCTCGGCCTCGGCGGCGGTTCGTCGATGGACGTCGCGAAGCTGATCGCCGCGCTCGCGCCGGGGCGGCAGGCGCTGGCCGACATGTACGGCGTCGACAAGGTCGCAACGTCGCGGCTGCCGCTCGTGCAGATGCCGACCACGGCCGGCACCGGCTCCGAAGTGACGGCCGTGTCGATCGTCACGGTCGGCGAGGCGCGCAAGATGGGCGTCGTGTCGCCGCACCTGTTCGCGGACGTCGCGATCCTCGACGCCGAGCTGACGCTCGGGCTGCCGCGCGCGGCAACGGCCGCGACGGGCATCGACGCGATGGTGCATGCGATCGAGGCCTATACGTCGTCGCGGCTGAAGAATCCGGTGTCCGACATGCTGGCCGTGCAGGCGTTGACGCTGCTGTCGCGCAACCTGCTGAAGGCGTGCGACGACGGCGGCGATCGCCACGCGCGCGAGGCGATGCTGGTCGGCGCGATGTTCGCCGGCCAGGCCTTCGCGAACGCGCCGGTCGCGGCCGTGCATGCGCTGGCCTATCCGGTCGGCGGCATTTTTCATGTGCCGCACGGGTTGTCGAACGCGCTCGTGCTGCCGCATGTGCTGCGCTTCAACGCATCGGCCGCCGCGCCGCTGTATGCGCAGCTCGCGGCGATCGTCGCGCCGTCGGCGACGGGCAGCGACGAAGCGAGGACGCACGCGCTGATCGACGAGATCGATCGGCTGATCGTCGCGACGGGCATCCCGCGCACGCTGCGCGAGGTCGGCATCGGCGAGAGCGACCTGCCGCGCATGGCGTCGGATGCGATGTTGCAGACGCGCCTGCTCGTGAACAATCCGCGCGAGGTGACGGAAGCCGATGCGCTGACGATCTATCGGCACGCGTGGTGATGCGGCGCGCGTGATTGGGCGACGGTCGGCGGCGTAACGCCGCCGGCCGCTGCTGTTTCTGATCGCGATCCTTGCAGGTCGATTCGAGTTCGCCGTCGGGCTTGCGAGGTGGCACGTGCGCGCATCGGCGGCATGAATGGAAATCGCCTTCGCTCGCTCGACAGGAGACGACATGACGCAACGGGACGAAGCGGCGCGCACGCGATGCGTCGCATGGCAGATCGCGCAGACCTGGCAGGCGGGCGAATGGTGCCGGCTCGTCGAGACGCGTGACGGCGTCGATCTGTCAGGGGCGGTCGCGGGCGCGATCGACGGCACGCCGTTTCGCGTCGACTATGCGATCGCGTGCGGCGCCGACTGGCTGACGCGTTCCGTGCGCGTGACGCACTGGCTCGGCGCGGCGCCGCCAACGCAGCTCGAGATCGAATGCGACGCGGGGCGCTGGACGATCAACGGCGCCGACGTGCCGGCACTCGCGGGCGCGACCGACATCGATCTCGGCTTCAGTCCATCGACCAATACGCTGCCGATCCGGCGTCTGGGGCTGGCGGTCGGCGCGTCGGCCGTCATCCACACCGCATGGCTGCGCTTCCCGGCGTTCGAGCTCGTGCGCGGCGAGCAGCGCTATGCGCGCACGGCGGAACGCGTGTACCGCTACGAGAGCGGCACGTATGCGGCCGACATCGCGGTGGACGAGGCGGGCCTCGTCACCGATTACGACGAATGGCGGCGGATCGGCGCGACGCGTTCGCCGTAACGCGTCGCAGCGGCGGGGCGTCAGCGCGCGTTGGCGACCGTCACCTTGCCGGGAATCAGCTTCAGCGTGCTGAACGCATCGGCGATCTTCTGCTGATACGCGAGCGTCGCATCGGTGATGGGCTGCACGCCGTAGCCGGCCCGCTTGAGCGCGATTTCGAGCGTCGGCGCGTCGAGGCCGACGAGCGGCGACAATTGCGCGGCGACTTCCGGAACATTGTCGCGTCCCCAGCGGTCGACCGCGTCGACTTCGTCGAGCAGCGTGCGCAGCACCTGCGGTTGCGCGGCCGCATACTTGCGCGCGGCGAGGTAGTACTGCGTGTTGCGCACGAGCCCGTCGCCGTTCGCGACCACGCGCGCGCCGAGCTGCCGCTCAGCGGCCGCCAGATACGGATCCCAGATCACCCACGCGTCGACGCTGCGCTGCACGAACGCGGCGCGGGCATCGGCGGGCGTCAGATAGACCGGCTGGATGTCGGCATACGTGAGGCCCGCGTGTTCGAGCGCCTTCACGAGCAGGTAGTGGACGTTCGAACCCTTGTTGAACGCGACCTTCTTGCCGCGCAGCTGCGCGACGCCGCGGATCGGGGAATCGGGCAGCACGACGATCGCCTCGCCGTGCGGCGCGGGCGGTTCGTTGCCGATATAGACGAAATCGACCCCGGCGGCCTGCGCGAAGATCGGCGGCGTCTCGCCGACGGTGCCGACGTCGATCGCGCCGGCGTTCAGCCCCTCGAGCAATTGCGGGCCGGCCGGGAATTCGAGCCACTGCACCGCCACGCCCTGGCTCGCGAGCCGTTTCTCGAGCGTGCCGCGCGCCTTGAGCACGACGAAGTTGCCGTATTTCTGGAAGCCGATGCGCAGCCGCTTGTCGCTGCCCTGGGCCCGTGCGGGCAGGCCCGCGAGCGGGCCGAGCGCCAGTCCGGCCAGCCCGGCGGCCGCGCCGTGCAGCCAGTGGCGGCGGCGCGGATTGGCCGGGGCAGTTTCAAGTTCTGCGTGCGGTGTGTCGTTCATCGAGGCGTCCTGATGGCGGGTTCACGGGGCGCGCGGGCGGGCGGCGCGATCGGCACGGGAGCACGGGACGCAGCCGTTTGCGGGCGATGCGCACGGCCGACCCGCGCCGGATTCAGGACGATACGGCCGCGCGGGCCGGCGGCCAACCAACGAATCCGCATATGCAAATCAGCGGCCGGACGATACGTGAACGACGGGGCGGCAGCACGCCGCCGCGCTCAATCGGTGCCGAGCGGGCTTTCCTCGATCGCGTCGACGCGGTCCGGATAGAACGCGAGGTGCGCGCGAATCGATTCGACGGCCGGATTCGGATGCTCGTACGTCCACACCGCGTTGGTCGCGCGTTCGCCGCCGGCGGGGATCGAGTAGTACGCACAATCGCCCTTGTATGGGCAGTACGTCGCATGGTCGGTCCGTTGCAGCAGCGACATGTCGGCATCCTCGCGCGGAATGTAGAGCACGGCCGGATAGCTGGCCTCGCGCAGCGCCAGCGCGCGGCGCGTGTCGGCGACGGTCTTGCCGGCCACCCTGACCACGACGCGCGACGGATGCGGCTCGATCGTGATCGGATGATCGGGGCCCGGCGACTTCACGGGACGAGAGGGCGTATCGGGGCTGATCGACATCGTGGGTCCTCCAGGAAGGGGCGGCGCGCCGGCAGCGCGCCGTGCCGGAGCGTGCGCGCCGGGCGGATCCCCGCGCGCCGGTGCCGGCGTCGGCCAACCGATACGATGCGCCAATTCCGCAGAACCTGCACGGGGCCGGAAGGCGGCGCGCGGCGGTGCAGGAACTGTGGTGACGCACGGCGTGGCGTGGGCCGTCGCTGCGAGGTTCGCTGAAACGTGCGCGGCGCTCGCATGGACGATCCGATGCAGCGGCAGCGGGATGCATCAGCCGCGATAAGCAACGCGGAATTAATTGGTAAGCGATCGGCGGGCGGCGCGCGAAGATCGGCGGTCGTCATTCGCATGACCGTCCTGTCCGAGCCACCATGAAGATTCCATTCGCCTCATCCGCCGCGCGTCGTGCGCGGCATCCATCCGTTGCCGTCGTGACGTTGCGCGCCATGGCCGCGTCACTGCTGCTCGCCGGCGGATTCACGCACGCGTTCGCCGCGCCGGCCGGCAAGACGCTCGTGTACTGCAGCGAAGGCAGCCCGGCCGGCTTCGATCCGGGCCAGCACACGACCAGCACCGATTTCGACGCGAGCACGTACACGATCTACAACGGGCTCGTGCAGTTCAAGCGCGGCACGCTCGATCTCGTCCCGTCGCTCGCGACGAGCTGGGACGTGTCGTCCGACCAGCGCGTCTACACGTTCCATCTGCGGCGCGGCGTGAAGTTCCAGACGACCGCGTGGTTCAAGCCGACGCGTCCGTTCCAGGCCGACGACGTCGTGTTCACGTTTGGCCGGATGCTCGACGCCGACAGTCCGTTTCGCAAGGCCTATCCGGTCAGCTTCCCGTACTTCAGCGATCTCGGTTTCGACCGCAACATCGAGCGCATCGAAAAGGTCGACGACGACACGGTGCGCTTCGTGCTGAAGTCGCCCGACGTCGTGTTCGTGCGCAATCTCGCGATGGCGTTCGCGTCGATCCTGTCAGCCGAATATGCGTCGCAGCTGGCCGCACGCCACCGCGAGGCCGACATCAACCAGCTTCCGGTCGGCACCGGGCCGTTCCAGCTGCGTGCGTACCAGAAGGACGCGGTGATCCGCTACGACGCGAACCCCGACTACTGGAAGCCGGACGACGTGAAGCTCGCGCATCTCGTGTTCGCGATCACGCCCGACCCGGCCGCGCGCCTGCAGAAGCTCACGGCCGGCGAGTGCCAGGTGTCGGTGTTCCCGCGGCCGGCCGATCTGGAGACGGTGCGGCGCGATCCGAAGCTGACGCTGTTTTCGGGGACCGGTTTCAACGTCGGCTTCGTCGCATACAACACGCAGCATCCGCCGCTCGATCGCGTCGACGTGCGGCGCGCGCTCGACATCGCGATCGACAAGACGGCGATCATCAAGACTGTGTTCAACGGCGACGCGACGATCGCGACGAACCCGATGCCGCCCGCGCAATGGTCGTACAACCCGCGGCTGAAGGACGCGCCGCGCGATCCGGCGGCCGCGAAGGCGCTTCTCGCGCAGGCGGGATTCCCGAACGGCTTCGACCTGACGCTGTGGGCGATGCCGGTGCAGCGGCCGTACAACCCGAACGCGCAGCTGATGGCGCAACTGATCCAGCAGGACTGGGCGAAGATCGGCGTGCGCGCGAAGATCGTCAGCTACGAATGGGGCGAATACAACCGCCGCGCGAAACGCGACGGGCAGCACGACGCGATCCTGTACGGCTGGTCGGGCGACAACGGCGACCCCGACAACTGGCTCGGCACGCTGCTCGGTTGCGACGCGGTGCACGGCAGCAATCTCGCGAAGTGGTGCAATGCGGATTTCGAGCGGCTCGTCGGCGCGGCGCGCACGAACGCGGACGTCGCGAAACGCACGTCGCTTTACGAGCAGGCGCAGGTCGTGTTCAAGGATCAGGTGCCGTTCACGCCGATCGCGACGTCGATCGTGTCGCTGCCGATTTCGAAGCGCGTGCACGGGGTGACGTTCTCGCCGCTCGGTGGGCATCGGTTCGATGGGGTGTGGCTGGAGTGAAGCGGGGGAGCCGGCGCGTGTGGGGCGCGTCGGCCCGTGGCGGGAGGCGCGTAGCCGGATTGTCCTGTCAGAAATGCAGGAATGCCGAAAGCCGCGCCAGACACCGCAGGCCGCGCACGGCGCGCAGCGCCCGTCACTGCAACGCCACCCCCGGCCCCTTCAGCAAGACGCTGCGGCGGCCGTCGATGCCCACCGGCACATCGCCGTGAACCGTCGCGCGGCGCACGACGCGACGCGCATCGCCGTAATCGTTGATCGCATAGTGCTGCGTCGCGCGGTTGTCCCAGATCGCGACGTCGCCTTGCTGCCAGCGCCAGCGCACGGTGTTCTCGAGGCGCGTCACGTGTTCGTGCAGCACCTGCAGCAGATGCGCGGAATCCTGCGACGACAGCCCCTTGATCTTCTGCACGAAATGCCCGAGCACGAGCGTGCGCTCGCCGGTCTCCGGATGCACGCGCACGACGGGGTGTTCTGTTTCGTAGACGGTCGACGTGAACACTTCGCGGTAGCGTTTCAGTTGCGTGTCGTCGGCGTGCACATGGGTCGACGCGTAGTCGTAGGCGTTCGTGTGCAGCGCCCACAGCGTGTCGGCGAGTGCGCGCAGCGGCTCCGGCAGGTGCGCATACGCGGTCGCCGTGTTGGCCCACACCGTGTCGCCGCCGAACGGCGGAATCACGACCGCGCGCAGGATCGACACCTTCGGGTACGCGTCGACGAACGTCACGTCGGTGTGCCACGAGTTGGCGCGCGCGCCATGCGCGGAATCGAGTTCGAGCAGCTGCGCGCTGCCGTCCGCCGGCGGCACGGTCGGATGCGCGACGGTGTCGCCGAAGCGACGCGCGAATGCTTCCTGCGCGGCGTCGTCGAGATGCTCCTGGTTGCGGAAGAACAGCACCTTGTGGCGCAGCAGCGCGGCCTGGATCGCGTCGAACGTCGCGTCGTCGAGCGTGTTCGATAGCCGGACGCCGGCGATCTCGGCGCCGATCCGGCCGGCGACCTGGCGCAGCTGAAGCGGGGCGGCGGCCGTGTGCGGCGCAACGGCGTGCGAAGCATGCGATGACGGGTGAGCGGCATGCTGGACGTCGGACATCGGGAGTCTCCTGGGTCGGGTCGGTCGGGTCTCCATTCAAGCAGGGGCCGCGCAAAACCGGAACCGATGAATCGTCACAACCTTAGTGCGCATCATGACGATCGATATGTGTCGTCGTGCTGAGCGACTCCTCCGCGGTATCCGGCAATCCGATCGGCACGCGAAATACGGAATATTTTCCCTGTTAAATCGACGGACACGAAAAGATTGCCGAAAAGCGAGCGTGAATGGCCGTTTTAAAATTTGCCGAGGCGACTGCCGTGAATTTGGAAAAAATGGCAAAAAAATATCGAATCATCCGCCAACGCAATGATGCCCGCCATCGTTGACATTCTTACGCCGCGCCCCGATAGGCCTTGCTTGGCGGGCGGGAAAGCGGTAAGCGGTGTGCCTGAATTTCATTGTTGAAGGGTGCTGTCCATAAATACACTCCGACGCTAAATAATTTGAAATCCGCGAAAAAATTGTCTATACCCTAGACGAATCGGTGTGATCCGCATCATCTCAAATGCGGCTACGCAACAAAACGCGCGAAATGCGGCAAATCAGTTGCCATACACGCGCGTTGCAGCGATCGAAAGGATTCCGGGGGATGCGGGCGGCCCGACGCACGGGCCGCCGCATGAATCGTGAATGGGCGAACGCCATGCGCCGCCACCGAAGCAACGCAGCGTCTTTACATTCAAGGTCGATCACCGGCCCCGTCACACGGAGGGAGTCATGCTGCAATACGTCAAGTCCTTGTTGCGCGATGAACGGGGCGTCAGTTCGCTCGAATACGCGGTGCTGGCCGGCATCATCGTCGTCGCACTCGCGGCGGTCGGCACGTACCTGAGCGGTACATCAGGCCTGCAGGCCATCTTCACATCGCTGATCAACAAGGTCAGCTCACTGATCTGATCTCCTGAACCCGCGCGCCGCCGACGAATACACGGATCCGCAGCGGTACGACGTATCCAGCCGGGGCGCATCGACGGACGGCTCTCCGATGCTCTATCTCGTACAGCTGACGGCCACGCTCGTGCTGGTGTCGATCGCGATGCAGGACCTGCGCGAGCGGCGCGTGTCCAATCGCGCGGTGCTGGCGTTCGCGATGCTGTACTTGATCGCGGCGGCGCTCGTGCGCGAAGGGCTTGCGCCATTCGCCGGCCACGTCGCGACCGCCGCGGCGATGCTGGTGGTGTTCGGCGCGCTGCGTCACGCGGGCTGGCTCGGCGGCGGCGACGTGAAGCTGGCCGCGGCTGTGTTCCTGTGGGCCGGCCCGCCGCTCGCGTTGCCGGTGCTCACGATCGTCGGCGCGAGCGGCGCCGCGTGCGGCCTTGCGATGCTCGCTGGCCTCGCACGGCAGCGTCGCGTCGCGCCTGCGCACCCGATGGCGACGCGCGGCGTGCCGTACGGCGTCGCGCTGGCGTTCGGCGGCGCGCTGGCCGTCTGGGCGCCGTTTCCTCACGCACTTTCGCTTACCTAGCCAGGGGGACGCGCGCCGCCATGCCCAAACCCCTGAGAATGGCCGTGCTGATCATCGCTGCCGGCATCGGTGCGTTCATCCTGCGCCAACTGTATGTTTCCGCGTCGACACCGCCGCCGCCCGGTAACACGGCCGACGTACGCGTGCGGGTCGCCGCGGCGGACCTTCCTGAAGGGCTGCTGCTGCGCGACAACGATCTCGCGTGGAAGCCCATGGCGCGCGCGCAGGTGCCGGCCGGCGCGTTCGTCGAATCGCAACCGGGCGCGGACCTGAAGGGCGCGCTGCTGCGCAGCCGCGTCGAAGCGGGCGCGCCGATCCGCGCGGACAACGTGATTTCGGCGGGCGCGCCGGATTTTCTCGCCGCCGCGCTGCAGCCCGGCATGCGCGCGATCTCGGTGCCGGTCGACGACGTGTCGGGCAACGCGGGGCTGATCCAGCCGGGCGACTTCGTCGACGTGGTGCTCACGCAGCAGATCGGCGGCTCCGCGACGACGCCCGGCACGTTCGAAGCGGAGACGGTCGTGCGGCGCGCGCGCGTGCTCGCGGTCGGCTCGGAATTCCAGCGCGCGAAGGGGCCGGCGAGCGCGCCGGACGCGCCGGTCCGCGCGCGCACGGTCACGCTCGAGGTCGCGCCGCGCACCGCGCAGGTCGTGCTGGTCGCGACGCGCCTCGGTTCGCTGTCGCTCGCGCTGCGCAGCTTCGCGACGAGCGACCGCCGCCAGGCGGCCGGCGGCGACGAACAGGAGCCCGATACGCCGCCGGTATGGGCCGGCGACGTATCGCGCGCGGCCCGCGAAGCGGCGCGTGCGCCGGCTGCGCGCACGGATACTGGCACGCGCCCGTCGCAAGGCAACACGGTCGTGATCTATCGCGGCTCGTCGGTCGACGATGGATCGCGCGCCGGCGGCACCGGCACGCCGGGCGTGCCGCCGCTGCCGGCCGGTTGGCCGGGCACGCCTGTTGCACCGGTTGCGCCGGCCGCACCCGTGGGCGGCAATGCGACGGCGGACGCGGCGACGCAAGCGCCGCGGACCACGACGGTGCAGTGATGCAGTGAAGAATCGGGCCGGCCGCCCGGCGGCCGGCAACTGACGGGAAAACGCATGGTGCGCATGGTTCGTTGGATCGCTTTCTGGTGTCTGGCCTGCATCGTCGCGCCGGGCGTCGCGCTCGCGCAGCGCGCGCACGCGGTCGAAGCCGGCGCGACGTTGTCGATCGCGACCGGCAAGGGCGAGATGCTGTCGCTGTCCGAACCAGCGACCGCGATGTTCGTCGCGGATCCGAGCATCGCCGACATCCAGGTGCCGTCGCCGCGCACCGTGTTCGTGTTCGGCAAGAAGGCCGGCACCACCACGCTGATCGCGCTCGGCGCGAACCATCGTCCGATCCTGCGCAAGACGGTGATCGTGCAGGTCGACACCGTATCGCTGCAGGCGGTGCTCGACAGCCGCTTTCCGCAATTGAAGCTGTCGGTGTCCGGCGCGCCGGGCTCGCTGATGGTGTCGGGCAAGGTGCCGAGCGCGGCCGACGCGGACGCCGTGATGCAGTCGCTCGCGCCCTACCTGAACGACAAGGAAAGGATCGTCAACCGGCTCACCCTGTCGCGCCCGATCCAGGTGAACCTGCGCGTGCGCGTGACCGAAGTGAGCCGCAACGTCACGCAGCAGCTCGGCATCAACTGGAGCTCGCTCGGCGCGGCCGGCAACTTCATCGGCGGGCTGTTCAACGGGCGCACGCTGATGGATCCGACGAACAGGCTGTTCAACCTGTCGCCGACCGGCGCGTACTCGGTGCTCGGCGGCTTCCACACAGGGCGCTGGTCGATCGACGTCGTGCTCGACGCGCTCGACCAGGAAGGGCTGATCACGATGCTCGCGGAGCCGAACCTCACCGCGATGTCCGGCCAGACCGCGAGCTTCCTCGCGGGTGGCGAGATTCCGATTCCGGTCGCGCAGGCCGGCAACACGACCGGCGCGATCACGGTCGAGTTCAAGCCGTTCGGCGTGTCGCTCGATTTCACGCCGACCGTGCTCGCCGACAACCGGATCAGCCTGAAGGTGCGTCCGGAAGTGAGCGAGGTCGACGCGAACAACAGCGTGACGACCGGCGGCGTGACGGTGCCGGGGCTCACCGTGCGGCGCGTCGAGACGACGGTCGAACTGTCCAGCGGGCAGAGCTTCGCGATCGGCGGGCTGCTGCAGAGCCAGACGGCCAATACCGTGTCGCAGATTCCGGGGCTCGGCCGGCTGCCGATCATCGGCCGGCTGTTTTCGTCGAAGAACTTCCAGGACAACAAGACCGAGGTCGTCGTGATCGTGACGCCGTACATCGTGCAGCCGACCGGCCCCGGCCAGCTCGAACAGGCGCTCGACACCGTCGCCCGGCCGAGCAGCGATCTCGAGTTCGCGGTGCAGCGCAATCTCGGGCTCGATCTGATGTCGGGCGAAACGCCGCGCCCCGTCGGCGCCGCGGGCTTCGTGTATTGACCGGAGGAGCGCGCATGCGGGTTCGAACCATCGTCTTCGCTCTGCTGGCGCCCGCGCTTGCAGGCTGCCTGTCGGCGCCGCCGCCGATCAACCTGCCGGATGCACGCGCGATCGGCTTCGACGGCGTGCGCGCGGTGCCGCCCGACTGCGCGGCGCTGATGCAGCCGTCGCATCTCGTCGACGCGGGCTTCGGGCGGCCCGGCGTGCCGTTCGGCTGCGCGACCTACACGAATCTCGCGACGATGCTCGCGCGGCCGGAAGACCTCGTCGCGCCCATCCCGTACGGCGGCGCGGACGCGCAAGTCGCGGCCGACGCGGTGCGCCGCTACGTGGAGGATCGCGTGAAGCAGCCGACCCCCGGCAAGACGCTGACGACGACCGGCTCGCCCGGCCATTGACCCGCTCCGGATGACATCGCGATGCCGACCATGAACGTCCTCGATCGCCAGAACGCCAAGCGCGCCGCCTCCGCCGGGGCGGCGGATCTCATCGCGGTCGTGTCGGACGCGGGCAGCGAAGACGTGATCCGCCGCGTCGCGCAGGATCTGTCGATCACGCGCGCCCACGTGCAGGCGGGCAACTGCGACGACGCGATCCGCCTGCTGCAGCAGCACGAGCGTTCGCCGCGCCAGCTGATCGTCGACGTGTCGGATTCGGTGCTGCCGGTGTCCGACCTGATGCGGCTCGCCGAGATGTGCGATCCGTCCGTGCGGGTCATCGCGATCGGCACGCAGAACGACGTCGGGCTGTTCCGCAACCTGCTCGGCATCGGCGTGCAGGACTACATCGTGAAGCCGCTGACCGTCGAGCTGATGCGGCGCGCGCTGACCGCGACGGAATCGATCGTGCAGGCGCGCACCGGCAAGATCGTCAGCTTCGTCGGCGCCCGCGGCGGCGTCGGCGCGACGACGGTCGCGGTGAGTCTCGCGCGCTGTCTGGCGGGCGAGAAGCGCCGCCGTGTCGCGTATGCCGATCTGAACCTTCATGGCGGCGGCGCGAACTCGATGCTCGGGCTGTCGAGCAACAACGGGCTGATCGAATTGCTGAACATGGAGCAGCGCCCCGACGATGCGTTGTTCGATCGCATGTTCGTCACGAAGGGCGACCGCCTGCACGTGCTGTCGGCCGAGCTGGCGTACGGCGAGGACGCGCCGCTGCGCGACGATGCGATCGCGCAGCTCGTCGACATGCTGAGGGACCGCTTCCATTACGTGCTGTTCGACGTGGGCAACCGTGCCGGCAAACTGTTCGAGGACGCGCTGGCGGCGTCCGATCTCGTCTATATCGTCGCCGACCGCTCAGTGCACGCCGCATACGAAGCCGCGCGGCTCGCGCGCTTCGTGAAGGAGCTGCCCGGCGAGCGGCTGCTGTCGATGGTGCTGAACAATCCGCTCGAGCCGGTCAAGGGGCGCGTCGCGCAGACCGATTTCGAGGATGCGTTCGGCGGCGTGAAGCTGCGCGAGCTGCCGCACGAGCCGCAGCCGCTCGCGGTCGCCGAGAACCTCGGCGAGCCGATCGAAGGCGGGAAGCGTCATGGCTTCCTGGACGAGATCCGGCGGCTCGCGAACGGCATCACCGGCGAATCGATGGCCGTCGCCGAGCCGTGGTACGCGCGCTTCGTCAAGTGGAGGAAAGGATCGTGACGTTCGGTACCCGCAAACGGTCGACGCCGGAGCCTGCACCGGCAGTGGCCCCGGCCGCGCCGCGCGACGACGCGCCCGCGCCGGCGCCGGCACCGATCGCGAGCCACGCGCCGCCGCCGCTGCGCGGGGCCGCGGCGGCCGACACGCAGGAGTCGCTGATCCGCTCCGGCAAGTTCGATGCGATTCGCACCGCGGTGTTCTCGTCGATGAACATGTCGGCGGCATTGATGAAGACGCGCGACGAAGTGCGCGCGGGCATCGAGCAGGTGGCCGCGCACACCGTCGAGCGCGAGCGCCTGAAGATCACGGCGGGCGAGCAGGTGCTGATCGTCGACGCGATCCTGAATGACATGTTCGGCGTCGGGCCGATCGAGCCGCTGCTCGCCGACGACACCGTGTCCGACATCCTCGTGAACGGCCCCGACCAGGTGTACGTCGAGCGCGCGGGGCGGCTTGAACTCACGTCGCTGAAGTTTCGCGACAACGCGCACGTGACGAGCGTCGCGCAGCGGATCGCGGCGGCGGTCGGGCGCCGTGTCGACGAGAGCAGCCCGATGGTCGACGCGCGCCTGGCCGACGGCAGCCGCGTGAACGTGGTGCTGCCGCCGATCGCGATGCGCGGCGCGTCGATCTCGATCCGCAAGTTCGCGAAGCGCGACATTACGCTCGCGCGGATGGCGCACCAGGGCAACATCTCGCACGGGATGCTGCAAGTGCTGAAGATCGCCTGCGCGTGCCGGCTGAACATCGTGATCTCGGGCGGTACCGGCTCGGGCAAGACGACGCTGCTGAACGCGCTGTCGCAGCACATCGAGGAGCACGAGCGGATCGTGACGATCGAGGATGCGGCCGAGCTGCAACTGCTGCAGCCGCATGTCGTGAGTCTCGAGACGCGCCCGGAGAATACCGAAGGGCTCGGCGGAATCTCGCAGCGCGACCTCGTGCGCAATGCGCTGCGGATGCGGCCCGATCGCATCATCCTCGGCGAAATCCGCGGCGCGGAGGCATTCGACGTGCTGCAGGCGATGAATACGGGCCACGACGGCTCGATGACGACGATCCATGCGAACACGCCGCGCGACGCGATCAGCCGGCTCGAAAGCATGGTGATGATGGCGAACGCGAACCTGCAGCTGCTGTCGATCCGGCGCCAGATCGCGAGCGCCGTGCACCTGTTCGTGCAGATCGAGCGAATGCGCGACGGCGTGCGTCGCGTGACGCGGATCACCGAGATCGTCGGGATGGAAGGCGAGGTCGTGATCACGCAGGATCTGTTCACGTTCCGCCAGGACAGCGACACGACGCGCGACGTGGTGAAAGGGGTGTTCGAGGCGTCGTCGCTGCGCCCCGCGTTCGCCCCGCGTGCCGCGTACTACGGCATGGAGGACGCGCTCTCCGAGGTATTCCGGCAATGAGGCCCGCCGACCTGTTCGCGCTCGGCGCGTTCGTCGTGATCCTCGTGATCGGCCTCATGCTGTCCGCGCTGCTCGATCGCGCGCGGCAGGCGCCGGAGCAGCGCATTCGCGAGCGGATGCGGCGCCTCGCGCCGTCGCTGGCGGGCCGCGAGGCCGGTGCCAACGCCACGCCCGGCGTCGCGCTGTTCAACCTGCCGCGCCGGCAGGGCCGCGTGCGTGCGTGGCTGCAGCGCTACGTGACGCGCGTGCGCGCGGTCGGCGGCGAGCGCGGGATGCGGATCGTCATCGCCAGCGCGATCGTCGGCGAGATCGCGGCGATCGTCGCGATGAAGCTCGTCGCGCTGCCGAGCGTCCTGCATCCACTGATCTACGTCGGGTTGCCGCTGCTGGCGATGCGCACCAGCTATCGCGCGCTGGTCGAGCGCTTCCGGCTGCGCTTTCTCGAAGCGTTCCCCGACGCGATCGACCTGATCGTGCGTGCGGTGCGCGCGGGCATTCCGGTCACGCAGGCGATCAGCACGGTCGGCGACAGCGCGGCGGAGCCGGTGCGCTCGACCTTCCGCACGATGGGCGACAGCCTGCGCGTGGGCGTGGATCTGAAGGACGTGCTGACGCAGGCGTCTGACCGGCTGATGATCGCGGACTTCTCGTTCTTCACCGTCTACCTGCTGCTGCAGCGCGAGACCGGCGGCAGCCTCGGCGAAACGCTCGACGAGTTGTCGAGCATCATCCGCACGCGCCGCGACATCCGCCTGAAAACGCGTGCGTTGACCGCCGAAGGGCGGATCACGACGAAGATCATTTCGGCCGTGCCGTTCGTGATGATCGGCGCGCTGTTCCTCGTGAACCGCTCGTACGTGATGCTGCTGTTCGACACGCACGCGGGCCACGTGATGCTGACGATCGCCGCCGTGCTGCTGACGATCGGACTGCTGACGATCAACAAGATCTCGAAACTGGATACCGCGCGATGACGATGTCGATGCTGGCCGCCCGCGGCCTCGAACTGCTGCTGTTGATCGCGTGCGTCGCCGCGGCGCTCGCGACGCCCGGCGGCGGCACGCGCCGGCGCATCGCCGCGCGCGTGCAGCAGGCGGCCGGACAGCGCTCGCTGTCGCTGGCGGCGGGGCGGCTGCAGCCGGGCGAGGTGCGCCAGGACCTGACGCGGCGGCTCGCGCAGCTCGGCGAGCGGCTGCCAGTGCTCGACCCGATGCAGCGTGTGAAGCTCGGGCTGCAGCTCACGCGCGCCGGCTTTCGCGAGCGCCGCGCGGTGTCGGCGATGATCGGCATCAAGCTGAGCTGCGGCGTGCTGTTCGCGGGCTTCGCGATCGTGTTCAGCCCGTACATTCCGCGGCTCGGCGAATTCTTCGTGATCCGTGCGGTGGCGATGGTCGGCGCGTTCGTGATCGGCGTGATCGTGCCCGAGTACGTGCTCGGCGCGATGATCCGGCGGCGCCGGCGCACCATCGCCGCGTGCTTTCCGGATGCGCTCGACCTGCTCGTGATCTGCACGATGGCCGGCAACAGTCTCGCATCGGGCGTGCGGCGCGTCGCCCGCGAACTCCAGCGCATCTGCCCGCCGCTCGCCGACGAGCTGACCGTGTGCGCGGACGAGCTGACGCTGAGCGGCAATGTCTCGGAGGCGCTCGCGCATTTCGCGCTGCGCGTCAATTTTTCGTCGGCGCGCTCGCTCGCCACGACGCTCACGCAATCGCAGCGATTCGGCACGCCGATCACGCAGGCACTGCGCACGCTGTCGCGCAGCGAGCGCACCGAGCAGGTCGTCGCGCTCGAGGAAAAGGCCGCGAAGCTCGCGCCGAAGATCACCGTGCCGATGATGCTGTTCATCCTGCCGACGGTCGGCCTGATCGCGGCGGGCCCGGCGGCGATCCGCCTGATCGAGGTATTCAAATGACACGATCCGTCATCCGCGCGCTGGCGTTCGCGGCCGTGCTGCCCGTGCTGGCCGGCGGCTGCGCGCCGGGCATCCAGACGAGAGCAGCGCTGTCGCACAAGAGCGACGACCCGCAGGCCGAATTGCGCATTGCCGACAGCGCGCTCTCCGGCGGCAACGTCGAGCTTGCGTCGACGCTGTACGGAAAGGTGCTCGCGCGGCATCCAGATTCGCTCGCGGCGCAGCTGGGCCTCGGCGACGTCAACTACCGGGCCGGCGATCTGGAGCGCGCGCGAATTCTCTATGAGCAGGCACGGCAACAGGCGCCGGCGGATCTCGGGCCGCAGCTGGGGCTCGCGCGCGTCGCGTTGCGCCAGCGCCGGCTCGACGAGGCCGCGCAGCGCTACCGCGACCTGCTGGCCGCGCAGCCGAACCTGCCGCTCGCGGCGCAAGGGCTCGGCACGGTGCTCGACCTGCAAGGCCGCCATGCCGACGCGCAAGCCGTGTATCGCGACGCGCTCAACGCGCATCCGGACGCGCAGGGGCTGCGCATCGACCTCGGGCTGTCGCTCGTGCTGAGCAACCGGCCGCGCGAAGGCGTGAACGTGCTGCTCGACGTGGCCGGCTTGCCCGACGCGCCGTGGCAGGCGCGCCAGAACCTCGCGTTCGCGTACGGCGTGCTCGGCAACACGGATTCGGCGAAAAAGCTGTTGTCTGCCGACCTGCCTGCGTCGGCGGTGGCCGACAACCTGCGCTTCTACCAGGCGGTGCGCGCGCAGCTCGCGGCGCGCCCGGCGGCGGCCGCCGCGCGGCCGTTGACGGGCGCGGCGCTCGAGCGGAGCGTCGTGCCTCCCGCTGCGGGGACCACAAAATGACACGCGGGGCGAGGGGCGCGCGCCACGCGCGCGGCGTCGTATCCCTCGAGTTCGCGCTGATGCTGCCGTTCCTGTTGATGGTGCTGATCGGCATCATCGACGTGAGCCTGCTGCTGTGCGACAAGGCCGTCATCACGAACGCGAGCCGCGAAGCCGCGCGGGCCGGCGTCGTGCTGCGCGTGCCGATGCTGACCCCGACGCAGATCGCCAACGTCGCGTTGAGCTACACGCAGAACAGCCTGGTCAGCGGCGGCACCGGGACGGTCCCGACCGTGGCCGTGACGCAGGCGAACGGCACGACGGCGGGCACCGCGCTGACGGTGACGGTGACCTACACGTATTCCGGGCTGGTGCTGGGTACGGCGTTGAGCGTGCTTACCGGCCCGATTACGATCTCGGCCAGCTCGGTGATGCTCTATGAATGACGCAGCCGACACGCGATGCACCGGCCCCGCGTCCGAGCGAGGCTCCGTCGCGCTGTTCTTCCTGATGTTCCTGATTCCGCTGCTGTCGTTCGGCGCGCTGGCGATCGACATCGCGTGGGTCGCCACCGTGCGCAACCAGCTTCAGAACGCCGCCGACGCGGCCGCGCTCGCGGCGGCCGATGCGATGATGTCGCCGACCGGCGGCCCGCTGAACTGGTCGCAGGCCGCGCCGGCGGCGAACGGCGTGATCGCGCGGAATTCGGCGGCGGGCGCGGCGCTGGCGACGGGCACGGTGACGACCGGGTACTGGAACGTGACGCGCAACCCGGCGTCGATGCAGCCGACCACGATCACGCCCGGCGCGTACGACGTGCCGGCGGTGCAGGTCACGGTGTCGCGCGCGCCGGGCGTCAACGGCGGCTCGATCCCGTTGCTGCTCGGCGGGCTGCTCGGTGTGCCCGGCACATCCGGCAGCGCGACCGCGATCGCGGTGCTGGCCGCGCCCGGCGGGGTGGCGGCGGGCGGCCTCTTTCCGATCGCGATCGACCAGTGCGTGTACAACCAGTACTGGAATGCGGCGACCAACCAGCCGCTGATCAATCCGCTGACGGGCCAGCCGTACGAGTTCTCGATCACCAACGGCCAGACCTATGGCGCGCTGTGCATGGGCGGTCAGTGGACGTCGTTCCAGTCGACCGCGACCGACACGACGACGATGGGCGGGCTGATGGTGACCGGCAACCCGACGACGCTCAATATCGGCGACACCATCAATCTCGCCACCGGCGTGAAGGCGACGCTCTACACGTCGGTGCCGGTCGGCGCGACGGTCGTGCTGCCGGTCGTCACGCAGACCTCGAGCAGCACCTCCGTGCCGATCGTCGCGTTCGCCGCGTTCCACATCGACGTGTCGCTCGGCGGCACGTACAAGTACATCCAGGGCCACTTCGTTGCCGGCGTGAAGCTCACGGGTGTCGCGACCGGCGTCGGGCCGTACTACGGCGTGTACGTGCCGCCGCGGCTCGCGTTGTGAGCGTCGTGAACGTGGTGAACGTCGTGCCGCGCGCGCCGCAGCAGCACGAGCAGCGCGAAGAGGGTCACGGCCGGGCCGATCTGCGGCCACTCCAGCCACGGGTTCAGGTATTCGACGATCGGCAGCGCCCACAGCAGCGCGATCGCGGTCTGTTCGCCACGCAGCCAACCGTCGCGCCAGCCGATCGCCAGCATGCACGCGATCGCGACCGCGAGCCACGCGAGTTCGTAGTGCCAAACGTACGGGTTGGCCGCGAGCGTCGCGACCGTCAGCACGGCCGCACGCACGCGGGTATCGCGTGACCGTGCCCACGCGACGCAGGCGGCTGCGATCGCGATCACGGCGATACACGCGTGTGCGGCATAGGCGGCGGCGAGCGGGACGCCCGCGAGGCGGAACGTCGCGAACGGCGTCGGCGACACGAGCCAGAACACGACACCGTGTTCGAGGACGATCGAGCGCGCGAGCCCCGTGCTGGCGACGAACAGGCGCAGCGACTCGACCCCGCAGACCAGGATGCTCAACGCGACGAACGTGCCCGTGGCGAGCGCGGCCCATGCGATCGTGCGCCACGCGCGCGCCGCGATCAGCACGAACGGGAACAGCAACGCCATCTGCGGCTTGACCGACAGCAGGCCGATGCAGAGGCCGGCCCACATCGGCCTGCGGGCGGCCCAGTGGACGGCCAGCGCCGCGCAGGAGGCGGTCAGGAATGCGTTCTGCCCGAGCGTCGCGGTGACGAACACGCACGGTGCGGCGGCCAGTGCGAGCGTCGCGGCGCGCCCTGCGGCGGCCATCGAGCCGAGGCCGGATACGCGCGATGCCGCGAGGCCGAGCACGACCACGCCGAACGCGACGAACAGCGGATAGCCGAGCGCAAAGGGCAGCAGCGCCAGCGGCGTCACGAGCAGCAGATAGGTGGGCGGGTACAGCCACGGCGCGAAGCTGTCACGACGAAAGTGGGTGAACAGCTCGGCCGTCAGCCGCGAGAACGACGAGAAATCGTAAGCCTGCGCAGGCGTACCGTGCAGCATCACGTACGACGCGGACCAGAACACCGAGAAGTCGGCGCCGGGGCGCGCCACGGCGCCGCCGTGCCGAACGACGGTCGTCCAGACCGCGATGAACAGCGCGTAGAACACCAGCATCATTGCGCTGTACAGGACGAGGCGCCGCGGCGTGAGCCACTCGCCGACGGCGCGCGGCGCCGAGCGTAGCGATTGGCTGGAAATGTCCAATGCCGCGGCCCGGCTTACTTGAACGACGCCTTGCGGGCGGCGAGGCCGGCGGCGGCCGGTATCGTCGTCCGGCGGCGGGCCGCGTGCGTGCGCTTGAGCGGGAACTGCAGCAGCTTCGATGCGGGCTGCGCGGCGGCGTCCCGCTCGGCCCGATAGCGCCGTCTGACGAGATAGACGGGACGCTGCTTCGACTCGTGATAGATCCGGCCGAGGTATTCGCCGATCACGCCGATGCCGATCAGCTGGATGCCGCCGACGAACAGCACGACGGAAATCAGCGACGGGTAGCCGTGCACCGGATTGCCGAACAACAGCGTGCGCACGACGATGAACGCGCCGTACACGAGCGACAGCATCGCGAACGTGATGCCGACGTAGGTCCACACGCGCAGCGGCACCGTGCTGAAGCTCGTGATGCCTTCCAGCGCGAAATTCCAGCGCCGCCACCCGGAGAACTTCGAGCGGCCGCCGCTGCGCGGCGCACGCGTGTATTCGATGATCTCGGTGCGAAAGCCGACCCACGCGAACAGCCCCTTCATGAACCGCCGCCGCTCAGGCAGCGCGCGCAACGCGTCGACGACCTCGCGATCCATCAGGCGGAAATCGCCGACGTTTTCCGGCATCTCCACCTCGGACAGCGCGTTGTGCACGCGATAGTAGAGCGCCGCCGCCGCGCGCTGCAGGTAGGGATCGCACAGCCGGTCGGTGCGTTTCGCGGCGACGACCTCGGCGCCGCCGCGCCAGCGTTCGATCATCGCGGGAATCAGCGCGGGCGGGTCCTGCAGGTCGGCGTCGATCAGGATCACCGCGGCGCCGGCCGCCTCGTCGAGGCCCGCGGTGAGCGCCGCTTCCTTGCCGAAGCGGCGCGTGAGATCCACGACGTGCACGCGCGCGTCGCCGGCGGCGATCGCGAGCAGCCGGTCGAGCGTGCGATCGCGGCTGCCGTCGTTGATGCAGACGATCTCGAAGCGCACCACGGCGACCGACTCCAGAATGGGCAGCGTTTCGGCAAAGAACGCGTCGATCGTTTCCTCTTCGTCATGAAACGGCACGACGAGCGAGATCAGCGGCTTCCTGGCTTGCGTGGACATGCTGCGGGCTCCCGAGAGATCCGGCCTGCGCTGCACCGTGTGATTCCGGTTGTTTTCCGCCGAACGGGCGTGGCCGGGTTCGGCGCGATGTCGGTTCCGGCCTGCTTGTCCACCGCGGACCGGACATAGGTGTTGTGTCCATTGTATGCAGGGAATCGCCGATTCGTAACACGTATCGGCGGATTTGCATGGCATGGCGAAGGGCTTGCCGGGGAAACACCGGGCGGCGCCTGGCGGCGAAGCGTACGCGGCGGCGCTAGGATGGCGTTTTCAATGCCGAAGGAGCGCGCGGTGCAAGTTCACGATCTGACAGGTGCGCCGCTCGATTTCTGGGTGGCGATGGCGGAAGACCTCGGCGCGCCGCGCGTCGACGCCGGTGGCTGCACGATCATTCGCGAGCCGGACGGCACGCCGGTGCCGTACGCGCCGTCGTCTTCATGGGCAGACGGCGGCCCGCTCGTCGAGCGTGTGCCGTTCGGCGCGTTCGAACGCGACGGCGGGCACGGCGCATGGCGCGCGGTGCTGCATCGCGCGGTGCCGGCGGCGGGCGAGCGCTGCACGTTCAACCAGTCGGGGCCGACGCTGCTGATCGCCGCGATGCGCACGCTGGTCGCGTCGACGTTCGGCGACGACGTGCCCGATCTCGACATGTCGAAGCCGCGCTGAGTGTGCGCGCAACCGGTTACGCGGCCGACAGGTTGCGTACCGCGATCGACGCGACGTCGACGCGCTTCGGCAGGATCGTATCCGCGGCCGCGCGATCGGCGACGCGTTGCAGCACGTCGATGTCCGCGGCGGTGACGCCGCGCTGCGCGAGCGCCGCCCGGCGCGCGATATCGGCGGCCGCGTCGCGCGGCAGGCGCGTGAGCGATGCGTAGACGGTCGCGTAGTCAGCCGGATGCGCGAGCGCCCACTGGCCGGCACGCGTGAGCCGCGCGAGCACGTCCGATAGCGCCGCGCGCTTCGATCGATCGTCGAGCGTGTCGACCGGCGACGTGAGGAACGCGAGCCCCGAATTGATCCCGCTGCCGTCGCGAACGATGCGCGCGCCGCGTCGCACGACGTTGCCGTAGTAAGGATCGAAGGTCGCCCAGATGCCGATCTGCTTCGCCTCGAATGCGGCGAACGCGTCGACCGGCAGCACGAAGCGCACGTCAACATCGCCCGGTGCGAGGCCGTGTTCGCGCAGCGCGCCGTACAGCTGATATTGCGAGATGCTGCCGCGCGCCGACGACACGACGACGGTGCGCCCCTTCAGGTCGGCGACCGTGCGCACCGGCGAATCGGGCTGCACGACGATGCCGAGCGACGTGGGTGAGCCCACGCGCGTCGCGACGATCCGCAGCGCCGGATCGCCGAGCGCGGCCGTCAGCACGGGCAGGTCGCCGGCCGGCGCGAGATCGATCGCGCCCGCGCGCTGCGCTTCGAACAGCGGCGCGGCACCCTGGAAATTCGCCCAGCGAAACCGGTACGGCACGCCGTCGAGCACACGCGCGGCCTCGGCCAGCGCACGCAGGCCGCCGGCCTGATCGCCGAGCACCAGCGTGACGTTCGACAGGTCGGGGCCGGCCGCGCGGGCGGGCAGGGCGGCGGCGCCCGCAAGCGGTGCGGCGGCGAGGGCGGCCACACGCAGCAACGCGCGGCGGCGGGCAGGGGCGGAGGGCGAAGTCATCGATGGCGGTCCTCGGTGATCCGCGCGCGGGCCGCGCGGCTGCCCGGCAGATTACGGAATCGGTTTCGCGCCGGCAAACATCGAATCGCGCAATGCTTATTCGCGTGAGAGTGGAATGGCGGCTGGGGAAGATACGGGCGCTAGGCTCGCGCGGGGACGGTGCGCAGGAACGCGCGTACCGCGGGCGCCTTCTCGAAGCGCCGGTGCGCGAGCGCGAGTTCGGACGTGATCGGCTTGCCGGCGATCGGCCGGTACACGACGCCCGGCAACGACACGCAGCCGGCGAGCGCATCCGGAATCACGGCGACCCAGCCGTTGACCGACACGCACGCGAGCACCGCGAGCAAGCCGCCCGGCCGCGCGGCGATCACGGGCGCGAAGCGGCCGCGGCGTGCGACTTCGAGCGTGCCGCGCTCCTGCTCGGGCACCGCGAAGCGTGCGTCGGCGAGATCGGCGGCGCGCACGGCAGTCATCGACGCGTAGCGCGAATCGGCCGGCACGGCCGCGACGAACACGTCGCGCTGCAGCGTGACGATCCGCAGCGCGCCCGGCAGCGGCAACGGCGGGCGCACGTATGCGAGATCGAGCCGGCCCGCGTCGAGCTGCTTCGCGACGTCGTCCATCGGCACTTCCCGCAGGTTCAGGTCGATGCGCGGATGCGCGGCGCGAAACGCACCGACCGTGCGTTGCAGCGCGCCCGAATAGACGGCCGACGACACATAGCCGATTTCGATCCGGCCGAGTTCGCCGCGCTCGGCCAGCATCGCGAGTTCGCGGCCGCGCTGCAGATGCTCGAACGCGGCGCTCGCCTCCGCGAGAAACGCAACGCCTGCCGCCGTCAGCGTGACCGCGCGGCGCGAGCGCTGGAACAGCCGCACGCCGAGCAGCCGCTCGGCCTCCTGGATCTGCCGCGTGAGCGCAGGCGGCGCCATGTCGAGCGCGTCGGCCGCGCGAGCGAAATGCAGATGCTGCGCGACGCTCAGGAACGCGCGCACATGACGGAATTCGAGCGGATTCATCAGAATTTGCTCCGAGAAACCCCGCCATTTCCCCCAATGGGACTTCCTTCGGGGCGGATGGCGGGAAGGAAAGGCGTGCTGTTGACAGGCAGCTTCTTCCACGGGTTAGGATCACCGGCATGATTCTTGTCTACCGCTACCGGGTGAAGTCGTTCAACGGACTGCTCAACAAGCAGAGCCGTGCGGTGAACTACGTCTGGAACTTCTGCAATGACACGCAGAAGCACGCGCTCAAGTGGAGCAAAAAGTGGCCGACCGGCTTTGATCTGAACGTGCTGACGACGGGGAGCAGCAAGGAACTCGGCATCCACTCCGGCACGATCAACGCGACGTGCGAGCAATACGCGAAGTCGCGCAGTCAGCATCGTCGGCCCTACCTGCGCTATCGGGGCAAAAAGTCTCTTGGCTGGGTGCCGCTGAAGGGGCGTGACCTGAAGCGCGAAGGTGATGCGTTTCGCTTCGCTGGCAACACCTTTCGCGTGTTCAACAGCCGCCCACTTCCCGAAGGCAAGATCAAGGATGGGAGCAACTTTGCGCAGGATGCGCGTGGCAACTGGTTTCTCAACATCGTGATCGAGATGCCCGATGTGCAGGCCCGCCCAATCCGTTCCGGCGTCGGCATCGATCTCGGCCTGAAAGACTTCGCCACACTTTCGACCGGCGAGAAGCTGCCCAATGACCGATTCGGTCGACGAGCGGCGGAAAAGCTGGCGAAAGCGCAACGGGCGCGCAAGCACAAGCGGCATATCGCGAAGTTGCACGCCAAGGTCGCGAATGCCCGTGCCGATTTCCAGCATAAGCTCGCGCTCGATCTGGTGCGGCGTTTCGATTACATCGCGGTCGGCAACGTGTCGGCCGTAAAACTCGCCAGAACCAGGATGGCGAAGAGCGTCTACGACGCATCCTGGTCGTCCTTCCGAAACAAGCTCCGTTACAAAGCGATCGCGCACGGGGCCACGTTCGAGGAAGTGGACGAAAGCGGTTCTACCCAGTCCTGTTCGTCGTGCGGATCGAAAGACAGCACGACGCGGCCGAAAGGTATCGCGGGACTGCGAATAAGAGAATGGGCCTGCAGTGATTGTGGTGTCGAGCATGATCGTGATACCAACGCTGCGCTGAACATTCTCCGATGCGGACGTGCATCGCCAGGTGTGGGAATCACCTGCCTTTAGGCGGGTGAGGACGTCAAGATTGCAATTTTCGTCAATAAAACTGCATAGACGTATCAATGACAGGCAATACGGCTCGAGCCTAGCATACGGCTCGTTCCTCCTGCTCCGGAGCTGTCGATGTCCCTGCCTTCCCCCGCCTCGCGCGCCGCCGCGCCCGCGAACCCGCGCCTGCCGGCCGCCGCGACGCTCGCGGTCGCGTCGGCGACGTGCTCGCTGATCGTGCTCGACACGAACGTCGTCGCGGTGTCGCTGCCGAGCATCGCGCGCGGCTTCCATGCGAGCTTCGCCGACATCGAATGGGTCGTGAGCGCCTACATGACCGCGTTCGCCGCGTGCTTGCTGCCGGCCGGCGGGCTCGCCGACCGTTTCGGCCGCAAGCGCATGCTCGGCGCGGGGCTCGCGCTGTTTTCGCTTGCGTCGCTCGGTTGCGGACTCGCGCCGTCGGCCGGCTGGCTGATCGCCGCGCGCGCGGTGAAGGGCGGCGGGGCCGCGCTGCTGCTGACGGCCGCGCTCGCGGTCATCGCGAACCGCTTTCCGGACGGGCGCGAACGGGCCCGCGCGTGGGCGATCTGGGGGATGTGCATGGGGATCGCGACGGCCGTCGCGCCGCTCGTTGGCGGCGCGATCACGCATTGGATCGGCTGGCGCTGGGTGTTCCTGCTGAATCTGCCGGTGTGTGCGCTGCTCGCGGCCGGCGCTCGCGTCGCGATCGACGAGTCGCGCGATCCGCACGCGAAACGGGTGGACGCCGCCGGCAGCCTGCTGTTCGGCGCGGCGCTCGCGTGCGCGATCGCGGCGCTGATCGGTGCGCCGTCGCACGGCTGGCTGTCGGGCGCGACGCTCGGCCGGTTTGCGTTCGCCGCCGCGCTGCTGGCCGCGTTCGTCGGCGCGGAGCGCTGGCAGGCGCGGCCGATGATCGATCTCGCGCTGTTTCGCCAGCCGCGCTTCGTCGGCGCGGTGCTCGCGATGTTCGGCTATGCGGCGTGCGCGCAGGTGATGATGACGTTTCTGCCGCTGTACCTGCAGAACGCGTTCGGGATGTCGGCGATCGACGCGGGGCTCGGGATGCTGCCGTTCGCGGTCGCGATGATCGGCGGGCCGTCGCTCGGTGGCATGCTCGCCGCGCGCGTGTCGCCCGGCGGCGTGCTGGCGGGCGGGCTCGCACTGATCGGCGCGGGCAATCTCGCGACCGCCGCGCTGACGGCCGGCGGCGACTACCGGCTCGTCGCGCTCGGCATGTTCGTGACGGGGTGCGGCGCCGGCATCATGAACGGCGACACGCAGAAGGCGATCATGGCGTGCGTGCCGCCGAACCGCACCGGGATGGCGTCTGGCATCAGCACGACGACCCGCTTCTCGGCGATCGTGACGGCCGTCGGCGTGCTCGGCGCGGTGCTGGCCGCCAGTACGCACGCGCAGCTCGACCGGCTGCTGTCGGCCGCACCGGGCGTGCGGGCATTCGTCGATGCGCCGTTCATGTCGAGCCTGCTGGCCGGCGATCTCGCGCAGGCGCTCGCGCACGTGCCGCCGTCGTCCGCGCGCACGCTCGCGGAAGCGGCGCCCGCGGCGTTCGCGAGTGGATTCGCCGACGCGTTGACGGTGAGCGGTGTGCTTGCGCTTGCTGCCGCCGTCGTTGCGTACAAGTTGCTTGCGCAACCGATGCGTGACGCGTGAGGTGGGTGGTGGTGCTGGCGACACCGCGCCCTGCGCAGCGCGCGCGATTTCAGCGGGACTCAGTGCGACTTCGTCGCGATGCGATGGATGCGCGCCGCGCGCGCGGGGTGCGGCCGCTGCGAGCTGCCGCAATGCGTCGCCTGCCGCCGGCGGGTGCGTCGCGCGGGTTCGGGCGGCTCGTCGGCCACCGGCGCAGCCGTTCGCGCGTCCGCGCCCACGTTCGCGGCCACCGCCGTGACGTCCGGCAGCGCAGCCTCCGCATCGAGCCAGCCGTGCGTCGCTTCGGCAATCAGCGCGCGCAGCCACCGCACGCCGTCGACGCACGGCCCCGACTCGTTCCACGTCATCCGGTACACGATGTCGGGCGGCTCGGCCGGCAGCGCGACCGCGCCGAGCGGCAGCAGCTTCGCGTAGTGGCGCGCGAGTCGATACGTGGTGGTCAGGATCAGATCGGAGCGCACGAGCGCATGCGCGGCGAGCTCGAAATGCGGAAGCGTGACGACGATCCGCCGCTGCAGGCCGACGCGTTCGAGCTGCAGATCGATCGCGCCGGACGCTTCGAGCCACGACGGCGTCGGGCACAGCTGCGCCGCCTGCGCGAATTCGGCGGCCGTCATCGCGCCGCGCCGCGCGAGCGGATGCGTCGCGCGCATCAGGCACACGATGCGATCGTCGAACAGATCGTCCTGCCGGAACCGCGACGAACGGGCAGGGCGATTGTCGATCACGATGTCGAGCTCGCCATCAGCGAGCGCACGTTCGTCGTCGTAGCCGTCGCCGAGCGGATGGAACACGAGCTGCGCATTCGGCGCGCGTGCGCGGAACAGCGCGACGAGCTTCGGCACGAACAGCACGTTCAGATAATCGGGGCAGCCGATCCGGTAGGTGCGCACGGAGGTGCGCGCGTCGAAGGTCGGTTGCTGGATGCGGATGAAGTCGATCACGCGCAGCGCATTGCGCAGCGGGTCGATCAGCCGCGCGCCGAACTCGGTCGGCACCATGCCGTAGCGGCTGCGCACCAGCAGCGGATCGCCGAGCAGCGTGCGCAGCCGCTTGAGCGCCGCGCTCGTCGCCGGCTGCGACATGTTCAGCCGCACGGCCGCGCGCGACACGGTGCGCTCGGTGAGCAGCACGAGCAGGATGCGCATCAGCCGCGCGTCCAGTACGTCGAGCGCGCCCGTGGCGTCGGGCGCGTCGACGGGCAGGCCGTGCGGCTCCGGTGCGTCCCGCATGTCGCTACGCGCGCCCGCGGCCCGTCATTTGACGAAGGTGCCCGACGATCCGTCTCGGACGCGGCGGGCCTCCGCGCCGATCGATCCCAGGCCGATGGATGGCTTCCAGTCGCACGCGTTGTCTCCTTCCATGTTCGGCGGCGCGAACCGGCAGCGTGTGCACGCAGCGCAGGCCCGGCTACCGTGGGCGTTATGTGTCGGATTTGCTGGCGAGTATGGGTCGGCGCCGCGACGATGGGAAATTAAATATTCGGCTGGGCGTCAGTTGGAAAATGAATGGGGCGGGACGAGTATCGGCGCGCCGGCGCCCGGCACGCGGATTGCGCGCCCCCCGCTTCCATTCAATCGACATCAGCGGAGGTGTCATGCAGCGATATTCCATTCGTTACGTATCGCGAGCCGTCTTCGCCGGCATCCTGATCGCCGGCCTGGCGGCAGGTGCGGGCTGTCAGAAGAAGAGCGAGACCGACACCGGCACCGGTGCGAGTTCGAGCGCCACGGGCGGCATGGCGCCGGCGCCGTCCACCGCGCCGTCGGGCATGCCGAGCAGCGGCACGGCCGGCAGCGGCGTCGACGCGGCGAGCATGCCGGGCGCGGCATCCGCGCCGGCGGGCGCGAGCGGCGGCTGACACGCGACAGCGGGCGTCGTCCGGCCCTGCCGCGGCGACGTGCCGGCTCGGCACGTGCGCCGCACGGCGCACGCGTGCGACGCCCTGCGCGTGAAAGATTTGCAAGGACCGTTGTAGTGATTCCCGGACCGGCGCCGCTCGTATCACGCCGGCGCACGCCGTCCGGAACAGGAGGTGCGATGCAGAACGCGGAATCGAATTCAACCCCCGAAAAGCAGCGCGAACAGATCGCGAAGAGCCCCGTGAAGACGCCGGCGGCCGGCGACATGCCCGATGCGTCGACCCAGGCTGCGGAAGTGGCGAAGCGGCCGCTGACGCCCGAGACGGTCGCGGCGAAAATGCCGACCGGCCTGCCGCCGATCGACGTCGATGCCCATGCGGTCGACAGCGGCGACCCGGTGCGGCGCGCCGCCGGCCGGATCGTCACGCTCGACAACGCGAACATGGCGAGGACGGACAACACGGTCGACGTGGACGGCAAGGGCCAGGAGGCCGCCGCCGGCGCGACCGAGTGGCACGACAACGTGATTTACTCGAATGCGTCGCTCGACGACGCTGTCATGACGCCCGATGAAGGGCTCGGCGGCATCGAGAGCCGGCCGGGCGGCAATGTGCCGCTGATCGGGACGCGGCCGGGTTGGCGCGTCCGGTATGTCGGCGACGTGGAGGTGGAGGTCCAGCATGGCGTCGGCGCGCGGGCCGAACATGTGATCTGTTTCGAGCGGATCGGCTGACGTCGCGATCGTTGCTTCGGCGGACCGCCAGGAGGCGGTCCGCCGTGAGCTTACCGCATGCCCTTACTGCGGGCCGAGTTCCTGCGCGGACGTGTCCGCATCGTTGCCTTGCGCAACGAGCACGTGAACGTCGTTGGGTATCACGTCGCTAATACCGCCGGCCGGAATCGTCAGCAGCAGCCAGTCGGCGTTGTTGTTGAGCGCGACGGGCGGGGTCTTCAGGATCGGCGTCTTGCTGCCTGCCGTCGTGACGATCACCTGGTACGTGCCGCCGTTCAGGTAGACGGAATCCTGTCCGGATGCCGGCACCGCATTCTGGTAGGCCGCACCGGCCAGCGTCGGGCTTTGTGCCGTGATGTCGGTGCCCGGAGGGACCACGTAGACGTCGACGTTCTGCGCGTTCGGCGACGCGTTGAAGCTACGCACGCGCGCCTTGTCGGACAGCAGCTTCTTGTCGAAGGGATCGTCGATCACCGAAATCGCCGACGACGTGCTCGGCAATGCAATGGTCGTGTAGTGATGACCGTTCGCCGCGCTGAACGACTGCGACGCGATGGTCCTGGTCGTTCCCGATACGTCGTAGCTGGCGGTCTGCGTGCCGGAGTCGATGTCGTGATAGCGGGTCACGCCCTTGTAGGCGATGCCTGACGCGTCGACTTTCGCGTTCAGGTAGTAGTCGAGATTCGGGCCGGCCGGCACTGCGTTGATGAAACGTGCCTGCGGTTTGGAGATGCCGAGTTCGGTGCCGACGTCGTCGCCGCCGCCGCATGCCGCGAGTACGGAAATGACCGAGCACAGGGCCACTATCGTTCGAATGGATTTCATTATCGTCCTCTCGTTCAGGGAATCTGCTTGCGATGCGGCGCCGCCGCACGAAGAGAGTCGTGCGGGGCGCAGCGCCGATTGAGCAAGGATTGCCGTCCGCCGGGGCGGCGGGCGCCTTGATGTCGCAAGGGATGTGCCTGCACGGTTTTGGAGCGCGGTGGCGTCGGTGCGGCGGTTGTTGTGCGGCGGTTGCGCGGCGCGCGGATGCAGTTGCATGCCGGGCGTGATTGCCGAGGCGGGCGGCGCCGTGCTTGTAAAAAACGGCAGCTTGGTGGCGCAACGTGCGGATGCTGGCGTCGACGCGTGTTTGCTGGAAAAGCGTTTGGCGCGCCGTGGCCCGAAACCGAGGGCGGCGATCGGGAAAAGCGACACACCGGCCAACGCCGAGCGCCCCAGGCGCCGTAAAACTTGCCGCCAGCGGCACATAGTTTAACCATTCGAAACAATGTGTTCACTGAAAAGGGCATGATCTCCGGCGATCGGGCAGGCATACTGTCGGCTATGTTGCTCAATGCCGTCGAACCGACGTGCGCTTGCCCCCCATGCCCATTCCCGTACCTTTTCGATCCCTCCGATGGTTGACCATCGCGGCTGCTTCATGCTTGCTCGCCGCGTGTTCGACCGCTTCCGACGTGACCACGACGTCGAACCCGAATGTCTTCACCGTGACGACCCGCACGCTCGGCGTGTCGACGACGTGGGCCGACGCCCATGAAAAAGCGGTCAGCGAAGCGACCAACTACTGCACGCAGCGCGGCATGCGCGCGAGCCTGCGGCAAGAGCAGCTGACCGCCGGCCGCCGCGTCGACGCGCGCTCCGAACTCGCGTTCGAGTGCCATCCGACCTTCGAGACCGCGTCGAACCCGCGCGGGTAAGCGCCACAACGCCAGCGTTGCTCCCAATGTGAAACGACCCGCGATGCCGTTGACGGGCATCGCGGGTCGACGCACGTCCGTCGGTCGCGTTACGCGGGTTTTGCCTCGTACAGCTTCACGCACGCGGAGAAGTCGAGCGCGCCGAGCCCCTGCTGGCTCATCGACTGATAGAGCTGCTGCGCGAGCGCGCCCATCCACACCGGCTGCCGTGCGCTGCGCGCGGCTTCGGTCGCGAGCCCGAGATCCTTCAGCATCAGGTTCGCGGCGAAACCGCCGGCATAGCCGCGCGCGGCGGGCGCCGCGTCGTTCACGCCCGGGTACGGGTTGTACGTATCCGAGCTCCAGCAGCGGCCGGTCGACGTGTTGATGATGCCGGCCAGCACGGCCGGATCGATGCCGAGCGCGGCGCCGAGCGCCATCGCTTCGGACACGCCCATCATCGAGATCCCGAGCAGCAGGTTGTTGCAGATCTTCGCGATCTGCCCGGTGCCCGTGCCGCCGCAGTGCACGACGTTCTTGCCCATGTCGAGCAGCACCGGACGGATGCGCTCGAACAGCGCGGCCGGCGCGCCGACCATGAAGGTCAGCGTGCCGGCCTGCGCGCCGCCGGTGCCGCCCGACACCGGTGCGTCGGCGAGCGGAAAGTCGCGCTGCGCGGCGGCGTCGGCCACCGCGCGCACGGTGTCCGGGTCGATCGTGCTGCAGTCGACGAAGGTTGCGCCGGCGCGCGCGCCGGCCAGCACGCCGTCGTCGCCGAGATAGACCGCGCGCACGTGCTGCGCGGCCGGCAGCATCGTGATGACCAGCGACGCGCGTGCGGCCGCGTCACGCGGCGACGCGGCCGCCGTCGCGCCCGCGCGCACCGCGGCGTCGACCCCGTGCGCGTCGAGGTCGAACACCGTCAGCGCGTGGCCGGCCTTGAGCAGGTTGGCGGCCATCGGGCCGCCCATGTTGCCGAGTCCGATGAATGCGATTTCCATGTGCGGGCTCCTGCTCAGCGCAGCGCGATGGTCGTGTTCACGCCACCGGCCGTCGCGTCGTCGTCGAACCAGCGCGCGGTGACCGTCTTCGTCTGCGTGTAGAACTGCACGACCTGCTTGCCGTACGGGCCGAGATCGCCGAGCTTCGAGCCGCGCGAGCCGGTGAAGCTGAAGTAGGGCACCGGCACCGGGATCGGAATGTTGATGCCGACCTGGCCGACGTCGATCTCGCTCTGGAACTTGCGCGCGGCCGCGCCGCTCTGCGTGAACAGGCCGACGCCATTGCCCATCGGGTTCGCGTTGACGAGCGCGATCGCGTCGTCGAGCGTGTCGGCTTCGAGCACGACCACCACCGGCCCGAAGATTTCCTCCTGATAGATCGACATGTCGGTCGTCACGCCCGAGAAGATCGTCGGGCCGACGAAGTTGCCCTGCTCGTAGCCCGGCACCTTCACGTCGCGGCCGTCGAGCAACAACGTCGCGCCTTCCTTCACGCCGGCGTCGATCAGCGACAGGACGCGCGCCTTCGCCGCCTTCGACACGACCGGCCCGACGTCCGTGCCGGCTTCGGCGCCCGCGTTCACCTTCAGCGCCTTCGCCTTTTCGACCAGATCGGGTAGCCAGTCGCGCGCGCGGCCGACCAGCACGACGACCGAGGTCGCCATGCAGCGCTGGCCCGCCGCGCCGAAGCCCGCGCCGACCAGCGCGTTGATCGCCTGCTCGCGGTGCGCATCGGGCAGCACGACCGCGTGGTTCTTCGCGCCCATCATCGACTGCACGCGCTTGCCGTGCTGGCTGCCGAGGTTGTACACGTGCGTGCCGACGCGCGTCGAGCCGACGAACGAGATCGCCTTGATGTCCCGGTGCGTGCAGAGACGGTCGACCACCGTCTTGCCGCCGTGCACGACGTTCAGCACGCCCTGCGGCACGCCGGCCTCGATCGCGAGTTCGACGAGCTGCATCGTCGACAGCGGGTCCTGTTCGGACGGCTTCAGCACGAACGTGTTGCCGCATACGATCGCCATCGGGAACATCCACAGCGGGATCATTGCGGGAAAGTTGAACGGCGTGATGCCCGCGCACACGCCGATCGGCTGGCGCAGCGTGTAGGTGTCGACGCCGCCCGCGACGTTTTCCGCGAATTCGCCTTGCTGCAGCGTGCCGATCGAGCATGCGTGCTCGACCACTTCGAGGCCGCGGAAAATGTCGCCCTGCGCGTCGGGCAGCGTCTTGCCTTGCTCGGCCGTCAGCGTGTGCGCGATCCGTTCGAGATTGCGGCGCACCAGGTCCTGGAATTTCAGCATGATGCGCAGCCGCGCGCCGATCGGCGTGGTCTTCCACGTCTGGAACGCGCGCTGCGCGGACGCGATCGCGGCGTCGACCTCGTCGAGCGTCGCGTACGGCACGCGGCCGATCACTTCCTGCGTCGCGGGGTTGACGATGTCGCCCCATTCGGCGCTTTGCGAATCGACGAACGCGCCGTCGATCAGCAGCTTGGCGGTGGGCAGGGCGAGGGTGGTCTGGGGAACTGCGGCGTTCATGGAATTCTCCGGGAAACGATGATGCGAGGAAAAAGGGTGGCTCGCGTCCGTCGCGCGTGCAGCCGCGGCGGACGACAGGTCGAACAGGAATCGGGTCAATGCGGGCGGTGTTTCGATGAACTCACGCGCGTGCCGGACGCATCAGCGCGGTACACGCGAGGGCGAACACGCCGAAGCCGACGAGGTAGGCGATCACGTAGTGCGGCTGGCCGCCGCCGGCCTTCAGCAGCGACGTCGCGATCATCGGCGCGAAGCCGCCGCCGATCACGCCGGCGAGCTGCACCGACAGCGAGATGCCGCTGTAGCGGATTTCCGCCGGGAACTGCTGCGCGAACAGCAGCGCCTCCGGCGCATAAAGAATCGGGAACACGACGCCGAGGCCGAGCACGATCGCCCACCATGCGGTCGACGTCTGCTGCGTGCCGAGCATCATGAAGAACGGCGCGGCGAACGCACACATCAGCACGAGGCCGATCGCGAACATCCGGCGCTGGCCGATGCGGTCGCTGAGATGCCCGCACAGCGGCATCGTGACGAGCGACAGCGCCGCGCCGGCCGTGATCGCGTGCAGCATCTCGGCCTTCGGCAGATGCAGCTGCTGCGTCGCATACGCGAGCGCGAACGTGACGACCATGTAGAACCAGGTGTTCTCGGCGGCGCGCGCGCCGACGATCGTCAGCACTTCGCGCGGATGGCGGCGCAGCGCGGCCGTCACCGGCGACTTCTCGGCCTTGCCCTGGCGCTGGATCTTCTCGAAGTCCGGCGACTCCGGCACCTTCGCGCGGATGAACCAGCCGAGGCCGACCAGTGCGATGCTCGCGAGGAACGGCACGCGCCAGCCCCACGACAGCATGTCGGCGTCCGGCAGCGCGGCCACCGCGGCCATCGCGACCGACGACAGGATCAGCCCGAGCCCGACGCCCGTCTGCGGCAGGCTGCCGAACAGCCCCTTGCGGCCCTTCGGCGCATGCTCGACGGCCATCAGCACCGCGCCGCCCCATTCGCCGCCGACCGCCATCCCCTGCAGGAAGCGCATTGCGATCAGCAGCGCGGCGGCCCAGTAGCCGATGCTGTCGTACGACGGGATCAGCCCGATGATCATGCTCGGCACGCCCATCAGCAGCAGCGTGATCATCAGCATCGACTTGCGCCCGATGCGGTCGCCGAAGTGGCCGAACACGATGCCGCCCATCGGCCGGCCGATGAAGCCGACCGCGAACGTGCCGAACGCGGCGAGCGTGCCGACGACGGGGTCCAGCGACGGAAAGAAGATGCGGTTGAATACCAGCGCGGCGGCGGTGCCGTAGAGGAAGAAGTCGTACCACTCGATCGTCGTGCCGGCCATGCTGGCCCAGCCGGCCAGCAGGTAATGCCGCGCGGTGCGGGCGGGCGCCGGCGTCGCGACGCTTGCATGCTCATCGAGGGTGGATCGGGTCTGCATGGTGTCTCCGTATTGGATGCCCGCGGCTCATGGTCCGCAGGTCACGGTCGAGTATAGTTATGCGCTGATCCATGATGTACCGACAAGAAAACCGGTTGGATATGCATTTCTGCATATCGACGGCCGGCCTGGAGACGCCTGCCGATGCGACACACCCCCGAGCCGGTTTCCGGCAACCTGAACTGGGACGACCTGCGCTTCTTCCTCGAGGTCGCGCGCACGCAGCGTGCGAGCGGCGCGGCGAAGCGGCTCGGCGTCGACTACACGACCGTCGCGCGGCGCATTCGCGCGCTCGAGGCCGCGATGGGCACGCTGCTGTTCGACAAGTCGCGCTCCGGCGGCTTCACGCTGACGGCCGAGGGGCAGCGACTCGTCGCGTATGCGGACGCGATGGAGACGACCGTGCAATCCGCGTGCGACCAGGTCGCGAACACCGGCGGCGCGCTGTCGGGCCACGTGCGGATCGGGTCGACCGAAGGGTTCGGCTGCTTCTTTCTTGCGCCGCAGCTCGCGCGGTTTCGCGTTGCGCATCCGCATGTGACGGTCGACCTGCTGCCCGTCCCGCATTTCGTCAATCTGCCGAAGCGCGAGGCCGATCTGGCGATCACGCTCGAGCGGCCCGAACGCGGGCCTTACGTGGTCACGAAGCTGTGCGACTACCAGTTGCGGCTCTACGCGACGCGCGACTATCTGGCGAACCATGCGCCGATCACCTGCACCGACGATCTCGCGCGGCATGCGTTCGTCAGCTACGTCGACGATCTCGCGTTCAGCAGCGAGCTGCTGTATCTGGAGCGGGCGGTGCCCGGCGCGACGGCCGGGTTGCGCACGACGAGCGTGATCGCGCAGGTGTTCGCCGCGCTGCAGGGCGGCGCGCTCGCGATCCTGCCGTGCTTCATGGCGGCCACGCAGCCGGCGCTGGTGCCGGTGCTGCCGGACGACGTGGTGGTCACGCGCTGTTTCTGGCTGACCTGTCGCGAGGATCTGCGCAAGCTGCGGCGGGTGACGGCGCTATGGGATTACCTGCGCGCGGCGGCGGATGCGAATCGGGCGTTGCTGATGGGGGAGTCGGGGGTGTTGCGGTTTGTCGGGGAACGCGCGGACGGCACGCCGTAAGCGAATCGATGCGTCACGGGCGTTTCGTCCTGTGTCGATCGATGGATTTCGCGCCGCGTACCGGTTTGACATAGTGGCTTCGCGGGGCGGGCGCGCATCTGGCGTCCCGGCGTCCCGCATGTCCTGTCATCCGGAGGTGTGCAATGAAGAAGAAAACAGCAATCCTGATCGTCGCGGCGAACGCCGATCCGACGGGGCTCGCGGTCGGGCAGATCATCACCGGCAGCGGCAGCATGGGCCGCGTCAGCATGAAGATCACGAGCGTCAAGCAACAGACCGCGTTTGCCGACCAGCCCTTCGTGCTCGAAGTCGCGACACGCGAACCGACGTGGTTCGACGACGCCAATCCGATCACGACGATCAGCTACAACAACGAACGCAACCGGGCCGAAGTGACGACCTGCACGTTCACGTCGTGACTGCCCGTTCGGGCGCGCGTGGGCGTCAACCAGGGCACCCGAGCCGGTCCGCGAGTTCGTTCAGGTCCCTGACGTCGAAGTCCCACGCGTCGTCCGCTTGCAGGTCGGTCGTCTGGTTCGGCCCGTGTTCGGCCGGCCGCAGCACGAACGCGGTCGCCAGCCCCAGTTGCCGCGCGGCGGCGAGATCGCCGTTGTGCGCGGCGACCAGGCACACCTCGGCCGGCGCGACGCCGAGGATCTCGACCGCATCGGTATAGACCTTCGGCGACGGCTTGTACGCGTGCGCGACTTCCGCGCCGAGAATCGCGTCCCACGGCAGGCCGCCGTGCTTCGCGACGTCGATCATCAGCCGGATGTTGCCGTTCGACAGCGGCGCGATCACGTAGCGCTGCTTCAGCCGCTGCAGCGCCGCGACCGAATCGGGCCACGGATCGAGCCGGTGCCACGCGAGGTTCAGCGCGTCGATCTCGTCATCGGGCGCGCCGTCGATGCCGTAGCGGTCGAGGGTGCGCACGAGGTTCTCGCGATGCAGCACGTCGAGCCGCACGTAGCGGCGGCGGCCGCTGCGGATTTCCTCCATCGACGGTGAATATTCGGCGCGCCACGCGTCGGCGAATTCGAACGGGTCGAGATCCGCCGCATGGCGCGCCAGGAACGCCGCGGCTTCGCGCGCGACGCCGCTTCTCCAGTCGACGATCGTTCCGAACACGTCGAAAACGAGCGCCTTGATGTCGGCAGGGTTCGTCATGGTGATCCAGTGAAGGTCGATCGATGAGAGGGCGCATCTCCGTGCCGCCGGATTGCGCGGCGCCGGTTCGATCGACATTGAATCACGGATACGGAAAGGCGGTTGGGCATGGCCTCATGCGGAACCGCCCGGCAGCGTGGCGCGCGATTTGCTTGCCGCCATCAATGCCACTTCCTGATCCGCACCTGCACCTTCCCGTCGCGAATCGGCATCACGTCCGGGCTGTGGTCGCCGACTTCGCTTGCAATCAGGACGTTCCGGCGGCTGATCATCGCGACCAGCAGTTCGCAGTGTGACCGTTCGTTGTCAAAGCAACCGAGCGTATCCTTCATGCGCTGCAGCAACCTTTCGGCGAACCGGTGGCCAACCGAGCGTAACCCCTGATGAAAGGGGTGCGCCGATTGTCACGGATTGGTGTTAAATGTACTTTGGTGCGCGTTCCGGCGCGCGCCCATGGGGACGCCCCGGGTTCACGTAAACCCGGAGCGATAAACGGCACGAAGGACCGCTAACGAATCGGGCGCATCAGAACCCGATCGAACTGACGGCAGGATTCACTTGAATACCGAACCGCAAAGTTCTCGATACAGTCTCGGCCTCGCGGCGGAAGTCCTCGCGTCCGAGCAAAGCGTGCTGAGGCTGATCACGCGCAACACACCGCTGCCGGAACTGCTCGTCGAGGTCTGCCGGCGCGCCGAGGCGCTGCTCGGCGAAGGCGCGTCGTGCACGATCCTGCTGCTCGACGCGGACGGCGTGCATGTGCACGTCGGCGCCGCGCCGTCGCTGCCGGCCCAGTACAGCGCCGCGATCGAAGGCGCAACCATTGGGCCCGCCGCGGGCTCGTGCGGCACCGCGATGTACGAGCGCCGGATGATCGCCGTCGAAGACATCGAAACCGATCCGTTGTGGGCCGACTATCGGGCGTTCGCGCTGCCGCTCGGCCTGCGCGCGTGCTGGTCGGTGCCGTTCCTGGACGAGACGGGCACCGTGCTCGGCGCGTTCGCCGTCTATCACCGCGCGCCGCGGCGGCCGAGCGACACGGAAACCGACCTGCTGCGCGATATCGGCAACAGCGTCGGTCTCGCGGTGCACCAGGACTCGATCGCTCGTCAGCTCGTGCACAGCGAGGAGCAACACCGTCTCGTCGTCAACAGCCTGAACGAAGGGATTCTCATGTTGTCGCCCGACGGCGTGGTGATCGCGAGCAATCCGAGCGCGAACCGGATGATGCGCGTGAAGGGCGAGCTCGTCGGGCGCCGGCTGTCGAGCGTGATCCTGTACAAGCTGCGCGAGGACGGCACGCCGATCGCGCCCGACGATTGGCCGAGCCGGCTCGCGTTCACCACGGCCACGCCGCTGCTCGACTATTCGGTCGGCTTCGGGCTCGCGGACGGCGACATCATCTGGGTGCGCGGCAACGCGGTGCCGATCGTGAAGCCGGGCGAGACGCGGCCCGAGTCGGTGCTCGTGTCGTTTCACGACATCGGCCCCGTGCGCGAAGCGCAGCAGCAACTGCGCTACCTGGCGACGCGCGACGCGCTCACGGGCCTCTACAACCGGCGCTGGCTCTCCGAGCGGATGCGCGAGCTGTTCGGCACGCACGATGCGGCGGCCGGGCCCGCGCGCGTCGCGATCCTGTTCATCGATCTCGTCGGGTTCAAGAAGGTCAACGACACGGCCGGCCACGACGCCGGCGACGCGCTGCTGCGCAGCGTCGCGGCGCGCCTCGCGGCCTGCGCGGGCGGGCGCCACGCGCTCACGCGCGTCGGCGGCGACGAGTTCGTGATCCTCGTCGACCAATGCGACGATCCCGACGAACTGTCCGCGCTCGCGCGCGAGGTGATCGACACGATCGCGAAGCCGTTCGCGATCGCGAACAACGAGTACTGGCTCGGCGTGTCGATCGGGATCAGCGTCGCGCCGCGCGACGGCGACGATGCGGTCACGCTGATGCGCAACGCCGATTCCGCGATGTACGACGCGAAGCAGCGCGGCCGCAATCATTTCACGTTCTTCACCGCGCAACTGAATCTGCGCCTGCAGCGCCGCTTCGCGATCGAGCAGTCGCTGCGCCGCGCGATTTTGTCGGACGCGCTGCGGCTCGCCTACCAGCCGGTCGTCGACGCGCGCAGCGGCCGCACCGTCGGCGCCGAAGCGCTGCTGCGCTGGACGAGCCCCGAGCTCGGGCCGATGTCGCCGACGGAATTCATCCCGGTCGCGGAAGATACGGGGCTGATCGTGGCGATCGGCCAGTGGGTGCTCGAAACGGCCTGCCGGCAGGCCGCCGAATGGCGGCGCACGATCGCGCCCGACCTGATGCTGGCGGTCAACCTGTCGCCGCGGCAGTTCCACGAGGGCCTCGTCGAGTCCGTCGGCCGCTGCCTCGCGCAGACGCAGCTCGACCCGGGCGCGCTCGAGCTGGAGATTACCGAAGGACTGCTGATGAACGACACGGACACCGTGCTGCCGATGCTCGAGGCGCTCACGGACATGAACGTGCGGATCTCGGTCGACGATTTCGGCACCGGCTATTCGTCGCTCGCGTACCTGAAGCGGTTTCCGCTGCATAACCTGAAGGTCGACCGTTCGTTCGTGTCGGGCGTGCCCGATCATCGCGACTCGGTCGCGATCACGCAGGCCGTCGTCGCGATGGCGCATTCGCTCGGGATGAAGGTCACCGCGGAAGGTGTCGAGACTGAGGCGCAGTCGTGGTTCCTGCAGCAGATCGGCTGCGACATGCAGCAGGGCTACCTGTTCGGCCGGCCGCTCGATCCGGCCGACTACGCACGCCGGCTCGTCACCGTATAGGCGTTCAAGCGACACCGCCGCCGGGCGGACGCGCAGGCGGCGCATCGATCTCGACGCGATTCTTGCCGTCGTGCTTCGCGCGATACAGCGCGCGATCGGCCGCCTCGATCAGCGACGTCGTCGGCACGCCGGCGGCCGGCACGATGCTCGCGCCGCCGATGCTGATCGTCACGTAGCGGCCCGTCGACGAGTGCGCGTGTTCGAGCCGCAGCCCTTCGATCGCGAGGCGGATCTTCTCGCCGAGCAGCCGCGCGGCGCCCGGCGACGTGGCCGGCATCACGACCGCGAACTCCTCGCCGCCGAAGCGCGCGGCGAGATCGCCGGACTGCCCGAGACAGCGCTCGATGGTCGACGCGACCTGCTTGAGCACGCTGTCGCCCGATACGTGGCCGTACGTGTCGTTGTACAGCTTGAAGTTGTCGACGTCGATCATCAGCAGTGACAGCTCGCTGCGCTCGCGCGCGCCGCGCCGCCATTCGGCCGCCAGATATTCGTCGAGATAGCGCCGGTTCGACAGCCCGGTCAGGCCGTCCGAATGCGTGAGGCGCCGCAGTTCGAGATTGGCCTCGAGCAGTTGCTGCTGCGATTGCCGCAGCGCGCGATAGGCCTCGTCGCGCTGCAGCAGGCTCATGTACGAACGCGAGTGATAGCGGATCCGCGCGACCAGCTCGATGCGGTCGGGCAGTTTCACGAGGTAGTCGTTCGCGCCGGCCGCGAACGCGGCGCTCTTCACCACCGGCTCTTCCTGCGTCGACAGCACGATGATCGGCACGTCGCGCATCGCCGGATTCGCACGGTATGCCTTCACGAGGGTCAGCCCGTCGGTGCCGGGCATCACGAGATCCTGCAGGATCACCGTCGGCCGCGTCTCGAGCGCGGTCGCCAGCGCGTCGTCCGAGCGCGGGCAGTAGTGGAAGTCGATGCCGTCCTCGTCGACGAGCGCGCGGCGGATGGCTTCCGCGACGATCGTCTGGTCGTCGACCAGCAGGACCATCGCGGGAGCGTCGGCGTGCGGCGTGGGGCCGGCGTCGAACGCCGCGTGCAGGCCGCCGGGCGGGCGGGAGAGGTCGCTGGTCATGATGGATGCCGGGTTGCGCCCTGGCCGCGTGGGGTGTGACGGGAGTTCATCGGGCTCAGATCCGCGCGAGTGCCGCCAGCTCGCCCGCGATGCGCTCGAGCGGCAGGATCGCGCGTGCCGCGCCGAGCGTCGCGGCCGCTTTCGGCATCCCGTAGACGGCGCTGGTCGCCTCGTCCTGCGCGATCGTGTGGTAGCCCTTCATGCGCAGTGCCTTCAGGCCGATCGCGCCGTCGCGTCCCATGCCGGTCAGCAGCACGCCGATCACGCGGCCCGGCCAGTGCTCGGTCAGGCTGTTGAAGAACACGTCGACCGACGGCCGGTACGGCGTGGCGGCCGGTTCGCGCGTGTATTCCAGCGTGCCGGCGCGCGTGATGCGCAGGTGATCGTCGGTCGCCGCGAGCAGCGCGACGCCCGGCTGCGGGCGGTCGCCTTCGCGCGCGACGCGCACGGTCAGCGGCGTCTGGCCGTCGAGCCATTGCGCCATCCCTTCGGCGAACGCGCGATCGACGTGCTGGACGATCACGATCGGCGCGCTGAAGTTGGCCGGCAAGCCGCCGAGGATCGACGCGAGCGCGCCGGGGCCGCCGGCGGACGCGCCGATCGCGATCAGCGGGCCGCCGCTCGCTCGCGTGGTCGTGCCGGCCGTGCGGACGCCGCCGGGCGCGTCGAGCAGCCGGCCGATCTGGTCGATTTTTGCGAGCAGGAGCCGGGCGGTGTCGCCGGCCGCGCCTTCGCCGAGGCGGGGCGTGTCGACCGCGTCGAGCGCGCCGGCGCCCATCGCTTCGAACACGCGCCACGCGTTCGCGCCGATGCAGCTCGTCACGATCAGGATCGCGCATGGGCGGTCGGAGCGCATGATCCGCCGCGTCGCCTCGATCCCGTCGAACTTCGGCATGATCAGGTCCATCAGCACCACGTCGGGCGGTTGCGCGGCGCACATGTCGACGGCCTGCGCGCCGTCGGTCGCGACCCACAGCACGCGATGCTCGGGCCGGCGCGCGAGCGCACGGCGCATCGCCTCGACGGCAAGCGGGAGGTCGTTGACGATGCCGATGTTCACAAGCGGGATACTCCGGTCGGTTCGTAGTGTTGGAGATGGGCCGGGTTCATGGAAGGCAGTGTCGGGTCGGCGCCGCCGAACGGTATCGGCGGGCGAACGGCACGGAATTCTTTTCGATTGGCAACGCCCCGCATGCTGTCATGCGGCGCGAGCGGCGGCAATCGAAAAAATTGCGCATTGCGTCGTTCTGACCCTTTCCTCTAGGGCGGGAGGCCATTTTTTGGCGTCTGTGCGGCGGAAAGACGACGGGGCGCGAGGGCTGGGTGCGGACCGGATCGACGGCTCGAGAGCGGGCGCGCGTTGTCTACCGCAAGTTTGCAGCTGGTACCGATGCCGACGCAGTGCGCATGCGGCGCGACGCCGCCACGCGCCGAAGACGCGGCTGCCCCGTCAATGGCTGCGCGCGTACCCCTGGATCAGCGCGCGCATCATCCCTTCGACGGTCGCGTCGAGCAGGTCGGCTTCCTGCTCGGATTCTTCCACGAGCGCGGCATAGGCGGTCGCGAGCGTCACACGGTCGACTTCATGGCGTTGTTCCATCAGCGTCACCATCCCGTCCTTCGCCAGATGAGCGGAGAACTCACGGCTGCCGATGGTCTGGAATACGTCAATCATGGCGGCTCTCCCAACGTTGCCAATGCCTTCCAGTGTAGTCGGCGTGCCGGCGCTCCGCTATGCGCGACGGGAGCGCGGCGCGCGGCGCGGGCCGTTCCGAGTCGACATCGCCGTGACCCCGCCGATACATGGCCGCCCCACCGTCGTACCGGTTTCAACGTTTACCCGAAGCGCCAAATTGTCGACTTTTTATCGATAAAGTCTCGTGCTAGATTTTGCGACCTGAAACCGGTCGAAACCGGGCGGGGCGGCGCATCTTCACGGCGTCGCGCATTCATCACAAGGAGGAGCAATGCTGGTGCTGATTGGGGTGCCGATCGTCGTGATCGGTTTCGCGCTGCGCTTCAACGCGCTGCTGGTGGTCACGATCGCGGGCCTCGCGACGGGGCTGGCGGGCGGGATGAATCTTGTCGACATCGTCAGTGCATTCGGCAAGGCGTTCACGGACAACCGCTACATGGGGCTGATCTGGCTGACGCTGCCGGTGATCGCGCTGCTCGAGCGCAATGGCCTGAAGGAGCAGGCGAAGCGAATGATCTCGCGCGTGCAGGCGGCCACCACCGGCCGCGTGCTGATGCTGTATTTCGTGCTGCGCCAGGCGACCGCCGCGCTCGGCCTCACGTCGCTCGGCGGGCACGCGCAGATGGTGCGGCCGCTGATCGCGCCGATGGCCGAGGCCGCCGCCGTCAGCCAGCACGGTGAGCTGCCCGAGTCGGTGCGCCAGCAGATCCGCGCGCACGCATCGGCCGCCGACAACGTCGCCGTGTTCTTCGGCGAGGACATCTTCATCGCGATCCAGTCGATCCTGCTGATCAAGGGCTTTCTCGAACAGAACGGCATCGCGATCGAGCCGCTGCACCTGTCGGTCTGGGCGATCCCGACCGCGATCGCCGCGCTGCTGATCCACTGCACGCGGCTCGCGCTGCTCGACCGCCGGCTGTCGCGCAGCTTCGGCGCGTTCGGGCGGGAGGGCGCGCGATGATCGGCCTCGAACCACTCTATACGCTCGCCGGGCTGATGTTCGCCGCGTTCGCGTGCTTCAATTTGATGGACCGCACGAACCCGCGTCGCGTGTTCAATTTCGCGTTCTGGGCGATCTACGCGCTCACGTTCCTGTTCGGCGCGCTGCTGCCGCACTTCGTGATGGGCTGCCTCGCGATCGCGCTCGCGCTGATCGCGGGCTCGGGCAAGCTCGGACGCGGCAAGTCGGACGAAGCCGGCGACGCGGCGGCCGCGCGGCGCGACGCGAAGGCGCTGCGCTTCGGCAACAGGCTGTTCCTGCCGGCGCTGCTGATTCCCGTCGTCACGCTGATCGGCACGTTCGCGCTGAAGCTCGTACCGTTCGTCGATCCGAAGAGCGTGACGCTGATCTCGCTCGTGCTCGGCACGCTCGTCGCGTTCGCCGTCGCGCTCGCGATGCTGCGCGATTCGCCGGTGCACGCGCTGAAGGAGGCGCGCCACACAATGGACGCGGTCGGCTGGGCCGCGATCCTGCCGCAGATGCTCGCAGCGCTCGGCGCGCTGTTCGCGGTCGCGGGCGTCGGCGGCGTGGTGTCCGGGCTCGTGAAGGACTGGGTGCCGATCGACTCGCCGTTCGCCGTGGTCGCCGCCTACACGGTCGGCATGGCGCTGTTCACGATGATCATGGGCAACGGGTTCGCCGCGTTCCCCGTGATGACGGCCGGCATCGGCCTGCCGCTGATCGTCCATCAATTTCACGGCAACCCGGCGATCCTCGGCGCGATCGGGATGCTGAGCGGCTTCTGCGGTACGCTGATGACGCCGATGGCCGCGAACTTCAACATCGTGCCCGCGGCGCTGCTCGAACTGAAGGACAAGAACGGCGTGATCAAGGCGCAGTGGCCGACCGCCGTGCTGCTGCTGGCCGTGAATACGCTGCTGATGTACGCGTTCGTATTCCGCTTCTGACGAGGTGCCCATGACCGACCGATTGACTCCCGAACTCGCATCGAAATTCGCGTCGCTCGCGCTCGCGCACCTGACCCGCGAATATCCGAACAAGCTCACGCATGCGCTCGAAGGCCCGCACGACGTGCAGGGGCCGCGCGCGCTGCACCCGATCTTCTACGGCAGCTACGACTGGCATTCGTGCGTGCACGGCTACTGGCTCCTGCTGCGCGTGCTCGAACGCTATCCGGCGCTGCCGGAGGCCGAGCGGATCATCGCCGTCGTCGATGCGCATTTCACCGACGCGAACGTCGCCGGCGAACGCGCGTACCTCGCGCTGCCGCACAACAGCGGCTTCGAGCGGCCTTACGGATGGGCGTGGCTGCTGGCGCTCTCAGCGCAGCTGGAGCGGCTCGCGCTGAAGGGCGTGGTGCCGCAGGCCGCACGCTGGGCGAAGACGATGGCGCCGCTCACGGACCTGTTCGTCGCGCGCTTCGAGACCTTCCTGCCGAAGGCGACCTATCCGCTGCGCGTCGGCACGCACTTCAACACCGCGTTCGCGCTCGCGCTCACGCTCGACTTCGCGCGCGCGACGCAGCGCGACGGGCTCGCGGCGCTGATCGTCGATACGGCGAAACGCTGGCACCTGGGCGATGTCGCATGCCAGGCATGGGAGCCGTCGGGCGACGAGTTCCTGTCGCCCGCGCTGATGGAGGCGGAGCTGATGCGGCGCGTGCTGCCGGCCGGCGAATTCGATGGCTGGTTCGCGCGTTTCCTGCCTGATCTCGCGCGCGGCGAGCCGGCGACGCTGTTCGTGCCGGCGACGGTCAGCGACCGCAGCGACGGCAAGATCGCGCATCTGGACGGGTTGAACCTGAGCCGTGCGTGGTGCCAGCGCTCGCTTGCCGGCGCGCTGCCGGAAGGCGATGCGCGGCGCGCGAAGCTGCTCGATGCGGCCGAGCGGCATCTCGCGAGCGCGCTCGCGCACGTGGCCGGCGACTACATGGGCGAGCACTGGCTCGCGACGTTCGCGCTGCTGGCGCTCGACGCGTAGTCGCTTCGACCGGGATTGCTGCGCCGGCTTTGCATCCGGCGCAACACCACTTTCCATCGGCCGAGCGGCGCAACCCGGCGACGAATCGATACACTGCCGCACCGGTTGCACGGGCCCCGGCAATCAGGCCCGCCGAAGGAGACAGCACAAGATGGACACCCAACGAGCAGCGGTCGTCACGTACCGCGGCAATGCGATCGAGAACACGCACGTCGCCGATGTGGCGGTGGTGGATGCCGGCGGCAAGCTGCTGTTCAGGCTCGGCGATCCGTTCCGGATGACGCTCGCGCGCTCGGCGGCGAAGCCGGCGCAGGCGCTGTCCGTGATCGAGACGGGCGCGCCGGAGCGGTTCGGTTTCGACGACGCGGACATCGCGCTGATGTGCGCGTCGCACAGCAGCGAGGAGCAGCACATCGCGCGCACGCGGGCGATGCTGGCGAAGGTCGACGCGCACGAGTCGGATCTGCGCTGCGGCGGCCATGCGCCGCTGTCGGACGCGGTGTACCGGTCGTGGATCAAGCGCGACTACACGCCGACCGGCGTGTGCAGCAACTGCTCGGGCAAGCACGTCGGGATGCTGGGCGGCGCGCGGGCGATCGGCGCCGCGATCGCCGACTACCATCTGCCGGAGCATCCGATGCAGGTGCGCGTGAAGCAGGTGGTCGCCAACGCGTGCGGGCTGCGCGACGACGAGGTCGACTGGGCGATCGACGGCTGCAACCTGCCGACGCCGGCGTTCCCGCTCGACCGCCTCGCGCGTCTTTACGCGTCGCTGGCCGACGGTGCGGATACGGTGGAAGCACGCGGTGCGGCGACGACCGATCGCGTGCGCGCGCTGGCGCGCATTCATCATGCGATGACGGCCCATCCGGAGCTGGTCGCCGGCGAAGGGCGCTACTGCACGGTGTTGATGGAAGCGTTCGAAGGGCAGGTCGTCGGCAAGCTCGGCGCGGATGCGTGCTACGGGATCGGCGTACGCGCATCGGCGCGCACGCGGGAGCTCGGCGCCGACGGTGCGCTCGGCATCTCGGTGAAGATCGAGGACGGCAACATCGACGTGCTGTACATGATGGTCAGCGAACTGCTCGAACGGTTGCGCATCGGCACGGACGCGCAGCGCGCGCGGCTCGCCGCGTTCCATCGGCCGCGGATGCTGAACACGCAAGGCGTCGAGATCGGGCACGCGACGTTCCCGTTCGAATTGCAGGCTGCGTGAAGGTAGGTAACGCGTCGATACGTCGAGGCCGCATGCGTGCGATGCGTGTTGCCTCCGCGCCGGCCTGCTGACCGGCGCGGCCGCGGGTCGCCACACTAAGCGCCCGCGTCGCGAATCTTCATCAGTTCGACTTCCGACAGCTCGCCGATATGCGCGAGCTGGTCCGCGAGAAAGTCCTTCAGCACGCGCAGCTTCGCCGAGCTGCGCCGGTTCGCCAGATACGCGATGTAGATGTGCTCGCCCGTCAGCTTGTTGTGCAGCCGATAGCGCGGCAGCACGGCTTCGAGCCGGCCGCTCGCGAGCAGGTCGCGCACCAGCCAGATTTCGAACTCGGCGATGCCGAGCCCCGCGCAGGTCGCCTCCAGCAGCAGCTCCGAATGATCGGTGACGAGGTTGCCGGCCGGCAGCACGCTGTGCCGCGCGTCGCCGCGCACGAGTTCCCAGCGCGGATCGCCTTCGGGATGCACGTAGCGCAGGCAGTTGTGATGCAGCAGGTCGTCGGGCGTCGCGGGCCGCCCGCAGCGGTCGAGATAGCCGGGCGTCGCGCACAGGATGCTGTCGTTGCGCGACAGGCGGTGGACGACCAGGTTGTCCAGATAGTTCTCGCCTTCGTGGATGTCGAGATCGTAACCGCCGGCCACGAGGTCGTTGTGGTTGTCGGTGAGCCGCACGTCGAGCTGGATCGTCGGGTAACGCGCGAGAAACGGCGCGATGAGCGGCGCGAGATGGCGGCGGCCGAACGCGACCGGCGCGGTGAGCTTCAGCGGGCCGCTCGGCTGCGCATTGAGCTCGGCGACGACGCGCAGCGTGTCGTCGAGATCGGCGATCAGCGTGACCGCGCGTTCCAGATAGATATGGCCGGCTTCGGTCAGCGTCACGCTGTGCGTCGAGCGATGTAGCAGCGCGACGCCCAACGCCTCTTCGATCGCCGTGATCTTGCGCGCGACGGTGGACGTCGACACGTGCATCTCCTTCGCGACCGCGGAAAAACTCCCCATTTCGACCACACGCACGAACGCGCGCATCGCGCCCAGGTGATCGAGGCCGGTGTCTCTCGCCATGGCTTTCATTCGTCTCTCATTGTTGCGTCCCACGCAAAACCGCTTTCGATAATACATAAGCGAGCTTCTTTATGCAAAGGCATAGAATGCGATCCCGTCGTCCCGGGAAGCGGCGAGCGCAGCCGGTTTCCGATGGCGGCACGGGACAATTCTGGAGGGGACACCATGACGGCAAACGGCTTTCGCGTCGAAGCAGATCTTTTAGGGAAACGAAGCATTCCGAACGAGGTGTACTACGGCGTCCACACGCTGCGCGCCAAGGAGAACTTCGACATTTCGGGGCGCACGATCGCGTCGCTGCCGTACTTCGTCATGGCGCTCGCGGCCGTGAAGGAAGCCGCCGCCGACGCGAACTGCGAGCTCGGGCTGCTGCCAGCCGCGTATCGCGACGCGATCACCGCGGCGTGCGTCGAGATCCGCGAAGGCCGGCTGCACGACCAGTTCGTGGTCGACATCATCCAGGGCGGCGCCGGCACGTCGACCAACATGAACGCGAACGAGGTGATCTGCAATCGCGCGCTCGAAATCATGGGGCATGCGCGCGGTCAGTACGAATACCTGCATCCGAACGAGCACGTCAATCTCGCGCAGAGCACCAACGACGTCTATCCGACCGCGATCCGGGTCGCGACCTGCTTCGCGGTCGAGCATCTGCTCGAGGCGATGGCGCGCCTGCGCGATGCGTTCGCGGAGAAGGCCGACGCGTTCTCGGATCTCCTGAAGCTCGGCCGCACGCAGTTGCAGGACGCCGTGCCGATGACGCTCGGCCAGGAGTTCTCGACCTACGCGGTGATGGTGACGGAAGACATCGCGCGCCTGCAGGAAGCCGGCTGGCTGATGCGCGAAATCAATCTCGGCGCGACCGCGATCGGCACCGGCATCACCGCGCATCCGCAGTACGCGGAGAAGGCGCTGGCCGCGCTGCGCCGTATCACCGGCCTGGACCTCAGCACCGCGCCGAACCTGATCGAAGCGACGCAGGACTGCGGCGCGTTCGTGCAGATTTCCGGCGTGCTCAAGCGCATCGCGGTCAAGCTGTCGAAAATCTGCAACGACCTGCGGCTGCTGTCGAGCGGCCCGCGCGCCGGATTCGGCGAGATCAACCTGCCGCCGGTGCAGGCCGGCTCGTCGATCATGCCGGGCAAGGTGAACCCGGTGATTCCGGAGGTCGTGAACCAGGTCGCGTTCGAAGTGTTCGGCAACGACCTGACGGTGACCTTCGCCGCCGAGGCCGGCCAGCTTCAGCTCAACGCGTTCGAGCCGGTGATCGCGAGCGCGCTGTTCCGCAGCTTCAGCCACCTGACGGCCGCCTGCACGACGCTCGCGGGCCGCTGCGTGAGCGGGATCACCGCGAACCCCGAGCGGCTGCGCGACACGATGGAGCGGTCCGTCGCGCTCGCGACCGCGCTGAACCCGTACATCGGCTACAAGCGCGCGACCGCCGTGGCCGCCGAAGCGCATGCGAGCGGCAAGTCGATCCGCGAAGTCGTGCTCGAACGCGCGCTGATGACCGCCGCGCAACTGGACGAAGCGCTGCAGCCCGAAGCGCTGATCCGTCCGCGCGCGTACTGATTCCGGCCGCGCGGCGCCGGCGCATGCCGCCGCCGGCCCGCGCGCGCCCGTTACCGCAGCGTCCCGTCGACGGGCGCCACACATCAAGAAACGGAGACACACCATGAAGCACGTCAGCGAGCGCCCGGCCGACACGGCCGGCGGCGCGGATCCCCGTCATGCCGAGCGCGATGCGATGTTCGCGTCGCACGAAGCCGGCTATGCGAAACAGTTGAAGCCGCGCCACGTGCAGATGATCGCGATGGGCGGTGCGATCGGCACCGGCCTCTTTCTCGGCGCGGGCGGCCGCCTGCAGAGCGCGGGACCCGCGCTGGCGGTCGTGTATCTCGTGTGCGGCGTATTCGCATTCCTGATCATGCGCGCGCTCGGCGAGCTGGTGATGCACCGGCCGACCAGCGGCGCGTTCGTGTCGTACGCACGGGAGTTCATGGGCGAGCGCGCGTCGTTCGTCGCGGGCTGGATGTACTACCTGAACTGGGCGACCACCGGCATCGTCGACATCACCGCGGTCGCGATCTACATGAAGTACTGGGCCGCGTTCTCGGACGTGCCGCAGTGGGTGTTCGCGCTCGGCGCGCTCGGCATCGTGTCGGTGATGAACATGATCGGCGTGAAGGTGTTCGGCGAGATGGAGTTCTGGTTCTCGATCGTGAAGGTGGGCACGCTCGCGCTGTTCCTCGGGGTCGGCGCCGTGTTCCTCGCGAGCGGCCATCCGGTCGCCGGCCAGATGCCGGGGCTGCACCTGATCGCGGATCACGGCGGGATCTTTCCGCACGGCATCCTGCCGGCGGTGCTGATCGTGCAGGGCGTCGTGTTCGCGTATGCGAGCATCGAGCTCGTCGGCGTCGCGGCGGGCGAGACCGCCGATGCGCGCAAGGTGCTGCCGAAGGCGATCAACAGCGTGATGTGGCGCATCGCGCTGTTCTACGTGGGCTCGGTCGTGCTGCTGACGATGCTGCTGCCGTGGACCGCGTACAGCGCGCACGAAAGCCCGTTCGTGACGTTCTTCAGCAAGCTCGGCGTGCCGTACGTCGGCACGGTGATGAACGTCGTGGTGCTGACCGCCGCGCTGTCGAGCCTGAACTCCGGCCTCTATTCGACCGGGCGCGTGCTGCGTTCGCTCGCGATGGGCGGCTCGGCGCCGCGCTTCGTGTCGCGGATGAACGCGCGCGGCGTGCCGTACGGCGGGATCCTCGTCACGGTCGCGGTCAACGCGATCGGCGTGCCGCTGAACTACATCGTGCCGGCGCAGGCATTCGAGATCGTGCTGAACATGGCGTCGCTCGGGATCATCACGACCTGGGGCTTCATCGTGATGTGCCAGATCCTGTTCCGCCGCGCGGTCAATCGCGGCGAGTTGAGCCCCGTGTCGTTCCGGATGCCTGGCGCACCGTTCACGTCGTGGCTCACGCTCGGGTTTCTCGTCAGCGTGCTGGTGTTGATGGCGTTCGATTACCCGGGCGGCACGTGGACCGTCGGGATGATTCCGGTGGTCGTGCTCGCGCTGGTGATCGGCTGGAAGCTCGCGAAGCGCGGTACCGCGCGACAGCAGGCAAGCGCCGCGCCGGCCATCGCCGATCCGGCCAGCAACGTCTGACGATGTCTGATGATGCGCACGGGCGGGTCGACCGCCCGTGCGCTCAGTTCAATCCGACGCGTGCGCCGACCCAGCGGCTGAAGTCGCCGGCCATCGGCGCGGTGAGTTCGTGGCCGGTGTCGTAGAGGCGCGTGTCGTGCGCGACGCCGAGCGCCGTCAGCTTTGCGTCGGCCGTATTGGCCCACGCGAGCGGCAGCTTGTCGTCGAAGCGGCCGTGCATCACCAGCGCGTGCAGTCGGCTCAATGCGTCGCGCGACGCGATCAGCGGATCGATCTCGGGCAGGATGCGCCCGCACAGCACCGCGAATGCGGTGACGTCGGCCGGCGACGTGAGCGCGACGCTCGCGCTCATGATGCCGCCCTGGCTGAACCCGGCGATCACGGCGGGCAAGTCGGGAGCGTCGGTGGCGGCGTCCGGCGCGCACAACGCACGCAGCAGCGCGATCAGCTGCACGCGGCTCGCCTCCGCGCGGGCCGCATCGATTTCCGGGCCGTTCGGGCCGAAGCGCACTGGAAACCATGCATACTGGTTGGGGCCGAATGTCAGCGGGCCGCGCACGAAGGCGATTTCGATACGCGGATCGATCGTGTCGGCCAGGTTCAGCAGGTTGGTTTCATTGCCGCCGACGCCGTGCAGCAGCAACAGGCGGCCCGCGGGGCGGCCGGCGGCCGGGCGCAGCCGGTACTGGAGGCCGGATTCGGCGTCGGTGGTCAGCGGCAGGACGTCGGTCATCGCGTGGGTCCGGTAGGGGGAATGAACCGACAGTCTAGAACGCGCGGACGGCAAGGTGAATCGCCGGATGGCGATTGATTGTTTCCTGTCTTGAATGAATGCGGGGCCCGCGGTGTCGGATATTGGGGGCAGCTACTTGTGTCATGGACGAGGAAATTTGCCGGGTAAGCGACTGGTTAGGGTCAATATGCCGGCCGGGTGACTCGTCATCGCAACCCATAGTTGATAAAATAGATACGTTTTGTAGATACATGGGGTTGGGAGATGGAGACTGCCAAGATTTTCAAGCATGGTGGATCGCAGGCCGTCCGCTTGCCGAAGGATTTCCGCTTCGATACCACGGAGGTCCGGATTCGTCGGCACGGCGCGTCTGTCATTCTCGAACCGGTGCCGCAAGACTGGGCATGGCTGACACCGTTGATCGGCCCGGTTGACGCCGATTTTGAGGCCGCCGCGGCAACCGAGCCTGCCGCTCAAGAGCGTCCGGGGCTGGACGTGTTTGAATGAAGTTTCTGCTGGATACCCATGCGGTAATCGCCATTCTGAAAGGCGAACAGGCCATGCTGGCCCGATTGCGTAGACATCAACCTGCGGATTTCGGAATTCCCGCGATCGTCGCGCATGAACTCTATTACGGGGCGTACAAGAGTCAGAGAGCGGCAGCGAATCTGGCACGCGTCGAGGGGCTTCAGTTCGAGGTCGTGTCGTTCGATGCGGAAGATGCGCAGCATGCCGGTGAAATCGGTGCGCAACTGGCCGCGGTGGGAACACCGATCGGGCCATACGATGCATTGATCGCAGGACAGGCGCGAGCGCGACGCCTGGTGCTTGTCACGCACAACACGCGCGAGTTTGAGCGGGTCCCGGAACTGCAGGTCGAGGATTGGCTCGCGGCGGCGCGCGAAAACTGACCGCAGTGCAAGTCATGTGGCAATCGGCGCGGATCCGTGAGCGGCGATGACCGGGCCGGTGAGACGTCGCGCGTCATTGAATTCGCTATCGTGCGTAAAAGATTGCATGAGGGCTGCATGACCGATCCGCTTCGCAAGATAATGCGCAAACGTTTTACCGGTATTCGACCGGATTGAATTGCCGGATCGTGAATAGAAGAATAAATATCCGGATTCGTTTGTTGTACGCTGCCGGGCAGCCCAGGCGGGCCAGACAGGCTGGAGATTAACGGCCGATCCAGGAAAAACTTTAGGATTTTCCTGCCGCAATTAACCATTGCGATTTCCTCAATGACCGATTGATTTTCAGTCATCGGACAGTCATACACCATCCCCGATAATTCGGCGCTCATATTCTTTCAATAGACCAAAGGGCGATCGAGGCCGGATCGCTGCGGGGAGCTGTACTCATGACCATCCGTCATCGCATTACGCTGCTAGTCGTCCTGACGTTTTTCGCGCTGTCCGCGATCGGCGTGTACGCCGTGTACCAGACGCGCAAGAGCGCGTCCGAGGTGCGTCAGGTTACCCAGGGAATCGTGCCGAGCGCGCTCGCGTCGGCGGATCTCGTCGCCGACGTGAAGAACATCCAGATCGCGACGATGACGCTGGTATACGCGCCCGACGCGAACACCGCCGCGCAGGCGCGCGACGAGCTGAAGGCAAAACAGGCCGCACTGCGCGCGGCGCTCGACGCGCAGGCGAAGTCGGCGGTCGGGCAGGCGCAGCAAGGCCTCGTCGCGCAGGCGAAGGACAGCGCCACGAACTACTTCGCGGCGATCGACGATACCGTGAAGATGAAGGCCGACGGCAAGCCGGAGATGGCCCAGGCGTACCTGTTCGCGAACGTCGCGCAGTATCGCGACGAGCTCGAAAGCATCGTCGACACGCTGCGCGTCGAGAAGAACCGCCAGAAGGACGATGCGATTCGCGCGCTGAACGGCATGCTGTCGACCACGGCGACCGCGATCGCGGCGGTCGCGGGCACGGTCGTCGTGCTGCTGACCGCGCTCGGCTTCGTGCTGTACCGCCAGATCGCGCGCCCGCTGATCGGGATGCAGACGGCGATGAGCGAGATCGCGACGAGCCAGGACTTCACGCGCCGCGTGCCGGTGGGCCGGATGGACGAGATCGGCCATTCGATCGTCGCGTTCAACGGGATGATCGAGAAGATCCAGGAGAACGCCGCGCAACTGAAGCAGAAGACGGCCGACATCCAGGCAATGCTGCAGAACATGCAGCAAGGGATCCTGACCGTCGTCGAAGGCGGCGTCGTGCATGCCGAGTATTCGGCGTACCTCGAGACCATCTTCGAGACGAGCGACATCGCCGGACGCGACCTGATGGCGCTCGTGTTCGACGCTTCGAGCATCGGCGCCGATGCGCGCTCGCAGGTCGAGGCGGCCGTGCACGCGTGTCTCGGCGAGGACAGCATGAACTTCGCGTTCAACGAGCACCTGCTCGTCAACGAAGTCGCGAAGCGGATGCCGGACGGCCGCGAGAAGTGGCTCGACCTGAGCTGGTCGGCGATCACCGACGAGACCGACACGGTCGTGCGGCTGATGCTGTGCGTGCGCGACGTGACCGAGATCCGTGAGCTGACCGCGCAGGCCGGCGAGCAGCAACGCCGCCTCGAGATGATCGGCGAGATCCTGTCGATCAGCCAGGACAAGTTCCATGACTTCGTGCACAGCGCGAAGGGCTTCCTCAGCGAGAACGAGCGAATGATTCGCCAGCACGAACGCGCGGATCACTCGATCGTCGCGGCGCTGTTCCGCAACATGCACACGATCAAGGGCAATGCGCGCACCTACAGTCTTCAGCACCTGACCAACATCGTGCATGAAGCGGAGCAGGCATACGAATCGCTGCGCCGCGCGGACAGCGGCCCCGAGTGGAACCGCGATGCGCTGATGGACGACCTGGCTCGCGTGCGCGAGGCGGTCGACCACTACGCGACGATCAACGCGGTCACGCTCGGCCGCCACGGCGAGCCGACGGGGCCCGGCGGCGGCGGCTACCTGATGGTCGAGCGCGCGCATATCCGCGAGAGCCTGCGCATGCTCGATGGCGCCGATCCGGCGAACGCGGGCGACTGGCTCGCGGCGCGCGATTCGGTGCGCCGCCTGTTGAGCCAGTTCGGCACGCAGGGCATCGGCGACGCGCTGGGCGGCGTGATCGAATCGCTGCCGTCGCTCGCGGCCGAACTCGGCAAGCCGGCGCCCGTCGTGCATATCGACAGCAACGGCCATCGCGTGCGCAGCGAGATCGGCGCGACGCTGAAGAACGTGTTCATGCACCTGCTGCGCAACGCGATCGACCACGGGATCGAAACGTCCGACGAGCGTCGCGCGGCCGGCAAGGCGCCGGCCGGCAAGATCGACATCGCGGTCGACGTCGAGGACGGCGCGCTGCGTTTCGTGCTCGGCGACGACGGCCGCGGCCTCGCGCTCGACCGGATTCGCGGGATCGCGCGCGAACGCGGGTGGATCGACGCCGGCAACGAAGCCGCGCTGACCGAAGAAGCGGTGGCCGAACTGATCTTCCGTCCGGGCTTCTCGACCGCGCGTGCCGTGACCGAAGTGTCCGGGCGCGGCGTCGGGATGGACGCGGTGCGCAACTTCCTGAAGCGCGACGGCGGCGACATTGCGCTGCGCTTCACCGACGATCGTGTCGGCTCGCCGTATCGCGCGTTCGAGACGATCGTGTCGCTGCCGGCGCGCTTCGCGGCGGACGGCGCCGCACACCACGCCGAGCCGCATGCGCGCGCCGGCATCGCGAACGTCGACGTGGCGGAGTGATCGTGCAAGCGTGGATGATCCCGATCGGCGCCGCGCTGGCGGGCGGCCTGGTGGTCGCGGCAATCGCCGCGATCGTGTGTCGCGTCATGCGAGCGCGGCTCGTTGCCGCGTTCACGCGTGAAGCGGATGCGTTGCGCGATGCGCTCGGCGCGGCCGACGCGCGTGCCGACGCAGCCGTCGCCGCGCAGACGGAAGCGGCGCAGGCGTGGACGCGCCGCGAAGCGGAACTCGAGGAAACGCTCGCCCGCGACGCGGCGGGCGCCGGCGAGCAGCGCGATGCGCTGCAGGCGCTCGCGGCCGAGCGCGCGGCACTGGCGCAGCAGGCGACGAAGCTCGCCGACGAAGCGGCGCGGCTGCGCGGGCTGGCCGGCACGTTCGAGCGCTGGCACGAGCAGATGATCTCGCTGACCACGCAGAACCAGGACATGCGCGCGAAGAACCAGGAACTGTCGGCGATCGTCGCGCACGTGTCGATCGTGTCGCTGAACGCGTCGATCGAGGCTGCGCGCGCGGGCGCGGCCGGACGCGGCTTCTCGATCGTCGCGAGCGAGGTGCGCGGGCTCGCCGCGCGCTCGCAGCAACTGTCGAACAGCTATCGCGACAGCTTGAACCGCAACGATCTCGTGACGGCCGCGACGTTCCAGGACATTCAGGCCGGCGGCAAGATGATCACGGCCGCGCTGGCGACGCTCGAGACGCTCGCCGGGCAACTGCATGCGCGGCTCGAAGGAGCGGCGGCGTGATCAGCGCGCAGGCCCGGGCCGGTTTCGAGCGGATCTTCTTCGATGCCGCGCGCACGCGGCTCGCGTCCTGCGGCGCCTGCGAGATCCGGCCGGCCGCGGGCGATACGCACGACGCGTCGCACGATCCGTCGCGCATGAAGTCGCGCATGACGCCGACGGTGTCCGAGCACGTCGTTGTCCTGACGATCTCGGCGCTGCATTTCAGGCTGCTGCTCGCGCTGCGCTTTCGCGACGATGCGCCGACGCGCCGTCATTTCGCCGCAGCCGCGTCTGGTGCGAGCGCGCAGCGGCCGCTGCCCGAAGCGTTCATGGAAGTCGCGAACCTGTGTTGCGGCGCGCTCAACCAGGCGCTGACCGCGCCGTTCCCTGATCTCGGGATGTCGACGCCTTACCTGCTGAGCGGCGCGAGCATCGACTACCTGCCGGCGCTGCATCCCGATCACGTGGCCGCGTACGACGTGACGCTCGACGGCGACGTGCGGATCGGCGCGACGCTGTGCGTGTGCGCGAACGCGCCGGTCGATTTCCACGTGCCGGAAGGGGCGAGCGTGGACACGGGCGGCGAGCTCGAACTCTTTTGACCGATTCAGAGGGCTTCACGAGATGACCGTAGACCAACCCGTCAGCAAGGTGCTCGTGCTCGACGACAGCCCCGCGCATGCGGCCACGATCAAGCGCTTCTGCGACGCACAACCTCGTCGGCCTGACCGTGCGGCGCAACCGGTTGCTGAAGGTGCTGCGCTCGAACATCGATCTCGGCGCGATCCTGCTCGCCGAGGACTACGGCGGTTCGCCGGCCGAGAGCGCGATCGTCGCGACGCAGATCGACGCGTTGCGGCCCGAGCTGCCGATCATCCTGCGCCGTGCGTCGGACGCGTCGCGCGACGGGCTGCCCGAAGCGCTCGCGCGTGTCGCGTGCGCCGCCTACGTCGCGGACGACATGACGCCGCTCGCGCGCGCGATCGGCGAATACCTGTTCGGCCGCGACTATCCGAACGCGCTCGTGCGCGGTATCTCGGAGATCACCGAGGCGCGACTCGACAGTCTGTTCCCGGGCATGACGATCGAGCGCGACACGCCGTGCATCGTGCGCGACCAGATCATCTTCGGCGAAGTGTTCAGCCTGATCGCGCTCGAAAGCGCGTGGTGCCGCGGCTACATGCTGCTGCAGACGAGCGAGCAGCCGCTGCTCGACATGATCGGCGGTACGCGCGACGACGGCCGCGCGCCCGATTTCCGCGACGTGAACAGCCTGCTCGGCGAGCTGACCAACCTCGTGTGGGGAGCGTTCAAGAACCGCTATCTCGGCGACGCGGAGGCGCTCGCGCGCCATCCGGTGCAGGTGCCGCTCGTCGTCAATCACAAGCAGAAGTTCATTTCGTTCGGCGGCGACTGTCCGCAGCTCTGTTTCAAGTACCGGATGACCGACCGCGCATCGGGGCGGTCGGTGCAGCTCGATCAGCGTTTCGTGTTCAGCCTGAGCTGGTCGCGGGAGGATTTTCGCGAATCGGTGCAGGACGTGGGGCCGATGGTCGAATCGGGCGAACTCGAACTGTTTTGAATGTTGAAGTAGTCACAACGAAAGGGGAGCACGGCATGGCAAAGATTCTGGTGGTCGATGATTCGGGCACGGTGCGCGATGAAGTCGCGGGTTTCCTGCGCAATCACGGGCTCGACGTCGCGACGGCGGTGGACGGCAAGGACGGGCTCGCGAAGCTCAAGGCGACGCCCGGCGTGCGCCTAGTGATCAGCGACGTGAACATGCCGAACATGGACGGCCTGACGATGGTCGAGAAGATCCGCGGCGAACTGGCGAACGCGTCGGTCAACATCGTGATGCTGACGACCGAAAGCAGCCCGGCGATGAAGGAGCGCGGCAAGGCGGCCGGCGTGAAGGGCTGGATCGTGAAGCCGTTCAAGGGCGATGCGGTGCTCGACGCGCTGAAGAAGCTCGCGGGCTGAAGCGCGGCCGGAGAGTGCGGCGACTATGAGGTTGTATCGAGAGAATCGTCAGGGCCGGTGTACATTCGATGAATTGTATTTACATCGTGTCTTTCGCGCGTGCCGGCCAAGACGAGTCGGACGTTGTTGGGTGCCGAGGCATAGGTACGAATCGAGTTCGTATTACCGGGCAAGGGCTGCGCACCTGTGTATCCACACGTGCCAGGCCGCAAGATGTCCATTGCTATCAACCACTCTCGGTTTCTTCCCACTGCGCGAGAAGCTCGGCAGGAATTGCCGTGACGACCTCGGCGTAAGGCTTGCCGACGAACTGCTCCGCACGTTTGAGCAACACAGGAATCGGGCTGCTGGGTTCGTGGGTCTCGAACCACGTTCGCGCCGTACGAATCAGAGCGAGCGCGGCCTGACGGTCCGTCGGTGCGGATCCCGGTGGGGCCGTCATGCGCTCGGTGGCGCTAACCGGTCCGTCATTCGGCGGTTCGAGCGGCGCTGACGCATCACGGCCTGATGATTCGCTGGCGGCGGATGGGGGATCATAGGATTCTTCCAACTGCTCGATCGCGTTCGCCGACGCGGGCGCCTTCAACCTGCCGAGGAGCCGCGTGAGCGACGACAGTTCCGGCAGGTAGCCGTCGAGATGCACGGCGCACCATGCATCGATTGCAGCGAGATGCGTAATCGCATCGTCGAAACCTGCCATCACTTCGGGCTGTTGCGCGCGCACATCCTGCAACTGCTGCGTAACGGACTCGGGCGCGAGAGCATCGGCGGGGCGGGGGTGCGCAAACGCACGCTCGACATCGCGCACCTGCAGTCGCGCGAGCGTCGACTTCGAAAGCACGATCTCGCGCACGTCGGCGAGCAGTCCGGCCGGATCGGCAAGCGCCTGTATCGCATTCATCCGCATTTCACGTGCGGCGTCGCGCCCACCGTCGACATCGGGCTGTGGATGCACCTGTTCGGCAAACGCATCGAGCCAGGCGGCCAGCAATCCTGTGCCATCTGCAAGACCTGCGGCACCGGCGAGCCGCGTGCGGCTTCGCGTGTACAACACAGCGACTCGAATATCCTTCGTGCGGAGCATGAGCCGCTGGCAGTCGCGTTCGATCTCGCTCCAGTTGACCGGATCGGGGGCACCGACGAATGCGCCGTACTGCACGTCCTGCCTGGGCGCCGCACTCGTGAACAGCACCACGAAATCGTGGTCATATTCGAGGTCGGGGCCGCAGGGCATGGCGTTGCTCACGGGCGCGAGCCAGTCGTGATGCGGGGTGTCCTTCGCGGTAGCTTTACCGGATATGGACTGTCGGGGTGACGGCTTTTTGCTCATGGTCGATTGTCGGATTCAGTCGTGTGCTGTTCGAAATGTCGCACGTAACGCTCGGGCTCGAACCGCATGCCGGTAATCGGCCGGTCGGGGTTCGGACGGCCCAGCCATCCGGACCACCCCATGCGCTGCCGGCCGCCCATGACGGCTGGTGGCGCACTTTCGGGTTTGATGCGCAGTTCCAGCTCCCATTCCAGTTCATAGCCAACGAACGCACGTACCCATTCGACGAGACGCGGCAGATCCTGGCCCTGTGGCGTGAAGCGCAGATATGCGTCGAGATCGACCGGGCCGATCACGATGCGGAATCGGTGCTGACGGTCCGGCGCAACGCGCCCGAGCATTGCCGCCTGCCCCATCGTCGCGGCCGGACCAGGGCGCCCCATGCGTCCTTGATCGATTGGATCGATAGCGATCCAGTGGAACACGTTCTCCTCGATCGCTATCGGCACGCCGAAGTAGTGATCGAGTGTGGCGCGAAGTCCATCCGAGTTGCGCGATTCGCGTACGAGATGGGCTGATGCGGCAAGTCGCGCGTGGGACGGCAGGGGGCGCCGGCCGATTTCGGCGGTATCGAGGCCCGTGAGGCTCGCGATGTAAAACGAAAACTGCTCGTCGTCTTTCCGGTCGAGGCCGGCCGTCGACTGTGCCGATGCCCATGCGCGATAGAACAGCGTCAGGAACCGGTGATGGAAGATGTCGAGGAAGTCGACCGTCGTCGTGTCGCGACGGCCCTCTTCGCGTTCGCGTGCCCATTCGGTTACATGGATTGGCAATGGCCCGTTCGGCCCGAGCATGCCGAGACCGAAGAGCCGCACCTTGAGTCGTCCCGCCGCTTCCTGGACGCTGGCGATTTCGCGCGGCGCGAAGGCGAGACTGGGTTGCTGACCGAGGCGGAACGGCTCCGCCTGCGGCCGGCGCGCGGTACCGACCCGATCGACGGTGGGGTTCGCACCGACGCGTCGCAACAGCGACAGGAACCCGAAGCGCCACGGCTCCATTTGAAGACTTTCCAGCAGGTCGGGCGAGAGTGTGCTGTCGCGCACGAGCGCCGGCAGGGTGGCACGTTTCATCACAGCACTCCGCGTGTCCCGGTGCGCACGGGCCAGCGTGCGATACGGCCGCGCTGCATCGAATGCAATTCGGTCTGCGTGAAGCTGTTGATCGACACGTGCCGTGCCAGCCAGTGCTCGAGAATCGTACCGAATAGATAGGGGCTGACGCCGGAGAAGCCTGCCTCGTCGACTGTCACTGCACACTCGATGCCACGCCCGAACGTCATCGGACCCGTGCCCGGCAGCTTGCGTGTTACCGGGCGAGTGTTGACGCCGACGAGGCTTTCGACTTGCCGCGAATGTTCGTTGTTGTCGTTCGAAAGGTATAGGCGCAGCAGGTCGCGTAGTCCCTGACCGCCGTCACGGTGATCGAGACCTTCGAGCGGCAGGTAGTTGAAGTTGAGCTGGCGGATCAGGCGCCATGCCATCTCTCGCTCCGCATACGGGGCTTTGGGCGGACTCGGCGGGCGAATGAGACCGATGCTTTCGACGGGTGCGGACTCCTCCATTGCCAAGTCACGCACGCCGTCGCGCGGCACGAGCGTGGCGAGATCCCGGTTCGTCAGCAGCGCATCGACTGACAGGAAACGGATGTCTTCACCGTAGGGAGCCTCGTTCTGGTCAACCAGCGAGAGAAACACTTCGGTGCCGACATAAGGAGTTCGCGTGCCGTAACGGCGAGCCGAATCGGACGCGAGCCGCCGTTCGCGCCGTGTCGAGAAGTACCGCCCGTGGTTACCTTCGTCGTTGTTCAGCGTTTGATACAGCGGACGGAATTCCAGTTCGTCCGAGGTCGCTGCGACCTGCCCGTACACCGTCTCTACCGAAAACACTTCATAGTCCAGCGGTGCGAGTCGCGCGGGTACCAGATGAAATTCGGTCTCGCGGGGAGAAATCTCGATGCGATCCGTGTGCCGTTTGAAGAGGTTGATGACGGGCGTGCAGAACAGCGCGAAGCGCGACGCGTCGACAAGGTTCGCGAGCTGGCCGGGCGCCCGGTCGAGCAGCACGACGATTTCGACCTCGCGACCGTTCACGCGGGACAGGCCTTCGGCAAGGCCGTTGAGTGCGAAGAACCAGAACCTTGCCGGGCACGCGAAGTATTCGTGCAGCAGGTTGTGTCCGTGGAACTTCGTCCAGGTGAGTGGCAGCAAGTTCTGATCGGTGCCCAAGCCCTCGTGTTCGACCGCACCGTGAATCACGGCGGCGGGAGAGCGGCCCGGTACGCCGAATTCTCCGGGCGCGGCAATCACGGATGCGACGCCGGCGACGTGCAGCAGCTCAAACAGGTGCGAGGCGACCTGTTCGTCACCGGCCAGATACACGGGCAACCGGTCGAGCCCCTTCAGATCGGCGATGCGCACGTCGCCGGTCGTCGCCAGCCGCAGCCGCAATGCACCGCGCACCTGTCGGTCGGGCGGAACATGGCGGTCGAGCGCCGGAATGTCAGGCGGAATACCCGTCAGCCGTGCATCGGTGATCGTGAGCGGCCAGAGCGTGACGTCCTGTCCGCTCGTAAACTGGCAAGCGGTTTTTTCGCCATCCGGAACCCGCGCCTTGAACGACGTGCCGCGCGCGATACGATAGCCGGCGGCCAGATTGCCTTCGGCCTGACCGGGATACAGGCGCGCGACCGCGATCGACGGCGTGGGCGCGACGTAATTCGGGTAGATCACTTCCAGCAGCCGCCCCGTGAAGCGTGGAAACTCGGCATCGAGCTTGAGCTGCAGGCGCGCGGCCATGAAGCAGAACGACTCGATCAGGCGTTCGACGTAGGGGTCCGCCACTTCACCGGCCTGCATGCCGAGCCGGCGCGCGATTTTCGGGTGCGCCTGTGCGAACTCGGTGGCGAGCTCGCGCATGTAGATGAGTTCCTGGTTGTAATAGTCGAGTAGTCGCGGGTCCATCGGAAAGGTCTCGTTTTGTCGTTATGCCGTGCCTACCCGGAGCGCATGCCGGTGATCTGGATTTCGCTCGTCTCGAGATCGAGCGAGCTCTGCACCATGAATTCGAGCGGATATGGGTCCATGTGAACCAGGCCGCGCACCTCGAACGCGAGCACATTGTGATGGCCGCTGGCGTCGTCGCCGTGACGGGGCGACACCGCCAGCGAACCGGGGATCAGCCGCGGTTCGAAATCGGTGATGGCCTGCCGGATCATCCGCTCGATGTCGTTCCACTGGCGCGACGCGAGAAAGGTGCCCGCGAGCGGCGGCACGCCGAAATTGACGGTCGATGCGGCCGCCTGTGGGTGGCGTTCGCGCTCGATCCGATCTTCAATGCTTGTCGTGTTGAGCAGATAGGCGAGATCGCGCTGGACGATGTCGCGCATCTGCTTGCGTGTGACGGCATATTCCTCGGGTGCCTCGATGAGCCGATGCGGTGCGTCGTCCCGTAGCCGGTCGAGCAGGGTCGGCATCAGATGCGCGTTTGCCCGCCGCGGCGGGCGCGCGACGAGCGAGTTGCCCCGCGTGAGAGGTCGCTTGTGCTCAGTCATCGACCGGCTCTCCGGTGGTGGCGCCGTCCGCAACACGCGAGCCGAACTGCGCGTGGGCCAGTTCGAATAGACCGAAATCGCCCCGATCCGTTGTCCAGGTTTTTTGTCCGTGCGCGATGACGGCGGTACGTCCAGCCTCATGCCAGGCCGTTTCGCGCCCCAGACGCAGTGCATCGGTCGCGGCCTCCGAGCCGGGGTAGCGGGCAGGCATGAAGCCGTGCACGGTACTGCCGTCGGTCAGTGTCAGCACACACGACGCCCAGACGAGATCGATGAGGTTCGCAGGCGGGGCCATGCGCCACGCGGCGAGATCGGCGAACGGTACCCAGCGGTAGTGTCCGGCCGTCATGACTTCGCACACCGGTCCGAAACGCGAATCGCTGTCGGCGATCCAGCTCGCGCCCCCCCGGGGCGTGTGCGCTGCGATGAGCGGCGCCGCGTCGAGTGCTTTTTCTCGCGCTTCGTCGGCGTGTCCGCGTTGCCCGTCGCGAGCAAGTCGCAGTGCGAATGCCAGTTCCATGACCCACGGAGCCGGTTCGAGGACGAACCCAGGGCGTTCGAATCCCGCGACAACCTTCTGTCGCCAGCGCTCGGCCCGGACCAGGTCACGATAAACCTGGGCGGCCTGCGTTTGTTGCGGCTCAAGCTTTGCCCACGTCTGCAGTTGAATCACGGCGCGTGCCCAGTCGCCTGTTACGCACAGCCACTGGAACAGCGCCCACCGATGGGCGGCGAAGGTCGGCTGCGCACGAATATGCGACTCGATCCGCTCGATCTGCGCGGCGATCGGCACATCGTCACGGCCGTGGCCAGACGGTTCTTCGGCTGCAAATGGCATCTTCATGCGTCGTCCTTGCATACAAGCGCGGCGGCCAGCGGGCTATCGACCGACAGCATGTGATGCTCGCGCCGGGTGAGCGTAGGCGGCAGCGCTGATGCGCGGTGGGCTTCGGCCGCATGGAATTCGGGGGGCGCAAACAGGCGCAGGACTTCCGGCACGGGTTCGATCTCCAACTCGGGAGTGAAACCAGTGTCCAGGTGGCCGAACGCGTCCTCGAGGCTGCGTTTGCCTGACAGCATCACTTCGATCGAACCGAAGGCGGCTGCGTTTGCCGGTGTTGGCCGGACATCGTGCGAATCGGGTGTAACTGACGCAACAGGTGTCTCAGGCGAATCCAGCTGTTCGCCCCATGAGCCGGGAAGAGCGGTGTGCGGGTCCGTCAACGCACCCCAGTATTGCGCATGAAGCGTTTCGACGAGGTCGTCGGTGTGATCAGGAAACGGCATCGTCTGCAACCCGGTGCCGCGCATTCCACGAGCGGCATTCGCAGTCCCGCCGTGGCTGCCGATCAGATCGAGGATCGACTGATTGCCGCCCACGCGATCTGATGATTCGAACAGGATAGGGGCCGCGCTGTCCCCCTGTTGCGCGGGACCGCACGGCTCGTGACGTAGTTCGGGCTCGGTAAGCGAGGTGTCGGGTTGGCGGTGCCACGGCAAGCGGAATGAGCGCATGGAAGAGGCAGGGATGACGGAATGCGCATTTTACCCACGGGAGTATGTAATTCGTCCATTTGAAATGGGGTATCGCCATTTGAAAATATTATTGAGATTAAATCTCGAAATAATCAATTAATTGGAGTGGCGTGGCTGTAGTAATTTATGGATATCAAGATATTGGCTTGTCAATGTGGGAAATTGTTAAAAATTTGTTCGCATCTACGGCGTAATTGATCAATTGCAACAAAGGCTTGCGTATCGTGCTTGCGCGTCGTAATGTTTGCGTAATACGTACGGTTGCGCAACGCAGTTGGTAATTGCTGGGTTATTGGTTAGAGCGAGGTGGCAAGGCGTTATTCGGTGCGGATTTTCTCATTCGCATGGGTTGACGGCGCCGCAAATTACTTGAAATAATGCGCGACCCGAGAGGATTTCACTTTCTTAATGTATGAAATGCGGCAGTAGTACAATGCCGGCTGAATAGGATTCCTGATCGCTACGGCCAGAGCCAGGAACATACCGAATAAACAACAAGAAGGTTCGCATGACGATTTCACGCCAGGCTCTGTTCGGCAAGCTCGGGGTTCAGCTCTACCGCAGCATCGAATCGGCGACACAGTTCTGCAAGTTGCGCGGCAATCCGTACGTGGAGCTCATTCACTGGTTGCATCAGCTCCTGCAGCAACCCGATAGCGACCTGCATCGCATCCTGCGGCACGCGGGCATCGAGCGCGACGTGCTCGATCGCGACTTCGCGCGGGCGTTGGCGGTGCTGCCGGCCGGTGCCAGTTCAATCAGCGACTTTTCCTGGCACATCGAGACAGCGATCGAACGCGCGTGGGTTCTCGCGACGCTAAGTCATGGCGATCGCCGTGTGCGCGGCGCGTGGCTCGTTGCTGCGCTTGTCTCGACGCCCGAGTTGAGGCGTGTTCTGCTGTCGATCTCTCCCGCGTTCGGCAAGATCCCTGTCGACGGGCTGGGCGATGAGCTGCCGGCATGGATCGACGGATCGCCTGAAGCCGCCGATGCGCCGTACGACCACAGCGACCTTTCGGCGGCAACACCGGGCGAGGCGTCCGGCGCGATTCCAGTCGCATCGAAGCGTGGTTCGCTCGACCAGTATTGCGCTGACCTGACAGCGCTCGCTCGCATGGGCGAGATCGATCCGGTCATCGGCCGCGAACTCGAGATTCGCACGATGATCGACGTGCTGCTGCGCCGTCGGCAGAACAACCCGTTGGTGACGGGTGAGGCCGGTGTTGGCAAGACGGCCGTCGTGGAAGGGTTGGCGCGCGCGATCGCATCGGGCAATGTGCCGCCGAAGCTTGCCGATGTGCGGCTGCTGTCGCTCGACGTCGGCGCATTGCTCGCCGGCGCGAGCATGAAGGGGGAGTTCGAAGCGCGTCTGAAAGGGCTGCTCGAAGCCGCTGGAAAATCGCCGACGCCGGTGATCCTCTTCATCGACGAGATTCACACCCTGATCGGCGCGGGCGGCCAGGCGGGCACGGGCGATGCCGCCAATCTGCTGAAACCCGCGCTTGCGCGGGGGACGATCCGTACGATCGGCGCGACGACCTGGGCCGAGTACAAGCGTCACATCGAGAAGGATCCGGCGCTCACGCGACGCTTCCAGGTGCTGCAGATCGCCGAGCCGTCCGAGGCTGCTGCCATCGATATGGTGCGCGGGCTTGTGCAAACGTTTTCTCGACATCACGGCGTCGTGGTGCTCGACGAAGCGATCCGTGCGGCGGTGACGCTGTCACACCGGTATATCCCATCGCGTCAGTTGCCGGACAAGGCCATCAGCCTGCTCGACACCGCCTGTGCACGTGTGGCGCTGTCGCAGCATGCCACGCCGCGTGAACTGGACGACGTGCGTCAGCGTCTTGCGGCCGCGCGTGCCGAGGAGGCGTTGCTCGTGCAGGAAGCCCGTATCGGCCTGGATACCGACAGGGCGTTGACGGGCGTGCGAGCGCGCATCGATACATTGGGGGCCGAAGCGGCTGCGGTCGAGCATCGCTGGCGCGCTCAGGCCGCCGCCGCGCAGGCGTTGCTGGCCGCGCGCGAGGCCATTGGACCCGACGACGGCAAAACCCCGCGGGACGAGGTGGCGGCGCTTCCGAAGCTGCGCGAACTCGAACACGCGCTCGTTGCGCTGCAAGGCGATGCGCCGCTCGTATTCCCCGAGGTCGACGAGGCGATCGTCGCGGAAATCGTATCCGATTGGACCGGCATCCCTGTTGGCCGGATGGTGACTGATGAGGTCGCCGCGGTGCGCAAGTTGCCCGAGACGCTCGAGGCACGCGTGATTGGCCAGACCAACGCGCTACGTCAAATTGGCGAACGTGTGCAGACCGCACGCGCAGGCCTCACGGACCCGAGGAAACCGGTCGGCGTGTTCCTGCTCGCCGGTCCGTCGGGCGTCGGCAAGACTGAAACCGCGCTGGCGCTGGCCGAAGCGCTGTACGGCGGTGAACAGAACCTGATCACGATCAACATGAGCGAGTATCAGGAGGCACACACCGTTTCGGGCCTGAAAGGGGCTCCGCCGGGGTATGTCGGCTACGGCGAGGGCGGGGTGCTGACCGAGGCGGTGCGCCGCCGTCCGTATTCGGTCGTACTGCTCGACGAGATCGAGAAGGCCCACCGCGACGTGCACGAGATGTTCTTCCAGGTATTCGACAAGGGCTACATGGAGGACGGCGACGGCCGCTACATTGATTTCCGCAATACGACGATCCTGCTCACGAGCAACGTCGGTTCCGAACTGAGTACGAGTCTCTGCGCCGATCCGTCGCTCGCGCCGAATCAGGATGGCCTGCGGGAAGCACTGACGCCCGAACTACTCAAGGTTTTCCCGGCGGCATTCCTCGGGCGCGTGACCGTCGTGCCCTACCGGCCACTTGCCGACAGCGTACTCGCCAGCATCGTCCGCCTGTATCTGGAGCGCATCGTCAAGCGTATGGCCGACGGCCACGGCATCGCGCTGACGTATGACGACGCGGTCGTCAATTACATCATCGGCCGCTGTCTCGTGCAGGAGACCGGTGCGCGCGTGCTGATCGGATTTATCGAGCAGCACGTATTGCCGCGACTGTCCGCACTATGGCTCGACGCCTTCGCTTCGAAACGGACACTGTCGCACATCGTGATCGGCGTGGCGGATCCGTCCTGCATGCCGGCGCAGGCACTCTCGTTTGACGCGATCGCCTTCCATTCAGACGAGCCGGTTCTCTGAGCTCGCCGCCCAACCACCACCGTTCAGGAGCCTCATTTATGTCCGCTTCCAGCAGTTCGCAGAAATTCATTGCGCGCAACCGTGCGCCGCGTGTGCAGATCGAGTACGACGTCGAGGTCTACGGCTCGGAGAAGAAAGTCGAGCTGCCGTTCGTGATGGGGGTGCTCGCCGATCTGTCGGGGAAGCATCCGGTCGAGCCGCTACCGGCGGTGTCGGACCGGCGCTTCCTCGAGATCGACATCGACAATTTCGATGAGCGCATGAAGGCGATCCGGCCGCGCGTCGCGTTCGCCGTATCGAATACGCTGACGGGCGACGGCCAGATGATGGTCGACATGACCTTCGAGAGCATGGAGGACTTTTCACCGGCTGCGATTGCCCGCAAGGTCGAGCCGCTGCGCCAACTGCTGGAAGCGCGTACGCAACTCGCCAATCTGCAGACCTACATGGATGGCAAGTCGGGTGCAGAGGCGCTCGTCACGCAGTTGCTGCATGACCCGGCGCTGCTCAAATCGCTGGCTGCCGCGCCGAAGCCCGAGCGGCAAGCGGACGAAACTGCCGATCAAGACGACACGAACTGACCGACGAACCGATAAAGGATGAGCATCATGGCGAAACAGGAAGTACGGCCCGCAGTTGCGCAGACGGCCACCCCGTCCGATTTCACTCAACTGCTGGAACGCGAGTTCCGTCCCAAGACCGACGACGCGCGCGAAGCCGTTGAACTGGCCGTTCAGACGCTCGCCGAGCAGGCGCTGGCACAAACGGCGACCATCAGTGACGACGCCTACAAGAGCATCGCGGCGATCATTGCGCAGATTGATCACAAGCTCTCCGAGCAGATCAACCTGATCCTGCATCACGCGGATTACCAGGCGCTCGAATCCGCTTGGCGCGGCTTGAATCACCTCGTGTCGAACACCGAAACCGATGAACACCTGAAGATCCGCTTCATGGATGTCTCGAAGGCCGAACTGCATCGTACGATGCGTCGCTACAAGGGCCTTGCCTGGGATCAGAGCCCGCTCTTCAAGCAGATCTACGAACAGGAGTATGGCCAGCTCGGTGGCGAACCGTACGGGTGCCTCGTTGCAGACTACTACTTCGACCATACGCCGCCGGATGTCGATCTGCTCGGCTCGATCGCGAAGGTCTCGGCTGCTGCGCACACACCGTTTATCACCGGTGCAGCACCGTCGGTGCTGCAGATGGAATCGTGGCAGGAGCTGGCGAATCCGCGCGACCTGACGAAGATCTTCACGCAGAATCTCGAATACACCGCGTGGAACTCGATGCGCAGCACCGAGGACGCGCGCTACGTAGGGCTCGCGATGCCGCGATTCCTCGCGCGCCTGCCATATGGCGCGAAGACCAATCCGGTCGACGAATTCGATTTCGAGGAAGACACGAACGGTTCGGACCATGGCCGCTATGGCTGGGCGAACGCGGCGTACGCGATGGGCGTCAACGTCAACCGCTCGTTCAAGCAGTACGGCTGGTGTTCGCTGATTCGCGGCGTCGAGTCGGGTGGCACGGTCGAGAACCTGCCGACCCACACCTTCCCGACCGACGATGGCGGCGTCGACATGAAGTGCCCGACCGAAATCGCGATCTCGGACCGCCGCGAGGCCGAACTGTCGAAGAACGGCTTCATTCCGCTCGTGCACCGCAAGAACACCGATCACGCGACCTTCATCGGCGCGCAGTCGCTGCAGAAGCCTGCCGAGTATCACGATCCCGATGCGACGGCCAACGCGAACCTGTCCGCACGCCTGCCGTACCTGTTCGCGTGCTCACGCTTCGCGCATTACCTGAAGTGCATCGTGCGCGACAAGATCGGCGCGTTCAAGGAACGCGAAGACATGCAGCGGTGGCTGAACGAATGGATCATGCATTACGTCGATGCCGATCCGACCAACTCGTCGCAGGAGACGAAGGCACGCCGGCCGCTTGCGGCCGCTGAAGTGGTCGTCGAGGAGGTCGAAGGTAATCCCGGCTACTACAACTCGAAATTCTTCCTGCGCCCGCACTTCCAGCTCGAGGGGCTGACCGTCTCGCTGCGGCTCGTGACGAAGCTGCCGTCGATCAAGGAAGCGGCTTAACCATCCGATAGATCCCGCAGGGTCGGACATCGAATTGCTTCGGTGGACGATGATGCCAATTTTCCAATCATTTAATAGAAGGAGTACTACGCATGGCACAAGATATTTTCCTGAAGATCGACGGCATCAACGGCGAGTCGCTTGACGAAAAGCACAAGGACGAAATCGAGGTTCTGACCTGGGAGTGGGACATCCAGCAGGAATCGACGATGCACGCCGGCAGCGGCGGCGGTGCCGGCAAGGCGACCGTCAAGGATCTGACGTTCGAACACAACATCGACCGCGCGAGCCCGAACCTGATGAAGTACGCGCTCACGGGCAAGCACATCGACCAGGCAACGCTGGTCATGCGCAAGGCCGGCGGCAACCCGCTTGAATACCTGAAGCTCACGATGAGCGACGTGATCGTCACGCGCGTGAAGCCGTCGGGCAGCAAGAACGATGCGGAAAAGAGCCGCGAATCGGTGTCGCTGTCGTTCGCGAAGGTCAAGCAGGAATACGTCGTGCAGAACGCGCAGGGCGGCAGTGGTGGCGCCGTGACCGCGAGCTTCGACATCAAGGGCAACAAGGAAGCGTAATCGCGTGGATTCCTCGCGACCGGCGCAGGCGCATCGCCTCCGCCGGTCGCCGGGCGTCCCGCACAGTGAATAAGGTTCATAGCCGCATGCGTTCGATACCGACCGTCGCCACGCTCGCCTGCGCGCTCGCGCTTTCCGCCTGTGCGAGCAGTGGCGAACCGAAGCCGAAGGAGCCGATCCGGCTCGACATGCGCGTGAACGCGCGGCCCGACGTCAATCCGGACGACCGGGGATGGGCTGCGCCGATCGTCGTGCGCATTTACGAACTGAAGAACGACGGCGCCTTCAACGCGGCCGACTTCTTCACGCTGCAGACCCGGGACAAAACGGCGTTGGCCGACGACGTTGTGAAACGCGACGAGCTGCAGTTGCGCCCCGGTGAGCACCAGACGCTCGTTCGCCGGCCCGATCCGGTCACGACCACCATCGGCGTGATCGCGGCTTATCGTGATTTGCCGAACGCGGTTTGGCGCGCGGTCTACACGATGCCGGCCGCACCGGACAAGGCGTGGTACCGCTTGTTCACGTCGAAGCTGAAACTGACCATCGATCTCGAGGCCAAGGCCGTCAAGATCACGGAAGCCAAGAAATGAAACACGTCGCGCAACAAAACGGACGGCCCGCATGAGCTGGTACGCCAAGGTCGCCTGGCAGGAGGGGCTGTTCTTCCGTCCGCAGCTGTTCCAACAGCAGGATCGCTATTTCGAGAAATACGCGCATCAGCGCGCGGCGCCGCTGTCGCCGTTCTTTTTCGGTTTCACGCACTTCGCGCTCGACCACGAGGCGCTTGCGCTCGGCAAGGTGGTTGTCAAGGCGGCCGCGGGCGTGTTTGCCGACGGCACGCCGTTCGATGCGCCGGGCAACACGCCGTTGCCGCCGCCGCTGACGATCCGGCCCGAACATCTGGACCAGGTGATCTATCTGGCCGTACCCGTCCGGTTGCCGAATTGTGAGGAGACCACCTTCGACGAAACCCCGGATTCGCTCGCACGCTATCAGGTGTTCGACACCGAATTGCGTGACACGAATTCGATGGGTCTTGCCCCCGAATCGGTGCAGTTGTCGAACCTGCGCGTGCGTCTGCTGCCGGAAAAGGAGCTGGGCGATGCCTGGATCGGTCTCGCGCTCACGCGTGTGACGACGATTCGCGCGGATGGCAGCATCGCGCTCGACGACACGCTCGTGCCGCCGGTATCCGGTTACGGCGCAAGCGACCTGCTGACAAGCTGGGTCACGAAAATTCATGATCTCGCGCGCCTGCGCGCGAATGCGCTTGCGCAGCGGCTCGCCGGTACCGACGACACGACCGCAAGCGCGGCGACAGTTACCGATTACCTGCTGCTGCAGATCCTGAACCGCTACGAGCCGCTTCTGCAGCATCTGCTGCGTGTGCCGGCGACGTCGCCGGCTGACGTGTATGCGCTGCTGATCGGCATGGCGGGGGAGTTGTCGACGCATTTGCGCACCAACACGCGCCGGCCACTCGATACGCACCCGCCGTATCAGCATACGACGCCGCACGTGTGCCTGAAGCCGGTCGTCGACGACACGCATCGCCTGCTCAACGCCGTGCTGGTGCGCAGCGCGCAGAGCATCGTGCTCGAGGATCGCGGTCACGGCATGCGTAACGCGGTGGTCGATCCGGTCGATATGCAAGGGTTCGCCGCACTGGTGCTGGCCGTGCATGCGGCGATGCCGCAGGATGTACTGCAACAGCAGTTTCTTGCGCAGGCGAAGGCGGGGCCTTCGGACAAGCTGCCTAGCCTGGTGCGCAGTCACTTGCCGGGCATCGGCCTGCAGGCGCTGCCGGTGCCGCCGCGGCAGATTCCGTTCAACGCGGGCTACATCTATTACGAGCTGACCCAGGGTGGACTGCTTTGGGAGGAAGTCGTGCGGCATGGTGGCATCGCATTGCATGTGTCGGGAGAGTTCCCGTCATTGAGGCTTGAGTTATGGGGCGTGCGCTGAACAATGCGGCAATTATGAAGGCGTTAGATAGCGCAGCACATAAAACAGTGGGTTTTACTGATTCTAATTTTGAAAATGAAAAAATCAACTGAAGAACAGCTATCCGAAATATTTCACGGTCTTGTCGCCATCGTTGGCACATTGATTGTGGCGGCAATTATTTTTATTGTCGTTTTTTTTAGTGAGTCGCATTCATTTGTTAACGGGTGGAAATAAAGGGGCATAGGCGTCACAGGCATAACACGAAACAGATGCTCAGTGATTCGATCGATTCAAGGAGATGTCGGGATGGCTTTGTTTGACGCACCACGGACGCTGTCGGTTTCCGGCGCGGCTCTGCCGATGTACGGTGATCGTCCGATTCTCACGCCGGTCAAGCTTACCGGTGGCGAGACGATCGGCGAGTTGTTCGAGTACACGCTCGAACTGAAAACGCCGGATGCGCTCGGGTTTTCGCAGAGCATCGCGGCGAATGTCAAACTCGACAAGCTGATCGGCACGGAAGTGACCGTGTCGATTCAGCTCGAGGGCAAGGGCCGCTTCATCCCCGGCTTGGTCGGGAGTGCCGGAATGGCCAATCTTGGTGCGGGCGCACGCGAGATCACCGGTATCGTCAGCCATGCGACGATCGTGCGTGAAGACGGTCGTTCGATCGTCTATGCACTCACGCTGCGGCCGTGGCTCTGGCATGCGACCAAGAATTGTGACTGCCGAATCTTTCAGGATATGTCCGTTGTCGAGATCACCGATGCGGTGCTCTCGTCCTATCCGTTCCCGGTCGAAAAACGCCTTACCACCCCTCGGCCGAACAAGGGATGGCCGAAGCGGGACATTCAGCGTCAGCACTTCGAGAGCGACTGGGCGTTCCTGCAGCGTTTGTGGGAAGAGTGGGGCATCTACTACTTCTTCGAGCATAGCGAAGGCAAGCATCGCCTTGTGCTGTGCGACTCAATGGGTGCGCTCAAACCGCTAGGTGAAGCTTATGCAGCGCTTCGCTACGAGCCGCCGACCGGTCGACGGCTTGACGAGGAACACATTCAGGACTTCTCGGTCTCCCATGCGCTGACAACGGGCGCGGTGACGAGCGTCGACTACGACTATACGTTGCCGCGCGCGGACCTGAAGGTGATGCGCGAAGATCCTCGTGACACCGGGCTCGCTCATCAGGAGCATTACACATGGGGCGATTACGCGCAGCCGCAAGCTGGCGCGGCTGGGCTCTCGGGCGATCACAACGAGCCGCGCACGGAAGCGGAGTACCTGACTCTCGTGCAGATGGAGGCTTGGCGTTGTCAGGGGCTGAGGGCCTATGGCAAAGGCAACCTGCGGGGCGTGGTGACCGGGCAGTCGTTCGTGCTGTCGCATTATCCGCAGGATGCGGCGAATCGCGAGTATGCGGTGATCGCCTGCAAGCTGACAATCGAGGAGATTGGCGAAGCGTCGGGATCCGGCCAGCGATACCGTTGCGAAGCGGATTTTACGGTGCAGCCGACCAATGAGCCGTTCCGGCTGCTGCGTACGATTGCAAAGCCACGTATGAACGGCGTCGAATATGCCGTCGTGACGTGTCCGGAGAATCAGGAAATCTGGACCGATGCACAGGGTCGGGTAAAGCTCCAGTTTCTGTGGGATCGGCTGGGCAAGAACGATGAGCGATCGAGTTGCTGGGTACGTGTGGCCGGTGCCTGGCATGGCGATCAGTTCGGTGGAGTTTTCCTGCCGCGACGGGGGCATGAAGTCGAGGTCGCGTTCGTCAATGGTGATCCGGATTTGCCGATCATCGTGGGCAGCGCGACCAATGCGTTCAACATGCCACCGTTCGACTTGCCGAAGAACCAGGCGCTCGCCGGCTATCGTAGCCGCGAGATCGGCGGTCGGCGCGCGAATACGCTCGCCTTCGACGATACGAACGGGAAAATCCAGGCGCATCTGTCGAGCGACGAAGGCGCCTCGCAGTTGAATCTTGGGTATATCACACGTATTGCCGGGAGTGCGGGGCGTCAGAATGAGCGTGGTCGGGGCTTCGAGTTAGTAACGAGCCTGTGGGGCGTGGTGCGCTCGGCGATGGGAATGCTGATTACGACTGAGGCACGGCCGGATACGCAGGGACATGCCAAGGATATGGGTGAGACGGTCCGGCGACTCACGGACGCGCGCGACACCCACGAACGTTTGGCCGAGCTGGCTCAGCAAAACTTGGCGCAGGACGCGAACGTCGATCAAAGTGAGGTCACGGCCGCGTTGAGGGCCCAGAACGATGCGATACGAGGTGGAGCAATGTCAGACGATGCCCCGTTTCCGGAGTTTGTCGAGCCACACCTGACGCTTGCCAGTCCAGTTGGCATCCAGACAACAACAGCGGGTAGCACGCACGTCGCAAGCGGTGAGCACTTGGCGTTGACGACGGGCGAGCATTTTGGCATTGCGACTGGACGATCACTGTTTGCAACCGTCAAGGAAAAATTGCGGATCTTTGTCTACGAGGCGGGGATCAAGCTTATTGCCGGCGCTGGCTCAATCGACATCGAAGCCCTCAAGGACGCCATTAACCTGATGGCGAAAATCAGGATCCGGCAGACTGCGACACGGATTGAAATCTGGGCCGAAGAGGAACTATCGCTACGTGGCGGGAAGAGTTTCATCACGCTCAATCATTCCGGTATTACCAACGGCACGCCGGGACAGTGGCAGTCCTATGCCGCAACTCACCAGATGCCGGGACCGAAAAGTTCGCCGGGAGATGTGCCGGCCGCCGAACTAAAGGTCTGTGAGTTGAGTACGGTCAAAGCGGCGGCTCAGCATGCGGCGATCGTGCCGCTTTCGTGAGGGACGCATGCAAAGTTACTCACTTTCCGATGCAATGTCGGTCACTACGCATCTGCTCGCTGATCGTCTCCTCATTCAGGATTGGGCGGACGATTTGCCTTGGCATGATGTCGTGCCTGAATGGCTTTCAAATGAACACCATTTGCTTCCGGTAGTGCTTCGCCTTGATGACCTTGACGATACCCAGCGTGAAAGGGTCGAGCAGTATCTGACAGAAGACTCTGCAGAGGTCGCGTCGGCGATGTTGATCTGCAGCGAATTGAGTGCCGAGGCCCAAGCGCGTCAATTGGCTCGCCACGTCGTCATCACATTGGACGATGACTCGCGTGCGCTGCTGCGCTTTGCAGACCCTGCCGTGTTCGTTCATTTGCTGCGGGTGCTGCCACTTCCACATCTTGCGTCGCTTTGCGACGGTGCGAGTCGCTGGTGGGTGCCCTTCCAGGGCCTCTGGTATGAGCTCGAGTTCAGTGGCAGACCGGAAGCCCGGTGGAGCAAGCTCGACGAGTTCCAATCGATTGCGTTGACCAACGTGGGACTGGTCAATGACGTGCTTGCGACGATGCCGGAACCGCACGACATAAAGCAAATGTGGCGCTGCAGTCAGGAGATAAATCAATGGCTGGGCGCAGCTCAGAGCGAGTTCGGTTTGGTGAATGCGCACGACTGCGTGGCTTTTGCTCGGCACGGCTGCCTTCTCGGCCGCGGTTTCAGCAACCACCCGAAGCTGGTGCCTCATCTCCGAGATGCGGTCGAAACGCCCGGACTCTACGCACAAGCGACGGCATTGTTCTCGGAGAAAGAATGGAACAACTTAATCGCAGACATCGAACGGATTAACCAGAAGCAGGAGGCACCGTGACCAACGCAAGTTCTTCATCGACATCATTGGCTAAGGCAAAAGAGACTGCGTTGGGCGACTGCGAGTTTTGCCGAAAATCAGGTCTTGCAATTCTCCCGATTCGCGCAGCAGTCATGCATCCCGATTCTGGCGCACCAGATCTGCCTGACAATCTGCATCCTGTCGATAGTGATGGGGGAAAGAATCTTCCATTGAAAGGAGCGGCCGCCTATACGGGCCGGACATTGCGCAGTGGCTTCCTATACGTGTACGACGAACGCGGGGTGTGGGAGAAGTACTGGATTACCAAGCATGGCTATCTGATGAAGGTGCCGGTAGGCGTGCCGTTGAATGGTGCTTATGCCGTGGGCCGTGAACCTTGCGACAAGACGGGGCATCGGGAAATCGCGGCCTGCATTACGGTAAAAAACCCGACTAGCGCGAGGCGAATCTGGGTTGGCTATTCCGATGCGGAATGGACGATGCGCGTGCTTCAACTCCATCAGGACGAGGGGTATCGTAGTCGCCACATGCGCGTATTCGATGTGAAAAAGTGGATGGGAGCCCGTAATGCATCTCATGCCGCGACCTTGAACGACGTGGCATCCGTTGTGGCGGAGTATTCGCCGAAAGCGAAGGTCGAAACCTTTGCTTTTTCACCCTACGGGTTCAACTCCCGGGCATCGACAACAGACGGCCTGTTGCGCGCCGCCTGGTCACTGGGGCCTCAACCTGCGGCCATGCTGGTCATCGATGATCCGGCAAGCGTGGCTGCAGAGATCGGCGCTCGAACCATCGAGCTTCATGACAGCTTTATGGCCGTGGCCGAGCGATCGAGAAAACTGAGCGTCTCTACCGCAATTCTTAGCCTTCAGGGTGCGGTCGCCGATCGGGCGGAGATGAATGAGATTGTGGCGGGCGACGAACTTGAGCAAGACGGACATTACGTTCCGGATGGGCTTGGGCGTATCACTTACGTGGCCAATCCACCGAAACTTCCCGATACCACGGTGGCGGATCTACGCAAAATTTCATCGAAATCGTGGGCGAAGTATGCGCTCGACTACGACGAAGATGCGCGTGGTAAATGGCAGGGTGAGTTCAACCAAGAGTATGGTCGGTTCCGCGACGAGACGCTGCATCCGTTGGCAGCGTCTCACGTTCAGTGGATGACAAGCAACCAGATGCGGAACTATCTGGAGTGCACACACGACGACACTTCGGCCGAAGTTGGGCTCGTCTACGCTCGCATTCTCACCGCGTGCATCCAAGGCACGGAGCAATTCAAGCCTTGCGCGCAATTGTATGCGCGCTGGCTTAACGGCGTGATTTCCGATGACAAGAATATCGTGTTGCGCGGCATCGTTCTGAATCTTGAAATCAACAAGAAGAAATTTTCGGAAAGCCTCAAGCCTGAGGTCACGTGGCAGGCTGTCGGCTGGGACGGCCTGATGCTGGCGTTCAACAATTCCATCGACGGCGTGGCCAAGCAGGCGCCGGAGGTGCTGGGTAAATTGCTGGCATCGCTCGGTGGGTCGATCACCCAGGTGTTGCAAAGTGCAGCGGATGGGCCGGTTCGTCATGCCCTGGTCGCGTGCGGCGTGGTTAGCGGCCGAGCGGTCGTGCCGGTCGAGTTGACTGGCTCGTACAAGACATATCGCACGTCGCTTATCCGCCAACTCTTGCAATCATCGGGCATCAAGAATATTGGCAAAAATGCTCTCCAGAGAGAGGTGTCGCTCGCCTTGCGCCGTCTCCAGATTCGGGGGGAGCCGATGAGTACGGTTGTCTCGTCGAAGTTCCTGGTGATGATCGACGAGGAGTCGATCAAAGGCATGCCAAAAGGACTGAGCAAGACCGAACAGGCCAAATGGCTTGCGAACTCGATTCGTTCCGCCGAGGAGATCGAGAGACTGAATCTGTCGGTTTGGCGGGAGCGGATCAATCTGTCGCAGAGGGTAGCAACCGCGGGTAAAGCGATACCGTTTCTCGGCAACATGCTAGCGGGACTCTTTCAGTGGGCGGCATATCAAAAGGTGTCGAAAGATCTGGCGGGTTCGATGAAAGGCGACATGCTGGAGAGTCAGTACAGGTTGGGTAGTGCAGTGATTGCGTTGGGTTCCACGGTGGCCGACACCATAGCGAGGGCTGCTGGCAGTTTGGCCGAGACGACTTTGCTGAGAGGGCGGGCCGTGCTGTTGGAGGTGGTTGGGAGTCTGTTCGGGATTGCATCGAAGGCCGCGGGGATCTTGGCCGCTGGAATTAACGCATTTTGGGACGGGAAGAATGCCGTGGAAGCCATTCAACAGCGAAATTATCCGTTGGCTGTAGCTCTAGGCGTGTCAGCCTTGTCGGGTTTTGCTGCTGCGGCCCTACTGGTTGCGGGGTCAGTAATTGGAGCGATATTTGCGATTATCGTTTTCATTGGATCAGGGGTAGTTGCTACATTTCTGCAGGATGACAAGATTGATAAGTGGTTGAAGCGTTGTTACTGGGGTGTCTTGGAGGCCAAGGACCGCTATCAAAATGTAGATGCAGAAATGAGCGACTTGGTGGTCGCGACTGGTGGGTGAAATGGACTACACGGGACTCTATGCAAAAAAATACCGCGTCAATCGAAAACTGACTGACGAGGAAAGGGTCAATCAATTCCGCCAAAAGATGCGGATCGATGTTGTGCCGTTTTATAACATTTCAGTTATTGCGATGAATTCAAAATATATGGAATGTGTTGATCGTTGGTTTGTCTATAGGGGGTCAATGGCGGCCGTTTGTTTGTTTGGTTTGATGGTGCCGATTTATTCATTTTTCATTCCGCTGCTTGTGAAGGTCGGGATTGAGTTTCGTGCGCTTTTGATATTTTTTGGGGTGTCTATTCCATATTGGATGTTGATGGTGTGGCTGCTACTAAAGGAGGCGTTTTCGTGGACGCATTTCCCAATAAGATTTAATTATATGAATCGTCAGGTGTATGTGTTTCGCCGAAATGGAACGGTGCTGGAAGCTAAGTGGGATGATATATTTTTCACCCTCGGACGTTGTCAGCGAACGGCAGGCCGACAGAATTGGGATATCCGCGGCCATATACTCGACAAGGATGGAGAAACGGTACGAGAGACATTCGCTTTGCCCGGCGACACGATGCTAGTGGATCAGTTGAAGCACAGCTGGGAGTTCATCCGTCGATACATGGAGGAAGGTCCGGCCTCGGTCTATCGCGACGTCTACTGGTGCCATGATATCGCCGAGCGACGTGAAAAATACAGGGTTGGTCTCAGATACATGTTCTTTTCGCTAAATGGTCAACCTGTCGGTCAGATATTGCTTTCTCCCGTTTTCCTTGTGGCGTCGTTGGGCCGATGGTTCGCGATGCGCACGAGCAAGATTCCGGTATGGCCTGCTGAAATTGAGGCTGCGTGCCAGGTGGATCCTTTTGATCCGTATCTTCGTGATGCGTCGCGTAACCCCGAGAAAATTCCGATGGAGCCGATGTGAAGGCATAGCTTCATCGAAATAATGAATTTCAAAGTGCCGATATGGCTGAATAATGACCAAAGGCGATTTCATGTCCCTTCCCATCGCAGTACTAGGAGACGGCACCGATCACGGAGGCCAGATCATTACGGGTTCCGCCACACACACGATTGACGGCAAGCCTATCGCGCGACTTCACGATCTGGTTGATTGTCCACAACGTTATCCGGATGGTCGTCTGCACGGCGTAAACAGGATTATCGAAGCTCATCCGACGCTGACGGTTGGTGGAGTTCGTGTGGCTTTGCACGGACATCGAACCGAGTGTGGATGTGCACTAGTCAGCAATACCGTTGCGAGGATCGGATGATGGATCGTGCGAAATATCTGGGTGGCCAGAAGGAGGACGTATCGGTTCCCGTCGATGCTCCAACGTTTGCCGATACCGTCGACCCCGATCGAAACCAGAAGACTTACGTCATCCCGCCGGGAAAAGTGGAATCGCTGCGACTGAATGCAATTCTGGCAGCACGGAACCCGTTGCTCGAGGCATCGCGTGTGCTGCTGCGTGCGCAGGCCGACATGCCCGAGACGTTTGAGTCGAGAGATGCGGTCGTGCTGTTGCGTAGGCTTCTCGTGGAGGAGGTTCGCGTATTCGACAGGCTTTGCGAGCAAGCAAACATCCGGCGCGATCATATGATCGGCGCGAGCTACTGCCTGTGCACGGCACTCGACGAAGCGGTAGCGCAAACCGCATGGGGCAAGGAGGGCTCGTCGGCGATCGAATGGATCCAAGGAGGGCTTGCGACCACTTTTCACGGAGACCTCAAGGGCGGCGACAAGGTCTACCTGTTGATCGGCCGCTTGCTGGAGGACCCTCACGAGCATCGTGAACTCCTGGAAGTAATTTACCGGATTCTCAGCCTCGGTTTCGAAGGTCGCTACCGAGGCGTGACCGACGGCAAGCGCAAGCACGACGGGATTCGTCAGCGGCTCTACAACGTGATCACGTCGCAGCGCGAACCGGTGCCGCTGGCGCTATCGCCTCACTGGCAATCGACCGCGAAAGGCAAGCGCCTGTCGTTCACCGATTTTCCGGTATGGATCACCGTCACCGTCCTGTCGGTGATCCTGCTCGGATTGTTCGGCTGGTTCAAGTACGAACTGGTCAGCCGTAGCGCGGACGTTCAGAAACAGATTGCCGACATCGCCCGCATGACGCCGCCTCCCGCGCCGCCGCAACTGCACCTCAAGCAATTGCTCCAGGATGAAATCGCCGCCGGCACCGTCAGTGTCGACGAAGACGCTCGCCACAGCGCCGTCACGTTCCGCGGAGACGCGATGTTCAAGCCCGGCGGCGCTTCGGTTCAGGCATCGATGAATCCGCTGATTGCGAAGATCGCCACTGAGATCGCCAAGGTGCCGGGCAAGGTAACGATCATCGGCTATACAGACAAGGTGCCGATTCGCAGCCGGCATTTCGCATCGAATCAGGTGCTGTCGGAAGAGCGCGCCACCCAGGTCATGCAGATGCTGCAAGCCGCTGGGGTGCCGGCAAACCGTCTCGAAGCCGTCGGCAAAGGCGATGCCCATCCGGTCGGCGACAACCGCACCGCGCAGGGCCGTGCGCAAAACCGTCGCGTCGAAATCGACGTCGCACGATAAGCCAGATCCGTTTCCGGAATACCACATGAAGAAGTTCCAGTTCCTGTCGTTTCTGGCCTCGCGCCAGTTCCTCGCGTTCCTCGCACTGATCGTCGTTGCATTGGTGATCTGGTTCGTCGGGCCGCTTTTCGCGTTCGGCGGGCTCAAGCCGCTCGCCGGCGCTGGCATGCGCGTGCTGCTGATCGCGCTGTTGCTCGCCGGTGTGCTGCTCTGGCTCGCGGGCTTGTCGACGAGCGTCGTGTTCGTCGTGTTGCTGTGCCTGCTGATCTGGTATGCGGCGCCGCTGCTGTCGCTCGGCCACACGGCGCCGTTCGAGCCCGTGTCGGCCCGACTCACCGCGATCGCACTGGTCGTGGCCGCTTTTGTCCTCTTCTGGATCGTCCGCCTGTGGCAAAAAATGCGTGAAGACGACGCGTTCATGAAGAAGATGCTGCGCATGGATCGCCGCGAGAATGAATCGCCTGCCGCACCACGCTTGCGGAAAATCGAAGCGGTCGTGACGAGCGCGCTCGCGCGCCTCAAATCGATGCGTACCGGCGCGCGCGGTCTTGGCAAGCTGTTCCAGGGCAAGCGGTATTTGTACGAGTTGCCTTGGTACATCACGCTCGGCTCGCAAGGGGCCGGCAAGACCAGCGTACTGATGAACGGCGGATTGGTGTTTCCCGTCGCCGAGCAGATGCAGCGCGCGGCCGGGCCATCGGCCGGCGACGCTGCCGCGGTGGACTGGTGGCTGACCAACGACGCGGTGCTGATCGACACGGCCGGCTACTACACGCATCATGGCATGTCGACGGCCGAGGACGTCAAGGCGCCCGCCGCGGAAACGGGAAAGCCGGCCACCGGCGTTCCGGGCAAGGGCGGCGCCGATGCCCAGCCGGCTGCGAAAAGCGCTGAAGACGATACGAAGCGGAATGAGGCGTCGCAATCGAAAGCCGCCGCCGTGTCGACAGCCGGCGGCCCAGTCGTTCCGCCCGATCAAGGTGCGGGCGAACGCCGACAGAAGGTCGATCGCGCGGAATGGCTTGGATTTCTGGGCATGCTGCGCCGGCATCGGCCTCGCGCGCCGATCAACGGCGCGTTGCTGACGATCGATCTTGCCACGTTGGCCGGTGGCGACGAACAGGCGCGTGTGGCTGAGGCTGCCACGTTGCGCGCGCGGCTGGCCGAACTGAGGCAGGAGCTGGGTATTCGTTTCCCTGTCTATGTAATGGTCACGAAGATGGACCGTCTGACGGGTTTCGCCGAGTATTTCGGGGGGCTGACGGCCGAGGGGAGGGCGCAGACATGGGGCTTCACGCTTCCGTATGGCAAGGAAACGGTTGCGAAGGAACGGCTGCGCGCCCGCTGCCAAGCGGAACTTGCCGAACTCTCGCAACGGCTTAGCGGTTCGATCGATACGCATCTGCAGGATGAGTACGATACGCGCAAGCGCCGGTCGCTTGCGGCGCTGCCCGAGGAGTTTGCTGCGCTGCTCGGACCGCTGCTCGATCTGATCGACCGGGTGTTTCTCGATTCGCGCTACGACGATACCCAGCTCCATTCGACGTTGCGCGGCGTGTATTTCACGAGTGCACGACAACGGGACAGCGAGATCGTCGTGGAGCGCGGGACAGTCGTTCAACGTCTTCTGTCGACTCAGGACCACGCCCCCGTTTCATCGGCGCGAGCCGAGGGCAACCAAGGGTTCTTCCTGCACGATCTGCTGACCCGTGTCGTGTTCCCGGAAGCGCATCTGGTGAGCCCCAACCTGCGTTGGGAATACCGCTACCGGCTCTTGCGCCTGATCGGCCACACATTGGCGCTGCTGTTGTTCGTGTGGCTGGCGATCGGCTTGCGCGTGAGCTTCGGCCACAACGGCGACTATCTCGCCACGATTGGCCGAAAGGTACAGGCGCTTACGGCCCGCGTCACGGAGTTGTACAAGACGCCGAAACTGCAAGCCGTGCCCGATACGCTGACAGACGCGCGTTATTTGCCGACCTTCCCGGGACTCGACCTGTCCGATCCGGACAGCGCGTGGCGCTACGGTCTCTACACGCCGGTGGACATTGCAACCGAAAGCCACCGCACCTACGATGCGCTCGAAGATAACCTGCTGTTGCCGCAGATCGTGCATCGTTTGGAAGACGTCATGTCAGGTGCAATTGCCAACAAGGATCCAAAGGCGGCCTACGATGCGCTGCGCGTATACCTGATGCTGTACGACAAGGCGAAGTTCAATGCCGCCGACGTCAAGGCGTGGGTGCTCGACGACTGGGCGAAGACCGATAGCGCGGCTGCTTTCGGTGGAAGGGCGTCGATGATCGACCACGTGCAACAGCTTTTCTCCGGAGCGCGCGTGGTGCAGTCTCCGGTGATCCGCAACGACGCGCTGGTGCAGCAGGCGCGCGCTTTTCTCGAGGGTAGCAACGCCACCGACCGCCTTTACCAGCGCGCAAAGGCGGCCATGCTGAAGGAAGCGCCCGACGAGTTTACGTTGCTGCGCGCGGTAGGCCCGCAAGCCGGCACGGTATTCACGCGAGCAAGCGATGCACCGTTGTCGCGCGGCGTGTCGGGGCTTTTCACGTTCGATGGCTATCGGAATCTGTTCGACAAACGGCTGCCCGAGTTCGTGCAGATCGCGCGCGACGACGACGCATGGGTGATGGGACGCTCATACTTGGGCGAGGCTCAAAAAAAAACGGCTGAGATCGTGAGCAACGCCGCCGGCGCGGACGATGCGTTGACCGACGCGGTTCGCCGCGAATATCTGATGGAATATGCCCAGCAGTGGGACGCGTTTCTCAACGACATCCGGACCGTAAGCGGCACGAGCCTTGCGTTCAATCTGAAGGTGCTGCGCAGCTTCGCGGCACCTGATTCGCCGCTCGTGCGGCTTGCCCGCGCAGCCGTGCACGAGACGACGCTCGCGCAGCCGATGACGGTGACGGACGGTTCGCTGCTGCAGCGGGCCGCCGACCAGATCAATCAGAAGACGGACAAGGCGCTGGGTATTCGGGCGTCGGAGCGCGTTGAACGGGAACTCGTCGACAATCACTTTGCGGCGCTGCGCGAGGTCGTTACCGGGAGCGTGGATGCGCAATCCGATACGCAACCTGCTGCCACACAGGCGGACAAGACGGGGCTGGATGGCGTTACCAGCTTGCTGAACGACTATTACACGGCGCTCACCGTTGCCGACAATGCGTTATCGAACAACAGCATGCCGCCGGCGAGCGACGTAGCTGCGAAACTGAAAATGACGGCCGACACGATGCCGGCACCCTTTCGCGCCGTATTGCTGCAGCTTGCCGCCGATGGTTCGCGAGAAGTCAATCAGGGGATCGGCCAACTGCTGTCGCGCCAGATGCAGGCGGTGGTCGGCGACGCTTGCCGGCTGACGATCGAAGGAAATTACCCGTTTTCGCCCGACAGCAAGCGCGACGTCGGTATCGACGACTTCACGCGCGTGTTTGCGCAGGGCGGCGTGATCGATGACTTCTTCGTGAAGACGCTGGCACCGTTCGTCGATACGTCCGCGAAGCCGTGGCGCTATCGGACGCTGCCAGGCGCGACCGAGCCCGTCCAGGGGCCGGATCTGGAGCCGTTCGAGCATGCGAAGGCAATCCGCGACATCTTTTTCAACGATCCCGGCCACAAGCAACTGACCTGGAAGGCGGACATCCGAATTCCCGAACTCGACCCGACGATCATGAGTCTGTCGCTCGACATCGATGGACAGACTACGCTCTATCAACATGGCCCGGTGGCGCCTTTCACGGTCACGTGGCCGGGACCGCGTGGCGGCGTCCACACGGAAATCACGGCCAGCCCGCGCATCCGGCCGGACACGTCGACGATTTCAACCGATGGCCCTTGGGCGTTGATGCGCCTGCTCGAGAAAGGTCGCGTGATGGAGACGGCGACGCCGGGCCGCACGCGCGTCGCGTTCAGTTTCGACGGTCGTCAAGCGGCGCTCGACGTCGCGAGCGCCGGGAGTGTCGCGAATCCGCTGACGAGCGACGTGCTGAAGACGTTCCGGTGCCCCAGCACGATGTCGGCGTTCAACCTGCCGGATAGCGGCCCGCCGCCGGGGTTGCCGCGAGGCATGTTGCCGGCGAGCGCGGGAAGCGCTTCCCGCTGAACCGGGAGGGATCGATCAAGATGGCTCTTTCGACAACCGATCCGCGGGGCCACGCAGGCGCCGTGGCGTCGCCGCCTGTTGCCGCGCGGCTCACGGCCGCGGAGCAGGCGATTAACCCGCTGCTCGAAGCGTCGCGCGTTCTGTTGCAGGCATTGGCCGATACGCCCGACATGCTCGATGCCGACGCTATTACACGGTGGCGTCGATGGCTGGGGCAGGAAGTTCGTCTCTTCACCCGGATCTCCGGTGAACTCCAGCTCAGCCCCGAGCATGTCCGGCGCGCAAGCTATTGTCTGTGCTCCGCGCTCGACGAGGCGGCGATGCAGACGTCGTGGGGAAAGGGCGAAACAACCGGCGTCGAATGGCAGGACAACAGTCTGGCGAGTGTGTCGGGGCATGATCGTCAGGGCGGCGACCGTGTTTTCCAGCTGATCGACGAGGCCATGCGCGATCCGCGCGAGAACCTCGATCTGATTGAGTTGTACCAAAACGTACTCGATCTCGGGTTTCGTGGGCGGTACCGATTTGAAGCAGGCGGTCACAAGCGCTTGCAGGTGATTCGCGAACACGTGCACGACGCGGTTATGACGGGTGGGCTGAACGTGAATCGCGTCAGCGAGCCGCCGAAACGTACGCGACAGACGGTCGATCCGTGGGTACGTCCGGTGGCGGTGCGTCGATCGCGAGCGAGGTTCGTAGGAGGTCTCGCTGTTGCGTTATTGCTGGGGGCCGGGGGCTACGCCGCGGCGGACCGTTGGGTGCGCACGAAAGAGACCCGCCGGGCTTTGCCGCTTGATGCGCTCGCTCGAAACCTGGAACAACGGCTTCGCGACGAGGTTGCCGCGGGGAATGTCGAACTGATTCGCGCTCCCGGGAGCGATGCGTTGACGCTGCGGTTTGGCGGCCTGTTTGCGCCTGGGGATGCGGCGGTGGCGCCGTGGGGGGCTTCTGTCGTGGCTTCGGCCGGGCGGGAAATCGCAGTGCTGACCGGCAGTGCAACCGTGCATGTGGCGGGCTACGCGGACAGCACGTCGGCCCGTTCGACACGCCAAGCGTCTAACCAGGCGCTTTCCGAAGCGCGGGCCCGGCACGTGGCCCAGATTCTCGTTTCGGCTGGCGTATCGGCGCCGCGTATCAGTGTCGAGGGAAATGGCGAGGCCGATTCGCTGGCGGACAACGGAACCGCGGCGGGAAGGGCGAGAAATCGCCGCGTCGAAGTGACCATCACGGATTGACGTTCGATAGCGGGTCTTCGATTACCGCGTGGATGGCGCGGCGGTTGCGAATTCTTCGACGACGGCTTCGATCACGGCCTGCACGCGCGCGGTCTTGTAGAGATCGGCATGGGCGACGAGCCACACGTCGAAATGATTGCATCGCCGGGCCATGAGACGCACCAGTTCCGGCTCGGCTTCGGCGCGGAAGCACGGCAGCTCGGCAATGCCGAGCCCTGCAAGCGCGGCCTCGACCAGCATCATCGTCGACGATGTCTGGAACATCACGCGGCCGCGCGAAGTCGGTTCGCCGCATAGCGCGTCCCACATCGTCGGCATCACCGGCTGCTGGTACATCACCAGATCGTGTCCGTCGAACGCGCTGCCCGCGACCGGTTCGCCGCGCTCGGCCAGGTAGTGGCGCGATGCATAGATGCCCGTTTCGAGATGTCCGAGCCGCCTGACGATCAGGTCCGGCGATTCCGGCCGCAACGTGCGAATCGCGAGATCCGCTTCGCGGCGCGTGAGATTGGCGATTTCGGTCGACGTCACGCACACGACGTCGATGCCGGCATGCCTGCGCCGCAAGCGGGCGATGGCGGGAATCACGAAACGCTTGCCGAGCGAGTCGGTCGTGGCAATGCGCACGGTTCCCGCCAGCTGCTCGTCGAGCCCCATCACGCGCCGTTCGATCGTGAGCGACGCCCGTTCCATCGTTTCGGCCGGTTCGAGCAACGCTTCGCCTGCGGTCGTCAGCACGTAGAGGGCCGGGGTTCGGAGAAACAGGCGGGCCGAGAGCTCGTCTTCGAGCGCGGCGATCCGGCGCCCCACCGTCGCCTGATCGACGTTCAGTTGCGCCGCGGCGCCGCGAAGCGTGCCGGTGCGTGCCAGGGCCAGGAAGAAGCGGGCATTGTCCCAGTTCATGCGGATCGACAGTGTCATCGGGCAAGGCGGCGGGAAGTGAGGATGCATATCTGCATCAGGGAAATGCAAAATTATCACTTTTCTGCATCGCATGCCGTTTCTAGACTCCCGGCATCTGCCTGGAGATCTCATGACCGATTGCAATCCCGTTTCCGTTCCCGTATCCATGACGGCAGCGAGCCGCCCGACGGCGCGCGAGCAGCGCTTCACGCTGGCGCTTGTCGCGATCGGAATGTTCATGGCGGTACTCGATACGACGATCGTCAACGTCGCGCTGCCCGCGATGCGCACGAATCTCGGCGCGACGGTCGCGGAACTCGCGTGGATCGTCGACGCGTATACGCTCAGCTTCGCGGCGCTGATCCTCGCGGGCGGCGCGCTGTCCGACCGGTTCGGCGCGAAGCACGTGTATCTCGCGGGGCTGGCGTTGTTCGTCGGCGCATCGGCGGCGTGCGGCGTCGCGTCGTCCGTGGCCATCCTCGTGGCCGCGCGTTTCGTGCAGGGCATCGGCGCCGCACTCTTTTTGCCCGCGTCGCTCGCAGTCGTGCGCAGCACTTTCGACGTGCCTGCCGAGCGGGCGCGCGCGATTGCGGTCTGGGCGGGCATCGCGTCGGTCGCGGTGGCCGTGGGACCGGTGCTGGGCGGCATCCTGGTGGATGATTTCGGCTGGCGCAGCGCTTTCCTGATCAATGTGCCGACCGGCGCGCTCGCCTTCGCCGGGGCGGCGGTGCTCGTCCGGGCGTCGGTCGCGCGGCATGCGCGCCACTTCGATTGGGCCGGCCAGTGCATCGGTGCGACGGCACTCGGCGCACTGTGTTTTGCAGTGATCGAATTGCCGACGCGCGGCCCTGGCGCCGCGGAAGTCCGGTGTGCACTGCTGGTCGCCGGGCTCGCTGCCGTCGTGCTGATCGTCGTCGAGCGGCGCGCCCGCAATCCGATGGTTCCGCTGGTCTGGTTTCGCAATCGTATATTCGTTGCGATGAACGTGATGGGCAGTCTCGTCTATGTCGGCTACTTCGGTCTGCTGTTCGTCCTGAGCCTGTACCTGCACGGGCGCTTCGGCATGAGTGCGCGGCAGACGGGGCTGACGTTGTTGCCGTTTGCGCTGAGTTTGTCGCTTGGCAATCTGTTGTCGGGGAAATGGCAGGGCCGCGTCCACCCGGTCCGGCTGATGGCAAACGGCCTCGGGATGGCGGCGCTGGCCATTCCGGCGCTCGCGGTCGCGCTCACGCTGCGCGCGCCGTGGCCGGTGGTCTGGGCGGCCATGGCCGCCTTCGGCACCGGGACCGCGTTGTCCGTGGCGCCGATGATCGCGACCGTGCTCGAACAGGTGCCTGCGGATGCGGCGGGCGTGGCGTCGGGATTCCTCAATGCGGCGAGACAGGCAGGGAGCCTGCTCGGCGTGGCCATCGCAGGCGCCGCGACGATACTGTTGCCGAATCTGACCGACGCGCTGTGGGCGATCGCGGCGGTCGGCTGTGTCGCCTATGCGACGGCCGCCTTTACCGCGCGGACGGCGGGCACCGCGAAAGGCACGTGACTGGACGCCGCGCCGAATGTGGAGGACCATTTCATCGATACGCCGCGAACGCGCGTGCACGATCGCTGCGCTGTTCGCGCCGCACCGAATCCTGCCGAACCCTGTCGAGCGGAACATCATGGAACCCGATCAAGAGACTGCCGAGCCGATCCTGTTGCGCGACGCGCACGACGGCGTCGTCACGCTGCGGCTGAACCGGCCGCCACAGTTCAACGCGTTGTCGGAGGCGATGCTCGCGAGCCTGCACGACGCGTTCGAATCGCTGGCCGCCGATCCGCACGTGCGCTGCGTCGTGCTCGCCGCGCAAGGCAAGGCGTTCTGCGCGGGCCACGACCTGCGGCAGATGCGCGGCAAGCCCGAACTCGATTACTACCGCACGCTGTTCGCGCAATGCAGCCGCGTGATGCTCGCGATGCGCGCATTGCCGGTGCCGGTGATCGCGCGCGTGCAGGGGATCGCAACGGCGGCCGGCTGCCAGCTCGTCGCCGCGTGCGACCTTGCGATTGCGGCCGACACCGCGCGCTTTGCCGTGTCGGGCATCAACGTCGGGTTGTTCTGTTCGACGCCGGCCGTCGCGTTGAGCCGCAACGTCACCGCGAAGCGGGCGTTCGACATGCTCGTGACCGGGCGTTTCGTCGACGCGGCGACGGCCGCCGCGTGGGGGCTCGTCAACGAGTCCGTGCCCGAGGATGCGCTCGACGCGGCCGTCGCGCGCAAGGTCGCGGAGATCGTCGCGAAGAGCCCGGCGGCGGTGCGCTACGGCAAGCAGATGTTCTACCGGCAGCGCGAGTTGCCGCTCGACGAAGCCTATGCGTATGCGGGCGACGTGATGGCGCGCAACATGATGGAAGAGGACGCCGGAGAAGGGATCGATGCGTTCCTGGAGAAGCGCAAGCCGACGTGGCGGTCGTAGCGCCGCGTGGCGGCGGGGCGGTAACGAGTGCTCGTTCGCCTGCGTTCCATGCCGCCGTAAAAAACAAACGGGCCGCTTGCAACGCAGCCCTCAAATGGATCCGGATGCGCCACGACACGAGCGCGTGACGCCGCATCCGTGACCGCCATCAACGCCCGTGGCTGCCCGTGCGCAGCAGCGGCTGCACTTCCGACGCCCCCGGCGGCACGATCACGACCGGCACGCGGCGTGCGAGCGCGCACATCAACTCGTAGCCGATCGTGCCGCTGGCTTCCGCGACATCGTCGACCTTCACCTGATCGCCCCACAGCTCGACGCTCGACCCGATGCCCGCGTTCGGGCACGGCGTCAGGTCGACGGTCAGCATGTCCATCGACACGCGGCCGACGACGCGCGTCATCATGCCGTCCACCGCGATCGGCGTGCCGGTCGGCGCGTGGCGCGGATAGCCGTCCGCGTAGCCGCACGCGACCACGCCGATCCGCATCGGCCGGTCCGCGGTGAAGCGGCGACCGTAACCGACCGTCTCGTCCGGCGCGAGCGTCTGCACGCCGATGATCTTGCTGGTCAGCGTCATCGCGGGCATCAGCGGCGTGTCGGCGATGTGCCCCGCCGCGCCGGTCGGCGACGCGCCGTACAGGATCGTGCCGGGCCGCACCCAGTCGCGGTGCGCGCGCGGATGCCACAGCACGGCCGCCGAATTCGACGCCGAGCGCTCGCCCGGAATCCCGGCCGTGGCCGCGTCGAACTGCTCGAGCTGCCAGTCGACTTCGCCTTCGTCGGCGTTCGCGAAATGCATCATCAGCGTGATCTTGCCGATCGACGGCGCGGCCGCCGCGCGTTCCCACGCGGCGCGGAACGCGTACGGCCGGTAGCCGAGCCGGTTCATCCCCGAGTTCATCTTCAACTGGATGTCGAGCGGCTGTCGCGGCTTCGCGGCGATCAGCAGGTCGAGCTGTTCGTCGCAGTGCACGGCCACCGTCAGCCGGTGGCGATCGGCCAGTTCGACGTCCGCCGGCTCGAAGATCCCTTCGAGCAGCAGCACCGGCTTGTCCCAGCCGAGCTCGCGCACGCGTACGGCTTCGTCGAGATCGAGCAGCGCGATGCCGTCGGCGGCCGCGAGGCCCGGGTAGATCCGTTCGATCCCGTGACCGTATGCGTTGGCCTTGATCACGGCCCACACGCGCGATTGCGCGGCGGTGCGGCGGATGAAGTCGAGGTTGTGGCGGACGGCGTCCGGACGGACATGGGCGACGATGGGACGGGGCATGGGCAGGCTCGGGTCGAAAAGTCGTTCGGCGCGCGGCGGGGCGGCGCGGGTCGGGCAGAGTGGCGTGGCGATGCGCCAAGCCAGTGTTGAACGCTATCTTATTGGTGTTCGACCAGTTTTAATTAACGTATTTATCGGTGATTTGGTGGAATTTTTTGCGCCGGATGTGTGCTGCCACGGGCCTCAGCACCGCGCACGGCCGAGTCTCCCGTCTAGAAAACCGGTGCCTGAACAGCACCGCCCGATGCTAAGCTCTGCGCGACCCTGTCATTGATCAATGTAACCATAAAGGAGGAGACCTGGATGACCACGTCCCAGCTGTGCCTGTTCATCGTCGCGCTGTTGCCGTTCCCGCTGACGTTCCTGGCCAAGGCCCGCAAGGGTTACGACAACCACACGCCGCGCGAGTACCTGGCGAAGCTCGAAGGATGGCGCGCGCGGGCGCAGGCCGCGCACCAGAATGCGTGGGAAGCGCTCGCGCTGTTCACCGCCGCGCTGGTCGTCGCGTGGCATAACGGCGCGAATGCGCACCATGTCGACCAGATCGCGATGGGATTCGTCGCGATCCGCGTCGTCTACACGCTGATGTACCTGCTGAACTGGGCGGCGCTGCGCTCGCTCGTGTGGTTCGGTGGAATGGTGTGCGTCGTCGCGCTGTTCTTCGCGGCGCCGTGACCGGCCGGTGAGCAGGCGGGGCCGGCTTTGCGTGCCGGCTTGCTACGCGCCGCCCGCGCCCCTTGCGTGACTGTCATTGGATGCGGGCGCAACGATCTTTGCGACGAACGGCGGCGCTTCCGCTTCGCGGCGCAGGAACGCGATCAGCGGATCGAGCAGCCGGTGCCGCGTCGACGGGTGGCGGCGCAGCACGAAACGCCATGACGCATCGCGTGCAAGGCCCGGCACCAGCGGCACCAGCCGGGCGCTACGCAGTTCGGGCTCGATGAGCGGCATGCGGCCGAGCGCGATGCCCGCGCCGCCGAGCGCTGCGCCGATCACCTGGCTGAAGCTGCTGTAACGGACGATCTTCGTCTCGAAGTCATCCGGCAAGCCGAATTCCGAGGCCCAGTTGCGCCAGTCGATCTCGGGGCTGTTCTCGTGCATTTCCTGCAGCAGCCGCGAGCGGCACACGTACCCCGATGCGTACGGATACAGCTCGGGGCTGCATACCGGAAACACGGTCTCCCGCATCAGCACGTCGTCGTCGGCTCGCAGCCGATGCGCGGGCACGTGCACGATCGCCAGATCGACGCTGCTGCGCGTGAAATCCGGTTCGTCGTCGAGCACGACGGCATGCAGCGGCGTTTCGGGATGACGCGACGAGAATTCCGCGAGACGGCGCGCGAGCCACATCGACGAAAACGGCGCGTTGGCGGAAACGGTGAGGCGCTGCTCGGTGCCGCGAATTTCGGCACAGGCGTCGGTCAGGCGCGCCAGCGCGTCGCTGACGGCCGGCAGCAGGCGCGCACCGGCCGGCGTGAGACTGATGCCGCCGAGCCCCGTGCTGCGTTCGAGCAGGCGCGCGCCGAGCGATTCCTCGAGAGAACGGATCTGGTGGCTGACCGCGCTCGTCGACACGTTCAGCTCGACCGCCGCGCGTGCGAACCCGCCGAGGCGGACGGCTGCCTCGAAAGCCCGCAGTGCGCTGAGGGGAGGAAGGTGCGACATGCGGGGTATTGTAGTTGACTCAACACCCGTTGAAAAATCATCTTTTGCCGCGCGCGGGCGGCGCGGGTAGCCTCGATCCGGTCAAGAAAAAACGCAACGCAACACCGACCGGAGGACTGCATGTATTTCGACCGACGACTATGGGCCATGATGGCGGGACTGCGCTGGCGGGTGGCCGCGGCCGTTGCGCTTGGGCTGCTCGCGATGGGTGTCGGCATCCTCCGTTTCGTGTTTCTCGGCCGCGTGCTGGCGCTGGTCTTTTCCGGCGCACCGGCGCGCACCATCGGTGAAGCCGTCGTTGCAACGTCGGCCTGCGTGCTGCTGCGTGCGTGGCTCGATCATCGCCGCACGGTGCTCGCGCAGCACACGGCCGGGCGCGTGCAGGCCACGCTGCGCGCGCGCCTGTTCGACCGGATCGCCGCGCTCGGCCCCGCATGGTTCAGCGGCGAACGCACGGGCGGCGTGATGCTGGCCGTCGTCGACGGCGTCGAGCAACTGCAGACCTTCTTCGGCGTCTACCTGCCTCAGCTCGTAATTGCCGCGTGCGCGCCGGTGATGATCTTCGCGGTGCTCGCGTGGTGGGACGTGCCGACGGCCGCGATCCTGCTGGTCGCGGCGCTCGTCACGCTCGCGCTGCCGCAGCTCGTGCATCGCGCCGACCGGCGCGCGGCGCTCGCACGCTCGGCCGCCTTCAAGGCATTCGGCGAGGAGTTTCTCGACGCGGTGCAGGGCTTGCCGACGCTGAAGGCGTTCGGGCAGGGCACCGCGTTCGGCGCGAAGCTGGCCGCGAAGGCGCGCGCGCTGTCCGACAGCACGTTCTGGGTGCTCGCGCTCGGCCTGCTGACGCGGCTCTTCACCGATCTCGGCACTGGCCTCGGCGCGGCCGCGGCGATCGCGGTCGGTGCATGGCGCGTGCGGCACGGCGACATGAGCCTCGAGGCGCTGCTGATCGTGCTGATGGCCGGCAGCGAAATCTTCCGGCCGCTGCGCGACCTGCGTGCCGTACTGCACCAGGGGATGATCGGCCAGTCGGCGGCGAATGCGATCCACGCGCTGCTCGACGCGGGCAGCCGCGCGCCGGCCGCCGACGCGCCGCGCATGACGGACCTGCGCGCGGAGATCGCGTTCGACGGCGTCAGCTTCGCGTATCCGGGGCGTCGCGCGGACGCGCATGCGGCGCTGAGCTTCTCGGTTCGCGAAGGCGAGACGGTGGCGATCGTCGGGCCGAGCGGCGCGGGCAAGTCGACCATCGTGCGCCTGCTGCTGCGCCAGCACGACGTGCAGGGCGGGGCCGTCCGCATCGGGGGCCACGATGTGCGTACGCTCGACGCCGACCAGGTGCGCGAGATGATCGCGGTGGTCGCGCAGGATGCGACGCTGTTCGACGGCAGCGTCGCCGACAACCTGCGGCTCGGCCGCCCGGACGCGAGCGACGCGGACATGATCGCGGCCGCGCGCGCCGCCAACGCGCATGATTTCATCTCGGCGCTGCCCGACGGCTACGCGACGCGCATCGGCGAGCGCGGGCTCATGTTGTCGGGCGGCCAGCGCCAGCGCCTCGCGATTGCCCGGGCGCTGCTGCGCGATGCGCCGATCCTGCTGCTCGACGAGGCACTGTCGTCGGTCGATGCGGAAAACGAAGCGCTGATTCAGCAGGCGCTCGACCGGCTCACGCGCGGGCGGACGACGCTCGTGCTCGCGCACCGCCTGTCCAGCGTGATCGGCGCCGACCGCATCCTGGTGCTCGACCAGGGGCAGGTGGTCGACGAGGGCACGCACGCGGCGCTGATCGCGCGCGACGGCCCGTATCGCCGGCTGATGGGGCCGCAACTGGAAGCGGTTGCCGAATCCGTCGGCGTGGCGACGACGGCCGGTGCGACCGCGCGCGCGTCGTCGGGCCCGCAGGTGCGGCCGCTGAACGACGATGCCGGGACGATCGGCTGGCCGGAAACCTTGCAGACGCTGCTGCGGTTCGTGCGTCCGTGGCAGGGCAAGGTCGTGCTGACCGTGCTGTTCGGCATTGGTCGCGTGCTCGCGTTCATCGGCGTCGGCGTGATCGGCGCGATGGTGGTCGGCGCGGTGTCGGCCGGCCACGCGAGCCCTGTGCTCGTCGTCGCGCTGCTCGTAATCGCGCCGGTGGCGGCCGTGCTGCATTGGCTTGAATCGTGGCTCGCGCACGACATGGCGTACCGGCTGCTCGCGGAAATGCGCATCGCGCTGTTCGCGACGCTCGAACGCCTCGCACCGGCCGGGCTGCTGCATCGCCGTTCGGGCGATCTCGTCTCGCTCGCGACGCAGGATGTCGAGACCGTCGAATACTTCTACGCGCACACGCTGGCGCCCGCGTTCGTCGCGGTGCTCGTGCCGGCAGCCGTGCTGGTGCTGCTGGCGTCGGTCGCGTGGCCGCTCGCGCTCGTGCTGCTGCCGTTCCTGTTGTGGGCCGGGCTGGCGCCCGTGCTGGCGCGGCGCGACGTCGACCGGCTCGGCACCGGCGCGCGCGAAGCGCTCGGCCAGCTCGGCGCGCACGTGACCGAAACGATCCAGGGGCTGGCGGAGCTCACCGCGTTCCAGGCGATCGCGCGCCGGCGCGCGGCGTTCGTGGCCGAGGTCGATGCGTACCGCAAGCAGCGCGCGAAGCTGCTCGACGACCTGTCGAAGCAAAGCGCCGCGCTGGAAATCGCGAGCTGGCTCGGCGGCCTGACCGTCGCGGCGCTTGGCGCGCTGCTGTGTGCGCGTGGCTGGTTTCCGCGCGAGTCGTTGCCGCTGCTGGTGCTGGTTGCCGTGGCCGCGTTCATGCCGGTTGCCGAAATCGGCCAGGTTGCGCGCCAGCTAGCCGACACGATCGCGTCGACGCGCCGGTTGCGCGCGCTGGAGAAGGAGCCCATGACCGTGACGGACGGCACGCACGCGATGCCCGGCAATCCGGCGGTGCGTTTCGAGGCAGTGTCGTTCACGTATCCGGGCCGCGGCGTGCCAGCCATCGACCGCGTGAGCTTCGAGGTGCCGCCCGGCAGCACGGTTGCGCTGGTCGGCGCGTCGGGCGCCGGCAAGTCGACGGTCGCGAGCCTGCTGCTGCGCTTCTGGGATCCGCAGCAGGGCCGCGTGACGCTTGGCGGCGTCGACTTGCGCGACCTGCGGCTCGACGACCTGCGCCAGCACATCGCGCTGGTTGCGCAGGATACCTACCTGTTCAACGACACGCTCGAAGCGAACATCCGGCTCGCCGCGAACGATGCGTCCGACGCGGACGTGCGGCGTGCGATCGATCATGCGGCGCTCGGCGAATTCGTCGCACGGCTGCCGGACGGGCTCGCGACGCGTGTCGGCGAGCGCGGCGTGCAGCTGTCGGGCGGCCAGCGCCAGCGTGTCGCGATCGCGCGCGCGTTCCTGAAGGATGCGCCCGTGCTGATCCTCGACGAGGCAACGTCCCATCTGGACACGATCAGCGAGCAGCAGATTCGTGCGGCGCTGGAAGACCTGATGACGCAGCGCACGTCGATCATCATCGCGCACCGGCTGTCGACCGTGCGCAATGCCGACCTGATCCTCGTGATCGAGCAGGGCAGCGTGATCGAGGCCGGACGGCATGCGGAACTGATGGCGCGGCAGGGTGCGTATGCGCGGCTCGTGTCGCATCAGGCGAGCGGAGTGGCGGCGTGAGCGACGCCGCATCGGAGCGTCGCCGTCTGGCGTTTTCGCGAGAATTCCGCACCGTTCGTTGAGCCGCGCCGGCGGTTGCCGGCATCGCGGGCACGGCCGTCCCGGCACGGCACCGAGTCGAATCGCCGACGCTCTACATGAGCGAACCCACGCACGGGTGGCGGCGATTGCCTGCGCGGTTGCGCTGTGGTCAGCCCGTCGCCCTGGCGGCGCGGGACGGCCAACCCGCCGCCCGTACCCGGCGCCGCCATCCGCGCTTCGCGCGCCGCCAGTCAGCTCACGCACCGCCATTTCGCCCGCGCGGCGCGATCCGGCCCGGGCGCTTGGCCCGGGCCTCTCCCTTTCCTCCGACCTGTCCGTCCCGCCCGGCTCGGGCTTGCCCCGATGCATTTACCCGTTGTGCGTTTTTTTGTTGTCGTAGTATCGCGGTTGACAACACATGTTGTATTAATGTCTAATTCAGCATCGCATGTTGCGGTGTGGCTTGATGTCGTCGTTCCCGCCGGCCGGCTGGCCGGCCACATCGCTCAATCATGCGGAGAGAAACCATGAGTCCGCGAAGCGGGTCGGCACGCGCCTGCTGTTCATGGATCAGGGCGGCATCGCCGAGGACGGTCACCCGGTCGACCTGATCGATCGGCCGCCCACGCCGCGCCTGCAGGAATTCCTGAAACACGTATCCTGAACGAAACCGAACCACGCAACATGCCGCTTTCCCTTTCCCCCGTCATCGCCGGCGCGCCGTTCGACATCGGCGTGCGTCTCGGCGAGCTCGCCCGACCCGTGTTCGACGAATACATGCAGCAGAGCAACGCATGGCAGGCCGTGCGGCGCTGGCGCGGTCATCCGTTCGTCGCGGCTCTGCGGCAGGCGGCGCTGGCCGCGTATCCCGATCTCGTCGCGGAACTGGACGGGATCGCGGCGGGTGTCGGCTGGCCGGCCGACGACATCTTCCTGTGGAACTGCCGCGGCGAGCTGATCCACAACGCGCCCGACGGCTGCACGACACTCGCCGCACGCGATGCTGATGGCACGCGCTGGATCGCCCACAACGAGGACGGCGATCCGTATCTGCGCGAGCGTTGCCTGCTCGTCGACGTGCAGCCGCAGGGCAAGCCGGGCTTCATCAGCTTCTATTACCCGGGCTCGCTGCCCGGGCATACGTTCGCCGCGAACCGCGCGGGCATCGCGCAGGCGATCAACAACCTGCGGATCCTGACGCCGGCGGCCGGCGTGCCGCGGATGATCCTCGCGCGCGCGGTGCTCGACGCGACGTCGCTCGATGCGGCTGCCGACGTGCTGCGCACGCATGCGCGCGCGAGCGGCTTTCACCACACGCTCGGCGCGACCGGCGATGCGCGGCTGCTGAGTATCGAGGCGAGCGTCGCGCGGTGCTCGGTGGTCGACGTCGCGCGGCTTGCCGGCCACGCCAACCATCTCGTGCATCCCGGCTGCGAAGCTGAGGCGCAGATCGTCACGCAATCGTCCGGTGATCGCCAGCGCCGCGTCGATGCGCTGACACAGCGCATCGACACGATCGACGAAGCCGCGCTGCTGCGCGTGCTCGGCGATCGCGCACCGGAAGGGCTGCCGATCTATCGCGACGATCCGACCGATCCCGACGACGAGAACACGCTGGCGACCGCGGTGTTCGCCATTCGCGACGCAGCGATCGACGTCACCATCCATCAACACGGCACGCAGCGCTTCGCGACGCGCATCGTGCCGTCCGCGCACGCGCGCAGCGCGTCCTGATCCATGAGGCAACGCATGACGACCGTTTTCCATCGCGCTCCCCGCGCCACCTTGCCCGTCGCCGTCGCAGGCGACGGTATCGAGATCATCGATTCGACCGGCAAACGCTACATCGACGCGTGCGGCGGCGCGGCCGTTTCGTGTCTCGGACACAGCAATCAGCGCGTGATCGATGCGATCAAGCGGCAGGTGCAGCAACTGCCGTACGCGCATACGTCGTTCTTCACGACCGACGTGGCCGAGGAACTGGCCGACCGGCTCGTCGACGCAGCGCCCGCTGGCCTCGAACACGTGTATTTCGTGTCGGGTGGGTCCGAGGCGATCGAAGCCGCGTTGAAGCTCGCGCGCCAGTATTTCGTCGAGAAGGGCGAGTTGCAGCGCCGCCATTTCATCGCTCGCCGCCAGAGCTATCACGGCAACACGCTCGGCGCGCTCGCGATCGGCGGCAACGCATGGCGGCGCGAGCCGTTCCTGCCGCTGCTGATCGAAGCGCACCACGTGAGCCCGTGCTATGCGTATCGCGACCAGCACGCGGGAGAAACCGACGAAGCGTATGCGCAGCGCCTGGCCGACGAGCTCGAGCAGAAGATCGTCGAACTCGGCGCGGAAAACGTCGCGGCGTTTGTCGCGGAAACGGTGGTTGGCGCGACGGCCGGCGCGGTGCCGCCGGTGCGTACCTACCTGAAGAAGATTCGCGCGGTGTGCGACAAGTACGGTGTGCTGATGATTCTCGATGAAATCATGTCGGGGATGGGGCGCACGGGTTACCTGTTCGCATGCGATGAGGACGAAGTCGCGCCCGATCTGCTGACGATCGCGAAAGGGCTCGGCGCGGGTTACCAGCCGATCGGCGCGACGCTGGTGAGCGACCGCATCTACCGGACGATCGTCGACGGCTCGGGGTTCTTCCAGCATGGCCACACGTATCTCGGCCACGCGACGGCCTGCGCGGCCGCGCTCGAGGTGCAGCGGGTGATCGCCGAAGAGAAGCTGCTCGACAACGTGAAGGCGCGCGGCGAGCAACTGCGTGCGTCGCTGCGCACGCATTACGGTGCGCATCCGCATGTCGGCGACGTGCGCGGCCGCGGGCTGTTCGTCGGCGTCGAGCTCGTCCGCGATCGCGACAGCAAGGCGGCGTTCGATCCCGCGTTGAAGCTGCATGCGGCGGTCAAGCGCGAGGCGATGCAGCGCGGCCTGATGGTGTATCCGATGGGCGGCACGATCGACGGCGTGAACGGCGATCACATCCTGGTCGCTCCGCCGTTCGTCTGCACCGCGCAGCAGATCGATACGATCGTCGAACGGCTGTCCGGCGCGATCGATGCGGCGCTCGCATCGGCCGGCGCGTGAACCACGACCTCACCGAGTCCCGACCATGACAGACAGACTGCCTCCCTTCGATCCCGCATCGGCCACCGACGAACAGAAGGCCGTGCTGGCCGACATCCTCAGCGGCCCGCGCGGCAACCTGAACGGGCCGTTCCTCGGCTGGATCGCGAGCCCCGAGCTCGCCCAGCACGCGCAGCGGCTCGGCGCGTTCTGCCGCTATCGCACGGGCCTGTCGCTGCGCCTGTCGGAGCTCGCGATTCTCGTGACCGCCGCGCGCTGGCGCTCGCAGGCCGAGTGGCACATCCACTATCCGATCGCGCTCGATGCCGGCGTGCCGGCCGCGACGGCCGACGCGATCCGGCGCGGCGTCATGCCGGCGTTCGAATCGGACGACGATGCGCTGATCCATGCATTCGCGACCGAGCTGTACGACACGCAACGCGTGAGCGATGCAACGTTCGCGCGCGCGCAGGCGCGTTTCGGTCACGAGACCGTCGTCAACCTCGTCGCGCTGCTCGGCTATTACGCGCTGGTCGCGATGACGCTCAACACGTTCGGTATGCGCGCAGACGGACAAACTGATTTGCCGTTTCCGGAATAATCGACGCATGCGCGTGCGTCGGCAGATGCCGCGCGCGCGTGCCGATTGCGCCGAAAAGCCCGTCAGCACGGGCTTTTCGGCGTTTTGGCTTGGCACGATCGACATCTTCGCCGCGTCTTGTTGACGCACATCGCAGCGCCTGCGCGTCAGCGCAGAAAATTTTCCCCGTACCTAGAATTTCTGCAAAACGCTTACGGGGGATGTATCGATGCGGTGGGTCCTGTTGATCGTGTTCATTGCGTGTGTGATTCATACGCACCGGCGCGGCAAGGTTCGGCACAGGTTGTTCAGGCAACTATCCGATCACTCGACCTTCACCGCGCCGCTGAACTGCTTTTCATACGCGTTCTCTTCGGTGCCGACCACGCCGTTTCTCGACCCGCGGCACTTTCCGGAACTCGCGGTGCTGCAGCGCGAATGGCGGACCTTTCGCGAGGAAGCGCTCGCGTTGCGCGATGCCAGCCGGATCAAGGCGTCGGGCGAGTACAACGACATCGGCTTCAATTCGTTCTTTCGCAACGGCTGGAAGCGCTTCTACCTGAAGTGGTACGACGCGCCGCATCCGTCCGCACAGGCGTTGTGTCCGCGCACGGTCGAGATCCTGTCGCGGATTCCGTCGATCAAGGCCGCGATGTTCGCGCAGCTGCCGCCGGGCGGCAAGCTCGGGCTGCATCGCGATCCGTATGCGGGCTCGTTGCGCTACCACCTCGGGCTCGACACGCCGAATGACGACGCGTGCCGGATCGTCGTCGACGGCGAGTCGTATGCATGGCGCGACGGCGAGGCCGTGATGTTCGACGAAACCTATCTGCACTGGGCCGAGAATCGCACCGCGCACGATCGCGTGATCCTGTTCTGCGACATCGACCGGCCGATGAAATATCGCTGGGCGCAGCGCGTCAACGATGTGTTCGGCCAACTGCTGATGCGCGCGGCCGCGTCGCCGAACGAAACGGGCGACCGCACCGGCGGTCTCAATCATGCGTTCAAGTACCTGTATGCGATTCGCCGCGCCGGCAAGCGGCTCAAGGCGTGGAATCGCACCGTGTACTACGTCGTCAAGTGGGCGCTGTTCGGCGGCATCGCGGTCGCGATCTTCTGCCTCTGATGGGGCGCGAGCAGGCGGGCGTCGAACCGTATGAGGATAGGGCGGCGCGGGCTCGGTCAGGCCCCGCCGGCGCTGCGCCCGCGCTGCGCCCGCATCAATGCAACCAAATGTATTCATGCGGGATCTGCCGCGAACCCACGCGTATGATGGCTCGTTCACGTCGATAAGATCGGTGAGCAAGCATGAGAAGGACCCGAAAGACTTTGATGATCGTCGGCGGACTGCTGGTGGCTGCGGCAGGCAGCGGCTACGTGATGCTGCTGCGCGACGACCACCGCGCGATCGCGGAGGCCGGCATCGGCGATGCCGCAGCGCCTGCCGCCGCGGTGCCCGCGGCGAACGGCGACCATACCGCACAAGGCACGATCGCACCGCCGGCGGCGGTGGCGGTGCCGTCCACGCACGTCGACGACGCCGTGCCGCAACGCGCGGCTGTGCCGCCGCCGGCCGCCGCTCCCGCGCGCACCAACGCGGCGCCGCCATCCACCGCCGTCGTGCCGGTGATCGCCGGGCAGGCACCCCCCGCGAAACCGACCGCGCCGCCGCCGACCGTTCACGTCGTGACGGTCGAGCCGGAGGATTCGACCCCAGCGAAGGCCAAGCCTGCGCCCGCCACGCCGCAGGCGCCGGTACAAGCCGCGCAACCGCCACAAGCGGCACGACCGACGCAGCCGGCGCAAGCGGCGCAACCCGTGCAATCGACACCGCCGGTCCAGGCGACGCAGGCGAGCCGCTCGAGTCAGCCGGCATATCAGCCGGCGCAACGCGCGGAGCGCAAGCGCGACGGGCTCGAACGGCACGCGACCACACCGTCCGGCACGAAATCCGAAACGCCTGAAACCGCTGCGCTCGTGCATGAATCGGCGAAGCTCGATCCGTCGTTGCCGCCGCCGCAATACGTGGCGACGCCGAGCGTCGATCGCGCGCGTCCGTCGGCCGGCGGGAATGCGGTTGCCGCCGCGATGACCGAGCAGCTGGTCAGGCAGTCGAGCAGCTTCAAGGCGCCCGCATCGGCGAGTGCCGCGCCCGCCGCGGCCCAGTGAGAACGGTGCCGGTGCGCTCGCACCGCGCCGCACGACGCCGGATGAAAAAAGACCCCGCACGCCGACCAAGGCATGCGGGGCCAAGAGAGACGAATCCGGGCGGTGCGTCGCGCGTTACGCGGCGATCGCTTCTTCGGCCTGCGGCGTGTCGGCCGTGGCCGGCGTCACGTCCTGCCGGATCAGGTGGTCGAACGCGCCGAGCGAGGCCTTCGCGCCTTCGCCGACCGCGATCACGATCTGCTTGAACGGCACCGTCGTCACGTCGCCGGCCGCGAACACGCCGGGCACCGACGTCGCGCCGCGTGCATCGACGACGATCTCGCCGTGCTTCGACAGCTCGATCGTGCCCTTCAGCCATTCGGTGTTCGGCACGAGGCCGATCTGCACGAACACGCCTTCGAGATCGACGCGCTTCGCTTCACCCGAACGCAAATCCTTGTAGACGAGCCCGTTCAGCTTGCTGCCGTCGCCGGTCAGCTCGGTCGTCTGTGCCTGCGTGACGATCGTCACGTTCGGCAGGCTGCGCAGCTTGCGTTGCAGCACCTCGTCCGCGCGCAGTTGCGCGCCGTATTCGAGCAGCGTGACTTCCTTCACGATGCCGGCCAGGTCGATCGCGGCCTCGACGCCCGAATTGCCGCCGCCGACCACCGCGACGCGCTTGCCCTTGAACAGCGGGCCGTCGCAGTGCGGGCAGTACGCGACACCGCGGTTGCGGTATTCGCGCTCGCCCGGCACGTTGATTTCGCGCCAGCGCGCGCCGGTCGCCAGGATGATCGTCTTCGCCTTCAGCACCGCGCCGTTCGCGAGGCGGATCTGGTGCACGTCGCCCGGAATCAGCGCGTCGGCGCGCTGCACGTCCATGATGTCGACGTCGTATTGCTTCACGTGCTGCTCGAGCGCGGTGGCGAACTTCGGCCCTTCGGTTTCCTGCACCGACACGAAGTTCTCGATCGCCATCGTGTCGAGCACCTGCCCGCCGAAGCGCTCGGCCACCACGCCCGTCGCGATGCCCTTGCGCGCCGAGTAGATCGCGGCGGCCGCACCGGCCGGGCCGCCGCCGACGATCAGCGTGTCGAACACCGGCTTGTTCTCGAGCGACTTCGCGGCGCGTGCGCTGGCGCCCGTGTCGAGCTTCGCGAGGATTTCCTTCACGCTGCTGCGGCCCTGGCCGAACGATTCGCCGTTCAGGAACATCGTCGGCACGGCCATGATCTGGCGCGCTTCGACTTCGTTCTGGAACAGCGCGCCGTCGATCGCGACGTGGCGGATGCGCGGGTTGATCAGCGACATCACGTTCAGCGCCTGCACGACTTCCGGGCAGTTCTGGCACGACAGCGAGAAATACGTTTCGAACGCGTAGTCGCCGTCGAGCGCGCGGATCTGTTCGATCACGTCGTCGTCGAGCTTGATCGGATGGCCGCCCGTCTGCAGCAGCGCGAGCACGAGCGACGTGAATTCATGGCCCATCGGGATGCCGGCGAAGCGGATGCCCGCCGGCTTGCCGGGTTCGCCGATCGAGAACGACGGCTTGCGCTCGGCGTCGTCGCGGCGTTCGGTCACGGTCACGCGCGACGTCAGCGAACCAATCTCGTTGAGCAGCGCAAGCAGTTCCTGCGACTTCGCGCTGTCGTCGAGCGACGCGACGAGTTCGATCGGGCGCGTGATCTTTTCGAGGTACGCTTTCAGTTGATTCTTGAGATTGGCGTCGAGCATGGCGTTTCGGATTCCGTATTGATAATTCTGGTCGGGCACGTCGTGCCGGAGGAGGGTGCGGGCCGCACGCGGCGGCCCGCGGCGCGTCGCTCGCGCGCCTCGTGCGAGGCGCGCAGCGAGCGTCAGATCTTGCCGATCAGGTCGAGCGACGGGGTCAGCGTTTCCGCACCCGGCGTCCACTTGGCCGGGCACACTTCACCCGGGTGCGCCGCGATGTATTGCGCGGCCTGCACCTTGCGCAGCAGTTCGCCTGCGTCGCGGCCGATGCCGTTGTCGTGGATTTCGCACAGCTTGATCTCGCCTTCCGGGTTGATCACGAACGTGCCGCGCAGGGCCATCCCTTCTTCCTCGATCAGCACGTCGAAGTTGCGCGACAGCGTGAGCGTCGGGTCGCCGATCATCGGGTACTTGATCTTGCCGATCGTGTCCGACGTGTCGTGCCATGCCTTGTGCGTGAAGTGCGTATCGGTCGACACGCCGTAGATTTCGACACCCAGCTTCTGGAATTCCGCGTAGCGGTCGGCGAGGTCGCCCAGCTCGGTCGGGCAGACGAACGTGAAGTCGGCCGGGTAGAACACGACGACGGACCACTTGCCCTTGAAGTTCTCTTCGGTCACGGGCACGAATTCGCCGTTGTGGTATGCGGTTGCCTTGAACGGCTTGATTTGGGTGTTGATGATCGGCATCTTGCGAGTTCCTTTGGGGTGGTGTTGATGAAGTGTTCCCAGTATCCGGGTTGACCCCGAGTTTGTGAAATTGCTTGTTTCAATCCTCTGCATCGGGAATTCCTATCTGCTTCCGGCCCCCGTTGCGGCGGGCCGTCCGGACGGCCCGTGACATCCGGGCCGGGCCTTCCGGCGGATTTCGGCCGGGCGGCGCTTCTGACACATTGGTCGGGCGGGAGCGTGCGGCGCCGAACCACGGCCACGCGCTTCGCGCCAGGGCCCGGCACCCGTTCGGCACGAACGGCTGCGCGGTCGTTCGACACTCGCCGTCAATCACCGCCATGAACCTCTTTTCCGGACGCGCCGCGCGCGTGCTGCTTGCGTGGTGCCGCGACATCTTCCTCGAGCGCCGATGCGTGCTTCGGCACGTGCGCGGCGCGGCCTGCGCATTCATCGCCGTGTCGTGCAGCGCACCGGCGCTGGCCCTCGATGCGACCGCCCCGGCGACGACGGCCCCGAAGGCGGTGACGGCTGCGGCGGCCACGCCCGCCACCACGACCGCGCCCGCCACCACCGTCACCGCCACCGGCCTCGTGCCGCTCCCCGACGGCCGGCTGCTCGCGCCCGAGTTCGCGCGCATCGTCACGCGCGGCACGCTCGTCGTCGCGGTGCTCGGCGTCGACCAGCCGCCGTTCTTCTGGTCGCGCAACGGGGCATTGGCGGGCGTCGACATCGACCTCGCCGACGAGCTCGCGAAAAAGCTCGGCGTGGCCGTGCAGTTCGACCGCGACGCGCGCACCTTCGACGACGTCGTTCACCTGCTCGCGACCGGGCAGGCCGACGTCGCGATCAGCAAGCTGTCGCGCACGTTGCCGCGGGCGCAGGTGGTCAGCTTCAGCACGCCATACATCAGCCTGCGGCGCGCGCTGCTGATCAACCGCGTCAGCTTCGCGGAACTCGCGAAAGGGCGGCCGCTGCCGGAAGTCGTGCGCGACTACCGCGGCACGATCGGCGTCGTCGCGCGCTCGGCCTACGCCGAATACGTGCGCAACGACTTCCCGGCCGCGCAGGTGCGCACCTATCCGAGCTGGCCGGCGACGCTCGACGCGCTGAACGCCGGCGCGGTCACGGCCGTGTATCGCGACGAGCTCGCGATCAAGCTCGTGATGCAGGACGACCCGAGCGCGCCGATCCGGCTGCGCGTCGCGACCTTCGACGACCTGACCGACGCGCTCGCCGTCGGCGTGCCGGTGTCCGCGCCGACGCTGCTCGCGTTCGTCAACCAGTTCCTGGCCGAGCGCCACACGCGGCTCGACGTGAAATCCCTGCTCGATGCGATGGGCCACTGATATGAACATGAACGAGACCCGCGGGATCAAGCCACGCATCGAGCGGCTGCATGCGTTCGCGATTCATCCGCTGACGGTGTTCGGCAGCCTCGCGCTCGGGATCGTGGCGGGCATGCTGTGGCCGGCCGCCGCGCCGCAGTTCGACTACGTGGGCGAGGTGTACGTCGGCCTGCTCAAGATGACGGCGCTGCCGTTCATGACGGCCGCCGTGATCTTCAGCCTGCAGCGGTTGCTGCGCGAGGGCAGCGCATCGGATCTCGTGATGCGCGTGATCGCGATCTTCGGCTGCGTGTCGGTGTTCGTCGTGGTGGTCGGCGCGGTCGTGCTGGTCGCGATGCGCCCGGGCGAGCACCTGTCGAACGCGACGCTGAAGGCGTTCGGCGCGCTGGTCGGCAGCGACGGCGCGGCGAGCGACACCGTGATGACGCTGTACGGCACCGATCCCGCGGAGAAGTCGTCGGGCCTCGCCGACATGCTGATCGCGCTGGTGCCCGGCAACTTCTTCGCGGCGCTCGCGAGCGGCGACACGCTGAAGGCGCTGGTGTTCTCGTTGTTCTTCGGCTTCGCGTCGGGGCGCGTGCCGGCGAGCATCTCGGCGGCGCTGAGCCAGACGCTGGAGACCGTGTATTTCACGTGCCAGAAGATCATGCACTGGCTCGCGTATCCGACGCCGATCGTGCTGTTCTGCGGCGGCGCCGCGCAGATCGGCACGTCCGGGTTCGGGCCGCTCGAGGCGATGTTCCGCTTCGTGATGGCGTTCGTCGTCGTCACCGTCGTGCTGATCGCGGCGGCGATCGCCGTGATCTGGAAGCGCTCGGGTGCGACGCTGGCCGACACGCTGGCCGGCTTGCGCACGCCGTTCGCGATGGCGCTCGCCACGCGCAGCAGCGTGGCCTGCATGCCGAGCATGATCGAGTGCCTGGCCGACGGCTTCGGCTTCGCACGCGCGCGCGTCGAGCTGGTCGTGCCGCTCGCCGTGTCGCTGCTGCGCGTCGGGCCGATGGTCTATTACGCGAGCGCGACGCTGTTCGTCGCGCAACTCTACGAACGCGCGCTCGGCCCCGGCGAGCTGTGCGTCGTGCTGGTCGCGTCGGTGCTGGCCGGATTCGCGTCGACGGGCACGTCGGGGGTCGTGACGGTGTCGCTCGCCGGCATGGTCTGCGCGGCGCTGCATCTGCCGTTCGAGGCCGCGTTCGTGCTGTTCGCGGCGGTCGATCCGTTCTGCGAGATATTGCGCACGCTGTTGCTGGTGATCGGCAACTCGGCCGTCGTATCCGCGATCTGCGCGCGGCCGCCGCGCGCGTGAAGGAGACATCATGGCGCTTGTCGGGGTATTGGGCGGAATGGGGCCGCTGGCCACGGTCGACTTCATGCATCGCGTGATTCGCCTGACGCGCGCGCGCTGCGACCAGGAGCATCTGCCGATGATCGTCGCGAACCTGACGCGGACGCCCGATCGCTCGCGCGCGATCCTCGACGGCGGCGCCGATCCGTTGCCGGCACTGCTCGACGGCGTCGCGCTGCTGAACCGCTGCGGTGTCGACGTGATCGCGATCCCGTGCAATTCGGCGCATCACTGGTATGCGCCGCTGCGCGAGCGCAGCGCGGCGCCGGTGCTGCATATCGTCGATGCGTCGGTGGCCGCGGTGCCGGCCGGCGTGCGGCGCGTCGCAGTGCTCGCCACGGGCGGCACGCTGGTGTCGGGCTTCTACCAGGCGGCGCTGCGTGCGCGCGGCTTCGAGCCGGTGATGCCGGCCGTGGCCGCGCAGCGCGATATCGCCGCGTGCATCGCGGCCGTCAAGGCGGGGAAGATCGATGCGTCGGTGCGGCGCCTGTCGCGCGCGCTCGCGACGCTCGCGCGGCGGGACGTGGGCGTCGCGGTGATGGGTTGCACGGAAATTCCGATCGCCGCGCGTGCATTGCGCGATGCGCCGTTCGCGTTGATCGACAGCACGCAGGAGCTGGCGCGGGCGACGGTCGCTTATGCGGCCGAGCGCGGCTGGGGGCGGGCAGTGTGACGCGCGGCTCTCCGGCATGACGGACGCCGCTCGCGCAGGCCACGCGTGCGGCGCCGCTCGGCCGGCCGGCGGCGGACCGGCCGCTCAGGCGGCGATCTTCCTCAGCCAGTCGGCAAGCCGTCTCGCGCCGTCCGGCATGTCCGCATCCTCGCGCGTGCACAGGTAGTAGTCGCGCCCGTCGTCGAGCGCGTGGTCGAACAGCTGCACGAGTTCGCCGCTCGCCAGTTCGCGCTCGACCAGCGGCGCGCGCAGCAGCGCCGCGCCGAGATCCGCGCGCGCCGCGCTCAGCGTCAGTTGCCCGTCCTCGAACATCGGCCCCACCGCGTGCGACACGTGCCGCACGCCGGCGCCCTGCAGCCAGTTGACCCAGGTGCTGCGATCCTCGTCGTGCACGAGCGGCGCCCGCGCGAGATCGGCCGGCGTGCGGAACGGCCCGTGGCGCTTCAGGAACGACGGGCTGCACATCGGCACCATCGCGCCCGGCAGCAGCCGCTCGCAGCGGTAGCCGGGCCAGTCGCCGGTGCCGAAGCGGATCGACAGGTCCGACGCGTCGCTTCGATAGTTGCGGTGATGCGCGTACAGCACGGTCACGTCGACGTCGGTGTTGTCGGCGAGGAATGCATGCAGCCGCGGAATGAACCAGCCGATGCCGAGCAGCGGAATCAGGCTGATCGTGATCTGCCGCAGCGACGAGCGGTCGCGCACGAAGCGCGTCGCGCTGCGCAGCACCGAGAACGCGGCGCTGATCGAGCGGTAATAGTCGCGCCCCTCGTCGGTGAGCGCGAGCAGCCTGCCTTCGCGCACGGTCAGCGGCGTCTGGATGAACGCTTCGAGCAGTTGCAACTGATGGCTGACCGCGGACGGCGTGATGTCGAGCTCGTGCGCGGCCGCGGTGACCGAGCCGAGACGCGCGAATGCCTCGAACGCGCGGACGGCGCGCAACGGCGGATCATGCGGCAATTGTTCGATATTTTTCATGTGTCGAATTTTATCGAAAAATCAGGGTAAGCGACAATCTTAAAATACGCTGTATTTACAGGTGTTTACGCTATTGTGTCGGGAATGGCATAAGCATCCAACAATTGAGTATTTGGGGTGTCGGTGTCGAATCTTTAATATTTTTCATGTTTTGATCCGAATCACTGGTCCCCGCACATGAAAATCGCCTTTCTTCCCGCCCGTCTTGCCTTCTCCGCGGCCGCGCTGATCGCGGCCGTTCCCGCCTTCGCGCAATCCGCGCCGCAGACGATCCTGATCGGCCTCGCCGCACCGCTCACCGGCCCGTCCGCGCGCATCGGCAAGGATCTCCAGAACGGCGCGCAACTCGCGATCGACGACGCGAACGCGGAGCATCCGAGCATCGGCGGCAAGCCGGTCGTCTACAAGCTCGTCGCGGCCGATGACCAATCCGACCCGCGCACGGCCGTCGCGGTCGCGCAGCAGCTGGTCGACCAGCACGTGATCGGCGTCGTCGGTCACTGGAACACGGGCTGCAGCGTGCCGGCGTCGCGCGTCTATCGCGATGCGGGCATTGCGCAGATCGCGCCGGCCTCCACCGGCCACCAATACACGCAGCAGGGCTACGCAACCGCGTTCCGCATCATGGGTCACGACGATGCGGGCGGCAATTTCACCGGCGCCTATGCGGTGAAGACCCTGAAGGCGAAGCGCATCGCGGTGATCGACGATCGCACGTCGTTCGGCGCGGGGCTGGCCGACCAGTTCATCAAGGGCGTGCAGGCGAATGGCGGCACGATCGTCGATCGCCAGTACGTGAACGACAAGACGACCGACTTCAGCGGCGTGCTGACCGCGATCAAGGGCAAGCGCGCGGATCTCGTGTTCTTCGGCGGCCTCGACGCGCAGGCCGCGCCGATCGCGCGCCGGATGCGCCAGCTCGGCGTGAACGCGCCGCTGCTCGGCGCCGGCGGTTTCGTGAGCCAGACCTTCCTGTCGCTCGCGGGCAAGGACGGCGAAGGCGTGACGGCGCTGGAGCCGGGCCTGCCGCTCGACCGGATGCCGGGCGGCAACGCGTTCGACGCGCAATATCGCGCACGCTGGCACGCGCCGATCGAGCTGCACGCGCCGTTCGCGTACGACGCGGCCGCCACGCTGATCGCGGCCGTCCAGAAGGCCGGCTCGACGCAGCCCGCGAAGGTGGTCGCGGCCGTGCGCGCGATCGACCGGCCCGGCGTGACCGGCCGGGTCGCGTTCGATCAGCAAGGCAACCTGAAGGACCCGGCGTTCACGATCTACCAGGTGCGCGGCGGCAAGTGGACCGTCGTCGACGTGCTCGGCGGCGGGCGCCCCGCAACGAAATAACGACGGAGACGTTCCCATGACCGACCAGACCCACGCAGCCGCGCCGGCACCCGAGGACACGCGCCTCGGCATCCTCGCGCGGCGCCGCATCGAAGCGGAAATCATCAAGCCGATCTACGAGATCATGAAGCGCGAATTCGGCACCGAGCGCGCGCAGGCCGTGATCGCGGAAGCCGTGCGCGGCGCGGCCGTCGACGCGGGCCGCACGTTCGCCGCGCAGGAGCCCGACGGCACGAGCGTGCAGTCGTTCATCGCGCTGCAGGTGCTGTGGGAGAAGGACGACGCGCTCGACGTCGAGGTGCGCCGCGCGGACGACGCGCACTACGATTACGACGTTCATCGCTGCAGCTACGCGGAGATGTATCACGCGATGGGGCTCGGCGAGATCGGCCACCTGCTGAGCTGCGCGCGCGACAGCTACTTCATCGAGGGTTACGACCCGCGCATCGCGCTCACGCGCACGAGCACGATCATGCAGGGCGGCAAGCGCTGCGATTTCCGCTATGCGTTGCAGGCCGCACCGCGCGACGACGCAGCGGAGGCCGGCAATGCATGACGACTTCGCACGCGCACCGCGGGTCGACGGCACGCGGCTGTGGGCATCGCTCGAACGGATGGCGCAGATCGGCGCGACCCCGAAGGGCGGCGTCTGCCGTCTCGCGCTGACCGATCTCGACCGCGAGTCGCGCGACCTGTTCGTGGAGTGGGCGCGCGACGCCGGCTGCACGGTGCGGGTCGATCGGATGGGCAACGTGTTCGCGCGCCGCGCGGGCCGCAATCCCGACGCCGCGCCCGTGATGACGGGCTCGCACGCCGATTCGCAGCCGACCGGCGGCCGCTACGACGGCATCTACGGCGTGCTCGGCGGCCTCGAGGTCGTGCGCGCGCTGAACGATGCGGGCATCGAGACCGAGCGCCCGATCGACGTCGTGATCTGGACCAACGAGGAAGGCTCGCGCTTCGCGCCGGCGATGATCTCGGCCGGCGTGTTCTCGGGCGTCTATCCGCTCGAATACGGGCTGTCGCGCACCGACGGCGCCGGCAAGACGATTGGCGAGGAGCTCGCGCGTATCGGCTATGCGGGCACCGAGCCCGTCGGCGGTTATCCGGTGCATGCCGCGTACGAACTGCATATCGAACAGGGCGCGATTCTCGAGCGCGCGGGCAAGACGATCGGCGTCGTGACGGCCGGGCAGGGACAGCGCTGGTACGAGGTGACGCTGACGGGCGTCGACGCGCACGCGGGCACGACGCCGATGGAATTCCGGCGCGACACGCTGGTGGGCGCCGCGCGGATGATCGCATTCGTCGATGCGCTCGGCCGGCGCCATGCGCCGCACGCGCGCGCGACGGTCGGGATGATCGAGGCGCGGCCGAATTCGCGCAACACGGTGCCGGGCAACTGCTTCTTCACGGTCGAGTTTCGCCATCCCGACGATGCGGTGCTCGACGAGCTCGATGCGGCGCTGCGTGCGGAACTGGCGCGGGTGGCAGCCGACGCCGGGCTCGGTGCGCAGATCGAGCAGATCTTCACGTATCCGCCGGTGCCGTTCGCGCCGCGCTGCATCGATGCGGTGCGCGACGCGGCGCAGGCGCTCGGGCTGTCGCACATGGACATCGTGTCCGGCGCGGGCCACGACGCGTGCTATGTCGCGCGCGTCGCGCCGACCGGCATGATCTTCGTGCCGTGCGTCGACGGGCTGAGCCACAACGAGGCCGAGGCGATCACGCCGGAATGGTCGACGGCGGGGGCCGACGTGCTGCTGCGCGCGGTGCTGCAGAGCGCGCAGGAAGCGGGCGCTTGACCGGCGCGGCTTACTTGCCGGCCTTGCGCCGCGCCATGTACGCGAGGTAGGCGACGATCTGGTCGAGTTCCCGGTCGCTCAGTTGCTCGGGCGGGAACGCCGGCATCACGCGGCCCGGCCAGTCGCGCACCGATGCCGGGTTGCGGATGTAGCGGCGCAGCGCGGCCGGCTGGAAGTAGTCGACGGGATTCATCGGCGCGTTCAGGTCGGGGCCGGCGTGGCTGCTGCCCGCGCCGTCGAGGCGGTGGCACGCGAGGCATTGCGTGACGAACAGCCGCTGGCCCGCACGGGCCGGATCGTTCGCCGGCAGCGCCGAATCGACGGCGAGCGACGGCCAGCGCGCGAGCGGTGACGATTCGACCGTGATGCGCACGATCTGATACGGCCACTGCTCGCCGCGCACCGACGACGCGTCCGGCCCTAGCCACACCAGATAGAACGGCCCCGCGCTGACTTGCTTGCCCGGCAGCTTCGGCCACGGGTGCGCGGGATCCTCGATCGCGAGCCACGCGATGGCGCCGGCCGGCGCACGGCGGCGCGCGAGATCCAGCGGTAATTGCGCGGCGAAACCGTCGGCCGCGCGCGTTTCGAGCACGCCGTCGGCGGCTGGCGGCGTGTCGCCGAGCAGCGCGGCGAACGGCACCGCGCGGAACGTCATCGGCCGGCCGTACGCAATGTCGCGCGGCACGTGGATGTCCGTCGCGTCGGCGCGCGCGAGCAGCGCCTCGCGCGTCAGGACGCGCGGCGTGCCGTCGGTGTCGAGTTCGAGCGCGCCCTGCGCGGACGCGCGCGTGGCGATCAGGCACACCATCAGCAGCAACAGCGAAAACCACCGGCACTTCAGCATTCGTACTCCGTGGAAGGGGCGTTGCGGCGGCGGAAGGGGCGAGTGCCGCGGCCGATGGAAGGAATCGGGCGACAGTCTAGCCGGTAAGGGCGGCGCTGGCGACTGCGGCGCGGGAGCCGGGGAGCGCGGGAGCCGGGATCGAACCGGCGACGGCAGCGTGTCCGGCTACCCGATCGCCGGATGCATGTGCAGGGATCGCGCCGCGCTATTCGCGCAGCGGTGCATCGGGCCGACGTGCCGCAGCACGCGCATCATTACGCGACCAACGGCGTGCCGACGACGCACAAGGAAGCGGCCGACTCAAAAGGCATCGGTGAATCGCGTCGATCCGGATGATCGATGCGCGGCGTCGTCAACGCGTCGGACACTGCGCGTCGGCCTTCGGCAACGGCGTGTCCCGCGCCGTGTCGAAATCGGCTTCGCGCGCGCCGGATGGTGTCAGCGACACGAAATGCATCGCCCCGCCGCGCGCCGGGAATCCCGCGATGCCGGTCGAGCCCCACGGAATCGGTGAACGCTGTACGCCGCTCACCGACATGCCCGTTGGCGAAAGCGCCAGCGCCAGCAGCCGCCCGTCGCGGGTCGGCACGTACGCATGCGTGCCGTCGACGCCGATCCCGGACTCCCGCACCGACGCAGGCAGGCAGTCGAGCGTCGCGACGCGACGGCCGTCCGGGTCGATCAGCATCGCGACGCCGCGATTGTCCGCGGTGGTCGTGACGACGACGAAGCGGTCGACCGCCGGCACGTAGGCCGACGAATACACGTAGTACTGGATCGCGTCGTTCAGCGCGCCGAGCTTGTCGAGCTTGGCCGTGACCGGATCGAACATCGCGTATTCGAGCGTCGCGTCCGTGCTGCCTTCGATGTATTTCTGCCAGAGCAGCAGCGCGCGGCGCGACGAGCCCGCGACCATGGGCCACCACTCGCGGCGGCGCGGCGCGACCGACACATGGTTCAGCACGCGTCCTTCGGCATCGTAGGTTTTCACGTAGACGCCGTTGCCGGTGCCGAGATTGTCGACGCCGCCGCCGTCGATCCAGTCGGCGGAATAGAACACGACGAAGCGTTCGCCCACCGCGGCGACGTGCCCCGAGTGGCCGCCCGCTTCGACGTCGTTCGGGTAGGGCTTGACCGGCTTCAGGTCGCGCCGATAGATGCCGTATCGCTGGCTGACCGTCTCCGGCGTGTCCCAGCCGTCCTCGAACGTGACGAAGATGTCGCCGCGCGGGTTCTGCGCGATCGATACCGGTTCCTGCGCTTCCGGACGGCTGATGAACGTATGGACGCGCAGCAGGCCCGGCTTGCCCGGCAGCCATTCGCCGACATACACGTCATGCGGCCAGTTGCCGTTGCGCAGCGCGCCGCGCGGCGCGATGCCCGAGCTGCTGAAGAACACCCAGCGCCGGCCGTCGCCGGCATCGGCCACGCCGATCCCGTGCATGAAGCGCCGCGCGTCACCGCGTTCCTGCGGCGCCGCGGGCGGCTGCACGGTGACTGTATGCACGACCGGCGCGCCGGCGCACGTGTACGTCGGCGCCGCAACGGCAACGCACGCGCCGCACAGAACGGCCGCGACGCGCCACGCGGCCGCACGCCGGGCCGCGCGTGCGCGCAGGGCGAACGCGTGCGCCACGTCCTGCCGCTCCGTCATTCGACGGTGACCGATTTCGCGAGGTTGCGCGGCTTGTCGACGTCGGCGCCGCGCGCGCAGCCGACGTGATACGCGAGCAGCTGCAACGGAATCACGTTGACGATCGGCGACAGCGCATCGCCCGATTCGCGCACGCGGATCAGGTGCGTATCACGATCGGCCTCGATCTCGAGTTGATGACCCGCGAGCACGTACAGCCGTCCGCCGCGGGCGCGCACTTCGGCCATGTTGGACTTCAGCTTCTGGAACAGGCGGTCGTCCGGCGCGATCGTGACGACCGGCATCGCGCTCGTGACGAGCGCGAGCGGGCCATGCTTCAGCTCGCCGGCCGGATAGCCTTCCGCATGGATGTACGACACTTCCTTGAGCTTCAGCGCACCTTCCAGCGCGATCGGATAGTGAATGCCGCGCCCGAGGAACAGCGCGTTCTCGGTGCGCGCGAACTTCGCGGCCCAGCCCATGATCTGCGTTTCCAGCGCGAGTGCGTGGGCGATGCGCTCGGGCAGTTCGTGCAGCTTCTTCAGGTGCATCGCGACCTGCTCGGCGTCGAGCCGGCCGCGCTGCTGCGCGAGCGTCAGCGTCAGCAGGAACAGCGCGACGAGCTGCGTCGTGAACGCCTTGGTCGACGCGACGCCGAGCTCGATGCCGGCACGCGTCAGGAAGCAGAGCGGCGCGCTGCGCGCGATCGAGCTGGTCGCCACGTTGCAGATCGCCATCGACATGTCCTGACCCATCTCGCGCGCGCGTTCGAGCGCGCCGATCGTGTCGGCGGTCTCGCCGGACTGCGAGATGCCGACGACCAGCGTGCGCGGATCGGGCACGGTATCGCGATAGCGGTATTCGCTCGCGATCTCGACCTGGGCCGGGATGCCCGCGATGCTCTCGAGCCAGTATTTCGCGGTCAGGCCCGCGTAGTAGCTGGTGCCGCAGCCGAGCAGCAGCACGCTGCGGGCCTTCGACAACAACGCGCGCGCGCTTGCTTCGCCGCCGAACAGCGCGGGCGAGATTGCGTCGATGCCGTCGATCGTGCTGGCGATCGCCTTCGGCTGCTCGAAGATCTCCTTCTGCATGAAGTGCTGGTAGGGCCCAAGCGCGGCGTCGTCGTCGCGCGCCTTGACCTCGCACAGCGGACGCCTGGCTTCGGCCCCGACCGAATCGACGACGTCGATGCGCTCCGGCGTGATCAGCGCGACGTCGCCGTCTTCCAGGTAGACGAAGCGATCGGTCAGATCGCCGAGCGCCGCGCAGTCGGACGCCAGATAGTTCTGGTCCGCGCCGATGCCGATCACGAGCGGCGAGCCGGCGCGCGCGGCGACGAGCCGCTGCGGTTCGCGCGCGCTCAGCACGGCGATCGCATACGCGCCGTGCAGCCGCTTGACCGCGCGGATCACGGCATCGAACAGGTTGTCGCGATAGACGCTGTGGATCAGATGCGCGATCACCTCCGTGTCGGTTTCGCCGCGAAACGTATAGCCGCGCTGCCGCAGTTCGGCGCGCAGCGCGTCATGGTTTTCGATGATCCCGTTGTGCACGACCGCGATCGTGTCGCCCGACATGATCGGATGCGCATTGACTTCCGACGGCGCACCGTGGGTCGCCCAGCGCGTGTGCGCGATGCAGGTCTGCGCTTCGAGACCGAGCGTCAGCACGCGCTGCTGCAGGTCCGCCACGCGCCGCAGCGTGCGTTCGCTGCACAAATGGCCGTCGCGCAGCACGGCGATGCCGCACGAATCGTAGCCGCGATACTCGAGCCGGCTCAGCGCATTGACCAGTTGCGGCACCTGATTCTTCAGGCCGCTTGCTCCGACGATTCCGCACATGATTCACCTCGTCTAACAGGGAAGTTGCCGGCTGGCGCGCGCGACGCGCGGCAGCACGCTATCAGGAGCGGTGTCGCGCCGCGCGGCATGCGTCGCGCGCGGCGCGGCACGTCTGCCCGGACCTATTCGCGCGGTTGGGCCCCTGCATGCGCGACCCATTCGATGCCCGAGATCGAGCCGTTCGCGTCGTGCGACGCGACGAGAATGCGCGTCGTGCGTCGTGCGCCGCGCCGGCGGGCGCCCGCGAACGCGGTCGGCGCGACCGAGCGCACCTTCACGCTGGCCGAGCGCCGCAACATCTTCGACACGCGCCACCGGTACGCGAGCGGATGCACGACGCGCCCCGCGATCAGCCACATGACGATCGTGCCCGCGATCAGCGCGATGCTCGTCACGTAGAACACGATCTGTTCGATCGGCATCTCGGCCTCGTTGAACGGCAACAGGTAGCGGTAGGTATAGATGCAGATCGATGCCCAGACCCCACCGACCAGCGCGGGCCGCATCAGGCGGAACCACGCGACGAGCACGGGTCCGACGATGCCGCCGCGCTCGGCGATCAGCTCGCGCGGGGCGCGCAGGGAAAGGTCAATAATCGGCGCGTTCTTCATGTTGAATGCCTCGGTCGGGACTGACCCAAACGGCGCGCTTGCCGCGGCCCCGCAATACGACGGCGGGCAGGGCGACGACGGTGGTGATCATGCTGATCAACCAGAACGCGACGGGGTACCAGATGGTGTCAAGGAAGTACATCAGGAGTTTTTCGTCGTAACGACGATCGATCATGCTGCCGATAATCAGCTGCAGGATGCAGGTCGCCACCAGCAGCATCCCGTGCCAGTGCGGCACCACGGACACATGCCAGCTCGGCGGAAGCGGGTAGACCACGTCGATCAGCGCGAGCAGCAGGATGAACGACATCGAGTACGCCCACGCGATGCCGATCAGGTACTCGATGAACAGCGGCCACATCATCATCTGCGTCGGCCGCGCGAGCGTGCCCGCGTACTTCATCAGCACCTGGATGCCTCCCTTCGCCCAGCGCAGCCGCTGCCGGTAGAGCCCCCGGACCGTCTCGGGCATCAGGATCCAGCTGAGCGCGTGCGGCTCGTACACGACGCGCCAGTCGCGGCATTGCAGCTTCCAGCTGATGTCGATGTCCTCGGTCAGCATGTCCGAGCTCCAGTAGCCGACATCGGCGAGCGCGGTCTTGCGGAACATCGTGATCACGCCCGACACCGTGAAGATGCGGCCGTACACCTGCTGCGTGCGCTTGATCAGCCCGACGATCGACGAGAATTCGCCGACCTGCATGCGCCCGAGCAGCGACGTGCGCGTGCGGATGCGCGGGTTGCCGGTCACCGCGCCGACACCCGGATCGGTCAGGAAATGCTCGAGCATCCAGCCGATCGCGTCGTGCGCGAGCAGCGCGTCGCCGTCGATGCAGAGCAGGTATTCGGCGTTCGATACCGCGGCCGCGGTCGTGAGCCCGACCGCCTTGCCCTCGTTGCGCGCGTGATGGATCACGAGCAGCCGCGGGATCTCGACGGCCAGCTCGTTGAGGATCTCGCCCGTGCGGTCCTGGCTGCCGTCGTTGACCGCGATGATGTCGTAGTTCGGGTAGTCCATCGCGTTCAGATGCCGGATCACGCTGCGCGCGTTCGCCGCTTCGTTGAAGCACGGCACGACGATCGAGATCTTCGGGATGCCGCTCGACGCGATCGTGCGCATCGACAGCTCGCGGCCCTCCTCGAGCAGGAAGTAGTGAACGACGCCGCCGATCATCCACAGATACGACATGAAGAACGGATAGTAGAAGACGAAGTCCTGCAAGCGCTGGATGATGCTGTGGGAGTTCATGGCGTCTTGGTTCCGGGCGTGTGCTGCATCTGCATCAGCGCGTTGATCGAGTTCTGGTCGAGGCGGGACTTCAACGACATCACGTCGCGCATCGCTTCGAGCTGCGGCTGGCCGTTCAGGAAGTTGTCCGGGTAGTAGCCGAAATTCACCGCGCCCTTGCTGCGCAGCCGCCGCATCTGCGCGAGCAGCGTGTTGGCCGGTACCTCTTTGCGCGCGCGCCAGTCGTACGACTGCAGTTCGAACACGGTGCGCTCCAGGCCGCGCGGCTTCGCATGGACGGCCTGCACGAGCTGGTCGAGCCAGCTTTCGGGATCCTTCGCCTGTTCCATGTACGGCATCGCCATCAGCGCGACGTAGTCGTAGGTCGCGAGGAAATCGTCGTAGTTCTGCGCGTACCACGCTTCCGATTCGGGCTTGAGCACCGGCATCGCGAAGATGTTGCGTGCGGTCAGCACATCGCCCGCATTCTGGTGGGCCAGCACGATCTGCGAGAGCTGGCGGGTCAGGTCGACGAGATAGCGCGACTTCTGGCGCGTCCAGCGCTTCATCAGGTCGGGGTTCTCGCGGATCTTGCCGATATCGGCCGGCAACCCCCACTGCGAATAGGTGCGCAGCGCATGCTTGCCCGCATCCTCGTAGTCGTCGAGCACGGCGTCGTCGCCGAACAGGATGCCGCTGAACGATGCGTGCTTGGTGAGATCCTCGTAGATCTGCTGGATCATCAGCCGCGCTTCCGGATCGAACGGGCTCAGCCGGAACACGCGCGTGCCGTTCTCGCGCGCCGGCGCGCCGCCGTAGGCGCTCACGGCCTCGAGCCCGCGCTGCTTGTCCGCCGGCGGCCGGAACGCGAGCACCGGCATCCATGCGTACACCTGCACGTTGGCGCGCGTGTTGAGCTGCCACGCGGCGCGCGAGAACAGGTCGGAGCGCATCGGCAGGTGCCGGTTCGGGAAATACACGGCTTCGGCCACACCGGTGCCTTTCGGATCCGCATACGCCTGCAGGTACACCGATTTCGGCTGCATCCGGTAGATGCGTTCGATCAGCTTGCCGAGATTCGCTTCCTGCCGCGCGGGATCCGGATCGTAGACCTGGTCGAGATCGACCTGCACGGTGCGCTCGGGCACGTCGACGTCACCGCGGTTGGATGCCGGCTCGCGCATCGAGCGTTCGAACCCGCCGATGTCGACGTCGTACATCATCAGGATCCGTCTCAAGCGGTCCAGCGGCACGTCCGGCGTGTTCGGGCCGGCGTCGAGGCTGAACTGGATGTCCATGCCGAGCGACGTCGATATCTTGCGCACGGGCTGGTTTTCCGCGCCGTATGGCCACACCATCGAGCGTGCGACGATGCCGGTGTGTTCGCGGATCTGCCGCACGCAGGTCTGCAGGTCGTTGTGCACGCGCGCTTCGAATTCGGCGTCGGTTTCATAGCGCTTCTGGTCCTGCAGGTAGAGGTGCGAGGTGGTCGCCGGCAACTCGTTGCCTTGCGGGTTCGCGATCGCGCCGTGATGGAGGTTGTGGGTGTGGCAGCCGAGCTCGACGAGATGCGACTGGCCGAGCTTCTTCACCTCGTCCCACGACAGGAAGTAGTCGCGCGGCACCTGCACCTTGTCGCTGATGCGGATCGGCGCATTCGGCGGTGTATCGATCCACGCGGTGACGATGCCCATCACGGCCGGATACTTGAAGCGCTCGAGCAGCGGCAGCACCTTCGTGTAGTGGCTGCGAAAGCCGTCGTCGAACGTGAGCAGCACCGAGCGCGGCGGCAGCGGCTTGCCGCCGTGCCGCGACTCCTCGATCTGCTTGACCGTGATGGTGTGGTAGTTGTTGGTCTGCAGCCACGAGAAGATGGCGGTCAGCGTGCCGGTATCGACGGCGAACGGGTCGACCATCGCCGACGGGGAGGTGAACGACGCCATCAGATTGTCACGCACGTCATGCAGGCAGATCACGCGAAACGTCTTGCCGTCGGCCGGATCGGACGGCGGCAGCAGGTCGATCATCTTGGCATTGCTCACGCCCGGGAACAGCGAACAGGCGGCAAATGCGCCCATGCATCCGCACATGAAGGTCCGTCTGGATTGCATCGTACGATCTCCTTGCTAGAACGGCAGGTTGAGCGACAGGAAGCCGGTTTCGGAGCGCTCGCGCTCGCCGTCGTACGCGTGGCTGCTGACCTCGATGCCGTAACTCAGCGTGATGTCGTGCTTGAATGTCCACGCGTGCTCGAGCCGCGCGCTCCACAGCGCGCTGGTGCCGAATCCGCGCTCGTTGTAAGCGCCGCCCGACACCGAGATGCGCTGCTGCAGCCCCATGTCGCCCTTCTTCCACAACGTCAGCTGGTGCATCACGGTCGCCGCGGCCGCGTAGTCGCGGCCCGGGCTGAAGTACGGTGCGTCCCGGCGCGTGTTGCTGTCGGTGCCGAGATCCAGCGATACGTTGACGAGCTGGTTGGCGGACGTGTACACGCGCTGCGTGGCGGTCGCCGTGATTTCCTGATGCAGGTTCGAATCGCTGTAGCGGCTCACGCCGTAGTTCAGCTTGACTTCGCGACGGTCGTTCTGGCGATACACCACCGACACGTTCGCGGAGCGGCCCCAGATGTGCGCCGCATACGCCTTCCACGGCAGCGAGTTGTCGTTGCTGTCGAGCCCGCCGGAGACGGTCCAGTAGTCGTTCAGCGCGTAGGCGATCGTCCCGCGGCCGCCGGTTCGGCCGTCGCCGCCGAACGAGCGCGTGACTTCGCCGAGCACCGTGAGCGGCCCGTGCCGGTAGTCGCCGCCGATGCCCGTGCGGGTGCGGCTGATGCTGCCGCTGTCGGTTTGCGCGTGGCCGAAGAACGTGTGCGAGAACACCCGCCAGTTGTCGCCGAACGGTTGCGAATAGATGTAGCTGTCGGACGTGAAGCTGTTGTCGGCCAGCGCGCTGTTGCCGTGCTCGAAGCTCAGGTCGGTCGTGAAGATGGGGCTGCGGTAGGCCTTGTAGTCGCGCTTGAAGCTGCGCACGGCGCCGCTGTCCGGGAACGTGTTGTCGAGGGTCTGGTCGACGGTCTTCGCAGTTGCGTAGTCGTCCGCCGTGAGCGACGCGCGGCCCAGGCCCGCGAGCATCTCGACGCTGTCCGGGTGGTCGGCCAGCGACGCGCGATACATCGAGATCGCCTGGCGTGGATGCGCCTGGCCCGACACCGCATCGGCATGCGCGGCGCGCACCTCGCCGTTGAACGGCACCTCCTTCTCGAGTTGCTCGAGCGCGGCGATCCCTTCGTCGGGTCGACCCGTGAAGATCAGGTATTGCGCGCGCAGCCGGTAGTAGCGCAGATAGTCGCTTTCGCCCGGGCCGTAATTGCGCACCTCCGTGGCCGGCGGCAGCGACTTGTTCATGTCGTCGAGCACCTGCTTCGCGTCCGCCGCGCGGGCGCGGTCGACGTACGACCAGAACAGCCCTTCGCGCAGTTCGATCGCGCGCGTGCGCGCACCGTACTGGAAGCCGCGGGTCGCGCGGTCCGTCGGCGACGCGGTCGCCTGATTCAGCGCACGCTGGTACACGACATTCGCCTTGCCCGGTTCGCTCAGGTACAGATACGCGTCGCCGACGGCCGCCAGCGCGTCGATCGAGATCTCCGCGTCGGGCGGGATCGTCTCGAACGTCTTGACGGCCTTCGTCATGTCGCCGCGTGCCGCGAGGGCGATCGTGCGGTCGCCCGCGAGCGCCGTCCTGACGGGCGTGTATTCGGGGGTGGCCGGCATCCGCTGGTCGAGGTCGTCGGCCGCGCGCAGCGCGTTGTCGAGGCCGTCGAAGCGGTCCGAACTCGTCATCGCGCGCGACTTGTCGCGCCCGCCGCGCACCTGCTGGCGAATCGACAGTTCTTCCAGTTGCGCGATGTCGACGGCGGAGAACGCATCGGGCCGCATTTTCGCTTCGTCGATCGCCTTGACCGCGCCACCGCTCGCCGCGAGGCCGAACACGTCCTTGCGCACGGTCTCGACGTCGGCGGTACGGAGATCCGGCGCCTCGGCGTTCGGCGTTTCGACGTCAGGGCCTTGCGAGCGTTGCATGGATTCGCCGGGTAGCTGGGCGCCGGGCGTCTGTGAACTGGGCCCTTGGGACGACGGCGGTTGCGCGCCCGGCATCTGCGTCACGGGCGCGGGCGAGTTCGGCATCGGCGTACCGGATGCCTGAGCGGTTTGCGTCGGTGAATTCGGTGGCGTGGTGGTGGCTGGTGCGGGCTGCGGCGCGGTGGATGCGGAGGGTTCGGATGTCGTCGCGGCGGTAGGCGCCGGTGTATCGGGCGGTTGGGTGCTGGTGGCCTGTGCAGGCGGCATTTGTGTGTCCTGCGTCTGTGCGATCGGTGCAGGTGTATTTGGCGGGGCGATGTCGGACGCCTGGGCCAGTTGCGCCGGCGCGTCTTGCGTCTGTGCGACCGGTGCAGGCGTATTCGGCGGTGCGGTGTCGGATGCCTGCGTCAGTTGCACCGGCGCGTCCTGCGTCTGCGCGATCGATACAGGCGTACTTGGCAGCGCGCTGTCGGACGCCCCCGCCAGTTGCTTCGGCCCGTCGGGCGTCGGCGCGACAGGTGTCGGCGGATCGGGCGGCTGCGCGCCCGGCGCCGGCTCGCCCGATTGCGGCGCTTCCGGCTCCACCACCACCGAGATCGGCATAGGCGATGCCTGAGCGATCTGCAGCGACGCATCGGACGCCAGCGCGATCGGTGTCGGCGCATGAGGAGGCAGCGTGCCCGAACCCTGGGCGGCCTGCATCGGCGCCCCCGTCGGCTGCAAGTCGGGCGGCAGCGCATCCCGCGCGCCGTGGGCCTTGGCGATTTCGCGCGCGCTGCCCGGTTCCGCATCGCCTTCGGCGGCGAAGCAGGGGCCGGACGCGACGAGCAGCAACAGCAATGGCGCATGCAGGAGGATCCGCCGGTTGGACGGAGCGACGGTGGTGCATTGTTGTTTACGATTGTTAGCCACGGTATGTCCTCACTTCTTATTGATCACATCGGTTGCATGCCCGATGACGCTCGTCGCCCGCCATCACGCTGCCGGGTGGCGAGGCCCGGCGGCATCCGGCCGGCTCACAGGCGGTTACGGATCGCTTGTCCAAGCAGCGCGCGCGATTCGCTGTTCTTCGGGTCGATCGCGAGTGCCCGGCTCGCGTTTTGCTCCACGCAGTTCCATTGATCCCTCTGTGCGCACGAGCGCGCCTTGGCCAGCGCGCGGGCGCCTTCCACCTCCGCGCGCGTGACGCTCGCGGCCTGCATGTGCGCCGAGTCCGCTGTATACGAATGCGGCTGCACGCTCGGCTCGGAGTCGGTCGGTTTTTTCGTGCGCGCCAGCGCCTGCGAACGTGACGTCCGGTGCGCTTCGGATGAGCGAGTGGTGCGCGCGCCGGCGGATGCGGCAGACGCGTTCGCCGCGAGCGTCGTGGATGACCCATGCGCACGGCGCGTATGTTTCGGGTGGGACCGGGCCGTCATTGGCGGCGCCACGGTGGGTTCGGCCGCCGCCGACATCACGGGCGCGGCCTCCGCCGCCGACGATTTACCCGGCGCGGCCTGTGCGACGGTCGATGCGGCGCCGGCGGATGCGGACGGGCCGGACGCGTTGTCCGTTACGGCCACGATGGCGTCGCGAGACTTCTGGACGGCGGTGCCGACCACGCCGGCGATGTCGCGCGTCACGGTCGTGTGGGCTGCGTTGCCCATCCCGACGTCGCGCTCGACATACGCGAACGCACCGAAGATCGCGGCAAACGCGACGATGCTGAGGGCCGCATTCTTGCCCGGGCCCCAGGAGGGTTTCGGCTGACGGACCGGCGCGTCGTCCGGTCGCTCTGCGCGAGTCATTCCATGCTCCTCGTTTCGGTGGATAGTGGTGGATCGCGGTAAATGGCGCGATCGCGCGCTGTCGGCACGCGGATTCGGCCGGGGCTCACCATTTCAACTGCGTGGTGAGCGCGCCCGTTTCGACGATCGCGAACTGCGTCGCCCCCTGATAGGTCCCTTCGACCCGGTAACTGGCCTCGGGCACGCTGAACAGACAGCGCGGCCCCGTGGCCTTGAATTCCAGCAGCACGCGGCCGTGTCGCCGCAGTCGGACCTGCACGTTGGATAGCGGCTGACCGGTGCTGCCCGCCACGAACGACACACCGAGGTTGTACGGACGGCCGTCGGGGGGAAGCGGCGCCGTACCGTCGATGCGTGCATCACCGCAGATGTACGAAATCACGTATCGCTCCGGGCCCGCGCCGGACGCTGGCGTCTCGGTTTGGGTTTGGGTCTGGCCCTGGGCCACGGCATCGATGCAGAGCGCGAATACGACGACGAGGCCGACCAAAGGCCGAGCATGCTGTTTGAACGACGAGGAAGACATTGCCACCTCCATCCGGAATCAATGACAACGCATTTATTCCGAGTCGAAATTATATGCGTGCTTTTACGACATGCTATTGATACACGATGGGTTTTCAACAAACAATTGTGTGTAGCCCGCACGACACACCGTTTAAAATGTCTTATTTAAATAGGATTGGCATTTATTCGACGAATCTTTAAAATCATAATAAAGTCGATGTTGCCGGACATGAAATTTGCTCGGCGGTAGCGATGACCCATACGGAAACTTACGACGTAAGAGGTACCGGAATTTGTACCGAAAAATAACGACTGATAAAAGAACGTTTTGCCTCTGTATTCGAGGTATTTCCGTGATATTGGTGCACAGAGCGTGAAAATAAAAAAAGAGGGTGCGACGGTTTTGGTGGGAATCGTCGTTCCACGCAAATCGAAACTTTTATTGTGATCTGTAACAGGTTATTTCCGCTGTTGAAATCGGAAAGTTATTCAGGATCAAGTATTTCTGATAGAAAGAAATACAGCTCGGACTCGCAAACGTTTGGCTGTTTTACTCGCTTGATCAAGCGTGCGATATTCGCATCGACACCCCGTGCAGGAGCGGAAAATGCGGGCGGCCGCCGTTGGAATGACGGCGCGACGCGCGGTTAACTGCGCGTCGTGCGCCGGCAAGTCAGGCGATGAAGGACGAGGAAGGACGTTATCGGCTGCCGCCGACGCTGCGGCGAGCGATGCGCACGGCGGGTGCTCCCGGCTCGGCCGCGACCAGGCCGTCGGCCGCGGTGCGCGGCCGGTTCATGATGTAGGTCCACAGCTGTTCAGCCGCGAGCCCGCGCTTGCGCGCGGAACGGTACAGGCGGATTTCGAGCTCGGTGATCCAGTCCGCCGAGCCCGCCCGCACGAGCGAGCCTTCCGCGAGTTCCTTCGCCACGCAGCTTTCGGGCAGCCAGCCGATCCCGTGCCCGGCCACGACCATCCCCTTGAGCGCTTCGGACATGTGCGTCTCGAAGCAGCGGTGCAGCGCATACGATTCTGACGCGTTCAGCAGCAGCATCTCGACGACGTTCCCGAGGAACGCCCCCGACGAATACGCGAGCAGCGGCAGCGGCGCGTCCGGCGCGCCCGGCAGTTCGAAGACCGGCCGGCCGTGCGCGTCGGGCGTCGACACCGGCAGGATCCGCTCGACGCCGAGCGTGACGAACGGGAAGTGGTTCGGATCGAGCACGATCGGCAGTTGCGGATGGTGATAGCCGAGCAGCAGGTCGCACTCACCTTCGACCAGTTGCTGCACGCCTTCGGGCACGTTCACCGCATTCACGCGCGCGGTCACGTGGCCGACTTCGCCGTTCAACTGCTTGAGCCATTCGGGGAACAGCGTGAACACGAGCGTATGCGCGACCGCGAAGCGCACGACCTGGTCGCTCGCCGCGAACTGGTCGTACCCGTTCACGAGGTTGCGTGCCGCATACATGCTGCGCAGGATGTCCGCGGCCAGCCCGCGGAACATCTGCCCGGCCGGCGTCAGCGTGATGGGGTTGATGCTGCGGTCGACCAGCTTCGCGTCCATCCACGTTTCGAGCGCGGCGATTCGTCTGCTGAACGCCGACTGCGTGAGGTGCCGATGACGCGCGGCCCGGGAAAAGCTCTTGGTATCCGCAAGGCTCAGGAAATCTTCCAGCCACTTCGCTTCCATTTCGATCTTCGCTTGTTATGGTCGGGCGCCCACGGGGACGGCGGCGCCGTTTCGCTGCACGAACCTTCTAGCCTACCGCGCCTCGCGCGCCGGCAGCCGATGTTTTTTTTCGATCGGTGTCAGTCGAAATATGCATGAGCATTGTCGGCGGCATTACGGCTGCATAAGTTTGAGGCGCCGGACCCGGCTAACCAGTTAGTTCACCGCGTCGAACGCTGGTGCGGCCGCAGACGGTACTTCCCCAGGGCCGGCCTGCGCAGGTTGCGTGGCCGGCCCGCTTTCCCGGCGAGCGGTTGCGCCGCGCCATCCTGCTCGGCGAACAGGGGCGGGAATCGAGGCGCCCAAGGCATGGCGAGCGCTGCGGGGCACCATTCACCACGACGGGCACAACCGGCACCGGCGCCCATTTGGTGCAGTGCAGATTGCGCATTCGTGACACGCGGGGGAACTATGTTCGACTGGCGCGCGCGATCGCGGCGCGTCGATGCGGCGGAGAGAGCCGTCGCTGCACCGTCGTGGTGCGTCATGGCGCACGAGCGTGCGCGCGGCGGCGCCAAAAGGGGGGAATCGAGCGGATAGCGCAAGGCACGTTCCTTGCAAAGAAGTGAGTACGCCGGTCCGGCATGCGCAATGCCGGGGAGAACGATGGAGAACAATTCGATGAAACCGTTCGATGAAATGCTGCAATCCGGCGACATGGTGAGACCGCCTTACGCGCGCCTCAAGCAGTGGCTCGACACGCAGAACCCAGCAAGCCTCGCCCAGAAGGCCCACGACGCCGAAGGCGTATTCCGCAGGACGGGCATCACGTTCGCCGTGTACGGCGACGCGCAGGCCGCCGAGCGGCTGATTCCGTTCGACATCGTGCCGCGCATCATCTCGGGCGCGGAATGGAGCCGCCTGTCGCTCGGCATCGAGCAGCGCGTGATGGCGCTCAACGCATTCCTCGACGATATCTACCACCGCCAGGAAATCGTCCGCGCGGGCATCGTGCCGAAGCATCTGATCGCGCACAACGAGGCGTTCATCCCGGAGATGATCGATTTCCGGCCGCCCGGGAACGTTTACACGCACATCATCGGCGTCGACATCGTGCGCACCAGCGAGAACGAATTCTATGTGCTGGAGGACAACGCGCGCACGCCGTCGGGCGTGTCGTACATGCTGGAAAACCGTGAAACGATGATGCAGCTCTTCCCGGAGCTGTTCCAGCAGGTCAAGGTGCGCCCGGTCGAGACCTATCCGCAGATGCTGCGGCAATCGCTCGCGGCCGTATGCCCGCCGGGTGGCAACGCCGACAACCCGACCATCGCCGTGCTCACGCCCGGCATCCACAATTCCGCGTACTACGAACATTCGTTCCTCGCCGACCAGATGGGCGTGCACCTCGTCGAGGGCAGCGACCTGCAGGTGGTCGACGGCCGCGTCGCGATGCGCACGACCGAAGGCTTCCGGCAGATCGACGTGCTGTATCGCCGCGTCGACGACGCGTTCCTCGATCCGCTCACGTTCCGCCCCGACTCGGTGCTCGGCGTGGCCGGGATCATGGATGTCTACCGCGCCGGCAACATCACGATCGCGAACGCGCCGGGCACCGGCATCGCCGACGACAAGGCGATCTACTCGTACATGCCGGAGATCGTCGAGTTCTACACCGGCCGCAAGGCGTTGCTGGAGAACGTGCCGACCTGGCGCTGCGGCGAGGCCGACAGCCTGAAATACGTGCTCGACCATCTCGACGAACTGGTCGTGAAGGAAGTGCACGGCTCGGGCGGGTACGGGATGCTGGTGGGGCCGTGCGCGTCGAAGGCCGAACTCGAGGCGTTCGCCGCGAAGCTGCGCGCGCGACCCGCGAACTACATCGCGCAACCCACGCTGGCGTTGTCCACGACGCCGATCCTGACCGAAGCCGGCCTCGCGCCGCGCCACGTCGACCTGCGGCCGTTCGTGCTGGTGTCGGACCGGATCCGCATCACGCCGGGCGGGCTCACGCGCGTCGCGCTGCAGGAAGGATCGCTTGTCGTCAACTCGAGCCAGGGCGGCGGCACCAAGGACACCTGGGTGCTGGCCGACTGAGCCGGGCACGACCGCGCGCGCCGCAGCGGGCGCGCGAACCGAACGAAGACGGAGTGGACACGAGATGCTTCTGGGACGAACTGCGAGCGGGCTCTACTGGATGTACCGCTATATCGAGCGCGCGGAGAACATCGCGCGCATCGTGGATGCCGGGCTGCGGATGGCGCTCACGCGCACGGCCGACGCGCCGGCCGAATGGTCGTCGGTGCTGGTCAGCTCGGGCGCGGACGACGGCTATCGTCAGAAGTACGACGCATATGCCGCCGATACCGTGACCGACTACCTGCTGCGCGATCGCGACAACCCGTCGAGCGTGCTGTCGTGCATCGAGGCCGCGCGCTCGAACGCGCGCATGGTGCGCACGGCACTCACGCGCGAGGCGTGGGAAAGCGTGAACGGCGCGTGGCTGGCGCTGCGCCGCGCGCTCGCGGAGCCGGTGCCGGAGAGCGGGCTGCCGGCGGTGCTCGACGAAGTGAAGCGCGAAACCGCGCTGATCCTCGGCAGCTTCTACAGCACGATGCTGCGCAACGAGATCTTCGATTTCGCGCAGATCGGCGCGTTCGTCGAGCGCGCGGACAACACCGCGCGGATCATCGACGTGAAATATCACCTGCTGCTGCCGTCGGTGTCGCACGTCGGCACGATCCTCGACAACTACCAGTGGGAGACGATCCTGCGCTGCGTGGCCGCGCACCGGTCGTATCGCTGGGTGTACGACGTGCAGTACAAGCCGATGAACATCGCCGACTATCTGATCCTGAACGGCCGCATGCCGCGTTCGCTGCGCTATTGCTACGGGCGCGTCGTGTCGAGCCTGAACCTGCTCGCGAAGGATTACGGCGTGACACACCCGTGTCACGACACGGCCGCGAAGATCCTGCAGATGCTGTCCGACACCTCGGTCGAGCGGATCTTCAAGAGCGGCCTGCACGAGTTCCTGACCGACTTCATCGGCCGCAACAACAGCCTCGGCGCCGATATCGCCCAGGCCTACAACTTCGACTGAGACTTGCCATGCGACTCGCCATCCGACACATCTCGCGTTATAAGTTCGACGATCAAGCCACCCACGCGCTGCAACGGCTGCGGCTGCGCCCGCAATCGGGGCCCGGGCAGACGGTGCGCGCGTGGCAGGTCACGATCGACGGCGTCGAGCCGACGCTGTCCTATGCGGACGGCTTCGGCAACCGGATCGATCTCGTGCGCCACGACCCCGGCGCGAAGAACGAGATCGTCGTGGTCGCGGCCGGCGTCGTCGAGACGCAGGACCGCGCGGGCATTCTCGGCAACTCCGAGGGCTATGCGCCGCCGTGGATTTTCGAGCGCGAGACCGCGCTCACGAAGGCCGGCGACACCGTGCGCGAGCTCGCGCACGCGCTGCCGATCGAGCCGCACAGCCTCGATGCGCTGCACTGGCTGATGACGGAAGTGCACGATCGCATCGCGTACGCGCCGACCCTGGCCGACGCGCCGGTCGACGCCGAAACCGCGCTGCAAAACGGCGAGGGCACGAGCCGCGACCATGCGCATGCGTTCATCGCGGCCGCGCGCGTGCTGAAGATTCCCGCGCGCTATATCTCGGGCTACGTGCTCGCCGACAGCGCGATGCAGCGCATCGCCGACGCGAAGCAGAGCGTCGCCGACGAAGACGAGGAGGAAGCGCTTGCGCTGCAGAGCGGCGAGGGCATGGAGCAGGCGCTCGGCGCGTCGCATGCCGCACAGTCGCAGTCGCAGTCGCAATCCCAGTCGCAATCGCAATCGCAGTCGCAGGGACTGCAGCAGCCGGCGCTCGGCGCGCAGCCGCGGGCCGCCGCGCTGATGCAGCAGCCGGCAGGGCACGCGTGGGCCGAGGCCTATGTCGAAGGGCTCGGCTGGGTCGGCTTCGATCCGTTCATGAACCGCTGCCCGGACGAGCGCTACGTGCGCATCGCGGTCGGCCTCGACCATCGCGACGCGCAGCCGGTGACAGGAGTCGGCGCGCGCGCCGTCGGCGTCGAGATAAGCGTCGTTCAGTCGCCGGAACTGGTCTGACGCGCCCCTTCGCCGAATTCGCCGTGCCGTGCCGCCGCAGCGACGGCGACGCGGCGTGCGCGGCCGGCCCAACCCGAACCGAGCGGCTCCCCCATGCCCATCCACGTCGCGCTGCATCACACCACCCGCTACCGTTACGACCGGCCCGTCAACCTCGGGCCGCAGATCGTGCGGCTGCGGCCCGTGCCGCACTGCCGGACGCCGATCATCGCGTATTCGATGACGGTCGAGCCCGCCGAGCACTTCATCAACTGGCAGCAGGACCCGTTTTCGAACTATCTCGCGCGGCTCGTGTTTCCGGAACGCACCGAGCACTTCGAGATCACCATCGATCTCGTCGCCGAAATGTCGGTGTACAACCCGTTCGACTTCTTTCTCGAAGCGAGCGCGGAGCAATACCCGTTCAGCTATGACGATGCACTGAAGACCGAACTCGCGCCGTACCTCGCGTGCGATCCGGCGACGAGCGAGGCACCGCGGTTCCGCGCGTATCTCGACAGCGTCGACCGCACGCCGGCCGGCACCACGAACTTCCTCGTCGCGCTGAACCAGCAGCTGCAGCGCGACATCGGCTATCTCGTGCGCCTGGAGCCGGGCGTGCAGACGCCCGAGCAGACGCTCGAGCTCGCGTCCGGGTCGTGCCGCGACAGCGCATGGCTGCTCGTGCAGCTGTGCCGGCATCTCGGCATCGCCGCGCGCTTCGCGTCCGGCTACCTGATCCAGCTCACGCCCGACGTGAAGGCGCTCGACGGCCCGAGCGGCACGTCGGTCGACTTCACCGATCTGCACGCCTGGTGCGAGGTCTATCTGCCGGGCGCCGGCTGGATCGGCTTCGATCCGACGTCGGGCCTGCTCGCCGGCGAAGGGCATATTCCGCTCGCCTGCACGCCGCAGCCGACCAGCGCCGCACCGGTCGAAGGGCTGATCGACGAATGCGAGGTGTCGTTCGAGCACGAGATGGCGGTGACGCGCGTGTACGAATCGCCGCGCGTGACGAAGCCGTACACCGAGTCGCAATGGGAGGCCGTGCGCACGCTCGGCACGCAGGTCGACGGCGCGCTGACGGCCGGCGACGTGCGGCTGACGCAAGGCGGCGAGCCGACCTTCGTGTCGGTCGACGATCGCGATGGCGCCGAGTGGAACACCGATGCGCTCGGCCCGACTAAGCGCGGCTACGCAACCGAACTCGTGCAGCGGCTGCGCGCCGAATACGGCGAAGGCGGCTTCCTGCATTTCGGGCAGGGCAAGTGGTATCCGGGCGAGCAACTGCCGCGCTGGGCGCTGTCGATCTTCTGGCGGGCCGACCGTCAGCCCGTGTGGCAGGATCCGTCGCTGTTCGCCGACGAGCGCGAGCCGTCCGCGCTGACGACCGACGACGCGAAGCGCTTCATCGACGCGCTGGCCGCGCGCCTCGGCCTGACCGACGAATTCGTGCAGCCCGGCTACGAGGATGTCTGGTACTACCTGTGGCGCGAGCGCCGGCTGCCCGTCAACGTCGATCCGTTCGATTCGCGGCTCGACGACGAGCTTGAACGCGCGCGGCTGCGCAAGGTGTTCGACCAGAAGCTCGACAGCGTGGTCGGCTACGTGCTGCCGCTCAAGTGTGCGGATGATGAGCCGGGCCGCGATCGGGCGGGCCGCGAACGGTCGGGTCTCGATGGTCCGCGCTGGCAGACGGGCCCGTGGTTCTTCCGCGACGAGCGGATGTATCTCGTGCCCGGCGATTCGCCGATGGGCTATCGGCTGCCGCTCGATTCGCTGCCGTGGGTCACCGGCGCCGATTATCCGTACCTGGTCGAACGCGATCCGTTCGCGCCGCGCGCCGCGCTGCCGGAGGCCGCCGCGTTCCGTGCGCGTCACGTGAGCACGGCCGACGCGCCGCGCTATCTCGCCGGCGCGCATCGCGAAGCGCCCACGCAAACGGTCATGCAGTGGCGCGGCGACGGCACCGACGCAGCCGGACGGCACGCGCCCGGCCAGCAGGACCCGCAGCGCCGCCCCGAGCGCTTCGAATCGGCCGGGTGGATCACGCGTAGCGCGCTGTGCGCCGAAGTGCGCAAAGGCATCCTGTACGTGTTCATGCCGCCGCTCGCCGCGCTCGAGGATTATCTCGACCTGCTCGCGGCGATCGAGCTGACCGCGCACGCAATCGGCGTGAAGCTCGTGCTCGAAGGCTATCCGCCGCCGCGCGATGCGCGGCTCAAGCTGCTGCAGGTCACGCCCGATCCCGGCGTGATCGAGGTGAACATCCATCCGGCCCGGAGCTTCGACGAACTCGTCGAGCAGACCGAATTCCTGTACGACGCCGCGTGGCAGTCGCGCCTGTCCAGCGAGAAGTTCATGGTCGACGGCCGGCACGTCGGCACGGGCGGCGGCAACCACTTCGTGCTCGGCGGCGCGACGCCGGCCGACAGCCCGTTCCTGCGCCGCCCGGACCTGCTCGCGAGCCTGATCGCTTACTGGCACAACCATCCGTCGCTGTCGTACCTGTTCTCGGGGTTGTTCATCGGCCCGACGAGCCAGGCGCCGCGCGTCGACGAGGCGCGCAACGACCAGCTCTACGAGCTCGACATCGCGTTCGCGGAAATCCAGCGCAACAAGCTGCTGTACGGGCAGGACATGCCGCCGTGGCTCGTCGACCGCGTGCTGCGCAACCTGCTGATCGACGTGACCGGCAACACGCACCGCAGCGAGTTCTGCATCGACAAGCTGTATTCGCCCGATTCGTCGACCGGCCGGCTCGGCCTGCTCGAACTGCGCGCGTTCGAGATGCCGCCGCATGCGCGGATGAGCATCGTGCAGCAACTGCTGCTGCGCGCGCTGGTCGCGCGTTTCTGGGCCGCGCCGTACACGACGCCGCTCACGCGCTGGGGCACCGCGCTGCACGATCGCTTCATGTTGCCCGCGTTCCTGAAAATGGATTTCGACGACGTGCTGGCCGAGCTGCGCGACGCCGGCTTCGGGTTCGATCCGGCGTGGTTCGCGCCGCACTTCGAGTTCCGCTTCCCGCTGTTCGGCCAGATCGCGGTGAACGGGATGGAACTGTCGCTGCGCGGCGCGCTGGAGCCGTGGCACGTGATGGGCGAGGAGGGCGCGCCCGGCGGCACGGTGCGCTACGTCGATTCGTCGGTCGAACGGCTCGAAGTGCGCGTGACGGGGCTGAACGACAACCGGCACGTCGTGACCGTCAACGGCCGCCCGCTGCCGCTGCAGCCGACCGGCACCGTCGGCGAATATGTCGCGGGCGTGCGCTACAAGGCGTGGGCGCCGCCGTCGGCGCTGCATCCGACCATCGGCGTGCACGCGCCGCTCACGTTCGACATCGTCGACACGTGGCTGCAGCGCTCGCTCGGCGGCTGCCGGTATCACGTCACGCATCCGGGCGGGCGCAACTATGCGACGTTCCCGGTCAATGCGTACGAGGCCGAAAGCCGCCGGCTCACGCGTTTCGTCGAGATGGGACACACGCCGGGACGGATGACGGCATCGGCCGCCGCGCCGAGCCGCGAATTCCCGTTCACGCTCGACCTGCGGCGGCCCTGAGCGCCGGATGAACGGACGGACGACGATGCGCGGTTCGCGACCTCCCGGCGCGCCGGCCGGAGTGCTAGGATGCGGGCAGGCCGCGGCTGCCCGCCGCGTCCGCCGTGCCCGGCCGCCGCTGCGGCGGCGCGCGGGCACGGCCGCACCCTGACGACGGAACGATACCGACCGTGCCGCTCATTCACCCCGACAATCTCGCCGACGCCGACGCGATGCCCACGCTTTTCGATACCGGCGCGCAGCCGGACGCCGCGGAACTGGCCGCCGCGCTTGCGGCGCCGGCCGCGGCCGGCCGCTACGACGAACTGCGCGGCAGCGCCGCCGGCCTCACCGCGCCGCTGCTTGCCCCCGCATGGCGCAGCTTCTTCACGTCGATCGGCAGCGACGGCGTGGCCGACCTCGACCGCCGCGCCGACGCGCTGCAGCGACGCATGCGCGAGAACGGCCTGTTCTACCAGCTCCACGAGCAACGCGCGGGCGACGGCGCGGCCGGCCCGTGGTCGCTCGACCTGCTGCCGCTGATCGTCACGCCCGAGGACTGGGTCGCGATCGAGCGCGGCGTGCTGCAGCGCGTGCGGCTGCTGAACGCGACCATGGCCGACCTGTACGGTCCGCAGACGATCCTGGAGCGCGGGCTGCTGCCGCCCGCGCTCGTCACCGGCCACCCGGGCTACCTGCGCGCGATGCGCGGCGCGCGGGTGCCGGGCGACACATGGCTGCACATCGTTGCGTTCGATCTCGCGCGCGGCCCCGACGGGCAATGGCGGATCGTCGCGCAGCACACGCAGGGCCCGTCCGGGCTCGGTTATCTGCTCGAAAACCGCCTGATCGTGTCACGGCTCTTTCCGCGCGGCTTTCGCGGGCTGCGCGTGCAGCGGCTCGCGTCCGCGTACCGGTCGCTGCTGCAGAGCATGCAGACGCTCAGCCCGGCCAGCAAGAATTCGCGGATCGTGCTGCTGACGCCGGGGCCGCACAGCGCGACCTACTTCGAACATGCGTATCTCGCGCGCTATCTCGGTCTCACGCTCGTCGAGGGCGGCGACCTGACCGCGCGCGACAACCACGTGTTCCTGAAGACGCTGCGCGGGCTCGAGCCCGTGCACGGGATCCTGCGGCGCGTCGACGACGCGTGGCTCGATCCGCTCGAACTGCGGCCCGATTCGATGCTCGGCGTGCCGGGGCTGCTGCAGGCCGTGCGCGCGGGCAACGTGCTGCTCGCGAATGCGCCGGGTTCGGGCTTCCTCGAATCGCCGGGCATGCTCGGCTTCATGCCGCGCCTCGCGGAAGCGCTGCTCGGCGAAACGCTGACGCTGCCCGCCGTGCATTCGTGGTGGTGCGGCGAGGCGGCCGCGTGCAACGACGCGCTGCCGCAGCTCGCGCGCGGCATCGTCAAACCGTCGTATCCGCCCGACGCACAGGACGGCGGCGGGTTCGATCCGGTGATCGGCGCGCGGCTCACGCCGGCGCAGCTGGCCGAGTGGCGTGCGCGGATTCTCGCGCGGCCCGAGCATTACACGGTGCAGGCCGACCTGCCGCTGTCGCAGGCGCCGACCTGGCCGGGGCGCGACGCGCCTGAAGGTAACGGCGGCGCGCGCATCGTGCCGAAACCGCTGCTGCTGCGCGTGTTCGCGCTCGCCGACGGCGCGCAGCGCTGGCGGCTCCTGCCGGGCGGCCTGTCGCGGGTCGGCACGCGCGATACGCTGTTCAACGCGCCGATGCCGCGCGGCGGCAGCACCGTCGATACGTGGGTGATGACCGAAGGCATCGTCGATTCGACGACGCTGCTGCAGACTCGTCTCGGCCCCGACGATCTCGTCGAGCACCCGCGCGCGATCGCGAGCCGCGCGGCCGAGAACCTGTTCTGGCTCGGCCGCTACACCGAGCGCGCGACCAGCCTGATGCGTCTCGCGCGCGCCGCGCTGGAGCGGCTGCGCGGCGAGGACGACGTCGACAGCCCCGCGCATCTGGAGCTGATCGACACGCTGTGCCGCGACACCGGGCTGATCGCGTCCGACGCGCCGAACGCCGTCGATGCGCCGCGTGCGTTCCAGCACGCGCTCGCGACGTCGCTCACGCGCGGCGCGGACCGCACGTCCGGCATCGCGTCCTGCCTGTTCGGGATGCGCGGCGCCGCCGCCGCGATCCGCGAGCGGCTGTCGAGCGATCAGTGGCGGCTGATCGACGACGCGACGCAATTGTTCGCCGACAGCGCCGATCATCCGGAAGCCGAAGAACAGATCGGCAACGAGGCGCTGCAACTGCTGGAGCGGCTGGGGCTGCTGCTCGGCGCGATCACCGGCGCGCAGACCGACAACATGACGCGCGACGACGGCTGGCGGCTGCTGTCGATCGGCCGGCAGATCGAGCGGCTGGACTTCCTGTGCAGCGTGCTGAAGTTCGCGTTCGACGAGGGCGCCGTGCACCGGCAGGACGGCTTCGAGCTCGTGCTCGAACTGTTCGACAGCACGATCACGTTTCGCTCGCGGTTCCAGCGCGGCTTCGACGTCGCGCCGCTCCTGTCGCTCGTCGTGCTCGACACCGACAATCCGCGCTCGCTCGGCTGGGTCGTGCAGGCGCTGCGCGGCCGGCTGACGAAGGTCGAGCGCAGCGAAGGCTATGCGCTGTCCGAACTCGCCGAGACGATTCCGGACGTGCCCGCGTGGTCGCTGCACGAATTGTGCGAAACCGGCGACGACGGCCGGCACGACAAGCTGCTCGACGCGCTCGACACGACCGTGAAGGCGGTGTGGGAATTGTCGAACCGGATCGGCGAGCGCTATTTCAGTCATGTGCGCGACGCGGGCAGGACGCTATGGTGACGACGAAACACGCGGCGAAGATGTCGCCCGCGCCGGGTTCCGGCAGCGCGAAGGACGCGCCGGCGACGACGCCTGCAACACCCGCCACGCCGACCACCGTCGCGCCCGGTCGCGTGCTGCGGGTGACGCACGACACCGAATACCGCTACGCGGCGCGCGTCGAATCCGCGCAGCACCAGGCGCGGCTGCAGCCGCTCGCGACGCCGCGCCAACAGGTGCAGTCGTTCGCGCTCGACATCGAGCCCGCCCCGGAGTCGGTCTGCACCGAGATCGACGCGTTCGGCAACGCGCGCGCGTCGTTCGCGCTGAACCAGCCTCACGATGCGCTGCTCGTGCGTAGCCGCAGCACGGTGCGCGTGAGCGCGCCCGTCTGGTCGCTGGGTGCGCGGGGCGCACCGCCGCCCGCGATCGCGAACCCCGACGCCGAGCATGCGATGGCGTGGGAAGCCGTGCGCGAGCGCTTGCAGTTTCGCGCGGGGCAGCCGTATGACGCGGCGAGCGAGTTCGTGTTCGCGTCGCCGCATGTCGCGTGCGATCCGGAACTGGCCGCGTACGCGGCCGCGAGCTTCACGCCGGGGCGGCCGCTCGTGCAGGCCGCGTGGGACCTGATGCGGCGAGTTCACGCGGATTTCGCGTACACGCCGAACAGCACCGACATCACGACGACCGCGCTCGATGCGTTGCGATTGCGCAAGGGCGTGTGCCAGGATTTCGCGCATGTGATGATCGGCGCGCTGCGCTCGCTCGGGCTCGCCGCGCGCTACGTGAGCGGGTATCTGCTGACCCAGCCGCCGCCCGGGCAGCCGCGGCTGATCGGCGCGGATGCGTCGCATGCATGGATCGACGTGTACGACCCGGCATGGCCCGAAGATGGCGGCTGGCTGCAACTCGACCCCACCAACGACCGTGCGCCGGGTGACGACTACGTGATGCTGTCGATCGGCCGCGACTATGCGGACGTGACGCCGTTGCGCGGTGTGATTCGCGGCGGCGGCGCGGATCAGGAGCTGAAGGTCGGCGTGACGGTCGAGCCGCTCGACGAAGCTTCGTGAGACGCGGCGATTGGCCTGATACACCGCTCGCCGGCCGTTTAAGTCGTCGTTAATACTGCCCGCCTAGCATGGTGGTGCCGGCGAACGGATCGGACCGGTCCGGCGCCGGCGGCACGCGCGGGTGCGTCGACGTCACGGCGCCGCGCCGTCGCGCGCAGCCATTCCCTTGCAACGGCGGCAGACATGATCAAGAACTTCGACTACCCGCTCGGCAACGAGACGATCGCGCTCTGCGCGAGCTTCGGTGCGGGCCCTGCGTTCCGCCGCGTGCTCGTGAGCCGCGCGGATTCGATGGAGACGCTGGTGGTGCTTGACGCGCGCGGGCTGTCCGGCCTGCTGAAGGTGGCGACCGAGGAGCCGGAAGGGTTGCTCGACGATGCGATCCGCAAGGTCGGGGACGAACAGCTCGTCGAGCGGGCGATCAGCGGCAAGGCGATCGTCGAAGCCGCGTTGTGAGCGGGGCGGCGCGGCGCGTGCAGGCCGGTCCTGATGCAGCGCGCCGCGCCGCTTTGCGTGGAGTCGCTTACGCGGCGAACCGGTCCGTTGCGGCGAGCAACGCCTTAAGGATGCCCGGTTCGTTGTACGCGTGCCCGGCGTCCGGCACGATTTCGAACGTCGCGTCCGGCCATGCTTTCGCGAGATCCCACGCGGTGCGTGCGGGTGTCGCGATGTCGTAGCGGCCCTGGACGATCACGCCCGGAATGCCCGCGAGGCGATGCGCGTCGCGCAGCAACTGGCCTTCATCGACGAACCCGCGATTCACGAAGTAGTGGTTTTCGATCCGCGCGAACGCGAGCGCGTAGCGGCCGTCCGCGAAGTGCTCGGCCAGCGCCGGATCAGGCAGCAGCGTGATCGTGCGGCCTTCCCAGAGGCTCCACGCACGCGCGGCTTCGAGCTTTGCGGCTTCGTCGTCGCCCGTCAGCCGGCGATGGTACGCGGCCATCAGGTCACCGCGCTCGGCTTCCGGAATCGGCGCGAGGAATTCTTCCCAAAGGTCCGGGAACAGCCACGATGCGCCTTCCTGGTAGTACCACAGCAACTCCGCGCGACGCATCGTGAAGATGCCGCGCACGACGAGCGCGCTTACGCGTTGCGGGTGTGTCTGCGCGTAGGCGAGGGCGAGCGCGCTGCCCCACGAACCGCCGAACACGAGCCATTGTTCCGCACCCGTCATTTCGCGCAATCGCTCGATGTCGGCCACCAGATCCCACGTCGTGTTGTTGTCGAGGCTCGCATGCGGCGTCGAGCGCCCGCAGCCGCGCTGGTCGAACAGCAGGATGTCGTAACGCTCGGGATCGAACAGGCGGCGATGGTCGGGGCTGCAGCCCGCGCCCGGGCCGCCGTGCAGGAACACCGCCGGCTTGCCGGACGGGTTGCCGCAGCGCTCCCAGTAGATGTGGTGGCCGTCGCCGGTGTCGAGGTGGCCGTGGGCGTAGGGTTCGATCGGTGGGTACACAGGCAGGGCTCCGGGTGAGGGTCGACAGGACGGCGGACGAGGCGCGCGGGATGCGGGCGGAACACGGCAACGCCGGTATCGCGCGGATTGCGGCGCCGCAAGGTTCGTTGTGTCTGCATCTGGCCGCCGCTGCCGCCGGACAATGCCGGTCATTATGCCCATTCATTCGGGCCGCTGCGCGGCGGCCCGCGCCCCGGAATTTTTGAAATAATTTCATTCCGATATTTTTCAGACAAAATCGCGGCGGCATGTCAGCGCTGGCTCGGAATCGGGAATTGCGCGCCGGCCTGCCTTCCCTCCACCGTGCCAACGGAAGCCATCCGATGAACCATCGCGTCAAGCAGCTGACAGGGTTGCGCGCCGTCGCGGTCACGATGGTCGTCGTCGGCCACGCGGAGCACGTGCTGCCGGGCGGCTACACCGGCTGGCTCGCGCCGCTTCGGCTGATCGCCGATGGCCGGCTTGGCGTGCTGATCTTCTTCGTCCTGAGCGGGTTCCTGATCACCAACGTGCTGCGCGCGGAGTTCGCGCGCACCGGCGGGATTGCGCTGACGTCGTTCTACGTGCGCCGCGCGCTGCGGATCTGGCCGGCCTGCTATGTGTATCTCGTGATCGTCGGCATCCTCGCCGTCGCCGGCTGGCTCGACGTCGATCGCCGCCAGTGGCTGTATGCGGCGTTGCATCTGTGGAACTACTCGGCGTGGTTCGGCCTGGCCGGCGACAACGCGCTGCATCCGGACGGCGCGTGGTATCTCGGTCACTTCTGGTCGCTCGCGCTCGAGGAACAGTTCTACTGGTTCTGGCCGCTGCTGTTCGTGTACGGCACCCGCCACCGTGGCACGCGCTGGCTGGCTGTGCTGATCCTCGCCGTGCCGCTCGTGCGCACGCTGACATATTTCGTCGCGCCGGCGCTGCGCGGGCAGCTCGCGATGATGCTGCACACGGGCGTCGATCCGATCCTGATCGGCTGCTATGCGGCGCTCAACCGCGAACGGCTCGAAGCGTGGATCGGCTCGTGGCGCGGCGAGACGCGCATCGTGACGGCGATCGTCTTCATCGTGCTGTTCGGGATGCCGCTTGCCGAACGTCGGCTCGGCGGCTTCTGGAATGCAACCTACGGCGTGACGATCGAGGCCGCGCTGATCGCGATCGTGATCGTCGTGCTGAATTTCCGCAGCGAGTTCTGGTGCGCGCGTTGGCTGCGGGCTGGGCCGGTTGTGTTCGTCGGCACGATTTCGTTCAGCCTGTATCTGTGGCAGCAACCGTTCGCGAACCCGGGTCTGCCGGTCGCGCATGCGTTCCCGCTCGGCATCGTGTGGGCATTGCTCGCGGCGACGGCCAGCTACTTCCTCATTGAAAAACCGTTCCTGCGGCTGAAGGATCGCTACACCGCGCGCGAGGCGCGACGCGTGCGCGACGACGCGCTGCGGATGCCGGCGCCGACCGATGCGATCGGGCCGAAGGTGGTGGAGTAGGCGGGCAAGGTGGCAGTCTGCCGCCGTCTTACTTGAAGCGCTTGCGCGCGGCGGGCGAATACCAGAAGTCCCGGAACATATCGATACCGTACGATTGGCCGTCGTATTTGACGACCGTGCGTGCGGTGCGTTTGCCCGTCTCCGAATAGTCGCCGTCCTTGCGTTGCGTCTTCGTGACGTGTGCCGTGATCGATAGGTCGGCGAAGCCGTGGCTCGACGTCTTTTCGACCGCGATCGTCATCCTCGCGTCCTCTGCGCGCGCGTCGCCGGCACCCGCGCCGCAAGCCTCGCCCTCGACACTGACCCAGCCGTACAGGTTCGTGCCGAACACCGGGCGGATACGATCGCCTTCGCGAACCCACAGCGTCAGTTCTTCGCTCGCATTCGCATCGGGACAGCTCGGCCCGCGCGCGCTGCTCAGGAACACGACACCGAATGCGCGCACGTCGGGCGACAGCCGATACGGCGCGGTGTCGATGCGATAGCTGTCCGGGCCGACTTCCGTCGTGGCATCTTCCTCGACGATCGAGCGCGCGGCCGCGACGATCTTGCCGCCCTCGACAAGCGCGACGACCTGCAGTTTGTTGTTGCCGCCCGGGTTCTCACTCTTCGGCAACGAATCGAACGCGACGGCTGCGATCGTTGTCTGCGGCGCGTTTGGCATCGCCTTGCACGCCGATGCGATGGCGAGCCGGTCCGCGTCGCGCGTGGCGATGCGTGCACTCGCGATGCCGGCCCAGCGGGCGACGGCCGTGATGGCTGCGTCGTCGCACGGCTGGTTGTCGGTGGCCTGAGCAGCGGGAGCGAGGACGAGTGCCAACAGCGGGATGAAGTGGGGGAGTCTCCTGGCGACAAGGGAAAAGGTATTTCGCATCTTTCGATCAGAGATCTCCGCGCACTTCACCGGTTCCCAGCGCGCTCCGCTGCCGATTGACTTCCGCCCAAAGCTCATCGCTGTCGTCATCGCGCAGCACGATCATGCAGTCCAGTTGGTCGTCAGTCACGCCGAAGTATTCCAGGATTTCCCGGCGAACCGAATCGACGAACTGCGCGTATTCCGGGGTCGCCTGGGCCTGAGCGTGCAACGCGTCGTATGCTGCATCGTCCGCGTCGCCGCCGTGCTCGTCGATATAGCGCGAGATCCACTGGTCTCGTTCGTGGTCGTAATCGGCCTCGGCGCGCATCGCTTGCACTGCCGTGTAGAAATCCAATTGGGCAAACGCGGCGATCGCCGCCGTTGTCGCCTCGTCGAATGTAGTCGTCATTCCATTTCTCATGTCTGTCATGGCACAACATTGCACGGGCCGTGCCCGGCTTGGTGCCGCGAATCCGGACGGCATAATACGCCGTTTCGTACTGATGTTTGGCTCGAGCAAAGGCACCATGCTCGGGAAGTTTACGCGTTCGAGTGCGCCAGTCATCGGGGCCGCGCGGGCAACGGGGCGCTCATTTTGCCGCACTGTAAGCACGGCGATCGCGATGAAAACAACCGGGTGCGGCAAATCGCGGAGCAAGTGTCGAGCGTATCATCGCGAGCGCCACTCCGGCACTTAAGCGCCAATGCGGGGCGTCGGTCGTGAAGGGCTCGTAATGGCCGAACCGAACTCCGACGGATACCTCGCTGGTGGTCCGTTACTGGCTCAGAACGACCCTAAGCAGCCTTATGGGCGCGCGGGTCGTTGACGGCAGCCTTGACCGGTCATCCGGACGTTCAAAGACATGGAGGAGGCGCTTCAAAAGCAATTGTCGTTGGCGGCAGCACCGCGACTTGCCCGCATGCGCGCTTGCCCCGCTTGATCAGTGACGTTCAGCTTCGTGCGCGCGTAAGTGGCAATGCGGTAGGGACTCCAGCGAAAGCGCCCCCCGATTGCTGACAGCCGAGCGTCAGGCGCAGCAGCACCGGCTCCGCCGACGGTGTTCATTTCTTCAGTTTTACAGGAGGTTCCTGGGCGGCTAGCAATCAATCCCTACAGCTTGAGCGAAGGAATATTTTTGTTGAAAGCTGAAATCTTCGAAAATACGTCGGCAATGAATTCAATAAACACGATCGCCCGTGTTGGAAGAAGCCTGTTTGCAACGTAGACGATCTGAACAGGGACGGCCGGATCAGCAAGTCCCGACAGTATTAACTGCAAGCGACCGCTTTCTAACCCTTCCTCAAACAGCCACGCCGGCCCATGCCCAACCCCTAAACCTGCGTTGACCGCCGCGCGAACGGCGTCGGGTGAGTTAACCCTCAGCCTGCCAGAAACGGGAATATCTGTGTCACGAAAGCGCCATGTTGCACCGGACGATAGCAAGGTATAGATCACGCAGTCGTGGTCGCGCAGGTCATCAGGTGTATGCGGCACTCCGCGCTTAGCGAGGTACTCCTTACTGGCCACGACCACGCGCTCGAACATTCCTATGCGCCGAGCGCGTAGCGCACTGTCCTCCAGATGTCCGATGCGAATTGCGAGTTCGATTCCCTCATCAACAAGGTTGACGTAGCGATCGCTGATCTGGATATCCAGCGTCAGTCTGGGATAGCGCTCCAAAAATGCAGGCACGTGTGGTAACACGAATGCATGTGCAAGCGAGGTGGGACAGGCCACGCGCAAGAGTCCCGATGGATCAACATTGTTCCTGAACGACGATTCAGATTCCTCTACAGCATCAAGAATTCGCCGAATGTCTGCGTAGTAGCGTTCGCCCTCCGGCGTCAACGCGAGCTTGCGTGTGGATCGGTGCAGCAGCCGAGTTTGGAGATGATCTTCCAGCGCCGCCACGTAGCGACTAACGTTGGGTTGTCCCAAGCCCAAATCTCGCCCAGCAGCAGAAAAACTTCCCATCTCTACGGCCCGTGCGAAGCATGTCATCAAGAGAAATCGGTCCAAGCTGCCTCCTTATTCATGCAATGAAAGCATGAAATATATGCAAATCGGACATCTTATCGCCAACAGAGCATGGATGCACACTTCTCCTTGTCGACCACTGTTGGTTGCCACTTACTGGAGAACTCAATGTCGCGCTTGCAAGGGAAACGTACTCTCATCACTGGAGGCACCAGTGGCATCGGTCTGGAAACCGCAAAGCAGTTTCTGAATGAAGGCGCCCGCGTCGTCGTTACTGGCGTCAATCCTGATTCGATCGCGAAAGCTAAAGCCGAACTTGGATCCGAGGTCTTGGTTTTACGCGCCGACTCGGCCAGCGTCGCCGCGCAAAGGGAACTGGCACAAGCCGTCAAGGACCACTACGGCCAACTTGACATCGCCTTCCTCAATGCCGGCGTATCCGTCTGGTTGCCGTTCGAGGAGTGGACCGAAGAGATGTTCGATCGGTCGTTCGATGTCAACGTCAAGGGGCCATACTTCCTGTTCCAGGCATTGCTTCCAGTGTTCGCTAGCCCTGCGTCCGTAGTGCTCAACACGTCCGTCAGTGCGCACGTCGGTGCGGAGCGCTCTTCCGTTTATGCCGCCACCAAGGCAGCGTTTCTGAACATGTCCAAGACGCTTTCGACCGAACTGCTTGGACGCGGGATTCGCGTCAACGCAGTCAGTCCCGGCCCGATCGACACTCCGCTGTACGACAAGCTCGGCATCCCCGACGCGTACCGCGAGCAAGCCAACAAGGACATTGCCGCCACCATCCCGCTCGGCCGCTTCGGTACACCGGAGGAGGTGGCCAAGGCTGTGCTGTATCTAGCCTCCGACGAGTCCAGTTGGACGGTCGGATCGGAAATCGTCGTGGATGGCGGCCGCATGCTCAACCGCTGATCGCGCAACGCTGGAGTCCGGTGAAAGCGTCTTGAAGTCGGCAGGAGTCCAGGGCGTCGCGTTCGCCACAGGTAGTCGGATCATTTGCTTCAAGGACACAACCGACTCATCAAGCCGTTGAAATCTTCTCCGGACAACCGGCGCTGAATGTGCCTTCGGCCCCAAGCTTTGAGACCTCCGGCGAAACCACGGAAACAGGGGGCACGGAAAACATCTCTGCGCCCCCTTCCTCTGGACAGGCCATTCGAGCCTCACATGACAATGCCCACGCTTACCCTGATTAGCCACCCGCTGTGCCCGTTCGTTCAACGGGCGGCCATCGTGCTGCTAGAGAAGCAAGTTCCTTTTCAGCGTATCAACGTTGATCTTAGTGACAAGCCCGCTTGGTTCTTGGAAATATCGCCGACGGGCAAGGTACCCGTGCTTCAAGTTCAAGAAGCTGGTGGTTCCAATGAAGTACTGTTTGAAAGTGTGGCGATTTGTGAATACCTGCAGGAAACCCATTCTGGTCCGAGCCTGTATCCAGATGATCCACTGGAACGAGCCAAACACCGCGCATGGATCGAGTTTGGCTCGGCGACGCTGGCAGAGGCGTGGGGATATTTGAACGCCAAGGACCATTTCACTGCCAACGTGAAAGCCACTTCGCTCAAGGACAAACTGGCCCAACTCGAAAAAGTTCTGGGCCTTGGTCCATACTTCGACGGAGAGACCTTTGGCATGGTGGATGCGGTCTTTGCCCCCGTCTTTCGCTACTTCGATGTTTTGCAAACAGATAGTGGCCCGTCGCCTTTCCCCGATTTTCCTAAGGTAGATGCCTGGCGTGAAAGGCTCAGGGTAAGAGCCAGCATTATAGCTGCTGTTTCCGCCGATTATCCGGCGCTTTTTCGAGCGCACTTGCGGCGTCAGAAGGCCTTGCTGATGGAAGAAATTTACGGTGCGTCCCAACCGTATCCGGCCACATCCCACAAGCTCTAGCGCATACGGCCGCCACACCTCGGTCGTGAGCTTGGCATAAAATTTTGTTGTACCAGGCGATCGTACTGATGGCGGCGGGCAGCATTGAAGAGCAGGTCCGGCCACTCCAGCGCCCAGTTTTTCCGGGCGCCGAACGTCGCCTTCTGGCCAAATGCCGCCAGTCCTCCCGCGTTCCCCGCGATCCACGCGAACAACAAAAAAGGCCCTTGCGGGCCTTTCATGGACGAACGAACGAGCCTGGCAACGCCTACCGCGTCAACTCCGTAAACCCCTCCATCAACCGCTCGACGTCAGCCGCCTGAATCGCCCCCATCGTCGAGATCCGGAACAGTTCCTTCGACAACCCGCCTTGCCCCGCATAGATCACGAAGCCGCGTGCCTTCAACCCGTCATGCAGCGTCTCGTACGTGACACCTTGCGGCAGCCGATACGCACGCAGCACGACCGACGAAGCGCCTTCCGGCAGCACGAGCGACATCCCGCGCGCCGCCAGCCCGGCCTGCGCCTGATCAGCGAGCGCCTTGTAGTGCGCATGCCGCGCACGCCAGCCACCGGCTTCGTCGAACTCGCGCAGTGCCTCGACGAGCGCATAGTAAGCATGCACGGAAGGCGTAAACGGCGTATTCCGCTGATCCTGCAGCTTCGCGAGACGACCGAGATCGAGGTAGTACGTACGGCTCGCGGCCTTCGCGAGCGCGCTACGGCGCACGATCACGAACGCGGCCCCCGGCACACCGTGCAGGCACTTGTTCGCAGTAGCGGCAACAGCATCGATCACACCGCCGGCAAAGTCGATCGCCTCAGCCCCAAAGCTGCTCACACCATCGACGAGCATCTTCACACCGCGCGCACGGCATACGTCGGCGATCTTACCGAGATCATTCAGCCGGCCCGTCGTCGTTTCATGATGAATCACCGCGACGTGCGAATACCCACCCGCATCGAGCTTGGCACCAATCTGCGCGGGATCAGGCGCCTGCATCCACTCATGCTTCAGCACATCATGCGCGATCCCGTACTGCGTCGCGATCTGCGCGATGCGCTCGCCGTACACGCCATTCTCGATCACGAGCAGCTTGCCGTCCTGCGGCACGAGCGCCGCGATCATGCTTTCGACGGCGGCGGTGCCCGAGCCCGTCATCAGCACGGCGGCCCATTCCGCCGGATCGAGCTCGTACGCGGCGACGAGGCGCGCACGCGCTTCATCCTGCAGATCGAAAAACTCGCTTTCGCGATGGCACAGGTCGGGTTGCAGCAGGCTGCGGCGCACGCGTTCGGTGAGCGTGACCGGGCCGGGGTTCAGCAGCAGCATCAATGAGCTCCTTCGGCGTGGGCTTCGGCCTGTGCGGCGCCGATATGCCGCATCAGGCGGGTCTTGACCTCGACCGGCGTGACGGTCGGGCGGGGCAGGCCGTCGGGCACGCCCGTGCGGATCGCAACGCGCACGAACTGCGTACCGTTGCTCTGCGCAGCGAGCGTTGCATCGAGCACGTCGAGCGTGTCGCCTTCGACGGCGGACGCGTAGCCGCACGCGGCCGCGACACCCGCGAACGACACATGCTGCGACACGGTCGCCTGGCCGCCCGTCGATTCGTGCGCGCCGTTGTCGAGCAGCACGTGCGTAAGGTTGGACGGCCCGTAGGTGCCGAGCGTCGCGAACACGCCCATGCGCATCAGCGCAGCGCCGTCGCCGTCGATGGCCACCACGCGCAGGTCGGGACGCGCGAGCGCGAGCCCCAGCGCGAGCGGCGTCACGCAACCCATCGAGCCGACCATGTACAACTGGTTCGGACGATCGTCGATCGCATAGAGTTCGCGGCCGCAGAAGCCGGTCGACGCGAGCACGACGGTCGAATCGACCGGCGTGTGCGCGATTACGCGTTGCAGCGCGTCGTGGCGGGTCGGCCACGCGGCGGGTGATTCAGCACGTGCCGCGGACTGGGCGGCGACATGCGCGCGCGGCGTCGCCGCCGGGTTCGCCTTCAGTTCATACGGCGCGACGCTGCCTTTCTGCATCACGAGCGCATACGGGCGGCCGGTTGCGTCCATGTGCGCGATCGCGCGGTCGAGCGCCGGGCCGACCTGTTCGGGGTCGGTCGGGAACGTCTCCCACGGGATCTCCATCGTGTCGAGCATGGCGGGCGTAATCGGCCCCATCAGCGCGTGCTGCGGCTCGTCGGACACGCCCGGCTGGCCGCGCCACGTGACGATCAGCAACTGCGGCAGCCGGAACGTCCAGGTCAGCGACGTGAGCGGGCTCACCGCATTGCCGAGCCCGGAGTTCTGCATCATCGCGATCCCGCGCTTGCCGCCAAGCGTGGCGCCAGCGATCAGCGCGACCGCGTCGCCTTCGTTCGCGGCCGACAGGTAGTGCAGCGTCGGGTCCTGCAGCACGTAATTGATGAACGGCGTCAGGTACGAGCAGGGCACGCCCGCGTACCAGTCGAAACCGCGCTCGCGCGCGGCCTCGACGAACTGGGCCGCTTCGATCATTGCGCGCCCCCGTTGCCGGTGCTCGGCTCGGACAGCGGCGTCTGGCCGTGCGCGAAGTCGCCCGCGCGGCGGAAGTCTTCGAGATCGTTGACGCCGCGCCAGTGGCCGTGCACGTACTGCACCTCGATCTTCTCGCCGGCGGCGATCAGTTCGTTGAGCAGCGACGGGATATCGAGCGTGTCGAAATCAGGACGTGCCTGCAGCGTCGCGAGCATCGCCTTCAGGCGGTCGACGCCTGCGCCGCGCACGTTCAACAGACCGATCCAGCGGCCGTGCGGCGTGCCTGCGGCGACGTCGCTCGATACGCGTTGCAGGTAGGTTTTCTGGCCGAACAGGCCGCGGTCGTCGGCGGCCGAGCAAAGCGCGAAATCGCGCACGCTCTGGTTGGTCTCCGTGAGCGACGAGTCGACGACGACGCTGAACTCGGCCTCGCTCTCCGCGAGGTCGCGCACGATGTAGCTGCGGAACAGCAGGTCACCGTACGAGATCACGGTGTCGCCGGTCAGACGTTCGGCCGCGCACGCGAGCGATGCGAGCTCGCCCGTCTGCGCGTGACGCTCGTTGACGACGAGCTTGATGCCCGACGTGTCGATCGCGTCGGCGCGATAGCCGCCGACCACGGTGATGTCGTTCACGCCGTGCGTCTTGAAGCCGTCGACGAGCCAGCGCAGCAGCGGCTTGCCGGCGACCGGCAGCATGACCTTGGGCTTATCTTCGGTCACGGCCTCGAGTCCCTTGCCGCGGCTCGCGGCGAGCACGATCGCGGCGTTCGACGCGCGCGACGACGACGACAGGTAGATACGCTCGGCTGCCGAGTATTCGTCGGCGTCCTGCAGGCGGAAGATCTCGTTGACGGACGCGACGCGGTCCTCGACGTTGATCAGCGTCTCGTTTTCATGAATCTCGCGTGCGACGGCCTGCATCGCCGATGCCGATGCGCGGATCAGGTGGTTCGCCCAGATCACGGTGCTGATGCCGGCCTGGCGGAACACGTCGGTCGGCGTGCTGTAGTACTTGGTCGGCACGATCACGAGCGGCGCCTTGCCGCTCCATTCGCGTGCGAACTGGAGAATTTCGTCCGGGCGCGACAGCTTGCTGTGGATCAGGATCGCGTCCGCACCGGCTTCCGCATACGCGTTCGCGCGGCGCAGCGCCTCGTCCATCCCCCAGCCCGCGATCAGCGCCTCGACGCGCGCGACGATCGAGAAGTCGGAGTCGCTCTGCGAATCCTTGCCGGCCTTGATCTTGCCGCAGAACTCGTCGATTTCCGCGAGCGGCTGGCGTTCGCCGCCGATGAAGCTGTTCGTCTTCGGGAATTGTTTATCCTCGATGCACACGCCGGCGATGCCGCGCTGCTCGAGCTTCTTCACGAGGCGGCGCACGTTGTTGAAGTTGCCGTAGCCGGTGTCGCCGTCGAGCAGGATCGGCAGGTCGCTTGCGTCAGCCATGAACTCGAGCACGTCGACGACCTGCGTCCAGCTCGCTTCGTTGTTGTCGCGCACGCCGAACTGCGCGGAGATCGCGAGGCCCGATGCCCAGATCCCCTTGAAGCCTGCTTCGCGGACGATCCGTGCGGACAGGCCGTTGTGCGCTTCCATCAGGAATTCGAGTTCGTTGCTGACGAGCATGCGGCGCAGGCGTGCGCTGCGCGATTCGGAGAAGTTGGGTTCGCGAGCGTTCATCGTGCGGCTCCTGCCGTGGTGCGTTGAATCAGGGGAAGAATGTCTTGTGTCGCGCGTGCGACGTCGTTCGGGAAGTCGATCTCGATCCACGGCGAACCCGTGACGTCGGCGACGTCGAACGAATGGCCGCCTTCGAGCAGCAGGTCACGCACGGCTTCCTCGTGCGGCATGTTCGCGCGGCCGCTGTCGACGTAGCCGGCGACGATTTTCGCGAGGCGGCGCGCGGTGCCTTCGGTGAAGCGGAAGAAGCCGACCGATTCGCCGATCGTGTCGTAGTCGAGGTCGACCGCGAGCTGCTTGCGCAACTCGACGGGCACGCCGTTCTTCAGGCACAGCTTGACGGGCTCGTCGCCGGCTTCGAAGTCGCGATCGATCAGCAGGCGGTCGACCGCCTTGTCCGAGTCGGCCACCAGCGCGTGCAGGATGTTCTCGTCGTAGAGCACGTCGGCGTCCATCAGCAGCACGTCGCCGCCGCGCGTCATCGCATCGGCGACGGTGTGCACGGTCAGCACGCTGCCGAGGTCGTAGCGCTCGTTGATCACGATCTCGGCGGTGCGGCCGAGGCGCTTCAATTCCTGCTCGACCTTCTCGGACTGGAAGCCGAGCCCGAGCACGATTTCATCGACGCCCGCGGCGTCGAGTACGCGCAGATGGCGCTCGAGCAGCGACACGTCGTCGAAGCGTAGCAGGCACTTCGGGTATTGCGCCTCGGGCGGTTGTTGCAGGCGCAAGCCGAGGCCTGCCGCAAGAATGATGGCTCGCATGGGTTCTCCAACCAAAAAGCCGGCGGATCTGAACGATCAGTCGGCGAGAGGCTGCGGCGCATGGCGCCGCTGCCAGTTTCTTTCACTGAAATGCAGATAGAGCAGGCCGGGCAGGCCGAGCGCGAGTTCGCGCGCGCGCTTCGCGAGCGACAGCGCGAGCGCCGCGTCGGGCGGCAGGCCGACCAGCGGGGCGAGCAGCAGGTAACCGCCTTCCTGTGCCCCGAGCGAGCCCGGGATCGCGAACGCCGCACCGCGAATCGCCTGGCCGACGCTCTCGAGCAGCAGCGCGTCGAGCCAGCTGACCGGGTGCCCGAGGAAGTGCAGCGCGAGCCACACTTCCGCGGTGCCGGCGATCCAGCCGGCGAGGCTCAACGCGAAGGTCTTCGCGACCTTCGCACGATCGCGGTACAGCCCGGCGACCGCGTTGTCGATCGCATCCGCGCGGGTCGCCAGCGACGACCAGTCGCGCGGGCCGAGCAGCTTCGACGCGAGACGCATCCCGCGGCCGAACAGCCCGCGCCGCTGCGCCGCGTAGAACGCGACGGCGAGGGCGCCGAGCACGCCGGTGGCGATCAGCGCCGGCGTGCGCAGGTGCGCGACTGAATCGTGGGTCGCATACAGGCTGAACGCGGCGATGCCGATCAGCGCGAACGCCATCTGCGCGAGCGCCTGCATCGTCGTGCCGACGGTCATCGCGGCGGCCGCATCGGCCATCCGCGTGCCGCGCTGCGCGAGGTAGCGCACCATCAGCACCGGGCCGCCGATCTGCCCGGCGGGCAGCAGGCTGTTCACGGATTCGCCGACCCAGCGCGCACGCAGCGCATTGCCGAGCTCGGCGGCCGGTTGGCCGCGGCGGAACATCACGGACACCGCGAACGCGTCGATCACGAGCGGCACGACGTGGAACGCCGCGACGAGCGCGAGGCCCCAGCCGGCCGCGAGGAGCGTCGACGCGACCGCGCCGACGCCCTGCCACGCGAGCAGGGCGATGAAGAGTGCCGTTCCGAGGGACAGCAGGATCAGGCCGGCGCGTGTCATGACCCGCTCGACCGTCGCGTGGCCAGCTGCTTGAACACCTGGCGGAAACCGAAATACGCGATCGCGTCCTTCATGTTCGAGATGAAGCGCTTCCACGGCCGCATGCCGGGGTTGGTCACGTATTCGAAAGTCAGCGACACGCGCGTCTCGTTCTGGCCGAGCGGCGTGATCCGGTGGCGCAGCTTGTCGCCGTCGAACAGCACGATGCCGCCGTCGGCGATCTGCACGGAACCCGGTTCGTCGGGCACGTCCGGATTGCGCGTATGCAGTTCGTAGTCGAGCCGGCACGACGATTCGTCGATCACGCCGATCAGCAGCGTATAGCGGCGGCCGTCGTAGTACGACGTGTCGTAGTGCCAGCCGATGTGGTCGCCCGGCTTCGTGTAGTAATACAGCGCGTATGCGTGCGGATCGTTCTCCGGCGACACCATCAGCTTGTCGCCCGTGATCTTCTCGAGGAAGCCGATCAGCGCCTTCGAGCGGTACAGTTCCGCGATGTACGGTGCCTTTTCGTCGATCGTGTGCCGGCTCACGCTGCCGCCCTGCTTGTGGCCGGGCAGGTAATTGCGGTTCAGGCCGGGCTGCAGCGCGCGGGCCGCGGCCGCGAGTTTCGCGTGCGCGTCGGGCGGCAGGAATGCGTCCAGATACAGGAACGACCCCTGGCGCGTGTAGTCGCTGCGCAGGCGGTCGAGGTCGAGTTGGCCGACACAGCCGGCCACGGTGCGATCGGGATCGGCCGCCGCCGCGCGCGCAGGCGCGGGGCGTGCCGGGCTCAGCACGGAGTCGTCGCGCGTGCTAGAAGTCATTTGGAAGCCTGGATTTCGGTTGAATTCTGCGGGGTGTTGCCGCGGCGCACGATGCGCCACCAGTCGATCACGACCCACGCGGCGAACAGCGGGGCGCCGATCGACGCCGCGAGCAGGAACGGCTGGACGCTGTCGGTGAGCGTCACGAGCGGCAGCAGGTAGAGCACGTCTTCCGTCTCGAAGCCGCCGGCGAACGCCTGCTTGGTGCCGGCCTTGCCGGCGACCGACTCGATCCGCATGCGCAGGAAGAAGATCAGCGCGACGGCACCGCCGGCCAGCGCACCGAGCAGCACCGGCGACGCGGCCATCTGGCCGCCCTGGGCGACGATGCCGACGCCCATGCTGACGAACAGCGCGACCGTCACGAGCGCGTCGGCCGCGAGGTCGTAAAAGTGACCGATCTTGCTGGACTTGCCGCTGATGCGCGCGAGTTCGCCGTCGGTGTGGTCGACGAAGTTCGACAGCACGATCAGGAATGCGCCTGCGTTGCTCCAGCCGAAGCCGCCTTGCGCCAGGCACCAGGCGCCGGCGAGGCCGATCAGCAGACGAAGGGTAGTGAGGTGATTCGGGGTGACCGGCGTGTCGATCAGCGGCCGGACGAGCGCGCGCGCGAGCCGCGCATCCCAAGTGCGTGGCAGCGGCGGTTCCGGGTGTTTGGCGGTTTTTCTTTGGTCCATCGGCGAAATATATACGGAATTGTAACTTGTTGCTTTTTCTTCGATCAATGTCCTGACATCCGGGAGTGTTAACGCGATTCCGCGCATCGGCCGGTTACGCGCCGGATGCGCGAAACGGCGTTCGCGCACCCGGGCCATATGTAATCCAGTGTGGTTCGCATGGCGCGACTGTCAAGGGCCCCCGGGCCTCGCCTAGAGCGCTCCGCGGCGCGGGCGCGCGTCCCCGGGTTGATGTGCATCAGGCCCGAAAAAGCGGCGCCGGGCGACAATTGGCCGCGTTGATCTTTGATCGGCCGCGGCATATTGATTCCCTGCGTTCTGGCAGTCAATCCGGAAAGGTCACGGTCGACTGATGTTCGGTCGGTCGTAATCCGGAGGCGGCATGTTGGCGATTCGCTTTCGCGCACCTTTCGGGTGCATTCGGCAGATTGTTCCGCCTGTCACAGAACGGCCATTCGATACCCGGCGCATTCAGTAAGTATCTTTTGCATTCAGCGGACATTTCGCGGCGATGGCCTCTGCGATACTCCGACCGTGCCTGTGGTGCCGGCCGCCCCTCGCGGCCCCAAGGGCTTCGCGTCGCTCAGGAGACACCCCCCGCGACGTCAACGACAGACCAAAAGCGTCAGATATATAGCCATGTCTTCATCACGCATCCTCGCTCCCGCCCTGCGTTCGCTCGTCCGCACCGCCGACGAAGCCGCCGCGCTGATCCGTCCCGGCATGACCGTCGCGATGAGCGGCTTCACCGGCTCGGGTTATCCGAAGGCCGTGCCGGCCGCGCTCGCCGCCCACATCGAGGCCGCCCACGCGCGCGGCGAGGACTTCCGGATCAACGTGCTGACGGGCGCGTCGACCGCGCCGGAACTCGACGGCGCGCTCGCCCGCACCAACGGCATCTCGATGCGCCTGCCGTACCAGTCCGACCCGACGCTGCGCGACAAGATCAATAGCGGCGAAGTCGACTACCAGGACGTCCACCTGAGCCACGTCGCGCAATACGCGTGGTTCGGGCTGTACGGCGACCTCGACGTCGCGATCGTCGAAGTCGCGGGCATCCGCGAGGACGGGCTGCTGATTCCGTCCGCATCGATCGGCAACAACAAGACGTGGCTCGAGCAGGCGAAGCACGTGATCCTCGAAGTCAACTCGCGCCAGCCGCTCGGCCTCGACGGGATGCACGACGTCTATTACGGCACCGCGCTGCCGCCGCACCGCAAGCCGATTCCGCTGACCAAAAGCGACGACCGGATCGGCGAGCCGTACCTGCGCTGCCCGGCCGACAAGATCGTCGCGATCGTCGAGACCGACGCGCCGGACCGCAGCAACGCGTTCTCCGCGCCGGACGCCACGTCCAAGCAGATCGCGCTGCAACTGATCGATTTCCTGCGCCACGAAGTGAAGCGCGGCCGTCTGCCGGAAAACCTGCTGCCGCTGCAGTCGGGGGTCGGCAACATCACGAACGCGGTGCTCGCGGAACTGAGCTCGGCCGGCTTCTCGAACCTGACCGCGTACACCGAGGTGATCCAGGACGGCATGCTCGACCTGCTCGACGACGGCACGCTGAGCTTCGCGTCGGCCACCGCGCTGTCGCTGAGCCCGGCCGCCGTACAGCGCTTCGCCGACGAGATCGCGACGTTCCGCGAAAAAATCCTGCTGCGCCCTCAGGAGATCAGCAACCATCCGGAACTCGTGCGCCGCCTCGGCTGCATCGCGATGAACGGGATGATCGAGGCCGACATCTACGGCAACGTGAACTCGACGCACGTGATGGGCACGAAGATCCAGAACGGCATCGGCGGCTCGGGCGACTTCGCGCGCAACGGCTACCTGTCGTGCTTCATGTCGGCCAGCACCGCGAAGGGCGGCGCGATCTCGCGGATCGTGCCGATGGCGAGCCACGTCGACCATACCGAGCACGACGTCGCGGTGGTCGTCACCGAGCAGGGGCTCGCCGATCTGCGCGGCCTGTCGCCGAAGCAGCGGGCGCGCAAGATCATCGCGACCTGCGCGCATCCCGATTACCGTCCGATGCTCGAGGACTACTTCGAGCGCGCGTCGCGCGAGAGCTTCGGCAAGCACACGCCGCACCTGCTCGCCGAGGCGCTGTCGTGGCACGAACGCTATGTGCGCACCGGGACGATGAAGGCCTGAGGTGGCCGGGCGCGGGCGGCGGCGCGCATGTCGTCTCGTCAGCCCATCGCCGCGTGCGCGACGTCGATGCTCGCCGTTTTCCGCGGCGGGCGGGGGCGCGACCGGAGAGGAGTCGGTTTCGGCGGGTTCATGGCGGTCCAGCCTTGTGTCGAAGGAGTCGAGCGGCTATCTTGCAACTTCAAGTTCACTTGAGGTCAAGCATGAGCCGCCTGGATATCGCCGATGTCGCGCGTCGCTCGGGATTGCCCGCGTCGACGCTGCGCTACTACGAGGAAAAGGGATTGATCGTGCCGAACGGCCGTCACGGGCTGCGGCGCCAGTACGACGAGTCGGTGCTGGAGCGCCTTGCGCTCATCGCGCTTGGCCGGGAGGCCGGTTTCGCGCTCGACGACATCCTCGCGATGTTCGGCGCGGATGGCCGACCGGCGATCGATCGCGCGAAGCTCGACGACAAGGCCGACGAGCTCGACCGTACGATCCGCCGTCTCGGTGCGGTGCGCGATGCGCTGCGGCATGCGGCCGTGTGCCCGGCGCCGAGTCATCTCGAGTGTCCGTCGTTCCGCAAGCTGCTGCGCGTCGCCGCGCACCGTCATCCGGCGCGTCGCACGAAGGCGGAAGGCGCGTAGGCGGTTCGGCTTGCCGGAGTGAGGCGCGCGAGCGTGCGACGGGGCAGGCAAGCTGCGGCGGCTAACGCCTCGCGCGCGTCATCCCGCGTAATAGACGCGGCATTCCATCTCGCGTCCGCGCACGATGCGCTTGCCGACGAGCGAACCGAACGTTTCGGTGACGACCGTCCGCTGGTGCTCGCATTGCAACGCATCGTAGAAGTAGAGCGCGACCCAGTCCGCGGTGCGGCCGGCTTCATGCGGGCGGGCGGGATACGGGCACAGTGCGGTGAAATGCCAGCCGCCTTTCGTCATGTGCATCACGGGCGGCGACACGCTGACGTCCGCGTTCACGCGGCGCGTCACGAGCATCGGCAGGATGCCGGCGGCGGCCTTGTTGCGGTACAGGCGGTCGATGTAAAGCAGCAGTTCGACAGGCGGCTCGGTGCCGAGGTCGGCGTCCTGCGCGTGGCCTTGCCAGCGCCGGCGCCGGCTCAGCACGTCGTCGAGCGCCGCGCGGATGCCGGCCGCGCGACGCGGGCCGACGCCCGAAATCGCGTCGAGCTGGCCGCTGAGGGCCGCGCGTTCGAGCTCCTCGAGCGTATCGATGTGCAACTGGTCGTGAATCCGCAGCGCGAGCGCATGCCCGATGCCCGGCACGGCTTCGAACGCGGACACGCGTTCGGCATCGCCGCGCAGCCGATCGAGCAGGCGCCAGCGCCCGGTCACCAGCCATTCGGCGATCGCCTGCGCGACGCCCGTGCCGACCTCCGGCAGCGCGCCGAGCGCATCGACACCGCCCGCGTTGAAGCGCGTACGGATGCCGTCGTCGAGCGACTCGATCGTATCGGCCGACGCGCGGTAGGCGGCAACCCGGTAAGGATTCGCGCCCTGATCGGCAAGCAGCTGCGCGGCTTCGCGCAGGCAAGCCGCGATTTGCCGGTTTTCCTCGTGCGTCTGGCTGATGGTCGTCTGCATGGTGCGGGACCTGGGGAAGCGCAAACGGAAAGAACGGCGCGCGCAACGCGCGGGCCGCCGTTCATTTCAGCACATTGTCACGGGAAGCGACGAACAAAAATTGATGCGTGTCAATAGCAAACGTTGCACAGGCGGGAACCGCGCCGCGCGCGCGTTCGTGCCGGGATAGGGCACGAACGCGTGACCGGTTACGCGTCGAGGAACGACTCCGCGCCCTCGGCTTCCGCAGCCGTGCGCAGCGTGGCGAGCGCGCGCTTCTCGATCTGCCGCACGCGTTCGCGCGACATGCCCGCGTCCTGCGCGATCGCGTCGTAGGTGTCGGGCTCGGCGCCACCGAGGCCGAACCGCCGACGCAGCACGTCGGCTTCGGCCGGCGTGACCGAGCGCAGCAGCGACGTCACGCATTCGCGCATGCGCGTGTCCGCGAGGCGCTCGAACGGGCTCGCCGACGCCTGGTCCTCGATCAGGTCGACGAGGCCCGTCTCCGCGTCGGGCAGCGGCGTGTCGAGCGACAGCGGCTCGGCAGGCAGCGCGAGCACCGCACGCAGCTTGCCCTCGGGGAGCCCGGATTCGGCGGCCAGTTCGGCCGGCGTCGCGCGGCGGCCCGTGCGTTGGCGAAAGCGCAGCGCATGCCGCTGCACGCGCTGGTACTGGTCGCCGACGTGCACGGGCACGCGGATCGTGCGCGAACGGTCGGCTACCGCGCGTGCGACCGCCTGCCGGATCCACCAGGTCGCATAGGTCGAGAACTTGAAGCCGCGCCGGTATTCGAACTTCTCGATCGCCCGCATCAGGCCGAGGCAGCCGTCCTGCACGAGGTCGGGCAGGTCAACGCCGCGGTTCATGTACTTGCGCGCGATCGACAGCACGAGCCGCAGGTTCGCCTCCAGCATCGCGCGGGTACCGTCGCGTACCTTTTGCTGACCGTCGCTCAGCGCGGCGCCGAGCGCACGGCGCGCGACTGCGTCGAAGCATGCGGCGTCGCTGTCGGCGGCGGCATTGGCCGGCGCGGTGGCAAGCGCGCGCACGATGCGGCTCGCATCGTCGACGGCCGGCGCAACCCACGCGAGCGAACCGAGCAGTGCGGCGAGGCGGTTGCGCGCGTCGCGGTATTCGGCTGAGCGGCAGCCTTGCGCGTGCAATGCGGCGCGCAGGGCCGTGATGGCGGCCTGCAGCGTGTCGTAGCGCGCGGGTGCCGGCGTGTCGCCTTCGCCGTCGCGGCTGTCATCGGCTTCGTCTCCGGCCGCGACGCTTCCACCCGTTGCACCATGGCGCGCGAGCAGCGCATCGACCGCCGCCGGATAGCCGGCGAGCGCGTGCAGGATCTGATGGCGGCCCGTTTCGATCTCGCGGGCGAGCACGATTTCGTCCTCGCGCTTGAGCAGCGGCACCGCATGAATGCGTCGCATATAGAGCGCGAGCGGATCGGTCGACGCGCTCGTGCCGCGGGCGAGATCGCCGAGCAGCGCGCGGCCCTCGTCGAGCGCATCGCGATCGACGTCGACCGGTGCCGCGCCCGCGAACGGCGCCGGCGAGGCCGGCTCGTCGAGGACGGCGATGCCGATGTCCGCGAGCGCGGCGCGCACGACGTCCAGCGCGTCGGGGCTGTCGCTTTCCGGCGGCAGCGCGTCGACGAGGTCGGCGTGCGTCAGATAACCCTGTTCGCCGGCGAGCGCCAGCAGCTGGATGATCGGATCGAGGGGCGTGTCCGCCCGAAGCGTGGGGCGTGGCGTAGTCATGTCGATGGCGGTGTGAGCCGCGTTCCTGTTGGGCGGGCCGAAGTCCGCTGGTTTCAGGCCGCCGGGGGCCGCGAACACCCGTCCGCGCCGGCCAGCCTGACTGAATATCCAAGTGAGGGCATTTGCGCCAACTTCAACGCCGGCGCGCCAGACGCGCGAGCACGCAGCGTACCCGCGCGGTGCGACCCCTTCAATTGTGATGGCGAAACAAAAAGTAACCGATCAAACCCGCAGAAATATGCAGGGGACGTAAGCTAGAGTCAGGCGCGCGCCACGCGGCGACGCACGAATTCCTGCGGAGCTTCACATGAACCCGATCCACGCCGCGAGGCCAGCCGTCATCGTGCTGGCGATCCTCGCGCTGAGTGGCTGCTATTACACGAGCCCTTACGGATATGCACCGTATTACGCACCCGCGCCCGCCGTGGTATCGCAGCGCGAGATGCCGGTGACGTCGGCAAATACGGGCCCGGCTGCATCGTCCACACCCGCTGTGCCGGCCGTGCCGCCGCCAGCGGACGATTATGCCTACGCGTACCCGCCGGCTCCCGTCTATGCGGCGCCGGCCTATGTGCCTTATCCGGCCTACTACCCCGCGTACTACCCGGGCTGGTACGGGCCGCCCGTCACGATCGGCTTCGGCTTCCGCGGGTATTGGGGCGGCGGCTACCGCGGCTGGCACCGTCCGTGGGGCGGCGGCCACTGGGGTGGCGGACATTGGGGCGGGGGACACTGGGGCGGGGGACACTGGGGCGGCGGCCATCGACACTGACCGACGCGCGGCGGCACCGCGCGGGAGAGCAACATGAGCAACACCATCATTAGAAGTCTGTGCGTCGTCCTGTTCGGCATCGCGGCCGTGCCGGGGATCGCCGACGCGCAAAGCAGCGCCTACACGAACTCGGGCGCCGAACTCTTTGCGGGGCCGGCGCCCGATTATCCGGTCGTCGCGCAACTTCCGCCCGGCACCGCGGTGGACGTGTTCGGCTGCCTGAGCGACTACTCGTGGTGCGACGTCGCGCTGCCGGGCGTGCGCGGCTGGATCGACGCGCAGCAGCTCGACTACCCGTACCAGGGCAATTACGTGCCGCTGCTCGAATACGGCGCGATCATCGGCGTGCCGGTGACCGGGTTCGCGATCGGCACGTACTGGGACCGCTATTACCGCCACCGGCCGTGGTTTCACGATCGCGATCGCTGGGAGCATCGTGCCGAGCCTCGCGTTGGCCCCGGCGGGATGCCGCCCGCCTACTACGGCCGTCCGCAGCCGGGCTGGCCGGCCCAGCGCGAGCCGCGCGGCGCGCCGCCGGTGCAGCATGATGCGCGGCCGTCGGCCACGCGCGGCGGCTGGAATGGCCCGAACCGCGCGCCGGCGCCGCAGGTCGCACCCGCGCCCGCACGCGCGCCCGCGCCGATGCCTGCACCCGCACCGATGCCCGCACCCGCGCCGATACCCGGCGCGGCCGGTGTCCGTCAGCCGGCGCCGCCGCCCGCCCAACCCGCGCAGCCCGCACCGAGCGGTGGCGCGGTCCAGATGATGCCGCCGGCACATCAGGGCGGCGGCGGTTACGGCGGTCGGCCGCAAGGCGGCGGGGACGGGGGCGGAAACCACGGCGGTGGTGGAGGCCGGGGCCGCAGCGACGAGTTCCGTCGTTGATCGACTGAAGGCTCAGATGTCGCAGCCGCCAGCCGGCGCCGGATGAAAAAAAGCCGCTCCGGAGAGCGGCTTCTGAGTCAGGCGGGCGGGCCGTTCGTGCGGCCCGCTGCCTGGCATCAGTCGTCCAGCAGCGACAGGTCGCGCACGGCACCCTTGTCGGCCGACATCACCAGCTTCGCATAGGCCTTCAGCGCCGCGGACACCTTGCGCGGACGCGGTTGCGCCGGCTTCCAGCCCTTCGCGTTCTGCTCTTCGCGGCGACGTGCGAGTTCCTCGTCCGACACCAGCACGTCGATCGTGCGGTTCGGGATGTCGATGCGGATCTTGTCGCCGTCGCGCACGAGGCCGATCGCGCCGCCCGCTGCCGCTTCCGGCGAGCAGTGACCGATCGACAGGCCCGACGTGCCGCCCGAGAAGCGGCCGTCCGTCAGCAGCGCGCATGCCTTGCCGAGGCCCTTCGACTTGATGTAGCTCGTCGGGTACAGCATTTCCTGCATGCCGGGGCCCCCCTTCGGGCCTTCGTAGCGCACGATCACCACGTCGCCGGCCTTGACCTTGTCGTTCAGGATGTTCTCGACCGCTTCGTCCTGCGATTCGGTGACGTGGGCCGAGCCCTCGAACACGAGGATGCTTTCGTCGACGCCGGCCGTCTTCACCACGCAGCCGTCGAGCGCGATGTTGCCGGTCAGCACGGCCAGGCCGCCTTCCTTCGAGAACGCATGCTCGTACGAGCGGATGCAGCCTTCGGCGCGGTCGAGGTCGAGGCTCGGCCAGCGCGTGTCCTGGCTGAACGCGACTTGCGTCGGGATCCCGGCCGGGCCGGCCTGGTAGAAGGTGCGCACTGCCGGGTCGTCGGTGCGGACGATATCCCACTGGTCGAGCGCATCCTTCAGCGTCGGCGCGTGCACGGTCGGCACGTCGGTGTGCAGCTTGCCGGCGCGGTCGAGCTCGCCGAGGATCGCCATGATGCCGCCCGCGCGGTGCACGTCCTCGATGTGGTACTTGTTCGTGTTCGGCGCGACCTTGCACAGCTGCGGCACGCTGCGCGACAGGCGATCGATGTCCTTCATCGTGAAGTCGATGCCGGCTTCCTGCGCGATCGCCAGCAGGTGCAGGATCGTGTTGGTCGAACCGCCCATCGCGATGTCGAGCGTCATCGCGTTCTCGAACGCCTTGAAGCCGACCGAGCGCGGCAGCGCGCGCATGTCGTCCTGCTCGTAGTGCTGGCGGGTCAGCTCGACGATGCGGCGGCCGGCGCGCTTGAACAGCTGCTCGCGATCGGCGTGCGTCGCGACGACCGTGCCGTTGCCGGGCAGCGACAGGCCGAGCGCTTCGGTCAGGCAGTTCATCGAGTTCGCGGTGAACATGCCCGAGCACGAGCCGCAGGTCGGGCAGGCCGAGCGTTCGACTTCGGCGACGTCGGCATCCGAATACGCCGGGTCGGCCGCGATCACCATCGCGTCGACGAGGTCGAGCTTCTTCAGTTCGACGGTCTTGGTGACCGGGTTCGCGAGACGCGTCTTGCCGGCTTCCATCGGGCCGCCCGACACGAAGATCACCGGAATGTTGAGGCGCATCGCGGCCATCAGCATCCCCGGCGTGATCTTGTCGCAGTTCGAGATGCACACCATCGCGTCCGCGCAGTGCGCGTTCACCATGTATTCGACGGAGTCGGCGATGATGTCGCGGCTCGGCAGCGAATAGAGCATGCCGTCGTGGCCCATCGCGATGCCGTCGTCGACCGCGATCGTGTTGAATTCCTTCGCGACGCCGCCGGCGGCCTCGATCTCGCGCGCGACCAACTGGCCGAGATCCTTCAGGTGCACGTGCCCGGGCACGAACTGCGTGAACGAGTTGACGACCGCGATGATCGGCTTCGAGAAATCGTCGTCTTTCATGCCGGTGGCGCGCCACAGCGAGCGCGCGCCTGCCATGTTGCGGCCGGCGGTGGAGGTTTTGGAACGGTATGTGGGCATTGTGATGGCTGAAGAAATATCGCGGAAAAGGGTGGAGGCACGGGATTGAAGGCCTCTCGCGCGCCCGTGCGAACAACCTCTTGAGCTGCGCCCTGGGCAAACTGGGCGATTATCCCACAGGCGCCGGGCGGGCGGCGCGGGCGGCGCGGGCGGGAGTGGGCGAGGGGCGCGGGCGGGTGCGCCGGGCAGGGGGCGCACCAGGGGCGCGGGGCCTTGCCGGCGGAACCGGGCGACGGAATCGGCAGCGGAATCGTGCGGTGGACTCGTGCGGTGGACTCGGGCGGTGGAATCGGCAGCGGAATCGGCAGCGAACCAGGCGGCGGATCCGTGCAGCGGAACCGGGCGGACGAATCGGCGGCGGCTTCATCCCCCGTTCTACCGGCGATGAAGCCGCCGCCGCGCAACGCGATCACGTCAATCGAGCAGCGTGAGGATTTCGTCGTACAGCGCCTTCGGAATCCGCACGCCGTGCGCGATGCTGCGCGCGCGGGCATCGAAGCGCCGCTGCGACGGCAGCCGCGCGCCTTGCCCCGTGATCGACGCGAACATCCGCTCGCCGCGCGCGAGGCCCGCGTCGAGTTCGTCGCCGAGGAACACCTTCGGGTCGAACGCGATCACGAGCTCTCCATGGCACGGCGTCGCGCCGACGCCTTCGTCGAAGGCCATCGACTCGCGGCTCGTCATGTCGCCGATCAGCGCGCCGCCGAGCAGCTCGACCATGGCTGCCAGCGCCGAGCCCTTGTGGCCGCCGAAGGTGCGCATCGCGCCCTGCAGCGCGGCCTTCGGATCGGTGGTCGGCTGGCCGTCGGCATCGATCGCCCAGTGCGGCGGGATCGCCTTGCCCTGTTTTGCGTGCAGCTCGATGTCGCCGCGCGCGATCGCGCTGGTCGCGAAGTCGAACACGAACGGCACGCCGTCCGGGCGCGGCCACGCGAACGCGATCGGGTTCGTGCCGAACACCGGTTCGCGGCCGCCCTCCGGCGCGACCCAGCTGTGGCTCGGGTTCATCGCGATGCCGACCAGCCCCTCGGCGGCGATCGCCTCGACCTCGGGCCACAGCGCCGAGAAGTGGTAGCAATGGTTGATCGCCATCGCCGCGATCCCGTGCTGCTTCGCCATCTCGACGAGCACCGGCAGGCCGGTTTCGAAGCTGAGCAGCGAGAAGCCGCGATGCGCGTCGACCGCGACGATCGACGACGACAGCCGGCGCAGCGTCGGCACGGCCTGCGGATCGACCTTGCCCTTCTTCAGCGAGCGCACGCAGACGAGCAGCCGGTACACGCCGTGCGAGTGGCATTCGTCGCGCTGGCCCTGCGTGATCACGTTCGCGATCGCCTGCGCGTGCGCGGCGGACATCCCGTTGTGCGTCAGCACCCGCAGCGCGAGTGCGTGGACCTCATCGAGCGACAGGACGACTTCGGCGAGCGACTCAGACATCGCGCGCGTCCCGCGGCGCGGGCACGCCGTCGATGCGTTGCGGCACGTTCAGCGGGTTGCCGTTGCGGATGGCGTCGGGCAGCAGCGCGTCCGGCACGTCCTGGTACGACACGGGGCGCAGGAACCGCTCGATCGCGCGTGCACCGACCGACGTGGTGCGCGTGTCGGACGTGGCCGGGAACGGGCCGCCGTGCACCATCGCGTGACCGACCTCGACACCCGTGCCGAAGCCGTTGACGAGAATGCGGCCGGCCTTGCGCTCCAGCGTCGGGCGTAGCGCGGCAAACAGCGCGGCGTCGTCGTCGGCGAGATGCGCGGCGATCGTCAACTGGCCTTCGAGCGACTTCAGCACGCGATGCAGCGTGTCGGCATCCGGGCAGCGCACGATCAGCGATGCGGGGCCGAACACTTCGTCACGCAGTTCGGGGTGCGCGATGAACGCGTCAGCCGACGTCGCGAACAGCGCCGCGCGTGCCTGGTAGCGGCCGCCTTCCACACCTTCCGCCAGCAGCTCGACCGCGTCGTGCGCGCGCAGGGCGGCCACGCCTTGCGCATAGCTTGCGTGGATGTGCGGCGTGAGCATCGTCTGCGCGGTGGTCGCTTGCACGGCGGAGGCCGCCGCGGCTTCGAACGCGCGCAGCGCGGGGCCGTCGACCGCGAGCACGAGGCCCGGGTTCGTGCAGAACTGGCCGGCGCCGAGCGCGAGCGACGCGGCGAATTGCGGCGCGATCGTGTCGTGGCGCGCGTCGAGCGCGGCCGGGAACAGCAGCACCGGATTGATCGAGCTCATTTCCGCATAGACCGGAATCGGCTCGTGGCGCGCGGCCGCGATGTTCATCAGCGCGACGCCGCCGCGGCGTGAGCCGGTGAAACCGACGGCCTTGATGCGCGGATCGGCGACGAGCGCCTGGCCGATCTCGCGCGACGCGTCGAACAGCAGCGAGAACACGCCGGCCGGCAGCCCGCATTCGCGCACGGCTTGCTGGATCGCGCGGCCGACGAGCTCGGACGTGCCCGGATGCGCGGAGTGCGCCTTGACGATCACCGGGCAGCCGGCCGCGAGTGCCGACGCGGTATCGCCGCCCGCGACCGAGAACGCGAGCGGGAAGTTCGACGCGCCGAACACGGCGACCGGCCCGATCGCGACGTTGCGCAGGCGCAGGTCGACCCGCGGCAGCGGCTTGCGCTCCGGCCGGGCCGGGTCGATGCGTGCGTCGACGTAACCGCCGTCGCGCACGAGCGACGCGAACAGCGCGAGCTGGCCGACCGTGCGGCCGCGTTCGCCTTCGATGCGTGCGCGCGGCAGGCCCGTTTCGGTGACGCAGCGCTCGATCAGGTCGTCGCCGAGCGCCATGATGTTGCGGCCGATCGCGTCGAGAAACGCGGCGCGTTGCTCGGGAGGCGTTTCGCGGTATGTGTCGAATGCGTCGTCGGCGAGCGTGCAGGCCGTCTCCAGGTCGTGCAGGCTCGCGCCGCCGAACGCGGGGTCGAGCGGTTCGCCGGTGGCGGCGGCGATCGCGTGGAGGGTGCCGTTCTGTCCGGCGATGGCCGACTGGCCGATCAGGAGCTGACCTGTGAGTTGCATGGTTTTTCCTCGGAAAATGCGGGGCCGGGCGTGATGCGCCCGGCCGGAGTGGAAAGGGGAAAGCGGGGCGTCAGTCTTCGTCGTCTTCGAGCTGCAGCTTGTCGGAACGGATGCCGGTGTTGGCGCCCCAGTAGAAGATGACGAGCGCGACGGCCGCGACGACGACCGTGTCGTACGGATGCGCGAGCTGGCCCGTGCCGCCGAAGCCGCCGAAGTACGACAGCACGATCATGGCCGCGTAGAACGCGATCAGCCACGCGGACGAACGCACCTGCTCGGCGATGCTCAGATGCGCGGTGGGCACCCAGCGGCGGCATGCGAGATAGATCACGAACATCACGATCTGCAGGCCGAGCAGCCAGGACACCGTGCCCCAGCCCGACCAGTAGACGATCAGCGCGGCGATCACGAACGACGCGGGGCCGGTGATGCCGAACGCCACCGCGCGGAACGGCCGCGGCAGGTCGGGCGCGGTGCGCCGCAGCGCGGCGACCGACACGGGCGCGACCGCATAGCTCAGCACGAGCGCGGCCGACACGATGTTGATCAGCGCTTCCCACGACGGGAACGGCATCGTCCAGAAGATCGAGAGGCCGAACGTGAGCCACAGGCCCGCGCGCGGGATGCCCGACGCTTCGTCGACGCGCGTGAACACCTTGAAGAACGTGCCCGTCTTCGCCCAGCCGTAGACGACGCGCGGCGTCGCGTTCATGTAGATGTTGCCGCAGCCGCTCGGCGAGATCATCGCGTCGGCGACGACCATCACCGCGAGCCAGCCCACGCCGAGCGCGAGCGCGATGTCGCGGTACGGCAGCGAGAACGCCTTGCTCACGTCGTGCCAGCCGGCGGCGAGCATGTCGGTCGGGATGCTGCCGATGAACGCGAGCTGCAGCAGCACGTAGATCAGCGTCGACAGCAGGATCGACAGGATCAGCGCGATCGGAATCGTGCGCTGCGGATTGCGCACTTCGCTCGCGACCGACACGATCGGCGTGAGGCCCAGGTACGCGAAGATGATCCCGCCGGCCGACACGGCCATCTCGATGCCCGGCATGCCGAACGGCGCGAAGCCGTGCAGGGTCAGGTTGGCGGGCTTGAAGAACGTGAACAGCACCGCGATCACCGACAGCGGCACGATGAACTTGAAGATGCTGATGACGTTGTTCGCCTTCGCGAACGTCTTCACGCTCGAATAGTTCAGGTAAAAGAAGAAGCACAGCAGCCCGGCCTGCACGAGCCAGCCGAGCGTCGTCGGGTCGCTCGAGCCGGCCTTGGTGAGGCCGGGGAACCACGCGGCCGCATACTGGCGCGCGGCGACCACTTCGATCGCGATCAGGCTCGAGAACGCGATCAGCGTGATGAAGCCCATCAGGTAGCCGAGCAGCGGGCCGTGCGAGAACACCGGGTAGCGGACCACGCCGCCCGCGCGCGGCAGCGCGGCGCCGAGCTCGCAGTAGACGATGCCCAGCAGCAGCACCGAGAAGCCGCCGAGCAGCCACGAGAAGATGCCGGCCGGGCCGGCGATCGTCGACACGTGACTCGCGGCGAACAGCCACCCCGAACCGAAGATCGCGCCGAGACCGATGAACGTCAGGTCGGTCAGCGACAGCTGTTTCTTGAACTTGCCGTGACCGCCGTCGGCGGGCACGGAACGGGAAAGCGGGACGGAAGGGTGTGTGTTGCCTTGGCCTGGCATGGGTTTGTCTCCTGGGAAATATCGGGGCAGGTGGAGTTGCGCCGCGCTCCGACGGAGCAGCGGCGCACACCTGCCGGCCGGCATGCGACCGGTTCGAACGACCGGGCGGCCCGACGGCCGTTCATCCGCGGCGCCGGCTGGCGACGCGGCGAACGGACCTGTGCGGGCCATGCCGGACGGGAAGTGGCGATGCGACGGGGGAAGCCGTTGCACCGCCGGGGGAAGTCGCTTAGCGGTTCGCCCGGTTCTGTTCGGCGCGGTGCGCGGCGTCGAATGCAATGGAAGCGGCCGGTGCGAACCGGCTGCTGAGGGCGGGGGAAACTTCGGTCCGCGGGATGGCGTTTCGGCTCACTGCAATCTCCTGCTTCGTATTGCTTCCTGTTGCTACGTATCGCTTCATCTCGGCCGGCGACAGGCGCGTCGACGTGCAACCAGTATCGCCGTGCGAACACCCATCACGCTTGAGTCGTATCGCGGAGCAGAATGACGAAATCGGCACAGTGGCCGCAAGGGCTGCAAAAGGCGTTTCGCACTGTGCCGATTTCGTCGCCGTCCTCATCGAAAAGCCACAAGCGGACGGACGCGCGACGGAGGAAGCTATGCTCCTTTCCCCACTTCGGACGGCTCATGATGAAGCGCATTCAGATCATCGATTCGCACACGGGCGGCGAACCCACGCGGCTCGTCGTGTCCGGCTTCCCCTCGCTCGGCAACGGCACGATGGCCGAGCGCCGCGACGTGCTCGCGCGCGAGCACAATCGCTACCGCACCGCGTGCATTCTCGAGCCGCGCGGTAGCGATGTGATGGTCGGCGCGCTGCTGTGCGAACCCGTGTCGCCGGAGGCTGCGGCCGGCGTGATCTTCTTCAACAACAGCGGCTACCTCGGGATGTGCGGGCACGGCACGATCGGCGTCGTGCGCACGCTGCATCACATGGGCCGCATCGAGCCGGGCGTGCACCGGATCGAAACGCCGGTCGGCACCGTCGAGGCGACGCTGCACGACGACCTGTCGGTCAGCGTGCGCAACGTGCTCGCGTATCGCCATGCGAAGGCCGTTGCCGTCGACGTGCCGGGCTACGGCCCCGTGAAGGGCGACATCGCGTGGGGCGGCAACTGGTTCTTCCTGATCAGCGATCACGGCCAGCGCGTGGCCGGCGACAACGTCGCCGCGCTGACCGCCTATTCGTCCGCCGTGCGCGAAGGGCTCGAGCGCGCGGGCATCACCGGCGCGAACGGCGGCGAGATCGACCATATCGAACTGTTCGCCGACGATGCCGAGCACGACAGCCGCAGCTTCGTGCTGTGCCCGGGCCATGCGTACGACCGTTCGCCGTGCGGCACCGGCACGAGCGCGAAGCTCGCCTGCCTCGCGGCCGACGGCAAGCTCGAACCGGGCGTCGTGTGGCGGCAGGCGAGCGTGATCGGCAGCGTGTTCCAGGCGAGCTATGCGCAGGCCGACGGCGGCATCGTGCCGACGATTCGCGGCAGTGCGCATCTCAGCGCGGAAGCGACGTTGCTGATCGAGGAAGACGATCCGTTCGGCTGGGGCATCGTGTCGTGAGCGAGGCAAGGACCGACGTCGTCGTGATCGGCGCTGGCATCGTCGGCGCCGCATGTGCGCATGAACTCGCGCAGCGTGGGCTGCGCGTGCTCGTCGTCGACGACGCCAGCGGCGGCGCGACCGGCGCCGGCATGGGGCACCTGGTCGCGATGGACGACAACGCGGCCGAACTCGCACTGAGCCATTACTCGATCGAGCTATGGCGCGCGTTGAGCGGCGACATGCCGGAAGGCTGCGCGTACCGCAACTGCGGCACGCTGTGGCTCGCGGCCGATTCCAACGAGATGGACCTCGCGCGCACCAAGCAGGCGACGCTCGCCGCGCATGGCGTCGCAGGCGAGCTGATCGACGCGGCGACGCTCGCGCGGCTGGAGCCGATGCTGCGCGCGGGGCTCGGCGGCGCGCTGAAGATCCCGGGCGATGCGATTCTCTATGCGCCGGTCGCCGCGAGCTGGCTGTTGCAGCGCGCGCCGGGCATCACGTTGCGGCGCGACCGCGCGGTGGCGGTCGACGGCCCGAGCGTGACGCTTGCGAGCGGCGACACGCTGCGCGCGGAACGCGTCGTCGTCGCGAACGGCGTCGCCGCGCGCACGCTGTTGCCTGAATTGCCGCTGCGCCCGAAGAAGGGCCATCTGCTGATCACCGACCGCTACCCGGGCCAGGTGTCGCACCAGCTCGTCGAGCTCGGCTATGCGGCAAGCGCGCACGCGAGCGACGGCACGTCCGTCGCGTTCAACGTGCAACCGCGGCCGACCGGCCAGCTGCTGATCGGCTCGTCGCGCCAGTTCGACACGGAAGACGCGCGCATCGAGCCGCCGGTGCTCGCGCGCATGCTGCGCCGTGCGGCCGGCTACCTGCCGGATCTGGCCGACCTGAACGGGATTCGCGCATGGACGGGCTTTCGTTCCGCGAGCCCCGACGGCTTGCCGCTGCTGGGCGAACATCCGGCGCGGCCGGGCGTGTGGCTCGCGGTCGGCCACGAAGGGCTCGGCGTGACGACCGCGCCGGGCAGCGCGCGACTTGTCGCCGCGTTGATGACCGGCGAGCGGCCGCCGATCGATATCGAACCGTATTTGCCGGGACGTTTCCTGACGACGTCACCCGTAGCCGGAGCGCTGACATGAAACGACCCCCACGCTCACTTCATTCGCTTGGGGGGACGCAATCCCTCCGTCTCTCCGAGGCCGATTCCCGTACGTGCAGGGTGGCCCGGCGGAGGCTGACATGATCATTCATCTGGACGGCCGCGCGCTGACGGTGGCCGACGGTGCGACCGTCGCGGCCGCCGTCGCGGCGAGCGGCGACGACACGACGCGCGTGTCGTGCACGGGTGCGGCGCGCGCGCCGTTTTGCGGTATGGGCATCTGCCAGGAGTGCAGGATGACGATCGACGGCCGCCGTCGTCTGGCCTGCCAGACGCTGTGCCGCGACGGGATGCGGGTGGAGCGCACGCGATGAAACAGGAACGACTGAGCGTCGACGTCGCGATCGTCGGCGCGGGGCCGGCCGGGTTGTCGGCCGCGCGGGCCGCCGCACGAAGCGGCGCAACGGTCGCGATCGTCGACGACAACCCGCGCGCGGGCGGACAGATCTGGCGCCAGGCCGCCGCCGCGACGCCGGTGGCGGCCGCGGCGGAACGCCTCGCCGTGCTGCGGCAGCGGAACGTCACGCACCTCGCGGCCACGCGCATCGTCGCCGAAACGCAGCCGGGTACGCTGCTGCTCGAGGACGACGAGCGCGGCTTCCTGCTCGAATTCCGCACGCTGATCCTGTGCTGCGGCGCGCGCGAGTTGCTGCTGCCGTTCCCGGGCTGGACGCTGCCGGGTGTCACCGGCGCGGGCGGCCTGCAAGCATTGATCAAGTACGGCCTCGACGTGCGCGGGCAGCGCACGGTGATCGCCGGCAGCGGCCCGCTGCTCCTCGCGAGCGCGGCGACGGCCCGACAGGCAGGCGCGCAGGTGTCGCACGTACTCGAACAGGCGGCATGGGGCGACGTGGCCGGTTTCGGCGCAGGGCTGTGGCGCTGGCCGTCGAAACTCGCGCAGGCCGCGAAGCTCGTCACGGCCGCCTACCGGCCCAACGCCTACGTCGTCGAAGCGTTCGGCGACAAGCGGCTGGAACGCGTGCGGATCCGGCAGGGCGAGCGCGAGTTCGACGTCGACTGCGACCGGCTCGCGTGCGGCTTCGGCCTCGTGCCGAACACCGTGCTGCCGAGCCATCTCGGTTGCCGGATCGAGAACGGCGCGGTCGTGGTCGACGCGCATCAGCGCACGAGCCGCGACGGGTATTTCGCCGCGGGCGAGTGCACGGGTGTCGGCGGCAGCGAACTGGCGATGGTCGAAGGCGAGATCGCGGGCTGCGCGGCCACCGGGCAAGTGGCGCCGCTGGCCGCGCTGGTGGCGCGACGTGCGCACTGGCAGGCGTTCGCGGACGCGGTGCGCGAGCGCTTCGCGATCCGCGAGCCGATCCGCCGGCTCGCGCGGCCCGATACGCTGCTGTGCCGTTGCGAAGACGTGCGCTTCGACGCGGTCGCGCCGGCGCCGGGCTGGACGGCCGCGAAGCTGCAGACGCGCTGCGGGATGGGCGCATGCCAGGGCCGCGTGTGCGGCGCGGCCGCGCAGGCGCTGTTCGGCTGGACGCCGCCGGTGCCGCGCACGCCGCTCGTGCCCGCGCGGGTCGGTACGCTGATGCTGGACGACACGGCGGCCTGCGACGGGGCTTGACGCGCGTTGGCGGGACGGCCCGGTTCGAGCCGGGCCGTCGGCGCCTTCTGAGGGACGGCAGCGGGCGATGGTGCGAATCGTCAATATATAAGTTGATATAATATCGATTCGTTAATCGTGTGCCGCCGCTCCCATGAACACCGATCCTTCCGCCGGGCTGCCCGAGCCCGACCAGATGCGCGCAGCCGCCGAATCGGCGTGCGCGCTGCTCAAGGTGCTGTCCAATCCAGACCGGTTGCTGCTGCTGTGCGAACTGTCGCAAGGCGAACGCTGCGTGAGCGATCTCGAGGCGCGGCTGGATATTCGCCAGCCGACGCTGTCGCAGCAGCTCGGCGTGTTGCGGGACAACGCGCTCGTCCGCACGCGCCGCGAAGGCAAGAACATCCACTATTCGCTCGACAGCCCGGCCGCGATCGCGGTGATGGGCGTGTTGTACGAACAGTTCTGCGGCCCGGCCGCGAAAGGGAAGCGCCATGCAGCTTGATGCGCTTCATTTCACGCCCTGGCTGTCGCTTGCCGGCGGCGTGCTGATCGGGCTGGCGGCTGCGTGGCTCATCGCGTTCAACGGGCGGATCGCCGGGATCAGCGGCATCGTCGGCGGCCTGTTCACGGCCGGCGCCGCGGAGCGCGACTGGCGTGCCGCATTCGTCGCCGGGCTGATCGCCGCGCCGCTGATGATGCGCATCGCCGGTGCCGCCGTGACGCCGCAGGTCGATGCAGGCTGGGGCGAATTGCTGGCGGCCGGCCTGCTGGTCGGGATCGGCACGCGCTATGCGGGCGGATGCACGAGCGGCCACGGGGTGTGCGGGCTGTCGCGCGGTGCGACGCGATCGATTGTCGCGACGGCGGTGTTCATGGCCGCCGGCTTCGCGACCGTATTCGTGCGCCGGCACGTGCTCGGAGGCTGACATGCAGGCAGGATTCGCGTTTGTGGCGGGGCTGTTGTTCAGCGTCGGCCTCATCGTGTCGGGGATGGCCAACCCGCGGAAGGTGCTCGGTTTTCTCGACCTGGCAGGCCGTTGGGATCCGTCGCTCGCGTTCGTGATGGTTGGCGCGATCGGTGTCGCCGTGGTCGCGTTCGCATGGGCGAAGCGCCGCACGCGGTCGTGGCTCGGGCTGCCGATCCAGTGGCCGGCCACCCGGACGATCACCGTGCGGCTCGTCGCCGGGAGTGCCGTGTTCGGCATCGGCTGGGGGCTTGCGGGGTTCTGCCCGGGGCCGGCGCTTGTGTCGATCGGTCTGGGGTCGGTCAAGGGCATCGCGTTCGTCGTCGCGATGCTGGTCGGGATGGCATTGTTCGAATGGATCGAGCGTGCGCGGAAGGTGCGGTAACCGAAGATCTCTGCCCGGTTGAATCGGTCCTGCGCGGCGACGGCGCTGGACGCGATCACGCTCGCCGCCGGATGAGGCGATACGAAGATGCATGACGATACCGGCGACGGCGCGAGCTACAGCGTCAGGGCTGTTCGCGCACATGCCGCTCGCCGAATGGCCACGCGGCCACCCGGTGCAGCCACGCGCGCCACGCGGCGAACACCCCGGCCCGGGCCGCGGGTTCCGCAACGGTCGCGTCGACCGGCTTTGCGCCGCTGGCCGTCAACGTCGCGTGACCGGCCGCCTCGATCGTCAGGCATTCGCCCTGGTCGAGCACGCGACGGACGTAGTGCGGCGCATCAGGCAGCCAGTCGAGCCCGCCGTGGCGCAACGTGACCGCGAGCGCGCCGTCGAGCACGATGACCTGGCTGCCCTTGTCGAACCACGCAAAGTGGCTTTGCCCGGCGTCGAGCCGGATGTCTTGTGTTCGCATGGCGAGTCCCTTTCCCGGTTGCGCAGCCCCGCGACGACGGGGCGACAGCGTGCAATCAGGTTAGGGAAACGCGCGCGGGCCGGACAGATTCAGGGGACGGGAATCTGTTGCGGTGCAGGCGGCGATTTTGGCCTGCTGTATCGGTGGGTTTTCCCCGAATCTGTATCTGGCGTGTGGCAGGGCGCGCGGGCACGATGACCCGCATGACATCCCTCACCGACGCGCCCCGCACGCCTTTGCCGATGGCCGGCGAGCCGCTGTACGAACGACTCGCCGAGCATTACCGCCGCATCATCGCGGCCGGCACGCTGTCGCCCGGCGACCGGATGCCGTCGGTGCGCGGATTCATGGCGCAGCACGGCGTGAGCCTGTCGACCGCGATCCAGGCGTTCCGGCGGCTCGAGGATACGGGCTTGTGCGAAGCACGGCCGCGCTCGGGCTACTTCGTGCGGCGGCGCGCGGTGGCCGCGCTCGATTCGCTGCCGGAATGCGACGGGCCGCCGCTGAGCGTCGAGCCGCCATTCGCGGGGCTGCACGAACGCGTGTCGCGCGTGATCGATCGCGCGAACGCATCTCCCGATGCGTTGAATCTTGGCGGCGCGTCCGCGCTGGCGACGCTGTATCCGGCAGAGCGCCTGCAGGCGCTGGCGATCCGGCTGCTGCGGCGCAAGCCGACGCTGTTGACCGACGCAGGGCCGGTTGGCGGGTCGCCCGAATTCCGCCAGACGATGGCCAAGCGTGCGCTGTCGTACGGCGTGACCGTGTCGCCGGACGACGTGATGTCGACGAGCGGTGGCGTCGATGCGGTGAATCTCGCACTGCGCGCGGTGGCGCGCCCCGGCGACACGATCGCGATCGAATCGCCGGCCTTTTTCGGCTTGATCCAGCTGCTCGAAAGCCTCGGCCTGCGTGCGCTCGAGATTCCGGCCAGCCCGACGACCGGGCTGTCGATCGAAGCGCTCGACGTGGCGCTGACCGCATACCCGGACATTCGGGCCGTGGTCGTCGTGCCGAACCTGCAGAACCCGCTCGGCAGCGTGATGCCTGACGAGCGCAAGGCCGCGCTGGTCGCGCTGTGCTCGCGCCGCGGCGTGGCCGTGATCGAGGACGAGCCGTATCGCGAACTCGTCGAAGCGTCGCACACGGTGAAGCCCGTGAAGGCATGGGACCGCGACGGCACGGTGATCTACTGCCCGTCGTTCAACAAGGTGCTGGCGCCGGGGATGCGGCTCGGCTGGATGAGTGCGGGCCGCTGGCACGCGCGCGTGAAGATGCTCAAGTTCGCGCACAGCCGGCACAACGCCGCGTTGCTGCAGGCCGTCGCTGCCGAATTCGTCGGCTCGGGCGCGTTCGATCGCCACCTCCGCCGATTTCGCGAACAGCTTCGTGTGCAGCGCGACGTGACGATCGATGCGATCGCGCGTCATTTTCCGGCCGGCACGCGGATGAACCGGCCGCCGGGCGGCATGCTGCTGTGGATCGCGCTGCCGGACGGCGTGCGTTCCGAAGCATTGTTCGATGCGGCGCTGGCACGTGGAGTAAGGATCGCGCCCGGCTCGATCTTCTCGAATTCCGACCGCTTCGATGCCTATATCCGGCTTGGGTGCACGCGGGTATTCGACTCGGCTCACGAAGCGGCCATCGAAACGCTCGGCCAGCTGATACGCGACGCGGCGGCCGCCGCGTAAGCGGGCCGGCTTTCGGCCGAGCCGGGAGGCCGGCTACCGGGCTCGGCTGGCGTGACGGCGGCACGGGCCGGCCGATCCGGCACGCCTCGTTCACCGCGGCCGGCCGCCGCGCCATCACGCGCCGACGATACGATTTCGGCGATTTCATCGGCCGACCGTATGCGCAGCGAGGTGCTGACGAATCAGCGACAGGTAGCGATCGCCGACGGAGAAGTCGCGCGCGGCACGCGGCCGCTCCGCCTGGCGCAGCGTGGCCGGCGCGCTCATGCCGAGGTATCGGCATAACGCGGACGGAAACGGCTTGCGCGTCGCCCCAAGCTGGCGCGCCGCGCGCTCGACGCGGGCATCGCCGACCTGCGCACGCAGCCATGCCAGCACTTGGCGATCGGTGTCGTTGACGATACGGACCAGATGTTCCATCGCGCACCTCACTGTTCATAAATCCAGTACTGTAAATATAACCAGTATATGAGGCGGCCGCAAGCGGCACGCATGCGCTTGGCCGTTCGGCCAGGGTCAGCGCGCCGGCGCGGCGAGGCGGGCTGCCGGGGATCCGGTGGTCGCGGCGACAGGCGCTGCGGGTGAGGCGGCCGGGGCGGGCGGAACGAGATTCGCGTAGCGCGCGTCGGTCAGCGTGCCGAGGAACGCGACGATGTCGTCGATTTCGGCGTCGGTCAGCGCGGGCGGCGTGCCCGGACGGCGGTTCATCGGCGTCGAATTGACGTTGATGTTGCCGCGATACGCGGCCGGCACGTCGTCGAACGTTGTGGCGCCGTGATACCAGTGGCGCGGATCGGTCGAGCGCGTGTTGTAGAACGCGACCGCATCGCGCAGCGTGGTGAACACGCCGTTGTGCATGAACGTCTGCTTGATCGCGACGTTGCGCAGCCCCGGCGTGCGCAGGTAGCCGCACCATTGCGTCGGTTCGGGCCAGCGCAGCCGCGCGGCCGTTTCGCACAGGCCGTTGTCGAAATGGCGCGGATCGCGGTTCGCGGGCAGCGCGCGATTGCGCGGCACCGCGATCGCGTCGTAGCCGAAATCGGTGAAGAGCGAGCGCTCCGGCCGGCTCGACGTCTCCGACAGCGTGTGGCAGCTCATGCAGTTGCCCTTGTCGGGATTGCGGAACAGCGCCAGACCGCGCATCTCGGCCGGCGCGAGCTGCTTGCGGGTGCGCAGGAATGCGTCGAAGCGAGACGTGAACGGCGCCATGTCGTCGCTCTGCAGATAGGCCTCGACGGCCGACCCCAGTGCGCGCACCAGTTGCTCGGGATCGCGCCGCACCGACGCGCCGAAGCGCGCGGCCAGATCGCCCGCCAGTTCGGTGCCGTCAACCTTGCGCAGCAGCGCGGCCGGCGACCGGTTGTTCATCTCGTTCCGATCGAACAGCGGCCCGCGGATCTGTTCGGCGAGCGTGTCGGCGCGGCCGTCGCTGAAGAGCCCGCCGAATGGCGACGGCGCGGGCGCATCGTCGTCCTGGTAGAAGTGTCGGCGCGGCACGTAGCGCACGTAGAGCAGCGACGGCGCGTTGCGCTGGCTGAAACGTCCGTGGCGGCTGCCTTCCGGCACGCCGGGCCCCGCGAGCGAAGCGGCCGACAGCGTCGGCGCGAATGCACGCCCCGGATCGTGGCAGCCCGCGCACGACATGCCGCGTGGCTCGGACAGCCGCGGATCGAAGAAGATCCGGCGGCCGAGCGCGACGAGCGTCGGGTCGGGCGCGAAGCGGGCGGTCGCCGCGTCGACCTTGCCGGTCACCTGCGGCGTGCCGTTGCCGATCGTGTCGACGACGCGCGACGGCGGGGCGCCGGGGAGCAGGACCGTTTCGGACGGCGCGGCGTGGGCCGCGAGCGCCGCGCCGGCGAGCACGGCGGCGGCAAGTAGACGTACCGTGCGGCTGCTGCCGGCGACCGACGCCGAAGCGGAACCCGAACGCTCGGCGCAGGTGGCCGACGACACCGAAGCGGAAGCCGAACGCCCGGCGCAGGTGGGGGAAGACACCGAAGCGGAAGCCGAACGCCCTGCGCAGGCGTCCGACGAAACGGAAGCGCAAACCGAACGCTCGGCGCAGGCGACCGATGAAACCGCCGCGCAAACCGAACGCCCGGGGCCGCCGTCCGACGAAACCGAAGCGGAAGCCGAACGCCCGGCACAGGCGGCCAATGAAACCGAAGCGCAGACCGAACGCCCGGCACAGGCGGCCGACGAAACCGAAGCACAAACCGAACCCCCGGCGCCCGCGGCCGACAAAACCCGCCGCTTCCCCGACCCGCCCATCCGTCGCCGGCGGCCGCCCGAATCCGTCGACCCCGTCAAACCATCCTGCAATCGAACTTCGTCGGTCACGGCGTGATGAACCCCGTCTTGTCGCAGGCGAGCGTCGTGCCCGACTGGTCGCACGACGCGAGCAGCTTGCCCGCCGCCGAATACGCACGGAACACCCAGCCCGTCGCCGGCGCCGCACGTCGCTCCATGATCAGGAAGCCGAAGCTGTTGTTGTGCGACAGCCGCTCGATCACGGCGCCCGGCGCGGGCGTCAGGCCGGCCGGGAACGGGTCGGGCAGCGCGACGTCGAGGTTGTCGCCGCCGTTGCCGGACACGATCGTCGCCGGATGTCCGGACGAGAAGTTGATCGCCTGGAAGTCGTGCACGTGCCCGTGCAGCGCGACGTGGACGCCGGGCGGGTAGTACGCCTGCGCGTTCAGGCTCGACATCACCGACTGCAGCGCGAGATTGCCCGGCGCAGGCGTGCTGCCCGCGATCGGCGCGAACGCGAGGATCGGATGGTGGTTCGTGAAGATCGTCGTCGTGATGCCGGCCTTCGACGCGAGCGACGCGACCGTCTGGAACTGCTTCTGGTAGATCCGGAATTGCGCGTCGGTCGTCTTCAGCGGATTGCGGCCGACCTTCGCGGTATCGAACACGATCACCTGCGTGCCGCCGCCGAGCGACACCGCATAGGGATCCGAGTAGTTCGCGTCGTTGTCGTTGGCCGGATCGTTGCACGAACGGCCCGCCGAATACGGGCGCGGATCGAGGAAGCGGTACCAGCCCTGGCCGGCCCGCGCGCATTCCTCGTGGTTGCCGCGCACGACCACCCATGGCGCCTTCGCGAACAGCGGCGCGGCGGGGCGGAAGAGGTCGGCCTGCCACGTATCCCAGCCATAGCCCCACGGGCTGTCCTTGCAGCCGGCGATGTCGGGCGGGCACGCGTTCTCGCGATAGTGATAGTCGCCAACATGCAGCACGAGATCCGGCGACAGCTTCGCGACGCTCGCCGCGATCGTGTCGAACGGCCAGACCGTCGCGTCGTTGCACGCCTGCCATGCGTTGTCGGCCTTCTTCATCCGGCAGCCGGTGTCGGCGATGATCGCGATGCGCTGCGGCTGCGCTTTCGGCAGCGGCAGCGCGCGGCCCGCGACGCTCGCCGTCTGCGCATCGGCCGGCAGCGTCGTTTCGCAGACCGACACCGGGAAGCTCGACGGTTTCGAGTCGGCCGGGTCGCTGGCGGTCGGCCGCTGCGCGACCGTCGCGGCGCCGGCGCGCAGCGCCATGCGCGACAGCTTGCCGTCGACGGACAATTGCGGACACAGCGGATCGCTCGCGGAAGCCGGGCTGTAGTTCGTGATCACGCGCGCAATCGCCTGGTTCGTATCGCCGATCTCGACCCATGCGGCCTGGACGTTGATCGCGGCGCTGGCCGGGTCGGCGGGCGTATCGATGTGGTTCGAGCACGCGGACAGCGCCGCGAGGGCAACAAGCGGAGCGCAACGCACGAACAGTGCGCGAGAGAGGAGTCGTCGCATGGGAGGCACCGTAGGAAAGCCGTCAACGATACGCAGCGTGAATGTAAGAAATATGAAACACGCGGTGCGACAAGCGGCCGCCGCGCGAGGCGGGCCGCGGTCGCGGGCTTGACCTCAAGCCGGCTTGAAGCAGCATAGTGTGCATCACGGTCAACGAGGCAGGAAAAAGGAGAATCGACGATGGAAGAGAACCGGGCAAACGAAGCGCAGTCTGCACTGTGGAACGGTCCGTCGGGGCTTGCGTGGGTCGACGCGCAGCGCTCGCTCGACCGGATGTTCGAGCCGTTCGAGACACTGCTTGCGGATGCGGCGGTGGCGGCGTCCGCACGCCGCGTGCTCGATGTCGGCTGCGGCACCGGCGCGGTGACGCTCGCGATTGCACGGCGGCTGGGCGCGCATGCGCACTGTACGGGTGTCGACATCTCGGCGCGGATGATCGCCGCCGCACAGGCACGCGCCGAGCGCGAGGGCCTCGCCGCCAGCTTCGTGCCTGCGGATGCGCAGACGCATGCGTTCGAGCCGGATCAGTTCGACCTGGTCGTGTCGCGCTTCGGCGTGATGTTCTTCGACGATCCGGTGCGCGCGTTCGCGAACCTGCGGCATGCGGCGCGCGTGAATGCGCAACTGCGATTCGTCGCATGGCGCAGCGCCGCTGACAATCCGTTCATGACGACGGCCGAGCGCGTCGCGGGGCCATTGCTCCCGAACCTGCCGGCGCGGCAGCCGGGCGCGCCGGGACAATTCGCGTTCGGCGACCGGCAGCGAATCGCGTCGGTATTGTCGGACAGCGGCTGGGCCGATATCGCGATCGAGCCGATCGACGTCGCGTGCGCGTTGCCGGCGGCCGCGCTGGACGACTACGTCACCCGACTGGGGCCGGTCGGGCTCGCGCTTCGGGAAGTGGATGACGCGACGCGTCGACGGGTGATCGATACGGTTCGCGCCGCGTTCGAGCAATACGTGCAGGGCGCGGATGTACGCTTCGACGCGGCGTGCTGGCTCGTCGCGGCGCGGGCGCCGTCCGCATGACGCTTCGGCTTCGGTAGAAGCCGGCCCGTGCAAGGCCCGGTATCAGCCGCGCCTTGCACGCAACATCAACCAAGCGCAGCCGGCTGCAACGAGCGCGAGCCCCAGCAACACCGCCTCGACGCCGAGCGCGAAACCCGGCGGCATCTCGCCGCTGTTCGGTATCGGTGACAGGTTCGCGGTCATCGCGATGGCGCCGCCGGCCAGCAGGGCGATGCAGGCGATCCAGTAGAGCTTGCCGCGCGGCGCAGCGGTGCGAATCCGCCACAACGCGAGACCGACGCCGCCGAAGTAAAGCAGCGCGAGCGTCGCGAGTGCGATGACGTCGCCAGTGCGATCGTGCACGAGGCCGCTCATTGCGCGGCTCCGTCGATCGTCGCGCACGGGCGTGACGGGGCGAGCGCGGCGCGGCCGACCTTTGGCTCGAGCGGGGAAGGTGTCGGGAGGCGGGATTCCGGCATGGCTGGCATTCAGTTGTGGGCGCAACGAAGCGCGACGCCGTCCGGCCGCGCGTGTCGCGCGCCGGACCCTGTTACGGCGTGCGTCGACTGTACCGCGGTGTCAGGGCTGCACGAAGGGTCGTGCAGGGATCAACCTGACGGATTGTAAGTGATCGGGACGAAAGCGAAAACCGCCAGGGCCGCGCGGCATGCCGGCACCCGGACGACGCACCGGCATGCGCATGGTCCGGGCCGCAAGCCGACGATGCGCCGCCGCGAGCATTCAGAACGTCACGGCGATCCCGGCCATGCCGACGAACTGGCCGTGCGTCGTCGACGGCGTGAGCTGTTGCGAATCGCCGACGATCGGTGCCGCGTCGACGATATGGCCGGCGCCTTGCGCGCCGAGCGTCTGTCCGCTCGCATGCGTATACGCCTGCAGCGCATAGAGCGTCGTGCGCTTCGACAGGCTGTACGACTCCTTCAGCGAATACTGCTGGTAGCGTGCCGCGCCAGACACGCCGTTCGCCTTCGACGCGAGCGTGTACGCGAACGCGCCGGCCACGGAGAATGTCGGCGTGAAGCGGTACGCGGCGAGCGCGCCGTAGGTATTGAACACGGCCGTATCCGTGAACGCGGAGCCGTTGCCGGGCAGGTACTTCACGTTCGAGTAGTTCAGGCCCATCGTCAGGTTGCCCAGCGTGTAGTTGCCGGCCGCCGCGACCTGCTCGACGGCCTTCGCGCTCAGGTAGCCCTGGTTCAGCACGGACACCGCGAAGCTGCCCGACGCCGCGGTCGCCGGATTCAGGAAGCCGGCCGACGAACCCGAGCTGTTGATGCGCAGGTAGCCGGCCGCGATCCCGACCGGCCCGTTCGCATAGCGCAGCGCGGCGCTGAATGTGTTGCCCTTGCCGGTCGCACCAGCGATGCCGCCGAACGCGTACATTGCGCTCGCGGTCAGCCCGGAGAGGGTCGGCGACGTATAGGTAACCGAATTGTTCACGCGGATCGTCGTGTCGAGGCCGTCGATATCGCCCGGATGCGCGCCGGTCGCGCCGGTCAACCAGCTGCTCGACGCGTACGGTCCGACCAGCAGGAAGTACGGCGTGTACTGGCGGCCGGCCGTCACCGTGCCGTAATGGTCGTTGCGCAGCCCGACATAGGCCTGGCGGTTGAAGATCGTGCCGGCGGCCGCTTGCGCGCCGGTGTTCAGGTTGAAGCCGGCTTGCAGATCGAAGATCGCGTGCGTGCCGCCGCCGAGATCCTCGTCGCCGCGCAGCCCGAACTTCGACGCATACAGGTTGCCGTCGCGCAGGTACACGTTCGAGTGGCCTTGCTGGTTGTTCACGTACGCAATCGAATCGTCGACCACGCCGTACAGCGTCACGCTGCTCTGCGCGTGCGCTGCGCCAGCGCCGAACGATGCGGCCGATAAAATCAGGATTGCAAAACGATAGTGCGGGTAGTGCGGTGCATTCATCGTCGATCTCCATGTCTCGTCAACGGGGCGGGAGGCTGGGTGGCCTCCTCTTTGGTGGGTGGCGGGCCGCGGGTACGGCCCGCCCGATCAGGTTTCGAGTTCGCGCAGCCTTGCGCGATCAGTCGACGAGCGCCACGACGATGCGACGCCACGCGCCGTCGCGCGCATCGTGCTCGACGCGCGCGCCGCGCACCGCAAGCGCGCCTTGCAGCGACACCGGCAGCAGGATCTCGACGCGCTCGGCGGGGCGGTGCATGCGGCCTTCCCAGCGGACCGACACGCCGAGTTCGCCCGATGCCTCGCGTCCTGTCTCGATACGCCACAGTCCGTATTCGCCGTCGCGCCACGCTTCCGTTTCGCCGTCGTCCTCCACGCATTCGCCGTACGCAACACCGTCCTCGATGCGCGGCGCGACGATGAAGCCGCGCGTGTCGGCGCGTGCGCCGAACCGCTGCGCGGCGACGTTCAGCGGCAGCACACGGCCTTCGCGCAACAGCATCACCGGCGTGTCGAGCGGCGCGGGCAGCGTCACGCTCGCGCCGCCGTCGAAGGACCGCGCGCTCGCACAGCACGTCCAGCGCGCACCGGACGGCAGGTAGACCGTGCGCTCCGTGCGGCCCGGGTCGACGACCGGCGCCACCAGCAGCGCGTCGCCGAGCATCATGTCGTCGCATTCGTCGTAGCAGCGCGGGTCGCCGGGGAAATCGCCGAAGGTCGGCCGCAGCACGGGCTCGTAGCGCGTGGTCGACAGCCACAGCAGGTGATAGAGATAGGGCAGCAGCCGGTAGCGCTGCTTGATCAGCGACGCGATCTGCGCGGTGATCTCGGGATACATCCATGGTTCGTTGACGGTGCCGTCGTCATTCCACGAATGGATGCTGAAGCGCGGCATGAAGATGCCGAACTGCACCCAGCGCAACAGCAGCTCGGGCGACGGCGCGGGGCCGGAGAAGCCGCCGATGTCGTGACCGATGTTCGACACGCCGGACAACGCGAGCCCGAGACCCATCTTCAGGTTGTAGCGCAGCGTTTCCCACGACGTGTAGTTGTCGCCGGACCAGGTCTGCACATAGCGCTGCATGCCTGCGCCGCCCGAGCGCGACACGAGGAACGGCCGCCGCGCCGGCGCATGCGCGCGCTGCGCGTCGCGCGACGCGCGCATCATCAGCATCGTCTGCAGCACCTTCGCCTCGCGCGCGGGAAACGGCTGGCCGAAGCCGTGCGCGATCGCGTCGGGCGACCAGATCTCGTATTCGTTGTTGTCGTTCCACGTCGACTCGATCCCGTAGTCGAGCAGCGCCGACGTGACCTGCTCGCGCCACCAGCGGTAGGCGTCCGGCTGCGTGAAGTCGATATACGCACCGACTTCGTCCCAGAACTGCACCCACGCCGGTTCGCCGGACGCCGAGCGGATCAGCAGCCCGCGCCGCGCCGCGTCGTCGAATGCGGGGTGGTCGCGCAGCAGGCACGGCTTGATGTTCGCGCACAGCCGGATGCCGTGGTCGCGGTAGTGCTTCACGAAACCCTTCGCGTCGGGAAACTTCTCGCGGTTCCAGTTGAACACGTAGCGCTTCGCGCCGATCGACGTATAGCCCGACGACAGGTGGAACGAGTCGCACAGGATGTCGTGCGCGTCGCACTGTTCGACGAACTGGTTCATCTGCCGCTGCGCGTCCGGTGCATCGGTGTAGCTCATCGTGGAGCCCGAATAGCCGAGCCCCCATTTCGGGGTGCGCGCGGGGCGCCCGGTGAGCCACGTGAAGCGGCGCGCGGCCGTGAGCGGCGTGTCGGGCGACGCGATGAAGTAGTAGTCGAGATCGCCGTGCTCGGCGACGAAGTAGCGGTACAGCCCGTGGTAGTTGTCGAGCTCGCGGCCCATGTCGAACGCGCAATCCGACAGCGTGTCGTAGAACAGCCCGAAGCCCTGGCATGCATCGGGCGACCACGTGATGGTGAACGGGATGTGCTTGTACAGCGGATCCGTGTGCTTCGCGCTGTAGCCCATCGCGTCGATGTTGCGCATCTCGAAGCGTGCACCGGTGCGGTCGAGCTCGCCCGCGCGTTCGCCGAGACCGAACACCTTGTCGCCGCGCTCGCGTGCGACGTAGTGGTAGGCGCGGTCGTCCCACCAGCCGAAGTTGTATGCCTGCGTCGCGCGGTCGGCGAGCACGACGCGCCACGCGCCGTCCGCGCCGCGCATCGACCACGTGCAATGGCCGCCTTGCAGGCGCACTGCGAGACGGACCTGCGCGGTTTCGATACGCGCGTCGAGGTCGTCTTCGGCGAACGCGTAGGCCGGCAGCGCGAAGCCGCTCAGGTCGAGACGATCGCGCCCGTCGAGCGGCACGTCGTCGAGGCCCGGCGCGATCGTCCACGTGCGCGGATTGCGCGGTGTCGCGTCGGGCAGGATGCGCACGCGCACGATGTCGTCCTCGAGCACGAAGATCTCGAGCGTCGCGCCCGCGTCGGACGCGAGCAGCACGCGGTTCGCCTGCCGGTCGGCGACGCGGAACACGGGCGGATGAAGAAGCGAAGTCATGAAAGCGATTCCTGGTGAGAACGGATGTCAGGCATGCTGCGCGAGCAGGCGTTCCTGCTTCGACTGCCCGCGGATCAGCACCGCGAGCAGCGTGACGCCGATGATGTCGAACAGGCCGAGGCACGCGAACAGCGGCGCGTAGCCGATCTTGTCGGCGAGCGCGCCGACGAGCAGCGAGAAGCCGAGCCCGCCGATCCACGCGGCCATTCCCGCGAAGCCGCTCGCGGTGCCGACTTCCTCGGAGTCGAACACATCGGCCGACAGCGTGTTGACGAGCGCGGAGATCATCTGGTGCGCAAAGCCGCCGACGCAGAACAGCGCAATGGCCGTGTACGGCGACGACACGAGCCCGATCGTCGCCGGCCCGAGCATCAGCACCGCGCCGAGCGCGACGCCCGCGACCCGCGACCACACGAGCGGCAGACTGAACCGTTTCGCGAGGTAGGGCGACAGGTAGCCGCCGGCGATGCCGCCGAGGTCCGCCGCGAGGAACGGCATCCACGCGAAGATGGCGATCTCCGTGAGCGCCATGTGGCGTTCGGTCGCGAGATACAGCGGAATCCAGAAGCTGAAGGTCTGCCATGCCGGTTCCGCGAAGAAGCGCGGCAGCGCGATCGCCCAGAAGCGGCGCGCGGTGACGACGTCGCGAATCCGGCGCTTCGACACGGCCGGCATCCTGGCCTGGCCGTCACTGATCAGCGTGCGCTCCTGCGACGAGATGCGCGGATGCTCGGCCGGCGACCGGTACTGCGTGTACCAGAGCACGGCCCACGCGAAGCCAAGCGCGCCGGTGACCATGAACGCGGATTGCCAGCCGAACCGCATCGACAGGAACACGACGAGCGGCGGCGCGATCGCGGCGCCGAGCGACGTGCCAGCGTTGAAGTAGCCGACCGCGACGGATTTCTCGCGATCGGGAAACCATTCGGCGACGGCCTTCATACCCGACGGAATCGCCGCGGCCTCGAACAGCCCGAGCAGGCCGCGCAGAATGCCGAGCGACAGCCAGCCCGACGCGAAGCCGTGCGCGACGCCGACCACCGACCACAGCATCGCGAACAGCGCGAACCCGAGCCGCAGCCCGATCAGGTCGACGATGAATCCGCACACCGGCTGCATGATCGTGTAGCCGATCTGGAACGCGCCGACGATGTATGAGTACTGCTGCGTCGAGATCGCGAACACGTGCTTCAGTTCCGGTGCGAGCACCGCGAGGGAATTTCGTGCGAGATAGTTGAGGATCGTGCCCAGACATACCAGCACGATGATCCACCAGCGCAACGCCTTGACTGTCTTCACTGCTGTCTCCTGATTCATGCAAATCCGCCCGGCTGGGGCGCCTTGCTCAGTCTTATTCATACGATGTCCGATCTTTTCAGCTGCCGATTTGCCTGAGTCCTGGGCGAAATGGCCGTGTTCGCTCGAACATCCGGCTGTAATCGAAAGCTACGTTATCTGACGACTGATCATTTTCGAACATCCTATGTTCGAATTCGAATCTGGTCAACGTGAAACTGCATTCGAACGAACGTACTCGGGGTTTTCCCGAACGGCAGGCGAATACGGCGTCCGTCACGAAGCGCGCCGCCGCGTGCGGAATGCCCGCGCGACGTAACCGAGCGCCGGTCGTACGACTCACCGCCAGAAAGGCACGACAGGGCCGTGACAACCCTGATGAAAATTTATTTTTTTCCGGACGGCGGATTGTGTAAATTGATTTTCATCTACCTTGCAAAACCCTTCGCATGACGCCTCTCGCTCCGCACGAAGCCAGTCAGGATGAATCCGCGATCGCGGAGCGCATCGCGTCGGCCATGCCGCGGATGACGCCGATCCATCGCCGGATGGGCGAGTTCGTGCTCGCGAATCCGTTTCGCGCGGCGACGATGCGGATCGACGAGCTCGCGCAGGCGGTCAATGCATCGATCGCGACCGCGAACCGCTTCGCGAAGGCGCTCGGCTTCGACGGCTATCCGGCGATGCGCGCGGCGCTCGTGCGCGGCTTCGAGGCGACCCTCGGCCCCGTCGAGCGGCTGCGTTCCGCGCAGGAGCAGGAACAGGAGCAGGGCGTTCGCGGCGCCGCATGGATCGATGCGGTGTTCGACCAGGCCATCGAGAACATCGAGAACACGCGTGCGCGGCTGGATGCGACCGACGTCGAGGCGGCCGTCGAGGCGATCGTCGGCGCGCGGCGCGTGCTGATCCTCGGCGCCGGGTCGAGCGCGTTTCTCACCGGCTTGATGGAACACGGCTTGTCGGTGTGTCACGACAACGTGCAGTCGCTCGCGCTGCTCGGCGGCCCTACGCATGCGGCGCGGCGCTTGTATACGGCGGACTCGCGCGATCTCGTGATCGCGCTCGCGTTTCCGCGCTATGTGAAGGACACGATCGAGCTGGCACGCCGCGCGGCCGCGCGTGGCGCACGCGTGCTCGGCATTTCCGACGGGCCGGGCTCGCCGCTTGCGCCGGTCGCGTCGCTGAACCTGTACGTGAAAGCCCAGCGGCGTTTCGCGGCCACGTCGGAAGCGGCCGTGCTGACGATGATCGAGGCGCTGATCGATGCGGTCGCGCTGCGCACGCACCGCTCCGCGAAGTCCGCCGCCGAAATGACCGAATTCCTGTTGCCGTGGCTGATGCAGCCGCCAGCGGCGCTGCCGGCCGCCAACCCTTCTTCCTCCGGTCCGAAAAAATCATGACTTCACCCGCGATCATCGCGATTCATGGCGGCGCAGGCACGATCCTGCGCGAGGCAATGGATACCGACACCGAACGCCGGTACCGCGCCGAGCTCACCGCGATCCTGCAGGCCGCGCAACACGTGCTCGCCGACGGCGGCAGCGCGCTCGACGCCGTCACCGTCGCCGTGCGGATGCTCGAGGACTGTCCGCTCTTCAACGCCGGGCGCGGCGCCGTCTATACGGCCGAAGGCAAGCACGAACTCGACGCGGCGGTGATGGACGGCGCGACGCTCGCGGCCGGCGCGGTCTGCAGCGCGACGCGCGTGCGCAATCCGGTGCTCGCCGCCCGGCGCGTGATGGAGGCGAGCGAGCACGTGCTGTTCGCCGGCGCGGGCGCCGACGCGTTCGCGGTCGAGCAGGGCCTCGAACTCGCCGAGCCCGGCTACTTCGACACCGAAGCGCGCCATGCGCAGTGGGTCAAGGCGCGCGCGGCGGCGGCCGGCACGATGCTCGATCACGACGCCGCGAGCTTCGCGTTCGGCGCAGGACAACCGGGCGGGTCGGCCGCGCCGGCCGAGCCGCTCGATCCCGATCGCAAGCTCGGCACGGTCGGCGCGGTCGCGTGCGACCTCAACGGGCATGTCGCGGCGGCGACGTCGACCGGCGGCATCACGAACAAGCAGCCCGGACGCGTCGGCGATTCGCCGATCATCGGCGCCGGCTGCTACGCGGACGACGCGACCTGCGCGGTATCCGCGACGGGCACCGGCGAGATGTTCATCCGGCTCGCGACCGCGCACGACGTGGCCGCGCAAATGGAGTATCGCGGCGCATCGCTCGCCGACGCCGCGCACGACGCCGTGATGAACAAGCTGCCGCGCCTCGCCGGGCGCGGCGGGATCATCGCGGTCGATGCGCACGGCAACGTCGCGATGCCGTTCAATACGGAAGGGATGTATCGCGGCTATGCGCGCGTCGGCGAGACGCCCGTGGTCGGCATCTATCGCGACGATGCGGCCTGATTCCGGATCGCCCCAGGAGACCTACGCATGACTTCGAGCCGAACCCCGTCCGCGCTGGTGCTGCCGGATCAGCGCGTCGTCGCCGTCGACGACCTGTCGGTCATGTTCCGTCGCGGCGCCGCGACGTTCGATGCGGTGCGCAACGTGTCGTTTCACGTCGATCGCGGCGAGACGCTCGCGATCGTCGGCGAATCGGGCTCCGGCAAGTCGGTCACGTCACTCGCGCTGATGCGGCTCGTCGAGCACGGCGGCGGCGAGATCACGAGCGGTCGGATCGCGTTGCGGCGTCGCGGCGGTGCGCTCGTCGACCTCGCTCAGGCGAGCGCGGCGACGATGCGCGGGATCCGCGGCGCGGACATCGCGATGATCTTCCAGGAACCGATGACGTCGCTGAACCCGGTGTTTACGGTCGGCGACCAGATCAGCGAGGCGATCGCGCTGCACCAGTCGAAAAGCGCGACCGAAGCGCGCGCCGAAGCGTTGCGGCTGCTCGATCTCGTGCGCATCCCGGAGGCGCGCCGCGTGTTCGCGCGGTATCCGCACCAGTTGTCCGGCGGGATGCGGCAGCGCGTGATGATCGCGATGGCGCTATCGTGCCGGCCCGCGCTCCTGATCGCCGACGAGCCGACGACCGCGCTCGACGTGACGATCCAGGCGCAGATCCTGCAGCTGATCCGCGGGCTGCAGAACGAAATGAACATGGGCGTGATCTTCATCACGCACGACATGGGCGTGGTCGCCGAAGTGGCCGACCGCGTGCTCGTGATGTATCGGGGCGAGAAGGTCGAGGAGGGCGAGTCCGAGCGCATTTTCGCGACGCCCGCGCATCGCTACACGCGTGCGCTGCTCGCGGCCGTGCCGCGGCTCGGCTCGATGCAGGGCACCGATATCCCCGAGAAATTTCCGCTGCTGAAGGTGGACGCGACGGGCGCGGCCGCGCCGGCGCCTGCCGCGCACGACTCCGCCGACGCGCAGCCGCCGGTCGATGCGGCCGCGCCGCCGATTCTGCGCGTGCGCGATCTCGTCACGCGGTTTCCGGTGAAGAGCGGCGTGTTCAGCCGCGTGTCGCAGTACGTGCATGCGGTCGAGCGCGTGAGCTTCGAGCTGCGCGCGGGCGAGACGCTCGCGCTCGTCGGCGAATCGGGCTGCGGCAAGTCGACCACCGGGCGCTCGCTGCTGCGCCTCGTCGAATCGCAGAGCGGCTCGATCGAATTCGACGGCCGCGACATCAGCGCGATGAAGGGCGCGGACCTGCAGGCGCTGCGCCGCAACATCCAGTTCATCTTCCAGGATCCGTTCGCGTCGCTGAACCCGCGCCTGACCGTCGGCTTCTCGATCATGGAGCCGCTGCTCGTGCACGGCGTCGCGAGCGGCCGCGAAGCGCAGGCGCGCGTCGACTGGCTGCTGGACAAGGTCGGCCTGCCGCCGGAGGCCGCGCGCCGCTATCCGCACGAATTCTCGGGCGGCCAGCGCCAGCGGATCGCCATCGCACGCGCGCTCGCGCTGAACCCGAAGGTCGTGATCGCCGATGAATCGGTGTCCGCGCTCGACGTGTCGGTGCAGGCGCAGATCGTCAACCTGATGCTCGACCTGCAGCGCGAGCTCGGCGTCGCGTATCTGTTCATCTCGCACGACATGGCGGTGGTCGAGCGCATCAGCCATCGCGTCGCGGTGATGTATCTCGGCCAGATCGTCGAGATCGGCCCGCGCCGCGCGGTGTTCGAGGCGCCGCAGCATCCTTATACGAGGAAGCTGATGAGCGCGGTGCCGGTGGCCGACCCCGCGCGCCGGCATGCGCCGCGCCAGCTTGCGGCGGACGAGATTCCGAGCCCGATCCGCGCGATCGGCGACGAGCCGACGGTCGCGCCGCTCGTCGCGGTCGGCCCCGATCATTTCGTCGCGACGCATCGCGTCGGCGGCGCGTATTGAATTGAACGGCGAGTCGCATATGGACCGCAGCTGCGCACGCGCCAGGCAACGGCGTCTTTTCCCCGAGCGGACGCAGTCACGCCGCGATTTCCACCACGCGTTACCGAATCATCCACAGGAGCCAGACAAAATGAACAAGCCGCATTCGTTCCCGGTGTTCCGTCCACGCGCACTCTTCGCCGCGGGGGCAGGCGCGCTCGCGCTGTCGGTCGCGGCGCCCGCGTTCGCGCAACAGAACGTCGTGGTCGCCGTGTACTCGACGTTCACGACGATGGACCCGTACGACGCGAACGACACGGTGTCGCAAGCCGTCGTCAAGTCGTTCTACGAAGGGCTGTTCGGCTTCGACAAGGACATGAAGCTCGTCAACGTGCTCGCGACGGGCTACCAGGCGTCGCCCGATGCGAAGGTCTATACGGTCAAGCTGCGCGACGGCGTGAAGTTCCAGGACGGCACCGACTTCAACGCCGCCGCGGTGAAGGCGAACTTCGACCGCGTGACCGATCCGGCGAACAAGCTGAAGCGTTACGGGCTGTTCCGCGTGATCGAGAAGACCGAGGTGGTCGATCCGATGACGGTGAAGTTCACGCTGCACGAGCCGTTCTCCGCGTTCATCAACACGCTCGCACACCCGTCGGCGGTGATGATTTCGCCGGCCGCGCTGAAGAAGTGGGGGCGCGACGTGTCGCTGCATCCGGTCGGAACCGGCCCGTTCGAGTTCGTCGAATGGAAGCAGACCGACGACATGAAGGTGAAGAAATTTGCCGGCTACTGGAAGAAGGGCTATCCGAAGGTCGATTCGATCGACTGGAAGCCGGTGGTCGACAACAACACGCGCGCCGCGCTGCTCAAGACCGGCGAGGCGGATTTCGCGTTCACGATTCCGTTCGAGCAGGCCGCCGACCTGAAGAGCAACCCGAAGGTCGAGCTGATCGAGCGGCCGTCGATCATCCAGCGCTACATCTCGCTGAACACGCAGAAGAAGCCGTTCGACAATCCGAAGGTGCGTGAGGCGCTGAATTACGCGGTCAACAAGGAAGCGCTCGCGAAGGTCGTGTTCGCCGGCTATGCGACGCCGCAGACGGGCGTCGCACCGATCGGCGTCGAATACGCGACCAAGCTCGGGCCGTGGCCGTACGATCCGGCGAAGGCGCGCGCGCTGCTGAAGGAGGCCGGCTATCCGAACGGCTTCGAATCGACGCTCTGGTCCGCGTACAACCATTCGACGGCGCAGAAGCTGATCCAGTTCGTCCAGCAGCAGCTCGCGCAGGTCGGTGTGAAGGTGCAGGTGCAGGCGCTGGAAGCCGGCGAGCGGGTCGCGAAGGTCGAGAGCGCGCAGGATCCGGCCGCGGCGCCGGTGCGGATGTACTACAGCGGCTGGTCGGCATCGACGGGCGAAGCGAACTGGGCGCTGTCGCCGCTGCTCGCGTCCACGTCGGCGCCGCCGAAGCTCTACAACACCGCGTACTACAAGAACAGTGCGGTCGACGACGCGCTCGCGAAGGCGCTCGAGACGACCGACCGGGCGAAGAAGGCCACCCTGTACGCCGACGCGCAGAAGCAGGTGTGGGCCGACGCGCCGTGGATTTTCCTGGTGCAGGAGAAGATCGTTTATGCGCGTAACAAGCGCCTGCACGGCATGTACGTGATGCCGGACGGTTCGTTCAACTTCGACGAAATCTCGGTGAAATGACGGCGGTTCACCCGCTGCGCGGCGCCGGCGGCACACGCTGCCGGCGCGCTGATTCGATCGGTGCCCCATGCTGAATTTTCTCGTCAAACGCCTGTTCGGCCTGCTGCCCACGCTCGCGATGGTCGCGGTGTTGGTGTTCCTGTTCGTGCACCTGCTGCCGGGCGACCCGGCGCGGCTCGCGGCGGGCCCCGAAGCCGACGACGCGACGGTCGCGCTGGTGCGCGCCGATCTCGGCCTCGACCGGCCGCTGCCCGCGCAGTTCGCGAACTTCTTCGTGAAGATCGCGCACGGCGATTTCGGCACGTCGACGCGCAGCAAGCGGCCGGTGTCGACCGAGATCGGCGAGCGCTTCATGCCGACGCTGCTGCTGACGCTCGTCAGCATGGTGTGGGCGACGGCGTTCGGGATGGCGATCGGCATTGCGTCGGCGGTGTGGCGCAACCGCTGGCCCGACCGCGTTGGGATGACGATCGCGGTGTCGGGCATCTCGTTTCCGGCGTTCGCGCTCGGCATGCTGCTGATGGAAATCTTCTCGGTGAAGCTCGGCTGGCTGCCCGTCGTGCCGGACGGCACGTGGAAGAGCTACGTGCTGCCGTCGCTGACGCTCGGCGCCGCGGTCGCGGCCGTGATGGCGCGCTTCACGCGCGCGTCGTTCGTCGAGGTGCTCAACGAGGACTTCGTGCGTACCGCGCGCGCGAAGGGCGTGCACGAGCCGATGGTCGTGCTCAAGCACTGCCTGCGCAACGCGATGATCCCGGTCGTCACGATGATGGGGCTGCAGTTCGGCTTCCTGCTCGGCGGCTCGATCGTCGTCGAGGCCGTGTTCAACTGGCCGGGGCTCGGGCGCCTGCTGGTCGACGCGGTGACGATGCGCGACTACCCGGTGATCCAGGCGATCGTGCTGCTGTTCTCGCTGGAATTCATCCTGATCAACCTGACCGTCGACGTGCTGTACGCGGTCATCAACCCGACCATCCGGTTCAAGTGAGGCGCGCATGAACGCGACTGTCCAGCCCGCGGCGCCGGCCGCATCGAACGCGGTCCGCACGCCGTGGCACGAATTCTGGCGCAAGTTCCGCAAGCAGACCGTCGCGCTCGTCGCGGGCGGTTTCGTGCTCGCGCTCGTCGTGCTGGCGTTCGTCGGCCCGCACATCGCGCCGTTCGATCCGGAAAACTATTTCGACTACGACGCGCTGAACGCGGGGCCGTCGGCCGTGCACTGGTTCGGCGTTGATTCGCTCGGCCGCGACATCTTCAGCCGGATCATCACCGGCACGCGCATCTCGCTCGCGGCCGGCTTCTTCTCGGTCGCGCTCGGCGCGCTCATCGGCACGTTCTTCGGGCTGCTCGCCGGCTACTACGAAGGCTGGTGGGACCGCATCACGATGCGCGTGGCCGACGTGCTGTTCGCGTTCCCGGGGATCCTGCTCGCGATCGGCGTGGTCGCGATCCTTGGCAACGGGATGATCAACGTGATCTGCGCGGTCGCGATCTTCAGCATTCCGGCGTTCGCGCGGCTCGTGCGCGGCAACACGCTGATGCTCAAGCACATGACCTACGTGGAAGCCGCGCGCAGCATCGGCGCGTCCGACTGGACGATCATCATGCGGCACATCCTGCCGGGCACCGTGTCGTCCGTCGTCGTCTACTTCACGATGCGGATCGGCACGTCGATCATCACGGCCGCCAGCCTGTCGTTCCTCGGGCTCGGCGCGCAGCCGCCGACGCCGGAGTGGGGCGCGATGCTCAACGAGGCGCGCGCGGACATGGTGAGCGCACCGCACGTCGCGATCTTCCCGAGCCTGGCGATCTTCCTGACCGTGCTTGCGTTCAACCTGCTCGGCGACGGGCTGCGCGACGCACTCGATCCTAAGCTGGAGCGCCGTTGATGCGTGCGGTGCCGATGTGGGCCGCGACGCTGCCGGCCGGGCCGCGCGGCACGATCGCCGACGTGCCGGGCGTGACGGTCGGCCATGCGACGCTCGATGCCGGCGACGTGCAGACGGGCGTCACCGTCGTGAAGCCGCATCCGGGCGACCTGTACCGCAGCAAGGTGCCGGCCGGCGCGGCGGTGATCAACGGCTTCGGCAAGAGCGTCGGGCTCATGCAGGTCGATGAGCTCGGCACGCTCGATACGCCGATCGCGCTGACCAACACGTTCGGCGTCGGCGCGATCGCGCAGGCACAGATCCGCGCGGCGATCGCGAACAATCCGCAGATCGGCCGCGACTGGTCGACCGTCAATCCGCTCGTGTTCGAGTGCAACGACGGCTATCTGAACGATATCCAGGCGTTCGCGGTGACGGCCGCGCATTACGACGACGCGTGCCGCACGGCGGCGCGCGACTTCGCGCGCGGCGCGGTGGGCGCCGGGCGCGGGATGTCGTGTTTCGACCTGAAGGGCGGGATCGGCTCCGCGTCGCGCGTGGCGGTCGCGGCCGGCCGGCCGTATACGGTCGGCGCGCTCGTGCTCGCGAATTTCGGCCGGCTGCCGATGCTGACGCTCGGCGGCGTGCCGCTCGGGCGCGTCGTCGCGCAGCGGCATGCTGCGGCGGCCGCGCAGGCGGCGGCGCCCGAGCAAGGCTCGATCATCCTGCTGCTCGCGATCGATGCGCCGCTCGACGCACGGCAACTGTCGCGGCTCGCACGCCGCGCGGGTGCGGGCCTGGCGCGCACCGGTTCGGTGTACGGGCACGGCAGTGGCGACATCGCGCTCGCATTTTCCACCGCATACACGATCGCGCACGACGCGTCGACTCTCGCACTGCCGGCCCTCGTGGCCGATGCGGCGCTCGATCCGCTGTTCATGGCCGCGGCCGAAAGCGTCGAGCATGCAATCGCCGACGCGCTGCTGCAGGCCGTGACCGTGGTCGGGCGCGACGGCCACGTGCGGCAGTCGCTGCGCGACGCGGTGCCCGATCTCGAGCGCTTGTTCAACGACGACAACGAAGGACGTCATATCCCGTCATGAAGATCCTGATTTCCACCGACATCGAAGGTGTCGCCGGTGTGTTCGCCGTCGAGCAGACGCGGGCCGGCAATCCGGAGTACGAACGTGCGCGCCGCTGGATGACCGCCGAGGCGAACGCGGCGATCGAAGGTGCATTCGCGGGCGGCGCGCAGACCGTCTGGGTCAACGACTCGCATGGCAGCTTTCGCAATCTGCTGCCCGACGGGCTCGATGCGCGTGCGCGCGTCGTGCTCGGCAAGCCGCGCACGCTCGGGATGATGGCGGGCCTCGAACAGCAACCCGATCTCGTGTTCATGATCGGCTTTCACGCGAAATCGCAGACGCACGGCGTGCTCGCGCACACGATCAACAATTTTGCATTCACGCAGGTGTGGCTGAACGGCGTCGAACTCGGCGAGGCCGGGCTGTACGGCGCGCTGGCGCGCGAATATGGCGCGCACGTCGCGCTGGCGTCGGGCGACGACGTGTTTGCGGAGGAAACCCGGCCGCTGTTTCCGGACGCGCGTTTCGAGACGGTCAAGACGGCCCGCGGCGCATCGAGCGGCGACACGCTCACGCCGGCCGCGTCCTGCGCACGCATCGCGACCGCCGCACGCGAAACGGTCGCGCACGCGCTGTTGTCCGGCTGGCGCGCAACCGCGCATCGGCCCGCGCCGGCCGCTTGCACGTTGCGCGTGCAGACGGCCGCGCTCGCCGATCTGTTCTGCATGCTGCCGACGCTCGAGCGCGTCGATGCGGTGACGTTGCGCTTCGACGGCCCGTCGGTCGAGCACGTGGTGCGCACGTTGAACAGCCTGTCGGCCATGTCGTTCATGCTGCGGTGAGGCGCGGCGCGTCATGCAGGCCCGGCGGGTGTCTCGAGCCGGAACGCTGCAATCGCGGCGGCTGGCGCAAAGATGGGTTCAGCCCCACCCACGATGAAACGTAGTTGGCATCTCCGCTCCGATGAAGTCGCATTCCGGCCGATTGGGCCGTCGGGCCGTCGGGTCGTGCGTCCGTCCGGTCGCACAGGCGTGGAGCGGATCTCGGACCGATCGAAGGTGACCCGCCTTCGATACCAGATCATTCATGATGGAATTCCGGCCTTGAGAAATACGCTGCCAGATCCCTACGACCACATTCCCCGGAGCGTGGTCGTGACCGCCAACGACTATCCGGCGGGCACGACGTTTCCGGAGCACGCGCACGGGCGCGGGCAGTTCGCGTTCGCGTCGCGCGGCACGATCAGCGTGTCGACGCCGCACGGCCGCTGGCTGGTGCCGCCGCAGCGCGCGTGCTGGGTGCCGCCCGGCGTGCGGCACGAAATGACGATGACCGGGGCGGTCACGATGCTCAACACGTTCGTGTCCGACGACGCGGCCCGGGCCGCGGGGCTGCCGGACCAGTGCGGGGTGTACGGCGTGTCTCCGCTGTTGCGGCAACTGATCGACGATGCGATCGAGCTGCCGGCGATGTACGACGTCGACGGCCGGGCCGGCAAGCTGATGGCGCTATTGGTCGCGGAAATCGCGACGATGCCGCGGCTGTCGCTACACGCGCCGCTGCCCGCCGACGCGCGCCTCGCGAGTATCTGCCGGCACCTGTTCGCGTCGCCGTCGATCGCGGCCGATCTGGACCAGGTGGCGACCCATGCGGGCGTGAGCCGGCGCACGTTTACGCGGCTGTTCCGCGCGCAGACCGGCGTGAGTTTCGCCGCGTGGCGTCAGCAGGTCTGCATGCTCGCGGCGATTACGCGCCTGAGCGACGGCCAGCCGGTGACGCGGGTCGCGTTCGAGCTCGGCTATGCGAGCGCGAGCGCCTTTACGTCGGCGTTTCGCCGCATCCTCGGCGATACCCCGAGCCGGTATCTGGAGGCTCGCCGCTAGGTGCGGCGGCGCTGCGGTCGCGCACGAAAAAAACGCGCCTGCCAGGAATCGGTCAGACGCGCTTAAAGGCACTCGGTCAGAAAAAATGCGCGACCAGCCGGCGGGGCGGCGTTCGCGCATTCATTCACTCATGAAAATTGTTGCCTATCCCGATTCAATTCCATCGGCGTATCGCGGATAGCAAAGCATACGCTGCATAACGCGCGAACGATATCGCGTGCCGCCAACGATTCATGTGCCGGCGCAGCATGCGTTTCGATCGCGCGTTCGACGCCGAGGTCCGAGGCCGCCAATCATGGACCTTGGCGATGGCCGTCGCGCGTGCTGCGGCACAACATCGAATGTCGATGCCCGAAAACGAAAACCGCCGCGCGACGCGATGCCTGTCGGTATCGCGCCACACGGCGGTTCGGTGCGAGCAGCCGGCCTGCGCCGGCTCGCGCGTCACACGTCGAAGAACACGGTTTCGTCCGGCCCCTGCATGCGGATGTCGAAGCGGTACACGACGGGGCGGCCCGGCTGCGCATCGCGCTTCGCGACGAGCGTCGCACGGCGTTCGGCCGGCACCAGGTTCAGCACCGGATCGGCCGCGTTCGCCGCGGCTTCGTCGTCGAAATACACGCGGGTGAACGCGTGGGTCAGGATCCCGCGCATCATCACGGTCACGTTGATATGCGGCGCTTCGTCGGCGGCGATGCGGCCCGGCTTTATCGTCGGGACCACGAAGCGGTTCTGCGGGTCAGTGCCCGTGCCGACGCGTGCGAAGCCCGTGAAGCCGGACTTCGCGATGTCGTCACGCGACGCGGGATAACGGCCCGCGCCATCCACCTGCGTGAATTCGAGCACCGCGTCGCCGACGACGTTGCCGTCACCGTCGAACACCTGACCCACCAGCAGCACGTGCTCGCCTTCGGCGTCCGGCGTGGCGATCGCCGGCGTGAACAGGCTCTTCAGGTCGTAATCGTATTGCTGCGGGCACAGGCCGTATGCGAAGTACGGGCCGACCGTCTGCGAAGGGGTTTGCTTCAGCGTCGTCATGGTTCAGCGCTCCATCGGGGTAGCGTCGCGGCCGCGCAGCACGATGTCGAATTCGTAGCCGAGCGCATAGCCTTCTTCGGTGATGTCCATCGAGAAGCGCGAGATCAGGCGATCGCGCGCGGCTTCCGGCGTGCCCTGGAAGATCGGGTCGTACGCGAGCAGCGGATCGCCGGGGAAGTACATCTGCGTGACGAGGCGCGAGCCGAAGTAGTCGCCGAACAGCGAGAAGTGGATGTGATTCGGGCGCCACGCGTTCGGATGGTTGCCCCACGGATAGGCGCCGGGCTTGATCGTCAGGAAGCGGTAGCGGCCTTCGTTATCGGTCAGGCAGCGGCCCGCGCCGAGGAAGTTCGGATCGAGCGGCGCGTCGTGCTGGTCGACCTTGTGCACGTAGCGGCCGGCGGCGTTCGCCTGCCATACCTCGACGAGCGTGTTGCGCACGGGCTTGCCGCCTTCGTCGAGCACGCGCCCGGTGACGACGATGCGTTCGCCGAGCGGCTCGCCGTTCTTCACCGAGTTCTTCGTCAGGTCGTGGTCGAGCGCGCCGAGATCCTCCGCACCGTAGACGGGCGCGTACTGGTCGCGCAGCTTTTCCTTCAGCGGGATCATCGGGCGCGTCGGGCCGCGCTTCACCGACGAACGGTACTCGGGGTGGACATATGCGGGATGCGACGGCCAGTCGCGCGGCGTGAGGATCGTGGGGGAATCCATCGGGTGTCTCCTGATAGGTATTTCGCGAGGGGATGGCAAGACTGTAACCAATCCGGAAAGTTATGCAAAATGACCTTTTTTAGCGAATCGCATAACCATTCGTTATGTTCGACGACCCCAATGAAAATCCGCCGGACAGGCGGCCTGTCCGGCGGAAAAAGCGATCGGGCTTCGCGTCGTCGGTGACGACTCCGTGCAAGGCCCTCCAGCCAGCCCGTCGCTGCTTTTTTGTGTTTCGTTGTTGTTATCAGGTCTCCCCGAGCGTGCCCGTCGTTCGTTTTCGTTCTTCGTCGTTCGTTCGTTACGGTCGGGCGGGATCGAAGACGATTCCGTCGAATTCGAGCGACAGCGTGCCGCTGCGCAGCAGCGCGGCCGGCGTCGCGGTGCGCTCGGCGCCGAGCACGTCGCCCACGTAGTTCGCGCAGAACCCGCGATGCGCGAGCAGGCTGAAGCGGCTGCCGAGCAGCGCGTCGATCCGCTGTTCGGCCAGCGCGTGCACGTGGCGCTGCGCGTCGGCGCTCGGTGCCGCGACGCGGCGAGCCAGCGCGACGCGTCCGCCGTCGGCGCGGGCGATGAAGCGCGACAGCGGTGTGAGCTTCGTCCGCGCAAACGCGGGCTCGGCGATCAACGGTTCGTCGCCCGACGTATCGACGACGATGCCGAAGCGATCGGCCCACGCGCCTGCGTTGCCTGCCGCGTCGCGCAATGCGCGGGCCGGTACGCGGATGAACACGAGATCCCCGACGTGCGCGCCGGCGGCCAGTGTGCGCACCGTGGCGAGCGGCAGCGTGCGGTCCGTGTCGCGGGCGTCGCGCGGCGCGGTGGGATGCGGTTCGAAGGCGGTGGTGTCGGTTCGGGTGCTCATCGCGGCTCCGTGGGGCAGTGACAGGACGGAGCGGATTATGCGGACAAGTATCCAAAAGTGCTTGTATGGATGCTTGAGTAGCCTAATATCCGACCTTGAGCACCATTTTTCGATACCAACATGACCGAGACCGCCCAACTCATCGAAACGCTGAAGCGCCAGCTGAAGGCGCAGGGAATGACCTATCGCGACGTCGCGCGCGCGCTCGACGTGTCCGAGACGAGCGTGAAGCGGCTGTTCGCGAGCGGCCGCTTCACGCTGGAGCGCGTCGCGGAGATCGCGCAACTGCTCGGCTATACGCTTGCCGAACTCGTGCAGGAGGCATCGGCATCCGCGCCGCGCTTGCGCGTGCTGACCGAGCAACAGGAGGCGCTGCTCGTGTCGGACGAGAAGCTGCTGCTCGTCGCCGTTTGCGCGGTTAACTACTGGACCGTGCAGGACATCGTGTCGGCCTATTGCCTGACGCAGGCCGAGTGCGTGAAATACCTGCTGATGCTCGACCGGATGAACGTGATCGCGCTGCTGCCGGGCGACCGGATTCGCGTGCGCGTCGCCCGCGATTTCGACTGGCTGCCGGGCGGGCCGATCCGCCGTTATTTCCATGCACACGTGCTCGACGACTTTCTCGGCAGCCGTTTCGACGGCCCGGGCGAGACGATGACGTTCTCGCAAGGGATGCTGACCGACGCGGCCGCCGCGGAACTCGAGCAGGAGCTGCGGCGGCTCGGCGCCAAGGCGGCGGCGCTGCACGCGGAGTCGTCGTCCGCGCCGCTCGGGCAGAAGCGCGGCACGGGCCTGCTGATCGCCAAGCGGATCTGGGAGCCGACCGGCTTCCACGCGCTGCGGCGCCATGCGTGACGCCGCGCCGAATGCTTGGGCCTTTCCGGAAAGTTATGCAAAATGGCACAACGTCATCCCTTGCATAACCGCCCGTTATGAACAACCGTATCGCCGACGGCCGCGTCAAATTCCGGCACCTGCAGTGTTTTCTCGCGGTCGCGCAGCTGGGCGGCGTGCAGAAGGCGGCCGAAAGCCTGTCGATCACGCAGCCGGCCGTGTCGAAGACGATCGCCGAACTGGAGTCGATCCTCGGCGTGAAGCTGTTCGAGCGCGGGCGGCACGGCGCGCAGCCGACCCGCGAAGCGCAGCTGTTCCTCCCCCATGCGAACGCGTGCGTGCTGGCGCTGCGGCAGGGCGTCGGGCTGCTTGCGCGCGAGGGCGGAGCGGCCGCGGCGACGCTCGAGATCGGCATGCTGCCGACCGTCGCGGCATCGCTCGCGCCCGCGCTGATGAAGGCGCTGGCCGCACGCTGGCCGCGCATCGTCGTGAGGATCGCGACGGCCGCGAACGCCGAGTTGCTGGAGCGGCTGAAGGCGGGCGCGATCGAATGCGCGATCGGGCGCCTGTCGGAGCCGGAGCGAATGATCGGGCTCGCGTTCGAACAGCTGTACAACGAGCCGCTCGTCGCGGTCGTGCGCGCCGGGCATCCGCTGCTGGCCAGCGCCGCACCGGCCGCCGAACTCGCGCGCTATCCGGTCGTGTTGCCGCCGTTCGGCACGCTGATCCGCCAGTCGGCCGAGCAGCTGCTCGGCGCATGCGGTGCGCCGCCGCTGGATTCGTTCATCGAGGTGCTGTCGGTGTCGGTCGCCCGCGCGCTCACGCTCGAGAACGACGCGGTCTGGTTCGTGCCGCTCTATGCGGCCGAATATGACCTGTCGGCCGGTGCGCTCGCGCGCCTGGCGCTGCCGTCCGCGGGCACCGACGAGCCGGTCGGGCTCGTGCTGCGCACCGATGCGCAACCGTCGCCCGTCGCGCGGACGCTGATCGACGCCGTGCGCGAAATCGCTCGCGCCCGGTTCGGCAATGCGCGAGCGCATCGCGCGCCGCCCGGCGCACGCAAGCCGGCTCGCCGCACACGTTGAGCGCCGCGCAGGGCCGCGCCAGGCGGCACTCGGCCGCCGTTCCTTGCCCCTCATTCGTTAGCCGTTCGGTCAGTAGCGGGCTTCGTCGTGCTTGGCATATCGTATCGTTTTTGATACGCTTGATGGCACGACGATGGCGAGACAGCAGATTCAGATCACGCTCGGCGTGCGGTTCTTCCGCACGGCGCGCGGCAACGAGCCGGTGCGCGAATGGCTCAAGGCGCTCGGGCACATCGAGCGCAGGATGATCGGCGAAGAGATCAAGACCGTTCAACTGGGCTGGCCGCTCGGCATGCCGCTGGTCCGGAAGATGTCGAAGGATCTGTGGGAAATCCGCGTGATATTGCCGAGGCGAAGCGCGCGCGTGCTGTTTACGGTCGTCGGCGACACGATGGTGCTGCTGCACGCGTTCTTCAAGCAGTCGCAGGCCACGCCGTCCGACGATCTCGACGTGACCGTCGCGCGGCTGAAAGCGCTCACGCACGCCATCTGAATTTCCCGGTTGCGCCGGAACGCACCGTCTTCGACGGTCGGGCCGCCGGCAACGCCATGCACTGGAGTACCCATGACCACCACGAACAATCCGCATATCGGCAGCGATTTCGATACCTTCCTCGAGGAGGACGGCAATCTCGAAGCGGCCACCGCCACCGCGATCAAGCGCGTGATCGCCTGGCAGATCGGGCAGGAAATGAAGGCGCAGCACATCACGAAAACCGCGATGGCCGCGCGGATGAAAACCAGCCGCGCCGCGCTCAACCGTCTGCTCGACGAAACCGACACGAGTCTTACGCTGGCGACGCTCGCGAGCGCGGCCACCGCGCTCGGCAAACGGCTCAGCTTCGAGTTGGTGCCCGCCTGACGCGTGCCCGGTGAACCGGCGGGCAGCCGATTTCCGATGGAGGCTCACGCTGTTTTCCGGTGGTCCCATGGAGGGAGCGGCGGCTTACCGGTTCGCGGTGTCGTTCAATTCCGCTGTCGTGGTGCAAATTGATTGGATTGAAGGCTCAAATTGCTCCAGCACAGCGCACCCTCCCGTGGTTATTCAAACCACTATAGAAAATCGCTGTTACCCGACATACCTAATGCGCCTTCAGCGCGATCCCGGCGTCGGGTTGCGATATCCGAGGACGCTTGCCTATTGGGCGATGTCCAAGCACGGTCGATTGTGTGTTAGTCGGGGCGACTGACGTTCGAATTTCTTGGATTTTCAGACTCTTTCTAGTGAAGCGCTAAAGGAATTCGGACCCGTTCTATTTTTACCAATTGTTGTTTTTCATACACTCGAAAAGATCTGCAATGTGACGTGCAATTGTGCTCAGTAAGACAAACGTTTGCGCTCGACTCAACTGCAGTGGATGCGCGAATAAAGGAAAACGATGAGCAACTGCAGTCGGCACAGTCGAACGGATGGGGGCATGTCACGAGAGCCCAACCTCAAGGTCGGGCGTCCTCGGTACGCTGCGCGCAATGCGCTAAAGGCAATTTCCAGCTTTCTTGCGATCATATCGGCTACGCATGCCAACGCGTCGAGTCTGGCGAATCTCGCCGGCGAGGCGCTCGCGCAAGATGCCACGTTCAGGAGCGCCGAAGCTGCGTGGCGTGCAGGGATCGAAAGAGCGCCTCAAGGGCGGGCGGGACTGCTGCCGCAAGTTGGCATCCAGCAGGTCATCTATCGCAATGGCGTGCGGATTCCAGGGCAAACCATTCCCGGCTATTCGACCAACGGTTTCACCCTGACGCTGAACCAGCCTCTCTTCAACTGGGCCGCGTGGGAAAACTGGCAGCAAGGCCAACTCCTGGCGATGGATGCCGATCTTGCGTTGGCGCAAGCGAAGCAGGACTTGCTCCTTCGCGTTGCTCAGGCCTATCTGGCCGCACTGAATGCACAGGACGATCTCGCGCTCGCCGTCGGCCACCGCAAGGCCGTCGCGGAACAACTGGCGCTCGCGAAGCGCCGCTTCGCGCTGGGTGATGCGACCATCGTGGATACGAACGAGGCATTGGCCGGTTTTGATGCTGCGCGAGCCGATGAAGTCGCCGCGCAAACGCAGCGCGATACCAGCTACGCGGCGCTCCAGAAGATTGTCGGTCATCCTGTCGACAGGGTAGACGGATGGCGTGACGATGCGCATCTGCCGCCCGTGGCGACCGCAGACCTGCAACAGTGGATGGACACGGCTGCCACTGCGGATTACGGAGTGCGTCGAAAAATGATCGCGATCCAGCTCGCCAGCCGCGAGCGAAGCAAGGCACGCGCCGGTGACTATCCCACTGTCTCGCTGGTCGGCAACGCCAGCAACGGCAATGCGGCGTTTATCAATGGACAGACGAACTTCTACACCGGCGCAAGCCGTGGCAGCTCCGGCTACGTTGGCATCCAGATCTCGTTGCCTCTGACCGACGGCCTGATGACCCGCAGCAAAATTCGCGAAGCGCTCGCGCTGGAGGACAAGGCTCGCGAAGATCTGGAAGACGCCCAGCGCAGCGCCCGGCTCACGGCCCACGACGCGTATTTGGGCGTCACGCGAGGACTGGCGCAGACCGATGCGCTGGCGAGCGCGGTGCGGTCCGCCACGATCGCGTTGCGGTCGAATCAGACCGGCTACCGGGTCGGCGTTCGTGTGAACGCTGATGTGCTTGACGCAGGCGATAAGCTCTACCGGGCCCAGCGCGATTTCGCGCGCGCCCGTACGGAAACGCTCGCCCAAGCGCTGAAGCTGAAAGCGAGCACCGCCGACCTGGGCGAAGCCGACCTTGCGGCACTCGATACGATGATGGTCGAGCACACGCCCGCCCGCATCCCGAGCTCCGGCGCATCGGGAGGACACTGATGTATCAACTCATCAGGCGCCATCTGGTGATCGCTGCCGCGTTCGGTATCGCATCAAATTTGCTGCTGCTGACGCCGACCATCTACCTGCTGCAGGTCTACGACCGCGTGCTACCGAGCCAGAGTATTCAAACGCTGCTGATGTTGATGGCCTTCATGGCGATCACACTTGGGATGAATATCTGCGTCGATATTGCCCGCAGCCGGATCTTGTCGGACCTGGGCGTGCGAATCGGCAACCGGCTCGAGCGACTCGCGTTGCAGGCGCAGATTTCCGCTCACGCCTATCGGCTGCCGTCGCGCGCGCTCGCGAGTCAGGGTGACATCAATACGCTGCGGGCGTTTCTCGCAGGGTCGGGCGTGATTGCGTTTTTCGACGCGCCTTGGCTGGTGGTCTACGTAGTCGTCATCGGCCTCTTTCATTGGTCTTTGGCGCTGATTGCGGTTCTCAGCGCACTGCTGTTGGTGAGTGTCGCGCTGGTCAACGACCGACTCACGCGCAAGGGCATCGAGTCTTACCTTGCGCGGCAGCGGGAGGGGGATGCGTTCTACCAGCACCTCATCCGCAATGCCGAAGTCATGACCGTGCTCGGCATGACGGAAAACCTGGTGGGTGCCTGGGATGTACGCAAGCGCGACTACATCGCCGCGCAGCGTGACGTGTCGGATCGCAGCGCGTTTTATCGCGACTTGACCAAGGGGCTGCGGCAGGCGATCCAGGTGATCATGATGGCGGCCGGTGCATGGCTGGTGATTTCGGGCCATGCGACGCCGGGCGTGATGCTGGCCACGACCATCCTGCTCGGCAAGGCGTTGGCGCCGATCGAACAGTTGATTGGCAACTGGAGGCAGGCCGGCGAGTTGCGCGAAGCATGGCCTCGTCTGGAGGCACTGCTGGCCAGTCAGACCGAGGCCGAACCGATCGCGTTGCCACCGCCCACCGGCGAAATTCGGGTCGAGCAGATCGCGTTCAGCGTGCCGTCGCGAACGCCCGGCCTGGGACGGCTATTGCTGCGCGGTATCAATTTCACGCTGGCCGCGGGCCAGACGCTGGTGATCACGGGGCCGAGCGCATCCGGCAAGTCGACGTTGCTGCGGGTCATCGCGGGGTTGTGGCGACCGCAGGCAGGTGCGGTGCGGCTGGACGGCGCCGACATGGCGCAGTGGCCCCGATCTTCCCTGGGCCGGTATCTCGGGTACGTGCCGCAGGACGTCGAGCTGTTCGCAGGCACCGTCGCTGAAAACATCGCCCGGACCGCGAAGCCGCTCCCGCTCGATTCGGCCGCGATCGTGCGCGCGGCGAAGCGAGCGGAGGTTCACGAGATGATCTTGAATCTTCCCGATGGATACGAGACGCTGATCGGTGACGCGGGAGAGCTGTTGTCCGGGGGCCAGCGTCAGCGCATCGCCCTCGCGCGTGCCTTGTACGGCGAGCCAGCCGTGCTGCTGCTGGACGAGCCCAATGCGAGCCTCGACACGATGGGGGAAGCCGCGCTCGAACGCGTGCTGCGCCATCTGAAAGCCGATGGAATGACCGTCATCGCGGTCACCCACCGGCCGTCTCTGCTCGCACTGGCTGACCGGATATTGCGGCTGAAAGATGGCCAAATGGAACGGCTTGACATGCCACCTGGACCGGAGCAAGTCGATAGCGATTCGTGCACAGCGAATGGGCAAACCGACGACACCAGTGGCTTACCGCAGGGAATCGATTTCTCCGCGTTGCAGGCAAGCCGGTCTTCGTTGCAGGCCGCCCGGGTGCCAACGCTTGGTCCGGCGATGGAAGGCAACCGATGAGAACATCCATGCCGTTACATCGTGTGAGCCAACGTCTGAAACGCTGGTGGCCCGCTTCCGTGGCATCCGACGGCAGCGTGCTGCCGTTGCCGCGCCGCTTGATCGGCGCCAGCGTCGGCGGTCTCGTCGTCGGTCTGGGTTTGATGTGGGTGGGGGCTGCGCTCGCGCCGATTTCTGGCGCCGTCGTCGCAGAGGGCTCGGTGCGCACCGAAGGCGAACGCAAAACAGTGCAGCACCTGGAGGGCGGGATCGTGAAGCAAATCCTGGTCCGGGATGGCGATCGTGTGAAGGCGGGCCAAGTGCTGGTTGTGCTGGACAACGTCAGTCCGGCGGCCGAATTATCGGCGTTGCAGGCGCAATTCGATGCGGAGCAGGCAAAGATTGCGCGTCTTTCCGCCGAACGCGAACTGAAGGAAACGCTGGCGTTCCCGGCCGCGCTCGAGAAACAGCGCGACGATCCGCGCGTTGCCGAGTTGCTGGCACGCGAGTCTTCGCTGTTCATCGCGCGCCGGCGTGCGTTCGCCGACCAGAGCACGATGCTGCGCACCGAACTGGCGCAGACCCGCCAGGAAATCGCGATCAGTTCGCAGTTGATTCAGACGATGAACCGCAGCTACGACATGGCGCGCCAGCAGCGGCGGACCAACGAAACGTTGCAACAGGAAGGTTTCGTTGCTGAAACGAAGGTGCTCGATTTGCGGCGGGCCGAGGCTGATGCACTGTCGCGCGTCCAGTCAGGTGCCGCCGATCTGAGCCGCGCGAAACAGCGGCAGACTGATCTCGAACTCCGTATTGCCGGGCTACGTCATGACTATGTGAAGGCGGCTGACGACCAGCTTAAGGAAGCGACCACACGCGCGATCCAGATTGGTGAGCGGCTACGCCCAGCTCGCGATCAGTCTGCCCGTACCCGCGTGACGGCACCGGTGGCAGGCGTGATCGTTGGCTTGAAGGTGCACACGATCGGCGCAGTAATCGCGCCTCGCGAGCCGATCGTTGATGTTGTCCCCGAAGGGGCGCCGTTGATCGTGGAAGCGAATATCCGACCGGACGACGTGCGCGAGATCGCGCCTGGTAGCCACGCCGACGTTCGGCTGACGGCCTACAACTCGCGCACCACGCCGATGCTCGACGGCAAGGTCACATACATTTCGGCTGACGCGCTGACCGACAGCGACAAGCGCACGCGGTTCTACGTGGTTCGGGTCGAGGTGCCGGCGCAAGCACTGGAAAGGGCCAACCGTCTCGCCAAAGAGCCGGTCGCACTCGGGCCAGGGCTCCGGACCGAGGTTTATATCCGCACGCATGCGCGCTCGGCCTTCGATTATCTGCTCGAACCGGTCAGGGACGGGATTCGGAAGTCGATGCGGGATTGATTCAATGGGGCATCGGATCGACTCCAGGACTTTTTATATGTGGTTTTTAGCGGCCAGGATGATGAAGGCTGCAGCACTAGTTGTCGTAGTGGTTACCGCAACCGCGAGCAATAGTTATGCGGAGCCCGCACCCGCGTCCGACGCGTCGGCTAAGGTGCCGTGCAGTCAGCATTCTGCACAACGCAAATACGTGTATCAACCGCATACTTCATGGAAAAGCTATCTGGGGTTTACGGAAGAGTTAGATTCGATAATTGCCAGATTAATTTTCTCGAAAGAGGGTGAAGAGGCGACGAAAATGATATTCAGGCCGAAAAATACTGCCGATTTGGTCGGGAATCTTAAGGTGATTTTTGATGGAGATATCCTGCTTCAAGATAAATTTTATGCAGCTGAAAATCTGAAAGATATTTTTAACCTCGAGGAGGTGGCTGTATTAGATGACCGCAACGGAGCTGAGCGACATATTTCAATTTCGGGGGGCGTTTCAGATTCGGTATCTCCGAGAATACAGGCGTCAGAACGCTTTGGAGGATCGATGCGCGGTGCCGGATTTGGGGGCGGGAAAACGATTCATCAATCGGGTGTGGTCGCGGCAGCCATAAACTTTGGAATTTACAAGGGCGGTCCGGATTTCGAGGCGACCTTGAAAATATTCTCGAAGAGATTCGTTCTTGTTCCGCCGCAGCCATCGCCCCACGGTGGCCCAGGTGCGCCAACAGCACCTCATGGAAACCAGACGTTGCGGTACCAGCAGGTAGACGATCAAATCGAGAAGGCGATTACAGTTGGATTCAATCGGAATGCTGAGCTTTCTAGGGTTATTGTTGAGATTAAGAGAAATAAAAATGATGGCGAATCAGAGAGCCAACGAAACTAGCCGCCATGAAGGTTTTGTTTCTGAAACGAAGGTGCTCAGTCTACGACGGACTGAGGCAGGCACACGCGTATACGTCCAGTTGGGTGTTGCCAATCTGAGTAGCTCGATGCGGTGGTCGAAGATATAACGTATTTGGCAAGGTGCTTTTTCATGAATTCGGGGTCCGTCAGATAAATTCCGTAATCTGTAAATTGAGCGATTTTTTAAAAGGAGTAAGTCTCATGAAGGACGTGAAAGTAACCGGTGTTGCGGGTGCGGTGGTGGAAAGTAATATCGATTTTGCTCGGCCGGAAATTTCCTCTGCTCGCCTGGTAAGTAGTCTGCGCCATGCGCAGTCAGTTGAGTTTCCAGAAATTTCGCCTGCATTGACGAGTCGCCTTAGCTTCGTTCAGTTGAAAAATTCGATGGCAATGTATTCGAGTTCGGTCGATTCTAATTATTCGTCCCGGGTGACATCTCTAATTATAAATGCCAAATCAATTGGTCTTGACTAAAAGGCTTTGTGTCAAATGAGGAGGATTTCACTTTTCTTGCTCGTACCTGGATTGATCGCCCTTGCGGCATGTGTGAATTATGAGGCAGGTTTGGCGTCACCTCGTTCATCACACGATATTCTGTTTGGCATCAAAGCTGTGGTGGACTCGACAGATTTGACCGACGTGGATTTTGTTGGAAAGCGATTGCAGATTGATCTTGTAAAGAGTCCTGAGATGCCAGTCTATGAAGGTACTGATCAATTAATTCTCGGCTACCGAAGTGAAGTTAAGCAAAGGGGAGGTGCAAAGGAATATCAACTCCGTAGTTTTCATTATGGGATATTTTCGGCCCCGCGACAGAAATTTTGAGCGCGTCCTTATTTCTGTATCAATGGATGTGGCGGAGATTTGTATTAGTCCGGCTGATGTGAGGGGTGTATTTCATAAGATCGATCGATCTGTAAACCCACATGCTTCGTGGTCGACCTTTTCTTACGATAGTCCGAAGATGAAGGGTGTCGGGGCTTACTTCCAGTTTGGAGAGGATGAGTGTCTTCGTGGTTTTGGATTTTTTCAAAATAACAAAAAGGAATAAATAATATGTCAGTCATTACCGGTAAAGAGGCGATGTTTGTCAACGTCAAGATAACTCAGGATGAACTCGATCTGATCAATCGGAGTCCCACGCTTGTGGATCCATTGTTGAAATACAATAACGATGTGTTGAAAGAGGCGGTTCACCCTATTCAGGTCAGTGCGGGCGAGAGTGGTATGATCTGGGACGCGAAAATTAAGACCATTCAATTCGGGAGGTATGACAATAAGGCCTATGATCAGCTCGAATCACGAGTCTTTGTCGGAGTATTAAGTCATGAAATCGGCCACTACATCAACGATGCACATGATCGAGACATTAATAGGCAGTATGGCGCAAAAATGCGAGAGGACTTCGATCTTGCAGCAGTCATCGGTGTAAACAAGGAGAGGGAGGCAGCCTATAACAACTGGCTGGTTGCCCGGGAAATTTTTCAGAATAATGGGCAACAGATCGTTGTGCGTGGCGACCGGGCGGATTATGTCGGTGCATTGGAATATATATATCCGCACGCATGCACGCTCGGCAATCGATTATCTGCTCGAACCGGTCAAGGGCGGGATTCGTAAATCGATGTGAGGTTAACGTGACGACTCGATATCGGAAAGCGGGTCGTGCAATTTCCGCGCAGCCACCGAAATTAAATCCATTTCGATGATGATTTTGTGAAGTCGGAGTTCGTTGGATCAACTCCTTGCCTGGTTGTTAAACGCAGTTTCTGAAAGGAGCAAGACTAATGAAAGCTGTGACAGCAGCCGCAGTGGCCACCGCCACGGTGGCAAGCAACATAAGTTATGCGCAACCAGTGCCGGCATCCGACCTGCTGGTCGCGTTGCCGGGAGGTTTGGGTTATACCCGACCGGATGACACACCACAAATAGCTCCTGCATTGTCTAGCCATTTGAGTTCCACGCAACAAGCTGATCTTACAACTAGTCAGTCTGTTCTTCGGAAAAATGGAAAAGAGGTGGGGAAAATGATATTTAGACCGAAAACTCCCGTCGAATTTGCTCAAAACCTCAAGATAATTTTTGATGGCGATCTTCTGCTGCAAGATTCATTCTACACCGAGGATAATCTGAATGATATTTTCAGTCTGGAAAAAGTCAATATAAATAATGATATCGAGGATCGTGAAAAAAATATATCAATTTCGGGGGCTGTATCCGATTCTATTTTTCCGAGAATAAAGACATCCGAATTTTTTGGTGGATCGGCTTCCGGTGCACATTTTGTTGGTGGAAAGCTTGATCAAGCAGAGTTTGTCAGGGCTGGTTTGAATTTTCATATGTATGTAGGCGGTCCAGATTTTTATGCTGCCGCGAAAATATTTGAGAAGAAATTTGTTCGCGTTCTGCCTCAGCCATCTCCTCATGGCGGTCCGGGGCTAGCCACGGCCCCTCACGGAAACGAAACGTGGAAGTTCGAGCAGGTAGACGGTCAAGTAAATAGGGCAATTACCATCGGCTTTAACTCCGCCGGTAGCCTTTCTAGTGTTCTTATTCAAATCAAAAAAATTAAGAAATAAGAGGTGTGAAAGTGGCAGTTGCTCTCGAAAAAAAAGCACTTGACAAGCTGGCTGCAGTGTTCAATCGGGATTCTCCGATGTATAACGCAATTATCATTGCAGCAGAAAAATCCCCGTTCCTGGCCGGCGAACTGAATGCCTTCGGTCGCGACCCCGACTGGGAGTTCGTAAAGGGGGAGGCAAATAAGGGAATCTTTACTGATTCGTCCAAGAAGAAGATCGCTTTTGATCCTACATGGAGCGAATCTGCAACCTTATTCGCCACCACGCTGGCGCATGAACTCGGACACGCGCTGCTGCCAGGCGGGACGGGCGGTTCTTTGGCACTGAATCCGGATCAGGCCGTCGCGAATGGTTTGTCGAACGAAGGGGTTGCGCTCCTTTCCGAATATATTGTGGCCATCCAGTTGGGGTTGACCGGTGGTGCGGCCGGCCACATGCATTCGGACCAATCCGACAGTCGGCTGACGCTGCAACTGAATCAACTGGCTCAGTCGGTTGGCATCGACGTCAAAAGCGTGACGTGGGGATCTGCTGCCGCTCACGCGCTCGCCGATTCGGATTCGGCCCTAGTCGATGCTGCGGGGAAATACTACGGCACCGTCCATCCGTCCCCGGCCTTGCAACTGACGTATAGCCAGTTTTATGCGGATTGGTGGATTATCCAGCATTCCGGCATGGATCCGAATCTCGTCGACTGGCAGAAGGTCCAGGCCGACATGATCAAGTACACCAACTTCACACTTGATGGCCAGCCGGTATTCACGATTGATACGAAGGGCATTCCGCTGCTGGATGGCGGATGGGCGGTGGTGAATGGCGAAATTTCGCTGAAAGGAGTCGTAACAAAGACTCTTTTTAATGCCGACGGCAAAATCCAGGAGCAAGCGAAATACGACTACACGGGATTCAAGTTTCAGAATATGCTTTTTGGGGGAGACGGCAAGGCAACCCATCGGTACGACTTTAAGCTCGATAACAGCTACACGAAGTATGATTTCGCCGCTGATGGTTCGCAGACTGCATCGCTATACGGCACGACCGGCCAGATGATCGAGTATGCGAAGTTCAATGCCAATGGTTTCAAGACGCTGGACATCTTCTATGGCGCGGATGGTAACGCCACGCAACAATACAACTTCAACCTTGACAAGAGCTATACGAAGTACGATTTCAATGCTAATGGTTCCCAGACCGCAACGTTGTATGGCGTGAACGGCAAGATAACCGAGTACGCGAAGTTCAACGCCGATGGCTTCAAGACACTGGACATCTTCTACGGAGCGAATGGCAAGGCGGTACAGCAGTACAACTTCAATCTGGATAAGAGCTACACGAAGTACGACTTCGCCGCCGATGGTTCACAGACCGCCTCGCTGTACGGCACGACCGGCCAGATGACCGAGTACGCGAAGTTCAACGCCAACGGTTTCAAGACGCTGGATATCTTCTACGGCGCGAACGGCAAGGCCACGCAGCAGTACAACTTCAATCTGGATAAGAGCTACACGAAGTACGACTTCGCTGCCGACGGCTCCCAGACCGCGACGCTGTACGGCACGACCGGTCAGCTAACCGAGTACGCGAAGTTCAATGCCGACGGCTTCAAGACACTGGACATCTTCTACGGAGCGAATGGCAAGGCGGTACAGCAGTACAACTTCAATTTGGACAAGAGCTACACGAAGTACGACTTCGCCGCCGATGGTTCCCAAACGGCGACGCTGTACGGCACGACCGGCCAGATAACCGAGTATGCGAAGTTCAACGCCAACGGCAACAAGACGCTGGACATCTTCTACGGTGCTGACGGCAAGGCCACGCAGCAGTACAACTTCAATTTGGACAAGAGCTACACGAAGTACGACTTCGCCGCCGATGGTTCCCAAACGGCGACGCTGTACGGCACGACCGGTCAGCTAACCGAGTACGCGAAGTTCAACGCCAACGGCTTCAAGACGCTGGACATTTTCTACGGTGCTGACGGCAAGGCGACGCAGCAATACAACTTCAACCTCGACAAGAGCTACACGAAGTACGACTTTGCTGCCGATGGCTCCCAGACCGCGACGCTGTACGGCGCGGCTGGCCAGGTTACCGAGTACGCGAAGTTCAACGCCAACGGCAACAAAACACTGGACATCTTCTACGGTGCTGACGGCAAGGCGACGCAACAGTACAACTTCAACCTGGACAAGAGCTACACAAAGTACGACTTCAATGCCGACGGCTCGCAAACGGCGACGTTTTTCGGCGTCAATGGTCAAGTGAGCGAGTATGCGAAATTCAACGCAGCCGGTGTCAAGACGCAGGATATCGTCTTTGGCGCGGACGGAAAGGCAACCAAGCAGATCGACTTCAATATCGATGGCAGCTACGCCTCTCACGTCTTTAATAGCGATGGCTCACAATTCGCAGCGCTGTTCGGCACCAATGGACAGATGACAGAATATGCGACATTTAATGCGGGCGGGTTCAAGACACAAGACATTTTTTACTCGAACGGACGGGCGACGCATCGGTACGATTTTGCTCTTGACAAGAGTTTCATCGCTCATGTGTTTGACGGTTCAGATGAAATGGTCGCACTTTTCGGTGTGAACCATATTGTTTATGATTATTATAAGTATTCCTATGGAAAACTATTCGAACGTGACATATTCGATGGTCTGGGGCGTCAGATCGAGGCTGACCGCTTTAGCACCTCAACGGGCAAGCTTACCGGGTTCTCAAAGTTCACGTACAACAGTGATGGCACGTACAATGCAAAAAGCTATGATTCATCGGGACACTTGACCGCCAGTTCAAACTACACCGGCGACGGACACTTGATCCAGAACAACACCATCTATATTCCCGGAAGTAGCGGCTTCCCTTCTGCTCAATTGTGGTGGGGGTTCCAGATCTGATTGCTTCAATGTACGCGCAGGTATGTCTCGTCCAGGACATATCTGCGGTGTCGGCTGATTCGGATATCGACCATGTAGGTATCGGAGGCCGTTGATTCGAGCCCTGCTATGGTGAAGAGATGACGCGGCAGGTTCGCAATCGGTGACAACTTCATTGGGGTCTATGGCCGCCCGGCCAACCTCAGATAAAGCAACGCACCGCCCGCGAGCAGCAGCGGGCACAAGATATACCACCCTGTCGTCAGAAACAGCCCGGCAACGGCGACCAGCGAAATCCATGCGCAGCGGTACGCGATGCCGCCACGCGGCAGCAGTTTCAGCGCCGCGGCCGCGCCGAGCCCGTACACCATCACGAAGCAACCCGACGTGACGAGCACGAGCGGTTTCGGCCCGACGTCCGAGAGCGTCGTTGCCGCGAGCGCCACGGCCGCCAGCACCGCGATCACGCCGAGACTGCGGCGCGGCACGCCGCCGACCTGGCTGCCTTGCGCGAGCCACGCGGGCAGTGCGCCGTCGCGCCCGAGCGCCGCGCCGAGTTTGGCCGCACCCGCGAAATACGCATTCATCGTGCCGAGCGTGAGCAGCACCGCGGCCGTGGCCGCCAGCACCCGTGCGTGACCGCCGATGCCGCCCGCGATCAGTTCCGCGAGCGGCGCGCCCGATGCGCCGGCCGACGGCCCGAGCACCGTCACGCTCGCGGCCGCGACCGACAGATACAGGAACCCGACGACCACGACCGCGATCGCGGCCGAGCGCGGCATGTCGTGCGCGGGGCGGCGGAATTCAGCGGCGAGGTGCGTGATCGCTTCCCAGCCCGCGAAGCTCCATACGAGCAGCGCCGCCGCCTCGCCGACCGCCAGCCAGCCGTGCGGCGCGAACGGATGCAGGTTGGCGGTGCGCGCATGCGGCGCGGACGCGAGCACCGCGGCCAGCAGCAGCGTGACGAGCAGCGCCGACAACACGAGCTGCATGCGGCCCGACACCGTCACGCCGAACGCATTCGCGGCCGACACCGTGGCGATGAGTGCGGCGGCCGTGACGATCACTGTGACATGCCCGCCGCCCGTGACGGCCGCGACATACGCGCCGCCGAACATCGCGGCGGCCGGCGCGCCGGCCGGCACCGCGAAATAGAAACACCAGCCGACGATCGCCGCGGCCTTCGGCCCGAATGCGCGGCGCGCGTAGGTCGATACGCCGCCCGCGTCCGGATAGCGCGCACCGAGTGCGGCAAAGGTGGCCGCGAGCGGCCCCGACAGCACGACGAGCGCGGCCCACGCGAGCAGCGATGCCGGACCCGCGACCTCGGCGGCGAGCGCGGGCAACGCAATGACGCCAGTGCCGAGCACCGCGCCGATATACAGCGCGGCGCCCTGGAAAATCGTCAGCGAGCCCGCGTGATGAACGGCGGGTGAATCGGCATGCGAAGGCATGAAAGGCAGTCTCCGGAAGGCTTGTTCTGGGCGCGGTCCGCGCGGTGAATCGTGGGATGCTACCCGAACGGGCGCGGCGATGCGGCGCGGCGTTCAGTAGTCCGCGACGTGCCGCGTGTCAGCCGATGTCAGTAGCGGCGGGCGAGACGCAGGCGCGCATCCTCGCGCGAGGCAGGGGTCAGCTCGGGCGCGTAGTGGAACGCGCCCGCCACGAGCGACGCGACGGGCACGCCGTCGCGGAACAGCACGCGATTGCCGGCCAGCGCGGGCACCTTGTCGCCGGGCAGCAGCGTGCCGGCAAGGTTCAGCGGATCGGCGCCGGTCACGCACACATATTGGCCGTCGCCCGGTTGGCGACGCAGTTCGCGCAGGATCGGGATTGCCTCCGGCAGCGCGAATTGCTCGCCCGCGAGCCCGGCGACGAAGCGTCCGCCGCGAATCTCGCCGCGCGCTTCGAGCCGCTGCAGCACGCGCACGAGCTCGCGCCAGCTCGGCAGCCAGTCGGCTTCGCGTTCGAGCAGCCGCCAGAACACGACACCGTAGCGGCGCAGCAGCGTCCAGACGATGTGTTCGAGCGCGTCGGGATCGGTCGCGGGCGCACCGCGCTTCGGTGCCGGCGTGGGCGCGTCGTCGTTCGTTGGCGAAACGCGTTGCACGAGCGCCCAGCGGCCCGCATCGTCCATCCCGCCGATCAGTGCGCCGCCGCGCCGCGTGCGCGGCGCATACGTCGCGCTGCGCTTGACCGCCGGCTTCAGCAATGCTCGCAGTCCGGCGAAGCTGTCGGCATTCACGAGGCCGGCCGACACGAGTTCGCCGAGTGCCTGTTCGAGTTCGACGGGCAGCATGTGCAGTTCGTCGAGCAGTGCATCGAAGAACATCGCGCCATGGGCGGCGAGCGCGTCCCGCACCTGTGTCGCGCGCGCGGACAGCGCCGGTTGCGCGTCCGGGTCGCGCAGCGCCTGCCATGCGCCGAGGTGGCGGCGGGGCAGCAGCACGACCGGCGTCGTCTTCACGGGCGTGCCGGCCGCGCGGGCCGGTGCGCCGATGCGGGTCCACACGAGCTTGCCCGAGCGGCATAGATCGTCGAGGCCGCCGGCCGTATAGTCGGTCAGCCGTGCGGGCAGGAGCGCGTCTTCCCATGCGCTCGCCGCGGCTTCGTAGCCTTCGAGCTGCTCGAGGACGGCTGCGAGCGCGTCGCGGCCGGTTCCACGCGTATCGGGCGTCAGGCGCTGCCAGTGGAACAGGAAGCGCATGAAATCGGCGCGCTCGACGGGCTCGATCTCGCGGCGCAGTCGTTTCACCGTATAGCGATGAATGCGCGCGAGCAGGTGGCGTTCGCACCATTCGTCGGTCGTCGCGCCGGGCGTGAAGCGGCCGCGCATTACGTAGCCTTCGCGCTCCAGTGCGGCGAGCGCCGTCGCGATCGCCGCGGGCGGCAGGCCGAGCGGCTGTGCGATGGCGTCGAGCGTCAGCGGCCCGAATCCGGTGAGCCGCGCGCGGATCACGTCGACGAGCGCGGCGTCGGCGTCCCATGGCTGCGCGCATGCGGCCGGCACCTTCAGCGCCGGTGCAACACGGGCGTCGGGATGCAGCGCGCGTAGGCAGACCAGCCGTTCGACCGGCACCCACAGCGTGGCGCCATCCGGTGTGACGAGTTTCGTCGCACGACGGCGTTCGGTCAATTCCGCGAGCCGCTCGGGCCAGCCGTCGTGCGCCCGCGCTTCGCTGTCGGCGACGCATGCGAGCGTGAGCAACGCGTCGTGCATTTCGTCGGCATCGCGCACGAGCGGCCACGCTTCGTCGCGCACCGCATCGATCGCGTCGGCGTCGAGCGCGCCGAGATCGTCGGCCGACTCGGGGTCGCTCCAGCGGCGCGACTGCACGGCCTGCGTGCGGCGCTCTTCGAGCGGCGCATCGTCGAGGAACGCATAGGGCTTCGCGTTCAGGATCTCGGCGGCGAGCGGCGACGGCGCGGGCAAGTCGCGTGCGATCAGTTCAATCGCGCCGCTCTCGATCCGGCGCAGCAGCGCGAGCCAGCCGTCGGTATCCATCGCGTCGTGCAGGCAATCGTCGAGCGTCTGGTCGACGAGCGGGTGGTGCGGGATCTCGCGTTCGCCGACGACATTTTCCAGGCACGCGACCTGTTCGGGAAACACGGTCGCGAGCAGGTCGTCGCTCTTCATCCGCTGCAGTTGCGGCGCGGTGCGCCGGCCGCCGGTGAAGCGCGGCAGCGCGAGCGAGGTCGTCGCGTTCCAGCGCCAGCGCACGCCGAACATCGGCGCGTCGAGCAGCGCCTGGATCAGCACTTGTTCGGCGCTGGCCGAGCGCAGGTAGCGCCACACTTCGTCGAGCGCGAAACTGTGCGCGAGCGACAGCGACAGAACGATCGCGTCGTCGGTCGCGGCGGCCTGCAGCTCGAAGTCGAACGTGCGGCAAAAGCGCTTGCGCAGCGCGAGTCCCCACGCGCGGTTGATGCGGCTGCCGAACGGCGAATGGATCACCAGCTGCGTGCCGCCCGACTCGTCGAAGAAGCGCTCCATCACGAGCGTGTCCTGCGTCGGCAGCGCGCCGAGCGCCGCGCGCGTGCGGGCGAGGTAGTCGACGATCTGGCGGGCCGCGTCCGGAGCCAGATGCAGATCGTCGGCGAGCCAGCGCAGCGCCGGCGCGAGGCGGCTTTCGGCCGGGACGATCGCGGTGCCGTCGGCATCGCTTCGCGAATCGGCGACGGTTGAGGCTTCGGCGGCTCGTTTGGCCTTGCCGCGCGTGGCCGTCTTACCGGTTGCATCACCATTCGCGCCGTTCACGCCGCTCGCACCGCGCTTGCGTCCGCCGGCATCCGTGTTGCGATCGCCTTCGGCGAACAGCGCGTCGAGCCGCGCGCGCAGCCGGCCGACCGCGGCCGACAGTTCGTCGCTGCGCCCAGGCGCCTCGCCGAGCCAGAACGGAATGCTCGGCGACTGGCCTTGTGCGTCCTCGACGCGCACGCGGCCCGTTTCCACGCGAATGATCCGGTACGACTGGTTGCCGAGCTGGAACACGTCGCCGGCCAGGCTCTCGACCGCGAAATCCTCGTTGACGGTGCCGACCTGGATGCCCTGCGGTTCGAGCAACACCGCGTAGTCGGCCATGTCGGGAATCGTGCCGCCCGAGGTCGTCGCGGTCATCATCGCGTTGCGGCGTCCGCGCACCGTGCCGCCGACCACGTCGCGATGCAGATACGCGCCGCGCACGCCGCGGCGGCTCGTGAAGCCTTCGGCGAGCATCTTCATGACCTCGTCGAAGCGTTCGCGCGACAGGCGCGCGTACGGCGCCGCACGCGTGAAGCTCGCGTACAGCGCATCCTCCTGCCATTCCGCGCAGGCGACTTCGGCGACGATCTGCTGCGCGAGCACGTCGAGCGGCGCCTCGGGAATCCGCAATGCGTCGAGCTCGCCGCGCTGCACGCAGTCGAGCAGCGCCGCGCATTCGACCAGCTCGTCGCGCGACAACGGGAACAGGCGGCCCTTCGGCACGCCGCCGACCTGGTGCCCGGAACGGCCGACGCGCTGCAGGAACGGTGCGATCCCGCGCGGCGAACCGACCTGGCATACGAGATCGACGTCGCCGATGTCGATGCCGAGTTCGAGCGACGCGGTCGCGACGAGCAGCTTCAGCTCGCCGCGCTTGAGCCGCTGTTCGGCGTCGAGGCGATGTTCCTTCGCGAGACTGCCGTGGTGCGCGGCGATCGCGTCCTTGCCGAGGCGCTCGGCGAGATGGCGCGCCATGCGCTCCGCGGTGCGCCGGGTGTTCACGAACACGAGCGTCGTGCGATGCGCGGCCGCGAGCGCGGCGATGCGGTCGTACACCTGGTCCCACACGTCGGTCGCCATCACCGGCCCGAGCGGCACGTTGGGCAGTTCGAGCGCGAGGTCGCGTTCACGCGTGTGGCCGGTGTCGACGATCGTGCAGTCGCGCGGCGCATCGGCCGGGCCGCCGACCAGGAAGCGCGAGACCGCGTCGATCGGTTTCTGCGTGGCCGACAATCCGATGCGCGGCAACGCGCGGCCCGTCAACGCATCGAGGCGTTCGAGCGACAGCGCGAGATGGCTGCCGCGCTTGGATGACGCGAGCGCGTGGATCTCGTCGACGATCACCGAACGCACGCTCGACAGCATCTGCCGTCCCGACGTCGAGGACAACAACACGTACAGCGACTCGGGCGTCGTCACGAGGATGTGCGGCGCGCGTTTGCGCAGCGCCGCGCGTTCGGCCTGCGGGGTGTCGCCGGTGCGCACGGCGGTGCGGATCGCGGGCACCGGCAAGCCGAGCTGCGCGAGCGATTCGGCGATACCGGCGAGCGGCGCGTCGAGGTTCACGTGGATGTCGTTCGACAGCGCCTTCAGCGGCGACACGTAGACGACGAGCGTCGCGTCGGGCAGTGCCCCGTCGTGCGCGAGCGCATCGCGCACGAGATCATCGAGCGCGCACAGGAACGCGGTGAGCGTCTTGCCGGAGCCGGTCGGCGCGGCCACGAGCGTCGACCGGCCCGCCTTGATGTGCGGCCACGCGAGCGCCTGCACGCCGGTCGGCGCGGCGAACGTGCGACGGAACCATGCGGCGACGGCCGGGTGGAACACGTCGAGCGCGTGGGCGGGGCGGGTGGCGGTGACGTCCATCGGAGCGTTGAAATAGGGTGCGAGCGCACGGGCGGCCGCGCGCGAATCGTCAGTGTGCCAGACGTCGCAACTGCGCGCCGGGCACCTGGGGCGGGGAGAATACGCGCGCCTCGTAGATGCAGATGAGGCGCAGTGCCGGCGTTTCAATAGGCGTGCGTGTGCAACGCCACCCGTTCGGTCACGGGTGCCGGATCAGCGAAAGGGAGTGGCGCTTGCGTTCGGTGTGCGCGGCGGGGTGGGTGCCCGGCCCGGTCCGCCATTACACGCGATGCAGCCAGCCGAGCCAGTGTTCGAGGAATGGTGCGCGCGTCCACAGCGACTGCACGAGCCACAGCGTGCCGCCCCATGCAGCGGCGACGATGATCAGGTCGCAGTGTCCGCTGTTCCACAGATTCAGCGAGTGACGCCGCCAGATCCACGGCACGCCGAGCGGATTCGGCCAGTCCGCGAGCAGGTGCATCACGCCGCCGCACGCGAAGCCGAACAGCGGCGCGGCCCACAGCGGATGCGGATGATGCGTGAGCCCGTGCCAGCCGAGCGCGAGCAGCGCGATCCAGCCGATGCCCCAGTGCGTGACGGTGCGGTGCGTGATCCACAGGCGGCGCTTGCGGGTCCACCATGCGACTTCGAGCCAGTCGGGCGCGGTGCCGCCCGCGACGCCGGCCACGAACGCGGCGAGCAGGCCAGTGTGCCAGGGGCCGGTCGCGCCGGTTTGGGCGACGAGGACGGCGGCGGCGACGCCGGCCGCGAAGCCGGACGCGTGATGCGCATTGTGTGATGCCATAGGGAACGAGACGAACGAACGTGAAGCGGCGTGCGAGCGAAAGCCTGAACGCAGCGCGAAAGCGGGGCGCTATCTTCTCAGATCGGCCGGCACAGCGGGCGGCTCTGGCGCCGTTTTTTTGCATGGCCGGCATGAGGGGACCGCGGTTTGCAACTTTCGGATTTTTGCATTGCAACGAGGATCGGCCGCGCAGGAAATTTCGACCGATGAGCACGCCCGTTTCTACCGGGTAGGTGACCTCGCTGCCCACAATTTGCACGCGTGGATCGCGCGTGGCGTGTTCGACCCTTTTTGTCCCCCTATACTACGAAGCCGCAGGTGTCCGCCGGCGAGCCAGCGGATACGCGCGGATCGGGCGCCTTTCCCGCCTGAAGAAGATCCACATGGGGGACATGCAATGACTACGCTGAATCGCTTCAAAACATCCGCCGTCGTGCTCGCGACGGTGGCCGGCGTCGGTTTCCTGCCGAACGCGCCTGCCTATGCGAAGGGTCCGCAGCCGGCGGTCCTGACGAGTTCGGCAGTCGCGGTGGCCGACAAGTACAGCGCGGATGCCGCGGAGCGGATCTTCAAGGAAGGCGGCAACGCGATCGACGCGGCCGTCGCGATCGCGTTCACGCTTGCCGTCACGTATCCGGAGGCCGGCAACATCGGCGGCGGCGGCTTCATGACGATCTACAAGGACGGCAAGCCGTACTTCATCGACTACCGCGAGCGCGCGCCGCTCGCCGCGACGAAGGACATGTACCTCGACAAGGAGGGCAACGTCGTCAAGGGCATGAGTCTGTACGGCCCGCGCGCGGCCGGCGTGCCGGGCACGGTCGCGGGGATGTGGGAAGCGCAGAAGCGCTTCGGCAAGCTGAAATGGAAGCAGGTGCTCGCGCCGGCGATCCACTATGCGCGCGACGGCTTCATGGTCGACGAGCAACTGGCGCAGCGCGGCGTCGACGCGTCGAAGGAGTTCGGCGGCAAGACCAACTTCGACAAGTACTTCTCCGGAATGAAGGCGGGCACGAACTTCAAGCAGCCCGATCTCGCCGACGTGCTCACGCGGATCGCGAACGGCGGCGCGGAAGGTTTCTACAAGGGCAAGACGGCCGAGCTGATCGCGGCTTCGATGAAGACCGGCGACGGCAACGGGCTGATCACGACCGAGGATCTCGCGCAATACCGCGCGGTGTGGCGCCAGCCGGTGCAGGCGAAGTGGAACGGCTATGACGTGATCACCGCGCCGCCTCCGAGTTCGGGCGGCATCGGCCTCGTGCAGTTGCTGAAGATGAAGGCCGATCTGAAGAAGGACTTCGACGGCGTGGCGCTCAACTCGCCGCAGTACATCCATCTGGTCGCGGAAATCGAGAAGCGCGTGTTCGCCGATCGCGCGCAATACCTCGGCGATCCCGATTTCTACAAGGTGCCGATCGCGCAGCTCACCGCCGACTCGTACATCGCGAAGCGTGCGGCCGAGGTCAATCCGAAGGAGCCGTCGGACACGAAGAGCGTACAGCCGGGGCTCGGCACGTCGATGCCGGAGAAGGCCGAAACGACGCACTTCTCGGTCGTCGACAAGTGGGGCAACGCGGTATCGAACACGTACACAATCAACGGCTATTTCGGTTCGGGCGTGATCGCCGACGGCACCGGTATCGTGCTGAACGACGAGATGGACGACTTCTCCGCGAAGCCGGGCGTCGCGAACATGTTCGGCGTGGTCGGCAGCGATGCGAACGCGATCGAGCCGAAGAAGCGTCCGCTGTCGTCGATGTCGCCGACCATCATGACGAAGGACGGCAAGGTATCGCTCGTGATCGGCACGCCGGGCGGCTCGCGCATCTTCACGTCGATCTTCCAGGTGATCAACAACATCTACGACTTCAAGATGCCGTTGAAGGACGCGGTCGGCGCGATGCGTTTCCACCACCAGCTGCTGCCGCCGAACACGATCTTCTGGGAGCCGTACCATCCGATCGAAGGCGAGCTCGCGAAGCAGATCGAGGCGCGCGGCTACACGCTGAAGGGGCAGGACTTCAGCGGCGATATCCAGGTGATCAAGATCGACGGCAAGACGCCGGAGGCGATGGCCGATCCGCGCGGGCGCGGCGTCACGCGGATCATTCGCTGACGGGGCAGGTCGCCGGTGCGACCGCGTTGGTGGTTGTGCCGACGGCAATCGATGCCGGGCTTGTGCCCGGCATTTTTCATGGTGCCGGCGGGCGGCGCCCGTTTGGATCGCGTGGCGAGCGCCGGCGCGTGTCGCCTCACGGTCGACGTCGGCCGGTCGCCTAGCCGGTCGCCCCAGCCGCTCGCCCCCTTTTTCATCAATTTGACGCGCGACGCTGGGATAATGGCGGAGTATGGCTGCGTCAATTGAAGCAAGGAGGCCCCATGGAAGATAACGATACCCGCACCGAGACCGACGACCTCACCGATATGGCATCGGGCGAGTCGCGCCGGCACCATTTCGAGGAAGACCTCGTCGACGCGTACGACGAAGAACTCGAAATGGAGCTTGACGACCGCCGTTTCGATAGCGGCGAGGATCTGCTGTTCTCGCCGGAGCGCCGCGAAGCGCGCAAGCAGTATTTCCGCGAGCTGTTCCGGCTGCAGGGCGAACTCGTGAAGCTGCAGGACTGGGTCGTGAGCACCGGGCACCGCCTCGTCGTGATTTTCGAGGGGCGCGACGCGGCAGGCAAGGGCGGCGCGATCAAGCGCATCACGCAGCGCCTGAACCCGCGCGTGTGCCGCGTGGCGGCGCTGCCCGCGCCGAACAACCGCGAGCGCACGCAATGGTATTTCCAGCGCTATGTCGCGCATCTGCCGGCCGGCGGCGAAATCGTGCTGTTCGATCGCAGCTGGTACAACCGCGCGGGCGTCGAGCGCGTGATGAATTTCTGTACCGACGACGAGTACGAGGAATTTTTCCGTTCCGTACCCGAATTCGAGAAGATGCTGGCGCGTAGCGGCATCCAGATCGTCAAGTACTGGTTCTCGATCACCGATCGCGAGCAGGAAGTGCGCTTCCAGAACCGGATCCAGGATCCGCTGAAGCAGTGGAAGCTGAGCCCGATGGACCTGGAGAGCCGCCGCCGCTGGGAAGCCTATACGGCCGCCAAGGAAGAAATGCTGCAGCGCACGCATATCCCCGAAGCCCCGTGGTGGGTCGTGCAGGCGGTCGACAAGAAGCGCGCGCGCCTGAACTGCATCAGCCATCTGCTGACCCAGGTGCCGTATCACGAGGTGCCGCGCCCGACGATCGATCTGCCGCAGCGCGAGCATCACGAGGACTACATTCGTCGTCCGGTGCCGGACAGCATGATCGTCCCGGACGTTTATTGAGCGGTTCAGGTCGGCTGGACCGACCGCCGGGGCGCGCCGTGCAACGCGGCGCGCGTTATTCCCGGATCAGGAACGCGGCACGGTCGCGGCCGGCGATCCACGCGGGTTCGCGACCGCGGCCGCTCCACGTGGCGCCCGTCGCCGGATCGCGATATTTCGCGCCGATCGTGAACAGCTTCGCGCGATCGCTGTAGCCCTGCCCGAAAATTTCCCGCGCGGTCAGCGCATAGTCCTTCACAAGCTGGCGCACCTGCACCAGTGCCGCATCGCGTTCGCGGCGACGTGCCGTCTGGATGCGTCGATCGAGTTCCGCGAGTTGGGCTTGCAGTTCTTGCAGTTGCATGCGTCCGATATCCCCTGGCTGAATTCTGATTGTCGGCGACGCGCGAGGTGCGGCGTGCCCCATGCCCGGCCAGCCGTTTGCGCAACGCCGTACCGGGAATGCAGGGAGATTAAATTTGGGTGCGCGGTTTTTCTATGGGACTTATCTGAATTTTGGCGGGGATCGTCATGAAGCGGGGGGCGCGGCCGGCAGCGCGTCACAGGTCAGGAAAGCCCGAACGCCCCTGCGTCAGGTCGAACAGCTCGGCTTTCGCCGCCCCTTCGGCCGTTTCCGGCAGCTTGATCACGAGCTTCACCGTCATCCCGTACGCACTGTCCGCCAGTTCATAACCCGCCTGCTCGATCCAGCGGCGCACGCGCGCTTCGTCCGGATAGCCGATTTCGATCGCGAACCGCGTGTGGCGAATGCGTTCGACGCGCTCGGCGTCGAGCAGCGCGGAGGCGATCGCGTCCGTATAGGCGCGCACCAGGCCGCCTGCGCCGAGCTTCACGCCGCCGTAATAGCGGACGACCGCGCCGAGCACGCCGTCGAGATCGTGATGGCGCAGCACCTCGAGGATCGGCCGGCCGGCGGTGCCCGAGGGCTCGCCGTCGTCCGACATGCCGGACTGGCCGCCGGCGAGCAGCGCCCAGCAGACGTGGGTGGCCGCGGGGTGCGCGTCACGCAGGCGCTGCAGCGCCTGCATCGCGGCGTCGCGGTCGTCGACGGGGATCGCATGTGCGATGAAGCGGCTCTTGCGGATTTCGAGCTCGCGGGTGTATTCGGTGGCGAGCGAATAACTCATTGAACGGGAAAAGGGGATTCGGAATCGCGCCCATTATGAGCCATTTGGGTGCAGGATCGGTACAAAGTACGTGGGACGACGGATTGTCGGGATAACCGACGATGCACAACTTTCCGGCAAATTAATAAATAGTTAAATAATGGAGAAGTCGCACGCTGTAACGTTGATCTTTTGTAACAGTCCTGTTACAGTTCCGCCGCACCGGGATGCCGGTCACTCGGCATGGAAAGCGGAGCGCAACGGCCCGATACGCGGCGGCGCTATATAAAAACACTCAAGAGAAGTCACCTCAACGAGAACAACAATGGCCGATTTGCATTGGACCATGCCAATCGCCAGATGGACGTCGATTTCGACCGCGGGGGTGCCGGGCGTCGAAGCCCTCGATCCGATGGTGCGTCGCCGCTTGAGCCGGCTGTCGCGTCTCGCGCTTCAGGCTGCGTATGATTGCGCCGGAGCGGAAAATCCGTTGCGGATGGTATTCGCGTCGCGCCATGGCGAACTGACGCGCACCACCGGCATTCTCTCCGACATCGGCGCCGCGGAACCCGTCTCTCCGACGGCCTTCAGTCTTTCCGTTCTCAATGCGGTCACGGGCATATTCGGGATCGCAAGGCGCGACCGATCGCCCGCGACCGCGATCGCGGCCGGCCATGAAACCCTCGGCTACGCGTTGCTCGAAGCATTTTCCCAATACGACACGTCGCCGGCATCGCCGGTGTTGCTCGTCCATGCGCACGAGCCGGCCGACGCTGTATACGGCGATATCGACGACGACCCGGAGAGTGTCGGGCTTGCCGTGCTGCTTGGCGCCGATGAGCCTGTCGGCTATCTGAGCTGCGAAATGGCGGTCGACGGCGCGAGCGACACGCATGTTGCCGACGACGCGGCGAATACGCAAAGCGCGGCGGTGCTGCGCTGCCTGTCGGCGCGCACGACGGCGTCATGGCGTGGCGAACACGCATTCTGGCGATGGAGCTGGCATGATCGCGCGGCTTGACTACGGCTGGCGCCTGTTCGCGACCGGCATGAGCCTGGCATTCTTTGCGTTTTGCGGATCGGTGTTCTCGGTGCTGGCGATCGTCGTCGGCGCGCTGTGGCCGCATCGGCGCTCGCGCCAGCGTTGCGTGACGCTCGTGATCCACCATTTCTTCCGCGTGCTGGTCGCGCTGCTGCAGCGCATGGGCGTGATGAAGCTCGAGTTGAGCGGCGTCGAGCGTCTCGCCAACGGCGGCCCCGCAATCGTCGTCGCCAATCATCCGACCTGGCTCGACGTCATGGTGCTGCTGTCGCTGACGCCGAAGGCCTGCTGCGTGGTCAAGCGCGGCCACTGGGGCAACCCGTGTTTCTGGGGCATCGTCCGTGCAGCCGAATACGTGAGCAATGCCGATGCCGTCGGTCTCGTCGAGGCCGGGGCACGGCAACTGGCGGCGGGCTACACGATGATCGTCTTCCCCGAAGGCACGCGCAGCCCCGGTGACAATCGTCTGCATGCGTTCTCGCGCGGCTTCGCGCATATGGCGCTACAGTCGCGCAGCCGGATCCAGCCGGTGCTGATCGATTGCGATCCGCCGGTATTCACCAAGACCCTGCAGTGGTATCACGTGCCGTCTCGTGCGTTTCGCATGCGCATCGACGTGCTGGAGCCGATGGATCCGAACCGGCTGGCGTCGGACGTGACGTCGCCGTCGATTGCCGCTCGCAGTATTGCCCGCGAGGTGGAAGGGCATATTACTCAAAGCCTGTTTCAGCATGGATACTTTAAAACTGCAAATTAAGCAGCTTCTGATCGAGATGCTCGATCTCAGCGACATGACGGTGGACGATATCGATGACGATGCGCCGCTGTTCTCGACCGACGGAATCGGCCTCGATTCCGTCGATGCGCTCGAAGTCGGCATCATGCTGCGCAAGAAGTTTCAATTGACGATCGCCGCGAACGACGAGCGTACGAAAGCGCATTTTCGGTCGATCAACACACTGGCGGCATTCATTGCCGAGCAGCAGTCGCATCAGGCATCGCAAGAAGCCGTGCTGGAAAAGGGGAGTCACTCGTGACCGACGCAGAAATCCTGGAGCGCATCCGCGCCATTTTTCACGAGAATTTCGCGATCGAGCCGGAGCGCGTGACACCTGAAACGCACCTGTTCGAAGAGCTCGACCTGGACAGCATCGACGCGGTCGATCTGGCCATCAAGCTTCAGGAAATGACGGGCAAGCGCATCAAGCCCGAGGAATTCAAGTCGGTGCGCACCGTCGGCGATGTCATCGCCGCGGTTCACGCGTTGCTCGCGCGCGCATGACGATGGCGATGACGGGCACGCGGGCGACGACCGGCACCGGCTTGCCACGCTGGGCAAGCGTGGCGGCCAGGGCGGTGCTGTTTGTCGCGTATCCGCTCGTCATCCTGTTTGCGTGGCAAAGCATGTCGCCGCGCTACGTCGGTTGCCTGCTCTTCGCATTGCTGTGGCTTCAGCGCACGGTCGGCAAGGGCACGCTCACGAAGGCGCTGCGGCGGCTCACGACGCTCGACTGGTGCGTGGCCGGTGCATTGACCGCGTTGTCCGTCGCGATTGCCGTGACGGACAGCGAACGTCTTCTTCATCTCTATCCTGCATGTGTGAGTGCCGGCTTGCTGGTCGCGTTCGGCGCGACGCTGCGGCGCGGTCCGACGATGATCGAAAAATTCGCACGATCGACCTATCCCGAGCCGAGTCCGGAAATCGTCCGCTACACGCGGCGCGTCACACAGGTGTGGTGCGTATTCTTCATCGTGAACGGCGGCTTTTCGGTCTACACGGCGTTGTACTGGAGCCGTGCATCATGGGCCCTTTACAACGGCTTCGTCGCGTACCTGCTGATCGGTGCGTTGCTTGCGGGCGAGTGGCTGTGGCGCAGCGTTGTCATCGCTCCCAGACGAAAGCGCACGGGTGTCGCATGATCGCGCTGCACGAGATGCTGTGTGCCGCGGCGGATAGCGAAACGACAGTCTGCCGCGACGGCGCCGACGCGCTGACGCTCGGCGATTGGCGTGCGCGCGTGGACGCCATTGCACGGACGCTCGACGCGAGCGGCGCGCGACGGGTCGCGATCTGCACGGACGATCCGTACGACTTCGCGTGCGCGTTCTTCGCGGTCGCGGCGGTGCAGGGCGAAATCGTGATTCCGGCCAGCAACGCGCCCGGCTATCTCGGCGATCTGGCCCATGCATACGACCTGGTGCTGGATGCGCCGGCATTGGCCGCGTGCGGGCACGGCACGGAGCGCGAACCTGCCATCTCCGTCCGCCCAATTGACGCGACGGCCCCAGTGACGCTCTATACGTCCGGCAGCAGCGGCATCGCGAAGCCGGTGCGGAAGTCGCTCGCGCAGCTCGATGCCGAAGTGCGCACGCTGCAGCGCGAATGGGCCGACCGGATCGGCGCGGCAGTGACGCTGTCGAGCGTGCCGCATCACCACATCTACGGACTGCTGTTCAGGATCCTGTGGCCGTTGGCGGCGGGCCGCGCGTTCGACCGGGCAGCGGTGCTCGAGCCGTTGCAACTGCAGCAGCGGCTTGTCGAATACGGCGGCGGTGTCGTGGTCTCGACGCCGTCACAACTGATGCGCTGGCCCGCGTTGTCCGGTTTTCCGATGCAAGCGCCCGCGCCGTGCGCGTTCTTCTCGTCGGGCGGCCCGCTGCCGGCCGATGCGGCAGCGGCCTATGCGAACGCGTTCGGCGCGGCGCCGCTCGAGATCTTCGGCAGCACCGAAACCGGCGGTATCGCGTGGCGGCGTCAGGACGTCTCGCACGCATGGCAGCCGTTGAAGGGCGTTGACGTGCGCTGCGACGACGAAGGCGTACTGTGCGTTCGCTCCGCGCATCTCGGCCACGATCGCTGGCACCGCACCGACGACACCGCGCGATTCGACGCGCTGGGCCGCTTCGCGCTCGCGGGACGGCGCGATCGCGTGATCAAGCTCGACGGCAAGCGCGTGTCGTTGCCGGAGCTCGAGACGCGGATACTCGCGCACGAGTATGTCGAGCAGGCGGCCGCGGTGGTCGTCGACGGCGCGACGCGGCCACACGTGGGCGTCGTCGCGGTGTTGAGCGCGGCGGGGCGGGACGCGCTGGCGGAGCACGGGCGGATTGCCGTCGCCACGACGTTGCGGCATGCGCTCGGCGCCTATTTCGACGCGGCCGCCTTGCCGCGCTACTGGCGATTCCGCCACGCGATGCCGTTCGATGTGCGCGGGAAGCTGCCCGCTGCCGCGCTGGCGGCGGCCTTTACGGCCACGCCGGAGGGCTTCGAGCTGCTCGCGTCGTGGCGCAGCGACGACGCGTTGCATTACGAGCTGCGCGTGCCGCCCACGCTCGCGCATTTCGACGGGCATTTTCCCGGGCTGCCCATCCTGCCCGGGGTCGTGCAGATCGACTGGGCCGCACGCCTTGCCGGCCGCGAGATGCCGGCCGTGCGGGAAATCCGTTCGATCGAACACCTGAAGTTCAAGGCACCCGTGCCGCCCGGCGCCGTGCTGGCGCTGCGTCTCGCGCATGATCCGGTACGCGGCCACACGCGCTTCGCGTTCCGGTGCGGCGGCCGGGAATGCACGTCGGGCGTGCTGGTATACGGCGCGGCGGCGGCATGAGCGACACCTGCATCGTCATCCCGATCTACAACCATCGCGATGCGATCGGGGGCACGCTGGCGCGCCTGGTCGTGCACGGCCTGCCGATTCTGGTAGTCGACGATGGCAGCGATGAGCCGACCCGGCGGGTGCTCGCCACGCTTGCCGCGCAGTATGCCGATTCCGTGACGTTGCTGCGGTTGCCCGTCAACGGTGGAAAGGGTGCGGCCGTCATGGCCGGCATGCGTGCCGCGCGCGCACGGGGATACCGGCATGCGATCCAGATCGATGCCGATGGCCAGCACGATGCCGACGACGTGCCGAAGTTCGTCGCGGCCGCCCAGGCCGAGCCGGACGCCGTGATTCTCGGGCGGCCACGTTTCGACGACAGCGTACCGAAGGCGCGTCTGTACGGCCGCTATCTCACGCACGTGTGGGTATGGATCGAAACGCTGTCGCTGGACATTCCCGATGCGATGTGCGGGTTTCGTCTGTATCCGGTCGATGCCGTCTGCGAACTGATCGACACGGTATCGATGCCGACGCGGATGGCTTTCGACAGCGAGATCCTGGTCAGGCTGCACTGGCGAGGCCTGGCGTTCAGGACGATCGCGACGCGCGTCGTCTACCCGGCCGACGGCGTGTCGCATTTCGACGTCTGGCGCGACAACGTGCGCATCAGCGCGAGCCACACGCGGCTCGTCGCCGGGATGCTCGTGCGCGCGCCGATGCTGCTGACGCGCCGGCTCATCGGTCGGCGCGCCGCGCCGCCGACGGCGCGCACGCGCGCATGGTGGCGCATGCCGGAACGCGGCAGCCGGATCGGCATGGCGTTGCTGGCCCTGAGCTGCCGCTGGTTCGGCAAGGATTTCACGTCGCTCTGGCTGCATCCGATCGTCGGCTATTTCGTGCTGACGAACCGCACGGCGCGCACCGCGTCGCATGCGTACATCGCGCGCCTGCGCGACGCGCAAGCGGCGGCCGTGCCGAAGCCGGGATGGCGCAGTGCGTATCGGCACATGCTTGCCTTTGCGCAGGCGGGATTCGATAAGTTCGTCGCATGGTCCGGCCGTCTCGACGAACTCGACGTGCGCTTCGACGATTCATCTGCATTCGATGCGCTCGCCGCGAGCGGGCGCGGTGCGCTCGTGATCGGCGCGCATCTGGGCAACCTCGAGATGACACGCGCGCTTGCGCTGCGCGATGCGCACACGAAGGTGACGGCGATCGTCTATACCGAACACGCGAAGCGCTTTACGGGTGTGCTGGCCGGCGCGAACCAGGCATTCGGCAAGCAACTCGTCGAGGTATCGGACTTCGGGCCGGATACGGCGATGATGATGCAGTCGCGGATCGATGCGGGCGAGCTGCTCGTGATCGTCGGCGACCGCGTGCCGCCGCATGATTCGGGGAAAACGGTCGACGCCCGTTTTCTCGACGCGCAGGCCCCGTTCGCGCAGGGCCCGTACATCCTCGCCCATGCGCTTGGCTGTCCGGTCTACCTGTTCTTCTGCCTGAAGGAGCAGCGCGGCTACCGGCTCTATTTCGAGTCGTTCGCAGACCGAATCGAACTGCCGCGCCGCGAGCGCGCGAGTCACGTCGCGCAATGGGCGCAGCGCTATGCCGCGCGGCTCGAACACTATTGCCGCAAGGCTCCCTATCAATGGTTCAACTTCTTCGATTTCTGGGCGCGGCCCGATGGAGGTCCGCGTGGCCGAGCATGACATGAAGAACGTCCCGGCCACCGCCGCGGCGCACGCGAGCCGGCCGGCCGTCGTGATCGGCGACCGGCATCTGACGATCGAGGACGTCGTCGCGATCGCCCGCGATGGTGCGCCTGTCGCGCTGAATGCGGCGAGCGCGTGGCGCTCGCGGATCGAGCGCGGCGCAACCTGGCTGCGCGACTATCTCGCGAACGGCGGCACGCTGTACGGTGTCACGACCGGATATGGCGACGCGTGCGTGGTCGAGGTGCCGCCGTCGCTCGTCGAAGCGCTGCCGCTGCAACTGACCCGTTATCACGGATGCGGGATGGGCGACTGGTTCGACGCGACGCAGACGTTGTCCATCATCGTCGCGCGGCTCAATTCGCTCGCGTTCGGTTACTCGGGCGTGCGGTTCACGTTGCTGGAGCGGCTGGCCGATCTGGTGAATCACCGCATCCTGCCGCGCATTCCATCGGAAGGCTCGGTCGGCGCGAGCGGCGACCTGACACCGCTGTCCTACGTCGCCGCGGCGCTGGTCGGCGAGCGCACCGTATCGTTCGCCGGCGACGAGCGCGACGCGCGGGACGTATGGCGCGCGATCGATCGCGCGCCGCTCACGCTTGCGCCGAAGGAAGGGCTGGCGCTGATGAACGGCACGGCGGTCATGACGGGGCTGGCCTGCCTCGCGTTTGCGCGTGCCGAGCACCTGACGTCGATGGCTGCCCGCCTGACGGCGTTGACGACGGTCGCGCTCGACGGACGGGCCGGGCACTTCGATGCGCGCTTGTTCGACGCGAAGCCGCATGCGGGGCAGGGCGAGGCGGCCGCATGGATACGCGCCGACCTGGCCGGGCGCGACGAATCGCCGGGCCGGCGCTTGCAGGATCGCTATTCGGTCCGGTGCGCGCCGCACGTGATCGGCGTGGCGCGCGACGCGTTGTCGTGGATGCGTCGCGATATCGAGAACGAACTGAACAGCGCGAACGACAATCCGCTGATCGATCCGGACGAAGGGTGCGTGCTGCACGGCGGCAATTTCTACGGCGGCCATATCGCATTCGCGATGGATGCGCTGAAGACCGCTGTGGCGAACCTCGCGGATCTGATGGATCGCCAGCTCGCGCTGCTAGTCGACGACAAGTTCAGCAACGGACTGCCGCGCAACCTGACGGGGGCGACCGGAGAACGTGCCGCGATCAACCACGGGTTCAAGGCCGTGCAGATCTCGTCGTCCGCATGGACGGCGGAGGCGCTGAAGCACACGATGCCGGCGAGCGTGTTCTCGCGCTCGACGGAGTCGCACAACCAGGACAAGGTCAGCATGGGAACGATCGCCGCACGCGATTGCCTGCGCGTGCTGGCGCTGACCGAGCAGGTCGCCGCGGCGCACGTGCTTGCGACCGTGCAGGCCGTCCGTCTGCGGCTGCGCGACGACCCGCGCACGCAGCTTTCGCCCGCGCTGCGCGCGTTCATCGACGATGTGGGTCGCCACTCGCCGCTGGTGGTCGAGGACCGGCCGCTCGAAGCGGAGCTGCGCGCGTTGACCGCGCGCCTGGCAGCCTGCGAGCCGATTGGCGAGCCGATCGGCGGATCGTTCGGCGCATGCCGGCGCGGGGAGGCGGCATGAACGAGAACCGTCCGCCGCTCACCGCGACCGCACGCGTCGAGGTGCTGTTCCACGATGTCGACGCAATGAACGTCTGCTGGCACGGGCATTACCTGAAGTACTTCGAAAGCAGCCGCGCCGCACTGCTGCGGATGATCGACTACGACTATCCGGCGATGCTGGCGTCGGGCTATGTGTGGCCCGTGGTGGAGGCGCATCTGAAATACGTTCGCCCGGCCCATTACAGCCAGCAGCTCGACGTGCGCGCGACGCTCCTCGAATTCGAGAACCGGCTGAAGATCGGTTACGAAATCGTCGACGCTGCCTCCGGCGAGCGTTTGACGAAGGGCTATACGGTGCAACTTGCGATCGATGCGACGACGCGCGAACTGCAGTTCGTGTCGCCGCCTGCCTTGATCGAAAGGGTGCGTGCGCAATGGGCCTGACGCTGCGCTACCGACGGTTTGCGGCGACGATGCTCGGCGCATGGATGATGCTCGCCGGCGGCGAGCTGGCGGCCGCTCCGACGCCGGCCGCGGCCGCAGCGGCGGCCCGGCCGGCGAACGCCGCGCTCGTTGCCGATGTCGCGGCGCGGCTGGCAAGAGTGGGTGCGATTCGCTCGGATTTTCGGCAGACACAGACGCTGTCGGCGATGAAGCAGCCGCTCGTCAGCACGGGATCGATGTTGTTCGATCGCAGGTCGGGCGTCGTCTGGCGCATCGACACACCGTACAAGGCCACTTATGTGATTACCGACGGCGGCATGCGTGAGGTCGGGGCGGACGGACGCCTCGTCGCGCCGGGCGGCGGTGGCCGCGGCGTCGCGCAAGTGTCGCGCATGATGCGCGACGTGCTCGGCGGCGACCTGTCGGCGCTGTATGCGCAATTCGACGTCGAAGCGAGCGGCACGCCGGAACGGTGGCGGATGGTGTTGCGGCCGAACCAGCCGCAGCTCGCACAGGCGATCCGCGTGCTCGAAATGAGCGGCGGTGCCTATCTCGGCAAGCTCGACATGACGTTTGCGAACGGCAACGTGACCGTGCTCGAGTTCGTGCGGCCGACGCCGGTCGATGCGCCCGCGCCCATCGAGCGCGGTTGGCTGGAGGCACGATGATGAATACGGCGCGCGACGCGATCGACGCATCGGGCGACCGCGGCCGGCGGCGCGTGCTGTGCGCCGCATGGCTGACCGTCGCGCTGGTTGCGATCGCGTTCATCGTGTGGCGCTTCAGCGGGCCCGCACCATTGCAGACGAATCTGCTTGCATTGCTGCCGGCCACCGAAGCGAATCCGGTTGCCGAACGAGCCGTCGACGTGCTCGGCGATGTGCTCGGCAATCGCACCGTCTATCTGGTCACCGATCGGGACGCCGACCGTGCGAAGTCCGCCGCGAAGCAGTTTGGCGCGCGGCTCGCGGCGAGCGGGGCATTTCGTTCGGTGACGGTCGAAGTGCCGCCGTTCGACCTGTCGCAGATCGCGGCGACCTACCTGCCGGCCCGTTTCGGTCTACTGACGGACGCGGATCGCCGGTCGCTCGAACAAGGTGACGCCGCGCTCGGCGAACGCCTTGTCCGGCGGCTCTACGCGCCGCCCGTCGACGGTCTGCAGACTGCGGTGGCAGACGATCCGTTTGGCTGGCTGCAGCACTGGCTCGGCGAGCTGCCGCTCGCGGCATCGAACCTGTCGCTCGAAGACGGCGTGCTGGTGTCGCATCGCGCCGGTGCCACTGGCGTGCTCGTGATGACGTCGCTGGCAGGGTCGGCCTATGAATCCGGTGTCCAGCACGCGGTGCGCGTCGCGACTGCCGATGCGGAACGCGCCCTCGCGGCCGACTTTCGCGGCGTTCGCGTCGACCGGGCCGGCGCCGTGTTCTATGCGGAAGCGGCGCGCGCCAGTGCCGAGCGCGACGTGCACGTGATCGGCGCGGTGTCGCTGGCCGGCATCGCGCTGCTGCTGATGAGCGTGTTCCGGTCGCCGCGCCTGCTGGTGCTCGCGTTTGCGTCGACGGCATTCGGCATCGTGTGCGCGCTGGCCGCGACGCTGTTGGTATTCGGCAAGCTGCACCTGCTGACGCTGGTGTTCGGCGTGAGCCTGATCGGCGAGGCCGTCGACTATTCGATCCAGTATTTCGTCGCATACCTTTCCGCCGGGCGGCAATGGGATGCGCGGCGCGGCGCGGCGGCGGTCAGGCCGGCACTCGCGGTGGCGCTGGCGACCAGCCTGCTGGGTTACGCGATCCTGATGTGGGTGCCGTTTCCGGCACTCAAGCAGATCGCATGCTTTGCGATCGTCGGGATCCTCAGCGCGTTCGCGGCGGTTACCGGCTTTTTGCCGCTGATGCTGATTCAGCCGCCCCGCAGCGCGCCGTCTCGCGTATTCTCCTGCGCGGCTCGCCTGCTGAGCGGCTGGCAGTCGCTGCTGGCAGGGCGGCGCGCGGTGGCCGCCGCCGTGCTGGTCGCGCTGGTTGCGATTCCGGGGTGGGTCGTCCTGAAGAGCGACGACGACATTCATCTGCTGATCCAGCGGGATGCGGGCCTCGCTCGACAGGAAAGCAACATCCGCGCGGCGGTCGGACTGGCAAACACCGCGCAGTTCTTCGTCGTCCAGGGCGCGTCTCAGGAAGAGGTGCTCGAGCGTTCCGAGGCGCTGCTCGGGGCGCTCGATCAGCAGCGGGTCGGCCGCGTCCAGTCGATCGCGACGTTCGTGCCGTCGGCGAAGCAGCAGGCACGCAATCGCGCGGTGCTGGGCACGCACGTGTTCGCCGATGCCGCCGCACTGCGTGCGACGCTGGCGCATGCGGGCTTCCGCGACGAGGTCGCCGACGCGTGGCTTCGCGCGTATTCCGTCGATGCGCCGGCGACGCTGTCCGTCGATACGTGGCTGGCGGCCCGCTGGTCGGCCCCGTTCAGGCATCTGTGGCTCGGGCGGGTCGACGGCGCCACCGGCCCCGTCGATGCGGCACTGGCGATTCCGGAACGGGTCGACGCGGCGAATGCAGCGACGTTCGCGGCGCTGGCGCGCACGCTGCCGGGCGTGTCGTGGGTCGACAAGGCCGCGAGCGTGTCGAGCCTGTTCGGCGCCTATCGGGTCGACAGCGGCCTGTGGCTGGCCGGGGCGCTGATCGTGGTCGCCGCGCTGCTGATGTGGCGATACGGCATGCGCGGCGGTATCGCGACGACGTTGCCGGTCGTGTTCGCCATCGCGTTGACGCTCGCGGCGTTCGGCTATGCGGGCGTCCCGCTCACGCTGTTCAATTGGCTCGCGCTGATGCTGGTGCTCGGCGTGGGCGCCAACTACGCGGTGTTCCTCCGGGAAGGCTGCATGCGGGACGCGGCCGGTCTCGGCGCCGTATGGACCGGCGTGCTGCTGTCGGCGGCCACGACGTTGCTGTCGTTCGGGATGCTCGGCGCGAGCGCGATGCCCGCGTTGCGCAGCTTCGGCACGACCCTCGCGATGGGCATCGTTTTTTCGGTGCTGTTCGCGCCGCTCGCCACGCCGTCCACGAAGGAGGGGCGCGCATGAATGCCAGACTGACGCCGGTCTACCTGTCCGCGCCCGGCATGATCAACGCGCTCGGCGCAACCACCGACGAAATCGTCGACGCATTGCACGCCGGCGTCGCGCCGGGCATGGCGCCGCGTACCGATGGCGTTGCCGGCGGCTGGATCGGGAGCGTGCGTGCCGCGCTCGACGTCGCGCCGCCCACCTCGCTCGCGCATTTCGACTGCAGGAACAACCGGCTGTTGCTTGCCGCGCTGGCGCAGATCGGACCCTTCGTCGACGCGGCGATCGCGCGTTACGGTCCGCGCCGGATCGGTGTCGTGATCGGAACGAGCACGTCCGGCATCCAGGCGGCGGAGCACGCGCTTGCGCAGCGTGCCGCGACGGGCACGATGCCTGCCGCGTTCGATTATCGACAGATGGAAATCGGCACGGCGGCGCCGTTCGTGCGCGCGGTGCTGGGTGTGGCCGGGCCGGCCTATACGTTGTCGACCGCATGCACATCGAGTGCCAAGGCGTTCGCGGCCGCGCGCCGCCTGCTGCGGCTGAAGCTGTGCGACGCGGTCGTCGTCGGCGGCGCGGATTCGCTGTGCGAGCTGACGCTGCAGGGCTTCGCGTCGCTCGAATCCGTCAGCCCGGGTCGGACCAACCCGATGAGCCGAAACCGGAACGGCATCACTATCGGCGAAGGCGCCGCGCTGTTCGTGATGAGTCGCGATGAAGCGGCGGTCCGGCTGGCCGGTGTCGGCGAGTCGAGCGATGCGCACCACATCTCGGCGCCGGATCCGGCGGGCTGCGGCGCGGAGGACGCGCTGCGCGCCGCGCTCGCGGACGCCGGCGTCGCATCGTCCGCTGTCGGCTACGTGAACCTGCACGCGACGGCGACGCGGCTGAACGACGAGATGGAAGCGAACGTGATGGCACGGGTTTTTCCGCACGGCGTACCGGCGAGCGGGACCAAGCCGCTGACAGGACACATGCTCGGCGCGGCGGGCGCGACCGAGCTTGGATTCGGCTGGCTGACGCTGGCGCGCGGGATCGCGCTGCCGACGCACGTCTGGGACGGCGAGCGCGACCCGGCGCTGCCGGGGCTCGACCTGGTCGACCGCGAGCATCGTCTGGCCGGCGCTGCAACAGGACGCTACGTGATGAGCAATTCGTTCGCATTCGGCGGCAGCAATGCCAGCCTGATTCTGGGAGGCTGACATGGATGCCGCACCATTGATCGACGCGCTGCATGGCGGCGCGGATATTCCCGTCGGCGACGTGCGGGACGTGTTGCCGCATCGCGGCACGATGCTGCTGCTCGACGCGATCGAGCGCTGCTCGGAAACCGGCATCGAGGTCAGCGCGCTCGCGCGTCGCGATGCGTGGTATGTCGACGGCAATGGCGCGATGCCGGCGTGGATCGGCATCGAGCTGATGGCACAGGCGATCGCCGCGCATGTCGGCCTGCTCGCCGCGCACGCGGGCGGCCGCGCGAAACCGGGCGTGTTGCTCGGGGCCAACCGCTATCTCGCGCATCGCACGGCGTTCGGCGCCGACACGACGCTGCGCATCGTCGCGCGGGAACTGCTGCGCGGCGACGAGGGGCATGGCGCGTACGAATGCGCGATTCATGCCGACGGCGAGTGTTGCGCGGAAGCCGTCGTCAAGGTGTACCAACCAAACGATTTTCAATCCTTTATCGAGGGGAGCTTCAATTCATGACTCGGCGAGTTCTCGTGACAGGGGCGAGTCGCGGCATCGGCCGCGCCGTGGCGCTGCGCGCGGCGTCCGACGGTTTCGCCGTGACCGTGCATTGCCGCACCGGCCGCGACGACGCGGAAGCGGTGGCCGCGACGATTCGCTCGCAGGGCGGCACGGCAAGCGTGCTGCAGTTCGACGTGCGCGACCGTGCGGCGTGCCGGCAGCAACTGGAGGCCGATGTCGAAGCGAACGGCGCGTACTACGGGATCGTCTGCTGCGCGGGCGTGACGCGGGATGGCGCGTTTCCGGCGCTGTCCGAAGAGGACTGGGACATCGTGATCGAAACCGGGCTGGACGCCTTCTACAACGTCGTGCATCCGCTGACCATGCCGATGGTGCGCCTGCGCGGCGGCGGCCGCATCGTGACGATCGCGTCCGTGTCGGGCGTGATGGGCAATCGCGGCCAGGTCAATTACAGCGCCGCGAAGGCCGGGCTGATCGGCGCGACCAAGGCGCTGGCGATCGAGCTGGCGTCGCGCAAGATCACCGTCAATTGCGTGGCGCCCGGGCTGGTCGACACCGGCATGCTCGACGAGGTGCCGCTGGAACACGCTTTGAAGACCGTGCCGATGGGCCGCGTCGGCCAGCCCGACGAGGTCGCGGCGGTGGTCGGTTTCCTGATGTCGGATGCGGCGAGCTACGTCACCCGGCAAGTGATCGGCGTCAACGGCGGGATGGTGTGATGAAGCGCGTGGTCGTGACGGGAATGGGCGGTGTGACCGCGTTTGGTCAACGCTGGACGGAGATCGAAGCGCGCTTGCGCGACGGGCGCAACGCGGTGCGGCGCATGCCGGAATGGGACTGCTTCGAGGCGCTGCATACGCGGCTTGCGTGTCCGTTGCCGGCGTTCGAGCTGCCACCCACGTATCCGCGCAAGAAGACGCGTTCGATGGGGCCGGTGTCGATGTACGCGGTGCGCGCGAGCGAACTGGCGCTGGAGGATGCGGGGTTGTCCGACGATGCATCGATCCGTGACGGCCGGATGGGCGTCGCGTACGGATCGTCGTCTGGATCGGTCGAACCGATCCGGGCATTCGGCACGATGCTCGAAACGGGCTCGATGCGCGACGTCACGTCGAACAGCTACGTGCAGATGATGCCGCATACCACGGCCGTCAACGTCAGCCTGTTCTGGGATCTGAAAGGCCGGATCGTGCCGACGTCGTCCGCATGCGCGTCCGGCAGCCAGGCGATCGGCTACGCGTACGAAGCGATTGCGACGGGCAAGCAAGCGCTGATGCTGGCGGGCGGCGCGGAAGAATTGTCGGGCCCGGCGGTGGCCGTGTTCGATACCCTGTACGCAACCAGTACGCGCAACGATGCCGCGCACCTGACGCCACGCCCGTTCGACGCCGATCGCGACGGTCTGGTAGTCGGCGAGGGCGCGGCGACGCTGGTGCTCGAGGAGTACGAGCACGCGCTCGCGCGCGGTGCAACGATCCATGCGGAGATCGTCGGCTTCGGCTGCAACTCCGACGGCGCGCACATTACCCAGCCGACCGCCGAGACGATGGCGGTCGCCATGCGTCTCGCGCTGAGCGATGCGACGCTCGACGCAGACGCGATCGGCTACGTGAACGCGCACGGTACGTCGACCGATCGCGGCGACGTAGCGGAGAGTCATGCGACGGCGTCGGTGTTCGGCGAACGCATGCCGATCAGTTCGCTGAAAAGCTATGTGGGTCACACGCTCGGCGCGTGCGGCGCACTCGAGGCATGGTGGACGATCGAAATGATGAAGCGCAACTGGTATGCGCCGACGCTCAATCTCACCAAGGTCGATCCGGCGTGCGCGCCGCTCGACTACATCATCGGCGACGCACGCCGGATCGATGCGGAATTCGTGATGAGCAACAACTTCGCGTTCGGCGGGATCAACACGTCGTTGATCTTCCGCCGGATCGGCGCATGACGGCGGGCGGTAGCGCGGCGACGCGCGTCGTGGTCACGGGGCTCGGCATCGTGTCGTGCCTCGGCAATTCGCTGGCCGAAGTATCGGACGCGTTGCGCACCGGCCGCTCTGGCGTGAGCCGCGTCGACGCGTGGCGCGAGCGCGGTTTCCGCAGTCAGGTCGCCGGGGTCGCGAGCGTCGCGTCGGCGGCGCGATTCGCGCGCAAGCACGAGCGCTTCATGGGCGACACCGCGCGTTTCGCCGCGCACGCGGCCGCGTCGGCACTCGACGATGCAGGGCTCGACGCCGGGATGCTGCGTTCGCCGCGCGCGGGCGCGATCATCGGGTCGGGCATCGGATCGATCGCCGACTACGACGACGCGATGGAGATCGCGCGGCATCGCGGTATCGAGAAGACGCCGCCTTATGTCGTGCCGAAAGCGATGAGCAGCACGGCGTCGGCATGCGTCGCGCAATTGTTCGGCATCGAAGGCGTGTCGTACTCGCCGTCGTCCGCCTGCACGAGCGCGGCGCTGGCGATCGGGCAGGCGGCGCACTGGATTCGCTCCGGATACCAGGACATCGTGCTGGCCGGCGGGAGCGAGGCACTGCACGACAACATGACGCTGATGTTCGACGCGATGGGTGCGTTGTCGAGCGGTTTCAACGATACGCCGGAGCGCGCGTCGCGCCCGTATGCGCTCGGCCGCGACGGCTTCGTGATCGCGTCCGGCGCGGGCATTCTCGTGCTCGAATCGCTCGAGCATGCGCGTGCGCGCGGCGCGCGAATTTACGCGGAAATCAGCGGGTTCGGCCAAGCCACGGACAACGCCGGCATGGCGGCGCCTCATGCACCGGGGATCGCACGCGCGATGCGTGGCGCGCTTGACGGCAGCGGGCGGCGTCCGGACTACGTCAACACACATGCGCCGTCGACGCCACTCGGCGACACCGAGGAACTCGAGGCGCTGCGCGACGTATTCGGTGGCGACGTGCCGGCATTCTCGTCGACGAAAGGACTGACGGGGCATCCGCTCGGCGCGAGCGGTGCGCATGAAGCGATCTACACGATCCTGATGATGCGCGACGGTTTTGTTGCGGGCACCGCGGTCGGCCTCGAGCCCGATCCGGCGGTCGCCGGCATGCCGCTCGTGCGTACCGTGCGCGAATGCTCGATCGAGCGCGCGCTGTCGGTGTCGTTCGGATTCGGCGGCAGCTGCGCAAGTGTGTTGTTGGACGCCTGGAAGGGCGATTGAAGTGAACTTACTGAGCTGAGAGGACGATAACAATGAAGCACAAAGGACATCTGGCCGGCATGTTGGTGGCCGCGTCGTTGCTGACGGGGTGCGGTACCGTGGTGCGTTCGCTGCCGCTGCCGGCGGCGGCAACGACGTCGGACACGAGCGGCGTCGCGATCTATTTCGGCACGCAGCCGCATCCGGACGTCAAGACCAGCATCGGTCCGCGTTCGGAATCGGTACGTGTGTCGCGCGGGACTCAAGCCGAACAGCCGACGTGCGACCAGGCGCTGGCCGAAGCGTTGAACCGTCTTCGCATCTACGCGAAGAATCATGGCGGGAATGCGGTCGTCAACGTGACGACGCGCTTTCATGAAAAGCGTTCCGAGTCGACGTCCGAATATACGTGCGGCGTGAGCGGCAGCGCCGGCGCGATCGCCGTTTCGGGCGACGTCGTGCAGCTGAACGCGCAATAACGGGAGCCCACGTGAAATATCGCATCGCACTGGCGCTGCTCGGCGCGACGTTCATCGCGTCGGCCGCGCACGCACGGGACACGATCCGAGACTATCCGATCGAGAACGCGTTGAAGAGCGAGGAAGGAAAGCTCGACGACGGCGTCGCGCTCTATTTCGGCGATCAGTCGCATCCTCGCGTGCTCAAGTCGTACGGCACGTTCGCGACGAACAAGAAGACCAACGCGTTCGGCAAGAGCGACGAGGCGGCGTGCCAGCATGTGTTCCTGTCGGCCGTCATCGAACTGCAGGCGCGCGCGCGAAAGGAAGGCGGCAATGCTGTCGTCGGCATCAAGAGCAATTACCGCAACGTGTTGCGCTCGAGCGCGACCGAGTTCACGTGCGGGGCCGGCGCGGTCGTGGCGGGTGCGGCGCTCACCGGCGAGATCGTGACGCTGAAGCGTTAGCCGGCGCGTGTCGGACGGGGCCGCCGAGCGGCGGCCTCCGACACTCAGGCGGGCTTGCGCGCGGCGACGTTCACGAGCGTCTCGCGGCGCTTGCCCGGCTTCGGTGCGTACAGGCCGATGCGCTCGAGGAGTCCGAAGTCTTTCGCGCGGCTCCACCACAGGTACGGGAACGACACATTGCGGGCGTCGAACGTGAACCCGCCGTCGCGCAGCATGGCAAGGTAGCCGTCGGCACTTTTCTGAACTTCCATCGGATGACGGAACAGCAGCCGGATCACCCACGACTTGATGTATGCGTCGGTCGATTCGGCGAACAGCAGCAGCCCGCCGGGTTTCAGTACGCGGCGAAAGTCGGCCAGCGCATGCTCCTGGTCGACGAGATGATGAAAGGTCTGATGGCAGAACACGATGTCGACGCTCGAATCGGCGAGCGGAATCTGTGTGCAGTCCGCACGATGCAGTTCGACGGGCGTGGCGCAGCGACGCGCGGCTTCCGACGCATGCGTGAGTGAGTCGTCGTGACAATCGATGCCGATGATTTTGCCGGGCGCGAACGCTTCGCCGAGCAGGCGGAACGATTTGCCCTGGCCGCATCCCGCATCGAGGATGACGGGAGCCTTCGGCAGCGGCGCGCCGATGAGCTGCTTGAGATCGTCGATGGCCACCCTAAGCACGTGATGCTCCCAGGTATGCGTGCGAAGAAACCAGATGCCGAAGCGGGTTTCGGGAACATAGGCGGGAGCGTGCGTGCGGCAGGACGTCATGGGTCTCTCGTCGGAATGTTGGATTTGTTGACCGCCTATTGTAGTTTGCAACGCCAGATCGTGGCGTGAGAAACGTAAGATATCCAATCCATCGAAATGGAACGGCAAGCATGAGTGAAATGAAATCGAATTCCGTCGACGTCGCGATCATCGGCGCGGGGCCGTCCGGCGCGGTCGCGGCCGCATTGCTGCGCAGGGCGGGCCGTTCCGTGCTGGTGCTCGAACGCCAGCATTTTCCGCGCTTTTCGATCGGCGAGAGTCTGTTGCCGCAAAGCATGCAGTATCTCGAAGAGGCCGGTATGTTGCAGGCTGTCGTCGAGGCCGGCTTCCAGTTCAAGAACGGCGCCTATTTCGTTTATCGCGACAGGATGTCGTCGTTCGATTTCCGGGAAAAGTTTTCCGACGGCTGGGGGACGGCCTATCAGGTCGAACGCGCCGCCTTCGACGATCTGCTGATCCGTTGTGCGGCGGACCAGGGCGCGGACGTGCGGTTCGGTCATACCGTGCAGGCGTTCCATCCTGGCGATATGCAACGGCTCGAGGTCGTCGACGAAGCGGGGTGCGAATATTCCGTTCATGCGTCGTTCGTACTCGACGCCAGCGGATTCGCGCGCGTGCTGCCGCGCCTGCTCGATCTCGAGGCGCCGACCGGCATGCCGACGCGCGCGGCAATCTTTTCCCACGTCGAAGACAGTCTGCCGGCCGGGTCGACCGATCGCGACAAGATCTGCATTGCCGTCCATCCGGCGCGTCGCGACGTGTGGTTCTGGATGATCCCGCTGACGAACGGGCGCTCGTCGGTCGGCTGCGTGGCCGACGCCGGTTTTCTCGACGTGCCGCAAGCGCAGCAGGAATCGTTGCTGCGGGAATTGCTGCAGAGCGAGCCGACGTTGTCGCGGCTCGTCGGCAGCAAGCCGTTCGTGATGCTGGTGCGTCGCATCGCGGGCTATGCGTCGAATGTCGAGCACCTGCACGGGCGCGGCTATGCGTTGCTCGGCAACGCGGGCGAATTCCTCGATCCGATCTTCTCGTCCGGCGTGACGATCGCGATGCGTTCCGCGCAACTGGCGGTCGCCGTGCTGGAACGTCAGTTGCGCGGCGAGACGGTCGATTGGACACACGATTACGACATCGCGCTGCGCAAGGGCATCGACACCTTCCGCGCGTTCGTCGAGCGCTGGTACTCAGGCGCGCTTCAGGACATCGTGTTTCATGAAGACAAGGCGTCCGACGTGAAGCGCATGGTCTGCTCGATTCTGGCCGGCTATGCGTGGGACGAGTCGAATCCGTTCGTGCGGGAACCGGCGCGCGGCCTCGACGTGCTCGCCGAATTCTGCCGAGCCGGCGGCCTTGGGTGATTCGGTGAATCGAGGCGGGCGCCGAGCGATGTTTCGTCCGGCGCCCGCCATTGCATCACCGTCGCTCAGCTACCCTGCAGCCGGATATCGCGCGACGACGCGCCGACATACACGGTCCCGCCCGGCACGAACTTCCAGCCGTTTCGCGACGTATCCCACACGCTCTGCATCCGCGGTGAAACGGTCACGCGCACATGCCGTGCCTCGCCCGGGTTCAGCCGGATCTTCTCCCAGCCGACCAGCCGCTTCGGCGGTTCGTCCTTGTACGGCACGCCGAGATAGACCTGCGGCGTTTCCGCGCCTGCGACGCGGCCGTCATTGCGCACGGTGAACGCGACGCTCAGCGAGCCGTCCCGTTGCCGCGACACCGACAGCCCCGAATACGCGAAGTGCGTGTACGACAGCCCGTAGCCGAATTCATACATCGGCTTGATATTGCGTGCGTCGTACCAGCGATACCCCATGTTCAGCTTCTCCGAGTAGACGGGATCGTTCTCGAACGCGCCGCCTTGCCGCCACGCCGGCGAATCCTCGTCGCGCGCCGGGAACGTGACGGGCAGCTTGCCGGACGGATTGACCGCGCCGAACAGCACGTTCGCGATCGCCTTGCCGCCGCCTTCGCCCGGGTACCACGCCTCGACGATCGCCGACACGCGGTCCTTCCACGGCATCAGCACCGGATTGCCGCTCTGCACGACGACGACCGTGTGCGGGTTGGCACGCGCGACCGCTTCGACGAGCGCGTCCTGGTTCGACGGGTTCGCGAGGCTCAGGCTCTGCAATTCGCCGAAATCCTCGCCGGCCGCTTGCGCGACCACGACGATCGCGACGTCCGAGCGTGCGGCGAGCGCCGCGGCCTGGTCGATTTCCTGCTGCGTGTACGCGCGGAACGGCGACTGCTGATCGCTGTTGCCCGCGAACGTGACCTGCGCCGCCGGCGCGAGCGCGCGGATCGCCGCGACGATCGGCACGTCGACCTTCAGCCACGGATTGCGCCACCAGCTGCAGCCTGTCGACGAGCCGAACGTGAGGCCGCCGCAGCCCGCGAACGAACCGGTGACCGGATCGCGCGTGTTGCCCGAGCCGCCGCCCGACAGCACGGCCGCATCGGCGTGGCCGCCGATCACGGCGATCCGCGACAGCGCGGACGCGACGAGCGGCAACTGATTGCCGTCGTTCTTCAGCAGAACGATCGACTGCTCGGCGACGCCCTGCGCGAACCGGTTCGCGGCCGCGAAATCGATCGTGCCGCCGGCCTTGGCCGGATCGTCCATCACGCCGACGCGGATCATCACGGCCAGCTTGCGGCGCACCATGTCGTCGAGACGCGCGGTCGACACCGAGCCGTTCGAGATCGCCTGCTTGACGGCGGCCGGCGTCAGGTAGACGCTCGGCCCGACGTCCTCTTCCTCGTCGAGCCCGGCGTTGATCGAGGCGGCCGTGCTGTGCGCGGCGCCCCAGTCGGATTGCACCTGGCCCTGGAAGCCCCACTCGTTCTTCAGCACGTCGTTCAGCAGGTGATTGTTCTCGCACGCGTACGTGCCGTTCAGGCGGTTGTAGCTGCACATCACGCTGCCGGGCTGCCCGCGCTTCGCGGCGATCTCGAACGGCAGCAGGTAGAGCTCGCGCAACGTGCGTTCGTCGATCTGCGTGTTGCCGCCCATCCGGCCGTGCTCCTGTTCATTGCCGGCATAGTGCTTGATGGTCGCGATGACTTTCTGCCGCTGCGTGGCGAGCGTGCGCTCCGCGAGCAGGTCGCCGGCGAGCAGCGGATCCTCGCCGAGATACTCGAACAGCCGGCCGCCGCGCGGCTCGCGCGCGAGGTTGGTGCCGCCGGCAAGGCCCATGCCGAATCCTTGCGCACGCAACTGGATCGCGACCTGCTTGCCGTAGTCGTACGACAGGCGGCGATCCCAGCTCGCGGCGACGGCGATCGTCGCGGGAAAGGTGGTGCTCGCGAGCGACGTGCTGCCGGAGCCGGTGGCCGAGTCGACCATGTTGAGATCGGGAATGCCGAGCCGCGGCACGCCCTGGATGTAGCCGGCGCCACCGCCCGGCACCTTCGACATTTCGTATTGCGAATGAATGAACTGCAGTTTTTCGTCGAGCGTCATCTTGCGCACGAGGAGGTCGGCGCGCCGCTGCGCGGCGGATGACGCGAATGCGTCGGCGGCGTCGCCCGGTGAGTTGAAATCGGCGTTGCCCGCATAGACGCTGGTGCAGAGGGTCGCCGCCAGGACGGCGGCCGGCCAGAGTGTGTCCCGCATGTTGCTCTCCATGATCGTATTGCCGGTTGTTGTTCGGATGATGTCTGGAGCTGCGTACGTCCGATGGATTCGCATCGAACGCATTCGGCTGGCGATGCAGGGTGATTGCGCGTCGGCATGCCAGCCAGGCGGGGAATCGTTACGGCCGGTTGGGCCCGATCGGAGCATGCGGACGGCGACGCGGACCGCCCGCCACTGCCGAATCGGATGTAGCGATTCTCTGCAGCGACCAATCGTACGAATGTAGTATGACTACAGCATTGGTGTTTCTACCGATACGTATGATCTTTTTTCGATGCGATTGCTCGATGCGGGCGAAAGACGGTCATCGTTCCCGATGAGGTGTCTGCGGCGGAGTAAGAAGTACCTGCGCGATGCGCTTTGTTGTGCGCGCATCGAAGGGAGCGTCATCGGATTCCGGCCGCTGCGAGGAAATCGCGCAGCACGGCCGACGCGCTAGCTGCGTCGAGCGACAGCGCTGCCAAGCAGCGGAATCCCGGCGCGATAGACGACGGTCGCGAGCGCCGCGGCAACCGCGGCCTCGGCCGTCAGCACGGCGGCGGCCGCGCCCAGTTCCGCGAAGTACTTCGCGAGCACGGGCACCAGCACGATGTTCAGAATGCCCGACGACATCAGGATCCGCGTGAACGCCGATTTCATCCCGAGCGGCAGCATCGTCTGCACACCGAACAAGTCGGTCATCCCGGCCATGAATGGAATGAACGCCATCCAGCGCAGCACCTGGACCGTCGGTTCGTACGAAGGGCCATACAGGAGGCGCACGGCAAGCGGCGCGCCGAAGAAGATGGCGAGCGAGATGCCGAGCACCATCACGACCTGCACGACGAACAGCTTGCGCAGGAACGAGAACGCGTCGTTGCGTGCGTGCCGCATCAGGTAGCTGATGCGTGGATAGGTGGCGGCCTTCAGCGGCTGCAGCATGCTGAGCGCCGCGCGGATCAGCTTGTCGCCGGCGGCGAAATAGCCGGCCGCGACGTTGCCCGACACGAAGCCGAGCAGTACGGTGTTGGTCGACGCGTAGAACGCGATCGACGTCGACGCGAGGAACACCTGCCAGCCGCCTTTCAGCGATTCGGCGATGTCGGCGATACCGACGCGCACGAAGTCGATTTCCCGCTGGAAATACAGATAGGCGGCGAGCACGATCGCGGACAGCGTCGGCACGGCGGCGTTGACGATCATCGCGCGATCGATGTCCGCCGGGCTGTGCACGAGCGCGAACATCGCGGGCAGGCTCAGGATGCGGCCGACGAACAGGATCACGCTCAGCGCGCGCAGCTTCTCCATGCCCTGGAAATACCAGCCCGGCGTAAACGCCACGCCGGCCACCATCCCGAAACCGATCAGCAGCAGGTCGCGGTCCTCGCCGAAGCGCTCGACCAGAAAGGTCAGCGCGATCAGCACGACGAAGCAGATCGCGGCGATGCCGATCTGCGCGTACAGCGTCGCCCAGAAGATGCGCGAGCGCTCGGCGCGGTCGTCGCGGGCGAGCGCGATGCGCGGCGTCGCGGTCAGGTCGAAGCTGTAGCTCGTGCAGTTGGTGAGGTAGGCGATGACCGCGAGCGAGAACGCGAGCTGCCCGTAACCCTCCGGCCCGAGCGCGTGCGTCAGCAGCGGCGCGATCAGCAGCGGCACCGCGTACATCGAAATCTGCAACGTCAGCAGCAGCAGGAAGTTCTTCTTGATGTTTGACATTCGCTCGGTCGGCGCCGTGAGTGGCGCATGGCGGCGGAGTGCGGGCCGCCGTGCGCGCGCGGCCGGCCGGCGCTGGCCCGGCTGCGTGAGTTCGCGGCCCGTTCCGGCGGGCGCCGGTTTCGTCCGGCGATGCCGGACACGGCCACATCGTATGGCGGTCATGATACGGGCCGCGCGAGACATCTGTGTTCGCGAGCCTACCGTTCGCGGATTCCGTGCGCGCGTGCGGCGCGAATCGCGCTGCGGCGTGCATCGTTGTATCGCCGCCGTGGTCAATGCATTTGTAAGCTGGCGCACCGAAGGACGCTCGGGCCCGGTGCTCTAATCAAGCGCACTGTTTTGGTTCAGCGAGCAAAGGGCTTGACGACGACTCGGGCCGACAACCGTCGTCCCCGGGCGACGGAACACGACGACGCATGGCGAAGGGCGAGCGGGGCGCGCAGGGGCGCGACGGCAGTCCGTTACCCGAAGGCCGTGCGTTCGCCGACCTGTCGCACGATCGCGGCATGGCCGATCCCGGCGGAGCCGCCGGCGCGGGTGTCCGCACCCGATAACAAATACCGATCCGAGGAGTACCGATTGAAGCCGATAACGTTCGGCAGCTGCGTGGGGTGGCTGCACGAAGGACAGACGACACAAGGCGTGATCCTGTGCGAATCGCTGGGGCACGAGGCTTCGTGGACGCACAAGCTGATGCGCGCGATCGCGGAGCGGCTGGCGCGCGACGGCGTGACGGTATTGCGATTCAACTATCCGTGCACCGGCGACTCGGCGGGCGACGATCGCGATGCCGGTCGGCATGCCGCGTGCATCGCCAGCATTCACGACGCGATCGACCTGTTGCGGGACCAGGCCGGCGTCACCGCGCTGACGCTCGTCGGGATCCGCGCAGGTGCGCTGTTCGCGATGCTGGCCGCGGCGGGCATGGGCTCGCGCGAGTCGCCGCGCGTCGATGCGCTGGTGGCGCTCGCCCCGGTCGTGCGTGGCCGCGCCTATCTGCGCGAGCTGTCGTTCGTGCATCGCCAGTGGCTCGACACCACGTCGCCGGCAATCCGCGCCGCGCATCGCGACGAACCGTGCATGAACGTGCTCGGCCACCGCTTTCCCGCCGATTTCGTCGATGCGCTGAAGGCGCTCGATCTGTGCGACGTCGTGCGCGATGCGCCGACATTGCCCGGCGCGATGCTGCTGATCCAGCCCGATCAGGGCGACGGGCCGGCATTGCGCGACGCGTTGCTCGCGCGCGGCGTGGACGTGACGAGCGATCCGTTCCGCGAATGGACGACGACGATGCTGGACGGTACGCGCTCGCGCTTGCCGCTTGCTGCGATCGACACGCTCGCGAACTGGATCACCGAACGCGCGCCGCATAAGCTGGCCGGTGCCGACACCGCGTCGCGAGTGGACCCCGCATGGAATGGCGAGTCGGCCGTCGCACTCGACATGAACGACATGACCGAGCAGGTCGTCGCGGTCGGTCCGGACCGGCTGGTCGGCGTGCTGTGCCGGCCCGCCGATACGCGGCCGGCGAAGCCGGTCGGCCCGGCGGTCGTGATCGCGAACACGTCGACGAATCCGCGCAGCGGCGAAGGGCGCTTCAGCGTGCGGCTCGCCCGCACGCTGGCACGCGCCGGCGTGACGACGCTGCGGATCGACGTGCATGGCGTCGGCGACAGCGGGCCCGCCGTGACCGACGATCAGTCGGGCGTCGTGTATTCGACGCAGTCGAGCGACGACGTGGCGGCTGCCGCGGACTGGCTGCGTGCGCTCGGTCATCCCGAAGTGGTCGCGGCCGGCATTTGCTCCGGCGCGTATGCGGCGTTGCATGCGGCATTGAAGACGCCGTCGCTCGGCGGCGTGATCGCGGTCAATCTCGCGCGCTTCGTGTGGCCGGCAGGGCTCACGCTCGACGCGGTGCAGAAGCAGCGGAACAACTCGGTGCGCGGCTACTGGCTGTCGGTGCGCGACTGGCAGAAGTGGAAGCGCCTCGTGCGGGAGCGCCGCGACCTGCGTCCGATCGTGCGGGCCGTGGCCGCGAATGCGATCGCGCGGGTCAGCGTGCCTGCGAAGGCGCTCGCCGCGCGCGCCGGGTGGAAGCCGCGCAGCGGCACGCCGCGCGGCGTGATGCATGAACTCGCGCAGCGCAACGTCAGGACGACACTCGTGTACGGCGCACTCGATCCCGGCATCGACGATGTCCGGCGTCACTTCGGCGCGATCGAGCACGCGTTCCGGCGCTCGCGTCACGTGCGCTTGTATCTCGAGCCGGAGGTCGACCACGCGGTGTACGGCGCGGCGGGCACGGACATCGTAATCGACCTGTGCATGCAGGCGCTGGGCCACGACTCGGCCCGGCCGGTCGCGCGCGTCGCCGATCCGGCCACACAGGAGGCGGCCGCGCGATCGTACGCGAACGTGTCGGTCGGCAGATCGTGATGTGTGGCGCGCCCTTGCCGACACTTAGGGGTGCGATCGCGTTTGGCTTGAAGATCGGCGTTCGGTGGGCTCGCTCACAGACGCGCCGTCCGCCGTGGTGTCCAATCCCGTATCGGCGCGTGCGCGGCGGGATGCGTCAGTCCGGATCGCCCGGCTGCGCGTAGGGCGTCTTCTCGTAAGGCGACGTGTACAGCGTGCCGGTGTGCCAGAGGTCTTCGGTAGGCGCATCGGTCACTTGCGGGCGATGCGGCCGCGTCGGCACGAGCAGCCGGCGCAGTGCACCGCGAGCGCGCGATTCGGGCGCTGCGGCGGTGCTCGCGGCGGGAAGCGCAGCGCCAGGTGACGCGACATCGGATGCCGCCGTGGCCGGTTCCGCGGCCGCGCCGGTTATCGCGGTTTGTGCGGAACGCTGGAGCGGCACCGGCGCGAGCGGCGTCGACGACGCGAAGCCCCGCGCGTCGGCCTGCGTGGCGGGCAAAGTCTGCGCGCCGGCGGCACAGGCAACGCTGGCCGAGACGATGCAGACGAGTGACGAAAGCGATGCAGAGCAGTTCATGACGAATCGTACGGAGTACGTGCGGTGAAGAGGGAGGCGCGGCACCGCCATGCGAGCCGCGCCGCCAAGCGTAATGCCGGAATTCGCCGCGTTCGGCGGGTTACCGCACAGTTTTGGAAGGACACGATGTCAATCACCACGCAACCGGAATCGACGCTCGGGACGCCGCGGTCACCCACCGCAGGCATCCGGCGCGCGCCGTGGCTGTCGCGCATGGCGATCGTGGCGGCCGCGTGCGCGCTGAGCGCATGTGCGTTGTCGCCGGGCATGAGCTACCGGGCGCCTGCCGCGCGCGACGCGAATGCGCGCGTGAGCGCTGACGCATCGGGCTCGGGCGGCCTCGACGGCGTGCAGAACGTGTCGAGCGAGGATCTGATCGAAATCACGCCGGCGTTCGTCGCACAGCAGCATTCTGGCCAGCGCGCCGACGTCGACGCGGAGATCCGCCAGTTGTTCGGCAAGCCGAGGCCATACGCGATCGGCCCGGGCGACGTGCTCGGCATCGTCGTCTGGGACCACCCCGAATTGAACCTGCCGACGACGCAGACGACGGGCGGCGGCGACGGCGTCGGTGCCAGCTCGGTCGCGACGGGCTACACGGTCGACGCGAACGGCAACGTGCAGTTCGCGTATGCGGGCCTCGTGCATGTCGCGGGGCTGACCGAGGCGCAGGCACGCGCGCTGCTGACGAAGCGGCTCGGCGAATACGTGCGCAAGCCGCAGATCGCGCTGCGCGTGCAGACCTACCGCAGCAAGCGCGTCTATCTGGACGGCGAAGTGCGCACGCCGGGTCTGCAGATCGTCAACGACATGCCGATGACGCTGCCCGAGGCGATCGACCGCGCAGGCGGTTTCACCCCGACGGCCGACCGCTCGCAGGTAGCGGTGACGCGCGGCGACCGGACCGTGAACGTGAGCCTGCCCGCGCTGATCGCCGCGGGCGTGAACCCGTCGAACATCCTGCTGCGCGACGGCGACCTCGTGCGCGTGCGCGCGGCGAGCGACGCGAAGGTATTCGTGCTCGGCGAGGTGTCGCGGCCGGCGACGCTGACGCTGACCGACGGCCGGATGAGCCTCGGCGAAGCACTTGGCGACACGGGCGGCGTGAGCCAGTACACGTCGGACGCGCGCCAGGTGTTCGTCGTGCGCCGCGGCCCGGACAACCGCCCGCGGGTGTACCACCTCGACGGCAGTTCGCCCGCGTCGTTCGCACTGGCCGACCAGTTTCCGCTCCAGCGCCGCGACGTCGTGTTCGTCGATGCGTCGTCGCTGGTGCGCTGGAGCCGCGTCGTCAACCTGCTGATTCCGTCGTCCGCGCAGGGTGCGCTGACGGCCAGAGCCATTTCGCCGTGACGCTCGTGGCGGATTTCGTGACCGCGACGCGCGTCGCGCCATACGGGACTGATGCTGAATGACTTCTTCGACCCTGCCTGACCCGCCCAGCGGGCCCGCCCTGCGGCCGTCCTATCCGGTGCGCCGCTATTGGGGCATGCTGTACGGCGGCCGGCGCCTGATCCTTTGCACGGCGCTCGCGGGCGCGCTCGTCGGCGCCGTGTACGCGCTGTGCGCGGCGCCCGTCTACCGGACCGACATCCTGTTCCAGGTCGAGCAAAGCCCGACCGACTCGAAACAGACGTCGCCGCCCGGCGATCCGTCGGCGGTGTTCGACCTGAAGACCGACGCGTCGACCGAGATCGAGGTACTGAAATCCCGCGCCGTGCTCGATCGTGCGATCGACAGCACCAATCTGGCCGTCGACGCGCGGCCGCATTATCTGCCGCTGATCGGCTGGCGGTTCGTGAACGCGGCCGACGGGTTGTCGTCGCCATTGCCGGGCGGCTACGTGTACGGTACCGAGCGCATCGACGTGCCGACCTTCGACGTGCCGAAGCGCCTGCTCGGCAAACGCTTCGCGCTGACGCTCGGCGACGACGGCGTCTATACGCTGCAGCGTACGGGCTGGTTCGGCCGGAAGGGGCCGGTATGGCAGGGCCGTATCGGGCAGCCGCTGCATGTCGACACACCGCAGGGGCCGCTCGACATCTTCGTGCGCGACGTGGCCGGCAAGCCAGGCGCACGCTTCGACCTGACGCGCTACAGCGACGAGGAAGCGACGGTCTGGCTGCAGAAGAACGCGCTGATCTCGGAGCGCGGCAAGCAGTCGAACATGATCGGCGTGACGCTCGACGGCATCGATCCCGTGCACGACAGCCGCGTGCTGAACGCGATCGGCGATGCGTATCTCGCGCAGAACACGCAGCGCAAGTCCGAGGCGGCCGACAAGCTGATCCGCTTCATGGATACCCAGCTGCCGCAGCTGAAGGCGCAACTGGAACAGGCGGAAAACCGCTTCAACGCATTCCGTGCATCGCATGGCACCGTCAACACGAGTGATGAGGCGCTTGCGTTGCGCCAGCAATCGGTCGACATCGAGACGCGCGTGCAGACGCTGCAGCAGCGGCGCGAGGAATTGCTGACGCGCTTCATGCCGAAGCATCCGGCGTTGGTGGCCGTCGATGCGCAGCTGGCCGACGCGCAGCATTCACTCGACACGACGCGCAAGCAGATCCAGCAGTTGCCGACCGTCGAGCAGGGCGTGCTGCAGTTGCAGCGCGATGTGGCTGTCGATACCGCGTTGTACACGAACCTGCTCAACACGCGCCAGCAGATGATCCTCGCGCGGGCCAGCAAGACCGGCACCGTGCGGATCGTCGATACGGCGAAGGTCGCCGAGGAGCCGATCGGCCCGCATCGCGGCGTCGCGGTGATCGCGCTGCTGATGCTGGGGCTGCTGGCGGGCGCGGCGATCGTGATCGTCCGGCAGCGTGTCGTCGGCACGATCGGCGACGCCGAGGAAATCGAATGGACGACGGGGCTGCCCGTGTTCGCGACCGTGCCGCACAGCGCGGTTGCGGTGCAAGCGGAGTCGCGCCCGAAGGCCGGACGGCGCGGCACGCGCGCGCCGATGCCGCCGATCGACGCGCAGGATGCGCACGACGCCGCGCTCGAAGGCCTGCGCAATTTCCGTGCGGCGCTGCAATTGTCGATGCCGGATGCGTCGAATCCCGTCGTGCTGATTTCCGGGCCGACGACAGGCGTCGGCAAGTCGTTCGTCGCCGCGAATATCGCGTCGCTCGTCGGCGCGGCGAAACGGCGGGTGCTGCTGATCGATGCCGACCTGCGCAAGGGTTCGCAGCACGAGCGGTTCCGCCACAGCCGCGCGCCGGGCCTGTCGGACGTCGTGGCAGGCACGCACGGGCTCGCCGAGACGATCCGGCGCGGGGTCGCGCCGGGCCTCGATTTCATCGCGATGGGCAGCATCGTGCCGGACCCGGGCGAATTGCTGCTGCAGCCCGCGCTCGCCGCACTGATCGAGCAGGTCGCGGCGCGCTACGACATGGTCGTGATTGACGGCCCGCCGTTGCTGCCGGTGGCCGACGCGCTGGTGCTCGGCCGTCTTGCGGGAACCGTGTTCCTCGTCGCGCGCAGCGGCGTGACGACGCTGACCGAACTCGAAGAAAGCGCGCGACGGCTCGAACACGCGCATATCGACGTATGCGGCGTAGTCCTGAACGATTACCAGGGCGCGCCGGGGCGGTACGACTACGGCTACAAGGATGCGAACACGCATCAGGCCGCGTCCGGATATACGGAAGGAATCGCGTCGCGGCAACGGGTGGAACGGGCGTCATGAGCCGGCGAGCGGGCGGGGCCGGGTGCGGGCCGCGACGGCGTGCTGCGACGACGCGCACGGCGGCGCGCGTGCGCGGCGCCGCCGCCGGTGATATGGGCGGTTACACGGGCTACTGGTGGGAAGATCCGGCACGCCTCGTGCTGATGTTCATCCTGCCGTTGTACGGGATGCTGTCGCTTAGTCTGCTGGGCGACCCGAAGGCGATCGCGCGTGTCTATTTCGACGGCTACTACGCATTCGTCGGCGCGCTGTTCCTGATGGTGGTGATGGCGGCCGCATGGCTCGCGACGGCCGAAGCGCGCACGCGACGCGGGCCACCACCGGCCGCGGTCGAGCTGTCGCCTCGTGTGCTCGATTTCGTGTTCGCTCTCGCGCTGTTCGGCTATGTGCTGTTGCTGAGCGGCATCCTCATGCATCCGGCGCTGCTGGTCGCGTTCGTGCGGGGCGACGCGAATGCGTACGACATGCTGGAACTGAAGGGGCGCATCACGGGCCTCAGCACCCTCACGCAGGCGACCGCACCGTTCGTCGTGCTGTATTTCTACGTGTTCCGGACACCCGTCAAGGGACTGAATCGCTACAAGATCTACTTCGCGGTGCTTGCCGTGCTGACGCTGATGCGCAGCTTCATCTTCGCCGAACGGCTTGCGCTGATCGAGATGGTGATGCCGCTCGCGCTGATGGTCGTGCGGTTCCGGCTCGGCGGCCGGTATTCGCGGCTGTTGACGCTTGGCCCGTATGCAGCGATCCCGTTGCTGTTCGGCCTGTTCATCGCGAACGAGTACAACCGGTCGTGGGAAGCCTATTACGTCAACATCTACGACAACCTGTTCGATTTCGCGCTCGAACGTCTCGGCCTGTACTACTCGACGTCGTTGAACAACGGCGCCGGAATACTGAGTGTGCTGGGCTGGGACCACGGCCACCCGATGTTTACGTTCGACTGGCTGCTGCGCTTCCCGCTCATCGGCGCGACGTTGCAGCCGTGGCTGGACTCCGGCGACAGCATCAACCTGTTCCTGAACGGCTACGCCGACCCGGAGTTCAACAACCCGTCGGGCATCTTCGTCCACTTCTACGAGTGGGGCTGGTTCGGCCTGCTCGATGCGCTCGTGCTCGGCTGGGCGGTCGGTCGCAGTTATGCGGGCTGGCGGAGCGGCAACGGGTTCTGGTGCTGCATCCATGCGGTGCTTTACGTGTCGGTCATGGAAGTCATGCGCACGCCGAACCTGTTCAGCGGACGCAATTTCGTGCCGGTCGTGCTGCTGATCGCGATCTTCCAGTGGTTCGCCAAGGCGCCGGCACGTGCTGCGCCTGCCGCGGGAGGCGGCGCCGATGGAGACGGAAACCGGCGCGGCGTTGCGCGTGGCAATCGGGCCGCGGACGTCGATCCGGTGTTGTCGCGATAAGGCGACGGTCGACCCATTACTCATCATGGCGACTCACAAGCAGAAGTTTGAAATTCTGGACGGGTTGCGCGGCATTGCGGCAATCAGCGTGATGCTCATGCATTTCCTTCAGGATCTGCCGATTCCGATACTGCAGAGCGCTTATCTTTCGGTGGACGTGTTCTTCATGCTGAGTGGCTTCATCCTCACGTACTCCTACGGGGAAAAATTGCGTCAGGCGTCGTGGCGGGGCGAGTATGTGAAGCGACGGGTGATCCGCCTTTATCCGATGATATGCATCGGATTGACGATCGGGGTCGTGAGCCTCGTCGTCATGCGCGTCAATGCGTCAGCGGCGTTTTCGTTCGGCAACCTGGCCGCAGCCACCGGCCAGAATTATTTTCTCGTTCCGTATCTGGGTCGTTTTTCGGTGTCGGGCTTTGTCGGTGCTACGAATCACGGCTTGCAAGCGGTCGACGATCCCGGTGTGTTTCCTCTGAATCCGCCGGCCTGGTCGCTGTTCTTCGAGTTGTTCGCGAGCGTTGTGTTGATCGCGGCCGTCAGGATGAAAGAGCAGAGCCTGCTGAGACTGGCCTATGCATGTCTCGGTGCGTTCGTCGCGTATGGATGGCTCGTGGGCCTCGACCACGACAAAGTGACTGTCATCCTGAATCAGGGCTGGGCGGCCGATAATTTCTTCGGCGGATTCTTCAGGGTCGGCTACGGGTTCCTGCTGGGCGTGGCAATCGCGAAGATGCACGACGCCGGTCTCCCGGCGAGGCCGCACTGGTTCGCGGCCGGGCTCGTCAGGAACGACTGGATGCTGTTTGCCGTGTTCCTGCTGGTCGTCCTGTTTCCGACGTCGATCAAGGGAATTTACGCGTTGGCCGTGCTGTCGTTCGTCGCCCCCGCGCTGGTTTATCGCGGCGCCATGCTCGCGCCGAGCGGCAACGCGGTGGCACGGATCAGCGCGTTCCTCGGCTGGATTTCGTACCCGCTTTATTGCGTGCATTACCCGATCGGAAGGCTCGTGTTCGCGTATGCGCCGCAGGGCGACATCCACGTCGTCAGAACCGCAATGCTTGCCGCGTGCCTGTCGATCGTGTCGGCCGCGTTCCTCGCGAAATTCGTCGAGGAACCGATCAGGTCGTATCTCGGCAAGCGCCTGTTCGGCAATCAACCGGCCGCGACCGGCAGCACCGTCAACGTCGCGTAATCGCGCCGATTCGGTCGCCTGCCGCTCGCGCTACAGCGTCTCGAAGATCGCCTTCATCATCTCGGCACTGCGGCTCCAGCGATATTGCTCCGCATGCGCGATGCCCTTGCGTTTGAGCTCGGCCCGGAGCTCGGGGGAATCGAGCAGGCTACGCAATTTCCGCGCGATGTCGTCCTGCGAATACGGATCGCAGTACAGCGCCGCATCGGCACAGACTTCCGGCAGTGCGGCCGATTTTCCGACCAGTGCCGGGCAGCCGTAGCGCATCGCCTCGAGCGGCGGAATGCCGAAGCCTTCGTAGATCGACGGATAGAGAAAGCAGGCCGCGTTCTGATACAGCGCCTTCAGTTGTTCGTCGCTGATGTAGCCGACGTACTTGATGTTCGGCTCCGGCGCACCAACCGGGTCGTGCTTGCCGAACACCGTGGTGTTCTGCATCCCGACGATCACGAGATCGACCGACGGATCGCCGATCTGCCGGAATGCGGCGATCAGCCGGCCGAAGTTCTTGGTGGGATTCATGCTGCTGACCGCGAGCACGAATCGATCCGGCGTCAGCGCATGTTTGTCGAGCACGCTCGTGTCCGGTTCCAGTGCGTCGAGATGATCCGCACCGAGCGGCACGACGCGGATCTTCTCCGCGGAAACGCCGCAGTGATGGGCGAGGCGATCGCGCGAGAAACGGGAGTTGGTCAGCACGCACACCGAGGTTCGCGCCAGGATCCAGAACATGATCCGGTACCACACGCGGAACGGCCGGGAGAAATGCGCGGGCGTGTCGAATACCGCCGCATCGTGCATGTAGATGATCTGGTTGCCGAGGAAGATCGATGCCGAATTGCCGAGATTGACGATGCGGCCGCGGCGCGCGAACAGCGGGAGGATCAGCTGCTCCCACACCACGCCCTTGTAAAAGCCGACCTCGACTGTCTTCGCGCCGCTCACCGCGACGCCGGGCCGTGGCGGCACCAGCACGGTCACCGGATCCTGCGGCTGAAACTTGATCAATGCGGCGATCAGCTCGCGCGCGACGCGTTGCACGCCGGTCGTCTTCTGCGTCGTGAATCGGCCGTTGTAGACGAGTTGCTTCGATTTGCTGGCGATCATGTCGATAAGGAGGTGTCGAAATCGGGATCAGGCTTCGACGTGATCCGGTGCAACCGGCTCGAAGTCGCGTGTGTCGGCACGCGGCTCGTCGGCGCCGAGTCCGTAGAGGGCGTTCCACTGGCGGAAGATCGCGTTGATCGAAAATCGCTGGATCGCGCGTTGCCGGGCCGCGGCGCCCATTTGTTCGCGTAGCTGCCGATCGTCGCGGAGCATGGCCACGTAGGCGGACATCTCGTCGGCGTTCGACGCGACGTAGCCGGTCACGCCGTGGATCACCACGTCGCGATTGCCGACGACGTCCGTCACCACGGCCGGTATGCCGGCAACCTGCGCTTCGATCAGCGCGACCGGCATGCCTTCCCAGCGGGAGGTCTGCACGTAGATGTCCAGTTCGGACGTGAGCGCCAGCGCCCGCGCGCGGGTCACCCAGCCACTGCAGACGACGGCACTGCGCTGGCTGGGATCCGCAATCTCGGCCGCGTTGCCGCCGATCCACAGAAACTCGACGTCGGCGCCGTGCAGCGTGTTGGCGAGCCGCACGAATGCTTCATGGTTCTTCTGGAACGACGCACGACCGCTCATTCCGATGACGACCTTGCGATCGTCGCGCGTTCGACGCGGCGGGATCTCCGCCACATGGACGCCGTTTTCCACCAGGACCGCCGATTTCGGCCTGACCTTTCTTCTGATCTCGCCGAGCTCGCTGCCCGAGCAGGCGACGACGGTGCCGCCGATGCGCGCCGCGATGCGTTCGAAGCTCAGATACGCGAACTGCTTCATGCGCGACACGTCGCAGCGCAGGAACGAGAGCCCGTGCGGCGAGTAGAGGACCGTCGCATTCGGCGCGGCGATCCGGGCGGCGACCCGCCCCAGCACGCCGGCCTTCGACGAATGCAGATGGATTGCGGTCGGCTGGCAGTCGCGCAGGTTGTGGATCAGCGCGCGCAAGCTCCGCAGGTCATGGGCGACGCTGACCTCGCGCACCATGTCGACATGGACGAGCTTCACGTCGGGCCGGAACAGAGTTGAAAAATCGGCCGGCGTTTCCGCTCGGACCGAGTGCAGTACCGTGACGTCGGCGCCGGTTGCCGCGGCATGGTTGGCGAGATGCGTCAGCATCGAAAGCACGCCGCCACCAAACGCTTCGGCAATATGAACGATCTTTTCTGTGGTCATCTTTGGGTCCAGCGATCCGATCGCGTCGGTCATCGCCCGTCGCAGTGGCGGGCAGCCGGTGAATCGTGCGGTCGCGTCGTCCGTTTCCTTGAACTATGCATTCCTAATTGATAAATGCTTGCGAGTCGTGGCCATTGAATCCCGCTGCCTGGATCGCGTGTGCGAAGCGGATAAAGCGGTCGGTCGAATTGCGCCAAACGCGATGCAGCGCGACGAATCGAAACCGCGTTCGACTACGGCGACTGGGGACGATGCAACGACGAAGTCCGGTCAGTGCGCGTGAATCCACTGGTCCGGATCATTGTGCAGCGCATGCGCGAACGACTGGGTGCGATGGCTTACCGAAGAAGCGATTCGGCGGCGGACGTTACGGCCCGACGACGCTATCGTGTGCCGACGCGCTGCCCGGACGACTTGCGCACGCGCGCAAGCGGATTGGAGATATAGCGAATCGCACGGTTGCTGAGCGTTGACGATGGCAGCAGGCACGCGAGCGACAGCCCGGCGACGGCCACCTTCTTTGCAGGACGCCAGAACGGATTGCGCAGCACGGTATGCCAGTAGCGTCCGGATTCGCACAGGAACCAGCGCCAGCGCCGCACGAGCGGCGCGTGATACAGCGTGCTGGCGAAGCGGGCCTTTTCGATCGCGAAGTCGAGCGGCGCGATCGGCAACGCTTCGTGCAACCGCGTGCCGGCGAGCGTGCGCAGCGTCGCCCATCGGCGTTCCGCCTTCAACGCGCCCGTCGCGGCGTCTTCCGAATTGGTGAGTGCAAGGGCAGGTGTGTCGGCGACCGGGCGTGAATCTGGCTGCTGATGCACGCGATAGCCACCGAGCGTTGCGTCGATCATGTGCACGGCGCCGAGCAATGCGATGCCGTAGATCGCATAGAAATCCGCGCCATGCAGGTTGTCGGGCGTGACAGGCACCGGAAAGATGCGCTTGAGCGCGTCGACCCGGTACGCGTTGCCGGACGCGGGCGGCGACGGATACAGCCAGCCCGCGCGCAACAGGCGGCCGCAATCGGTGTCGACGGACTGCTGCGGCACGCTCGCACCGGTCATCGCACCGTCACGCGCGATCACGTCGAGCCGGAAGTGGACCTTCACGAAGTCGCCGGACGCAAACGCGGCCAGCACGCGGGCCGCGGCGTCCGCATAGAGGAGGTCGTCCGCGTCGAGCAGGATCACGTAGCGCGTCGCGACATGCTCGAGTGCGCGGTTGTACGCGGCAACCTGACCGCGATTTTCCTGGAACACCGCCGTCACGCGCTCGCCATATGAGTGAATGATGTCGCGCGAATCGTCGGTGGAACCGTCGTCGACGACCAGCACGCGTACACCGTGCACCGTCTGCGCGAGCGCCGAATCGATCGCGTCGCGCAGGTATGCGCCGTGGTTGTAGTTGCAGATGGCGATGGTCAGGTCGGTCATGAACGGGTTCTGGACGAGCGAAGAGCGGACGGCCGGATGCCCGGTGCCTTGCGGCGACGCCGGAGCGCGGCCGCGTCGTATGGTGGCCATGATACGGATTGCAGATCGGCGCTCGGTTCGCGAGCCTACCGTTCGGCGATGCGCCGCGCAGGCGGCACGCATCGGTCTGTTGACGCACCGACACCCGGCCGGATCGAATGATTCAATCGAACGTATCGCGTCGTCCGCTGCGACGAGGGTGTCTTGGGCGGGCGCCTCGGCGGGCACCCGGCGATTCGCGTGTGCATGCCGACGCGCGCGATGTCATTCCAGAGGAAAGGATTCGATATGCGTAGACCGCAATGCTCGTTCCGCGCCTGCGCGTTGATCGCCGGCATGTGCATGGCAGGCGCATTGGCGTGGCCGGATGGTGCTGCGGCAGCATCTGGCGCGCTTCATGCGAATGTGCCGGATGCCTACGTGCGTCCCGCCGCGGACGCGGCCGATCAGGCCGACATGCTGCAACATGCGCTGGACGCGTTGCAGCCGGGCCAGCGCCTGGTATTCGCACCGGGGCGGTACGTGGTCGGCCGTTCGCTGGTCGTGCGGCAGCCGAATGTCGTGGTGTCGGGCTACGGCGCGACGCTGATCGCGACCATCGCGGACGACCAGACGGTCGAGATGCGTGGCGACGGTACGACGCTAGTAGGCTTCCGTCTTGCGGGCACCGGCACGACGCGCCTGACGACACCGGAATCGACGAAGATCGAAGTCACGGGACGCGGCGTGCAGGTGCTCGACAACGTGATCGACGGCGGCGCCGGCGCCGGCATCTTCGTGTTCGGCGGCGCGGAGGTCGCGATCGTCGGCAACGAGGTGCTGTCGACGCTGGCCGACGGCATTCACATGACGCACGGCTCGCACGACGTGCTCGTGCGCGGCAATGTCGTGCGCGGCACCGGGGACGACATGATCGCCGTGGTGAGTTACCAGGCGGAAGGCGTGCTGACGCGCAACGTGCTGATTACCGGCAATTCACTGGAAGGCAACCCGTGGGGCCGGGGCATCACGGTGGTGGGCGGCGCGAATGTCACCATCTCGAACAACATCGTGCGCAACGTGCAGGTGAGCGCGGGGATTCTCGTCGCGCAGGAAGACAGCAACCACACTTACGGCGCGTCGGACGTGCGCATCGAGAATAACGTGATCGCGGACATCCAGACGGCGACGGGCCGCACCGATCCGCGTCCGATCACGCAGCAGGCGGCGATCGAGGTCAGCACGTGGTCGGGGTCGGTGTCGCGTGTGACCGTGATCGGCAACCGCGTGTCGAATGCGCGCTTCGACGGCATTCGCCTGTGGGGAAACGTATCGGGCGTGCGGCTCGCGGACAACCAGCTGTCGGGAATCGGCGGCATGGCGGTGCGGGTCGGCCCCGGCAAGGATTGCGCGAGCGATGGGCCGTCGCGGCCGTCGGCGAACGCGGTGAAAGAGGCGACGTGTGCGACCGCGCGTCAGTCGACAGCGACGGGTGCCGACGCGCTCGGCGCGGATCCGTCGTCGCTGCCGCGCGTGCGCGAGACCGTGAGGCAGGCGCGCTGGTCGCAGCGAAGCATCGAATGACCGCGCGCCGACGCAAATCGAACGCGCCTATCGAACGGCGTCCCGTTCCGCCGCTTCCTCCTGCGGCTCGTCAGGCTCGCACGGTGAACGTGGCGCCGGCTGCGCGGAATCGACGACCGGCCGTCCATACCGATCGTCGAACCGCACGATATCGTCTTCGCCGAGATAGTCGCCCGACTGCACCTCGATGATCTCGAGCGGGATCCGGCCGGGATTCTCGAGCCGATGGACCTCGCCGACGGCAATGTAGGTCGATTCGTTTTCGCTGAGCAGGAACGTGTCGCTGCCGCGCGTGACCTTCGCGGTGCCGCGCACGACGATCCAGTGCTCGGCGCGGTGATAGTGCATTTGCAGCGACAGTTGCTTGCCGGGTTCGACGACGATCCGCTTCACCTGGAACCGCTCGCCGAGATCGATCGAATCGTAGTGTCCCCACGGCCGCTGCACCTTGCGGTGCTCGCTCGCCTGGGGGCGCTGCTCGGTCTTCAGGCGCGCGACGATGTTCTTCACGCGCTGCACGTCGTGCTTGTTCGCGACCAGCACCGCATCGGGCGTTTCGATCACGACGACGTCCTTCATCCCGACGCATGCGATCAGCCGGCCTTCCGAGCGCACGAAACTGTCCTGCGTGTCCTCGAACACGATCGGCCCGCGTGCGACGTTGCCCTGATCGTCCTTCGGCATGATTTCCCAGATCGCATCCCAGGTGCCGACGTCCGACCAGCCGGCCGAAAGCGGCACGACGATGCCTTCGATGCCGAGGTCGGGGCTCTCCGCGAGCCGCTCCATGACCGCGTAGTCGATCGAGTCGGCCGGGCACGCGTCGAAGGCCGCCGCGTCGATCCGGAAGAACGGATCCTCCGCGATGCCCGCACGCCACGCCGCATCGCAGGCCGCATGGATGTCGGGCGCGAGCGCGCGGATCGCCTTCAACCAGATCGATGCGCGCGTGACGAAAATGCCGCTGTTCCACCAGTAGTCGCCGGAATGCAGGTAGCGCTCGGCGAGCGCGGCGTTCGGCTTTTCGACGAAGCGCCCGATCGTGTAGCCGCCTTGTCCGCCGAGTCGGCCCGCGCGCGGTTCGCCGACCTGGATGTAGCCGTAGCCGGTTTCCGCGCGGCGCGGCAGCACGCCGAGCGTGACGATCGCGCCTTCCTGCGCGTAGCGGGCCGCGCGTCCGATCGCTTCATGGAATGCGCCGACGTCGCCGATCACGTGATCGGCCGGCATGACCGCTAGGACGGGATCGTCCGCGAGCACGCTGGCGTCGAGCGCCGCGAGTGTCAGCGCGGGTGCCGTGTTGCGCGCGGCCGGCTCGAGCAGGATGCGCGCGGGCGCGGCGCGGCCGAGCACCTGGGCGGCGCTCATGATGCGATGCTGTTCGCCGCACACCAGCAGCAGCGTGTCGCCGAGCGATGCGTTCGCGATGCCGTTCAGCCGGCGCGCGGTCGCCGACAGCGGCGATTCGTTCGACGTCAGCTCGATCAGTTGCTTCGGATACTGCTCGCGCGACAGCGGCCAGAGCCGCGTGCCCGAACCGCCCGCGAGAATGACGGGCAGGATGCGGGGCAGCTCGGGTTCGGGAACCGGGCGAAGGGTGGTCATCGATTGGCTCCGGTATCGGCGGGCAGCCGGTTGTGTGTGCGGCCGTCGGCGCGCGCGTCGTCGTTTCGCGGGCGCGGCGCCGGGGCGGCCCGCGACAGCAGCTTGCGCAGCGTGCCGGCGGCACGGTCGGCCGGCCGGACGAGACCGACGAACGGCGCGCCCTGTTCGAGATACGGGCCGTAGGCCTTGCGGAATCCGAAGCGTTTGTAGAAAGCCTGGCGCTGAGCGGGAACGTGCGTGCGTACCGCCACGTCGGGCCACGCGGCCTGCGCGGCCGTGAGCGCGCGCTGCATCAGCTGCTCGAGGGTGGCGTCGTCGCGACATGCCTCGCTTGTCAGCACCTTGTCGATTACGACGTCCGGATCGACTTCGTCGCCGGGCAGCACGCGCGCGTACGCGACGACTTCGATCATGTCGCCCGTGTGCATGCGCGCGAACACGTGCAGCGCGTGCGCATCCTTGCCGTCGATGTCGAGATGCGTGTGCGCGTCCTCGACCACCAGCACCGCGTTACGCGAGCGCAGGATTGCATAGAGATCGACGGCGCTCAGATGTTCGAATTCACAACAATGCCATTCCATGATGCGGTCCTCGTGTGAAGCCTTCAGCACGCCGTACGCACGAACGCGTTCACGCGGTACGGCGCGGCGATGCCCATGATGCGGATGCGGCGTGCGCCGGTCTGTTCGACAGCCTACTCACCCACCCGTTTGAAGCGGGCAGGAACGGGCCGCGCGGCGCGTCCGCGTGCCGCGAGCGGAGCAATGTGCGGTAGCACACACTGGCCGAGCGGAGGCTTTTCCATAATTAGCCTGTCGCGACGGGCCGCTGCTCAGCACGCAGTACGGGCCGTCGGCATCGAACACGATTGAAGAAACCGGGGGCCGTACTTGAACATCGCGATTGCTCACGACCGGCGGGTCGCACATCGCCGCCTCGGGCGCATACGATCGACTGTCGCATGCAGACCAACGTCTGTCGCTTCATCGATTTCCTCGCGCGGCGCAGGTCCGTCATTCGGACACCGCCGTTTCGGCGCACCGGCACGACGCGTGCATACTTGCTACTGCGCGTTGCCTGTCGCGTCGGCTCGGCGGGAGCGCCAGGGCGCGCGCCGTGCATGCCGAGCATGCTGCGTTGCGCAATGAAGCGGACGACACGGCAGGTTGCGCTGCCGCGATGCACCGTCGCTTCATTACGACGTTGTAACGACCACGCGCGGTTCGCCGGTATTCGATGTGACATTCCCGTGTCGCGCGACGCAGGCGATTACCGACGCCTGAAAAACACTGCGCGGTTCTTACACGCGATTTCATTCAGAATCGTAGGCAATGAGCAGTACCCATCTTGCAGAAAAGTGGTATTTGCCACTGATTGACGCGAATGGTCGTAGATAATCAAATCCGAGTCGCTAAATGCGGCGGGGCTGGCGGGGCGGCGGCGTAACCGGCTGAATCGATGTTTATCGTTTGGTAACAAGCCGTCTCGATACGGGGTGTAAATTCGGGAGTAAATGAAATGAGGCAGCCATTCCGAAAGCGGGCTGGCGGCCGTCCAGTTCAGCATCGAGCGCGACTGTCGTGTACGACGCGACGCAAATGCGGACGGGATTCCCGTTTGCCGACGTGCTCCGCCTGACAGCGCGTCGCATCAAAGCCGGAACGCCGTGGCTTCCACGGCCGCGCGTTCCCTTCGAGTTCGATGACAATGAGGCCGGATGAAATCCGGCTCGACCTCCGGGGGTTCTCGCCGTGTGCAGTTTCGATCTTCGCCAAGGCTGCGGAAACGCAGCACGGACCGGCGGCCATGCGCCGCCGCCCGCAGCGCACGCGAACGGTTCGCGGAGTGGAGAAAGTGATGGTTCGCTATGAATATGCCAATAACGCGCGATAAGAGCGCCGGCGCGGGGAGGACTTCCGGGCAGCGTCCTCTGATTTACTGGACGCAGTCGCCTTCCGTCATGCTTCGCAAGGAACTCGCGCGACGCGACTGGAAAGTGACGATCGTCGCGCACGCGAGCGAGCTGCGCGACACCTCGGGCGAAATCACCTGCGGCATCCTCGACCTGAGCGGCGGCCACGCCGACGCGATCGGCAGCATCGCGTCCACCTGCGCGTCGATGCGCGATGTCGTGTGGGTCGCACTGGTCGAGACCGGTCAGACCGCGTCGCCGAACGTGCGCGCGCTGTTGCGCGACTATTGCTTCGACTACATCACGTTGCCCGCGTCGCATCAGCGGATCGCCGACACGGTCGGCCATGCGTACGGAATGGAATGCCTGTTCGCGCGCGATCGCGAACGCCTCGAATCGCAGGAGAACGGCATCGTCGGCACCTGCAGCGCGATGCTGCGGCTGTTCGATACGGTGCGGCGTTTCGCGCGCACCGACGCACCGGTATTCGTGTTCGGCGAGACGGGAACCGGCAAGGAGCTGACGGCCGTCGCGATCCATCGTCATTCGGAGCGGCGCAACGGCCCGTTCGTCGCGGTCAACTGCGGCGCGATCCCGCCGCATCTATTGCAATCGGAACTGTTCGGCTACGAGCGCGGCGCGTTTACCGGCGCGAACGCGCGCAAGGCCGGCTACGTCGAAGCCGCGAACGGCGGCACGCTGCTGCTCGATGAAATCGGCGATCTGCCGCACGAGAGTCAGGCGAGCCTGCTGCGCTTCCTGCAGGAGCGCGCGATTCACCGCCTCGGCGGCAGCGATCCGGTGCCGGTCGACGTGCGGATCGTCTCGGCGACGCACGTCGACCTGCGCGAGGCGATGGAAGAAGGGCGGTTTCGCGCGGATCTGTTCCACCGCCTGTGCGTGATGCGCATCGACCAGCCGCCGCTGCGCGCGCGCGGCAAGGACATCGAACTGCTCGCGCATCACATGCTCGAACGCTTTCGCGGCGACGCGCGCCATCGCGTGCGCGGCTTCTCGACGGATGCGATCACGGCGCTCTACAAGCACGACTGGCCGGGCAATGTCCGCGAGCTGATCAACCGTGTGCGGCGCGCGGTCGTGATGACGGAAGGACGCCTGATTACCGCGCAGGATCTCGAGCTCGAATACTGTCTCGACGCGGCTTCGCCGTCCGTCGCCGACATCCGCAAGTCGATCGAGCGCGAAGCGATCGAAACCGCGCTGCTGCGCACGCGCGGCCGCGTCGCTGCTTCCGCGCGCGAGCTCGGCGTGTCGCGCGCGACGCTCTATCGCTGGATGGAAGCGTACGGCATCGAGCGGCCGCGCGGCACGGGGTCGTCTGACTGACGCGCGCGGCGCGGCCGCGCAAACCGTATCGGCGACCCCCGCCCCGGCTGCGTCAGCCGGCCGGCGCGGCGCGCACGGTTCGCGCGGCGTTGACCGCGCGGATATCGACGGTCGGCGGCGCGCCGGCTGCTGATCGGTCGCCCGTGTCGTCGAGCGGCACGAGCGCGACGCGTGCCGGCGTGCCGGGTGCGAGATCGAACCAGTCGTCGCGCGGCACGAAACCCGGCGCGTCGATCTGCACGTGACGGGCGACGTGGCGCGTGTCGATGTCGACATACCATGTATCGCCGATGCGCGACACGCATGCTTCGATGCCGGGCTCGCGGCGTGCGAACACCGCAGGATGCGTGCGGGACGGGAAGTAGAACGCCTGCGACAGCAGCGTGCCGTCGTCGGCGCGCAGCGTCGCGACGACGGTGTCGTGCTCGCACGGCCCGAAGCGATACGCGTAAGTCCAGTCGAAGAAGCGACCGAGCAATTCGGCCGAGCCGAGCCGCACCGTGTCGTGCGCGGCGATCCGGACCGGCCCACCGGCCCGCGCGACCGGTGTGCGGCCGTCGCGCAGCGCGACCAGCTCGACGGCCGCCGACAGCGGCGCCGGCCGCTCGTTGATCACGTGCACATCGAGGCCGTTCAACCCTTCGTCAACGAGCAGGACCTGCACCGGCTGAAGCACCTGGCGCAGCGCATACCACACCGATTTCGGCCGATGCGTCGCATCGATCAAGCCCCATCCGGCGCCCGGCATCACGTCCTGGAACTGCCAGACGAGGGCTCCCGCGCAGCGCGAGCCGGTGCGCCGCCATTCGGCGAAGGTGTCGCGCATCAGGTCCGCGATCGCCGCGCGCGACAGCTCGAAGTAGCGCGACGGATCCTCGCGTCGCAGGCGGTCGGGCGCCACGTCGTACAGCGTCTGCAGATAGTGATCGCGAATATCGTCGAAATCCCACGACGTGCCGGGGTCGCGCGGCACGGCCGCCTTCCAGCGCGGCTCATGAACGTCGGGCCAGCCGAGGCTCGCGAGCATTGCGTCGCACGGCACGTTCGCGAACGCGAGGCATTCGCTCGCGAAGCGCACGTCGGCGCGGCGCGAGTCGTCGAGCGGGCGCAGGTACGCGCCGACGCCGTAGTAGTGCGACACGCGCTCGCGCGGCTGGAACGGCAGTGCGCCGCCGTCCGGCGAGTCGGGGACATAAAGCACGTCGGGCCGCCGTGCCGCCGCATGGCCGGCGAGACGCTCGGCGGTCAGTTCGAGGAAGCGCTGCTTCGGCGCGAGCCCCGACATCGCGGCCTGCTGTGCGATCTCGCTGCCGCCGCACAGCACCGCGAGCGACGGCGACGCGCGGTGGCGCGTGAGGAATTGCTCGGCTTCGCGATCGACGGCGGCGGCGAATGCGCGATCGTCGAGCGCGTAGTCGAAGTTCGCGAACATGAAGTCCTGCCAGACCAGCAGCCCGAGCCGGTCGCACCACGCATGGAATGCGTCGGCCTCGTAGGTCATCGTGCCGCCGATGCGAATCATGTTGAAGCCGGCGTCGCGCGCGTGACCGAGCAAACGGCCATAGGTCGCGTCGTCCGCGTGCAGCGCGAGCGGGTCGGCGCTGCTCCAGCATGCGCCGCGCGCGAATACGCGCACGCCATTCACGCGCAGCCCGAACCCGTTGCCGTCGTCGCCCGCGTCCGGTTCGATCGTGCGGAAACCCGTCGCACCGAGCGACCGCCGTTCGGCGCCGATGTGCAGCGCGACGTCGTAGAGCACCGGTTCGCCATGCGTGTGCGGCCACCAGCGGCGCACGTTCGGCACCGCGACGCTCGCACGCAGCCGGTCGGCGCCGCAGCGTTCGAGCGTCGCGTGGTGCTCGCCGCACGACAGCCGGGCCGCGAACGCATCGGGCAGCGGAGCGGCGAACGCGAGTTCCGCATCGAGCCAGCCGGTGTCGCCGTCGAGGCGCGCATGCAGGTCGCACTGGACGAGAACCTGGCCGTCGGCCGGGTCGAGCACGTCGACGGGCCGCCACGGTCCGGTCGGCACGCAGCGCGGAAACCAGCCGGGCATGTGTCCGAGCAGCGACGTGCGCACGGTGCGCAGCGTCGCCGGTTCAGCCAGCCGCGTGCGCCAGCGTGCACGGCGCGATGCGCGCGCGTCGCGCAGGTGCGGCGCGAGGGCGCGGAAGCAGACGGTGAGTCGGTGTGTGCCGTCGAGCGACACGCGCACGTCGTGCGCGACGAACATGCTGTCCGAGCGCAGGATCGGCGTGTCGTCGAGCCATGCGTCGGCGAGCGTCGCGAGGCCGTGAAAGCGCAGCACGCGCGGCCCGTGTCCGCGCAGTTCGACGCGATACCAGTGATCGCGCTCGTCGAGCGATGCCACATCGTCATGCTGGCCGGCAAGCGCGAGCGCTTGCGCGACCGTGCCAGGGACGGCGGCGGCGATCCAGCCGTCGGCGGGGAGGTCGAGCGGCCCGCGCACGATGCCCGCGGCCGTTGCGAGCATCGACCACGCGGGCGCGGCGTGCGCGGCACGCGTGCGCGTCACCGCATCACCGGCACGGGCGCCGCGTCGACGCGAACGGGCAGCGCATGCCGCAGCGGCGGGGCGATCTGCCGCGCGCAGTCGATCAGATCGGTGTAAGCCGCTTCGATTGCGTCGAGCGTCGCGTCGCCGCGTTCTTCCTTGCCGCGCGCGCACGCTCGCGCGAGCCGGAATTCCAGCACCATCGCCTCCGATGCGATGCGGTCGCAGGCAGTGCGAATCTCCGCGAACGGCCCGACGCAGCCGCTTGCCTGCAGCCAGCGCGTGTAATGGCCGAACAGTTCGAAGTTCGCGCCGAGTTGCCGCACCGAATTGAACGAGTACGCGTGAAAGCGTTCGAGCGGCGAATCGGCGAGCGACTTCGTATCGATCTGCAACTGGCGCCGGAACGCCGTGATCGGATTGACCACCGGCAGGCGGCGCAAGTGCCGCTGCAGCGACGCGAGCGAGACTTCGCACAGCACGCGCTCGTCGAGCGGTGCGAAACGCCGCTTCGCGCATTCGACGTAAGGCGGCAGCGGCATCGGCGAGCTGCCGCCGACGAGGCCGTTGTAGTCGAAATCCTCGGCCACGTAATAGCCGCTGTTGTGGAAGTAGCCGATCTGGCGGTGCATGCGGTCGATCGCGTCGATGCCGATCGTCGTTTTCGTATGCTGCGCGCGGTAGCTGCTGCCGCGCGTGTCGGGGAGGAACCACGCGTCGACCTCGACGATCATCAGGTGGCCGCGCGCGACCTGCGTCTCGATGTGCTGGTCGAGCGGTTCGTAGATCGAATGCTCCTGCACGACGATCCCGTAGAGCCGCTCCAGTTCGTCGTGCGGAAACTTGAAGAACGTGAACTGATCGCCCTCGAAATCGAGCGCGATCGTAAACGGCAGCGCCGCGTACGGATTCAGGCCCCACCACCGGAGCACCTCGAGCCACATGTCGACGTAGCAGTTGGTCTGTTTCCAGACCATCTCCTGACTGTGCAGCGGGTGCGGCCGGTAGTGGCGTGCGCGATGGCGCACGTCCTCGAACGACGCGTCCTCGCCGTCGCGGGACACGAATTTCATCGTGTGCCCCACAGCACGTCGCGCACTTCCTGCGGCCATGCGTCGAGATCGAAGCCGTGATGACGGAACAGCGCGAGCGTCAGCCGCTCGAGACCGAAGCCGACGCAGCCCGTGTGCGCGACGTCGCCCGTCGCGGTGCGGATGTCCCACAGCAGCCCGAAGTGATCCATGTGGTAGTTGAAGCTCAGGCACGCGGTCTGGCGGTCGTCGTGTTCGATCGGGATCAGCAGCTCGAACTTCAGGTTCTGCTCGCGCTGGCTGTTCGCGACGATCTTGCCGCCGCGACCGAAGAACGGATCGTTCGCGAGGTCGATCGCGTTCGGCAGGCGCAGCGCCTCGATCATCCGCGTGCCGCGCTCCATCCACGTCTCGCGGAACGCGACGATCTGCTCGGGCGTGCCGATCCGTACGTATTCGCGCATCCGGAACAGCTGCATGCGGGTCGGGTCGAGCGACGGCTCGTGGCGGAAGCAGTACGAGAACACGTCGACGATGCGGCCGTCGGCGGGCAGCGCACCCGCGCGCGCGACGACCGGATACACCGGGTAGCACGCGGCCGGCGTCATCACGACGTAGGTCGGCTTCTGGCTTTCGGTCCAGTCCTCGCCGCGATCGAGGCACTGCAGCACGCGCTGGTGCCGCTGTTCGTCGCCGCAGAACGCATGCACGCTGCCCGCGAGTTGCGGGAAGCTCTTCATGTATTCGCTGCGCTCGAATTCGGTGCGGCTCATCGCCGGCGGGAAGCGCAGCACTTCGGCCTGCTGGTCGGCACCCAGGCGCGTGACGAACGCGTCGAGCGCTTCGACGACGCGCTCGAATCGCTCGCTGCGGCCGAACAGGCCCTGGATCCCGGTCGACACGAGCAGGCCCGCATCGATCAGCTCGTCGCGCAGCGGATTGACGCCTGCGCGATCGAGCGGCGCGTCGGACGCGCTGGCGGCGGAGGCGGCGGAGGGTACGGCGAGGCGATCGTTCACGAATGTTTCTCCAGCGTCGCGGGACGCAGTGCGAGCAGCAGGCTCGAGGTATTGGCGGCAATGCGGTCGTTGCTGATCATCAGCGGCGCCGCGTGCAGGTCGCGCAGGTGGCGGCCGATGCTGAACGGCGTGCCGTGCTTGTAGCCGGCCATTCCGCAGATCATCATGGCCTGCTGGACGACCTCGAGCGCCGTCGACGACACATAGGTCTTCAGCGTGTTGATCTCCGCGGCCCACGCCATGCCGGCCGACCACGAGCGCGTGGACGCGCTCGAATGGAGGCGCAGCACGTTGTCGACGCGCGCCTGCATCGCCTGCATCAGCGCCAGCGATTCGGCGATGCGACGCGACGCGGGCGACGGCGCGCCGTCGGTCTGGCGCGCCTGCGCGCGGAAGAACTGGTGCGCGCGGTGGAACGCGTCGCCGGCCACGCCGACCCAAACCGCCGCCCACAGGATGTGCGAAACCGGCACCATCGTCTGTTCGGCGATCTGCGCGAACGGCACGGGCAGGCATTGCACGGTCGCACCGCGGGCGTCGAGCACGAAGCCGTTGCTGCAGGTGCCGCGCATGCCGAGCGTGTCCCATTCGCCGCGGCGCGTGAGCGTATAGCCGTCGCGCAGCAGCGTGACGAGCACCTGCTCGGACGCCGGCGCGTCGGCATCGCGCCGCGCGGTCGCGAGGATGCCGTCCGCGTAGTCGCCATACGAGATCGTCGGCGCGGATTTGTGCAGCCGGAATTCGCCGCCGTGGGTTTCGAGCGCGCACTGGCTCGCGCGCAGGTTGCCGCCGACGCCGTCTTCCGACGTTGCCGACGCGAGCAGCCACTGATGGCGCACGAGCTGCTGCAGGAACAGCTTGTGCCAGCCCTGGTCGGCCGCGTGGTTGACGATGCACGCGACCTGGATCTGGTGCATCGCGAACACCATCGCCGACGATGCACAGGCCTGGCCGAGGATCGAGCATGCGGACGCGATGTCGGCCAGCGACGCGCCCATGCCGCCGAGCTGGGTCGGGACCATCGCGCTCAACAGGCGGCGCGCGCGCATGGCCTCGATCGCCTCGACGGGGCAGCGCGCGTCGCGATCGACGGTATCCGCGTGCTGCGCGGCGATGTGCGCGACCGCATGCGCGGCGTCGTCGAGCCGGCGCGCTTCGTCGTCGGCCGCGAGCTCGGGAAGCAGCGCGCTCATGCGGAATGCTCGGAGCGTTGCAGGGTCGCGATCGTGTCCGCGAGCGCGTCGATGCTGCGGAACAGGTTGCGGTTGAGCATCTCGTCGGGAATCTCGATGTTGAACTGCTTCTCGATCGCGAGCATCAGCTGGATCGTGTCGAGCGAGGAGAGGCCCGCTTCGTAGAGGTCGTCCCCGTCACCGATCGAATCGATCGCGGCTTCGAGGTGGGCGACGTGCTTGAGGATGGTTCTGATGTCTTTTTTCACGTGCTGCTCCGGCGTGCGTGGTGTCGTCCGCTCGGGCGGACGCGCGCAGCGCGCTGACATCCCCCCGGCAGCCCGGCACCAGTAGACCATTCGCACGCACGGCGTTCTGTTCGCCACCCTACAATCGGCTGACCCGGCGCGCCCGCGAACGCCGACCTGCCGTGCGCGTCACGCGCGCGCCGCGGCGCTCACGCCCGAGTCGGCCGACAGGATGCGCTTCATCTCGTCGCGCACGATCGCGCGGCAGCCGCACGACAGTTTCTCGAGGCCGGCCAGATCGGCGAGCACGATCGAGCTGCGGTACTGGCGGATCAGGCCGAGCCTCTGGATCTCGCCGGCGGCATCCGTGACCGTCTCGCGGCGCACGCCGAGCATCTGCGCAAGCATGCTATGGGTGACCTGGATCTCGATGCTGCGCGAGCGGTCGTACGCAAGCAGGAACCATCTGCATAACTGATGTTTGAGGACGTGATGGCGGCTGCAGAACGTGATCTGCGCGACCTGGGCCATCAGCAGCCGCACGCACACGAACACGAGATGGCGAATCACCGGCGACGCATCGAACGCGGCGGCGAAGATGCGCCGGTCGAGCCGGTAGACGAAGCCGTCGCGGCATGCGACGGCGCGGCACGGCATCCGGCCGCTGCCGCCGATCACGTCGTCGCACACGACGCTCTCGCTGCCGATCTGCGCAACTTCCAGCGTCATGCCGCCGGTCGACACGTACTGCAGTGAAATCGCCGTCGTGACGGGCAAGTAGACCGCGGTGAGCATTTCGCCGGGTTCGCACAGCACCTGGCCCGATTTCAGGTGCACGAGCTGAAGGTTGGCAATCAGCGTCGCGCGTTCGTCGCGGTCGACGGCGGCGAGAAACCGGTTCGCGTCGAAGCTGTGGGAAAGCTCGATCATGCCGCTCGCGGGGGCGACGGCGTCATTGGCCTGGTGAGTCACGGCGCATCCTCGTTGGGGCAATAGCGGATCGCGCGGCGCCACCCACGAGGGATTTAGCACGCGCGTGCGAATTTGTGTTCGTCGGAATTCGAATGCCGATAGTGGGAAAAGGCTAGCACGCCATTGAATTCGATAAATTACGCATTACGTCATTTCACAAAGTTTGACGTTTAGATGTATATGCAACTGTTATATGGATTTGAAGTTCATGTTTTCGTGAGTTAATCGCCTCGAAGTGGATCGACGGATAAGTGGCGAATTAAGTGCCGATCGTGAATCAATCGGACGACGATGCAAATCGTACAGCGGAAATTATTCGGAGTCTCTTGAACATTATTTGACAATCGATATTAGTCCATCATTTTGTTCAATTGAATCATCGGTTTAGTGGAGATATGTGCGCCAGCTTACAAAGCTGAGAATTAGTGGATCGATTCAAATTTGAGACAGTTTCAAACGGTCATTTGAGGTCCGCTCAACCGCTCCGGCGGCGCGCGAGACATCACGGAAACAATTGAAAACGGCCCGTAAGTATTTGAACGATAAGCATCGCGCGCCGCTGCGGGTGCCACCGCGCGGGGCGCGATCATTGTTCAGTCGAATCGCATGCTGTGTCCGCGACGGCGGAGGGTGTCCGGAAATGAGACGCTTTTTGCGGTTTTCCGGCGGCTATTCGGGCGCTCTCAATCACGTGTCATTTACATATTAAGGATGAAGCGGGTATTGGCACGTAAATCGCTTATTCGGGCAGGCGTGTCGAAACGGACTGCCGATTCGATCCGGCGGCGTGAAGCCGAAGGTCGATTCGGTCGCGGGTTGTGGCCGCAACCCGCGTCGTCGTCCGGGCGCGCATCGCGATAACGAGTTCCGCTGACGCAGCTGCATGCGGCGCGGACGATAAAAGGGATACAGCCATGCTTCATCTTTACTCGAGCTACTCGGCGAATGCCATTCTCGGCGCTCTCCCCGAGGACAGCATCCGTGCCATTGCACCGCATCTCGAGCTGGTCAGGATCAAGGCCGGCATGCTCGACCGGGTCGGTGAGCCGATGCGCCACCTGCATTTCCCGACCACCGCCATGATGTCCGTGCAGCACCTGATGGAGGACGGGGCGATGGTCGAAGTCGCGATGGTCGGCCGCGAAGGCACGGTCGGCCTCGCGACGCTGCTCGGCGGCACCGCAGTGTCGAACCGCATCGAAGTCCGCATCGGCGGGATGGCCTATCGCGTGCCGACCTGCATCATGCGCTCGGAATTCGAACGTTCGCCGGACACGTACCGCCTGCTGCTGAACTACTGTCAGGCGATCATGGCGCAGGTGTCGCGCAGCGCGCTGTGCAACCGGCACCACTCGGTCAGCGAGCAATTGAGCCGCTGGCTGCTGCTCGCGCACGACCGGATCGACGGCGACGAACTGGCCGTCACGCAGCAGACGATCGCGAACATGCTCGGCGTGCGTCGCGAAGGCGTGACGGAAGCGGCCGGCAATCTGCAGGAGGCCGGGCTGATCCGGCAGCGGCGCGGCCGTATCACCGTGCTCGATCGCGACGGTCTCGAGCGTCAGGCATGCGAGTGCTACGAGCTGATTCGTGCGGACTATCGCCGGCTGCTCGGCGCGCGAGCCGGCGCGCGTTCGATGCCGGTGCGGCAGCGTATGCAGGACATGCACGGCGGATTCCCCGCGCACGGTGCGTGACGATGCATGCGCTGGCGGGTGGAACGAATGCGATGCGGCGTGCCGCGGTCGCAGCGGCCGACGTCGCGCTCGTGCTGGCGGGAACCCTCGCCGCGCAGGCCGCGATGGGGCTCGCGTGGCGTGATCTGTCGGATGCGCAGCGCGGCGCGATTGCATTGCTGTGCGTGCTGACGGTCGCGCTGTTGCCGCGCACCGTGCGCCTGTCGCGCGGTGGGGCGTCGCCGCATGGCGGCGGGATCGTGCTGACGCGCACGGTGGTTACGGTCGTGTGCGCGGGCGCGCTGACGGTGGTCGGCACGATGTGGATCATGAATCGTGGCGGGACGGTCACGACGCGCTGGATCGCGCGGACGGTGTTGTCCGGCGACGCGGCGCTGCTGCTCGGCAGACTGGCGCTAGGCGCGCTGGCGATGCAGCGCGGTGACGCGCGCGCGCGGCAGCGGCGCGTCGCGATCGTCGGCGCGACCGCATACGGACGCGTGGCGATCGAGCGCATGCAGATGGAGCCGGCCGGACCGTTCGCGGCGGCCTGCGTGTTCGACGACGATGCGCCGGCCGCCTCGGCGGACGGGATTGGCGGTGTGCCGGTGATCGACGACTGGGTCGCGCTGCGGCGCATGATCCGCGCCGGCGAGATCGACGAAGTGTGGCTCACGCTGCCGATGTCGCACGAGTCGCGCATTCGGCGCATCGTGCGCGAACTGCGCGACGAGTTCGTCGAGCTGCGGTTGTTGCCGGACGTGCGGCAGATGGCGGTCGTCGAGCGTTCGGCGACCGATGTGCTCGGCATGCCGGCGATCAACCTCGCGACCACGCCGCGTTCCGCGCCGGAACTGTGGGCGAAGTTCGCGTTCGACCGGCTGTTCGCGGTCGCCGTGCTGATTCCGCTGCTGCCGCTGCTCGCGGTGCTGGCGATCGCGGTGAAGCTGTCGTCGCCGGGGCCCGTGTTGTTCCGGCAGCGCCGCAAGGGCGCCGACGGGCGGGAGTTCCATATCCTCAAGTTCAGGACGATGCGCGCGCATCGCGCGCAGCCGGGCGTCGTGCGGCAGGCCTCGCGCAACGACGCGCGCATCACGCCGGTCGGCGCGTTCCTGCGGCGCACGTCGCTCGACGAGCTGCCGCAGTTCTTCAACGTGCTGTCCGGCCAGATGTCGGTGGTCGGCCCACGTCCGCATGCGATCGAACACGACGACTTCTATCGGCAACTGATCGACTGCTACATGTATCGCTATCGCGTGCGGCCGGGGATCACGGGATGGGCGCAGGTGAACGGCTATCGCGGCGAGACGCGCAAGGTCGAGGCGATGGCGGCCCGCGTGAAGCTCGACCTGTTCTACATGCAGAACTGGAGCTTCTGGTTCGACATGAAGATCATCCTGATGACGGTCGTGCGCGGCTTCGTCGGACGCAATGCGTTCTGATGAAGAGGATTGCGAACTATTACGGGTGAGGGATGCCGCCTCAATGAGACGTGCACCGCAACCGCAACCGCGGACCCTAAACCGAAGCCGCGCTCAACTATCCGCCGGCGGTTGTCCACCCGTCGGCAAGGCAGCGGGCAAGACGGCAGGCGAAGCGGTCGGTTGAGCGTCGGGCGCGGCTTGCGCGCTCGACGGCTGGATGGCGTGCTGAATCGTCGGCACGACCATCGTCGGGAACAGGGCCGCAAGGGCCACCCAGATGACGACGCCGAATACCATGACGTTCTCCCGGAAAGCCGCGGATTCGCCGCGCATGTTTTCAATCTACGACGCAACTTTGTACAGGGGATTGATCGATCTCAACGGCCGCTGCGTCGGACGAATGCGCTCGCGCGGGTGTTCAGGTCCGTCCCCGGTTTTCGTGCGCGCGGTGCGGGCGCTGACGCCGGTCAACACATGCGTGTGCATTGGGTTTATGCTGCGTCGAATGCGTCCGGCCCATCGTGCGGCCGGGCGCGGATCCGGACACGACGGGCGACGCATGCCTGCCCGCCGTGCACCGGCGCGACAACCGCGCGCCGCATGCGTCATTGCGCGGGAACCCGGAAAAAGGAGAGACGGCGATGGCGCTCGACCGAGAACAACGGCAGACGCTGCAGCGGCGGCTGACCGACAGCGAGCAGACGTTGCGGGCGGATATCCGGACGACCGAGGACCAGCGCGCGTCGGAGTCCTATGCCGAACTCGCCGGCGCGGCGCCGGACGAGGGCGACGAGGCGAATGCCGATCTGTTCGTCGACATGGATCACGCATTGATCGGCATGAAGCTGGCCGAGTTGCGCGCGATCGGGCGCGCGCAGCAGCGCATGCGCGACGGCAGCTACGGCGAGTGCATCGACTGCGATGCGCCGGTCGGCTACGAGCGTTTGCTCGCGCGGCCGAGCGCCGAGCGCTGCACGCATTGCCAGTCGGTGTACGAGCGTCGCTACGCGACGACGCCACGCGCATCGCTCTGACGTCGGCGCTGCGGCCGCGCCGGCAGCGCGCCCCGCGCGACGCGACACGGGCAACCGGCGCAGGATGACCAACGGGCGCCCGCCGCCGTCGACATGCGGCGCCGGGCGGGCAAGCGCCGGCGCGCCAGCGCACGGCGCCATCCACGTGGAAGGGAGCCACGCCGATCATGCCGATCCACAATGCCGAGTGCGCGGCCGTATTCGCCGAAATCGCCGACATGCTCGAGATCCAGGGCGCGAATCCGTTCCGGGTGCGCGCCTATCGCAACGCGGCCCGTACGATTGCCGAGTACGGGCGCGACATTCCGGCGATGATCGCGAACGGTAGCGATCTCGGCCAGATTCCATCGATCGGCGCCGATCTCGCGGCGAAGCTGCGCGAGATCGCCGCGACCGGCACCTGCGAACTGCAGCAAACGCTGCGCCATGCGTTGCCGGGCGCGATCGTCGAACTGCTCGACGTGCCGGGGCTCGGCGCGAAACGCGTGAAGGCGCTGCATGATGCATTGCACGTCGACTCGCTCGAGCAGTTGCGCGCCGAAGCGAAGAGCGGGCACGTGCGCGCGCTGCCGGGCTTCGGCGCGAAGACCGAAGCCCATCTGCTCGACGCGATCGACGAGCGCCTGCAGCGCGAACCGCAGCGCTTCCTGCTGCCCGATGCCGCGCAATCGCTGCGGCCGATGCTGGAGCGGCTGCGCCAGGTGGCCGGCGTCGGCGAAGCGGTGCCGGCCGGCAGTTTTCGGCGCTGCCGCGAGACGGTTGGCGATCTCGACATCCTCGTGAGCGCACAAGATGCGGCCGCGGTGGCCGACGCGTTCGTCAGCTGCGGCGACGTCGCGCGCGTGCTCGCGAACGGCAAGACGCGTTCGAGCGTGATGCTCGGCAACGGGCTGCAGGTCGACCTGCGTGTCGTCGACGCCGACGCATTCGGCGCGGCGCTCGTCTATTTCACCGGATCGAAGGCGCACAACATCGCGCTGCGCCGGATCGCGCAGGCCGGCGGCCTGAAGATCAACGAATACGGCGTGTTCCGCGGCGACGAGCGGATCGCGGGCGCGACGGAGGCTTCCGTCTACGAGGCGATCGGCCTTCACTGGGTGCCGCCCGAATTGCGCGAGGGCCGTGGCGAGATCGACGCGTCGCGCGCCGGCACGCTGCCGGCGCTGGTCGAGCGCAAGCATCTTCATGGCGATCTGCACGCGCATACCGACGCGTCGGCCGGGCGCGACAGCCTGCGTGCGATGGCGGACGCGGCCCGCGCGCGCGGGCTCGCGTATCTGGCCGTCACCGATCGCATGCCGGACGCCGGCGGCGGCCGTACCGATTGCGACTGGCTCGTGCGGCAGATCGATGAGATCGACCGCCTCAACGCGTCGTTCGACGACTTCGTGCTGTTGAAGGGCGTCGAGGCCGGCATTCGCGAGGACGGCAGCCTCGATGTGCCCGACGACGTGCTCGGCCGGCTCGACCTCGTCGTCGGCGCGGTGCGCGACGGCTTCGACCTGCCGGGCGACAGGCAGACCGAGCGGATCCTGCGCGCGATCGATCATCCGTATTTCACGATCCTCGCGCATCCGACCGGCCGGCTGCTCGGCGAACGCGACGCCTGCGAACTCGACGTGCCGCGCGTGCTCGCCGCAGCCGCCGCGCGCCGCTGCTTCGTCGAACTCGACGGCGACCCGCGGCGGCTCGATCTGCCGGACCTGTGGTGCCGCGAGGCAGCGAAGGCCGGCGTCGCGGTAGTGATCGGCTCGGACGCCCGCTGTGCGGACGATTTCGACAATCTCGACTACGGTATCGGCCACGCGCGGCGCGGCTGGCTCACGCGGCACGACGTGCTCAACACGCGCACGCTCGCGCAACTGCGGCCGCTGCTGGCGCGCACGATGGGCGGTGCGGGCAGCGCGAGCGGCGCGTCGAAGCGCGACCGCCCGAAGGGCGCGTGACGGCGCGCCGGGCTCAGGCCAGCACGTCTTCCGCCGGGACGTAAGGCAGGCCGAGCGCGAGCGCGACGGCCTCGTACGTGACGTGGCCGTCGCACACATTCAGGCCCGCGCGCAGATGCGGGTCGTCGGTCATCGCGCGTTTCCAGCCTTTGTCGGCGAGCGCGAGCGCGTGGCCGAGCGTCGCGTTGTTCAGCGCGAACGTCGACGTGCGCGCGACCGCGCCCGGCATGTTCGCGACGCAATAGTGCACGACGCCGTCGACGACGAAGGTCGGCTGCGCGTGCGTCGTCGCGTGCGAGGTCTCGAAGCAGCCGCCCTGGTCGATCGCGACATCGACGACGACGGCGCCCGTGCGCATCGTCGCGATCATGTCGCGCGTGACGAGCCGCGGCGCCGACGCGCCCGGCACGAGCACCGCGCCGATCACGACGTCGGCTTCGCGCACGGCTTCGTCGATCGTATGGGCGTTCGAGCAGACGGTCGCGATCCGGTTCGCGAAGATCAGGTCGAGCTGGCGCAGCCGGCCCACGTTGGTGTCGAGCACGGTGACGCGTGCGCCGAGGCCGACCGCCATCTGCAGCGCACCGGTGCCCACCACGCCCGCGCCGAGCACCACGACGTGCGCGGCCGGCACGCCGGGCACGCCGGCCATCAGCACGCCGCGGCCGCCGCGCGGGCTTTCGAGGTGCGTCGCCGCGACCTGGATCGACATGCGTCCCGCGACTTCGCTCATCGGCGCGAGCAGCGGCAGCCCGCCGCCGGGGCCCGTCACGGTTTCATACGCGATGCAGACCGCGCCGGACTTCACGAGCGCGGCAGCCTGCTCGGGATCGGGCGCGAGATGCAGGTATGTATAAAGAATCTGCCCGCGCCGCAGCATTGCGCATTCGGCGGCCTGCGGTTCCTTGACCTTGATGATCATGTCGGCGCGCGCGAAGAGCTCGCGCGCGTCGTCGCACAGCGCCGCGCCGGCGGCCGTGTAGTCGTCGTCGAGCAGGCCGATCGCGGTGCCCGCGCCGCGCTGCACGAGCACGTGGTGGCCATGCCGCGTGAGTTCGCGCGCGCCGGCCGGCGTGAGGCCGACGCGGTATTCATGGTTTTTGATCTCTTTCGGCACACCGATCAGCATGAGTCGTCTCCTTGGGTATTCGTCGTTGTTGTCGTGCCTGAGCGCGCTGCGATCGTCCAATAGTCCGATCGTCCGACCGTGCGTGCCGGCGAACGGCCCGTGTACGACGTGCGCATGCACGGTCCGATGGCCGTATTGGAATAAAAGGGTAGTGGTGCCCGGGGGGAAGTCAAGAGGCGGCCAACCGCGACGGTGCGCGCACTGCAGTGCAACACGCGGCGTGGCGCATTGCGACCGGACGTCGCAATGCGCGCGGCACGGGGTTTGGGTATCGTCTTGTATGCCGCTGAGCGGGGCCGCGTGCCGGAGTCCATTCGGCTGGATCACGCGACACAACGACACGATGAAGCAAGGAGCCTGACCGACATGACGAGCGCGTATTTCAGCGTGCCGACGCTTTGCGCGATCGCACTGGTTCACGTCTACTGGGCGTTCGGCGGAAGTCTCGGCAAGCGTGCGGCCATTCCGGAACAGGACGGCGTGCCGCTGCTGCGGCCGAGCGCACCCGGCACGCTTGCCATCGCGGCGGCGTTGCTGGCCGGCGCAGGCGCGGTGGCGTCGCGCGCGGGCTGGCTGTGGCCGAACCTGTATCCCGGTGCGATCGCGTTCGCGGTCGTTGCGCTCGCATTGATCTTCGCGGTGCGCGCCATCGGCGATTTCCGCTACGTCGGCTTCTTCAAGCGGATCCGCGGGTCGCGTTTCGCGCGGATGGACAGCCTCTGTTACTCGCCGCTTTGCGCGGCGCTCGCGTTGTCGATCGCATCGATGCTGTGGCCGTGGTGAGTGCCGGGCCGATCAGGGCGGTCATCTTGCAGCGAGCGAAGCCGTAACGCACGTCGCGGCTTTCGACGAAAGCACCGACCGGGGCGCGCGGGTTATTCCTGAAAATGACCTGCACAGAGCGGGCGAAACCCGCGCCTGCGTCCGGTACCCCTCCGCATGCCACGACGTGATCGTGCTGCGGCTCTTGCATATCCCGACTCCCGCATTTTTCAATTATTGCGATTTCCGATGCAATGAATTGCATCTAACCCTTTGGCAATGGAACCGGTTCTATCTATAATTCGCGGCACTCGTTGCCGGGCCCGGAATGAGGGTCGTGCACGTTGCGCTTGCCGTCGGCCGGCGCGGCGTCTAAGTTGAACCAGGCCCATGGCGATGGCGGGTAAATGACGTGAGAAGCCCGTTATTTGTCCGATGATAAGACCCGCGAAGAGGTCGACCCGCGCGGCGCGCCCGAACCGGCGCGCCCGCGGCTGCATGACGGCGCCGCCCGCCAATGCGCGGCCGGCGCCCGCATCGACAGTGTTTGCAATACAGCAAAAACAGGATCGCCGGCCGCGTGCGGCATGGCTACCGGTCGGGCATGGCGCATGCGGAATGCGCGTCCCCGAACCACGCTCCCCAACGATCAACATCCGACCATGTCCACGCCACCCGACAAACCCAATTCGCGCCGCCGTTTCCTGCGCACGTCGGTCGCGCTCGTGCCGATCGCGTCGGTCGCCGGTTGCGACCTGCGCTCGTCCGCGACCACGGCCGGCAATGCGTCCGCCGCGTCGGCCGGCGCCGAACGCGCGCCGTACAAGCCGACTTTCTTCGATGCGAAGGAGTGGGCATTCGTCCAGGCCGCCGTCGATCGGCTGATCCCGGCCGACGCCGAGGGTCCCGGCGCGCTCGAAACCGGCGCGCCCGAATTCATCGACCGCCAGATGGAAACCCCGTACGCGCACGGCGCGACGTGGTACATGCAGGGGCCGTTCCAGCAGGGCGTGCCCGAACTCGGCTATCAGCTGAAGCTCGTGCCGCGCGACATCTACCGGCTCGGCATCGCGGCGGTCAACCGCTATTGCGAAAAGGCGCACGGCAAGACGTTCGCCGACCTCGACGCACCGACCCGCGACACCGTGCTCGGCGCACTGGAGAAGGGCGGCGCGCAGATCGACGACGTGCCGTCCACCGTGTTCTTCGGCCAGTTGCTGCAGAACACGCGCGAAGGCTACTTCTGCGATCCGGTGCATGGCGGCAATCACGACATGGCCGCGTGGAAGATGATCGGTTTTCCGGGCGCGCGCGCCGACTTCATGGATTTCGTCAACCAGAACGGTAAGCCGTATCCGTACGGCCCGGTTTCGATCAACGGGGAGCGCAGCTGATGGCCGCGGAAAAGAAGCCGCACGTTGATGCGGTGATTGTCGGCTTCGGCTGGACCGGCGCGATTCTCGCGAAGGAACTGACCGAAGCGGGCCTGAACGTCGTCGCGCTCGAGCGCGGCGAGTATCGCGACACCTATCCGGACGGCGCGTATCCGAACACGATCGACGAGCTGACCTACAACGTTCGCAAGAAGCTGTTCCTCGATCTGTCGAAGACGACCGTGTCGATCCGCCACGGCGTGCAGGACACCGCACTGCCGTACCGGCAGCTCGCCGCGTTCCTGCCGGGCGAGGGCGTCGGCGGCGCGGGGCTGCACTGGTCGGGCGTGCACTTCCGGATCACGCCGGAGGAGCTGCGCCTGCGCAGCCACTACGAAGAGCGCTACGGCAAGAAGTTCATCCCCGAAGGCATGACGATCCAGGACACGGGCGTCAGCTACGACGAGCTCGAGCCGTATTTCGACTTCGCGGAGAAGGTGTTCGGCACGTCGGGGCAGGCGTACAAGGTCGGCGGCAAGGTGGTCGGCGACGGCAACGTGTTCGAGGCGAACCGCAGCGACAACTTCCCGCTGCCCGCGCAGCTCAACACCTATTCGGCGCAGCGCTTCTCCGACGCGGCGAAATCGCTCGGGCTGCATCCGTACCGGCTGCCGTCGGCGAACACGTCGGGGCCGTACACGAACCCGTACGGCGTGCAGATGGGGCCGTGCAACTTCTGCGGCTACTGCAGCGGCTACGCGTGCTACATGTACTCGAAGGCGTCGCCGAACCTGAACATCCTGCCCGCGCTCAAGCAGGTGCCGAACTTCGAATTGCGCTCGAAGTGCCACGTGCTGCGCGTGGACCTGGACGACACGAAGAAGCGCGCGACGGGCGTCACCTACGTCGACCCGGCCGGCCGTGAAGTGCATCAGCCGGCCGATCTCGTGATCGTCGCCGCGTTCCAGTATCACAACGTGCACCTGCTGCTGCTGTCGGGCATCGGCAAGCCGTACGACCCGATCTCGGGCGAAGGCGTCGTTGGCCGCAATTTCGCGTACCAGAACCTGTCGACGATCAAGGCGTTCTTCGACAAGGACACCTACACGAACCCGTTCATCGGCGCGGGCGGCAACGGCGTCGCGGTGGACGACTTCAACGCGGACAACTTCGACCACGGCCCGCTCGGCTTCGTCGGCGGCTCGCCGCTGTGGGTGAACCAGGCCGGCGTGAAGCCGATCAGCGGCATCGCGACGCCGCCCGGCACGCCGCAGTGGGGCTCGGCGTGGAAGAAGGCGGTCAAGGACAACTACGCGCACACGATCTCGATGGACGCGCACGGCACGAACATGTCGTACCGCGACGTGTATCTCGACCTCGATCCGACCTATCGCGATTCGTACGGCCAGCCGCTGTTGCGGATGACCTTCGACTGGAAGGACAACGACATCAGGATGGCGCAGTACGTGACCGGGCAGATGAAGAAGATCGCGGAAGCGATGGGGCCGAAGGCGATCGGCGTGTCGACGCGCGAGTTCGGCAAGCATTTCGATTCGCGCGCGTACCAGACGACTCACCTGGTCGGCGGCGCGATCATGGGCACCGATCCGAAGACGAGCGTGCTGAACCGCTACCTGCAGTGCTGGGACGTGCACAACGTGTTCGTGATGGGCGCGTCGGCGCTGCCGCAGGGCATCGGCTACAACCCGACCGGGATCATCGCCGCGCTGGCCTACTGGTCGGCACGCGCGATCCGCGAGCAATACCTGAAAAATCCCGCCCCCCTGGTGACCGTATGAAGAGGACAGTGAACCATCCCAACCACCACCACGCCGCGCGCCGCATGTCCCCGCTGCGGCGCGCACTGGCGATCGGCACGGCGTGGGCGGCGCTCGGTCTCGCCGGCGGGTCGGCCTTCGCGCAACCGGCGGCGCCGGCGGCGGCTTCAGGCCCAGCAGCCGCACCGACCGCACAGTCGGCCGACGCGGCCCTCGTCAAGCGTGGCGAATACCTGGCCCGCGCGGGCGACTGTATCGCGTGCCACACGGCGAGCGGCGGCAAGCCGTTCGCGGGCGGCCTGAAGTTCGACACGCCGATCGGCGCGATCTATTCGACCAACATCACGCCGGATCCGAAGACGGGCCTCGGCGGCTGGACGCTCGAGGACTTCACCCGCGCGGTGCGCGAGGGCGTCCGCAAGAACGGCGACACGATGTATCCGGCGATGCCGTTCCCGTCCTACGCGCGTCTGAACGACGACGACGTGAAGGCGCTCTACGCGTACTTCATGCACGGCGTGGCGCCGGTCGAGCGCGAGAACCGCGCGGTCGACATCGTGTGGCCGCTGTCGATGCGCTGGCCGCTGACGTTCTGGCGCAAGCTGTTCGCGCCGACGCCGAAGCCGTTCGATGCGACGCCGTATACCAATCCTGTGATCGCGCGCGGCGCGTATCTGGTGGAGGGGCTCGGCCATTGCGGCGCGTGCCACACGCCGCGCGCGGTGACGATGCAGGAGCGCGCGCTGACCGATGCGGGCGGCCTCGACTTCCTGGCCGGCGGCGCGGCGATCGACGGCTGGGTGCCGACGAGCCTGCGCGGCGAGCCGCGCACCGGGCTCGGCGCGTGGACCGAAACCGAGATCGTGCAGTTCCTGAAGACCGGCCGCACGCTGCGCACGGCCGCGTTCGGCGGGATGACGGACGTGGTCGCCCACAGCATGCAGCACATGACCGACGACGACCTGACCGCGATCGCACGCTACCTGAAGACGCTGCCGCCGCGCGTGCAGGGCGAGCAGCCGCACGTGTACGACGCGGCCGCCGCGAAGGCGCTGCAGGGCGGCGACGCGAGCAAGCCGGGCGCGGCCGTCTATCGCGACAACTGCATGGCCTGCCACCGCAGCGACGGCCACGGCTACACGCGTGTGTTCCCGGCGCTCGCCGGCAACCCGGTCGTGCAGGGCGAGGATCCGACGTCGCTGATCCACGTCGTGTTGGAAGGCAGCGCGCTCGCGGGCACGCGCACCGCGCCGTCGACCTTCACGATGCCGCCGTTCGGCTGGCGCCTGTCGGACCAGGAAGTCGCGGACGTGTCGAACTTCGTGCGCACGAGCTGGGGCAATACGGGTGCGGCGATCACGGCCGCGCAGGTCGCGAAGGTGCGCAAGAGCGTGCCGTCGACGCGACCGGAGCCGCCGCCGGGCGCGCGGTTCCCGCAGGCATCCCGCTGACGCGGGGGGGCGGGGCGGCTGCCTCGCCCGATCGCGCCTCTCGTGGACTCGCGGCGCCGGCCGGCGCGCGTGACACGTTCCTTCCGACCGGGGTAGTACCCCCGCAGTGGCGCGCCGCCGCGTGAAAATTTCGCGGCGGCGCGCCATTCTTCCGCCTCATCCCTTATCCTTTGCCTCTTGAACCTTACTAAATCGTTACAAGAGCCTGGGAGGGGGGATGCCTCATGACGTCAGCCTGATTGCGTTGCTCGCGGCCGGTTTCGGTCTCGCGATGATCTTCGGTTACCTCGCGTCGCTGCTGAAAATGCCGCCGCTCGTCGGCTATCTGCTCGCCGGTATCGTGATCGGCCCCGGCACGCCCGGTTTCGTCGGCGACCTGTCGCTCGCGCAGCAGCTTGCCGAAGTCGGCGTGATGCTGCTGATGTTCGGCGTCGGCCTGCATTTCTCGCTCGGCGATCTGCTCGCGGTGCGCAAGATCGCGCTGCCAGGGGCCGTCGTCCAGATTACCGTCGCGACGCTGCTCGGCGGCGGGCTTGCGCTCACGTGGGGCTGGAGCCTCGGCGCGGCGCTCGTGTTCGGGCTCGCGCTGTCGGTCGCGAGCACGGTCGTGCTGTTGCGCGCACTCGAAGGGCGCGGGCTCGTCGAGACGGTCAACGGGCGCATCGCGGTGGGCTGGCTCGTCGTCGAGGATCTCGTGATGGTGCTCGTGCTCGTGCTGCTGCCGCCCGTCGCGGGGTTGCTCGGCGGCACGCCGCCCGGCGACGCGCACGCGGCCGGCGGCAGCGTGTGGGGCACGCTCGGCGTCACGATGCTGAAGGTCGCTGCGTTCATCGTGCTGATGCTGGTGGTCGGCAAGCGCGTGTTCCCGCGCATCCTGTGGCTCGTCGCGCGTACCGGTTCGCGCGAGCTGTTCACGCTGTGCATGATCGCGGCAGCGGTCGGCATCGCGTTCGGCGCGGCGAAGCTGTTCGACGTGTCGTTCGCGCTCGGCGCGTTTTTCGCCGGGATGATGATGCGCGAGTCGGAGTTCAGCCGGCGCGCGGCCGACGAGACGCTGCCGCTGCGCGACGCGTTCTCGGTGCTGTTCTTCATTTCGGTCGGGATGCTGTTCGACCCGACGGTGCTGCTCACCGAGCCGCTGCACGTGATCGAGGTCGCGGCGATCGTGCTGATCGGCAAGACGCTCGCGGCGGTCGCGCTCGTGATTGCGTTCCGTTATCCGCTGAACACCGCGCTGACGGTCGGCGCGGGCCTCGCGCAGATCGGCGAGTTCTCGTTCATCCTCGCGGGCCTCGGCCGGGCGCTCGGTTTGCTGTCGGCCGAGGGGCAGAGCCTGATTCTCGCGGTCGCGCTGATCTCGATCGCGATGAACACGCTGCTGTTCGCGATGATCGATCCGGCGCTCGCCTGGATTCGCAAGCATTCGGCGTTCGCGCGCAAGCTCGAGGCGCGCGACGATCCGCTCGCCGCGCTGCCGATGTCGACGCCGCAGACGCACCTGACCGGTCAGGTCGTGATCGTCGGCTACGGCAAGGTCGGCACGCGCATCGCGCATGCGCTGGACGAGCGCGGGATCGCCTATGTCGTCGTCGAGCAGAACCGCGAGCTCGTCGAGAAGCTGCGCGCGGACGGCGTCGCGGCCGTGTCGGGCGACGCGATCGAGCCGGTCGTGCTCGTGCAGGCGCATATCGCGCGTGCGGGGATGCTGGTCGTCACGCTGCCGGACGTGTTCGACGTGCGGCAGATCGTCGAGATCTCGCGCACGCTGAACCCGACGCTGGAGGTCGTGCTGTGCACGAACAGCGGCGACGAGGCCGACTTGCTGGCGAGCGAGGGCGTCGGCACCGTGTTCATGGGCGAGAGCGAACTCGCGCGCGGGATGACCGAGCATGTGCTCGGGCGGATGGTGAAGCCGGTGGCGGCTGCGCATTGACGGTTGCGCATGCGCGTATTCGACGGGCCTGTCGCACGCGCGGCCGCGTTCGCGCGGGTAGCGGGATTGCGCCGGCTGTCGGGACTGCGCCGGTTGTCGGGATTGCGCCGGCTGTCGCAATCGCGCCGGGTGTCGGGATTGCGCCGGGTGTCGGGATTGCGCCGGGTGTCGGGATTGCGCCGGGTGTCGGGATTGCGCCGGCTGTCGGGATTGCGCCGGCCGTCGGGATCGCGCCGGTCGGCGGGACGGCGACAGAGCGCGTGAGCGGCATTCGACGCGACGAATAGCCGACGCATTCGCCCGCCGCCGCGCCCGGTCTTACACGGCGGGTTTCAGCCCGCCGCCTTCGCCTGTACGGTCGCGCCGGATTGCGCGGCCGTCTTCACCGACGTCGCCGCCTTCTGCGCGGCCGCCGTCTTCGGCTGCGCCGCAGCCTTCGGTGCCGCGCCCGGCTTCTGCGGGGCCGCGCCCCTGGCCGGCGCGTTCGGCGTCGGCTCGACCGGTGCATCGGGCGGCACGCCGAGCAACTGCAGCGCGCCGCTCGTGACCGACGAGAACACCGGGCCGGCCACCGTGCCGCCGTAGTAGCCCTTGCCGCGCGGCTCGTCGATCATCACCGCGACGATCAGGCGCGGGTTGCTCATCGGCGCCATCCCCGCGAACAGTGCGCGGTACTTGCCCTTCGCATAGGTCGCGCCGACCTGCTTGCGCGCCGTGCCCGTCTTGCCGCCGATCCGGTAGCCGTCGACCCGTGCGCGGCGCCCCGTGCCGCCTTCGCCGACCGCCGACTCGAGCATCGCGCGGATCGCCGCCGCGGTTTGCGGCGACGTCACGCGGTGCCCGCGACGGGAATCCATCGTCAGCGGGTCGGTGCCGCTCTTCAGCAGCGACACCGGGTGCAGCGTGCCGTCGCCCGCATAGGCGGTGTAGGTCTGCGCGATCTGCAGCAGCGACATCGACAGCCCGTAGCCGTACGCCATCGTCGCCTGCTCGATCGGCCGCCAGCGCTTGTAGCCGCGCAGGCGGCCCGACGCGACGCCCGGGAACGTCAGCTCCGGCGCGCGGCCGATCCCGTATTCCTGATACTTGTTCCAGATCGTTTCAGCGGGCAGGTTCAGCGCCAGCTTGGCGAGCGCGACGTTGCTCGACTTCTGCAGCGCCTCCGACACGGTCAGCGAGCCGTGGTTCGACGTGTCGTGGATCACGGCCGGGCCGATCTTGTAGGTGCCCGGCGACGTGTTGATGATCGTGTTCGGCGTGACCTTGCGCTCGTCGATCGACAGCGCGACGACGAGCGGCTTGATCGTCGAGCCGGGCTCGAACGTGTCGATCACCGCGCGGTTGCGCAACTGCTGGCCGGTCAGCCGGAAGCGATCGTTCGGATCGAAGGTCGGGTAGTTCGAGAGCGCGAGGATTTCGCCGTTCTGCGCGTCGAGCACGACGACGCTGCCGGCCACCGCATTGTTCTCGAGCACCGCGGCCTTGAGCTGGCTGAACGCGAGCTGCTGGATGCGCCGGTCGATCGTCAGTTCGATCGTCGCGCCGTGCTGCGCGGGCACGAGCGGGCGCGTGTCGGACACGATGCGCCCGAGCCGGTCGCGGATCACCTCGCGCTGTCCGGACGTCCCCGACAGCCGCGCATTCGCCGCGAGTTCGACGCCTTCCTGGCCCTTGTCCTCGACGTTGGTGAAGCCGACCACGTGCGCGGCCGACTCGCCTTCCGGATAGAAGCGCTTCGAATCGGCGATCTGCGTGATGCCGTCGATCGCGAGCTTGTCGAGCCGGCCCGCGGTATCGGCGTCGACCTGCCGCTTCAGCAGCACGAACGTACGGTCGTTGCGCAGGCGGCGTTTTATTTCCGCGAGCGGCATGTCGAGCAGCTTCGCGAGCTGCGGATAGTCGATTTCGGCGACCTGTTTCGGGTTCGCCCAGATTTCATAGGTCGACAGGCTGACCGCGAGCATCGCGCCGTTGCGATCGACGATGCGGCCGCGCATCGCGTCGAGCTCGATCGTGCGCTGGTAGCGCTTCTGGCCTTGCCCGACATAGAAATCCTGGTTCGCGACCTGCACCCAGAACGCGCGTCCGATCAGCGCGGCGAATCCGAGGGACACCATGATCACGACCAGTTTCGAGCGCCACATCGGCAGGCGCGACGCGAGCATCGGATGCTTGGTCGCGGCGGCGTACGGATCGGCGGGGTGGGTCTTCTTTTTCACGCTCATGCAAGGGCCAGGTCGGGCCGCCGGACGGCGGCAAGTCAGTCTGAATAATGCGATTGTAATAAAGGAGTAAACATTGTGTGGGGAAAGTATGTTTCGGCCCCGTAAAAGAGGGCGCGGCGGGAGCGGGGGAGGGAGAAAAGCGGAGGAAGGCTGGGAGGGGGCGGCGCGGCGCCCCGGGGAAAATCCGCAGCACTCGTTTCGATTATCCGACCCCGATTAATTTCGAGACGACAAAATAAAAATCGCCTCGAAGCGAGGCGATTTTATTTATGAATATCGAAATGAATATCGCGGAAACCGGAATAAACCCGAAAACCGCTGAGGAATGCCGTCGGAAATACCTAGCGCGCGACGGAAGTAAATTCGTGGTTTTCCGAGTCCACCTTGGAGCGGTCGACCGCCTGCAGGCGCCACGCGCCCGCGGGGTGGTCGCCGGCGAGCACCGCCGGCCCCTGCTCGCGCTGCGTCGCACTGGAAGACAGGCCCTTCAACTGGCACACGGCCTTCCCGCCGTCCGCCGGGCAGAGGGCCATGGCACCCTCCACGTCCCGAACCTTGCCCCAGGTCGGAAGATCGATGCCCTGGTGTGCCTCGCGCGACCACAGCCCCTCGTCGGTATCGACCCACAGCACTGCGAACGCGTGTCGGGTTGCCGATTCGCTGCCATTAATGCGAATAGTGAGGCGCATTGGATCGTCTCCTGAAGAAAAAGACACATTTGACCGTTTGGGTTTGACCAGTCTAGATAGACTGTGGTGAAACGCAAGTGATAATCCTCAATAAATCCCGATTAATTTTATTGGCGTTTGCAGATGGAACGACGTCTGACGATTCGTCGGGATCCGACGTCGCGCGTACAGGGGGCGGCAGCGTGAACCGCGCGCCGTGACCGGCCGACGGCTTACCGCGGACATGCGATGACTTGGGGGAAGTCCCGGTCGAGGCCGCGCGCCGAAGAGAAGGCCGACGGGCGGCCCCGCCAACCGGTCGCGCCCGCGCCGCGACTGCCGGACCGACCGGACGTTTGAACGATCCGGCAGCCATCCGGCACGACACACTCCGACATTCGCGTACAAATCCACACACTTTCACGAAACTTTCGGGACAGACTTGCGGGCGATCGGGCCCCACACTGCGAGTGTCCCGATCCTGCGCCGTGGACGCCCGTCCGTGGTGAGCTGCCGAGACGCGATCGACCCGATCGCGGGCCGCAGCGTGATCGGGACCGCCGGGGCGAGCGTCGGCCCCGGCCCGGCCGAGCGCCGCAGGCGACCTCGCCATCCGGGGCAGCCGCGCTGTCCGGCCGACTCTTCGAAGGAGACTATCGTGCTGATCTGGAAAACCGCGTTGTCGCTCAACTGGCGCACGAGCCTCGTGTCGCCGGCCAGCGCACCGGTCGCGGCGGCCAACGTCGGACACCTGGTGCTCACCGGCGCCACCGGCTTCATCGGCAGCACCGTGCTGACGGCGCTCGTCAACGCAGGATTGCTCGAACGGATCGTGTGCGTCGTGCGCGCCGAGAATCGCGGCCATGCGGTCGCGCGTCTGCGCGAAGCGGCGCTGCGCGCGGGGCTCGCGCCGTACTGGGCGTCGCGTCTGGGCGACGCGAACGTGGTCGTCGGTGCGCTCGGCGACGTCTGGCAGGGCGCCGACGCACCGCGTCTTGCCGGCGCGACGCACGTGATCCACTGCGCGGGCCATGCGTCGCCGGCCGACGGCGCGCACCTGCAGGCGGACATCGCCGACTCGCTGGGCTTCGCCGCTCGCTTCGCACACACGCCGCGGCTGCAGCGCTTCGTGTATGTCGGCACCGCGTATGCGCATGCGGGCCGCGGCGGGATCGTGCATGAGGACGCGACGGGCCTGGCGGCGAGTGGCGCGGTGCAGGGCGGCGACGGGCTGCCCGGCGCGGTGCTTGCGGCGGACTACCTGCACGCGAAGGCGCAAACGGAACAGCGCCTGCGCGAACTCGGGCTGCCGCTGGTCGTCGTGCGTCCGTCGCACGTCGTCGGTCACACGGTGCTCGGCACGCGTCCCGCGCCGAATTCGTTCTGGATGTTCCGCGTCGCGCATGCGGCGCGCCGCTTCACCGCGCGGCCGATGACGCGCATCGACATCGTGTCGGTCGACGACGTCGCGCGTGCGACGATGCTGCTGGCCGTGAAACCGACGCTGATGCACGACGTGTACCACGTGTCGGCCGGCGACGACGCGCCGCAGGTCGCGCAGATCGTGCGCGCGATGGACGAAGCGGCGGGCATGACGGGCGCGCCGCGCTACGCCGCTTGCGCGCCGGCCGAACTGCCGCTCGTGGTGCGTGACGTGCTCGGGCGGTCCGATCCGGCGCTCGAGCGCGTGATCGGCCGGGCGTTGCAGCGTTGCGCGGAATTCGCGACGGTCGATCGCGTATTCGACAACCGCCGCGTGCGCGACGAAATCGATTTCGAGCCGCTGCCGTTCATCGATTACGTCGAGGAATGCATGCGCACGTCGCGCGGCGTCGCGGTGACCGAGCTGATGCGCGGCGCGTTGCACTGACCGCCCGCGCGACGCCGGGCCTGCCGGTTCAGGTTCGCCGCCGCTCGCGGCGGCCCGGTGACGGCAGGCGCTACGACGCGTTGCCGAGCTCGATCAGCCGATCGAGCGCACGGTAGACGTCGTCGAGGCCGTCCTGGCCGAAACGCGCTTCGAGCTGACGGTACTGCTCGTCGATGCGCGGACCGATTTCGGTCACCAGTTTCCTGCTTTGCGGCGTCAGGCTCACCAGCAGCCGGCGCTGATCCTCCTGCGCGCGCGTGCGCGTAATCAGGCCGTCGCGTTCCATCCGTTCCAGCACGCCCGTCAGACTCGGGCTCAGGATGCAGCAGCGGCGCGCGATCTGTCCCGCTTCGAGCGCATGCGCCGGCTCGCCGTCGAGCACGCGGATGATCCGCCATTGCTGTTCGGTCAGCGCGAATTCCTTGAGAATGGGGCGGAACAGGCCCATCAGCGTTTCGCGGGCCTCGAGCAGCAGCATGGCCAGGTTGCGATGGTCGAGCGTACGGTTCATCGGGGTGGGGAATGGACGGGGACGCATCAATCTTAACAGCCGATGGTGACGAATTTCGTGAATCAGGGTAATCGAGGTTGTCAGCGCACGATTGTTTACTTAAGATGTTAAGTATTGATGATGCGCCGCGACGCGCGGCAGGGGAATGACGCATGGAGCTGTCTTGCAGGACCGCCGCGGCGCCGCCGCTGCCGGTCGCCATCGGTACCGTCTACGGCGCGCTGCTCAACGAGCGCGCGGCATTCGACGCGCTCGGCGACGCCGTGCACGCGCCGCCCTACCGCCGCCCGCCCCAGGCGCCGATCCTATATATCAAGCCGGCCAACACGCACGCAGCGGACGGCGCGGCCGTCGTGGTGCCGGCCGGCGTCGATGCGCTGGAGATCGGCGCGTCGGTGGCCGTCGTGTTCTCGCGGCGCGCGACGCGCGTGCCGGCCGCGCAGGCGCTCGACTACGTGCACGGTTTCACGCTTGCGAGCGACGTGTCGGTGCCGCATCCCGATTACTACCGTCCCGCCGTGCGCTTCAAGTGCCGCGACGGCTTTTGCCCGCTGGGTCCCGTGATCGTGCCGGCGGCGGCGCTTGCCGACGTCGACGCGATTGGCCTGACCGTGCGGATCGACGGCGCCACCGCGGTGTCCGCTTCGACGGCCACGCTGATTCGCCCGGTGCGCGAACTGATCGCCGACGTGACGGCCTTCATGTCGTTCGACGCGGGCGACGTGCTGCTGCTCGGGGTCACGGGCGGCGCACCGCGCGCCCGCGCGGGTAGCACGATCGAGATTACGGCCGCCGGCATCGGCACGTTGCGGCATACGCTGATTGCGGAGGACGCACGATGAAGACGGCACGCGTGATCTACAACGGCGCACTGCATGCGGCCGAGCCGGCCGGCGGCGGCGCGATCCGCCTCGACACGGGGCGCGTGCTGGCCGAGCACGACGTGACGTGGCTGCCGCCCGTTGCGCCGCGCACGACGTTCGCGCTCGGTCTGAACTACGCGGACCACGCGAAGGAACTCGCGTTCAACGCGCCGAGCGAGCCGCTGATCTTCCTGAAAGGGCCGAACACGTTCATCGGCCACCGGTCGCGCACCGTGCGCCCGACCGATGCGACGCACATGCACTACGAGTGCGAGCTGGCCGTCGTGATTGGCCGTCCGGCGCGCAACGTGAGCCGTGCGCAGGCGATCGACCACGTCGCCGGCTACACGGTCGCGAACGACTATGCGATCCGCGACTATCTCGAGAATTACTACCGCCCGAACCTGCGCGTGAAGAACCGCGACACCTGCACGCCGCTCGGGCCATGGTTCGTCAGCCGCGACGAGATCGGCGATGCGGGCGACCTGATGCTGCGCACGACGGTCAACGGTCGGGAGACGCAGCGCGGCAGCACGCGCGACATGATTTTCGACGTGCCCGCGTTGATCGAGCACATCAGCGGCTTCATGACGCTCTCGCCGGGCGACCTGATCCTGACCGGCACGCCGGAAGGGCTCGCGGACACGCAGCCGGGCGACGAGGTCGTGACCGAAATCGAAGGGATCGGCCGGCTCGTGAACACGATCGTCGGCGAAGCAGACTACTATCGCGCCGGCTGAGCCCGTCGCCCAAGGAGAGCAGATGACCATCAAGCACTGGATCGACGGCCGCGAAGTCGAGAGCCGCGAGACCTTCACGACATTGAATCCTGCGACCGGCGACGTAATCACCGACGTCGCGTCGGCCGGCGAGGCCGAAGTCGATGCGGCCGTGCGCGCGGCGAAGGCAGCGTTCCCCAAGTGGGCGAACACGCCCGCGAAGGAGCGCGCGAAGCTGATGCGCAAGCTCGGCGAGCTGATCGAGAGGAACGTGCCGATGCTTGCCGCGCTCGAGACGCAGGACACCGGCCTGCCGATCGCGCAGACGAGCAAGCAGCTGATTCCGCGCGCGTCCGAGAACTTCAATTTCTTCGCAGAAGTGTGCGTGCAGATGAATGGCCGTACCTATCCGGTCGACGACCAGATGCTGAACTACACGCTGTACCAGCCGGTCGGTGTGTGCGCGCTGGTGTCGCCGTGGAACGTGCCGTTCATGACCGCGACGTGGAAGACGGCGCCGTGTCTCGCGCTCGGCAACACGGCCGTGCTGAAGATGTCGGAGCTGTCGCCGTTGACGGCCGACCAGCTCGGCCGGCTCGCGCTCGAAGCCGGCATTCCGCCGGGAGTACTGAACGTCGTGCAGGGCTACGGCGCGACCGCCGGCGATGCGCTGGTGCGCCATCCGGACGTGCGTGCGGTGTCATTCACGGGCGGCACGGTCACGGGCAAGCGGATCATGGAACGCGCGGGCCTGAAGAAGTATTCGATGGAGCTCGGCGGCAAGTCGCCGGTGCTGATCTTCGACGATGCCGATTTCGACCGCGCGCTCGATGCGTCGCTGTTCACGATCTTCTCGATCAACGGCGAGCGTTGTACCGCCGGCTCGCGGATCTTCGTACAGCGAACGATCTACGATCGTTTCGTACAGGAATTCGCGCGTCGCGCGAACAACCTGGTGGTCGGCGATCCGTCCGATCCGGGCACGCAGCTCGGCGCGATGATCACGCGCCAGCACTGGGAGAAGGTGACCGGCTACATCCGGATCGGCGAGCAGGAGGGCGCACGCGTAGTCGCGGGCGGCGCGGACAAGCCGGCCGGCCTCGCGAGCCATCTGCGCAACGGCAACTTCGTGCGGCCGACCGTGTTCGCGGACGTCGACAACCGGATGCGCATCGCGCAGGAAGAGATCTTCGGGCCGGTCGCGTGCGTGATCCCGTTCGACGACGAGGAAGAAGGGCTGCGGCTCGCGAACGATACCGCCTACGGGCTCGCGTCGTACATCTGGACCCAGGACGTCGGCAAGGTGCATCGTCTCGCGCGCGGCATCGAGGCCGGGATGGTGTTCGTGAACAGCCAGAACGTGCGCGACCTGCGCCAGCCGTTCGGCGGCGTGAAGGAGTCGGGCACCGGACGCGAGGGCGGCGAGTACAGCTTCGAGGTGTTCGCGGAAATCAAGAACGTGTGCATCTCGATGGGTTCGCATCACATTCCCCGCTGGGGCGTGTAACGGCGCGGGTCGTTGCGCCGCTAGAACGAACGATACGGAGACTCAACGATGGGCAAACTGTCCCTCGCCGCGAAGGTCACGCACGTGCCGTCGATGTACCTGTCGGAACTGCCCGGCAAACATCACGGCTGCCGCGATGCGGCGATCCGCGGTCATCGGCTGATCGGCGAGCGCTGCCGCGCGCTCGGCGTCGACACGATCGTCGTGTCGGACGTGCACTGGCTCGTCAACGCCGGTTACCACGTGAACTGCAATGCAAGGTTCGCCGGCACCTATACCAGCAACGAGCTGCCGCATTTCATCCGCGACATGCAGTACGCGTATCCGGGTAACCCGGCGCTCGGCCGGGTGATCGCCGAGACGGCCAGCGCACGCGGGATCGCGACGCGCGCGCACGAGATCGACAGCCTCGAACTCGAATACGGCACGCTCGTGCCGATGCGCTACATGAACGGCGACCAGCACTTCAAGGTCGTGTCGATCGCCGGCTGGTGCATGTGGCATCAGCTCGACGAGAGCCGCCGCTTCGGCGAGGCGCTGCTCGAAGCGATCGAGAAGAGCGATTCGAACGTCGCGTTCCTCGCGAGCGGCTCGCTGTCGCATCGCTTCAACGACAACGACAGCCCCGAGGAATCGATCCACCAGATCAGCCGCGAATTCTTCCGGCAGGTCGACCTGCGGGTGGTCGAGCTGTGGAAGCAGGGCGACTTCAAGACCTTCTGCGCGATGCTGCCCGAGTACAACGTGCATTGCCACGGCGAAGGCGGCATGCACGACACGGCGATGCTGCTCGGCCTGCTCGGCTGGGATCGCTACGACAAGCCCGTCGAGATCGTCACCGACTATTTCGCGAGCTCGGGCACCGGGCAGATCAACGCGATCTTCCCGCTCGCCTGAGCGCCGCATCACCTGACCGGAGCGTTGCCATGCCACACATCGTCGTCGAATACACCGCGAACATCCGCGACGACGCGCGCATCCCCACGCTGCTGCGCACGATCAACGCAACGCTGATCGCGCAGGGCGGCGTGTTCCCGACGGGCGGCATCCGCTCGCGCGCGATCGAGTTGCAGGATTACTGCGTCGCCGACGGCACCGCGGACGACGCGTTCGTCCACGTGACGCTGAAGATCGGCTCGGGCCGCAGCGACGAGACCAAGAAGGCCGCGTGCGACGCGCTGTTCGACGCGATCAAGGTGCATTTCGCGGAGCTGTACGCGAAGCGCTATCTGGCGCTGTCGATGGAGCTGACCGAGTTCAGCGAAAGCGGCTCGTACAAGCACAACAACATTCACGCCCGCTACAAGCGGGCCGACTGAACCCATTCCCGATCCGACCATGCTCGAACCCGCCCTCATCGACCAGCTCGCCCGGCGTCTGAACGACGCGGAGCGCGAGCGCACGCAGATCCGCCAGATCTCGCTCGACCATCCCGACATCACGATCGACGACGCGTATGCGATCCAGCGCGCGTGGGTGGCCATGAAGCTCGCGGAAGGCCGCACGCTCAAGGGGCACAAGATCGGCCTCACGTCGAAGGCGATGCAGAACACGTCGCAGATCGACGAGCCCGATTACGGCGCGCTGCTCGACGACATGTTCTTCGACGACGGCGGCACGATCCCGACCGCGCGCTTCATCGTGCCGCGCGTCGAGGTCGAACTCGCGTTCGTGCTCGGCAAGCGGCTCACTGGCCCGAACTGCACGATCTTCGACGTGTATGACGCGGTCGACTACGTGGTGCCGGCGCTCGAGATCATCGATGCACGCAGCCAGTCGATCGATCCCGATACGAAACGGCCGCGCAAGGTGTTCGACACGATCGCCGACAACGCGGCGAACGCGGGCGTCGTGATCGGCGGGCGGCCCGTGCGGCCGCAGGACGTCGACCTGCGCTGGGTCGCGGCGATCATGTCGCGCAACGGCGTGGTCGAGGAAACGGGCGTCGCGGCCGGCGTGCTGAATCATCCGGCCAATGGCGTCGCGTGGCTGTCGAACCGGCTGTCGCGATTCGACGTCGCGCTGGAACCGGGACAGATCGTGCTCGGCGGCTCGTTCACGCGACCGTGCGCGGCGCGCCAGGGCGACACGTTCAGCGTCGACTACGGCCCGCTCGGAACGATCCAGTGCTACTTCGAGTGAGGTGAGCGAGCGATGCAGATGCCGTCCAATGTCTTCAAGGCCGCGCTCGCGCGCGGCGACGCGCAGCTCGGGCTGTGGCTCGGCCTCGCGAATCCGTACAGCGCGGAAGTCGTCGCGGGCGCCGGTTTCGACTGGCTGCTGATCGACGGCGAACATGCGCCGAACACGGTGCCGACGATCCTCGCGCAGTTGCAGGCGATCGCGCCGTATCCGTCGCATCCGGTCGTGCGCGTGCCGTGGAACGATCCGGTGATCGTCAAGCAGGTGCTCGATCTCGGCGCGCAGACGCTGCTCGTGCCGATGGTGCAGAGCGCGGACGAAGCGCGCGCGGCGGTGGCCGCGACGCGTTATCCGCCGCACGGGATTCGCGGCGTGGGCAGTGCGCTCGCGCGCGCGTCGCGGTGGAATCGCGTCGGCGATTACCTGCACCGCGCGAACGACGAGATGGCTGTGCTCGTGCAGGTCGAGACGCGCGCGGGGCTCGATGCGATCGATGCGATCGCGCGGGTCGAAGGCGTGGACGGCGTGTTCATCGGGCCGGCCGATCTTGCGGCCGATCTCGGGCATCTCGGCAATCCGGGGCACCCGGACGTGCAGGCCGCGATCGACGGTGCGATCCGCACGATCAAGGCGGCCGGCAACGCGCCGGGCATTCTGAGCGCGGATGAGGCGGCGGCGCGGCGGTATCTGGAAGCGGGGGCGCTGTTCGTCGCGGTCGGTGTGGATACGACGCTGCTGGCCAGAAGTGCGCAGGCGCTGGCGGAGCGGTTCAAGGAGAAGGGTGAGGCCGTGAAGACGGGCGACGGGACGTATTGACGGAGCCGCGGCGAGCTGACCAACGCGATGCTCGACGCCGCGCGTTACTTGCAATGAGCGCGGCGCGCCACCTCGCACGAGAATGGCAGGTCGGCGGGTGACTGATACGTGCACGCGGTGTGCTTCATTCAAGCATGGCGTCCTTTAACCCGCTCGCCGTCCCGCTTCCATATATTTTCCCGGCGTCGTCCCCATCGCCCGCCGGAACATGTCGATGAACGCGCTCACGTTGTCGTAGCCGAGATCGAGCGCGATCGTCGTGACCGGCACGCCGTCGGCGATTTTCTCCAGCGCCCGCAGCAGCCTTGCCTGCTGACGCCATTGCGCGAACGTCAGCCCCGTCTCGGCGACGAAGCGCCGGCTCATCGTCCGCGCGCCGATGCCGGCCCAGTCGGCCCATTCCTCCAGCCGCCGGTTGTCCGCGAGATCCATGGCAAGTGCATCGGTGATCTTCATCAGCCGCGGGTCCTGCGGGCGAACCAGTCCCAGCGCTTCGGCCTTCGACGACACGATTTCATCGAGGATCACGTCGGCGATCCGCGCTTGCGCGGCATCCAGTTCCGAATCGCCCCAACTCGCCGCGCGCTGCACGGCCTCGCGCAACAGCGGCGTCGTGCGGATCGCGCGCGGCGTGTCGGGCAATGCCGCGCAGCGCGCTTCGGCAACGAACGCCGACCAGCCGGAAATGGGCCCGAACGAGTGCAGCGAATGCCGGTAGTGCGGCGGAATCCAGATTGCGTGGATCGCCGGCACGACCCACTCCTGATCGTCGAGGCCGATCGTCACCAGCCCGCTCTGCGCGCCGACCAACTGGCCGCGCGCATGGGTGTGCGACGGGGTCACGCGCGGGTCGCGCTGCGTCAGCACGGCGGCCACGACGAACGGGCCGTCGTCGGACGTGATGAGGTGGGCAGGCAGCAACGGATCGGACATGGCGGGATTTCCGTATCGAATGGCTTTTATACCGGAGATCGGCCCGTATTGCACGCCTACACTGCCTCCATCGACCACCACTGGAGGACTGCACGATGCGAGCCGAACACCTTCTCCCCGACCACGCCGACCGAATCGAGGCCGGCGGAACGACGATCCGCAAGGGCACCGTCGGCGCGTTTCTGGCGAACGCGCGGGTGCTGACCGATCCGCACGCGGCGCCCGCCGACCGCTCGCAAGCGGAAGCCGACACGATCGACGCGTTGCCCGCGCTGCGCGCGCTCGGCCTGTTCGACGTGCTGGAAGTGCGCGATCCCGCGCTGCGTGCGTGGCTCGCCGCGCAATGATGCCCGCTCGACCCGTCGATCGAGCACACCGTTTCAAGGAGACAGCATGAAAGCAGCAGTCGTGACGGGCGCGGGCGAAAGCCCGGTCTATATGGAGTTCGAAGTACCGCACGCGAGGCCGGGCCACCGTGCGGTCGACATGACGGCGTCCGCGTTGAGCCGGCTCGCGCAGGGGCGCGCGTCGGGCACGCATTATTCGTCGGGAAGCGGCTATCCGTTCGTCGTCGGCGTCGACGGCGTGGGCCGGCTCGACGACGGGCAGCGCGTCTATATTTTCGGCGCCCCCGCGCCGTTCGGCACGATGGCCGAGCGCACGATCGTGCCCGACGCCCAGTGCGTGCCGCTGCCGGACGGGCTCGACGACATCACGGCCGCGGCGATCGCGATTCCCGGGATGTCGTCGTGGGCGGCGCTGATCGAACGCGCGCGCTTCGTTACGGGCGAGACGGTGCTCGTCAACGGTGCGACCGGAACGTCGGGCCGGCTCGCGGTGCGGATCGCCAGGCATCTCGGCGCGGCGAAAGTGATTGCGACGGGCCGCAACGCGGTTGCGCTGGAGGCATTGCTGAGTGACGGCGCGGACGCCGTCGTGTCGCTGCAGCAGGACGATGCTGATCTGGCGCGTGCGCTCGAACCGCATTTCCGCGCGGGGGTGGACGTCGTGCTGGACTATCTGTGGGGCACCAGTGCGCACGCGTTGCTGATCACGGCGGCGCGGTCGGCGCCCGATGGCCGGCGGCTGCGCTTCGTACAGATCGGCTCGATCGGCGGTGCGGACGTGCTGTTGCCGGGGGCCGTGCTGCGGGCGAAGGCAATCGAACTGATGGGCAGCGGCCTCGGCAGCGTGTCGCCGGCGGGGTTGCTGGCGGCCGTGCGCGGCGTGTTCGCCGCGGCCGGGCCGGCACGGCTGACGATCGACACGCGGGCGGTGCCGCTGTCGGCGGTCGGCGAACACTGGAACGATACGAACAGTCTCGTGCGCACGGTGTTCACGATGCGCGACGGTGCGTGATCGGCATCGCCTCGCATCGCATAGCATCGCAGGGCGGACGCGGGCGATGATGCCTGCCTCCGCCCGCGCCGTCAGAACCGCTGCTGAATCCCCGCCGTCACACCCACCTGCGTGGTGCCATACCCGGCGAAATCGCGCGACACACCGACCTTCTGCCCATGCTGCGCGATCGCGAACGCGCCGGCCGCATACAGCACCGTGCGCTTCGACAGTGCATAGTTCGCCCGCACCGACACCAGCGTCGGATCCGCATCCGTGCCGCCCTTGATGTTCTGGTGATAGACGGCCGCGATCAGCGAGAACGTCGGCGTGAACTGGTACGACCCGCCGACCCAATACATGTCGCTCAACTGGTTCGCGGCGCTCGTGTGATACGTGCGCCGATAGTTGCGATAGCCGGCCATCGTCTTCAGGTTGCCGAAGTCGTAGCTCAGGCCCGCATGGATTCCCTGGATGTAGTTGACGGTATCGGCCGGCGTGACGCTGTCGGCTGCGCCGTTCTGCCGGTCGAACGTGACCACCGCCGCGAACGGGCCGGCCTCGTAGCCGAGCGCGAAGTCGTACTTCGAGCTGGTCTTCACGCTGCCCGGTACGTTGCCGAAGCCGTACAGCGCGCCGAACTTGAAGCCGCCGAATTCGCCGTCGTAGCGCACGGCGTTCGACGAACGCGTGAACAGGCCGTCCTTGCGGCCGCCGGTCGCCATCGACGAAGTCGCCCACGAGTAGTTCTGCGCGTAGCCCATCGGGTCGAACGGCAGCATGTAGTCGTAGGTGACCGTGAAGTTGCGGCCGAGCGAGACTTCGCCCCACTTGCCTTTCAGGCCGACCGTCGCGCGGCGCGCGAAGATCGAGTCGGGGCCGTCGTCGGACGCACCGTTGGCGAGATCGATCCCGCTTTCGAGGCGGAACACGGCCTTCAGCCCGCCGCCGAGATCCTCGGTGCCGCGCAAGCCCCAGCGCGACGTGTTCTTGTTGCCGGATTTCAGCTTGAACGAATTGCCGCCGTCGGGTGCCGCATGGTTCGTGTATTCGATGCCGGCATCCATGATCCCGTACATCGTGACCGACGACTGCGCGTGCGCGGCGCCTACTGCGAGGCCGGCGACGGCAGCCGAGCCGGTAACGATAGCAGTGCGAATCGAACGTTCTGCGCGTGACTTCATTGACGGTGTCTCCTTGTTTGTTGTGGGTTGGGTGAAACGGATTGGGGTGAAACGGATTCGCAGGGATACGCGGCGCGCGACACGCCACGGCGGACGCCGCGAAGCGTCCGCCGATCCTGAGTCGAAACGGGATGCGCGCTGGAATGCCGGCGCGGCGGCGCGCAGGCCGTCGCGCCCCGGGGTCAGCCCGCTTTCGCGAACGCCCAGCAGTCGTTGGCCGGGAATTCGATCCAGTGCGTGCCGGCCGCGCGCGGCACGTGGCCGAACGCACGCAGGCGCATCTCGCCGCAATGGAACAGGTATTCCCAGCGGTCGCCGAGATACATCGACGTGACGAGGTCGGCCTGCAGCCGGTTCGCGCCCGGGCCGTCGGCGACCTGTACGCGTTCGAGGCGAATCACGGCCTGCGCGTCCTGGCCCGGCGTGAACGTATCGCGGGCGAGCGCCTGCAGCTCCCAGCCGTCGCCGGCGAGCGTCACGCGTTCGCCGTCGACGGCCGCCACGCGTGCGTCGATGCGGTTGTTGCTGCCCATGAATTCGGCCGTGTACAGCGAGCGCGGCGCGCCGTACAGCTCGGCCGGCGTGCCTTCCTGCTCGATGCGGCCGTTGCGCAGCAGCAGGATGCGGTCGGACATCGCCATCGCTTCGGTCTGGTCGTGCGTCACGCAGAGCGCCGACAGCCCGAGCGACACGATCAGCTCGCGCAGCCATGCACGCGCCTCCTCGCGAAGCTTCGCATCGAGGTTCGACAGCGGCTCGTCGAGCAGGATCACCGGCGGGTTGTAGACGAGCGCACGCGCGATCGCGACACGCTGCTGCTGGCCCCCCGACAACTGGTGCGGAAAGCGTTCGGCGAGATGGCCGAGGCCGAGCTGGTCGAGCGCGGCCTGCACGCGGCGCTTCTGTTCGGCCGGCGCCACACGGCGCAGCTTGAGCCCGTAGCCGACGTTGTCGGCGACGGTGCGGTGCGGCCACAGCGCGTACGACTGGAACACGAGGCCGAGCGAACGCTGTTCGACGGGCAGATCGACGCGCCGCGCGCCGTCGAAGAACACGCGGTCGTCGAGCTGGATGCGCCCGTCGGACGGCTGTTCGAGGCCGGCCACCGCACGCAGCAGCGTGGTCTTGCCGCTGCCCGACGCGCCGAGCAGGCACACGACTTCGCCGGCGTTCAGTTCGAACGACACGCCCTTGAGGATCGGGTTGGCGCCGTAGCTGAGATGCAGGTCGTCGACGATGAGCTTATCCATGAAGTTTCACTCCGAAGCGCAGGGCCACGCCGAGACCGGCGCCGACCATCGCGATGTTGATGACAGAGAGCGCGGCGACCTGGTCGACGGCGCCGGTCGCCCACAGCGACACGAGCAGCGCGCCGATCACTTCGGTGCCGGGCGACAGCAGATAGACGGCGGTCGAGTATTCGCGCTCGAAGATCATGAAGATCAGGAGCCACGCGGCGAGCAGGCCGAAGCGCACGAGCGGCAGCGTCACGTCGAGCGATACGCGGCTGCGCGTCGCGCCGACGCTGCGGCCGGCTTCCTCGAGCTCCGGGCCGACCTGCAGCAGTGCGCTCTGGATCAGGCGCATCCCGTATGCGAGCCACACGACCGTGTACGCGATCCAGATGCTCCACATCGAGTTCTTCAGCTCGCGCAGGCCCGGGACGAACAGGAAGATCCACAGGAACGCGAGACCGGCGAGCAGGCCCGGCACCGCGCGCGGCAGCAGCACGAGGTAGTCGAGCAGTTTCGTCGCCCAGTCGTTGCGGCGATGGCCGGCGAACGCGACGAGCGAGTAGAAGCCGATCGCGAGCGCGCCGCCGATCACGCCGATGCCGAGCGTGTTGAGCATGGCGCGCACGAGATTGTCCTGTTCGAACAGCTCGATGAAGTTCGCCAGCGTCAGCACTTCGGCGAGCGCGACGCCTTCGCCCCAGTTGGTCACGAACGCGCGCAGCACGATGCCCGAGATCGGCACGATCACGGTCAGCATCAGCCACAGCGCGACGATCGCGAGCGCGACCCAGCGCCACACGCCGAGCGGCAGCACCGTCGAGCGGCCGGCCTTGCCCTTCACGGTGACGAAGCGGTTCGCCGTCTTCAGCAGGCGGCGCTGCAGCAGCACGAGCGGGAACGTGATCGCGACGATGCACACCGCGACCGCGGCCATCAGGTGATACGACGGCACGCCGAGCTTGTTGGTCAGCTTGTACAGGTAGGTCGCGAGCACGAGGTGGCCTTCCGGATCGCCGAGCACCAGCGGCAGCCCGAACACCTCGAAGCCGAGGAAGAACACGAGCACGCCGGCGAACAGCAGCGCGGGCATCGTCATCGGCAGGCTCACGTCGAGCGCGACGCGGAACGGGCGGGCACCCGACACGCGCGCCGCTTCCTCGACGTCCGAGCCGAGGTTGCGCAGCGCGGCCGACGAGTACAGGTACACGTGCGGCACGTGCGTGAGGCCGACGATCACCGTGATCGCGAAGATCGAATAGATGTTCCAGGGCACGTTATGCACCCCGAACAATTCCTTGAACCACACCGAGTAGAAACCGACCGGGCCGGCGGCGACCACGTAGCCGAACGCGAGCACCATCGGCGACACGAACACCGGCGTGAGCAGCAGCGGTTCGAGCCAGCGGCGGCCGGGCAGGTCGGTGCGGACCATCAGGAACGCGAGGATGCCGCCGAGCGGGATCGAGATGAACAGCATGCCGCCGGCGATGATGAACGAGTTCTTCACGGCCAACCAGAAGTCCGGGTCGGTGAAGATGAAGCGGAAGCCTTCGACGCCGAGCGTCTTGTTCGCGTCGAAGAACGGCGCGGACAGCAGGCTCTGGAACAGGATGAAGCCGAGCGGCAGCGCGACCGCGACGGTCAGCACCGCGACGACGATCCAGCGCAGCATGCCGGCGAGCGGCTGCAGGCCGCTGGCCCGCAGCGCGGGAATCGCATCGTCCTGGCCGGTGGAGGGCGGAACGGCCGGCGCCGGTCCGCGTGTGCTGGTTGAAAGCATGAGTTCACCCCTGCGGCCATCCGGATGGCCGCCTCTAGGAAGTCGGTAAGGGGAAGGGGCCGCCCGCGCGCGGTGCGGCGGGTGGCCCGAGGTCAGCGGATCAGCGGATCAGCGCTTGATCGCCTGCTGCCATTGCTTCAGGAACGCGAGCCGCTTCGACTGGTCGAGGTAGACGAGCAGGCCGGTGCCGATCTGGATCGGCTTCAGCGAATCGCCGAGTTCCTTCGTGAGGCTCGCGGCCGACGTTTCGCCGCTCACGTCGGTGCGGATCGCGTACAGGTCCACCTGGTTCGCGATCACCGTCTGCCCGCGCTTGGACAGCAGGTAGTCGACCCACAGCTTCGCGGCGTTCGGGTTCTTCGCCTTCTTCGAGATCGTCGCGAGGCGGCTCACGACCTGTGTGTAGTCCTTCGGAAACACGTAGCCGATCGACTTGTCCTTCTTCGCCTTCGAGTACGCATACGAGCCGATGATGTTGTAGCCGATCAGGTTCTCGCCCGACGAAATCCGCTCCATCATCGCGCCGGTGCTCGACTGCAGTTTCGGGCCGGTGGCGCCGATCGCCTTCACGAGTTCCCACGTGACCTTCTCGTTCACGTGCGCGTCCTGCGTCAGGTAGTTGAAGCCGACCCCCGACTTCTCGATGTCGTAGGTCGTGACCTTGCCCTTGAACTTGTCGGCTTGCGTGGTGAGCAGCTTGATCAGGTCGGCGCGCGTCTTCGGCACCTCGTTCTCGGGGATCAGGCGCTTGTTGTAGACGATCGCGAGCGGCTCGAACGTCGTGCCGTACGCCTGCTTCTGGTATTGCGCCCATTGCGGCACGTTCGGGCTTTCGGGCGAATCGTACGACGCCATCAGGCCGTCGTTGACGAGCTTGACCTGCAGGTCCATCGCGGAGCTCCACAGCACGTCGGCGCTGGTGCTGCTGGCCGCGTTCTCGCTGATGTAGCGGTTGTACAGCTCCGTGCTGTTCATGTCGTTGTACTCGACCTTCACGCCGTACAGGCTTTCGAAGTCCTTGATCAGCGGGCGCACGAGGCCCGTGTCGGTCGTCGAGTAGACGATCAGTTTTCCTTCCTTCTTCGCGGCGTCGATGACACCCTGGTAGTTACCCGGATATCCGGCCGGAACCTGTGCGACGGCAGCGCCGGCGGCGGTGCCCAGGACGATCGCCAGCGCGGCGGCGAGCTGTTTCGGTGCAAACGGCATGTCTTCCTCCAGTTGTGCGTGTGTATTGTTCGAGTGACGCGGATGTTAAGTGCGACGCACTTTCAGCCCGCTTTCATTTCGGTTCACAATAGCGTCCTTTGTGTTATGGATTTCCCGAGGTCGATGCGACGCCGCCGCGGCCTTCGTGGCTCGCGGCGCGGTTTGACGACGGAAGGAAGACGACCGCCGGCCCATTCGGCGACGGCGGCTAGGCCGATTGTGCCAGCAGTTTTCCGAGGATTCGGCCGCCGTGCCGGGCGTGCGCTGCCGTCAGCGCCGAATAGCCGACGACGACACCCGGTTCGCAGCGGGTGCTGCGGCAAAAGCCGCTGAGCGCCTGCAACGCGATGCCGGCCGTGCGGGCTCGCGCGACGTAGGATGCCTCGTCCATCGCGGGCGGCAGCCCGAGAACGAAATGAAAACCTGCGTGCTCGCCCGACACCGTGAACTGTCCGCTGGCGTGCGTGGCCAGTTGGTCGAGCACGATATCGCGGCGTTGGCGGTACGCGTGGCGGCACGCGCGCAGGTGCTTCGCAAAATCGCCGTGGCCGATGAAGCGGGCCAGCGCGAGCTGCGGTGCCACGCTGACGGAGCGCGCGGTTGCATGCCACACGACCGACAGTGCCGGTCGCAGTTCCGCCGGCACGACCATGAAGCCGATGCGCAGCCCTGAAAAGAGCGTCTTGTTGAACGAGCCGCAATAGATCACGCGCTCGCAGGCGTCGAGCGATTTCAGCGCGGGCAGCGGGGCGGCCTGGTAACTGAATTCGCCGTCGTAGTCGTCTTCGATGATCCACGCCCGGTTGCGCTGCGCCCAGTCGAGCAGTTCGAGCCGGCGCGACACCGACATCGTGACGCCGAGCGGCGCCTGGTGCGCGGGCGTTACGTAGGCCGCGCACGCATCGTCATGCAGGTCCAGCGTGGCCGTCTGGATTCCTTCTCGATCGACCGGCACGTCGATCACGGTTGCCGCGGCCATCGTGAAAATGTGCCATGCGGACGCATAGCCGGGATCTTCCATCAGCACGGTCGAGCCGGGGGTGAGCACGGTTCTCGCGACGAGGTCGATCGAATGCCGGATGCCGGTAGTGATGAAGATGTCGTCCGCCTCGCATGGAATGCCGCGGTATTCCCGCAGGTACGCGGCGATTTCGTCGCGCAGACCCTCGACGCCCTGCGACGGCGTCGAGCCGAGATCGTTGGGCGTCGCGGCGAGCAGGCTCGCGCCGAGTGCCTTCTTCCATTGCTGCATCGGCAGCAGGCCAGGGTCGGCCAGTCGCGCGACAAACGGAACGCCCGGGCGTACCGCGTGTTCCGGCGCCGCCGCACCCGTCGGTTCGGGCTCCGGCGCGGTGCCGGGACGGCGGGGCGCGCCGTCCCGGGGCTGCGCGCTCGCACGCAGATAGCTGTCGGGCACGATCGCGCAGACCCGGGATCCCGAGCCGCGCGTTCGTGCGATGTAGCCCTCGGAGGACAACCGGTCGTAGGCCGCTTCGACGGTTCCCCTCGCGACGCTCCAGCGTGCGGCAAGGGTCCGGCTGGACGGCAGCGGACTGTCGCCGGGAAGCAGGCGTTTCAGGATCGCGTCGCGAATCGCATCGGCAATGCACTCCTGTTTTGATTGCGGGGTGCCCGTCGACAGCCCGGCAGGGCACGGCAGATCGAGTGGAATCGCGGCTTTGCCTCGCGACATAGTGGTCCAGTGAATATTCGATTTAATGGTCCTTCAGCTTATATCACTTTCCCCTTAGATTTCTGTGGACCACACTCTTCGAATCCGAGGGAACGTTGTACATAACAAAGAACACTGAGAGATTGACCCTTGCCGTCATCGGCGGGGGTGTCGATTCCGTGCTGCTCAATCGTGCGGTCGAGACGCAGCCGTTCGAACCGATCGGCGACGGAGTCGCCGCATGAAGACGCGCTCACTGCCCCCGTGGGGCTGGCTGTTCCTGCTGATGCTCGTCGTATGCCTGCCGCGGGTCACGATCGATGCCTATCTGCCGTCGCTGCCCGCGATGGCGGACGCGCTGCACGGCACCGACGCCCAGTTGCAGCTCACCCTGACGCTGTACATGGTCGGTTACGCGCTTTCGATGCTGGTGTCGGGGCCATTGTCGGACCGGTACGGACGTCGTGCCGTCCTCGTCGGCGGCTTGTGTCTTTATCTGGTCGCAAGCGTGGCCTGTGCGCTGTCGACCAGTATCCCGGCGATCATCGCCGCACGAATTTTCCAGGCGCTGGGCGGCTGCAGCGGCACGGTGATCGGCCGGGTCATCGTGCGCGAGCGCTATCCGACCGCGATGCAGGCCACGATGCTCAGCCGCATCTCGGCGGGCATGGCGCTGTCGCCGGTGATTGCACCGCTCGCCGGAAGCGTTGTCGCCGAATGGCTCGGATGGCGCGGCGTGTTCGGATGGCTGGCGGCGGGCGGCCTCGTCGCGACGGCGATGGTGCTGCGCTACTTGCCGGAAACGCGCGAACCAGACACGCAGCCGACGCCGGCAACCGGCCTGCTGCGGACCTACGCGAGCCTGCTGCGCGAGCGCCGCTTCCTGCGCTACTCGCTGGCGATCAGCTTCGTCTACTGCACCTACTTTCCGTTCATCGCCGAATCATCGACCTTGTTCCAGCGGCAAATGGGCGTGTCCGGCCCGGTCTATGCGGCGATCTTCGGCCTGACCGTGCTCGGCTACCTGATCGGTTCGAGCGTGTTCCGGCGAACCAGCGGCCGATGGCATGCCGATTCCGTCATCACGGTGGCGGCCGGCATCAATCTGGTCGGCGCGGGCGCGCTGTGGGGCGCCGGTGCCGTTGCCTCCACGGCGGTGGCAGCCCTCGTCGTCCCGATGTTCTTCGTGATGGTCGCAGTCGGGATCGCGATTCCGGCGTGCCAGTTCGCCGTGATGCAGCCCTATACGAAGATCGCCGGCACGGCATCCGGGCTGTTCTTCTTCATTCAGATGGCGATCACGGCCGCATGCGGCGGCGTGCTCGCGTGGCTGTCGGACGGTACCGCCCACCCGATGATCGCCGTGACCGTCTGCTCGAGCATCGCGTTCATGGTGGTGGTCGTCGGCCTGCGCGACCGAAGTGCGACGGACGGTCGGCGCTTCGCGGCAGGGAACCGGCCGGCTGCGGAGCGATGAACACGGGGATGCGCTCGGGATAGTCGCGAGCGGCGCAACCGGTGTTTGCGCGAGGCGTCGGCGTGGAAAGGATCATGTAATGTAGCGGCGTGTCGCTGACCTTACGGAATTCCCATGCGTGTGCTGCTCGTCGAAGACAACCCGAACCTGGCCCAGTCGCTGAACGACGCGCTGACCGCCGCGCGCTTCGCGGTCGATCACATGGCCGACGGCGAGGCGGCGGATCACGTGCTGCGCACCCAAGACTACGCGCTGGTGATCCTCGATCTCGGGCTGCCGAAGCTCGACGGGCTCGAGGTGCTGCGGCGGCTGCGCGCGCGCCGCAACCCGGTGCCGGTGCTGATCCTCACCGCGCACGGCTCGGTCGAGGACCGCGTGAAGGGGCTCGATCTCGGGGCCGACGATTATCTGGCGAAACCGTTCGAGCTGACCGAGCTGGAGGCGCGCGCCCGCGCGCTGATCCGGCGCAGCCTTGGCCACGAGCATTCGCGGGTCGAATGCGGGCCGCTTTCGTATGACAGTATCGACCGCAGCTTCCACCTCGGCGGCGAACCGCTGTCGCTCACGCCGCGCGAGCGCTCGGTGCTGGAAGTGCTGATCCTGCGCAACGGCCGCGCGATCAACAAGGAGACGCTGTCGGAGAAGATCTTCGGGCTCGACGAGTCGGTCAACGCGGATGCGATCGAGATCTACGTGTACCGGCTGCGCAAGAAGCTGGAGAACACCGGCGTCGCGATCGTCACGCTGCGCGGGCTGGGTTATTTGCTCGAAGCGAAGGCCGTGGAATGACCCGCCCGAACCTGCGAACGCAGGTCGCGCTGTGGTTGCTGCTGCCGCTGCTCGGGCTGCTCGCGCTCGACTCGTGGCTCACGTACCAGCGCGCGATGAGCGCCGCGCACGTCGCGTTCGACCGCACGCTGTCGTCGTCGCTGAAGTTGATCCGCGAAGGCGTGCGCCTCCATGAAGGCGAGATCGAGGTCGACCTGCCGTATCTCGCGCTCGAGATGTTCGAGTCGGGCGACGGCGGCAAGATCTACTACCTGATCCGCGCGGACAACGGCCATACGATTACCGGCTATCCGGACCTGCCGCTGCCGCAGGGCGACGGCGCGCTGTTCGTCACGCGCTACTACGACGTCGTGTATCGCGGCGACCAGTTGCGCATGGCCGCGCTGCGCGTGCCGGTGCACGACGTGCCGACCGCGCAGACGCGCATCGTCTGGGTGATGGTCGGCGAGACGATCGAGGCGCGCCAGGCGCTCGCGCGCGAGATCCTGGTGGGCTCGCTGCTGCAAGAGGGGTTGCTCGTCGTGCTCGCGCTCGGGATCGTGTGGCTCGGCGTCGGGCGCGGGCTGCGGCCGCTGAACCGGCTGTCGGCGACGGTCGCCGCGCGCAGCGACGGCGATCCGACGCCGCTCGACACCGGCGGCATGCCGAGCGAGCTCGCGCCGCTCGTCGAGTCGATCAACCAGTACATCGGCCGCACGCAGCGGATGCAGGTCGCGCGGCGGCGCTTCTTCGCGGACGCGGCCCATCAGCTGAAGACGCCGCTCGCGGCCGTGCAGGCGGGCGTCGAGCTGGCGTTGCGACCGGCCGAGCAGCCGCGCGTGAACGTGCATCTGCGGCGCGTGAACGGCGCGGTGCGGCAGGCCGCGAAGATCGTCCAGCAACTGCTGTCGCTGTCGCGGCTCGATTCGGACAGCGGCCAGGCGGTCGCGCACCAGCCGGTCGCGCTGCACCGGCTCGCGCGCAGCGTGACGCTCGACTGGTCGCCCGTCGCGCGCTCGCGCGACATCGATCTCGGTTTCGAGCACGAGGCCGATGTCGACGTGCTCGGCCAACCGGACCTGCTCGGCGAAATGATCGGCAACCTGATCGACAACGCGATCCGCTACTCGGGCGACCGCGCGGTGATCACGGTGCGCGTGTCGCGCGACGGCGAGCATGCGCGGCTCGACGTGATCGACAACGGGCCGGGCATTCCGGCCAGCGAGCGTGACGCGGTGTTCGAACGCTTCCATCGCGGCAGCAAGACGCAGACGGTCGAGGGCACGGGGCTCGGGTTGTCGATCGTGCGGGAGATCGCGCGCGTGCATCAGGGCAGCGTGACGCTGGCCGATGCGCACGGCGGCGGGTTGGTGGTCACGGTGCGGTTGCCGGCGGCGAGCCATCGTTAGAGACGGTGTCAAGCCGAGTCGTGGCCGTTCCGTTCCAGCCGAGTGGCGGGCGGCGCGGCACTCACGGCTTCAGCAGCAGCTTGCCGATGGACTTGCGGCTTTCCATGTCGGCATGCGCGTGCGCCGCGTCCGCCAGCGGATATTCGCCGCCGATCCGCACCTTGAGCCGGCCTTCCGCGATCCAGTCGAACAGCCGCGCCGAGTGCGCGCGAAGCAGTTCGGGCGTGTCGATATGATCGAAGAAGGTCGCATAGCCGATCTTGACGCTCCTCGGCAGGCTCATGAGGTCGATCGGCTCCGGCCCGCCGAGCACCGGACCGTACCAGCAGAAGGTGCCCGAGCGGCGCAGCACGTCGAGCGATCCCTGAAAGGTCTTCGGCCCGGAGCCGTCGTAGACGACGTGCACGCCTTCGCCGTTGGTCAGGCGCAGTGCCTTCGCGGCGAACCGGCCGCCGGTATCGACGATCACATGATCCGCGCCCGCTTCCGTGGCCGCGGCGACCTTGTCTTCGGACGAGACGCGCCCGATTACCCGGCCGCCTCGCAGCTTGATGATCTGCGTCAACAGCAGGCCCAGGCCGCCGGCAGCCGCGTGGACGAAAGCGACGTCGCCCGGCTGCACGGGATAGAAGTCGGTCGCGAAATGGCTGGCGGTGAGACCCTGCATCATCACGGCGGCGGCCGTGCGATCGTCGATCGTGTCCGGAACCGGCACCAGCGACGTGGCGGGGATCGCGATCTGCTCCGCATAGCTGCCGGGCGCGTAGACCCACGCGACGCGCTGGCCGGGTTCGATGCCCTCGACGTCGTCGCCGACCGCCAGCACCCGGCCCGCGCCTTCGACGCCAAGAATCTTCGGGTTGGGCCACCCGGTCCAGGCCATGCCCTGTCGCACGCCGATGTCCATGAAGTTGACGCCCGCGAAGGCGATCTCGACCAGCGCCTCGCCCGTACGCGCCACCGGGGCGGTCCGCTCGACCTGCTCAAGCATGTCGCGGCCGCCGATGCCGTTCATCACAATGGCTTTCATGATTTACCTCATTATGGAATGATCGTTCATTAATTTGCCAAAAAAAATCTACCGCAGCGCCCGCAGCGTCATGTCGGCCAACGCGGTCAGGCTCGCGTGGTCGGCGCCGCCGCGACCGGCGACGCGGATGCCAGTGATGTTCGCGATCAGGAACTGGGCGGTCGCTTCGGGGACGAGGCCGGCGGCCACGTCGCCTTCGCGCTGCGCATCGCGTACCCGGGCCGCGATCGCGGCGATCAAGCTGTGGGCCAGCACCGCGTGGATCTCCGCGAGCTCGGGGCGGGACGCGCCGAATTCGTAGATCGAAATCGTGCCAAGACAGGGCTGGGCGGCCGTCTCGACCACGCGGCGAAGCAACGCGTCGATCCCTTCGATCGCGCGTGCGCCGCTGCGCAGCGCGTCGAAGTGCGCAGCGCATTCGCCCATCCCGTAACGGCGCACGGCCGCCAGATAAAGCTGCCATTTGTCGCCGAAGGCCGCGTAGAGACTCTGCCGCCCGATGCCCATCGCGCTGACGAGCATCTGGGCCGAGCTGCCCTCGAACCCATGCTCGCTGAAAACGGCGATCGCGCCGTCAAGCGCTGCGTCCGTGTCGAATTCCCTTGGTCTTGCCATGAGCGGACTATATCAAATCAGGAACGATCGTTCAATAATATTGTTGATGGGGAACCAAAGGCTTGATCTGCCGGAGCATGTGCCCGCATGTCCGGCAGTCGTCGTGGCGGGTCGATCAGTCGCCGAACGCGATTTCCGCTTCGACCGATTGCCCGACCTCGAGCCACGCGCCCGCGCCTTCGACGACGATCGCGTTGATGCCGAACGTCAGCGCATTGTCGTAGTTCGGGTTCGCGCGATAGGTCTGCATCGTGTCGGTCGGCTCGTGCGGCCATTCCGGGTTCGGCGCCCCGGTCACCTGGTCGATCGTCGGCACCGGGCAGCGCGTGCACAGCTTCACGAGCCGCAGCCGCACGGGCGTCTCGCCGTCGGCGTCGAGATGCTCGAGGAAATCCTCTTCATACGCGTCGAGATCCGACACGACGATGTTCGGGCGGAAGCGATTCATCGGGATCGCCGGCACGCCTTTCGCGACGAGCTTCGCGTTCAGGTCGTCGAGCGACGACTGGCCGATCACGAGCAGCGGATAGCCGTCCGCGAACTGCGTGTGCGTATCGACGTCGCCGGTCCATTTGCGGTTGCAGCCGCGGCGCGCATCCGCGCCGAAGCGCGCGAGCTTCAACGGCACGCCGAGGAATTCGGTGAGCCATGCAGCGGTTTCGGCGCCCGTGTCGATCGCGTCGACGGTGTCGCGCCAGACGGTCGCGGCCATCTTCGGGGTGGCGGGCGTCGCGTCGCCGTCGAGCGGCGTGCGGATCTCCGGCATGCCCGGCGCGTTCAGTACGAGCGCATCGCTGTCGAGCGCGGTGCGGATCAGCGCGAGGCGCGGGTGCGTGCGCTGCGTGATCATCATCCCGTCGGGGGTGGTGATCAGCCAGTGGCGATCGTAGGCGAGGCCCGTTTCGAGCAGTTGCGCCCGCGGCAGCGCGACGCCGGCGCAGGACTTGATCGGGTAGACGAAGAGTTCGGAGATGGCTGGCATGACGCTGGCTGACGAAGGCGGGATGATCGAACCGCGATTGTGCCAGATCGTGCGAAAACGGTTCGGCCGGTTGGATGCCGCCGCGCGGCCGGTTACGCGAGCGCAAAGCCGAGGTCGAACGTCGTGCGCACGTCCAGCGGCTGGCGCAGCAGCCCGGCTTTCAGATAGAAGTCGGCCGTGCGCTGCTGTGCGGCGATCACCGTCGCGTCGATCGGCTGCCAGCGCGTGTTGCGGCGCTCGAACTGCAGCTTCGCGGCCGCCGGCGGGATGCCGATGATGCGCGCGAGCGCCGCGGAATACGCGTCGACGTGCCGGTACGACCAGACCTGCGCGCGCACGACACGTTGCAGGAAGTCGCGCAACACGTCGCGCTTCGACGCGATCGCCGCGTCGGTTGCCGCGACGTAGCTGAGGCCCGACCACAGGCCGCGGCCGTCGACGAGCACGCGCGCGCGGCCGCTCGTTTCGGCGAGCGCCGTATACGGCTCCCAGGTCGCCCACGCATCAATCGATCCGGTTGCGAGCGCAAGCATCGTGTCGGCCGGCGGCAGGAAGCGGAACGATACGGCGTCCGGTGGCAAGCCGGCCGCGTCGAGTGCCTTCAGCGTGACGAAATGGCCGATCGAGCCGCGCGTGGTGCCGATGCGCTTGCCTTTCAGATCGGCGGCGGCTTTCAGCGTGGCGTCGGGCCGCACGAGCACGGCGGTGCCGTACGGGTCGGAGCGGTTCGCGGCGATCACCTTGATGCGGGCGCCCGACGCGAGCGCGAAGATCACCGGCGCGTCGCCGATCGGGCCGCAGTCCACGGCCCCCGCGTTCAGCGCTTCGGCCAGCGGCGCGGCGGCCGGGAATTCGGTCCACGCGATGTCGTACGCAAGGCCGTTCAGCTCGCCGGCCGCTTCGAGCAGCGCGCGCAGCCCGCCTTTCTGGTCGCCGGCCCGCAGCAGCGGCCGCGCGCCCGATTGCGCATGGAGCGCGGCCGGCGCGACGGTGAAGGTGGTGGCGAGAGCGCTTGCTTGCGCGAGGAAGTGACGTCGGGTCGGGTTCATCTTGAGTTCTGTCGAGCAGGGAAACGGTTCGGGGATTCAGTGCGGGAGCCCGGCTTGCACATCGCGCACGGGTTCGGCATCGACGCGCAACAGCAGCGCGGTCAGCGGATCGACGTTCGCGGCGGCAGCCGGCGCGCGTGCGGGGACATCCGAGCGGCACAGCAGGTCGGATGCCGACCAGCCGGTGCTGCCCGGCAATGCGCGCGCGCGCAGCCAGCCGCGCCGGTCGGCGAGCAGTTGCGTGCCGCTGAACGCATCGGGCGGCACGCCTGCGATCGTCGCGAACGCCTGCCACGCATCGGGCGTCGATGCGACACAGTTCGCGCGCATCCCGGTGGCCGGCGGTGCGGGCGTGTCGCCGGCGGTGACGAGCAGCGTCTGCCAGCGCGGGTCTTCCGGCGGCGGCGTGCCGGCCGGCGCGAGCGCCACGATGCGCACGCGCTGGCCTTCGCGCCAGCGCGCGAGCGGTTGCGGCGCGGCGCTGCCGCAGCGAACGTCGAGCGCCGGCAGCGGGACGGGCACGGGCCACGCACCTTCCGCCTGAGCGCCGCTGCCGGCCGACAGCGCTTTCAGGTAATCGAGCACGGCCCACGTGTCGGCCGGGCGGAGCGTCGCGGCAAAGCCCGGCATCGACGCCGCGCCGCGTGCGTCGTGCGTACCGTGCCGCACGCGCCAGTACAGTTCGCCGTCGAGCCGGCGCGCGAGCAGCGCGCCCGCGAAGGTCGGCGGCCAGTGCGCGAGCGTCGCCGCGAGCGGCCCTTCGCCGCGGCCGTTGGCGCCGTGGCAGGCCGCGCAATGCTGCGTGTACAAGTGCTCGCCGCGCATCACGTTCGCGACGGAAAACGGCGCGGGATTGCGCTGGAAACTGGTCGGCACCGCCGGCGCGAGCCACAGCGATGCCGGCGGCCACGGTGCGAACCAGGCAACGGCCAGCGCGGCGAATGCCGATGCCGCACGCCATTTGCGCGACGCGATCGCGACGCAGCCCAGCGCCGCGGCAAGCACGGTCGCCGCACCCGCGAACGCGAGCTGGCGCGTGAGCGCCGCGTCGATGCGCAGCGTTTCGAGCGCGATCCGGTGCGCCCAGGGCCACGCGGCCTGTCCGTCGGCATCGCCGCTCAGGCCGGCCGCATGCAGCACGCGCGCGAACGCGACCTGCGCGCGATACAGCAGTTGCAGGAACAGCAGCGCCCAGTCGGAAAACGGCGGTGCGCTCATCGACGCGGCCTTTGCCGCGCACCGGCAATCCTGCGAACGGCACCGCGCATCTACCAGCTCGCATCGAGACCGAGATGCCGCAGCGCCTCATGGCGCAGCGCGGCGAGACGCGGGTCGCCGCGATGGCGCGGATAGGGCAGGTCGACGCGCAGTTCCGCGACGATGCGTGCGGGACGCGGCCCGAACACGATCACGCGTTGCGCGAGAAACAGCGCTTCCTCGACATCGTGCGTGACGAGCAGCGCGGAGAATCCGTCGCGTTGCCACAGCGCGGTCAGCTCGGCCTGCATCGTCAAGCGCGTCAGCGAGTCGAGCTTGCCGAGCGGCTCGTCGAGGATCAGGAGGCGCGGATCGTTGACGAGCGCGCGGGCGAGCGCGACGCGCTGCGCCATCCCGCCCGACAGCTGATGCGGAAACACGTTGGAGAATTCCTGCAGCCCGACGCGCGCGAGCGCATCGTCGACGCGATGCTGCGCGGTGCGCGCCACGCCCCGCGCTTCGAGACCGAGCGCGACGTTCGCGCGCACCCGGCGCCACGGGTAGAGCGTCGGATCCTGGAACACGACGATGCGCGACGGATCGGGCCGTTCGATCGGCGCGCCGTCCTGCGCGATCGTGCCGTGCCGCGCGGCGTCGAGGCCCGCGACGAGCCGCAGCAGCGTCGATTTCCCGCAGCCGCTCGGGCCGAGCAGCGCAACGAATTCGCCGGCCGCGACCGACAGCGTGACGTCGTCGAGCACCGGCAGCGGGCCGCCGGGGCCGTCGAACGCATGGCTCACGCGGCGAATGTCGATGCGCGCGCCGCGCGGCGCGGTGACAACGGAGGGTTCGAGAACGGCGGCGCTTACCATTTGACGGTTCCTTTCTGCCACGCGAGCGCACGGTCGCGCACCGCGAACAGCAGCGCGATCAGCCCCGAAAACAGCAGCGCCATCACGATCAGCGCCGCATACATGTTCACGTACGATGCCCATCCCTGCGCCCAGCTCAGGTACCAGCCGAGCCCCGACTTGACGCCCATCATCTCGGCGACGACGAGCACCGTGAACGACGCGCTCAGCCCCATGAAGATGCCGACGAACACGTGCGGCAGCGCGGCCGGAATCGCGACGCGCAGCACCAGGAAGCGCGCGTTCGCGCCGAGCGTGCGCGCGACGTCGTAGTACTGCCGGTTCACGCTCGCGACGCCCGACCACGTCAGCACCGCGACCGGGAAGCCGGTCGACAGCGCGATCAGGAACGCGGCGGCCGAATAGCTCGTCGGAAAGAAGTAGAACGTGAGCGGCAGCAACGCGGTGGCCGGCACCGGGCCGAGCACGCGCAGCACCGGATGCACCCAGTAGCCGATGCGGCGCGACCAGCCGATCGACACGCCCACCGCGAACCCGACCGCGACGCCGTAGGCAAACCCGAGCGCGAGCAGCTTCAGCGTATTGCCGGCGCTGCCGGCGAGGCGCGGCCAGTCGTCGACGTAGACCTCGATCAGCGCCTGCGGCGGCGCGAAGAACGGCGTGGGCAGCCAGCCGGTCTTCGCGGTGACGATTTCCCACGCGGCGAGCACGAGCGGCAGCGCGACGAGCCACGGCCCGGCCGGGCGCACGCGGGCGAGCCGTGCGCGCGTGGCCGGCACGCGATGGCCGAGCGTCGCCGCGATCAGCAGCAACGCGGCGATCGTCCACGCGGCGGTGGCGAACGTGTCGGTGTACGCCCAGTCGGTGAAGCCGACGACGCGGTTCGGCCACAGGTGCGTGATCGCGCCGAGCACGGCCCATGCGACCGCCGCGACGACGCCGGCCGGCCAGATGCGCGCACGGCGGGCTTCGGCCGCGAGCGTCGCGTCGCAGGCCGTGCACGCGGCACGGGACGTAGCGGCAGCCGGGGCCGCGGCGGGGGCCGACGCGGTGCGGGCGGTGGACGTGTGTTCGATCGTCGACATCGCGTCACCCCAGCACGTTCGCATAGACCTGCTGCGCGAAGCGCTGCGGGTCGGTGCTCTTCTTCAACACGTTGATCCGGCGGAAATCGTCCGCATAGAACGCGATTTCCTGCTGCAGGTCGACGTTGGTCGGGTGGTGCGTGTAGGTCAGCGTCGCGTACAGCTTGCGCAGGTCGTCGGGGTTGATCTTCGGCGAATACTTCGCGAACGCCTTCGCGGCTTCGTTCGGGTTGTCGTGCGTGTACTCGGTGGCCTGGACGATCGAGCGCGCGAGCGCGGCGGCCGTCGGCCGGTCGTTGCGTACGAGATCGCCGCGCGCGCCGATCACGCAGCACACCTTGCGCGCGTATTCGCCGGACAGGTTCGTCGCGAGTTCCGCATACGCGCCGTTGCTGCGTTTCTCGAGCAGGTAGAGATTCGGATCGCCGTCGGCGATCGCCTGGATCTCGCCCTTGTCGACCGCGACGCCGAGCAGGTCGGCCGGATACTGCCGCCACGTGATGTCGCGCTCGGGGTCGATGCCGTTCTTCGCGAGCAGGATCGAGAAGAAGTGCTTGCCGGGCGCGGCGAGATCGCTGACGCCGACCGTCTTGCCCTTCAGCGCCTGCAGTGTCGTCACCCCGGCCGTCTTCGCGCCGAGCAGCCGCACGCAGCCGCCGTGCGAGCTGCCGATGATCTTCACGTCGAAGCCGGCTTCGAGCGGCTTCAGCCAGCGGTGGATCATCCCGACCGCCGCGTCGGCCTTGCCGGTCGCGATCGATTCGAGCAGCTGGTCGGTCGACCCGCTGTAGTTGATCAGCTCGACCTTCAGCCCGTTCTTCTCGAAGAAGCCGTGCTCCTGCGCGACGACGATCGGCGTCAGGCAGAACGCGTTCTGGTTCCACGCGAACGTGAGCTTCTTCAGCGGCGGCGCGGACCAGGCCTTGCGGCCCAGCGTGATCGCCGGTGCGGCGAGCGCGGCCGCGCCGGCCGCGCGCAGCAGCCGGCGGCGCTTGTCGTCATGGGCGCTGGCCGGCGCGGGTGCGGTGGTATCGGTCATGGTGTGGTTTTTGGGTTCCGGTCGTGCGGCAGGCGCTCAGTCGAGCAGGTCGGGTTCGTCGGCGACGACACGCGCGAACAGGCTGTCGAACGCATGCAATGCGCCGTCGGGGCCGCCGATCTGGCTATGCGTGTGCCGCGCGGTCGCGTGATCGATCGGTTGCGGCGTGCCGGCCGCTTCGGCCAGCAGCTGCGTGTGCGCGGCATTGTCGAGCGCGATGTACCACCACGCGGCGGCCTCGACCGTCGGGCCGGCCGTCAGGATTCCGTGGTTCTTCAGGATCACGCCCTTGTGCGTGCCGCCGTCGGGTTTCACGAGCGCGGCCGCGATCCGCGCGCCTTCGCTCGTGTCGACGACCATGCCCGTGAAGTCGTCGAACAGCGCGTGATCCTCGTAGAACACGCACGCGTCCTGCGTCAGCGGATCGAGCGCGCGGCCGAGCGTCGACCACGCCTTGCCGTAGGTCGAGTGCGTATGCGCGGCCGCGACGAGGTGCGGATGCGCGTCGTGAATCGCCGCATGGATCGCGAACGCGGCCTTGTTCAGCGGTCGGTTGCCGATCGCGGTTTCACCGCGCGCGTTGACGAGCAGCAGGTCCGACACCTTGATCTGCGAGAAATGCACGCCGAGCGGATTCACCCAGAAGTGGTCGGGCAGTTCCGGATCGCGCGCGGTGATGTGGCCGGCGAGGCCCGACGCGAAGCCGAAGCGCGCGAACAGGCGGAACGCGGCCGCGAGCCGCTCCTGCCGGTGGCGGCGCTCGGCGGCGACGTCGACGCGCGGCGCGGGCGGGTCGAACCAGAAATGCTGGCGCGGGGTGTCGGCGAGGACGAGGCCCGACGCGGTGCGCGCGGGCGACGAAGAAGACAGGACGGCGGACATGGCGGGCGGCTCCGTTTGCGTCAGGCTGCGCGGCGCGCCGCGTCGCGTGCCGCGACGGCGCTGCGTACGCGCGGAATCAGTTCGCGGCCGTAGTCGATCGCGTCGTCGAGCGGGTCGAAGCCGCGGATCAGGAACGTCGTCACACCGAGGTCGTAGTAGTCGAGCAGCGCGTCGGCGACCTGTTCGGGCGTGCCGACCAGCGCGGTCGAATTCGAGCGCGCGCCGGTGAGCTTCGCGATCTCGGTCCACAGCCGCTTGTCGACCCGCGAGCCGCGTTCGGCTGCGGCGAGCAGGCGCCGCGCGCCTTCGCTCTGTTGCGGGCCGCCGGTGCCGAGGCCGGCCGCTTCGCGCAGCCGGCGCGTCTCGTCGAGGATCCGGTGCGCGCGTGCCCACGCGTCGTCTTCGGTCGCCGCGAGGATCGGCCGGAACGACACGGAGAAGCGCACCTGGCGGCCGTGCTTCGCGGCTTCGGCGCGCACGCGGGTCGTCAGGTCGCGCACCTGGTCGAGCGATTCGCCCCACAGCGCATAGACGTCCGCGTGCTTGCCGGCGACTTCCAGCGCCGCCTCCGATGCGCCGCCGAAGTAGATCGGCACGTGCGGCTGCTGGAACGGCTTCACTTCCGAAAAGCCCTGCGTGAAGCGGTAGTGCGCGCCGTCGTGATCGAACGGCTGCGTTTCGGTCCAGATGCGTCGCAGGATGCCGAGGTATTCGTCGGTGCGCGCATAGCGCGCGTCGTGATCGAGGAAATCGCCGTCGCGCTGCTGTTCGCTGTCCGAGCCGCCGGAGATGAAGTGCACGGCGAGCCGGCCGCGGCTGAACTGGTCGAGCGTCGCGATCTGCCGCGCGGCGAGCGTCGGCGCGGTGAAGCCCGGACGATGCGCGAGCATGAAATGGATGCGCTCGGTCGCCGCGGCGGCGAACGCGATCGTCAGGGTCGCCGACGGGCCGGTCGAGTGATGAGGGACGAGGATCCGGTCGAAACCGGCCGTTTCGTGTGCACGCGCGAAGTCGCGCACGTAGTCGGGGTCGACGACGGGGCCGGGGGGCGGATGGATTTCCGACTGCTTCTGGCTCTGGATCATGCCGATGAATTCGACGCTCATCTGGGTCTCCGGTGCAAGGACGGCCCGGCGCGGCCAGCGACGGCCGGCCACGGCGGGGAATGGAGCGCAGATTACCGCCGGGATCATGCGGAATGGAAATAATCAATCCGGATTTGAATATCAGATTTGCATGGTTTGGGCGCGTGTGCGCTGCGCATACGCTGTGGGCTCGCGATTAAGTCGAAAGGGCGCCGGCCGCCTGTCGTGCGTGGCTTCGGTCGCCGCCCGATCGGCGCCGGTCGCCGCCGGCTTCGCGAGCCGACGCGCCGCGTGCCGATCGGTCTCCGCCGTCACCGCCTTTACGTTGCTTGGCTACCCGCTACCCAGTCACCGAGGGAATCCGTACCGATGTCCGCCAGCCTTGCCGCTTCCTCGCCGCCAGCGTCACCACAGTCGTCGCTGCGCCACCTGCCTGCCGACGATGCGCGCGTCGCCGCGCTGCTCGAGCGTCTTACGCCCGAACTCGCGGCCGACGCTGCCCGCAACGATGTCGACGGCCGCTTCCCGCACGAGAACTTCGCGCGGCTGCATCGCGCCGGGCTGATCGCGCAGGTCGTCCCGCGCGAGCATGGCGGTGCGGGCGCGACGCTCGCGCAGGCGAGCCGCATCGTGGCCGCGATCGCGCGCGCCGATCCCGCGACCGCGCTGGTGCTGACGATGACGTATCTGCAGCATCGCGCGCTCGGCCGCGCGGACCACCGCTGGCCGGCGCGCCTGCGGCGTGCGGTGTTCGACAGTGCGGTCGACGAAGGCGCGCTGATCAACGCGCTGCGTGTCGAGCCGGCGCTCGGGTCGCCGTCGCGCGGCGGCCTGCCCGAAACGGTTGCGCGTCGCGACGGCGACGGCTGGCGGCTGTCCGGCCACAAGCTGTACTGCACCGGTATTCCGGCGCTGCGCTGGCTGGCCGTATGGGCGCGCACCGACGAGCCCGAGCCGCGCGTCGGCGTGTTCCTCGTGCCGCGCGAGCGCCACGCTGGGGACGATGTACGCATCCGCGTGATCGAAAGCTGGAATCACCTGGGTCTGCGCGCATCGGGCAGCCATGAGGTCGTGTTCGACGACGTGCGGCTGCCCGCCGATCATGCGGTGGACGTGCGTGCGCCCGATGCGTGGGCCGTGTCGGCCGCGAGTCATGCGGACGTCGACGCGCAGGCCGACCAGCAGGCCTGGATGGTCGCGCTGCTCGGCAGTCTCTACGATGCGGTGGCGCGTGCGTCGCGCGACTGGCTGCTCGAGTTCGCGACGACGCGCGCGCCGAGCGGGCTCGGTGCGCCGCTCGCGACGCTGCCGCGCGTGCAGGAGGCCGTCGGCGAGATCGAAGGGTGGCTGCACACGAACCGCGTGCTGCTCGACGCGCACATCGCACGCACCGATGCCGGCGATGCACCGTCGGTGACGACGAGCGGCCTCGTCAAGCGAACCGTGACGGAACAGGCGATCCGCACCGTCGAACACGCGTTGAAGCTGTCGGGCAATCACGGGCTGAGCCGCGGCAATCCGCTCGAACGTCACTATCGCGACGTGCTGTGCAGCCGCGTGCATACGCCGCAGGACGACGCGATCGCGGTCGCCGCTGGACGGACGGCGCTCGAGGCGGCGGCGCGAAGCGCGACGCCGAATCCGGACGCGGGCGGGACGTCACGCAGCGCGCCGGCATCCGCTCGACACAATGCGTGAGCGCGGCGGCATGGCGGTCAGCGGAAACGAGACGACGCCGTGCTGGCGTCGTCGGTCCTGGTCAAGCGGCTTGGTCGTGCGCGGCGGCATCCGCGGGCAGCGCGAACGCCGTGCGTGCATGCGCGGCCAGGGCCGCGAGCGGCGCCGCGAAGCGCGCGGCGTCCTGCCGGTGCAGCAGCCACAGATCGATCTGCGGCTTGAAATCGGCGAGCGGCACGATGTCGAGCGCGTCGCGCAGCGGGCTGCCGTCGAGCAGCGGCAGCGGCAGCAACCCGATGCCGAAGCCGTTCGCGACGCTCTGCAACTGCAGGTCGCGGCCGTAAGTGTCGAGCGTGACCGGCATCGGCAGCCCCTGCGCGTCGAGCGCCCGGCGCAGGCCCGCGCGAAACCCGCAGCCGTCGGGATTGAGCACCCAGCCGCGCGCCTGGCAGTCGGCAAGCCGGTAGCCGCGGCGCGGCCAGTCGCCCTTGCGGCCGACCGCGACGAGCCGCGTGGCCAGCAGCCGTTCGCCCGCGACCTGCGGCGGCAACACCATCTCGCGTGCCAGAAACACCAGCGCCGCATCGAGCTCGCGGCGCGCGATGCGTTCGACGAGCGTGCCGCCCCAGGCGGTCGTGACCTGCGTGGTGAGCGCCGGCCATTGCGCGGCCAGCCGCGCGATCAGGCCCGGCAGCATCAGCTCGCCGAGCCCCTGCGTGAGGCCGACGCGGAATTCGCCGGCGGGCGGCCGCTGGCCGGCCGTCAGTTCGCGCAGTGCATCGACTTCGCGCAGGATCGCGCGACACTGCTCGAACACCTGCCGGCCGATGTCGGTCGGTCGCGGCGGCTTCGTGTTGCGGTCGAGCAGCGTCACGCCGAGCGCTTCCTCGAGGTTCTGGACGCGCCGCGTGATCGCGGGCTGCGTCATCCCGAGCTCGGTCGCGGCCTGGCTCAGCGTCTGGCAGCGGACGACCGCTGCAAAAGCGTCGATATCGCTAATTTTCATGTTTGTTCTGCATGGTCTTTCGGGTGCATCATGACGATCCATCATGTTCGGCATCATATTCGAGGAGCTGGCCGATGAGTACGCTTTCGTTGCGGCAGACGCCGCTGCATCCGTTCGTCGACGGGCTGGGCGCGCTGCTCGCGTCCGGCGCGAACGAGGCGCGCATTCTCGACGAGGGCGGCGCGTTGCTCGCCGCGCTCGTCGCGCACGACGACTGGCTGCCCGACGCGTTCGCGCAGCCCGATCCCGAGCGCTATCGTCAGTACCTGCTGCATCTCGATCCCGACGAGCGGTTTTCCGTCGTCAGCTTCGTGTGGGGCCCCGGTCAGACGACGCCGATCCACAACCACACGGTGTGGGGGCTGATCGGGATGCTGCGCGGCGGCGAGTTTTCGCAGCCGTACCGGTTCGACGCGACCGGCAAGCCGGTGCCGGCGGGCGACGCGATGCGGCTGCAGCCGGGCGAAGTCGAGGCCGTGTCGCCGCGCATCGGTGACGTCCATCGCGTGACCAACGCGTTCGCGGATCAGGTATCGATCAGCATCCACGTGTACGGCGCGAACATCGGCAAGGTCGAACGCGCGGTGTTCCTCGATGACGGGACCGTGAAGCCGTTCGTGTCCGGCTATTCGAACGCGTGACGTCGCATGCCGCCCGCGCCAGCGCCCGCCCGCGGGCGCCGAATTCAATCGTTTTCCGTGTGCTTTCTTCAACGACTTCAACAGAATCCGACCGAGACATCGTGACGCAAACCGCTGATTCCACTTCCCGTTTTCCCGTCGCGTCGTACCAGGACGTACGCGCGCGCCTGCTGGCCCGCGACGAGCTCGCGCTGATCGACGTGCGCGAGGAGGATCCTTACGCGCAGGGCCATCCGCTGTGGGCCGCCAACTTTCCGCTGTCGAAACTCGAACTCGACGCCTGGACGCGCATTCCGCGCCGCGACACGCCGATCGTCGTGTTCGGCGAAGCCGGCGGCGAGGATCTCGCGCCGCGTGCGGCCGCGACGCTCGCGCGGCTCGGCTATACCGACGTGCGCCTGCTCGACGGCGGCCTCGCGGGCTGGCTCGCCGCGGGCGGCGAGCTGTTCATCGACGTGAACGTGCCGAGCAAGTCGTTCGGCGAATGGGTCGAGGCCGAGCGGCATACGCCGTCGCTGTCCGCGCAGGAAGTGCAGGCGCTGATCGACGCGCAGGCCGACGTCGTGATCGTCGACGCGCGCCGCTTCGACGAATACCAGACGATGAACATCCCGACGTCGACGAGCGTGCCGGGTGCGGAACTCGTGCTGCGCGTGCGTGCGCTCGCGCCGAACCCGCAGACTCGGGTCGTGGTGAACTGCGCGGGTCGCACGCGGAGCATCATCGGCACGCAGTCGCTGATCAACGCCGGGCTGCCGAACCCGGTCGCCGCGCTGCGCAACGGCACGATCGGCTGGACGCTCGCCGGCCAGACGCTGGAGCGCGGCGCGTCGCGACGCTTTCCCGACGACGTCGATCCCGCGCAGCGCGACGAAGCCCGCCGCGCCGCACGCGCGGTGGCCGAGCGTGCAGGCGTGCCGCGCATCGCGCTCGCGGACGTCGCCGCGCTCGACGAACCGGGCCGCACGCTGTACCGCTTCGACGTGCGCACGCCGGAGGAATACGAGGCCGGCCACCTGCCGGGCTTTCTGAGCACGCCGGGCGGCCAGCTCGTGCAGGAGACCGACCATCACGCGGCCGTGCGCGGCGCGCGGATCGTGCTGGCCGACGACGACGGCGTGCGCGCGGACATGACCGCGTCGTGGCTCGCGCAGATGGGCTGGGACGTACGCGTGGTCGAGCCGGCCGGCACGGCGGCGTTCGTGGAGCGCGGCCAGCCTCCGCGCGACGTGCCGGCGACGCCGGAGGTCAGCGAAGTATCACCCGCGACGCTCGCGGGGTGGCTGAAGGAGGCGGCTGCGGGCGAGATCGCGATCGTCGACGTGACGACCAGCGCGAACTACGTGAAGCGCCATATTCCCGGCGCGTGGTTCGTCGTGCGCGCGCAGTTGCGTGACGCGCTCGCCGCGATCCCGCCGGCGAAGCGCTACGTGTTCACGTGCGGATCGAGCCTGCTCGCGCGGTTCGCGGCGCACGACGCGCGTGCGTTGCTGCCGGCTTCCGCGGCCATCTCGGTGCTGACGGGCGGCACGGCAGCGTGGATCGACGCGGGGCTGCCGCTCGAGCACGGCGAAACGCATCTCGCGTCGCCGCGTGTCGACCGTTACCGGCGCCCGTACGAAGGCACCGACAACGCGGCCGCCGCGATGCAGGCGTATCTCGACTGGGAATACGGGTTGGTCGATCAGTTGAAGCGGGACGGCACGCATCATTTTCGCGTGATCTGATCGCGGCGCGGCGCGGCAAGCGGCAACCGCCAACCGCCAACCGCCAACCGGCGCGCGGCCCCGCGTGCGCCGCGCCCGTTGCCGCGCGCTCTGCGCGCCCAGCGTTCAGCCGGTTCAGCGCTTGAACGTATCAACAGCCGTGCGTCCCACGGCCGGATCGTCGGTGAAGAAGCCGTCGATGCCCGCGCGCAGATAAGCCTGGATCTCGCGCACCGAGCCCGCGGTGTTGCGCGTGGCCGGCGTGCCGCCGTCCTTCAGCGACGCGGGCAGGAAGTTGTTCTCCGGGCGGAACGTGTACGGGTGCACGACGAGGCCGGCTTCGTGCGCGTAGCGCACGTACGGCGTCGGCTGCTGCAGCGTGCCGTCCGCGGCCACCGCGATGATCGACGTCTTGTACGGCCCGACGCCGTTCGCATAGGACGCGATCTCGCGCATTCCGTCGCGCGTCGACAGGTCGCCATAGGTGCGCTTGTCGTTCGCCTTCACGAAGTCGTACGGACGCTGGCCGGCTTCGTCCATCAACTGCACGAGCTTCCAGTTCGGCTGGCTCGACTTGATCCGGTTGCGGATCGTCTTCAGGTTCGCGACTTCGAACGACTGGATGTAGACGGTCGCCGTGCGCGCCGTATACGGATCCTTCAGCAGCGCATCGACGAGGCGGTCCTCGAGCGGCAGGCCGATCGACTGGAAGTAGGTCGGGTGCTTGGTTTCCGGATACAGGTGGATCGTGCGGCCGGTCTGGGCGGCCATCTGCTTCGCGAGTGCGACGATTTCGTCGAAGGTCGGGATCTCGAACTGATCGTTGTACGCGGTGTTCGCCGGACGGATCTGCGGAATGCGCTCGCGGGCGCGCAGCGTCTTCAGCTCCGCGAGCGTGAAGTCCTCGGTGAACCAGCCGGTCAGCTGCGTACCGTCGATCGTCTTGGTCGCCTTGCGGCTCGCGAACTGCGGCAGCGTCGACACGTTCGTCGTGCCCGAGATTTCGTTTTCGTGGCGCGCGACCAGGACGCCGTCGCGGGTCGCGACGAGGTCGGGCTCGATCACGTCCGCACCGTCCTCGATTGCCTTGCGGTACGACGCGAGCGTGTGCTCGGGCCGCAGCGCGCTCGCGCCGCGATGGCCGACCACCTGCACCTTCACGGAGATCGGTTGCGTGGGATCGGACGCCGAGATATCGTCGCCGCCGCAGGCGGCAAGCAGCAGGGCGGCGGCACAGGCGAACGGGATGCAGCGCAGGGCGGTCGGGCGCATGAAGAGCATGGCGGTGAACCTTGGGAACGGAAGTCGGTGAAAGGGCGCTCGATCCGGCGGCGCGGATTGAACGGGATCGAACGGGACGCGATCGTCGCACCGGATCATTACATATGTATTACTTTCGCCTTTCTGTTTTGTTGTGACGAAAAATGAGCGGGACGGTGGGACATGCGGTGGCGTGCGCGATGCGATCCGACCCGTGTTGGGGAGCCGCCGCGCCGGATGCACTAAACTTGCGGGACTTTTGCATCGCCGCGCCGGGCCGACGCCTGCCCGCGCACGACGATGCGGCGACTCGCGGCCGGCGCGGGCACCCCGGCACCGTATGCGTGCGGGGCCCGCGCCGGCCGATTTTTAGCGACCCATGACGACTCATACCGATCCCGCCTACCTGCTCGGCGACCTGCTGAAGAACGTTTCCCGCTCCTTTTACCTGACGCTGCGCGTGCTGCCCGACGGCATGCGCGAGCCGGTCGGCCTGGCCTATCTGCTCGCGCGCGCGGCCGACACGATCGCCGACACGGCGCTCGTCGCGCCCGAGCGTCGCGCGGCGCTGCTGACCGACCTGCGCGACGAGATCGAGCGGCTCGGCGACGGCGCGGCGCTGTCGCGCGCGCTCGAGGATGTCACGCGGATGCAGACGGATTCGCACGAACACATGCTGCTCGCGTCGATGAAGCCGATGCTTGCGTTGCTGCGCGCGCAGCCGGACGCGGACCGCGCATCGATCCGCAAGGTCGTCGCGACGCTGACGTCGGGGATGGAGTTCGACCTCCGCACGTTCCCCGACGAGCAGTCGGGGCAGGTCGCGTCGCTGCCGAGCCGTGACGAACTCGATCGCTACACGTATCTGGTCGCCGGCTGCGTCGGTGAATTCTGGACCGACATGACCGGCGCGCACACGCGGGCCGCGCGCGGCTGGGATTTCGCGGACATGCGCGAGAAGGGCATCCGTTTCGGCAAGGCGCTGCAGATGACCAACATCCTGCGCGACTGCGCGAAGGACCTGCGGATCGGCCGCTGCTACCTGCCGGACGACGTGCTGGCCGAGCATCGCATCGGCGTCGCCGACCTGATGTCGCCCGACGCGTCGGCGCGCGCGCGCGGCGTGCTGGTCGAGCTGTTGCGCGCGACGCTCGCGCAGTATCGCGACGCGTGCTTCTATACGCAGGCGATTCCGCGCCGCTTCGTGCGTCTGCGGCTCGCGTGCCTGTGGCCGATCATGATCGGCCTCGAAACGCTCGAACTGCTGGCCGGCCACGACGCGTGGCTCGATCCGGCGCGGCCGGCGAAGGTGCCGCGCAAGCGCGTCTACCGGATCATGGCGTCGTCGCTCGCGCTCGTCGGTTCGAACGCGGCGATCCGTGCGCGCATCAACGCGCTGGTCGACGCGGTGAACGCGCGGATCGCGGCCCCCGCGTCGCATTGAATGTCGCCGGCGCGAGGCGCCGGCATCCTCCGTCGGCCCGCGTTCGCCGGGCCGCTCCGTCCGATCTCTCCCGCACGGCCTGAAACGTTTTCAAATTTCGTTTCGCGAAACGTGGGTGTCATGAACGTAAGCGATCCTGCGCGGCGATGTGAATCGCGGTGTCGATCGCGGTTGCGCATTGGTCGGAACAAACGTGCCGAAGGCGTCTGACAACACCGCCCGGTCGCGATGCACCCGTAAAAATGTAAAGCTAGGGTTTTCACCGGGAAATGCCGGAAATCCCCGCCGCGTAAGCGTTTTCAGGTGTTATGTAACCGTTTGGTGAACCCGTGCGTTGCGTCGATCATACGATGACCGACTGCACGTATTGGGAAACAATTGGTAATCCGTCAGAATCGCACCGGCATGTACTCGCACATGTGCATAAAACCACACCAGAAAAGAAATCATTCTTTGAGGACGGAGAATCAATGAAAAAGCGCGTCGCTTTCGCCATGACGGCAGCGGGTCTCGCAGCCGCTACCGCAGCCCACGCCCAGAGCAGCGTCACCCTGTACGGTATCGTCGATAACGCAATCGCATACCAGAACAACTCGTCGGCAACCGGCGCGACCACGGGTGGTCACTCGAAGGTTCAGATGGCCACCGGCATTTGGGCGGGCAGCCGCTTCGGCCTGAAGGGCAGCGAAGACCTCGGCGGCGGCACGAAGGCGATCTTCCAGTTGGAAGCCGGCTTCAACGCGAACAACGGCTCGTCGCAATGGACGAACGGCATCTTCACGCGTCAGGCATGGGTCGGCCTGAGCAACCAGACGTACGGTACGCTGACGGCAGGCCGTCAGTACACCGCGTACTACACGCTGCTGTCGCCGTACAGCCCGACGACCTGGCTGACCGGCTACTACGGCGCGCACCCGGGTGATATCGATTCGCTGGATACCAGCTACCGCGCGAACAACTCGCTCGTCTACATGTCGCCGAAGTTCTACGGCTTCACGGTCGGCGGTTCGTACTCGTTCGGCGGCGTCGCAGGCAGCGTGAACCGCGGCTCGACGTGGAGCGCGGCGATCCAGTACCTGAACGGCCCGGCAGGCATCGCGGTCGGTTTCCAGCGTATCAACAACGCGACGCTCGGCGGCGGTGTGTGGGGCGCGAACTCGACCGCGCAGAACGGTCTGGACACGAGCGGCAACGGTGCGGAACAGGCCGTGTCGTCGATCAACAACGGCTACCGCACGGCACAGGCGCAACAGCGTCTCGCGGTGACGGCAGGCTATCAGTTCACGCCGGCATGGGACGTTTCGGTTTCGTACTCGAACGTGCAATACATCCCGGGTACGCTGTCGGGCTTCCGGAACACGGCAATCTTCAACACGGCAGGCGCCGTGCTGCACTGGAAGGCAGCGCCGCAGTGGGACTTCGCGGCAGGCTACTCGTACACGCGTGCGACCCAGTCGAACGGCATCTCGAGCGCGGCCAAGTACCATCAGGTCACGCTGTCGCAGTACTACAGCCTGTCGAAGCGCACGGGCCTGTACGCAGTTGAGGCTTATCAGCACGCGAGCGGCAACACGCTCACCCCGACGGGCGGCGTGATCCTCGCGACGACGTCGACGGGCGACGGCGTGGGCGCAGGTTCGAAGCAGAACCAGATCGCGGCCGGCGTCGGCCTGATCCACCGCTTCTAAATGTCGCGCGGCGCGCGAGCGCCGCTCACGGCATGCGGGTTGAAGAAACCGGCCTTCGGGCCGGTTTTTTTTCGTCGATACGCGCCGGGCGCATAGCGGATAGCGCGAGTACGGTTGTCGGTCAGGCCGCGTCCGGCGATGCATCGTCGAGCCATCGTGCCGGTCAGCGGTGCGAATCATCCGTCCAGTTTCCGGCCAGCGCCTGGAACAGCGCCGCCGTATCGGCAAGCCGGTCGGCTTGCGCGCGGGTCCGCTCGAGCGCGGTCTGCAATACCTGTCGCTGCGCGTCGAGCAGATCGATCAGGCTGATTCCGCCCGCCGCGTAGCGGTCGCCGGCAATCGCATGGCTGGCCGCCGCCTGTTGTGCGGCGTCGTCTCTCGCCTGCAATTCGGCCGCATCGTGTTCGACCGCGCGCATCGCGTCGGCCACCTGCTGAAGCGCCAGCAGCACGGTTTCCCGATAGCTCGCGAACGCGGCGTCGTATGCCGCTTCGGCCGCGCGTTTCCGCGCGCGCAATTCGCCGCCGTGGAAGAGCGGCTGCGTGAGGCCGAGCCCCACGTTCCACACATTGAGCCCGCTGACGATATCCGCGATGCGCGTGCGCTCCGATCCGATCCCCGCCGAAATCGAAAAACGCGGATACAGGTTCGCCGTGGCCACGCCGACGTTCGCGCTCGCCTGATGCAGCACGGCCTCCGCCGCGCGGATGTCGGGCCGTTCGCGCGCGAGCGTCGACGGCAGCGCGACCGGCAGCGTGCGCGGCAGCGCGAGTGCATCGAGCGCGAGGTCGGGCAACGCTTCGCCCGACGGCGGCGCGCCCAGCAGGATCGCGAGCCGGTGGCCGGCCTGCGCGTGGCGCGCGGCGAGCGGCGGCAGGGAGGCCTGCGTTTGCGCGAGCAGCGCGCGCTGGGCATGCACGTCGGCCCGCGACACGCCCCCCGCCGCGAAGCGCGCTTCGACGATGCGCAACTGCCGCGCCTGCGCGTCGACGAGCTGCCGCGTGAGCGCGACTTGCTGCGCGAGCGACGCGCGCAGAATCGCGGTCGCGACGACGTTGCCCGCGAGCGTCAGGCGCGCGGCGTCGAGCGTATACGCCTGATAGTCGACCTGGGCACGCAGCGCTTCGAGCGCGCGCCGGTTGCCGCCGAACACGTCGAGTGCGTACGACACGCTCACCGACGCGTCATACAGCGTGAACGGCCCGGGATTCGGCATGTTGGTGGGCAGCCCGAACGCGGCGACGTCGACCTTCTCGCGCGTGGCGGACAGGTTCGCGTCGACGCGCGGCAGTATCGTCGCGCCGGCTTCGGCCGCATGGTTCTGCCGCGCTTCGTCGAGCCGCGCGCGGGCCTCGGCGAGCGTCGGGCTGTTGCGCCATGCGGTGTCGACGAGGCGGTCGAGCGGTTCGGAGCCGAATTCCGTCCACCAGCGTTGCAGCGTGTGCGCGGACGACGCGAACGTCTGCGCGTCGCCGGCCGGACCGCCGGCGGCGGCCGTGGTTGCGGGCGCCGCATCGCGCGTGTACTGCTGGGTGACCGGCGGCTCCGGCGCGCGGAAATCCGGCCCGACCGCACATCCGGCGAGCAGTGCAACGGCGGCCAGCGCGCCGCCGCCGGCAGCGCGGGCAGCGTGGGCAACATGAAATGTGCGACGCGAAGCCGGTTTCATCGCGCGGCCCCTAATCGAGCGTGCGCCGGTAGAAGCGCAGCGCGACGCTCATCACGACGAGGGTGAACAGCGCGACGGGCCACACGGACGGCCACAGGTCGGCCCAGGCGTTGCCTTTCAGCAGGATGCCGCGCACGAGGCGGTTGAAGTAGGTGAGCGGCAGCAGGTTGCCGATGAACTGCGCCCACTTCGGCATCCCGGCGAACGGGAACATGAAGCCCGACAGCAGGATGTTCGGCAGGAAGTAGAACACCGCGAGCTGCATCGCCTGCAACTGGTTCTGCGCGAGCGACGACAGCGTGATGCCGACCGTCAGGTTCGCGGCGATGAAGAGCAGCGCGGCGAGGTAGATCGCGAACACGCCGCCGACGAACGGCACCTCGAACACGAACCGCGCGGCGACGAGAATGATCGACACCTGGATCAGCCCGATGAACACGTACGGGACGATCTTGCCCGTCATCACCTCGAGCGGCCGCACGGGTGTCGCGAGCAGGTTTTCCATCGTGCCGCGCTCGCGTTCGCGGGTGATCGCGAGGCCGGTCATCATCACCATCGTCATCGTCAGGATCACGCCCATCAGGCCCGGCACGACGTTGTACTGCGTGATGCCCTCGGGGTTGTACAGGCGGTGCAGCACGACGTCGAACGCGGCCGGGCGGCCGTTCAGGCGTGCGAGCGGGCCCGTCAGGTCCTTGTCCGCGACGGGCTGCACGAGACCCGTCAGCGCGCCGATCGCCGACGCGGTCGCGACGGGATCGGTCGCGTCCGCCTCGACGAGCAGCGACGGATGCTCGCCGCGCAGCAGCCGCTTCGAGAAATCGGCCGGCACGCTGAGCACGAACTGCACGTCGCCGCGCGCGAGCGCCTGCCGGCCGGCCGCTTCGTCGGGCAGCGTCGCGACGATGTCGAAGTACGCGGAGTTGCGCATCGCGGCGATGAAGCTGCGTGCGAAGGGGCTCGAATCGGCGACGATCACCGCGGTCGGCAGGTGCTTCGGATCGGTGTTGATCGCGAAGCCGAACAGCGCGAGCTGGATGATCGGCACGCCGACGATCATCGCGAACGTGACGCGATCGCGGCGCAGCTGCAGGAATTCCTTCAGCACGATGCTCCACCAGCGCGCGACCGAGAACGATTCGCGCAGGCCCGCCCACGCGTTCATGACGACGCTCCGCCGGGCGGCGCGGAGGCACGGCCCATCATGTAGATGAAGACATCTTCGAGCCCGGTGTCGATCGGCGCGATCTGTAGCGATGCGCGACCGTCCGTGCGCGCGCCGGCCTCGGCCGCCACCTGCGCGAGCGTCGCGTCGAGCCGCGCGCGATCGCGGCCGCTCACGTGCAGCGCGGAGCCGAACACGACGGTTTGATCGACGCCCGGCATCGTGCGCAGTTGCGCGGACAGTTCGGTCAGGTGCCCGCCCGTGATCGTGCGGGTCGACAGGTGCTGCGACGCGACGATCTCCGCCGACGTGCCCTGTGCGAGCAGTTCGCCGGCCGCGATATACGCGAGCTTGTGGCAGCGCTCGGCCTCGTCCATGTAGTGCGTGCTGACGAGCACCGAGATCCCTTGCGCGGCCAGCCGGTGCAGCTCTTCCCAGAAGTCGCGGCGCGCGGCCGGGTCGACGCCGGCGGTCGGTTCGTCGAGCAGCAGCAGCTCCGGCTCGTGCAGCATGCACGCGGCGAGCGCGAGGCGCTGCTTCCAGCCGCCGGACAGCGCGCCCGTGAGCTGATCCGCACGGCTCGCGAGACCGAGCCCGTCGAGCGCGCGCGCGACGGTTGCGTGGCGATCGGGCATCCCGTACACGCGCGCGACGAAATCGAGGTTCTCGCGGATCGACAGGTCTTCCCAGTACGAGAAGCGCTGCGTCATGTAGCCGACACGCCGCTTGATCTGCGCGCTGTCGCGCACGATGTCGTAGCCGAGGCAGGTGCCGCTGCCCGAGTCGGGCGTGAGCAGGCCGCACATCATCCGGATCGACGTGGTCTTGCCGCTGCCGTTCGGTCCGAGAAAGCCGAAGATTTCGCCGCGCGCGACGCGCAGCGATACGTCCTTCACGACGTGCTTGTCGCCGAACCGCTTGTTCAGGCGGTTGACGTCGATCGCGTACGGAGCGGCCGGCGCGTTCAACGCACCCTCACGGCGACGGGCTGGCCCGGATGCAGCTTCGGCGCGTCGGCGGGCGCCGGGCGCGCCTCGACCATGAACACGAGCTTGCTCCGGCTCTCGTTGCTGTAGATCACCGGCGGCGTGTACTCGGCCGCGCGCGACACGTAGGTGATGCGCGCGGACACGTCGGCCGCGCAGCCGTCGCAGTGGATCGCGATCGTGCGCCCCGGGGCGAGCGACGCGATGGCCGCCTCCGGCACGAAGAAGCGCACCTTCAGGTTCTGCGGCGGCAGCATCTGCACGACCGGATTGCCGGCCTGCACCCATTCGCCGACGCGGTACAGCGTGTCGTACACGCGCCCGTCGGCGGGCGCGGCGATGCGCTTCTGGTCGAGCTTCCATTGCGCTTCGGCCACGGCGGCCTGCGCGGCGTCGACCTGCGCGGCCTGGGCGGTGACCTGCTGCGCGCGGCCCGGCAAACGCGCGACATCGACCTGGTTCTGCAGCTCGCGCATCTGCGCGGCGGTGGTCTGCGCGGACGTGCGCGTGTCGTCGAGCTGCTGCTTCGACAGCCCGCCGGCCGCGTACTGGCGTTCGTCGCGCGCGAGTTGCGCGGCGGCCCGCGCCGCTTGTGCGGTCGCCTGCGCGAGCTGGGCACGCGTGACCGCGACTTCCGGCGGACGCTTGCCGGTCTGCAGGTCGGCAAGCTGCGCGCGCGCGGCCGCGAGCTGATGCTGCGCCTGCTGCAGCGCGGCCGTTTCGCTGACGGCTTCGAGCGCGAATACCGGCGTGCCGGCTGCGACGGCCTGACCGCGTTCGACCGACAGTTGGGTCAGCGTGCCCGCTTGCGACGACGACAGGTACACGAATTCGCCTTCGACATAGCCCTGGTAGGTCGTGCCGGTGTCTGCGGGCCGCCCGCAACCGCCGAGCAGCGCGGCGGCGGCCAGCGCGAGCGGCAGCGCGCGGGTCGTGTTCACGACGGCCTCCGTGGCGCGCGCGAGTGCGCATCCGGTGCGGTGACGGGCGGCTGCATGCCGGAGCCGAGCAGCGCGCGGACGTGGCGATGCAGCACGTCGCGATCGATCGGCGGCAGGCCGCGCGCGCTTTGCCACAGCTTCGCGGTCGCGAGCGGCAGCATGACGAGCGCGATGATCGAATGGAACAGGAAGGCGGGTTCGAGTGACGGGTTCAGCGTGCCGGCCTGCTGCGCGGCGCGGATGCGTTCGGCAAAACGCCCGACATGCTCGAGCGGAATGCGGCGGACCATCCGCTCGCGCAGCAGCCCGCCTTCGTGGACGATCTCGCGCAGCCAGATCGACGGCAGCCACGGCATGCGATGCGTGACGTCGAAGAACCGGTCGACGAGCTCGGCGACGAGCGCGAACGGATCGTTTTCGATCTGCGGCGCGGTCGGCCGCCACACGAACGCGATGACCTGCGCGAGCCGCTCCTCGACGATCGCGTCGAGCAGTTGCTCGCGATTCGTGAAGTAGTAGTGGACCATCGCCGACGTGACGCCGGCGGCCGCGGCGATCTGCGCGACCGTCGTCGCGGCGATGCCGTGCTCGGCGAACAGCTGGATCGCCACGTCGAGCATGTGATCGCGCAGGTCGAAGTCTTCCACCGACGGGCGGCGCCCGCGCGGCCTGGCGACGGTGGATTTCGCGTTCATGCAGACGACGCTAATTGATGAGTTAGTTAATTTCAAGGAAGGGTTTTCGCGCGCGTTGATCGAGATCAGGCAGGAGCCGAATGGCGGGGCGCATGAGCGGGGGGCGGCGCGACGCAGGGGCGTGCGCGGGTGGCGGCGTGTAGGGAGCGGCTAATGAGGAAGCGGCGGGGAACCCAGTCGTGAAGCAGGCGCGCGCCCGCCACCGCACGCGCCTGAAAGGTCGTCACTGATCCACCCGCGACTTCAGCGATGGGCGGCGGCCGGCAGCGCGATGTCCCGCGCGAGTGACGCGCACGGAACCGCGCGGCGGAGCAGGGAGCCGGAATGCGTGATCGTCGTCCCCTTACTCGGGCATCTTGCGGAACGCGATCGCGAAGCGGTTCCACGTGTTGATCGTCGCGATCAGCATCGACAGGTCGAACAGTTCCGTGTCGCTGAAGTGCGGCTTCACGGCTTCCCAGACGGAATCGGGCACGTGGTTGTCGGCCACCAGCGTCAGCGCTTCGGTCCATTCGAGCGCCGCGCGTTCGCGCTCGGTGAAGAACGGCGTTTCGCGCCAGGCGACCACCGTCGCCAGGCGTCGGTCGGTCTCGCCGCCCTTGCGCGCGTCGGTGGTGTGCATGTCGACGCAGAACGCGCAGCCGTTGATCTGCGACGCGCGCAGCCGGACGAGTTCGGCGAGCGGCTTCTCGATCGAACTCTTCGCGATGAATTCCTCGGCATTGCGCATCACCTTGATCGCGTTCGGGCTGGCGGTATAGAAGTTCAGGCGCGGTTGCATGGCAGGTCCTTTTTCGGTGGGTGCGCACGGCGGCGCGACAGGACCCACTTTAAGCGTGCCACTGGCCTGCTTGAATGGCCAATTCTGTAGAAATTCAGGTAACCAGTGAGGGCCCGCCGAAATCGCCCGAACGAAGCAGCACAGCCAGTTTCGCGAGCGCGGTATCGATGCGCAGCGCGTCGATTCCGCCATAGCCGAACAGCAACCCCGCGCGCGCGGCCGAGCCGACGTGGAACGGCGAGATCCCGTACAGGCCGATGTCGTGCTCGCGGGCCGCGCGGACCAGCGCGGCTTCGTCGAGCCCGGGTTTCAGGAGCGCGGCGAGGTGGATGCCCGCGGTCGGCACGATCGTGTCGAACCACGGCGCGAGGCCGCCGCGCAGGTGCGCGAGCAGCATCTTGCGGCGCGCGTCGTAGTGCTTCTGCACGCGCCGCAGGTGCCGCGCGAAATCGCCTTCGAGCATGAAGCGGGCGAGCGCTGCCTGCGTCAGCGTGCAGGTATGCCAGTCGACGATCTGCTTCGCCTTCGCGAGCGCGCCGCGCAGTGCGCGCGGCGGAATCGCGTAGCCGATCCGCAGTTCGGGGAAGATCGTCTTCGAGAACGTGCCGACGTACGCGACGAGGCCCGTGCGGTCGAGGCTCTTCAGCGACTCCACCGGCCGGCCTTCGAAGCGGAACTCGCCGTCGTAGTCGTCCTCGATGATCACCGCGCGGCGGCGCTGCGCCCATTCGAGCAGCGCGACACGACGGTCCAGCGTCATCGGCATCCCGAGCGGAAACTGGTGCGACGGCGTCACGTAGACGAGACGCGCGTCGTCGGGCAGTCGCTCGGTTACGAGGCCGTGCGCGTCGACCGGCACGCCGATCACCGTCGCGCCGAGTGAGGCGAACGCCGCGCGTGCGGGCGGATAGCCGGGATTCTCGACCGCGACGACGTCGCCCGGCCGCACAACCACGCGCGCGATCAGATCGAGCGCCTGTTGCGCGCCCTGCGTGACGAGCACGTCGTCCCAGCCGCAGGCCACCGCGCGGCTGAACCCGACGTAGCGCGCGATCGCGCCGCGCAATTGCGGGTCGCCCGCCGGGTCGTGGTACTGGCCGAGGCCGCGCGCCTGCTGGCGCAATGCGTGATGCAGGCAGCGGCGCCACGCGTCGAAGGGGAACAGCGTCTTGTCGGTCACGCCGCCGCGGAAGTCGAAGGCGGGCGACGCCTGCGGTGTCGGCATCGCCAGCGCGTCGGGCAGATCGTCCCACAGCGCACGGGCGTCGACCGCGTGGACGCGCGGCGTGTCCTCGACGAGCGAGGGTGTCGACGCGACCGGCGCATGCGGAACCCGCGCAAGGCCGCCGGCGACGAACGTGCCGTCGCCCGCGCGTGTGTTCAGGTAGCCCTCGGCGACGAGACGCTCGAACGCATCGAGCGTCGTCTTGCGCGACACGCCGAGCTGCTTCGCGAGATCGCGCGTCGACGGCAGCCGGGCGCCGCCCTCGAGCCGCCCGTCGACGATCGCGGTGCGTAGCTGCCGGAAGATTTGCCCGGTCAGGTCGTGACGGCCTTCGATGCGGATCGCGATGTCCATTGCAGTGGCTACCTGGAATGCAGGAATTTTGACGCCAATCAGCATACCGGAAGTGCATCATTGATTTCCGGCCGGCAACGACACGCGAACGGCTCGTGCGGCCGGGGAAGGCCATGCCCGTCGGCCCTGCATCCGCCGCCTCTGCGGGCACCTCGCCATTCAATTGGACCGCCGCCCGCCGCTGCCTTACGATCCACCACAATCCCCGACCGGAGTGCCCCCCATGCTGTCCGAAGACGAACTGGCGCTGCTCGATGCGATCCGCGCCACCGGCAGCCTGTCGCGCGCGGCCGCGCGGCTCGGCAAGGCGACGTCGACGGTGTCGCACACCGCGCGGCAGCTCGAAACGCGCTTCGACGCGCTGTTGTTCGACCGGCGCGGCTACCGGCTGCAGCTCACGCCGGCCGGCCAGCTGCTGACCGACGAGGCATCGCGCCTCGCGCTGGACGTCGCACGGCTCACGCAGCGCGTGCGGCAGGTCGCGAGCGGCTGGGAGGACCGGCTGACGATCGTCAGCGACGAGGTGCTGGAGTTCGATACGCTGCTGCCGGTCGTTCGCGCGTTCGATGCGCTCGATTCGGGCGTGTCGCTGCGTTTCACGCACGAAGTGCTCGGCGGCACCTGGGAAGCGCTGCGCGATGGCCGCGCGGACCTGGTCGTCGGCGCGACCAACGAGCCGCCGGCGATTCCGGGCTTCAAATGGTTCGAGCTCGGCGCGATGGAATGGGTGTTCGCGGTATCGCCGCGCCATCCGCTGGCGGCGGCGGGCGAGCGGCTCACCCGGGACGCGATCGGCGCGCATCGGGCGGTGGTCGTCGCGGATTCGTCGCGGCGGTCGGTCGGCCGTGTGTACGGGCTGCTCGGCGGCCAGCCGGTGCTCGCGGTGCCGTCGATGCGCGCGAAGATCCTCGCGCAGCGCGACGGGCTCGGCGTCGGCTGGGTGCCGCGCCGGCGCGTCGCGTCGCTGCTTGCGCGCGGCGAGCTCGTGGAGAAGGAAACGGCCGATCCGCGCGAACCGAACGTGCTGTATGTCGCATGGCGCAGCGACCGCGATGGCCGCGCGCTGCAATGGTGGCTCGAGCAACTGCGCGAACCGCGGCTCGCGCAGCGGCTGCTCGACGGAATCGACGTGTCGGGCTGAGCGCGCGAGGCGGGCACGCGACGGCGGCGCCTTCCGCGAACATGTTCGAAAATTTCGAACATGTTCGCCGCGCCCATCGCACGGCACGGCCGCGGGCCGAGCGCATCCTGTGTTGACGGTCAACTCACCGGTTCACAGGAGAACATCATGCAACGCTTCGAAGGAAAGACGGTTCTGGTCACGGGCGGCAACAGCGGCATCGGCCTGGCGGCCGCACGGGCATTCGCGGCCGAAGGCGCGCGCGTCGTCATCACCGGCCGCGACGAGCAGACGCTCGCCGCCGCACGCGAGACGCTCGGCGACGGCGCGCTCGCGATCCGCAACGAGGCCGGCAGCGTCGCGTCGGCGCGGGCGCTGGCCGACGCGCTCACGGCGTCCGGCGTGCGGCTCGACGCGGTGTTCATCAATGCGGGCGTCGCGAAACTCGCGCCGTTCGCGGATAGCGACGAGGCGATGTGGGACCTCGTGTTCAACACCAACGTGAAGGGCGCGTATTTCCAGATCCAGTCGCTCGTGCCGCTGCTGAACCGCGGCGCGTCGATCGTGATCAACGGGTCGATCAACGCGCACATCGGGATGCCGGGTTCGTCCGTGTATGCGGCGAGCAAGGCAGCCGTCAATTCGTTCGCGAAGACGCTGTCGACGGAATTGCTGCCGCACGGCGTGCGGGTGAACGTGGTGAGCCCCGGGCCGGTGCAGACGCCGCTGTACGGCAAGCTCGGCCTCGATGCGGCAGCGCTCGACGAGACGGCCGACAAGATCAGGGGCCTCGTCCCGATCGGCCGCTTCGGCACGCCGGACGAAATCGCGTCGACGGTGCTGCACCTGAGCGCGCCCGAGTCCGCCTTCATCGTCGGCGCGGAAATCATCGCGTCGGGCGGGATGGGCTTGCTCTGAGGGTGAAACCGGCAGGGCTGCAGCGCGTCGTCGGGCGGCGCAGCCCCGCCGTCAATGCGTATCGCTAGCGCGATGCGTGACCCGCATCGAGCTGCGTCACCGTCAGCCCCGAGAACGTGGCGCTGCCATGCTCGGCGAACACTGCGACGCGGTCCGCCTCGCGGGGCGGAAAGATCAGGTCCGTGAGCGCCACGCGACCGCCGTTCGCGAACACTTCGACCGAACCGCGATCGACGACGATTTCAAGCTGCAATCGCCCGTTCTCGAGCGGCAGATCGACGATGTGCTCGCGGCTGAAGTTTCCAGTGAAATCCGTCGCGCCGGAACGGGAGCGGTCGAGCGTCAGCGTGCGCTTCGCGGTGTCGTACACGATCCGGGTGCCGATCGCGCCGTCCGCCGATCCGCGGACGATCAACCCGGCGCGGGCCGCGCGCCGCGGCTCGATCGTCACCGTGATGCGCTGCACGACGCCGCGCGTGGCGGCCGACAACGCGCGCGTGGCGGATTCGACGCTCAGATCGCCTTCATGCACGGCGGGCCGCCCGTCGGCCCACGCATCGAACGCGGCGGCCGGCGTCACGAAGAGCGTGGGTTCGCCGCCGATCGTCTTCAGCGCGAACTCGCGCGGCAGCGTCATCGCGCCGCGCCAGGGTGCCGTGGGCGCTTTCGCCGCGTAGTCCCAGTTGCTCATCCACGCGATCGCGACCGGGCGTGCGCCCGGCGCACCCGAGAAGGTGCCGGCCGCATAGAAATCGGCGCCATGATCGACCCAGCGGAATTGCGCGGGGTCCGAGCCGGCCGGCGCGACGCGGTCGGGGACGAACGTGCGGCCGTCGAAATTGCCGACGAAATACATCGCACCCGAGCCGCCGGCGATCGACCACGGGTTGACGTTGACGATCATCACCCACTTGATGTGGCGCGGATCGTCGTCGACGGGCAGCGGCACGAGGTCGGGCATTTCCCACAGCGCGCCGGCATGCGGCACGTCCGGCAGCGTGAAGTCGCTCAGGAACGACCAGTGGATCAGGTCGTCGGAACGGTAAAGCTTGACGACGTGTGCATCGGCGACGACCGTCGTCATCACCCAGTAGCGCCCGGGCGCGTACCACGACACCTTCGGGTCGCGGAACTGCTTCGATTCCGGATCGAGCGTGAGTACCGGATTGCGCGCATAGGGCTGCCACGTCGCGCCGTGGTCGAGGCTGTATGCGAGCGACTGCGCCTGCGTGCCGGGCGCGTGACCGGAGCCGGCCTTGTAGACGCTCGTATAGAGCGCGACGAGCGGCGTCTCGCCCGGCGCGCCGAGGCCGGACGTATTGTGCGTGTCGGCGACGATCGAGCCGGAGAAGATTTCCTCCGTGGCATTCGCGTGCAGCGCGACCGGCTGCTCGCGCCAGTGGACGAGGTCGGTGCTGGTCGCGTGGCCCCACGACATGTTGCCCCAGTCGTGGCCGAGCGGGTTGTACTGGTAGAACAGGTGATAGCGGCCGTTCTCGTAGACGAGGCCGTTCGGATCGTTCATCCAGTTGCGTTGCGGCGTGTAATGGATGGCGGGTCGCCATTGCGGCGTCGCGCTCGCGGGCGGCGCGGCGCAGGTTGCGTGCATGCTGCCCGCACAGGCGAGCAGGCAGGCGAACCGGAAGGAAAAGCGGGAAAACGTCGATTTCATGCGGGGGCCCGTGCTCCGCTGTGCGAAGCGGGAAGGAAGGGCGCATGCCGCGTACGGCGGCGACATGCGCGATCTGCGAAACAAAAAAAGGGGCGGGCGCACACGCGGCACGCGCGATGCGCACCCGCCGAACTGGCGGCCAGGCGGCCGCGGCCGTTACGGCCGGGTGCCGGAGCCGCCGTCGTTGTGGCCGGCGCCCGTCGCGGGCAGGTTCGACGGAATTTCGCCGTACCCGCCGAGGCCGCCGCGGCCGTAGCTGCGGTCGACTGCCGTCGACGTGCCGTTGATGTTGACCTTCACGGTCGGCGCGAGCGTGCCGCCGCGACGCGGACCGATCGCATCGATGAACGACTCGACGAGCCCGCCCGGCATCACGTAGTGCGAATACGACTGGAACTCGCGCGGGTTCTGGTTCGGGTCCTGCGAGTACGGCGCACCGGCCGGCGCGGAGAAGTCGGTCGGGTTGCCGAGCACGAGCCCGCTGCCGCCGTTCAGCGGCAGGTAGTCGCTGCGGATGCCGTTGCCGACGAAGCCATAGACGCCGTCAGGTCCGTCGACGCCAGCGGCCATCGTCGTGCGGTGGCTGATCGTGAACAGGTAGTACTTGCCGTCCTTCAGGTAGATCTGCGGACGCTCGGTCTGGTCGTCGACGCAGTTCGCGGACAGGATCGGCGGCAGGAACTTCCATTCGGTGAGCTGCGGGTTCGTCGCGACCGCCAGGCCGACATTGGCCTTTTGATACACTGCGCCCGAGTTCATCACCGCGTTCAGGTCTTCCTTGTACGGATCGTTCGGCGCGTAGCCGAGGTCGGCCTCGGTGCAGGTCCGGGCGCCGCGCTGGCCGCCCGTATTGCCTTCGAACACCATGTAGGTCTTGCCCGGATGCGCGGGATCGGTGAACACGAACGGATCGCGGAACGAGAAGTAGGTGTTTTGCTGGCCCGTCTGGTAGTAGTTGCCGTCCGGCTGCAGCAGCGCCTTGTGATCGTCGAAGCCGGTGAACCACACGTGCTTGTCGTCGGCCTGGATATGGCCGTCCGCGCGCGTGATGATCGCCTGCGGCGGCGTGATGTCCGCGCCGCCGGGCGCCGAGCGGTTGAACGACGTCGCGGTGTAGTACAGGCTGACGTTGTCGCCGTGCGTGAGGCGCGCCGAGCCCGACCATTCGGCGTTGTTGGTCATCGGCGACGTGCCGAACACCTTGGCGCTCGCGCCGTCCGGGAACAGATGGCCGCCCCAGGTCCAGCCGCCGTTCGCCGGCCGCTGCGACGCGGGAATGCCGGCCCGGCGATAGAAGAAGCCGATGCGCGCATGGACGTGACGATCATCGAACGTGTAGCCGGCGTGCGGATCCGCGGTCAGCGAGAAGATCACTTCCCAGCCCTTGTAGCTGAGCTGGTTCGCGCGCAGGTCGGCCAGCGGCCAGGTGTCCCACACCCACACGTTGGAGTTGATCAGCGGGAAGTCCTGCGGAATGTCCGGCATCGACAGCGCTTGCGGCAGCGAATTCTTGTCGGCGCCGGCCGTATGCGACTGCGCGACGATCTGGCGGATGTCCGCACGGGTCCAGCGCATCGTGAAGTTGCCCTCGGGGTCGTAGGCCTGCTGCGTGTGCGGCGTCGGCGCGGGCGCCCCGGCGGTTTGCGCATGCGCGGCGGACGCGAAAGCGGCCAGTGCGGCGCCGGTGAACAGCAAACGTTTGGCCGCAGTCGCGCGGCAAAAAGGAAAATAAGTCATGTCGGCTTTGTTTCCGTTGACGGTGAAAGGGAACGGCTGAAGGTGGCATCGATGTCCAAACCGGTTCGGATGCTATTTCAAACCGGTTTGGACGTCAAAAGATAAATATTTGACGGTAATAACTACCAATCGGCAATAATTGCCGCGCAAGCGGGTTTTGCCGACTGGCATGCACAACGCGAGGAGCGACGTGAAGGTGAATCTGAAGGCGTTGTCGGACGCGCTCGGGCTGTCGCGCACGACGGTCAGTCGCGCGCTGAACGGCTATGACGACGTGAGCGAGGCGACCCGCGAGCGCGTGATGAAGGCCGCGCGGGAGCTCGGTTACGTCGCGGATCCGACCGCGCGCCGGCTGGCGACCGGGCGCTCCGACGCGATCGGCATCGTCTATCCGTTTGGCGCGGGCGATCTCGGCGATCCGCGTTTCGGCGAAGTCGTCGCGGGCATCACCGAGCGGCTGGCGGAGCGCAATCTCGACTTCATCATCGCGTCCGCGCGGCCGAACGCCGAGCTGGACACTTACCGACGGCTCGTGGACGGCAAACTCGTCGACGGGTTGATCGTCGCGCGCACGCTGGTCGACGATCCGCGCCTCGCGTATCTGAGGTCGAATGCGTTTCCGTACGTCGCGTATGGCCGCACGCAGGCCGTCGAGCCCTACGCGTGGTTCGATTTCGACAACGAAGCGGGCGCACGGGACGCGGTGCGACGCCTGATCGGCTTCGGCCATCGCCGCATCGCGATGATCAGTGCGCCGCTCTCGCTCAATTTCGCGATGCAGCGGCGTGCCGGCTATCTCGCGGCGCTGCGCGAGGCCGGCATCGAGCCTGATCCGGCGCTGCTCGTCGAGTGTGCGTTTACGCGCGACGGCGGGCAGCAGGGCGTGCAGACGTTGCTCGAGCGGGCCGAACCGCCGACGGCGCTGCTCGTCGACAACAATATCGCGGGCGGCGGTGCGTTCCGCGCGCTGGTCGACAGCGGCGTGCGCCTGGGGCGGGACATGTCGTTGATCGTCTATGACGGCGTGCCGCCGGATGTCGCCCATCCGTATCGGGTGACTGCGGTCTTGCAGCCGACCGGACAGGCGTCCGGACGTGCGCTGGCGGATCTGATGCTGGGATTGCTCGTGGACGGCGTGCGCGGCCAGCGGCTCGAGATGCCGGTGATCGAGGCTGGTGATACGGACGGGCCGCTGCGCGGCTAGTCGAAGCCGCGGCGACCGGGGCGCGATCGGCAACGAACGTTGCGCGGCGCGCTCCCGCCGCAAAAGCCATGTCACCGACAGGGCCGAACACGATGTTACTAGACGACCGGTCTAATCCGAGGCTATGATCCGGTCTCAAATGAATGCGACGCCATACCTGCCGCACTCAGCCGGACGCGAAAATGCCATATCGCACGGCGATGCTGGTCGTGCAGGAGATGCCGTCGTTTTTTTCGGGGCTCGTCTAGACGACTGGTCTAATAGCCTAGGGCAACATTTTCGGTAGATGGCCGGCACGTTGACGCGCGCCAGCTGACTAACCGGCAGGCGCGCCGTCGTCGCCGGCACGCGGCGTGCGTCACGCTGGCCGCGGCCCTGACGCGGCGCCGTTTCCCCATTTCGAAGGAGTGTCCGATCATGAAGATTCTGGTTGTCCTGACCTCGCACGACACGCTCGGCGACACCGGCAAGAAAACCGGCTTCTGGCTCGAGGAACTGGCCGCACCGTACTACGCGTTCAAGGATGCGGGCGTCGAGCTGACGCTCGCGTCGCCGAAGGGCGGCCAGCCGCCGCTCGACCCGAAAAGCAGCGATCCGACCGCGCAAACCGACGCGACGCGCCGTTTCGACGCGGATCCGGCGGCCAAGGCCGAGCTCGCCGCCACCCGCAAGCTGGCCGACGTGTCGGTCGACGATTACGACGCGGTGTTCTATCCGGGCGGGCATGGCCCGCTATGGGATCTCGCCGAGGATCTGCATTCGATCGGCCTGATCGAGCGCGCGCTGTCGGCCGGCAAGCCGGTCGCGGCCGTGTGCCATGCGCCGGGCGTGCTGCGCCACGTGAAGGACCCGAAAACCGGCGAGTCGGTCGTGCGCGGCAAGCGCGTGACGGGCTTTACCAACAGCGAGGAAGCGGCCGTCGAGCTGACGGAAGTGGTGCCGTTCCTCGTGGAGGACATGCTGACGACCAACGGCGCGCAGTTCGAGCGCAGCGCCGACTGGGCGCCGCATGTCGTCACCGACGGGCTGCTGATCACCGGGCAGAACCCCGCATCGTCGGAACCCGCTGCCGAGGCGCTGCTCGCGAAGCTCGGCCGCCAGTAAACCGGCCGGCGCCGGCATGACCGGCGCCACGCTGCTTCCGTCGTCGGGCGCGCCGCGCCCCGCGACGGACCCAATCGCACCGTCGTGCATACCGCACGGCGGGTCATCCAGTTGTTTCGCAGAACCAAGCAAAGGAGTGTCGATGTCTGCCCTGTTCGAACCGTTCAAACTCAAGGATGTCACGCTGCGCAACCGCATCGCGGTGCCGCCGATGTGCCAGTACGTCGCCGAAGACGGCGTCGTCAACGACTGGCATCACGTGCATCTGGCCAGCATCGCGCGCGGCGGCGCGGGCCTCGTGATCGCCGAGGCGACGGCCGTGTCGCCGGAAGGCCGCATCACGCCGGGATGCGCCGGACTGTGGACCGATGCGCAGGCCGAGGCGTTCGCGCCGTCGGTCGCGGCGATCAAGGCGGCCGGTGCGGTGCCGGGCATCCAGATCGCGCATGCGGGCCGCAAGGCGAGCGCGAACCGTCCGTGGGAAGGCGACGACCATATCGCCGAAGGCGATCCGCGCGGCTGGCAGACCATCGCACCGTCGGCCGTGCCGTTCGGCGCGCACCTGCCGAAGGTGCCGCGCGCGATGACGCATGACGACATCGCGCGTGTGCAGGCCGACTTCGTCGCGTCGGCGAAGCGCGCCCGCGACCTCGGCTTCGAATGGCTCGAACTGCACTTCGCGCACGGCTATCTCGGCCAGAGCTTCTTCTCGGTGCATGCGAACCAGCGTGACGACGAGTACGGCGGTTCCGCCGAAAACCGCGGCCGCTTCATCGTCGACACGCTGAAGGCCGTCCGCCAGGTCTGGCCGGAGCACCTGCCGCTGACCGCGCGTCTCGGCGTGATCGAATACGACGGCCGCGACGAAGAGACGCTCGCCGAATCGATCGCGCTCACGCAGCGGATGAAGCAGGAAGGGCTCGACATGCTGAGCGTGTCGGTCGGCTTCTCGACGCCCGACGCGCAGATTCCGTGGGGCCCGGCGTTCCTCGCACCGATCGCGGAACGCGTGCGCCGCGAGGCCGGCCTGCCGGTGTCGTCCGCATGGGGCATCGACACGCCGCAACTCGCCAATCGCGTCGTCGCCGAGCAGCAGCTCGACCTCGTGATGGTCGGCCGCGCGCATCTTGCCGATCCGCACTGGCCGTACTACGCGGCCAAGCAGCTCGGTGTCGAGCGTCCGTCGTGGACGCTGCCCGCGCCGTACGCGCACTGGCTCGAGCGCTACCGCGTCGCCGACAAGGTGGCCTGAGCACGCGTTGCGGCGTGGGGCGGCGCCGCGCTGGCGGCACGCATTTGACGATGCATGACATCGCGACCGCATGCCGTTGCGGTGCCGATGGATAGAATGGCGGTTCGTACAGGCTTCCGGCCTGCGCGAACCGCCATTTTTTTCATTTCGACAGAGGTGCCATGCGCGTACATGTGTCGCCGTCCCAGGATTCCGCCGCGCGGCCGCGCGCTCAGCAGATCGCCCGCGCCGTGCTGTATGCGGCGCTGCTGCTGCTCGCGCTGTGGGTGATCCGCGACTTCCTTCCCGCCATCGCGTGGGCATGCGTGATCGCGATCGCGTTGTGGCCGTTGCTGAAACGCCTCGAATCCGAACGCTGGTTTCGCAACCGGCCGACCTTGATCGCGACCGTGATCACCGTGGGCGTGTCGCTGCTGGTGATCCTGCCGGTCGCGCTCGCGCTCGGGCAGGCGATCGCGCAGGAGCACGACCTGCGCATGTGGCTGCAGTCGGTCCAGGACAACGGCATTCCGCTGCCCGATGTGATCGCCCGGCTGCCGTACGGGGCCGCGCAGGTTACCGAGTGGTGGCAGGCCAATCTCGGTCATCCGCTGCATGCGGGCGCCGCGATGCACGGCGCGAGCGGCGAGAAATTCATCGCGTTCGGGCGGCAGTTCGGCACCAAGCTCGCGCATGCGCTGTTCGAGTTCGGCTTCATGCTGGTCACGCTGTTTGTGATCCTGAGGGCCGGCCACAAGTTGTCGGGCGCGTTGCTGCACGGCGCGCGGCGCGCGTTCGGCCCCGGCGGCGGCGAGCTGATCGAACGGATGGTCGCGGCCGTGTACGGGACGGTGACGGGGCTCGTCGTCGTCGGGCTCGGCGAGGGCGCGATTCTTGGCGTCGCCTATGCGCTGGCGGGCGTGCCGCACGCGGCGCTGCTCGGTCTGGTCACGGCCGTCGCCGCGATGCTGCCGTTCTGCGCGCCGATCGTGTTCTGCGGCGCGGCGCTCTGGCTGTTCGTGCAGGGGGCGACCGTGTGGGCCGTCGTGGTGCTGGTGGTCGGCTTCGTGGTCGTGTTCGTCGCCGAGCATTTCGTGCGGCCGGTGCTGATCGGCAGCTCGACCCGCTTGCCGTTCCTGCTCGTGCTGTTCGGCATCCTCGGCGGCGCGGAGACGTTCGGGCTGATCGGGCTGTTCGTCGGCCCGGCGCTGATGACGGTGCTCACGATGCTGTGGGCCGAATGGGTCGCCTGACGATGACGGCCGTTGCATCGATTCGGACCAGCGGCGCAACGGCATCGACGCGCGTGCGAGGCGGCGCGGTGCCGCAACGGTTCGCAACGATCGGGCGCGGGCCGGACGGCGTCGGGCGGGGCGTCGGACACAGGTCTCTACATTTCTTTTCGATCCGGACCCAAAGGTCGAGTAGCATGGGGCTTTCGATCACGCCGGCATGGCGCAGCAGATTTCTCCCAGCATGCGATTGATTCCGATGTACCGTCCCGCCGCGACGCTGTCGCTGGCCGCCAGTTGCCTGATGCTGCACGGCTGCGCGTGGTTCGACTCGTGGCTGCCGTTCTCGTATTCGCGCACGCCGCTGGCGAGGGCAGCGTCGCGGCACGGCGCGATGCGCGCCGACGTCGTCCGCGCGGGCGGCAACCCGCGCAGCGTGTGGATGGTCCGCAACGGCAGCGGCGTCTGCTACAACTACTTCATCGAGCACGGCAACGATCACCGGCCTTACTTCGTCGTGTTCGACAAGGCCGGTGCCGTCACGCAATACGGCTTCGATACCTGCATGGACGCCGATCGCAAGGGCACGCTTCAGTCGGGCAAGACCGTTTCCCGATAGCGCGGCGGGGCGCTTGGCGTGCCCGCTGTGCACGTTCTCCGGGCTAGCGGGGCCATCAAGCAATCGTATCGACCACGCCGCCATCGACGCGCAACGCCGCGCCCGTCGTCGCCGATGCCTGCGGCGAGCATACGTACACGACGAGATTCGCGACTTCCTCCGTCGTCGCCGGCCGCTGAATGATCGAGCTCGCGCGCTGGCTGCGCACGAAATCCACCGCGACTTCGTCGATGCTGCGGCCCGTTTCGTCGGCCGTCGCTTTTAGCATCGCGCGCACGCCTTCCGACATCGTCGGCCCCGGCAGCACCGAATTGACGGTCACGCTGGTACCGGCCGCGATCTTCGCGAGGCCGCGCGCGATCGCCAACTGAGCGGTCTTCGTGAACCCATAGTGAATCATGTCGACCGGGATGTTCAGGCCCGATTCCGACGAAATGAACACGATGCGGCCCGCGTTGCGCTCGAGCATGCCCTTCAGATAATGCCGTGCGAGACGCACGCCGGACATCACGTTCATCTGGAAGTAGTGGGTCCATTCGTCGTCGTCGATGTCGAAGAAACCCTTCAGCCCGTAGATGCCCGCGTTGTTGACGAGGATGTCGGCCTCGGGCGTGTGCTGCGTAATGCGCGCGACGCCGGTGGCGTCGGACAGGTCGGCGGCGATGCCGTCGATGTCCGCGTCGGGCACCGCGGTGCGCAACAGCGCGAGCGCGGCGTCGACCGACTCGTCGCTGCGTCCGTTGATGACGACACGTGCGCCCGCGTGCGCGAGCCCTTCTGCGATCGCCAGCCCGATGCCGGCGGTGGAAGCGGTGACGACCGCGGTCTTGCCTGTCAGATCGATGTGCATGAGCGTACCGGTTGAAAGAGGGAACGGAACCCGCCGCGTCCGCCGCGGCGGTCGGAATTCAAAGCTTAGGCGATCCGGCCGCGATGCGTCGGCTCGCGGTTGCATCGCGCCGCGCAGTCTTGTACGGTGTGCGTTCGCCGTCCGAACCGGGAGCCTGTCGCGTGAGCCGTTCCGCCAACACTGTCGTCGTGCCGTCGCCGTTCTGGCGCGACGCCGCGCTGCCGTTCATCGAGGCGCGCACCGTCGACGACGGGCGCACGATCTGCTACGCGAAGCACACGCACGACACGTTTTCGCTCGGCGCGATCGTCGGCGGCACGAGCACCTATCTGAACGGAGCGACGAAGGAACACGTCGGGCGCGGCGTGCTCGTGATCATCGATCCGGAGCAGGTGCATGCGTGCAATCCGTACGGCCCCGACGCATGGGCGTACCGGATGGTCTACGTGGACGTGCCGTGGCTCGCGCGTCTGCAGCATTCGCTCGGGCGCGATCCGAACAGCGATTTTCACGGGTTTTCGCCGAAATTGACGGAACGGCGCGACCTGTTCGCGCAGTTCGGCCGCTTTTACCGCACGCTCGTGGCGCCCGGCGTCGATCCGCTCGGCAAGGAAAGCGCGGCGGTCGAATTCTTCACCGGGCTGCACGGCGCGCTCGATCGCGAACTGCCCGACGACGCGCGGCGCGGGGCCGACAATGCGAAGCTCGCGCGGGCGGCCGACTACATCGCCGCGCATTGCCGTCAGGCCGTCACGCTCGATGCGATCTGCGCGGCCGCCGACCTGTCACCGTCCTACCTGATCCGCGCGTTCAACGCCCGTTACGGCATGACGCCGCATGCGTTCCTGATCGATCGCCGCGTGCAGTACGGCCGTGCGGAACTGCGCCGCGGCCGGCCGATCGCCGACGTCGCGCTCGATGCCGGCTTCGCGGACCAGGCGCACTTCCAGCGCGCGTTCCGGCGCATCGCGGCCGCGACGCCCGGACAATATCGAAGCGCCGCGAGCTGAGGCGGGAAGGGCGGCCCGGCGCCAGCGACGGCGACGGCCTGCAACATCGGTCATCCGCACCCCATCCGCCGCAAAAATACGTCGAAGCGCCGGCGCTAGATATCGAGCAGATAAAGCGCGCTGCCCGCGAGCAGCAGTGCCATCGCGCGGTTGAACAGCCGCATCCGCCGCGCATTCGCGAGCCGATGCCGCAGCGACGCGCCCGCATACGCCCAGCACGCGATCGACGCAAAGCAGATCACCAGATACAGCGCCGCGAATTGCCAGACCTGTGCGCGGTCGCCGTCGGCCGCATACGCGCCCATCGCGGCCACGCACGCGAGCCATGCCTTCGGATTGAGCCACTGCATCGCCGCACCGGCCGCGGCCGACGGGCCGGCGACGTTCGGTGCGTCCGGGTCGGCCGGGTTGGCTGATAGCCGCCCGTCGTCGAGCGCAAGCCGCAGCGCAAGGTAAAGCAGGAACGCGATTCCCGCCCACTGCGTGGCGGTGGTCAGCATCGGCCAGCGCGCGAGCGCCGCGTGCAGCCCGAGGCCGATCAGCAGGAACAGCGCGACGAAGCCGAGCGTCGCGCCGGCCGCATAGCGCAGGCTTGCGCCGAGACCGTGGCGCGCTCCCGCGCTGAGCGCGACGATGTTGACGGGACCGGGTGTGATCGACGACGCCAGCGCGAACGCGGCCATCGAAACCAGCATGCTCATCCGTTGCCTCCATGCGAATGTCAAAGTCGCATCGAGACTAACGAAGCCGCACGGGTCCGTATTGAAGAAAACTGCCCTCGGCGGCGCAGCCGCCGTCAATGCAATGCGCGAGGGGCGGGCGCCGGCTGCAACGGGTGCGGGTTGCCGGCATCGGGCGCGGGCAGCGGGTCGCCGCTGCATGGTTGCGTCGACACCGAGAAGCCGAACGTATTGATGCCGTCCGAACACGCGACGAACACGCTGCCGCCGTGCATCTCCGCGACCGCCTTGACGATCGACAGCCCCAGCCCGTGGTTCTCCTTGCTATTCGCGCGCGCTTCCTCGAGCCGGTAGAAGCGCTCGAACACGTGCGCGCGCTGCGCGGGATCGATCGGCTCGCCGGGGTTCGCGACCGACACGTCGACGAGCGTGTCGCGGCGCGTGATCGTCACGTTCAGCGTCGCGCCGGGCGCCGAATGCTGGATCGCGTTGATCAGCAGGTTCGTCATCGCGCGGCGGAACAGCGAAGGGTCGACCGCCGCGCGCGCATCGCCGTGCAGTTCGGCGCGCAATTGCGCTTCATCGAGCGGAATTTCGAGGAAGTCGAGCATGCGCCGCACTTCGTCGGCGAGCGACACGTGCTTCAGGTCGGTCGCGCGTTCGCCGCGATCGCTGCGCGACAGGAACAGCATGTCGTTGATGATCACGCGCAACCGTTCGAACTCTTCGAGGTTCGACTGCAGCGTCTGGCGCATCCGGTCGACCGAACGGTCGCGACTCGTCAGCGCGACCTGGGTCTGGCCGATCAGGATGCTGATCGGCGTGCGCAGCTCGTGCGCAACGTCCGCGTTGAACGCCTCGAGCCGCGCATAGGTTTGCTGGATGCGCTCGAGCGCGCCGTTGAACGACGCGGCGAGATCGCGCAGCTCGGTCGGCAGCGCGTCGGTGTGCAGCCGCTGGCGGCGATTGGTGGCACTGATGGCCGCGGCGTCCTGCGACAGCCGTTCGAGCGGTGCGAGCCCGAAGCGCGCGACCGCGCGGCTCAGCAGCAGCGTGATGACGGTGGCCGTCGCGATCAGCGCGGCGAGCGTCCAAGCGAACCGGCGCAGCATCCGCTGCGTGCGCTCGCACGACGTCGCGACGATCAGCTTCAGGTCGGGCCGCTCGCCGCTGCCGGCGAGCGCGACGGTCTTCGTCATCACGTCGTAGCTGCTGTCGTTGAGCGCGTACTGCTGGAACGCACCGAACGGCTCGCCGACGGGCACGCCGTTGACCGGATGGCCAAAACGGAAATCGGCGTCGGGGCTCTCGATCTGGTAGCGCGTCGAGCCGTCGGGCGGTTCGAGATCGGCGAGCTTTTCCTGCATCAGGCGGCCGCGCGCGGCCGTGGTCGCGTGCGACACGATCATCTGCGCGACCTTCGCGCGCGTGTCGATCGTCGCGCGCAGTTCGGCGAACAGCTGGCGCTCCATCATCACGAACAGCCCGCAGCCGACCAGCGTGAACACGAGCAGCGACACGATGCCGAACATCGCCGACAGCCGCAGGGTGATCGAGCGTTTCATGCGTGCCGCTCCGCGTCGCCTTCCTCGCGCGCCTCAAGCACGTAGCCCATGCCGCGGATCGTGTGCAGCAGTTTCTCCGCGAACGGGCCGTCGAGTTTCGCGCGCAGGCGCTTGATCGCCGTCTCGACGACGTTCGCGTTGCTGTCGAAATTCACGTCCCACACGAGCTCGGCGATCGTCGTTTTCGACAGCACCTCACCGCTGCGCCGCGCGAGCACGCCGAGCAACTGGAATTCCTGCGCGGTGAGGTCGAGGCGCGTGCCGTCGCGGGTCGCGCGGCGACCGATCAGGTCGACGCGCAGGTCGCCGATCGAGATCAGCGTCGATTCCTGCACGCGCGCGCGGCGCGTGAGCGCGCGCAGCCGCTCGATCAGCTCGAGGAACGAGAAGGGCTTGGTCAGGTAGTCGTCGGCGCCGCCGCGCAGCCCGCGCACGCGGTCGTCGACGCGGTCGCGCGCGGTCAGCATGATCACGGGCGTCTGCTTCTGCGCGCGCAACGCGCGCAGCACGCCGAAGCCGTCGAGTTTCGGCAGCATCACGTCGAGCACGACCACGTCGTAGTCGAATTCGATGGCCTTCCACGCGCCGTCCTCGCCGTCGAGCGCGGTATCGACGACCCAGCCTTCCTCGGTCAGGCCGCTCTTCAGGTATTCGACGACTTTCGGTTCGTCTTCGACGATCAGCACTTTCATGGATTCGTTCGCCTATCGGAGGGTTAGGGGCCGACGCCCGCGGCGGGCGGCGGGCTGACTGTCGCGACATCGGTGGGCGTCGCGCCGTCGTCCCAGCCGCCGCCGAGCGCCTTCGCGAGAAACACGACGAGCGCCGCGCGCTGGCCCTGGATCTGCACGGCCTGGCGCTCGCTCGTCAGTAGCTGCTGCTGGGCCGTCAGCACGTCGATGAACGGCGTCAGGCCGCCCGTATAGCGGTCCTGCGCGAGCGACACGAGCTTGCGCGCGTCGTCGACGGCCGCCGACGCCTGCTGCGCGGCCTGCGCCAGCACCGACAGGCCGGTCACCGCATTCTGCACCTCCTGGAACGCGGTGAGCACGGTCTGCCGGTAACTGGCCTGCGCGGCCACGTAGCCGGCCTGCGCGAAATCGACGCCGGCTTTCAGCTTGCCGCCTTCGAACAGCGGCTGGCTGACCGACGCGCCGAGCGACCACAGCAGCGCCGGCACGGTAAACAGGCCGGAGAAGCGCGTCGCGTCCCAGCCGATGTCCGGCGACAGCGCGATGCGCGGGAAGTACGCGGCGCGCGCGACGCCGATCTGCGCGTTCGCGGCGGCCATTGCGCGCTCGGCCGACGCGACGTCGGGCCGCCGCTGCAGCAGGTCGCTCGGCATCCCGGTCGGCAGCGCGGGCGCGTTGATCGGCACCACGCGCGGCGGCAGCGAGAACGCCGGGGCCGGCGTGCCGACCAGCGTCGCGATCGCCGTCTCGACCTGTGCGCGCTGCTGGATCAGCAACTGCGCCTGCGTGCGCGTCGCATCTAGCTGCGAGCGTTGCTGGAACAGGTCGAGGCCGGACACCGCGCCGAGCTCGTGGCGCGCGCTCACGTAGTCGAGCGCCTTCTGCTGCAGGTCGATCGAGCGCTTGACGACGTCGATCTCGGTGTCGAGCTCGCGCAGTGCGAAGTAGCTCGATGCGAGATCGGCGCTCAGCACGAGGCGCGCGTTCGCGAAATCGTCGCGCGCCTGCTCGGAGCCGGCCTGCGCGGATTCGACGCTGCGCCGCACGCGGCCGAACAGGTCGAGTTCGTAGCTGACGCTCGCGCCGACCTGGATCTCGTTCTGCACGGTCGACATGCTTTTCGTCGCGTAATTGGTTTGCGGCCGATCGGCGGAGATCTTGAAGCGCTGGCCGCTCGCGTTCAGCCCGACGGCCGGATACTGCGCGGACGCGACCGACGCGAGCGTGGCCTTCGCCTGGTCGTAGCGCGCGGCGACCGCCTTCAGGCTCTGGTTGTTGCGCAGCGCGTCGGCTTCCAGCGCGTCGAGCTGCGCGTCGCCGAACGCGGTCCACCACGCCGGATCGAGCGGCGCACGGGCCGGCGCGGCCGGGTGCCAGTACGCATCGGCCGGGTCGAGCCGCCACGCGGCCGGCGTGTCGACGGCAGGGCGCCGGTAGTCGGGGCCGACCGTGCAACCGGCGAGCGCCGCGAGCGCGACAGCGGTCACGGCGGCCACGGCGGCCGTCGGGCGCAGGCCGGCGCGCATCGCGCTCACGACTTCGCTCCCGCGGCCGCGGAGGCCGGCTTCGCGACCGGCGGCGCCTGCACGACGACCGGGTCGCCGTTCGCGAGCGCGTCGCTCGGGTTCGCGACGAGGCGGTCGCTCGGCGTGAGCGGGCCGTCGACTTCGAGCGTCTGCCCGATCGTGCGCACGACCGTCACCGCCTTCAGGCGCACCTGGCCGTTCGTATCGACGGTCGCGACCGTCGGCCCCTCGGCACGGAACAGCAGCGTATTGGCCGGAATCTGCAGGCGGCCGACCGGCGTCATCGGCAGCGTCGCCTGCACGTACGCGCCGGGCAGCAGCCGGCCGTCCGGGTTCGGCAGCGTGATCTCGATCTGCAGCGAACGGGTCGCGACATCGATCGCCTGCGACGTGCGCGTGACCGTGCCGTCGAAGGTCTTGCCGGGCAGTTCGGCCTGCGCGACGCCCACGTGCTGGCCGACCTTCACCTGCTGCGCGTAGGCCTGCGGCACCTGCACGTACAGGCGCAGCCGGTCGGCCTGCACGACCGTGAACAGCGAGCGGCCCGCGTTGCCGGAATTGACGAGGTCGCCGACGTCGACGTTGCGCTGCGTGACGACCCCGTCGATCGGCGCGACGATGCGCTGGAAGCCCTTCAGTTCGGTGAGCCGGCGCATGTTCGCATCGGCCGCCGCGAGGTTCGCGGTGCCCTGGTTGAACGCGCCCTGGCGATCGTCGAGTTCCTGCTGCGACACCGCATCGCGCTGGCGCAGTTGCTGCGCGCGGTCGAACGACGTCTTCGCGAGCGCGAGCGCGGCCTGCGCCTGCTGGCGCTGCGCGGTGGCCTGCGCGAGCTCCTGGTTCAGCTCGGGCGTGTCGAGCTCTGCGAGCAGCTGGCCCTGCTTCACGTGCGCGCCGATGTCGGCCTGCCAGCGCAGCACGTAGCCGCTCGCACGCGCATAGATCGGCGCCTCGACGAAGCCGCGCAGCGTGCCGGGCAGCGTCAGCTTGCCGCCGGTCGCGGCATCGACCGGATGCACGATGCTCACGTACTGGCGCGTGTTCTGCTCGGCCACCGCGTCGAGCCGGCCGCGGTTCAACACGTTGACGATGATCGTGCGCGCGGCGCCCGCGGCCAGCAGCACGCCGATCACGATCAGCACGACCCGCGCGCGCCGCGACACCGACGTGCGCGTCGGCAGGTGCATGCCGTGTTCGTCCACCTGGATGCCGACCGAACTGTGATGTTTCTCTTCCATGAATTCAACCAATCCAACCGGGTAGAGGGTGGGCGAAAGTCAGTGTCCGGCCTGGCGCGCGCGCCGGCGGGCCAGCCGTGCATGCACGCCGCCGAACACGAGCGGCACGAACAGCAGCGTCGAAACGGTGGCGAACAGCAGCCCGCCGATCACCGCGCGGCCGAGCGGCGCGTTCTGCTCGGCGCCTTCGCCGAGCCCGAGCGCCATCGGCACCATCCCGATGATCATCGCGAGCGCCGTCATCAGCACCGGGCGGATCCGCGTCGCGCCGGCCTCCAGCGCGGCGGTGAGCGGCGGCGCACCGGCCGCGAGGCGCTGACGCGCGAACGACACGACCAGGATGCTGTTCGCGGTCGCGACGCCCACTGTCATGATCGCGCCCGTCAGCGCCGGCACGCTCAGGTGCGTGCCGGTGATGAACAGCATCCATGCGATGCCCGCAAGCGCGGCGGGCATCGCGCTGATGATGATCAGCGGGTCGAGCCACGACTGGAAATTCACGACGATCAGCAGGTAGACGAGCACGATCGCCATCGCGACGCCGGCGCCGAGGCCGAGATACGACGTGCGCATCGTTTCGACCTGGCCGCGCACCGACAGCTCGGTGCCGCGCGGCAGTGTCGCGTGCGCGTCGGACACGATCCGGTCGATCTCGCCCGCGACGGAGCCGAGATCGCGGCCCTCGACGCTCACGTACAGGTCGATCGCCGGGCGGATGTTGTAGTGCGTGACCACGGCCGGGCTCGCGACGGGATGGACGCGCACGAGGTTGCCGAGCAATTGCGGCGGCATGCCGGTGCGGCCGCTTGCGGAAACCGGCGTGCCGAGCAGGTCGTCGATCGACGAGATGTTGTACTGCGGGGTCTGGATCTGCAGCGGGTACTGGACGCCCGTGCGCGGATTGAGCCAGAACGACGGCGTCGTCTGGGAACTGCCGGACAGCGAGATCAGCATGTTCTGCGCGACGTTCTGCGCGGAGAGGCTGAGCTGCTGCATGCGCGTACGGTCCATGTCGGCCACCAGGGTCGGTTCGTCGTTGCGCTGCAGCACGTGCACGTCGACGGCGCCGGGGATGTGCCTGATCTTCTTCATCAGGCTGCTCGCGATTGTCATGTTACTCGCGAGATCGTTGCCGAGCACCTGCACGTCGATCGCGGCCGGCTGACCGAAGTTCAGGATCTGCGTGATGATGTCCGACGGCTGGAAGAAGAATTCGACGCCGGGGAAGCGCCGCGGCAGCAGCGTGCGCAGCGTCTGCACGTAGTGCGCGGTCGCGCGATGGCCGGGCTTCAGCGCGATCAGCAGTTCGCCGTCGAGCGAGCCGATCGTGCCGCTGTTGCTGTACGACAGATTGATGCCGCTCACCGGCAGCCCGAGATTGTCGACGATCGCACCCAGCTCGTCGGGCGGCACGGCTTCGCGGATCACGCGCTCGACCTGATCGGTGAGGCGTGCGGTTTCCTCGATCCGGTAGCCGGTGGGCGCGCGCAGATGCAGCCGGATGTTGCCGGAATCGGCGTTCGGGAAGAAGTCGCGGCCGAGCACGAACACGAGGCCGGTCGACAGCACGCAGAAACCGAGGAAGCACATCGCGTAGAAGCGGCGGCGCACCAGCAGCATGCTGAGCAGCACGATGTACCACGCGCGCAGCCGCTCGAACGCACCATTGAACGCGTGATGGATGCGCGCGAAGCGCGACGTCGAACGATCGGGGCCCGTGCCGGCCTGCTGCGGGCGGAACAGGAGCATCGCGAGCGTCGGCACGAGCGTGCGCGACAGCACGTAGGACGCGAGCATCGCGAACACCACCGCCTCGGCGAGCGGCACGAACAGGAAGCGCGCGACGCCCGTCAGGAAGAACATCGGCACGAACACGATGCAGATGCACAGCGTCGACACGAACGCCGGCACCGCGATCTCGCCCGCGCCTTCGAGAATCGCGTCGTGCACGCCCGTGCCGAGATGCAGATGCCGCTCGATGTTCTCGATCGTGACGGTCGCGTCGTCGACCAGGATCCCCACCGCGAGCGCGAGCCCGCCGAGCGTCATGATGTTGATGGTCTCGCCGAGCGCCGACAGCGCGATCAGCGACGTGAAGATCGACAGCGGGATCGAGATCGCGATGATCAGCGTGCTGCGCCAGTTGCCGAGGAACAGCAGGATCATCATCGCGGTCAGCACGGCGGCGATCAGCGCCTCGTGGATCACGCCCTGCACCGCGGCGTTGACGAACACCGACTGGTCGAACAGCGGCGTGATCGTGAGCCCTTCGGGCAGCGTCGGGATCACCTTCGGCAGCAGTGCCTTCAGATCCGACACGACCTTCAGCGTCGACGCGTCGCCGGTCTTCAGGATCGACATCAGCACGCCGCGCTGGCCGTTCTGGCGCACGACGTTGGTCTGCGGCGCGAAGCCGTCGCGCACCGATGCGACTTCGCGCAGGTAGGTCGTCGCGCCGTTGACGGTCTGGATCGGCAGGTCGTTGATGTCGGCGATCGTGTCGGCCGACGCGTTCGTGTCGATCCGGTATTCGCTCTGGCCCATCTTCGCGGTGCCGGTCGGCAGCACGAGGTTCTGCGTGTTGACCGCGTTGACGATGTCGGCCGGCGTGAGGCCCTTTGCGAGCAGCACCTGCGGATCGAGGTCGATCGCGACCACGCGCGTGCGGCCGCCATACGGGAACGGAATCTGTGCGCCGCGCACCGTGATCAGTTGCGGGCGCAGGAAGTTGAGCGCGATGTCGGCGAGCGATTGTTCGCTGAGGGTCTTGCTCGACAGCCCGAGCTGGATCACCGGGATGCTCGATGCGGAATACGTGATCACAAGCGGCGGCGTCGCGCCCTGCGGCATCTGGCGAACGATCGCCTGCGCGGACGAGACCGTCTGCGCGATGGCCGTCTGCACGTTCGCGCCCGGTTGCAGGAACACCTTCACGACCGCGATGCCCGGCAGCGACGTCGACTCGATGTGCTCGATGTTGTTGACGGTCGTCGTCAGGATCCGCTCATGCACGGCCGTGATGCGATTGGTCATCTCCGACGCGGAGAAGCCGTTGTAATTCCAGATCACGCTGATGACGGGGATGTTGACCGCCGGCAGCACGTCGACCGGCGTGCGCATCAGCGCAAGCGGGGTGGCCAGCACGATCATGACGGCCATCACGATGAACGTGTAGGGGCGCCTGAGCGCGAGATTGACGATCCACATGGAGGCGGCGGGACAGGCGGTGATCAAGCGTCGGTGGAGGGAACCCGAATGATAGGCGTCGGGGCTGAACGGGTTACTGACGCGAAACTGGCGAAGGTGTCAGGTTGCGGCGCGGCGCTGACGAGCCGATTCATCGGATGAAATGCACGCGGACGCAACTGCCCGCAAACGGCTGCTGAACCGGATGCGCATGCCGCAGCGGCGACGATTCGGTTCATCGGGCTCGCTCAGATCTGTTCCATCCCGACCCGCGCGAGCGCGGCCAGATCGACGACCTCGATCTGGTTGTACGCGAGCCGCAGCACGCCGCGCTTCTCGAGTTGCTGCAACGCCTGGTTGATCCGCTGCCGCGACACGCCGACGAGCATCCCCAGTTCCTCCTGCGAGATCGCGAGCGACGGGCCGGTGTCCGGGTACAGGTCGCGGTTGAACAGTTGCGCGAGCGCCTGCGCGACGCGCGCGTCGACGTCGAGCAGGCGGCTATTCTGGATCGATGCGATGAATTCGCCCATCCGGTTGTTGAGCTGATGGATCACGAAGCGCGTGAACGGCAGGCTCGTGTCGAGCAGCGCATGGAACGTGTCGACCGGCACGAACAGCACGGTCGAGCGCTGGACCGCGACGACTTCGTACTTGCGCAGCTCGCGCTTGATCACGCTGCCTTCGCCGAACCAGCCGCCCGACGGCACGCCGGAAAACGTGCAGCCGCGGCCCGACGCGTTGAAGATCGCGAGCTTCAGCAACCCGCGATGCACGCCGATCCAGTACTCGGACGGCGCGAGCCGCTGCGCGATCACGTCGCCGGCTTCGCGCTGCTCGGCGCGCGACTGCGCGAGCACGAGCGCCTGGTGTTCCGGCGCCAGTGCGCGGAACCACGCGCACTGGCCGAACAGCGCGGACAGCGCGGGCAACGGGCCGGGTTCGGGCAGCGTGTCGACCGGCGTGTCGGCCGGCAGATTGGCCGAGATAGCGATCGCGTCGGGCGGCGCAGCGAGAGGGTCGTGCATGGATGCGGGTTTGCGAGGATAGGGATAACGCGCAGCGCTCGACGCGCACTCTGTCGTTTCGATGACAGACGGCTCACAATAGCGCCCGTTAGGCTGTCGGCAATTGAACCACATCAAAACGAATCGGAGTGCATGCACTCCGGCTGGATACGAGATCGAATCGTGCGCCGCGGCGTCGATGCACGCGCCGATCGACGGAAAACGGGAGACAGGATCATGACGCAGATGTTCGAGGCCGGACTCGGCCGCCGCGACGCCAACTACGTGCCGCTCACGCCGATCGATTTTCTGGTCCGCGCGGCCGAAGTCTACGGCGAGCGCCTCGCGGTCGTGCACGGCGACGTGCGGCGCACGTGGGGCGAGACCCATAAGCGGGCCAAGCAGCTCGCCAGCGCGCTCGCGCAGGCCGGCGTCGCACGCGGCGACACGGTCGCGGCGGTGCTGCCGAACATCCCGGCGATGGTCGAGGCGCACTTCGGCGTGCCGATGGCCGGCGCCGTGCTCAACACGATCAACACGCGGCTCGACATCTCGTCGGTGCTGTTCATGCTGCGTCATGGCGAAGCGAAGGTGCTGATCGTCGACACCGAATACGCGGATCTCGCGCACCGGGCGGCGCGCGAAGTGCCGGGCCTGAAGATCGTCAGCGTCGCCGACGCGATGCCTGCCGACCCCGCGCGCTTCGCGGGCGCGACCGACTACGAAGCGTTCGTCGCGGGCGGCGACCCCGACTATGCGTGGACGCCGCCCGCCGACGAATGGGAGGCGATCGCGCTGAACTACACGTCCGGCACGACGGGCGACCCGAAGGGCGTCGTCTATCACCATCGCGGCGCGTATCTCGCGGCGATCAGCAACATCCTCGAATGGGACATGCCGAAGCACGCGGTGTATCTGTGGACGCTGCCGATGTTCCACTGCAACGGCTGGTGCTTTCCGTGGGCCGTCGCGGCGCGCGCGGGGGTGAACGTCTGCCTGCGCAAGTTCGACGCGAAGACGGTGTTCGACCTGATCCGCAGCGAACGCATCACGCATTACTGCGGTGCGCCGATCGTGCAGAGCGCAATCGCGAACGCGCCGGCCGAGTTCCGCGCGGGCATCGATCACACGGTGCACGCGATGGTCGCCGGCGCGGCGCCCGCGCCGGCCGTGATCGCGAAGATGAAGGAGATCGGCTTCGACCTGCTGCACGTGTACGGGCTGACCGAGGTCTACGGCCCGGCGACCGTGTGCGCGAAGCAGGCGCACTGGGACGCACTGCCCGACGACGAACGCGCGCGCCTGAACGCACGGCAGGGCGTGCGCTATCACCTGGAAGCGGGCGCGACGGTGCTCGACCCGGACACGATGACGCCGGTGCCGGCCGACGGCGAGACGCTCGGCGAGATCATGTTCCGCGGCAACATCTGCATGAAGGGCTACCTGAAGAATCCGAAGGCCACCGACGAGGCGTTCCACGGCGGCTGGTTCCATACGGGCGATCTCGGCGTGCTGACGCCGGACGGCTATATCCGCATCAAGGATCGCCGCAAGGACATCATCATTTCCGGCGGCGAGAACATTTCGAGCATCGAGGTCGAGGATGCGCTGTACCGGCATCCGGCCGTCGCGGTCGCGGCGGTGGTGGCGATGCCCGACCCGAAGTGGGGCGAGGTGCCGTGCGCGTTCGTCGAGCTGCGCGAAGGCGCGAGCGCGACCGAGGAGGAGATCGTCGCGCACTGCAAGCAACTGCTCGCGGGGTTCAAGGTGCCGAAGGCCGTACGCTTCGGCGAGCTCCCGAAGACGTCGACCGGCAAGATCCAGAAATTCCAGCTGCGCAACGAGGTGGGATCGGGCAAGGCGATCGACCTGGCGGGGGACAAGAAGTAGTCGGGGCACCCGCGGCGGCCGATCGTCCATCGCCCGTTGTCCGTCAAGCGTCGCGTTCGAGCCGGAACACGCTGACCGCGTCCGACAGTTGCGCGGCCTGGTCGCGCAGCGCGACGGCCGCGCGTTCGGCATCCGCAATCAGCGTCGCGTTCTGCTGGGTCGCCTCGCCGATCTGCGTGACGGCCAGGTTCACCTGCTCGATGCCGGTCGATTGCTCGCGCGACGCGGCGCTGATCTCGCCGATCAGCGTGCGGACCTGGTCGACCCGCGCGACGATGTCGCGCATCGTGCCGCGCGCGGCGTCCGCGATCCGGTAACCCTGTTCGACGGTCGTCGACGATTCGGTGCTCAGCGCATCGATCTCCTTGACCGCGGCCGCGCTGCGCTGCGCGAGCGCGCGCACCTCGGCCGCGACCACCGCGAAGCCCTTGCCGTGCTCGCCCGCGCGCGCGGCCTCGACGGCCGCGTTCAGCGCAAGGATGTTGGTCTGGAACGCGATGCCTTCGATCGCGCCGGTGATCTCGGCGATCCGGCGCGTCGCGCGGCCGATGTCGTCCATCGTCGCGACCACGCGCTGTACCGCGGCGTCGCCGTTTGTCGCGGCGGCCGATGCGTCCGCGACCAGCGCGTTGGCTTGCGCCGCATGCTCGGCGCTCTGCTGCACGGCGGCGGTGATCTGCTCCATGCTGGCGGCCGTCTGTTCGACGCTGCTCGCCTGCGTCGCGATCCGCGCGGCGATGTCGCCGCTGCCGGCCGCGATGCCGACCGTGCCGTGCGCGATGTCGGCCGAGCTGTTGCGCACCTGCGCGACGATTCGCGCGAGGCCGTCGCCGATTCCGTCGACCGCCTGCACGAGCCGGCCGATCTCGTCGTTGCCCGCGCTGCCGTGCGCGGCCGCGCCGTCGCGGATGCGCACGCTGAGGTCGCCCGCCGCATAGCGCTCGGAGGCCCGTGCGGCGGCTTCCAGCGGCCGGCTCACGACGCGGCGCACGACGATGACGAACAGCGTCGCGAACGCCGCGACGAGCACGGCGCCGATCATCAGGAAGCGGTTGCGGGTGGCGCGCATGGTGGCGAGCAACTCGTCGTCGAGCGCGATGCCGCCGACGAGCCATTGCCACTGCGGAATCGTCGTGAACGACACGAATTTCGCGGTGGGCCCGCTATCGTGCGCGGCCGGGTCGGTCGACGTGTACGCGAGCCGGCCCTCGCCGGCCGCGAGCATCTGGGCATAGGGGGCACGCTTGTCGTCGGCGGGTTGGCCGGCCGCATCGGGATGCACGACGAAGGTGCCGCGCGACGGGCCCTGCGACGCATCGAGCACGAAGTAGTAGCCGTTGTCGCCGATTTTCAGCGAGCGGATGCCGTCTTCGACGAGCTTGAGCTCGGTGCCGATGTCGAGACCGACGAACAGCGCGCCGATCACGCGGCCGGTTGCGTCGGTCACCGGCTTGTACTGCGTGATGTACGGCCGGCCGAACAGCTTCGCGAGGCCCGTGTAGCTGCGGCCGGCGACGAGCGGCGCATACGCGGGGCCGGCGCGGTCGAGCTTCGTGCCGACGGCGCGTGCGCCGTCCTGCTTCTTCAGCGATGTCGTGATGCGCACGAAATCGTCGCCGTCGCGCGCGAAGATCGTCGCGATCGCGCCGCTTTTCTTCAGGAACTGGTCGGGAATCGCGTAATCGAGGTCGAGCGGCTGGCCGCCCGCGAAGAGGGTCGGCGCGGGAACGCCGCCGATGTCGACCGTGCGCGCCGGGTCGAGCGAGAAATCGGCCGGCAGGAAGCTCGCGAACAGCGACATCGAGCGGTTGGCCTCGGCGGTCAGCGCCTTGTCGAACAGGTCGACCATTGCGCGGATCGACTGCTCCTTGTCGACGATCCGCAGGTGCGCTTCTTCAGCAAGCTGCTGGCCGGCGAAATGGGCGAGCGTCCACGCGAACACGGTAAACAGCAGGGCGACGAGCGCGCACGCCAGCGCGGCCAGACGCGCGCCGACGCTCACCCGGCCCAATTGGGTCAGTCTCATGAAGCATCCTGAGTGGGGAGTGAGAAAGGGCGGAACGCACGCGTCACCGCTAGTCGTTGCTTAATACGGCAACTTTCGCGGAATCTTTAGCGCGGGGTCGTCGATGGCGGCCCGGCGGGCGCGCAACGGAGCGGCGAATGTCAGTGCGTCACGAGCCATGCGACGGCCAGATAGCGGCCGACCTTCGCGATCGTCACGATCGCGAGGAAGCCCGGCAGCGGCTCGCGCAGCACGCCGGCGATCATCGTCAGCGGATCGCCGATCACCGGCGCCCAGCTCAGCAGCAATGACCAGCGGCCGTAGCGCGCGTACCAGCGTTCGGCGCGCGCGAGCGCGGCCGGCTTGATCGGAAACCAGCGGCGGTCGCGGAAGTGCTCGATGCCGCGGCCGAGCGCCCAGTTGATCACCGAGCCCGCGACGTTGCCGACGCTCGCGACGAGCAGCAGCGCCCACACCGGCTCGCGCCCGGCGAGCAGCAGGCCGGCGAGCACGGCTTCGGACTGGAGCGGCAACAGGGTCGCGGCGACCATCGACACGGCGAACAGGCCGCCGTAGGTGAGCAGTTCGGACATCGCGCGATTGTACCGGCCGTGGGTTGTGGGTCGGTCGGCCGGCACCCGTCATGCGGCGTCGGCGGTGCCGAACAGCAGGTGCGAGATCATCGACTTGTCGACCGGTTCGTCGTTGAGCGTGCTGGCGAGCAGTTCGCCCGCGAGCTGCTGCGGCGAGAACACCATGTCCGGCTTCAGCAGGCGCAGCCGCTCGAGGTTGCGCTGATGATTCACGAGCGCGACGGTGCGCACCGTCGGCGCGATCTCGCGGATCGCGAGGATGATGAACGCGTTCTCGGCATCGTCGGAGCGCAGCGCGAGCACCGCGCGGGCCGTCGCCGCGCCGGCGCTTTCCAGCACCGCGTGGTCGGTGGCGTCGCCAACGATCAGGTCGGTCGTGCCCGCATAGTTGTGCTCGACCCCGGCGGGCACGATGACGGTCACCGCGTAGCCGCGCTTGCGCAGGCCGTCGTGTACTGCATGCGCGACGGGCGTCGCGCCGACGATCAGGAAATGATGCTTGCGGATCACGTTCGAAATGCCTCCCTTGACGATTCGTTTCAGATTGCCCCCGATCACCGGCCCGACGACCGCGCTGATCGACGTCGCGAACACCGTGATGCCGAGCACGATCACCGACGCGGTAAACAGGCGCGCGGTGGGCGCGTGCGGCACGATGTCGCCGTAGCCGACCGTCGACATCGAGACGATCGAGAAGTAGACGGCGGTGGCGAGGTCGTGGACCGGCGGCGTGAATTCGTCGCCGAGATACAGCACGCCGAAGGTCGCGTAGATCAGCAGCGACACGATGCTGAGCAGCGCGAACAGGCTGCTCGCGGCGACGCTCGCGCGATCGAAGTGGCGCCAGTAGTAGATCAGCGCGACGGCGAGCACGGCCGTATACACGATGACGGCGTTGCTGCGATAGCCGCCGAGGAGGCTGATCGCGGCGGCCGCGACCAGCAGCAGGATCGACAGCACCCACGCGACGCGGGCGCGCAGCACGATGCCGATGGCCATCGTCGCGAGGCCGGCCGCGACGACGACCTGGGGCAGCACGACGAGGCCGGCGTTGTCGACGAGGTTCAGCGCATCGGTGAGCCACGCATGATGCGCGCCGAGCTGCGCATGCGCGACGACGGGGCGCAGCACCATCAGTGCATCGAGTGTGAGGAGGAGAGCGAGATACCAGTGCAGGCCGATCGGCGCGAACAGGCGCCGCAGGCGGGTAGTGACGTGCTTCATGCAATCGCCCGGGTGAGCCGGGCAGGTCCGACGAACAAGCCGCTACCCTAAAGCATTCGGCGATCGGCTGTCTTTTCGAGGGCGCGGGCGGCGGGTGACACGGCACCCGCGCGCGCCCGCTCAGTTCCAGCCGACCATGATCGCGCCCATTCCGACCAGCAGCCCGCCCGTCACGCGGTTCATCGCGCGCATCCGTGCCGGCCGCCGCAGTGCCCGGCTCAGCCGGTGCGAGAACAGCGCCATCGACGCGACCCCGCCGGCGAACAGCAGCGCGAAGGTCGTCGCGAGCAGCAGGAATTGCGCGTTCAGGCTCCAGTCGGCGTTCGGGACGATGAACTGCGGAAAGAACGACGGGAAGAACAGCAGCGTCTTCGGGTTCAGGCCGGAGGTGGCGACGCCGCGCCAGAACAGTGCACGGCCGGTGTCGGTGTCGGGGGCGGCGATGCCGGTTTCCGCCGAAGCGGCCGGTGCGGCGGATGCGGTTGCGGGCGCACGGCTGAGCCATTGCTTGCAGCCGAGCCACACGAGGTACGCGGCGCCGGCCCAGCGAAGCACGGTCAGCGCATGCTCGTCGAGATGGACCAGCGAATTCAGGCACAGCGCGGTGAGCGCGAGTTGCAGCAGCACGGCGAGCGTGCCGCCCCACACGCACGGCAGCGCACGGCGCCAGCCGGCGCGCAGCGCCTGGTTCATCGTGAGCAGGTTGACGGGGCCGGGGGCGTAGATGAGGACGGCGGATGCAGCGAGGAACGACAGATAAAGCCTGAACGACATGACGGGAAGGACGGGAACAGGGAGTCGGGCGCCGGCCCGGCCGCCGGATAGGCGCGCGGGCGGCGGGCAATCGCATGCCTGCGTGTCCGGCGCCGCAACTCGTGATTGCGGCCAGGCGTCCCGCTGCGAAGGGGTTGTCGCGGGGAGCGTGCCGGACAACAGGCATGGAGAAAATGTATCAAGCCGGCTGGTTAAAAGGCTTCCTGTTTTCCAGCAAAACTGAGCCGAAACCGGAATCCTGTTCAGATAGAATGCGGATTTCAAGTAGAAGATTCTCCTCGCCATGGCTACCCGCGAACGCACGCCGAAAACCCTCGACAACCAGGACCGCAAGATCCTCGGTGCACTGCAAAAAAATGCGCGTCTGTCGAACGCCGAACTGGCCGAACAGATCGGCATGTCGACCACCGCGTGCTGGAACCGCACGCGGCAGCTCGAACTCGACGGCTACATCGACGGCTATGTCGCGCTGGTCAACCAGCGCATGCTCGGCTATGCGGACATCGTGATCCTCGAAGTCACGCTCGATCGCCACGAAGACGACGCGCTCGCGCGTTTCGGCGCCGAACTCGCGGCGCTGCCCGAAGTGCTCGAGGCCTACCTGGTGTCGGGCGAATACGACTACTGGATCAAGGTCGCGGTGGACGGAACGGCCGGCTACGAGCGCTTCCTGCGCGAGAAGCTGTACCGGATTTCGAGCATTCGCCACAGCCGCTCGATGTTCGCGCTGCGGTGCATGAAGGACGTGCCGTCGATTCAGGTGTGACGACGGCGAAGACGGGGCCGCGCGTCATCGTGAGGATGAGGGCGCGATCGCGTTGAGGAAGGGCGGTAATCGGGCTGTCGCGGCCAATGCGCGCGGCCCGGAGCCGGATAGAGGCGGGAAATTCGAGCAGGGCGGGAAAACGGATGAATCTTCCGTGCCGACACACTCGATCCTGGCACCGCCACTGAAATTCCGCCTCACAGCGCTCACATTGCGTGAGCGCGTCACTCATATCGGGGCCGTTCGGCTCTTTCAACGATATCCGTCGGGACACCGATGCCGGACGCGGCGGCCTTGCGGCGCGCGTCCCGGCAAGCGGATCAACCGGACATTTCTGCCGCCGGCCGGCGGCCATCGGCTGCGTTCAGCGCGGCAGGCGTGCGTGCGCTTGGGCGATGATTTCGCAGTTCTCGAGGTGCAGTGCCCATGCTTCTGCAAGCAGTTCGCCAATACGTGCGAGCCAGCCAGCGGATTGGGTGGAACGATCGGAAATGTTAGACGTTTGCATGACGAAGCCCCGTATAGGTGGCGAGTTAGGGATAACCCTAATCATAGAGGAGCGTCACCGCTTTGTGAAATGCGATTTCGTTATATGAGAATTACTGACAATTTGTGTTGCTGCTCCGCAACATGAGCCGCGTCCGTCGTCGTCGTTACACAGTGGACAGACGTGACAAGGCCGCGGCGAGCCGGGCCTCGCAATGAGGAACAGGAAGGAACGTCAGGGCGACGATGACTCGCCGATCCACCCGAATCGCCACGACAGGCGGCGCGTCGCGGCGAGCAGCGTATGTGCGAGCGCGCTGTCCGGCCCGCGCGGGAAGCCGCGCGACGAGCCGATGATCGCGATCACGAGCCGGATGCTGCCGGTGTGATCGAACACGGGCGCGGCGATCGTGCCGATCCCCGGCACCGGCGCGTCGAACGCGAAATCGAGTTCGTCCGTGCGGATCGTCGCTAGTCGCGCGCGGAACGCGTCGTCGACCTCCATCGCGCGGCCCGCGAGGCGCACCGGCTCGTCGGCCAGGAGGCCGGCCAGCACGTCGTCGGGCATGCCGGCCGCGAAGATTCGCCCGATCGCGGTATTCACGAGCGACATCACCGTGCCGACCTGCAGGCTCACATGCTGCGGCCGCGCCGATTCCTCGAGGCGGATCACGGTCGGCCCGAGCGGCCCGAGAGTCGCCGCGGCGACGCTCATGTCGGTCGCGGCCGCCAGCGCGACGATCTCCGCTTCGGCATCGCGCGTCGGCGACACGCGCTGCATCGCGATCAGGCCGAGCGCCTGACCGAGCGGGCCGCCGCCGAAGCAGCCGGCATCGTCGCGGCTCAGCAGGCCGATCTTCTGCAGGCTCACCAGATGCGGAAACGCCTTCGCGGCCGGCATGCCGGCCGCCGCCGCGAGATCGCGCAGCGGCAGCGCGCGGCCCGCCGACACGAGCGCGAGCAGCAGGTCGCCCGTGCTGTCGAGCGCGTTGATGCCGCGCTGGGCTTTCGTGTCGTCGGCGAGCGCGGGCGGCAGGCGCTGCACGGACGGAGCCGCGGCCGGCGCGCCCGGCTGCGCGTCGCGTCCGGCGTCGAGTGACGCGGTGGCCTGCCGCGCCGCATCGCGCAACGCGGTCGCGATCGGGCCGTCCCAGCCGACATCGATCGACCCGGTCGAACCGATCACCGTCAGCGCGAGTTGCAGGCGGCCGTCCGCGTCCAGCACCGGCACGCACATCGCGCTGACGCCGGGGCTCGGCCGGTCCACGCCGCGCTCGATCCCGCGCGCGCGGATCGCATCGAGCTCGGCCTGCCACGCGCCGGCATCGGACGTGGGCTGCTCGCCTTCGGCACCCGCGAGCGTGTCGCCGGCGCCGGCCTGGCTGGCCGCCATCGCGTCCAGCAGTGCGGGGTCGCCGAACGCGCGGAACACGCGGCCGGTCGCCGTCGTATCGAGCGACATCACCGAGCCGACGTGCAGGTTCACATGCAACGGATAGCCGCCGTGTTCGATGCGCACGATCGTCGGCCCGAGCACGCCCGGCACCGACAACGCGACGCTCAGGCCGACTGCTTCCGCGAGCCGCGCCGCGTGCGGCAGCGCCGCGCGATAGGCCGGCTGGCGTTCGATCGACATCAGGCCGAGCCGCAGCGACAGCGGCCCCGGCTCGTAGTTGCCGGTGAGCGCGTCGCGTTTCACGAGCGCGAGCCGCGTCAGGCTGACGAGATAGGTATGCGCCTGCGCGGTCGATAACCCGGCCGCAGCTGCCAGCTCCGACAGCCCGAGCGGCTTGCGCCGGCGCGCGAGCGCGTCGAGCAGCCGGCCGCCGACCTCGACACTCTGGATCCCGCGCTGCGCCTTGGGCGGTGCGTCGTCTGCGCTGACTTCGTGGTTCTGCACGCGATGATTCTTCCGTTGACGAAACCCCGCATGGTATCCGACGCCATTTGACGCGCCAGCCCGCAGGTTTACCCGTATTGGACAATAGCAAGCGACTTTGTCATTGACAAATAATCGATGCAGGTCGATGATCCACTCACTCCCCTCAACACATGGCTCGAAGCCACGGAACGCAACATGGCCAAAGCATTCGCATCGCAAGCCGATCTGGAAGTGAAGAAGATCACCTGGACGCAGCTGTCCGAGAACGCGTACGCGTATACCGCCGAAGGCGACCCGAACTCGGGCGTGATCGTCGGTGACGACAGCGTGCTGATCGTCGATACGACCGCGACGCCCGCGATGGCGCAGGACCTGATCGCGAAGATCCGCAGCGTGACCGACAAGCCGATCAAGCACGTCGTGCTGTCGCATTACCACGCGGTGCGCGTGCTCGGTGCGTCCGCGTATTTCGCCGAAGGCGCGCAGCACGTGATCGCGAGCCGCGGCACCTATGAAATGATCGTCGAGCGCGGCGAGGCCGACATGAAGTCGGAGATCGAGCGCTTCCCGCGCCTGTTCGCGGGCGTCGAGACGGTGCCGGGCCTGACCTGGCCGACGCTCGTGTTCGAGCGCGAGATCACGCTGTTCCTCGGCAAGCTCGAAGTGAAGATCATGCACGTCGGCTCGGGCCACACGAAGGGCGACACGATCGTCTGGCTGCCGTCGCAGAAGGTGCTGTTCTCCGGCGATCTGGTCGAATACGACGCGGCCTGCTATTGCGGCGACGCGCAGCTCGAACAGTGGCCGACCACGCTCGAGGCGCTGCGCGCGCTCGGCGCGGAAAAGCTCGTGCCGGGCCGCGGCCCCGCGCTGCTGACTCCGGCCGATGTGAACAAGGGGCTCGACTATACGAAGGACTTCGTGACGACGCTGCTCGCGCAGGGCCGCAAGGCCGTCGAGCGCAAGCTCGACCTGAAGGCGTCGATGGCGCTCACGCGCGAAGCGATGGATCCGAAGTTCGGCAACGTGTTCATCTACGAGCACTGTCTGCCGTTCGACGTGTCGCGCGCGTTCGACGAGGCGAGCGGCATCACGCATCCGCGCATCTGGACCGCGCAGCGCGACAAGGAAATGTGGGACGCGCTGCAGGACTGAGCGGGTCACGGCGGCGGGGCGTCCGGGCGGACGTCCCGCCGTTTTTCTGACGGCCCCTGAACGGCGGCGGCATTGCGCCGCGGTTTCCGGAGCCGACTTCCGATCTCACAAGAAAGCAGGGCGCATGCACGCCCTCGGAGACTGTTGCGCGCTCGAATCGCGTGGCCCGTTTGGAGAGAGACATGCCTCAATCGCTTCCCGCCAAAGCGACGATCGCGCACGCGAGTGCCGCGGCGTCGGCTTCCGTATACGAATCCGCGCCGGCATCCGATGCCGGCGACGCGCTGCTGTTCCGCAAGATCGCGTGGCGGATCGTGCCGTTCCTGTTCCTCTGCTACGTCGTGTCGTTCCTCGACCGCATCAACATCGGCTTCGCGCAGCTGCAGATGAAGCATGATCTCGGCTTCAGCGATGCGATGTACGGCCTCGGCGCCGCGGTGTTCTATGTCGGCTACGTGTTCTGCGAGGTGCCGAGCAACCTGCTGCTCGCGCGCTTCGGCGCGCGCCGCACGTTCACGCGGATCATGCTGCTGTGGGGCATCGCGTCGACCGGGATGATGTTCGTGTCGCAGCCGTCGCATTTCTACGTGCTGCGCTTCCTGCTCGGCGTGTTCGAGGCCGGCTTCTTTCCCGGCATCGTGCTGTACCTGACCTACTGGTTCCCGGCGAACCGGCGCGCGGCGGCGATCTCGGTGTTCTTCGCGGGCGTCGCGGTCGCGGGCGTGCTTGGCGGCCTGGTGTCGGGCTGGATCATGCGCGACATGAGCGGCGTGCTCGGGCTGCACGGCTGGCAGTGGATGTTCGCGATCGAAGGCGCGCCGGCCATCGTGCTCGCGGGCTTCGCGTTCACGTACCTGGTCGACCGTCCGCAGGACGCCGCGTGGCTCACGTCCGACGAAAAGGCGCGCGTCGCCGCGCTGTGCGGCGACAGCCGTCCGCACGGCGCCGGTCATGGCGCGCACGAAAAACGCAGCCTGCTCGCCGCGCTCGCGAACCCGCGCGTCTACCTGTTCGCGTTCATCTACTTCTCGCTGACCTGCGCATCGCTGACGCTCAATTTCTGGATGCCGCTGATGATCCGCGACTTCGGCGTGACCGACGTTGTGGCCGTGAGCCTCTACACGGTCGTGCCGAACGCGGTCGGCGCAGTCGGCCTGATCCTGATCGCGCGCCGCTCGGACCGCACCGGCGAGCGCCGCAAGCACTTCGCGTGTTGCACGATCGGCGGCGGGCTGGCCCTCGCGGCGCTGACGCTGCACCTGCACAGCTTTGCTGCGATGCTCGCGTGCCTGTCGATCGCGGCGACGCTGATCTTCGCCGCGCTGCCGATCTTCTGGGCCGTGCCGACCCGCTATCTGTCGGGCAACGCGGCCGCGGCCGGGATCGCGCTGATCAGCAGCATCGGGATCACGAGCGGCATCGTCAGCCCGTGGGTGATCGGGCTGATCCGCACGCGCACGGGCAGCATGGATCTCGCCGTGTATCTGCTGGCCGCGCTGCTCGCGCTGAGCGGCGCCGCGCTGATGCTCGGCGTGAAGGGTGAAGGCGCGCCGCGCGCGTGAACCACGGGTCCGTCGCTGCCGGCGGGCGTCGTGGTCGTTGCACGGCCATGCGTGGCAAGCGGGGCGAAACGGGCTTGGCGAATCGGGCGCGTGCAATGTCACGCGCCGTTTGACGACGACCGGCGAGCCGGCCGTCATCGACGCGCTTCGATTCGACAGCGCCGCGCCCGCGCAGGGCGGGCGCGACGCCGATGTTGCCGACTAGCGCGCAGCCGCATAGCGCGGCGCCGGCGAATCCGTCGACAGGTGCGGCGCCATCGTGCGGCGCGCGGCCTCGTACGCATCCCATTCGTCAGCCGCATGCAGCGACGGAATCGTCACGAGTTCGCCGCGCTCGAAGCCGACCAGCGCCGCGTCGACGAGGTCGGACGCCGACATCACGATCTCCTTCGGCAGGTGTTCGAGCGGCAGGCCGCCGGTCTGCCAGAAGTCGGTGGCCGTGGCGCCGGGCAGCACGGCCTGCACCTGCACGCCGTGGTCCGCGAGTTCGTGATGCAGCGACTGGCTGAACGCGAGCACAAACGCCTTGCTGCCCCCATAGACACCATTGAGCGTTTCCGGCGACAGCGCGACGATCGACGAAATGTTGATCACGGCGCCACGGCCGCGTGCGACGAAGCCGGGCACGGCCGCATAGGTCAGGCGGGTGAGCGCGGTCACGTTCAGGTCGATCAGTCGCGTCATCGCGTCGACGTCGCTGTCGAGCAACGGCGCGTGGGTGCCGACGCCCGCGTTGTTCACGAGCAGCGTGATGCTCGCGTCCTGCTTCAGCTTCGCCTCGACGGCGGCGAGCTCGGCGCGATCGTTGAGGTCCGCGCCGACGATTTCCACGCTGCGCTGCGTGTCGTTCGTGATGCGCTCGGCGAGGGCGGTCAGCCGGTCGCGGTTGCGCGCGACCAGGATCAGGTCGTAGCCGCGGCGCGCGAGCCGGTCGGCGTAGATTGCGCCAATGCCCGACGATGCGCCGGTAATGACGGCGGTACCGCGATGTGCTTCAGTCATGATGTCGCTCCGTTGCGAAGAAAGGTGAGTGCGTGAAGGCATTCTGCTTTCGAATCACGGCGACGCAAATGACGTAGATGGGTATGATTTCGGACATCGGGATGGTCATGACGACCGTCACCCCGGCAGCGGAGACACGCATGCACCGAATCGGCTTTCTGATCAGCGACGGCTTCCAGATCATGGCGCTCGCCGCGCAGTCGGTGTTCGAGTACGCGAACATGGGCGCCGGCGAACCGTTCTACGTGCTGGACAACTATTCCGTCGACGGCGGCGACGTGCGCTCGTCGCTCGGCTTGCCGGTCGCGACGCGCGCGCTGAGCGGGCGGATCGACGTCGATACGTGGATCGTCGCGGGCGTCAACGATCCGGTCGCATCGCCGGCGCCGGCCGGCGTCGTCGCCTTCCTTCGCCACCCGAACGCGCGTGCGCGGCGAATCGCCGGCATCTGTACGGGCGCGTTCGTGCTCGCCGAGGCCGGGCTGCTCGCGCAGCGTCGCGCGACGACGCATTGGGCGTACGGCCGCGACATGCAGAAGCACTTTCCGGAGGTTCGCGTCGAGGAAGACCGGATCTATATCGTCGACGGGCCGATCTGGACGTCGGCCGGGATGACGGCCGGCCTCGACCTGGCCCTCGCGATGGTGGAAAAGGACCTCGGTGCGGACGCCGCGCGTTCGGTCGCGCACAAGCTCGTGATGCATCAGCGCCGCGCGGGCGGGCAGTCACAGCATTCGGAAATGCTCGATCTCGCGCCGAAATCCGACCGGATCCAGAATGCGTTGAACTATGCGCGCCAGCATCTCGGCCGCGCGCTGACCGTCGAGGAACTCGCCGACGCCGCGCACCTGAGTCCGCGCCAGTTCAGCCGCGTGTTCACGCTCGAAACCGGGCAGTCGCCGGCGAAGGCGATCGAGCGGCTGCGGCTCGAGGCCGCGCGGCTGATGATCGAGCAGAGCCGGCATTCGCTCGACGTCATCGCGAAGGAGAACGGTTTCCGCGACCGGCGGCACCTGCGCGATGCGTTCGTGCGCGGCTTCGGCGTGCCGCCGCAGGCGGTGCGGCGCGACGCGCGGGCGGACGAGCGCGAAACGGCCTGAGTGGCGCCGCTCAGCGCGTGACGAACGCCGTGGCGTCGTGCGGCGCCGCGCGTGCGTGCTTGCGCTGGCGCAGCAGCGCGACGCGGCAATTCTCGCGCGCGGTCTCGCGGCCGTCGTCGTCGAGCAGCACCAGGTCGCCGCGCATCACGTTGAGCGTGATCACGTCGTCGCCCGGTGCGCCGAGCGTTTCCGGCGTATGCACGGAGCCGGCCGGTTCGAGCACCGTGGATCCGGCCTGCGCGATCCAGTCGTACTCGCGGTAGCGCCACGCGCCCTGCAACGTATGGACGAACACCTCGCCGTCGTGACGATGGCGCGGCAGCGTGCCGCCGGCCGGCATCTTCAGCAGCGCGGTCAGCGTGTCTTCCGCCGCATTGATATGCAGATACTTGATCGCGAGCCCCGGCAGGTCGGCGCTCATCGGCAGCCACGGCAGCGCGTCGCCGGGCAGGCACGAAATCGGCGGCAGGTCGGTGGGGAGCGGGGCGGACGGCTGCGTCATGGCGGAAGGCGGAGCGGAAACGGGGAGTGCGCATTATCGCAGAGGCGGATCGGCCGGAGGGCTGACATGGATTGCCGGGGCGCCGGCGAGCGGACACGCATTCTTCCTGTATCGATATATACAGCTTAACTGTACAGTTTTTCTGTAGATATGCTATCGTGGATTCATGAACACCCCCTCTTCGTCCCCCGAAACGCCACCCCTGGCCGGTCTCGCCGGCGAACTCCGGATCTCGGTCAGCAAGCTGATGCGGCGGCTGCGCGAGCAAACTCATCCGAATGACCTCACCTCGTCGCAGAAGTCGGTGCTGTTGCGCCTCGACCGCGACGGCCCCGCGACCGTCTCCGCGCTCGCGCGGGCGGAAAGCGTTCGGCCGCAGTCGATGCGCGTGACGGTGGCGACGCTGGAAGCGAGGGGCGCCGTCAGCGGCGCGCCCGATCCGACCGACGGTCGGCAGACGCTGATCGCGCTCACGCCGGATTTCCGCAAGCGGCTGCAGGCCAACCGCGCGGCCAAGGACGATTGGCTGTTTCGCGCGCTGCATGCGCAACTGTCGGCGCACGAGCAGGCCGAACTCGCGTCGGCCGTGCAGCTGATGCAGCGGCTCGCCGAATTCCAGGACGCGGCGCGCCCGTGAACCCGATCGACCCGCCCGGCGGGAGGAACGCCCGAACATGAACATCCTGCATCTCGTGTCGTACTTTTTCGGCGGCGCCTTTCTGACGAATGCCGTTCCACATCTCGTCAGCGCGCTGCGCGGCGGCAACGCGCCGCAGCGGCCATGAGCGTGCCGGCCGCGGGCGTGTTCCGCTCGCTGCGCAGCTTCAACTATCGCGTGTGGGCGGCCGGCGCGCTGGTGTCCAACGTCGGCACGTGGATCCAGCGCACCGCGCAGGACTGGCTGGTGCTCACGCAGCTCACACACCATGACGCGTCGGCGGTTGGCATCGTGATGTCGCTGCAGTTCGGCCCGCAGCTTCTGTTGCTGCCGTGGACGGGCTATGCGGCCGACCGTTTCAACCAGCGCCGGCTGCTGATGGCGACCCAGGCGCTGATGGGCGGCCTCGCGCTCGCGCTGGGGCTGCTGACGGTCGCGGGCGTCGTGCAGCTGTGGCATGTGTATCTGTTCGCGTTCCTGTTCGGCTGCGCGTCCGCGTTCGATGCGCCGGTGCGGCAAACCTTCGTCGCGGAGCTGGTCGGCGACCGCGAGCTTGCGAACGCGGTCGCGCTCAATTCGACGTCGTTCAACGCGGCGCGGATGATCGGGCCGGCGGTGGCCGGCTTCATCATCGCGTCGGTCGGCACGGGCTGGGCGTTCCTGCTGAACGGCGTCAGCTTTGTCGCGGTGCTCGCGTCGCTGTCGCTGCTGCGCGCCGACGAGCTGCGCGAGAACACGCGCGCTGTCCATACGCGGGGAAGCCTCCTCGACGGTTTTCGGTACGTATGGCGGCGCCCGGACCTGAAGGCGACGCTCGCGATGCTGTTCCTGATCGGCACGTTCGGGCTGAATTTTCCGCTGTTCATCTCGACGATGGCGGCCGGTGTGTTTCACGTCGATGCGCGCGGCTTCGGCATCCTGTCGTCGATGATGGCGGTCGGCACGATCTCGGGCGCGTTGCTCGCGGCGCGCCGCGAACGGCCGCGGTTCCGGCACTTGTGGATCGGCGCGGCCGTATTCGGGATCGGCTGCACGCTCGGCGCGATCGCGCCGAGTTACTGGCTGTTCGCGGCGGCGCTCGTGCTGACCGGGATCGCCGCGATGACGTTCACCACGTCGACCAATGCACTGATGCAGCTATCGACCGAGCCGGCGATGCGCGGGCGCGTGATGGCGCTGCGCCTCGCGGTCGCGTTCGGCGGCACGCCGATCGGCGCGCCGGTGGCCGGTTGGGTCGCGAACCATCTCGGCCCCCGCTGGGCGCTCGGCGTCGGCGCGGCGTCCGGGTTCGCGGCCACGCTGGTCGCCGTGGTGTTCCTGATCCAGATGACGCGACAGTCGCTGCCTGAAGGCGGCGCCGGCGGCGGAGCCTGAGCCCAGTTACGCGTCACCGCCGTCGCCACCATCACCACCCAGCCGCACCGCCGCATGCGCGGCTTCGAGGCACGACTGAAACAGCAGCGCCGCGCGTGACGGCCGCGGCGAGCGTCGCAGCAGGCTCACGAATCGGCACCGGTAGTTGAAGCGGTGCGGCGCGATCGCCTGCATCAATCCCTTGTTTTCGAAGCTCTCCGCGTAATGGTCGGGCAGGAAGCCGAGGTACCGGCCCGACAGGATCAGCGTCGCGATCGATTCCTGGTCAGAGGCCGTCGCGCTGCGCGTGAGCTTCGCGCGATGGCTCAGTTCCATGTTCGGCGAATGGAAGCCCAGCCCCGCGAACGCGTGGTTGCGGATCGTCGTCCATGTGAGCTTGCCGTGCGGCGCGTCGAAAAGCGGATGCTGGCGGCCGCAGTACAGCAGCATCCGTTCGTCGAACAGCTCCGAATACACGAGGCTCCCCGAATTGCGGTGCGCCGGGATGATCCCGACCTGATAGCTGCCGTCGATGATCCCGCGCTCGACCTCGTTGATCGACGCGACATGCAGATTCAGCGCGACGTCGGGCGCGTCGTCCGCGAACTGGCGGATCGCGTCGCCGAGCCGCGCCTTCGGGTTGGTGGCCGTCTTGTCGAATACGGCGATGTGCAGTTCGCCGCCCATCTTGTCGTGAATGCCGTCGATCCGGCTGCGAAATGCCTCCATCGACGCGAGCAGCCGCAGGGTTTCCTCGTACACCGTCTGCCCCTCGGCCGTCAGCGTGAAGCCGGCGCGGCCGCGCCGGCACAGCACGAGGCCGAGGCGCGTTTCGAGATCCTTCACGTGCCGGCTGATCGTCGAGATGCCGATATTCAGTTCCAGTTCGGCCGCCGCCATCCCGCCGCATTGCACGACGCCCTTGAAAACCCGCAGCAGCCGCAGATCCATGTCGCTGAGCTGCCCGAGCAGCGCGCGGCTCTTCGGTTTCTTTGCCTGCATAGATGAGCAAGTGAACATTGATATTGCGATATTCAAAAGACTAATTGGCCTCCCGACAATGCGCAACATCATCCCAAGCACGAGGGGCGCGTCGCGCCGACCGACATGACCAATACGATCACCACCCGCCAGCAGGACGAGACCGACCTCCGCACCGACGCCGCGTGGCTCGACGCCCACTGGATGCCGTTCACGGCGAACCGCCAGTTCAAGTCGGACCCGCGCATGATCGTGGCGGGCAAGGACGCGTATTACACCGATGGCGAAGGCCGCAAGATCTTCGACGGCCTGTCGGGGCTGTGGTGCACGGGCCTAGGCCACGGCCGCGCGGAAATCACGGAAGCCGTGAGCCGCCAGGTCGCGCAGCTCGACTACGCGCCGGCGTTCCAGTTCGGCCATCCGAAGTCGTTCGAGCTCGCGAACAAGATCAAGGACCTGACGCCGGCCGGCCTCGACTACGTGTTCTTCACCGGCTCGGGCTCGGAAGCAGCCGACACGTCGCTGAAGATGGCCCGCGCGTACTGGCGTGCGAAGGGCAAGGGCACGAAGACGCGCCTGATCGGCCGCGAGAAGGGCTATCACGGCGTGAACTACGGCGGCATCTCGGTCGGCGGGATCGGGCCGAACCGCAAGCTGTTCGGTCAGGGGATCGACGCCGATTTCCTGCCGCACACGCAACTCGCCGAAAACAAGTTCTCGCGCGGGATGCCGGAGAACGGCGCCGACCTCGCCGACCGCCTGCTCGACCTGATCGCGCTGCACGACGCATCGAACATCGCGGCCGTGATCGTCGAGCCGTTCTCGGGTTCGGCGGGCGTGGTGGTGCCGCCGAAGGGCTATCTGAAGCGCCTGCGCGACATCTGTACCGCGCACGACATCCTGCTGATCTTCGACGAAGTCATCACGGGCTTCGGCCGTGCCGGCGCGATGACGGGCGCCGACGCGTTCGGCGTGACGCCGGACATCATGAACTTCGCGAAACAGGTGACGAACGGCGTGCAGCCGCTCGGCGGGGTGATCGCGACGAAGGAAATCTACGACACGTTCATGGCCGTGGGCGGCCCCGAGTACATGCTCGAGTTCCCGCACGGCTACACGTACTCGGCGCACCCGGTCGCCTGCGCGGCCGGCGTCGCGGCGCTCGACCTGCTGGTGAAAGAAGACGCGGTGGCCCGCGTGCGCGATCTCGCGCCGCATTTCGAGGCGGCCGTGCACGGGCTGAAGGGCCAGCGCCATATCACGGACATCCGCAACTACGGGCTGGCGGCCGGCCTGACGATCGCGGCGCTGCCGGGCGAGCCGGCACGGCGCCCGTACGAGATCGCGATGCGCTGCTGGGCGAAGGGCTTCTACGTGCGCTACGGCGGCGACACGATCCAGCTCGCGCCGCCGTTCATCTCGGAGAAGCGCGAGATCGACAACCTCGTTAACGCGCTGTCCGACGCGCTGAACGAAGTGGACTGAGCCGCGGCGCGCCCGTTGCGACAACCGAATTCACGAAAGAGCCAGACAATGAAACACGACAGCAATGTGACCTCCACCGTCGGCCACCTGATCGACGGCAAGCGCGTCGACGGCGGCAGCCGCGTGCAGCCGGTGTTCGACCCGGCGACCGGCGAATCGCACAAGAGCGTCGCGCTCGCCGACAAGCTGACCGTCGAAGCCGCGATCGCGTCCGCGCAGGCCGCGTTCCCGGCGTGGCGCAACACGCCGCCGCTGAAGCGCGCCCGCGTGATGAGCCGCTTCAAGACGCTGCTCGAGGAGCACGCGGACGAACTGTGCGCGCTGATCACCGCCGAACACGGCAAGGTGCTCGCCGACGCGATGGGCGAGCTGCAGCGCGGGATCGAGAACGTCGAATACGCGACCTACGTGCCCGAGCTGCTGAAGGGCGAACACAGCAAGAACGTCGGCCCCGCGATCGATTCGTGGAGCGAGTTCCAGGCGCTCGGCGTGGCCGCCGGCATCACGCCGTTCAACTTCCCGGTGATGGTGCCGCTGTGGATGTGGCCGATGGCCGTCGCGTGCGGCAACACGTTCGTGCTGAAGCCGTCCGAGCGCACGCCGTCGTCGACGCTGCGCATGGCCGAGCTCGCGCTCGAGGCCGGCCTGCCGCCGGGCGTGCTGAACGTCGTGAACGGCGACAAGGAGGCGGTCGACACGATCCTGACCGACGCGCGCGTGAAGGCGGTGAGCTTCGTCGGCTCGACGCCGATCGCCGAATACATCTATTCGACCGGCTGCGCGCACGGCAAGCGCGTGCAGGCGCTCGGCGGCGCGAAGAACTTCGCGGTGGTGATGCCCGACGCCGACATCGGCAACGCGGTGAACGCGCTGATGGGCGCCGCATACGGTTCGTGCGGCGAGCGCTGCATGGCGATTCCGCTGGTCGTCGCGATCGGCGATGAAACGGGCGACAAGGTGGTCCAAGGCCTGAAGGCCGAGATCGAGAAGATGAAGGTCGGCCCGGGCAACGGTGCCGGTGTCGACATGGGGCCGCTCGTCACGAAGCAGCATTTCGACAAGGTGACGGGCTTCGTCGAAGCCGGCGTGGAAGCGGGCGCGACGCTCGTCGTCGACGGCCGCGGCGTGAAGGTCGACGGCCACGACGGCGGCTACTACCTCGGCCCGTGCCTGTTCGATCACGTGAAGCCCGGTATGCCGATCTACCAGCACGAGATCTTCGGGCCGGTGCTCGGCGTGATCCGCCTGAAGTCGCTCGACGACGCGATGGCGCTGATCGATGCGCACGAATACGGGAACGGCACGTGCCTGTTCACGCGCGACGGGGAAGCTGCGCGCTACTTCAGTGACAACATCCAGATCGGCATGGTCGGCATCAACGTGCCGCTGCCGGTGCCGGTCGCCTACCACTCGTTCGGCGGCTGGAAGCGCTCGCTGTTCGGCGACCTGCACGCGTACGGCCCGGATGCGGTGCGGTTCTACACGAAGCGCAAGACGATCACGCAGCGCTGGCCGTCGGCCGGCGTGCGCGAAGGGACGGTGTTCAGCTTCCCGTCGAACCGCTGATGCCCGCTGACGCTCGTTCCGGCTGCACTTAGTGCCTGCCGCTCGGCGGGTGCTGCCATGCAGCCGGCACAAGCATGCCCAAGCCTGCCCCGATCCGCGATCGGAGCAGGCTTTTTTACGCGTGCCGCGGCCGTGCCGACACGCAACGCGTGGAACGAACGCTTATGGAGCGACCACGTGCCACACGTTCTTGAAATTGTCGCCGTTGCGATCGCCCTGTTTCATGTCCTTCGAGAAGAAGTACAGCGGCTTGCCCTTGTACGCCCATTGCGGGCTGCCGTCGTCACGCTTGACGATCGTGTAGGGGCCGGCCGGTACGTCGGTCGCGCTGGCCTTGTACGGCGGCCAGAGGGTCTCGCATGGGCCCGAGCAGGCACTGGTGCCGGCGTTGGGCTTGTCCTTGTCGAATGCGTAGACGGTCATTCCGTTGGCTGCGACGAGCGCGCCGTTTTCGACTTTGGTGATCGAGCCTTGAGCCGAAGCTGAAACGGACGCCATGGCGAGCACGGCGGAACTGACGAGCAGCACGGCTTTCATGGGTACCTCCTTATAGTCCGGTGGGCGGCGCGAATCGCGTGCACGGCCGGGCGTGCGCACGATCGCGGGGAATGGTGCCGGAACACGGCGCCGTGTCAGCCGGTGCGAGCGACGGGGAGTCGAATGGCGGCTGAACGGACGCCATTCATTCACCATAGGCGGTTTTTGGCAGGGCTGCGAGAAGAGCCGGGGGCGCATCGGCAGCGCGTAGGGCCCGCGCAACGGGGCGGCGGTTGCGCGCGGCGGGCGGATTCGGGCCCGTTCAACGGCGATTGCGGTTTCGTTGCGCGCGCCTGTGCCGGGCGGTCAGCGAAACACCGGCGCCGACGCGAGCGCCGTCAGCACGGCCGGCATCGCGAGCGCGGCGATGATCGTCTGGAACGCGGTGATGCCGGCCATCAGCGGCGCATCGCCGCCGAGCTGGCGCGCCATGATGTACGACGAGGACGACGTCGGCAGCGCCTGGAACAGCAGCGCGATCGTCAGCGCGGCATCGCCGAGCCCGAACAAGCGGCCGGCCGCGAGCGTGACGAGCGGCATCGCCAGGAACTTGAAGGCCGATGCGATGCACATCGGCTGCATCCATGCGCGTGCCGCATCGAATTTCAGCGCCGCACCCACGCACAGCAGGCCGAGCGGCATCGACGCGGCGCCGAGTGCGCGCACGGCCGGTTCGACGGCGGCCGGAAACCCGACGCCGGCGGCCTGCATCGCGATCCCGAGCGCGCAGCCGACGACGAGCGGATTCGACAGTATCTGGCGCACGAGCGCCCCTGAGCCGAGCCGCGTTTCGCCATAGCGCGCGAACACCAGCACGCACATCAGGTTCACGGTCGGGACGATCGCCGCGACGCACACGGCCGCGAGGGCGATCCCGTGCGCGCCGAACAGTCCGGCGGCGAGCGCCGTGCCGACATAGTTGTTGAAACGCACCGCACCCTGGAATACCGAGGTGAACCCGGCGCCGTCCACCTGCACGAACCGGCGGACCAGCAGAAGCAGCGCCGCGACGAGCACGGTCGAACCGACCAGCGCCGCCGCGAGCGGCAACACGGGCAACGATTGCAGCCGCGCATTCGCGAGGCCATGCGCGAACAGCGCGGGCAGCAGCACGTAGTAGCAAAGCCGCTCGGCATGCGGCCAGAACGCATCGCCGATGAAGCCCGTGCGCCGCAGGCCGTGGCCGAACGCGACCAGCAGCGCGACCGGCGCGAGCGCGAGCAGGATCGGGCCGATCATCGGCGCGCCTTCAGGTGGATGGGATGGGCCAGGCGGGACGGCCGGCAGGCGCAGCAGCGGAGCGAAGCGGGGATCCATCCGGCGGGCAACATGGCGGCGTGCAATCCGAAGAGTGACGATGCTGCCAAGTTAAACACGCGGAGGAAGCAGGAATAATGGTTAATTATCGGGTGTTCAATGAGAAATTCTCATCGATGACGCGGTGATTTCCGCGCCCAGCGCACGCGCGAAACGCTCGGCCGGGCGCGACCGATGTTCGAGCAGCACGACCGCGCGGCCCATCTGCGGCTGGCCGAACGGCAAGCGCGTGACGGGCGGCAGGCGCGCGAGCGTCGAGTCGGGCAGCGCGACGATCGCCGCGCCGAGCCCGCGCGCGACCATGCGTGCGATCGTTTCCGCGCTGTCGAGCACCATCTCCTCACGCACGCGCACGCCGATGCGGCGCAGCTCGGCGGCGATCATCCGGCCGGCCCACGCCTGCGCGTCGAAGCGGATGAACGGCAGCGCCTCGAGCAGCGTGCGCGCGTCGCGCTCCGCGTAGTGCGGCGGCGCGAGCAGCCAGAAGCGGTCTTCGTACAGCGTGGTCCACGTGAGTTCCGCCGGATGCGGGCGCACCGGGCGAGTCGTGATCGCGGCGTCGAGTTCGCCGGCCGCGACGCGGTTCGCCAGTTCGGCCGACATGCCGGCCGATACGTGCACGCGCAACGACGGATGCGCGTCGCGCAGCGCGAGCAGCGCATCGGGCAGCGGACCGGACAGCGCGGTCTGGATCGCGCCCACCCGCAGGCGGCCGACGAGCTTCTTCTCGTCGCTGAGCGCATCGGGAATTCGGTCGACCATCGCGAGCACCTGCTCGGCCTGCGCGACGAGAATGTTGCCGGCTTCGGTGAGTACCGGCTGGCGGCGCGAACGGTCGAACAACTGGACGTTGTATTCGCTTTCGAGCGCCTTGATCTGCAGGCTCACGGCGGACTGCGTGAGCCCGATCGCCTCGCCGGCGCGTGCGAAGGTCCGGTATCGGGCGATCGCGACCAGCGTTCTGAATGCGCGTAGTGACATGGACTCGGTGAGGTGGGCGGCCGGGGCCGGCACGCGGATTGCTCGATGATGCCGGCGGCGGCGCATGGACGGCACGCCGATCGCGGCACCAATGGCCGCGCAGGCGCGCGGACGCAGCCCGCACGCCGGCGGACATCATGCCCGTGCGTGCGCAAACGGGCAACCGCGGCATCGGCTGGCCGACGCGGAATGCGTGGTGCGGTGCGGCGCGGGCCGCCCGTACGTGTTTCATCGATGCATCGGGGCGACGCGGGCCGTCGCGTCGTCCCGGTTCTTCGCGGAGGGAACGATGCCTGACGACCCCGGTGATGTGGCACGCGCGAGCTATCGCGCGTATGTCGACAAGGACCGCGACGCGATCGAAGCGCTGATCGCGCCGGACTTCCATTTCACGAGCCCGCTCGACAACCGGCTCGACCGCGACGCGTATCTGGCGCGCTGCTGGCCGAACAGCGCGATGCTCGCCGGTTTCGACTTCGTCGATGTTGCCGTGCACGGTGAATACGTGTTCGTCGTGTACGAAGCCGAAACGAGCGCCGGCCGGCGCTTCCGGAACGCGGAGCGATTGCGCGTGCGCGGCGGGCGGATCGTCGAGGCCGAGGTGTATTTCGGCTGGTATGTGCCGCACCAGGCGCCCGATGGCGGGTTCATCGAATCGGGTCGTTGACGGCGCGCATCGACATGCTTACCCCGCCGCATGCTCTCCCAGCGCCTGAATGAACCGCGAGAACAGCTCCGGCTGGGACGAGATCCCGAGCTTCGCGTAGAGATGCCGCCGATGCACCTTCACCGTCTCCGGTGAAATCGCGAGCCGCTCCGCGATCGCCTTCGACGAATTGCCGCGCAGCACCATTCGCGCGATCGACATCTCGCGATCCGTCAGCACGCCCGCGCCGAAGCGCGCGAGCGCCTGCTCGACGCGCGCGCCGAGATCGTCGTCGGGCGTCGCGCGCGCGGCATCGCCCACCAGCCGCCAGTGCTGACGGATCGCCGCGAGCACCCACGGCATCGCGGCCGTCAGCTTGCCGAGCGGCTCGACGTCGAAGCGCGTGGCCGCGCCGAGCGACAACGACAGCAGCAGGTCGGGGTTCGGCCGCAGCAGGATCTGGATTTCGTCGTCACCGACCGCATCGCGGAAGTAGCTCAGGAAATACTCGCTCTGCCGGAACAGGTCGGGCGCGACTTCCTCGAGTCGGTAGCAGCCGTCGGCGAGCCCGTCGTGCGCGGCCTGCAGGAACGGATCGAGCAGATATAACCCGTTGAGGTAAAGCGGCACCGGCGACGCGCTGTCGGTGCCGCCCGTGTCGTATTCGTCGAGCACGAGCGGCACGCCGTCGCGGCCGATCGCCGTCGCAAGCGCGTTGTCGAACGGCGCCATTTCGTTGAGCAGCAGCACCAGGAACCGCCAGAAGCGCGGCTGGCCGAGATGATCGATTGCGCGGCCGAGCGCCTGGTGCATCGCGATTTCGGAGAAGAGTCGATCCATACCACCACCGGAGGGCGTAACACGAAGGGGGAATAGCGGTCCTGAATTTGGCTTCCTAGACTGCCACGCAATCAATCGGGCCCGAGTATGGGTGTTCAAAAAAACGGCGCAAAGGATCCGTCCGCACATGAAACGCGCAGGCGTCATGCATGGGCGGAAAGGCCGCAAGCACAGGAGAACGAAATGGCGATGATGTCGGAATCGACGGGCACGCTGCAAGCGACGCCTGCCACGGAAGACGCGCCGCGCGCGTTGTCGCAGACGCTCAGCGTGCGCGATGCGGTGATGATCACCGTGTCGGGCGTGACGCCAGCAAGCTCGATCTTCGTGATCGCGCCGTTCGCGATCCAGCAGGCCGGCAGCGGCGCGGTGCTGTCGTTCCTGCTCGGCGGCGTGCTCGCGCTCGCGTTCGCGCTCTGCTACGCGGAACTCAGCGCCGCGCACCGCAGCGCGGGCGGCGAGTACGTGATGGCCAAGCGCGTGTTCGGCACGCTGCCCGGCTACCTGACTTTCATCACGGTGCTGTCCGTCAGCGTGTTCATCCCGGCCGTGCTCGCGAGCGGCGCCGCGCCGTACCTGAACAACGCGCTCGGCACGCACTTCGGCAACCAGTCGGTCGCGCTGACGATCGTGCTGCTCAGCTATGTGCTCGGCATGTTGAACATCAAGACGAATGCGTGGATCACGGGCGCGTTTCTCGTCGTCGAGATCGGTGTGCTGATGCTGATCGCGGGGCTCGGCTTCGGCGCGCCGCATCGTGGCGCCGAGGTGCTGGTCGCGCCGGTCGTCGCGAGCGGCAATGCGCTGGTGCCCGCCACGTTCGCGGCGATCGTGCCTGCGATCGGCACGGCGATCTTCTGCTACAACGGCTTCGGCTCCGCCGCGTATCTGGCGGAAGACCTGCGCGGCGGCAACCGCAACGTCGCGAAGGCGGTGATCTATTCGCTGCTGGTGATCCTCGTCGTCGAACTGATCCCGCTCACCGCGATCGTGCTCGGCGCGCCGTCGCTGACGGAGCTGACGAAGAGCGCCGACCCGATCGGCTATGTCGTGCGTTCGCTGAGCAACCCGGTGGTATCGCGCGTGGTCAGCGGCGGGATCTTCCTGTCGGTGTTCAATGCGATCATCGCGATCGTGATCACGATGGGGCGCCTGCTGTACAGCAGCGGCCGGCATGCGCTCTGGTCGCGCACCTGCAACCGCGCGTTCTCGACGATCCATCCGCGCTTCGAATCGCCGTGGCTCGCGACGCTCGCACTGGCGGTGCCGTCGTCGGGGCTGGTGTTCGTGTCGAGCCTCGACGAGCTGACCGCGTTCACGGTCGACCTGCTGCTGCTGATCTATCTGGTCGTCGGGCTGGCCGCGCTGGCGAGCCGGTTCGTGCGCCGCGACGTCGAACATCACTACCGGATGCCGCTGTGGCCCGTGACGCCGCTCGTCGCGGTCGCGGGTGCCGCGTACACGCTCTACACGACGCTGGCGACGGCGACCAAGTCGACCGACCTCATCATCATCGGCGCGCTGCTGGTGGCCGCGCTCGTGATGTATGCGGTGTGGGCGCGCCACAGCGACGCGTTCCGCGCGCTCTGAACGCCGCATCTAAACATTCGCATACCGAAACACCGAACCAATGAAACACGGGAGGACATGCATCATGCGAACGAGGGATCTCGGCATCCGCATCGGACTCGGCACGCCGGGCCGCTTCAACGCGATCACGGACGTACCGGGCGTGCGGGTCGGACATTGCACGCTGAACGTCGAGAACGGCGACGCATCGATCCGCACCGGCGTGACCGTCATCGAGCCGCGCGCGGGCGCCGCGCACGATTCGCCGTGCTTCGCGGGTGTCCACGTGCTGAACGGCAACGGCGATGCGACCGGGCTCGAATGGATCCGCGAAGCCGGGCTGCTGACGACGCCGATCGCCTATACGAACACGCACAGCGTCGGCGCGGTGCGCGATGCGCTGGTCGCGAACGAACGCGAAGCGGCGGCCGGCCGCGTGTACTGGTGCATGCCGGTCGTGATGGAAACCTACGACGGGCTGCTCAACGACATCTGGGGGCAGCACGTGAATGCCGCGCACGTCCAGCGTGCGCTGGCCGCGGCGCAGTCCGGGCCTGTTGCCGAGGGCGGCGTCGGCGGCGGCACGGGGATGATCTGTCACGAGTTCAAGGGTGGCATCGGCACCGCGTCGCGGGTGGTCGTGGCCGACGCGGGCGGCTGGACCGTCGGCGCGCTCGTGCAGGCGAACTACGGCGTGCGCGAGATGCTGCGCGTGGCCGGCTATCCGGTCGGCGAAGTGCTGCGGCACGTGCATTCGCCGTTCCGCGCGCCCGATGCGCGAGGCGAAGCCGGGATGGGCTCGATCGTCGTCACGATCGCGACCGACGCGCCGCTGCTGCCGCACCAGTGCACGCGCCTCGCGCAGCGCGCGAGCGTCGGGCTGGCTCGCGTCGGCGGCGGCACGGAGGATTCGAGCGGCGACATCTTCCTCGCGTTTGCGACGGGCAACGACGGTCTGCCGGCCGCGAACTACGGCAGCAAGGGTGCGCCCACGACGGCCGTGACGATGGTGAACAACGACCATATCTCGGCGCTGTTCGCGGCCGCGGCGGAAGCGGTGGAGGAAGCGATCGTGAATGCGCTGGTCGCGGGGAACGACGTCGAATCGCGCGGCGCGCGGGTCGAAGGGCTGGGGCACGCGCGCTTGCTGGATGCGTTGCGCGAAGTGGGGTGGCGGCCGGGACGCGGCGCGTGAAACGCGATGCGCCGCTTCAATCGAAGCGGCGTGGCGGGCAGGGTCGTTGCGGTGATCGTTGCGGCGAGCGGCCGGCGCGTCGTGCGCGCGCGCATGCGATGCGTGTGAGGCATGCGATGCGTGCGCGGCAAGCCTGGCCGTGACGACGCGGCGTCATGCTCAGCTGCCGAAGTAGACGTTGCAGAAGCTGACGGGGCCCACGCATGCGTTCGGGTCTTCCTGCTTCGATTGCGCACGATCGACGCGACCGGCGGCCTGGACGGCTTCGGCGCGGTTCGCCGGTTGCTGCGCATGGTCGGCCGGCGCGGGCTGCGCGTGCGCGACAGCGGCGGTGAGCGACAGGGCAACGAGGGCGAGGTGCAGCGGCTTCATTTGAGTTTCTCCTGGGTCAGTGCCAGTCTCGCTGGCAGTGAGGAAACTATAGGCGCGCACTGCTTGAAGATTAATCGCCGCGGGTGCAGAGCTTATTTCCAATCGGAACAAGGATGACGTTGCGCGCACATCGATCGCACATCGATCGCGCATCTATCGCCGTCGTCGATCAATGACGGTGGCGGTTGAACGGCGCGTCCTTGTCCAGCAGCGCGCTGCGCATGAAGTGCAGGCAGCCGACGATGCGCTGCATGCGGTGGCGCTCAGCGGGCACCGCGTACCACGCATGCAGCGTGTGCTGCGCGGCGCGGATCGCCAGGTTCACGGATTTCAGCGTGCGCGCGTGGTGGACCGGCGTCGGATCGTCGAAGAAGCGCGGCAGTTCGTGCAGCACCGCATCGACCGACACGGTCCAGCGCGTCGTCTGCGGCGGTTTCGATTCGCAGAAACCGTGCAGCTCGTCGCGCAGGTCGATCACCGCGTGGCCGACTTCGAGCGTCGACAGCATCCAGCGCAGCGCGTCGCGATGCTGTCGCGTGCGTCTGACGAGCAGCGTGCGCAGCTGCGCCATCAGGTCGTGCGTGCTCGACTGGAAGCGCGCCGCAAGGCCCTCGCGCGAGCCTTCGCAGGCGAGCGTGACCTGGCGGCGCAGATCGTGCGCGATGCGCGACGTGAGCCACGGCATGTGGGTCGGAAACACCACCGCGAACACGATCGAGCACGCCAGCATCGCGATGACGACGGCGAAACCGTTGTTGACGAGCACCTCGGGGGTATACGCGATCGCGTTGTCGGGCCCCGCGAGCAGGCAGAAGAACACCGCGAAGCCGATTCCGTAACCGGACAGCCCCGGACGCATCGCGAGAAACGCGCCGAGGCCGAGCACCGGCGCGAGGGCCGCGCACAGCAGCGGAAAACCGTCGATGTTCGGATACACGTAGCACAGGAACACATAGCCGACCGCCGTCGCGAACGCCGCGCCGACGGCCATCTGCGCGACGAATTTCGACGCGCGCGGAGAGGTCGAGCTCAGCGCGCACGCGATCGCGGTGGCGATCACGGCGAGCGAGCCGCTCGGCCATTCGGACGCGATCCAGAACGCGCTCATCGCGCCGACGGCGACGAGCGTGCGCAGGAACGCGAAGCCGACGAAGAACGAATTGGTCTTCACCGCGTAGCGCGTGACCGAGCGTTCGAACGCATGATCGTCGCGGTCGAGCGACGCGTACGTGTCGGCATAGCCGACATACTCGCCGATGAAGCGATACGTCAGCTCGATCGCGGTATCGAAGTCGAGCAGGCCGCCGGCCGCGTGATCCTCGAGCGCGCGGCGCGACGCGCGGGCAGCCTTCGGCAACGCGCCGTGAAAGCGGCGCAGTTCCAGCAGCGCGCCGGTCGTCGACGCGATCCCGCGCTGCCGCTCGTCGCGCAACGCGGTGATGTGCCGCGCGAGCCCGTCGACATGCGGCGCGAGCGCGTCGAGCACGGCGTCCGAGCGGTTCGCGCGCAAGCGCTTGACGAGCTGATGCAGCGCATGCAGGCGCGTGCACGCGTTCATGAACTCGCTGTTCAGCCGCGCGAGCCGGCGGCTGCGCGCGCGAATGTGCGGATCCTCGAACGACGCGAACGCGCGATTGGCCTCGAAGCCGACGATCTCGTCGACGAAATCGGCGAAGCGCCGCTCGAAATCACCGCGCGCGAGCTCGCCCGACAGCGCGCCGGCCGCGAAGGCCGGGAACTTCACGTGGCGGGCGCTCAGCGAGCGCATCAGCGCCTTCGCGGAGCTGAGCGGCAGGATCAGCGCGCTGACGGCGCCGGAGCACGCGATGCCCAGCGCGACTTCCGCGGCGCGCGTGAGCGCGGACTGGAACAGCGTCTGCGGTGTCATCACCGCCGGCAGGCCGATCAGCGCGGCGGTATAGCCGGCGAGCACGAACCCGTACCAGCGGAAGTGGCGGTTGCGCACCGCGAGCGCGATGCAGGCGCCGATCCACAGCGTGATGCCGGCCATGTACAGCTCCGGCTGCTGCGCGAACAGCCCGCCGAGCGCGAGCGCGGCGACCAGGCCGGCCGCCGTGCCGAGCACGCGATAGAAGCTCTTCGCGAACACCATCCCCGACATTGGCTGCATCAGCACGAACACGGTCGTCATCGCGGTGCGCGGCTGCGACATCTCGAGCCGCATCGCGATGCCCATCGCGAGCAGCGCGGCGAACACGGTTTTGGCGAGGTGCAGCCAGATCAGCCCGTCGCTCACGGCCCAATCGCGCGCGGCGCCGCCGAGCGGATCGAGCCAGGCGCTCCATCGTGCGGGTTCGATGGAAGGTCGCTCGGCAGGTTGTGGCTTCATGAAAAGGAAAGGGCGCGTGCGGTGTCGCGGGCGCGTCCGGACGGGTCCGTTCGACTGATGAGGCGCCGATTGTAGGAGCGCGGCGCGCGGGCATTAACGCAGCTACGGGGAAACGATAGTTGCAGGCCGCGTAACAATCTGTCGCCTCCACTGGAGGAAAATGGCGGCTCCGCTACAGGTGGTTCACACGAATGGATACCCTACAAAACATGCGGGTGTTTACGCGCGTCGTCGAGACGGGCAGTTTCACCGCAGCCGCGCAATCGCTGAATTCGACGACGGGCGCGATGTCGCGCGCGGTGTCGGAGCTCGAGGCGCGCCTGCGCACCCGTCTGATGAATCGCTCGACGCGCCGTCTCGCGCTGACGTCGGCCGGCGAAAGCTATCTTCGGCGCTGCCGGCAGATCCTCGCCGACGTCGATCGCGCCGAGGAAGAGGCAAGCTGCGCGCACGAGCGGCCGGCCGGCGTGCTGCGCATGCACAGCTTCGCGAGCGTCGGCCATCACTATGTGATGCCCGCGCTGACGCGCTATCACACGCAGTATCCCGACGTGTCGATCGAGTTGTCGCTGTCGCAGCGCATGCCCGACCTGTTCGATGGCACGAGCGACATGGCGGTCGTAACCGCGTCGTCGCTGCCCGATTCGGAACTCGTGTCGCACCTGCTCGGCTCGACCTTCAGCATCCTGTGCGCGTCGCCCGAGTACGTGAAGCGCCACGGCGCGCCCGCACGCCCGCAGGATCTCGGCGCGCACGCATGCCTGACGCTCTGCACGCCGGCCTTCCCGACTCACGAATGGGTGCTCGAAGGCGCTGAGGGGGTCGAACAGATCCATGTCGCCGGGCCGGTGCAGACCAATACGGCCGAGTCGCTCGCGCTCGCGATCCGCGACGGCATCGGGATCGGCATGCTGCCGCTGTATTCGGCGATCGATGCGCTGCGCGACGGCACGCTCGTGCGCGTGCTGCCCGATCACATCCTGCAGAAGATGAACGTGTATGCGCTGTATCCGTCGCGCCGCTTCGTCGATGCGAAGGTGCGCACCTGGGTCGAGATGCTGCGGGCGCAGGTGCCAGGGATGATCGCGCGCGACGTCGAGATGCTGAACGCGATCGATCGCGAACCGCAGGCCGCGTGACGGCGGGCGAATACGGAAAGCAACAGAATGGCAGCGTGCCGGACGGCGCGCTGTTTGTCCGGCCGCGTCATCACGGGCCGGTTCGCGCGACAGCCGCCGCGCCCGCACGCCAAGCGTCATGCGGGCGTGGCGTTACCGTATGCATTCACAGCGCGGGCTTCGCTGCCACGCCCGATTCGGTTGCGCCCGCACCGGCCGGGCCATATCCGCTTTGCACGGCCTTGTGCTCGGCGAGCCGTTTTGCCGCGAGGCGCTCCTGCGCGGCCATGATGTCGTCCGGATAGTTGCCGACGTCGCCGAGCGCCGGGTTGTAGCCGACCGATTCGAGGTCATAGAGCTCCTGCAGCACCTGCGCGCGCGTGACGGGCGACCTGGCGGACTGCGCGAACGACAGGACCGGTGCGGCAAGCAGGACGGCAGCGGCGGCGGTAACGACGAGCGATTTCACGATGTTCTCCTGTAGACGGGGTGTGAGGCCGGTTCGGCGATCGGTGTGCGATCCGAACCATCGACGCCAGTCTATGCAGCGCACGCGGCCGCAAAAACCCCGATTCCAGGCAGGCTGCTTTCCAGATGGCACAACATTGGCGCACGTCGCCCGTGTCGACCCGACCCGTGCTCGGCGACACGGGCACGGCCGGCGGGCGACGCGTCATCTCGTGATGCGGACGGCGATCAGAAGCGCGTGCGCATGCCGATCGTGCCGACGATCTGGTTCGCGGTGCTCGATGCGCCGCCCGACGTGTTGATGAACGCCTGGTAGCCGCGGCCCGATGCGTGCTGGTACATCGCTTCCGCGTACAGATCGGTGCGGCGCGACAGCTTGTACACCGCCTGCAGGTCGACCTGGTGCCACTTCGGATCGGTGCCGTGCTTGCTGTCGGGGTTCGACACGCTGGCGTCCGTATACACGTAGGCCGCGCCGAGGCTGACGGCCGGCGTCACCGCATAGCGCACGTTCACGTCGTAGTTGTTGAACGCGACCTGGCCGGTCGAGCCGAACGAGCCCGAGTTGTCGTACTGCGAACGCGTATAGACGAAGCCGACCGTCGCCGGACCGAACCCGTAGCTGACACCGCCACCGTACGTGCGCATGCGGTCCGCGCCCACCGACCAGCCGCCCTGGCTCACGCTCTTCGCTTCGGCCACGTCGGTCGCGCCGGGGCTCGCGCTCGTCGAACCCTTCGTGCCGTTCATCTGCAGGTACGCGCCGGCCAGCTTCAGCGGGCCGTTCGTGTAGCTCGCCGCGACGCTGTACGCGCGATTGCCGGCGAAGTTCGTCGAGTTCGAGAAGCCGTACAGCGCGCCGACCTTGAAGCCCGCGATCGTGTCGCTCGTGTACTTGACCGCGTTGTTGATGCGCACCGAATGGTTCAGGTTGTCGTTGTCGAACGGATGCGCGAAGCCCGTATCGCCGAAGTCGCCGGCCGTCGCGGACAGCGGCGCGACGAAGTCGACCATCGTGTCGTACTGGCGGCCGAGCGTCAGCGTGCCGAAGCCGCTGCGGCTCAGGCCGACGTATGCATGGCGGCCGAACAGCTTGCCGTCCTGGCCAAGCGCGCCGTTGTTCGCGTTGAAGCCGTTCTCCAGCACGAACAGCGCCTTCAGGCCGCCACCGAGATCCTCGGTGCCGCGCAGCCCGAAACGGCTGCCGTTGATCGTGCCGGTGGTCATCCGCCACTGGGATCCGCCGTTCACGTTGTTGGTGTACGCGATGCCGGCGTCGATCAGGCCGTACAGCGTGACCGAGCTCTGCGCGTGCGCGAGCGGGGCGAAGAGTGCGGTGGCGGAGGCGGCGGCAATCAGGGTTTTGTTCATCAGAATTTGCTCCGAGAAACCCCGCCATTTCCCCCAAGGGGACTTCCTTCGGGGCGGATGGCGGGAAGGAAAGGAGTGCTGTTGACAGGCAGCTTCTTCCACGGGTTAGGATCACCGGCATGATCCTTGTCTACCGCTATCGCGTGAAGTCGCTCAACGGACTGCTCAACAAGCAGAGCCGTGCGGTGAACTACGTCTGGAACTTCTGCAACGACACGCAGAAGCACGCGCTTAAGTGGAACAAGAGGTGGCCGACGGGTTTCGACTTGAATGTGCTTACCATCGGCAGCAGTAGGGAACTCGGCATCCACTCCGGCACGATCAACGCGACGTGCGAGCAATATGCGAAGTCGCGCAGTCAGCACCGTCGGCCCTACCTGCGCTATCGCGGCAGGAAATCGCTGGGCTGGGTGCCGCTGAAGGGGCGTGACCTGAAGCGCGAAGGCGATGCGTTCCGTTTCGCCGGCAACACCTTCCGCGTGTTCAACAGCCGACCGCTTCCCGAAGGCAAGATCAAGGATGGGACCAACTTTGCACAGGACGCCCGCGGCAACTGGTTTCTCAACATCGTGATCGAGATGCCCGATGTGCAGGCCCGCCCGGTCCGTTCCGGTGTTGGCATCGATCTCGGCCTGAAAGACTTCGCCGCACTTTCGACGGGCGAGAAGCTGCCCAATGACCGATTCGGCCGACGCGCGGCGGAGAAACTGGCGAAAGCTCAACGGGCGCGCAAGCACAAGCGACATATCGCGAAGCTGCATGCCAAGGTCGCGAATGCCCGTGCCGATTTCCAGCACAAGCTCGCCCTCGATCTGGTGCGACGCTTTGACTACATGGTGGTCGGTAACGTGTCGGCCGCCAAACTCGCCAGAACCAGGATGGCGAAAAGCGTCTACGACGCATCCTGGTCGTCCTTCCGAAACAAGCTCCGTTACAAGGCGATGGCGCACGGGGCCACGTTCGAGGAAGTCGACGAAAGCGGTTCTACCCAGTCCTGTTCGGCGTGCGGATCGAAAGACAGCACGACGCGGCCGAAAGGTATCGCGGGACTGCGAATGAGAGAGTGGGCCTGCGATGGCTGTGGTGTCGTGCATGATCGAGATACCAACGCTGCGCTGAACATTCTCCGATGCGGACGTGCATCGCCAGGTGTGGGAATCACCTGCCTTTAGGCGGGTGAGGACGTCAAGTAAATGCTCCTGCGTGTGGGACGGTGATCAAAGTTCGGCGCAAGTGTAGGGGCGCGTCCGTTCGATTCCGGCGGCCGGCGCGCGAGCACACCCTTGCGAGCCGCGCAAGAGTGCGTCATACGGTGTTCACAAACCGATGCCGCCGCCGGATGCCGGACGTTTTCGCGGAAGGCGCGGTGCGTGATGTGCGATTGCCGCGCATGCTGTGTCGCGCATTGACAACATGCGCGTCGCCGGCGCGGGAGTTGCTCGCCGCTTCGCGCACGTGGAGAATGAGCCATCCCATGCCGGGACAAGGAGACATCGATGACTGCGCATCACCGTCCGTCCTTCAGTGCCGCGCTTTGCTACCGCGACCCGAAAGCCGCGCTCGCATGGCTCGAACGTGCATTCGGTTTCGAGCGCTCGCTCGTCGTCACCACACCGGAAGGCGACATCGCCCACGCCGAAATGAAATTCGGTGACGGTCTCGTGATGATCGGCGGCGCGTGGGCCGACTTCATCGCATCGCCGGAAGACACCGGCGACCGCAATACCCAGCACGTCCACGTGCATCTGCCCGACGACGCGGACATCGACGCGCACTGCGAACGCGCACGCGCGGCCGGCGCGGAGATCCTGCAGGCGCCGGCCGATGCGTTCTACGGCGATCGCATGTATCGCGCGCGTGACCCCGGCCGGCACGTGTGGACGTTCGGCAAGCACGTGCGCGACGTGACGAACGACGAGATGAGCGCGGCCACCGGCCTGAAGATCGACGATTTCCGCTGAATGCCGGACCCGCTGAACGAGCGGGATTTCCCCACCACGCGGCGCGCTGACGCCGCATGACGCCAGGACCCACATGAATCTCTTCAATGCACGCCTGCGCGGTCGCGACGGGCTCTTCACGATCGGTATCGACGGCGACAGGATCGCGCGGATCGACGCGCAAACCGCGCCGGTCGTGCCCGCCGGCGCCGACGATATCGACGCCGGCGGCCGTGTCGCGATCCCGCCGCTGGTCGAGCCGCATATCCATCTCGATGCGGTGCTCACGGCCGGCGAGCCGGCCTGGAACATGAGCGGCACGCTGTTCGAGGGGATCGAGCGCTGGTCCGAGCGCAAGGCGACGATCACGCACGAGGACACCAAGACGCGCGCGCATGCGGCCATCGGCATGCTGCGCGATCACGGCATCCAGCACGTGCGCACCCACGTCGACGTCACCGATCCGACGCTCGCCGCGCTGAAGGCGATGCTCGAAGTGAAGGACGAGGCGCGCGGGCTGATCGACCTGCAGATCGTCGCGTTTCCGCAGGAAGGCATCGAGTCGTTCGACGGCGGCCGCGCGCTGATGGAGCAGGCGATCGATCTCGGCGCGGACGTCGTCGGCGGGATTCCGCATTTCGAGAACACGCGCGAGCAGGGCGTCAGCTCGATCCGCTTCCTGATGGAGCTGGCCGAGCGCACCGGCTGCCTCGTCGACGTGCACTGCGACGAGACCGACGATCCGCATTCGCGCTTTCTGGAAGTGCTCGCGGAAGAAGCGCGCGTGCGCGGCATGGGCGCGCGCGTGACGGCGAGCCACACCACCGCGATGGGCTCGTACGACAACGCGTACTGCTCGAAGCTGTTCCGGCTGCTCAAGCGTGCCGGGCTGAACTTCGTGTCGTGCCCGACGGAGAGCATCCACCTGCAGGGGCGTTTCGACACGTTTCCGAAGCGGCGCGGCGTCACGCGCGTCGCGGAGCTAGATCGTGCGGGTCTGAACGTGTGCTTCGGGCAGGATTCGATCAAGGATCCGTGGTATCCGCTCGGCAACGGCAATATCCTGCGCGTGCTCGACGCCGGCCTCCATATTTGCCACATGATGGGCTACGAGGACCTGCAGCGCTGCCTCGACTTCGTGACCGATCACAGCGCGACGACGATGCATCTCGGCGACGGTTACGGGATTGCGGTCGGGCGGCCGGCGAACCTGGTCGTGCTCGACGCGGACAGCGACTACGAAGCGGTGCGCAGGCAGGCGAAGGCCACGCTGTCGATTCGCCTCGGGAAGGTGATCATGCGGCGGGAGCCGGAGCGCGTCACGTATCCGGAGTGACGGGTTCACGTGGGAGGCGCCGCGCGCCGCCGCGTGGCGCCTCCGCTCATTCATTCGTGAAATACATGAGTTGATCAGAAAAATACGTTTGTCTCATGAGCGGTCGAAGCCTACGATTCGGACCTGACGGCGGCGTGCATGGTGCGCGCCGCCTTGTCGATCCTCGTTCGCCGACCTCATGCGCCTCGACTTTCCATCCGCTCCCGCGTCTTCTTCGCCGTCCGCCAGCCCGTTCGCGCGGATGGCGGTCGTCACCGTCCTGACCGGCATCGGCGCGGGCTTCGGCGGGATGCTGCTCGCGCTGCTGCTGCACGCGATCCAGCATGTCGCCTACGGCTACAGCTTGTCGCACGTGGTCGGCACCCAGAGCTTCCTCACGGGCGTGACGCAGGCCGACCCGTTGCGCCGGCTCGCGGTGCTCGTCGTCTGCGGGCTCGTCGCGGGCGGCGGCTGGTGGGCGCTCTACCGGTACGGCCGGCCACTCGTCAGCATCCGCCGGGCGGTGCGTGCGGCCGATCCGCGGATGCCGGTCGTCAGCACGACGGTTCACGCGCTGCTGCAGATCGTCACCGTCGCGCTCGGTTCGCCGCTCGGTCGCGAAGTCGCGCCGCGCGAGATCGGCTCGCTGCTCGCCGGGCAGCTCGCGCACCGTGCGGGGCTCACGTCCGCCGACTGCCGGCTGATGGTCGCGTGCGGCGCGGGCGCCGGCCTCGCGGCCGTCTACAACGTGCCGCTCGGCGGCGCCGTGTTCGTGCTCGAAGTGCTGCTCGGCACGTTCGAATTGCGCGCGCTGGTGGCGGCAGTCGTCACGTCGGCGATCGCGGCGGCCGTCGCATGGATCGGCCTCGGCAACGAACATCAGTACACGGTGCCGGCGTTCGTGCTGAGCACGCCGCTGGTCGCGTGGTCGATCGTCTGCGGGCCGCTGTTCGGTTTCGCCGCATACGGCTTCGTGCGGCTCACGACCCGTGCGCGGGCGGATGCGCCGAAGGGCCGGCTGCTGCCCGTGCTCGCGCTGGTCAACTTCGCGGTGATCGGTGTGCTCGCGATGCGGTTTCCGCAACTGCTCGGCAATGGCAAGGGGCCGGCTTCGCTGGGTTTCGACGGCACGCTGACGATCGGCGTCGCCGCGACGCTGCTCGTACTGAAGGTGCTGATCGAGGCGGGCAGCCTGCGTGCGGGGGCGGAGGGCGGGCTGCTGACGCCGGGCCTCGCGAACGGTGCGCTGCTGGGCGTCGTGCTCGGCGGGCTGTGGGGCCTCGTATGGCCCGGCGCATCGATCGGCGGATGCGCGCTGATCGGCGCGACCGCGTTTCTTGCCGCGTCGATGCAGATGCCGATCACGGCCGTCGTGCTGCTGCTCGAATTCACGCGCGTGAATCACGATAGTCTCGTGCCGATGCTGCTTGCGGTGGCCGGGTCGCTCGTGGCGTATCGGTTCGCGCAGCAGCGGGCCGAGCGGCGCGCGAATGCGATCGCGACGGTCGGCACGCCGGAGACGGCGGCGGTCCGCTGACCCGCGCCGTCATCCTTTATCTGCACGGGCGGCTCCCCCGGGGCTGCCCGACGTCGTTTTCCTTCCCGTTTCCTCGCCTCTTCTCGCGCGTATCGCTGCCGGATCGCGATGGTGCGCACCCCAAAGCGCGTCTTTCGGTTCTGTGCAAAAATCCGCGCGTTTCCGCCACCGAACAACGAACCATACGCGCGCGGATGTCCGTATCAGGAAACGAGGAGCTCAAGTTGGTCCAACGCATTTCCCGCTTTTTCACGCAGGTGGTCCACCGCGTGCTGCCCGACCCGTTGATTTTCGCGATCCTGCTGACGATCGTCACGTTCGCGCTCGCCTTCGGTCTCACGCCGACCACGCCGGTGCAACTCACGACGATGTGGGGTTCAGGCTTCTGGAACCTGCTCGCGTTTTCGATGCAGATGGTGATGATCCTCGTCACCGGCCACGCGCTCGCGAGTTCGCCGCCGGTGCGCCGCCTGCTCGTTGCGCTCGCAAGCACCGCGCGCACGCCGGGGCAGGGCGTGATGCTCGTCGCGTTCGTCGGCGCGCTCGCCTGCGCGATCAACTGGGGCTTCGGCCTCGTGCTCGGCGCGATGCTTGCGCGCGAAGTCGCGCGCCGCGTCGCCGGCAGCGACTACCGGCTGCTCGTCGCATCCGCGTACATGGGTTTCCTGAGCTGGCACGGTGGGCTGTCGGGTTCGGTCCCGCTCGTCGCCGCGACGAAGGGCAATCCGATGGAAAAGACCATCGGGCTGATTCCCGTGTCGGACACGATCTTCACCGGCTACAACGCGTTCATCACGATCGGGCTGATCGTGATGCTGCCGTTTCTCGCGCGGATGATGATGCCGAAGCCGGGCGACGTCGTCAGCGTCGATCCGGCGCTGCTCGCGGAACCGCCGAGCGTCGAGCGCCAGCTCGGGCCCGACGCGACGTTCGCGGAACGGATGGAAGAGAGCCGCGCGCTGTCGGTCGTCGTTGCGGCGCTGTGCGCGGCGTTCCTCGTGCTGCGTTTCATGCAGAAGGGCTTCGCGCTCGACATCGACACCGTGAACCTCGCGTTCCTCGCGGCCGGCATCCTGCTGCACCGTACGCCGATGGCCTATGCGCGCGCGGTGGCCGGCGCGGCGCGCGGCGCATCGGGGATCATGATCCAGTTTCCCTTTTACGCGGGCATCCAGGCGCTGATGGATCACTCGGGGCTCGCGGGCGTGATCACGAAGTGGTTCGTCGATATCGCGAACGTGCACACGTTCCCGCTGCTCGCGTTCCTCAGTTCGGCCGTGATCAATTTCGCGGTGCCGTCGGGCGGCGGCCACTGGGTCGTGCAGGGCCCGTTTGTGATGCCGGCCGCGCAGGCGCTCGGTGCCGATCTCGGCAAGGCCGCGATGGCGATCGCCTACGGCGAGGCGTGGACCAACATGGCGCAGCCGTTCTGGGCGCTGCCCGCCCTCGCGATCGCCGGGCTCGGCGTGCGCGACATCATGGGGTACTGCGTGACGACGCTGTTGTTCTCGGGCGTGGTGTTCGTCGCAGGGATGTATCTGTTCTGACCGAACGCGGCGCGAGGCAGGCGGGGGCGGCCCGCAGCGTCGCGCCGGCTCGAATCGCGCGCGCTCAGCCTTGCGATCGCACAGCGGGCCGCTCGTGCCCGTGGCGCAGCGCGAGACTCGCGAACGCGGCGGCGACGAGCGCTGCGGTAAGCAGCGTCAGTCCGTTCTTCGCATTCCCGGTCGCCTGTTCGATCGCGCCGACGACGGTCGGGCCGACGAAGCCGCCGAGCAGCCCGCATGTGTTCACGAGACCGAGACCGCCGGCCAGCGCGCTGCCGGCGAGTCGCGACGCAGGAAACGTGAACACGATCGACTGCACGACGAAGAACATCGACGCGGCGATGCATACGCAAGCGAGGCCGGCCACCGGCGACGCGTTGGCGGCGCCCACCATTCCGGCCGCCATCACGATGAGGCCGCCGCACAGGATCCGGCGCGCATGATGCGACTCGCGCGCGAAGCGCGGCAGGGTGGCGGCGCCGAGTGCGGCGGCGAGCCAGGGCAACGCGGTCAGCAACCCGACCGCGAACGGCGAAAAGTGCCCCGATGCGCCGATGATGCCCGGCAGGAAGAAGATCACCGTATAGATCGTCAACTGGTGGCAGAAGTACACGAAGATCGCGAGCCAGATCTGCGGATCGCGCAGCGCGGCGCCGAAGCGGTGGCCGCCGTGGGCGGCGACCCCGGCATCCTGTTCGGCTGCGAGCGCGCGTTCGAGTGCACGGCCGGTTTCGGGGGCGAGCCACGGCGCGCGGCTCGGACGGTCCGGCAGGCGCGTCCACACGACGAAGGCGAGCAGGATCGCCGGAATCCCTTCGACGACGAACAGCCATTGCCAGCCGTGGAAGCCGAGCGTGCCGTCGAGTTCGATCAGCGCGCCGGCCAGCGGCCCGCCGACGATGTTCGCGATGCACACGCCGAGCAGGAAGTAGCCGGTTGCCCGCGCCCGCTGCTCGCGACCGAACCAGTACGTGAGGTACAGCATCACGCCCGGAAACAGTCCGGCTTCGGCGGCGCCGAGCAGCAGGCGCATCACGTAGAACGACGTCGGGCCGCTGACGAACGCCATCGCGACCGACAACGCGCCCCACGTGATCATGATCCGCGTGATCCAGAAGCGCGCGCCGACGCGATGCATGATCAGGTTGCTCGGGATCTCGAACAGCGCGTAGGTCAGGAAGAACAGGCCGGCGCCGAGCCCGTAGGCCGCGGATGAAATGCCGAGATCGACGCCCATCGAGTGCTTCGCGAACGCGATGTTGGTGCGGTCGAGGAAGCTGATCACGTAGGCGGCGATCAGCAGCGGCATGAGCTTGCGGAACAGCAGCCGGTTCAGCGACGCGCTTGCGTCGCCGGTCGCGGAAGGCAGGATCTGGGCGTGTTGAGTGGACATGCGGACGACTCCGGTAAAGGCGAACGGGCGCACACGGCAAGCACGGCGCGCCGCGTTCGGCAGAGGCCGCTGCGTCGCGCGCAGCGGAGGGGCAGACGACGGAGCCGCGCCGGCGGCGCTCGGGCGGGAGCGGGGCGATCAAGGGCGTCCTGGCGCCGGCCGGCTTGGGCCGGCGCCTTGTCTCTGCGCTTGCGGGTCCTGGTGTTGGGCGGGTATCGGGCGCGCCCCGGCGGTCAGAACCGGACCGCGTCGCCGCCCTTGAGATCGAGCATCGCGCGCGCCTCGGCCGGCGTCGCGATCTCCAGCGACAGTCCCTCGAGCACCTGCCGCATCTTCAGTACCTGCGCGGCGCTCGATTCGGCGAGCTGGCCGGGCGCGATCCACAGCGAATCCTCGAGCCCGACCCGCACGTTCGCGCCCTGTGCGGCGCCGATCGTCGCGAGCGGAATCTGGTTGCGGCCCGCGCCGAGAATCGACCACACGTAGTCCTGGCCGAACAGGCGGTCTGCCGTGCGGCGCATGTGCATCAGGTCTTCGGGGTGCGCGCCGATGCCGCCGAGCAGGCCGAACACGCTCTGCACGAAGAACGGCGGCTTCGCGAGCCCGCGGTCGACGAAGTGCGCCAGGTTGTACAGGTGCGAGATGTCGTAGCACTCGAACTCGAACCGCGTGCCGTTCGCGCCGCAGCGCGTGAGGATCGTCTCGATGTCGGCGAACGTGTTCTTGAACACCAGATCGCGGCTCTTCTCGAGATGTTCGCGTTCCCACGGATGCTTCAGTTCGCGAAAGCGCTCGAGCATCGGATAGAGTCCGAAGTTCATCGAACCCATGTTCAGCGACGCGATTTCGGGCTGGAAATGCAGCGCGGGCTGCAGCCGTTCGTCGACGGTCATGTGCGGGCTGCCGCCCGACGTGAGATTGATCACCGCGTCGGTCTGCGCCTTGATGCGCGGCAGAAATTCGGCGAACACGGCCGGGTCCTGCGTCGGCTTGCCGTCCGACGGGTTGCGCGCGTGCAGATGCAGGATCGCGGCGCCGGCCTGCGCGGCCGCGACGGCGGCCGTCTCGATCTGATGCGGCGTGACGGGCAGGTACGGCGACATCGACGGCGTGTGGATCGCGCCGGTCGGCGCGCAGGTGATGATGACTTTGCGAGCGTTTGCCACGAGAGGATTCCTTACGATGAGCGACGCAGGAGGCGTCAGAGCACTTCGACGTTGCCGCAGACGGAAATCGCCTGCCCGGTGATGCCGTGCCCGCCGGGCGAGCACAGGAACAGCGCGGTCGCGGCGATTTCGGCCGGATCCGTCATGCGCCGCAGCGAGATCTTCTCGAGATAGCGCTTCTCCATCTCGTCGTAGCCGATGCCGAGCTGCTGCGCGCGTGCTTCGATCACGCGGCGCATCCGCGGGCCGCGTACGATGCCCGGCTGGATCGCATTCACGCGTATGCCGAGCGGCCCGAGCTCGATCGCGAGGCTTTTCACGAGACCGACGACGGCCCACTTGGTCGCCGCATAGGGCGTGCGGAACGCGTAGCCGAGCCGCCCCGCGACCGACGACAGCGCGATGATCGCGCCGCCGTGCTTCGCGTCACGCAACAGCGGCACCGCGCGCCGCGCGAACTGGAATTGCGCGTTCAGGTTGATCGCGATCGTCTGCTCCCACTGCACGGGGTCGATTTCGTCGATGCCGCCCGTGGGGCCGGCGATGCCTGCGTTGTTGACGAGCACGTCGAGGCCGCCGAGCGTCGTCGCTATGTCCGCGAACACGCGTTCGACCGCGACCGGATCGGATACGTCGGCCAGCGTCGCAGTGATCGCGGCGCGCGACGGCCGGTCCGCCAGCGCCGCGATCGCGGCTTGCGACGCATCGCACACGTGGACGCGCGCGCCGCATTCGGCGAACGCGTCGGCGATCTCGAGACCGATGCCCGACGCGCCGCCCGTCACGAGCACGCGCAGGCCGTCATAGGGTTTCAGCAGGTCGGAAGCTGTCATGCCGGGTTGTCTCCATCGTTGAAGTTATTGGATGCGGCGCGCCTTCGGGGGCTGCTTGCCGCGGAAGGTGGCCGCTACGGCTTCGCATTCGCGCGCCGCGGCGTCTGCTCGGCGCGCAGCGTTTCGGCGAGATCGTGCGCGGCGCCGCCGATGTCGAGCGCGATGCCGGCACGTACGCCGGTGCCGTCGCGCCGTTCGAGCGCATCGACGATCGCGCGGTGCGCATCCATCGAGCGCCGCATGTGCGGGATATCGAGCGCGACCATGTTGAGGAACGGCCCGACGCGCATCCACAGGTTCTCGACGATCGCGAGCGTGCTTTCGCTCGCACCGTGCGCGTAGATCGCGCTGTGGAACGCGAAATTGCTCTGCAGGTAGGCGCGCGAACGGCCGGCCTCGACCTGCGCCTGCATCGTTTCGCAGGTCTTGCGTACGGCAGCGATCTGCGCGTCGGTCATCCGTGCGCACGCGCGTTCGGCGATGCATCCCTCGAGCGCGATCCGCACGTCGCGCAGTTCGTCGAGCATGTCGAGCGTCATCGGCGGCACGACGAGCGCGCGGTTCGGGCCGTCGACCAGCGCGCGTTCGGCGCGCAGCCGCGTGAGCGCGGCGCGCACGGGCATCGTCGACGAGCCGACCGCCTCGGCGACGCTGCGCAGGCTCAGCGCCTGACCGGGCGCGAAACGGCCGCTCATCAGCGCTTCGCGCAGTTGCTGGTAGACCTTGTCGGCCATCGTTTCCGATTCGATGACTTTCAGTGCGGGCGGGACGATACGGGGTGCCAAGGCCGGGGTTCTCCTGAGTTTGATCTGCGATCTGTGATCACACTTGCGATGGGCAAAGTGTTGTCGATGGGGGCCGGTGGCGTCAAGGAGTTCGAGGTAGGGGAAAACGCGGGGCGCGAAGCGGGGTGTGGCCGGTGCTAACAAGAATGTGGCGGGGTGTGACGGGGCATACGTCCATCGGGAGTTAATTCCGTGTTACTGGTGGTAATGACGCCATATTCACCTATAAACCACAATATCAGGGAATTAAAGTTCTTGAGCATGCTAACGCTTTAACTCTATAATATTGTGGGTTATATGCCCTATGGCGCCACAAGACACATTATGTTGGAATTAAGCTTTCGCAAGCCCGCTGAAATCGTCACACTCCTTTGCGAGCGGCTTCGCACGGAGCGTTTGGCGTTGCAACTCACCCAGGCCGACGTGGCGGCGCGTGCCGGCGTCGGCGCCAATACCGTGTCTAACCTGGAAGCCGGACGCAATGTGAGCCTCGAAACGGTCATTCGTGTCGCCATGGTTCTTGGACGAAGCAAGGAACTCGAAGCGCTGTTCCTGCCGAAGCTCGATAGCCTGGAAGACGTTCACCGGTATGAAAAGAGCGCCAAACGTCAGCGCGTCAAGAGGACGACGAACAATGATTGAGCGGGTCGATGTCTACTACGACGGCTGGGGGGAGCACTGGCTGTGGGGATCGCTGGTCTCGACGACGGCCATCACGGGGCGCCCGTTGATCGTATTCGAATATAGCGATGACGCACGCAAGAGGGGGCTCGAGCTGTCGTCTTATGCACTCCCTGTGCATGGGAGCAGGCTGCGCAAGGATTTTCCGGCCCATCAGCTAGGGCTGCCCGGGCCGGTCTATGATGCGCTGCCCGACGGATGGGGCATGTTGCTGATGGATCGGTTGTTCAAACGCCGCGGCCTCAACGCGGCACGCATCGGGCCGCTGGAGCGGCTGGCTTACATCGGCAGCCATGCGATGGGGGCCATGTCGTTCGAGCCCGTCGCGCCCGAGATCCAGGAGCCGCAGCCGAATATTCCCCTGGATCGGCTCGCGGCCGAGGTACAGGAAGTCCTCGATGGTGAAGGCGGAGCGTTCCTTCATCAGTTGCTGCAGGTGGGCGGTTCTCCGCAAGGCGCCAGGCCGAAGGCGCTGGTCTATCGCGATCCGCGCTCCGGCGTCTTTACCACGGCCCCCGCGGCGGATTTTGACGCGTGGCTGGTCAAGTTCCCGGCGCGGCAGGAGCATCCGGAGGTGTGCGCGATCGAGATGGTCTACGCCGAGTGCTTGCGCATGTGCGGCATCGAGACGCCGGACACGTTGCATTTCGATTTGCCGGGCGGGATGGCGGCATTTGCATCCAGGCGTTTCGATCGACGGGACGGTCTGCGCGTGCCCATGCAAAGCGTCGCTGCGTTTACCGGTGCCGATTACAAAACGCCGGGTGCGCTGGATTACGTGAATTTCCTGCGTGCGACCCACATGTGCACCAATGACGTCCGCGAAAAGGCGCGGGCGTTCGAGCGGGCTGTCTTCAACGTCGCCTTCAACAACCGGGACGATCATCCCAAGAACTTCGCGTACATCATGGCGCGATCCGGCGAGTGGAAGCTCGCGCCGGCCTATGACGTGACATTCTGCGAGGGACCGGGCGGTTATCACCAGATGGACGTCATGGGCGAGGCGCTGCAGATCGACCGAGCGGCCTTGCTCGGGCTGGCAAAGGAGGCGGAGATTTCCGCCGCGGCGGCCGGCGACATGATCGACCGAATGTGCTCGGTGGCCAGCCGATGGTCGGCCATTGCGACGCGCGACTATCAGGGGGGCATCACCGACGATACCCTGATGCACATTCAGCATCGGATCGACGAGAACGTTGCGCTGCTCAGCTAGTGCAACGGCGACTGCTCAGCGTGCCGGCTCGTCGGTCAGCGTGCCGAGAAACGCGACGATATCCTTGATGTCCTGCTCGGTCATCGCGGGCTTGTCGCCCGGCTTGCGATCGAACGGCGCATCGGTCACGTCGACGTTCGCGCGGTACTTCGGCGGAATATCGTCGTACTCGTCGACCTTGCCGTCCGCGCCGCGCGAATAGAACTTCTGCGGCGAGATGCTGCGCTCGTTGTAGAACGCCATGACCTGGTCGAGCGTATGGAACACGCCGTTGTGGAAGAACACCTGGCGCGTCGCCGCGTTGCGCAGCGTCGGCGTGAGGAACATCCCGCAGTACTGCGTCTGGTCCTTCAGGTCCTCGCGGAACGGCCCGCACACGCCGAGATCGTGAAACGCCGGGTTGCGGTTCTGCGCGAGCGCCTGGTTGCGCGGCGCGCCGAGCGCCTCGTACTGGTAGTCGGTAAACATCGGCGGCAGGCCGTCCTTGCCGGGCTTGGACAGATGGCAGCCCGCGCAATTCGCCTTGTCCGGATCGTTGAAGAGCCTCAGCCCGCGCAACTCGGCCTGCGTCAGGCGCGCGCGGCCCTCGAGCCAGCGATCGTACTTGCTGTTGTACGGATGGAACGACGGATCCTCGACCTGATACCGCGCGATCGCGAACATCGCCTCCGACACCAGAAGCTGCGGGCTGGAGAACACGCGCGCGCCGAACAACTGCTCGAGCTGCGCGCGATGCGACGACTGCGCGAGCTTGCGCGCGACGTCGTCGATGCTCGCATTCGCCATCTCGACCGGATTCAGCAGCGGTCCGAACGCCTGCTGCTGCAGCGTATCGGCGCGGCCATCCCAGAACATCCCGCCCTGCGGCACGAGCTGCGGCGCGGCCGACGTGCCGGCCACCTTCTGCGCCTTCACGACGCCGGCCGCGGCTGCCGCCTGCTGCGCGACGCTCGGCGCGGCGTCGTTTTCGCCCGCATCGGGGCCGATGCTGAAATTCGGCTGGCGGTACAGGTACATCAGCGACGGCGGCGGACGGTAACCCTGCTGCGTCATCGCGAGGCCGCCGGGCTGCACGTCGAGCCCGTTCGGCGGCCCGTATGCATGATCGGGGCTGTGGCACGACGCGCACGACTGCTTGCCGGACGCCGACAGCGACGGATCGGCGAACAGTGCACGCCCAAGTTGCGCGACCGCGGACAGCGGCTGCGCGGCCGGGCGCTGCAGCACGACCGGATGCGGATTCGCGCCCGTCCAGTCGGCGACGACGTCGCCGATCGCCGCCGGCGTGCGGGCCGGAAACGCGATCGCGAACGCGCCGTAGCCGAGCACGGCCGCGCCGAGCACGAACGCCGCGCGGCGCAGCACGCGGGCAGGGGAACGCGGCGCGGCGGCGCCGGATGCGTCGGGAGACGGGAACGCGGGACGAGCTGTCATGCTGTCGGTCGAAAGTCGGGCGCGGCGTAAAGGCGGCGCGTTGAATGGAAACGGCCGGCGCACGATGCGCCGGCCTGCTGCTTGCTGTTACCGGTCAGGCAGTACCGGTCAGATCGACGGCGCCGCGCTCAGCACGGTGCCTTGCGTCGGATCGAGATACAGCGGCGCCGTATTCGGCTTCGACGCGAAGTCGAACAGCCCGCGCAGGTCGCCCGCCGTCGCATCGAACGAACCGCCGCCGATGCGCTGGCCGCCGAGCCAGTTGTCCTCGATGAAGCGCACGACGGACGCCTGGTCGATCATCGTGTGGTCGACATAGTTCTGCTTCGCGTACGGCGAGATCACGACCAGCGGAATGCGCACACCCGGGCCGCAGCTGCCATTCACGGTGCCGCCGTTCACGCCGGTGGTGCCGCCCGTGCCGCATGCGCCGTTGCCGTTCACCTGGTCGACCGCATCGGACGACGCGTGGGTCGGCGCCGTGTACGCGTGGTCGTACCAGCCGTCGGAGTCGTCATAGGTGACGATCACGGCCGTGTTCTGCCAGTCCGGCTGCTGCTGCAGGAAGTTGACGACCTTCGTCACGAACGCCTGCTCGTCGAGCGGATCCGAGTAGCCCGCGTGCGCATCCTGCGCGGCTGGCGCCTTGAGGAAGCTGACCGACGGGAAATTGCCGGCCTTCACGGCCGCGAAGAAATCGTCGCTGTCGTACTGGTGGTTCGCCGGCTCGGCCGTCTTGCCGTCGGCCTGGACGCTCGAACCGATCGCCGCGATGCTGCTCGGACGCGTGTGCTGCGGGTTCGCGGTCGACGCGTAGTACTGAAACCAGTTGTGGTGCGGGATGTAGTCGGCCGTCGCCGCGTTCACGGCGGTGGCGACGGTGCTGCGGTTACAGCCGGTCGTGCCGTTGCCGTTGGTCGTCGACAGGTTGAAGCCGCCCATGAAGCCGCCCCACGTGATCTTCGCGGCGTTCAGCAGGTCGCCGATGTTCTTGCCGCTCATCATCGCCTGGTCGGTCGTGCTCGAGCACACGTCGAAGCCGGGGTCGACGTCGTTGATCATCGTGAAGCCGCCCTGGCCGTCGTTGATGTAGTACGAGGTGGCCGCGAGCGTCGACGGCTGCTTCGACGTCTTGACGATCTGCATCCCGTTGGTCTGGCCCGACACGACGTTCAGCGCGCCCGGCGTCGACGGGCCGTAGACCGTCGTATATGCGTTGTCGCTCATCGCGAAGCGCTGTGCGTAGTTCCACAGCGCGGTGACGGTGTTGCCGTCGAAGTAACCCATCACCTGGCCCTTCGTGCCGAACGCGCCGGCGCCGCCGGACGAGCCCTTGCCGGTGTATTTCGGGAACAGGTCGGCGAGGCCGTTGTCCTCGGCCTGCTGCTCGGCCGTGTACGCGTGGTTCTGGTCGGCCGTCGCGGCCTGCGTGCGGTCGAGGCGGAACGGGTTCGCGGCGTCGGTGCCGTTGGCCGTGTTCGTGAAGTTCGGGTTCGCGGTCAGCAGCGTGCCCGTCAGCCCGTTGATCGTCGGCGTGCCGGGCTTGGCGGTGAAGGCCGGTTCGCCGGACGGGTTCGACGCGTTCGGGTAAGTGCCGAAGTAGTGGTCGAACGACACGTTTTCGCCGTAGATCACGACGACGTGCTTGATCGGCGTGGCGGTCTGCAGTGCATCCTGCGACGACACCGCGGGCGTCGACGTCGGATCGTCGCTGCCGCCGCAGGCGAACAGCGCAAGCGCTGCGGCTGCACAGGCGGTGACGAGCAAGGCTTGACGGAACATCGGGAAACTCCAGGTGAGGTGGTCGATGGTGGAGAGCGGCCCCGTCGTCGTCTCGGTTCGGCGCGGGGCTCGTGATGGAGCACCGGCATTGAAACAGCCCGGTATGAAGATATGGGGGCGAATCGGTTTCGCGACGGTTGCGCCGCGGTATCGATTCCATTACGGCGAGACGCGGCGCGAAAGACAGTGGAAAGGCACGGGCCGATGCAACCGGCGCGACACATTCGGCGGCGGGTGCGGTCGTCGCCGTGGATGCCGCGCCGGGCGGGCCGCGGCACGTGCCGGGTGTGTCGGTCCACGCGGTCGTGCAGCGGCTTTTTTGACAATCCGGTGACACATTCATACGATGATCGGCCCCGGCAACGATTTCGCGTTGCCGGCCGTCAGCGAGTATTCAACGTGCCGATCCCCGTTCTGCTTGCCGTCCTGTGTGCCGCCTTCCTGCATGCGTCATGGAATGCGCTCGTGCGCAGCAGCGGCGACCGGCTGCGCTCGGCCACGGTGCTGCAGATCGCGATCGGGCTGTTCGCGCTGCTGTTCCTGCCGGGCGCCGCGCCGATCACGCCCGCGAGCTGGGCCTGCGTCGTCGCGTCGGCGGTGATCCATGTCGTCTATACGTTGCTGCTGGTGCGCGCGTACGAGCACGGCGACCTGAGCGTTGCTTATCCGGTTGCGCGCGGCACCGCGCCGCTGCTGGTCACGCTGGGCGCGGCGGTGTTCGCGGGCGAGCGCCTGAGCGTGGGCGCGCAATGCGGACTCGTGCTGATCTGCGCCGGCATTCTGGCGATCGGGCTCGAGCGCAGGCGGGGTGCGCCACACCGGATGACGCCCGTGTTGCTCACCGCGTTCGCGACCGGCGTATCGATCGCCGCGTACAGCGTGGTCGACGGGATCGGCGTGCGGGAAAGCGGCAGCACGGTCGGCTATACGGGGTGGATGTTCGTGCTGACGGGGCTACTGATGGCCGCGTATTACCGGCTGCGCGCGGGGCCGCTGCGGCTCACGCACGATATCGGCGAGACGGCGAAGGCCGCGGGCGGCGGCATGTTCGCGGCGCTCGCGTACGGGATCGTGATCTGGGCGATGGATCGCGCGCCGATGGGGCCGGTGTCGGCGCTGCGCGAAACGAGCGTGGTGTTCGCGGCGCTGATCGCGCGCGTGTATCTCGGCGAGCGGCTGACGCCGCGTCGGGCGGGCGGGTGTCTGGTGATTGCCTGCGGGGCGCTGCTGATCAGCGCGTTCGAGGCGGTGCGGTGAGCGCGACGGGCGAACTCGCGGCCCGCGGCAGCGCGTGGCCATCCACCATCAACTTTCCAACGGCATCGCACTCGTGCACTTGATTTCATCGAGACACACGCTCGAATGCACGCCGCTCACGCCGGGAATGCGCATCAGCGTTTCGAGCAGGAACGTGGACAACCCCTTCAAGTCATGCGCGACGACCTTCAGCACGTAATCGATATCGCCCGTCACCGAGAAACATTCCTGGATCTGCGCGAGATCCGACACGAGCTTCTGGAACTTCGACAGGTCACGGATATGCCCGCGCTCCATCGTCACGTGCACGAACGCGGTGACGCCGAACCCGAGCGTATCGGGGCACAGACGGGTTTCGTAGCGGCGGATCGCGCCGATTTCCTCGAGCCGGCGGTGGCGCCGCAGCGTCTGCGCGGGCGACAGGCCGACGGCCTTCGCCAGATCGAGGTTCGACGCGCGGCCGTTCTCCTGCAATACCGACAGCAAGTGGCGATCGATGCGATCGAGAACCGGTTCAGGCATTTTTGTTTCCTCGTCTGTCTCCGGGGTGCAATTTTATCTCATAATGTAGGGTTTGCATGAGCGGGTTACGCAACCCGATTTCGCCGTCGCGACGCTAAACTGACGCCGGATTTTCGTGCGCGGCCGCGGCGACGCGGGCGAGGACGACGGTCGGCGGCCGGGCTGGCGGGCCTGCCGACAGGAATCGGGCGTCACCGCGCGAAGATCGCAGTCCCCAACCCGGCGGCTCCACGAACGGCCGCCGGCACAGCAAAACAACGCCCGGCACACCGAGGCGTGCCGCACCGCTTCCGGCGGCGGCGGGCAACATGGAGAAGACATGGTTTCTGGAAACGAGAAGGACGGCCTGAAGCGGGGGCTGAAGAACCGCCACATCCAGCTGATCGCGCTCGGCGGCGCGCTCGGCACGGGGCTGTTCCTCGGCATCGCGCAGACGATCAAGATGGCCGGCCCGTCCGTGCTGCTCGGCTACGCGGTGGCCGGCATCGTCGCGTTCTTCATCATGCGCCAGCTCGGCGAGATGGTCGTCGACGAGCCGGTGGCCGGCTCGTTCAGCTACTTCGCCGATAAATACGTCGGCCACTTCACCGGCTTCCTGTCCGGCTGGAACTACTGGGTGCTGTACATCCTCGTGAGCATGGCCGAGCTGTCGGCCGTCGGGATCTACGTGCAGTACTGGTGGCCCGGCGTGCCGACCTGGGTGTCCGCGCTGGTGTTCTTCGTCGCGATCAACCTGCTGAACCTGGCGAGCGTGAAGTCGTACGGCGAGACGGAATTCTGGTTCTCGATCATCAAGGTTGCCGCGATCGTCGGGATGATCGGCTTCGGCGGCTGGCTGCTCGCGAGCGGTCACGCGGGCCCGGAGGCGAGCATCGCGAATCTTTGGCAGCACGGCGGCTTCTTCCCGAACGGCGTGTCGGGGCTCGTGATGTCGATGGCGGCGATCATGTTCTCGTTCGGCGGGCTGGAGCTGATCGGCATCACCGCGGCCGAGGCCGACGATCCGAAGCACAGCATTCCGCGCGCGACCAACCAGGTGATCTACCGGATCCTGATTTTCTACATCGGCGCGCTGGCGGTGCTGCTGTCGCTGTATCCGTGGGAAAAGGTCGTCACCGGCGGCAGCCCGTTCGTGCTGATCTTCCATGCACTGAGCAGCAACCTGGTCGCGAACGTGCTGAACGTGGTCGTGCTGACGGCCGCGCTGTCGGTCTACAACAGCGGCGTGTACAGCAACAGCCGGATGCTGTTCGGCCTCGCGAAGCAGGGCAATGCGCCGAAGGTGCTGTGCTCGGTGAACAAGCGCGGCATTCCGCTCGCCGCGCTCGGCGCGTCGGCGCTCGCGACCGGCGCGTGCGTGCTGGTCAACTACTTCATGCCGGGCAAGGCGTTCGAGGTGCTGATGGGCCTCGTCGTGTCGGCGCTGATCATCAACTGGGCGATGATCACGCTGATCCACCTGAAGTTCCGCCAGGCCAAGCGCATCGCCGGGGAGCAGACTTCGTTCCGCAGTCTGGCCTATCCTTTCACGAATTACCTGTGCCTGGTGTTCATGGCCGGCATTCTCGTCGTGATGTACCTGACGCCGGATCTCCGTCTGTCGGTGTACCTGATCCCCGTATGGCTCGCGGTGCTCGCGATCGGGTATCGCTTCCGTCAGAAGAATGCGGGCTACGCGATGCGCGACGGCGCGTCCGCACGCTGACACGGGCACCACGACCATCCTTCCAGACGAGACCGACATAGCCATGTTCGAACACATCGACGCGTACCCGGGCGATCCGATCCTGACGCTCAACGAGAACTTCCAGAAAGATCCGCGCGATCAGAAGGTCAACCTGAGCATCGGCATCTATTTCGATGCAGAAGGCCGGATTCCCGTGATGGGCGCCGTGCGCGAAGCCGAAACCGCGCTGCAGCGCGACCTCGGCCCGAAACCCTATCTGCCGATGGTCGGCCTCGCCGCGTATCGCGACGCCGTGCAGGCGCTCGTGTTCGGCGCCGATCACCCGGCGCGCGCGGCCGGCCGCATCGCGACCGTGCAGACGCTCGGCGGCTCGGGCGCGCTGAAGGTGGGCGCCGATTTCCTGAAGCGCTACTTCCCGGACGCGCAGGTATGGCTCAGCGATCCGAGCTGGGAGAACCACCGCTTCATCTTCGAGCGCGCCGGCTTCACGGTGAACACGTATCCGTACTACGACGAAGCGACGGGCGGCCTGAAGTTCGACGCGATGCTCGCGGCGATCGACGCGCTGCCGGCGCGCAGCATCGTGCTGCTGCACGCGTGCTGTCACAACCCGACCGGCGTCGATCTCGACGAAGGCCAGTGGGAGAAGCTGATCGACGTGATCGAGGCGCGCGGGCTGCTGCCGTTCGTCGACATGGCGTACCAGGGCTTCGGCGCGGGCCTCGACGCGGATGCGTTCGCGGTGCGCGAACTGGCCCGCCGCGGCGTGCCGGCGCTCGTCGCGAACTCGTTCTCGAAGAATTTCTCGCTGTACGGCGAGCGGGTCGGCGGCCTGAGCGTCGTCTGCGAGGATGCGGCCGCGGCCGAGCGCGTGCTGGGCCAACTGGCCGGCGCGGTGCGCTCGAACTACAGCAACCCGCAAACCTACGGCGCAAAGGTCGTGGCGACGGTGCTCAACACGCCGGCGCTGCGCAAGCAGTGGGAAGAAGAGCTTGCCGCGATGTGCCGCCGCATCGCGCGCATGCGCCAGTCGATCCACGACGGCCTGCGCGACCACGTCAGCGGTGAAGCGCTCACGCGCTACGTGAAGCAGCGCGGGATGTTCACGTACACGGGCCTGACCGAAGCCCAGGTCGACGCGCTGCGCGAAGTGCACGGCGTGTACATCCTGCGTTCGGGCCGCATGTGCGTCGCGGGCCTGAACGATTCGAACGTCGGCATCGTCGCGGAATCCATCGGCAAGGTGCTGAAGAGCGGCGTCTGACCGCACGCCTTCGGGCGCCCGATCGTTTCGCCGAACCGGCTGTCTCCTTCGTGGAGGCAGCCGGTTTTTTGTTGCGTGGCGGCGGCGCGGCGCTACGATGGAAGCTCGAACGCATGACGAAGGAGCGGCATGGCAATTCGAATCGTACGGCTCGGCACGCCGCGCGCGGCCGGCGAGGGCCTGAGGATCGGCACGGTGCGGCGACCGCCGCGCGGCGTACCCAAGGCGGAATTCGCATCGCGCAACTACTATGATGTATGGTTGCCGACGCTGTCGCCGAGCCCCGAGCTCGTCGCGCAGGCGCTGGCGGCCGAAACCGACGCCGAATGGCGCGCGTTCACGCGCCGCTTTCGCGCGGAGATGGCGCATGGCGACGCGCCGAAGGTGCTGGATCTGCTCGCCGCGCTGTCGGCGACGAGCGCGTTCTCGATCGGTTGCTACTGCGAGGACGAACGCCGCTGCCATCGCGGCGTGCTGCGCGAACTACTGGCCGAGCGCGGTGCGGCAATCGACGCGGACGCGGGCTGAACGCCGCTCCACGCCATGCGAAGGGCGCCGCATCGTGCGGCGCAGCGAAGCCGTTGACGTGGGTCAAGCGTGCGGCCGTGCAGGCGGCTATGCTCATGTCATGGGATCGTCACGACGATGACAGGCGGACAGATGCAGATTGCCTTTCCACCGGAACCGCCCGAATATTGCGGACGCGATCTGGTCGTCGCATTTTCGGCGCTGGTCGATGGTCGCTGCGTGCAGTGCGCGATCACGGCCGAAGCGCTGGAAGACCATTTCGGCGCGCCGTCGCTGCTCGAGCGGGATCTGCTCGCTGCGTTCGAAGCACATCGGTCGGCGATCGATGCGATGGCACGACGGATGCTCGAAGAAATCGGGGGACGGCCGGTGTTGCTGCATAGCGGTCATTTCCGGCTCGAGGACGACTGATCCCGCAGGAGGGCGCATGACACTGCAAGGTACGATTCATGAACGCGACTGGTCGGTCGAAATCGAGACGCGACCATGCGAATCCGGCGAGTTCCGCTGTCGTGTGTCCGTCGAGCATGGCACGGGGGCGGCGCGTTTTCATCACACGTTCGAACACAGTCACGCGTATCCGACCGAGCACGAGGCGGCGATCGAAGGGCTGCGGGCCGGGATGACGTGGATCGAAATGAAGGCGTCGCAGACATTCAGCGTATGAATTCTCTCGCGCCGATGGTTGCGCGCAGGTGGGGCTGCCACGGGCAGTGAGCGCCGCGTCGGTCATCGCGCCGCGTACGGGACAGGGATACACAGTGACAGGTACGCGGTCGACGGGCACCGATCTCGTCAGGAGGCGCCCCATGGGCGTGGGCATGCAGATCGTCTGCGTCGGATTCACGGGGTATGCCGCACTCGAAGCCGAGGCGGGGGCGCAACTGGTGCGGCTCGAGCGATTCCGCGCACGGCTCGCCGATTGCCGGCTGACGATCGAGTCGCGCACGACCGATGACGGCGACCGGACCTACGACGTGCGGCTCGAACTGCTGATGCACGATCGCGCCCCGGCATCGCTGCCGTCGAGCACCGGCCACGACGTGAACGACACGATGCGCCGCGCGTTCGCGCACGCCGAACAGGCGCTGTCCGCGTGGCACGCGGACGAATCCGAAGCCGTCGCGTTACGTCAGGTCAAGACGGGCGCCGCCGCGCAATGATGCCGGCCGCCCGCGCTCTATCCGTCAGACCTGGGCGAGCGCCTGCGCGTCGATGATCCGCACGCGCTTGCCGCGTGTTTCGACGAGCGACTCCCGATGGAACCGCGAGAACATCCGGCTCACCGTCTCGAGCTTCATGCCGAGATAGCAGCCGATTTCCTCGCGCGTCATCCGCAGGTTGAATTCCGATGCCGAATAACCGCGCGCCTCGAAGCGCGACGACAGGTTCAGCAGGAAATGCGCGACGCGCTGCTCGGCCGACATCGTGCCGAGCAGCAGCATCTGGCTCGATTCGCGGACGATCTCGCTGCTCAGCATCTGATAGAGAAAATGCTGCATCGATTTCATTTCGCGGCATGCGGCTTCGAGCGCGACGAACGGGATGATGCATACGACGCTGTCCTCGAGCGCGATCGCGTCGCAACAGTGCCGGCCGGTGCCGATGCCGTCCATGCCGAGCGTTTCGCCGGCGATCTGGAAGCCGTTCACGTGCTCGCGGCCGTCGCGATGCATCATCACCGTCTTGAACGAGCCCGCGCGCACCGCATAGATGCTCTGGAACGGGTCGTCGGTGCGGAACAGAGAGTCGCCCTGGCGAACGTGCCGGGTCGAGCAGATGATCGCGTCGAGGCGGCCGTATTCGTCCGCGGTCAGGTCGGGCGGCAGGCACATCGAGCGCATCGCGCACACTGAGCAGCGCGCGGCCGGATGTTTGGCGGTATCGGTGCGTGCGACCGCGTGAAGCGGCATCGGTGGCCGAGCCGCGGCGGGCGGGGCGGTGGCGAAGGCGGTGGCGGTAGACATGAATCACTCCGGCTCGATCAGGGTTGGTGCGCGCGAGCGTGCACCAGGGATTCGATGACGCGGCATGCAGCGTCGAATTCGGCGGTCTTGTCGAAGAAATAATCGGCTCCGGCCGCCGCGCATGCATCTCTGAATGCAAGCGCCGAGTGGTTCGTCAGCACGATCGTGACGACGGGCGGCGCGGCCTTCGACAGCATCCCGATCAGCTCGAGACCGCCGCCGTCCGCGAGCCGCAGGTCGACGATCACGACGTCCGCGCGGCTGCTGCGGATGTGCGTCCACGCGTCCTGGCCGTCTTCTGCTTCGCCGACGACCACGACGCCGCCGATCGCGCCGACGAGCAGCGCGATGCGTTGCCGCACGGCGACGGCGTGATCGACGAGGAACACCCTGAGCGCGACGGCGGGTGACAGGCTGGCATTCATGCCCGCAGTATCGTGTTGCGCCGCCGAAAATGAAATCGGCCGAATTGGAAGTTTGTGTAGGCCGGTTCGACGCGTTGTAGGGCGATTCCTACAAGCGTGGGCGAAAGCGGCGGCGACGCGCGGGGCGGGCCGCCGGGGGGCGTGGGCGATTGTCGGCCGCTGCCGTCGTTGCCGCCGCGGCGGTCGAATCAGCCGCCCCGGCGCGCGTCCAGCGCATCGCGTGCCGTGCGGCACGCGGCCAGATCCCATGCGGCACAGCCGACGGTCTTGAACAGCAGCGGTCCGCTCCGCTCGAAGGCGCCGCGCAGGACGTCGGCGAGCGACGCGACCCGTTGCCAGTCGACCTGCGCGACGATCAGGTCGCCGGCCTCGTGGCGCGCGCCGGCCGGGTCGTCGACGACGAGCCGGCTGTGGCGCACGGTGTCGGCGTCGATCTCGGCGGCGTCCGCGGTGAACGCGCCGACGCCGACCACGAGGCGGCCTTCGCGCGCCGCTTCGCGATAGACGGGCGTACGGCTCGTCGTCAGCGTGACCACGACATCGATCGCATCGGGAATCGCGTCGCCGTCGAGCGGCGCGAGCTGCGGCGCCTGCGCGCGGTGCGCGGCGCAGAACGCGGCCGCGCTGCCGGCGCGCGAGCCGCGCACGTGCAGGCGCGCGTCCGGAAAGATCGCCGCCAGCGCTTCCGCGTGATTGGCCGCCTGCTTGCCGGTGCCGATCAGCAGGATGTCGCGCGGCGCGGCGCCGTGCAGCGCCTGGATGCCGAGCGCGGTGATGGCCGCCGTGCGGCGCCCGGTGACGGTCGGGCCGTCGAGCACGAAGCGCATCTCGCCCGTCGTCGCGTCGTACGCGCTCACCTGGCCGAGGATCGTCGGCAGCCCGCGCGCGGCGTTGCCGGGGCACACGTTCACGAGCTTGTGGCTCGCGAGGTCGCGCGCGCTCGACGGCATCGACAGCATCACGCCGCCACCCTGAAGCGGCACGACGAGCCGTTCGGGGCTGACGATCTCGCCGGCCGCATACTCGGCGACGGTGTGCGTGAGCGTGGCGAGCAGCGCCGGGTAGTCGAGCAGCGCGGCCGTTTCGGCGGCATCGAAAGCGGGAATCCGGGAGAGGGCGGTCATCGTGTCGGTCGGTTGGATCGGTGAGCGTGGACGACGGGCGCAACGCGCGCTCGCCACGAAAGCTGCCGGAAATCGCGACGGCAGGCGGTCTGGATCAAATCTATACCAGTTGATGGCCGCCCGGCAATCCGTAAAATCGGGCAGATGACTGATTTTGGTTCTAATATCCGTCCAGATGGGCCGTCGCACGTGCCGGCCCGCTGCGCTGCGGTATCGTGCGCACCATTCCCGAACCACGCCCCCCGACCTGGCAGGAGCCCCAGATGATGTCCGCGCGTCCCGAATCCCTTGAAGCCGGTTTCCGGCCGCTGCAGATCTACGAGCAGGTCGCCGAGAAGATCCGCGACGAGATCCGCGCGGGGCGCTATCCGGCCGATTCGAGGCTGCCGTCCGAGCGCGAGCTCGCGGCGCTGTTCCAGGTCGGCCGGCCGGCGGTGCGCGAGGCGCTCGGCGCATTGCAGAACGAAGGGCTGGTGTTCACGAAGCGCAATTCGGGCACCTACGTCGTGCCGGCGCCGCTCGACGTGCTCGCGCAGCGCGGCGACACGCGAAGCGCGCCGGATGCCGACTTCAGCCCGACGTCGACGCTCGACGTGCGGCTCATCCTCGAGCCCGCGATCGCGCGCCTCGCGGCCGCGCACGGCCGAGCCGATCCGATCGCCGAAGGCTATCTCGCGCAGATGGAAACCATCACCGATGTCGACGATCCGCGGCAGCGCGCGCTGTGGAACGAGAGCGACCGGCTGTTCCACCGGCAGCTCGCGCTGATGACCGGCGACGCGCTGATCGTGAAGATCGCCGACGAAGTCGCGAAGACGATGGACCAGCCGCTATGGAAACGGCTGAAGGACGACGGCATCTACGACGCGGGCCGGATCCGGCTCTACGTGTCCGAGCACCGGCTGATCTACGAGGCGATCGTGTCCGGCGACGCCGATGCGGCCGCGTTCTATGTGGAGCAGCACATTCTCCGGGTGCGGCGCGACATCACGCCGAAGTAACGCACCCCGCGGCATTCTGGTCTGAAATATGACCAAAATCGTAAATAGTATTTTGAAATTGCTTGCATCGTGACCATGCGTGTCCTACATTGGTTTCACACAAAACCAATCAGGAGACACCATGCGATACCTCATTACCGCGCTCTCGGTGGCCGTGGCCGCCGGCGCGCTGACTTCCGCGCACGCGCAGGAAGTCGTGACGATCGGCCACTCGGCGCCGCTGACCGGCCCGCAGGCCGCAAACGGCAAGGACAACGAAAACGGCGCGCGCCTCGCGGTCGACGAGCTCAACAAGGCGGGTGTGAAAGTGGCCGGCAAGACGGTCACGTTCAAGCTGGTGTCCGACGACGACCAGGCCGACCCGAAGGCGGGCGTGCAGGTCGCGCAGAGCCTGGTCGACAAGGGCGTCGTCGCGGTGCTCGGCCCGTACAACTCGGGCGTCGCGATTCCCGCGTCGCGCGTGTACGCCAATGCCGGCGTGCCGATGCTGCCGGTCGCGTCGAACCCGGCGCTGACGCGCCAGGGCTTCAAGAACATCTTCCGGATCGGCGCGAGCGACGAACAGCTCGGCGGCACGATGGCGACCTTCGCCGCGAAGACGCTGAACGCGAAGACCGCAGTGGTCATCGACGATCGCACCGCGTACGGGCAGGGTGTCGCCGAGCAGTTCGCGAACGTCGCGAAGGCCAACGGGATCAAGATCGTCGACCAGGAGTACACGAGCTCGTCGGCGACCGATTTCCTCGGCATTCTCACCAAGATCAAGGCCAGCAATCCCGACGTGATCTTCTTCGGCGGCTATGCGGCGCAGGGCGCGCCGATGGCGAAGCAGATGAAGCAGCGCGGCCTGCGCGCGAAGCTGCTCGGCGGCGACGGCATCTGCTCGGCCGACATGGGCAAGGTCGCGGGCGAGGCCGCGTCGATCGTCTATTGCGCGCAGGGCGGCGTCGCGCTCGAGAAAACCTCGGCCGGCCGCGCATTCCTGAAGAAGTACCACGACACCTATCACACGGAGACGCAGGTCTACGGCGTCAACTACTACGACGGCATGAAGCTGCTCGCCGATGCGATGGTCAAGGCCGGCACGACCACCGACAAGGCGAAGCTGATCGCGCAACTGGCGAAATCGAACTACGCGGGTGTCGCGGGCACCTATTCGTTCGACGAACACGGCGACCTGAAGGGCGCGCCGACCACCGTCTACGTGATCCGCAACGGGCTGCCCGAACCGTACGCGAAGTAACCGCCACCGGACGGCGCCGCGGCGCCGTCCTTCGTCCTCCCGCTTTCGATCCTCATGAAAATTTCCCGATCCCTTTCGACCGTCGAAGTCCATACCGGCGGCGAAGCCTTTCGCATCGTCACGAGCGGGCTGCCGCGCCTGCCGGGCGACACGATCGTCCAGCGCCGCGCGTGGCTCAAGGAGAACGCCGACGAGATCCGCCGTGCGCTGATGTTCGAGCCGCGCGGCCACGCCGACATGTACGGCGGCTACCTGACCGAGCCGGTGTCGCCGACCGCGGATTTCGGCGTGATCTTCCTGCACAACGAGGGCTACAGCGACCATTGCGGGCACGGCGTGATCGCGCTGTCGACCGCCGCGGTCGAGCTCGGCTGGGTGCAGCGCACGGTGCCGGAGACGCGCGTCGGCATCGATGCGCCGTGCGGCTTCATCGAGGCGTTCGTGCAATGGGACGGCGAGCACGCGGGGCCCGTGCGCTTCGTCAACGTGCCGTCGTTCATCTGGCGGCGCGACGTGTCGGTCGACACGCCGTCGTTCGGCACCGTGACCGGCGACATCGCGTACGGCGGCGCGTTCTACTTCTACGTCGACGGTGCGCCGTTCGACCTGCCGGTGCGCGAAGCGGCGGTGGAGAAGCTGATCCGCTTCGGCGCCGAAGTGAAGGCCGCCGCGAACGCGAAGTATCCGGTCGTGCATCCGGAGATTCCGGAAATCAACCATATCTACGGCACGATCATCGCGAATGCGCCGCGCCATCCGGGTTCGACGCAGGCGAACTGCTGCGTGTTCGCGGATCGCGAGGTCGACCGCTCGCCGACCGGCTCCGGCACCGGCGGACGTGTCGCGCAGCTGTACCAGCGAGGCGTGCTCGCGGCCGGCGACACGCTCGTCAACGAGTCGATCGTCGGCACGGTGTTCAAGGGGCGCGTGCTGCGCGAGACGATGGTTGGCGACATCCCGGCCGTGATTCCGGAAGTGGAGGGCAGCGCGCACATCTGCGGTTTCGCGAACTGGATCGTCGACGAGCGCGATCCGCTGACCTACGGTTTCCTCGTGCGCTGAACGCCGGCGCACGGCATCGGGTTGTACCAGGCTTGGCGCGCGGTCCCATTGCAGGGCGCGCGCCTTTTTTGTTGTGAAACCGCGCCATCGGATGCCATTTGCACGGGCCCGGGTCGGCCGCGGGCCGGTGTGCCGCGCGAGTTTTGGTACGATGCTGCCTTTCCAGCCGATCCCCCACCCGCGTGAATCGCCGAAACGTGTCGTCAGTGCGTGATCTCTGTGCCAAATGGGTCGCGCGCGCCCAACCCGTCGCGGCCGCTGCCGCCGTGCCCGTCAAGCGTGTCCTGGCCACCGCCTGGCGCCGTCTCCGTCATCCGACGCGCCGCGGCGTGCTGCTCGCGGCCGCCGCCGTGCCGGTGCTGTTCCTGCTGTACGTACTGGCGCTGATTCCGTTCACGCCGGGCATCGGCGACATTCGCAAGGCACGCGTCGACCAGCCGGCGCAGGTGCTGTCCGCCGACGGCAAGCTGCTGGCGGAATTCAAGCCGTCGAACCGCGAATGGGTGCCGCTCAAGCAGATTTCGCCGCACATGGTCGATGCGCTGATCGCGACCGAGGATCACCGCTTCTACGAGCACCACGGCCTCGACTGGAAGCGCACGGCGTCGGCCGCGCTCCATACGTTCTCCGGCAACCGCCAAGGCGGCTCGACGATCACGCAGCAGCTCGCGCGCAACCTGTATCCGGACGAGATCGGCCGCGCGCCGACGCTCACGCGCAAGGTAAAGGAGGCGATCACCGCGCTGAAGATCGAGGCCATCTACAGCAAGCCGCAGATCCTCGAGACCTACCTGAACACGGTGCCGTTCCTGTACAACGCGTACGGTGTCGAGATGGCCGCGCGCACCTATTTCGACAAGTCGGCCGACCAGCTCGACGTGCTCGACAGCGCGACGCTCGTCGGGATGCTGAAGGGCAACAGCTACTACAACCCGGTGCTGAACCCCGAGCGCGCACTGCAGCGGCGCAATACGGTGCTCGGCCAGATGGTGAAGTACGGCAAGCTGTCGCCGGCGCAGTTCGCGCAGCTGCAGCGCCGGCCCCTGCGCGTCGATTTCGAGCGCCAGAAGGAGCCGCCGGGGCCCGCGCCGCATTTCGCGCAGCAGTTGCGCAAATGGTTGATCGGCTGGGCCGACCGCAACGACTACAACATCTATTCGGACGGGCTGATCGTGCGCACCACGATCGATGCGCGGCTGCAGCAGATGGCGACCCAGGCGCTGACGCAGCAGGCGAACCAACTGCAGGGGATCGCGAACAACGCGTGGAGCGGCCGCGACGGCTGCGGCACCGATAACGAGGTGTTCCGCACCTTCATGCGCGAGTCGCCCGAGTACAAGGCCGCGCAGGACGCCGGCAAGGACGATGCGGCCGCGATGAAGCAGCTCGCCGCCGACCGAGGTTTCATGCGCGCGCTGTGCAAGGCGAAGACCGACGTGCAGGCCGGCTTCGTCGCGATCGATCCGCGTGACGGGCAGATCCGCGCGTGGGTCGGCAGCCGCGACTTCACGAACGAGCCGTTCGATCACGTGTCGCAGGCACGGCGCCAGCCGGGTTCGACCTTCAAGCCGTTCGTCTATGGCGCCGCGTTCGCGAACGGGATGAAGCCGGAGGACACGTTCGTCGACCAGGCGATCGAGATTCCACTGAAGGGCGGCGAGATCTGGCGCCCGAACGACGATGCACCGCCCACCGGCAAGCCGATGACGCTGCGCGACGCGGTCGCGCTGTCGCGCAACCGGATCACCGCGCAGGTGATGGAGAAGGTCGGCCCGGCGGCCGTCGCGCGGCTCGCGCGCGACATGGGCGTGCGCGAGAGCCCGCTCGAGCGTGTGCCGTCGCTCGCGCTCGGCACGAGCCCCGTGACGCTGAAGGAGATGGTCGCGTCGTACGCGACGATCGCGAACGGCGGGCTGTACGTCGAGCCGCAAATGGTCACGCGCATCGAGACCCGCCAGGGCGACGTGCTCGCCGAATACGCGCCGACGCCGCCCGAGCGCGCGCTCGACGCGGAAACCGACAAGACGCTGCTCGACGTGATGCGCGACGTCGTGACGCGCGGCACCGGCGGCAGCATCCGTACGCGCTTCGGGATTCGCGGCGACGTGGCCGGCAAGACCGGCACCACGCAGGACAACGCGGACGGCTGGTTCATCCTGATGCAGCCGGGGCTGGTCGCCGGCGCGTGGGTCGGCTTCGACGACGGCCGCGTGACGCTGCGCAGCGACTACTGGGGGCAAGGCGCGCACAGCGCGCTGCCGATCGTCGGCGACTTCTTCCAGCGCGCGCAACGGGCGCGGATCGTCGACACGAAGCTGAAATTCGATACCGAGCCGTCGCCCGGCTGGTTCGCGTCGGCGCGCGAACGGGTGACGGACCTGTTCGACGGCTGGTTCGGCCCCGAATCGAAGCAGGAGCCGGCGCCCGTGAGGACCCAGCGTATCGAGCGTCAGCCCGACGAGGACACAGACGAGGCGTCGGCCGCGTCCGCCGCGTCGGCACCCGTGCCGGCATCCGGCGGCGTCGTCGAGGAATGGATCCCGGCGTCGGAGGTGGCGGCGTCGGCCGCCGCGTTGTCGGCGGGCGCGTCGCAATCGCAGCCCGTGCAGCCGCCGGCGGCGGGGGGAGGCAGCGCGGCGAGTTCCGGCAATACCGGTGGCGGCGGCCTCGGCTCCGCACCGGCCACGGCGCCTTCCACCGTGCCGGCACCTTCACCTTCACCGGCTCCGGCACCTTCACCGACGCCGGCACCTTCACCGACGCCGGCACCGGCGCCCGCTTCACCCGACGCGACCAGCGGTTCGGAGTAACGAGCCGTTCAGATTTCGCGCGATGCTGCCGTAATCACGTTGTCACGACAGCTCGCGCGGGCCGCTCCGCGCCATTCCGATGCCGCTCATCACCGATTACGTCGCGCTTGCGCGCGATGACGTCGCCGCCGGCGTCCCGCTCGGCTTCGATCTCTACGATGCGGGCGGCGCCGCGCTGCTGCCCGCCGGCGCCACGCTGCGCGATCCCGCGCAGCACGACTTCCTGTTCGATCACTTCCGGCCCGTTCGCAGGCGCGATGACGCCGGACCCGCTGCGTCCGACGGCGACACCGTGCCGGCGGCCGCGCACATGGGACTGTCGGCCGGCGCCGCAATCGGCATCCGCCGGCGGGTCGGTGCGGCCCGCGTGCTGCAACGCTGCCGGTTGATCGGAATCGGCGCATCGGGCGTGCTGTTCGTCGAACCGCGGCCGTCGGCGGTGTTCGATTTCGCCCGCGGCGACGACGTCGAGGCGGTCGCGATCGGCCGCTCGGCGGTGTCGCGCTTCGGTGCGACGGTCGAGACGGTGCAGACCGTAGGCGGCGCGCCGTTCATGGTGCTGTCGCCGCCGGGCTTCGTCGACCGGTTGCGCACGCGCGTCGAGCCGCGCGTGCCGGTACGGATCGCGGCCTGCTGCACCGGCGGGCCGGCGCAGGCCGACGGCATCGGGATCGTTCACGATCTGAGCCTGAACGGATTGTCGATCGCGGTCGACCGGCCGCTCGCCGCCGCCGGCGAGCCGTTGCGCGTGCAGTTGCCGTACATGGACGGCGATCGTATCGCGCTGCTGGCGCTCGACGCCACGGTGCGCGCGGTGCACGCGGAGCCCGCGACACCGGGCTGGACGCTTCATCACGCTGCGTTCAGCGAAATCGCCGCGGCCGACCGCATCCGCCTGAAGGCGTTGCTGTTCGACCTGTCGGTGGAAAGCACGGAGGCTGATCCCGTCCGCTGAGATGCGGTCGTCGTTGCACATCGTCGGGCGGCGTCGTTCATGGCCCGGGTGGATCGACGGGCCCAGACGGGGCATGCCACAGCGCGCCCCGGTTTATTGGGTGCGGATGTGACGTTAATCATCTGATGATTGGACCGAATGCGCGGAAATTGTACGGAATTCGGTCAACAGTGAATTCGCGATTTAAGTATTTACCCTGATAGCCGAGCCGCCTAGACTTTCACTCATGCGCAACGACTACCGAGTCCGAAGCGCCTGACAAAACAATCTGGAGGTAACGCATCATGAAATCGCTGATCAAGGCAGTTGCACTGGCCGCACTGGTGGCCGCACCGATCGTGTCGTTCGCCCAATCGAACCAGCAGCCGTTGACGCGCGCGCAAGTGCGTGCCGAGCTGGTCCAGCTCGAGAAGGCCGGCTACAACCCGAACGACTGGATGAACTATCCGGAAAACATTCAGGCCGCACAGGCAAAGATCGCGGCAGCCCAGAACACCGGTGCACAGGCTGACGCAACGGGCTACGGCTCGAACCCGGTCGCGACGTCGCAGTCGGGCCAGCGCGTGACGGTGCCGGCCGCGGCCGACCGTTCGTCGGTGTACTTCGGTCACTAAGCCATTCGCTGCGCGGCCTGCAGGCCGCCGGCGACGCCGTATCGAAAGGCCTGCACTCGTGTCGAGTGCAGGCTTTTTTGCGTCCGCCGCACGCGTGGCGCCGGCTGACAATCCGCCGCGCGTGCGCTAGCATCGCGGTCGGCCTCGCCACGCCACGGCAGCCGTGGCGGATGGCGTGGCGCCGGCTTGTCCGCGATGCCGCGCACCGAGGCGCGGCGGCAAGCCCGGCACGAGGTTCCACCAATCAACGAAAACAAACAGGAGCATCCATGCGTGTCTTGACCGGTCTGCTGTGCGCGCTCGCGCTGACGGCGAATCTTGCCCATGCGCAGGCGAATTGTGCGGAAACGACGGATCAGGCGGCGATGACGGCGTGTGCCGATCGCGCGTACAAGAAATCCGACGCGGAGCTGAATCGCACTTACCAGGCCGTCACCGCGCGCCTGCGCGATGCGAAGCCGCTCGCCGAGAAACTCGTGAATGCGCAGCGCACGTGGATTGCGTACCGCGATGCCGAATGCAACTTCTCCAGTGCGAACGCCGAAGGCGGCAGCGCGTATTCGATGGTCGTGTCGACCTGCCTCGACGATCTGACGAAGATTCGCAACGAGACGCTGAAGGGGTATCTGTCCTGCGAGGAAGGCGATCTCGCGTGCCCGGTGCCGGCGAAGTAAAAGCCGCGGCGTCCGGCCGGCCGCGGGGCCCGCACGGCCCGCGGCCGCCGCAAGCCCGTGATTAGCGTGAACAGGCGCTAGACGTCGTCCGTTTCGTCGAGCAGCTTGTGCCGCATCGCATAGCGGACCAGCGCCGCTTCGTGCGGCATCTGCATCTTTTCCAGGATCCGGGTCTTGTAGGTGCTGACCGTCTTCGCGCTCACGCATAGCGCCTGCGCGATCTCGGTCAGCGTCTGTCCGGCGGCGATCCGGCGGAACACGTCGAATTCGCGATCGGACAAGCGCTGATGCGGCAGCGTCTCGGCCGGCTCGTTCAGGCTCTGCGCGAACTGCTCGGCCATCGCGAGGCTCACGTAGACGCCGCCCGACGCAACCTTCGTCACCGCGCCCACCAGTTCGGCGCTCGCGCTTTCCTTCGTCAGATAGCCCGATGCACCGGCGCGGAACGCGCGTACCGCATATTGCTGTTCCGCGTGCATGGTCAGCACGAGCACGCGCAGCGCGGGCTTCTCGTCCTTGATCTGCTTGATCAGCTCGACGCCGTTGCGGCCCGGCATCGACAGGTCGAGCACCAGCACCTGCGCGGGCGTCGAACGAACCAGCGCGATCGTCGACGGGCCGTCGCACGCTTCGCCGGCCACCTCGAATCCGGTGGCGTTCTGGAGGATGTGCCGCAGACCGTCGCGCACGAGCGTATGGTCGTCGGCGATGAGCACCTTGATCATGTGAGGGTGGTTTCCTGTTGAACTGTGCCGAGCGGGAAGGCGACGGTGATCGAGAAGCCGCGCGCGAGCGCGGTGTCGATCGTCACGTTGCCGCCCAGCATGTGTGCGCGTTCGCGAATGCCGATCAGCCCGAACGATTTGTCCTCGTGAGCGCTGCCGCCCGGTGCCGCGCCGCGGCCGTTGTCCGCGACCCGCAGTACGCAGAAGCCTTCCTCGATGTCGAGCCGCAGCGCGACGCGTGTCGCGTCCGCGTGGCGCGCGACGTTCGTCAGCGCTTCCTGGACGATCCGGAACAGCGTGGTCGCCCCCGCGCTGGTGAACGTGAGCCCGCCCGTTTCGATGTGGCGTTCGACGTCGATGCCGTAGCGGTTCGTGAAGTCGTTCGCCAGCCACTCGATCGCGGGCACGAGGCCGAGATCGTCGAGCATCACCGGCCGCAGGTCGGCTGCGATGCGCCGCACCGACGCCACGGTTGCATCGATCAGACGGCGCATGCCCTGCAGGTGCGACAGCACGTCGTCATTGGGTTGCGCACGGCCCGGCGCGCGCAGTTGCTGCTCGATCACCGACAGATCCATCTTCAGCGCGGTCAGTTGCTGGCCGAGATCGTCGTGCAACTCGCGCGCGATGCGGGTCTTTTCCTCTTCGCGTACGTTCTGCAGGTTCGCCGACAGTTCGCGCAATTCCTCGCGCGACTGCTTCAGCGCATTCTCCGCGCGCTGCCGCTCGGTGATGTCGCGCAGCATCACCGTATAGAGCTTGCCCGACGCATCGCGGATCTGCGAGATCGACGCCTCGATCGGGAATTCCTCGCCGTTGCCGCGCAGCCCGAACAGCACGCGCTGGCGACCCATTTGCCGCTCGGACACACCGGTCACGCCGAACTGGTCGACGTGCTTCGCATGCGCGGCGCGAAACCGCTCGGGGATGAAGCGCGACAGCGGCGCGCCGATCGCCTCCATCGCCGACACGCCGAATACCTGTTCGGCCATCGGATTGAAGATCACGACCGTCTGCTTCTCGTCGATCGTGATGATCGCTTCCATCGACGAACGGATGATGCCCATCATCCGCGCCTCGTTGAGGATGCCGCGGCTGCTGGCGCCGGTATCGGCCGTCCCGGCGCGGCCGCGCAGCAGTGCATGGATCAGTGCTGCGAACGCGAACGATGCGATCAGCCCCGCGGCGAGCACCGTGCCCGCCGCGCGCTGCGCGCCGGTCGCGCTCGGGCGGCCGTCCGCGGAATAGGCGAGCGTCAGCACGGTGCCGCCGAAATTCAGCTGGTCGGTGCGGCGCATCAGGTCGGGCGACGTGGAGGCTTCGTCGGTCGTCGTCTCCGCGCTCGCGATCGGATGCGGATCGTCGCCGGCGCTCATCCGCAGGTCGAGCCCGCGTTCCGCGTCGAGCGCGCGCTCCACCACGCGATTCGGGCTGAGTTCCGCGAACAGCACGCCGCCGGCACCCGTGTCATGGGCACCGGCTGGCGTGACGGGCGTGCGCGATGATGGCGTCGCCGGCACGAACAGCATCAGGATGCGGGTATCGCGGGACGTATCGTCGTCGGCCGGGTGGATGCCGAGCGCGACATTGCCGGTGCGCAGCGCGCGTGCCAGCGGCGCCTGATCCGGTGCGCCGAAGCGCGCGCCGGCCGCGCTCGACAGCGGCGCGCTGAGCGTCGCGACCGCGAACGGGCCGGCCGGCAGCGGCGCGTCGCCGGCGAGCGCGCTGCGTGTCGCGGGCGACAGCGGCGCATAGCCGAGCTGCCGGACCGGCGAACGGCCGCTGTCGAGCTCGAGCGTGTCGGCATACCGGCGCCATTGCTCGGGTGTCATCTGCGGCGCGAGCAGGAACGCGCCGCGCGCGCTTTCGAGCACGGCGGCGCCGGTCTGCAACTCGTGGCGCAGCATCGCCGTCACGTGCGACGTGCGGCGTTCGAAGCGCGTATGCACGGTGCCTTGCCACTGCTCGCGTACCAGCAGCGCGACGCCGAGCGACAGCGCCGCACCGGCGAACAGCGCAGCGACGCCAGCCACGAGCGGCTGGCGTAACATGGTCGGGAGGCGCGTGGGCCCTCGGGCGTCACGCGACGGGGTGCCACTGGCGGTCATTCGATTGGCCATTCTGGTGTCGGGGCCGCCCGTGGCGCTCGGGCGGTGCGGCAAAACCGGCGAAAACTCGCACCGGCCGCGTGCGAACGTTTGATTTGAAGCTGAAATTGTGCGCGTTTTATTGGTTTTTTGTAATAGGGTCAGCTAAAAACGTGCTAGTCGGGCGTGCGGCGGGCGTTCCGGCGGCGATTGACGCGCATCAACGGACGCGTCGGCATGTGGGGCAGACTGTTCGGCAGACGAGCCGGCATCGGGCCGGCTCGCGGTGACGGGCGTGTCGTTGTGCGATGCGCGGCGCGTGCCCGGTCGGAGGGCGGACCATGTACAAGCGGATTTTCGTCGGGCTCGACGGCGGCCCAAGCGCGCGTCTCGCGCTGAACGAGGCGATCCGGATCGCGCTGGCATCCGGCGGCGAGGTGACGTGCGCGTATGTCGTCGAGCATCGGCCGCAGCTCGTCGACGTCGATGCGGGTTTTGCGGCGGAACGCGACCGCGACGCGGCGGCAACCGCCGCGGCGACGCCGGTGCTCGACGACGCACGAGCGGTGCTTGCGCAGCAGCATGTGCCGGGCACCGTGCGCGCGCTCGATGCGTATGGCGAGGACGTCGCCGCGGTGCTGATGCGCACGGCGGCCGAGGTCGGTGCCGATCTGATCGTGATGGGGACGAGCGGGCGGCACGGATTGCGCCGGCTGCTGCTCGGGAGTGTCGCGGAATCGCTGCTGCGCTCGGCCGACCGGCCGGTGCTGCTGGTGCGGCACGACGAGCCGGCCGCGGTGGCAACCGCGCGATGACTGTGATGGGGTGCTGAGGCGTTCAGGCGTTCAGGCGCTCAGGCGCGAGCAGCAGCGGGCGGCCGGGCGGATGGCGACGTGACGACGTGACCGCGTTATCGGTCACGCGTCCGGCACATCGATCAACGGGCCATGCAGGGGCGTGATCGCATCGCCCCGGTTGCATCGTGACGGGCACTTCTGGCAGCATCGACCGGGGTCCGCTTCATCGTCGCGCGGGTTTCGCGCGCGATCCCGTCGCCGCGTGCATGGCCGCGGCGATCGACGCAGCGGCACGCGACGGTGCGGAGATTGCATATGTGATCGGCTGCGCGGTGCGTCGCGTGGCCGGTTTCCTACCTTACCGACGTCATCCGCCATGCCGATTTCCGCCGCCGACCTGATTCACCAGTTCGATCTTCAGCCGCATCCCGAGGGCGGCTATTTCCGCGAAACCTACCGCGCGGCCGATACCGTCGTGCGTCCTGCCGACGGCGCGCCGCGCGCGGCGTCGACCGCGATCTACTACCTGTTGTGCGACGGCGCGTATTCGTCGTGGCACCGGATCCGTTCCGACGAGGTCTGGCATTTCTACGCGGGCGATCCGCTCGAAGTGTGGGTGCTCGACGAGCACGACGGCCTGACGATCCATCGGCTCGGCAACCCGCTCACGCATCCGGGCACCGTGTTCCAGGCCGTCGTGCCGGCCGGACGCTGGTTCGGCGCGCGCTGCGCGTCGCCGGAGCACGTCGCGCTCGTCGGCTGCACGGTCGCGCCGGGATTCGAGTTCGCGGAATTCGAGCTCGCGGATGCGACCGCACTGGCCGCCGCGTTTCCCGAGTACGCGGAATACGTCGCGGGGCTCGCGCAGCGCCCTGACGCGTGAGTGTGCGGGCTCCCCGCGACGACAGCCGTTCCGCGCGGCCCCGGCCAAACCCGTTTAGAATGCAACGTGGTGCAGGATCGGCCGCGGGCCTGCCGCGGCGGTCGCTGCCAGCCGTATCGACGGCCGCCTCCGTCGCACGGTCCGCATGTCTTCCAGGAGCGCCCCCGTGTGGCACTTTCCCATTACAATTCCCTCGTCGCTCGGCCCGTGGGCCGTGTTCGCGAGCGTACTCATCACGCAGCTCGGCGTGCCGGTGCCGGCCGTGCCGATGCTGATTCTCGGCGGTACGATGGCGGCGATGGGGCAGGCGTCCTGGACGAGCATGTTCGCGGCGGCGATCGGTGCGACGATGCTTGCCGATTCACTGTGGTTCTTCATGGGCCGCACGCGCGGGCGGCGCTTGCTGAACGGGCTCGTGCGCTTCTCGCTGTCGCTCGACACGACGCTGCGCTTCGCGCGTAATGTATTCGAAAGATACGGCGCGCCGCTCCTCGTCATCTCCAAATTCCTGCCTGGCCTCGGCCTCGTGTCGGCGCCGCTGCTCGGCACGACCGCGATCGGTGTCGGCGTGTTCCTGTTCTGGGATCTGGCCGGCGCGTCGTTGTGGGCCGCGGTCTGGCTTGTCGGCGGCGCGGCCGTGCATGACCAGATCGTCCAGTTCGTGCTGTGGGTGCGCGCGAGCGGCGGTACGATCCTCGACGCGTTTCTCGCGATCTTCATCACGTTCGTGCTGTACCGCTGGGTGCGCCGCGTGCAATTCCGCCGCTACCTCGCGCAGTTGCGCATCTCGCCGCCGCAGCTCGTCGAGATGATGACGTCGAACGAACCGCCGCTGATCTTCGATGCGCGGCCGCGCGCGATTCGCGAACGGGAGCCGTACCGGATCGCCGGTGCGGTGCCGATCGATCTCGATTCGCCGGACCTGCTCGATCCGGAGCTGCTGAAGCGGCCGATCGTCGTGTATTGCGTGTGCCCGAACGAGGCGACCGCGAAGCGTCTGATTGCGAAGATGCAGCGCAAGAAGATGCTCCACAACATCAGGGCGCTGAAGGGCGGGCTTGATGCGTGGGAGAAGCACGGTTACCCGGTCGAACCGATGCCGGCCGATGCCGATGCGTCGCGGTATTTCGTGCGGCCGGCTCATGCCGCGCCGCTCGAGGGCGAATATACGGTGCGGGCGACGTTGTCGAAGTGATGCGGTAAGGCTAGCCTCGACTTCATCGAACCCACGCCGAAGACGTTGAGCGCGGCGCCGCAAATTCGTCGCCTGATTACAACTTTGCTCGGCGGTCTTTACACTGCGGACGATAGTCGGTCCCGACAGTTGCCGGGGGCAATTGCTTGCCGCCGATGTGGCATTTTATGATGAGCCAATATCTCGAATATTGGCCGTCTCATATATAAGCGAACCGTACTGCGTACGGACCAAGCGAGCAGCCGCTACTTGGATACACTCGCTTTTAGCGCTTGAGATTCGCGTTGCGCCCGGAACAAATACGTCCATCAATAGGTGGGTCGCTCACTATCTCGAATTGGCATTCTAAAAACTGTATATAAATGTCAATTAAGTTTTCTCAAAAATCGCCTGCTGTATTCCAGAGCGAAAAATCCTTCGTCGTCAGCCGATCTGATAATTTTTGACACTATGGCTCGTTAAGCCTCAGGTACGATCGCGCACAAGGATCACGGGAGACCAGCCGTATATGCGCATCGATGTTCGGGCGCGCCGCGGAGCCACGTGTAAGCCTTCGAATCCCGCGCAGCCGCGGCCGTGGCTGCGCGCACGAAAACCGGTTCAGCCGGATGTCGATTCCAATCAAAAATTGAATTAGCGACGCGATTTGCGTCGAGCGAACAATGAATCAAAACCGCTATCGGGTTGTGTTTAATCGCGCACGTGGCGCGATGATGGTCATTCAGGAAAACGGTAGTTCGACGTGGACAGCCGGGAATTCGCAAGGCGCCAGTGCGCCGCTCAACTTGCCATGGTTGCACAGCGCTTGGCAACCGATCGCGATGGCAGCGGCATTGCTGTTCGGCGTGCCGTCATTCAGTTTCGCGCAAATCGTGCCGATTCCAGGCACGAGCACGCATGTGATTCAGACGCAGAGCGGCATTCCGCAAGTGAATATTGCCGCACCGTCTAGTGCCGGCGTGTCGGTCAACACGTACAACCAGTTCGATGTACAAAGACCCGGCGCCATCCTGAACAATTCACCGACGATCGTGAACACGCAGCAGGCGGGGATGATCAACGGCAACCCGAATTTCGGTGCAGGCCAGTCTGCGCGGATCATCGTCAATCAGGTCAACAGCAATGCACCGTCGCAACTTCGCGGTTATGTGGAAGTGGGCGGCAATCGCGCCGAGGTAATCCTGTCGAACAGCGCCGGTATTCAGGTCGACGGCGGCGGGTTCATCAATACGTCGAGAGCCGTCCTCACCACGGGCACGCCGTATTACGGCGCTGACGGATCGCTTGGTGGATTCAACGTATCGCGCGGCCTCATTTCCGTGAGCGGTGCTGGCCTCAATGCGTCGAATGTCGATCAAGTCGACTTGATATCGCGCGCCGTGCAGGCCAATGCAGCGATCTACGCCAAAAACCTGAACGTCGTCGCCGGTGCGAATCAAGTCAGCCACGACACGCTGGCGGCAACGCCGATTGCTGGCGACGGTGCAGCGCCCGCTATCGCGATCGACGTGAGCCAACTCGGCGGCATGTATGCGAACAGGGTCTTTCTCGTATCGAACGAATTCGGCGTCGGCGTCGCGAACGCCGGGACAATCGCTGCACAAGCTGGCGATCTGACGCTGCAATCGAACGGCCAGCTCGTACTGACGGGCAAGACAACGGCGAGCGGCAATCTTGCCGCTACCGCGAACAGTGTTCAAAACAGCGGCACGACGTATGCGCAACAGAGCGCAAACGTTTCAGCAGCCGGTGCGTTGTCCAACAGCGGCACGCTTGCCGCGCAACAGAATACGACGATCAATGCGGGCACCATCAATTCGACGGGCACGCTCGGCGCAGGCGTAAATAACGATGGTTCTGTCGGCCATAACGGCGACCTGAATCTGTCGAGCACCGGCCAACTGACGGCGACCGGGCAGAACGTCGCTGGTGGTAACGCATCGATTTCGGGTGCTGCCGTGAACCTTGCGGGTAGTCAAACGGCTGCGAGCGGCAATGTGTCGGTGAACGCGAACGCCGGTGACCTGAACCTTTCGAATGCGACAACGAGTGCGCAGGGAGCACTCAATGCGAATGTAGCAGGCGCGTTGATCAATGATCATGGCACGCTGTCGAGTCAAAGCAATGCGACGCTGACCGCAGGCAGTATTTCGAACCAAGGCGGCAAGGTATCGGCGCAAGGTACGCTGAACGTGCAGTCGAACGGCGCAATCGCGAACCAATCCGGCACGCTGGTTTCCGCAAGTTCGATGCAGGTGCACGGCGCGGCGATCTCGAACAACCAAGGCACGATTCAGAGCGCGGCCGGAATGACTATTTCCGGAAGCTCGTTGGACAACAGTGCCGGGCGCGTGACGTCGCTGAATTCGGATGGTCTGTCCATTACGACGACAGGGCAACTGACGAACGCAGCCGGTACGACCGCACTCGGCGCACAAGGCGGCATCATCGGTGGCAACGGCGGCGTGGCGATTCAATCGGGCAGCGTCGCGAACCACGGCACGGTCAGTGCGCAAACGAATCTGCAAGTCGGTACGCAATCGCTCGACAACGGCAGCGGTGTGTTGTCGGCCGCACAAAATGCGGTGATCGATGCGGGCGCGCAGTTGACGAACGGTTCGGGCAGCATCACGGCCGGCCAATCCGCGACTGTGAACGCCGCATCGCTGAGCAATGATGCGGGGTCGGTGCAGGCGGCACAGTTGTCGCTCGGGGCGACGAATTTGTCGAACCACGGCGGCACGATCACCCAAACCGGGACCGGCGCAATGAATGTCGCCGTCTCGAACACGCTCGATAATTCGGGCAATGGTGTTATTCAGACCAACAGCGCGGACTTGAACCTCGCGCCCGCGACCCTGATCAACGATCACGGAAAAATTACCCACGCTGGCAACGGGACGTTGTCGATCGCCACCGGTGCGATGTCGAATCAAGGCGGTACGATCGCGACCAATGGCGCATTGAATGTGAAGGCTGCCGCTGTTTCGAACAGCGCGGGGACACTGGCCGCTCAGCGTCAGGCAGCGCTCGACCTGCAATCGCTCGATAACCATGCGGGCGGTTACATCGGTGCTGACAGCATTACGCTCAAGGCACAAGGCGTAGTAGACAATCGCGCAGGCACGCTCGAAGCAAACAACGGCGTTTCGGTGACGGCAGACAGCCTGGCGAACGACGGGGGCTCGGTCAAAAATATCGGTACGAGTACGCTCTCCGTCACGACGAAAAATGCATTGAGGAATGCGGCAGGCGGCACCATCGGTGGCAACGGCGATGTTTCGTTGTCGGCGGGCAGCGTCGACAATTCCGGCGGTTCGATGCTGGCAGGGCAAGCGCTGTCGGTGCAGTCGAACAGTGCCATCACGAATACGGCCGGTCTTGTTCAAGCGAACGGAAATCTGGCACTACAGGCACAAGGCGCGATCAACAATAACGCAGGACAAATCGAAGCGAACGGTACGAATTCGACGCTCGCGCTGTCGGGGAGCAGCATCGACAATAGCGATGGTCGTGTGGCCAATATCGGTGTCGGTGCGACAACGATCGATGGCGGGGCGTCGATCACGAACACGAACGCGTCCGGCAAAGCGGGCGCAGGCACGATTGGCGGTAATGGCGATGTCACGTTGACCGCGCAAACCTTGACGAATGCTCAAGGTGGGCAGGCGCTTGCGGGTCACGACCTGACGCTGAACGTTGCGAACAGTGCAAATAATTCCAGCGGTGTGCTATCGGCCGCAAACAACCTCAAGTTGATCGCGGCAAACGCTGCGCTGTCGAATCAGGCCGGGTCGATTCGTGCAAATGGTGCACTGTCGTTGAACACCGCATCGATCGACAACACGTCCGGAAAGATCGGCAACGACGCAGGTACCGGTGGCAGTGTTTCAATCCAGACGGGTACGCTTGCTAACCAGAATGGCGCCATCGGTAGTGGTCAGGACCTGTCATTGAACGCAGCCACGCTGACCGGCGATGGTTCGATTGTCGCTGGTCGCAACGGTGCGGTGACGCTTGGCAGTGACTACACGCAGACCGCGACGAACAAACTGCATGCAAACGGCGACCTGAATTTCACGACATCGGGCAAGTTCACGAACCAAGGCGTGCTGGATGCCAACGGCGCGCTGACCGTGAACGCGACGAACGTTGAAAATCAAGCGGGCGCTGATCTGAATTCAGCAACGACGACGGTTAACGCGAACGGCGGTACGATCGATAACGCCGGGCGCATCGAAGGCGATACGGTGTTGACCAACAGCGCGACGCTGAACAATGCTGCGACGATCATCGGCCGCGAAGTCACCGCCAATGCGAGCACGATCACCAACACCGGTGCAGCCGCCGTGATTGCCGCAGCCGAACGGGTGAACTTGTATGCGTCCAACCGGTTGTCGAACACTGGTGGCGCGAACATCTTCAGCGTCGGCGACATCAATATTGCTGCCAACGGTCAGCGCGACGCGAACGGATTTCTGGCGAACCGTACAGAAAATGTCGTCAACGATCAGTCCACGATTGAAGCGCAGGGCAGTGTTGAACTCGCGGCCGGTACGTTCACGAACACGCGTCCGGCTCCGATAGTTTCCACTGAAACGACGAGCACGACGAGCAAGCACGAAATCAAGCGCCAGAAATACATCGTGTGCGCGACGATGAATGCTGATCCGAACGGCGGTTGTTCGCAGGCGATGTGGGTAGACGGTTACAAGACGCCGCTCACTTCAACCTATGGCGCGTCGCAGGTCGTATCGCAAACGTCCGGACCCGACGCGACCGACAAGGTGCTGGTCGTGAATGTGAACGGCAAGCAACAGACGATCTACTACAACACGTTGACGACCAACGCGGACGGTACGATTACGGTCAACTATTGGGATGCCTACGATCCGCACGTCAACTACGTTCCCGATACGGAATACACGACGCGCAGCGATGGTCACAACGGTTACCAGCGCGTCGAAATCTGGCGCGATACGACGACCACCGTCCAGCAGGACAAGATAACGAGCCAGGCGCAGCAGGCGCAACTCGTGGCCGGCAACAATATCGTGATGAAAAACGTCGGCACGATCAACAACGAATACAGTGCGATCACCGCGGGCGGCTCGATCAAGATCGGCGATTCGGATGTGTCTGGCAGTGCAGGTTCGGGTAGTTACGGCGGCACGGTCGTGAACAACGTCGGGCGCACGCTGTATCAGTACCAGACCGACAAGATTGTATCGACGTATGCATGGAACGAGGATACGACGCAGGATCGGGGAACGATCGTTCAGCCTTCGAAGGTGTATACGCCGGTCGCCATCGGCGGCGCGGGCGGCACTATTATCGCCAACGCGTCGGTGATCATCGACGCGAAGGACGTCAACAACCAGAACGTCGCTGCACAGAATTCCTCGACGGGCGCCACCGGCGGCACGCTCGGAAACAATTCAGCCAATGGTGGCGTATCCGGCGGCAAGTTGACGCCGGTCGGGGCCGCAGGCGGATCGTCAATACCAGTCGGTGCGCAGCAATCGGTGGCAAATGCGTCCGGCGCACTGCCGATTACGTTGCCGACAAGTGGTCTCTATTCGATTCACGACGCGCCTGGTCAGCCCTATCTGATCGTCACTGATCCACGCCTGACGAGCTATACGAAATTTATTTCGAGCGACTACATGCTCGGCCAACTCGACCTGAACCCGGCGAGTATCGAGAAGCGGCTGGGTGACGGGATGTACGAACAGCAAATGGTGCGTAACCAGATTACGCAGTTGACTGGCCGTACCTTCCTGCCGGGTTATGCAAGCGCGGAGGATGAGTATCGCGCCTTGATGACAAACGGCGTGAACTATGCAAAGGAATTCGGCCTGATGCCGGGTATGGCGCTGACGGCCGCGCAAATGGATGCGCTGACGAGCGATATTGTGTGGTTGGTCGATCAGACCGTGAAACTGCCGGACGGTAGTACGACGCACGTGCTGGCCCCGGTCGTTTATATGGCGCAAACGCATGCGAACGACCTGCAACCGACCGGTGCGTTGATTGCGGCGGATGACGTCGAAATTCACGCGACCGGCAGCACGACGAATAGCGGCGTGATCAAGGGCGGTACAAAGACGGTCATTACCGCCACCGATATTCTGAATCGTGGTGGTTCGATCTCGAGCAGTAGCGCCAACGGGACAACGGTCGTATCGGCAAGCAACGATGTCGTGAACGCGTCGGGCATGATTACCGGCAATCGGGTCGCAGTGTCGGCGGGCCGGGATATCGTCAACACGACGCTGGTCGATACGGTTGGCGCAACCGGTGCGTCGGGTGCGAGCAAGGTCAACACGAGTCTGATCGGTCAGCAAGGGACGATCGCGGCGACGGGGGACCTGTCAGTTCAGGCCGCGCGCGATTTGAGCATTCACGGCGCGAATTTGTCGGCAGGTGGCGACGCGCTGGTGACGGCAGGCCGGGATATCAACGTCGATACGGTCCAGTCCACGACGAACCAATCGATGTACCTGAACGATCAGCATCATTGGGAAGAGTCCACGACGAAGAACGTGACGAGCGGCATCACTGCAGGTGGAAGCTTGGGGATGCAGAGCGGTAACGATATGACGCTGAAGGGCGCGACCGTATCGGCTGGAAAAGATCTGTCAGCGCTTGCAGGCGGGAATTTGACGGCAACGACGGTCATGGATAGCGCGAAGCTCGACAACGTGGCGGCCGACAACAAGACGCGCAAGGAAGTTGATCACAACTATGACGAACACGCTGTCGGTACCCAATTCACGGCGGGAGGAAACGCAACGCTCGGCGCGGCAAGTGCCGACACGTCGAAGGGCAACATTACGCTGACAGGTTCGTCGCTTACCGCGGGTATGACGAACGGTATCGAGAACGGCACTGGGGCGGCAAGCATCGTGGCGACCGGCAATGTCACGGTCAACGAAGCGCGCGAGGAACACGACAAATACCAATCGGTTCAAGTCCAGCGCGGCAGCTTCGTCAGCAGCACGAAGACCGATTCGATGACGGACACGCATGCAAACGTCGGCGTTGGCAGTACCATTTCGGGCAATACCGTCAACATTCAGTCGGGCCATGATTTGACCGTTCAGGGCAGCACGATCGTCGGGACGAACGATGTGAGTCTTGCGGCGGCGAACAACGTCAATATCACCACGTCCAAAGATACGATCACGCAGGACAGCTACTATCACGAAACGCATTCGGGTATTGGCACCAGTGGCTTGAGCGTGAGTATTGGCACGCAAACGAAGAAAGATACGGACCATGCTTCGTCCGTCACGAACAACGCGAGCACGGTGGGTTCGCTCAATGGCGATCTGACTATCAAGGCGGGCGATACGTTGCACGTGACGGGTAGCGACTTGATCGCCGGGAAGAATTTGACCGGCGTCGCGTCAAATGTCGTGATCGATTCGGCAACCGATACCAGCAACAAGACCCATAGCGAGACAACCAGTAGCAGTGGTGTCACGCTCGGCTTGTCGGGCAGCATTGGCGATGCAATCAACGGCGCTTACCAACAAGCGCAGGCAGCAAAGAGTGGAAGCGGCGACAGTCGCGCGACGGCGCTGCATGCGATTGCAGCTGCAGGTAATGCCGCGATGGGTGTAGCCGGGCTGACGGGCGGGGCGCTTGCGGGCGGCGGTACACCGAGCATCGGCGTTCAAGTGAGCGTCGGATCGAGTCATAGCCGACTCGATACGTCGGAAAACCAGACTACGCAGCGCGGATCGAGTGTCAGCGCTGGGGGCGCCACGTCGCTGATTGCGACCGGCAACGGCACCCCCGGTAGCGGCAATATCACGGTGGCCGGTTCGAACGTTTCCGGCAATGATGTGCTGTTGGCCGCGAAGAATCAGATTGATCTGCAGAACACGACGAACACCGATTCGACGCGTAGCTCGAATTCGTCATCAAGCGCGAGCGTCGGCGTGTCGATTGGTACGAACGGTATCGGGGTGTCGGCAGCCATGTCGCGCGCGCATGGCGATGGCAACAGCGATGCAGCGATGCAGAACAATTCGCACGTGACAGGTGCGAACAGCGTCACGCTCGTGAGCGGCGGTGATACCAACATTGTTGGTTCGGACGTATCCGGTCGCGCGGTGACGGCCGACGTAGGCGGCAACCTGAACATCCGTAGCGTTCAGGATACGACCGTCAGCAGCGCGCATCAAAGTAGCGCAGGTGGCGGTATCAGCGTCAGTACGATGGGGGGTGGTAGTGCGAGCTTCAGTTCGTCGCACGGAAACGCGAACGGCAATTACGCGGGCGTGAACGAACAGGCCGGGATTCAGGCTGGCGAAGGTGGTTTCAATGTGAACGTCAAAGGTAATACCGACCTGACGGGCGCGGCGATTGCCAGCACGGCCGATCCATCGAAGAACACGCTGACGACTGGCACGCTGACCTATCGGGACATCGATAACCATTCGACCTACAACGCGGACAGCAGCGGCTTTAGCGCTGGCGCAGGCGTTGGCGTCACCGGGAAGTCGATCGGACCAGGATCGGTCAGCGGTGCAGGCGGCGTGACGCCGATGATTTCGCAGTCGGATAGTGGTAGTGAGAACGCGACCACACGAAGCGGTGTGAGCGCGGGCACGATCAACATCACGAATCCGACCGGCCAGACGCAGGACCTGGCTAACCTGAATCGCGACACGTCGAATCTCAACGGAACGGTATCGAAAACGCCGGATGTGCAGAATCTGCTGGATAAGCAGGCCGACACGATGAATGCAGCGCAAGCTGCCGGGCAAGTCGTCGCGCAAGGCATCGGCGCTTACGCGGATATGAAGCAGAAGGAAGCCCAACATGCTGCCGATGCGGCCAAGCTGGCGGGCGATACGACGGCGCAAGCTGCCTATCAAGCCGAAGCCGATTCGTGGGACGAAGGCGGAACTAACCGACTTTACCTGCACATAGCGGGCGGCGCGCTCATTGGCGGCTTGGGCGGCGGTGGAATCGGGAGTGCGGCGCAGGGGGCGGCTGGAGCAGGATTGGCAGCATTGCTGGCCGATCAGACGGCGCAGGCCGCAAAAGAGGTGGCCGGTGCGACGGATTCGACACTCGCAGGGAAGGTGTCGGGGAACTTGCTCATCGGTGCATTGGGCGGGTTGGTGGGTGGAGCAGCGGGCGCAGCTACTGCTTCAAATGTGAACCTGTACAACCAGTGGAACCATACGGATACGGACACGCTTGAAGAGGCCAGTGGGCAAGGCACGGTCCGTAAGAAAACGACGGCGCTTGATCTAGTATTGCAGGGTATTGCCAATGGACTGAACGCGGTTATTGGCGCTGGCGGTGGTAAGCCGCCGGCGGCGAGTCCGGGGGTGGTGTTGGTCGGCGAGGCAGGGGCGGGCGTACAGCAGGTTATACCAGGTGTCGCAGGATATGGGCTGGATACGGCCACACTGGCAAAAAGCGGGCACTCGCCGGCGGGGGCTAACGACTCCAATACTCCCATGTTGGGCGCTGACGGCGCGCAGTTCCCGAGCAAGACGATTTGGAAGGGAGATGGTAAGGAGCGCATTGACGTGGAGAATCCGAATCCGGGGCAGCGACCCGGCCAGATCCACTATCAAGATAATCAAGGGAACAAATATCTTTACGATCCAAATACGAACTCGTTCCCTGATGCGCCGAATTCAGTTAATAAATTGCTGAATAATCCGGACTTCAATTCTGCAATTCAGAAGGGACTCAGCAAGTACCTTGGGGGTAAGTAATGAAAATTAATCGAGCCATGAAGATTTCTTTGAGTGATGCGCGATTTGATATCCCGCTCAACTCGTCGCTAAAAAGTATCGCGGATAGCGGATTTGATCTGCGTGACGAGTGTTATTTCATTCATGCCCTATTGGGATCGACGAATGTGACGAGAGGGAGCTTTCCCGATTGCACCGGCTATGAATGCTTCATCAATTCTTTGCACGTGGACGACTACGACTCGGTGTCGCCACTGACACAGGCTGTTTTGCTTGTTAAGGAGGTGTTTGCGGTATGGAACGCGATACAACGAACCTCAAAGATCGTCGCCGTCATAAGCGCAGATGAATTCGGTGTTGTGACTAAATTCCACGTGCAACGTTCCGGAGAGCAATGGCTCAGCGACAACATCGATGGTTACGATGATCCGGTTATGTCAATTGATTCAAATGAGGACATTATTTCTGAAATCGCAGAAATTCGATGAACGGATACGTCGCCAGAATGTAATGCCGAAAAATGGGCCATTTAACCTACGTCTGGGCGCTGCCCGTCTGGCAATGAAAAAATTAAACGACTGGCGGCTTTGCCGATCACCGTGGCGGCTTGGGCGCGGTGGAATCGGGAGCGCAGCACAGGGCGCGGCTGGACGCTTGTCGCGCCGATTCGGTCAGTTACGAGCATCCACGGTCAATATACGGGGAACTCGCTGTACTAAGTCGACGACTTGACGATCGGCAGTCGCTACACAGTTCGGGGATTCGACGGTGAAACGATACTGGCGGCGGCACGTGGTCTCTACTGGCGCAACGAGCTGCAGATGCCGAATGGAGTTATCGTGCAGGCTGATTTGTCCAATGCTGATATGGCTTCTATTGCTGCGCGGATATGGGGTAAGCCAAATCGTCAAAACTTCAATGCCATTTCATTTCAAAATTCAGGCGGTCAAATATTCAAATTTAATCGCCTAATTGGAGGTAAATAAAAATGGCAAAATTTGCGTGTAAATGCGGCTATGTTATAAATCTCATTGCCTCTCCGAGGGGCGATGAATGGAGGTTGATTCCAGAGAAAACTTTGAAGGATATAGTCGATCTGTTAGATGGTGGGGAGGCGGTTGATGGCGAGCGTTTTTATGAAACTCTAAGAGGAAAGGAAATTACTGTATATCGCTGTCCATCATGCGGCAGGTTGCACCTAGAAGAGGCCGGGAGAAATAAATTTGTGACATATGTGAAGGAATGTGGTGAACTATAATTATTTTTGGGGTGGAGTAAATGATTTTCGGATTTTTTGGGATAATGGGCTGAAGTCGGAAGCTCAATGAAAAATGAAAATAATTAAACGGCTGGTAGCGGTGCCGCTCACTGCTTTTGTATCGCTTGCGGCGCAAGCGCAACAAGCGCCCACGCCTGCCGACCAAGCCGCAGCAGCGCGCGCGAATGCTGAACAGGATCGGCAGGCGCAGCAGCAACGTGACGCGCAGCAGCGTGATGCTACCGTGCGCGCCCCGTCCGTTCGTTCGGAAGTGCCGCAGGTCGAAATGTATCCCGTGATACCGAGCGAGCAGCCGTGTTTCCGCATCGACCGTTTTGCGCTCGACGTCCCGGATTCGCTGCCGGATTCCGCGAAGGTGAAAGGAGCCTCCGCCTTGCCGATGGATCGCTTTGCATTCGCACGCGAATGGCTCGCCCACTACGCCGGTCAGTGCGTCGGCAAGCAAGGCGTCGATACGATCGTCAAGGGGCTGTCTCGGGCGATCCTGGCGCGCGGTTACATCACAACGCGCGTCCTGCTACCAGAACAGGATTTGTCGACTGGCACGCTGAAAGTTGCACTGATTCCCGGCGTGATCCGACACGTGCGCTTCGCCGACGAAAAATTGCGAGGAACATGGAAAACCGCGTTCCCAACACGCGACGGCGAAGTGTTGAACCTGCGCGACCTTGAGCAAGGTCTAGAGCAGATGAAGCGCGTTACGAGTCAGGACGTGTCGATGCAGATCGTTCCGGCTGACGTGCCGGGTGAAAGTGATGTCGTGCTCGACGTGAAGCGCAGCAAGCCGTGGACCGCCGTCGCATCGATCGACAACTCGGGCACGCGCGCGACCGGCAAGCTACAGGGCAACCTGTCGATTGGCGTCGATAACCCGCTCGGGCTAAACGACATATTCAACATCGGCGTGAGCCAAGACCTCGAACTCGGCGACAAGCGCCTTGGTTCGCACGGTTGGAACGGTTTCTATTCGATTCCATGGGGATACTGGACCGCGACGTTATCGGCCTACACGAACACGTACTACCAGCAGATCGCGGGCGTTAATCAGACATTCGTGGCGAGCGGGAACTCCAAGACGATTGATTTCAAACTGGCACGCGTGCTTGCACGCAGTCAGAACGACGTGTTGGGCGGCTATTTCCGCTTGTCGCGCCGCTTCGGTCAGAGCTTCATTGAAGATACGGAAATCCCGCAACAGCGGCGCAACAACACGTTCGTAGAAATCGGCCTGACAGATCGCCATTACTTCGACGGGGCGCAGTTCGACGGCACGCTGGCTTATCGTCAGGGTGTCGGCGGCTTGGGTGCTCAGGACGACATTCTTGCTACCGGGGGCGGTCCGACTTACCGCTTCAAGATGGCGGTGCTCGATGCGAACCTGTCGGTGCCGTTTGCCATTGCGGCGCAGCCGTTCCGATACGTTACGAGCATTCACGGTCAATATACGGGGAACTCGCTGTACTACATCGACGACTTGACGATCGGCAGTCGCTACACAGTTCGGGGATTCGACGGTGAAACGATGCTGGCGGCGGCACGTGGCCTCTACTGGCGCAACGAGTTGCAGATGCCGATCGGCCAAACAGGGCAGATAGTGTACGCAGGCCTCGACTACGGCCGCGTATGGGGACCGCAACCGGTGGCGCTGGTCGGTACGCAGTTGGCCGGTGCAGTGATTGGCGTTAAGGGCAGCGTCGCGACGCGCTTTGGTGGCTACGGTTACGACTTGTTTGCAGGTACGCCGGTCTACAAGCCGTCCGGATTTCCGACGGCGCGCGTGACAGTTGGATTTCAGGTGACGGCGCAGTTTTGATCTATCGGCTGTCAAATTAAAAAGAGAATTGGATAATGAAATCCCTTGGATTAAGCATGCTTGTCATACCGCCGACTCATCATGTAACCACCGAACAACCGACCTATGATCCCACCACGTCGACCCGAATTCGTGTATTGCCGGGAAATGGCACGGGTGGTGCCGCATTCCGCCCGGGGGAGTCCTGTTACAGGATTGGTTTCAGATCGGATGACACAACAATTGTTGTCGGTGATGGATTTTTGTCCACAGTGAAGTATTCATCGCGCAGTGTCGTGATCGGGATGCCGCAAAGTCCACGGCCGACAAGGACGGTGGAGGGGCTTGTCCGTGACCATCAATGTGTCGAACATCTATCCAACAACTTTTCTTTTTCCAATCCATAAAGATATCGTAATCTTGACCGGGTTGCGGGTTAAATATACCCCACGGCGCGGCGCAACTCCAATGATAACTCCCAAAAATCAATATTGACTGACATCAACTAGGAGGTGACGTGTTAATCGGAAATCCTGATGTATTTGCTATTTGGTGTGATTCGGTTGAGTCTTGGTCTACGGATTGCTTTAAGAATGGTTGCTTTTCATATTTCATTGGTGGCAATCTTATATGGTCACTAAAATCGACACTCGGTGCTGATATAAATCTACTGTCCTCGGTAAATTGTTTAAGCAATGATGTTGAGGGCAAGGAGTTGTTTGACTTGCCAGCGTCGACATCAGACGCGAAGCTTGTTGAAAAGGCATTTCCAGGAATGGATTCGGATGCAGAATTTAGTGATTACACGCACTTGGTTTCTGTCGGTAGCCTGTTGGATGCTGGATTTCAGGTTTTCCTTGTCGAGCTGGGTGATCGGGCCAAGCTAATATGGGGCGATGAAGAGGATGCATCGGTTGTTCATGAATTTATTTTGACGCGCGGGGAATTTCAGCGTGTAGTGCGAGATGCAATTTGTCAGTTTTATGGATAAGGTGCGTCACCGAACCCAACGTTCGAGTTAACTAAAATTGCTGCGAATTGCAGGCACGCACGCCTCTCGATCAAGCCGGTGCCCTGTGTCATGATATTTTTGATAGAAAAATTCGGAAATCAGAGCGCATCCCCGGAGAATTGAAATGAATTCGAGCAGGCAAAAAAGGGAGAGAGCAATACGACATCAGCTGACACAGCGATCCGACGATCTACTCTTGGACGATAATCCAGATACATTGGGTATGGCACTGCGTGGCTTTTTTCCGGATTTGACGCGCGCATTTGTGATTCATTGGATACCGGATCAGGCTGAAGATATTTATTGGGTATTGGTCAGCCCGACGGGCATCGCGCAGATTGAGATTGTGAGAGGTCAGAAGGTGCGGTCTTATCCGCCGAAATTACGCATGATTGAACTCGCTGCATACCAGAGTAAGCGGCACTCTCGCGATGTTCGGGAGAGGCTGGCTATTGCTCTGGAGTTGATTAAATCCTAGTTGTGATTTCGATGGTTGCGGACTGCGCGTGATCGAGAGAATAAAAGACATGGAGACGCCAAGTCCGACACGCGCGTGACGCTCCTGATCGGCCCGGTGTGGATCGCACGGCTCGGCATCGCGTGCGCGGTGTTCCATTCGAACCGCGCGGGCGCATCCGCATGGGCCGCGCCGTAAGCCATACAGCCAAAGGCCGCCGCAAGACCCGTGCCAACCATCCGCGCAGCGCAGCCCACCCCTGGGTTTGATCCCGATCATGCAAGCCCCGGCCGGACGTCATATCCTGTCGGAATCGCTTGTCCGCGCTTCGCGTGGCCATCCCACGATCCCGCGCCACGCCGGCCTTCCGCCCGCCGCGTGCCGCTGCCGCGCGAAGCTCCGGTCGTCGTCCGCGACGACGCGTCCACAGAGGCCTTCGCCATGCAAACCACCCCGACCATCCCGCCGCTCGCGCGCATCGCGCTGGCCGTCGATCTGACGCCCGAGTCGCTGTCCGCCGCGCGCTATACGCGAACGCTGCTGCGCCCCGGCATGCAGGTGCGCATCGTCTGCGCGATCGACAATCCGCGCCTCGTGCTGCCCGACATCCCGCGCGTCGACGCGCTGCTGACATCGGCGCGCGAAGAAATGATGCACGAAGCGCAGGCGACACTCGAACGCACCGCCGCACTGTTCGCCGGCAGCGGCGTGGCCGTCGAGCAGGTGATCCTCGATACATCGGTCACGGGCGGTACGGTTGCGGATGCACTCGCGAACGAGACGTCGGGATGGCATGCCGACGTGCTCGTGGTCGGTGCGAATCCGCACCACGGGCTGCTGCGGCTCGTCGAAGGCGCGATGTCCGACACGCTGGCCGCGCGCGCACGCTGCGCGCTGCTGATCGTGCCGGCCGACTATGCGCGGCCGGCGGACGGCCCGCTGCAGCGCCTGATGTTCGCGGTCGACGGCAGCGAGCCGTCGCTGCACGCGGTGCGCGTCGGCCTTGGCTTCGCGGCGCCGACGACGCTGCTGTACGCAGCCTACGTTGTCGATCGCGCGGTGCGTCTGACGGATCTCGTGCCGGTGCGCGCGCTCGAGGACGCCTATCGCGCGGAAGGCGAGGATGCGCTGGCCCGGATCGGCCCGCTGTTCCATGCGGCGGGGAACCCGGCCAAGCGCGGCATCGTCGAAACCCGTCCGACCAGTGACGACGTCGCCCATGCACTGATGCGCGACGCGGTGCACTGGCATGCGGAACTGCTGGTGGTCGGCACGCACGGCCGGCGCGGCATCGCCGCCTGGCTGATCGGCAGCGTCGCGCGCCGGGTCGCGCATCTCGCGCAGGTGCCGGTGCTGCTCGTGCGCGGCGACGCGTGAAGAGCGCAGGGCGATGCAGGTGAAGCGGGATTTCGTTGACCTGCGTCAGAAACGCCGTGCGCCGCGCGTGAGACAGTGACACAACGTCCGGCGCGGCGGACCGGCTGTCGTCCGTACGTGACGTTGCGATTCGACGCGTCGAGTGCGAGCCGCGCGAACGCAGGCCGAACGCACGCATGTCCGAGATCGTTGTGATCAACAGATTTCCGGAGCGGTGCCACGCATCGCGTGGCGCGTGAGCCGATCAAGAACTCTCCGGCACGAGGGTAGGCAGCCGACGGCTGCCTTGGAACGACGGACGGGGTGTATCTCACCCCGTCCGCTTCCTGGCCCCGTGCAGACTACTTTCCTCGCAGGTATTGTCTTAATCGATGTCGCCGGATGAATCGGCGCGTGGTGGTACGCGATCGCGCGACGGCGGATCGGCGCGAATGACGGCAAAGCGAGGCGCGCAGCGCTCGCGGCCGGATGGATGTCGCAGCCGCCGCAGCCATCGCGCGGCCCCGTGCCGCGCCTGCTGCGTTCAGGCTCTCATACGTAGCGCATCGTTCGCTGGTCGTGCCCGCGTCTGGTCATGCGGCATACGCAGGCGCCGCGACGCACGCCATGCGGATGTCCTCGTCCGCCCGGTGTGCGATTGCACAACCGCGGCCAGCCGGGTCGCCCCTTGCGGCGCGGCTCCGCGACGGCAACGGCCGGTGTGTCGGCGTCGGCCCGCGCGCGCAGCGCAGCGGCGAACCGCTGCAGCGCGAGCACCGACCCCGCGACACTCTGGTATTTTTCGCGTCCGATCTGCCCGTCGAGCATCACGAGCAAGCCCGCTTCGCGCGCGATCGCGAGCAACGCGTCGAGATCGTCGGGCGGCTGGATACCGGCCGGCGCGGCGGGCGCGGACAGCGTGTGCCGCCGTACGTCCCGGGCCGGGAAATTGCGATGTCCCATGATTGGTCTCCTGCGCCGGACCCCGCATGCCGACTCAACGGCCGGCTGAGCGATGACCGGATATGAACGTATCGTTCATGACATCAGTATCCGTCACCGATACCGCGCTGCCAATCGGCGCGCGCTGAACTCGTTGTCAGACATTACGTGCGGCCTATCGGAATCCGCTGACAAACGGCACCGGCGTTCGACCGCCGCGGCGCGATGCGCGGCCCGCGGCACGCCACGTGCGCGCGGCGATGCGGTGCATAAAAACAGACGAATCGCAGCCGGCGCGCTTTGCTTGACGCAGGATTTCGACCGGTCTAAGTTGCTCACTGCATCGGCGTCGCGCGACGGTTCCATCGTCCGCGCGACCGGCGGTGCCGCGCCTCGGGGTGGCGTGGCAATCCTTCCAGTCGTTCGCGGGCCATGTGCACCGCGAATCCCGCGCGGGCCGATCCGGCAATCGATCGGCGCGGCGGCACGCAAGGTGCCGTTGATCGCGCGCAAACACGCTTCGGCGCATCGTACGCCGGGCGGCCGTTCAGTCCTTAATCTTCCGGTAGCGTCTTTTTTCCTTTCGTTCCTCGACCGTCAGGAGCCCGTCGATGTCACAACAGGACACCATGCTTGAAGCCTTGAAAGCCGTCGCCGAACAGCGCGAGATCGGCGACGACCAGTTGCGCACGATGCTCGACGACGAAGTGCGTGCGTTGTCGTCCGATGCCCGCGTGCACGACTACATCCACGTGTTCGCGATTCGTCACCTGCGCGAACGGATGCGCAGACAGGACGACCTCGAGCGCGACACCTCGTCCGGTACGCAGCACAAGGAGCCGGACACGCGTGCCGATCGCCGTTTGTGACGGACGCTCGCCGCGATCAACGTCACTGGTGCACTCGGGCCGCGGCCGGTCTTCGACCGGCGCACGCGCCATCTCGCAGCGCAAACCGCCGCCCCGCGCGCCTACAACGCGCTTACGCGCCGGCACGCCTTTCTTCACATGTTTCATTGAATTGCCGCAACGGCCTCAAGTAAGTGGCGCGGATGCCGTTTACCCGGTGAATCCGTCCACCGGGCGGTCCCGCTTCCTTACCGAGTCGTTGCCATGTTTTCGTCCATCCGGACCCGTATTCTTGCCGCGTGCGTCGCCATCGTCGTCTTCGCGCTCGTCGCCACCACGCTGATCAACTATTTCATCGCGCGCTCGTACAACGAAGACGCGATCGACCGCAACCTGACTTCCGTCGCGAGCGGCCATGTGGTCGGCATCGGCGACTGGGTCGCGACCAGGAGCCGGATGATCGCGTCGCTGCAGGACGCCGCGCTGTCGCCGGATCCGCTGCCGGCGTTCAAGCAGATGGCCGCTGCCGGCGGCTTCACGAACGTGTACGCGGGCTACGCGGACAAGGTGTTCCATTTCTCCGACCCGACCGGCATCCCGCCCGACTACGATCCGACCGGCCGCCCGTGGTACAAGCAGGCCGCGCAGGCCGGCAAGCCGGTCGTCACGCCGCCTTACGTCGACGCGGGTACCGGCAACCTGGTCGTCACGTTCGCGGTGCCGATCCTGCGCGACGGCGCGCTGAAGGGCGTCGTCGCGGCCGATGTCGCGATGGACAGCGTGATCGCGAACGTGAAGTCGATCCACCCGACGCCCGCGAGCTTCGGGATGCTGATCGACAGCAACGGCCACGTCGTCGCGCATCCCGACGCGAAGCTCACGCTGAAGCCGGTGGCGGATGTATCGCCCGACCTCGGCGGCATGAGCGCCGCGTCGCTGGCCGCGGCCACCGCGCCGGTCGAAGTGCACGTCGGCGGCGACGCGAAGCTCGCGCGCGCGCAGGCCGTGCCGGGCACCGACTGGTATGCGCTGGTGCTGCTCGACAAGTCGGAAGCGACGGCCGGGATGCGCTCGCTGCTGACCGCGTCGCTGGTCACGCTGGTCGTGATCGTCGGCGTCGCGTCGCTGATCATCGGCGCGATCACCACGACCGCATTCCGCCGCCTGTCGCAGGTGCGTCAGGCGATGGCGTCGATCGGCTCGGGCACGGGCGACCTGACGCAGCGCCTGCCGGCCGAAGGCCGCGACGAAGTGGCCGATATCGCGCGCTCGTTCAACAGTTTCGTCGACAAGTTGAACGACGTGATGCGGCAGATCCGCGACGCGAGCGAATCGGTGCGCACGGCCGCGAACGAAATCGCCGCGGGCAACCAGGACCTGTCGTCGCGCACCGAATCGGCGGCGGCGAGCCTCGAGGAAACAGCGGCGTCGATGGAAGAGATCACCGCGACGGTCGGTCAGTCGGCGGCGGCTGCCGGCCAGGCCGACGAACGCGCGGCCGCGGCGTCGCGGATCGCGTCGCACGGCGGCGTGGTCGTGTCGGACGTGGTGGCGACGATGGGGAAGATCGAGGAAGCGTCGGGCCGGATCGGCGACATCATCGGCGTGATCGACGGCATCGCGTTCCAGACCAACATCCTCGCGCTGAACGCGGCCGTCGAAGCGGCGCGCGCCGGCGAGCAGGGCCGCGGTTTCGCGGTCGTCGCGCAGGAAGTGCGCAGCCTCGCGCAACGCAGCGCGCAAGCCGCGCGCGAAGTGAAGGTGCTGGTCGAGTCGACGGTGGCGAGCGTGTCGGCCGGGTCGGGACAGGTGCGCCAGGCCGGCGATACGATGCGCGAGATCGTGTCGAACGTCGCCAACGTGACGACGATCATCTCCGAGATCACGCACGCAGCGAACGAGCAGACGCGCGGCATCCAGGAAGTGAATCGCGCGGTCACGCAGCTCGACGAGATGGTGCAGCAGAACGCGGCGCTCGTCGAACAGTCGACCGCGGCCGCGACCGCGCTGCAGACGCAGGCGAACGCGCTCGCGACGACGGTCGGGCAGTTCAAGGTCGCGTGACCCGCGCCGGGTGACGCAGGTCGAGCCGCCGCGCGGCGACGCTCAGGCGGGGCCGCCGTCGCGCATCAGCGCAAGCCGGTTGTAGAGCGTCTTCAGGCTGATGCCGAGCGCTTTCGCCGCTTGCGGCTTGTTGCCGTCGAAGTGGTCCAGCGTGGCCGCGATGAACCGTTGCTGCGCATAGTGGAGGGTCGCGCCGAGCGGCAGCGCCATTGCGTCGTCCGACGTTTGGTCGGGCAGCAGCGTTGGCTTTGGCAGCGCGACGTCGATGCCGTCGTCGGCGAGGATGTACGCGCGCTCGATCGTGTTGTGCAGCTCGCGCACGTTGCCGGGCCATGAATACGCGCGCAGCGCGGCGATCGCGGCATCGGTCAGCTGCTTGTGCGAGCGGTGCCGCTCGTTGAGGGCGTCGACGAACTCGTGTGCGATCGTTTCGACGTCGCCGTTGCGCTGGCGCAGCGGCGGCACATACAGTGCGAACGCGGCGAGCCGGTAGAACAGATCCTCGCGCAGCCGGCCGTCTCGCACGGCATCGGCCGGGTTGTGGCGGGTCGCCGACACGATGCGCACGTCGAGCGGAATCGACTCGGTGCCGCCGACCCGCACGATCGTGTTCGATTCGAGCGCCCGGAGCAGCTTCACCTGCAGCGCCGCGGGCATTTCCGCGATCTCGTCGAGGAGCAGCGTGCCGCCGCACGCGGCTTCGAAGAACCCCTCGCGCTGCGCGATCGCGCCGGTGAAACTCCCTTTCTCGTGGCCGAACAACTGCGCTTCGGCGATATCGGCCGGAATCGCGCCGCAGTTGACGGGCACGAACGGCCCGTCGCGGCGCGCGCTCAGGTCGTGCAGGCGCCGCGCGACGATATCCTTGCCGACCCCGCTTTCGCCGGCAATCATCACGCTCGCGCGGGTCGGCGCGATTTTCTCGATACGGTCGAGCAACGTGCGCATCACCGCGGAGCGGCCGGACAGCTGGCGTGCATCGGCGCGTTGCTTCGGACGGTTTGCGGTTTCAGCCATAGGCGTCAGCGAGCCGTTTTGAAAATCGGCATCGCCCGTTTTCCTCGTTGCAATATTTATCATCGACAGCGAACCGGACCAAAAGGTGCCCCGACATAGAAATTTCCAATGTCCGGCGCGATACCGGAAGAAATAGGCGATTGCAGCATCGCGATGCCGGTATGTGGACTCGCGCCCGCCATTGGTGCCTTTTTACACCTGCTGAATGAAAAAGCGAAAGGCACTTGCAAGCGCGCGTTCGGCATGACCAAAGGCCGCACAAGGCCGAGCGCCACGACAGGCGGCCCTCACGCGGATTACGCGGTGATGGCGCGCAACGTCGCAATCGGGCATGCGTGTTGCTGCGCCAAGTAGCTCGCCCGGCACGCGTGACGGATGCCGACCGCCGAGTCAGCATGCCGTCGAGCGACGGTTGCCGGTGCGATGCAGGGAAACGATGAGGACCTTTACCCGTGAGCTGTTTCGGCAGGGCATATGGGTCGTGCTGGCCGTCGGGGTGGCGGCCGTGCTGCAGGCGTGGGCGATTCACGTCATCGGCATGCACGAACCGTTCGCGCCGCTGCCTTTCTACGCCGGTGTCGCGGCTGCGGCCTGGCTGACGTCGTTTGCCGGCGGCGTGGCCGCGAGCGCCTTGAGCCTCGCCGTGATCGGCGCCTTGTGGTGGCGCAATGCGCCGCTGCCCGATCTCCTCTCGCAAGCCGGCGCTTTCGTCGCGATCAGCTTCGTCGAGTGCGTGCTCGTGATGGCCGTCAAGCCGCTGCTCGCCAACGACCGGCTGCGCGGCGCCGAGGATGCGGAAGAGGACGGCGCGCGCTCGCCGCGCCGCGAACCCGAACCTGGAACCCTGGCGCGCTCGGTCGACGACACAGTGCTGCGCCGCGTGGTCGATGCATCGCCCGACGCGATCGTCGGCGTCGATGTCGCACGGCGCATCACGAGCTGGAACCTGGCCGCGCGGCGCCTCTTCGGCATCGACGCGGCGGCGGCGATCGGGCACGACGTCACGATGCTGATCGCGCCGCGCTGGTTGCGATTACATCCGGTGCCCGCATCGTTCGCGGACGCGGGCGCGCCGGCCGGCCCGCTCGACATCCTGTGCCTGCGCCGCGACGGCAGCCGCTTTCGCGCGACCTTCACGGCGTCGCCGATCGTCGACGCGCAAGGCAATTGCACCGGCTTGTCGATGACGCTGCGCGAGGCGCGCGAACGCCGCCGCTGCGAGCAGCGCGATCTGCGCATGTTGCGCGGCGCGCGCGACGCGCGCGTGCAGGCCGACGAGTCGAACCGGATGAAGGACGAACTGCTGGCCACCGTGTCGCATGAACTGCGCACGCCGCTGAACGTGATCTACGGCTGGGTCGAGGTGCTGCGCAGCGGCGAGGGGCAGGGCTTCGCGCATCAGGCGATCGACGCGATCGATCGCAGCGCGCGCTCGCTGTCGCGGATGGTCGGCGACCTGCTCGACGCGTCATCGCTCGCGACGGGCCGGGTGCGGCTCGAACGCACGCCGGTCGACCTCGTGCGGATCGTGCAGGAGGCCGTGCGCGAAATCGGCGACACCGCGCAGGCGAACGGCCTCGAGCTGTCGACCGAGTGCGCGATGCCCAGCTGCGTGATCGCCGCGGACGCCGAGCGTCTGCGCCAGTTGCTGTCGAACCTGTTGTCGAATGCGATCAAGTTCACGCCGCCGGGCGGGCGCATCAAGGTGTCGTTGAACCCGGCCGGCGCGCGCGTGCGGCTGTCGGTCGCCGATACGGGTCAAGGTATTTCCGCGGAACGCCTGCCGCACCTGTTCGATACGTTCAGCCGGCCGGAAGGCGCGCCCGCGTTGCCGAAACGCGGTTTAGGGCTCGGCTTGTCGATCGTGCGCAACATCGCGCGGCTGCACGGCGGCGAGGTCGCGGCGGCGAGCGAAGGCGCCGGGCGCGGCACGACCGTGACCGTCATGCTGCCGGCGGATCTGGGTGCCGACGATACGACGACCGGCCATCCGGTACGGCCGAGCGGGGCGTCGACGGCGGTCGCGCTCGACGGCCGGCGCGTGCTGGTGGTCGACGACGACGCGACGTCGCGCGCCAGCCTCGCGGCCGCGCTGGAAACGCTGGGCGCCGAGGTGTCGACCGCGCAATCGGGACACGACGCGCTCGACGTGGTGGCGCAGCAGCACCCGAGCGTCGTGCTGTCCGATCTCGCGATGCCGGACGGCGACGGCTTCTGGCTGCTTGACCACATTCGCGACTTGCCGGACGGCGGCGGGCGCCTGCCCGTCGTCGCGGTGACCGCGCATGCGGGCACGGCGGACCGCAGCCGCGTGATGGCCGCCGGCTTCGACGCGTATCTGTGCAAGCCGGTCGACGTTCCGACGCTGGCCAGCGTGATCGTCGACGTATCGCCCGCCGACGCGACGGGTGGCACCGGGCGGCGCCACTGAGCGCATCGAGGGTGCATCGAGCGACGGCGCGTGGACCGATTTCTTCACATCCGCGCTTCGTCCCGCATGACGGATGGGCCGCAGCGTTCGGCGAGGCCGATCCGTCGACGAATCCGGAGGTCCGGATGAACGTGAACGACAGTAACCCGCACCGAGCCGTCGTGCTTGCCGTCACCGCGTGCATGCTGGTATCGGCGATGCTCGCGGCACTCGGCCCGCCGGCATTGACGCCGGTGCATGCGCAAGCGCCGCCGGCATCGTCCATTCATGTCGCGCCGGGCGTCGTTCGTCCGGGCGAGACCCCCGACGAAGCGGAGATGACGCGGCGGCCGAGCGGCATCGATGCCGAATTCGTCGACAAGGCCGGCATCATCGGCAAGACGGCGTCGCAGGCCAGCGAGCTTGCGCTCGATCGGTCGTCGAATCCGCACGTGAAGGCCTTCGCGCGGCGCATGATCGACGATCACGACCACATGGCCACGCAGCTGCGCCGCCTCGGCGCGCAAAAGGGCGTGCCCGTGCAGGCGCGCATGGTCGTCGATCCGGAGGTGACGGCGCTGCGAACCAAGAACGGCCACGCATTCGACAAGAGTTATGTCGCGCTGGTGGGGCCGAACGCGCACGAGGCGGCGATCAAGCTGTACGAAGCAGAAGCGCGCAACGGGCGCGACCCGCAGATTCGCGCGTTCGCGGCCGGCTCGCTGCCGACGCTGAAGGCGCACCTAAACGCCGCGCGCCAGCTCGAAAATTCAATCGCGGCCGCGCACTGATCGGCGCGGCCAACCGGTTGAGCGTCGCTCAGTGCCGCGTGCCGCTTTCCGGGCCGCCCGGCGACGCCTCGTAAGGCGGCGCGTCGAGCGGCGTTTCGCCTTCCTCGATCAGCCAGTACGGCGACGCACCGTAGTACGTGTGCAGCGCCTCGGCCCAGATCGAATCGGCCATCGTCGGCCAGTGGTCCTTGTCGAAGCCGGGGGCTTCGCGCACGCGCTCCGTCGACACGGCCAGCACGAAGCAGTGCCGCTCGGCATCGAGCGTCAGCACATTCCACGGCACCGCCAGCAGCTTGCCGCCGATCCCGAGAAAGCCGCCCGACGACACGACCGCGTAAGCGATCCGGCCGGAGCGGACATCGAGCATGATGTTCGTGACCTTGCCGATGTCGTCGCCGTCGATCGTCAGGACGTGATCGCCTTCCAGCGTGCCGGCGGCCATCACGTCCGGCCCCGGCCCCCCGGCCGAACGGCCGCTGTCGCCGACGATGCGCGCATGCGTGGGCGAAGGTCTGTCCGTTGTCATCGCTTTTCTCCTGGTCGAAGCGGCGCGGCGCAGTGGCTCGCAGCCGCGCAGGGAAGGGCCGGCCGCGTTAGCGGCGGCGCGGCAGGGATACGTCCTCGAGCGTGTTCGCCAGCTCGTCGCGGGCCGGGCCGCCCGCGCGCGTCGCGATGTCGCCCAGCGACACGATGCCGACGATCTGGTGCTTCGCATCGAGCACCGGCATCCGGTGCAATTGCAAGTCGGCCATCCGTTGCTGGACATCGCCGACGCCGTCGTCCTCGATACACCACTGCACGGGCCCGGAGGCGACGGCCTTCACGGGCGTGTCGGGCGAATGCCCGTGCGACAGTGCCCGCACCGCGAGGTCGCGGTCCGTCACGACCGCGACGAGTTCGTTGCCGTCGCAGACCGGCAGCACGCCGATGTCGAAGCGCTGCATCAATTGGGCTGCATGGCGAATCGTGTCGGTCGGCGCGACGCACACTACGTCGCGCGACATGATCTCGTTGACGCGATACATGAACGCCTCCTTCGTGAGCGAGACGAACCGGAAGCAGGACGCGTGCCGCGTTCAATCGGCACCCGTGCGGGCAGCGCGCCCGGGCCACGGAGAAATTTGCCAGCCAGCTTGTACATCTTCCACGACGATGGCCGCGGCCGGCGCGCAACCGATGATCAGTGGCCGACCCCCGTCATCACGACGATGGCGAGCACCACTGCGCTCTCGATCGCGGCCAGTGCCGCGACGCCCGCGGCGCCGCTGACTTCGTTCCATGCACGTTCGATGCGGTTCATCACTTCACTCCGGTTATGCCGGCTCCGGGCTACGCTGTGGCGCAGGGTGGGGCCGGGGTGCCGCCGTCAGCCGTGATCGCGGGGCGGTGGTGGGGCGTCGGGCGCGCGACGTTCGCGCGGGCCGGACGGCTTCGCGGGGTCGATACGGGTCGCGCCGCCGACGGCGGGCGGATCGCTGGCCGGGAAACTCTCCTCGAGCCCTTCGTCGATGCGCTTCTCCGTCTTGTCATTGGACGGCTTGCGCGACGCGGCGAGCGAGACTAGGCCGGCAGCCGGGGACACGGCATCGCGGCGGCCGGGGGCATGAGCGATCATGATCGAACCTCCTTACACGTAACGAAAAGCGCAAGCGCCGTACCCGTGCGAGGTGGGGCGGCATGACGCTCGCGGCTCATTGAGCCGGCCGGAGTGGTAGCCACATCGGCCGCTCGCTGCTGGTTGAACCACCGTCCACAGGGGGCGGCGAGCGCGGGGCGGCGGGATGCTGGTTGCACGATGCGCGGCGTGCGATCCGTTCACGCTGGCGGTGAAACTCGCCGCCGAGGGGCGCATCGTGTCGCTGGTGATTGCAGCTTACGCCGGATGACGCCGCGCGTGTCGGCGACGATGTGCGGGCACGCTGCTTGCGTACGGTCGCCGCGCCAATCGACACGCGCGAGCCGCCGCGCAGGAGTGACATGAACACGCCATCCATGCTGCACCGCCCCGAACCGACACCCGACGTCGATCCCGACCCGACGCGGCCCGAGCACGACGATCCGGTCGATCCGCCCGTGCCCTTCGGGCCGCCGCATGGCGATCCGCCGTCGCAGCCGCCACCGATGCGGATGCCGGACGGACGCAGCGTAACGCGGCCGGCCGCGCGATTACTGAAAGGAGGACCATCATGGACATTCACGTGCAATCGCCGGACAAGCGCGCGATCGCCCAGGTGCTGGGCCGCTATTTCGAGTCGCGCTCGTTGCGTTATCACATCGAGGAGTTGCCGGGCGGCGTGCTGCATATCGGCTTTCGCGCCAGCGGCCGCCCGGTCGCCGTCACCGTGTCGTTCGACGATTCCGCCTACGACACCTACACGCACTGGGACGCGAGCCAGAAGCAGCTCGCGCTCGGGCGGCTCGCCGATGGGTTCTCGCGCATGATGTCCAAGCGCAGCCCGGCCGCGCTCGCCGGCGACTACCACGTCGAGCGTTTCTGATTCCGCAACCATCCGCTTGCTCGTGCCGGAACCCGGCAAAGTGCCCGTGCTCAACGGGCGCTTTGCGGGTTCGCTGCGGCTCGCGTAGGATGTTCGTTAATTCAGCGCACGCTACGTTCGCGCTGTCAGTTGCCTGCCCTGGCAGCTGGACAAGCGCGACGCGCTTTCCTGCAGGTTCGTTTCGCGCAACCGACGGAGACCGCCTTGATGACCGTTGCTCGCCCGTTGTTGTCACCCGCCACCCGCCGGTTCGTGTCCGGCCTGTCGGCCTTCGCCGCGCTCGCGGCCGCCGGCGCCCGCGACGCGTCGGCCCAGACACCATCGCCGCTCGGCGAATGGCAATACTCGGCGGGGGTGCCGCTGCAGAAACTGTTCAATCCGACCGTTCCCACATGGCAGGTCAGCGTGGGCGCGGCGATGACGCTGCAGCCGCGCTACGCGGGTTCCGACCGCTACCGCGTGATGGGCGGCCCGAATTTCGACGTGCGCTATCGCGACCTGTTCTTCCTGTCGACGGGCGACGGGCTCGGCGCGAACGTGCTGCGCGGGCCCAACTGGCGCGTGAGCCTGTCGGTCGGCTATGACCTCGGGCGCCGCTCGGCCGACGATCTCGACCACCTGAACGGGCTCGACAACATCAACGCGGCGCCGGTGATGAAGCTCGCGGCCGATTACGTGATCTCGAAGGAATTCCCGCTCGTGCTGCGCGCCGATGTCCGGCGCAGCATCGGCGGCTCGAACGGCTGGGTCGGCGATTTCTCCGCGTACATGCCGATGCCGGGCAGCAACGAGCACTTCTTCTGGTTCGCCGGCCCGACCGTGTCGTTCGCCGATTCGCGCTACATGAACGGCTGGTTCGGCGTGAATCAGGGGGCGTCCGCGCGTTCGGGGCTGCGGACCTATTCGCCGGGTGCGGGGATGAAGTCGTTCGGCGCCGGCATGACGATGGTCTGGTTCGTCAACAAGCACTGGTTCGTGACGGTGGACGGCGCGATCGAGCAGCTCGTCGGCCGCGCAAGGCGCAGCCCGATCACGCAGCAGTCGACGAATGGCGTGTTCGACATGTCGGTGAATTACCAGTTCTGACCGGATGAGCGTCGGCCGGACGGCCGGGCGGCGCATCGACGAGCGGCATTTGTCGTCACATTTGATATGATTGGTACCTGTACAAACGTACAGTGATCGATCCCCGTGACGCCTGCATCGCCGACGCCTCCGGCGTTTTACTACCTGACCAATTTCGAACGCGCGCTGGCCTGGCTCGGCGAGCGTTACGACGACCTCCTCGACGCGCACGAACACGCGTTTCTCCGGCAGTTCGCGCAACTGCCGAAAGCGTCGCGCGCGTTGCTCGTGCGGATGCTGATGCGCAGCGGCTCCGATTTCCGGGCGAGCAAGCTCGTGTACGACGAAATCGGCAGCACGCTCGACGCAGCCGCGCCGCTCGTCGCACTCGGCTGGATCGATCCGGCGCCCGCGCTCACGCTCGACGAGCTGTTCGCGCTGTCGACCAAGGCCGACCTGCTGAAGGCGTTCCCGTCGCTCGCCGCGCATGCGGGCGAGCGCAAGCCCGACTGGCTCGAACGGCTGCGGCTCGTGCACGACGTCGCACAGCCGCTCCACGCGTGGTGCGCGCAGGCCGACGATTGCGTGCTGCGCGTGACGGTCGGCGCGCTGTGCGACCGGCTGCGGCTGATGTTCTTCGGCAATCTCCATCAGGACTGGAGCGAATTCGTGCTCGCCGATCTCGGCGTGTTCCAGTACGAAAGCGTGCCGTTCGCGCCGTCGTCGCGCGCGTTCCAGCAGCGCGCCGACGTCGATGCGTATCTCGCGCTGCAGGCCTGCCGCGAAGCCCTCGACGCATGGCCGGAAGACCTCCCCTTCGACGACCTGCTGCACGCGATCGACGCGATCGGCTGCGCGCAGCCGTGGCTCGCGACCCGCCGCTCGAAGCTGCTGTTCTCGCTCGGGCAAGCGTGCGAGCGCCGCGCCGACTGGGACGCCGCGCTCGACGCGTATGCGCGCAGCGCGTGGCCGGGCAGCCGGCATCGGCGCATTCGCGTGCTCGAGCGCTGCGGACGCGATGACGACGCACTCGCGCTGGCGCTCGACGCGCGCGGCGGTTTCGAAAGCGACGAGGAACGCCAGCGCGTCGAGCGGATGCTGCCGCGCCTGCAGCGGCGTCTCGGGCAGCGGGTCGAACGCGCGGGCCGCGCGCACGACGTGCCGCGCGAAACGCTCGTGCTCGCGCGTCCCGACGCGTTCGTCAGCGTCGAATTCGCGGTGCGCGACCATCTTGCGCAGCCCCACGCGCCGGTGCATTACGTCGAGAACACGCTGATCAATTCGCTGTTCGGGCTGCTGTGCTGGGAGCCCGTGTTCGCGGCCGTGCCCGGCGCGTTCTTTCACCCGTTCCAGCGCGGCCCGGCCGACCTGCACGCGCCCGATTTCGCGGTGCGCCGCACGGACGCGTTCGCCGGCTGTTTCGCGCAGCTCGACTCGGACGCGTACCGCGACACGATCCGCCGCCACCATGCGACGAAAGCGGGGCTGCAATCGCCGTTCGTGTTCTGGGGCGTGCTGACCGACGAGCTGCTCGACGACGCGCTGGCCTGCCTGCCGCCCGAGCACCTGCGGCTGTGGTTCACGCGCCTGCTCGCGGACATCCGCAGCAACCGTTCGGGGCTGCCCGACCTCGTGCGGTTCTGGCCCGGCGAGCGACGCTACGAGCTGATCGAGGTGAAGGGCCCCGGCGACCGCCTGCAGGACAACCAGACGCGCTGGCTCGCGTACTGCGTCGCGCACGGCATTCCGGTGCGTGTCGTCGATGTCGAATGGGCGGGCGCCGACGTCGCGCAGGCCGAGGCGGCGGGGCTGTCCGCATGAGCTATGTCGTCGCCGTGCGGGCCATGTGCGAGTTCACCGCGCGACGCGGCGATCTCGACCTGCGCTTCACGCCCGCGCCGACCGCACTCGAAGGCATCGCCGGTCATGGCGCGGTCACGTCGAAGCGCGGCGCGCGCTACGAAACCGAGATCGCGCTGAGCGGCACCTGGGGCACGCTGACCGTGCGCGGGCGCGCGGACGGTTACGATCCGGTCGCGAACCGGCTCGAGGAGATCAAGACCTACCGCGGCAGCCTCGATGCGATGCCGGCCAATCATCGCGCGCTTCACTGGGCGCAGGCGAAGGTCTATGCGCACCTGATGTGCGACGCACGCGGCCTTACGGAAATCAACGTCGCGCTCGTGTATTTCGACATCGTGTCCGAGCGCGAGACCGTGCTGACGGAAACGCTGAGCGCCGACGTGCTCGCCGCGTTCTTTGCGGAGCAGTGCGCGTGCTTCGTCGGCTGGGCCGAGCGCGAGACCGCGCATCGTGCGGCCCGCGATGCGGCGTTGCGTGCGCTGGCGTTTCCGCACGGGCAATTCCGCAGCGGTCAGCGCGAGCTGGCGGTGTCCGTCTATCGGGCCGCGCGCGACGAACACTGCCTGATGGCGCAGGCGCCGACCGGCATCGGCAAGACGCTCGGCACGGTCTTCCCGCTGCTGAAGGCGTGCGGCGAGGGCGAGCTCGATCACGTGTTCTTCCTGACCGCGAAGACGCCCGGCCGCGCGCTCGCGCTGGAGGCGGCGACGACGCTCGGCGCCGGCACGCCGGCGCTGCCGCTGCGCGTGCTGGAGCTCGTCGCCCGCGACAAGGCATGCGAGCATCCGGACCGCGCGTGTCACGGCGAATCATGCCCGCTCGCGCAAGGCTTTTACGACCGGCTGCCGGCCGCGCGCGACGCGGCGATCGGCGCCGGGCTGCTCGATCGCGCCACCGTGCGCGAAGCCGCGCTCGCGCACGACGTCTGTCCGTATTACCTGTCGCAGGAGCTGGCGCGCTGGTCGGACATGGTGATCGGCGACTACAACTACTACTACGACGGCAGCGCGATGCTGCACACGCTCGCGCAGCAGAACCAGTGGCGGGTCGGCGTGCTCGTCGACGAGGCGCACAACCTGCTCGATCGCGCCCGCAGGATGTACAGCGCATCGCTCGACCCGTTCGCGTTCGCAGCCGCGCGCGAGGCGGCGCCGGCGGCGCTGCGCAAGGCGTTCGACCGGCTCGCGCGCGCGTGGGGCACCGTCAATCGCGCACAGGCCGAGCGCTATGCGGCCTATCCGGAGATTCCGGGCCCGATCGTGTCGGCCGTGCAGAACCTCGTCGCGACGATCGGCGAACACCTGACCGATGCGCCGCGCGCGAACGACGACGCGCTGCTGCGGTTTCATTTCGAGGCGATCCAGTTCGGCGTGCTCGCCGACGCGTTCGACAGCGCGTCGATCTTCGACGCGACGCTGCACGGCGAGCCGCTGCCGCGCCAGTCGGGGCTCGACGGCGTCGCGCCGGCCGGGCGCCAGCGCCGCATCCAGTCGACGCTGTGCGTGCGCAACGTGATTCCGGCCGCCTTTCTCGCGCCGCGCTACGAAGCCGCGCGCGCGACCGTGCTGTTTTCCGGCACGCTGAGTCCGTTTCATTTCTATCGCGACACGCTCGGGCTGCCGGCCGACACGGGCTGGCTCGACGTCGACGGGCCGTTTCGCGCCGAGCAACTGACCGTGCGCGTCGCGAGCCATGTGTCGACCCGCTGGCGCGACCGCGACCGTTCGCTCGAACCGATCGCGGACCTGATCGCCGCGCAGTATGCGACGCGGCCCGGCAACTACCTCGGTTTTCTCAGCAGCTTCGACTATCTCGGCCGCGTCGTCGCGTTGATGCAGACGCGCCATCCGGACGTGCCCGTATGGGCCCAGGCGCCCGGCATGGCCGAAAGCGAGCGCGACGCGTTTCTGGCGCGCTTCGACGCGGGCGGGCGCGGTGTCGGCTTCGCGGTGCTGGGCGGTGCGTTCTCGGAAGGTGTGGATCTCGTCGGCGAGCGGCTGATCGGCGCGTTCATCGCGACGCTCGGGCTCCCGCAGGTCAACGACGTCAACGAACAGATGCGGCGCGCGATGGAGGCGCGTTTCGGTAACGGCTACGACTACATGTATCTGTACCCGGGTTTGCAGAAGGTGGTGCAGGCGGCCGGGCGCGTGATCCGCACCGAGCACGACGAGGGCGTCGTGCACCTGATCGACGATCGTTACCGGCGGCGGGAGGTGCGCGATCTGCTGCCGCGCTGGTGGCGGATCGGGTGATCGTCTCGGGCGACCGGCTCGGGGGCCGTAGCGCGTGCGCGCTTGCGCCGAATCCCTACAGCACGTTGAGCATTGCGAGCGCGGCTTCCTGCAGATGCGGCAGCACGCGCCGCACGGCCGCGTCCGTCGCTTCCGTGCCGATCGGCATGTTCGTGCTCAGCGCGGCGACGACTTCGCCATGACGGTTCTTCAACGGCACCGCGATGCCGCGCACGCCGACCTGCAATTGCTGCTCGATGACCGCGAAGCCCGCGTCGCGCGCGTGGTCGACCTGTTCGAGCAGTCGTGCCTTGTTGGTGATCGTGTGCGGCGTGAACGGGGCGAGTTCGGCGTCGGCGAGCCACGCGCGGACGGCCTCCCGATCCGGATGATGGGCGAGCAGCACGACGCCGGGCGACGTCAGCGGCGCCGGCACGCGTGCGCCGAGCACGAAGCCGGTCGTCATCACGCGCGACACGCCGTTGCGGGCGATGAACACGAGTTGCCAGCCATCGAGCACGCTCACGTACGCCGATTCGTTCAGCGACGCGCTCAGTTGCTGCAGATACGGCTGGACCGTGCGCGGCAGCCGCGCCGAATCGAAGTACGACCAGCCGACCCGCAGCACGCGCGGCGTGAGGCCGTACAGCTTGCCGTCGGTGTACACGTAGCCGAGCGATTCGAGCGTCAGCAGGTAACGCCGCGCGGCCGTGCGCGTGAGCCCGGTGCGGGCGGCGGCCTGGGTGGGCGTCATCCGCGCGTGCTGGCTGTCGAACGCTTCCAGGATCGCCAGGCCTTTTTCGAGGCCGGCGATCCAGTCGCGTCGGTCGAGGTCGGTTTTTTTCATCGTGGGCAGCGACGCGTGAGTGCGCGGTGATCGCGCGGGAGTGGGCGATTATCGCGCAAATCGAATCGGCTGCGGGCGCGCCGCCGGGCGCACGGGTTCGAGCTTGCATGATTGGACGCTCGGCCCGAGCGTGGGGAAATGAGCGTCGACAACAACCGATTCGCGCGCCATCTCGTGTGCTGCGCCGTATGGGTCGCGCGTGCATGCTTGCAAAGCCGCGCTAGAATCGCCAGCCCGACTGGAACAGAACAATGAAAATTCGCGAATCCGCTTTGGCCGTACTCGTCGCGGCCGTGCCGCTGCTTGCCGCGGCGAATCCCTCGACCGGCGCGACGCTCCCGAAGCCAACCGTCGACGTGCGTGCATGGCCGCGCATGACGTCGCCGAAATTCGGCTGCTATGTCGAAACGGCGTTCGGCTACCGTGACAGGCACTTCAATTGCACGCTGAAGAAGTACCGGAACACCGGCGACGCGTGCAGGAACACGAAGGCGTACTACGAAGGCCCTGCGTTCCCCGATCGGCTCGCGACCAGCGTGCATCCGCTCGCGACGAAGGTCGACCTGGACTGGGAGCATGGCGACCTGCAAATGGTCACCGTCACGCTGAAGGGGACGTGGAACGAAGCGGACGTGCGCAATGCGTTCGGGCTACCGCGTGCCGAGGGGCGCAAGCTGACCGAAGCAGAGTTGCGGACACAGCCGGACAACCTGATGGACACGAGCGTCCAGTATCCGTCGAGCCCGCTCGATGAAAGCCTGGCGAAGCGCCCGAGCAACCCCGCGCGCGGCACGACGGCCGTGATGCTCTACGGATTCGACCACATGGGCGCCGGCGACGGCGACTGCGGGGGAGGCGAGTAACGCAGGAGGGGCGGCCGGGGGTGCCTCCGACCGAATGCGGGGTGCGGTACGGCGCTCGCATGACGCGCGCCGTACCGTCAGGGTGTTACTCGCTACTCGTCCACTCGACGTTCGCGCCGACCGAACGCAGGTTTTCGACGAAGTGCGGGTGCGCGCGGCGGATCGGCAGCGCGTTCATGATTTCCGAGCGGCCTTCGATGCTCGCGGCCACCATCAGCAGCGCGATCGCGACGCGGATGATGTACGGGCTCTCGACGCGCGCCGGTGTCAGTTGCAGCCCGCCGAACGTGATCAGCCGGTGCGGATCCGACAGCAGCACGTGCGCGCCGAACTTCGACAGTTCGCCGGACCAGCCGAGCGCGCCGTCGTAGACCTTGTTCCAGAACATCGCGCTGCCTTCCGCGCGCACGCCGAGCGCGATGAAGATCGGCAGCAGGTCGACCGGCACGTACGGCCACGGCGCGGCTTCGACCTTGGTCAGGATGTTCTGCGTGAACGGCCGGCGCACGCGCAGCGGGCCGTCGCGTTCCGCGCGGGACCACCCGTCGCGGTGCGTGACGGTCACGCCGAACTTCGCGAACGTGCGGTCGATCAGCGGGAAATGCTCCGGCGACGAATTGCGCACGGTGATGTCGCCGCCCGTGATCGCGCCGAGCGCGAGGAACGTCGCGATTTCGTGGAAATCCTCGGCGAAGCGGAATTCGCCGCCGCCGAGCTTGCCGCCGCCCGTCACGCACAGACGCGACGTGCCGATGCCCTCGATCGAAACGCCGATCATCGCGAGGAACTGGCAGAACTCCTGCACGTGCGGCTCGGACGCCGCATTCATCAGCGTCGACGTGCCGCTCGCTGCGGTCGCGCACAGCGCGAAGTTTTCGGTGGTGGTGACCGACGCGTAGTCGAACCAGTGATGGTTGGCCGTCAGCGGGCCGTCGGCACGGACGATCAGCGAATCGGGCGTGCGCTCGATATGCGCGCCGAAGCGCTCGAACACCTCGACGTGCGGATCGATCTCGCGCACGCCGAGCGTGCAGCCTTTCACGTCGTTCTCGAGGCGCGCGACGCCGAAGCGCGCGAGCAGCGGCGGAATCAGCATGATCGACGAGCGCATCGCCTCGGGCAGGCGGTGAACGGCCGGGTCGAACGTCGTGTTGCGATGGTGGAGCTCGAGGATGCCCGTCGTGAAATCGACCGACACGTCGCTGCCGAGCGTGCGGAAGATGTCGAGGATCTTGCGCACGTCGGTGATGTCCGGCACGCCGACGAGGCGCAGCGGCTGATCGGTCAACAGGCTCGCGCACAGAATCGGCAGGACGGCGTTCTTGTTCGCGGATGGCTGGATGTCCCCGCGCAGCGGAGTGCCGCCGTGGACGATGAGATTCGACATGATATGGGGGCGTATCGGTGACTGACGTAGGCCCATATGATGCCATTGGTCGGCACGCGGCGTGGAATGTTCAGCGGCGAAAAGGGGCTTCTGCGTGCGGGATTGACCGTGTTTGACGTTGGGCGGGCGCGGATTGCGCCCGACTGCCGGCAGACGGAAGCCGGTGCGAAATGGCCGGCCGCGTAGCGGGCCGGCCATGCGGTCATTGCGTCACTGCGCCGCCCGCATCCGCGCGGCGACCACCAGCGAGATCAGGCAGCCCACCGCGAGATAAGCGGCGACGAAGTGCCACGAACCGCCGGCCATGCTGACCAGCGCCACTGCGATGAACGGCGTGAACCCGCCGCCGACCACACTCGCGAACTGATAGCCGACGCCCGCGCCGCTGTAGCGGTATTCCGCGCCGAACAGCTCGGTGAAGAGCGGCTGCTGGACGCTCACGACCATGTCGTGCGCGGCATTGGCCAACAGGATCGAGAACACGACGATCCACGCGATCGAACGCGACTCCAGCGCGACGAAGAACGGCACTGCCGACACGAGGCCGATCACCGCGCCGATCAGGTAGATGCGGCGCAGGCCGAAGCGGTCGGCGAGCCAGGCGAAGCACGGGATCGTCACGCAGCTCACCGCGCCGACCAGCAGGCCGATGTTCAGGAACAGGTCGCGCGACAGGCCCAGGTTCGACGTCGAATAGCTGAGCGCGAATGCCGTGACGATATACATCGTGAACAGCTCGGCGAGCCGCAGCGCGACGATCAGCAGGAACGCCTTCGGATGGCGCGTCAGCGCTTCGAGCACCGGCAGGCGCAGCTTGCGGTTGCCGTGCTCCACCTTCTCGACGAACTCCTGCGACTCGTCCATGCTCTTGCGGACCCACAGCCCGATCAGCACCAGCACGATGCTGAACACGAACGGCAGGCGCCAACCCCACGACTTGAACGCGGCCTCGCCGAGCGTATGGCTCAGGATCGACACGATTCCCGTCGCCAGCACGAGCCCGACGCCATAGCCGACCTGCACGCCGCTGCTGTAGAACGCCTTCTTCTGCTTCGGCGCGCTCTCGACGGCCATCAACGCCGCGCCGCCCCATTCGCCGCCCACCGCGAAGCCCTGGATCGCACGCATCAGCACCAGCAGCACGGGCGCCCACCAGCCGATCGTTGCGAAACCCGGCAGCAGGCCGATCGCGACGGTCGACAGCCCCATCAGCATCACGGTCAGCACGAGCATCCGCTTGCGGCCGAGGCGGTCGCCGAAATGGCCGAACACGACTCCGCCGAGCGGACGGAACAGGAAGCCGACGCCGAAGGTCGCGAACGCCGCGAGCGTGCCCATGGTCGGGCTGATCTTCGGGAAGAATTCCGAATTGAATACGAGCGCGGCGACGATCCCGTACAGCAGGAAGTCGTACCAGTCGACGACGGCGCCGACAAAGCTGCCGATCGCGGCCTTGCGGGCCTGGCTGCGCGCGCGGGCGCCGGCGGCGGCGTCGAGGGTATCGAAGGTGGGTGTCATGCGAAGTCTCCTGGCACGGCGCATCGTGGAATCGTGGCGGTGCCGCGTCCGATGCTGCACTAAGTCGATAGGGTGAGCGGAGAATAGGGTGCGCGCGCCGTCACGGCAATTAGCCGATCGGTCAAAGTGCGCGATTATCGTTCTATTCTGTGCGATTATCGAACGCTTTTCGGGTTTGCACTAAGCGAGGTACCGATATCCCGTTCGGCCAGGGTGTGCCGCCGTGAACGAACTGGTTAAAATCTGGACCATTAAAACCTCGCCCGGATCGGGCGGCTGTCCGGCCCTCGCATCGGCCGGGCGTGCCGCGCGCGCCGGGCGTCATCCCCATCGACTGCATGCCCCGGAGACTGGAATGCCCGGCACTTCCCACCCCCTGTCCAGCGATACGCCGCCCGTCGCGGATCCGGCCGCCAATCCGCTCGGGATGGCCGGGCTCGAATTCGTCGAGTTCGCGGCGCCGGTGCCGGACGCGCTCGCGCAACGCTTCGAGCAACTCGGGTTCAAGGCGATCGCGCGCCATGTGAGCAAGAACGTCACGCTGTACCGGCAAGGGCAGATGCAATTCCTGATCAACGCCGAGCCCGAATCGTTCGCGGCGCGCTATGCGGAGGAATACGGGATGGGCGTCTGCGCGATCGGGCTGCGCGTGGCGAGCGCGCGGCGCGCGTTCGAGCGGGCGATCGAACTGGGCGCGTGGGCGTTCGAGGGCGAGCGGATTGGAGTCGGCGAGCTGAAGATTCCCGCGATCCAGGGCATCGGCGATTCGCACCTCTATTTCGTCGACCGCTGGCGCGGGCGGGACGGCCAGCGCGGCGGCGTCGGCGACATCTCGATCTTCGACATCGATTTCCGGCCGATCGACATCGCGACCGCCCATACCGATCACGATTGCGTGGGCACGGGCCTGAAGCAAGTCGACCACTTCACGCAGACGGTCGGCGCGGGGCGCATGCGCGAATGGCTCGACTTCTACCATGACCTGCTGCACTTCCGCGAAATCCATGAAATCGATGCGCACTGGCATGTATCGGAAGAATCGCGCGTGATGGTGTCGCCGTGCGGCGCGGTGCGGATTCCCGTGTACGAGGAGGGCACGCGGCGCACCGAGCTGATGCACGCGTATCTGCCGGACCATCCCGGCGAAGGCGTCCAGCACGTTGCGCTGTCGACCGACGACATCCTGGCGAGCGTCGATGCGCTGCGCGCGAACGGCGTCGAATTCATCGAGCCGCCGGCGCGCTATTACGACGAAGTCGATGCGCGGCTGCCCGGGCACGGCGTGGATCTCGATGCGCTGCGCCGCCGCGCGGTGCTGGTCGACGGCGAAATCGGCAGCGATGGCGTGCCGCGGCTGTTCTTCCAGACCTTCGTCAAGCGCCGGCCCGGCGAGATATTCTTCGAGATCGTGCAGCGGAAAGGGCACCACGGATTCGGGGAAGGGAACCTCGCGGCGCTGGCCCGCGCCCGCGACGCGGGCTGAACGGCTGAACGGCTGAACGGCTGAACGGCTGAACGGCTGAACGGCCGAGTGGCGTGTCGATAGCCGCGATCGCGGGGTCAGCCGCGGCTCGACCTCAAACCCCCACCGCCGACACGTGGTTCGGCTCCGCGTCGTCCAGGTGGACGACCTGCCAACGTAGCGCAGCCGCGCGTACACCGCCTAGTCAGCCGCTCCGAGCTTGCGCGCCTGGCGGCGCATCCCGTCGAAGATCGCATCGGCCACGTCTGCCGGGAAGTCCGCGGGAATGCGCGACGCGACGTCGGCGATCGCCGGTTCGGTGCGGGCGGCCACGGCAGCCATCGCCGCGCGGACCTCGTCTTCGGTCAGACCGACACGCGCGCCTTGCGCGATCCAGTGGCGCGGCTGGATGTCGGCGATCACGTAATGGCGATTCTTCCCGCACACGGCCATTGCCAGCCGCGCGCGTCGCGGCGGCAGCTGGTTGCGTCGCGTGCCGATGATCGGATGCGCGGACAGCACGTCGTACAGCGGCGTGCTCCGATACGTATTGCCCGGCAGGTGCGCGATGCTGAAATTCTTCGCGTGGCCGTCGATGGCCGCGAGTACCCAGAACACGAGCTGCGTGACGAAGAAGTTGTTCCGGTCCTGCGCGGCCTCGGCGGAATTCGCGAGGATGCCCATGATCGTCGCGATGCCCGGGCCGCCGTCGGATTCGTATTTCGCGCCCGACGGCGTGCCGGTCGCCTGGCACATGTCCTCCTGCGGCAGCCGCAGGATCCACGTGCCGTCGCGCGACGGCCGGCGGTCGAAGCGCTCGACGATCAGCGCCTTCTGGTCGTCGAACCGGCCGATGTCGCACGCGGCCACCGGCAGCCCGTATGCGGCGACGATCTTCGAGCACAGCCATTCGTTCTCGACCGACGTGCGCATGTCGGCCTGCATGTTCCCGACGCGCCCCAGCGGCAGCTTGAAGATATGCGTGGTGGGCGTGCTGCCCGCCGGCAGCAGCCAGCGGTTGCGGTGGCGCAGCAGCGCGGTCTTTTCCTGCGCGCCGGCGATCGACAGACGCAATTCGCCGTCCGGTTCCGCGTGGCCGGGCAGCGGCGCGGCGGTCGCGTGGCGCAGCACGTCGGCGACGGCTGCGTCGTCGAGCGCGGTGCCGTCGATCGCCTGCAGGTCGACCGGCGTCTCGTCGGGCGGCAGCAACTGCAGCGCACCGACGCAATCGCGGCCGATCGACGCGAGCAGTTCGAACGGCGCGGTCGACCCGAGCCGGTAGCGCTGCGCGATGCGGCGGCGGATCGGCTGGCTGTCCGGCAGCAGATTGTCGAAGTAATCGGCGACGATCGCGCCCTGGTGCGGCTGGTTGCCGGGTGTGAACGGCAGCGACAGCGACAGCGGACGCCCCTGCGGATCGTCGATCCACGCCGGCAGGTAGACGAGGCGCTCGACGCCGCGCCGGACTTCCCAGTATCCGACCGGGATGCCGTTCATCCACAGGTCGAGGCGGTCGTGGCGGGGGCGGCGGGCCATCGTCACCAGTCCTCCCGCTTGGGGTTCCGGGGCTTACCGGGTGTCGCCGCGGCAGGCCGTTTCCGCGCGGCGGCGGAGGGAGCCTTCGCGGCGGCCGGCGGGCGGACTGGGGTATCGGATGAGGCGGCCGAGCCGGCCGAACCTGACTTGCGACCGCGCACGGCCGCAGCACGCCTGGACACAGGCCCGGGCGCGGCGACGTCCGGCGCCGCTGCGTCGTCCGGCGTGCCCGGATCCAGCGTCAGGCGCACCCCGAGCACGTTCAGCACCTTGAAAAACCGTTCGATGCTGACCGCGGACGGATTGGCTTCGAGCTGCGCGTACGACTGCTGCGTGACACCGAGGCGGGCGGCGAGCTGCGCCTGCGTGAACCCCGCCGACTTCCGGAAGCCGACGAGGATCGGGCGCAACTGGCTCAAGGTCTGGACAGGGAATGCCATGGGCTCTCCGCGATATGACAGGCGATCGCTTGTAATCGAAAAATACAGTCTATGGTATGTATCGTCAAAATACAAACCCGAGACTGTATTTCAGAAAAACAAACAATAGCCTGTCAGGCGGAAACTCACGGATCGATGCAACGCCGAGCGACGCGTAGGACGGATGCTCGGTCGCGCAGTCGACAACCGGATACAGCAGCAGCAGCAGCTGGTGCGCGATCGCGATGCCCGAGCCGCGCAACTGCAGCGCGGCGACCGCGGCCAGATTGCCGCCCGCGCTGTCGCCGGCCACGGCGATCGCGCCGGTGCGCGCACCGAGATCGCGTGCATTGACGGCCGCCCAGCGCACCGCGTCGCACGCGTTTCGTACGCCATCGATGGCGGGTTCCGAATGCTTCAGCTCATCGCCCGGGAAGAGACGACGAACCTCGTCACGACCCGCGCGTCGAACGGTTCGCCCACGCCGCCAATGCCGGCCATTGCGCGCCACCGCGCCGGATGAACCCGGCGCCCGTCCGAATCACGATCGCGCCGATCGCAAGCGCGGCGAGGTCGTCGAGACGGCCGAGGCCGACCCACGCCGCGCACATCGCCAGCGCCGCCAGCAACGCGGACAGCGCGTCGGTGCGCACATGCCAGCCGCTCGCCTCGAGCAGCGCAGAGCCGGTTTCGCGCGCCTTGCGCAGCATCCAGCGCGACAGCGCGGCCTTGCCGCTCAGCGTGAACACGACGAGCGCGAGCGTCAGCGCGCCGGGCTGCACGACCGGCGGCGCATCGAACCGGTTTGCCGCGTGCCAGATCATCTGCACACCTGTGGCGACGAGCAGCGCGCCGAGGCCTGCCAGCGCGAGCGGTTCGTAGGTCGGGCGCCGCTCGGGTGGCAGCCGCGCGTCGAGCCGGCATGCGACGAGGATCAGCGCGTCGGCCGCGAGATCGATCGCAGCATGCGCGACGTCCGCGAGCAGGCCAGACGAATGCGCGGACCACGCCGCGACCGCTTCGGCCGCGAGCAGCAGCAGGTTGATCGCGAGACTGGCGGCGAGGGCGCGGGAGGTGGCCGCATAAACGTGGGGCGTGGCGCGCGAGGTGCGCTGCATGGCGGATTCGTCTGTCGAAAGCGGGAGCAGCCTCGAACGCTACCGGTCGACGATGGCAGATACGTGACAGCAGCGGCCGAAGCTGCGCCAGCAATCACTGACAACGCCATTGGCGGGTTCCTGCACGGCGCGCCGCTTCGGAAGCGCATCGAAGCGTGCCGGCGCGCGCTACAGGCGTCGTTGCCGACCGTGGCATCCGGCCTCATCCGTAGCGCCGCACCGCCCGCCGGCCGTTGACCCACATCAACCGCCCATCACCGGGCCGTGCGCGCACGATGCGCGACGAGTAGCCTTGAAACACGAGGCGCGCGAACACGATCGCGCGGTGGGGAGGCGAGCATGCTCGCGATGATGTTTGACGGCACGACACCGCATTTGCGCGAAGCGCGCATGCCGGATCCGTCGCCTGCTGCCGGTCAGCTCCTGATCGACGTCCATGCGTGCGGCGTCTGCCGAACCGATCTGCACGTCGTCGACGGCGAACTCGCTCATCCGAAACTGCCGCTGATTCCGGGCCACGAAATCGTCGGAACGGTGCGCGTGCTCGGCGAAGGCGTCAGCGGTTTCTCCGTCGGCGACCGGGTGGGCGTACCGTGGCTCGGCTCGACCTGCGGGCATTGCGCGTATTGCGCATCGGGCCGGGAAAACCTGTGTGACAACCCGGGCTTCACCGGCTATACGATCGACGGCGGCTATGCCGAGTGCACCGTCGCCGACCATCGGTATTGCGTGCATCTGCCGCGGCGCTATGCCGACCTGGAAGCCGCTCCGCTACTGTGCGCCGGGCTGATCGGTTATCGAACCTTGCGCATGGCGGGCGATGCTCGCCGGATCGGAATCTACGGCTTCGGCGCCGCGGCCCATCTCGTCGCGCAGGTCGCGCATCGCGAAGGACGCAAGGTGTTTGCGTTGACGAAGCACGGCGACACCGTGGCGCAGCAGCTCGCGCGGTCGCTGGGCGCCGCATGGGCCGGCGGCAGCGACGAAGCGCCGCCCGAGCCGCTCGATGCGGCGCTGATCTTCGCGCCGGTCGGTGCGCTGGTGCCGGCCGCGCTGCGGGCGGTCGACAAAGGCGGGATCGTCGTCTGCGGCGGCATTCACATGAGCGACATCCCGGCCTTTCCGTACGCGTGGCTGTGGGGTGAGCGCCGCATCGCGTCGGTGGCCAACCTGACGCGTGCGGATGCAGTCGAATTCATGCGGATCGCGGACGCGATGCCGCTGCAGGTCGAGGCCGTTCGCTATGCGCTGACCGATGCCAACCGCGCACTCGACGACTTGCGCAGCGGGCGCGTGTCGGGCGCCGCAGTGCTGGGCATGCGCGGTTGATCGGCTCGACGGCGCCATGCGGCGCGATCAGATTTGCCGCAGGCCTTCCAGATCGACGATCCGGATCTGCTTGCCCTGCGTCGCGACGAGCCCCTTGTGCTGGAACTTCGACAGCATGCGGCTGACCGTTTCGAGTTTCATCCCGAGATATTCGCCGATCTCGTCACGCGTCATCCGCAAGACGAATTCCGCGGCCGAATAGCCGCGCGCCTTGAAGCGTGCGGACAGATTCAGCAGGAACGCGGCCACGCGCTGTTCGGCGGACATCGTGCCGAGCAGCAGCATCTGCGACGATTCGCGCACGATCTCGCCGCCCATCATCTGATACACGTGATGCTGCATCGGCCGCACTTCGCGGCACATCTGCTCGAGCTGGCCGAACGGAATGATGCAGACCGTGCTGTCCTCGAGCGCGATCGCGTCGCCGTTGTGGTGCCCGGTGTGCACGCCATCGAGCCCGAGCGACTCGCCGACGAGCTGGAAGCCGGTGATCTGTTCGTTGCCGTCGCGATGCATCACGATGGTCTTGAACGACCCGGTTCGCACCGCATAGATGCTGTTGAACGCATCGCCCGCGCGGAACAGCGTTTCGCCGCGCTTGACGTGACGCGTCGTGCAGATCATCGCGTCGACGCGCGCGAAATCGTCAGGCGAAAGATCGGATGGCATGCAGACGGTACGCAACGCGCACGTCGAACAGCGGGCTGCGGCGCGCTTGGGCTGATCGGCCGGCTGGACCGCGTGCAGCGGGATGAACGGGCGTGACGGCATGGTCGTCGAGACTTCGGCACTGCTCTGCATGGTCGGCTCCAGTTGGGGCAGCGGCGGCTCGCCGTTCGGGCGGAATCGCGCTGGCCGTTGTACCGGCGGCCTTGGTGTCTGCCGCCTTCCTCTCGGGAAAGCCTCATCGGACGCGCAGGAAGACCGATCACGCCGGTCTCGACGATGCTGCTGCCCTGGCTCCGTGAGGCACGTTTGCTTTTCGGAATGCAGTATGGATGTTGCGCGCCGTCAAGAAAATCAGCGGGAATTGAAGTTGCGGTAGGTGAAAGGGAAGTCTTGTAGGGAGATTCCTACAGGGGCGCGGCAACTTGTCGCGATCGGCGCTGGCATGCGCCGGACGCGGATGACGGGCGTTGACCGGTGTCAAGGCAACAGTGCCGGTCGAGATCAGACTGGCTCGATGAACCGATCGAACCCGCACGGCAGCAGGGAGGCAACATGTACCAAAGGATCCTCGTGGCACTCGACGGCAGCCACAGCGCGCGGCTCGCGCTCGACGAGGCGATTTCGCTCGCGCGCCATTCGGGCGGCCGGGTCATCGCCACGTGCGTGGTATCGGACGCGCTCCGGCCGGCCAGCGTCGACAACGGCGATGTCGATCAGCGCGACTCGAGCGGACTGGACGCGAAAAACGCCGCGACCGCGATCTCGGACGCGGAAGCCGCGTTTCGGCGGTCCGGCGTGCGCGGCATCGCGCGCACGATCGATGCGTGTGGAGCGGGCATTTCGGACGTGCTGGCGCGCGCCGCCGCCGAATGCGATGCGGACCTGATCGTGATGGGCACGCATGGCCGTCGCGGGCTGCGCCGGGCGTTGCTCGGCAGCGTCGTCGAAGCGCTGGTGCGCATCGCGGATCGGCCGGTGCTGGTCGTGCGGGAAGGGCCGGGCGCGGGCGCCGACCTGTCGTGACGGGCGTGGCAACAAGCGGGCGGCCGCAAGCGGCTGCCCGTTGTCACTCGCTCAGTGGGACAGCAGGACCGGCACCGTCATCGTCTCGAGGATCGTGCGCGTCGCGCCGCCCAGCACGCGTTCGTGCATGCGGGCATGGCTGTACAGGCCCATCACCAGCAGATCCGCATGCACGTCGGTCACCCGGTTCAGCAGCATCGCGCCCACGCTCACCGACCGCTCGCGCGGCGTGGTGGAGAACGACGCGCGAATGCCGTGCCGTTCGAGATACGCGGCGACATCGACGCCGGCCGGCGTCTCGTCCGGATCGGGATGCCCGCGGGTGACCGTCTCGACGTGGACGAAGCGCGCGCGGGTGAGCAGCGGCAGCGCGTCGGCCGTCGCGCGGGCGGCTTCGCGTCCGCCGTCCCAGCCGATCAGCACGTTCTCGCCGAGCGTTCTCACGTCGCCCGCGTACGGGACGACGATCGCCGGCCGGCCGCTGCCCATCACGACGTCCTCGACGAAATGGCGCGCCACGAAAGTCATGCGGTCGTCGGGATTTTCCTGGCCCAGCACCAGCAGATCGGCATGGCGTGCATGCAGGATCGCAGTACCGGTCACGTCGCCGGCCGGCGCCTGCCATTCGACGCTGCGTCCGGCGCGCTCGGCGACCATCAGGAATCGTTCTTCCGCATCCTTGCGCCGCTGCTCGCACAGGCGTTCGTAGACGGCCAGCTTGAGCGGCTCGTCCGGCCGCCGCAATGGCTCGAATAGATCCTGACAGACCGCGTAGAGGCCGATCAGGTGCGCATTCCAGCGTCCCGCGAGTTCGAGCGCGAGATTGACGCGCGCCTTGCAGCGGTCGCTGTCGTCGAGATGGACGAGCAGGGTCTTGTAACTCATGACGGCTCCTTTTCGGTTGATGCGGCGGCGGTCCCGGCGGATGCCCCGGCCGCGCAACGCGCCGGAATCATCAGCACCGGGCACGTGGCATGCCGCAGCACGCGTTCGGCCACGCTGCCCAGCACGACGCGGCGAAAGCCGCGCCGGCCGTGCGTGCCGAGCACGATCAGGTCGGCATCGATCTCGCCGGCGAAGCCGACGATCCGTTGCGCGACGTCTTCGCCCGCCGGCGCGACATTGGCGATCTGCGGCGTGCCGGCCACGCCGCGCGCCTTCATGCGTGTTGCCGCGTCCGCCGTGACGCGCAGCCCTTCGTCGCGGAATGCATCGATCAGGATCGATGGATCGTATCCGGCCGCGTCGTACGCCGGCACCAGGAAATCGACGATGTAGACGGGCGTCAGCCGTGCACGCGTCTGCGACGCGAGGTCCAGCGCGGCGTCGAGTGCGCGCGACGACGTATCGCTGCCGTCGAGCGCAACCAGAATGTTCGAGTACATGACGTTTCCCTTGAGCGGATGCCGATGGAATCATCATCGGCGCACGTGTGTCGACCGCGCTGATCTGGATCAACCGTCGCGGTTGCCGCGCAGTACGCGCACCGCGGCGCGCGCCGCGACCCATGCTTCGTTGGTCGGCTCGACAACCACCGTGACCGCGCTCGACGCAGACGACACCACATGGGCATGCGCGGCATTCGCGCGCGCGTCGAGCGCGATGCCGAGCCAGCCGAGCGACGTGCAGATCCGCTCGCGCAACACCGCCGAGTGTTCGCCGATGCCGGCGGTGAAGACCAGCATGTCGAGACCGCCGAGCAAGGCGGTCAGCGCACCCGCTTCGCGCACGATGCGATGGACATAAAGTGCCAGTGCATCGCGGGCCCGCGTGTCGCCGGCTGCTTCGCACGCCAGCAGCACACGCGGATCGCCCGACGCGCCCGACACGCCTTTGAGCCCCGACTCGTGATACAGCAGGTGCCCCAGGTCGTCGCCCGACAGCTTCCCGGCCTCGAGCAGGTGGAGGACGACACCCGGATCGAGCGTCCCGCAGCGGGTGCTCATCATCAAGCCGTCGAGCGCGGAAAAGCCCATGGTCGTCGCGACGCTGCGGCAGTCGCGCAGCGCGCACAGGCTCGCGCCGCTGCCGAGATGGGCGGCGATCACGCGACCGTGCGCGCGCGCGCCGAACGACTCGTCGAGCGCGACGGCCAGGTATTCGTACGACAGCCCATGGAAGCCGTAGCGACGCACGCCCTGGTCGAACCACGCATGCGGCAACGGCAGCAGTTGCTCGACACGGGGCAGCGTGCAATGAAACGCCGTGTCGAACACCGCGATTTGCGTAACGTCCGGAAACGCGTCGCGCAGCGCGTCGATCGCGTCGAGGCTGTGCGGCTGATGCAGGGGCGCGAGCGGCGTCAGCGTGCGCAGCGCGTCCAGTACTTCGTCGTCGACGACCACCGGATCCACGTACCGCGCGCCGCCGTGCACGACGCGATGCGCGATCGCGCCGAGCGTGACGTGCGGCAACTGCACGCGGATCCACGTCGCGATCCGCGCGAGCACGGCGCGGTACGGATCGCCCGCGACGAGCGGCAGCGAATCGTGCGGCTGCGCATCGAAGCGGATCGACGCGCCGTTGCCGGTTGTGACCGCTTCACCCTCGTGCAGCGGCCGCCGGGCGGGATCGCCGTGCGGCGGATACGCAAAGACCGCGAACTTCACGCTCGACGAACCGGCATTGACGACGAGCAGCGCGAGTGTACGCATCGGACGGCTCAGTGCGACATCAGCACCGGCAGCGTCATCGACGCCAGCACCGTGCGCGTGGCGCCGCCCATCACCAGCTCGCGCCAGCGCGCGTGGCCGTACGCACCCATCACGAGCAGGTCGGAACCCGTTTCATAAGCGCGCGACAACAACGTGTCGCCGACCGGCGAGCCGTCACCGGTATCGATATCGAGCACGTTCACGTCGCGTGCATGGCGCGCTAGCATCAGCGCGGCATCGGCGGCCGGAATGCGCGTGGCCGCGGCTTCCGAATCGCCGTCGACCACGGCGGCGACAGTCGTGCGCTTCGCATGTTCGAGAAAGGGCGTCGCGTCGTGCGCGGCGCGGGTCGCTTCCCGGCTGCCGTCCCACGCGACGAACACCCGTTCGCCAACCGACGGGAATTCACCGGTGTGCGGCCAGAACAGCACCGGACGGCCTGCCGACAACACGAGATTTTCCGCAAACTGGTCGTCGATATAGGTCTCGGGGTCGTTGGGGTCGCTCTGGCCGGCAATCACGAGATCGGCAAGGCGTGCGGCCCGCGGCACGGCCAGGTTCGCGCGTTCGTCGGCACGTACCCAGGCTGCCGGCACTTTCGCGCGCGCCGTTTCCGCATGGAACAGGCGTTCCAGCGCGGCGCGCCGTTCGTCGCGCTGTTCCCGATGCTCGCGGAAATAATCGGCGGACCCGGCCATCACGTAGAACGAATGCGGTTCCGGCGTGTAGACCGCGAACACGCCGGTCAGATGCGCACCGAAGCGCCGGGCGACGCGCAATGCGAACTCGAGGCGCGAATGCGCGCGGGTGCTCGTATCGAGGTGCACGACCATGCTCTTGTAGCTCATCGGAATCGCTCCATCGACGGGGGATCCGCCAGTGCAAACCAGTCTACGAAGCAGGGTTTTCGCGGGCTTGACTCAGATCAACGGCACTCGTGCGCCATGGCCGCACAGTGAAACGGTCGCAATGCCGATCCCGGGCACGCGGCATGCGGCGTGATGCCGACCCATTGACCGGATCGAAAGAGGGCAGCCGATGAGCACGTACGCTTTGACGACACCGACCGACGTTTGCCGCGCGGGCTGCGATCTCGCGCTGCGGATGGTCGAGCTGAACAGCGACTGGCAGCACGAATGGCATGCGCTGGCAGGGCGGCGCATCGAGCGGGATCGCTCGGCGGTGCACCAGCTGCAGCAGACGCTGGCGGACACGAACGAGTGGACGGCCTTCGGCGAGGCGACCCGGCAGGTGATGCGCGACTATGCGATCGCGAGCATCGCGATCTGGCAGGACGCCACCGAGCTGTGCATGCGCGCGCAGTACGAGAGCGCGGGCGTATGGCGTACCTGGTTGCGCGAATACGGTGCGGGTGCGCTGTCGCGTTTTCAGACCGACTGGCTGCCCGATCTGGGACGACTGGCGGTGGTGAACGAGGCCAGCATGCCGTGGGCGGACTGGATGACGTCATTGGAGCACGGGATCGAGGACGCGGCCGGTGCGAGTAACGGTGCGCCGGATGGCGCCCGGCGCCTGAACGGCATGGCCGGCGCACCGGAGAACGGCCATGTGCGCTGATCGTGTCGCGTTCGTCACCGGCGGCATGGGCGGCCTCGGCGCCGCGATCAGCCGTCGCCTGCACGAGGCCGGGATGACGGTGGCGGTGTCGCACACGGAAGGCAACGACCACGTCGCGACGTGGCTCACGCACGAACGCGAAGCGGGCCGCACGTTCCATGCGTTCGAGGTCGACATCGCCGACTACGATTCGTGCCAGCAGTGCGCGGCACGCGTGCTGGCCGAATTCGGGCACGTCGACGTGCTCGTCAACAACGCCGGCGTCACGCACGACGCCACCTTCGTGAAGATGACCAAGAGCATGTGGGATGCGGTGCTGCGTACCAATCTCGACGGCATCTTCAACATGACGAAGCCGTTCGTGCCGGGCATGATCGCAGCCGGTTTCGGGCGCATCGTGAACATCGGCTCGGTGAACGGTTCGCGCGGCGCATACGGGCAGGCGAACTACGCGGCCGCGAAGGCCGGCATCCATGGCTTCACGAAGGCGCTGGCGCTCGAGCTCGCGCGCCACGGCGTGACGGTCAACACGGTCGCGCCCGGTTATCTGGCGACCGCGATGCTCGAGTCGGTGCCGAAAGACGTGCTCGACACGAAGATCCTGCCGCAGATTCCGGTCGGCCGCCTCGGCGATCCCGACGAAATCGCGGCGCTCGTCGCCTTCCTGTGTTCCGACGCAGGGGCGTTCGCGACCGGCGCGGAATTCGACGTCAATGGCGGGATGCACATGCGTTGACGTCGTCCCACGCCACTTCCCGCCGTACGACCCGAAGGAAGTCCTTCGGGAAAAGGCGGGGTTTTTCGGAGCAGATTCTGATGAAAGCGTCCGTCACGCGCGCCCCGCGCGGGAACGAATCGATACGGCCATCGGGCGCGGTCGAACCCGAGTCGAGCGCGACCCAATGCCCGCAAGCCGGTACGACGCCCGCGGAACAATGGAACCGCGCGGCGCATGCGAGCGTGGCGGCGATGACGTTCGGGCTGTCGCCCGTGTCGCTGGCGCTCGCCACGCTCGACTGGGCCGCGCATCTCGCGGTGTCGCCGGGCAAATGCTTCGATCTCGCGATGCAGGCGTGCGCGGCTGCCGTTGCACCGGCGGCAGACCAGTGCGAGGCCGAGGCCGGCGAGGCGGACCCGACGGGCCTGGCCGTGCACGCGGGGCAGGCCGATCCGCGCTTCGCTGCGCCCGCGTGGGCCGGCTGGCCGTTTCACGTATACCGTGACAGCTTCCTGGCGATCCAGCGCTGGTGGCGCGACGCGACGCACGGCGTGCCGGGCGTCGAGCGGCACCATGAGGAACTGGTCGGATTCGCTGCGCGACAGTGGCTCGACGCGTGCTCGCCGGGCAATTTCCTGGCGACCAATCCGGTCGTGCTCGACGCGACGATGTCCAGCGGCGGGGCGAATCTCGCGGCAGGCGCGTTGAACTGGCTGGAGGATGCGAAGGAGTTGCTCGAGCGTGCCGCCGGCACGCATGCGCATGACGCGCGGACGTATCTGCCGGGGCGCGACGTGGCCATCACGCCGGGCCGCGTTGTCTGGCGCAACGCGTTGTGCGAACTGTTGCAGTACGAGCCGACCACGGCGCGTGTCGCGTCCGAGCCGATCCTGATCGTGCCGTCGTGGATCATGAAGTACTACATCCTCGATCTGCAGCCGCACAATTCGCTGATCCGTTTCCTGGTCGATGCGGGCTACACCGTGTTTGCCGTGTCGTGGCGCAACCCCGGCGCGGAGGCGCGCGACTTCGGGCTCGACGACTATCTGCGCGACGGATGCATGGCGGCGCTCGATGCGGCCCGGTCGGTCTGCGGCGGCGCCGTTCACGCGGTCGGCTATTGTCTCGGCGGCACGCTGCTGGCGATCGTTGCGGCGGCCCTTGCGCGCGACGGCCGGCAACACGAAGCACTGCGGTCCATCACGTTGCTGGCGGCGCAGACCGATTTCAGCGAACCCGGCGAACTCGGCCTGTTCATCGACGCGAGCGAATTGTCCGCGCTCGATGCGCTGATGTGGCGGCAGGGCTATCTGGACGGCGCGCAGATGTCCGCCGCGTTCCAGCTGCTGAATGCGCGCGACCTGATCTGGTCGCGGATGATGAGCGAATACCTGCTCGGCACGCGCACGAAGCCGAACGACCTGATGTCGTGGAATGCGGACACCACGCGCATGCCGTATCGCATGCACTCGGAATACCTGACGCGGCTCTTTCTCGACAACGATCTCGCGGTCGGCCGCTACTGCGTCGACGGGCGGCCGGTCGCGTTGTCGGATATCGACGTGCCGACGTTCGTGGTCGGCACCGAGCGCGATCACGTGTCGCCGTGGGGTTCGGTGTACAAGCTGCATCTGCTCACGCACCACGCGCTGACCTTCGTGCTGACGTCGGGCGGCCATAACGCGGGCATCGTGTCGGAACCCGGTCATCCGGGACGCCACTACCGCCGCGCGACCCGCAAGCCCGGCGCGCCGTACCGCAGCCGGCACGACTTCGTGCGGGAAACGGCGGCGGTCGATGGATCGTGGTGGACATGCTGGCGCGACTGGCTGCACGAGCGTTCGTCGGGCGACGTGCCGGCCCGCGCGCCGGCCGCCGGCCTCGGCGCGGCACCCGGCACCTACGTGCTCCAAACATGAACGGCAATCCGTATGTCGATGCACCCGACGGCGCGCGCCTGCCGGGCCTGTTGCCGCGTGCGGATGGCGCACTGCCGTTGTTGATCGCGCGTGCATGCAACGGGCCGGCGCTCGTCGTGGCCGTCGTGCATCCGTGCGACGCGACCAGTCTCGCGGCGCTTGCCGCGCTCGCCGCTTCGCCGTTGGGGGCATCGATCGAGCCGCTGATCGTCGCGCCGCGCGCAAAGGTGCTGCGCGTCGCGGACGACGCGGGTGTCGATCTGTCGAAATGGACGATCGAAGACGTGCCGCACAGTCATGCGGCAGCGGCCCGCGCGGTGGAGCTCGCTGTGGCCGGCCGCGCCGGCGCGCTGATGAAAGGCAGCCTGCATACGGACGAGCTGATGGGTGCGGTTGTCGCCGCCGGTTCGGGGCTGCGCACCGACAAGCGCATGTCGCACTGCTTCCTGATCGAAACGCCGGCGTATCCGAGGCCCTTCATCCTGACCGACGCGGCCGTGAACATCGCACCGGATCTCGCGCAGAAGGCGGCCATCACGCAGAACGCCGTCGACGTCGCGCATGCTCTGGGCCTTGCCTGCCCGCGGGTGGCCGTGCTGTGCGCGGTCGAGACCGTCAATCCGGCGATGCGTTCGACGCTCGACGCGGCGGCGCTGGCGAAGATGGCCGAGCGCGGGCAGATCGCGGGGGCGATCGTCGACGGCCCGCTCGCGTTCGACAACGCGATATCGCTGCGCGCCGCGCGCGACAAGGGGATCGATTCGCCGGTTGCCGGCCGCGCCGACATCCTGGTCGTGCCTGATATCGAAGCGGGCAACATGCTCGCGAAACAGCTCGAATACCTGGGCGGCGCCGCGAACGCGGGCATCGTCGTGGGCGCACGCGTCCCGATCGTGCTGACGAGCCGCGCCGACAGCGTAGCCGTCCGGGTCGCGTCCTGCGCGTTGGCGGCGCTGCTGGCGCAGGATCGGCATGCGCCGGTGCCGATGACCGAACAGGCCACCTTTTCGATGGAGTAACAGCGATGAAAGCACTCGTTTATCACGGCCCCGGGCGCAAGGCGCTCGAACAACGGCCCAAGCCTGAATTGCAGTCGCCGACCGACGCAATCGTGCGCGTGACGCGCACGACGATCTGCGGCACCGACCTGCGCATCCTGAAGGGCGACGTGCCGACGTGCGAACCGGGCCGCATTCTCGGCCATGAAGGCGTCGGCATCGTCGAGCAGGTCGGCGTCGCGGTCGACTCGCTGAAGCCGGGCGACCACGTGCTGATTTCATGCATCTCGTCGTGCGGCCGGTGCGAGTATTGCCGCCGCGGGCTGTATTCGCATTGCACGACTGGCGGCTGGATTCTCGGCCACCGGATCGACGGCACGCAGGCCGAGTACGTGCGCATCCCGCACGCGTCGACCAGCCTGTACCGGATTCCGCCAGGTGTGGACGAGGACGCACTCGTGATGCTGTCCGACATCCTGCCGACCGGATTCGAATGCGGCGTGCTGAACGGCAAGGTGCAGCCGGGTTGCTCGGTCGCGATCGTCGGCGCGGGGCCGATCGGGCTGGCGGCGTTGCTGACTGCGCAGTTCTACTCGCCCGCGCGGATCATCATGATCGACCCGGACAGCAACCGGCTCGAGATCGCACGGCAGTTCGGCGCGACCGACTGCTTCGATGGCCGCGGCGGCGACCCGGTGGCGGAGGTGATGAAGCTGACCGACGGCGTCGGCGTGGATTGCGCGATCGAAGCGGTCGGCATTCCGGCGACGTTCGAGATGTGCACGTCGCTCGTGGCGCCGGGCGGCGTGGTCGCGAACGTCGGCGTACATGGCGTCAAGGCGGACCTGCACCTCGAGCAGCTGTGGGATCGCAACATCTCGATCACGACGCGGCTCGTCGACACCGTCAGCACGCCGATGCTGCTGAAGACCGTGCGCGCCGGGCGGCTGGATCCAAAGCGCCTGATCACGCACCGGTTCTCGCTCGACGACGTCGAGCGGGCGTACGACACGTTCCAGCGCGCCGCGCAAACCAACGCGTTGAAGGTGATCATCGAAGTGAGCTGATTGGCGGGCGGGGCGTGACAGGCACCGGGCGGGCGGGTGCTTTCGCGCCAAGCGCGGCCGGCATCGCCGCTTGATACGACCGCGTCGCTATCGCGCCCTCGACGCCGGATTCAGCTGCGCGACGAATGCGACGATGCCTGAAACCAGCGTGACGATTGCGTACGGGACGATACGCTCGTCGACCAGCATCGCGTGGACGACACCCAGCAGCGATGCGAGTGCGATGAACACGCAGGCCGTCGCAAGCGCGCTTCGGTATTGCGGTCGGATCATGATGTTCTCCCGGGAAGGCGGCCGCCGGTGACACGGCTTGCCGCAAGCGAAGGTGCCGCCGCTTGCGCAGGACATGGCGTCATGATCGCGTGCCGCGCTTCTGCACGGTTGATCTGTATCAACGGACAAATCCTGATCGCGCCCCCGATGCTCCGTGCGCCGGTCGCCCCGCCGGCGGAAGTCTGCGCGCGGCGGAGCCGACCGCCCGGAAGCCCATTCCGAAGCCCGAGTTGAAAAGGGCGCCCCGGTGCGGCGACAACGCACCCGCGCCGCCGTCCGATTCGGGTAAAGTGCCGCTGAACTTGCCGGCTCGACGTCACTAGACGACCGGTCTAATCGTTGCTAAGATACGCCATCATGAATGCATCTTCAGGCGCGGAAGTCCGCCATCACATCCTGAATACCGCGAAGCCGATCATGCTCCAGAAGGGGTTCTCGGCGGTCGGTCTGAACGAGATTCTCGCCGCGGCGGGCATCCCGAAGGGCTCGTTCTACCATTACTTCGGCTCGAAGGAAGCATTCGGCGAGGCGCTGCTCGAGTCGTATTTCGAAGGCTATCTCGCGTATCTCGACAACCTGTTCAAGCATCAGGCCGGCACGGGCGCGCAGCGCCTGATGATGTACTGGAACAACTGGCTGCAGATGCAGTGCGCGGACGATCCGGAAGGCAAGTGCCTCGCGGTCAAGCTGGGTGCGGAGGTGTCCGACTTGTCGGAGCCGATGCGCGCGGTGCTGCGGCGCGGCACGAGCCAGATCATCGAGCGGCTCGCGGGCGGGATCGAGGCCGGGCTGGCCGACGGTTCGCTGCGCGGCGTCGACGATCCCGCGCATACGGCCGCGATCCTGTACGAGCTTTGGCTTGGCGCAACGCTGCTGGAGAAGATCCACCGCAACCGCCAGCCGCTCGAGCGCGCGATGCTCGAAACCCGACGGATGCTGAACCTGCCGCCCGTCGAGCCAGACGGAGCGCAGTCATAACCCGGGCGCGCACAGGCGCGCCTTGTTTTTCCGTGTGGACTAGACGACTGGTCTACTCATGCGGGAATCCGATTGCTTGACCCGCCAGGCCGCGGCTGCGCCGGCTGATTCGCCGGCACGGCCGCGGCCTCGCGCATCACGGTTGTCGAACGTTGATCCGATCGTGCCCGTGGCACGTCCATTCCTGTTGACGGAGGTTCCCATGCCGCAAACCAAGACAGCAAACCGCAGAATCGTCCTGAACGCGCGTCCGGTCGGCGCACCCACCCCGAACGACTTTCGCACCGAGACCGCCGACGTGCCGGTGCCCCGCGCCGGACAGGTGCTGTTGCGCACGGTCTGGCTGTCGCTCGATCCGTACATGCGCGGGCGCATGAGCGACGCGCCGTCGTATGCGCCGCCGGTCGAACTCGGCGACGTGATGGTCGGCGGCACGGTCAGCCGCGTCGTCGCATCGAACCTGCCCGCGTATCGCGAAGGCGACCTGGTCGTCGCGGGCGCGGGCTGGCAGGACTACGCGTTGTCCGACGGCAGCGATCTCATTGCGCTCGGCCGCGACTTCGCGCATCCGTCGTATGCACTCGGCGTGCTCGGCATGCCGGGGTTCACCGCGTACACCGGATTGCTGAAGATCGGCGAGCCGAAGGCCGGAGAAACCGTGGTCGTCGCCGCCGCGAGCGGGGCGGTCGGGTCGGTGGTCGGCCAGATCGCGAAGCTGAAGGGCTGCCGCGTGGTCGGCGTCGCGGGCGGCGCCGACAAGGTCGCGTACGTGAAGGACACGCTCGGCTTCGACGCGTGCATCGATCATCGCGATCCGCAGTTTGCGGCCAAGCTGAAGGACGCCTGTCCGAACGGCATCGACGTCTATTTCGAGAACGTCGGCGGCGCCGTGTTCGACGCGGTGTGGCCGCTGCTCAACGATCATGCGCGCGTGCCGGTGTGCGGCATCATCGCGCATTACAACGACGCGGCGTACGACGACACCGCGGTGTCGAGCGGCCGTGACCGCGTGCCGGCGCTGATGGGCACCATCCTGCGCAAGCGCATCCGGATGCAGGGCTTCATCATTCTCGATCATTATGCGACGGGCTATGCGCCATTCCTGAAGGAGATGAGCGAGTGGGTCGCGCAGGGCAAGGTGAAGACGCTCGAGGACGTGATCCCCGATCTCGCCGATGCGCCGAATGCGCTGATCGGCTTGCTCGCCGGCAAGAACTTCGGCAAGGTCGTCGTGCGCGTCGGCCCGGACGAACTGGCCTGAGGCGACGCGTCCGTCTGCACGCTGGCGTCACCGGATGCCGGCTTATGGCATGCTCGATCCCGTTTCCCAAGGAGTGAAAAACATGGCGCTTTATGTGATGGCATCGGTATTTCCGAAACCCGAACACGCGCAGGCCGTCGAAGCCGAACTGCGCAGCATGGTCGCGGCGACCCGTGCCGAACCCGGCAATCGCCGCTACGACCTGTTCCGCGAACAGGACGGCTCGCCGGCGCTGCATCTGTTCGAGATCTACGACGACCAGGCCGCGTTCGATGCTCACCTCGCAAGCCCGCACTTCACCGCGTTTCGCACCAAGTCGACCGAATGGTTCTCGGCGCCGCCCGTGATCAAGGTGCTGTCGGGCATCGACGCGGCCGAATAACCCGCGCGGAACCACCGCCGCGGCTCGCCCCCCGGGCCGCGCGGCAGCCGCCGTGCGTTGCGCGGCGGCGATGAACAATCCGGCGCGCCGGTCGCGCCGCTTCCCCAATACACCGGCCCCGGAGGCTGAATGGTCACCCTCAATATCAACGGCGAGAGCCGCACGGTCGACGCCCCCGACGACATGCCCCTGCTATGGGTGCTGCGCGACGTCGTCGGCCTGACCGGCACAAAATTCGGCTGCGGGATCGCGCAATGCGGTGCGTGCACCGTGCATCTCGACGGCGTCGCCGCGCGCTCGTGCGTGCTGCCGGTCGCGGCCGTCGCGGGCCGCAAGATCACGACGATCGAAGCCGTCGGCGCGACGCCGGCCGGCCAGAAGGTTCAGGACGCGTGGCGCGAGCTCGACGTCGTCCAGTGCGGCTACTGCCAGTCCGGGCAGGTGATGGCGGCCACGGCGCTGATCGCGTCGAACCCGAGCCCGAGCGATGCCGACATCGACGCGGCGATGGCCGGCAACATCTGCCGCTGCGGCACGTACAACCGGATTCGCGCGGCCGTGAAGCACGCCGCGAAGGGGAGCTGACATGTCGCGAGGACTGATCGAAGCAGGTCGGGCCGGCGCGGGCGTGTCGCGCCGTTCGTTTCTCAAGGCGGGCATGTCGCTCGGCGCGGCGGCGGGCGGCGGCCTGCTGCTCGGCTTCAGCCTGCCGGCGGCCGGCGATGACGCGCGGCGCTCGGTGATCGGCGGCGATGCGGACGAAAACGCGCGTGCCGGCGTATTCGCGCCGAACGCGTTCGTGCAGATCGACCGCGGCGGCAAGGTCACGCTGGTGATGCCGAAAGTGGAAATGGGCCAGGGCGTCTACACGGCGCTGCCGATGCTGATCGCCGAGGAACTCGAGGTGCCGCTGTCGAACGTCACGCTCGATCATGCGCCGCCGAACGAGAAGCTGTTCCTCGATCCGCTGCTCGGCGGCCAGCTGACGGGCGGCTCGACGTCGGTGCGCTACGCGTGGGAACCGCTGCGCCGCGCGGGCGCGACCGCGCGCACGCTGCTGGTTGCCGCGGCCGCCAAGCAATGGAACGTCGATCCGGCCACCTGCCGCGCGGAAAACGGCGAAGTGCAGCACCCGCCGAGCGGCCGGCGCGCGTCGTACGGCCAGCTCGCCGATGCCGCGTCGAAGCTGCCGGTGCCGAAGGACGTCGCGTTGAAGCAGCCGGCCGATTTCAAGCTGATCGGCAAGCCGGTGAAGCGGCTCGATTCGCCGGAGAAGGTCGACGGCACCGCGCAGTTTGGGCTCGACGTGCGCCTGCCCGGCATGCTGTACGCGGTGATCGTGAACAGCCCGGTGTTCGGCGGCACGGTTGCGAGCGTCGACGATACGGCCGCGCGGAAGATTCCCGGCGTGCGTCAAGTGGTGCGCGTCGACAACGCGGTCGCGGTGGTCGGCGATCACACGTGGGCCGCGAAGCGCGGCGCGTCGGCGCTCGTCGTCAAATGGAACGAAGGCGCGGACGCGAAGGTGTCGACGAAGGACATCGTCGCCGATCTCGCGCAGGCCGCCGCGAACGGCAAGGGTGCCGTCGCGCGCAAGGAAGGCGACGTCGGCCGTGCGTTCACGAACGCGAAGACGCGCGTCGATGCCGTCTATGAACAACCGTTCCTCGCGCACGCCACGATGGAACCGGTGAACTGCACGGTGCAGGTGCGCGCCGACGGCTGCGAGATCTGGGTCGGCACGCAGGTGCCGACGCGGGCGCGCGATACGGTGCAGCAACTCACGGGGCTCGCACCCGAGAAGATCGTCGTGCACAACCATTTGCTCGGCGGTGGCTTCGGCCGGCGGCTCGAGACGGACATGATCGGACAGGCCGTGAAGGTCGCCAAGCAGGTCAACGCGCCCGTGAAGGTCGTGTGGACGCGCGAGGAAGACATCCAGCACGACATGTACCGGCCGTACTACTACGACCGGATCTCGGCCGGCCTCGACGCGAACGGCAAGCCGGTCGCATGGCAGCACCGGATCGTCGGCTCGTCGATCATCGCCCGGTTCGCGCCGCCTGCGTTCAAGAACGGCGTCGATCCCGACGCGGTCGAAGTTTCGGCCGAATTGCCGTACGACCTGCCGAACCAGCTCGTCGACTACGTGCGGCAGGAGCCGCGCCACATCCCGACTGCGTTCTGGCGCGGCGTCGGCCCGACGCGCGGCACGTTCGTCGTCGAGAGCTTCATCGACGAGCTGGCCGCGCAAACCAAGACCGATCCGGTGCAATACCGCCGCGCGCTGCTCGACAAGACGCCGCGTGCGCGCAACGTGCTCGACGTCGCGACGAAGGCGGCCGGCTGGGGCACATCGCTGCCGAAGGGGCAAGGGCGCGGCGTATCCGTGATGCACGCGTTCGGCAGCTTCTTCTCGATCGTCATCGACGTCGCGGTGGACGAGGGCGAAGTGCAGGTCAAGCGCGTCGTGTGCGCGGTCGACTGCGGGATGGCTGTGAATCCGAGCACGATCGAGGCGCAGGTCCAGGGCGGCATCATCTTCGGGATCACGGGCGCGCTGCATGGCGAGATCACGATCGAGGACGGCCGCGTCGTGCAGAGCAACTTCACCGACTACCGGATGATGCGCATCAACGAGACGCCGCCGATCGAGGTTCATCTCGTGAAGAGCGCCGAGGCGCCGGGCGGCATCGGCGAACCGGGCACCGCTGCGACCGCGGCGGCCTTGTCGAACGCGATCTTCGCGGCGACCGGCAAGCGGCTGCGCAAGCTGCCGGTCGGCAGCCAGCTGAAGACGGCCTGAGGGGAGGGACAAATCATGCGAAACCTCATCCTGAACCGCTCGAATCGCGTCGCGCGTACGTTCGGCGCATCGTTGATCGCGCTGTCCGCGCTGATGGCCGGCACCGCGGCGCATGCCGCGCAAACGGCGCCGGCAGACAGCGCGCTGGTCGCACGCGGCGCGTATCTCGCGAAGGCGGGCGACTGCGTGGCGTGCCACACCGCGCCGCGCGGCGCGCCGTTCGCCGGCGGCCTGAAGATGGTCACGCCGATGGGCGCGATCTATACGACCAACATCACGCCCGACCCGGAAACCGGCATCGGCGGCTACACGGAAGCCGAGTTCGCGGGCGCGCTGCGCGCGGGTGTCGCGAAGGACGGCCATCACCTGTATCCGGCGATGCCTTATCCGTCGTATGCGAAGCTGCGCGACGACGACGTGAAGGCGCTGTACGCGTACTTCATGCACGGCGTCGAGCCGGTGAAGCAGGCGAACCGTGCGTCCGAGATTCCGTGGCCGCTCGGCATGCGCTGGCCGCTGGCACTGTGGAACGCGGTGTTTCTCGACACCAAGCCGTACGCGGACAAGCCGGCCAAGGACGCGGCGTGGAACCGCGGCGCGTATCTCGTGCAGGGGCTCGGGCATTGCGGGTCGTGCCATACGCCACGCGGCGTCGGCTTCCAGGAGAAGGCGCTGGACGAAGGCGGCGCGGCGTTCCTGTCGGGCGCGCCGATCGACAACTGGTTCGCGTCGAACCTGACCGGCGAGCACAATACGGGGCTCGGCCGCTGGAGCGATGCGGAGCTCGCGCAGTTCCTGAAGACCGGCGCGAACCGCCATGCGACCGCGTTCGGCTCGATGGTCAGCGTGATCAATCACAGCACGCAGGAACTGACCGACGACGATCTGACGGCGATTTCCCGTTACCTGAAGTCGCTGCCGGCGGCGGGCGGCACGGGCGCGCCGCCTTACCGTTATGATCCGAAGGCGACGCAGGTCTCGCTTGGCCGGCCGGCGAACGATCCGGGCGCAAAGGTGTATAACGCTTACTGCCTGCATTGCCATGGCGTGGACGGGCGCGGCTACGCGCCGCTGCTCGCGCCGCTCGCCGGCAACCCGAACGTGCTCGAGGCCGATGCATCGTCGCTGATCAACGTGACGCTGAACGGCAGCGAGTCGCTCGTGATCGGCGGCGTGCCGTCCGCGTATCCGATGCCGGCGTTCTCGAACCAGTTGAACGACCGCCAGATCGCCGACGTGCTGACGTTCATGCGCGCCGGCTGGAACAACGGCGCGCCGGCCGTGCAGCCGGCGGACGTCGCGAAACTCCGCAAGGCGACGGCGGCCACGCGCTGAGCGCGGCCGACCGTGGCGGATGACGACGGGCATGCGTGCCGCTTGCCCGTCGTCGAACATTGCCGGGTGCATCGCGCCCGGCAACGCAGCGCTTTCTGTCAACCGGCGCGCGGCCATTCGCGGCAGCGCGCGTTTTATCGACGCAAAGTAGGGGTGTGTGGATGGCTAACGTGACTTATACGGATACGCAACTGCTGATCGACGGCGAGTGGGTCGACGCCGCGAGCGGCAAGACGATCGACGTCGTGAACCCGGCGACGGGCAAGGCGATCGGCAAGGTGGCCCATGCGGGCATCGCCGATCTCGATCGCGCGCTGGCTGCGGCGCAGCGCGGTTTCGAGGCATGGCGCAAGGTGCCCGCGAACGAGCGCGCGGCGACGATGCGCAAGGCCGCGGCGCTGGTGCGCGAGCGCGCCGACGCGATCGCTCAGTTGATGACGCAGGAGCAGGGCAAGCCGCTGACGGAAGCGCGTGTCGAAGTGCTGTCGGCAGCCGACATCATCGAATGGTTCGCGGACGAAGGCCGCCGCGTGTACGGCCGGATCGTGCCGCCGCGCAATCTCGGCGCGCAGCAAATGGTCGTGAAGGAGCCCGTCGGCCCGGTCGCGGCGTTCACGCCGTGGAATTTCCCGGTCAACCAGGTCGTGCGCAAGCTGAGCGCCGCGCTCGCGACCGGCTGCTCGTTCCTCGTGAAGGCGCCGGAAGAAACGCCGGCGTCGCCGGCCGCGCTGCTGCGCGCGTTCGTCGACGCGGGCGTGCCGGCCGGCGTGATCGGCCTCGTGTACGGCGAACCGGCGGAAATCTCGTCGTATCTGATCGCGCACCCGGTGATCCGCAAGGTGACGTTCACGGGTTCGACGCCCGTCGGCAAGCAGCTCGCCGCGCTCGCCGGCCAGCACATGAAGCGCGCGACGATGGAATTGGGCGGCCACGCGCCGGTGATCGTCGCCGAGGATGCGGACGTCGCGCTGGCGGTGAAGGCCGCCGGTGGCGCGAAGTTCCGGAACGCGGGCCAGGTGTGCATTTCGCCGACGCGTTTTCTCGTGCACAACAGCATCCGCGACGAATTCACGCGCGCGCTGGTGCAGCACGCCGAGGGGCTGAAGATCGGCAACGGCCTCGAGGAAGGCACGACGCTCGGCGCGCTGGCGAACCCGCGTCGGCTGACCGCGATGGCGTCGGTCGTCGAGAACGCGCGCAAGGTCGGCGCGAGCATCGAGACCGGCGGCGAACGGATCGGCTCGGAAGGCAACTTCTTCGCGCCGACCGTGATCGCGAACGTGCCGCTCGAAGCGGACGTGTTCAACAACGAGCCGTTCGGTCCGGTCGCGGCGATCCGCGGCTTCGACAAGCTCGAGGACGCGATCGCGGAAGCGAACCGTCTGCCGTTCGGGCTGGCCGGCTATGCGTTCACGCGTTCGTTCGCGAACGTGCACCTGCTGTCGCAGCGCCTCGAAGTCGGGATGCTGTGGATCAACCAGCCCGCGACGCCGTGGCCGGAAATGCCGTTCGGCGGCGTGAAGGATTCGGGCTACGGGTCGGAAGGCGGGCCGGAAGCGCTGGAGCCGTATCTCGTCACGAAGTCGGTGACGGTGATGGCGGTCTGACGATCGTTGGAGTGCGTGCGGGTCGGTGGGTGTGCGGTGCGCATGCTGGGTTGGTGGAGGCCGGGCGATTTTGCCCGGCCTTTTTTTCTTCGTTCCGGGTTGTTGGATGAGGAGTCGGCACCGAACACGCTTTCGGAAAGGATTAGAAAGACGCGTTCTGTCGCCACTGCCGCACGATTTAGCGCTGGACGAATGCGCGGGCTTTCTCAGACAATGCATATTGTCTGATCAATTATGGGGTATTGCGGTTTTGCAGCCGGGCGGTCAGATATCAGTAAGGTGATGCGCAGTTTCCCGCCACCCACGGGCCGGTGCCAGAATCGACTTTTCTAAGCGAGCCATCATGTTTACGTTGCAAGCCCGAGAAAACCAAACCTTCTTTGCGCGCGTGCATCCGGACGGGAGCGTGCGTGTCGACGTCATGACTCAGGATCAGGCTAACGCCGATCCTAACTGCCACTTCAACTGGGAGGGCACAACACCGTTCGCGATAAAGACGGCGGATGGGCGATTCGTAGGGTATGGTGGAGCGCCGGGAAGTGGCATCCTCGGGAGTCTTGTAGACCCTGGAATTTATGCCTATAGCGATTGCGGCACCCGCTTCGGTATTACCGAGTTTGACCACTGCGATGCTTGGCTAGAGGTAACTTTCACATTCGAGTCTGCCAATCTGGCTTTTCCCGTTGAAGCGGGGCAGCAGCTCTATCTACGCCCGCTCAGCGACGGTGACGATGACACAGTTTTTTACGCGAACTTTGTGCCATCGTGACTCGTTAGTACGGTCCGGCTCCGCGATTCAATGCTGGATGAGAAATGCCCGCATGCGCGGGCTTTTCTGTTGATGGGGCTCACCTCAGATGTGCAGAATGCGCGCCGCGAGGAACCATAGCAGCCATTGCACGATTACGGCGCCGATAAGGTAAGCCGCAACGATATGCACCGGTCGGCGACGCGAGAACAAATAGAATCCCAGGGCGGCGACCCGGATCGGTGGGCCGAACAGGTAGGCGAACAACTCAATGGTCGAGCCTGCCGTGGCGGCGCATGCGTCGACGCCGCCGCCGCAGGCTCCGGCCAGTGGCGCACACCAATGCTTGATCACCGTGCATAGGCGAGTATCTACCGCGGACTACGCGATGAAACTGACGCGTCCAGCAATCATCGATGTGCGGACCGCTGGCGTCTCGGCGGCGTCGCCGTCACGGGGACAGGCCGTCAGTGAGCGCGAGAAAATCGGATAGCGCGCCGTGATGGGGGCGGCATTCAGAGCGATTGGGTCCGCTCTTATAATTTTACATAACGTGAATTATCAACATTTAATCTTGTAATGGCTAGATTGAAATGTCCGCTTTTGGCTACATAGAAATGTCCGCTTTCGTGCCGCGTAAGCTGAACGGCCGCCGGGTGTCCGGCGCCGGAGGCTGCGATGGCTGCAACGGAGCGGATCACGATGACGATGCGCGAGCTGGACCGATTCAAGGTCATTCAGGACGTGGCGGACGGCAAGCTCAAGCCATGGCGTGCGGCAGAACGGCTGGAATTGACGACGCGGCAAGTTCGCCGGCTGGTCGCCCGGCTGCGTGAGCATGGTCCGGCAGGTTTGGTGTCGGGACACCGATCGAAGCCCGGCAACCGTCGCCTGGACCCAGGAGCCGCCGACCGGGTGCTCTCGATCATCCGCCACCGCTACGCCGATTTCGGGCCGACGCTGGCCTGCGAGAAGCTATGGGAATGCCATGGCATTCGGCTGGCCAAGGAGACGGTCAGGAAGCTGATGACGGACGCCGGCTTGTGGATTCCGCGCCGGCAACGACCGCCGAAGGTCTACCAGCCGCGAGCGCGCCGGGCATGCCTGGGCGAACTGATCCAGATCGACGGCAGCGACCATCGATGGTTCGAGGAGCGTGCGCCGGCGTGTACGCTGCTGGTGTATGTGGACGACGCGACGAGCCGGTTGATGATGCTGCACTTCACGCAGACCGAATCGACCTTCAGCTACTTCGAAGCGACGCGAGCGTACATCGAGCGGCACGGCAAACCTGGGGCGTTCTATAGCGACAAGGCCAGCGTGTTTCGCAACGTGAAGCCGGGCAAGACCGGCAATCGCGTGACGCCGTTTGGCCGGGCGATGTACGAGCTGAACATCGACACGTTCTGCGCGAACAGCAGTTCGGCCAAGGGGCGCGTGGAGCGAGCGCACCTGACGTTGCAGGATCGATTGGTCAAGGAGATGCGATTGCGCGGGATCAACACGGTGGCCGACGCTAACGCTTACGCGCCCTCCTTCATGGCCGCCTACAACGCACGCTTCGCGAAGCCGCCGAAGAGCGACTTCGATGCGCATCGGCCGCTGCGGGCCGACGAGAATCTGGACTTGGTGCTGACGTGGCGCGAGCCGCGAAAGGTAACGAAGTCGCTCACGGTGCAGTACGACCGGGTGATGTATTTGCTGGATGACACGCCGGCCAACCGGAAGCTGATCGACCGCCAGATCGAGGTATGGGAGTACCCGGATGGGCGGATCGAAATCCGGGCTGATGGTCGTGTGTTGCCGTACCGGCAATACGATCGCCTGGCTGAAATCGATCAAGGTGCCGTCGTTGAGCACAAGCGTTTGAGCCATGTGTTGCAGGTCGCGCAAGCCCTTCAGGCGCAACGCGATAACAGTCGAATCGGTAAAGCTCCGTCTCGAACGCATCGAGGCGACTCAACCCGGACCGACCGAAACGAACCTCATACGGGCAAGAAGAAGCAACGCGAGATCACGCAGACCGACGTCGAGCATGTGATCGTGGATCTGGCGCAACGTAGGCAGACCGCAAAGCCCTCAGACAAACCTGGCCGCCGGTCTGCAAAAGCTGGAGAAACAAACGTGAGCGCCCTGCCCGTTCAAGCACCGACCTTCGACACTGCGTAACGGTCAAAACGAGGAAACAGAAGTAGCAAAACCAACCTTAAAACCGGACATTTTTAAATAGCTGGAAGGTGGACATCTGAATCCGGGTATGACAAATCTGTAAGAGCAAAGTTGTAATGTCGCATCTGGGCAAAGTTGAAATGTCGTAGTCCGAGGGTTTCGGCGCATGCTGGCGGCGGTTCGAACTGCCGGAGCGCATCGTGGGCCAACCTGGACTGATCACCATGAGCATGCGGGAGCTGGATCGTCTGAAGGTCGTGGAAGCCGTGATCGAGCAGCGTCTGATGCCTTGGCGGGCCGCGGAGCGGCTTGGGATCAGTCGACGGCAGATCGAACGGCTGGTCGCCCGGTATCGGGCTGCTGGCCCCGCCGGGTTGCTTTCGCAGCGCCGTGGCCACGCGAGCAACCATCAACTGCCCGAGGATTTGGCACATCGTGCCTTGAGCCTGATTCGTGAGCGCTACGCCGATTTTGGGCCGACGCTAGCCTGCGAAAAGCTCCGGGAGTGCCACGGAATTCAGCTGGCCAAGGAGACGGTCCGGAAACTGATGACAGACGCTGGTTTATGGATCCCCGCGCCGGCAACGTCCGCCGAAGACCAGCCTCGCTGTATCACGGTCGGAATTGCGCACCTCTATTCGTCGATGCCCGCCGTGGCAAGTACACCACGGCGGGCTGTGCGACTAACTACCTAAGCAGTTATCAGTAGACCGAGCCTTACCAAACATACCCGGCGCTACCCCCAACAGCCACCGTACCGCGGGTGTTTGTCGAGCCACCGCCTTTGAAAATCCAGCTACCGCCAGGCAGATAAGTCGACACACCGACAGCGAAACCCGTCTGACCAGCGTAATTGCCAACCGCCACGCCGACGACCGACTTACCGGGCGCAGGTGCTTGCGGGAGCATCGACAGCGCGACGGCCGAAGCCGAACCGGCGTTCGAATCCTTGCGATACTTTTGGAGGTCGTCCCGAACGCTGTTAACTGCGCTGTTGAACTGGCGTACGTTCACGGCATCGGTCGGAGCCGTACCGTCTGCAACGTTGGTAATCTGACGCTCGGCTCCCGGCGCGCCGACCGAAACCGTGTTGTCCCTGTCTGCAATTGAATTAGCACCCAGGGCAACCGAATTGTTCGCGGTCACTCGGGAGTTTGCGCCAATTGCAGTCCCGTTCGTGCCCGTGACGTTCGAACCGTCACCGATTGCGGTTCCGTTCGTGCCTGTCACCTTGGAACCCGAGCCAATGGCAGTTGCGCGATCAGCCGTAACAGTCGAGTTGGTTCCGATTGCCGTGCCATCTTGACCCGAAACGTTTGCGCCGTTGCCCACAGCGGTCCCGTTGGGGACAGACACGAGCGAATTGTTCCCTACCGCGGTGCCGGTTTGGTCTGCAACCGTGCCATTCGAACCGGAAGTGGAAATTGTGTCGACCTTCGCTGTGAGAGACGTAAGGTTATTCGAGAGAACGGAAACTTGACTTGCGACAGCGAAAAGCTGTGAGCCGTTGACCGCGTCCGTACTCGTTGCGCTGATTTCACCGGCGGCGACATTCACGATCTGGCGTTCGGCGCCTGCGCTGCCCACGCTCACCACGCCGACGGGTGTGCCCGCGAAGCCGCTGTAGTTGACGCCGTTCAGCGTCGCGCTGCTGACCGTGGTAAACGCGCGCGTCACTGCGCCGGAGCCCAATGCCACGGAATTTGCATCGGCCGCGGAAGCATTTTCGCCAATCGCGATCGCGTTCTGGGCAGTGGCCTGTGCGCGGGAAATTGAAACGCTGCCGATCCCGGATGCGACAGAATCCACACCGATTGCGGTCGCGTCAGACGCGTTCGCGCTCGCCTGAAAACCCACCGCCGTTCCGCCAGCGGCTGAACTATTAGTACCGACCGCCGTTGAGAACTCCGAAGTAGTATGTGCCAGCGCACCAATCGCAGTCGAGTCGCCATTCGCTGCGCTCGACCCGCCGCCGTACGCCACTGCCCTGGTGCCGTTGGCCACCGAATTAGAGCCGACCGCCGTCGCATTCCGGCCATTTGCCGTAACCGTATCGCCCAATGCCGTTGCCGCCCCGCCCTGCGCCGACACAAAGACGCCGACTGCAGTGTTCTGGCTCGAACCATCGGCACCGGCAACTGCGGGATACGTTCCCCCCGTGGTCGCCGGGGGTGCCGCCGCAGCACCGCCGATCGTCTCGTTGATACCACCGTTCTGGCCACCGACTGCCAGGTTATCTGCGTATGCCCGCCCCACAGGCAGCAGCATCAGCGCCGTTACCGCCGCCAGCGAAACCCGCAATTTGAGCGGGATGCCAGCCGCCGTCATATTCGCTTTCCCCGACTCGCCGTGTACGCCGCGCGTCTCGGCTGCCTTTGCTAGCACACCTAATCCTCGATTCGAGGCCACCCTGTATTGACTCTTGTTCATTGCGCTTTCCGTTCTGACTTCCCTAGTGGACAAAAGGGAGTTTCCTTTTGCTCTCTTCGTAGCCGCGCCTCAGACAAGCTCGCGCACCGCCCCTCGGATATGCAGCGTCCGCCGCATTTTTTACCGCTACGATCAAAGCCCCTTCCTTACCGGCACCCCGTGTGACGGGTGGAAATCCCGTGTAAGGTCTGCGGAATTATGGGAAACGCCTCTCGCCCCTATGTTTGCCAAATAGGTGAATTTGTTTGCCGCGGGGGAATTCTTTATTTATTGGTCAGTGACCTGGTCTGGTTAGAAATGTCCACTTCCGTGCCGCGTAAGCTGACGGGCCGCCGGGTGTCCCGCGCCGGAGGCTGCGATAGCTGCAAGGGAGCGGATCACGCATGACGATGCGCGAGCTGGACAGGTTCAAGGTCACTCAGGACGTGGCGGCCGGCAAGCTCAAGCCATCGCGTGCGGCGGAACGACTGGAATTGACCACGTGGCAGGTTCGCCGGATGGTCGCCCGGCTGCGTGAACATGGTCCGGCGAGTTGGGTGTCGGGACACCGAACGAAGTCCGGCAACCGTCGCCCGGCCCCACGACCCTCCGACCAGGCGCTCTCGATCATCCGCGATCGCTACGCCGATTTCGGACCGACGTCGGCCTGCGAGAAGCTGTGGGAATGCCACGGCTTCCGGTCCGCCAAGGAGCTGACTCGGACGAGCGGTCCGAGGCACGCTGACAAACGTAAGCGCCCTGCCGCTCCCGGCTTGTTCCTTCAACGCTGCACGACGGAACGAGCGATGAGACATGCGACATCTGTATTTAGCTGGCGCTACGAGATCTGAATCCGTGCATGACACGATAAAAAACAGCGTCCGCTCACGCCGGAAACCATTTAAATTATTTACAAATCTAAGTCAATAGACTTTGCTGCGAATCATCTTGGTTTGATTATATTCCCGCTGCGCAGCGAAAGCCAAATAATCTGAAACTCAAGCAGATAACAATCCGGATAATTGTTAGGAAATATGAAAATCAATGGAATGGAGTCCACCTTTTCGATTAAATTCATAATCGACATAATTGTTTGGAATTTCGCGTAGCCAGTTTTTATCTTCTCGTGCCGTGACGACCCATTGCTGAGCGCCGCCGGGCAGCATGACTGGGTGCGCACGTCGCAGCAATTCGCCCTCGGGCATCGCAACATTCTCAAATCACGCTGCGTCGATGCAACTTCATCGACACGTCTGGAGCGGCTAATCGAATCATTTCATATTCCTCACCAAATCATGACTTGATTAACGACTCCGACATGAAAAATTAATCTATCTGAAAATATCTTGTAATTATAAAAACGACCTCCTAGCATGCCTCTGCGGTTCGCGACATGTCTTATATCAACGTCTTCACTGGATTCATTCCTCGAACATTACCCATTCATAATCTGGGGGATTACATGAAGAAATTGTCTCGTCTGCTGCCCATCGCCGCGATTACCATCGCGAGTCTCAGCGCTTTTGCCCAGGCCGGTGACCCGTCGGCCACGGTCGACAAGGCGCTGCAACTGATCCAGCAGAATCCGTCCGCCTTCAGTCTGGCTACCGGCGGCACAGCACGCACGTTGAAGTTCGCGGGGCCGCAGGCAAGCGCGCCAACGGACGGAGATCAGTTCCAGGTACGCGACGTGATCGTCGATCCCGATGGCACCGAGCACGTGCGCTTCGATCGCTTCCATGCGGGCCTGCCCGTGATAGGCGGTGACGTCGTCGTCCATTCGAACCGAGGGCAGTTGAAGCAGGCGAGCCAGACGCAGCTCGCACCGATCAATCTCGCCGGCACGATCGGCAAGGTCGGAAACCGCTCCGTGGTACGCAACGCGCCCGACATAGGCGCGGCCAGGGCCAAGCACATCGCGGCCGCGCGTTTCGACTCGAACGTGCGTCGCGTCGATGACGCGGAGCTCGTCGTGTTCGCACGCGACGTCGCGCCGACACTGGCCTACGCGGTGCGCGTATACGGCAAGGCGACCGATGCGCACGGCGATGCCATGCTGTACTACATCGATGCGCGCACCGGCACCGTGCTGGACGCACAGGACCTGATCAAGACCGCCGCCGCGACCGGCACCGGCCGCTCGCTGTACTACGGCAACCTGTCGCTCACGACGGACCAGACCGGCACGAACGCCTACCGGATGCTCGATCCGAGCCGCGGCGGCGGCTCGGTCTACGATGGCCGCGGCCTGAGCTCGGACGACGTCGAGCAAGCCACCGACCTGCCGATCTTCACGAGCAGCACGAACGTGTGGGGCAACAACACGACGACCGACCGGCAGACGGTCGCCGCGGACATCGACTACGGGCTCGCGTTGACTTGGGACTACTACAGAACGACGCACAACCGCAACGGCATCTTCAACGACGGCCGCGGCGTAAGGAGCTACGCTCACGTCGTATTCAACACGGGCAGCGGCACGACCGGCGCGAACGCGGCATGGCTGTCATCGCGCGTGATGGTGTACGGCGACGGCGATCCAGGCACCCGCCTGCCGAAACCTGTCGTTTCGGTCGACGTCGCCGGGCACGAGATGAGTCACGGCGTGACCGAGGCCACTGCCAACCTGAACTATTCGGGCGACGCGGGCGGCCTGAACGAATCGACGTCCGACATTTTCGGCACGCTCGTGAAGTTCTACGCGAACAACCCGAACGACCCGGGCAATTACGTGATCGGTGCGCGCGTGACGAGCGGCGGCCTGCGCAAGATGTACAAGCAGGATCTCGACGGCCGGTCATTCAGCTGCTACCCGACCGGCGGCTTCTCGTGGTCGAATCCGCGCCACGATCCGCATTTCACGTCGGGTGTCGGCAACCGCTTCTTCTACCTGCTGTCGGAAGGCCCGGTGGTACCGTCGACCGATACCGGCCTGTCGAGGACGCAGCTGGTCTGCAACGGCGACACGACGTTCAGTGGCCTGGGCCGGGAGAAAGCCGGCAAGATCTGGTACCGGACACTGACCGTGTACCTGAACGCCAACTCGAGCTACCCGAACGCACGGCGTGCGTCGATCCAGGCAACGAACGACCTGTATGGCGCGAACTCGGTCGAAAGCGCAACGGTCGCGCGTGCCTGGAGTGCGGTCGGGGTGAATTGACCGCGCGCGTGTGGGCGCGTTGAACGCCCGGAGATCGTGGTGGTATGTCGCTTCGAGGTCACGCGTCGCCCGGGCGAATGACGGGCAGGTATCGATCGACTGCCTGCACTTGCAGGCGGTCGATCGGCCGACAATGCTTTCTTGCTGCGGGGACAATGCTCCCCGGGTCGAGTGTCGATCAGATACGCGCTCGACCAGCGCTGACAGTCAATTCAGCGATCGGTGGTAGGTCGCGATATATCGTGCCTGCCCAAGGATGTTTCCATGCATCTGATATGCAACGACCGCCGGACTCGATGTCGATTTCACGTCGACACTCGGGATGGACAGCGCAGACACCGTCACGACATATCGATGCGACTCACCTTTCGGCGGGCATGGCCCGCCGTACTTGGATTCGCCAAAATCCGTCAGCGTCTCGAGCGCACCCGCCGGCATTCGTCCCACATCTCCTGACGCACCCTTCTGAATCGACGTTTCCGAAGGCGGAATATTGACGACTGCCCAATGCGTCCATCCGAGCCCTCCAGTCGGGGCATCAGGATCGTACATGGTGACGACGATGCTTCTTGTTCCAGGCGGAACGTGCGCCCACGAGACTTGAGGCGAGACGTTATCGCCACGACATCCAAAGCCGTTGTAGACCTGCGCGTTCGCAAACTGACCATGGTCGAGGCCGTCAACCTTGACAGTAAGCGGATCGGCAAAAGCCACTGCTGGCACGACTGTGAAAAGTATCGTGGAGCAAATCCTCGATCGCAGAAAGAGACCAAATCGCATGGCGCGCTCCTAAGACAGGTTCAGTGTGACGTTTCGTACGACCGGATCGACATACTCGAGATACAGCGTATGTAACGATCATCGACGCGGATTCTAGGCTCGAGCTGCAAACATAAGTAGCACCACGGACGTTCTCACCATATTGCTCGGGCGACAACAATCCGCGGCGTACAGAAATGCGGATTCACGTCGAGACGAATACAACGACAACCAGATTCACCTCGATAGTGACGCGCTGAGTCGCGTCGCAAACTCCGCTTGGTCGGGCCGTTGGTGCATTTCGCGCACGAATGTATTGCCCCGTGACTCCATCGACCATGAAACGGTCGCACTCGATAATGGTCACCAGCAACGATCAACCGGGCGCGCAGACTTCCGCGCTCGACACGCGACCTTTTCGCGGCTGGATCACTGACTGCTAATGAAACCCGACATGTCGAAACCCCGTGAAAGTCAGCGCGTGACTAAACCATGTGGCGCCCGACGCGCTGTGTCCCGACCGGATTGTGGTGTTCTCCAAGGGCCGACTGCCCTTACTGCGCGAAGGCGAAAACAATTGCTGTTTGACCGCGAGATGGATTACGTCGACATACCACTCGCTCACAAAATCCGCGGAAAAGTACTGAGCGCGGTATCGGGCAGCATGACCGCGCCGCAAGTGTTCATCAACTGCCGGTACATCGGCGGAACCGAAGCACTCGAACCATACCTGCAGGGCCAAGTTGCCATACAAGGAAACCAACATGACTCAACTTTTCAAGCCGTTCGATCTCAACGAGATTCCGCTCGCGAATCGCATCGTCATGGCGCCAATGACTCGATCCCGCGCGGCAAACAATATTGCCGATGAACGCACGGCCCTCTATTACGCGCAACGCGCGACCGCCGGCCTCATCGTGACCGAAGGAAGTCCTATCTCCCGCGAGGGCCAGGGCTATCTCTTCAATCCGAGCATCTATTCAGACGAACAGGTAGCCGGGTGGAAGTTGACCACGGACTCGGTTCATGCCGTCGGCGGCAAGATTTTCGCGCAACTGTGGCACGTGGGTCGTGTATCGCACACCAGCCTCCAGCCTGATGGTGGTGCGCCACGCAGCGCCACGTCACGGCTTGCAAAAGACTCGATCGTGTTTGCTTACGACTCCAACGGGAAGCCGGGGTTCGTCCCGACGTCAACGCCGTCCGCATTGTCGACGATGGAGGTCGAGCGCGTGGTCGAGGACTTCGTTTCCGCTGCGTCCAACGCCATCGAGGCCGGATTCGACGGCGTGGAAATCCACGCGGCCAACGGATATCTGTTCGAGCAGTTTCTGAATCCGCTGGTCAACGATCGCACTGACCGCTATTCAGCGACGACGCGCGAAAATCAGTTGCGCTTCGCGCTGGAAGTCGTTGACGGCATTGCCGAACGTATCGGCACCGGCAAAATAGGCATCCGGATTTCACCGTATGGGCAGCTATTCGATATGCCGCACTACCCGGGCATTCTCGATACCTATGGCGCGCTTGCGTTCGAGCTCGGCATGCGGCGCATCGCATATATCCACGTGATGGATCAGTCGAACGTCTCGGTGGCACCCAAAGACGACACCGCGTCGGACGATCGCACGATCGAACTGCTGTCCCGCATCAAGCGCGAGGCCGGCAACACGCCGATCATCCTCGCAGGTGGGATGACGATCAACCGTGCGCAGGCACTTCTTGATGACGGTCTGATCGATCTCGCTGCCTTTGGACAGCCATTCATTGCAAATCCGGATCTCGTGCACCGACTCAAAACCGGATTGCCGCTCGCTACCGCCGATCGAGCAACGTATTACGGTGGCGGCCTGAAGGGCTATGTCGATTACCCGCCGTTCGGTGCGCAATTTGCAGCGGAACCGCTCGAAAACATCACGTGAACAACGCTGCTGTTCGAATTCCGTCCAAAACAACTTTGTGATGCACCCACTCTGACCCACTACATCATGAACACGCTTGCAGGAAAGGTTGCAGTCGTCACCGGCGCAAACAGCGGTATCGGATTTGCCATCGCCTCACGTTTCACCGAAGAGGGGGCCAGTGTCGTTATCGTCGGGCGCCGAGCCAGCGCCGTGGAGGAAGCGGTTGCACGACTCGGTGAGAATGCCACAGGTGTTACCGGCGACCTCTCCGACCTCACGACACACGAACGTGTTGCGTCACTCGTTGCCGAGCGCTTCGGCAAGGCCGATATCTACGTAGCGAATGCCGGTATGAACGTGATCACGCCATCTGATCAAGTCTCGGTTGAAGAATATGACAGACAGTTTGCAACCAATACCAGGGCAGCCTTTTTTGGTGTGCAGAAGATCGCACCACTACTGAACAACAACGGCTCAATTGTGCTGATCAGCTCGATCGCGAGCAGCAAGGTGCTGGACGGGCATGCCGTCTATGCCGGAAGCAAAGCGGCGCTCGAAGCTTTCGCCCGTAACTGGGCTCTGGAGTTCAAGGAACGTCGCATCCGCGTGAACGTCATCAGTCCGGGTCCGACGGACACCCCGATCCTCGGCAAGCTTGGCATTACGGCAACGGATCGCCCTGCTTTCGAAGCCGTCATGGCGGGCGCTATTCCGTTTGGCCGACTCGGGCGCGCAGAAGAAATTGCCAATGCCGCGCTGTTCCTTGCAGGAGACGAAGGCAGTTTCATTACCGGCGTCAACCTGCGAGTTGACGGGGGAATTTCACTCGTCTGATGCCAAGGCCGGTCTGGATGAATACCGCTGAAATTGACCAATCCCTTCGCCATTGTCTAGGATAACGAAGCGAGTGCAACACGATCCATCGAGTACATGCAAGCGCCGGCCCGGCAACGCCAACTGCGTGCCGGGCAGCAGCGCCGCATTCACAGCGCGCAGCCAGCCGCGCGAGGCCAGCCATTCGAGCGACCACCGCGCTGCCGGTGCCAAGCGAATACGCCACCAGCACGCTGCGCTTGCCGCGATAACGCTCGACGTGACCGCAAATGTTCTGCACTCGAATCGACGCGTCCCGCTCAGGCCGGCAGCACAAGCAGCGTGTTGCCGGCCTGCTGGTTCCAGTTGTCGAGCGCCTGCAGATAATCGCCCGCCGGATTCACCTTGAACGCGAGCTTCGCGGACGCCACCGTCACCACGCCCGCCTCCGACAGATTGAAGCCCCACTCCACGCCGCCCAGATAAGCGCTGTGCTGCACATCCACCGCGATCGTCACGAGCCGCACCTGCACCAGTTCGCCGACGCGCGCCGCCATGTGCCGGGGCGTATCGACGATCCATGCGCGCTGGTAGCCCTTGCCGCGTCGCGAGCCGGCGCCTGACAAGGTCTGGACGCCGCTCTGCTTGATCCAGTCGCGCAACTGCGGCGTGATGTTCGGCGTCAGATCGCGGATGGGCCGGGGCGCGCCCAGATCATTGGTGCCGTACCAAGGCGACACACTGTTGGAATCGAGCGACCAGCCGTTCGCCGCGCGCTCCCGTTCGCGATCGTTGATCCACTGTCCCTGCGGCCGGATCAGCTGGACCAGCCGCACGTTGTCGCTGTCCCGGTCCGCGCGGAACCAGAGCGCCGTATCGACGCCCACGGTGATGCGCCCGCCCACGGGTTCGTCCGGGCTCGAGTTGTAAGGGGCATACACGGCGAACTCGAATTCGCCGCCCGAGGTGGAAATTGTCGTCATCGATTTCTCCTGGATGAATTGAGCCTGCACTGAGTTGGACGTGAGCGCGGCGCGCGCGTGAATGGCGTTGTTGGATAAATTTGGTGGCACGCGGTGAGGTTTGCGCGCGACCGCCGATTGGGCGCGCCACGCTCAGCAATGCGGGTTCTGACTGAGTCGTCGGGTGCGCTTCGCAGTTGTCGCCCTTCCCTTGAATTCGTCGTGCTGCGACGAAACGGGCGAGGGCCGGCGACGTGTCAAGAAGGCAGCGGGGTATGGAGCGCCGCGACGGAAACGGCAGAATCCGCGCAGCTACGATCGGAGAGACGGAAGAAGAACGAGGGGAACGAAGGTGTCGGTAGCGCCAAATGCTCGACGAGGCAGAACGCCCCGCGCGGCAAGCGCGCTATCCGAGCAGAACGCTGACGGTATGCCGCGAGGCTGGCGCGGATGGGCACGCGGTGCGGGTCGTATCGCAAGCCGCGCGAGTTCGTGTGTATCTTCCGCTGCGCGATCTTCCTGTGCCTGACGCGGTCCCAAGAGCAGAACCGAATTGATCGCGCATGCGTTACGCGACGTCCTGACCGTGCCGCCGCTTTCCGACGATATCGGTGCAGACGAAGTGGCGATTCACGCGCCCACGCCCACGCCCACGCCCACGCCCTAACAACAACGACCCGGCGGAACGGCGAACCGTTCCGCCGGACGACTACTCACCGGCCATACGCGGCGCGATGCCCGTCACCGGTCGTATTCGAGCGATTCGGAGAAGAGCATGTCGCCCGTATCCGACCAGCTCAGGTTCACGAACGAGAAGTCGGTGCTCCCCGTCCAGCCGGCCACCGACGGAAACGCCACGCCCTGATCAGCCGGCACATCGAGCTTGATCGCGGCGCCCGGCTGCACCGGCAACGCGCGCGCGGAGCCGTTGACGAACATCGGCGACGGCTGCCCGGCCGCGGTGGCGCGAATCTGCACATTGCCCCGCTTGACGAACGGCACCCCCGCTTTCGACGTCCAGCTCAACGGGAACGTCGCGCCGCCCGCAAAGGTGCCGGCGCTGCCCGGCGTCAGCGCGTCGCGGGTCGACTGCGCGACGTCGTGCCATGCGTACTGACGCAACGCATCGGGCAACGGCGACGGCGTGCGCAGCCGGACCGTATAGTGCAACTTCGGCGCCGCGGTGTCGCCGTTCTGATAAACGTCGATCGTGTACGCGCTGAACGGCTTGATGTCGGCGAGCTCGGCGGCGCTCAGTTGCGGCTTCGCCCATGCGGTATTGTTGCGCGGCGCATCGCCCGGCCACGAAAGCAGGCCCGCGTTGGCCGGATCCTGTGCGACGCCTGCCAGGCGGTAGTTATTGCGGCACTGGGGCGACTTCAACAGCGCGGCAAGCTGAGCCGGGGTCTGCCCGCTCGCAATCTGTGCGCGGATGTTCAGCGTATCGCAGGTGCCGCTCGACGGCTGCAGGAACACGCCATGGCGCAACCCGGGGCCGTTGACGATCGCGAAGTCCACCCGGGCGCCCGCCGCATCGACGGTTCCTACCTGCAGGTTCAGCGAATCGATGAACGCGTTGGTGCCGGTCATCGGGTTGGCCGGATTCAGCCAGTCCCACTTCTGCGCGTTCGCGTTCACCTTGCTCAGCACCGCGCGCTGATTGCCGACCACGCGCCAGCCCGTATCGCCGCTCGCGAGACTGGCCGCCCGGACGGCGAGCTGCACATGCTGCTGCATACCGTCGCGAATACCGTCGGTGCGCGTCCACGCGATCTTCACCCACATCGTATCGCCGGCGACGACGCGGATCACTTCCGGCAGGCTGAAGCTTGCGTTGTTCATCGCATCGTCGGCGACGAGGCCCGGCGTGCCGCCGCCGGCCGGTGCGCCGAACTCCTGGTCGGCCGACATGCCGTTGTTCAGATAGGCCGTGGGCACGCCGGTGTTCAACGCGCCCGACGCGACATCATCGACGAAGATGAGCCCGCACGCCGGCACCTTGCCGCCCGTGCGCGCGGCGCCGGTCGAGCCGGTGAAGCACTGGTTGAGCGCGCTCTGCAATCCAGCCAGGTCGCTGGCGCTCGGCAGATTCGATACCGTCACGCCGCCGATCGTCGCGGCGGCCGGCAGGCTCGCCTTGTCGCTGGCCTGCGGCACGACGCCGGGAGCGAGTTCGAGCTGCACGGGCGTATCGCTGGACGCACCCGCGACCGAACTGATCTGCACGCCGCCGTTCGGCAATACGTTGATCTTCACCTGATCGAGCAGCCGGTCGAGCCCCGGTGCACCGGCGGTCAACGGCCCGGAAATCAGGTCGACACCGGTGTTGCCGGTCGCGGCCAGCAGGTCGGCCAGCACCGCCGAATAGGCCTGCACCGTGCCGGCAACGGCCTGAGCGGTGACCCGGCTTTGCAGCAGCCCGGTGTCGCCGAGCAACTTCGTCGGGTTGTCGCCGACGATGGTCGCGGCGATCGCGTTCGTGATCGGCGTGATGTTGATCGTCTGCGTGCCGCCGGTCGCGCTGAGCGCGATCAGGGTCGCTTGCGAATCGGCGACGTTGCCATACGCGGACAATGCAAAAGGCGCGGTCAAGCCGGTCACGGTGCAGTGAAACGCACCGGTCGCGGTATCGGCCGGACAGTCCACCGATTTGCCGGTCGCGTCGAACAGTTTCACGGTCGCGCCCTGCATTGCCGCGCCGACCGCCGCGACACCGCTGACCGTCTGCGCGGCAGGTTCGGGAGGCGACGAGGACGAACTGCCTCCGCCTCCGCAAGCTGACAGCACGAGCGCTGCAATACCGGACACGACAGGTTTGAGTTTCATTGCTTTTCCCCGAGAGTCTTCTGGTTGTCAGGTGCGCTACGCACCGCGCATGCACGCTGGTCGACGGGGATTCTCGCAAAGGCGTTTTTTGTGATCATCATTCAAGTGAATGAAAATCGCGAAACAATGCGACCCTGAATGCAATTCAGCTGTGTTAGCCTGAAAAAAATTCGGTATTCGAATGGATATCGTCATACAAAAACGCCATATACGAAGACCAAAATCGCGATTCGCCGGGGGCACGCATGTTACGGGACCAACTAATCGGGGACCTCTACGAGGCCGCGCTGCATCCAGATGGTTTTCTCGAGATATTCCATCAGGTATCCGAATCACTCGGCGCAAACGTTTTTCACATGTTCAGCTGGGATACCGCGCGCAACGCGCCGAAGCTCTCGATCTATTCGCCGCGCGCGGAGCTGGACGGCCTCGTCGCCCTCTACGACCAGTACTATGGCGCGCTCGACCCGCGCCGCGGTTTTGTCGAAAATGCGCCGCTCGGCGAATTCGTGTGCTGCCAGGATCACCTGAGCGAGCGCGACGTCGAACGCAGTGAGTTCTTTCAGGACTATCAGATTCCGTCGGGCATTCGCTATCTGATGGGCGTGCGTCTCGCGCGTCCAGGCAGCGACGACATTCTGCTCGGCTTGCTGCGAGCCAACGGCCGACCGCCCTATTCGTCCGACGAACGCGCGACGCTCTCGAGCATGGCGGGACATCTGCAACGCTCGATCAACCTGTGGCAGGACGCGCGCATACTGCATCGCGATGCGATGCTCGGCGCCGAACTGATGGAGGAACTGGGCTTGTCCGTCTTCGCGCTGGACCGGCATTCGCACGTGGTATTCGTCAACCGTGCGGCCGAAGCGATGCTGCGCGCGACCACCTGCCTGAAGCTCGAGCACGGATGCCTGAGCGCCGCGGGAGCGCCGCAGAACGATGCACTGAAGGCCGCGCTGGCCCGCGTCGCGAAGACGCGCAAGAGCGAAAGCCTTGCGCTGTCCAGCACGCTGAGCGATGCGCATGAAATCTTTCTCGGCATCGCGCCACTGTCGGGGCAGGCGCTACAGGCGACCTTCGGCGACGCGACGATGCTGATCACGGTCAGGCAACGCAGCGCGGCGCCGCTCGTCGTCGCGCACCAGTTGCGACAGGCATTCGGCTTGTCGAGCGCCGAAGCGGCCGTTGCGGAAGCACTGCTCTGCGGCAAGACGCCGGACGAATGCGCGGCGAGTACCGGCGTCGCGCTCACGACCATTCGCACGCAGTTGCGCGCGATCTACGAAAAGACCCATTCGCGCAACCAGGCCGAGGCCGTTGGACGCATGCTCTGGGTGCTCCCGCAGCGCAAGCGCGAAGGCTGACCCGCCTATGCCGCGGGTCGGCCTTCGCCGCGCCGGGCTCACCCGACAATGACCTGCTGCCCCGGCGCGATCTCGCCCGGATTGCCCGCCAGGTTCCGGTTGAGCTGCAGGATCTCGTTGAGCGCGACGTTGATCCGCTGACCGTCGGACATCCGCTGCTGTTCGTCGGCCGGCACATGGGCCGCGGCAAGCAGCGATCCTTCGTGACGTTCGGCGATCGTCCACAACGAATCGCCGGCCACCACGTTGACCGTCAACGGTGTCGGCGTCGGGCTCGGCGAGTTCGTCGGGGTCTGCGTCGGTTGCGATGGCGCACTCGACGGCTGCGCGCCGGCCGTTGAAGTCGCCGATGCCGATGGCGATGCAGATGCCGACGGCGACGGTGCCGCGGACGCACTCGGCTGCGCCGGCGCACTCGTCGCGCCCGGCGACGGCGCGAACGATGCACCCGGCGCCGGTGTCCCCGCATTCGAACCCGACGGTTGCGGCGACGAACCCGGCGGCTTGTGCTTGTCGTCCGGCGCGGTCGCCGACGTGTACAGGTTGATCCCCTGCATGATCCCGAAGATTGCCACCGGGGCCAGCGCGATGCCGGTCGGCAGACGCTCCATCCACGGCGTCGCATTCGGGAAATGCGAATGCAGCCGCCCGGCGCCGAGCAGCGCGCCGGACGTCGCGATCAGCGAGCCGGTCATCGGATCCCCGGTCAGCGCGGTATGGGCCCCGGTTGCGATACTGACCGCCGACGTCAGGTAGTCGCCGGTCGCGCTCGCGATCCGCGCGAGTTGACTGCGGTTCTCGGCGTTCACGCCGCGCACGCTGCCCTTGTAGACGATGCCGGTGTAGACGGCGCTGAACGCGCCGCCGATCGCCTGTCCGCCGGCGAGCAGGTCGCCGTGCCAGATCGCCCGGCTCGCATTCATCATGATCGAGCCACCGTAGCCGCCGAGCGCCAGCACGCGACCGATCCGCCCAATCGAATGCCGCGGGCTGCCGTGGTGCAGCAGCTTCAGCGACGTCCCGCCGACCACGCCCTGCATCTGCGCGAGCATGTCGGCGGCGATCGCCTTCGTATGCGCGACGGTGTCGTCGAACGACAGCATCCCGTCGTCGTTCAGCGCGCGAAGCTGGGCGGCCATCGCCTTGCCTTCGTGCGCGATCTGCTCGAGCTGCGTGCCGCGCGCGGTCACGTCGAAGCCGTTCGCCTTCAGTTGCGCCTGCAGCCCGCGCACGAGCCGGTCGACGACGCGGTCGAACACGCGCGGATCGCCATTCTTCAGGCTGGCCACCGCGCCGTGATGCAGCGCCTGGAACACCCGGCCGACCCGCAGGCCCGCGTACAGCGAATTCGTCGCGGTGCGCACGGACTCCCGCCCGGCCCAGACGAGCACGCCCGCGCCGGCGCCGCCGGTCAACGTGGCCGCGGTGATGTCGCCGGCGATCCGCCGTGCCGAAGGCGGCGGCGTGTTCTCGCCGATCGGTTCGTCGTGCACCCGCAGCGCATGCAGTTCCGCCTGCGCGCGTTTGTCATCGGGAATGTCGATCTTCCCGAGCTGGGCCGCTTGGCGGCGGCTCGCGCCGATCGGCTTGGTGCCGTCGTTGATCAGCACCGGATCGCGCACGACCGCGTCCCAATGTTCGCGCGGGTCGGCGGCGGACGGCCGCTTGCCGGTCGTCACGCGGTCGGGCACGTTGTCGCCGTACGCGTCCAGCCAGCGCGCGCCGAACGTGCGGGCGCCCTTGTCCGTCCTGGTGCGCGGCGCGTTGCCGTCGGCCTCCCACAGCTGCTTCGCATGCTCGATCGTCGCCTTGCGCGCCTGGTTCAGCCACACGGTCGTGTTGCCTTCATAGATCTTCTGGCGCAGCGCGGCCACTTCGGCGGGCGTCATCCCGTCCGCGATGCCGATCCGCTCGACCTCCGCGAACAGCAGCTGATGCTGGTTCGCGAGCGTTTGCCGGTCGACGCGCTCGAACACGCGCGTCAGCGCGTCGGCGCCATGCAGGCGATTGATGATGTCGGGCCGGTTGCGGTTTTCGACGATCAGCTTCGCGAGCGCGCCGGTGAGATCCTGGTTGCCGACGAAGTCGGCGCCGTGCGTGCCGTACGACAGCCCCATGTGCACCCATTCGAGCCCCTTGCGCTCGAGCACCGCGCGCAGCAGCTTCTCGTGGCCGCCGCCCGGCACCGATTCCGGCACCGCATCCCAGCCGTGGAACGTGACCATCACGTTCGGCGCCGTCGTATCCGGGTGCGCGTTCGACCAGCTTTCGAGCGCGCTCATGACCCGCACGTAGTCGTGATACGTATCGTTGGTGCCCGACTGGAACCGGTAGTCGGCGCCGGACACGAGCGCGCGCGACGGCGCGGTCTCGAGCCGGATCGCGAAGCCGGTGCGCGCGGCCTCGTCGAGCCAGCGATGCAGATGCGCGAGATCGTCGAGCGCGAGCGCCGTGCCGTCCGAGTCGCGCGCGGGATGGATCATCCCGTTCGCGCCGTCGAACACTGCGTTCTTCTGGTCGCCGAGCGCACGCACCGCGCGCAGGAAGTCGGGATCGTGCGCCTTGCCGAGCACCGCGGCGAGCGAATGCGGATCGACCACGAGCGTGGCGACCGGCATCACGCCGCCGTACCGCTCGACGAGCGCGCCCATCAACGCCGGATCGTCGCTCAGCGAGAACGAGCGCGCCATCGGCACCATGCGGTCCTGCAACGCGTCGTCCGAGCGCGTGAAGATCTGCCGGATCCGCTTGTCGGCGACGGTCGCCGCGCCCAGGTTGCGCGTGTGCGCGCGCAGCTTGCCCGGCACCGGCAGGAAGCGCGACGCCGACGTCGACACGTCGCGCGCGACATACAGCTTGTTGAGCAGCGTGCGCCACATGCCCACGTCGACCATCACGGCCTGCGGCTCGCCCTTCAGCACGAGGTTCACGTTGCCCGGCCGCTGCGCTTGCGTGTTGTACGCCTCGATCTGCTCGTGCGTCGCGAAATACTGCTCGGGCTTCGCCGCGCCGTTGCGCAGGCCGAACTGGACGACGGTGGCCGCCGACAGGCCCGGCTGATACGGTTCGATCGACAGCGGCGCGGGCGCGGCGCCGTTGCGCCGCAAGCGCCGCAGATCGCCGAGCACCTCGTTGTAGCCGTGCCGCGTGCGGGCCGCGAGCGCGCGGAACGGCGCCGAGTTCAGGCTGCGCGCTTCCGCATCCTTCCATTGATCGTGCAGCGCCTTCGCGCGCGCTTCGAGCGCGGCGACGCGGGTCGGCCGCGCGCTGTTCAGGAACTCGCGCGGCGACAGTTGCGTGAGCAGGAAATGCACGTCCGTTCCGAAGCGGTCGTTGCCGATCGGCATTTCGTCGAGCGGCACGCCCCGATGGTGCAGGTTGTTGACCTGCGGGACCTTGTCGAACCAGCGCATCTCGCCGTTGCGCTCGGCGATCACGCCGAGCGGGTCGCCGAGCGCCTCGGCCACCGCGCCGTCGGTCCTGAACACGTAGATCACGTGGCGGCCGCCGTCGAGCGCGCCGTTGCGGATCGCGCTCAGCAGGTGCGACACGCTGTTGCCGCTGAAGTCGACCGCGTTGAGCGCGGACTTGTCCGACGGCAGCAGGTGCGGATCGACCGGCGGCAGCGGCGCGGCATCTGCGGCGTTCGCGTCGTCACCCTCTTCCGCGCGCGAGAGCGGCCGGCGCACCGGCACGATCGATTGGAACAGGTCGCCGGCCGAGCGGAACGGCTTCTTCTCGACGGCGGGTGCCTCCTTCGCCGGCCGGAATCCGCCGATGCGCTCGACGGTTGCCGGCGTCACGTCGCTGACGACGAAGCGGATGCCGCGGCGCGGCGACGGGCCGACCGGAATGCCGCCCCGGCGGCGACGGCGGAACACCGTGCGCAAATTCTGCTCGGGAATCTCGGTTTCGCCGACCGACGCCTTCTCGAAGTACTTCCACTCGTGGTTCGTGTTGAGTTCCGCATGGCCGAGTACCTTGCCCGTCTCGTCTTCGACCACGTGAATCCAGCGTTGCTCGCCGGACACCGCGCGCACGGCCTGGCGCGGCCGCTTGAAGACGGGCGCGTCGTGCAGCTTCGACACGTCGGCGGCGAGCGTCGGCTCGATCGTGTGGCCCGACGTCGTCACCGGCCACGACGTCTTGCCGTCCGGCGTCTCGATCTTCGACGGGCCGCCGAACTGCACGAGTTCGTCGTGCGCGACCGGCGATACGTAGAAATCGTACTTGCCGCGTGCGCGTCTGCCGCCGCTGCCGGCGTGCTCCAGCGCCTTGTTCAGCGCGTGCGGTATGCGTTTGCCGTTCAGCATCCGCACCGGGCCGAGTGCGCCGTTCGCGTCGGTCTCGAGCACCGCGACGAATGTCGGTGCCGGATGTTCGTCACTCCCGGCGGGCGGCTCGGCATGCGACGTGATCAGCACATGCGCGTTGGGGCCGAGCTGACGAGCGAGCCCGTCCAGCGTCGGCACGTGCCGGCCATCGACGCGCGTGAGCGTGCGGCGGCCGAGCGTGTCGAGCCATGACGCGGCACGCGCCTGCGGCGTGTCCGCCACGGCGCTCGTTTCCGGTGTGGCAGGCACGCCCGACTGACCGGGGACGGCGGCAGGCGTCGAGCCGGACGGATCGCCCGCGGCGCTCGCGAGACGGCTGCCCGGCCCTGCCGGCCCGATCATCGGCCAGGTCGGGCTACCGTCGACCGCGCCGACCGCACGCGTTCCGCCGGCATGCACGGCCGTATAGCCTTCCGGCAAGCCCGAACGATCGACGCCGGCAAGTTGGTACGACACGTCGCCGGTCGCCGGATCGCGGGTTCGCACGACATACATGTCGACGCCGGCCGGCTTGTATAGCTCGCCGCCGTCGGGCGTGGTGATGCGCAGCGCGCTCGCCGGATCGTGGCCGAGCGCCGACAGCAGCACGACGTCGGTCGGTGCGGCCGCGTCGACGGCAGCCAGGTTTGCGGTGGCGCTCGCCGCGACGCGCTCCTGCGGCGTCAGGTCGCCCTGTGCGAACGCGGTGCCATCCGGCAACGCGTCGGTCGGCACGTATGCGTGATTGCGCGGCCCGGTTTGCGCGGCATCGAGTGCGTGCCCGAGTTCGTCGTGCGCGACCGTCCGCGCGCCTTCCGGCAACGCGAGCGGCGCATCGGCATCCGCGCGGCCCGGCGCGTGCGTGGCGGCCGCCGACGGTGCGTCGGGCACCTTCCCGCTGAACCGGAACCAGCCCACCTCGGGATCGAGCGCGCCGAAATCGGTACCGCTGCCGAGTTCGATACTGCCGTCGCGCGTCACGAATTCGACGCGCAGGTCGGTCAGCCCGGACGAGTCGAACGCCTGCATCACGTCGTCGATCACGCGGGTCGGTTCGGGGCCGTCGAGGAAATAGCTCGGCCAGTGCTGGCTCACGGTGCCGCCGGGTTGCGTGACGCGCGCGGCGTCGTCGATCACGCCCGGCCGGTCGGCCAGCGCGGTGCGGAACGGATGGTCGAGCGTGACCGATTCGAACGTGTCGTCCGGAATCGCGGTGAAGTCATAGTCGGGATCGGCAAACGTCGGATCGGCGACGCGCGGCACCGTGGGACGCGGCGGCGGATCGGCGATCGGGCGCGACGCGGTGCGGGTGGTCGTCGGCGTCGGTTCCGCGTGCGGCCCTGCGGGAAGCGCCGCGCGGCCCGCGCGCGCCGGGTCGCCGCGGAAGCTTTGCATCGGCAGACGATCCCTGTCGACCTGGCCGGTCAGTCGCGTTCCGCGCACGGTGGTCGAACCATTGGGTTCCACGAGCAGGATGTCCGGCGGCGCCCAGACGGTTATCGGCCGCCCGGTGATCTCGGACAGACGCTGGGCCAGCGCCGCTGCGAACGTCGTGCTCGCGGCCCGCACCTGGCCCGGCGCCACCCGCAGCGGATCGTGCTTGTTCGATCCGCCGAAGCACGAATACAGCGTGACGTCCTGCTCCGGCTCGAGATGCGGCGCGACGCGCTCGGCCACCTGGTCCGGCGTGAGCGGCCGGCCTTCCGGGCCCAGCATCGCGTCGGCCGACATCCCGTGTCCGAACACCACGTGATGACCGGGCGGCGACATCAGCCCGCGCGCGCCGATCGGATGCAGCGGATCGTCAGGCGGCATCAGCAGTGTGTCGGCCGGACGCAGGAATTCGGGATGCTGCGTCGCGTCGACGCCGGTCACGTCGTCGAATCCGGGCTGCAGCACCGACTTGCCATGGATCGTCGTCGTGACCACGCCACCATTGGCGATCTTGCGGTCCGTATAGACGCGGCTGGTCGGCGGATAGATTTTCTGTGTTTTCCCGGACAGGCCATCGTCGGCCTCGGCTTCGGCGAGCTGCTCGGTGCGCGCGGCCCATTCGTCCGCCGTGAAGATCTGCCTCGGCTCGATCTCCACGAGCGGGGTCGGCTCGTACACGGGCGGTTCGCCCGCGTCCGGCTCGGGCGCGAGCCGCGGATGCACGGGCTCGCCGGGCGTCACGCCCCGCCGGCCGGCATCGCCCGGCGCAGCACCGGCGCCGCGCCGCCCGCTGTCCGCGTCCGGATCGATCTGCGTGTCGATCGGATGTACCGGCTCGACCGGCGCATCGTCATGCGCGAGCGGGCGCGACGGCGGTCCGCCGCGCTGCGCGAACACCGTCGGCGGGTCGCTGGCGTCGGGCGCCTCGGGCACATGCAGATAGAGTCGCGTCGCGACGTCGGGATCGTGCGCCGGCACGCCGATATCGTCGTCGAGCGGATAGAGTTCCAGCGCACCGGTGCCGCGCACCGAGTTGGACGAGATCGACGCGATTACCGGCGCCTGCAGCTCATACGCGAGCTCCTGCGCAAACGAATAACCGCCGGAAGCGAGATAGCAGCCGGTCAGCAGCACGCCGTTGCCTTCCGTATAGGCCGGATCCTCCAGCAGCCTGCGCGCGAACTCCTTCGGCGCGATCGTCTTGCCATTCATGATGGCGATCGAGCTGTCCCAGCTGACGTCGCTCGGCTTCGTGCCGTGCGATTCGACGATATCGAAACCCGACACCTTCAGGAACTGCCGCGCGGTCGCGTGGCCGAGCAGGTTCACGACCCTCGAACCCGGCACGGGCCGCAGTTCCAGCGGATTGACGCGAACCGGCTGCGCGCGGCCCGGCGAGAACTTGCCGTTCACGTCGGGTTCGATCTGGAAGCGCGCGAGCCGGCGGTTCGGATTGGGCAGCGCGCGCCACCATCCGGCCGTATCGTCGTCGCCCAGCCGACCGAATACCGGCGCCTGGATCAGGTCCGCGAATTCCTGCAGCAACTCGGGATTGGCGCCGCTGCGCGGCCCATCCAGCGCGATCGGCGTGCCCGGCGTGTAGCCCTTCCACGCCAGATCCTCCAGCGCGTGCGTCATTTCGAGCGCGCTGGCGGAACGCCCGCTGCGCGGATTGATGATCGACCCGCGTTTCGTCAACATGCGCCACACGTACACGCCGAGCGGCACCCGCACGTCGCCCGCCGTCGCGCTGCCGCCCCACTGATTCGACGCCGGGCGCGGCGCGACGCCGCTCCAGTTGACCGGATGCGCGCCCTGGTCGATGACCGCCAGCGCCGGCGAGAACCGGTAGGTGCGCGGTCCGCTGCTGACCGAATGGTCCGGCACGCCGTCCCGATCGGGCGCACCGGGCTCGATCAGGATGCCGCTCGTATAACCGGAATCGGGGCTGCCGTCGGTGCGATAGCGCGGCGAACGCCATGCGACGAAGCCGCTTGCGCCGTACACGTCGACGCCCAGCACGTTCGCGAGCAATTGCGCGAGCGGACTCACGCGCGAGCCGGCGCCGCACGCATAGAGGATCACCGGCGATTTGCCGTCCCAGCCGCTCTGGCGCACCATTTCGGCCATGTCTTCCACGCTCATCGCCTTGCCGGTCGCGCTCGCGAACGCATCGGCCCACGCGTGCGCGTACACGGCGAAGTAACCGGGCGGCACCGGCATCAACGGCCGCTCGCCCGGCGGCAGCCGGTTCTCCGGCTGGCCCGCGTTGTTCGAATAGATCGCGAGGTCGGCCTCGCGGCGCGGATAGGCGGCCCACTGCGTTTCGCTCATGCCGAACGGCGCGTTGATCACGTCGACGCGCCTGCCGTCCTCGCTGCGAATCAGCGGCTTCTGCGGATCGAAGCCGCGCGGGTACACCACGCGCAGCGTCCGGTCGTACGCATCGTTCATCGACAGCATGAACGCATCGCCGGCGTCGGTCAGCCCGACATGGCCGACGACCGCTTCGGGCGGCACCGTGCCGTCCGCGGCGAGCGCGCGCTGATCGACCAGCGCGATCCGGTAGCGGCCACCCGCGACGCCGTCGGCGCCGACCATCAGCGCGTCGTGGTACGTCGTGTAGCGCGTCACGCCGATCGTGCCGTCCTCGTCCGGCGCGGCGGCCGCGCGCGCCGGCGCATCGTCGGCCGCTTTCGCGCGCCGTTCGTCCGCCTTCGCCGCGTTCATGTCGTCGAGCAGGTTGCCCTTTTCGGTCGCGGGCAGCCCGTCTTCCTCGGGGTTGCGCACGTTGCCTTCGGCATCCTCCAGCGCATACACGTAGTACTCGACGTCCTCGAGCCGATTGCCGCTCTGGAGGATTCGCCCGACCACTTCGCTCAGCATCGCGCGATCGGCCGCGATGCGCGCGGGAATCTCCCACGACGCGGGATGCGCGCCGTTGGCCGGCACGCCGGCCTTGGCCGTCGGCGACGCACCCTCGCCCGCCAGCGCGTCGGCGACGGCCGGCGTCGCCGCGCCGTCGATCGGTTCACCGTCGGGCGCGAGCCGCAACGTGATCGCGTCGTCGTCGGGCGTGCCCTGCGTGCGGCGCGCGCGCAGCCAGTCGGAGAAGCGCGCGCGCAACCCCTTGTCGGCCGGCGCGACCGTGCCGCCGTCGTCGGCCGGTTCGCCGAAACTGTGCGCCTGGTCCTCCGCGTGCTGCCACGGGTTGCCGACCTCGCCGACCGCGAGACGCTGGTTCGCCAGCCCGTTGGCGAACATCGCGTTCGCGACGTCGAACGCGACCGGCCGCGGCATCGTCGGCGGCGCGGGCGTTTTCGTGATCGCGCGGATCGGCCGCTCCATCAGCGTGTGCGAGCCGAGCCCCATCTGCGCGACGCCGATGCCGAGGTTCAGCAGTTGCTGCGCGCGATCGGATTCGGACAATGCGTCCCAGTTCTTCACCAGCGACGCACCCTGGTCGAGCATCTGGTAGCCGCCGACCACGCCGCCCGACACGTTGAGCACGCCGGACGTGCGGCCCGTCGTCTGCGCGAGCGACTGGAACGCGTCGGCTTCCTGCGCGAAGCGGCCGAGACCGGCCACGTCGGCCGTCACGCCCTCGCCGCGCGAAGCCAGCGTGATCATGTCCGACACCTGCCCCGTCGTACGCAGCAGCGACGAGGCCTCCGCGAGCGACTTCGCCGCCACGCCGAGACCGCCGCCCGCGATGCCCGCGCCGCTGCCGATCAGGCTGATCCAGTCGCCGCGCGCCTGTGCGTTGCCGAAGCTGGTCGACTGGCCGTGATCGCTCAGGTTCTTCAGGTCGGCGATCGCGGCCGGCACGCCGACGGCCATGCCCGCGCCGACCGCCGTCCACGCGGCGCCGAGCAGCAGGCCGCCGACCGGCGCGCCGATGCCGCTCGCGACCAGCACGGCGCCACCGGCCGCCGCGAGAATGCCGGTGCCCATCTCGACGTAGTGTTCGAGGTGCTGATACCACTCCGTCTTGTGCGCGTCGATCGATTCGTACTGCGAGTAACCGCCGGTCGCCCCATCGGTCGTCAGGCTCTTCGGCACGTAGAGCTTGCCGTCATCGGACAGCGCGTTGTTGTGCTGGTAGTCGTCGACGGTGTCGTACTTCCAGCCGCGATCGTCGATCAGCTTGTACTGATCCGGATGGCCCTCGACCTGCACCTTGAACAGTGCGCTCGGCGCGGTACCCGTTCCCTTCGACACGTAGTAGATCGGCACCAGCGACACCACGGCATGATCGCCGCCGACCTTGCGGATCTGGTCGACGACGGCCTGGATCATCTGCGTCGTCGCCGAGTTCTGCGCGTACAGCGAGCGGCCGTTGACGGCCGTACCGTTCGGGAGCTGGCCGTTGCTCACGATCAGTTGCTCGAGCTGCGCCATCGACGGCACGTCGTTCCGGTCGGTCGGCACGGCGCCGGGGTCGTCCGGCTGAAGCCCGAGCCCCGCGCCGACGAAGTTCGTCATCTGGTCGGAGCCGGTCGTGAACGTGTAGGACTTGTCGCCGAAGTTCTTCTGGAAGTCGTCGAAATACGCCTTCAGCTGCTTGTCAGGATCGGCCTGGAACAGCTTGTAGCTGGCGTTGGCGGTTTCCTTCTGCTGCTTGCTCTGGGCATTCTTGATGCCCTGGTCGTAACGCAGCTGGAAATCGTTAGCGAAGCCGGAGCGGAACCGGTCGTCGTTCTGCATCTTCGACAGCAGCGACTTCGACAACGCCGGATCGACACCCGACGACAGCGCCTGGCGCACGCCGTCGAACCCGTAGCCGGTGTCGCTGCCGCGCAGCGTGTAGATCAGCGTCTTCGCGTTGCCCTTGTCGTCGAGCAGCCAGTTCGCGACGTCGTCCTCGCGCTGCACGGGCACGCCGCTCTCGGTCGGCTGCTGATCGGCCAGCCCGACCGCCGTGCTGAGCCCCTTGTAGAACTCGATGCCGTCGCCGTAGGGCTGCGGCGTGCCCGTGTTCGACTGCGTCCACTTGTTGCCGAAATCCTTCTTGACCGTGTCGAGCACGACGCCCGCGAATTCGGGCGGCGCATTGGCGAGGATGTCCTGCATCCACTTGCCGGCCTTGTCGGCATTCATCCTGCCGTCGGCACGCGCCTGCATGCTCGCCTGATCCGTCGCCTGCGAATCGGGCTTCTGCATCAGCGGATCGATCTGCGAATGGATGAAGCTCGCGTTGAAATGCGGCTGGCCGGCCTGCGTCCACAGCGTCTGGCGCTCGTCCAGCGAGAACGACGCGTTCATGTTGGTCTTCAGCACCTGAAGCGCCGCGCCGGGATTGCTGTCCGGGCCCTGCATCAGTTGCGTGACCTGCTGCTGCGTGTACTGGAGCCGCACCTCGGGCGCCGCCGCGAGCAACGTCTGGACCTTCTGATAACCGGGATTGTTCTTCTGCGCCTGAGCCTGCGCCATCGCATACGCGAACACGCCGCCCGCCTGGTCGATCTTCGCGTTCAGCCCCTTCGCCTCCGCATCGCTCAGCCCGTCCGTGTTGACCTTGATACCCGTCATCTTCACGAACGCTTCCGCGAGCGGATTCTGCTGCGCGAGCGCCTTCTCCTGCGTCGACAGCTTGGGGTCGTTCGGATCGACGCTCACACCGGTGTCCTGCAGCAGCGCGAACGTGACCGGATCGGACTGCGCGAGCTGCTTCATCTGCGGCGACAGCGACGGATCGTCGGGATTGATCGTCGCGATCGTGCGCTTGAGCTGGCTCTGCTCGCCGAGCGCGTCGACGAGGCCGGTGTACCACATGCCGTCGTGATTCTGCTTCACCGACGCGACGACCTGCTTCTGCTCGTCGGTCGTCACGTAGGTCAGCGCGGTGTCGTCGCCGCCCGTCACGACCTTGTCGTACTGGTTCTGCGCCTGCGACAGCTCGCGCGTGATGTCGGCCTCGTCGGCGCGGCGCAGCCCGCCCGGCTCCTTCTGCCACGCCGCGTAATCGGCCTTCGCGTTGTCGAGTCGCAGTGTCGCGGCCGACGTGCTGTATTCGTGGCGCAACGAGGTGGTGAGTGCGGTGTACGCGTTGTTCGCATTCGTGTCGGCGGTGCTGGCGGTCTGGCGCAGTTGCGCGCCGATGTCGGGATCCGCGCGCCGGATGCCGCCCGGCAACGCGTTGTACCGCTGCACGTCGGCGTTCGCGTCCTGTTCCTTCTGCCACGCCATCGCGAACTGGAACGCCTTCACGTTGGTCGCCCGCTCGGGCGCCGATTCGGCCGACACCGCCTTCTGCGCGTCGTCGAGCACCGAGCCGAGCACGGGATCCTTCGGCGACGCATTGCGCAGATCCGAGGCCACGCCGGCGATCGCCTTGTTCGTGTCGCCGCCGCCGTCGGCCGCGACGCGCATCTGGTTCTCGACGGCCGCCTGCACCGCGCCCCATGCGGTTTCGGCCTTCTTCACCTGGTTGTCGAGATCGGCTTGCGACGCGCCCTGGTCGTGCAGGCGCTTGAGCGCCGCCATCTCGGCCTGGGCAAGCTGGAGCAGGCGCTGCGTCTCGGCCTGCGCGGCCGCGAGGGCCTGCTGTTCCGGCGTCTGGGCCGGCGGGGCGCCGCCGGTCCCGTTCTTCGGCGCCGGATCGTCGTCATTCTGCGGCTGCGGCACGCTGACCGGCCCGCCCCCGCCCACTGCCATCAACACCATGTCCGTTCTCCCGCGGCATGCGTGACGGGCCGGCACAGCGGCAGGCGAGCCACGCGCAATGGTCCATTGTGCCGAACGCGCGCGGGTGAAAAAGTCGTGCATTACGTAGTCGCCGGGCCGGTTGCGGCGGCGCGGGGAGACGCTTGCTACGAACGCGCTGGTGCCTGGCCGCTGCTTGGCCGATGATTGCCGTCAGCGGAAAAATTTGCCGGTTGTGTCGGCGTGCGTCATAAATACATACTGCGTTCCACCGGTAACCCATGATCCGCGCGATGCATTACCACCCCGACGACCTCCATCGCCTGCTGTCGAGCGTGCCGACGCTCCGGCTGAACCGGCCCGGGCCGGCGGCATTGTTCCTGCGTGCCGCCGTCGACAACGGCGCGGCGCTCGCACACGTGCTTCGCGACTATCCGCATGTGCGCTGCCAGCCGCTCGACTTCCACTATGTGTGCCAGCAAAGCCTGTCCGTGCTCGACGGCGCACTGTTGTCCGACCTGACCTGCGATGAGGAATACGGCTGGCGCGGCACGCAGTGGGCCGCGCTGCTGATCGCGCTGTCGGGCGACGCGGGCCTTCTGCCGTATCTGGACGCCAGCCGCGCGCACCGAGGCGTCGAATGGACGGCGCAACTCGCCGATGCCGCGTGCGGTGCCGACGCGCCCACCCTCGGATTTCCTTGCCGTGACGCGATCCTTTGCCTGCGCAACCAGCTTGCGTCGCTGCCGCGCATGGCCGTCCGGTTACGGCCTGCGCTCTCCGCGGACGCGCTCGAAGCGCGGGCGATCGCGGTTCGTGCCGCGTATCGGTGCGGCGGCGCCGACGCCGCGCTGCCGCTTGCTCGTCGCTAACACGCACACGCATTCGTGCCTGTGACCCGTGCGCTGGCCGCAACCCGGCCGCGCCGCGACGTCGCGATTCCATGCGAATTCGCGGAGGACCTTTCCTGTGCAGCGCCTTAATCGACGATCGCTCGATCTCCAATAATGGCCGCTCGATCCGTCGGCCCGCGCGCCGACGCGACCCACCGGCGATCGGGCCGGAGACCAACGATAAAAACTCCTATGTATTCCTACCAAATCGGCCGGCGTGCCAGCGCGCGTGCCGCCGCGCCGCATGCCGTCCGCCGCCACCACCGCACCGTCGCCCTCCCCGCGACCGCGATTGCCGCCTGCGTGGCCGGCTTGATTCCGTGCATCGCGCACGCGCAGAGCAGCGTCACGCTGTACGGCCTGATCGACACGTCGATCACCTATGCCACCAATCAGCGTACGCAAGACGCCGGTTCGCCGGGCAGCGGCAGCGTCGCGCTGACGAGCGGCGCATTGAACGCATCGCGCTGGGGGCTGCGCGGCCGCGAGGATCTCGGTGGCGGGACGGCGGCGGTCTTCGCGCTCGAAAACGGCTTCTCCGGCACGACCGGCAAGCTGTCGCAGAAAGGCGTCGACATGTTCGGTCGCCAGGCATGGGTCGGCGTGAGTTCGCGTACGGCCGGCACGCTCACGTTCGGCCGCCAGTACGACCCGATCCTCGATTTCGTGACGCCGCTCGGCGCGTCGGGCCCGGGCTGGGGCGGCAATCTCGCGGTGCACCCGTACGACAACGACGACTCGAACCGCAACCTGCGCATCAACCACGCGGTGAAGTACACGAGCGCGACGTATCGCGGGCTGACGTTCGGCGCGCTGTACGGGTTCTCGAACACGGCCGGCGCGTTCTCGAACAACGCAGTATGGAGCGCGGGGCTCGGCTATGCGAACGGGCCGCTGAAGCTCGGCGCCGGTTACCTGAAGATCAGCCGCGACCGCAACGCGCCGAACCCGGACGGTGCACTGAGCACGGTCGACGGCTCCGCGACGATCACGGGCGGCAACCAGCAGATCTGGGCCATGGCCGGCCGCTATGCGTTCGGCCTGCATTCGGTCGGCGCCGCGTGGTCGCACTCGGCCACCGACGGCGTGAGCGGCGTGCTCCAGGGCGGCGGCATCACGCCGCTGAAGGGCAAATCGCTGGTCTTCGACAATTTCACGGTCGACGGCCGCCTCTTCGTCACGCCGGCGTTCAGCCTGTCCGCCGCGTACACGTACACGATGGGCCGATTCGACACGCGCACCGGCCAGACGCGCCCGAAATGGAACCACGTGGTCACGCAGGCCGGCTATGCGTTCTCGCCCCGCACGGACGCGTATCTCGAAGCCGTCTATCAAAGCGTGAGCGGCGGCAACGGCAATCCCGCGTTCAACGCGACCGTCTGGACGATGACGCCGTCCGCCAACAGCAACCAGCTGGTGGTCGCGCTCGGGTTGCGGCACAAATTCTGACGATCGGGCCAAGCTCGATGCGCGCGCACCGAAATCGCGCATCGCGCTAGCGGACCCGTGGCACTCGCGCAAGCAAGAATGCGTCCTGCGTCGTTGTTGCGTGAAATAGACGAAGAAACTGGTCACGCTGTGACATTTTTCCTAATCTAGTTGCAGCGGCGCCGTGAAATCGGCGTTCCGGCCGAGACAATCTTTCATTTGACACATCGCCGGCTTACGAAAGCGCGTCGTATTGCGCACGGGAGCCAGCACTTTTCGTGCCGTCCCGGTCGGATTCGTGACGTTGCCGCTTGGCACGCACGACGCTTTCCTCGCAGTCAACCGCAGGAGACGCCCAATGAACAAAACGAACCGGTTTGCGGTCCTGGCAGCTTTCGCCCTGCTGGCGGGTTGTCACCACGCGGCGAAAACGCCCGAGAATGCCGGCATGGCGCCGACACCCTCGAGCGAAGCGGTCGCGACGGTGACGACCGACGATCTGAACAATCCGAACAGCCCGCTCGCCAAGCGCAGCGTCTATTTCGATTTCGACCAGTACTCGGTGAAGCCGGAATTCCAGTCTCTGCTGCAGTCGCACGCCGACTACCTGCGCAACCACCCGTCGCGCCGCGTGCTGATCCAGGGCAACACCGACGAACGCGGCACGTCCGAATACAACCTCGCGCTCGGTCAGCGCCGGTCGCAAGCCGTGATGAGCGCGCTCGAAACGCTGGGCGTTCAGGCGACGCAACTCGAAGCGGTCAGCCTCGGCAAGGAAAAGCCGGTCGCGCTCGGCCACGATGAAGATTCGTGGGCGCAGAACCGCCGCGCCGATCTCGTCTATCGTTGACCGGATGCCGCCGCGACGGCGGCATCGCGTCCACGCATCACCCGCAGCCTTTCATGCGGCGAGTCGCCGGGGCGCACCGCGCGCCCCGGCTGCGCGTTGCCGTCCGACCTCGGTTCGTCCGGTTCGTGCGCGCCATCGTCCCGGCCAACATAAGTCGATCGCACGGCCCCCGCTGGCGCACCGCTTCAACTCAAATGCGCGCGTTCGAGCCTTCGATGCAGCCAGTGCGACATCACGGCCGACGTCACGATCGAATCGAGTATCGCGATCCCGTTGATCCCGCCGATTTCGCCGTCGTTCAGCAGATAGGACTGCAGCAGCACGTAGCCGACCATCAGACCGGTGCCGACGATCGTGCCCAGCAGCACGAACCAGCGCCGCCGGATGCGCGTGCCGATCGCGCCCATGATGCCGCCCGCGAGCGTCGCCGGCAGGAAATAGCCCAGGAAGAACGACGCGCCCAGGATCAACAGCACCATGCCCGCGCAGAGTGTCAGCGTCTCCCACTTCGGGCCGTTGATCACGGACCATGCAACCAGCATCACGCTTGGCCACACGAGCGCCGCGACCAGCGGCGCGCCGAAGGTAAATGACAGACAGCCGAACACGACCGGATTGGACGGGCTCGATGATTTGCGCGGCGGATGCTCGCGAGTGGCGCTCATGGTTATTGTCGTGGGAATCGGAATGGCGGCGAGCCGGAGTGTACCAAGCCGCCGTGCCGGGCAGCCGATCCGGCACCGGCAGGCGACGCACGCCGATCCGCGCCGATCCGCAAAAAGCATGGAATAAACCGCGCGCCGGAAACGTTTCGTCTTCGCGCGGCGCCGGTTCATGCGAACCGCGCGGTCGCGCGGCGTGCGCAAGGAGCGTGAAATGAAATCGGCAAGACTGGCCGCGGCACTGCTCGCGGCGCTGATGCTGGTGCTGTCGGCGGGATGTACGTCGTCGGGCGGCGGCGTATCGCAAGGAGCCGGCATGAGCCGGTATGGCGACGCGGGCGGCAGCGGAGGCGGCGGAGCTGGTGGTGGCGGAGGTGGTGGCGGCTACTGAAGCGCCGCCGGACAGGTACGGGCGGAGCGTCGTGCGCGAGCGCAGCCGGAAACCGGCCGCCTCGTGCGCGGCGCCCCGCTGCGCCGCACGACTTACTGACGCATGACCTTCACGTCGGCCGGCGTGACGTTCGCGGGCTGCCCGCCCCACGTCGCGCGCAGGTAGTTCGCGAGCTGCGCGAGTTCGTCGTCGCTCAGCGTATGCGCGAAACCGGGCATCGGCTGCAGGTTTTCGAAGCCGGCGAACTTCTGCTCTTCGATGCCGTCGAGCATCGCGACCAGCAGGTTGCGCGAGTCGCCCTGGCGCAGCGTCGAATTGCCGCTCATCGGCACCGCCACGTGCGGCTTGCCTTCGCCGTTCAAGCCGTGACAACCCGCGCACACCGCGAGATACACCGAGCGGCCGGCCGCGAGCTGCGCGGCGTCGGCCGACACCGGCTTCATCGGCTGCGGCGCCGGCGGCGTATCGCCGAGCAGGTACACGGACAGCGCGCGCAGGTCGCCCTTCGTCAGGGTCTGCGTGCTCAGGTGCACGACCGGATACATTTCGCCGAACGCCGAGCCTTGCGGCGCGATGCCGACGCCGAAGAACGTCTGCAGGTCGGCGCCCGTCCAGCCGCGCGCGGCGAGGCCGGCCGGCGTGATGTCCGGCGCGGCCACCCGGCCGAGCGCGGCGCCCGTGAACGGCTTCGCGTCGTCGAGCTGACCGGTGAACGCGCGCGGCGTGTGGCATTCCGCGCAGTGGCCGAGCGCGCCCGCCAGATAGCGGCCACGCTGCCAGTCGGCGGACCGGCCGCTCGACGCGTCGGGCAGGCTGTCCTTCAGGAACACCATGTCCCAGAACACCATGCCGAAGCGCAGGTTGTACGGGAACTTGAGTGCGTGCGCGCGGTTTTCCTGCGCGACCGGCCTGACCGTCTTCAGGTACGCGTACATCGCGTCGCTGTCGGCACGCGTGAGCTGCCGGTATGACGTGTACGGCATCGACGGATACAGCCGCTTGCCCGGCGCCTTGCCGTCGTGCAGCGCGGCGTAGAAGTCGTCCGCGCTCCAGCTGCCGATCCCGTGATCCTTGTCGGGCGTGATGTTCGACCCGTAGAACGTGCCGAACGGCGATTCGAGCGGTGCGCCGCCAGCGAACGGCGCGCCGTCCTTCGCGGTGTGGCACGCCGCGCAGTCGGCGGCCTTGACGAGATAGCGGCCGCGCGCAACCTGGTCAGCGCCGGGCGCGCCGGAGGCCGCGGTCGAGACCGGCGCGTCATGGCCGCCGCAGGCGGCAAGCAGCAGCGCGCAGACGGCCGCGAGTGCGGGCAGGCGTGCGGCCCGCACGGCACGATGAGCGAATGTGCGTTTCATGCGGCGTCCTTCACGAGTCCCGGCGTCGTCAGGATCACATCCTTCACGGCTTCGTAGTAGCGCACGTAACCGGTGCAGCGGCAGAGGTGCGCGTTCAGCGCGTCGGTGATCGTGCGCTCGACGTCGGCCTTCGCGATCGGCTCGCGCTTCAGGCGCTCGATCAGCACCGTCGCCGCATTGACGAAGCCCGGCGTGCAGTAGCCGCACTGGAAGCTGAAATGCTCGAGGAACTTCTGCTGGATCGGCGACAGCTCGACCACCTCACCCGCGTCGTTGCGCTTCGCGTGGCCCTCGATCGTGCGGATCGAACGGCCGTGGAAAAAGTGCGCGCCGGTGATGCAGGTGCGCATCTCCTCGCTCGTGCCGTCCGGCTGGTCGACGATCACGACGCACGCGTGGCAGACGCCCTGCCCGCAGCCGAGCCGCGAACCGGTGAGGCCTGCGTACTCGTGCAGGAACTCGATCATCATCAGCCCTTCCGGCACCTGCATCGGGCCGACGGACTTGCCGTTGATGTTCACCGACAGCGGCTTCTGCTGGAACCGGACGAGCGGACGCTCGACGGCGGCCGGCGCGGCAGCGGGCGCAGCCGATGCGGATGCCGGGGCGGCCGAGGCCGCGTTCGGCGCGGATGCAGCGGTCGCAGCCGCGCTGGCGCTCGCGGCCGAAGCCGCGGTTTGGGCGGTCGTCATGCGAGCACCTCCTGAATCTTTTGCGGGGTCACCGGCAAATCGGTGAAACGATGGCCGATCGCGTGCGCGATGCCGTTCACGATCGCGCCGACGACGGGGATCATCACGACTTCGGCGACGCCCTTCGGCGGATCGGTCTCGGACAGCGGCGGCAGGATGTCGCCCGTCTGCGACCACACGGCGACGTCGGTCGCGCGCGGCAGCTGATAACGGTTGAAATTCCACGTGCCGTTGCCGGGGCCGTCCTCGTAAAGCGGCAGCGCCTCGTGCAGCGCATGGCCGATGCCCATCGCGAGGCCGCCCTGCAACTGGCCCGACACGAGCTGCGGCGAGATCTGGTTGCCGCACTCCATGATCGAGTGATGCGTGAGCAGCTCGACCTTGCCGGTCGCTTCATGCACGGCCAGCTCGACGAGCGTGCCGACCGCCGTGTAGTACGTGACCGCCGCGTTGTTGCGGCTCGTCGGCGGAATGAACACGCGCTTGCGGTCCAGCACGCGGTAGCCGTTCGCGGTCGGCGCCAGCGTGCCGCGCATCGTGGTCGCGCCGGCCGGCGCGGCGGTGCCCGGCAGCGGGCCGGCGTCGCCCGTTTTCGGCGCGCCGACGCGCAACGACAATCCGTCGACCGGCAGACGATCGACCACGCCGCCCACTTCGAACTCGGCGTCGGTCCATTGCCAGCGGTTGAACACGTGCACGACGGCGCCGGTCGGCAGGCCGAGCGCATGCGCCTGCTTCGCGAGCTGCTCGAACGTCAGCGGCTCGAGGCCGTCGGCGGTCAGCTTGCCGTCGACCCAGCGCGCGTCCTCGATGCGGATCGCGTACGGCGCGGCCTGGCCGCCGCCGAGGCCACGCGTCCAGATCGACATCGCGGCCGGCCACAGCCCGTAGCGGAATACCGCGCGCGCGGCTTCGCGCGTGCTGTGCGTGAAGTAGTACGCGGAGTTCGTCGCGCTCGACGGCGACGCGTAGCTCGGCGACCAGCGCGGATTCGCGCTCAGGCGATCCTGGTCGGCCTGCGACATCAGATACGGATCGCCGCTGGTCTCGACCGGCAGGTCCGGCCATTCGGTCAACGCGACGCGCACGTCGGTCGCCGGGCGGCCGAGCCACTTCGCGACCGCGACGGCCTGCGACGTCGACATCCCGGTGCCGATCTCGGCGGCCGTGTGATGCAGCGATACCTTGCCGTTCTCGTCGAATTCGACCTTCGCGAACGAGGCCTCGGCGCCCGTGCCGAAATCCTTCTGCACGCACGCGAAGCCGACGCCATAGCGCTTGCCGGGGTTCGCGGCCTCGAATTCGGCCTTGCGCGTCGCACGACGCGTCCACAGCGGATGCTGCTTCGCGCGTTCCAGCACTTCCTCCACGCGCAGCGCGCCGGCGGGAATCGCACCCTGCGTGTTCTTCATCCCCGAACGCAATGCGTTGCGCAGGCGGAAATCGATCGGGTCGAGGTTCAGTTGCGCGGCGATTTCGTCGACGGCCATCTCGGTCGCGGCCATGCTCTGCAGCGTGCCGTAGCCGCGGGCCGAGCCGGCGTCGATCGCGCGCGACGCGATCGCGACCGCCGCAAGGTCGCTCTTCGGGAAGTAGTAGATCGATTGCGCGGCCGTCGCGCCGACCATCGCGACCGACGGCGAGAAGTTCGAGCGCCCGCCGCCGTTCGCCTCGAAGTCGCCCTTGAACGACTGCAGGAGGCCCGTGTTGCGATCGACCGCGATCCGGTAATGCATCTTGAACGCGTGACGCTTCAGCGACGTCTGGAACTGCTCGTAGCGGTCGTTCGCGAACCGCACCGGTCGGCCGTCCGCGTACAGCGCGCAGACGAGGCCGTAGAACGGCACGTTGCAGTGATCCTTCGAGCCGTAGCCGACCGTGTAGCACGGATGCACGAACAACTTCTTCACCGGGATGCGGCATTTCGCGACCATCGCGGCCGCGTTCTCCGCCACTTCGAGCGGCGACTGGGTCGGCACGACGAGGTGCATCGACTGCGTCGCGGCGTCGTACCAGCAGTTCGCGTTGTCGGGTTCGAGCGCGGCGGTATCGACCGACTGCGTGTTGTACTCGCGCTCGAACACGAGCCAGTCGGCCGACGGACGATCGAGTTCGGCGGCGATCTGGCCGGCCAGGAACATCCCCTGCTCGTCGAGCTTGCCGTGTTCCTTGCCGTCCGGCCAGACCGGCAGATGCTTGCGCATCATGCTCGGGAAGATCGGCGCGTCCTTCAGGCTCGAGTAGACATCGTCGTCGTAGGCCGTCTTGCCGCCCACCCGCACGTAGCGGAACGTGCCCCACGGATCGCGCTCGAGCGGGCCCGTGACCGCACCGTAGCGGATCACGTCTTCGCGGAACTTGAGCGCGTTCTTCGCGAAGCGAAAGCGCGCGAAGTCGTGGTAGATGAGAATCGCGACCGCATGGCCGAGATACGCGGGCGTCTTGCCGGCGGGCAACAGCATGTCGTCGCCGTAGAACGTCGGGAACGCGACGCCGTCGCGCGCGAGATCGTCGGCCGTGACGACGCGGTCCGGCTTCAGTTCGTCGCCGAGCAGCGACAGGTCGAAGCCTTCGTAGACGCGGTCGGCCTGCGTGACGCGCAGGATCAGCGCGTGCGACTGCTGCTGCGGCCAATGCGGCATGTCGGCCGCGCGCACGTCGCGGGCGAACACTTTCGAGCCCGTGACCTTCGCGATGCCGTCGATGCGGAATTGGGGGATGCCGGTGACGCTATCCCATTTGACCGGGGTGAGGAGTTTTTCTTCGAAGAGCGCCGCGAACGCGCGGCTGCCAATGGGCGCGACGTAGACCGCGACGCCCGCCAGCACGCTGGCTTTCAGAAAACCCCGCCGTGACAGGCCGTGGTTGTGCATGTGGGGGAACCTCCTGATGCGGCTCGTACGGCGATCGGGTGTCGCGGCGTTCGGAGCGGCGCGCATTCTGGCATTGTTTTCGATATATCGCCTATAGTATTTCTCGCATGAATTACTTATTGAATTTCTTATAACGAGATTCGGGCGGGCTGCGGCGCGCGGTCGCGGCGGTCGCCGGACATCGTCCCGTCGGCAACGATCCTGCCCGCGCGCCGCCGAATTCGCAACGCGCCCGCAAGCGTGGTTTACGACTACCCGCCGACGCCCGCCGCACGGCACGCGCGGCCGGTGTTTCATGGTAATGTCGTGCGCATCCGGCTCGCCGGCCACCCCGTCACGTGCGGTGCGGGTCGCCCGGCGATGAGTCGCATCGTGTCGAGGTCAAAAGAGCCATGGCAGTCAAGGCGCGCCTCCTGAACGCCGTTCTCGCCACTCCCCCCAGCGGCAATCACCGCGTGACGGCCGCACTGCGTCCGTCGATGCTCGGCACGCTGTTCGAGGACGTTCGCCCGATGGCGCTGTCCGGCGTCGCCAGCGCGTTCGTCGCGGCGATCGCGCTGATCCGTCTGCAGCAACTCTGGTGTTTCGTGTGGCTCGTCGTCGACGTCGGCCTGCTCGCCGCGCGGCTCGCGATCGCACGCGCGTATGCGGTACGCCGTGCCGCCGGCGACGATCGCGCCGAATACTTCGCGCGGCACTATGCGCCCGTGTCGCTCGCCGCATGCTTGTTGCTCGGTCTCGGCGTGATGGGCTGCGTGGATGCGTCCGATGCCGAGCTCGGCACGCTGTCGGTGATGGTCGCCGGCGGCGTGTTCGGCGGGATCGCGTCGCGCAATTCGGCGCTGCCGCGGCTCGCGATGACGCAGGTCACGCTCGGCGTGCTGCCGATCGGCGTCGGCGCGCTGCTGGCCCGCCGGCCCGACGCGTGGCTGCTGGTGCCGCCGCTCGTGATCTATCTCGCGGCGATGCGCACGGTCGTGCAGCGCCATTACCGCGTGCTGGTCGCGTTGATCGCCGCGCGCCAGCGCAACGCCGAGCTCGTCGCGCGCTTCGATGCCGCACTCACCTACATGCCGCACGGCCTCTGCATGATCGACGGCGAGAGCCGCGTGATCGTCGCGAACCGGCGCACCGCGCAGCTGTTCGGCTCGCCGCGCGAGATCATGCTGGACACCCCGCTGCCCGACGTGATCGCGGCGCTCGGCGCGAACGCGGTGACCGATTCCGGCGATGCGGGCCTCGCCGCGCAATGCTCGGTATGGTTGAACCGCGACGAACCCGTGCCGCTCGACATCGCGCTCGCCGACGGTCGCCAGCTCGAACTGACGCGCCATCGCGTCCCGGACGGCAACGCGGTGGTCATCGTCGAGGACGTCACCACGCGCCGGCGCGCCGAGCAGCACATTCGGCACCTCGCGCGGCACGACGCGCTGACCGGCTTGCCCAACCGCCACGAACTGCACGCGGAGCTCAGGCGCAGGCTCGCGCACCGGCCGCGCATGCCGAGCCCCGCGCTCGCCGTCATGTATCTCGACCTCGACGGCTTCAAGGCGATCAACGACCGGTTCGGCCACCAGGCTGGCGACGAGGTGCTCACGCAAGTTGCCGAGCGGCTCGGCAAGACGCTGCCGCCCGGCGAGCTGGCGGCTCGCATCGGCGGCGACGAGTTCGTCGTCGCGATCGACGACACGACGATGCAGGCGTGCTCGATCCTCGCCGCGCGCATCATCCGGCAGATTTCGGCTCCGTACACGCTGTCGATCGGCGCGACCGTCAGCCTCGGGATCAGCATCGGCATCGCGCTCGACGACGGACACGGCTCGCCCGACGAACTGATCCGGCAGGCCGACAGCGCGCTATACGACGCGAAGTCGGGCGGCAAGGGGATCTACCGCTTCTATTCGGCGGGAAGCCGCCGCGTGGCGCCCGCGACCGCGAACTGAGCAAGCGCGCCGCGGGTCTCCGCATCTCCGTTCATTCCAGCGATTCATTTCCGAAACGGGTTGCATGGGCCGACCCATGTGCGCATGTGTTTCGCCACGCGCGGCCATGTCACGTGACGTGTTCCGTAACATCGGCCCGCCCCGCGCGCCCCGTTTGCCGCAGAAGCCCGCACGATCGCGGCGGTGCGCTGTGGGGCGCGGCATTTCGTCGCTGGCACTCTTATTGCTCCTTGACAGGGAAACACGACGTCGGGGAGCCCAACATGAATACCGTCGAAGTCATCAGCCGCGCGGAAACGATCGATCAACTGGATGTGATCGACGGCGCCGCGCTGATCCGGCGGCTCGTCTCCGAGCACCGGCCGCCCGCCGTCCGTGAGGCCGCGTGCGTCGACAGCCCGCCGCTGACGCTATACGGCGCATTTCGCCAGGGCATCACCGATCACGCGGCGCGGCGTGCGAATCCGTATCGCGCCGGCAGCCGTTTCTGGGCGCTGTGGGAAGAAGGCCGTATCGAAGCTGAAACGTCGGGTCGCTGACGCGATCCCGCGCGCCGGCCCTGTCGCGGCAAGGGCTGACGCGCAACCCCGCGTGCGCGGGCGGCCAACTGATACGCCGGCATGCGTATCAGCGCTGCAACATCGCGGGCGGCCGCTCCGGCGGCGCATGTCGCGCCTTCGCGCATGGGCCGGTTGACGGTGTGAGGCATCGCCTGCCCCGCGTCGCGCCGCGCAACGGCCGTTTCCCGATAAGATGGCAGACTCCCGTTCTTCGAACGATGTCGCCATGACCGCCTCCTCCTCTTCGTCACACCGAAATCCCATCCACTGCGAAATCGATCTCGATGCGCAAGGCAAGCATGCGGGCTACCTGCGCCTGCCGCATTCCGTGCATCGCTCCGCGTACGGCTGGCTACCGATCCCGATCGCGTCGATCCGCAACGGCGACGGCCCGGTCGCGCTCGTGATGGCCGGCAATCACGGCGACGAATACGAAGGCCAGATCATCGTGTCGCAGCTGATCCGCGAGATCGACCCGGAGATGGTCAGCGGGCAGCTGATCCTGCTGCCGATGGCGAACTTCCCCGCGGCCGACGCGGGCCAGCGCGTGTCGCCGCTCGACGAGGGCAACCTGAACCGCAGCTTCCCCGGCGACCCGACCGGCACGCCGACGCAGATGATCGCCCACTACATCGAGCATGCGCTGCTGTCGCGCGCGCAGTATCTGGTCGACCTGCATTCGGGCGGCAGCTCGTTGCTGTACCAGGGCGGCAACATGCTCGCGATCGACCCGCTCGACGACGACGAGGCAGAGAAGCTCAACGGGCTGCTCGTCGCGTTCGGGTTGCCGAACGCGCTGCTGCACGCGCCGAACCCGGTGCATTCGGCCTCGGCCGCGCGCCGGCAGGGCGCGATCTCGATCGTCACCGAACTCGGCGGCGCAGGCATGGCCGATCCGTCGCTGATTCGGCTCGGCCGCCACGGGCTGCTGCACTACCTCGGCCATATCGGCTTGCTGCACGGCGCGCTCGTGCCCGACGCGCCGCCGACCGTCACGCGCTTTCTGCGCGTCGACGGCGATCGCCACTTCGTCTATGCGTACGAACGCGGGCTGTATGAACCGCTCGTCGAACTCGGCGACCAGGTGAAGGCCGGACAGCCGGCCGCGTGGGTGCACTTCCCCGATACGCCGCTGCGCGAACCGGTGCTGTATCGCTTCAAGGGCGACGGCGAAGTGGTGTGCAAGCGCGTGCCGGCGCAGGTGCAGCGTGGCGATTGCCTGTTTCAGCTGGCGGAGGCGTCGACGCCTCCGCGTGTCATCGCGTGATCGCGACTGGCGCAACCGGCCCCCGCGAAGGATAGCTACAACGCGTCACGGCCGTCGTACGCCGGCGCCAGTGCATATGCGGACCGTCAGCCGGACGACCGTGGCAACTCATTTCCCTGCGCAGCACCGCATTGATGGCAATGCGGAAAGAAGAAGAAATTCCGGCCGCCGCATTCGCAGACATTGAAAAGCCGCAATCCGCAATGTACGCAGAACGTGGAATCGTCGCCGCCGAGATTCCATTGTTTGTCGCATGACGGGCAGCGCTTTTTTTCGAGTGACCGAACGGCTTTTTCGTATCCGATCGTGCGCGCGCGTGCTCCCTGATCCTGCTGCAATTCGAGCCGTTTGCGTTCGGCATAGCGCTGAAATGCCTTCATCATGTAAAGGCCGGCGAATACCGTGAGTGCAATGCCGACCAGAACCCGGACATAGCCGCCGAAATTCGGCAGGTACGGAACCAGTTCAACGAAAAACGCGCTCAGTGCAAACAGGCCAAAACCATACACGAACGGCCAGTAGCGCACCTTGCGGTAGCGGATGAACAGCCAGATCGCAACCAGCAGTATCGGTAACGTCAGCGCCAGCCGAAGCCCGAACACTTGCATCTCGTAGTGCCGTGTTGCCGCGTCGAAGCGCCGTTCGGCTACCGCGTTCGCTTCGGCGATTTGCGTGTCCACTTGAGTCTGCTGCGAGCTCAGTGCCCGTTGCTGGTCGCCGATCGCATCGATCTGATGCTGCCAGTTGACCACCACGGCCTGGAGCGTATCAAGCTTGTGCGTTCTGGCCAGAATGTCCGGGTTCCTCGCGCTGTCTCCTGTCACCGAGCGGGTTGCCACCCAGTTGCGGAAACTTTCCTTCTCGGCCGCGTACTCCTTCGCGGCGCGGCCGCGCGCCACTTCCATTGTGTCGGCCTTCTCGACAAGCGCGTCGTGCTGCGCCTGCAGACCGCGCCGCGCCGCGTCCAGCCGCGCCTTTGCCTGAGTATCGGCGAATTGCTCGATGACGGGCGGACCGCCGCTCGGCGCGAACGCCATGTCGCGGATCACCAGACCGCCGAGCATGTTGAGAAAGATCGCGAAGATGATCGCAATTGCCCATGACGCGAGTCGCAGGAGCCGCGCTGGACTGGTCAGGCCGTCGCCGGAATTCATCATTATTTTTTTGCCCTCTGTTGGAATGGCGTTCATTGTCGCCAATCTCGATACCGCCATCAATTGGCTCTTTCTCGTCGATTTCAGCCCGGCGCCGCTCCGATGCTGCATGCGGACGTTGAACGGCCCGCCAGTTCGCGCAACCGCTCTGCGTCGGCGATCTTCGCGATGTTGTCGAACGATTGGAATTGGCCGGGAACCGTCACCGTCAGATAGAATGATGCGCTTTGCCCGTACTCCTATGTGGTTCAAGAATCTTCAGCTTCACCGTCTTCCGGCACCTTGGGCCGTGACCCCCGATCAGATGGAAAAATGGCTGGCGCCCCACGCGTTCCAGCCGGGCAGCAGCGTCGAAATGCAGCGCGTCGGATGGGCTTCGCCGCGTGACGACGGCGCGCTCGTGTATTCGATCAACCGGCAGATGCTGCTGCTGTTTCGTGCCGAAAAGAAGCTGCTCCCGGCATCGGTCGTCAATCAAGTAACCAAAGCGCGTGCGCTTGAAGTCGAGGAGCAGCAGGGTTTCAAGGTCGGCCGGAAACAACTGCGCGAACTCAAGGAGCAGGTTACCGACGAACTGCTGCCGCGCGCGTTCAGCATTCGCCGCGATACCCGCGTGTGGATCGATACGGCGAACGGCTGGCTCGTCATCGATGCGGCTGCACAGGCACTTGCCGACGACGTTCGCAGCCTGCTCATCAAATCGATCGACCCGTTGCCGCTCACCGGTGTTCACGTGGCCCGTTCGCCGGTGGCAGCGATGACGGACTGGCTGCTGTCCGGCGAGGCGCCGGGCGGCTTCACCGTGGACCAGGACGCCGAGTTGCGCTCGAGCGACCAAGGTGGCGCCACGGTGCGCTACGTCGGCCACGCGCTGGAAGCGAACGACATGCGCCGGCACATCGAAACCGGCAAACAATGCACGCGCCTCGCGATGACGTGGAATGACCGGATCTCGTTCGTGCTGACACCGTCGCTGACGATCAAGCGTGTCACGCCGCTCGACGTGATCAAGGAGGCGGCGGATCCCACTGCGCAAAATGACGATGAACGCTTCGATTCGGATGTCACGCTGATGACGGGTGAATTGGGGCGGATGCTGACCGATCTTGTCGATATCCTGGGTGGCGATCGGCAGGACTCGATTCATCAGGCGGCAGCCTGACTCCGTCGTCGTCGCGGGCCCTCGCCCCGCGACGGCGGGGCGTCGCGCTGACGCCCGTTCGCCCCACCCCACTCCCGCTGCAAGCCTTCTGACCTCCGCCGCGAAATCCTTATCGAAATTGCTTCGTTCGTCTTTGCCGGCCGCGCCGCTAACGTGTTCCAAACGGCGGCGGCACGCCGGATGTTTCGCAGGATACCGAGCGGCCGCCGTCATCACGACAACCGCGTCGCGATAACGGAACAGACCGGACGGGCCGTGTGCCCCGCCCCCGCCAGGAATGTCCGCATCGCGCGCCCTTCGCGATGCCCATGGCCACGAACGACCGCATCATCGACACGACACCGCTCGATGTCCGCGCCCAGCCGCTGATCGACGCGCTGATCGACGAATACGCGACGCGCTACGACGCTTACCGCCCCGACAGCCGCGCGTCCGCCCGCGACGAACTCGCGCGCTACCCGGCCGAGCAGTTCGCGCCGCCCGAAGGCGCGTTCGTGCTGCTGCTGCGCGACGGCGAAACGATCGGCGGCGGCGCGTTCAAGCGCTACGACGCGCAGACGGCCGAACTCAAGCGCATCTGGACCCGCGCGGACCTGCGCCGCCAGGGGCTCGCACGCGTGATCGTCGACGCCCTCGAGCGGCGCGCCGCGCAGCAGGGTTATCGACGCGTGTACCTCACCACCGGCTTTCGCCAGCCCGAAGCGTGGGCGCTGTACGACCGCACCGGCTATACGCGCCTGTTCGATTCGTCGATCGATCCCGAAGCGTATTTCCACCTGCGCTTCGGCAAGGATCTCGTCGATCCGTCGCGCACGTCGACGCTCGCCGATCTGTGGGCGCCGCTCCCCGAACCGGTGCTGCCGCGCTGAACCGCCGCTTCATCCGACTCCGCTTCCCACGACACAACGACACGACAACGACAGGACGCATCCATGCAACGAGCCGTACCCTTCACGCCGCGCGTGCTGCGCACGCTGGCCGCCGCACTAGCCGCCGCGCTGATCGGCGTGACCGCGATCGCCGCGGCCGCCGCGACCTTCGACCTGAGTCCCGAGCAGCGCGGCCGCCCGCGCGGCACGGCCGATGCGGCTGTCGAACGCGCGGTGCCCGCGTCGTTCAAGTTCGCCGAAGCCGGCACGCTGACGATCGGCGTCGCGCCGAGCCTGCCGCCGATCAGCTCGTATGCGACCGACGCGCGCACGGTGATCGGCTTCGACGCGGACGTCGGCCAGCTCGTGTCCGACAGCCTCGGCCGCAAGCTAAAGATCGTCCCGCTCGCGTGGGCCGACTGGCCGCTCGCACTCGAATCGGGGAAGGTCGACGCGGTGATCTCGAACGTCACCGTCACCGAAGAGCGCAAGCAGAAGTTCGATTTCTCGACCTACCGCAAGGACCAGGTCGGCTTCTACGTGCGCAACGACAGCAAGATCCAGTCGATCCGCGAGCCGAAGGACGTCGCGGGGCTGCGCATCGTGACCGACGCCGGCACCAACCAGGAAAAGATCCTGCTCGCGTGGGACCGCGAGAACGTCGCGCACGGCCTGAAGCCCGTGCAGGTCCAGTACTACGACGACCAGGCCATGCGGATCGTTGCCGTGCAGTCGGGCCGCGCGGATGCCGTGTTCAGCGTGAACTCGGTGCTCGCGTACCAGAGCGCGCAGCAAGGCAAGACGCGGCTCGTCGGCGCGATCAGCGGCGGCTGGCCGCGCACGGCCGACATCGCGATTGCGACACGCCGCGGCAGCGGGCTCGCCGATCCGCTGACGGTCGCGCTGAACGGGTTGATCAAGAATGGCCGCTACCAGCAGATCCTGGAGCGCTGGAACCTCGCATCGGAAGCGATCGATCAGTCGCGCACCAATCCGCCGGGCTTGCCGAAGATCTGAGCGCCCCCTTCCACGCGTTGCGCAGGAACGCCGAACACCATGTCTTATTCGCTTTCATTGCTGGATAAAAGCCCGATCGCCGACGGCACGACCGCCGCCGACGCGCTGCGCTTCACGACGACCCTCGCGCAACGCGCGGAACAGCTCGGCTACGAGCGCTTCTGGGTGGCCGAGCATCACGGCGCGCCGGGCTTTGCGAGTTCCGCGCCCGAGATCGTGGTCGCGCACCTGCTCGCGCACACGTCGCGCATTCGCGTCGGCTCGGGCGGCGTGATGCTGCAGCACTACAGCCCGTTCAAGGTCGCCGAGTCGTTCAGGCTGCTCGCCGCGCTCGGGCCGGGCCGCGTCGATCTCGGCATCGGCAAGGCGCCCGGCGGGCTGCCGCTCACCACGCGCGCGCTGCAGTGGTTTCACGACAAGGCGAACAAGCCCGACTTCGCGGGCCAGCTCGCGGCGCTCGACGCGTTCCTCGGCTGGGGTGTCGCCGAAGATCATCCGCTCGCCGGTGCGGTCGCGCTGCCGGTGCCGCCACACGCGCCCGAGCGCATCCTGCTCGGCGGCTCGCCCGACAGCGGCGCGCTCGCCGCGCGCCACGGCTGGCGCTTCTGCTACGCGGGGCACTTCAACGGCGACGACGCGAACCTCGAGCGCTCGCTCACCGCGTATCGCGACGCGGGCGGCACGCGCGCGCTCGTCGCGCTGTACGCGGTCGCCGCGCCGACCCGCGACGAGGCCGAGCAGCTGATCGGGCCGCTGAAGATCTTCCGGCTGCAGTTCGCCGGCGGTCAGAGCTTCAACCTGGCGAGCGCGCAGGCCGCGGCGGAATTCGCGCGGCAAAGCGGCGCGTCCGACTACCGGATCGACGAGCTGCGCCCGACCGTGCTGGCCGATACGCCCGAGCGCGTGCATCGCGCGCTCGATGCGCTGAGCCGGCGGCTCGACGTCGACGCGTTCGTGATCGACTCGCCGGTGACCGATTACGCGGCGCGCCTCGCGTCAGCCGAATGGCTCGGCGGCGCGCAGTCGATCACGCCCGTGCAGGCGGCCCTTTCGGCCGAACGTTCCCTTTACCCCGACCAGAACGCGTGACGCCCCCATGACGACCCGACGATCGATTCCCTTCGGCCTGATGCTGCAAGGCGCAGGCAGCCACATGAACGCCTGGCGGCACCCGAGCAATCCGCCGGACGCGAGCATCAACCTCGACTTCGCGATCGGCATCGCGCGCAAGGCGGAAGCCGCCGGCATCGCGTTCGCGTTCGTCGCGGACGGCCTCTACATCAACGAGAAGTCGATCCCGCACTTCCTGAACCGCTTCGAGCCGCTGACCGTGCTGTCGGCGCTCGCGGTCGCGACGAAGAAGATCGGCCTCGCGGGCACGATCTCGACGTCGTACAGCGAGCCGTTCACGGTCGCGCGCCAGCTCGCGTCGCTCGACGTGATCAGCGGCGGGCGCGCGGGCTGGAACGTCGTGACGACGCCGCTCGAAGGCACCGCGAAGAATTTCGGCAAGGCGCATCCGGAGCACGCGTTGCGCTACGAGATCGCCGACGAATACCTCGACGTCGTGCAGGGGCTGTGGGACAGCTGGGACGACGACGCGTTCGTGCGCGATCGCGCGACCGGGCGCTTCTTCGATCGCGACAAGCTCCATACGCTCGACCATCACGGCCGCTTCTTCCAGGTCGCGGGCCCGCTGAACATCCAGCGCTCGCCTCAGGGGCAGCCGGTGATCTTCCAGGCCGGCTCGTCCGACACGGGCATCGGGCTCGCGGGCAAGTATGCGGATGCCGTGTTCACGCATTCGCCGTCGCTCGACGAAACGGCCGCGTTCACGCGACGCGTGAAGCAGAGCGCGGTCGAGCACGGGCGGCAGCCCGGCGACGTGAAGATCTTCCCCGGCGTCGGCCCGATCGTCGGCCGCACGGCCGCCGAAGCGGAAGACAAATATCAGGCGATCCGCGACCTGCTGACGATCGACGAGGCGCTCGCGTATCTCGGCCGCTATTTCGATCACCACGATTTCACGCAGTACGCGCTCGACGCGCCGTTCCCCGACCTCGGCGACCTCGGCCGCAACAGCTTTCGCTCGACCACCGACCGGATCAAGGCCGACGCGAAGCGCAAGCAGCTCACGCTGCGCGAGACGGCGCTCGCCGTCGCGACGCCGCGCCCGAACTTCATCGGCACGGCCGAGCATGTCGCCGACGAGCTGATCCGCTGGCACGACGCCGGCGCCGGCGACGGCTTCATCCTCGGCTTTCCAGTGCAGGCGCAGGGCGTGGACGACTTCGTCGACCTCGTGATTCCGGTGCTCGAGGCACGCGGCCGCTACAGCCGCGACCTGCCGGGCAGCACGCTGCGCGACCACCTCGGCCTGCCGCGCAAGGCGAGCCGCCATGCGGCGCCCGGCGCGGTGCAGAAACAGGACGACGCGGCCGAAGCGCACGCGTGACGCCGACGCGCCGTCACGCGCGGCGCGTCCGACCGACCCGATCGAGGACCTTCATCGACATGAGCGACACGACCCATCTCGGCGGCGCGCTGCCGCCGCTTCCTTCGTCCCGCGTCCGCGACGCCGGCACGCGCCTGCGCATCGTGCCGGCCCGCCACCGCTCGCGCACGGCCGGCACCGTGCTCGCGCTCGTGCTGATCGCGCTCGCGCTGCATTCGATCCTCGGCAACCCGCAATGGGGCTGGCCGGTATTCGCCGAATGGTTTCTGTCGCCGCCGGTGCTGTCCGGACTCGCGCGCACGCTGGTGCTGACGCTGCTCGGCGCGGTGTTCGGCTTCGCGCTCGGCGCGTTCGTCGCGCTGGCGCGGCTGTCGCGTTCGCGCCTGCTCGCCGCGAGCGCGTGGACCTTCGTGTGGCTGTTCCGGTCGATTCCGCTGATCGTGCTGCTGCTGATCCTCAACAACCTCGGCTACCTGTACGAACACGTGCGGCTCGGCGTGCCGTTCACCGACATCGTGTGGTTCGACACGCCGACCACCGACCTGATCAGCCCGTTCCTCGCGGCCGTGCTCGGCCTCACGCTGAACCACGCGGCGTTTTCCGCCGAGGTGATCCGCGGCGGCATTCTCGCGGTCGACCAAGGGCAGCTCGAAGCCGCCGCCGCGCTCGGCCTGCCGCGCGGTCGCCAGACTACGCGGATCGTGCTGCCGCAAGCGATGCGCGCGATCCTGCCGACCGCGTTCAACGATCTCATCTCGCTCGCGAAAGGCACGTCGATGGTGTACGTGCTCGCGATGCCCGAGCTGTTCTATACGGTGCAGGTGATCTATCGCCGCAATCTCGAAGTGATTCCGCTGCTGATGGTCGCGACCGTCTGGTATCTGATCATCCTGACCGTGCTGTCGGCGATCCAGGTTCAGGTCGAGCGCCACTACGCGCGGGGGGCGTTGCGCAACCCGCCGCCGTCGGCACTGACGTTCGTGCTGGCGCGCATCGGTGCGCTATGGCGGCGTGCCGCGGCACGCCACGCGACAACCACCGCAACGGCACGCGGCGACGCCGCGGCAGCGCCGCTGCCGAGCGTCGGCGGCGAAGTCGCCGTGCACAACGTATCGAAACAGTTCGGCATGCAGCGCGTGCTCGACAACGTGTCGTTCGTCGCGCCGCGCGGCAGCGTGACGGCGATCATCGGGCCGTCCGGGTCGGGCAAGTCGACGCTGCTGCGCACGATCAACCATCTGGAACGCGTCGACGACGGCTTCATCGACATCGACGGTGAGCTGATCGGCTATCGGCGCGACGGCGACGTGCTGCACGAGCTGAAGGAGCGCGACGTGCTGAAGCGGCGCACGGCGGTCGGCATGGTGTTCCAGAACTTCAACCTGTTTCCGCACTTGACCGTGCTCGAGAACCTGGTGGAGGCGCCCGTCGCCGTCGCGGGCATCACGCGCGAGGCCGCCGAGCGCACCGCGCGTACGCTGCTCGCGCGTGTCGGCCTCGCGGATAAAGCCGATGCCTACCCGCGCCAGCTATCCGGCGGCCAGCAGCAGCGCGTCGCGATCGCGCGGGCGCTCGCATTGCGCCCGAAGGTGCTGCTGTTCGACGAGCCGACGTCGGCGCTCGATCCCGAACTGGTCAACGAAGTGCTCGACGTGATCAAGGAACTCGCACGCTCGGGCACCACGCTCGTGATCGTCACGCACGAGATCGGCTTCGCGCGCGAAGTCGCGGACAACGTGCTGTTCATGGAGCGCGGCCGCGTCGTCGAATCGGGCCCGCCCGCCGTTGTGCTCGACGCGCCGGCCCATCCGCGCACGCGCGCGTTCCTGTCGCGGGTGCTGTGATGCACGCCGCTCCCCACCTCCGAGGCGACCGACGATGATCGACCGACGCCAGTTCATGACGGCCGCGCTTGCGGCCGCAACCGGCCTGCGCGGGCATGCCGCCGATGCGGCCAATGCAGCCACTGCGACGGCGGACCTCGATCCGCACCAGAGCGGCCGGATCCGTGCGTCGCGCGACGACGCGGCAATTCGCGCGGCCAGCCACTACCGCTGGGTGCGCGACGGTGCCTTCACGGTGGCGATCTCGCCGCATGCGCCGCCGGTGTCGACCTACGCGACCGACGCGCGCACCGTGGTGGGCGCCGATCCCGACTATGCGCAGCTCGTCGCGGATGCGCTGGGCCGCACGCTGCGGCTGGTGCCGATCGCGTGGGCCGACTGGCCGCTCGGGCTCACGTCCGGCAAGTACGATGCGGTGATCTCGAACGTCGGCGTGACCGAGCAACGCAAGGAGAAGTACGACTTCACGACCTACCGGCTCGGGCTGCACGGCTTCTACGTGCGCAACGCGAGCCCGATCGCGCGGATCGCCCAACCGAAGGACATCGCCGGTTTGCGCATCATCACGGGCGCGGGGACGAGCCAGGAGCGCATCCTGCTCGAATGGAGCCGGCGCAATGTCGCGCAAGGGTCAAAGGCGACCGAGCTGCTCTATTTCGACGACGATGCGGCGGCACGCGTCGCGCTGCTGTCGGGCCGCGCGGATGCCGAGCTGAACCCGAACGCGTCGCTCGCATACGAGGCCGCGCGCGACGGCAAGATCCGCCGGGTCGGCGTCGTCAACGCGGGCTGGCCGGCGAATGCCGATGTCGCGATCGCGACGCGTCGCGGCAGCGGGCTCGCGCCCGCCCTGACGCTCGCGACGAACACGCTGATCGACAACGGCCGCTACGGGCAGGCGCTCGCGCGCTGGGGGTTGCAGAGCGAGGCGCTCGCGCGTGCGCAGACGAATCCGCCGGGGTTGCCGTCGTTCTGATTCGACGGGCCGATGCACGGGTGCAGGAAATGAAATCGCCCCGGCGGTCCGCGATCGACATGCCGGGGCGAGACGAAGCATCGGCCGTCGTCGCCTATGCGGTCACCGCCACGTTCTCGCGGTCGAGTTCCGCGATATGCGCATGAATCGCCGGAATCAGATCGCGTCCATAGGCCAGCGCATCGTCGAGCGGATCGAAACCGCGTATCAGGAACGTCGACACGCCGAGCCGGTAATACGCGCCGAGCGCACGCGCGACCTGCTCGGGCGTGCCGACGAGCGCAGTCGAATTCCAGCGCGCGCCGGTCAGGTTCGCGACGCCCATCCACAACCGCTCGTCGAGCACGTCGCCCTGCGCGGCCGCGGCCATCAGCCGCTGCGAACCGGCATTCTGCGGCGCGTGGCCGTCGATCGGCTGGCCGTGCGCGAGCCGTGCCGCTCGCACGCGCGCGCGGATCGCCTCGGCCTTCTCCCACGCGGCGGCTTCAGTGCCTGCGACGATCGGCCGGAACGACACGCTGATGCGCGGCGCGCGTCCGAACGGCGCCGCGGCGCCCCGCACGCGCGCGATCTGCTCGCGCACCGCGGCGAGCGGTTCGCCCCACGTCATGTAGACATCCGCGTGCTGCCCGGCCACCGCCAGCGCGGCCGGTGACGAGCCGCCGAAATAGATCGGCACATGCGGCCGCTGCGCGCTTTTCACGACAGGTGACGCCCCGCGCAGCCGGTAGAACGCGCCGTCGTGATCGACCGGCGCATCGGCGAGCCAGATGCGTTTCAGCACGTCGAGATATTCGCCGGTGCGGCGGTAGCGCGCGTCGTGCGGCACGAAATCGCCGTCGCGCTGCAGGTCGGCATCGTCGCCGCCCGACACGACGTTCAGCGCGAGCCGGCCGCCGCTGAATACATCGAGCGTCGCGATCTGCCGCGCGGCGGCCGCGAACGACGCGACGATGAAGCCGTCCGCCGCGTTGCTGAAATGGCCGACCAGGATCTGGTCGAAACCGGCGGCTTCGTGCGCCGCGCAAAGCGCCGCACTTAGTCGTGCTGGACGGCGCCGCCGCCCGGTACGTCGACCTGCGAGTCGGGCGGCGCAGTGATCATGCCGATAATGTCATGAGGGCCCCACGGCGGGGGCTTCAGACCCGTCTAAATCGGCCTTAATGGTATATTCGCGCCTTCAGCCTGACCGGCCATTCCAAGCCTAGCGACATGACACAAATAAAGAGAGACGGGAAAATCGTATTTGCAAATCAGCTTCGGGGCCTAGCTGTCTTGTCCGTCATCGTCGCCCACTATCTCGGAGTCTACTGGTTCGGTCGCGACGTAGTCGCCCAAACCATTGGCGCGCCGATAGTCGAAGGGGGCGCGCCGCGCATCTTCCCATACGTTTTCTTTGCTCCGACATTCAACTACGGCCCGTTCGGAGTCGCGGTCTTTTTCCTGATCAGCGGTTTCGTCATCCCGTTCTCGCTAGAGAAGTTGGGCGGTGTGAAATTCATTACAGCTCGACTGTTCAGGATTTTCCCGACGTACTGGGCGGCCACCTTGGTCACGCTGGGCGCCATCTATCTGTCCACCAGATACTGGGGGAGCCCATTCTACGTCACGTCCGATCAGGCAACGTGGAACCTATTGTTGCTCCACCAGCAGCTCAACGTCGCCAGCATCGATATGGTCAATTGGACGCTGTGTATCGAGGTGCTCTTCTACGTCGCGGCCTTGCTGATGTGGCCATTCATCAAGCGTGCGTCAGCGCTCGCGTTGGTGAATTTTTCGCTTGTCGTCATGGCGCTGGTGACATGGTGGCCGGCATCATGGGACACGATTCAAGTCGGATCGACGCCGGTAGTATTGGCGTTTTTCAAGTACCAGCTCATGATGGTCTCCTTCTTGTTTATCGGGACCTTGTTCAATTTCCGGTTGAATCAGCGCATCTCGACCGCAACGCTGTTCGCATCCACCATTGCGATCTTCATCGCTTTTCTTGCAGCGTGGCCACATACGTCGCTGGCCGCTCAGTTCTGGGCGACACCGATCAACTACTTTTATGCTCTAGTTTTGTTTTCATGCTGTTTCGCGCTGCGCGACCGTTTCAGACCGCTGAAGATCGTCGACTTCTTTGCGAACATCAGCTATCCGCTTTATCTCGTACACGCGGTCAGCGGCTACGCGATCATCCGTCTTTTGATGGTTTACCACTTCAGGTACTACCAAGCCGCTGCGGTCGCTCTCATATGCGCTGTTGCGGTCGCCTACATCCTGCACCGAGTCATCGAAATGCCGACCGCGAACATTTGGAATCGGCGTAAACCGATGCCCGACCAGCAAACTCGCGTCGAAAGTGCATGAACACGAAGACGGCCCGGTAAACGCTGGTGCCGGCTCCGTGAGAGGCCTATCGCGCTACGGCGATGACGGCGGAACGGACTCATGGCCGGATATTGAGTCCGCCGACACTTCCCGGCGCTGAACTCGCGAACCATTCTAAGAATCACCCGGAGCGGAATATTCGGATGTCCTCGCTCACCGCGATTGCTTCGCAACCGTGAGCAGCGCGGAATCGCCGAGAAAGCCGACATCGATCGCGTTGCCGTTCAGGCTCTCGTCGACGGACGGCGCGTCATCCTCCCGAAAAATAGGTTCCGTGTCGACCCGTCCCGCATTCAGCCCGCCGGGAAGCCGTTCGAATGATTCCTCGACAGATATTTCGTGCGCGAAATAATTCTCGACCTATATTTCGCATACGAAATAACTGCCCGACACGAGGACGGCCATGACGCCAGAACCCATCGAGTTTTCCGCCGCCGACGGCTACCCGCTGCGCGGCACGCTGTGGTCGCCGGACGCGCCGCCGCGCGCGCTGGTGTTGATCCATCCGGCAACCGCCGTGCCGGAGCGGCTGTATGCGGGCTTCGCGCGCTTTCTGACCGAGCGCGGCTTCGCGGCGCTGACCTACAACTATCGCGGCATCGGCGCGTCGCGGCCCGCGCGGCTGAGCGCGCTGCAGGCCCGCATGCGCGATTGGGTCGAACTCGACGTCGGCGCCGCGATCGCGTGGGCGCGCGAGACATACGACGGGCTGCCGCTGTTGGCGGTCGGGCATAGCGTCGGCGGGCATGCGATCGGGTTGTCGGCCGGCACCGCGCATCTGCGCGCGGCCGTGCTCGTCGCCGCGCACGCGGGCAGCACGCGGCTGATTTCCGGCGCGGCGGAGCGGCTGAAGGTGCGGCTAATCCTGCGCGTGCTCGGCCCGCTCGCGTCCGCGCTGCTCGGCTACGTGCCCGGCAAACGGCTCGGGCTCGGCGAGGATCTCCCCGCCGGCGTGTTCCGCGAATGGAGCCGCTGGACCACGCTGCCGCGCTACTTCTTCGACGATCCGACGCTCGGTGCGGCCGAGCGCTTCTCGAAGCAACAGTTGCCGATTCTCGCGCTCGGCTTCGACGACGATCCGTGGGCGAACCCGCCCGCGATCGACCTGCTGGTAAGCTACCTGACCCGCGCGGCCATCGAACGCCGCCAGATTGATCCGCACGCCGCGGGCAGCGGGCCGGTCGGGCACATGGGCTTCTTCCGCAGCCGGCCCGGCGCCGTGCTGTGGCCCGCGGTCGCCGACTGGCTCGCGCAGGCGCTCGACGCGCCGCGCGAGGCGGGCCGCCCGTCCCTTTCCATTGCTGCCGGGAACCAAGCTTGAGCGAAGACCGACGACTATTTTTCCTGTTGAACATCGGCCAGCGGCGCGTGCAGCGCTGGGTCGACCGCAAGGCCGAAACCGATTCGCGCGCCAGCGCCGCGCAGGCCGGCGTGCTGTTCTGCCTCGCGAAGCAAGATGGTGCGCTGATCGGTGAAGTCGGCGCGGCGCTGCAACTGGCGCCGTCCGCGATGACGGGGCTCGCCGACCGGATGGCGAAGGCCGGCCTGCTCGCGCGTCACGCCGATTCGGACGACGGGCGCGCGACGCGCCTGTTCCTGACCGACGAAGGTCACGCGGCGCTCAAGCGTGCGCGTGTGGTGCTGCGCGAGTTGAACGGCAAGCTGTGCGACGGGTTTTCCGACGCGGAACTCGACGTCGTCGCGCGCTGGCTGCACGCATTGCAGGACCGTTTTCCGGCGGAGCGCTGAACCGCGCGCGCAACGCATCACGTCAGTCACGCTACATCACATCGCCTCGATACGTCACCCCCCGCACGCCGCGATCGAAAGCGATTGCGATTCGCATTTTCGCTTCGTTTTCCGCACCAATACGGCGGCAAATTTTGCGTTCCGGACGTGCCGCTTCGGCAACGCTTTCCGGCTACGCTCTGTTACAAAAAATTGCCTCCCGCGCCGCATGGGGATCGCCTACATTGCAATCCACTTTGCTGCATTCGCCGTATGCACCGACCTGCCTTCCCGTCGGGTCCGCATTGCAGGCTCTACCCGACAAGCAACGAAAACGAAGAGGAGTCTTAACCGACGTGCTGGCGGCATCCAGCACACGCGGATTGCGATGACCGAAACGGCTTCCTGAACGACCCGACCCGACGCGTTGCACGGCACCCTTTGTCGCTGCGCACCGATGCGCGTCGCGTCGTCGTGCCGTGCCCGGCCATCGCCGCCGCATGTCAACGAGGAGTAGTCCATGCGACGCACGATCGTGTCCCACTCGCTTGTCACCCGCCTGTCCGCCGTGATGGCGATGGCCGCCGCCGCGGCGGCGCACGCCGAACCCGTGGTCGTGTCCGGCCCGAGTCCATTCGCCGCCTGCACCATCGGCGGCCCCGGCACGAACTACGTGAACGCGGAGGTCGAACCGTGGCTTTCGGTCAATCCCGCGAACCCGACCAACATGATCGCCGTGTGGCAGCAGGACCGCTGGTCGAACGGCGGCGCCCACGGGCTCGTCGCCGGTTACACGTTCGACGGCGGCGCGACCTGGGCGCGCACACCGCAGCCGTTCAGCGCATGTGCGCCGGGCGGGCTCAAGTACGAGCGCGCGTCCGATCCGTGGGTGTCGTTCGGGCCGGACGGCACCGCATACTCGGTGTCGATCTCGTTCAACCAGTCGAACAACGGCAATGCGGTCGGGGCTTCGGTGTCGACCGACGGCGGACAGACATGGAGCAGCCCGGCCGTGCTGATCGCGAACGACGAGCCCACGACGCAGTTCTTCAACGACAAGGAATCGGTGACGGCGAACCCTGTGAAGGCCGGCACCGCCTATGCCGTGTGGGACCGCCTCGAGCTGCCGAACGGCAATCCGTACGCGAACCTGCACACGGCGGCCTACCGCGGGCCGACGCTGTTCTCGAAGACGGTCGACGGCGGCAAGACCTGGACCAAAGCGAGAGTCATCGTCCACGTGCCGGCGCGTCAGCAGACGATCGGCAACCAGATCGTCGTCGATCCGAAAACGGGCACGCTGTACAACTTCTTCGATCTGATCCAGCCGCCGTTCGGCAAGGCCGCCGGCAAGGTCGCGTTCATCAAGTCGACCGACGACGGCGCGACCTGGACGCAACCGCGGGTGATCGCCGGGCTGCAGACGGTCGGCGTGACCGATCCGAACACCGGCGAACCGGTGCGCACCGGCGACATCATTCCGGAACCCGCGATCGATCCCGCATCGGGGCAGCTCTACGTCGTGTGGCAGGACAGCCGCTTCAACGGCGGCAAGTACGACGAGATCGCGCTCTCGACGTCGAAGGACGGTGGCGCGACCTGGAGTGCGCCGCTGCAGGTGAACACGCCGACCGGGCGCCCCGCGTTCAATCCGTCGGTGCGCGTCGACAATGCGGGCTCGGTGATGGTGAACTATTACGACTTCCGCGATCTGCAGGCCGGCAACACGACCACGCTGCCGACCGGCTTCTGGCGCAAGATCTCGCATGACGACGGCGCCACGTTCGCCGACGAGCGGCGCGTCGGCGGTCCGTTCGACATGAAGCTCGCGCCGAACGCGGAGGGCTTCTTCATCGGCGATTACCAGGGGCTCGACGTGCTGCCGTCGTCGTCGTTCCATCCGCTGTTCGTGCAAACCAACAGCAATCTGACGAACCGCACCGACGTGTTCTTCGCGCCGTGATGCGCGCGTGAGCTGCGCTGCCGCGACGTCCCCCACGTCGCGGCAGCGTGCCCGAGCGCGCGTCAGTGCATGTCGGTCAGCACGACGCGACCGTCGATCCTGCCTTCGCGCAGCCGCGCGAATATGTCGTTGATGTTGCCGAGCCGGTCGCGATGGATATGCGCGCGCACCAGGCCATCCGCCGCGAAATCGAGCGATTCCTGCAAGTCGCGCCGTGTGCCGACGATCGAGCCGCGCACCGTGATGCCGTTCAGCACGGTCGAGAAGATCGGCAACGGGAAATCGCCGGGCGGCAAGCCGTTGAGTGCCACCGTGCCGCCGCGTCGCACCATCCCGAGCGCCTGCGCGAACGCGCTGCGCGACACGGCCGTGACCAGCACGCCGTGCGCACCACCGATCTCCTTCTGGATGACCTTCGCCGGATCGTCGACCGATGCATCGATCGTCAGCTCTGCGCCAAGCTGGCGCGCGAGTTCGAGCTTCGCGGGTGACACGTCGATCGCCGCGACGTGCAGGCCCATCGCGCGCGCGTATTGCACGGCTACGTGGCCGAGGCCGCCAATGCCCGAAATCGCGAGCCACTGGCCAGGGCGCGTGTCGGTGACGCGGATGCCCTTGTAGACCGTCACGCCCGCGCACAGGATCGGCGCGATCTCGTCGAACGCAACCTGCGCCGGCAGATGGCCGACGTAGTCGGGATCGGCCAGCACGTATTCGGCATAGCTGCCGTTGACCGAATAGCCGGTGTTCTGCTGCCCGTGGCAAAGGGTTTCCCAGCCGGTGTGGCAGTACTCGCAGTGGCCGCATGCCGTGTAGAGCCAGGGCACGCCGACGCGGTCGCCCTCGCGTACGTGCGTGACGCCCGCCCCGACCGCCGCGACGACGCCCACGCCTTCGTGTCCGGGAATGAACGGCAGCGTCGGCTTCACGGGCCAGTCGCCGTCGGCGGCATGCAGGTCCGTGTGGCACACGCCCGACGCCTTGATGTTGACGAGGATCTGGCCCGCGCCCGGCGTCGGAATCGGCACTTCCTCGATGCGCAACGGTTCGCCGAACGCGTGTACCACGGCCGCTTTCATTGTTTGGGTCACGAGTCGCTCCTGGGTGGTCGATGTTCCGGCCAGTATCCGGACTCGAAACCGGAGCGCCTTGATACGCATCAACGGGGCGGGAAACGCGCGCGACGGTGGCGCATTCGTCGCGGGACATCCGGCGCGGACGGCCGGTGTCGGTGCCGGTTCAACGCCCCTTCTTCCTACGCAGCCATTTCGGCCGTTGGTCGGAAACCCTGCGGCATACCGTCGTTTCGCTTGGAATTCGAGATGATATAACATATCATTTCGCGATCTCGTCCACCTGAAGCATCCGAACCCGCTCGCTCCCTCCGGGTGGCCGAGTTACGCCGAGTCATGTCCGGATGGGTCATAGCGGGGCCACTACGCGTCGCTGACGCAACAATATATCGTATCTATTCGTGACCCGCATGGCTCGCTTTCCGACACACCAAACCAACCGATCCCAACCGATTCACCGACCATGCGCGACCTCCCTCGTCTACCGCTTCGCCCGCTCTCTCCCGTTTCGCTGATGCTGTTCGCCGCCGTCGCACAAGCCCAGGCCGCCGATACGCCCGCCTCGCCAACCCCGACGCAGACCACGCCGCTCGCGCCGATCTTCGTGACCGCGAACCCGCTGGGCGACACCCAATTGATCGCACCGACCGCGCAACTGTCCGGCGACGCGCTGACGCGCCGCCAGGCCGATTCGCTCGGCGAGACGCTCAACGGCCTGCCTGGCGTGTCGACCACCACCTACGGCCCGATGGTCGGCCGTCCGATCATCCGTGGGATGGACGGCGACCGGATCCGGCTGCTGCAGAACGGCGTCGCCGCCTACGACGCATCGTCGCTGTCGTACGACCACGCGGTGCCGCAGGACCCGCTGTCGATCGAGCGCGTCGAGATCGTGCGCGGCCCGGCCGCGCTGCTGTACGGCGGCAACGCGGTCGGCGGCGTCGTCAACACGATCGACAACCGGGTTCCGCGCGAGGCGATCGAAGGCGTGACAGGTGCGCTGGATGCACGCTACGGCGGCGCGAACTCGGTGCGCGCCGGCGCCGCGCAGGTCGAAGGCGGCAACGGCCGCTTCGCGTTCCATGTCGACGCATTCGACCGCGAGGCCAGCAAGCTACGGATTCCCGGCTATGCGCGCAGCGGCGCGCAACGCGCGATCGACGGCCCCGACACGCCGCAGCCGTACGGCAACGTACCGAACAGCGACGGCCGCGTGCACGGCGGCGCCGCCGGCGCGTCGTACACGTGGGCCGACGGTTTCGCGGGCCTGTCGTACAGCGGCTATGAATCGAACTACGGCTCCGTCGCCGAGGACGACGTGCGCCTGCGCATGCGCCAGGAACGGCTCGCGTTCGCGTCCGAGGTGCGCAATCTGAGCGGCCCGTTCACGAAAGTGAAGTTCGACTTCGCGTACACCGACTACCGCCACAAGGAAGTCGACAACGGCGAGACGGCGACCACCTTCCGCAACCGCGGCTACGAAGCGCGCATCGAGGCGCGGCATCGCAAGATCGGTCCGTTCGAAGGCGCGATCGGCGTGCAGTTCGGCCGGAACACATTCTCGGCGCTCGGCGATGAACTGCTGGTGCCGTCGACGCGCACGAACAGCGTCGCGCTGTTCGGCCTCGAGGAATGGCAGGTCGACCCGGCGCTGAAGCTGAGTCTCGGCGGGCGCTTCGAGCACGTGAAGGTCGATCCCGATCCGGCCGGCGTCGAGAAATTCGCGGGCGCGCAGCCGCGCGACTTCAACGCCGGCAGCGTATCGGCCGGCGCCCTCTTCTCGCTGACGCCCGTGTGGTCGGTCGCGGCGAACGTCGCCTACACGGAGCGTGCGCCGACCTTCTACGAGCTGTACTCGAACGGCCCGCACGACGCGACCGGCCAGTTCCTGATCGGCAACCCGAACGCGTCGAAGGAAAAGGCCGTGTCGACCGACCTGTCGCTGCGCTATGCGAGCGGCCCTAACCGCGGCAGCGTCGGGGTGTTCTACAACCGCTTCTCGAACTACCTGACCGAGTACAACACGGGCCGCGTCGTCGACGACGACGGCGAACCGGTCGCACCCGGCGCCGATGGCTCGCTCAACGAAGCGATCTATCGCGGCGTGCGCGCCGAGTTCTACGGCGTCGAACTCGACGGCAAGTGGCGCGCGTTCTCGCGGCGCGGCCATACGGTCGATCTGGAACTGACCGCCGACTACACGCATGCACGCAACGTCGACACCGGCCAGCCGCTGCCGCGCATCGCGCCGCTGCGCGCGACGCTCGCGGCCGACTACGGTTACGGCCCGTTCGGCGCACGCGCGCAGGTCACGCATGCGTGGTCGCAGCACCGCGTGCCCGACAACGACTTTTCGACGGACGGCTACACGTCGCTCGGCGTGATGCTCACGTACAAGTTCCGTGTCGGCGCGACACACTGGCTCACGTACCTGCGCGGCGACAACCTGACGAACCAGGAAATCCGCTACGCGACCTCGGTCGTGCGCGGCTTTGCTCCGCAGGGCGGCCGCAGCGTGATGGCCGGGTTGCGCACGACGTTCTGAGCGCCGGACGGCCTGCGGCGCTGGCCGCGGGTTGTTCGAGCGGCTCGTCGCGCTGAATATCATCGGGCTCGCGCAGGCCAGCAAGAGCGAAGATGTGACGGCCGATATCGACAACTGCTGCCGTCCGTTGCTTGCGCAACTTGTTCACCAAGCCGATGCGCACGCAACCTGTACGCATGAGCGCGAAGTCGCGATCGCACGGGCATTCGCGGATCGTTACACGACCGGGCGCAACCTGCTGCAGGCCATTTGTCTGATCGCGGTCGCGGTTGGCGGCAGCCTTTGGCTGACGAGCAAGATCACGGAGCCGATCGTCGCATCGGTTCGGACGATCCAGAAGGGTTCCGCGCTTGCGTCACCGACATCAACATTGGTGAAATCGCGGCGGCATCGACCGAACACAGTCGCGGCATCGATCAGATGAATCTGACGATCCCGGCCTGCAATTCCCTCTTCTCTGCCCTCCGCTTCCCGTTGCGCACACGGCCTCCGCCGCGCTGCGCAATTTCCGGTCCTGCCCTCCGAATGCACGCCACGACGCGCATCGCGCCCGATGCGAGGCCGCGTTGATCTCGGTCATGCACTTTTAAATCAGCCGAATGACGAGTATCCTAAAAAAGCACTCCACGTTCGGACAGCGAATCGCGTGCCCCTGATTCCCGTCCGTTCGTACCGCGGCCCCATCGCGCCTCGCGTCGATGGCGGCGTCCGCTTCACGCCCTGGCCGCACGAACCTTCCCAAACTATTCGCAGGAGAGCTGGTGAGCCGACTCGTCGTCGTATCCAATCGCATCGCAGATCCCCGTAAAGCCGCGGCCGGCGGGCTGGCCGTGGCCGTGAAAGACAGCCTGCAGGAATCAGGCGGCGTCTGGTTCGGGTGGAGCGGCAGGCTGCGCGGTGAAGACGAACGTACCGCCCAGGGCGACGACGTGCAGATCCAGAACGTCGGCGGCATCCAGCTCGCGACGATCGATCTCGATCCGCAGGATTACGACGCGTACTATCTCGGCTACTCGAACAACGTGCTGTGGCCGGTGTTCCACTACCGCCTCGATCTCGCGCAGTTCGACCGGCGCTTCGCGGACGGCTACCGGCGCGTGAACCAGCTGTTCGCGCGCAAGCTGAGCACGCTGCTGCGCCCCGACGACACCATCTGGGTCCACGACTATCAGCTGATCCCGCTCGCCGCCGAGCTGCGCGCGATGGGCTGCAGGAATCCGATCGGCTTCTTCCTGCACATCCCGATGCCGCCGCCGCCGATCATGGCCGCGATTCCGGAGCACGAGTGGCTGATGCGCTCGCTGTTCGCGTACGACCTCGTCGGCTTCCAGACCGAATCGGATCTGCTGCACTTCGAGCACTACGTCGAGGCGGAAGCCGGTGCCGCACGTCTGCCGGACGGCCGCCTGCACGCGTTCGGCCGCACGCTGTCGGCCGGCGCGTTCCCGATCGGCATCAACGTCGACGAATTCGCGGCGCTCGCGGAGAATCGCGACGGAATCGACATGTTCGAGCGGATGCGCGACGAGTATTCGCGCCGCCAGCTGCTCGTCGGCGTCGACCGGCTCGACTACACGAAGGGGCTGCCGCAACGCGTGCATGCGTTCCGTCAGCTGCTCGAACAGTATCCGGAGAACCGCGATCGCGCGACGCTGATCCAGATCGCCGCGCCGAGCCGCGAGGATCTCGGCGCGTACGACGACCTGCGGCGCGAGATGGACAGTCTGTGCGGCGCGATCAACGGCGACTACGGCGAACTCGAATGGATGCCGATGCGCTACATCCACCGCACGGTCGCGCGCAAGCGCCTGCCGGGCCTCTATCGCGCGAGCCGCGTCGCACTCGTCACGCCGCTGCGCGACGGGATGAACCTGGTTGCGAAGGAATTTCTCGCCGCGCAGGACGAGGCCGATCCGGGCGTGCTCGTGCTGTCGCGTTTCGCGGGCGCGGCCGAGCAGTTGAAGCCCGCGCTGCTCGTGAATCCATACGACACGCAAGGCACCGCGCAGGCGATCCAGCGCGCGCTCACGATGCCGATCGAGGAACGCCGCCAGCGTCACGACGCGCTGATGGCGATCGTGCGCAAGACCGACGTGCACTGGTGGCGCACGCGCTTTCTCGACGCGCTCACCGAAGCCGCGGAAGTCGCCGCCGCGACCGCGTCCTGACGCACATTCTCACATCGGTCGAGCGCCGCACCGGTCACCGTCTGCACCGCCACTGAAATCGGAATGCGTTAGCAAGCCCGCCAACTGCGCGGGCGATCCGCGCTTCAGCGCTCCGGTTCGCGCGGCGGCCCGCATGCGACGAAATCGTGCTCGGCCGCCGACGCCTGCCCCGGCGCATTCACACCCGTGCACGGCCCGCAATCGATCATCGAAGGCTCGGACGCAGGCACCTCGCGCCCGTCGATCAGCGCCTGCAACGCGTCGCGTTCCAGCACCTCGCACGCGAGCAGCCGTCGCGCGATCCGCTCGAGCGCGTCGCGACGTGCGCCGAGCGTCGCCGCGACGCGCGCATGCGCATCCGTCAGCAGCGTATGCACCTCGTCGTCGATCACGCGCGCGGTGTGCTCGCTGCAGCGGCCCTCGCCCGCATGCCACGCGCCCGGTATGCCGCTGCGCGCCTCGCCGTCGTCGAAACTCATCAACCCGATCTTCTCGCTCATCCCGTACTGCATGACCATGTGGCGCGCCATCGCGGTCGCGCGTTCGAGATCGTTCTGCGCGCCCGTCGACACGTCGCCGAACACGAGTTCTTCCGCGACGCGGCCGCCGAGCAGCGCATCGATCCGATCGAGCAGCTCGCTGCGTCGCAGAACGTAGCGATCCTCGGTCGGCACCTGCTGCGTATAGCCGAGCGCGGCCACGCCGCGCGGAATGATGGACACCTTCTTCACCGGATCGCAATACGCGCGGCTTTCCGCGACGAGCGCATGGCCGGCCTCGTGATACGCGATCGTCAGCTTTTCCTGCGCGTTCATCACGCGGCTCTTGCGCTCGAGGCCCGTCATCGCGCGATCGATCGCTTCGTCGAAATCGTCCATCCCGATCGCCGGCTTGCCGAGGTCGGCCGCATGCAGCGCCGCCTCGTTGACGACGTTCGCGAGATCGGCGCCGACGAAACCCGGCGTGCGCGACGCGAGTTCGCCGAGGTCGACTTCGTCCGCGAGCTTCACGCGCTTCACATGCACGCCGAGAATCTGGCGGCGCCCGTTCACGTCGGGCCGGTCGATCGCGATGTGACGGTCGAAGCGGCCGGGGCGCAGCAGCGCCGGATCGAGAATCTCCGGCCGGTTGGTCGCGGCCATGATGATCACGCCCGTGCCGGCCTGGAAGCCGTCCATCTCGACGAGCAGCTGGTTGAGCGTCTGCTCGCGCTCGTCGTTGCCCGACATCGGCCCGACGCCGCGCACCTTGCCGAGCGCATCGAGCTCGTCGACGAACACGATGCACGGCGCCTTCTGCTGCGCCTGCTCGAACAGGTCGCGCACGCGCGCGGCGCCCACGCCGACGAACATCTCGACGAACGCCGAGCCGCTGATCGAGAAGAACGGCACGGCCGCCTCGCCGGCCACCGCGCGTGCGAGCAGCGTCTTGCCGGTGCCGGGCGCGCCGACGACGAGCACGCCCTTCGGGATCTTGCCGCCGAGCCGCTGGTAGCGGTCGGGGTTGCGCAGGAACGCGACGAGCTGCTGCAACTCGGCCTTCGCTTCGTCGATGCCCGCGATGTCGTCGAACGTGATGCCGGTTTCCTGCTGCACGTACACGCGTGCGCGGCTCTTGCCCATCCCGGTGAAGTCCTGCAACCCGCCGCGCCTGCGCAGCATCAGGTTCCAGATGAACACGAACGCCACGAGCGGCACCAGCCACGACGCGAGCGACGTGATCCAGCCGGTGTCGGACGCGCCGTGAAAGCGGACGCCGGCCGCGCTCAGCGCGTCGATCAGTTGCGGGTCGGTCACGCGGTTGGTGGCGAAGCGCGGCGGCGTGCCGCCCGCCTTCACGGCCGCGACTTCGGATGCCGGCAGCATCGCGCCGGCCTGCGGCATCTTCAGCGTGCCCACGATCGACGTCGAGCCGATCTCGAGATCGTCGACGAGGCGCGCGTCGACGAGCCGATGGAAATCGCTGTACGCGATCATCGTCGTCTCGGGCCGCAGCATCAGCAACTGCGCAGCGAACAGCACGAAGAAGCCCGCCGCGATCAGTAATCCTGCGTAGTCGAATTTCTTGTCCATCGCATCGAGCCGGCCGGTCGCGCCGTGCGGCGCGCGCTTAATGCGTACCCGCGCGCCCCGACGGCGCGCGGTATCCGCAGCTACGCGCGCTCACGGACCGCATCCGCGCCATCGTCGCCTCGTTTCGTCGCATGAAAGACACCGCGAACACGCCGCATGGCAGCGCTCGCACGGACATCGCGCCGAAGCGCACAGCCCGTGATTCCAGTCTAGTTCGCGCGCAGGCGTCTCGCATCGTCCGGCAAACGCCTTTCACCCACGCGGCGAGCCGCGTTATAGTCGCGTTCGTGACATTTGTATGACAGTTGACCTCGCCCCGCGCAGCACCCCGCCGGGTGCGACGCCGGCTGTTGCGTCCGTCCCGCGTCGCAGCCAGCCGTGCGACGCTGCCGCGCATCGAACGATAACCGCCCATTCGAGGAGCACACGACGTGAACGACACCCCCGATCGCCCCGACGACCTTCCCGTTGATCCCGACCGCCGCCGCATGCTCGGCGGCCTCGCCGCGCTCGGCGCGGGCGTCGCGCTTGGCGGCTGCGAGACCACGCCGGGCAGCGCGCCGCGCTCCGCCGCCGACCTGCGGATCGACGACGCGCTGCGCCGGCAGGTGCGCCACATCGTCGTGATCTATGCGGAGAACCGCAGCTTCGCGAACCTGTACGGCGACTTCCCCGGTGTGCGCCATCCGCTGAGCGAGGTGCGCCCCGAGGACGCGCGGCAGCTCGATCGCGACGGCAAGACGCCGCTGCCGGTGCTGCCGAAGATCTGGGGCGGGCTCGTGCCGCGCGCGCAGGAAGTGGACGGCAAGCGCTACGCGATCGCCGAGCGCGACATCGACAAGCTGCCGAACGCGCCGTTCCGGATCGCCGATACGCAAGGCAAGCCGCTGCCGAACGGCGTGATCACGCGCGACCTGTGGCACCGCTTCTACCAGAACCAGATGCAGATCGCGGGCGGCCGCAACGACCAGTTCGCCGCGTGGGCCGATTCGGGCGGCCTCGTGATGGGCCATTACCGCAATTCCGCCGACACGCTGCGGCTGTGGAACCTCGCGCGGCAATACACGCTGTGCGACAACTTCTTCATGGCGGCCTTCGGCGGCTCGTGGCTGAATCACATGTTCCTGATTTCCGCGCAGCCGCCGATCTATCCGGACGCGCACAAGCATCCGCACGCGGCCAAGCTGCTGTCGAAGGTCGACGGCGACGATCCGGCCGGCACGCGACTGGCGCTCGCCGCCGATTCGCCGGCGTCCGCGCTCGACGGCCCGCCGAAGTTCGCGGTCGACGGCCCGCTGACGCCCGACGGCTACGGCGTCAATACGATGGCGCCGCCGTACCAGCCGAGCTACGTGCCGCCGGCCGATCCGGGCAACGCCGCGTATGCGGACCCGGCCGACCATCGCGTGATCCCGCCGCAAGGCCATGCGACGATCGGCGACCGCCTGTCGGAAAAGAACGTCGACTGGGCGTGGTACAGCGGCGCGTGGCAGTACGCGCTCGAGCACCGCGACACGGGCATGGTTCCGGATTTCCAGTACCACCACCAGCCGTTCAACTACTTCGCGAACTACGCGCCGGGCACCGACGCGCGGCGCAAGCATCTGCGCGACGCCGGCGTCGGCGACGAGCCGTCGACCAACCGCTTCATCGCCGACATCGACGCGGGCCGCCTGCCGGCCGTCACGTTCTACAAGCCGCAGGGCAACCTGAACATGCACGCGGGCTATGCGGACGTCGAATCGGGCGATCACCACATCGCGAACGTGATCGAGCACATCCGGCGCGGCCCGCAATGGGCGAACACCGTGATCGTGATGACGCACGACGAGAACGGCGGCTGGTGGGATCACGTCGCGCCGCCGGCGGGCGATCGCTGGGGCCCCGGCTCGCGCATTCCCGCGCTCGTGATCTCGCCGTTCGCGAAGAAGGGCTACGTCGATCACACGATGTACGACACGAACTCGATCCTGCGCTTCATCAGCCGCGTGCACGGGCTCGCGCCGCTCGACGGCGTCGCCGCGCGCGACAAGGCGTTCGCGTCGCGCGGCGCCACGCCGCCGGGCGACCTGACGAACGCGCTCGATCTCGGCTGACGATTCACCGACATCGCTGAGACGACGACGCCCCGGTGCAACACGGTTGCCCGGGGCGTCGTCGTTTTACTCGCCACGCTATGCGGCGCTACGCAACACCTCGCTCGCCGAACGCGCGGCGTGACGACCGGCCTGCCGGCCGAAGAAGGTCGCGTCGGCCAGCGACAGTCACGCTCGACTTCCTCCCATGTCTCGCCGGCCGCCGCGATGCCGATCCGCGCGATCGCGGGCGGCGCCTGTATGAGCCCGATCCGGCCGATGTCGCGCTGCTGCGCTACTGGCGCGGCGACGTGCCGCGCGCGGTCGACGAAGTGATCGCGGCAGTGCGGCGCCTAAGCGCACGTTCAACGGTCACGCCAAGCTGAAAACGCGGCGCAAACGACGACGTCCCGCCGCCGGCGTCGTATGCCGGCGGCGGGACGTCCAGATGCCGCTACGTCGTGGTCGATGCGGCGCGTCAGCCGCCGAGGCGCTGTTCGATCTTCTTCATCGTGTCGGTCAGCTCGGTCGGCAGGCGCAGCTTCAGCGTGTCGAACAGCGCCGCGTGCAGCTTCAGCTCCTCGCGCCATTCGTCGGCGTTCATCGACGTCACCGCATCGAACTGCTCGCGCGTGAAGGCGAGCCCGTCCCAGTGCAGGTCGTCATAGGCCGGCGACACGCCGAACGCATGTTCGCCGCCGCCGCCGTTGCCTTCGAGGCGATCGAGCATCCACTTCAGCACGCGCATGTTCTCGCCGAAGCCCGGCCACACGAACTTGCCGTTCGCGTCCTTGCGGAACCAGTTCACGCAGTAGATCTTCGGCAGCTTCGCGCCCGCGCCTTCGAGCTGCTTGCCGATCTTCAGCCAGTGCGCGAAATAATCGCTGACGTTGTAGCCGCAGAACGGCAGCATCGCGAACGGGTCGCGGCGCACGATGCCTTGCTGGCCGACGGCCGCGGCGGTCGTCTCCGAGCCCATCGTCGCGGCCATGTACACGCCCTCGACCCAATCACGCGCTTCGGTCACGAGCGGCACGGTGGTCGAGCGACGGCCGCCGAAGATGAACGCGTCGATCGGCACGCCGGCCGGGTTTTCCCAGTCCGCGTCGATCGACGGGCATTGCGATGCGGGCGCCGTGAAGCGCGAATTCGGATGCGCGGCCTTGCGGCCCGTTTCCTTGCCGATTTCCGGCGTCCACGGGTTGCCTTGCCAGTCGGTCAGCTTCGTGGGCGGCGTGTCGGTCAGGCCTTCCCACCACACGTCGCCGTCCTCCGTCAGCGCGACATTCGTGAAGATCACGTTTTCCTTCAGCGTCGAGATCGCGTTCGGATTGGTCTTCACGCCGGTGCCCGGCGCGACGCCGAAGAAGCCGGCTTCCGGGTTGATCGCGTACAGGCGGCCGTCGCGGCCCGGCTTCAGCCACGCGATGTCGTCGCCGATCGTCGTGACCTTCCAGCCGTCGAAGCCCTGCGGCGGAATCAGCATCGCGAAGTTGGTCTTGCCGCACGCGGACGGGAAGGCCGCCGCGACGTGATACTTCTTGCCGGCCGGCGACGTCACGCCGAGGATCAGCATGTGTTCGGCGAGCCAGCCTTGGTCGCGGCCCATCGTCGACGCGATGCGCAGCGCGAAGCATTTCTTGCCGAGCAGCGCGTTGCCGCCATAGCCGGAACCGAAGCTCCAGATCTCGCGCGTCTCGGGGAAATGCACGATGTACTTGACGGGGTTGCACGGCCACCGCACATCCTTTTGACCCGCGTCCAGCGGATGGCCGACGCTGTGCACGCACGGCACGAAATCGCCGTCCTCGCCGAGTACGTCATAAACCTCGCGGCCCATGCGCGTCATGATCCGCATGTTCACGACCACGTACGGGCTGTCGGACAGTTCGACGCCGATATGCGCGATCGGCGAGCCGAGCGGGCCCATCGAAAACGGCACGACGTACAGCGTGCGGCCGCGCATCGAGCCGCGGAACAGACCGTTCAGCGTCTCGCGCATTTCTTCCGGCGCGATCCAGTTGTTGGTCGGGCCGACGTCGTCGGGCGACGGCGTGCAGATGAACGTGCGGTCCTCGACGCGCGCGACGTCGGACGGATCGGATTGCGCGAGATACGAGTTCGGCCGCTTCGCCGGGTTCAGGCGCGTGAGCGTGCCCTGGTCGACCATCGCCTGGCAGAGCGCATCGTATTCCTCCTGCGAGCCGTCGCACCACACGACGCGTTCCGGCTCCGTGAGCGCCGCGATACGCGACACCCACTCGATCAGTTTGCGATGCTTGACGAATGCTGGGGGAGCGATCAGCGCGCTGTGGCTCGCTTCGGCCATGCTGTTATGCGACATGGAAATGTCTCCAGATTATTGGAAGGGGATCGGGGATGCGGGGCGAGCCCGCCAGATGGGGGAATGCGGTCGGAGCGCAGGTTGAAGCGACGCGCAAGGCGGGACGCGCGAGCGGAGCGCGTGTCGATGCCGCGATGCGGGCGAGAGAATGTGATGTCTCGTATGAGCGTGCGAACGCGAGTTTCGCCATGCCAGCAACCTGCCGTACAACTCCATGCCGGCCAGCATACCATCGCCGTTATTGGGCGGGCGTTGCGTTGCAACAAGAAACAATTGTGACGACGCGTCGGCATGCCGCTTGCCGGCCGGTCCCTTTTATTGCGTCGACGCATTCGCTTTGGGGACGAAACGGCTCGAAACGTCCGTCCGGCAAGGGTTTCGCGAACGCGGAAAAATCGGCGCGACGCGTTCGTATGCGCTGCCCCCGAACGGGCAGCGGCCGAATTGGCGTTTTCGCTACTCAGGCAAACCCTGAATTAGGTTGCGCACACAAACATCCATCGCGAACGCGTTGTGTGCGCTACCGCTCAAAGCGGCGCGCCCGGCAATCCGGGGTAATACGCGCATGCCGCCATCCCACCGTCGACGGCCAGTTCGGTGCCGTTGCAGTACGACGCTTCGTCGCGCGCGAGGAACAGCGTCGCGCGCGCGATTTCGTCAGGCAAGCCGACGCGTTGCAGCGGCACGTGCGTGTAGTGGTTGTTGATCTCGTCGAGCGGTGCGCCGCTCGGGTTCGACATCGCCGTGTTCACGCCGCCCGGATGGTGCGCGCGCTCACGCATGCGGCGCCCGGCTACGACGTGATCGTCAAGGAATGCTTCCCGGCCGCGGCGATGACCGATCCGTACGCGTTCTTCGATGCGATCGGCGACGAGGCGAAGTTCCAGCGCAACGTCGCGCAGATGATGGACAGCTGCGGACGCTTCATCGATTTCGACAAGATCGACGTGGTGCCGACGAGCCAGTACGTCGTGAAAGCGGTACGCGGATAAAAAAACGCCAACCCGCGCTAAACGGGTTGGCGTCGTACCGCGGGTGCGACGATTACGAGAACTGGTTCATCGTGTTGTCCTTGCCCGCTGCCTTCAGCGCTGCTTCGCCGCTGAAGTATTCCTTGTGGTCGTCGCCGATATCCGAGCCGGACATGTTCTGGTGCTTGACGCACGCGATGCCCTGACGGATCTCCTTGCGCTGCACGCCGGCCACGTAACCGAGCATGCCCTGGTCACCGAAGTATTCCTTCGCGAGGTTGTCGGTCGACAGCGCGGCCGTGTGGTACGTCGGCAGCGTGATCAGGTGGTGGAAGATGCCTGCTTCACGCGACGCATCGGCCTGGAACGTGCGGATCTTCTCGTCGGCGAGCGTGGCCAGTTCGGTCTGGTCGTACTCGACGCTCATCAGCTGCGCGCGGTCGTATGCCGACACGTCCTTGCCCGCTGCCTGCATCGCGTCATACACCTGCTGACGGAAGTTCAGCGTCCAGTTGAACGACGGGCTGTTGTTGTACACCAGCTTCGCGTTCGGGATCACCTTGCGGATTTCGCTGACCATGCCGCCGATCTGCGCGATATGCGGCTTTTCGGTTTCGATCCACAGCAGGTCGGCGCCGTTCTGCAGCGACGTGATGCAATCCAGCACGCAACGCGCTTCACCCGTGCCCGAGCGGAACTGGAACAGGTTGCTCGGCAGGCGCTTCGGACGCAGCAGCTTGCCGTCGCGCTTGATCACGACGTCACCGTTGCCGAGCTGATCGGCCGACAGCTCTTCGCAGTCGAGGAAGGAGTTGTATTGGTCGCCCAGGTCGCCCGGCGTGTTGGTCACGGCGATCTGCTTGGTCAGGCCGGCGCCGAGCGAGTCGGTACGGGCGACGATGATGCCGTCGTCCACGCCCAGTTCCAGGAACGCGTAGCGGATCGCGCGGATCTTCGCGAGGAAGTCCTCGTGCGGCACCGTGACCTTGCCGTCCTGGTGGCCGCACTGCTTCTCGTCGGACACCTGGTTCTCGATCTGGATGCAGCACGCGCCCGCTTCGATGAACTGCTTGGCCAGCAGGTACGTTGCTTCGGCATTGCCGAAACCCGCGTCGATGTCGGCGATGATCGGCACGACGTGCGTCACGTGGTTGTCGATCTTTTCCTGGATCGCGGCCTTGGCAGCCGCATCCTTGGCCGCATCCAGCTCGCGGAACAGGCCGCCCAGCTCACGGGCGTCGGCCTGGCGCAGGAACGTGTACAGCTCGCGGATCAGCGCGCTGACCGAGGTCTTTTCGTGCATCGACTGGTCCGGCAGCGGGCCGAACTCCGAACGCAGCGCGGCGACCATCCAGCCCGACAGGTACAGGTAACGGCGTTCGGTGCTGTTGAAGTGCTTCTTGATGGAGATCATCTTCTGCTGGCCGATGAAGCCGTGCCAGCAACCCAGCGATTGCGTGTACTTGGTCGGGTCCGCATCGTACGCGGCCATGTCGGCGCGCATGATCTTCGCGGTGTAGCGGGCGATGTCCAGGCCCGTCTTGAACTTGTTCTGGGCACGCATGCGGGCAGCCGATTCCGGATTGATGGCATCCCACGCGCTGCCTTGCTTCTCCTTCAAACCAGCCACTGCCTTGATGTCGTCTTGATATTGGGACATGTCTATCTCCTGGGAACGAAGCGCATTTGAGTAAAGGGTTCAGCGTGCCCGCTCCGTGTGACGAAGCGAACTGCATGGACTTAATAGTAACGTCGCCCGGTTCCCTTTCGACCAACTCTTATATAAGACATAAGATATAAATTTCGCTTGTTTTTCAATGAGATAAGCGCGCGTTTTTGCGATGCAAAACAAGTTTTCAAGCGGCGGGACGGCCACGCGCCGGAAATTCGACCGGCGTTCCGCGATATGAAACGACCTTTCGGCTGTTGGTGCGACGACACACGGGGCGATCCATGCTCCGGGCTTTTGCCCTGCACATGACAAAACGTCTATACTTGGACAATCCATCGACGGCGCCGAACGCGCGCCTCCTGCCCGGAACGACATGAGCGACATGAGCGACTATCCCGTTTTCGACGCGCTGCGCGAGCTGCTGACGACCTCCGGCGCGCGGTTCCGCGTGATGGAGCACCCGGCCGAAGGCAAATCCGACGTGATCGCCGCGATTCGCGGCACGCGTCCCGAACAGGGCGCGAAGGCGATGCTCTGCACATTCAAGGACGGCGGCGACGCCACCGCGCTCGCGGTGATCCCCGGCCATCTGAAGATCGATTTCCGCAAGGTCGCCGACGCGCTCGGCCGCCGCAAGGCGACGCTCGCGCCGCCCGAACTCGCGGCCGCGGTCACGCGCTGCGTGATGGGCGCCGTGCCGCCGTTCGTGTTCGACGCGAACGTGACGCTCGTCGTCGACCCGGCTCTCATCGAACTCAACGACGAAATCGCGTTCAACGCGGGCCGCCTCGACCGCTCGGTCGTGCTCGACGCGTCCGACTACGTGCGGATCGCCCGCCCGCTGCTCGCCGACATCACGCGGCCGGAAGTCGCCAACGCGCCCGCACTGCAGGCCAACGCATGACCACGCCCCGCCCCCGACCGCAACTGGAGCAGGCATCGCTGATCGAGCAGGTGCTGCGCATCGCCGAAGGGCTCGGCGCGATGTTCGCGCCGTTCACCGAGGTCGTCGTGCACGACCTGCGCACGCCGGAACACGCGATCCTCGCGATCCACAACAACCTGTCGGGCCGCGCGGTCGGCGATCCGGCGACCGAACTCGGGCTCGCGCGCATCGAGGACGACGACTACCCGCAGGTGCTCGCGAACTACGCGAACCGCTTCGCCGACGGCCGCACCGCGAAAAGCACGTCGATCGGCATCAAGGATTCGAGCGGCCGCTACGTGGCCGCGCTGTGCCTGAACGCGGACGTCACGCTGTTCCGCGGCTTCCAGGGCATGCTGAACCAGTTCTGCAGCACCGAAGGCGAACCTGTCGCAGAAACGCTCGACCCGGCCGGCGCGGACGCGATCCGGCAGCGCATCGATGCGTTCGCGACGCGCCTGGCGACTACCCCACGCGAGCTGAAGACCGACCAGCGCCGCGAGCTGATGCACGCGCTGAAGGCCGACGGCTTCCTCGAGGTGCGCCGCGCGATGGAAATCGTGTCGCAGCACCTCGGCGTGTCGCGCGCCACCGTCTACAACGATGCGAAATGATGCGCGCCCTGCTGCCCCATTGAACGACCCTTCCGACGAGCGACCTTCATGAACACTCCGACCCTTCCCACCTACGACGACGTAGCAGCAGCCGCGGCACGGCTCGAAGGCCACGCGCACCGCACGCCCGTGATGACGTCGCGCACGATCGACGAAGCGCTCGGCGCACAGGTGTTCTTCAAGTGCGAGAACCTGCAGCGCATGGGCGCATTCAAGTTCCGCGGCGCGTTCAACGCGCTGTCGCGCTTCGACGCGACGCAGCGCCGCAACGGCGTCGTCGCGTTTTCGTCCGGCAACCATGCGCAGGCGATCGCGCTGTCGGCGCGCATCCTCGGCATTCCGGCGACGATCGTGATGCCGCAGGACGCGCCGGCCGCGAAGATGGCCGCGACGCGCGGCTACGGCGGCAACGTCGTGACCTACGACCGCTACACCGAGGACCGCGAACAGATCGGCCGCGAGCTTGCTGAGAAACACGGGCTCACGCTGGTCCCGCCGTACGACCATGCGGACGTGATCGCGGGCCAGGGCACGGCAGCCAAGGAATTGTTCGACGAGGTCGGGCCGCTCGACGCGGTGTTCACGCCGCTCGGCGGCGGCGGCCTGCTGTCAGGCACGGCGCTCGCGACGCGCGCGCTGTCGCCGCACGCGAAGCTGTACGGCGTCGAGCCGGAAGCCGGCAATGACGGCCAGCAGTCGTTCCGGTCAGGCTCGATCGTCCATATCGACACGCCGCGCACGATCGCCGACGGCGCGCAGACGCAGCACCTCGGCAACCTGACGTTTCCGATCCTGCGGCGCGACGTCGACGACATCCTGACCGCGACCGATGCGGAGCTGGTCGACTGCATGCGCTTCTTCGCGACCCGTATGAAGATTGTCGTCGAGCCGACCGGCTGCCTGTCGTTCGCGGCCGCACGCCGGATGAAGGATGAACTGAAGGGCAAGCGCGTCGGCATCGTGATCAGCGGCGGCAACGTCGATCTCGAGAACTTCTGCGCGCTCGTGTCCGCCTCGGCATGACCGTCGTGGCGCGCGGATGGCCTGGATGAATATCCTGTCATCCGCGTGCCGCCGCTTCTTCACGGCGCGTTAAGTTTCGCGCTCTAGACTGATTAGGTGTCCCGCATTCAGTCGTGAAGAAGGAGTCGTCATGAACACGCACGCGATCGTCGCCGCCGCCCTCGCGGCAGCCTCCCTTTCGGCGTTCGCTCAACCGGGCGTTACGTCATCCAGCCTTCCCGCCGCATTGCCGCAAGGCCCCGTCGCGCACGCCACCCACCGTTCGCCCGCCGCGCTGCCGCCCGCCGGCTTCGTGCTCGCGAAGATCGATCAGAACAATACGCCGCCCGATCGCGGTGGCGATCCCAGCGGCCGCACGCGCTCGGGCTCGCATATGTAAACGTGAGCCGGCCGCGTCGGACGGCCGGCCCCTATTACGACATCACAACGACATCACAACGACGGCAGCGATGGATCACGTGCGGCGAGGATATCCGCAGTGCGCCGCTGCAGCGCGCCGTTGATCGTCTCCGGTTGCGGAATCAGCCAGTAACGCCCGTCTCGAATGCCATCGAACACCCGCGCGCCGAACGCGTCGGGCGTAAGTCCGTGCGCGTTCAGCATCGCGCGCATCGTATCGACGAAAGCTTGCACTTCGGGCGGTCGTGCGCGGCGCCGAGCGGGTCGTTGAAGATGCCCGACTGCACCGGGCCCGGCGCGAGCAGCAACAGCGGATCGGCGCGCATCTCGGGTTCAGCGGCGAGGAAGCGTTCCGGCGGGCGTTCGTGCGATGGACGGGCATCGCGCCGAGCCGGTTCCGACGCGATTGCAGCGCGGCCGACGTTCCGTTTCATCAGACGTGAATGCGGTTCGAGTGCCGTCGAAAAAAGAAAGGACTTCGAAAGCATTCGACGAACACTGACGTTTTTTCGCATCCCGTCGGCCGCCAACGATTGACGCGCCGGAGCGCTCGCCATTACGCTTGCGCGCTGATGGTTCCCGGGAACGGGATCAAAAGGGAACGCAGGAGAGGCAGCGCCTCGAATCTGCGGCTGCCCCCGCAACTGTAAGCGGCGAATCCGCGCCACCACACGCCACTGGGAAACCGGGAAGGCCGGCGCGAATAACGACCCGCGAGCCAGGAGACCTGCCATCGACCCGAGGTCCAAGCAGCCGCACCGGGCGGGGTGTCCCGATGCGCCAGCACCGCCTTTGGCGGTCGCCCCGTTGCATGGACGGCCCGACCTCAGGACCCTTCAAATGTCCAACCTTTCCGCCTCCGCTTCCACGCCGGAAGCGTCGCGCCGCTGCGTCGCCGTCATGCGCGGCGTCTTCGCGCGCTCACGCCGTACCTGCAACACGATCACGCTCGCCGCCTCATGAATCTTCGCCACCTTCTCGCCACGTCCGCCGCCACCGCGCTGCTCTCCCCGATCGCCCACGCCGCCGGCGATACGACAATCACGCAGCCGCGCCCGTCCGCGGACGGCACCGACCTGCCGACGATCGCCGTGACCGACACGCGGCATCTGCCCGAATCGTTCGACCAGCGCTATGCAACAACGCAGGTGCTCACGCGCGCCGATCTCGACCGTCTGTCGCCGAGCGAGCCGAGCATCACGCAGGCCCTCGCGATGCTGCCGGGCGTGACCGTCTCGCAGACCGGCGGCCCCGGCTCGTCCGCGTCGGTCAGCATCCGCGGCTCGTCGGCCAGCCAGGTCGCGGTATTCATCGACGGGATCCGGATCGGCTCGCCGACCACCGGCATCGCGCCGTGGGCCGACCTGCCGACCGAAGCGTTCGAGCGCGTCGAAGTGATTTCGGGGCCGGCCGCCGCATCATTCGGCGCGAACGCGATGGGCGGCGTCGTGCAGCTGTTCACGCGCCGCGCCGCCGGCCAGCCCAACCAGACGAGCGTGTCGTTCGGCGGCGGCTCGAACAAGACCTTCGACACGCAGTTGCGCACGTCGGGCACCGTGCCGTCGACGGGGCCGCTGGCCGCGCTCGGCGGGCTCACCTACTCGCTTGGCCTGCACTCGTACAACACCGCCGGCATCGACGCGACGCGGCCCGTGTTGCCGTACCACGAGGACGGCCGCAATCCGTACCACGCGCAGGATCTCGATGCGCGCCTCGGTTACGCGCGCGATAACTGGTCGATCTCGACGTTCGCGCTGTATCACCGCTCCGACCTGTCCTATGACAACGCCGGCTATGCGAACCGCGAACTCGATCATCAGCTGACGACCGGCATCGCGTTCCATCTCGACATTACGCCCGACACGCAGTTCGACCAGTCGTTCGGTTATGCGAACGACCGCCAGTTCCTGTATGCGAGCGACCCGGCCATCCAGACCGACCGGATCGACTCGCAGCGCATCAGTTCGTCGACGTCGCTGACTCATCAGACGCACGGCTTCCACCTGTTCGGCCTGCCGCTGTCGGGCGAGACGAAGGTCGCATACGACTTCACGCGCGAGCAGGCGTTCCTGCCGATCGACGTGCCGGACGGCGTGCCCACGCGCAACGATTCCGCGTTCTCGCTGCATCAGTCGGCGACGCTCGGCAGCGTGACGATGTTCGTCGCGGGGCGTCACGAGATCATCGCGGGGAAAGCCGTGAACACCGGCAACGCCGCGCTGTCGTGGGCGATCACGCCGGTCTATACGGCGCGCGTGTCGTACGGCAACGCATTCCGCCTGCCGTCGTTCAACGACCTGTACTACCCCGGCTACGGCAATCCGAACCTGAATCCGGAGCGCAGCGATTCGGTCGAAGCCGCGCTCGACGCGAACACGGCGTACGGCACGTTCAGCGCCGCGATCTACGACACGCGCGTCAACAACCTGATCGCGTACAACCCGGCGACGTTCTCACCGATGAACATCGGCCGTGCGCATATCCGCGGCATCGACCTGTCGTACAAGGGCACGCTCGGCCGCACGACGCCGGTGAGCATCGCGGTGGGGATTCTCAATCCGCAGGACGAAACCAACGACAGCTGGCTCAGCCGCCGGCCGCGCCAGACGGTCAGCGTGAACATCGACCACACGTGGGACGAACTGCACCTGCATGCACTGAGCACCGGCGCGTCGTTGAACTACGGCGGCACGACGTTCGACGACCCGGCCAACGCCACGTATCTGCCGTCGTATCTGACCGTGAATCTGCGCGCGTCGTACAAGATCAATGCGCACCTGACGGTGTCGGCGACGCTGTCGAATCTGTTCGACCGTCAGTACGTGACCGCGTATGGGTACAACACGCTTGGCCGCACTGCGTTCGGTAAGGTTAGCTATACGTTCTGATCGGGGCGGTCGCGGGCGTCGGTGCGGACAGGTTCGAGCGTTCGATCGCACCGCGGTTCGCGTCAGGACCACACGATGCCATGTACGCCCGCAATCAACTGGATCGCGCCGAACACCGCGATCACGACGGCCGACACGCGCGACAGCCCGTGCATGAACGTCAGCGGCATCTTCGTGCGCAACGCGGCGGTCGCGCTGCTCAGGCACAGCCACCACGTCGCGGAACCGACGAACACGCCGGCGACCATCAGCGCGACCGTCGGCCCCATCGCGTCGTCATGCGTGCCGGTCAGCGGGCCGAGCGCCGCGAAAATCCCGACGAACGACAGGATCGTCATCGGATTCGACAGCGTCAGGCCGAACGTCGTCAGGAAATCGCGCAGCACCGTCGTGCGCGACAAGTCGCGCTGTGCCGCCGATGCGGCCGGTGCCTGCCGCGCGATGGTCCAGGCCAGCCACACGAGGAACGCGCCGCCGCCGATTTTCAGCGCGACGGTCAGCATCGGAAACGCGGTGACGATGCCGGCGACGCCCAGCGCGCCGAGCAGCCCGTAGATCGCATCGGCGCACGCGGCGCCGATGCCCGTGGCGAACCCCGCCTGAAAGCCTCGGCTCAGGCTGCGCTGGATACACAGCATCCCGATCGGGCCGACCGGCACCGCGATCGACAATCCCATCACGACGGACTTGATGAACAACATGGCCGGCTCCTCGCGATTCCCCGTGGCTTCAATCGCATCGTAGGGAAAGTCCGGCCGCCGCTGAAGGCGGTTTTTAAGGAAAAATAGCGGCTTCACCTTAAAAACTCCGCCGCAATGGATGAACTCGACTGGAAGGTACTCGCGCTGCTGCAGGCCAACGGCCGCATCAGCTATACGGAACTGGCGCGCCAGGTTCATCTGTCGGTGCCGGCGGTGACGGAACGCGTGAAGCGCCTCGAATCGGCCGGCGTGATCGACGGCTACACGGCGCGGGTCAATCCGACGGCGGCCGGCTACCCGGTGAGCGCGCTGATCGGCATCACGGTGCCGCAGCCGGCGAAGGCGAAATTTCTGAAGCTGCTCGAGACGATTCCCGAAGTGGTCGAGTGCCATCACGTGACGGGCGCGGATTCCTACGTGATGCGGTTGGTCGCGGTCAGCATGGCGCACCTCGAGCAACTGATCGAGCGCATCAACCTGTATGGCGAGACGCGCACGTCGATCGTGATGTCGACGCCGCTGCCGGCGCGCGGGCTCGCGCGTCCGGCGGGTGCGAGCAAAGGCAGTCGGGGGTGACACGATGCCCCGCGCCGCGCGATGCTGTGCCATGCGCACCTTGCACGAACCGGACAACCTGCCATGTCAGTGATCGGACTCAATCATTACAACCTGCGCGCGGATCGGGCGACGCTCGATACGCTGCGCGATTTCTACGTGAACGTCGTCGGCCTCGAACTGGGCTATCGCCCCCCGTTCCAGAGCGCGGGCTACTGGCTCTACGCGGCGGGACAGGCAATCCTCCACCTGTCGGAAGCGCGACCCGGCGAGGTGCGGCCATCGCATGTCGTCAATACATTCGACCATATGGCGTTTTCATGTGAAAACGCCGCCGACATGGAACGGCGCCTCACCGATGCGCAAGTCCGGTACTCGCGCAGATACGTGCCGCTCACGCGCCAGCTCCAGATCTTTTTCGCCGACCCGGCCGGCAATGGCGTCGAGTTGAATTTCGCGCAGCCCGACGACATTTCCGGTGGCGATGCGGGTTAGCGCGGCGATCGGCGTGGGCGACGGAATCGTGGCCCCAGCGATGCAGCCCTTGGCCGAGGCGCGACGCGCAGCGCTAACCCGCATCAAATGTCGACGATGCGGCCGACGCGAATGTCCCACGCCCCCGTGAACTCAATCCGTCCGATCCCCCGTCGAACGCGGCTTCATCCGCCCCGGCGAATAACCGTAGAACTGCCGGAACGCGTGCGCATACGCGCCTTCGCTGGAATAGCCGACGGCGACCGCGACGTCGAGCAGCCGAGCGCCGCAGCGATGCATCGCGAGCGCCTTCGTCATGCGCGCATGGGTGCGCCATTGCTGAAACGACAGCCCGGTCGACTTGACGAAGGCCCGCTGCAGCGTCTTTTCGCTGGCGCCGACCTGACGGGCCCAGTCGCCCAGCATGCGCGCGTCCGCCGGATCGATTTCCAGCGCGCGGCAGATGACCGAAATGCGCGGATCGTCGGGAATCGGCATGCCGGCCGCAACGCGCGGCGCACGACGGATTTCCGCGACGATGACCCGCGTTTTCCAGAAACGCACGTCCGACGACGCGTCGGTATCGTCCCAACGTTCCGCATCCAGGATCAATTCCTTCAGCAGCGGACTCACGTGCGACACCGAGAAGGTGGGCTCGGCATACAGGCCCGCACCGATATAGACGCTGTGGTAGCGATACGGCCGGCCCATCAGAATCGAATGCGGTAAGTCGGGCGGAATCCAGGCGGCCTGCCCCGGCCCGAGCCGGACCAGATGGTGCGGCGTTTCCAGCAACGCCGCGCCGCGCTCCGGATAGAGCAATTGACCGCAGCTGTGCACATGGCGCGGCGATTCGGCGGTCGTGCCTTCGCGCACGATCAACACCAGTTGCTCGCCATCCGCCAACGCGCGCAACCGCTCGGGCGAACCGGCCGTCACGGATTTCGTCTGTCGCATTCGAATCGAAAACTGACTGTTTTCATGCTGTGCGGGAAAAAACCCGGCAGTACATTGGCACCGGGCCGGCGCAGTGTGAGCACCGACGACGTTTCGCCGGCCCCTTCCGGCCTTGGGGCCGAGGATAGCACCGGCCGCACGATCGAATGAACCCGCCGCCATTGCTGCAGGGGCACGAACAATCAGCAGCCGTCCGAACCGCAGTCACGCACGGGTACAAACAACGAACATGGCGACACGATCCATCCAAACCGCTTCGCACTGGGGCGTCTACAACGTGCTTACGGACGCCGACGGCGCCATCACGGGCATGACGCCGTTTGCCGCCGACCGCCATCCCGCGACCTTCGTCGGCGGCCTGCCGGAGATCGTGCGCGGACGGCTGCGCATCGACCGGCCCTACGTGCGCGCCGGTTACCTGCGCTCGCGCAACCGCGACCGTCGCGGCGGCGACACCTTCGTGCCGGTGAGCTGGGACGATGCGCTGCGCCTCGTCGCCGACGAGCTTGCGCGGGTCAAGGCCGAGCACGGCAACGAAGCGATCTACGGCGGCTCGTACGGCTGGGCCAGCGCCGGGCGCCTGCATCACGGGCCGAGCGTGCTCAAGCGGCTGCTCGGCCTGCACGGCGGCTACGTCGACAAGCGCGGCAACCACAGCTTCGGCGCGGCCCTCGGCGTGATGCCGTACATCCTCGGGCGCTCGGATATCACGAACCTCGTGCCGTCCTGGCCGGACGTGATCGAATCGACCGGACTGGTGGTCATGTTCGGCGGGGCCGCGATGAAGAACACGCAGCTCGACGCCGGCGGCGCCGTGATTCACGACAGCGTCGACTGGTACGCCCGGGCCGGCGAGCAGGGCCCGCCGTTCATCGTGATCAGCCCGTCGCGCGCCGACGTGCCCGCCGGCCCCCGCGCGGAATGGATTCCGATCCGGCCGCATACCGATACCGCGCTGATGCTGGGCATCGCGCACACGCTCGTCGACGAAGGGCTGCACGATACCGGCTTCCTGTCGCGCTACTGCGAGGGATTCGAGCGGTTCGAAGCGTATCTGCTCGGCCGCGACGGCGGCACGCCGCGCAGCCCCGAATGGGCGGCGGAGATCACCGGCATTCCGCCCACGCGCATCCGCGAACTCGCGCGATCGATGGCGGCCAACCGGACCCTGATCAACCTCAGTTGGTCGATCCAGCGAGCCGATCACGGCGAGCAACCGGTATGGATGGTGGTGACGCTGGCCGCGATGCTGGGTCAGATCGGCCTGCCCGGCGGCGGCTTCAGCCTCGGCTTCGGCGCCGTCAACGGCATCCTGACGCCGCGCGTCGACGGGATGCCCAGGCCGACGCTGCCGCTCGGGAAGAATCCCGTGCGCACCTACGTGCCGGTCGGGCGCGTGGCCGACATGCTGCTGCATCCCGGCCAGCAGATCCGGTGTTTCGGCGAGACGATCACGTTTCCGGATATCCGGCTCGTCTATTCGATCGGCGGCAATCCGTTCCACCACAACGCGAACCTGAATCGCTTCCTGCGCGCGTGGCAGCAGCCCGAAACCGTGATCGTCCACGAACCCTGGTGGAATCCGGCAGCGCGGCACGCGGACATCGTATTGCCGGCGACGACCACGATGGAACGCAACGACATTCTCGCGCACGAGCATTCGCCGTACTGGCTCGCCATGCGGCAGGTGATCGAACCGGTTGGCCTCGCGCGGAACGACTTCGACATCCTGGCCGACGTGGCCGATGCGCTCGGCTTCCGGGCGGCGTATGACGAAGGACGCGACGAATCGGGCTGGCTGCGTCACATGTACGACGTCGCCAGAAACACCGCGCAGAAGAACGGCTTCACCCTTCCCGACTTTGCGACGTTCTGGGCCGACGGCCAATACCGGTTTCCGCAACCGGACGCGCGCACCGTGCTGCTGGACGCGTTTCGCCGCGATCCGGTCGCCCACGCGCTGGCGACCGCGTCCGGGAAAATCGAAATTCATTCGCGCGTGATCGAGCAGTTCGGCTACGACGATTGCCCGGCGCATCCGGCGTGGCTCGAACCGCAGGAATGGCTGGGCGCGGCCGACGCGGCGCGCCATCCGCTGCATCTGCTGTCAAACCAGCCGGCGACCCGGCTGCACAGTCAGCTCGACCCCGCTTCGGCCAGCCGGGCGAGCAAGGTCGCCGGGCGCGAGCCGCTCTACATGCATCCGCACGATGCGGCGTCCCGCGGCATTCGCGACGGGCACGTCGTGCGTGTGTTCAACGATCGTGGCGCGTTCCTCGCGGGTATCGTGCTCGCCGACTTCCTGGTGCCGGGCGTCGTGCAGATCGCGACCGGCGCGTGGTACGACCCGCTGCACGGCGGCATGCCGGGCACGCTCGAAAAACACGGCAATCCCAATGTCGTCACGCTGGACAAGGGAACGTCGGAGTTGACGCAGGGATCCGTCGCGCAAACGGCGCTGGTGGAAGTCGAGGTCTTTGCCGACCCGCCGCCCGTCACGGCATTCGAGCCGCCCGCGATCGCCGAAACCGGCGCCGGCTGATCGGATCGTGCAAGTGCGCGTGCATCAGGGCCGTTTCACGAGCGTCACGATCGTAAGCGTGCCGTTCACGCGTTCGACCCTTACCTTGACCTTGTCGCCCACGTGCAGCGAATCGATCATCGCCGGGTCGCCGGCCTTGAATGCCATCGTCATCGGCGCCATCCCGACGTTCTCCAGCGCGCCGTGCTTCAACGTCACCATGCCGTGCGCCGCATCGATCCGTTTCACTTCGGCGTCGGTCAGCGCCGCATCCGGCGCGGCCATCTTCATGTCGCCCATGCTCATGCCGGACATGCTGCCGGCCGCGCGCACCGGCGTGGCCACGACGGCCATCGCGCCAAAAACGGAGATGACGATGCATCGGATCTTCATCGAAATTCTCCCCGGTGCGGCAAATGACGAATGCGCGCCGCTACACCAGCAACGTCGCGACCGCCCACGCAATCAGCACGACGCCGAGCGCACGGCCGATGCGCTCGCCGCCGGGCAGCACCTTTTCAATCAGCACGAACAGCGACAACGCGACGATCCACACGACGTTCATCACGCCGCCGACGAACAGCAGCGCCATCAGCAGCCAGCAACAGCCCACGCAATACGCACCGTGGCGCACGCCGAGCAGGAAGCTGCCCGTGATGCCCGGCCGCCAGTACGTCGTCAGGAAGCGGACCGGTGACCGGCATTGCCGCAAGCAAGCCTGTTTCAGCGGCGAAAACTGGTAGATGCCGGCCAGCGCGAGAACGATCGCGGAGAGCACAGCGCTCTTCGACCACAGCATCATCCCGGAGATCAGGCCGGCAGGCTGCAGCAGCATCTGCAGCACGGCCGCGACGAGCGAGAACGCGAACCACGATGCCAGATAGCCGGCCAGCAGGAACGTCGACGTGAATGCCGATCCGGCGCCGGCCGGATCGTGATGCCGCAGCACGCGCCGGTACAGCAGCACGAGCGGTGCCGCGCCGGGCGTCATCATCGCGGTCATCATCACCCACCACATCAGGATCACGGTCGCCAGCGACGGGGCCATCGCGCCCATGTCGTCGGCCAGCCGATGCGGGAACAGTGCGACCGCCGTCATGTCCAGCGCCGACATGCCGGTGCCGGCCCCCGTCCACAGGTAGGCCCAGCACGCGCCGGCGAGCGCGGTCAAGCCGAGCAGCGTGACGACGCGCTCGCGCCCGAGAACATCGTCGACGGGGATCATGCCGTGACGCGATGCCGGATCAGCCCGTGATTGTTCAGATGCAGCCGTGCGAACTGCGCGTAGCTGCCCTTGAGATCCAGCTCGATGTTGCCATGCGACCGGCCGGTACCCGAACCGATCTCGGCCAGCTCGTATTCGAAGCCGTGCGGCAGGTCGATCCGTGCGCGATGTTCGGCGCCCGTCACCGGATTGCGGATCGGTTCGCCGACGATGTCGAACACGCCGTCGACGCTGATCCGGCCGCGCCGCGCATCGACATCGACGTCGAACTCGATCTTCGCGAAGATCGGATCGTACGCCTGCTCGAGCGTCGACGCGAACACGGAGAACATCGTCGCGAATGGATCGGTATCCTGACCGGTCATGATCTTCAGCACGGCCTCGCATTGCGCGGGGCTTGCGCGATTATCGACGATCGGCTGACAGCGGCCGTGGCCTTCGTGAATCGGTCCCGGCCACTGGAATACGACCGCGATCCGCACGCCGTCGAGCACCACGTCGCCGTAGTGACCGCTGTCGATTGAAATCGCACCCATTGCTTCGCAGTTGCCATGCGTCGGCAGCGAATTGAACTGGCAGGGGCAACCGTATGAGCAATTGCAGTTCATTAGTTCGGTTCCCTGAATCTCCCACGGCGTCATGGCTTCACCTCGCGCGGTCGGCGATACGTAACGTTTCGAATCTAGTGCACCCCACGGGGGAAAGCAAAGTAAGCGCGATGCGCGTCGATTGTCGCTAAGACAGCGTCCCCGCAGCGCGCAATGACACGTGCAATCGAGCGTGTTCGCACCATGTCGGACAAAAGCCAACGACCCTGTTGCATCGCAACGAATGCGGGCATTCCGCATCGGTCCTGGTCCATACTGTCTCGCAATCGACCACTCCCCGACCGTCGTCGCGCGGTTGGCTGTCATGCGCGTTCATAGTGCATTGCTCTTTCTCGTCGGCACCCTGCTTACCGCGGGCGGCTACGGCGCCACGTTCCTGCTGTCGATGCGTTTTCGCATGATCGGCGGCAGCGATCTCGATACCGGCGCGGCCCTGGCCGCCGCGACGGTCGGCACCTTCGCCGGCCTGTCGGTGGTCGGCTGGTTCTCGCGGCAGATCGGCGCCGCGCGAATCGCCGCGTTGTCGTCGCTGTGCATCGGTGCCGGCATCGTGGGCTTCGCACTCGTCGGGCGCGCGCCGTCCGCCGACTTGCTGGCCGGCTTCCTGGTCGGCTTCGGCTGGGGCGCGTTTCACCTGGCCGCACCAATGTCGCTCGCGGAGCGCACCAGCGGCGCCGCGCGAAACGTCTGGTTCTTCCGGTCGGCGACCTTCCAGATGACGGGGATCGGCGCATCCCCGGCATTTGCCGCGTATGCGATGCGGGTGCTCCACTGGTCGATCGACGACACGCTTTACGCGGTCGGCGCGCTGTGCGCACTCGCGTCGCTGATGCTGGAGGCGTTCGGCCGCCTGTGTCCGCGCCCGCCCGCCGCCGTGTCCGGCGGCCGCTGGGTCCGCGAGCTTCGCGCCATTTCGCGCACGCGCGCGGCCGTGCCGATCGCGATGATCGCGCTCGGTACCTGCGTGTTCTCGGGCCTGATGACGTTCCAGATGTCGTTCATGCAAGGCACGCAAGCGCGCCCGGGCACATTCTTCAGCCTTTACACGGTGACGGTCGTGACCGCGCGCTGGCTGCTCGGCAAATGGGTGCGAATGGCGCGTCCGGAAATCGCGACCAAAGGGTTGCTCGTGACGATGTTGCTCGGGGCGCTCGCGATGTTCGGCGCGTCCTCGCACGCGTCGTTCCAGTCGATCGCGGCGGTGCTGCTCGGCGCAGGCTACGGGCTCGTGTATCCGGTCATCCAGGCGCAGGCGCTCAACGATTGCCCGCCCACGCAACAGCACGGCGTGCTCACGTGGTTCGTCGCGTCGTATTTCATCGGCACGTTCGGCTTTCCGTCGGTCGGTGGCTGGGTGATGGTGCACGCGGGCAAGGGTGCGTTGCTGATGCTCATCGCGAGTTGTGGTCTCGCGGCGCTGTCGCTCGCGTTCCTGCACGACCGCCCGGCGCCGGCGCGCACGCGATGAGCGGCGTCGTGATGCCGGTGCGGCTAACTGGATTTCTTCGGTGCGCGTGCGACGGAAAACCACGCCATCGCCGCGCCCGCGACCCACGCGCAGGTCACCAGCAGGTCGAAGTCCATCATCGCCTCGAAATTCGCACTGTTCTCGAAGCTGCAATGCCGGCCGTGAAGGAATTCGATGCAACCGCTGACGACCCACTGGACGTGCATGAATACGTGATAGACGGCGAAGGCCGAAGCGATGACGGCGACGCGCAGGGGTATAGTCGTTTTCATTCGGCGCCGGAGGCGGTAGGCTGATCTGACGCCGATCTTAAGACAACGACGCCGCATCAGGCAATCGATCCCGCGCGAACGTCATGACCGGCATGCACGATAGCGAATCGCCATCCGCATAAACCCCGAGGAAACTCATGTCCGAACCTCACACGATCGCGCTGATCGTCGATCCTGAATACGGTGAGCGGATTCGTGCGGTTGTCGCGGGCGTTTGGCACGTGTGGGTCGTGACGTGACATGGCATGAACGATGCGGCCGTCGATGCGCGCCGCCTACGCGTCGTCGATCTGCCTGAGCGTCTTCAGGCAATCCACCGCAAGCTGCTGATAGACCCGCGTGCCGTTCGCCTTCGCCGCGATCTCCGCGTCGTTCAGTCGCCGCACCACGCGCCCCGGCACGCCCGCGAGCAGCACGCCGCGCGGCACGTCGTAGCCGGCCTTCACGAACGCGCACGCGGCGACGATCGTCGTCGCGCCGATCGTCGCTCCGTCCATCACGACCGCGTTCATCCCGCTCATCGTGTCCGGTTCGAGCGTCGCGCCGTGCACGATCGCACCGTGTCCGATGTGGCTGTTCATGCCGAGGCGGCACGTCTCGCCGATGCCGACGTGCAGCACGCAACCGTCCTGCACGTTGCTGCCTTCGTCGACTACGATCGCGCCGAAATCGCCGCGCAGGCTCGCATGCGGGCCGATGTAGCAGCGCGCGCCGATCGTCACGTCGCCAATCACGACCGCGCTCGGATGAACGTACGCGGACGGATCGACGCGCGGGCGCGTGCCGTTGAATTCGAACAGCGGCATCGCTCAGAGCACCGCGGCCGCTTCGGGCACGAGCGTGAACAGGTCGCCGACGAGGCCGTCATCGGCCACGCTGAAGATCGGCGCTTCGGGTTCCTTATTGATCGCGACGATCACCTTCGAATCCTTCATGCCTGCCAGATGCTGGATCGCACCCGAGATGCCGACTGCGATATACAGCTGCGGCGCGACGATCTTGCCGGTCTGGCCGACCTGGTAGTCGTTCGGCACGTAGCCGGCGTCGACTGCGGCGCGCGATGCGCCCAGCCCGGCGCGCAACATTCTGGTCGAACTGGGCCGGCAACGGCTCGTCGGCGGTGAGGAGGACATGATCGAGGATGCGGCGCTGACGATGGTGCGCGCGCGGGCGGTGGCGGCGTAACCTGCGTAGCTTGATGGCATCGGGCGGCGTCGTCGCGGTCCGCGGGCGGCTTGACGCGCAAGCCGGCGCGGTCGCATTTCGCGACGCGCATCGATGCGTTCTTGCGGGGACACGGCCGCTCGAGCGTTGCACACGCGGCGCGACCGGAAAAGAGGACCTTGGCCGCCGCGGCACTGCACGCCGCCGGCGACCGACGAACGGCGCTGATCTCGCCGTCCATCCGGTGTGTCCGACCGTACGGGATGGTCGGACAGGTTTCGATCGGCGCAGCGTTGCGCGCCCGACCGTTACTGCTTAGCGACGCGGTTGCCCGCTGCGCGGCGGACGCGTCGAGTTCGCGTCCTTGTGACGGAAGTTGATGCGCCCCTTCGTCAGGTCGTACATCGACAGTTCCAGCGTCACACGATCACCCGCGAGAATGCGGATGTGGTTCTTGCGCATGCGGCCCGACGCGTACGCGCCAACCACAACGCCGTTTTCCAGCGTGACACGGTATTTGCTGTCCGGCAGCACTTCGTCGACGATTCCGTCCAGTTCCAACAGTTCTTCTTTTGCCAAACCAATTCCTCCAGAGAAGGTGAATGACCGCGGCCACGGCGAGCTCACCGGCGCCGTGGCCCGCAACGGGACGGCCGCCGGCAGGATGTCGGGTTTCAATTCGTTCAGACGGGCGACGGGCCCATCTTGCAATCGGAGCCCGGCGCATTGCGGCGGTCGGGCGGTCAGTGGCGGCGGTGCGATCAGCACCGCGCAAAGTCGGGACCGTGCCATGTGCGGCATGGCGACGGCCTACGGGTTGCAGCATGGGCCGCTGGCGACGCGGCGAGCGCTTCGCGAGGGCGTTGAATCGCACGTCGTACGGACCTGCGATGTGAGGGAAGCACACGACCGATGCATCGTGTATACCGCGATGCATCGGTCGTGTGCGTCGGAACGCGCAGGACACCGGCTTGGGCCGGCATCCGCGCGAGCTCCGTCCGGCAGCGGCCGCCATTCGGCGGCCGGTGCCGACACGGCTTACTGCGGCGTGATGTTCGACGCTTGCAGGCCCTTCGGGCCACGCTTCACTTCGTAGCTGACTTTCTGACCTTCGGCCAGGGTCTTGAAGCCCGTGCCGCGAATTTCAGAGAAATGGGCGAACAGATCGTCGCCGCCGTTGTCCGGGGAGATGAAACCAAAGCCCTTGGTTTCGTTGAACCACTTGACGGTACCGGTATCCACAAATACTTCCTTAATACGATTGAGAACAGCGCCCGCAACGGGCACAGAAAGAATCAAAGAGGGAGAGACCAACGACTGCCGCACAATGTGCAGTGCGGCCAATGATGAGCAATCGAACTTCTTGAAGACTTCGGTCTCGGACACTACGCGGTGCCGGCCGATCCGTCAAGCTCTTTTCGATGCGGCGCAGGCGCACGATAGCGTGTCCGCCTTGCCTGGCGGGCCTCTGCGGCAATCGGGAGGGAGTAACGCGACCCTCCCCTTTTTTTGCCGCGCGACGCCGTTACCGCGGTTCGAACACGTGATGCAGCGCCGGCGGCGTCCCGCCGTCGCGGATCGTCATCTCGAACGCCTTGCGAGCGCCGCGTCGAACGCGGCGCCGTCGGGCAGTTCCCAGCCCGACGCGAAATAGCGGTCGGTCGTGCCCGGGACGATCACGTAGCGGAAATCGCGTTCGTCCATCTTCGGGTACAGCGCGCCGTCGGGCGCGTCGAGCACCTGCATGCCCAGCACGTCTCGCGCGTAGCTGCGCCACGCATCGACGCGGGTCGCCTCGACGACGACGTAGCCGAGCGCACGGACATCGATCATGTCGGCCTCCTCCAGGTTCAGAATCCGTTGTTCGTGAAAGGATTCTGGCCGGTCGCGGATGGCGTCACATCGTCTGCTGGGACGAGAGGCGGAGGGGAATTGGCGGGGAGCGGATGGAAAATCGGGTCCTCCGCGCAAGCCCGATGGGACGAGCCATGCGCGACGGAGAAGACGGGAAGCTGGGCGGATTGCCGCGATGCCCGCGACTTCGATCAATCGAACGGGTTCAGCAGCCGGACGCCGGTGCGAGCGAAATCGTCGACATTGCGGGTAACGACCGTCAGATCGTTGATCAGCGCGGTGGCCGCGATCAGGTGATCGAGGGCGTGGGCCGGATCGGGCACGCGCAAATGGCCCCACATCTGGGCGGTCTCGATATCGACGGGCAGGATGTTCGACGCATAGCCGGACAGGATCGTCGCCATCCATGCCTCGAGCGCCGACGCCTGCGGATGATCGCCGCGATGACGGATCAGGTCGACGCCGCGCCGCAGTTCGGCCACCGTCACGACCGACAGGTAAAGCGGGCTCGCGTCGGCCTCCGCCTGCCTGAAGAACGCGCGCACGCCGCGGTTGGTTCGCTTGCCCTTTCTGATCTCGCTGATGACGTTCGTATCAATCAAAAACACGCCTGACCTCGCCGGAATCCTGAACACGTTGGAAATCCGCGTCTTCGCCGACGTCCGGCATGCTCATCAGCACTTGCGCGAATGTCCGTCGTTTCGGCCGGCCGAGCGCCTCGGCCAGAATGGCCCGATGTTCGGCCTCGGCGCTCCTGCCGTTGGCCGCGGCCTGCTCGCGCAGGCTCTGAACGATACTGTCATCCACGTTACGCACCAGAAGATTTGCCATGGGTCCCTCCATCCAGATTGCTATCAATGATAGCGCCGTGACGGTGAATTGCAAGCATTGCTATCATCGTGACGACCAGATGGAAGACGGAAGTCGGCGCGGGCCGGCGGCAACGGGCAACAGAAAGCCCTGCGCCGCTGGCCCGACGCGTCGAACTGCTGTCGTGCACGGTAAGCCGAATCGAGGCGATGAAAAAGACGGCCGAATGGCCATGCACCGGCAGGCGGCCCAGGCAGATGCGCGTCGTCAGGTGCGCAACCGCGTCGAATCCGACGCGCGCTGTACGACCATCGCGAGCACCGCCATCAGGACCGCGGCCGCAACCGGCCACATCGTGCCGGCGATGACCGCGACGAACGCCTGGGCGGGCGCGATCCACGCGAGTGCCAGCACGACCGATTCGAGCCGGTTCGGCCGGACGTTCCGGCAGTCGAGCAACAGGAAGGTCAGCGGCAACACCAGCCACAGCAGGTCGTAATACATGTAGTACGGCTGCACCAGCAGCGTCGCCGCGGCCAGTGCCGCTGCGCGCAGTTCGAAGCGCGCCGCGCGCCGCGTCCAGACGTACACGACGGCCGCGGCGGCAGCCACCGCGACGCACATCTGCACGCCATACGCGAACTGGACCGACAGGCCCGCGGCCCGCGCGCCCCCGACCAGCGACGGCATGCCGCGCCACAGCGTCTCGCCGTGCTCGACCACACCGCGGTTGAAGACGGGCAGGAACGCAAGAAATGCGGTCCACGCCTGCAATCCGAACACAGCCACCGAGGTCGCGACGATCGCGGCACTGAACAAGCCCGCCGACACCAGCGCTTTCCAGTGCCGCCCGCAGATCAGCGCCAGCGGGAACAGCACGCCGTATTGCGGCTTCACGACCAGGATCGCGATGAAGGCGCCGGCGATGACCGGACGCGATCGCAACAGCAGCAATGCCGCTGCGGCCGCCGTGACGGTCAGGAACGCATTCTGCATCGAGAGCGCGGCGCCGATGAACCCCGGAAATGCGGCGACCACCATCCGCCACTGGCCGTCGAGGGGGCGCGTCAGCCGCGCGACGACGGCAGCGTAGCAGACGATCGCCAGTACGCCGAACAGCACGAGAGCGGGCACGAACGGCAGCAGGCCGAACGGGATGACGACGAGCAGGAAGGTCGGCGGATACGGCCAGGGCGCGAAATTATCGAACGGCCGGAGCGCGGCCTCGATCGGCTGGATCCATTGCGGCGAGAAGATCGCCGTCGGGCCATGCTCCAGCGCGACCCGCGCCGTCGCCCAGAATATCGCGAAGTCCGACCCGACCATCGGCGCGGACCGGTCGTGCAACCCGTAATAGCGGACCGCCCAGACGACGAGGAACAGCAATTGCAGCACGAGCGCCGCTGCGGCATACGTTGCGACACGCCGCGCATCGACCATGCGATCGTCCGACCCGCGTATCGTCTCCATCGCCCACCCCGCGTCTTTTTGTTCCAGTGAAGTACAGATGACGGCCGCCGCATCGAAACATCATGTTGCATCTCCATGCGGCACGCCGTCGTGACCGTTTGATACCATCGACGCACAAGACCGGCGATCGAACGCCGCACGAAGCGCGCAGAAGACCTTGCATCGACGCGGACCATCCGTGCCTGAAATCCCGATCCAAGCGATCCAAGACACGAGACGCCCTTCAGTGGACCTGATTACCCCTTCTCTGGATACCCTGTTTTCCCCGACTCCCGACAAGCTCTACTTCCCGGCCTGCCTTGCGGCCGTCGCGATCATCGCGTGGCTCGTCGCGAGGCACGTACCGTTCTACCGGTCGGCCGTCGACAAATCGCTGTCGATGCGCCATCCCAACCTGGACGGATTCCGCGGCATCCTGGCGACCTCCGTCGTGTTCCATCACTTCGCGTGCAACCAGGGCTTGCTGTCGACCGGCGTCTGGGGCGCCCCCTCCGACTTCCTGCGCAATCTCGGCACGATTCCCGTCGCGCTGTTCTTCATGGTCACCGGGTTCCTGTTCTGGGAACGCGCGTGCAGGGGGACGTTCGACGTGCGGAGCTTCTTCGTCGGGCGCGTGCGGCGCGTCGCCCCGCTCTACCTCTTTTACGCGATCGTCATCGTCGCCTGCACGCTGTACTGGTTTCCCGGCAATGTCGTCGACGCGCCGATCCGGTTGCTGGCCGATCTGCTCAAAGCCGTTTCGCTCGGCTGGTTCGGCGCATTCCCGGTCAACGGCGCGGAACACACCGGCTATCTGAGCGGCGTCTGGTGGACGCTCGCGTACGAATGGCGGTTCTACGTCGCCATTCCGTTTCTCGCGTGGTTCGTCGCGACGCGCGCGTGGCGCAAGCTGCTCGCGCTCGCGATCGTCACGTTCTGCGCCGCGCTGTTCGGGCCGCCCGGCGGGATGGCCCTGCTGTTCGCGTTCGGCGCGCTGGCGTTCGAGGCATCGCGACATCCCGCGATCCGCTCGCTGCTGGGCACGAAATCGGCGGCCACCGTCGCGCTGCTGATTCTCGCCGTCGCCCCGTATCCGGCCGAACGCTACTCGATCGAGGGCGCGCTGCCGCTGCTCCCAGTGTTCCTGTGCGTCGCGTGCGGAAACACGTTCTATGGCGTGCTCGAAACCCGACCGCTCGCGCTGCTCGGCACCGCCAGCTTCAGCATCTACATGCTCCACATGGCGATCGTGTACGCGATCGTCCGCGCGTTCAACAAGTTCGTTTTCCCGATCAATTCCGTTGACGACTCCGGCGTCTGGGCGCTGTCGCTCGCGTGCGCACTGGTCGCCGTCTTCTGTGCGCTGCTGACTTACCGCTACATCGAGCACCCGTTCATCGCGACGCGCAACGACGCGCGCCCGGCCCGCAGGACGGTTGAACCCGCACGCGAGCAAAGCACGGTCGCGCTATGACGCACGCGCGGCTCAGAATCGATACGAGATCCCGATCTGGAGGACCGGATACCACCGATACCGCGACATCTTCCGATTCAGTTCATCGAGGCCGCTGGAGACCAGAATCCGGCTCTTCTGCGGTCCGGCCGCGGCGGCCAGTGCACCGTTTGGGCCTCGACCCGCCGCGAGCAGCGCATGCCGCCACGCGCAGCGGGTCCCCCGGCACGACACCTTGCAAGCAAGCTTGCTGTTTGACGGATCGAGCATGCGGTGCCCGTTCGTGTCGCCGATACGACGCTGCGCGCGTCCGACACGTCGGGCCGCCATCCCGCGGCTCGAGCCGATCCCCGATGTTTCGATGTCGTTGCGTGCCGCTCCCGCGATTTATCGTGAATATCAGTTGCGGTTGTCACGAGCGGCACGGGGCTCACCGCAAGGCGTGTGCCATACCGCGCGAACCCGCGCGGGACAAGCGTCGCCCTTACCTGCCCGGCGTGACGCGTGGGGGAATCGACGGAAATGTTTCAGGAACGCATCTGTTTTCGATGCGTCATCGTCGTGCAGATGACCGGCGGTTTCGCGCAGCGGGCGCTGCAATGCACGTCGGACACGCACAGGTGAGTCGTCGGCATACCGAGAGCGGCGATGCGTGGCGCGTGGCACGGCCGCGGGCGCCCGGGAGGATGCGGTGCGATCGGCAGCTGTCGGCTAACTGTCGGCAGCTGTCAGGTAACGCTATGCGCTACACGCCCTGATCGGCCGCGCCGGGGGCGCGCAGGTCGCTGGTTTCCAGCAGCTCGAGCAGCGTGCCGGCCGGCTGGCTGAGCCGCTTCGCGGCGAGCGCGATGAATTCGACGTCGGGCAGCGCGGGCAGCCCGTCGCCGTTTACCGGCGTCGCCAGGCCGCGCGCCGACAGATACTGCGACGTCGCGGTGAGCCCGAGCCCGGCCCGCGCGGCCGCGATGCAGCCCGGCTGGCTGCTGCTCGAACACACGACTTCCCAGCCGATCCCCTTTTCCGCGAGCGCGTTCAGCACGACCGCGCGCGTGACGCTCGGCTCGGCCACCAGCACGAGCGGCAGCGGCCGCTCCAGATCGACCACGGTGCCCGGCCGCGCGACCCATTCGAGCCGCGCGCGCAACAGCGGCGTGCCGCGCCGCTCGCCGAGCCGCCGCTTGCCGATCATCAGGTCGAGCGCGCCCGCATCCATCAGTTCGTAGAGCCGGCTCGTCATGCCGGTCGTGATTTCCAGCGCGACGTCGGGGTGCGCGGCGCGAAACGCCGCGAGCACGTCCGGCAGCGCGACCAGCGCGAGATCGTCCGACGCGCCGAGCCGGACGCGGCCCTGCAACCGCGGCTTGCGAAACTGCGATTCCGCGCGGTTCAACGCCTGCAGGATCACGTTCGCATGCACGAGCAGCGCCTCGCCGTCGGCCGTCATCGCGATCGAATGGGTATCGCGCACGAACAGCCGCCGGCCGACGCTCTCTTCGAGACGACGGATGTGTTCACTGACGCTCGACTGGTTGAGCCCGAGCTGCCGCCCCGCTTCGGTGAAGCTGCGGCAGTTCGTGACGGTCGCGAACGTCTTGAGCCAGACGGGATTGAGCATCCCGCATTGTCATCGCCGATTACGATGACAGTCAATGCCATCAGGCAGCTTCCCGATAACCACCGGAATCGATACCATCCAGTGCTTGTAGACCGGCGGTACCACGTCGCCATGCCGGTCGCCGCACTTCCCACTTCGTCATGTCCCGCGAACCTTCACATTCCGCGCTGCTGTGGATCGTCGCCGCCGCGTTCTTCATGCAGTCCCTCGACACGACGATCGTCAACACCGCGCTGCCGTCGATCGCGCAGAGCCTGCATGCGTCGCCGCTCGCGATGCAGCCGGTCGTGGTCGTCTACACGCTGACGATGGCGATGCTCACGCCGGCGTCCGGCTGGCTCGCCGACCGGTTCGGCACGCGCCGCGTGTTCTCGCTCGCGATCCTGGTGTTCTCGCTTGCATCGATCGGCTGTGCCGCGTCGCACACGCTCGGCCAGCTCGTCGTCGCGCGTGCCGTGCAGGGCATCGGCGGCTCGATGCTGCTGCCGATCGGGCGGCTTGCGGTGTTGCGCCGCGTGCCGGGCGAACAGTACGTCGCGGCGATCGCGTTCGTGTCGATCGCCGGGCAGCTCGGCCCGATCGTCGGGCCAACGCTCGGCGGCTGGCTCACGCAGGCGATTTCCTGGCACTGGGTGTTCATCGTCAACGTGCCGGTCGGCGTGGTCGGCTTCATCGCGGTGCAACGCTTTCTGCCGCACGACCACGCGACCCGGCCGCCGCCGTTCGACTTCGTCGGGTGTGCATTGCTGTCGGTCGCGATGCTCGCGCTGTCGCTCGCGATCGATCCGCCGATGCCCGCGCACCGCGCCGGCTGGGCGATCGGGCTCGCCGTGCTCGGCGTGGCGAGTGCCCTTGCGTACCTGCCCCACGCGCGGCGCCGCGCGCAGCCGCTGTTCCGGCTCGGGTTGTTCCGCGAGCCGAACTTCGGCTCGGGGCTACTCGGCAACCTGCTGTGCCGGATCGGCACGAGCGCGGTGCCGTTCATGCTGCCGCTGCTGATGCAGGTGCAGCTCGGCTATACGCCGCTGCAGTCGGGGATGATGATGCTGCCGGCCGCGATCGCCGGCGTGATCGCGAAGCGCTGGATCGCGCCGCTCGCGAAACGCTTCGGCTATGCGACGTTTCTGGTCGTGAACACGGGGATCGTCGGCTGCGCGATCGCGGGGTTCGCGCTGGTGTCGGCGCGGCCCGCGCCGGCGCTGGAGATGGCGTTGCTGATCGTGTTCGGCGCCGCGAACTCGATGCAGTTCGCCGCGATGAACGCCGTGACGCTCAAGGGGCTGTCGCACGCCGACGCCGGCAGCGGCAACAGCCTGTTCACGATGATGCAGATGCTGGCGATGGGGCTCGGCGTGTCGATCGGCGGCGGGCTCGTGAACCTGTTCGCCGCGCGTTGGGGCTCGATGGCGAACGGCTTCATGTTGTCGTTCGTCTGCATGGGCTCGGTCACGCTGCTGTCGTCGGTCGTGTTCCGGCGGATCGATACTGCGGGGCCGCCGAGGCCGGTTGTGCCGCGGGCGTCTGCGTAATCGGCGCCGCGGGCGGGCGCAGCCGTCAGTTCACCTGACGCCGCTCGACGACACGCTTGAGCACCCAGCGGATCGACGAAGCGTCGGCCGGCGGTTGCGCCACGCGGTACTCGTCGACTTCCAGCACGTATTGATAACCGGGCTGGTACGCAAAGCCTTCGATACCCGCGTACCAGAGGCTCCACGGCTCGGCCGGGCTGCTTCGCACCTGCAGGCAATCCATCGGGGCGACGCCCGTGCAGCGGGCGGCCTGCGGCGCGACATACACGGTCCTGGTCACGGGACGGCCATCCGTCGGGCGTGCCGCGCGCGGGTCCGTCGCGGCCGCGTTGGTCTGGCATCCGGCGAGCAGCGTGCTGCCGGCAATCACGGCCGCGCCGAGCAGCGTTCTGGTGTTGCGAATCAGCTGGAGGTCCTCAGGAAGCGTTGGCGGGCCGATTAGACGAGCGCCGCGCCGGGAAAGTTCACAAACGGCTTACAGCCGGTGTGCCGGCCCGCCGTTCGCCCGCTTCAATACACGGCCACCCAGTGGCCCGGCACCCACGCCCAGTGGTTGCCGGCCCAGCGGTAATGGCCTTTCACCCAGCGATAGCCGGGCGCGGGCGGCGGCGGCGCCACCTCGACGACCGGCGCGGGCTGCGGCGGCCGCGCCGGTTCGACCACGCACGCGGACATCAGCGCGGCGCTCGCGCTCACCAGTACGGCAAGCGATACGGATCGGATCTTCATCAGAATTTGCTCCGAGAAACCCCGCCATTTCCCCCAAGGGGACTTCCTTCGGGGCGGATGGCAGGAAGGAAAGGAGTGCTGTTGACAGGCAGCTTCTTCCACGGGTTAGGATCACCGGCATGATTCTTGTCTACCGCTACCGCGTGAAGTCGCTCAACGGACTGCTCAACAAGCAGAGCCGTGCGGTGAACTACGTCTGGAACTTCTGCAATGACACGCAGAAGCACGCGCTCAAGTGGAGCAAGAAATGGCCGACGGGCTTCGATCTGAACGTGCTGACGACGGGGAGCAGCAAGGCGCTCGGCATCCACTCCGGCACGATCAACGCGACGTGCGAGCAATATGCGAAGTCGCGCAGTCAGCACCGTCGGCCCTACCTGCGCTATCGCGGCAGGAAATCGCTGGGCTGGGTGCCGCTGAAGGGCCGTGACCTGAAGCGCGAGGGTGACGCGTTCCGTTTCGCCGGCAACACGTTTCGCGTGTTCAACAGCCGGGCGCTTCCCGAAGGCAAGATCAAGGACGGGACCAACTTTGCGCAGGATGCACGCGGCAACTGGTTTCTCAACATCGTGATCGAGATGCCCGATGTGCAGGCCCGCCCGGTCCGTTCCGGTGTTGGCATCGATCTCGGCCTGAAAGACTTCGCCACACTTTCGACCGGCGAGAAGCTGCCCAATGACCAGTTCGGTCGACGCGCGACGGAAAAGCTTGCGAAAGCGCAACGGGCGCGCAAGCACAAGCGACATATCGCGAAGTTGCACGCCAAGGTCGCGAATGCCCGCGCCGATTTCCAGCACAAGCTCGCGCTCGATCTGGTGCGGCGTTTCGATTACATCGCGGTCGGCAACGTGTCGGCCGCGAAGCTCGCCAGAACCAGGATGGCGAAGAGCGTCTACGACGCATCCTGGTCGTCCTTCCGAAGCAAGCTCCGCTACAAGGCGATCGCGCACGGGGCCACGTTCGAGGAAGTCGACGAAAGCGGTTCTACCCAGTCCTGTTCGGCGTGCGGGTCGAAAGACAGCACGACGCGGCCGAAAGGTATCGCCGGACTGCGAATAAGAGAGTGGGCCTGCAGTGACTGTGGTGTCGTGCATGATCGAGATACCAACGCTGCCGTGAACATTCTCCGATGCGGACGTGCATCGCCAGGTGTGGGAATCACCTGCCTTTAGGCGGGTGAGGACGTCAAGTAATCGGTTGGCGGATGCGAACGCACGCATGGCGCGCGTCACACGGTTGCGCGAATGAGGCCCGTCATCGGCCGTGTCGTGCCGCTTTCCGCGAACAGCGTGGACGCGGTACGGCCGGGATCGAGCCGCAGGCTTTCGGCGGCCGCGCCCGCGATCAGCGCGTCGAGCGACGCGGTCGGTTTCAGGTCGCGCCCTTCGTACAGGTCGCCCGGCCGCAAGCCGGGCCAGTCGGCGATCACGCGGCCGCCCGCGACCGCCCCGCCCGCCAGCATCGCGACCGACGCCTGCCCGTGATCGGTGCCGCCCGTGCCGTTCGCGGCGGCCGTGCGCCCGAACTCGGTCGCGACGAGCACCGTGGTCTGCTGCCATACGGGCCCGAGTCCGTCGCGCAACGCGGCGAGCATCGTGTCGAGCGCCTTCAACTGGTTCGCGAGCCGCGCGTTCTGCGCGCTGTGCGTGTCCCAGCCGCCCGTCTCGATCATCGCGATCCGCGGGCCATCGTCGCGTGCAAGAAACGTCGCCGCGAGCTTGCCGACGCCTGCCGGGTCCTGACGCGCATGCGCATCGCCGGCGAGCCCGCGCGCGGCCATCGCCGACTGCCACAGCGGCCCGAGCTGCGCGTCGGCCTCGTAAAGCGCCGACACGCGCGCGAGCAGATCGTCCGGCGCGGCTGGCAAACCGGACGCCGCATACGACGCGGCCTGCACGCCGCCGCGCAAGGCGAGCGGCACCGTCGGCGCGAATGCGATCGCGCGCTCGCGCGTCGCCGGCAACATCGCGGCGAGGCGGTTCAGCCAGCCGTCCTTCACCTGGTATGGCGCGCGGCCGCCCGTCTCGAGCACGTTCTGGCCATCGAAATGCGAGCGGTCGCGATACGGCGATGCGATCGCGTGGACGAACAGCGCCTGTTTGTCGCGAACCATCTGTGCGGTCTGCACGAGCGACGGATGCAGCGCGAACGTGCCGTCGATGCGTATCGCCGTCGACGAATCGATCGCCAGCGGCCCGCGCAGCGACGCATACGCGGGCTCCGCATACGGGACGACGATGTTCAGCCCGTCGGCCGCGCCGCGCTGGATCACGAACACGAAGCGCCGGTCGGTTTCGACGTTCGCGAACACGATGCGCGGTGCGACGAGCATTGCGCCTGCGCCGGCCGCGGCAATGCTCAGGAAATGCCGACGGGTAATGGATCGAGCCATGTTCATCTCCGTTGGAAATCGGGCGACACGAGCAGCAGTGCGAGCGACGTGGTCGCGCTTTCGGCACGCGACAGCGCAGTCGCCGTCGGCTCGCTCAGCGAGCCGGCCAGCAGCGTGTTGCCGAGCGTGCGTGGATCGAGCCGGTCGCCCGTGCGTGCGGCGAGCCGCTGCGCGATTTCCACGCGTCGCACCAGCGCGTCGGGCGCGGCCCAGCTCGCGGCCAGATCGTCGTAGCCGGCCGGCGACCCGGGCCGCCACACCGGCTGGCCGAGTTGCGCGAGCAGCGGCGCGGCCTTCAGGTCGCTCGCGTCGCGCCAGCCGAGCCCGCGCAGCGACGACACGGCCCACTCCCACGGCGTCTTGAACTTGCGATTGACCGGCGACCATGCATCCGGCGCATCGACGAGCGCGCGATAGACCGTCGGCAAATCGCCACCGCTCGTCTCGAAGGCGCGGGCGAGCCGGTCGGTGAGCGCGGGCGGCGGATTGTCGGCGATGAAATGGCGCGCGAGCTGGAACGCGATATGCCGGCCCGTTGCCGGCGAACGTGCGAGGTCGCCAAGGATTGCGCGCGCCTGCGCTTCGCCAGGCTGGTCGTAGGTGCGGCCCATTACCGTGCGAGCGCCCGGTTCGTGCAGCTTCGGGCGAAACACGAACGCGCCGGGTGCCGCATCGCCGGGCTGCGGGCCGCGTCCGCCGGCGATGCTCCAGCCGGTCAGCGCACGCGCGAATTCCGTCACGTCCGCTTGCGTATAGCCGGTGCGTACGCCGAGCGTATGCAGCTCCATGATCTCGCGCGCGAGGTTCTCGTTGAGACCACGGCGCGTCGCCGGATCACGGGCTTCGGCGCGCATCGCGGCCGGACTGTCGGGGCCGACCGAGCGTGCCTGGTCGAGGAACAGCTGCATCGCGGGATGCTGTTCGACGGCGACGAGCATGTCCTCGAAGCGGCCGAGCACGTGCGGGCGGATCGCATCGCGCTCGAATGCGCCCGCGTACGCGGCGACCTGCCCCTTGTCGACCGACACCGCGAAATGGTTCGCCCAGAAATGCACGAGGCGCTCGACGAACGGCGCGGGTGTGGTGAGCGCGGTGTTCAGCCGCGCGGCGACCGCACTGCGATACGCGTCGTAGCCGTCGCGACGGATCGACTGCGCGGTCGCGCGCTTGGCTGCCGCGTCGTTGCTCGTCATCGCGTTGCGGGCGTTCGCGAAGCGCGTCGCGAGCGTGACCGCGTCCGGTTCAGCGGCCCATGCGGCCGGCCGCGCGTCGTAACGGTCGAATTGAGCGATCAGCGCCGCCTTCGGATCCGCAGGCGGCGCTTCGTCCGCCCGCGCGCCGAGACCGAAGCGGTTCAGCGCGATGGCGGCCGGTGAGATGTCGTTCGGATGGTCCATGACGGGGGTTCTCGCGATGCGTACCCGTGTTTAACGGGCGGCGGGGGGAAATCCGTCGGGGGATGTGAGAAATATTTTTTGGGGTGTCAGCGCGTGCGTCTTGCGATCGGCTTTCAAACGCCGGCGGGCAGTCGGGTCGTCGCGCGCTGAATTTTTGTCATGGATGGCGAAACGATTGCCCTGCCGTGCGCACGTTCGCGGCTATCACCCCAACTCGAACGACGTCACGCCGAACACGCGATCGATCGCAATCGCGGGCACTTCTTTCGTATACATCCGCGCGGTCTCGAATACGCTCGACATGCCGTGCCGTTCCGCCAGCGCAACAGCCGCAGGATTCGTTTCCGGCACGTCGAGCGTGATCACCTCGCCGGGCATCCGCGCCGCCAGCGCACGAAACAGCCCCGTGGCGATCCCGGCATCATCGGCAAAGAGCGGGCCGATCTTGCAGCCCGCCTTGCAGCGGCGTATGACACCGTAGCCGGCGACACGGCCACCATCGATCGTTGCGAGCGCAACGGCATCCGGTTGAGCAATCCAGACCGAGACGAAACGCTCGCGCGCTGCGGGGAAACACCGGCGATCGTAGGCAAGCAGCTGCTCGAACGGTACATCGGCCGCTGCCGCCACATGCGCGCACCCGATGCCGTCGACGCGCCCCTGATAGCGGATGTTGCGATACGCGAGCCGGAACCCGGACTTCGCGTAGCTCGCCTGCCGGGCAACGACACCGTCGAGACCGATGTTACGGTCTCCAAGGTAACGCACGCCGTGTTGCCAGATGCGCAAACCGAAGCCTTGGCCGCGAAACGCGGGTTTCACGATGTAGAGACCGATGAAGCCGAAGCGCTCGTCATAGGCGACAGCGGCGAGGCAAGCGACCGGCTCGCCACGCCAGACGCCGACGAAAAAACCGGCCGGGTCCGCTTCCCTGAAACAATGCGGGTCGTGCAAGCCGGGGTTCCACCCTTCTGCAGCCGCCCATTCGACCGACATGGCCACCTCGTCGGCCGACATGGTACGCACGATAAAGTCTTCACCTCGATTCATGGTTCGCCCCTGTCGCGGCCCTCGAGCTTGCCGCATCGCGTTGCGGTGGATATACCGGGGAGGCACCGGCCGGCCGACGGAACAGGCTGTGCAAACCCGGCCTGAACCGAGACGGGCCGGCGAAATCGATCGCCCCGGAATTCGCATGCCCTCGGACCGCTATTACCGATCGGGTCATCATAATCCCGCAGACGGGTATCTCGTGGAGCGCCGTCACGCAACGCCGCTCACTGCCCCTCCACCGCCCCCAGCTTCTTCTGCAACCTCGCCGGCAACCGCCAATTCCCACTCCGCCGCAATCCGTCGACGAACTTCGCACGCTCATCCGGCGTCAACGTCGCCGCGAAATCGACCACGCTCCGCTCGACCTGTCCGCGCAACGCACTGTCCGCCGCTCGAGTACGATCGAGCGCCGCATCGATCGCCGGACGATCGAGCTGCGGCGCGGCCAGCAAATCCAGCACCGTGATCCGCCCATCGCGCCCTTCCCGCGCGAAATCGCGACCGTCCTTGCGCGCCGCCTTCAACGCCGCGACGAATTCCTGCCGACGCGCATCGGACAATTCGTCCGCGGCGAACCGCAATGCCGTCCGTTGTCCGGGCATCCCGCCCGCATGCAGCTCGCGATGCGTCGAGAACCACTGATACACGCCGCCGCCAATCGCGCCGAGCATGAACACGTTCAGCACGACAGACCCGACGAGAATGAATTTCCAGCCGCGTTCGCTCATTCGTCGCCTCCGTCGATGCTCGGGCCGCCGAAGGTCGTCGTCAGGTAGCCCGGTTCGTGTTGCGCGATCGGTGCGCTACCGAGCATCAGCATCGACACGGCCACCGCACCCGCCAGTGCGCCGGCCAACCCGACGCCCGCGAACGCCGCGCCCGACCACCACACCTTTCCTCGTCGCCGCGCACGTTGCGGCGCGGGCGCCGACGCGACGATGCGTTCGACGAGCGCCGGCGCGGGCGGCGCGACCGTATCCTGTATGAGCCATGCATCGAGCTCGGCGGCATCGTCGAGCGCCGCGAGCGCATCGCGCGGATGCGCTTGCGCCCACGCTTCGGCCGCCGCGCGTTCGTCTTGCGGCCAGCGCCGCGCATCCGAGCCGTACGCGGCGACGATGGTACGGAATCGTTCGGGTGTCATCGCTTGTCCTCGCTAGGTGGGTCGCCGGCCAGTTGCGCGCGCAGGTTGCGCCTCGCGCGCGCGAGCAGGCTTTCCAGCGCATCGACGGTGATGCCCATCAGGTTGGCCGCTTCAATATTCGACATGTCCTGATAGTACTGGAGCACGAGCGCTTCCCGCTGCCGGGGCGGCAACGCAGCGAGCGCCTGGCGCACGCGCGCGTCGCGCGAGCGTAACTCCGCTTGCGCGGCCGGCTCGGGTTGCGTGTCAGGCACGTCGGGCAGCATGTCGACCGGCTCCTCGCGTCGTCCGCGCAAGCGGTCGTAGCACAAGTTCAGCACGACGCGATGCAGCCACGTGTCGAAGCGTGCTTCACCGGCCCGCCAGCGCGGCGCTTGATTCCAGATCCGCAGGAAGGTTTCCTGCGCAACGTCTTCGGCTTCGGCCCGGTCGCCGAGCATGCGCGTCGCGAGCGCGAGCAATCGCGGCAGCTTGCGTGCGACGAGCACGCGCACGGCCGACGCGTCGCGCGCGCCGACCCGCGCGACGAGTTCCGCGTCCGGATCGGCGTCGCTCAACGCAGGCCGCTCCGCAACGTGCCGTGCGAACGCCGCATGCTGCAAGCGGGTAGGCCCGCGGTCCGGCTGAAGCTCATCGTCGTGCTCTCCTTGCATGCGTCGCGCGGGCACCGGACGGCGCCAGGACGACGCGTCGGCAACGCGCCCGAGATCGGCCCGGGCAGTTTCGTCGACATCCGGCTCGAACGGCATATCGATCCTGTCGATCGCTCGCCGACCGGCGCGATCAATATACGACGACCGGCGCGGGCCGGTAATACACCGGACGCGCCGGCACCACGACACAGCCGGCCAGCACGATGGCCGCGGCTGCCAGGATCACGAGAGTTCGAAAAGGCATGGCTCGACGGATGAGGTTACGTGGAAGTCCCGCCACACGGGCGCAGCGCGCCGCGCGGCACGCTGCGCATCACGCCCAGTGACCGGGCACCCAGCGCCAGTTTGGCCCACCCGCGACCCAATGCCCGGGCACCCAGTGATAACCGGCGCGCACCCCTTGCCAGTGCCCGGGAATCCACACGTAACGGCCATGCCGCCAGTGCCAGTGGCCCTGATCCCACACGTAGCCCGCGCGCGGCGCCGGCATCACTTCGACGCGCGGCGGCGGCGGTGCGACCGGCGCGACGATGACGGCCTGGGCGAATACGGCGGACGTCGCCAGCGCGGCTACGCATGCCGCGGCAAACCGTAATGAAATGGAAAGTTTCATGCAAGACTCCGAAGCGTCGTGTATCGACCGTTCATGCCCGGAAGCGGCCGTTCATGCGTTAAACGACGCATTCGGCAAAATCCGTCGCGAAACCGACAAATAAATTTCCGCCGCGCCGGCAACGAACGAAACGAATGCCGCGCGCCCATCGCCGCATCGTGTCCGTACTGTGATTACCGCCTGTCACAACCCGGCAAAACTGCGCTTCGACAATGCATGTCACCGGGATCCCGCTCGTTTCCGGCCCACGCCCCCGACGCGCTCGCGCACGACCGGGCGGTTCCGCATTTCGCGTGTCATTCAACGAAAATACGATCATGTCGAACCAGGACAACTTCCCCGCCGAGTCGAACGAGTCGAACGAGCCGGCCGCTTCCGTATCGCGTCGCGGCTTCCTGAAACTGGCCGGCGTCTCCGGCCTCGCCACCGCCGCGGGCGGGCTCGCGGCCGCGCGTGCCGCCGCGTCGAATCCGGACGGCACACCCGAGCAGGTGCACCTGACGTGGGGCAACGACCCGGCGTCCGAAGTCGTGATCACGTGGGCGTCGCTCGCGCCGGCCGTCAATCCGCGCGCACGCATCCTCGCCGACGGTGAGCCGGCACGCACCGTGCATGGGGTTCAGCGCCTCTACACCGACGGCCTGAACGGCGAAACCGTGTTCACGTACCACGCCCGCGTGCACGGGCTGAAGCCGAACACGCGCTACCGCTATGAACTCACGGCCGACAACGACAGCAACGCCGCGCAGCCGTTTGCCGCAATCTTCACGACCGCGCCGCGCGGCCGCGCACGGTTTCGCTTCACGAGCTACGGCGACTTGGCGACGCCGAACGGCGCGTGGGTGCTGTCCTCGCCGCAAAGCCGCTTCGCGGTGCAGGCCGTCGAGCAGTTCCAGCCGCTGTTCCACCTGCTGAACGGCGACCTCTGCTACGCGAACCTGAACCCCGCGCATCAGCCGGAAGTGTGGCGCGACTTCGGCAACAACAACCAGACGTCGGCCGCGAATCGCCCGTGGATGCCGTGCCCCGGCAATCACGAGATCGAATTCCACAACGGCCCGCAGGGGCTCGACTCGTATCTCGCGCGCTATATGCTGCCCGAGAACGGCACGCGCTTTCCGGGCCGCTGGTACAGCTTCCGCGTGAGCTCGGTGCTGTTCATCTCGCTCGACGCCGACGATGTCGTGTACCAGGACGCGGCCGCCTTCGTCGGCGGGCCCGACCCGCTGGTGCCGGCCGCGAGCACCGGCCATGCGCCGATCGAACCGGGCACGTCGTTCTACGTGCGCGGCTACAGCAACGGCGAGCAGACGCGCTGGCTCGAACATACGCTGCGGCACGCGTCGCACGACGACGACATCGACTGGATCGTCGTGCAGATGCACCAGGACGCACTGAGTTCGTCGAAAACGGGCAACGGCTCGGACAAGGGCATCCGCGAGGCGTGGCTGCCGCTGTTCGACCGTTACGGCGTCGACCTCGTACTGTGCGGTCACGATCACGACTACGAGCGCAGCTACCCGGTGCGAGGCTGCAATCACCGCGCGGGCGTCGATGCATCGACCGGCGAAGTCGTCGAGACGCTGCAGCCGCGTCCGGTCGGATCGACGGACCCCGACCGCACGACGTTCGACACGAGCCACGGCACGATCCACCTGATCCTCGGCGGCGGCGGCACGAGTGCGCCGCTCGACGTGTACGGCGCGAACCCTGCGACCGGCTATGTGCAGGCCAAGGTCTTCACGAAGCCGAACCGGCCGGTGCCGGGCACGGCGGCGAACACGTTCGTGCGCAAGCCGGCCGATGCGCTGGAGGATGCGATCTGGTCCGCGCGCCGCGATACGGGCACGGGCTACGGGATCGCGGTGTTCGATCACGATCCGGGCAAGCCGGGCGGCCACACGACGATCACGATGCGCTACTACCACGCGCCGGGCGCGGATCAGCACCCGAGCGCGCAGTACGAGCTGTTCGAGACGATCGAGCTGAGCAAGAAGCGCGGCGAGCGCTGATGCGACTGCCGGCCGCCGCGCGTCATGGCGCGGCGGCCGGCGGAAAGTTCTGTCATGCGATGCAGCGCTATCCGCTTGTCCGGTCCCCATCCACCGCAAGCCGCCCCGCGATCTAGCTTCGCGACTCGAGCGCGATGCGCACGGCCAGCCCCGCCAGCACGGTCCCCATCAACCAGCGCTGCCCCCGCGCCCAGGCCGGCCGATCGGCAAGAAACCCCGCGATCGAGCCGGCCATGCTCGCGATCAGCGCGTTGACGCAGACGCTGACCGCGATCTGCACGCAGCCCAGTGCCAGCGATTGCACGAGCACGCTGCCGTGCCCCGGCGAAATGAACTGCGGCAGCAGCGACAGATACATCACCGCGATCTTCGGGTTCGCGAGGTTGGTGACGAAGCCCATCGTGAAGAGCCTCGCGTCGCTGTCGTGCGGCAATTGCCGGACCTGAAACGCCGAGCGGCCGCCCGGCTTGAGCGCCTGCCACGCGAGATACGCGAGGTACAGCGCGCCTGCAAAACGCAGCGCGTCATACGCGTACGGCACGGTCATCACCAGCGCGGTGATGCCGAATGCCGCGCAGAACATGTAGAACACGAACCCCAGCGCCACGCCGCCGAGCGACACCAGCCCCGCGCGGCGCCCCTGGCAGATCGAACGGGAAATCAGGTAGATCATGTTCGGGCCGGGCGTCAGGACCATGCCGAGCGACACGAGTCCGAAAGCAATCAGGGTGGGCAAGGCCGGCACGGTGGTCTCCTACGATGCAATGAAGTCAGGGCGGTGTGCAGCAATGTATTGCATGTCGATGGCTGTCGGCATGAATAAACTGCAAGCCGCCCATGAGCGCGCTTCATCGCGTCATTGCCCGTCGATGCGCTAGCTGCCCTTTTTCGTCCGTGCCTGAATCGCCTTCCCCGCCTTCGCGCGTTGCGCGTCGACCAGCTTCACGAATGCGTCGGCGACCGCATTGCCGGTCGCGTTCCACGACAGTCGCACGCTACGTTGCAGCCTGGGCGACAGCTCCAGCACCCGGCCGCCGAACCGTGTATAGGTGAGCGTGATGCGCGGGACGATCGACACGCCCATTCCCGCCTCGGCCATCGACAGGATGGTCCGCATCTCGACCACGTTGAACGCCGCGCGAAGCGACGCACCGTTGCGCGCGAAATAATCGGCGATGACCGGCCCGCACCCGGCCTTCGAGAAAATGAACGGCATCGCGGACAACAGTTTCGCCGACACGCGCTTGCGGCGGTCGAACATGCCGTCCGCCGCCACCGCGACGAAATCCTCGTCGAGCAGCGGCAGATTGTGCGCGAAAGTCTTCGTGCCGGCGACCACGCCGATGTCGGCGGTGCCGTCCTCGAGCCACCCTTCGACTTCCGCGTCGGTGCCTTCGAGCAGCACCGCCGTCACGCCCTCGTGCGCCGCTTTCAACGCCTCGAGCGCGGGGACGACGAACGCGAGCGATACGCTCGGCAGCGACGCGACGACCAGCCGCCCTTCGAGCTTGCCGCGCGCGAGGCCGAACTGCTGGCGCAATGTCTGCGCTTCCCGGACGACGTTCTGCACGTACGGCCACAGACGTTCGCCGGCGGCGGTCAGGACGACCGGCTGGCGGTCGCGCAACAGCAGCTTGACCTCGGTGATGTCCTCCAGCTCGGTCAACGCGTGGCTGATCGCCGACTGGCTGCGACTGAGCCGGTCGGCCGCGGCCGTGAGCGAGCCGAGTTCGACCACGGCCGCCAGGGCCTGCAATTGCGCGAGCGTCATCGCGCCTCCTTGTTTCGGGTCATGTATTTTTCACATGATAGAGCGACGCGTCATGAATGGTATTGAAGCGGGCCAACGAGCTCGACGGCGCGCGGTTCCGTGATCACGACCGATGCGCCGCGGCGCGCTCGGGCAAGAATCGGCCTCGGACCATATCGAACGCGGTCGCCCCGGCTCGCGCCGGCGCGGCAAAGCGCGCCCCTCGGCACCCGATCCGGTGCGCTCGGCCGCGTCGCGCCCGCGAGTCCAGTCCCCGCCCGCTACCGCCCTCTGCCGCGATCCGCAAGACGCGTTAGACTGTCCGGATGGAACAATGCCGTTATTGCCAGAGAATCCGCGATGAATGGGATTGCCACGGGGACGAATGCCGCCGGGCAATCGCGAAGGCACTGCGCCGGCAGCGCGCGGGCCTGCCGATGGTGCCCGATCGCATCCGCAACGAGCTGCCGTCCGGCGCGCCGACCCAGCAGGTGATCGCGGTCCTGTCGCGCCAGCGCCTGCGCGCGCGTCGCGGCAACGAGGAACGCCGCGAGCGCAAGGAAATCGACGACGACGGCGTCTGATTCGGCAACGCCTCGGTCCTCCCCTCTCCTGGCGCCATGCCGCCAGACGTTCGCGCCTGCCCGGCAGAACGCTTCCCCATCTTCTGCACCGACTCGTTTGCAATTCCTGCAACACGCAATAGGGACGGAACGAATTTTCCTAGTGATTATTGCCGCGCCCGCAAGGATCTTTCGCTATAACCCGCGTTTACCGTCCATCATCCGAAGCCTACGATGTAATCAATCGCTTAAGACATTGTGTCGACAGCGAAGTCAGTAGAGAACATCGGAGGTCATCATGAAATCGCTCGTTTCCGCAGTTGTTGCCGCTGTCGCCCTGTCCGCTTCGTTCGGCGCATTCGCTCAAAGCACCGTCACCCGCGCACAAGTGCGCAACGAACTCGTCCAGCTCGAAAAGGCCGGCTACAAGCCGAGCCAGTCGAGCCCGCACTACCCGAACGACCTCCTGGCAGCCGAAGCACGTGTTCGCGCCGCCGATGGCAGCGGCTACGGCGCGCAAGCGGCCCCGGTCGTCCAGGGCGGCGCACCGGTAGTCAAGCCGCAGAACGCGCGCGACTCGGTCTACTTCGGCCACTAAGCCCGCCGCTGCGCGCACCGGGCGCAGTCCGCGCAAGCTACAGCGAGCCCGTCCCGCGACGGGCTCGTCGCGTTTGTGCCGCCCCAACGGCCGGCCTGCCGTCAGCGGCTGCCACCCGCCGCCATGCGGCCGGCCGCATCTGCGTCAACGCCACCGACGCCGCCACCCAGCAGCTCCTGATAACGCACGCACGCGCACTGCGCGGACGCCTTCGCCGCATACATCGCCGCGTCGGCCTTCACCAGCAGTTCCTCGGCGGACGCGCCATCGGCCGGATATTCGCTGACGCCGATGCTCGCCCCCACGGCCAGCAGCCGGTCGCCGAACTCCAGTTCCTCGGCCATCACGATCTGGATACGCGACGCGATATCGCCGATCACCGCCGGCGCTCGCACGTCCGACAGCAGCACGATGAATTCGTCGCCGCCGAGCCGCGCGGCCATGTCGCCGCTGCGCAGCACCTGGTTCAGCCGTTTCGCGACCGCGACGAGCGTGCGATCGCCGGCCGCATGTCCATGCTGGTCGTTGATCTGCTTGAAGCGATCGAGATCGACGAACATCACCGCCAGCCCCTCGCTCGCGGCGGCCGCATGCCGGATCGCGGCATCGAGATGCTCCATGAACAACAGGCGGTTCGGCAGACCGGTCAGCGGATCGTGACCGGCGAGGTGCGTGAGCTCGAGCTGCTTCGCGCGCAGCATCGCGACCTGCGTGCGGATCTCGACGCGCATGCTGTCGAAACAGCGCGCCAGCACGCCGATCTCGTCGGCCCGTGCAACGGGCAGCCGTTCGGCGGCCGGATCGTCGAACACGTGCGTGGCCGCGCGCGCGAGCATCTGCAACGGCCGCGTGATCGCGCGCGCGAACAGGATCGCGAGAATCACCGCCGCCACGCTCAGCAACAGCACCATCCGGATGATCCGTTCGCCGAGAATCGCGGCCGGCGCCAGCACGTCGGTGAGCGGACGCGCCATGCCGAGCACGACGAAGCGGTTGCCCTCGCTGTTGCCGAACGGCGTGCGCACGAACGCGAACATCTGGCCCGGCGCATCGTCGGGCTGCGCGAGACCGTCGAGCGTCACGTTCGTGCGCATGCCGACGAACAGCAGCCGCGTGGCGGGAAAGCTGTCCTGCATCAGCACGCGCCGCCCGCGATCGAAACCGAACGTCTGCGACGGATCGGGATGCACGATGAAATCGCCCCACTCGTTCGCGAGATACACCACGTAGTCTTCCGGCAAATCGCGCTCGAGCCGGTCGAACACGCGCGACAGTTCGATGTCGACGACCAGCGCGCCGACGACCTGGCCGAACGTGTCGACCACCGGTGTGCCCACGCGCAGGATCGGCAGCCCTTCGGCCGCATGCGAACCGGTCTCGTGATTGATTTCGATCGGCGACAGGTAGATATGACCGGGCGCCGTCGCGAGCGTATCGATCACGTAGGAAAACTGCCCTTTCTCCTGGAATGCATTCTCCGGCAGCACGACGACGCCGCGCGCGTCGCGATCGACCCGGATCCGTTCGAGCCCGTAGTCGCCGCGCGCGATCAACCGGATCTGCAGATACTCGGGGTGATTCCTCATGAAGCTGCGATACACGTGCTCGAGCCGCGTGCGCGGCGCGCGATCGGCGCTGTCGCCGCCGGCGACGAGCACCGACGACGGCAATTGCGCGAGCACGAGCGCATCGTCGGCCACGTCGGACAGGGCGGTCGTGAAGCGCTGTCCGAGCAAGTGCGTCGACATCAGCAGGCTGTGCTGCGCTTCCTGCACGAGCATCGTCCGGTTCGCGCGGTAGGTGTAGTAGCCGGTCGTGCCGGACGCGATCACGCCGATGCACGCGAACAGCACCGACAGCTTCGACGTGAGTCCGAGCATGATCATTTTTCGAACCACTCCGGCCGGTCGCCCGACACGATGCGGCTCCACAGCGACTCGCGCCGCGCGATGTCCTCGACCGGCTGGAGCCACACGAGGTGCTGATGGCCGGTCTGGAGACCGGATGGCGGCGCGAGCGTATTCGCAAGCCCCTGGCGCTCGGTCAGCAGCGCGCCGATCGCGGGCTCGAGCATGTAATTGATCCACGCGAACGCGAGCTCGCGATGCTCCGCGCCACGCGTGACGCCCCAGCAGTCGAGCCACGCGAGCGCGCCTTCGTCCGGAATCACGTAGCCCACATCCGCACCGGCGCGACGCAGTTGCTCGACCTGCTGCGTGCCGTAGTTGCCGAACATCAGCGCCGCGCGATGCCGGATGAACAGCGCGGTCGCTTCTTCGGGAAGCGTGTAATACGTGAGCAGGTTGCGTCGCAGATCGATCAGCTTGTGCGCGACGGCGAGCGTTTGCGAGGGTGACAGGTGAAACGGATCGGCATAGCCGAGCGCGAGCGCGGTGAACGAAAAATTATGCTGCGCGCTGTTGAAGTCGAGCACCTTGCCGCGGTAGCGCGGGTTCCAGAGCGCGAGCATCGAGCGCGGCGGGGCCGGCACCTGCTTGCGATCGTAGATCAGCCCCATCGACGAATACGTGAACGGAATCGCGTAGGTCGAGCCGTTGCGCACGAGGCCGCCGATCGTCGCGAGCTGCTGGAAATTCGGCAGTTGCCGCCGGCGGTTCGGGATCTGCGACAGGTCGATCGGCGTCAGCAGGTCGTCGTGCGCGTAGCGCTGGATCTCGGCCGTGTTGGCCGCGAGCACGTCGTACGGCGGTGGCGATGCGCTGTGCATCCGCGTCCACAACGCTTCGTCGGAATCGACGAACGTCACTTCGACGCGTACATGAAAGTGCGTCTCAAATGCATTGACGACATCGCTGTCCGCATAGCCGGGCCACGCGAGCACACGCAGCACGTTGTCGCCGACGACTTCGGGAGAAGCGGCACACGCAGGCAGGGCCGGCAGGCCCAGTGAGAAGACGACAAGCAACCGGCACACGGCACGGCGCGCACGCCGAGGCGCGCCGATTCCCCTGACCAATCGGTCCCCGTCCGAATTCCCCGTATGCATTCGACTTTCCTTTTTTCGAGTCGATGCGCGATCGTGCAACAAGACCATAAAAAATATAGCCGCGCAATTGGAACAAGCCGCACGCATGCCGTATCCGCGCAGCCGAAACGGCATACGTGCGTGCGTTCGATCGCGTGTCGTCGCACGCAAACGATCCCGTATCGGCGAATGAAGAATGATCAGGAGAAAGTCGTTACACGATGTCGGGCGGTTGCAGTTGCAACGAGGGCGGCATACGGCATGTAGGCGCACGCATTCGGTGCAGTCGATGCGGGTGTCCTCGCGCGAGTATGTTGATCGCATCGCCCACGTCGTCGCGATCATCGGCACGCACGCACCCGACACAACCGAACGCAGCCTGACTTGACGAAGCACAGGAAGCGCGACCGCCAGCCGCCGTCGCGCTTTCCTTTTCGGGCCGCCCGTCGGACAATGAGCGCGCCCGCCGGCGCGGCGCCGCACCGGCTCCCGCGCATGGCGGCCACGTGCTCCCGTCCGCACCGATGAAACGCTACGAAACCCTCGCCCACACGATCGCCGACGAAATCCGCAACGGTAACCTCGCGGTCGGCACGCGCCTGCCGTCGCTGCGGCAGATCATCGCGCAACATGGCGTGAGCCAGTCGACGGTGTTTCGCGCGTACTACCTGCTCGAACAGTGGGGGTTGATCCGCGCGCGCGAGCGCTCCGGTTATTACGTCGCGCCGGGCGCGAGCCCCGCGGCGAACGCGCCCGCGAAACGCCGCGCGAGCCGCGCCGGCGCGACGCGCAAGGTCGACATCAGCGATCTCGTGTTCTCCGTGCTCGACGCCGCGACGCAGCCCGGCATCGTGCCGCTCGGCTCCGCATTCCCGTCGCCGCAACTGTTTCCGCTGCAGCGCCTCGCGAAGTCGCTCGCGCAGGCGACGCGGCTCGTCAGCCCGTGGAGCACGGTCGTCGACCTGCCGCCCGGCAACGAGGCGCTGCGCCAGCAGATCGCGCGACGCTATCTGGCGACCGGCATCGCGCAGCCCGTCGACGAGATCGTCGTCACGAACGGCGCGCTGGAAGCGCTGAACCTGTGCCTGATGGCTGTCACGCGGCCGGGCGATATCGTCGCGGTCGAGTCCCCCGGCTTCTATGCGGCGCTGCAGGCGATCGAGCGGCTCGACCTGCGTGCGGTCGAGATTCCCGTCGATCCTCGCACGGGCCTCGATCTCGACGCGCTCGAGAACGCGCTGGAGCGACACGACATCCGCGCGTGCTGGTTCATGACCAATTTCCAGAATCCGACCGGCGTCACGCTGTCGGCCGACAAGAAACGCGCGCTCGTGGAGATGCTGGCCGCGCGCGAGGTGCCGCTGATCGAGGACGACGTGTACGGCGAGCTGCATTTTGGCGCCGACTACCCGCTACCCGCGCGCGCCTACGACCGCAACGGCCTCGTGATGCATTGCAGTTCGTTCTCGAAGACGCTCGCGCCCGGCTACCGGATCGGCTGGGCCGCGGCCGGCCGTTTCGCGGAAAAGGTGCAGCGGCTCAAGCTGATGACCACGCTGTCGGCGAGCATTCCCGCGCAGGCCGGCATCGCGAACTACCTGGAGCATGGCGGCTACGATCGTCACCTGCGCAAGCTGCGCGGTGCGCTGCAGACGCAGCTCGCCCGCATGGACGACGCACTGCGGCGCTGGCTGCCGCCCGGCGTGGAATGGGTGCGGCCGGACGGCGGATATTTTCTGTGGCTGTCGTTTCCCGAGGCGATCGACGCGATGGAACTGCATCGCCAGGCGATCGCGCGCGGCATCAGCTTCGCACCCGGGCCGCTGTTCTCGGCCGCGCACGGCTTCGAGCGCTGCGTGCGCGTGAACTTCGGCCATCCGTGGAGCCGCGACATCGAACGCGCGATCCGCGTGCTCGGCGAGCTTGTCGCCGAACCGGCGGTACGCAAGGCCGGGTAAGCCCCACGCAAGCCGCACGCGCACCGCCGCCGTGCAGCCGTCGCGCAACCGGGTTACATTGCGATCCCCTTCGCTCCTTCACACGAGTCCCATCTGATGAGCGCATTGCCCTACCTCGATCCCGCCGCGCTGCTGAAGCTCGCGGCCGAAGCCACCGGCGTCACGCAGCCGTGCACCTGCACGAAGACGTCGCTGGCGGGCTGGACGAGCCTGCCGCTGTCGCTGCCGGACGCACAGCTCGCCGAAGTGGCGACGCTCGCGCCGCCCGACGACCCCGAGCCGACCTACGACGAATACCATCCGGCCGGCACGCGCTACGCGTCCGACGACGCGCCGATCGCGCCGCGCCACTTCCCGTACAACCGCTGCGACGTCAGCCGCTGCGTGACGTGCGGCCGGCTGTATCTGCGCTATCAGGAAGGCGGCGGCTACTTCATCGACCAGCGCATCCGCGCACTCGATCCGGCGTTGATCGTCGACGCACCCGCGCAAGCCTGAATCTCACCCGGGCATGCGCCGCGCATGCCCGGCCTTCGCCGGCGCGCCACGATCTGCTGCGCCCTTTTCGTCCCGATCTGCTGCTTGTCCCGCCGCCTAGCGTTCCCTACGCTGTCTCCGGTTGCCCGACACCCGTCGCAACGTCCCCTCCCGAGCGGCGCCCCTGCGTCGTCGCTCATCTCGCGTATCACGTCATGTACCGATATACCGATTTCGACCGGGCGCTCGTGCACAGCCGCGCCGCCCAGTTCCGCGACCAGCTCGAGCGCTGGCAGCACGGCACGCTGAGCGAGGACGCGTTCCGGCCGTTGCGCCTGCAGAACGGCTGGTACGTGCAGCGCCATGCGCCGATGCTGCGCGTCGCCGTGCCGTACGGCGAACTGTCGAGCGCGCAGCTTCGCGTGCTCGCGCGGATCGCACGCGACTACGACGTGCCCGACGACGCCACCTATCGCGCCGCCTGCGACGCGCAGGCGTTGCTCGGCACGCTGCGCCTGCCGACCGGCAATGCGCACTTCACGACCCGCACCAACGTGCAGTTCAACTGGATTCCGCTCGCGAAGGCGGCCGACGTGATGGACCTGCTCGCGACCGTCGACATGCACGGGATCCAGACGAGCGGCAATTGCATCCGCAACATTTCCTGCGACGAACGCGCGGGCGTCGCGCCGGACGAGATCGCCGATCCGCGTCCGTTCGCCGAGGCGATGCGCCAGTGGACGACGCTGCATCCGGAATTCGCGTTCCTGCCGCGCAAGTTCAAGATCGCGATCACCGGCGCGGCCGAGGATCGTGCGGCGACTGACTGGCACGACGTCGGGCTGAAGCTCGTGCGCAACGACGCCGGCGAACTCGGCTTTCGCGTGAGCGTCGGCGGCGGCATGGGCCGCACGCCGCTGATCGCGACGCTGCTGCGCGCGTTCCTGCCGTGGCAGCACGTGATGAACTACATCGAGGCGATCGTCCGCGTGTACAACCGCTACGGGCGGCGCGACAACAAGTACAAGGCGCGCATCAAGATCCTCGTGAAGAGCGAGGGGCAGCGCTATATCGACGACGTCGAGGAAGAGTTCCGCCAGATCGTCGAGCACGACGGCGGCCCGCACACGATCCCGCAGGCCGAGTTCGACCGCATCGCGGCATCGTTCGTCCCGCCACGGCTGACGTCGCGCACGCTCGACCTCGACGCCGCCGAAGCGCGCATGACCGCGCACGCCAATCGCCATCCGGCGTTCGCGCGCTGGCTCGCGCGCAATGTCGCCGCGCACCGCGACCGCGCGCTGCGCATCGTCACGCTGTCGTTCAAGCGCCGCCTGCAGGCGCCCGGCGACGCGTCACCCGAGCAGCTCGACGCGCTCGCGGAGCTCGCCGATCGCTTCTCGGCCGGCGAGGCGCGCGTCACGCACGCGCAGAACATGGTGCTGCCGTGGGTGCACGTCGACGATCTGTTCCTGCTGTGGGAACACGCACGTGCGATCGGCCTGGCCAGCGCGAACGTCGGACTCCTGACCGACATGATCGCGTGCCCGGGCGGCGATTTCTGCGCGCTCGCGAACGCGCGCTCGATCCCGATCGCCGACGCGATCGCCGAACGGTTCCGGGATCTCGACATGCTGCACGACGTCGGCGACATCGACCTGCACATCAGCGGCTGCATCAACTCGTGCGGCCACCATCACAGCGGACACATCGGCATCCTCGGCGTCGACAAGGACGGCGCGGAGTGGTACCAGGTGACGCTCGGCGGCTCGGATGGTTCGAGCGCGAGCGGCCCCGCCCGGCCGGGCAAGGTGATCGGACCGTCGTTCTCTGCGGACGAGATCGTCGATGTCGTGGATGCGCTCGTCAACGTGTATCTCGACGCGCGGCTCGACGCCGACGGGCGCTGCGAGCGCTTCATCGACACGGTGCGCCGCATCGGCGCCGAACCCTTCAAGGCCGCGGCGAACGACGCACGTCACCACGCGGAGCACGCATGAAACCGACCGACGAACCCGCCGGCACGAACCCGCGCATCCGGCTGCTGACGCCGGCCGAACACGCCGACGATGCAAACGCGGCCGGCACTGCTGCCCTGACGATCGGCAACGACGAGGAACTGCCGCCGCTCGCCGCACGGATCGCGCAGGCCACGCGCATCGATTTGCATTTCCCGTCCTTCACCGACGGCCGCGCGTACAGCCAGGCGTACCTGCTGCGCAAGCGCTTCGGCTTCGCCGGCGACCTGCGCGCGACGGGCGACGTGCTGATCGATCAACTGCTGCTGATGGAGCGCACCGGGTTTTCGAGCGCGGTGCTGGCTGCCGATGCCGATCTCGCGGCCGCGCAGCGTCAGCTCGACCGGTTTCCCGGCTTCTATCAGCGCGACGCGAGAACGGCGACACCGCGGCAGGACGCCGCGACGCTAGCGGAAACGGAAAAGGAAACGGAAAAATGAAAACGGGCGGCCCGCAGGCCGCCCGTCCGATGAACCGCAAGCGCCGCGCCCGCCGCGAAGCGGGCGCCGGCGTTCAGCGCGCCGCCACCGGCTTGCCGAACGCGCCGAGGATCTTCTTCTCGAGCGCGATGTAGTCGTGGCCGAAGTGGTGGTCGCCGCCCGTCTTGATCACGTCGGCGCCGGTATTCGCGAGCGCCGGGCACATCGTGTCCTGCTCTTCCGCGCCGTAGAAGCACTGCACGAGCGACGGCGGCACCTTCGCGATTTCCGGCGCGACCTTCATCGCCTTGTCGCTCGCCGGCATCCCGAGCCAGCCCGTCACGCGGATCTGGAAATCCGCCGCCGGCGCGAAACCGAGCAGCGACATCACCGCGACCTTGTCACGCAGGTCGGCCGGCAGCCGGTTGTACGCGAACGGCATCACGTCCGCGCCGAACGAGTAGCCGACCAGCGCCACGCGGTTCGCATGCCAGCGCGCCATGTACGTGCGCATCACGCGCGCGAGGTCGCGGCTCACCTGTGCGGGCGGCTTCTCGCTCCAGAAATAGCGCAGGCTGTCGATGCCGACCACCGACACGCCGTCGCGCTGCAGCGCCTCGGCGATCGTCTTGTCGAGATCGCGCCAGCCGCCGTCGCCCGAGATCACGATCGCGAGGCGGTCGCTGCCGCCCTTGGCCGGCAGCTCGACGAGCGGCAGGTCCGACACGTCGAGCTCGTCGTTGCTGCTGGTGTCGTGCAGGTGCGACGTGACGAGCGACACGAGCTTCGCGGTGTCGCCGGCCGCGGCCGTTTCGACGAAGCCCGGCATCGCGCGGCGCACGATCGTCGGATCGGGCGGGCACGGCTTGAAGCGCGCATCGAGCTTCGCCGCCGGCTGGACCGACACGACGCCAGCGATCGTATTCTCCGGCGCCATCGACAGGATCTGCTTCGCGATCGCGCCGCCCTGGCCCACGCCCGCGACGATCGGCGTGTAGTAACGCGCCGATTGCGCGAGGCGTTCGAGCTGGTGGCTGACTGCCTCGGCGTCGCCGTCGAGATGGTGACAGGTTTCCTGCTTCGCGGCGAGATTCGCCGCATAGCGCGCCGAATCCACGCCGACCGTCATCGCGCCCGCTTTCGCGAGCGCGTCGGCCGCCTGCTGGTCGGCGGCACCCCAGCCGCGCTCACGCGAGAACAGCACGACGAAGCCGCGCAGCGGACCGCTCGGCTTCGTCACGGTCACGGGGCCGTAGCGGCCGCCCGACACGGTTTCCGGTTTCGCCGCCGCCGGCTGCGCCGCGAGTGCGGCGCCGGCCAGCATCATTCCCGCACAGGCGACCGCCGCCTGCGCGATACCCTTCTTCAACATCATGAGCGCCGACCTCCAGCCAGCAGGGACAGGTCCGCGAGCGTGACGAACACGCCGACCGAGCCCGAGGCCGCGAGATAGCGCGGCTCCCAGTGCGGCTCGAACTTGCTCTTGAATGCACGCAAGCCACGGAAGTTGTAGAAGCGGCCGCCGAAGCGCCAGACCATCAGCCCGAACCGGTGCCACGGCGACGGCATCTTCGCCGCCCCCATCCCCGAGAACGGCGCGATACCCAGGCTCAGCTTGAGGAACCCCGCTTCCTTCAGATGCAGCGCGAGCTGCGTAAACAGATACTCCATCGCATACGGCGACGCTTCCGGCAGGTGACGCATCACGCCGACCGTCGCCTCGGTGTTGAGGTCGGTCGTCATGAACGTGACGAACGCGATCGGCTTGTCGGCCTGGCGCACCAGCATCACCGACTGCGTCGCGAGATAGCCGTCGTGGAACGCGGCCACCGAGAAGCTCTTCTCGCGCGCATCGCGGCTGTCGAGCCAGCCGTCCGAGATGTCGCGCAGCGCCGGCAGCGCGGCCGGCACGTCGCACGGCGCGATCACCTCGACACTCAGCGCGTCCTTGTCGCCGCGGCGCAGCGCGTAGCGCAGGTGCGAACGGTTCGAGCCCTTCAGGTCGAACCGGTCGAGCGCGATGTGCGCTTCCTCGCCGAGCTTCATCAGCGTGAGCCCCGCGTCGAGGTACAGCGGCAGCGCGTTCGCGCGCACCTGGTAGAACGCCGCGCGGCCGCTGTGCGCATGCGCCAGCGCAATGAACTTGCTGATCAGCGCCGGCCATTCCTCGCGCGGGCCGACCGGATCGTGCAGCGCGGCCCACGTGCGGCCGTTTTTCGCGTACATCAGGAACGCGCGGCGCGATTCGGAGAACAGGAACGACTTGTCGCCCATCAGCGCGAGGCCCGCATCGCTGCACTCCTGCGCGCGGATGATCTGCTCGGCGTCGAGCAGATCCTGCGCGACCGGCTTCACGAAACGGCCCGGCGCGGGGCGCAGCAGCTGCCACAGCGCGAACAGCGCGACGAACACGCCGGACGCGAGCGTGGCGCGCAGCGCGCGCGGCGCCCGTGCGTCGAACGAGAAATGCGACCACAGATCGCGCGTGTACGGCACATCGCGGAACGCGAAGCACAGCACCCACACCGCGAGGATCAGCACCATCGTCACCGACACGAACCAGCTCACCGTGAAGCGCTCGGCGAGCAGCGACGAATGCCGGCTGAAGCGGCGGCGGCTGACGAGCAGCAGCACCAGCAGCGTGCCGAGCACGCCGGCCTCGACGAACGCGAGGCCCTTCGCCAGCGACAGCGCGAGGCTCGCGAGCGTCAGCGCGAAGGTCATCCACCACGCGCCGTCCAGCCGGCGCAGCAGCCCGCGCGCGACGAACAGCAGCGCGACACCCAGCACGCTGCAGATCACCTGCGAGCCTTCGAGCACCCACAGCGGCACGATGTTGCGCAGGATCGCGATCCGATGCCAGAACGCGGGCGTCGCGCTCGAGATCACCAGCATCCCGCCGACCGCGAAGGTCACGAGGCTCAGGAACAGCGGCGCCAGTTGCGACACGCGCGCGGCCTGCCGCGACACGAGCCGGCGCCGCAGCGCGCGGCCCTCGAAGCCGGCCAGCAGGCCGGCCGACAGCACGAGCGGCACGCCGAAGTAGATCGCGCGATAGGCGATCAGCGCGGCGACCATTGCGTGCGCGGGCACTTCGCGGCCCAGCGTGAACACCATCGCGGCTTCGAACACGCCGATCCCGCCCGGCGTATGACCGATCATCCCGAGCAGCAGCGCGGCCGCGTAGACCGTGATGAAGGTCGGGAAGCCGACCGGCGCGACCGGCAGCAACACCCACAGCGTCAGGCCGGCGGCCACGACGTCGAGCACCGCGTAGACGACCTGCGCGACGAGGTCGCGCCGTGCCGGCACGTCGAACGCGAGCCATTTGAAGCGCGTGACGACCGGACGCGCGGTGTTGCCGCACAGCGCGACCACAACGGCCAGCACCACGAGCAGCGCGGCGCCGCTCCACGTGAGCACACCCGGTGCGACATGCAGCATCGCGGCGAGCGTCTGCGGCACGCAGACCATGCCGACCGCCGTCATCAGCACCAGCGCGAGTGCGAGCGTGCCGCTGGTGAATACCGTCATCCGGCCGATCTGCGCGGGCGTGACGCCCGACACGCCGTACACGCGCGCGCGCACGGCGCCGCCCGTGAGCGCGCCGAAGCCGGTCGCGTTGCCGAGCGCGGAGCCGGCGATCGAGCCGATCCACAGCGCGGCGCGCGGCACCTTCGCGGCGACGTAGCGTAGGCCCACCGCATCGCGGGCGACGAGCGCGAGATAGCTGAGGGCCGTCGCGGCGAGCGATGCGCCCCATTCGCCGACGGACATGTGGCGCAGCTGGCGGATCACCGACCGGTAGTCGACGGATTCGGACAGGTGCTGGAAAACCACGATCAGCAGCAGGCCGATGCCGAGCGCGAGCAGCGGCGACAGCACGCGCTCGTTGCGGATCAGCGTCGACACACGGGCGAGCGCCGCCGCGGCGCGGCCGGGCGGACCAGAGTGGCGGGAAGACATAGATTGTTCAGTGGCGGTGCATAGCTTGTCGCGGCGCGGGACGGCCGGGCGGCGACGAATCTTGGTTGTTGTGCGAGGGCGGCCGGCTTAGGTCCAAAGCACGGGCGCCTGAATCAGAACTGACGAGTATACGGAACTTATATTACAGAATCTTTCGGTCTCGCACCGGGCGGTTGGGCGCGGCAGGTGCATCAAATCATGCGCATGGTGCGCATCATACCGGGAACCGCCCGAGATTTTTCGTCGGTTGACTGACGAATCGCCCATTCGGGAAGAATTCTCCCGGCCGCCCCGCCCGAATGAGCAAAAACCGCGAGCCCGCGCGGGTTCAGCGAAAGGGGACGGATCTTGACGCGTCGTCATTTCGCCCGCTCATGCTCCGCCAGCCCGATCGCCTTGTAGTCGTAGGTCGGGTAGAACTCGGTGCGGTAAGCGCCCCACGCCGTGTCCTCGAGCACGCGATTGACCTCCCGCACGCGCGACGCGGGCAACCGCAACACGACGATCTGCCCGATCCCCATCGCCACGGTCCAGCTCACCACCTCGACGCCCGGCGGCGGAAACGCCTTGTAGAACCCCTGCTTTGCAAGTTGCGCGTTCAGCTCGGCGAGCGGGCGCGACTGGTCGTGCTTGAGAAAGACCGTCAGCAGCACCGCGTTGTCGGGCGTCGCGGCAGCCGTGCTCGTCGGCACGGTCGACGTCTGGCCGACAGCGGGCGCGCAGCCGAGTGCGGCGGCGGCCAGCGATGCGGTAATCACGAGGGTTCGAAGCGGGAAATTCCGGCGTGCCGTCATGACGCGACTCCTGGGCTGCGTGAGTGAAGCCGCCATCATGCGCCGTCCGGCGCATCGTTGCAGGGCCGGCCGTGGCGCCGGCACGATCCGACCGTGCCGCCGATACGCTCAGTACACGTCCCGCATGTAGCGCCGCGCCTTCGCGAGCCGCGCGACGTAATCGTTCGCGGCTTCGTCCGACATCCCGCCGTGCTCGGCGACGACCGCCTTCAGCGCGGTATCGACATCCTTCGCCATCCGCGCGGCGTCGCCGCACACGTAGAAGTGCGCGCCCTCCTCCAGCCACCTGTACAGCTCGGCGCCCTGCTCGCGCATCCGGTCCTGCACGTAGATCTTGTCGGCCTGGTCGCGCGAGAACGCGAGATCGAGCCGCGTCAGGAAGCCGCTGTCGCGCATCGCTTCGAGCTCGTCGCCGTAGTAGAAGTCGGTCTGCGCATGCTGCTCGCCGAAGAACAGCCAGTTGCGTCCGCGCGCGCCGCGCGCCTGCCGCTCGTGCAGGAAGCCGCGGAACGGCGCGACGCCCGTGCCGGGGCCGACCATCACGACCGGCACGTCGCCGTTCACCGGCGGCCGGAAATGCGCGGACTTCTGCACGAACACCGGCACGCGTCCGTCGTCCGCGCGATCGGCGAGGAACGTCGACGCGACGCCTTTGCGCGCGCGCCGGCCGTTGTGATAGCGCACGGCCGACACCGTCAGGTGGATCTCGCCCGGGTGCGCGCTCGGGCTCGACGCGATCGAATACAGCCGCGGCTGCAGCCGCTTCAGCATCGCGACCAGCTCCGCGCCCGACAGCTCGACCGGAAACTCGTGCAGCACGTCCGCCAGCTGTTGCCCCCACAACCATTGCTTCAGGTCGGCCTTGCGATCGTCGCCGAGCAGCGCCTTCAGCGCGCCGTTCGCGCTGCGCGATGCAATGAACGCGAGCGTATCGGGGTGCGGGCGCGTGATGTCGAAGTGGCGCGCCAGCGCCTCGCCCAGGCGCATGTCGCCGACGCCGTCGATCGACACCGGCGCGTCGGCCTTCAGCGCGGTGACCGACAGCAACTCGTCGACCAGCTCCGGGCAGTTGGTCGGCCACACGCCGAGCGCGTCGCCGGCTTCGTATTCGAGGTTCGCGCCTTCGGTCGACAGCGACACGTAGCGCGTGTCCTTCGCGGCGCCCGGCCGGTTGAGCCGCAGGTTCGCGACGAGCTTCGACGGCGCCGGACGCGCCTTGGTCGGCAGCAGCCCCGACGCGCTCAATCCGGCGGACGGCACCGCGTGCAGCGCCGCATCCGCATCCTTGATCCGGGCGACCACGCGTTCGAGCCACTGATCCGCCTCGCGCTGGAACTCGACGTCGCAATCGACGCGTGCGCACAAGCGCGCAGCACCGAGCTCCGCGAGCCGTGCATCGAGCCGGCGGCCGTGGCCGCAGAACTGGTCGTAGTTGCGATCGCCGAACGCGAGCACCGCGAAGTGCACGCCGTCGAGGCGCGCGGCGCCGTCGGCCTGCAGCGCATCCCAGAACTCGCTGCCGTTGTCGGGCGCATCGCCGTCGCCGAACGTGCTCGTCATCAGCAGCACGTATTGCGCGCCAGCCAGCGACGCGACCGGATAGTCGGACATGCACGCGGTGCGGATCTCGAAGCCCGCATTCATCAGCTGCGTCGCGTAGTCCTCGGTCAGCGATTCGATGTTGCCCGTCTGCGACGCCCACAGCAGCACGACCTTCGGACGCGTGCGCACGATCCGCACGCCGCCGGGCGCGGCGGCCTCGGCCGGCAGCGCGGGCGCCGCACCCTCCGCCGGGTGGGCGGGCAGCGAGCGGCTGAACAGCCCCGCGAGCATCCCGTCGAGCCAGAACCGCACCGGCGGCGCGAGCGGCGCGCCGGCCGGCAGCACCGGCACGCCGCCTTCGCGCCGCCCCGCGCTCGCCTTCAGCCCGCTGACGAGGCCGGCCACGTACAGGCGCTCCGCCTCGGTGAGCGGCGGCGGCGCGAGATCGGCCACGCCGAGCGCCGCCGCGAAAGTGTCGAGGTCTGCCATGTCGGATTCCTGTGAAGCCGTGATCTGCACCGATGCCGGCGCGGGCCGCGCATCGGCATCGGCCGCGCTGGCATCGGGCCGCGCCGTGTCGTCGTCGGCGGACGCGAACGCGTCCGTGTCGACGCGCGTCAGTGCGACCGCGCAGTATTTCAATTCGGGTTGCTGCGATTCCGGATCGATCGCGTCGTTCGTCACCGCGTTGATGCACAGGTCGTCGCCGTACACGTCGTTCCAGTGCATCGGCGCGAAGCAGTTGCCGCGCTGCACGCGCTCAGTCACGACGGCCGGCAGCACCGCGCGGCCGCGCGCCGAACGGATCTCGACGCTGTCCTTCGTCGCGATGCCGAGCGCGCCCGCGTCGTCCGGATGCAGCTCGACGAACGGACGCGGATTGAGCTTGTTCAGCATCGGCACCTTGCCCGTCTTCGTCATCGTGTGCCATTGATGCTGCAGCCGCCCGGTGTTCAGCACGATCGGGAACGTGTCGTCCGGCAGTTCGGCCGGCGCGACGTGTGGCCGCGCGAAGAAGCGCGCCTTGCCCGACGGCGTCGGGAACGCGATGCGCGGCGCATCGTGCCCGCCGTCGGCCGCGCGCGGCGTCTGGCTCACGCCGTCGTTCAGGTAGCGGATCGGGTGCCGCTCGCGCGCGGTGCCCGGCGCGACCGGCCATTGCACCGGGCCGTCGCGCAGCGCCGCATGGCTCGCGCCGCGCAGGTCGTAGCCGGTCGCCGGATTCGAAAAGCGCACGATCTCGTCGAACACGTCGGCCGCCGACGCATAGTCGAACGCATCGCCGAAGCCCATCGCGCGCGCGACCTCCGCGACGATGCGCCAGTCGGGCAGCGCGTCGCCGGGCGGCGCGATCGCGGCGCGCATCAGCGTCATGTTGCGCTCGGAGTTGACCATCACGCCGTCGCCCTCGGCCCACAGCGCGCCGGGCAGCAGGATGTCCGCGTAGCGGTTGGTCTCGGTGTCGAGGAACGCGTCCTGCGCGATCACCAGCTCAGCGGCCTGCAGCCCCGCGATCACGTTCTGCCGGTTCGGCACGGTCGCGACCGGATTCGTGCAGACGATCCAGCACGCCTTGATGTCGCCGGCCGCCATCCGCTCGAACAGGTCGACCGTGCCGTTGCCGGTTTCCTTGCGCAGCGTGCCGGCCGGCACGCGCCACAGGTTCTCGACGAAGCGCCGGTCGTCGTCGGACAGCACCGAGCGCTGGCCCGGCAGGCCGGCGCCCATGTAGCCCATCTCGCGCCCGCCCATCGCGTTCGGCTGGCCGGTCAGCGAAAATGGCCCGCTGCCCGGGCGGCAGATCGTGCCCGTCGCGAGATGCAGGTTGCAGATCGCGTTGGTGTTCCACACGCCGTGCGTGCTCTGGTTGAGCCCCATGGTCCAGCAGCTCATCCATTCCTGCGCGTCGCCGATCCATTGCGCGGCCGTGCGGATGTCGGCTTCGGCGAGCCCCGTGATTTCGGCGACGCGCTCAGGCGTGTAGTCGGCGAGGAACGCGGGCATCGCGTCCCAGCCTTCGGTGTACGCGTCGATGAACGCGGCATCGGTGCGGCCGTTCGCGTGCAGCAGGTGCAGCAGTCCGTTGGTCAGCGCGAGATCGGTGCCAGGCCGGATCTGCAGGAACAGGTCGGCCTTGTCGGCGGTGCCGGTGCGGCGCGGATCGACGACGATCAGCTTCGCGCCGGCCTTCACGCGATCCATCATCCGCAGGAACAGGATCGGGTGGCAGTCGGCCATGTTCGCGCCGATCACGAAGAACAGGTTCGCGCGATCGAAGTCCTGGTACGACCCGGGCGGGCCGTCCGCGCCGAGCGACTGCTTGTAGCCGGTGCTCGCGCTCGCCATGCAGAGGCGCGAGTTCGACTCGATGTTGTTGGTGCCGACGAAGCCCTTCGCGAGCTTGTTCACGAGGTATTGCGCCTCGATCGACATCTGCCCCGACACGTAGAACGACAGCGCATCGGGCCCGTGCGTGTCGAGCACCGCGCGCAGCCGCCGCGCGGTTTCGGCGATCGCGTCGCGGGCCGGCAGCGGCACGAGATCGTCCTCCCGCGCGCGCCGCACGAACGTGCGATCGAGCCGCCCGGAGCGGCGCAACGCGACGTGCGCGGACGAGCCCTTCGTGCACAGCCGCCCGAAGTTGGTCGGATGCTCGGAGTCGCCGGACACCTTGACGACCTCGCCATCCTCGACGTGCAGCACCATTCCGCAGCCGACACCGCAGTACGGGCACACGCTCTTGATGGGGGTGGCGCTCATGCGTGCTCCGGGGCTCTCAGGCGGCAATCCACACGAACCCGTCCTCGATCCGCGACGGATACGCGCTCACCGACTTCTCGGGCGCTTCCAGGCATTCGCCGGTACGCAGGTCGAAATGCTGTTTGTACAGCGGCGACGCGACGACCACGCGCTCGCCGAGGCTGCCGATCAGCCCGCGCGACATCACGGCCGCCTGCGACACCGGGTCGACGTTGTCGATCGCGAACACGCCGCCGGCTTCAGCATGCGCGACGTGAAACACCGCGACCTGCTCGCCGTTGACGAGCGCGCACACGCCGGTGTTCGGCACGATGTCGTCGAGCGGGCACACACGGGTCCAGGACAGGGGAAGACGATCGTTCATGATGGGCTCCTTGGAAAAGACGCGGGTGTCGGTCAGGGTCAAACGGTTGCCGATTCGGTTGCAGATTCAGTTGCGGACTCCGTGGCCGCTTCGGCGACAACGGGAATCCGGACGGGCCTGCCGCCCACGCGCTCGTCGGGCGTCGCGGGACGGATCTGGCCGCGCGTCTCCACGAATGCGATGGTCGCGTCGGGCGCGTCGCTGTTCACGAAGTGGCGGAAGCGTTTGCGCGTTTCCGGATCGGTGACGGCCTTCTTCCATTCGCATTCGTAGGTGTCGACCACGTGCTGCATGTCGGCCTCGAGTTCGGCCGCGATGCCGAGCTTGTCGTGCACGACGACGTCGGTCAGGTAGTCGAGCCCGCCTTCGAGGTTGTCGCGCCACACGCTGGTGCGCTGCAGCCGGTCGGCGGTGCGCACGTAGAACATCAGGAAGCGGTCGATGTAGCGGATCAGCGTGGCACGGTCGAGGTCGGACGCGATCAGTTCCGCGTGGCGCGGCTTCATCCCGCCGTTGCCGCACACGTACAGGTTCCAGCCCTTCTCGGTCGCGATGATCCCGATGTCCTTGCCCTGCGCTTCCGCGCACTCGCGCGTGCAGCCCGACACGCCGAACTTGATCTTGTGCGGCGCGCGCAAGCCCTTGTAGCGGTTCTCGATGTCGATCGCGAGGCCGACCGAATCGTCGACGCCGTAGCGGCACCACGTCGAGCCGACGCACGACTTCACGGTGCGCACCGACTTGCCGTACGCATGCCCCGATTCGAAGCCGGCGGCAATCAGCTCTTCCCAGATCGACGGCAACTGCTCGACGCGCGCGCCGAACAGGTCGACGCGCTGGCCGCCCGTGATCTTCGTGTAGAGGCCGTACTTGCGCGCGACCTGGCCGACCGCGATCAGCCCTTCCGGCGTCACCTCGCCGCCCGGCATGCGCGGCACGACCGAGTACGTGCCGTCGCGCTGGATGTTCGCGAGGTAGTAGTCGTTCGAGTCCTGCAGCCCCGCATGCTCCTTCTTCAGCACGAACTCGTTGAAGCACGACGCGAGGATGCCCGCGACGGCCGGCTTGCACACGTCGCAGCCCAGGCCGCGACCGTGCTTCGCGAGCAGTTCGCCGAAGGTCGTGATGCGCTCGACGCGGATCAGGTGGAACAGCTCCTGGCGCGAATGCGGGAAGTGCTCGCACAGATGGTTGTTGACCGCGAGGCCCTGCTTCTTCATCTCGGCCTTCATGATCTGCGTGACGAGCGGCACGCAGCCGCCGCACGACGTGCCCGCGCCCGTGCACGATTTCAGTGCGCCGAGGCTCGTCGCGCCGTCGGCCACCGCCGCGCAGATCTGCGACTTCGACACGTTGTTGCACGAGCAGATCTGCGCGCCGTCCGGCAGCGCATCCACGCCGATCGCCGGCTTGGCTGCGCCATCCGATGACGGCAGGATCAGGAATTCCGGCGACTCGGGCAACTCGATGCGGTTCAGCATCATCTGCAGCAGCGTGCCGTATTCGGCCGCGTCGCCGACCATCACCGCGCCATGCAGGAACTTGCCGCAATCCGACACCACCAGCTTCTTGTAGACCTGGCGACGCTCGTCCGCATACTGGTAGGTGCAGCTGCCGGCCGTCGTGCCGTGCGCGTCGCCGATGCTCGCGACGTCGACGCCCATCAGCTTGAGCTTCGTGCTCATGTCGGCGCCGGCGAATGCGGCCGCTTCGTCAGCGTCACCCGCGAGCTGCTTCGCGACCACGCGCGCCATGTCGTAGCCCGGCGCGACGAGGCCGTACACCATGCCGTTCCAGGCCGCGCATTCGCCGATCGCGTAGATGTCGGCGTCGCTCGTGCGGCACGCGTCGTCGATCGCGACGCCGCCGCGCGGGCCGATCTCCAGGCCGCACGCGCGTGCCAGTTCGTCGCGCGCGCGGATGCCGGCCGAGAACACGATCATGTCGGTGTCGAGATGCGAGCCGTCGGCGAACGCCATCCGATGGGTACCTTCTTCACCGTCGACGATCTCGAGCGTGTTCTTGCCCGTATGCACGGTCACGCCGAGCGCCTCGATCTTCGCGCGCAGCATCCGGCCGCCGCCGTCGTCGACCTGCACGGCCATCAGTCGCGGCGCGAATTCGACGACGTGCGTCTCGAGCCCCATGTCGCGCAGCGCCTTCGCGCATTCGAGGCCGAGCAGCCCGCCGCCGATCACCACGCCACGCTTCGCGTGCGCGCCGCACGCCTGCATCGCCTCGAGATCCTCGATCGTCCGGTACACGAAGCAGCCCGGGCGGTCGCGGCCCGGCACCGGCGGCACGAACGGACGCGAGCCCGTCGCGAGCACCAGCTTGTCGTACGCGAGCGTCTCGCCCGACGCGAGCGTGACCGTGTGCGCGGCGCGGTCGATCGACGCGACGCACGCGTTCAGGCGCAGGTCGAACTGCGGATGGCGTTCGAAGAAGCCGGGCTCGACGAGCGACAGGTCGTCCACCGACTTGCCCGCGAAGAATTCCGACAGGTGCACGCGGTCGTATGCCGGGCGCGGCTCCTCGCCGAGCACCGTGACCTGCAGCGCATCCGCCGCGCCGGCTTGCGCCGCGACGCATTCGAGGAGCTTGTGGCCGACCATTCCGTGGCCGATGACGATGAGTTTCATGATGGCGTTTCCTCGGTCGATCAGTTCGCGGCTTGAGCGGCGGCCAGCGCGCGATCGCGCAGCTCGGCCTCGCGTGCCTTGTGTTCTTCGCTGAAGCGCACGGCCATCGCGCACAACGCGGTCGCGGTGACGGCGAGCCCGAGCAGGCTCAGCGTGTGCTGCACGTCGCCGACGCCTTTGAGCAGGAACGACGCGGCCACCGCGCCGACGTTGCCGCCCGCGCCGATGATCCCCGCGACGCCGCCGAGCGCCTTGCGGTCGATGAACGGCACGAGCGCATAGGTCGCGCCGCAGGCCATGTGCGTGAAGAGGCCGAAGGTCAGCATCGCGACGAGCGCCATGCCGATGCCTTGCGCATGCGAGAACCAGATCAGCCCGAGCCCTTCGCCGACGATCAGCGCGCACAGCAGCGCCGCGCGCACGTCGAGGCTGCGGCGCGTGGCGATCTTGTCCGACAGCCAGCCGCCGAGCGCGCGGGCGAACAGCGCGAGCATCCCGAACAGGCCGACCGCGAAGCCGGCATCCTTCAGCGACAGGTGGAAGTGGTCGACGTAGTACAGCGCGGCGATGTTGTGGATGAACACCTCGACGCCGAAGCACGCGCCGTACGTGACGAACAGCATCCACACGCGATAGTTGCCGCACGCCGCGAAGAAGCTCGCCCAGCCGCCCTTCTTGCCGCTGTCGACCGTCACGCCCTGCTTGCGCAGCGCGACGAAGTCGCCTTGCGGGCAGTCCTGCGTGAAGCGCCAGTACGCCCAGGCCATCGCGAGCATCGCGACGCCCGGCACGATCAGCGCGATGCGCCACGACGCGCTGTCACCGAAGCCGAGGATCAGGCCGGCCGCGACGAGCAGCGGCATCATCGCCTGCGTCGCGCCCGCACCGGCGTTGCCCCAGCCGGCCGTCGTCGCGTTCGCGGTGCCGACCACGTTCGGCGCGAACATCACCGACGTGTGGTACTGCGTGATCACGAAGCCGGCGCCGATCGCGCCGATGCCCAGGCGGCAGATCAGGAACCACAGATAGTCGTGCGTAAACGACACCGCGAACACGGGAATCGCGCCGAGCACGAGCAGCCCGGCATACACGCGACGCGGGCCGAAGCGGTCGCACAGCGGGCCGACCAGCAGCCGCACGGCGATCGTCGCGGCCACCGCGGCGATGTTGATGTTCGCAACCTGTGCCGCGGTGAGGTGGAATTCGCGCGCGATCAGCGGCATCAGCGGCGCGCATGCGAACCATGCGAAGAAGCACACGAAGAACGCCATCCACGTCATGTGGAATGCGCGCATCGGCGCGGTGCGGAACGAGAAGAGATCGATACGGGTAGCTTTGTCGGTCATGTCATCCGCCAAACGAAAAACGGCGTCCTGCGCACCCGGTCTCGTCGAGAGACCCGATGCGTAGGACGCCGTTGCCCATGAAGAAGCCCGTTGCCGGGCGCGTTCAGTAATCGGTGCTGCGGACGAATCGCCGTTGATTCGCCCGGACCACCTAACGCAAGCGCCGTGCCATGTCGGCCCGAATCGCGCCGAAAGCCCCGCCGCACAACGCTCGCCGCCCGTCACTCCCCTCTTTGCGGCGCGCCGCGCGCGATTCGTTGGAATGCATCGAGGCACAGATGTGGTGCGCTGCAGCACTGTCGCCGTGCGACATCACGGTGCGCGCCGACGGTGCGTGATGCATGCCGATGCGTCAGTGCGTGGGCCCTGAGCCTTCGGCCACATGCGTGTGCAGCACCGATGCAGCCATCGGGCGGCGCATGCCGGCACGCGCGCCGTACCGTTCGCGCAGGCTGGCCCGGATATTGCTGAATCGAATGCACACACCGGCAATGGAGCCGGTGGGCGGCCCCCCGCGATGCGGGCGCGCCGTCGCAGGCAGGTACAGCAGACCGGACAACGACGTCCCTCCCGTGCACGGCACGGCCGGATGCCGTGGTCGCTTCGACCGCCCGCCGCCGCCGCGCGCACCGATACGCTCTCGACCGCCGCACGCACGCGGTACAGGAACACGACATGACGACTGGCAAAGTCACGCTGCTGGGCGCCGGCCCCGGCGATCCCGATCTCCTCACGCTGAAGGCCGTGAAGGCGCTGGCGGCCGCCGACGTGCTGCTGCTCGACGATCTCGTCGCGCCCGGCATCGTCGAACTCGCGCCGCACGCGCGCGTGATCCGCGTCGGCAAGCGCGGCGGCTGCCGCTCCACGCCGCAGGCGTTCATCGAGAAACTGATGCGCCGCTATGCGCTGCGCGGCGCGCACGTCGTGCGCGTCAAGGGCGGCGACGCGCTGCTGTTCGGCCGCGCCGGCGAAGAACTCGCGACGCTGCGCGCCGCCGCGATTCCGGTGGACATCATCAACGGCATCTCGTCGGGATTCGCGGCCGCCGCGAGCCTCGGCATCTCGCTCACGCACCGCGAGCACTGCCAGGGCGTCACGTTCGTCACCGCGCACCGCCAGGACCACGGTGAGCCGAATTGGACGGCACTCGCGGCCACCGGCACCACGCTCGCGATCTACATGGGGATGAGCCGCGTCGACAGCATCGCGGCCGGCCTGCTCGCCGCCTTGCCTGCGTCGACGCCGGCCGCCGCCGTGCAATGGGCCGGCACGCCGCACGAGCGCCGCTGGACCGGCACGCTCGGCGGCCTCGCACGCGGTGTGGCCGCAGCCGGGCTCGGCAGCCCGGCGGTGATCCTCGTCGGCGGCGCAATCGGCGAAGCGGCCGTGCAGCGCGTGCCGGACGCAAGCACCGCGATCGAAACGGCGTTCTCCCGTGCCGCGTAGCATGTTCGACGCCACGCGGCACCGGCCGCCCACCTATCATGAAAACAGCGGTGCCGATGGCGCCGGCCGCCGGACCGCCGCGTGCTGCGGCGGCCCGGTTTCCGCACGAGGCCGCCGCGCCCGATCCGCGCATCGCACCACGATTTCGCCGCAGCCGTTCGCCTCATGAGTACGCCTGTTCCTCCCCTCCGCCTGCGCGTGCTGCTCGTCACCGACACCGACAAGCCGATCGGCGAGCTCGGCGACGCGCTCGCGCGCCTCGGCTACGAAATGCTCAACGACGTCGCGACGCCCGCGCGCCTGCCGGCCGCCGTCGAGGAGCAGCGCCCCGACGTCGTGATCATCGATACCGATTCGCCGTCGCGCGACACGCTCGAGCAACTCGCCGTAATGCACGCCACGGCCCCGCGCCCCGTGCTGATGTTCAGCCACGATGCCGATCAGGACCTGATTCACGCGGCGGTCGGCGCGGGCGTCAGCGCGTATCTCGTCGAAGGGCTGTCGGCCGAGCGTCTCGCGCCGATCCTCGAAGTCGCGCTCGCGCGCTTCTCGCACGACGATGCGCTGCGCCGCCGGCTCGCCGACGTCGAGCGCGAACTCGCCGAGCGCAAGCTGATCGACCGCGCGAAGCGACTGCTGATGGACCAGCGCAAGCTGTCCGAACACGATGCGTATGCGTTCCTGCGCAAACGCGCGATGGATCAGGGGCTGCGCATCGTCGACGTCGCCCGGCAACTGTACGACGCGTCATCCCAATCTTGAATGCCATGACATCTTCGCCTCCCGCCGCGCCGGAACGCGCGCATCTTCGTCTCGGGTTCGTCGCGCTGAGCGACGCGGCCCCGCTGATCGTCGCGCAGCAGTTGAATCTCGGCGCACGCCATGGCCTGACGCTGGAACTGAGCCGCCAGCCGTCGTGGGCCACCGTGCGCGACAAGCTGCTGACCGGCGAGCTCGACGCCGCGCATGCGCTGTATGGGCTCGTGTGCGGGCTGCAGCTCGGCATCGGCGGCCCGCAGACCGACATGGCCGCGCTGATGGTGCTGAACCGCAACGGCCAGGCGATCACGTTCGCGCGCGGCCTCGCCGACGCGTATCGCGAAAGCGGCGACGTGCGCGCGGCGCTCGCGACGCTCGGCCGCAAGCCGCTGCTCGCGCAGACCTTTCCGACCGGCACGCATGCGATGTGGCTGAATCATTGGCTCGCGTCGCACGGCGTCGATCCGCTGCGCGACGTGCGCAGCGTCGTGATTCCGCCGCCCGAGATGGTCGCGGCGCTCGCGAGCGGCGAGCTCGACGGCTTCTGCGCGGGCGAGCCGTGGCACGCGGTGGCCGAGGCCTGCGGCGCGGGCCGGACCGTCGCCGTCACGAGCGAGATCTGGCCCGATCATCCGGAGAAGGTGCTCGCCGCGCGCCGCGAATTCGTCGCGCTGTATCCGGCCACGGCGCGCGCGCTGATCCGCACGCTCGTCGATGCGTGCGCGTGGCTGGACGATCCCGCGCACCGCCGCGAGGCGGCCGGCTGGCTTGCATCGCCCGACGCGCTCGGCGTGCCGGCCCGCCTGATCGCGCCGCGCCTGCTCGGCGACTACGGCGCGGGGCCGTTCGCGCAGCCGCCGCTGCCGATCCGCTTCCACGACGGCGGCGCCGTGAACCGGCCGGATCCGCGCGACGGCCAGTGGTTCCTGTCGCAATACCGGCGCTGGGGCATGCTCGACGGCGAGCACGACGACGCGGGGATCGCCGCAGCGATCGCGCAGACGGCGTTGTATGATGCTGCGGTCGCCGAAGGCGGTTCAGCGGGCGAGTGATCCTTCCGATTCGCAGGATGCCGGCGCCATGGGGCCGCAGGATCGACGCACCGCGCGATGCCGCGCCCTGCGGGCACGCCTGACGCGATGCGCCGGGCGGCACACGCACCGGCGCCGCCCGGACGCAGCGATATCCGCGCCGCCCCTTCCGTCCCCGTTCAGAATCAATGCCGAAACGAACGCGCACGCCGCTCGACGTGCTGCTCACTGAAATCCGCGCGTGCCGCGCCTGCGAAGCCGACCTGCCGCTCGGCCCGCGTCCGGTCGTGCGCGCCCATCGCGACGCGCGCATCCTGATCGTCGGGCAGGCGCCCGGCGCCCGCGTCCATGCGAGCGGGATCCCGTGGGACGATGCGAGCGGCAAGCGGCTGCGCGACTGGCTGGGCGTCGACGCCGACACCTTCTACGACGAGACGCGCTTCGCGATCGTGCCGATGGGCTTCTGCTATCCGGGCCGCGGCGCGAGCGGCGACAACCCGCCGCGCCCCGAATGCGCGCCACTGTGGATCGACCGGCTGCTCGCCGAACTGCCGTCGATCCGGCTGACGCTGCTGATCGGCCAGTACGCGCAGCGGCATTTCCTGCGCGACACGCGCAAGGCGACGCTGACCGACACCGTGCAGGCGTGGCGCGACTACGGCCCCGACGTGCTGCCGCTGCCGCATCCGTCGCCGCGCAACCAGGCGTGGTTCAAGCATCATCCGTGGTTCGACGCCGAGGTCGTGCCCGAGCTGCGCCGGCGCGTCGCGCCGCTGGTGGCGGGCTGACCGCAGCCGCTCGCATCGCGCTTCCCATCGACATGAATCACCACGACATCGACTTTTCATGCACCGGCTGCGGCCGCTGCTGCCACGACCTGCGCATTCCGTTGACCGTCGCCGAGGCCGTTGCGTGGCTGCGGCGCGGCGGCCACGTGGAGCTGCTGTGCGACGCCATGCCGTGGCCCGTCGAACCGGCCGCCGACGACGCGTTCGCCGCGTACAAGCGGGCACGTTCGTCGCCCGCGTTCAGCGGCACGTTGCCGATACGTGTCACCACCATCCTCACCGCATCGCATGCGGGGCCGTGCCCGAACCTGCGCGACGACCTGCGCTGCGGCATCTACGACGAACGACCGCTGGTGTGCCGGATCTATCCGGTCGAGGTCAATCCGTTCGTGCCGCTGATGCCGGACGGCAAGCAGTGCCCGCCCGACGCGTGGCAGCACGCGCCGCTCGCGCGCCACGGCATGATCGTCGACGTGCAAACGCGCGAGAACATCGCGCGCTCGCGGGAAGCAAGCGCGGCTGAGGCGCCGCTGCGCGCGCGACTGTGCGCGGCGCTCGGTATCGATGCGGCGGCCGTCGCGAACGAAGGCTTCGCGATTCATGCGCCGCCCGCCGATACGCTGCTGTCCGAACTGAACGCGCTTGCCGATCCGTACACGGCGGCGGCGGCGATGGCCGACGATCGCGCGGCTCCGGCATGGACGCTGCTGACAAATCGCACCGCGACTGCCGACACGCTCCGCTCGGTCGGCGCATCAAGCCGGCTCGCAAACGACGAGGCCGGCACGCGCTGCGGCTACCTCGGCTTCCATCCGGCAACGTAATTCGCCGTCACCGCGCGGAGCGCCCCGCCATCCGACCAGCCCGCGCGGATCGACCAGCAGATTCCGGCCGCGCGCGGTTCGCTGTACCATCGCGGCTCAACCGCGTCACGAACAGCAGAATCCTTCATGCCCTCCACCGCCCCGCCGCGCCTGTACGGGATGCCCGAACGCAGCGACCGGCTCGATTTCTACATCCGCGACCAGACGTCGCGCCAGGCGATCACCGAGCCGCACCGTCACGCGTATTTCCAGATCCAGTTCAACCTCGGCGGCGACACCGAGCAGCGGATCGGCGGCGTCACGCGGCCGTTTCCGCGCGGCGCGCTCGCGTTCGTGCTGCCGCACCGCGAGCACCTGATTCCGCATCCGGACGGCGCGCACTTCATCGTGATCAACTTCAGCCAGGCGTTCCTGCGCGCCGATCTCGACGTCGATCCGCTCGATCTCGAGGACGTTCCCGCACACCGCTTTCCCGAGCTGACGCCGTTCCGCTTCCAGGAGCATCTCGACTTCATCCTGACCGGCGACGCGTTCGACGAGGCGCGCCGCCTGGCGCTCTGCATGCTCGACGCCGACCGCGTGCGCACCTTCGGCTCGACCACGCTGCTGCGCGGCTACCTGCTGCAGCTGATCGGGCTCGTCTGCACGCAGTACGCGGGCGCGCTCGACAAGCTCGCGCAGCGCGGCGCCCAGCGCGCGGGCCGGCGCGACGCACTCGCGCGCGTGCTGCGCCACGTGCGCGCGAACCTGACCCGCGAGGACCTGACGCTCGCGGCCACCGCCGAGGCCGCGTTCCTGTCGCCGAACTACCTCGCGCACCTCGTGCGCAAGGAAACCGGCAGCACCTTCACCGATCTCGTGACCGAGCGCCGGATCGCGCTCGCGCAATCGCTGCTCGCGCATACGAGCCGCCGCATCGCGGACATCGCGCGCTCGGTCGGCTTCCGCGACGAAGGGTATTTCGCGCGGCGCTTCCGCGCGCGGGTCGGCGTGTCGCCGAAGGCGTACCGGGACGCCAACGCCGCGTTGCCGGACGCCGACGCCGCACCGGCGGCCGGCGACGCGTAGATTTGTCCGGTTAAAACGCAGTTGCGTCGCATCCGGGCGCGCATGCGTCGGGTATCGTTCCATGCATGCCGGCCCGCGGCGCACTGCGCGGGCGGCGGCATCCGTCTTTCCATCGAACGAGGCCATCCGATGTCCGCATATGTCATCGACGCTTCCGAGCGTCCTTCCGTCGAAGTCGATCAGTCGTCCGCGCGCTTTCCGGTGCGCCGCGTGTTCTGCGTCGGCCGCAACTACGCCGATCACGCGCGCGAAATGGGCGCCGATCCCGACCGCGAACCGCCGTTCTTCTTCATGAAGCCGGCGGACGCGATCGTCCCGGCCGGCGGCACCGTCCCGTATCCGCCGCTGACCAGCGACCTGCATCACGAAATCGAGCTGGTCGTCGCGATCGGCAAGGACGGCCGGTCGATCGACCCGGCCGATGCGCTGTCGCACGTGTGGGGCTACGGCGTCGGCGTCGACCTCACGCGCCGCGACCTGCAGGCCGAGGCAAAGAAACTGAGCCGGCCGTGGGACTGGGCGAAGGGCTTCGACGCGTCGGGCCCCGTGACCGCGCTGCGCTCGGCGAGCGTCACCGGCCATCCGGCGAGCGGGCGGATCTGGCTCGCGGTGAACGGCGAAACGCGCCAGCAAGGCGATCTCGCCGACATGATCTGGGCCGTGCCGGACGTGATCGCGTACGTGTCGCGCTCGGTCGAGCTGAAGGCCGGCGACCTCATCTTCACCGGCACGCCGGCCGGCGTCGGCGCGCTGCAGCCGGGCGATCGCGTGACGGGTGGCGTCGATGGCGTGGCGACGTTCGAGTTCGTGATGGGGGCGAAGCCGTAAGGGGATATCCAGGCCCATGCGACGCGACGTCCATCCGACGGCCGTCGCGTCGATCCCTGCCGATCCGCGCCGCGAAGCCATCGCGCCGGATCGGCATGCCGTTCATGCGTGCCGTCGATCACGCATCCTGTTCGCGTGCGTCGAAGATGCGGATGCACCCGGCCGCCGCCAACGCGATTGCCGCGGACAGCAACATCACGACCAAAGGCGCATAACCTGCGTTGCGCACGGTCAGCACCGCGCCCGTCAGCGACGACAGCGCGGCGCCGCCCGCGATCGTCATCGCCCCGACCAGCCCCGATGCGCTACCGGCCAGGTCCGGCCGCACCGACATCGCGCCGGCATGCGCACCGGGATTCGACAGCCCGTTGCCGACGCCGATCAGCACGCACGGCCCGAACCATGCGATCGCATGCGTCGCACCGCCAAACAACAGCGCGAGCGCGATCACCGGCCCCATGCATGCGACCACGCGTGCGCACAGGATCGTCGCGGCGAGCGGATAGCGGTGCGCGTGACGCGCGGCCAGAAAGCTGCCGCACACGAAGCCGGCCGTGATCGTCCCCATGTACAAACCGATTTCCGCCGGCGGGATGCCGAACTTCGCTTGCGCGGCGAGCGGCGCGCCGGCCAGGAACGCGTAGAACGCGCCGGTCGAAAAGGCCATGCAAAGCGCATACGCCCAGAAGCGGCGCGCACGCAGCAGCGCCGGATACGCGCGAAGCTGATGCGCAAGCGTGGTGGCGCGCTTCGTATGGGTTTCCGCGAGATCGAACCCGCACCAGCCGAGCAGCGCGATACCGGCCGCGCCGAGCAGCCAGAAACTCGATCGCCAGCCGACCGTCTGATCGAGCGCGCCGCCGAGCGTCGGGCCGATCATCGGCGCGAACGCGGCCGCCATCGCCGCATAGCCGATGCGGCTCGCCGCGCGTTCGCCGCCGGCGGTGTCACGCAGCGTCGCCATCGACACCGGATAGACCGACGTGATCGCCGCCTGCATCAGCCGGCACGCAAGGAACATGCGGATATCGGTCGCCATCGCGCAGCCCAGCGACCCGAGCGTGAAGACGCCGAGGCTCGCCAGCATGATCGGCCGTCGCCCGAACCGGTCCGACAACGGCCCCATCACGAACTCGAGCGACGCGGCAACCGCCGCGTATCCGCCGAGCGCCAGCGCGACGAGCCCGTAGTCGGCGTGCAGGTCGCGCGCGATCGCGGGCAACGACGGCAGCAACATGCTCAACGGCAGCACGGAAAACGCGCACAACAGGATCAGCGTCGCGTGTCGGGGCGACGCCGGTTCGGAAGCAATCGGCAGGTTCGGTTGCAAGCGGATACCCTCCTCGCACGCGCCGCGGGGGCCGTGCGCGATGCAAAAAAACCCCCGAGCAAGTCGGGGGCGCATGGGTGCCGGCGCGGTGCCGCTACCGGCCCCTGCGCCTGCGTACTACCACGTTGAAGTTTGCCGCTTTCATGCCGGATGGCTCCTGAACGCCCGAATCCCGGGCAGCGATGTCGGACGATGGTAGGCCCACGCCCGCGCTCCCGTCAACGCCCTACCGCGCCCGCACGGACACGAACTTGCGCGCGTTCTCGCGCTGGATCAGCACCGCGATCACGCCGCCGCTCGCTTCGAGCGCCGGCACGTCTTCCGGCGTTTCGAGCAGCGTGTCGTTGAGTTCCAGCACGACGTCGCCCGGCCGGATGCCCGCGCGCGCGGCCGGCCCGTGCACCGCATCCACCATCATCCCGACCGCGAGCCCGGTCGACCGCCGTTCGGCATCGCTCAGCGGATGCATCGTCAGCCCGAGCCGATCGCCGCCATCGGCCGGCCGTGCGGCGGCCATCGCCACGCCCGCCGCCCCGGCAGTGCCTACCGTGCCTGCGCTGCCCGTCGCGGGCGCGTTGTAGGGCGCGTTGTAAGCCGCGGTGTCGATCGCGTCACCAGTCGCCGCTCCCGTGACCGTCAGCCGCATCGGCGTGCGGTTGCGGATCAGCCGCAGCGGCACCTTCCCGCCAGGCGGCAACGCGGCGGCCAGGTCGTTCAGCTCGGCAGCCTGGCCGATCGGCTTGTCGCCGAACTGCACGATCACGTCGCCGGGCTTCACGCCGGCCGCGGCGGCCGGCGAGCCGGGATCGACGCCGTTGACGAGCGCGCCCACCGGACGCGGCAGACCGAACGCGGCGGCCAACCCGGCGCCGACATCCTGTACGTCGACGCCCAGCGCGTTGCCGGACGACACGGACGACATGCGCTGCGCCTGCGCGTTGGTCCGCATCTGCGCCTGCGCTTGCGCACGCACCTTCATGGCGAACGCGATCGGGATCGCGAACGTCGTGCTCGCGTAGCGGTCGGCGCCGGTATAGACCTGCACCGCGATGCCGATCACCTCGCCCGCGCGGTTGAACACCGGGCCGCCCGAGTTGTCGGGATTCACCGCGATGTCGGTCTGGAAGAACGGAAACGCGCTGCCGTCCGGCAGCGGATGCGCCGTCGCGCTGACGATGCCGGCCGTGACCGTATTGCCCGAGCCGTCGGGCGCGCCGATCGTCATCACCGGTTCGCCGGCGCGCACCCGCGCCGAATCGCCGATGCGCACGAACGGCAGCTTCGTCGCGTCGACGCGCAGCACCGCGACGTCGCTCTGCGGATCGACGGCCAGCACCGTCGCCTTCAGGTCACGACGATCGGCCAGTCGCACCGTCACGTCGGTCGCGTCGGCGACGATATGCGCAGACGTCAGGATCAGCCCGTCGGGGCTGACGATGAAGCCCGAGCCGCTGCCCGCGATCGCGCGCGGCGACGTATCGGGCAACGGCGCCTGCGGGCCCTGCCCGGGCATGAGCGGAGGCGGGGGCGCAGGCGGCTGCGCGCCGCGGCGGAAGAACCCGGTGAGCGGATCGTCGGGTTCGAGGATCGCGAAGGCGGGGCCACCGGGCTGCTGGTCGGGGCCGGTGGTCATGATGGTCACGACCGCCGGGCCGTAGCGGTCGACGATCGCCGGAAAGTCGACCGGCATCGAGTAAGCGCGTGTGGCGGGCCTGCTTTTCATGACAGGCGGTGGGGCGGGCGTCGCGACGGTCCCGGCACGGGTGGGCGGCGACGACGACAAAATGCCGGCGAATACGCCCCCGATCAACGCGGTGCGAAGCACGGCGCGAGCAAGCGTCTGGCGAACCACGGTGCACCTCCCCCGGCAGTCGCGGCGACGTCTCGCGCGAGACACGCGGACGCCCGGCAGGCGCCGGTACACGCATCCATTTATAGTCCACACGGCGTCGGCCATATACGATTCGGAAACCCGCATGCCAGCGGTCGAATGGCGGCAAAACCGCCCCGGCGTTCGTTCCGGACAAGTTTCGCGGTTCGTCAATCGGAATATTCACCACACATTGCGTGCGAGGCGCGCGGCCGCGATAGATCCCGCACCACCGTCCCGCGCTACCACGCTAGCGCCAGAAAATTGCGCACGACCGCGGACGGATCATCGCGTCGCGACGCGATCGCGAGCCTCGCGCGCAAACCATCGCCGGCGACCGGCCGATACACGACGCCCGCGACCTGCACCTGCGTGATCGCCTTCGGCACGATCGACACGCCGAGCCCGGCCGCGACGAGCGTCACCGCGGACGTGATCTGCGGCGCGGGCTGCGCCATGCGCGGTTGAAACCCGGCGGCATTGCACGCGGCGACGATGTCGTCGAACAGCGCGCTGCCGGCTTCGCGCGGCACCTGCACGAATGCTTCGTCGGTCAGCTCCGCCAGATCGATCCGGCGCCGCTGCGCGAGCCGATGCGCGACCGGCAACGCGACGAACATCGGTTCCTCGTCCCAGTCCGCCCCCACCAACGTGTCGGCGATACGCCGCTCGGGGCGCACGATCGCGACATCGAGCCGCCCGGCCTCCAGCGCCTCGAGCAGCACGCCGGAGGTCGCCTCCTGCAACGTCAGCTCGGCGTCCGGAAACGCTTCGCGAAAGCGGCGAATCAGGTCGGCCACTTTCGAATTGAACGCCGCCGTGCCGGTAAAACCCACGCGAAGCTGCCCGATTTCCCCGCGCGCGGCCCGCTTTGCCGCGCGTGCCGCGCGCTCGGCATCGTCGAGCACGCGCCGCGCCTCTTCCGCGAACACCTCGCCGGCGACGGTCAGTTCGGCGCCGCGCGCGGTCCGCTTGAACAGTTCCACGCCGAGTTCGCTTTCGAGCGCCTTGATTTGCTGGCTCAGCGGCGGCTGCCCCATGCCGAGCGTTTCCGCGGCCTTCGTGAAGTTCGACGTGGCGGCCACGGCCAGAAAGTATCGGAGATGCCGAAGTTCCATGTGCGAGGTGATCCCGGGGTGGATGGAAGCGCGACGTGCGCGTCCAGGTCAGTCGTAAAACGTATCGCTACGGTTTCTTTCATATATTGGACATATGTATGAGCGTGCGCAAGAATTCGGGGTATTCCCTGGACAATCAGGTGCAAACCATGTCTTCCCCTGCGATTCCGCCCGCCGCGACCCGCGTCCCGAACGCCACGCCCGATGCGCTGCCCGCCGGCGTGTCGCCGCGATCCGCGGCCTACAAGCGCATCGCGCTGGCGCTGTTCCTGGCCGGCTTTTCCACCTTCTCGCTGCTGTATTGCGTCCAGCCTTTGCTGCCCGCGTTCGCGCGCGAGTTCCATATCGGCGCGGCGTCGAGCTCGCTGTCCCTGTCACTGTCGACCGGGCTGCTGGCGGTCTCGATCCTGTGCGCGGGCGCGCTGTCCGAACGCGTCGGGCGGCGCGGGCTGATGTTCGCGTCGATGACGCTGGCCGCGCTGTTCAACGTGCTGGCGGCGATTTCGCCGAACTGGAACCTGCTGCTGATCTGGCGCGCGCTCGAAGGTTTCGCGCTCGGCGGCGTTCCGGCCGTGGCGATGGCCTATCTTGCCGAGGAAATCGCGCCCGACGGGCTCGGGCTGTCGATGGGGCTCTACGTCGGCGGCACCGCGTTCGGCGGCATGGTCGGGCGGATCGGGATGAGCGCGCTCGAAGAGTACTTCTCGTGGCGCACCGCGATGCTGACGATCGGCGTCGTCGACCTCGTCGCGGCGATCGCATTCGTGATGCTGCTGCCGCAGTCGCGGCGCTTCGTGAAGCGAACCGACCTGACGCTGCGCCATCACCTGCGGCTATGGAACGCGCAACTGCATCACGCGCGGCTTCCGTTCGTGTTCGCGATCGGCTTTCTCGTGATGGGCTCGTTCGTGACGGTGTACAACTACGCCGCGTTCCGGCTGACGGCCGCGCCGTTCAACCTGAGCGCGACCGCGTGCGGGCTGATCTTCGGCGCCTACCTGTTCGGGATGGTGTCGTCGTCGAGCGCGGGCGCCCTCGCCGATCGGCTCGGGCGCGCACCCGTCCTCGTCAGCGGCATTCTCGTGTTCGCGGCCGGTCTCGCGCTGACGCTGTCGCATTCGCTCGTCGCGATCATCGTCGGGATCGTGCTGATCACGATCGGCTTCTTCGTCGCCCATGCGGTCGCGAGCGGCTGGGTCGGGCACCTTGCCGGATCGGCGAAGGGGCACGCCGCGTCGCTGTATCTGCTGGCCTATTACCTCGGATCGAGCGTGCTGGGTTCGGCCGGCGGCACGGTGTGGCAGCACGGCGCATGGGGTGCGGTGGTCGCATATGTCGCGGTGTTACTCGCATTGAGCCTGGTGGCCGCGCGCCGGATCATTCGCGCGGAACGCGTGCGGTAAGCGGCGTCGCGTCACGCGCGGGCCGGCACACGGCCCGCGGACCGCTTGCGGCTCGACTCCGCGATCTGCTGTTCGGCAATCCACACCCTGTCGCGATCGCGACCGAGGCGATCGCCGACTACAAGGAACGCGTGTCGCTGCCCTGCTTCCAGTGGCATCACGCGGCCGTTGTGCCGGCCGACCACCCGCTATTCAATCCCCCGCGACCCGATGCGCGATCGCCGACAGCGTCCGCAGCATCGGCGCGAACGCATCGGCCGACGTATTGCCGAAGCCGAGCACGAGCCCGTTGGCCGCCGACGTCGCGTGGAGCGAAAAACCCGACAGCGGAAACGGCCCGATCCCATGCTCGCGCGCCGCCTCGACGATCGCGCGGTCGCGATAGCGCGCCGGCAGCCGCAGCGCCAGATGCAGCCCGCACGGCCCGCCTTCGACCTGATGCGGCGCGGTGAACGCGTCGTCCAGCGCGGCGAGCAGCGCGCGCCGCCGGTCGCGATACAGCCGGCGCATCCGCCCCAGATGCCGCCCGTACTCCCCCGACTCGATGAAATCGGCAAGCGCGAGCTGCACGTGGCGCGTCCCGCCGCGCAGCATCTCCGGCAGCGCCGGCCGCACCGCCGCCAGCAGCGCGTCGGGCAGCACGAGAAAACCGATCCGCAGCGCCGGAAACATCGTCTTGCTGAACGAGCCGAGATAGACGACCGGCGAATCGGCCGCGAGCCCCTGCAACGCGCCGATCGGCTCGCCGGTGTGACGAAACTCGCTGTCGTAGTCGTCCTCGATGATCCACGCGCGATGCCCGCGCGCGGCGTCGATCAGCGCGAGCCGGCGCGAGATCGACAGCACCGCGCCGGTCGGAAACTGGTTCGACGGCGTCGTATAGACGAGCCGCGGCGTCCGTTCGCGCCAGTCCGCGTCTTCCGCGCGCAGCCCCTCCGCGTCGACCGGCATCGGCACGACGTCGAGATCGGCCGCCTGCATCGCAGTGCGCGCGCCACGATAGCCGGGCTCCTCGACCCAGACCGTATCGCCGGGATTCGTCAGCAGCTGCGCGCACAGCGCGATCGCGCCCTGTGCGCCTTCGGTGATCACGATCTGCTCGGGATCGCAGCGCACGCCGCGCGTCACGGCCAGATGGCGCGCGATCGACTCGCGCAGCGCGCGCTCGCCGAGCGGGTCGCCGTACGCGAGCAGGTCGCGGCCGGCGCGGCGCAGCGCGCGGTCGATCGCGTGCCGCCACGCATCGATCGGAAAATGCGACAGCGCGGGCACGCCCGGCCGAAAAGCGTCCGACTCGCCGGTGCCGATCAGGCTCGGACGCATCCGGCCGAGCCGTTGCGCGACGACCGGCGGAGCGGCCCGCCGACGCGGCGGCGCCGGCCGCGACAGGCCCACCACGCGCGTGCCGCGACGATCGGATTGCAGGAAGCCTTCGGCGACGAGCTGCTCGTAGACGGCCGCCGTCGTATTGCGCGACACGCCGAGCGTCTCGGCCAGCGCGCGCGTGCCGGGCAGCCGCGTGCCGGCCGGCATCGCGCCGCCGAGAATCGCGTCGCGCACGCGTCGCAGCAATTGCCGCTGCAACGAAGGCGCACCGGCCGTGCGCGCGAGCGGCGCGTCGAGCGGCATTACCGGCGCGGTGCCGGAAGGAAGGGTTGTCGTCATCAGCGTATGGCGGCGTGGAGGTTTCGGTGCATGGCGCGGCGATCGGTGGCGCAATCCCGGCGCCGTCGCGGGCATCAACGTGGCGCACCCGTGGCAGCATCAATCAGCGTATGGCGGCGTGAAGGTCTCGGGGCATGGCGCGGCAATCGATGGCGCAATCACGGCGCCGTCGCGGGCACCAACGTGGCGCCATAAATCAGGGTATGGCGGCGGGGAAGTCTTAATGCACGGCGCGTCGATCGCGGCACAATCACGGCACCGTCGCGGACACCGACATGGCGCCGCTGCGGCACCCCCGTGGCACCATAAATTCATCGTCATCTGGCGCTTCTCATGGTACCTCGCCGGGACTACGATCGTCTGCATGCCGGCATGTCGCCGGCCGCCAACCGAAGCGAGATCGACCTTGTCCACGCTCACCAACGACTTCCAGCAGCCGATCGGCCGCCCCGTTCCCGACTGGTCCGCGCGCCCGCGCCCGGAGCGCATCGTGCTCGAGGGCCGCTACTGCCGCCTCGAACCGCTCGACGCCGACCGCCACGCCGCCGACCTGTACGCCGCATACGCGCAGGCGCCCGACGGCGCCGACTGGACCTATCTCGCGCACGGCCCGTACGCCGACGAGTCGAGCTACCGCGACTACGCGCGCGGCGCGGCGGCGAGCACCGATCCGCTGCACTACACGGTGATCGACCGCGCGACGAACCGCGCGGTCGGCACGCTCGCGCTGATGCGCATCGATCCGGCCAACGGCGTGATCGAGGTCGGTTCCGTCACGTTCTCGCCGCTGCTCAAGCGCACGCCGATTTCGACCGAAGCGCAGTACCTGCTGATGAAGTACGCGTTCGACACGCTCGGCTACCGGCGCTACGAATGGAAGTGCGACGACCTGAACGCGCCGTCGCGCAAGGCCGCCGCCCGGCTCGGCTTCCGTTACGAAGGCACGTTCCGGCAGGCGATCATCTACAAGGGACGCAGTCGCGACACCGCCTGGTTCTCGATCGTCGACGGCGAATGGCCGGCCGTGCGCGCCGCGTTCGAAGCCTGGCTCGCGCCGGAGAACTTCGACGCCGGCGGCGTGCAGCGCGAGTCGCTCGTCGCGATCCGCCACGCGCAGGCGCGTGCCCGCGACGCGGCCGGCCGTGCGAACGACGCGACGCGCGTCACGGTCCGGCCGCTCGTCGCCGCCGACGAAGCCGCGTGGCGCCCGCTGTGGCAGGGTTATCAGAAGTTCTATGACACCGCGCTGAGCGACGCCGTGTTCGCGACGACGTGGGCGCGCCTGATGGATCCCGCCGAACCGATGTTCGTGCTCGGCGCATTCGACGCGTCGGGTGCGTTGATCGGCATCGTGCACGCGATCTACCACCGCTCGTGCTGGACCGAAGGGCCGTACTGCTACCTGCAGGACCTGTTCACGGCGGCCGACGCGCGCGGGCAAGGCGCCGGCGGCGCGCTGATCGAGGCCGTGTACGAGCGGGCCCGCGAAGCCGGTGCGAGCCGCGTGTACTGGCTCACGCACGAAACCAATACGGCCGCCCGCGCCCTGTACGACAAGCTCGCGAACAACGCGGGGTTCATCCAGTACCGGAAGGATCTCAAGTAACGCGTGGATGCAACCGCCGCGTTCAGCCGAGGGCGTCGACCGGGTCCGCCGCCTCGCCGCGGGCCGGCGCAACGTGACGCACGATGCCGGCCGCGTCCGGCACCGACGCGGGGTGGATCATCTCGTCGCCATTGACGGGCACCGGCCGCCGCACCGGCCGGTACACCGGCTCGCCCGGCTCGATCGGCTGCCCCGAGATCGCGCAGCGGCCCGGCTGCGACGCGGCGTGCAAGCGCCAGCGCTGCTCGCCGTAATGACAGCGCCCGCTTTCGCTCCAGCGCACCAGCAAGCCGTTGTCGCCGGCCTCCAGGACCGTGACGAACAGTTGCGGCCGCAACGGTGAAACGCCGGCCGCGACAGGCTCCGGCACCGGTGCGCGATCGTCGCTCGCCGACGGCATGACGTCCCGCTCGTCGGCTACCAGCATGTGATACGACACGTATTCGCAGATCAGGCTTTCGATGAAGTTCGGCATGCTTGACGACATTCCGTTGAAATTGACACGGGCCGCGCACCGCGCGCGATCGGGCTGCCGCAGATGATACAAATTGAAGTTAACTTCAAGTAAAGCGGAATGTGCGCAACGATGCGTTTCGCTGATCGGCACAATGGGCTGGCATAACGGCATGCGACGGAGCCCGCCGCCGAGCCACCCGTCTCGCATTTCGTCTCAAACGGCTGAGACGAATGTCCCGGCGTCTCACGCGAACCCCGCCATCGCAATTGCAGCAAATTCCGCGAGCAATTCTCGCGACATCGCCGGATGCCAACGCAAGACATACCTGCTGCACCGCACACCCTCTCCCCGCCCCGCTCGCCACCCGAGCGCCGATTCAAGCTGGCCCCGTTCCTGCATATCGGTCGCTCGCGCAATCGCGCGACGGACGCACCGGCCGCTTGCCGCGCGTCCGACGACAACCTGACGGAGACAGCAACGTGAGCACACCGGCATCGAACACCGCACCCAGCATGAAGGCCGCCGTCTGGCACGGCCGCAACGACATCCGCGTGGAAGAAGTTCCCGTTCCGGCGCACCCGCCGGCCGGCTGGGTCCAGATCCGCGTGCACTGGTGCGGAATCTGCGGGTCCGACCTGCACGAATACGTCGCCGGGCCCGTATTCATCCCGGTCGACGCGCCGCACCCGCTGACGGGCCTGAAGGGCCAGTGCATCCTCGGCCACGAGTTCAGCGGCGAAATCGCGGCGCTCGGCGCGGGCGTGACGGGCTTCGCCCTCGGCGACCGCGTGACGGCCGACGCGTGCCAGCACTGCGGCACCTGCTGGTATTGCAAGCATGGGCTGTACAACATCTGCGAGAACCTGGCGTTCACCGGGCTGATGAACAACGGCGCGTTCGCCGAATACGTGAACGTGCCGGCCGAGCTGCTGTACAAGCTGCCCGAGAACTTCCCGACCGAGGCCGGCGCGCTGATCGAACCGCTCGCGGTCGGCCTGCACGCGGTGAAGAAGGCCGGCAACATCGTCGGCCAGACCGTCGTCGTGGTCGGCGCCGGCACGATCGGGCTGTGCACGATCATGTGCGCGAAGGCCGCGGGCGCCGGGCGCGTGATCGCGCTGGAAATGTCGGCCGCGCGCAAGCAGAAGGCGCTGGAGGTCGGCGCGACGGTCGTGATCGATCCGAAGGCGTCGGACGCGATCGCGGAAATCAAGGCGCTGACGGGCGGCTACGGCGCCGACGTGTCGTTCGAGTGCATCGGGCACACGGCCACCGCGCAGCTCGCGATCGACGTGATCCGCAAGGCCGGCAAGTCGGTGATGGTCGGCATCTTCGAGGAGCCGACGTCGTTCAACTTCTTCGACATCGTGTCGACCGAGAAGGAAGTGATCGGCTCGCTCGCGTACAACGGCGAATTCGCGGACGTGATCCGCTTCATCGCGGACGGCCGCATCGACGTGCAGCCGCTGATCACCGGGCGAATCACGCTCGGCGACATCGTCACGCACGGCTTCCAGGAGCTGGTCAACCACAAGGACCGGAACGTGAAGATCATCGTCCAGCCCGCGACGGCCTGACGAACGCGAGACCGGGCAACCGGGCAAGCGGGCAAGCGGGCAAGCGGGCAAGCGGGCGATGATCGCCGCGTGACGGCCGGACGCGGTGCCGGGCGGCCGCAAGCGGCCCCCTCGGTAGCATAGGCACGACTCGCCGTCCGCCCGGCCCGCACGCCCGCCCGCATCCGGTGCATGCACAACGGCGCCGGGTGCGGCGCGCGGGGTCCGACTTCGATATACTCGAACCGACCTCACCGCCCCGCGCGCCACCCGCGCGCCCGCTTCCGTGAAACGACGAGCCGGCCTGATCCTCGAACTCTTCGTCAACCTGGCGCTGCCCTGGGTCGCCTACCGGATCGCGCATCCGTATTTCGGCGAAACCGGCGCGCTGTACGCGTCCGCGATTCCGCCCATCGTCTGGTCCATCGTCGAATTCATCCGCTCGCGCCGCGTCGATGCGGTGGCCGCCGTCGTGCTGCTCGGCATCGCGCTGTCGATCGCCGGCATGGCGCTCGGCGGCAGCGCGCGCACGCTGCTGATGCGCGAATCGCTCGCGTCCGGCGCAATCGGCGTCGTGTTCCTGCTGTCGCTGTTCCGCGATCGCCCGCTGATCTTCTACCTCACCCGCGCGACGGTCGCCCGCGAGATGGCCGGCGGCGCCGCGCGTTTCGAGACGGTGTGGGCCGAGCAGCCGGGGCTGCGCCAGATGCTCCGGCTGATGACCTTCGTGTGGGGCGCATGCATGACGCTGGAGATGCTGCTGCGCCTGTGGATGGTCGTCGCGTGGCCCGTCGAGCGCGTGCTCGTCGTGTCGCCGATCATGGGTTACACGGTGTTCGGCACGCTCCTGCTGTGGACCTTCTGGTACCGGCGGCGGATGCGCGATCGCAACAGCGTCGACATCCCGACCCGCGACGGCGTCACCGAGATCGCCGGCCGCTGAGCGCCGGCCCCGCCCGGTGGCATGTCACTGTCGCTGGGGTATGATGCGCGGCGTCTCGTTCCACCATGCATCGCCCCATGTCCCTTTCGCTTCTCCCGTGTGCCACGATCTGCCTCGCGCTATTCGCTGCCGCCGCATTCGCGTGGCTGCGTCCGCTGCACGGCCCGAGCATCGCTGTCGCGGTGCTCGGCTATGCCGGCGCGCTGGCGGTCGGCAAGCTTTCTCCGATCGTGCTCGCGCCGCTCGCGCTGCTCGTGGCCGCCGCCTGGGGCGTCGCCCCAAGCCGCCCGCTCGCGGTGCGGATCGCCGCGCACGTCGTATTTGCCGCGCTCGCGATCGCGCTGAGCCTGCACCTGATTCCCGGCTTCCATAATCCGCGTGTGATCGAGCCGACACGCTTCACGCCGGACGCCGTTCCGTTCACGATGTACCTGAATTTCGACAAGCCGCTGGTCGGCCTGTGGCTGCTGTGGGTGCTGCCGTGGGTCATGCCCGACGTCCCGCCGGCGCGCGCGCTGCGCACCGGTGTCATAGCGTGCATCGCAACGGCCGCGGTCTGCCTCATCGGCGCGCTCGCGTTCGGGATGGTCGGCTGGGCGCCGAAATGGCCGGCGTCGGGCTGGATGTGGCTCGTCAACAACGTGCTGCTCGTGACGCTCACCGAGGAAGCGCTGTTCCGCGGCTACGTGCAAGGCGGGCTCACGCGCGTGCTCGGCCGCTTCGGCTGGGGGCCGTGGGCCGCGCTCGCGATCGGCGCGCTGCTGTTCGGCGCCGCGCACGCGGCCGCCGGCTGGCAGTGGATCGTGCTCGGCACGGTGGCCGGCATCGGTTACGGCCTGGCATGGCGGCGCGGCGGGCTGCTCGCGTCGGCGGTCGCGCATGCGGGGCTGAACGTGATCCACTTCGGGCTGTTCACATACCCGATGCTCGCCGCCGCGCGCTGAGCGTCGCGTACGGCGGCGCCCGCCGGTTTCACCCGGTGGAACTCAGTTGAAACCGGCCACCGCGTGCGGCACGTACGGGCCTTCGAGCGCCGCGATTTCGTCGTCCGTCAGCTTCAGTTCCAATGCACCGAGCGCATCGTCCAGATGATGCGGCTTCGAGATGCCGACGATCGGCGCGGTGATGCCGCGCTTGTGCGCGACCCACGCGAGCGCGACCTGCGCACGCGGCACGTTGCGCGCGGCGGCAATCGCCGCGACGGCCTCGACGATCGCGCGATCGGCATCGGCCGTCGCGTCATAGAGCCGCTGGCCGACATCGTCGCTCTGCTGCCGGCCGGACGACTCGTCCCAGTTGCGCGTCAGCCGGCCGCGCGCGAGCGGGCTCCACGGAATCACCGCGATGCCCTCGGCCTCGCACAGCGGCAGCATCTCCCGCTCCTCCTCCCGATACAGCAGGTTCACGTGGTTCTGCATGCTGACGAAGCGGGTCCAGCCGTTCTGCGTCGACGTATGCAGCGCCTTCGCGAACTGCCACGCGAACATCGACGACGCGCCGATGTAGCGCGCCTTGCCCGCCTTCACGACGTCGTGCAGCGCCTCCAGCGTCTCCTCGATCGGCGTGCTGTAATCCCAGCGGTGGATCTGGTACAGGTCGACGTAGTCGGTGCCGAGCCGCTGCAGGCTCTGGTCGATGTCGGTCATGATCGCCTTGCGCGACAGCCCCGCGCCGTTCGGCCCCGGCCGCATCCGGTAGAACACCTTGGTCGCGATCACGACGTCGTCGCGTTTCGCGAAGTCGCGCAGCGCGCGGCCGACGATCTCTTCCGACGTGCCGTCCGAATACATGTTCGCGGTATCGAAGAAATTGATGCCGGCCTCGATCGCGCGCTGGAGGATCGGGCGGCTTTCCGCTTCCGGCAGTGTCCACGGATGCGTGCCGCGCGACGGCTCGCCGAACGTCATGCAGCCCAGCACCAGCTTCGACACGTCCATCCCGGTCGACCCGAATTTCACGTATTCCATCGCTCGCCTCGTCATTGAAGGGGGGTTGCAGCCGGATGCGCGCCGCGCGTCGGTGCACCGCGCACGGACGCCGGGGCGTGCATCGGCCGGACGTCGCATGGTATCCCGCGGCGCGCAAACGCGTGTCGGCGCGTCTCGGCACGCTCGGGCGCCGCCGAGTTGGATCGGGTCGAACCGACGAAAGACGAACGCGACCCGCAGCCCGCACGCATCGCGCGGGGCCGGGCCGGGTCACACATCGGAGAAAGAACGGCTTACTTGATCTGGTCGGCGAGCGGCCGCAGGAACTCGGAGAACCCGGTCAGCATGATCTGCACGCCGATGCACAGCAGCAGGAACGCGGACACGCGCTTCGCGACCTTGGTGCCTTCGATGCCGAGATAGCGCGACAGCAGCGCGGCGCGGCTGTAGGTCAGCCAGATCACGACCGCGACGAGCGCGGACACCGCGATCGACACGATGCTCGACAGCATGAATTCCGACAGCTTGTGCGTGCGGTTCGCGTTCAACGCGATCGCGGTGGCGATCGAACCGGGGCCGACCGTCAGCGGCACGGTCAGCGGGAAGAACGCGCGGGTCATGATCGCGTTCGCGTCGATCGGCTTGACCGGCGTGTCGCCGCCGCCCGGGCCGTCCGGCTCGTTGAGCATCTGCCATCCCGCGACGGCGACCGCGAAGCCGCCGCCGATCCGCAGTGCTTCCATCGAGATCCCGAAGAAATGCAGCACCGGCGTGCCGGCGAAGAACGCGACCAGCAACACGATGAAGGCGTTGAACGCCACCTTCTTCGCGAGCAGGTTCCGTTCGTGCTCGGTCAGCGCCTCGGTGCGTTCGAGAAACAGGAATGCAATGCCGATCGGATTGATGATGCCGATCAGGCCGGTAAAGCCGAACAGGATCTCGGAGATAAGGCGGTCGACGATCATCGGGGCGAGGAAACGATCAGGGCTGGGGCCGGCGGCGCGCCGGAGGTCACGCATTGTAGAGCAAGCGCCCGCGCCCGAGATGCAATTCGCGACCCGCGCCCCGCGGGCCGCGCCACAGCCTCAATCGGCCTCAGTCGGTGCCCGGCTCCCACGCCGGCGGCCGCTTCGCGAAGAACGCGGCGAAGCCCTCCTTCGCTTCCGGCGTGGCCCGCACGCGCGAGATCGTCTGCGCGGTGAACGCCGAGCGTTCTTCCGACGGCGGGTACTCGCCGATCGCGTCGAAAAAGCGCTTGATCTCCATCAGCGCGTTGGGGCCGTTGCGGCTCAGCTCCGCGAGCGTCTTGTCGAGTGCTGCGTCGAGCGCGTCGAGCGGCACGGCCTGGTGGATCAGCCCGATCGCGACGGCTTCGCCGGCCGCGAGCTGCGTCGCGGTCAGCGCGAGCCGGCGCGCCTGGCGCTGGCCGACCGCTTCGACCAGATACGGGCCGATCACCGACGGCAGGATCCCGAACCGTGCCTCGCTGACCGAAAAACGCGCATGATCGCTCGCGATCACGATGTCGCAGGCCGCGCACAGGCCGACGCCGCCGCCGAACGCGTGGCCCTGCACGCGGGCGACCGTCGGCTTCGGGCACTGCCGGATCGCGCGCATCATCGCGGCGAACCGCTCGGCGTCGCGCAGGTTCGCGGCCGCGTCGTTCGCGCTCGCGCGCTGCATCCACTGCAGGTCGGCGCCCGCGCAGAACGCGCGGCCGTCCGAGCGCAGCACGATCGCGCGCACGTCGTCGCGCCGGCCGAGCGTCGTGAACGCGTCGGTCAGCTCGGCGATCATCGTTTCGTCGAACGCGTTGAGCACGTCGCCGCGCTGCAGCGCGACGGTCGCGATGCCGCGCGCATCGACGGCAACGGCCAGGGTCTTCAATCCATCCATCGAACAGGTTTCCTCGCGGTAAAACAGGGAATGGTCAAACTCAGGCGGCCTGCCGGCGGTCGATCACGCGCCGGGCCTTGCCGGTCGCGGTCGCGGGAATGCCGCCGGCGGCGAGCACCGTCACGCCGGCCGACACGCCGATCATCGTCTTGATCCGGTGTTGCAGCTCGCGCGCGATCGCCGCGCGCTCGCCGTCGGTCACGCACGCGACGGCCTCGGAGCGCAGCTCGACCGCGAGGTCGAGCCGGTCCATGTGGCCGTCGCGCGAGATCGTCACCTGGAACTGGCCCGACAGCTTCGGCTGCGCGACCACGATTTCCTCGATCTGGCTCGGGAACACGTTCACGCCGCGCACGATCAGCATGTCGTCGGAGCGGCCCGTGATCTTCGCGAGCCGGCGCATCGCGCGCGCGGTCGGCGGCAGCAGTGCGGTGAGGTCGCGCGTGCGGTAGCGGATCACCGGCATCGCTTCCTTCGTCAGCGACGTGAACACGAGCTCGCCCTCGCTGCCGTCCGGCAGCACTTCACCGGTCACGGGATCGATGATCTCCGGATAGAAGTGGTCTTCCCAGATCACCGGGCCGTCCTTCGTCTCGACGCATTCGCACGCGACGCCGGGGCCCATCACTTCCGACAGCCCGTAGATGTCGAGCGCGTCGATGCCCACGCGCGTCTCCACTTCGTCGCGCAGCGCCTGCGTCCACGGCTCCGCCCCGAAGATGCCGATCTTCAGCGACGACGCGGCCGGGTCCATCCCCTGCCGCACCATCTCGTCGATCAGGTTCAGCATGTACGACGGCGTGACCAGGATGATCTTCGGCTCGAAATCGCGGATCAGCTGCACCTGCTTCTCGGTCTGCCCGCCCGACATCGGCACGACCATGCAGCCGAGCCGCTCCGCGCCGTAGTGAATCCCGAGGCCGCCCGTGAAGAGCCCGTAGCCGAACGCGTTGTGCAGCGTGTCGCCCGGGCGGCCGCCGGCCGCGCGGATCGAGCGCGCGGTCACGTTCGCCCAGGTGTCGATGTCGCGCGCCGTGTAGCCGACCACCGTCGGCTTGCCCGTCGTGCCGCTCGACGCATGCACGCGCACGACCTGCTCGCGCGGCACCGCGAACAGCCCGAACGGATAGTTGTCGCGCAAGTCATTCTTGGTCGAGAACGGGAATTTCGCGAGATCGGCGAGCGTTTTGAGGTCGTCGGGGTGCACGCCCGCCGTGTCGAACGTCCGACGATAGTGCGGGACGTTGTCGTACGCGTGGCGCAGCGACCACTTGAGGCGCTCGAGCTGCAGCGCCTGCAGTTCGTCGCGGCTGGCGGTCTCGATCGGATCGAGGGCGGCGGCGGGATGCGTCGGGTGAGTCATCGGGGTGCTCCTCCAGTGGAGTGATGTCGTTATCGTGATCGGGGTGATGCGGCCGCCGGCTAGCGGAACGTGCGGCCGGCCGCGTGCAACGCGGCGAGGCGCGGCGACACGCGATAGCGGTCCTCGCCGTAGCTCGCCGCGAGGTTCGACAGCACGCGATGCACGCGGCCGATGCCGATCGCATCGGCCCACGCGAGCGGGCCGCACGGGTAGTTCACGCCCTTCTCCATCGCGAGATCGAGATCGGCGGGCGAGCACACGCCCTGGTTGATCGTGTCGGCCGCCTCGTTCGCGAGCATCGCGACGGTGCGCATCGCAACCATGCCCGGCACGTCGGCGACGCCGACGACGCGGAAACCGGCTCGCTGGAACAGGCCGACCGCATCGGCGTAGGCGGCGTCGCCGCACTGGAGCGCGCGCGTCAGCGCGACCAGCCCGGCCTGCGTGTAGTCGCGCGCGAGATCGACAAGCACGAGATCGGCCACGCCGGTTTGCGCGGCGCGCACCGTCGCGGTGCGGCCGTCGGTCAGCGCGATCGACGCACGCCCGGCCACGGCGAGCAGTTCGTCCGCATGCGCGCCGTCGCGCCGCGCACCCGCGATGCGTTCGGCCAAGCGTGCATGCAGCGCGGCGGCCGGGCCGTCCTGCGCGAACAGCACGACGGCGGCCGGCGCGTCGCGCGGCGCTTCGAGTTCCGGCGCGGGCGGCGTCGCACCGTCCGCATACGAATAGAAGCCGCGCCCCGACTTGCGCCCGAGGAAGCCCGCGTTCACGAGTTCCTGCTGGATCAGCGACGGCGTGTAGCGCGGATCGTTGAAGTACGCGCGGAACACCGACTCGGTCACCGCGAAGTTCACGTCGTGGCCGATCAGGTCCATCAGCTCGAACGGCCCCATGCGGAAGCCGCCGGCGTCGCGCATCACCGCGTCGATCGAGGCCGGCGTGCCGCCCTGCTCGTTCAGCACGCGCAGCGCCTCCGCGTAATATGGCCGGGCGACGCGGTTCACGATGAAGCCCGGTGTCGATTTCGCCATCACGGGCTGCTTGCCCCACGCGGCGGCGGTCGCATGGAGCGCCTGCGCGACTTCCGGCGCGGTCGCGAGCCCGCTGACCACCTCGACGAGCGCCATCAGCGGCGCCGGATTGAAGAAGTGCATGCCGGCCACGCGCTGGGGCGCGCGCAGCCCGGCCGCGATCGACGTGATCGAGATCGACGACGTGTTGGTCGCCAGCACGCAAGTCTCGTCGACATGGCGCTCGAGCGTCGCGAAGATCTCGCGCTTCACGTCGAGACGCTCGGCCGCCGCCTCGACGATCAGCGCGGCGCCAGCGAACTCGGCCAGCGCGCGCACCGCGCGAATCCGGTTGCCGGCCGCGTCGGCCTGCGCCGGCTCCATGCGCCCCTTCTCCGCGAGTCGCGCGAACTGCGCGCGGATGCCGGCGAGCGCCTTGTCGCACGCCGCCTCGTTCAGGTCGTACAGCAGCACGGTATGACCGGCGGCCGCCGCGACCTGCGCGATGCCCGCGCCCATCGCGCCCGCGCCGATCACGCCGACGACCGCCGACGGCGCCAGCGCGCCCGAATTCACCGAATATGCAGAAGAACCAGCCATCGCTTGCGATCCGTCAATGAAGTGGAAGTGCGAGCGATTATAAACCGACCGGTCGGTAGATTTATGTCAGGGCGAGCCCGAATTTGTCGTGCAAGAGAGCGTTACGCAAACTGCAAAAACAAAAAAATCGACCGATTGGGGCACTTTTTGCAAACCGAAAGGTCAATGAAAGCGTTCGAATATGAGATAGCGACCCCCGAACGCCTGATAAAATTCGACAAATCGCCGGATTTCAGGGGAAACCGCGTGTCACGCCGCCGCCCATTGCCCGCCGCCCTTTCGGGGCCGGCTCCGAACCGCAGCGCCGCCAGACGGCGCGCCCCGCCATCGGCACCGGTCGCATCGATCCGTTTCATCCCGCGACGGGCTTCGGCCCGCCCGCGCCCCTCGCCGCCTCAGCGCGGCGAACCGGAGGCAGCACCGTTGCGCGCTGCCGCCCATCAGCATCATCGTCCTCGTTCGGCGGATTATCCGGCCGGGCTTCGTCAATCCGTGACGGCGCGTCGCGCGCCGCCACTCGCATAGGGAAACCGTCCATGCCGATCTCGTCCAACCAGCTCCCGCGCTGGACCCTCTGGGCCCCGCTTGCCGCGTGGCTGGTACTCGCGCTGTCGCGCGTCGTGCCGGCCGAAGGCCTCGTCATCGCAGTGTTGGCCGCCGCGCTCGCCGGCGCCGTGTTCGCCGCCGTCCACCATGCCGAAGTCGTCGCGCACCGCGTCGGCGAGCCGTTCGGCACGCTCGTGCTCGCGGTCGCCGTAACCGTCATCGAAGTCGCGCTGATCGTGTCGGTGATGCTCGGCGCCGGTCCCGAGAAATCGGGCCTCGCGCGTGACACCGTGTTCGCCGCCGTGATGATCATCTGCAACGGCATCGTCGGCCTCTGCCTGCTGGTCGGTGCATGGAAGCACGGCGAGCAGGACTTCCAGGGGCGCGGGGCGAGCAAGGCGCTTGCGGTGCTCGCGTCGCTGTCGGTGCTGTCGCTCGTGATGCCGAACTACCTGAGCGCCGCGCCCGGTCCGTTCTTTTCGAAATCGCAGCTGGCGTTCGCCGGCGTGTCGTCGCTCGTACTGTACGGCGCATTCGTATTCGTGCAGACCGTGCGTCACCGCGACTACTTCCTCACCGCGCACGACAGTGCGAATGAATCGGTGCACGCGGCACCGCCGACCGGCCGCACCGCGGCGATCAGCCTCGTGCTGCTGTTCGCGAGCCTCGTCGCGGTCGTGCTGCTCGCTAAGCTGTTGTCGCCGGCCGTCGAACATGCGGTGATGAAGCTCGGCGCACCCGAAGCGGCCGTCGGCATCGTGATCGCCGCACTCGTGCTGCTACCGGAAGGGCTCGCGGCCGTCACCGCCGCGCGCGCGAACCGCCTGCAGACCAGCATGAATCTCGCGCTCGGTTCGGCGCTCGCGAGCATCGGGCTCACGATCCCGACCGTCGCGGCCGTGTTCATCTGGGTCGGCCAGCCGCTCACGCTCGGCATCGGCGCGATGGAAACCGTGCTGCTGGCGCTCACGCTGCTCGTCAGCACGCTGACGCTTAGCCAGGGGCGCACGACGGTGCTGCACGGCGTCGTGCACCTGTCGCTGTTCGCGGCGTATCTGTTCCTGTCGATCACTCACTGAACACCTCAATGCGCGCGGCCCGGCTAGCGGCCCCGAATCACCAGATGCTGGCTGACCAGGATTCGCTTCAGGTTCGCCAGCTCGTTGCGGCGTCAGACTAGTGCCTTGGGCTAAACGCCGCCACCATCCGCCCCTTCCGTCAGAAACCGCTCGACCATCGCGTTGAACACCGGCAGCGCCGGATTGTCGTTGTCCGCGCGCCAGGCGAGATACAGCTCGGCCGCCACGTCGACGCCCGCGAGCGGCCGGAACACCACGCCGTCCACATGCAGCTCGCGCGCCGACGCCGGCACCAGCGCGGCGCCGAGCCCCGCGCGCACCAGGCCGAGGATCGTATGCGTCTGCCCGACGTAATGCAGGTAGTTCGGCAAGCGGCCGGCGCCGGCGAACATCCCCGAGATCATGTCGTGGAAGTACTTCCCCTCGTTCGGCGAATACGCGATGAACGGCTGCCGGTCGAGTTCGTCCGGGCCGATCCGTTCGTACGCGGCGAGCGTAGAGCCCTGCGCGACCGCGACGAGCATCGGCTCACGCTGCACGAGCCGGTATTCGAGCGGATGGCGCGCGGCGCGCTGGCGCACGAAGCCCGCATCGAGCATGCGCGACGCAAGCGCGTCGATCTGCACGGTCGACACCATTTCGCGCAACTCGACATCGACGTCCGGCAGCGCGTGCGCCGCATGCGCGAGCAGCACCGGAATCATCCGGTACGCGCTGACCGCCGTGAAGCCGAGCGTGATGCGGCCGGCCCCGCCGTGCGCGACGCGCTGCGCGGCCTGCTCGGCCCGTGCGGAAAACTCGAGGATGTGGCGCGCATCGCGCAGAAAGCGCTCGCCGGCCGCGGTCAGCCTGACCTGCCGGCTGCTGCGCTCGAGCAGCGCGATGCCGAGCGCGTGCTCGAGCAACTGGATCTGCCGGCTGAGCGGCGGCTGCGTCATGAACAGCCGCTTGGCCGCGCGCCCGAAATGCAGTTCCTCGGCGACGGCGACGAAGCAGCGAAGCTGGTTCAGTTCAATCATTCAAATCTTGAATCAATCGATCGTCTTTTGATGTTAGACCGATATCGATACGATTCCCATACTCGGTTGCCCCGGATTGAACGCCGTCGGGATCGCGCCGATGACGATCGCGGTCTTCGGCAAGGGGCTCGCGGCGGTCGGCTGGGCCGCGCTCGCCGACACCGCGGAAGGCATGGTCGGCCTGAGCGGCGGCATGTTCAGCGGCCTCGGCAACATCGCGGGGATCGTCACGCCGCTCGTGATCGGCTACTTCGTCGCGCACACGGGTTCATTCGCGGCGGCGCTGTGGTTCGTCGCCGCGTACGGGCTGCTCGGCGTCGCCGCCTATGCGTGGCTCGCCGGCCGCTTCGAGCCGATTCGCATCACGCCCGGCCGCGTGACCTGCGGCTCCGCGCCGCCCGGCAAGCGAACCGACGTCCGCGGCGTCACGCGCGCTGACGCTTGCCCGGCGTGTGCTCGACCGTGAGACGGTCGAGTTCGCGCAGGTCGTTTTCCAGCGCGGGCGTAAGCGTCGTGCGCAGATGGTCGAGGAAGGTGCGGATCTTCGCGTCCAGATAGCGGCGCGTCGCATAGACGGCGTACACGCTGACCGTCTGCAGCCGATAGTCGGGCAGCACGCGGATCAGCCGCCCTTCGCGAAGGTCGTCGAGCACCGTGTACAGCGCGACGCACGCGATGCCGCGCCCCGCCCGCACCGCGACGCACAGTGCATCCGGCACGTTGACCTGGAACGGCGCCGGCTGCAGTTCGTAGACGGTCTCCTCGTCGTCGCCGCGCTCGAGCCGCCACTCGCTGGCCGGCGACGCGGGCGTATCGAGGCGCAGGCACACGTGGTTCGGCAGGTCGTCCGGCGTCGTCGGCGTGCCGTGCCGCGCGAGGTAGTCGCGCGATGCAACCAGCACGCTGCAACTCGTGCCGCAGGTCTGCGCGACGTAGCCGGAATCGGGCAACTGCGACGCGGTCACGATCGACACGTCGTAGCCCTCCTCGACGAGGTTCGGCATCCGCTGCGCGAGCGTCAGCTCGACCGACACGTCCGGGTTGTCTTCCTGATAGCGCACGATCGACGACACGACATGACTCTGCCCGAGCCCCGTCATCGCATGGATGCGCATCTTGCCGCTCGGCCGCAGCAGCGCGTTGCGCGCTTCGGCGTTCGCGTAGTCGATTTCGGCGAGGATCGATTTCGCCCGCTCGAAATAGCGCTCGCCGCTTTCGGTCAGGCCGAGATGGCGCGTCGTGCGATGCAGCAGGCGCGTCTGTACGTGGGCTTCGAGATTCGAAACCGCGCGCGACACCTGCGCGGTGGTCGCGTCGATTTCTTTCGCGACCGCGGTGAAACTGCCGGCTTCGACAACGCGCACGAACAGGCGCATGTTTTCGAGCATGTCCATTGAATTGGCTTGGGGAGGGTCGGTGGGGAAACGTCGGCGGCGCTCGCGTCAGAGGGGAATCGACGCGTGCGCGCCAACGCAGCGCAAGCGATCGCCATGCCGGGGAATGGGCGGGAGAGCGGGCATCGCGTGCGTGGCTGTGGCATATCGGGGAATTCGGTGGCCGGAATTGTACGCCGCCGCACGCAAAATTGCGCGATCGTGCAGCCGCCACGCTTTCATCCGATGAAAGGTTCTTGCAAGCCCGGCGCGTCATGCGCGGGCAACGCGTTGATGCGGCGCGACAATTTGTATCACAACGCGATATAATTCCGCTTTTCTTGCGCCGGATCATCCGCGCCGTCCTTTTTACCGCTTACCGTCCATGTCGTCAGGCTCCTCCCCGTCGCGCCGCACGTTCCGCCAATGGCTGCACAGCTTCATTCCCCATCCGATGACGCTCGGCTGGCGCGAACGCATGCGCTCGTGCGCGGGCGCGCTCGTCGGCATCGCGACGGTCGGCGTCACGATGCGGCTGCTGCCCGGCGTGCCGGGCCTCATGCCGCTGCTCGTCGCGCCGATGGGCGCGTCGGCCGTGCTGCTGTTCGCGGTGCCCGCGAGCCCGCTCGCGCAGCCGTGGTCCATCATCGGCGGCAATCTGGTGGCCGCGACCGTCGGCGTCGCGTGCGCGCAATGGATCGCCGATCCGATCACGGCCGCCGCGGTCGCGGTCGCCCTCGCGATCGGCGGCATGTTCGCGCTGCGCTGCGTGCACCCGCCGTCCGGCGCGGTCGCGCTGACGGCCGTGCTCGGCGGCCCGGCGATCCACGCGCTCGGCTTCGGCTTCGTGGTCGAGCCGATCGCGTTGCAATCGGGGATCCTGCTGTCGGCGGCGCTCGTGTATCACGCGCTGACGGGCCATCGCTATCCGCACGGCGGCGTGCGTCCCGACGCGAAACCGCAAGCCGGCAGCGCCGCGCCCGCACGCGGCGGCTTCACGCGCGCCGATCTCGACGCGGTGCTCAAGCGCCGCAGCGAATGGCTCGACGTCGATCCGGACGACCTCGAAATGCTGCTGCGCGAAACCGAGATGCAGGCGTATACGCGCACGTTCGGCCAGCTCACGTGCGCCGACCTGATGACGAAGAACGCGATCGAAGTCGCGCCGTCCACGTCGGTGGCGGCCGCGCTGACGCTGCTCGAGCGCCATCGCGTGAAGGCGCTGCCCGTCGTCGACGGCGACGCTCGCCTGATCGGCATCGTCACGCGCGCCGACCTCACGCGCCAGGCGCGCCGCCCGACGCCGCTGTGGCAGCGGCTGTCCGCGCGGTTGCCGCAGTCGTTCGGCGGCCAGCCGCCGAGCGTCGCCACCGTGATGACCCGCGACGTCGCGTCCGTGCCGCAGACCATGCCGCTTACCGCGCTGGTGCCGCTGTTTACGCACTCGGGCCACCACCACATCCCGGTCGTCGACGCGTCGCGCCGGCTCGTCGGGATCATTACGCAGACCGATCTCGTCACCGGCCTGTACCGGCAGACGCAGATGCTGGAAGCCGCGTAACCGGAACGAACGGCACCGACGCACGACGCAATGCTGCGCATTCTGCCAAAAATCGGCCATTTAATCACGTTATGACATATTCCACGCTACCGAAACTGCCTGTCCGACCGACTGCAATGACCGATAACCGACGCTCGCTGACCAAAAGCGATTTCCAGCAACTGTCCGAATTCCGCTATCAGATGCGCCGCTTCGAGCGCTTCTCCGAACGCGCCGCGCAAAGCGAAGGCGTGACGCCGCTGCAATACCTGTTGCTGCTGCACATCAAAGGCTACCCGCACCGTGAATGGGCAACCATCGGGGAAATCGCCGAACGCCTGCAGGCGCAGCATCACGGCGTCGTCGCGCTGGTGACGCGCTGCGAGGCGCTCGGGCTCGTGAAGCGCAAGACGAGCGAAGCGGACCGCCGGCAGGTCGAGGTGCACCTCGAAGAGGCCGGCGAAACGCTGCTCGCGCGCCTCGCGGCCATGCATCGCGCCGAGCTGAAATCGCTCAAGGGCGCGTTCCAGGTTCCGCAGATCGATTACTGACCCACGCTTAACCGACCTTTCCTCACGCCGATGAACGCACCACATAAACGCGATTTCTCGACCAACGAACGCCTGCCCAGGATCGCGTTGCTCGCCGCCGGGATCGGCTTGCTCAGCACGCTGGCGGCGTTCGTGCTGTTGAGCCTGATTCACCTGTTCACGAACCTGTTCTTCTTCCAGCAGTTTTCGTTCACCGAACGTTCGCCCGCGAACCATACGCTCGGCGCATGGGTGATCGTCGTGCCGGTGATCGGCGGATTGATCGTCGGGCTGATGGCGCGCTTCGGTTCGGAGAAGATCCGCGGCCACGGCATTCCCGAGGCGATCGAGGCGATCCTGTTCGGCAAGAGCCGCATGTCGCCGAAGGTCGCGATCCTCAAGCCGCTGTCGTCGGGCGTCGTGATCGGCAGCGGCGGCCCGTTCGGCGCCGAAGGCCCGATCATCATGACGGGCGGCGCGCTCGGCTCGCTGATCGCGCAATGCGTGCACGTGACCGCCGCCGAGCGCAAGACGCTGCTCGTCGCGGGCGCGGCCGCCGGCATGACCGCCGTGTTCGGCACGCCGGTCGCCGCCGTGCTGCTCGCGGTCGAGCTGCTGCTGTTCGAATGGCGTCCGCGCAGTTTCCTGCCGGTCGCGCTCGCCTGTGCGGTCGCCGGTTTCGCACGCGCGGTGTTCTTCGGCGTCGAGCCGCTGTTTCCGCTCACCACCGCATCGCCCACGCCCGTCGCGCTGCTGTCGTGCATCGTCGCGGGCTTGCTGTCGGGCATGCTCGCGTGCGGGCTGTCGGCGGCGCTGTACCGCGTCGAGGACACCTTCGCGAAGCTGCCGGTGCACTGGATGTGGTGGCCGGCGCTCGGCGCGATCGTGATCGGCATCGGCGGCTGGCTCGAGCCGCGCGCGCTCGGCGTCGGCTACGACGTGATCGGCGACCTGCTGCATCAGCACATCGCGCTGAAGATCGCGCTGGCACTGTTGATCGTGAAAGCCGTGATGTGGGTGATCGCGCTCGGCTCCGGCACGTCCGGCGGTGTGCTCGCCCCGCTGCTGATGCTCGGCGCGGGCCTCGGCACCGTGCTGTCGCCGGTGCTGCCCGGCGGCGATCCGGCGCTGTGGCCGCTCGTCTGCATGGCCGCGACGCTCGGCGCCACGCTCGGTGCACCGCTCACCGCGATCGTGTTCGCGTTCGGCCTCACGCACGACGCAAACGCGCTGCTGCCGCTGCTCGCGGCGACGCTCGTCGCGCACGGCTTCGCGACCATCGTGATGAAGCGCTCGATCATGACGGAAAAGATCGCGCGCCGCGGTTATCACATCTATCGCGAATACGGCGTCGATCCGCTCGAACGTCATGACGTGACTGAAGTGATGACGCCCGCCGACGCGCTCGTCGCGATCGACGGCGCCACGCCGCTCGACGCCGTCGAGTCGCAATACTTCGGCGCGAAGCAGACGCATCGTGCGTACCCGGTCGTGCAGAATGGCCGCCTGCTCGGCCTCGTCGATCGCGCGACGCTCGACGCGCACCGCGCGCAAGCCGGGCCTGACGCACCGCTCGCGAGCGCGTTCGCCGATCGCGCACCGGCCGTCGCGCAGGCACACGAGACGTGCCGCGTGGTCGCATCGCGACTCGCGATGCTCGGCCTCGAACGGCTGCCGGTCGTCGACGATCCGCAATCGCTGCGCGTCACCGGCATCGTGTCGCGCAGCGACCTGATCAAGCCCGCGCTCCAGCACTTCGACGACGAACAGAAACGCGAGCGCTTCCGCCCGGTCGTGCCGGTCAACCTGCGCGATATCGGCGCCCGCAAGGTCGGCTGATCTTTGCAGCGATGCGCGGCGCGCCGGCCGCGTCCCGCTCTGTTCGCTATCTCCCGCAGTCCGAAACGGCGCGTCCGACGTTTGAACTTCGTTGACAATTCACCGGACGAAAGTTTGTCATCATGGTGCTCATGCGACGGGGCCACCATTCAGCCATTCCACTTCGTCATCCAATAAAGAAGCGTCGCGGCGCGACATGCAGACACATGCAGCACGCCGCGGCCATCAATCCGCCACACCACAGGGCAGCGAGCCGACCTCACGAAGCATGACGTCGTTGCCGCGTCCCCGCCTCCGTGCGGGCCGCACGCGACGCATGCCGCGGCGCAGCAGAACACACAGCATCCGGATCGCCGTTTGGCAAGTGCGTTAACAACTTGTTGCGGAATCGCCGGAACCGCATGGGTCCGATGCAATCTCACAGAGACGCAGTTCTGCTGCGCATCCCACTCAATCAATCACGACTCGAGGGAGATAAAACGTGAACATGAAATACTTACCGCTCATCGCATTGACCGTGGCAATTTCTGCTCATGCTGCCGATCCGGCCATGCAGAATGTGGGACAAAGCCAGAAATCCGCTCCGGACGTCTCGGCATGCATCGCCAAGACCTGGGCTGACAAGTCGCAGCAACAGGTCGTCTCGCAGAACGTGCTCGCCAACGGTCTCGCGACCGATGTCTACGTACCGGGCCAGCAACCGCCGAACGGCGCGGCCGCAATGGTTCGCCCGTCGGGGCAGCCGGGTGCGAAGACCTGGGTCGGCGTGCGTGGCGACGCCGCTTCCGCCGGCGACATCAGCGCCTGCCTGTAAGCCCCGCACCGCGCGGCATTGCGCCGTCCGCATGCGACGAGCCCCGCTTCGGCGGGGCTTTTGTTTTGGCGCGTCGGCCGCGCGCATGTGCGGCGACCGAAGCCTGCACGCTTACAGGTAGCTGCAGACGTAGTCGAGCGTCTCGAGCACTTCGATGTCGAAGCGGCTCTTGCCCGGCACCGAGAACGATTCGCCGGCGCCATAGGTTTGCCACTCGCTGCTGCCGTCGAGCTTCACGCGACACTTGCCGGCCTGCACTTCCATCAATTCGGGCGCGTCCGTGCCGAAGTTGAGCGCGCACGGCAGGATCACGCCGAGCGTCTTGCGCGTGCCCTCCGGGAAGAGCACGGTATGCGACACGCACTTGCCGTCGAAGTAGACGTTCGCGCGCTTGACGACCGATACGTTGTCGAATTGGGTTGCACTGGTCATGTGATGCCTCTGATTGCTGGATGCCGGATGGCGTGTTGTCGGAAGCCGGCCGGGGCGGCAGGCCGGCCGCTATGATACCGGCTCGCGGCGAGCGAGCCGCAAGCGGGCCCGACCGGGGATGCCCGGCAGATAGTCAGGATCACTACTTGATGCGACGCACGCCCTCGCCTGCACTGCTCATCCGAGCCCTTTGCGTCGCGCGGAATCGCGCAGGCAGTCGAGCAGCATCGCCGCGGCCGGCGTGAGCGGGCTGTCGCGGCGCGTGACGACCTGCACGGACACACCAGGCAGCCGCTCGCGGATCGGCAGCACCGCGAGCTGGTCGCGCGCCCACTCGCCGTGCAGCAGTTGCTCGGGCATCGACGCGATCAGGTCGCAGCGCGTCATCAGGCTGTGCGCGAGCCCGAAGCTCGGGCATTCGACGACCCGCTGCGGCACCGGCAGCCCATACGCGACGAACGAGTTGAACAGCACCTGGGTCGAGCTTTCGGGAGAAGGATTCATCAGCCAGTCGGCGTCGACGAGATCGGCGAGCGACGTGGCCGACGCGAGCGGATGGCCCTTGCGCGCGACGATCAGCGATCGGCTCGCATAGAGCTCCGCGTGATCGAACTCGGCAGCGAGCAATTCGGGCACGACGACGGCCACCGCGAAATCGAGCGAGCCGTCGTGCAGCCGCGGCAGCGCGACGCCCGGAAACCCTTCGATGAGATTGACGCGCGCGACCGGAAAGCGCCGCCGGAACGCGCGAAACGCATCGGGCAGGATCGTCACCGCCGCCGCCGGCGTGATCGCCGCCGCGACGGAGCCGGTCATCGCGCCCTGCGCCTGCTCGATGTCGTCGCGCGCGCGCTGCATTTCGGCGACGATCAACCGCGCGCGCACCTGCAATTGCTGGCCGAACGCGGTGAGCTGCACGCCACGCGCGGTGCGCACCACGAGCGATACGCCAAGCGCGATCTCCAGCTCCTTGACCGCCTTCGTCAGCGCCGCCGGCGACACGTTCAGACGCCGCGCGGCCGCGCGGATGCTCCCTTCTTCCGCGACGGTGACGAACGCTTTCAGCTGATGGTATTTCATGGGGGCAATGCGTGATCCGTGGAAACCCTGTGCGCCGCGACGCTTGCCGGCTGAGGGTATTCCCGAGCGGCAACCAGTGGTGTGCACCAAAGCAATTTAGCAGCTTCTGGTACGCAAAAGAAATTTATATGCTTGCTCGTCATAGGCGCGTCAAACGCCCCACCGGCCCCACAGGAGACACCATGCTGCAAGCCGTGAACCCCGTCATCCCCGGCATCGCCGCGATCGCCCCCGATCTGATCGAAGTACGCCGCCGCATCCACGCACACCCCGAACTCGCGTTCGAGGAAACGCTGACGAGCGATCTCGTCGCCGAGCTGCTCACCGGCTGGGGCTACGAAGTGCATCGCGGCATCGGCAAGACCGGCGTCGTCGGCGTGCTGCGCGAAGGCCAAGGCACGCGCACCGTCGGGCTGCGCGCCGACATGGATGCGCTGCCGATCGCCGAAGCCACCGGCCTGCCGTACACGAGCCGCCATGCGAACAAGATGCACGCGTGCGGCCACGACGGCCACACCGCGATGCTGCTGTGCGCGGCGCGTCACCTCGCAGCCACGCGCCAGTTCTCCGGCACGCTGAACCTGATCTTCCAGCCGGCCGAGGAAAATTTCGGCGGCGCGAAATCGATGATGGACGACGGCCTGTTCGATCGCTTCCCGTGCGACGCGATCTTCGCGATCCACAACATGCCGGGCCGCGCCGCCGGCGACATGGCGTTCCGCACCGGCGCCGCGATGGCGTCGGCCGACCGCGTGACGATCACGCTGCGCGGCGTCGGCGGTCACGGCGCGATGCCGCATTTCGCGCGCGACCCGATGTCGGCCGCGGGCAGCATCATGGTCGCGCTGCAGACCATCGTCGCGCGCGAGGTCGACGCGCAGCATGCGGCCGTGATCACGGTCGGCAGCGTGCAGGCCGGCGAGACCTTCAACATCATTCCGGAAACCGTCGTGATGAAGCTGTCGGTGCGGGCGCTGGACGCCGACGTGCGCGCGCTGCTCGCACGCCGCATCGAAGCGCTCGTGAAGGGCCAGGCGGAAAGCTTCGGCGTCGCGGCGGAAGTGGATTACGACTACGGCTATCCGGTGCTCGTCAACAATCCGGAACCGACCGCGTTCGCCGCCGACATCGCGCGCCAGATGCTCGGCGCCGAGCGCGTCGAAACCGACGCCGCGCCGCTGATGGGCAGCGAGGACTTCGCGTTCATGCTCGAGGCGCGCCCCGGCTGCTATGCGTTCATCGGCAACGGGATCGGCAGCAAGGGCGGCTGCATGGTGCACAACCCCGGCTACGACTTCAACGACGACATCCTCGCGATTGGCGCGAGTTACTGGGTTCGCGTCGCCGAAGCCTGGCTCGCGGCCTGACGGCCCTTCATCACGCAGTCCCGCGCCTTAGCAGGGGAACCCCATGGAAACGTCCGCCCTTTCGTTCGCCGGCTCGCAGGTCGATGCCCGCGCCGCCGCGAAGAAGCGCCGCCTGATCGCGGCCGCCGCGGTCGGCAACGCGCTCGAGTTCTACGACTTCACGGTCTACAGCTTCTTCGCGATCCTGATCGGCAAGCTGTTCTTTCCCGTGCACTCGTCGTTCGGGCAGTTGATGCTCGCGGTCGCGAGCTTCGGCGTTGGCTTCGTCACGCGTCCGCTCGGCGGGCTCGTGATCGGCATGTACGCCGACCGCGCCGGCCGCAAGAAGGCGATGATCCTCACGCTGCTGCTGATGGCGCTGGGCACCGCGACGATCGCGGTCGCGCCGACCTTCGCGCAGATCGGCCTCGCCGCACCGCTGCTGCTCGTGCTCGCGCGGCTCCTGCAGGGGTTCGCGTCGGGCGGCGAAGTCGGCGCGTCGACGACGCTGCTGCTCGAACAGGCGCCGCAGCACCGCCGCGGCTTCTACGCGTCGTTTCAGTTCTCGAGCCAGGGGCTTGCCGCGCTCGCGGGGGCGCTGACCGGCGTCGCGCTCACGTCGACACTCAATGCCGCGCAGCTCGAAAGCTGGGGCTGGCGCGTGCCGTTCATCATCGGCACGCTGTTCGTGCCGCTCGGCTACTGGCTGCGCCGCACCGTCGAGGAAGTGCCGCCTGCCGCGCCCGCAGCCGCCGCCACGCACGACGAGCCGGTCGCGTCGCTGCCGCTCGCCGCCGTGCTGCGCCATCACGGCAAGGCCGTGTTCGCGGGCCTCGGCGTGACGATCGGCGGCACGTCGATCCACTACATCATCGTGTTCTACATGGCGATCTACGGCGTGCAGGTGCTGCACCTGCCGACCTGGCTGTCGATGACGGCCGGCTGCGTCGCCGGCGCGATCCTGATGCTCGTGACGCCGATCGGCGGCCACCTCTCGGATATCTATGGACGCAACCGGATCGCCTGGTGGACGCGCATCGTGCTGATGGCCGCGATCTATCCGGCGTTCATTGCGCTGAACCGCTGGCCGGGCGCCGCGTCGCTGCTCTCGATCATCGCTGCGCTGTCGATCGTGCACGCGATCAACATCGGCGCGACGGGTGCGATGCTCGGCGAATTGTTCCCGCGCGCGGTGCGGGCGACCGGCGGTGCGCTGGTGTATAGCGTGGGCGTCGCAATCTTCGGCGGCTTCGCGCAGTTCTTCGTCACGTGGCTGATCGCGGCGACCGGGAATGCGAATGCGCCTGCGTGGTATGCGATCGGGTGTGGCGCGTTCACGCTGCTTGCGATTCGGTGCATGGATGAGAAGGCGGGGAAGGCGCTTGATTGATCGGTGGTGCATCATTGACGTCGCGCCCTCGCGTCGGGCATGATCATTCAATGCATAACGCCACGATCACCCTTTCGACGACCACGCGCACGACCGCCTTCGGCGGGCCCGTGCGGCGAGTGCGCGCAAGATCGTAGCGTCACCGATTCCCACAGGCCCCGCCGGTTCCGGACGGGGTCTAGTCGTTTCTCCGTCTGCTGCGACGCCCCTCCAACGCTCGTTGGAGTTCGGGATAGTTCGACAGGTAGAAAAAATACTGCGGCGGATGGAAACCCGTCACGCGAAGTTCGGCAAGGGAGAAAGGGGGGAACTCCCGAAACTCCTCGATAGGAATGGCATAGCCTCCTTGCGTCGACATCAGGTATTCCTCCACGGCCGGACCATTACCCGGCAACATCTGCTCAGCCAGGCGGCCAATTTCCTGAGGAGTGCCGTAGATTGGCGGACCAAGTTTCATATAGGCCGACAGTTCCCTCTTGGATCCGCTTCGATAGATATAGGCGGTGCACGGACCGCTGCGCCAGCGCTTGCGAAATTCGAGCTTCTTCACACCGGACTTGACGAGTTCGTACGCACGGTCCTGCAGACTCAATACGATTTCCGTGGACGCGACAGGTTCTGCGGATGAAAGATCGATGCACATCTGGGTATTCATAACTGCTCCAATGGATAGTCGGCTCGGGTCCGTAATTCGGTGACTTCGACATAACGCCACGACCACCCTTTCGACGACCACGCGCACGACCGCCTTCGGCGGGTCCGTGCGGCGCGTGCGCGCAAAATCGTAGCGCCATCGATTCACACAGGCCCCGCCGATTCCGGACCGGGTCTTGTCGTTTCTCCATCTGCATCGGCCCTTCAGGAGCAACGCCATGTCCGAAGTCACCTCCCCGAAATATGGACTGCTCGTCATCGACCGCAGGCCGGGCTGTTCCATGACCCGATCGTCCGCGTGACGGCGAACGCATGCTTGCGAACATCAACCAGCTGATTCGTCATGCGAATGAAGCCGGTGCGACGGAAAATTCCAGTTAAGGCGTACGTTAGAGCGTCCAGACCAAAGAAGACGCGAGCGACGCTTCCTAGCCGCTACCCGCCGGATGTGACGCACGGTTGCCGACGCCGAGCAGACTTTCATATGTCTCCCAAAGCGGCTCCTCAATTGCCATTGGAGCAGCTCATGGATATCACTTCGCCACGCTGAACAGCCAGAAACCTACGCGGATGGTTGTTACCAAGCCCAAAAAATCGTCCACATGACGCTTAAGGCATGAAAAATTTACTTGTCAATCCTTCACAATATCGCCGCAAAAGACATGCAACGGAAGTTGGTAAGTTTCGTTCAAAAATTTCTCAGTGACCCCTAGCAGTGCCAGTTGATGCTCAGCAGCCTTTGTCCTCGAAAGCCCCGGTTGGACGATGAAAACTCGGAGGGTCACTGAACATGTACGGCTGATGTCCCTGATCAACGCCAGCCGATCACGGCTACCGACCTCTATACGGGATGGTCTGCCTTCATCGATGCGTGTAGCTTCGCGCTTTAGAAGGTGAACGAAGAGATCGGTCCGTCTGTCCTTGTTGTGCAACCACATAACGCTGCGCTGTGCCTGCCCGCACACGACGTACATATCGTCAATTCGCGTACCCGCCGTGCTCCCGCCTGAGTATTTGCAATGCACCAGGTCAACCGTAATCAGCTTCGGCGCCACGGGATCATCGAGAGTTATTCCCACAATATCCGCTGCTTCACCCGCTCCGTCATCATCGAACAGCACGTCATAAGCGTACCGCTCTTTTAGAACCTCGATAGTTCTGTATTGCACCGAGTCTTTCCTGCGCTCCTCACGTTGCGATTCTTTTTTTATATCAATGTCTGTCCAATCGAGTACTTCGAGCTTGTCCCGTGGAAACAGCGTTGAGCCGGTACGCAACTCCGTATGCATGTTTCCGTCTAGCCTCGAACCATCCGCAAACCAAATAGTCGGAGGAAACTCGGTGAGAAAATCACAAAGGTCGACTGTTTTCCCGCGTCGGATCTGGGCACGATCCGAGCCTTCATAGACAAAGGCGAAGTCAGCCGTGGCACCAGCTCCCAAGAACTTCAGGCGGACTTTGACCTCCCGGTTGTCGGTGAATATGCGGATGATCAGCGGCGCGGTTGCCGAGCACTCAACAAGCTCGATGCCGACGTGAGTCATGGAAACTTCTGATACATACTCAAAAGAGAATGCTGTGACGGATTCGTTGAAGTCAATGAGTTCAACCGGCCAGTCGACCCCAACGGCAACAGAAGATGGGCGCGCCATCACCATGCGCGGAATCAAAGTGCCTTTCAGAACCTCTTCTGGATCGATCTCCTCGTTCGCGATCTTCTCGCCGGCTTGCTTACACCACTCTGAAAATTGGCCTACGCGCAGGCGTAGATTCGACCACACACGTCCTCGCTTCCCTGCACCGATGGAAGTTTGTTCCCCCCGTGAAAATCCGACCGCTGCTAAAACAGCCTTCGTTGTGGTGCCCAGCGTTGCTTCAGATAGACGTGCTCCTACGTCGGGGCCCATGCGGCCGGTGTATCGAATCTGGCGGCCAATTTGTTCGTTGAGGCCGACATTCGTGAGCATTAGCCGATTGATTCCGGCCATCACCCTGAACACTTCGGGTGCTACTACCAAGGAGGCATCATCTCCGCACAGCGCTTTTGCAAAGTCTGAGTAGGTACCAGTGTTCGTCGATCCGTGGATATAAAGGAGAGCGCGAGGTTGATCCCATACAGCGATACAGAGTTCCCAGACAATGCTCTCAACCGACGCGATATCGGTCCACGGCACACCGTGGCGTCGCGGCGCTAAGACTACCAAGGTATGTTCGGACACGTTAAGAATTGGATAAATCCGCTCGTCCTTCGATCCCCCTCGAAATGCCTTTCGGAAGTTCTCAGGTTTCCACATCGCACATCGGGTGCGATATACGACCATGCTTGCTGATGGATGAATTTCATGCAATGGAATATCGTCGAGCCGTCCGACAAATCCAGCGAGGAATTCCTGCGCCTCAACTTCTTGACCGATCGCGCCTTCGCTCAGGCCTGGCAGGAGAAGATTCCAGTCAGGATCTTGGGAATAGAGTGTTCGCAGCTCTTCACGGAGATTCACATCTGCCGTGTTTGCGATGAATACAGGGTCGCCTAGATCTTTTCTCGCTCGCGTGAAGCGGCCAGCTAACTGCAAGGTGATCGCCAAGCTCTTCTTGAGGTCATGAAATGCAGCAATCTTCAGTTCGGGCATGTCAAAGCCTTCGCCTAGCATGTCCACACAGACTACAATCCGTGACCGGCCGCAGTCGAGTAAGCTCCGAGAGACATTCGCGTCCTTCTTGGACATGGTGCTGTGGAGCATGACTGGATTGTATTGTCCGATATTGCGGTAGATTTCAAGCACGTGAGCGGCGCGAGCTTTGGTAGCTACACGCGCCATGGCGACGTGAAGTCCCGTTACGTCTTTTCGCAATTCATCTACGACCGCTTTGGCGATTTCCATATCAGCTCGCGGCGTGCTGAATTCGAAGACATTTCTGAAACGAATAGAACGAAAGTATCCCTCACGTTGGGCCATTCTGAGGGGATACACATAGACGATCTTCCCGTCGAGTGGCTGGCCATCCTCCCGGAATGGAGTCGCTGTGAACTGTAAGATGGGCCTTTCACGCACTTTAAAAAAAGATTTGAACCGCTTCCACGTGGGTGCCTCTGCGTGATGCGCCTCGTCAATGAAGAGATGTGAACATTGCTCCGCCATGCGGTCCTGAACATCAGGGGAGCAAAGTCCGGCCAATGCGCTAGTGGTTACGACGACGTTACATTGGCTGAAGAATTCATCGACCTCGTCTGGAGTGGACGGGAGCTTCATCAATGTACCTACCACAGGCCTGACCGCCGATTGATCTAGGACTATACAATCTGGATCTTTAAGAATTCCAAGACTATAGAATTTTTCGGCAATTTGTCGCCGGAGCGCATCGGTTGGAACCAGAACAAGCAGACGTGGGCACCGCGCCGTGATCAAGGTTGCCAACATGGTTTCGGTCTTCCCAGTCCCTGTTGGCATAACCACCGTAGCAACGCTGGAAGTCGTCGACCAATGCGCATGTATCGCGTGGAGCGCTCCGATCTGCGGCTTACGCAGGCCAATCCTTCCGAAACCAGCTTCGTCTTCGCTAATATACTTAAACGCGTTTCGCCAACTATTAAGCGCTTCAGCAACAGGATTACCTGCCATCGATCCCTTTCGAGGTATCCACTTAGCATTTCGAAGGTCGATTTCCTCAGCCGCTTCCGGAACGTGTCCTACCAGCACCGCGCCGTCCGAGGGCATCTCCGCCTCCACGGGTACGCGCTGAAATAGGTAAATGATTTCACCTAAAGCGGTCTCAAACTTCCACCCTAGCGCAGACGGGAGCGCAAATCGCATCATCTGGGCTTCCAATGTTCTGGAAGCCTCCGTCAACTGCCTGACTGATCCTTTCGCAAATTTTATATCTATGCCGAGCAACGGCGGCAGCGTTAGCTTCATTCTCTTTCCCCCGGAGAATTTTCTATTGTGATTACCGAGTCGGTAAGTTGCGCAGCCGTCCGATACGCTGCAACACGTTTCCGCGCGAAAGCGTCGCGCTGAATCCTTATGTGCTCTCGATACAAATTGTCGACGATCTGGGCCGTATTGTCGAATGACCGTTACTGGCCGTTCTAAGTCACCCGCGGTAGCTGCGTGCAGCTCAGCACCTTCTCAGCGTCGCACACCGCTAAATAAACGGCGGAGTGCAGTTACCTGAATTTTCAGTCTTCAAAAAACGTCAACGAATGTGAATCTGCCAAGCGCGCTTTATTGATATATCGGTAGTGGTGCGATACCCCACAGCGGTCTTCTTGCCACTAGATCAGCTACGAAACGGCGAATGGGCAATTTGCCGTTTCCATACAGAATCAATTCCCCAAGTCCGCCCGCTCCCAGTAATCATGCGTCGACACCACTGCGCACGCACCTCACCACCCCACCAAGCCCCGTAAACGCAAAAAAGCACGAGCCTTTCACCGCCCGTGCCTTTCCCTACACACCCCTTCCCACTCAGAACGTATGCATCATCCCCACATACGCCCCCGTCTGCGACTCGCCCGTCATCGGACTCGTCCCCGACGTCGCATCGCGCGGCGACGCAATCAGCGAGAAGTTCGAATTCCCGCCATTCCGCACATAAGCAACCGTCCCATACAGGAACGTCCGCTTCGACAAGTTGTACGTTGTGCCGAGCACATACATAATCGCGTGGCCTGACGGATCGTGCGACGCATCGCCGCCGCCATCGCCCACCTTCACGTAATACCCGCCGCCCGTCACGGCCCACTGCGGCGTCGCCGTATAAGTCGCACCGAGCCAGTAATGATCGGCGCGATCGGCGACACCAGCCGGGCTGTCCGGCGCCTGGTAATGCGTATACGCGCCCTGGATCTTGAACTTCGACACCTTCACGTTCGCGCCGACGAAATACTCGCGCGACGCGGTGAAGATGTTGCTGAACTTGCCGTTGTTGTCGCGCAGCTCGTCGTAAATGCCGCGCACGTCGAGCACCGGCGAGTGGTACGAGATCATGATCCCGTCCGAGCGGCCGAAATCGTCGGCCGCGCCGTAGTTGAAGCCGCGCGACTGGTTGCCGAACGCATACTGCGCCTGCACGTCGAAGCCGCCGATCACCGGGCTGTGATATTCGATGTTGTTGCTGCTCTGCTGCCAGTTGCGGCCGCGCACGAGCGACGCCGACGAAAACGCCTGCTGCACGAACGGGTCGAATTCCCACACGCCGTCGCTGTCGATGAACAGGTTGCGGCCGGCCTGCAGCTGGCCCCACGTGTCGCTCTTCAGCCCGACATACGCGCGGCGTGACCACAGACGTCCACCGCCCGTCGTGCCGTTCATCACCTGGAACGCGGTTTCCAGGTTGAAGACGGTCGACATCCCGCCGCCGAGATCCTCGAAACCCTTCAGGCCGAACATGCTGGTGCCCCAGTCGCCGCCTTCCGCGCTCCAGCGCGTCGAACTGCCGTTCGGCGTCGCGATGTGGTTCAGGTATTCGACGCCGCCGTCGATACGGCCGTACAGCGTCACGCTGGTTTGTGCGGACGCGGCCGCCGGTGCGGCGGCCGCGATCAGCCATGCTAGATGTTTGAGTCGCAAAGTCATGCCCCCTCGCAGTCTGGACCGTCCGACACGCGCCCCATGCGCGCGCCGGCGATCCGTTCACCCGCGATCGATCGAAAAACGTCCGGGGCCCGCCGCGCACAGCGCAAGCAAGCCGCCGGAGATCGCGATGTTCTTGTAGAAATGAATCATGTTGTTCATCTGCTCGCCGCCCGTCATCGTCCAGTAGTGGTGGCCGATGAGCGCGGTGCCGATGGTATACAGCGCAAGCAGCAGCGCAAGCGGCCGCGTCTGGAAGCCGATGAGGAGCGCGATGCCGACGAACAGCTCCATCACGACGGCGATCGCCGCCGAGATGATCGGCGCGGGCGCGCCCTCGCTTCCCATGAACGCGATCGTACCGGAGAAGTCGACGATCTTCTTCCAGCCGAACATCACGAACAGGATCACGAGCAGGATTCGGGACAGCAGCAGCAGCACATCGCGCTGGGACGCGAGAAACGGTTGATTCGGTGTCATGGTGTGATCAACGAAAACGATGCGCGAACCGCGCGCACCGGATTGCCAACGAACCAGGACAGGCGGCCGCCAGTGCCGCCCGCCCCGCTCTGCAACAACCGGCATCGGGGCCCGCCCGATGTGCTGTGCTCCTCCTCTTTCAGTGTTGCGCTGCTTGGTACTACCTCCTACCGCTTCGTGCCCGGCCTCAACGCGCCTTCGCGACGTCCTGCTCGGTCACCTTCGCGGCCGGATTGCCGAACTGCCCGGTCAGGTAGTTCGCCAGCGCGGCGATCTGCGCATCGGACAGCTCGTGGCGGAACGCGGGCATCCCGACGTCCTCGCTGCCGGCCTTGCGCTGCACGCCGTTCAGGATCACCTGCACGAGGTTCGTTGGATTCGACGCGCCCACCGTCGAGTTGTGGAACAGCGACGGGTAATAGCCGTCCGGGGTGCCCTTGCCCTGCATCTGGTGACAGCTCGCGCAGTTGCCGAGATACAGCCGCGCCGGATCGATGCCCGACGACGCGAGCGGCACGCCACGCAACTTCAGGCCGTCTTCCGCCGGCTTGCCCCACGACGAACGCGACTGCTTCGCGTCGCCGCTGGCCACCGCCGGCACCGTGCGGATGTAGGTTGCGATCGCACCGATGTCGGCGTCGGTCATCTTCGAGAAGCTGTGCTCGACCGCCTCGGCCATCGGACCGGCCGCCTGCGCGACGCCCGGCACGCTGCCGGTACGCAGATACTGGACGAGCTGCTGCTGCGTCCAGCCGCCGATCCCCGCGTGCGGGTCCGACGTGATGTTGTAGCCGTCCCAACCCGCCAGCACCGAGCCCGACAGGAAGCTGCCGCCGGTCTCGTCGAGCGACTTCTCCTGCATCGCGATACCGCGCGGCGTGTGGCACGTGCTGCAGTGCGCGAGGCCCTGCACCAAGTACGCACCGCGGTTCCACTCGGCGCTCTGCGACGGCTTCGGCTGGTACGCGCCGTCTTTCAGGAACAGCCAGTTCCAGATCTTCAGCGGCCAGCGCATGCTCAGCAGCGGCGGAATCTCGTTCTTCGGCGGCGCCTGCTTGACCGGCTCGACGCCGTGCATGAAGTACGCGTACAACGCCTGCACGTCGTCGTCGTTGATCTTCGCGTACGACACGTACGGCATCGCCGGGTACAGGTTCGCGCCGTTCTTCGACACGCCGTGACGCACCGCGCGCTCGAAGTCGTCGAACGTCCAGTTGCCGATGCCCGTGTCGGGGTCCGGCGTGATGTTGCTCGTATAGATCTTGCCGAGCATCGGCACCGGCATCGGGAGGCCGCCGGCGAACGGCTTGCCGCCCTTCGCGGTGTGACAGGCCATGCAGTCGCCCGCGACCGCGAGATATTCGCCGCGCTTGATCTGCGCGGGATCGGCCGAATCGGCCGCGCGCACGAGCCCCGGCAACGCGAGGCTGCCGGCGAGGAGGAAGGTGAGAGTAGATTTCCGCACGGTCAGACTTCCTTCTTCAGCGTGTCCGACATCCGCAGCGCCAGCGCCGCGATCGTCAGCGTCACGTTCACCGTACCGACGGTCGGCATCGTCGAGCTGCTCGAGATGAACAGGTTCGGATGGTCGAACGTGCGGCAGTCCTTGTCGACGACCGAGTCACGTGCATCGGCGCCCATGATCGTCGAGCCCGTGATGTGGTTGTTCGGCGCGAACTCGTCGTTGAACACGACGTCCGTACCGCCCAGCACCTTCGCGGCCGTCGCGTAGACCTCGCGCGTATGCACGGCGCCGCGCTTCACGTAGTCGTCGATCGCATACGTGATTTCCGGGCGCGGAATGCCGATCGCGTCGGTGGCCGTCTTGCTCGGCACGATGCGGTTCTCGGGCTGCGGCAGGATTTCGTGGAAGCAGTCGAACTGCACGTAGCGCGCGGAACGATCGCGGATCTGCGCGTCGAGCTCGTCGGACTTCATCAGCTTGCCGGCCTTGAAGATCTTCTGCGTCTCCTGGTTGATGCGCGACATGTTCGACAGGTGGATCTTCTTCGCGGCTTCGGTCGCGCGGAACGGGCCGTCGCGGAATCCGATCAGCGACGTCATCTCCTGCGGGCCGCGGCCCGGCCACAGCTTGTCGCTCGCGTAGAACGACACGCCCGTGCCCGGGTGGTCCATCAGGTTGCGCCCGACCATGTCGGAGCTGTTCGCGACACCGTTCGGGAAATCGCGGTTCGCCGACATCAGCAGGATCTTCGGCGTCTCGATGCCGTTCGCGGCCACCACGAAGTACTTGCCTTCGACGCGATGGTCGGCGCCCGTCTTGTCCTTGTAGATCGCGGCGACGATGCGCTTGTCCGGACCGGTCTCGAGCTTGTAGACGACCGCGCTGTCGATCAGCTTCGCGCCCGCCTGCTCGGCCTTCTCGACGTGCACGATGCCGTTGTACATCGCGCCGATCGGGCAGATCGGCATGCAATTGTTGTTCCCGCAACAAGTCGGCCGGCCGTCGTACGGGCGGCTGTTGCGCGCGACCGGCTCGGTCACGACGTGGAACTTCGGGTCATAGCCGTTGAGCGCGCTCTTGATCGTCTGCTCGTTGAACGACAACGGCAGCGGCGGCATCGGGTACGCCTGCTTGCGCGGCGAGTACAGGTCTTCCTCGGGGCCGGGGCCCCACACGCCGAGCTCTTCCTCGGCGCGCTGATAGTAATGCTCGAGATCGTCGTACTGGATCGGCCAGTCGCGGCCGACGCCGTACACCGTCTTCATCTTGAAGTCGTTCGGGATGAAGCGCCACGCCGACGCGGCCCAGTGCCACGTCGTGCCGCCCACCGCACGGATGTACTGCGAGTTGAACTTGTGCTCGCCCTTCAGGACCAGGTAGTCGTTCGGCGGGCCGTATTCCGGATGCGGCGCCCACGGGCTCGACGGGTACGGCGCCATGAAGTCCGTCTTGTCGGGCTGGTTGCGGAAACGCTCGACGATTTCGCCGCGCGGCATGCGCGGGCCTGCTTCGAGCAGGATCACCGACTTGCCCGCCATCGCGAGCTGGTGCGCGACGATCGCGCCCGCGACACCGGACCCGACGACCACGACGTCGGCCTTTTGCGTATCGGTATCCGCCATCAGGCTTGCCTCTCGATCGGTTTTTCGGCCCAGAAGCCGGGTTTGTTGGGGCAATACGAAGGAATCACGAGCGTATCGGACACAACGCTGAACATTAATGCTTCTTCGTAAGTAATCACGACGTTGTCGACGATGCCGAGATACCACGCGCCGAGAATCGACAGCGCGGCGCTCTCCTGATCGGCATCCAGTGAACCGGACGCGAGCGCGCCGGCGAGTTGAGACAGACCGTCGGCCGTCTTGAACGAACCCTTCTGCAGCGCATGCAGGAAGCGTTCGCCGAGCACGCGGCTCAGCCCTTTCTTGCCTGTCAGTGCTTCGGAGAGCGTCATGAACGTATCGAGCGGCGCGGTGCCGGGATTATCGGCCAGGGCCCGCAACGCCAGCGAGCCGGTGAGGCCGGCCGCCGTCAGCGCCAGTGCGCCCTGCAGCCATTGACGCCGCGTGATGCCGGATACGGATGCGTCGCTTGCGCGACGCGAGTGGGGGGTGTTGTCGTTGTGCATGTTTCCTTCTCTCGAACACCGGATTCGGGAAAACCACGCTTGATATTTCTCAAACTTTCGCGCGGCCCTGAAATGTACGCGCACAATTCGAATCGGACAATGCTTTTATAGTCGATTAAATGTTCCGCAAGCCGAGACAATCGACATTTCGCGGCATCTTTGTGTCGTCGGCGCGACAATTCTGCATCGTGGCGAAGTGTGTCGCAAGCCGACGACACGCGCCGCCCCGTCCCGTCATCCGCTCGCATGCGCGTCGGTTAGAATCCCGTGCAATCAAACAGAAAGCTTCCCTCCGAGGGCATCGAGCGATGAAGCAGCACAATAAACACAACAACACGCATCAATCCAATCACACCACACGGCTGCTCTGGCGCATCGGCGCGATCGCGGCGCTCGGCGCCGCCGCGGCACTGCCGCTGCATGCGCTCGCGGCGCGCACGGTGAGCGTGTCGCCGCAAGGCACGGTCACCGAAGTCCGGCAAAGCGTCGTCAAGTTCGACGAGCCGATGGTCGCGTTCGGCTCGGCGTCCGCGCCGAACCCCGCGCGCATGACCTGCAACGATTCCACCGCCGCGCGCGGCCAGGGTCACTGGCTCGACGACAAAACGTGGGTCTACGATTTCGAGAACGACCTGCCGCCAGGCGTGCGTTGCTCGGTCGCGCTCAACGACACGCTGCGCTCGGTCGCCGGCAATGCCGTGAGCGGCCCGCGCCGCTTCACGTTTCAAACCGGCGGCCCGTTCCCGGTGACGGTGCGCCCCGGCTCGCGCGAGATCGAGGAGCGCCAGGTCTTCGTGCTGAAGCTGAACGGCCCGGCCGAGCCGCGTTCCGCGCTCGCGAACATCTGGTGCGAGGCGGCCGGCATCGGCAACCGCATCCCCGTCACGGCCGCCGACGACGCTACCCGCAACGCGCTGCTCGACCATTTCGGGCTGAAGAAGGACGCCGCGCGCGTGCTGACGCTGTCGTGCGCGCAGGCGCTGCCCGCGAGCGCAAAGATGCAGCTCGTCTACGGCAAGGGCGTCGCGAGCCCGAGCGGCATCGCGAACGACACCGAGCGCCGCTTCGACTTCACGGTGCGCGCCCCGTTCACCGCGAGCTTCTCGTGCGAACGCGAGAACGCGAAGGCGCCCTGCACGCCGCTGCGCCCGCTGACGCTGTCGTTCAACGCGCCGATCTCGCGCAAGAACGCCGAGGCGATCAAGCTGCGCGGTCCTGACGGTTCGCTTTCACCGACCTTCGGGGCCGACGACCACAGCGACGAAGTGACCACCGTCACGTTCAACCCGCCGCTGCCCGCGCAGGCGAACCTGACGATCGAGCTGCCGTCCGGCCTGCGCGACGTGACCGACCGCTCGCTCGCGAACGCCGACCTGTTCCCGCTCGCGACGCGCACCGCGCCGATGCCGCCGCTCGCGAAATTCTCGTCGGGCACCTTCGGGATCGTCGAGCGTTTCGCCGAACCCGATACGCCGGCGCTCGTGCCGGTCACGCTGCGCAACGTGGAGGCCGACCTGCATATCGCGGGCCTCAACACGCGCGGCGCGCAATTCTCGAACCTGAAGGTCGACGACGACACCACGATCCGCCAATGGATGCGCACCGTCGAGCGCTTCGACAACTGGGCGATGACGGCCGGCACGATCGACGAGCGCGTGCCGGGCCTGCTCCGGCGCACGGGCCAGCACCCCGTCTACGTACCGCTCGGGGCCGGTGAAAAGATGCCCGCGCCGCAGAATCGCCGCATCGACGTGCGCTCGCTGTCGCTGCTCACCGGCGAGCCGGGGGCGCAGGCGATGACACTGCCGAAGGCCGATCCGAAGGCGCTGCGTCCGTTCGAGGTCGTCGGCGTGCCGATCGACAAGCCCGGTTTCTACGTGCTCGAACTCGCGTCGCCCGCGCTCGGCCGCTCGCTGCTCGCGAAGCCGTCGAGCATGTACGTGCGCACCACCGTGCTCGTCACGAACCTCGGCGTGCATCTGAAACAGGGCCGCGAGAACAACCTCGTGTGGGTCACGACGCTCGACAAGGGCAAGCCGGTGCCGAACGCGCGGATCCGCGTGTCGGACTGCAACGGCGACGAGATCGCGACCGGCAAGACCGATGCGCAAGGCCTGCTGAAGATCGACGGTCAATTCGAGCCGAAGCACGAATGCAGCCAGTCGGAACGCTTCGACGACTACTTCGTGTCGGCGCGCGTGGACGATCCGAAGACGGGCCCCGACATGGCGTTCGTCAGCTCGAACTGGAACCGCGGGATCGAATCGTGGCGCTTCAACGTGCCGACCGACACCGGCAGCGAACCGACCGTGCGTGCGCATACCGTGTTCGACCGCACGCTCCTGCGTGCCGGCGAAACCGTTTCGATGAAGCACTTCCTGCGCACCGAGACGCTGCAGACCCTCGCGTTCCCGGCGCAATACCCGACGCGCGTGAAGATCCGCCATCTCGGCTCCGACCAGACCTACAAGCTGCCGCTCACGTGGTCGGCCGACCACAGCGCGGATACGCAATTCCCGCTGCCGCCCGCGGCCAAGCTCGGCGAATACAGCGTCACGCTCGAAGGCGGCCCGGACGATGCGCCGACCACCAGCTACTACAGCGGCAGCTTCCGCGTCGAAGCGTTCCGCCTGCCGGTGCTCAAGGGGTCGATCGGCGCGCGCGACGCGCAGAAGAGCCCGCTCGTCGCCGTGAAGGAAGCGCCGCTCGCGGTGCAGATCGACTACGTGTCGGGCGGCGGCGCATCGAACCTGCCGGTGCAGGTGTCGGCGCTGATGAAGTGGGCGTCGCCGCCGTTCGCGGATCGCTTCGAGGACTTCAGCTTCACGCCGTATCGTCCGGAGCGCAGCGACGGCAACGCCGACGACGATGCGCAGGACGGCGACAACGCGTCGGCCGCGAACAACGATCCCGACGCGACCAAGCTGATCGCGGACAAGCTGCCGCTGACGCTCGACCGAAACGGTGCGGGCTCGGTCACGCTGAAGGGCCTGCCCGACGTCGACGCGCCGAAGCGCATCGCGCTCGAGGCGACCTTCGCGGACCCGAACGGCGAAGTGCAGACGATCCGCGGCGACACGATCCTGTGGCCGGCCGCGGTGGTAGCCGGCATCAAGGCCGGCCGCTGGGTGTCGGTCGGCCAGCGCGTGCCGGTGCAGGCGCTCGCGGTCGACCTGCAGGGCAAGCCGCGTGCGTCGGTGTCGATCGAGATCAAGGGCGTCGCGCACGTCACGACGTCGTCGCGCAAGCGAATGGTCGGCGGCTTCTACGCGTACGACAACAAGAGCGACACGCGCGACCTCGGCGTGCTGTGCTCGGGCAAGACCGACGACAAGGGCCGCATGGCCTGCGACGCGACGCTCGAACAGGCCGGCAACGTCCAGTTGATCGCGGTCGCGAAGGACGGCGACGGCCGCACGTCGAACGCGTCGACGTCCGTGTGGGTCACGCGCGAGGACGAACTGTGGTTCGGCGGCGATAACACCGACCGGATCGACGTGATTCCGGAGAAGACGTCCTACGAGCCGGGCGAAACGGCCCGCTTCCAGGTGCGCATGCCGTTCCGCTACGCCACGGCGCTGGTCGCGGTCGAACGCGGCGGCGTGATGGAAACGCACATCGTCGAACTGACCGGCAAGAATCCGACCGTCGACCTGAAGGTCGGCGAATCGTGGGGGCCGAACGTCTACGTGTCGGTGCTCGCGCTGCGCGGCCGGATTCGCGAGGTGCCGTGGTACTCGTTCTTCACGTGGGGCTGGAAGGCGCCGGTCGAATGGGCGCGCGCGTTCTGGCGCGAAGGCCGTCACCATGAAGCGCCGACCGCGTTCGTCGACCTGTCGAAGCCCGCGTTCCGCTACGGCCTCGGCGAGATCAAGGTCGGCACCGGCGTGCATCGTCTCGGCGTGACCGTGACGACCGACGCGACGCGCTACACGGTGCGCGGCAAGGCGCAGGCGCACGTGAAGGTCACGCTGCCGAACGGCCAGCCCGCGCCTGCCGGCACGCAGATCGCGGTCGCGGCCGTCGACGAGGCGCTGCTCGAACTGATGCCGAACAACAGCTGGGACCTGCTCGACGCGATGCTGCAGCGACGCGCGTACGGCGTCGAGACGGCCACCGCGCAGATGGAAATCGTCGGCCGCCGCCACTTCGGCCGCAAGGCCGTGCCGGCCGGTGGCGGCGGCGGCAGCGCGCCGACGCGCGAGCTGTTCGACACGCTGCTGCTGTGGAATCCGCGCGTGACGCTCGACGCGAACGGCAGCGCAAACGTCGAGGTGCCGCTGAACGACGCGCTCACGCGCTTCCGGATCGTCGCCGTCGCGGCGGTCGGCCCGGACCGCTTCGGCACCGGCAGCACGTCGATCCGTAGCACGCAGGATCTGCAACTGATCTCCGGCCTGCCGCCGCTCGTGCGCGAAGGCGATGCGTTCCGCGCGCAGGTCACGCTGCGCAACACGACCGACCGCGCGATGCAGGTGGTCGTGACGCCGCGCGTGACGGGGCTCGACGTCGCGCCGCAAACCGTGTCGCTCGCGGCCAACGCGGCGACCGAGGTCGCGTGGACGATCACCGTGCCCGAGCAGGCGCTCGACGCGGCCGGCGCGCTGAACTGGCGGATCGAAGCGGCCGAGCAAGGCGGCAAGCGCGCGTCCGATGCGCTGGCCGTCGCGCAGAAGGTCGTGCCCGCCCTGCCGGTGACCGTGCAGCAGGCCACGCTCACGCAGGTCGACGGCACGCTGACGTTGCCCGTGGCGGCCCCGGCCGGCGCCGTCAACAACGCGCAGGGCGCGCCGCGCGGCGGCATCGCCGTGTCGCTGCAGTCGAAGCTCGCGGACGGCCTGCCCGGCGTGCGGCGCTGGTTCGAGCGCTATCCGTACCGCTGTCTCGAACAGCAGACGTCGCGTGCGATCGGCCTGCACGACGCCGCGCAATGGCAGGCGCTGGTGGCACGGATGCCCGTCTACCTCGACAGCGACGGGCTCGCGAGCTATTTCCCGCCGTCGTCCGACGATGCGCACTACGGCAGCCCGACGCTGTCGTCGTACCTGCTCGTGGTCGCCGACGAAGCCGGCCGCCTCGACCCGCGCTTCGCGCTGCCGGAAGACCTGCGCACGCAGCTCGAAGCCGGGCTCGCACGCTTCATCGACGGCCGCATCGAGCGCAACGCATGGGCGCCGCGCCAGGATCGCGACCTGCGCAAGCTGGCCGCGATCGAGGCGCTGTCGCGTTACGGTGCCGCGCAAGGCCGCATGCTCGGCTCGATCGAGATCGCGCCGAACCAATGGCCGACGTCGGCGCTGATCGACTATCACGCGATCCTCACGCGCGTGAAGGACATCCCGCAGCGCGACGAGAAACGTGCGCAGGTCGAGCAGATCCTGCGCGCGCGCCTCACGTACCAGGGCACGCAGCTCGTGTTCTCGACCGCGCGCGACGACGACCTGTGGTGGCTGATGACGAGCAACGAGACCAACGCCGCACGCCTCGCGCTGGAATTCGCGGGCGACCCGGCGTGGAAGGACGAGATGCCGCGCGTGACGGCCGGCCTGCTCGCGCTGCAACGTCAGGGCGCATGGCAGACGACGACGTCGAACGCACTCGGCCAACTGGCGGTCGAGCGCTTCTCGCGCACCTACGAGAGCGTGCCGGTGGCCGGCACGACGAAGGTCGCGCTCGGCGGCAACGAGCGTGCGATCGCGTGGTCGCAGGCAGGCTCGGCCGCGCCCGCCGAGTCGCCCGCGTCGGCCACGCCCGCGACCCGCGCCTCCACCGAACGCAGCGTGCTGATGCCGTGGCCGCGTGCGTCGCAGGCGCCGGCCACGCTGTCCGTCACCCAGGATGGCACGGGCCGCCCGTGGGCAACGGTCGAAAGCCTCGCGGCCGTGCCGCTGCGCACGCCGTTCGCGGCCGGCTACCGGATCACGAAGACCGTCACGCCCGTGTCGCCCGCCGTCAAGGGCGTGCTGACGCGCGGCGACGTCGTGCGCGTGCATCTCGACATCGACGCGCAGAGCGACATGACGTGGGTCGTCGTCAACGATCCGATTCCGTCCGGCGCGACGATTCTCGGCTCGGGCCTCGGCCGCGACTCCGAGGCCGCGACGCAGGGCGAGAAATCCCCGGACGGCGCATGGCCGGCGTTCATCGAACGCGACTTCGACGGCTACCGCGCGTATTACGACTATCTGCCGAAGGGCAAACTCTCGGTCGAGTACACGGTGCGGCTGAACAACGTCGGCACCTTCGGGCTGCCGCCGACGCGCGTCGAGGCGCTGTACGCGCCGTCCGTGTATGGCCTGTGGCCGAACCCGCCGATGACCGTGAAGCCGGCCGACGCGGGCAAGTCGTGAGTACGCGATGATCGATCTGGTTTTGCCGCGGCCGGCGCGTTTCGCCGGCCGCGTATTCGTCGCCGTCGTGCTGGCCGCGCCGCTCGTCGCGCACGCGCTGCCCGGCTACGACGACGTGCGGCGCGGCTGGCGCAGTTCCGACTGGGTGCTGCTCGCGCGCGACGGCACGCCGTTGCAGCGCACGCGCGTCGATCTCACCGAACGGCGCGGCGACTGGGTGTCGCTCGCCGACGTGTCGCCCGCGTTCCGCGAGGCGATCGTCGTGTCGGAAGACAAACGTTTCTACGAACACAGCGGCGTCGACTGGCGCGGCATCGCCGGTGCGGCGTGGGGCAACCTGTGGAACGAGCGCACGCGCGGCGCGTCGACCGTGACGATGCAGCTCGCCGGGCTGCTCAGCGATTCGCCGCGCCGCTCGGGCCAGCGCTCGCTGCCGCAGAAGGCCACCCAGGCGATGAACGCGCTGCTGCTCGAGCGCGGCTGGCGCAAGGACCAGATCCTCGAGGCCTATCTGAATCTCGTGCCGTTTCGCGGCGAGACGGTCGGGCTCGCCGCGCTGTCGCAGGTGCTGTTCGGCAAGGCGCCGTCCGGTCTCGACGCACGCGAAGCCGCGATCGCCGCGGCGCTGGTGCGCGCGCCGAACGCGTCGCCCGCGAAGGTCGCCGAGCGGGCCTGCCGGATCCTGCGCGACATGCATGCGGAACAGGGCTGCGCGTCGCTCGACGGCTACGTGCAGCTCGTGATCGCACGCCCGGCCAATGCCGTGCGGGACGACAGCGCCGCCCTCGCCCCGCACTTCGCGCGCCGCATCGCGGCCGAGGTCCGACCCGCGGCCGGCGCGCAGGTGCGCACGACGCTCGACGCGCCGCTGCAGCGCTTCGCGCGCGACACGCTGACGCGCGCACTGACCGAGCTCAACGCGCCCGCGCACCGGCGCAACGTGCAGGACGGCGCGGTCGTCGTGATCGACAACGCGACCGGCGAGATTCGCGCGTGGGTCGGTTCGTCGGGGGCGTTGTCGAGCGCACGCGACGTCGACGCGGTGCTCGCGCCGCGCCAGGCCGGCTCGACGCTCAAGCCGTTCCTCTACGCGCAGGCGATCGACGAGAAGCGGCTGACGGCCGCGTCGCTGCTCGACGACGCGCCGATCAACCTCGCGGCCGGCGGCGGCCTCTATATTCCGCAGAACTACGACAAGGATTTCAAGGGCTGGGTGAGCGTGCGCACCGCGCTCGGCGGCTCGCTGAACGTGCCGGCCGTGCGCACGCTCGTGCTCGTCACGCCGCACCGCTTCGCGCGCACGCTGACCGCGCTCGGCCTGCCGCTCGCGCAGGAAGGCGATTACTACGGCTTCAGCCTTGCGCTCGGCAGCGCGGACGTCACGCTGCTGTCGCTGACCAATGCGTATCGCGCGCTCGCGAACGGTGGCGTCGCGCGCCAGGTCGTCGACCTGCCGGCGCCGGCGCCTGCTTCCGGCGCGTCGACACCGGGCCATGCGGACAACGGCACGCGCGTGTTCAGCGAAGCGGCCAGCTTCGTCGTCACCGACATCCTCTCCGACAACAACGCACGGGTGCGCACGTTCGGCTTCGACAACCCGCTCGCGACGCGCTTCTTCTCGGCGGTCAAGACCGGCACGAGCAAGGACATGCGCGACAACTGGACCGTCGGCTTCACGTCGCGGTATACGGTCGGCGTGTGGGTCGGCAACGCGGACGGTTCACCGATGTGGGACGTGTCGGGGGTGACGGGCGCGTCGCCGGTGTGGTCGGCCGTCGTCAGCTACCTGCACCGCGACCTGCCGAGCCGTGCGCCGAAAGCGCCGGCCGGTGTCGAAACGCGCCGCATCGCGTTCGAGCGCGACGTCGAGCCGTCGCGCAACGAGTGGTTCGTCCCGGGCACGGCCCTCGACACGATCCGGCTCGCCGCACCCGTCACGCCGGGCAAGGACAGCGCGCGCGCGCCGCTGGCGATCGGCGCGCCGACCGACGGCACGATCTTCGCGATCGATCCGGACATTCCGCCGAAGAACCAGCGGATCTGGTTCGAGCGGTCGTCCGGGCATGCCGCGCGCTTCGCATGGCGGCTCGACGACAAGGTAATCGGGCACGCCGACCGCATCGCGTGGATGCCGTGGCCGGGCCGGCACCGGCTGGAACTCGTCGACGCGCGCGGCAACGTCGCGGATGCGATCGGCTTCGAGGTGCGCGGCGCGTTCGCGAAGCCGGCCGCGCGCAAGCCCTGAGCGGGTGCGCCGGCGCGTTGGCCTTCGGCGGGCGGGCGGGAGCTTGATTGCCGGTGCGCCCGGAAAATTCGCCCTCCTGCTTCAAACGGGCAAGCAACGCGCCGATTCGGCACCTAGAATGTGAGCAAGGCCGTATCCCCTGCGCTCACCGGTTGTCTTCTTCCCCCGATCGCCCGCGACCATGAACATTCGCCCGCCGCACTTCACCCGCCCCGCGCTGGGCGCACTTTGCGTCGCCGCGCTCGCGACACTGGCGGGCTGCAACGGCGAGGCCTGCTTCGGCGTCGATGCCTGCTTCAACGACAACAACACGCAGACCGTCGCGCTGTCCGGCACGGCCGCCACCGGCGGCGCGCTCGCGAGCGCATCGGTGACGGTGAGTTGCGCGCAGGGCTCGGCGACGACGCTGACCGACGGCGGCGGCAACTACCGCGTGACCGTCAACGCCGTGCTGCCGTGCGTGATCAGCGTCGCGTCGGGCGGCACGAGCCTGCACTCGCTCGCGTATGCGGGCGGCACCTTCAACACAACGCCCGAAACCGAGCTGATGCTCGTCTATCTCGCCGCGCAGCTCGGCACGAACACGGCCGGGCTGATCGGCAATTTCCAGGGAAGTCGGCGCTTTCAGCAGGCGATGGGCGATCCGGGCATCGTGCAGGCCGCGCAGTCGGCCGTCGTGACGAATCTCCAGCAGCGCTACTCGGTCACACTCGCGACGCCGGCGTTTCTGACCACGCCGTTCGTGGTCGGGCAACCGGGCGTCGACGCAGACCTTGGGATGCTGGCCAAGGCCGGCGCGATCGATTCGAACGGGATGCCGGATCCGGTTGCCGTTTCGCTGCTAACGCAGGCCGGCGCCGCGCATCCGCTATAAACGCAAGGCTCCTGCGCGGTACCGGTTGATGCGGCTTACGCCGCCTCCCCGCTCCCGCAAGCGACGCTCGCGGCCTGCTGCTGGCTCAGGTAGCGCAGCAGCTTCGTCACCATCCACACGACGATGAACGACAGCGCGACGAAGAACACCGCGAGCGGCGTCAGCACCTGCACCGACACGAAGCCAGCCAGCCCCATCATCGCGGACGACACGAGCAGCAGCGCGCACCCGAGAATCGCGCTCGTCAGCCCCGCGATATGCGGAAACAGCGAATTGCCCTTCGCCATCAGCGTCGGATACATCGCGCCCGCGCAGAGGCCCATCACGAGCACCGGCGTCGCGAGCGTCCACACGCGCAGGCCGACGGTCAGCGCCAGCGCGAGCATCACGACCGCCGCGACCGCCATCACGCGCGCGCCGATGCGCAGCCGCTGCTCGGCGCTCGGCAGCCCGCGCCCGTGAATCCGGTTCGACAGCCCGCCGAGGAAATACATCAGCCCGATCCCGAGCGCGAGATAACCGAAGAAGGTCGGTGGCTTGTGCAGCGTGGTCTGCACCATGAACGGCCCGACGATGTTGAACACCAGCAGGATGCTGTAGCACAGCCCCTGCGCGAGGAAGCAGCTCTGGAACACCGGGCTCGCGAGCACCTTGCCCGCGTTCGCGATCAGCGTACGCGGCTCGAGATGGACCGGTTTCGGCAAGGTTTCCCGGTAATGCCACCACAGCGCCCACATCACCAGCGAATACACCAGCAGGAACACGAGGCATGCGCGCCAGCCGAACCATTCCTGCAGGTGCGCGCCGATCACCGGCGCGATGATCGGCGCGAGCCCCCATGCGATCGACATGTACGTGAACGCATGCATCAGCGCCTGGCCCGAGAACGAGTCGGTGATGATCGCCTTCGCAAGCAGGTTCGTGGTCGCGATCCCGAAGCCCTGCAGGCAGCGCGCCAGTATGAACGTCTCCAGGTTCGGCGCGCCGAGCGACAGCAGGCAGCCGATCGTATAGATGACGAGCCCGAACGCGAGCACGCGCTTGCGTCCGTACGCGTCGGCCACCGGGCCGAAGATCAACTGGCCGAGCGCATAGGCGGCCATGTAGCCGGACACGCTCGACTGGATCGCCTGCGGCGTGGTCGCGAACGAGCGCGCCATGTCGGGCAGCGCGGGCACGTAGATGTCGATCGCGAGCTGGCCGGCGGACGAGAACAGGCAAATCAGAAACAACAGGAAGCGCGGCGAGTTCGATTCGCGCGCCGGAGTGAGCGAGGCGTTCATGACAACCGGGAAGGATTTCGACAGCGGGGACACGCGCCCGCTTGTTCGAATATCGAACAGCGGTGCGCGGCGAAGCGAAGCGCGTATTGTGCCTGTTGTGGCGCGCCGCGACGGCAATACCATGGCGCGGGCGAGGTTGAAATGCCGATTGCGGCATATCTCGAAACGCGCAAAACGGGCTGTTGACGGGCGTCAGCGAATCGCCCGAGCACCCCCCCCAGCCTCGCTCCGCGGTCCCGCCCCGGTTTTAAGCCAGATTTAAGCCGGCGCTCGCATAGTCCTTCGTGGCTCAGTCCGTGAGCCGCACGATTCGTGCATTGTTGATTCGATCAGTCTCGTTTGATGGAGATCCGAACATGCGATTCCGTTCGTATATGGCGGCGGGCACGCTGGCGTTGATGCCCGTGCTCGCCATGGCCGGGCAGGCCGACGCCGCTCCGGCAGCACAACCGATGTTCGTCAATGTCAATGGGCAGGCCGTGCCCGTGAAAACCGATACGCGCGTCGTCCAGACAGCCGTCGGCCCGATGCAGGTCCGCACGTGGAGCTGGCACAGCCCGCATGGCGGTGCGAGCTTCGAGATGCAGACGTCGTCGTCGGGCAGCATGCCGCCCGCGGCCGCGTTGCGGCAGATGCAGGTCGCGCAGTATCAGATGCAGGCGGCCCAGGCGCAGATGGTCGCCATGCAGCAGCAGATGATGGCGCTGCAGCACGTCGCGCTCGCCAACGCGCTCGCGATGCCGATGCCGCAACCAGTCGGGTTCGCGATGCCGATGTGGGCCATGCCGGAACCGGTCGTCGTGATCGTGCCGGCGCAACCGTCCACGCGGGCGCTCGCGCCGGCCCCGTCGGCACCGGCCCGCCCGGCCACGCGCGGGCCGGAAATCAAGGCCTGACGCCTGGTTCGGTCGCGCCAGCGACCGGGCCGAAAACCGAAACCGCCGGCATGTGCCGGCGGTTTTTTCATTTGCGGCGCCAGATGTTTGCCCGCGCCGCCGCGATCGCGCCGCCTCCCCCGACACTCGGTGCTTTCCACCGATTGACACACCTCCCCGCCTACACCCTATACTCCGCGAAGCGCCAATATATTGTTGAACAATCCAGCATGAACATTGACGCGTGAGCGGCCACCACAAAGGGCTACGGCCGGATCGCTGCACCTGACAACCTTCCCCGAGAGTACCGCGTCATGTCGAACTATCCCGCCGCCTACCAGGTCACCAAGGGTTCCATCCTGAATGTCGACAAAGCCTTTTATTCCACGATCGCCCGACGTCACGACGCGCGGGAACGGATCGCGTCGCACGTCGTGCCGATCCGCAGCGGCTTCGCGTGGACGGTGCCGGCCGGTCACGTGTTCCGGATCGTCACGCTCGAAGGCCCGCAAGTCGCCGACTTCAACATGTGGAACCTGCACAATCCGCGCGAACGCATGTGGGCATCGCGCACGCGCCAGTTGCAGGCCGCGCACGTGACGACGTTCGACCGGCTCTGGTCGACCTTGCCGTACCTCCGGCCGATGGCCACGATCACCGACGACACACTCGCCGGCTACGGCATCGACGGCGACGGCGGCCGCGTGCACGACCTGCTCGGCACGCGCTGCGACCCGTACGTGAACAAGCTGCTGACCGGCGAGGATTTTCATTTCCACTGTCATTCGAACCTCGTGCGCGCAGTCGCGCCGTACGGGCTGACCGAATTCGACGTGCACGACGTGCTCAACGTATTCCAGTGCACGGGCCTGAACGACGACGACAAGTACTTCATGAAGGCCTGCCCCGCGCAGCCGGGCGACTACCTCGAGTTCTTCGCGGAAATCGACGTGCTGTGCGCGATGTCGACGTGTCCGGGCGGCGATCTGTCCGTCCCGATGTGGGGGCCCGACGCACGCGACCCGATCGACGTGTGCCGGCCGCTCGGCGTCGAGGTGTACCGGCTCGACCCGAGCCTGCTCGAAGGCTGGGCGTCGCCGCCCGTCGCGCCGTACCGCGGCCTGCACGGGATGCAGCCGCCGCACGCGGATTGGCAGCACGACAAGACGGCGTAACGACGCCCATAGCCCGTAGAATGGCGAAACGCCGCCGGCCGGCCACGCCGGCGGCGCACGATCAGGAGAGGAGAGAACGAAACGAATGGCAAGCGAAAAAGCGCGAGGACAGTCGGTCGCCGACCGGATCAGCCATCAACTGCGCGAACACATCATCAGCGGCAAGCTGCCGCCCGGCACCGCGCTGATCGAGATGGACCTCGCGGCCGAATACGACACGTCGCGCAACTCGCTTCGCGAAGTCCTGCATCAGCTCGGCCGTGAAGGGCTCGTCACGTTCGTGCGGCACAAGGGCGTGGTCGTGCGCACGCTGAATCGCCAGGACGTGCGCGATCTCTACGTCGCGCGCCGCACGCTCGAACTGCATGCGTTGAACACGGCGGAACTCGCGCAGCCTGCACTGCTCGAGAAAATGCAGAGCGCCATTCGCGCGGCCGAACGCGAGCTCGCCAAGGAAAACTGGCAGGCCGTCGGCACGCACAGCCTGCGATTCCACCAGCACATCGTCGCGCTGCAGAAGTCGGCGCTGCTCGACGAGTTCTTCCGGACCATCTCGGCACAGCTGCGCCTCGTCTTCGCCGCCGATCCCGACGAAAAGCGCGTGCAAACGCCCGACTGGATCCAGCGCGAATACCAGATCTACGACCTGCTCACGCAGAACCGTCGCAGCGAAGCCGTTACCACCCTCGCGCGCTATCTCGACGATTCCGAGCGGATGCTCGTCGACGCGATCAAGCGCAGCCACCGCGAGGCGGCCTGAATCCGAACACCGTGCCGCCATTGCGCCACAAGATGCGGCGCGCAACGGCCAACGGCACGCGCCGTCAGGCTTGCTGTTCCGTCGGCAGCGCGTAACTGCCGTCTTCCCGATGTGTCTCGAGCCCCGTCAACGGCGGGTTGAACACGCATACGAGATGCAGGTCGCCGCGCGTCGCGCGCAGGATATGCGGATCGTTCAGGTTCAGCGCATAGATCGTCCCGGGCGTGATCCGGTGCACGTCGCCGGTGGCTGTATCGACGACTTCCCCTTCCCCGGCCACGCAGTAATTGGTCTCGAAGTGATTCTTGTAGTGCAGATGCAGTTCCGCGCCTTCATGAACACGCGTCTCGTGGACGGAGTAGCCGACGCCGTCCTGCTTCACGATCATGCGCTTGCTGTCCCAGCCCGGGCCGCGCGCGTGGCGTTCGGTATTGGCGATATCGGCCGATTTCACGACGATCATAAGCACCTCTGATTAGTAACGAGTGATGGCGAAAATGGCAAGGCGAGCCCTGCCGCGGGAAACCTGTCATGTGGAATCGGTCAGCGCGCGCTCGACCATGGCCGCGACATCGAGCAGCCGGGCGTCTTCGTGTCGACGCCCGGTGATCAGCAAGCCGACGGGTTGCCGGTTGCGCAGGTCGCCCGGCACGCTGATGCTCGGCAGGTCGAGCCGGTTCGCGAACTCGGTCAGCCGGAACGTACGCGCGTTCTGCTCGAGGTACGCGGCTTCGTCGGCCAGCTCGGCCACGCGCGGCGGCAGCATCGGCACCGTCGGCGTCAGCACCGCATCCGCGTCGCCGAGTTCGGCGTGGTAGGTGTCGGCCAGTGCAGCCAGACGCAGCAGCGCCGCCGCATAATCGTGCGCGCGCACCTGCTCGCCCGCGGCAATGCGCGCGCCGACCAGCGGATCGTAACGGTCGGCCGCCGTCGCCAGCCGCGCACGATGCAGCATGAACGCCTCGGCCGCGATGATGCCGCCCGCGCGGGCGACCGCGCCGGCCTCGGCCACGCAATCGAGCCGCTTGCGCCGGATGCGCGCGCCGTGCGCGGACAGTCGCGACAGCCACGCGTCGAATGCGCGTCCGACGACCGGATCCACGTCGTCGGTGGCGAATGGTTCGGGCACGACGAACTGCAGATCGCGGATCGTCGCCGGTCGTCGCCGCCGCGCATCGCGGCCATGCAACGCAACGTCGGCCTGCCGGCAAAGCCCGACCGTCGCAGCCAGCAGGCCCGGCACGTCGAAGCTCGTCGACAGGAGCTGCATGCCGTCGCTCGCATAGCGCCCACGCGACGGCTTGAAGCCGGTCACCCCGCAGAATGCGGCCGGAATGCGCGCCGACCCGCTCGTATCGGAACCCAGCGACAGGTCGGCCGCGCCGAGCGCCACCGACACCGCCGCGCCCGAACTCGATCCGCCGGCCACCCGCTCGCGCCGCGTATCGAGCGGTGTCGTCGGCGTACCGTATGCACGATTCACGCCGAGCGCGCCGTACGCGAACTCGGTCATCGCCGTCTGCGCGACCAGCACCGCGCCGGCCCGGCGCAGCATCGACACCATCGCGGCGTCGGTGCGTGCCGGCGGCTCATCGGCCAGCACACGCGAGCCCGCATGCGTGACCCAGCCTTCGCAATCGAAACAGGCCTTCACCGTCAGCACGGCGCCGGCCAGCGGCGCATCGACCGCACCGCCGCGCAGCACTGCATCCCATGCACGCGCGTCGGCAAGCGCCGCGGCGTCGCGCCGCGCGAGCCACGCGGTTCCGACGTCGCCGGGATACGCATCGGCACGTGCGAGACACGCACTCAGCCGCTCCGCACACGAGCGTGCGTTCGAGTCGCCCAGCCGAAAGCCCGTCGGGTCCATTCGTGCTCCGGTCCAATCGTTCGTCATGCGATGTGAACGTGTTTCAGAAAATCGTTCACGCGCGCGTCGCCGCTGCCGCGAATCCGCTCCGGCGGCACGTCGTACAGGATGCGCCCGCTCTCCATGAACACGATCCGGTCGGAGACCTTGAACGCGAAGTTCATTTCGTGCGTCACGATGATCATCGTCATCCCTTCCTTCGCCAGCGTCTCGACGACCTTCAGCACTTCGCCGACGAGTTCGGGATCGAGCGCCGACGTCGGCTCGTCGAACAGCATGATCGACGGCCGCGTCGCGAGTGCGCGCGCGATGGCCACACGCTGCTGCTGGCCGCCGGAAAGCTGGTGCGGATACTTGTTCGCATGTTCGAGCATCCCGACCTTCGAGAGCAGCGACAGCGCCTGCAGCCGGATCGCCGCCGCATCGGCCTGCCGGTGATAGCACGGCGCCATCATCACGTTTTGCAGCGCGGTGCGGTGCGGGAACAGGTTGAAGCTCTGGAACACCATGCCGATATCGAGGATGCACTCGTGCGACACGCGCGGCGGATGCGAGCCCGACGCGCGGATGAACGGCTCGCCGTACAGGTCGATCTCGCCCGCGTTCACCGGTGCGAGCCCGTTGATCGTGCGGATCAGCGACGTCTTGCCCGAGCCGGACGGGCCGATGATCGACACGACCTGCCCGGGCACGACATCGAGATGGATATCCTTCAACACTTCGTTGCGGCCGTAGCGCTGCTGCACGCCTTTCAGGCGAAGCGCGAATTCGGCGTTCGCCCGCTGCCTCGGCGCGACGGCCGGCGCCGACGGCGGCAGCGCGAGATCGATCTCGTCGGCCTGGACGGGCGTGCGCCGACTGACGTCGAGGTGCCGCTCGAGATAGCCGAGCAGCCGGCTGAACACGGTCACGATCAACACGTAGTAGAACGCGACGGCCAGCATCGTTTCGAACACGAGGAAGTTCTGCGTGTACAGCCGCTGTCCGACGAGCAGAATCTCGGCCAGCGAAATCACCGACACCAGCGACGTGAGCTTCACGATCGTGATGAACTCGTTCGCGAGCGCGGGCAGCGCGATGCGGATCGCCTGCGGCATCACGATCAACCGCTGGATGCCGGCGAAGCGGATGCCCAGCGCGCGGCCGGCCTCGAGCTGCCCGCGCGGCACCGACAGGATCCCGCCGCGATGGATTTCCGCGAAATACGCTGTCTCGCTCAGCACCATCGCGATCAGGCCGGCCGTGAACGGATCGGACAGCACCGCGCTGGTTGCGGGAAAGACCTGCGGCAGGTTGTAGATGAAGACCAGCAGCACGAGCAGCGGCAGGCTGCGGAAGAACCAGATGTAGACGGCCGCCGCCCGCTTCAGCAGCGGCCGGTGCGACTGTCTCGCGAGCGCCACCGGAAACCCGAGCAACACGCCGAGCAGCCATGCCACGACGCTGAGTTCGACGACCACGACGCAGGCGCGCCAGAAATCCTTGTCCCACAAGAGCTGAAACGCATAGTGCCAATCGAACTGCATCGATGACTCCTCAACCGCTGATGGAGATGCGGCCGCGCGGTGCGCGCGGTGGTCGGGTCGTGCTTGCTACATGCTGGCTACGGGCTACTTCGTAGTACTGAGCGCATTGGCGACGTCGGCGGCCGTCGGCTCCTGCAACCCGTATTTCTTCACGAGGCTGCCGTACTCGCCGCTGCGCTTCGCATCGTTCAATGCGCGCTCGAGCGCACCCTGCAGGCCGCTATCGCCCTTCGTCATGCCGAGGCCGATGACGATCGGATACAACAGCGTCGTCGAACTGATGTCGACACGCCCGTTCGTCTGTTTCGGAATCCCCTGCGCGACGGCCGCGTCCTCGATCTGGACATCGACCGCCTTCGACATCAGCGCCGACGTCGCTTCCGGCGACGTCGGAAACTCGAGGATCGCGATCTCGCCGCGCCCGGCCGCCTTGCACGTGTCCTGCGACACCGCACGCAGCTTCGGCGTCCACGACGCACCCTTGATCGAGCCGACCCGCTTGCCGCACAGGTCCTGCGGCGTCTTCGGCAGGAACGCGCTGCCCTTCGCGACGAGCAGCGATGCGCCCGTCTTCAGGTACGGCACGAAATCGACCTGCTTCACGCGATCGGGCGTCACGTACAGCGCGGACGCGACGACGTCGAAGCGGCGCGCCTTCATGCCGAGGATCAGGTCCGGAAACCGCGTGTCGAGGAACACCGGCTCCAGCTTCAGGTGACGCGCGAGCAGCCGCGCGAACTCGGCGTCGAAGCCGGCGGGCTTGCCGGCTTCGAGGTACGCGTAAGGCGGATACGTGAGGTCGGAGCCCACCAGCAAGGTGCCGGGCCGCACCGTCTGCAGCGGAGCCGCGGCCGCGAGCGAGCACACGAACGCAAGCGGCACGAGCGCGCCGCGGAGGAAACGTCGAAGCGGGAAACGAGCGGACATGGCGAAGCTCCTGGGTTATTCGGCTCCCGCGCTGAAACGTCGCAACGCCTCCCGCGGGCCGCCGTATGCGGCTTTCCGGGATTTTCCGCCGAAAATTGTTGAACAATTTCGGCCGATTCTGACCAGTTCAAATTGAAATCTGAATTCGGGTTTACGCGGCAGACGACATCACCGGACGGGAGTCGGCACGCACACGCGCACCACGCGTCGGCACGAGCATGCATTGCGGTAAGGAGGGAAAAACCGGTGGAGACGGGCCCCGGATCGAGGCCCTTTGAAATGCGGCACGACACGCGCGACGCGTGCGGCGAGGGATCAGAGGACGGGTTTCAGCATCCGGCGCGATGCGCACGGACCCCACTACGGCCGCAGGATGCGCGCCGCGACGCCGACCCGCAGGCCGGACAGATTCGATCGTGCAGGGCCGAGCACGCTACGTGTCGGCCCGCACGCTAACTCGACATCCTGCTCAGTACTGCGCCTGATCCGTCGGATTCCTGAACAGCTGCTTCATCTCCGCCGACAGCGGATAGTTGAGGCTCACGCCCTTCGGCGGAATCGGCTGCATGAACCACTGGTCGTAGAGCTTCTCGGCCGCGCCGGAAGTCTGCAGCTTCGCGATCACGCCGTCGACCACGTGCTTGAACGCAGGATCGTCCTTGCGCATCATGCAGGCGTAGTTTTCATGGACGAGCGGCGTGCCCGCCACCGTGTACGCGCCCGGGTTGCGGTCCTTCGCGATCTCGCCGTACAGCAGAGGCTCGTCCATCACGAACGCGACCGCGCGCCCCGTCGTGACGTTCATGAACGCTTCGGCGTGGTCCTTCGCGCTGATGATCGTCATGTTCATCCCCTTCTCCTCGTTGAGCTTGCGCAGCAGGCGCTCGTCCGACGTGCCGGCCGTCGTCGCGACCGTCTTGCCGGCCAGGTCCGCGAAGTCCTTCACGCCCGAATCCTTGCGCGTGCTGAAGCGGATCCCGTACAAGAAGATGCTGTTCGAGAACGCGGCCTGCTTCTGCCGCTCCAGCGTGTTGGTCGTCGACCCGCACTCGAAGTCGATCGTGCCGTTCTGCAGCAGCGGAATCCGGTTCTGCGACGTGATCGGGATTTCCTTCACCGTCAGGTTCGGCGCCTTCAGCTCCGCCTTGAGCGCGTCGATGATGCGCGCCGCGATGTCGCGCGAGTAGCCGATGTTCTTCTGCTGGTTGTCCGAATACGAGAACGGCACCGACGATTCGCGGATACCCAGCGACACGATGCCCGTGTCCTTGATCTTCTTCAGCGTGCCGGTGAGCGCCTGCGCGTGTGCGGTGCCTGCCAGTGCGCAGGTCAGCGCGACGGCCAGCCAACGGAAGCGGCGATCCATGCTTTTCTCCTGACGAAACGTTGATCGAATCGCGATCGTACGCCCGACAAAATTCGCGTCGCATCAGGGAAAGCGTAAGGAGCTTGCCTGCGCGGCAGCCCCATTTTCCGTGGCGCGCAAACGCGTGTGAATCCCGTCTCGCGCCCGGCAGGCGGCATTCGGTCGCGTCCTGCCTGCCGGCTTATGGCCATCCGACCCGCAATATTGCTGCAACGCAACATCGCAATCGTTTGCGGTTATCTCATTTTTTCTCCTACAACGACTCAAGAAGCGCCCGCAGTAGCCGTTACCCAATCCATGGCGCGTCGCAGCAACCTCGCGGCAGACGTCAGACAAAAACGACATTGTCCGGTGTTCCTCCGGACCAGGCACGACCGCCGGCACGACGGTTATCTACGAGGATCGCTTCACCATGAGAGCCACACGTTTCAATATCGCGCTGGCCCGCTCCGCTCACGCGCGCATGCTTGCCGGCATGCTCTCCGCCGCGGCCCTGCTTCCCCTCGCCGGCTGCGGCGGCGGTGGCGGCGACGGCAGCAAACCGTCTTCGTCCAATGAAGCGCCGGCCCCCGCGCCGTCGCCCGCTCCGACGCCGACTCCCGCACCTCCGACGACCCCGCCCGCCCCCAGCGGGGGCAACGCGTGCACGACGCAGCAGGCCGCCGCGCAGATGGCCGCCCAGACCACCGCACCGGCCGAGCCGCCGGTCGATCACCTGATCGTGAAGCTGAAGACGCTGACGGCGACGCGCGCGATGGCGGCCGTCGACACCGGCACGCGGCTCGACGCGGTGATCCAGCGCTCGGTCACGCGCTGGTCGGCGCCGACGGCGACGGGCGCCGCCCGTGCGTATGCCGCCGTGACGGCGTCGCAGGCATCGCTGAACGTGCAGGTCGAGCGGACGCTGTCGGATGGCGCGGCCGTGCTGTCGATCGGCCAGCGTATCGCGTCCGGCGACGCCGCGGCGCTCGCACAGGCATTCGCGGCCGACGGCGACGTCGACTACGCGGAACCGGATCACCCGATGCGAATCCGCGACACGCCGAGCGACCCCTCATACAGCCAGCAGTGGTATCTGTCCGATGCGAGCGTCGGCATCAACACGCCGCCCGCGTGGACGCGCACCAAGGGTTCGCCGACGGTCGTCACGGCCGTGCTCGACACCGGCTACCGGCCGCACCCCGACCTCATCGGCAACCTGCTGCCCGGCTACAACTTCATCTCGAACATCAACACGAGCAACAACGGCCAGACGCGCGGCACCGATGCGACCGATCCGGGCGACTGGGTCACGCAACAGGAACTCGACGATGTCAACGGCCCGTACTATCACTGCGCAAGCGAACCGAGCACCAGCAGCTGGCACGGCACACGCGTGATGGGCGTGATCGGCGCGAACGCCAACAACGGTATCGGCGTCGCCGGCGTGTCGTGGCTCGGCCGGATCCTGCCGGTGCGCGTGCTCGGCAAGTGCGGCGGCAAGACGAGCGACATCGCCGACGCGATGCGCTGGGCGGCCGGCATTCCGGTCGCAGGCGTGGCGACCAACCCGAATCCCGCGAAGGTCATCAACCTGAGCCTGGGCGGTGTCGGCGCGTGCAGCGCGACGTTCCAGCAGGCAATCGACGACGTGAACGCGAAGGGCGTGACCGTCGTCGTCGCCGCCGGCAACGACGGCCTGTCGACCGCGTTCGACCAGCCCGCGAACTGCCGCGGCGTGATCAGCGTCGGCGCGACGGACGCGACCGGCCGCCGCGCCTCGTTCAGCAACTTCGGTTCCGACGTCGCGCTGAGCGCACCGGGCGTCAGCATCCTGTCGACGGCCAACGGCGGCACGACGACGCCGGGCGCGGACACGTACGGCACCGCGAGCGGCACGAGTCTCGCGACGCCGCAGGTATCGGGCATCGTCGGGCTGATGTTGTCGATGAACGGCAACCTCACGCCCGCGCAGATCCAGCAGAAGCTGCAAGGCGGTGCGCGTGCGGCGATGCTGCCGGCCAGCACGTCGTGCACCGCGCTGCCGGCGGGCGCCGGCATCGCCGATGCAGGCGCCGCCGTCATGGCTGCCATCCAGTAAGCCGCACGCTGCGTCGACGCGACCGCGCGCATGCATTGCATGCGCGCGGTTTTTTCATGTGCGGAGCCGATCTCGTCGCGTTAAGTCGCGCTAACGTTCTGCAAGAATTGCCGGAAAATAAAGGGCGGAAAAAAGGTTGACGCTTCGCACGACGAGCCATTACCATCGCCCCGTCTGATTACATGGAGTGTTCTGTGAACACCGATGCGAGTTGTAGTTGGTCCTCGACCAACTTGACTGCTGCCTGAGGAAACCGCGCAGAGCCTCGTCTTCTGCCGCATCCCGGGAAGCAGGATGCGGCGTCCTTCCGGCCTGATTACCGGCCAGAATCCCCCGCCGAATTTTTTCGATATCGCCGAATGCCCGCGCCGCGTCACGTACGCTGCCGCGCGTGTGTTCGTGCTGCGTGCAGCCCGAGCTGCGCGCGTTTTCGTTCGCGTGCCATTGCGCCGCGCGCCTTCGTGCGTGCGCGGCTGCCGATCGCCCGTGCCCGCTACCCGCAACCGACAGGAGTGCAGATGAACCCGGACGACAGTAGTCGATTATCGCTCGCCGGTGCGCCGCTGCGCATCGATCCTCCGACCGCAACACTGCGCGCGCCGGCGAGCGTTCCCCCCTTCACCGATCCACACCCGATCGCGCCTGACGCGACGCGGCGGGGAGCGCTCGTGCGTCGATAACGTCACGGTCGCTCCCCGCCCGCCGCCTCGTGCGCAAGGAGCGACTCATGACACAACGCAAACCCACGCAAAAGAAACAGCGCGGCTTCATCAATGCCGGCCCCGGCCAGCAGAACGAGCCGCGCGTCATGCGCGCCGCGCAGGAAGCGGCCCGCCCGCTCGAAGAAACCTTCAAGTCGCTGCGCACCAGCACGCGCGGCCTGACCTACGACCAGGCCGCCGATCGTCTTCAGCACCACGGTCCGAACGAAATCGCGCACGACAAGCCACCGCACTGGACCCGCCAGCTGCTGCACGCGTTCCACAATCCGTTCGTCTATGTGCTGCTGGTGCTGGCCGCGATCAGCTTCTGCACCGATATCTACTTCGCGGCGCCCGGCGAGCGCGACTACGTCGGCATGACGATCCTGCTGACGATGGTCACGATCAGCGCGCTGCTGCGCTTCGTGCAGGAATTCCGTTCGCTGCGTGCGGCCGAAAAGCTCAAGGCGATGGTCCGCACGACGGCGACCGTGCAGCGCGCGGTCACCGACACGTCCGAGCCCGCGCGCCGCGAGGTGCCGATGCGCGAAGTGGTGGTCGGCGACATCGTGCACCTGTCGGCCGGCGACATGATTCCGGCCGACGTGCGCCTGCTCGCGTCGCGCGACCTGTTCATCAGCCAGGCCGTGCTGACCGGCGAAGCGCTGCCGGTCGAGAAGTACGACACGCTCGGCGCGGTCGCCGGCAAGTCGGCGCACATGGGCATGGCGGGCATGGCCGGCACGCCGGGCGCGGCGAACGACGCGTCGACGTCGCTGCTCGATCTCGAAAATGTGTGCTTCATGGGCACCAACGTGGTAAGCGGCACCGCGACGGCCGTCGTCGTCGCGACCGGCGAGGACACCTACTTCGGTTCGCTCGCGCGCAACGTCGTGAGCCACAAGCGCATCGAGACGAGCTTCGATCGCGGCGTCGCGAGCGTGAGCTGGCTGCTGATCAAGTTCATGTTCGTGATGGTGCCGATCGTGTTCATGATCAACGGCCTGACCAAGGGCGACTGGCTGAGCGCGCTCACGTTCGCGCTCGCGGTGGCCGTCGGCCTCACGCCCGAGATGCTGCCGATGATCGTCAGCGCGAACCTCGCGCGCGGCGCAATCGCGATGGCGCGCCGCAAGGTCGTCGTGAAGCGGCTGAACTCCGTGCAGAACTTCGGCGCGATGGACGTGCTGTGTACCGACAAGACAGGCACGCTCACGCAGGACAAGATCATCCTCGAACACCATCTCGACCTGTCCGGCCACAAGAACGAGGACATCCTGCGGCTCGGCTGGCTGAACAGCTTCCATCAGAGCGGCCAGAAGAACCTGATCGACATCGCCGTGGTCGCACGCGCCGACGAGATCGGCGAGCGCGTGAAGCCGCAAGGCTACAAGAAGATCGACGAGCTGCCGTTCGATTTCGTGCGCCGCCGCCTGTCGGTCGTCGTCGAGGACACGCACGGCACGCACCAGCTGATCTGCAAGGGCGCGGTCGAGGAAATGCTCGCGGTGTCGACCCATGTGCAGGACGAGGACGGCGTGCGACCGCTCGACTTCGTCGCGCGCAAGCGGCTGCTCGAACAGGCTAACGCGTACAACGAGGACGGCTTCCGCGTGCTGGTGCTCGCGACGCGCATGATTCCGCGCGGCGACGAACGCGAGCAGTACCGCACCGCCGACGAGCGTGACCTCGTCGTGCGCGGCTTCCTGACCTTCCTCGATCCGCCGAAAGAATCGGCAGCGCCGGCGCTCGCCGCGCTGCGCGAGAACGGTGTGTCGGTGAAGGTGCTGACGGGCGACAACCCGACCGTCACGATGAAGGTCTGCCGCCAGGTCGGCCTCCAGCCGGGCAAGCCGGTGCTCGGCGCCGAAATCGAGGCGCTCGACGACGCGACGCTCGCGCAGGTCGTCGAACGCACGACGGTGTTCGCAAAGCTCACGCCGCTGCAGAAGGCGCGCATCGTGAAGGCACTGCAGGCGAACGGCCACACGGTCGGCTTCCTCGGCGACGGCATCAACGACGCCCCCGCGCTGCGCGACGCCGACGTCGGCATTTCGGTCGACAGCGGCGCCGACATCGCGAAGGAAACCGCCGACATCATCCTGCTCGAAAAGAGCCTGATGGTGCTCGAGGAAGGCGTGATCAAGGGCCGCGAGACGTTCGGCAACATCCTGAAGTACCTGAACATGACGGCCAGCTCGAACTTCGGCAACGTGTTCTCGGTGCTCGTCGCCAGCGCGTTCCTGCCGTGGGAGCCGATGCTCGCGACCCAGCTGCTGGTGCTGAACCTGATCTACGACACGTCGCAGATGCTGCTGCCGTGGGACCGGATGGATCCGGAGTTCCTGAAGAAGCCGCGCAAGTGGGAAGCCGGCAATATCGGCCGCTTCATGCTGTGGGTTGGCCCGACGTCGTCGGTGTTCGACATCACGACGTACATCCTGATGTGGACCGTGTTCGGCGCGGGCGCGATGTATCACCTGCACGGCGGCACGGGCGGCCAGGTCGTGATGAATTCGGGCTGGTTCATCGAGAGCCTGGTGTCGCAGACGCTCGTCGTGCATCTGCTGCGCACGCAGAAGATCCCGTTCCTGCAGAGCACGGCCGCACTGCCGGTGCTGCTGTCGACGTTCACCGCGATCGCCATCGGCTGCTGGCTGCCGTTTTCGCCGTTCGCGGATTCGCTCGGCTTCATGCACCTGCCGGGTACCTACTGGCTGTGGCTCGCGGCGACGATGGTCGGCTACATCCTGCTCGCGCAGATCGTCAAGACGATCTATGTGCGTCGCTACAAGCAGTGGTTCTGATTTCCTCCGGACGACGGCGTGCCGGCCCGCGCGGGGCCGGCCGCCGGCGACGCACCAAGGATGACGTGATGAAAAGAATGCTCCCGCTCGCGGCCGCGAGCGCCCTGCTCGCGCCACTCGACGCCTTTGCCGCCCACCCGCTCGTCAGCGACGACCCGGGTACCCAGGGCAACGCGAACTGGCAGTTCGAGCTCAATGCCGAGGAAACCTCGAAACAGGACGAAAACGGCCGCCACCAGATGTGGAACGCGACGCTCACGCGCGGCTTCGGCGAACGCGTCGATCTCTACGTCAACGCGCCGTACACGCATCTGCAAACGCGTACCGACGAGAACGGCGCCGGGTTCGGCGATGTCGAGATCGGCATGAAGTGGCGGTTTGTCGAACGCGGGCCGCTGTCGCTCGCGCTGAAGCCGATGGCGACGATGCCCACAGGCAACGACCGGCGCGGGCTCGGCACCGGCCGCGTCGGAACCGGCGCGACGCTGCTCGCGCAAATCGACGTGTCGCGGCTCTCGTTTCTCGCGAACGCCGGAATGACGTACCAGCCGAATCGTCAGGGCGACCTGACTGCGATCTGGGCCTTCTCGGGCGCGGCGATCTACAAGGCGACCGACACGCTGCAGATCGTGGCGGACATCGGCACGTCGCGCAACGCGGAAAGCGGCGCCGGCGCGAATCCGGCGTTCGTGATCGCGGGTGCGATCTATTCGCCGAAGCCGTGGCTCGATCTCGACATCGGCTACCGGCACGGACTGAACGACCAGACCTACCGTCACTCCGTGATGGGCGGGTTGACGGTGCGGTGGTGATACCGCGGTGATGCGGCCGATGCCGCATGTCGAACCGTCATGCGACGGACCGCCTTCGGGCGGTCCGTTTTTTCATTCGACGTCGTTCGCGCCGAACAGCTGCGCGCACACGGCGCGCCCCTCTTCGGTCAATGCGGCACTGCCGGTGCCGTCGTCGCTCAGTGTCGTCGCGCTCAGGCCGGCGGCGTCGAGTTGCGTCAGCACGCGACGCAGCGTACTCATCGGCAATTGCGTGCGCTTCGCGATCTTCGGCAGCGACCAGGTCTTGCCGGACGGATCGGTCGCGGCTTCGTGCAGCGCCGCGAGCGTCGCGACGAGTGCGGGATCGAGCGGGGCGTCGTCGGATTCTGAAGTCATCGGTTCGGATTCGTGAGCCGGCGCCGGGCCGGAATGCAGGAAGGATGCCGTCGCGAGCACTATACGCCGCCGTCACGCGCGCTTGATCGCCGCGCGCATGAACGACACGAAACGCGTGGTCACCGGATCGTCGCGCTCGGACAGCCACGCAAGCCCGACGCGCCATTTCGCGTCCCTGCCGTCGAGCGGCAGGACGGTTGCATCGCGCAGCAGGTACTGCGCGCCCGACGGAATGAACGCGACGCCCACGCCGGCCGCGACCGACGTGAGCACCGATTGCACGTCCTCCGCCTGCTGCGTGACCTGCGGCACGAAGCGCCGCTCGACGCACCACCGGTCGATCTGCGCGGCGAGCCCCGGGCCGCGCGCGCGCTGCAGCGCGATGAAGCCGATCTCGTTGAGCACGTCGAGATCGGCCGGCACGCGCTTGAAGCCGAGATGCGGCGGCACCGCGAGCGCGAGCGCCTCGTCGATCACCTTGAACGACGACAGCCCTTCATCGGACGGCAAACGCAGAAAGCCGGCATCGAGCTTGCCGGCGCGCAGCCGGCGGGTTTGCTCGGACGACGACAGGTCGCTCAACGTGACCGCGATACCCGGATTGCGGCGACGAAATTCCGCGACGAGTTTCGGCACGAGCGTCAGCACGGACAGGCAGATGCCGAGCCGCAGATGCCCGCGTTGTCCGCTGGTCGCCTCCCGCGCACGCGCGAGGATTTCGTCGGCATCGCGCACGAGCGCCTGCGCATCGGGCAGGAAGCGTTCGCCGAACGGCGTCAGTTCCGCGCCGTGCCGGCCGCGCTCGAACAGCTTGCCGCCGAGGCTCGCCTCGAGCGCGCCGATCTGCTTGCTCAGCGCCGGCTGGCTCATGTGCAGTGCGTCGGCCGCGCGGCTGAAATGGCTGAGCTCGGTAACCGTCAGGAAGGTGCGCAGCAGTTTCAATTCCATTCTTTAAAGGAATCGTATCGATCGAAACATTCATTTTACTGATCGAACGGCGTGACGTTCAATACGGGCATGCCCTCTTCTGGAATTCACTTTATGTCCGTTGATCATGCGGCCGAATGCCCGACCGATATCTCGTGCGACACCGCGGTCGCCGACGAAAGCCGTGTCGAGCCCGATGCGCCGGCGCCCGAGCGTCGTGCCGCACGTGTCGATGGACGCAGCCGCCGCTTTCGCTTCGGCGATGCGCTGGACGACACGCCGCCGCGCGCCGTCACGGGTTCGATCGCGATCAGCTTCGCGGTCGTGTCGCGGCGGAACTGGCCGCGCTGAGCGCTGAGCCTGCTCGTCGCGCGCATTGCGCCGGACGCGTATCTTCGATCACCCGCAAAAAAACAGCAGGAATCCGCCCGCATTACGCATCATTGCGTGCACATCGATCGTCATCGCCGCACGATCGACCTTATAATTTCCCGCACCCGCTCACCTGCCCACGCATTTCGCGCCGCCGCAACGCGCGTGAAAAGGAGACTTTCGCTTGACCGGCCTCATCGCGCGCCTGCCTCGCGCCCGGACCTTCCTGATCCTCGCCCTCTCGTTCCTGACACTCGCGTTCGCAACGAACGCGTCCGCGCAGCGCGCGCAGCCGCATCGCACCGCGGCGCCGCATGCGCATGCAAAAGTCGTCAAGAAGGCCCCCGCCCACCGCAAGCACAAAGCCGTCAAGCACCGCCGCCCGCGCGTCAAGCATCACGCGGTCAAGCGTCACGCCGCACCCGCGCCGCAGCACCGGCGCGCGAAACGCACGAACGCGGTGCGTCCGCGTCCCGCCGCGAAGCCGCGCCTGCTCGCGAGCTGCGGCTACAGCTCGCGCGCGGTGCGCTCGCTGCACTCACGCGCGGCCTACGTGCTCGACGTCGACTCCGGCACGCCGCTGCTGGCCCGCAACGCACGCGCCGTGCGGCCGATCGCGTCGATCTCGAAGCTGATGACCGCCGTGGTCGCGCGCGACGCGGACCGGCCGCTGAACGGCGTGCTGCGCGTCACCTCACGCGACCGCGACACGATCAAGTTCACCGGTTCGCGGCTGCCGATCGGCGCCGAACTGTCGCGCCGCCAGATGTTCCATATCGCGCTGATGTCGTCGGAAAATCGGGCGGCCGCCGCGCTGAGCCGCGACTATCCGGGCGGCCGCGCCGCGTTCGTGAAGGCGATGAACCGCGAGGCGCGCCGGCTCGGGATGCGTCAAACGCACTTCCGCGAACCGACTGGGTTGTCGCCGCACAACGTGTCCACCGCCGAGGATCTCGCGCGGCTCGTCGGCGCGGCCGCGCAGGATCCGCTGATACGCTACTTCTCGACGGACACGTCGACCACCGTGCAGGCCGGCGACGGCGAACTGGTGTACGTGAACTCCGATCCGCTCGTGCGCAACGGCAGCCTGCCGATCCGCCTGCAGAAAACCGGCTTCATCAACGAATCGGGGCACGGCGTCGTGATGCGCATGCGCGTGAAAGGCCGCCGCGAAACGATCGTGCTGCTCGGCGCACCGACGCGCGCCGGCGTGTCGAGCGATGCGGTGAAGATCCATCGCTGGCTGAGCTGCTCGATCCAGTAAGCACGGCGCGCGCGGCCGGCGCGCTCATTCACGAAGGAGCGGCGCCATGCAGGACGAATACCGTTTCAACGCATTCGGGCGCCTGCTCAGCGTCGTGCGCTCGAACGGCCGCTGGGCCGTGTTCGATCTCGGCGCCGAAGGCAAGCGGCGGCCGGCCAATCTGCAGATTCCGTCCGCGCTCGCCGCGGATGAACTCTCGCAATATCTCGGCGACTTGTTGCATGAGGATGCTTCGCCGAAGTACCACGACGTCGTGCCAGTCCCTGTTCCGTCGCCGCGCCGGGCGTAGCGCCCGGCTGCGCTGCTCGCCCGCTCGTTCATCCGACCGGCCGCTGCCGCACCGACGCTCGCCGCTTCCCCTGCCCGATCGCGCCCACGCACCGCACTCCTCCCCGCTCAATTCGACAGCTAAACTTGCAAGTTTAGCTGTCGTATTCTATGCTCCGTCACATGACACCACCCCGCACACCCGGCGTTTCCGCCGACACCGTCGCCACCGACCTGACCCTCGCGGTCGGCCAGCTGATCCGCCGGCTGCGCTCCGAGATCGACTCCGAAGGGCTCGGCATGTCGCAGACGAGCGCGCTCGCGCGGCTCGAACGACAGGGCCCGATGACGACCGCCGACCTCGCCCGCGCCGAGGCGATGAAGCCGCAGTCGATGAAGGCGATTCTCGCGAGCCTCGAGGAAGACGGGCTGGTCGAACGCGAGCCGCACCCGACCGACGGCCGCCAGATCCTATTCCTGCTGACCGCGGCCGGCCGCGAAGCACGGCGCAAGCGCGACACCGCGAAGCACAAGTGGCTCGGCGCCGCGATCGACAAGCTCGACCCTGAAGAGATCCGCACACTCGCCGCCGCGATTCCGCTGATCCGGCGCATCGGCGAGCAATGACCGCCACCTGCGTGCCGCGCGGCATCCGCGCGCACGCGTTCCTTTGCCCAATTCACGGAGCATCAGCACCATGAGCACAACCCGTCTCGACACGAACACGGCGCTCGTCGTCATCGACCTGCAAAAAGGCATCGTCGCGCTGCCCACGTCCCACCCCGTCGCCCCGGTGATCGATCGCACGCGCGAACTGCTCGATGCATTCCGTGAGCGCGGGCTGCCGGTCGTACTCGTCAACGTCGCCGGCGGCGCGCCGGGCCGCACGCAGCAGCAGGCACGTCTGGATGCCCTTCCTGCCGACTGGACCGACCTCGTATCCGAACTGAACCGCCAGCCGGGCGACCACGTCGTGACGAAGAAGACCTGGGGCGCGTTCACCGCCACCGATCTCGACGCGCATCTGAAAGCAGCCGGCATCACGCAGATCGTGCTGACCGGCGTCGCGACCAGCATCGGCGTCGAATCGACGGCACGCCAGGCGCACGAGCTCGGCTACAACGTGACGCTGGCGGTCGACGCAATGACTGACCTCAACGCGGACGCGCACACGAACAGCGTCGAACGGGTGTTCCCGCGTCTCGGCGAGACGGGTTCGACGCAAGAGATCCTCGCGCTGCTCGACCGGCGCGGCGCATGAACGACACGCGCACTCGGCCGGCGCCGGGCCATGCGGCCGGCCGGCTCGATCCGGCGATCTGGAAAGTCAGCGCGGTCGCGACGCTCGGCGGGCTGCTGTCGCAGCTCGACGCGACGATCGTCAACGTATCGCTGTCGAGCCTCGCGACCGACCTGCACGCGAGCCTGTCGACGATCCAGTGGGTGACGAGCGGCTACCTGCTCGCGCTCACGCTGGTGTTGCCGCTGAACGGCTGGCTCGTCGACCGCATCGGTGCGAAGGCGCTGTACCTGTGGTGTTTCTCCGCGTTCACGCTGACGTCGGCGCTGTGCGGGCTCGCGTGGTCCGCACCGTCGCTGATCGCGTTCCGTGTGCTGCAAGGCGTCAGCGGCGGGCTGCTCGCGCCGATGGCGCAGATGATGATCGCGCGCGTGGCCGGCCAGCAGATGGCGCGCGTGATCGGTTATGCGGCAGTTCCCGTGCTGATCGCGCCGATCCTGGGGCCTGTCGTCGCCGGTGCGATCCTGCAGCACGCGTCGTGGCGCTGGCTCTTTCTCGTGAACCTGCCGGTCGGCGCGCTGGCGCTTGCGCTGGCCGTGTGGTTCCTGCCCGGCGATCGCGACGAAACGCAGCGACGCGAACTCGATTGGGTGGGCCTGGCGCTGCTGTCGCCGGCGCTCGTGCTGTTCCTGTATGGCGCGGAGCGGATCGACGCCGTGCCGGGTATCGCGGCAATCGCGGGTTCGGTGCTGCTGCTCGCGGCGTTCCTGCGCGTCGAGCGACGCAAAGGCGAGCGTGCGCTGATCGATGTCGCGCTGTTTCGCGCGCGCGTGTTCGGCGCGGCCGCCGCCACGCAGTTCCTGTCGAATGGCGCGATCTACGCGGGCCAGATGCTGATTCCGGTATTCCTGATCCAGGCGTGCGGCCGCTCGCCCGGCGAGATGGGCTGGCTGCTGGCTCCGCTCGGGCTCGGCATGCTCGTCACGTATCCGTTGATGGGTACGCTGACGAGCCGGTTCGGCGTGCGCCGGCTGGCCGCCGCCGGCGCGATGCTCGCGCTCGTCGCGACGCTGCCGATCGTGTATCTCGCGCTGACCGGCTACGATCCCTACGTGCTGGTGCCCGCGCTGTTCGTGCGCGGAATGGGCCAGAGCGCGATCGGCATCCCGTCGATGTCTGCCGCGTATGCGTCGGTCGAACGGCGCAACCTGCCGATGGCGACGACGTCGCTCAATATCGTTCAGCGCCTCGGCGGCCCGACGTTCACGACGCTCTGCACGCTGTTTCTCACATGGCGGCTGCAGGCCGAATCCGTGTCGACGGGCGGCACGCACGGAGCCGCCTACGCGTGGGCGTTCGGCCTGCTTTGCGCGCTGCATGCGGCGAGCTTCGTGACGACGCTGCGGCTGCCGCGATGGTCGAGCGGCGCGGGCGCACGGCCGACGGGGGTGCGCGAGTCGGTTCGCGCTGAATGACGGGGCGTGCCGTTACACGGCACCTAGCTGCTGCTGCGCCGGCGTCATGCCCCGCTGCTTCCAGCGTCTGATGCAGCGTCGGGAAGACATGACGCGCCGACGATCTCCGTGATCGGGTGGCGCGCCATGTCCGCATGCAGGTAACGGTTCACGCGCCCGAACAGCACGCCGATTCGGCGCTCGTGCGGCGCATCGACGAGCTCAGCGAAGCCAAATTGGAATTCTCGCTGCTATCCAGTCAACCGTGGTGGGTGGCATCGAAATCGATCGCATGCCGTCGTACTGATCCGACGCATCGAAGTAGAACAATTTTCCATCGTGAATCTCGATAGGCTCGTAGCCCGGCCGCCCGCCCCAGAACACGAAAAACAGCCGGGTTGCCCGCGTCGATCCGTGTGCATCGGCCACGACGATTTTGACTTGCTCATTTTGATCGGCAAAAAGGCCGTTGCCGTGGCCGCCGCTTCCGCAGATGCTCACGATGTAGGTTGTGCCGCCGACCTGCTTGATTCCGCCATTCAGTTTGGCGTTGTAGTCGTAGCGCTGACAATCGGTGTCGTCAGTCGTGATCCCGCGAACGCTGACGAGGTAGAAGAATCCCAAAAATCCGAGCATGACGATCGCCAGACTTACGCGCTTCGCTCGACTCAAATGGCCCGGACTTCTAGCAAGCCGGTAGATGAAGAGGACGACGACGATCGACGTGATCGCGAAGATCGTGGGCTTCGCATTCTTCAGCGAGAAAAGCGTGATCGCGTTCCTTATGTTGGCCGGCAAGAACATCAAGGCGATTGCGGCGATCAGGCATACAGCAACCACGGCCAACGTCACCTTGAGGATGGCAATGATTGCCTTCATCGCTCGGCCCTGCCAGATGCCCGCGAACACGTCGCGGATGGCCGACGCGCGGCGAATCGGCAGAACGCCCTTCAGCAGTCGCACGCGTGGCGGCCAGCTTTCGTTGGAATCTTGCATGCGTGAAATGCGTGGATGACCTGATCGACGTGGAAACGGGAGGCGCGAAGTCGTTCGCGCATCGTGCCCCGCGCGGGCATCGCGTGGCAAGTGCACAGTGTGTTGCGCGACGTGAATCCCAGCAAAAACCACACAACGGTGAGGATATCCGGGAGCCCCACGTCATGCATTCGCCGCACACACCCGGAACCCGATGGCACAATCACGGTCCTTTCATGTGCCCTTCATCGGGCGCGCGCCGCATCGCGGCGCAGATTCAACGCACGAGAAAGACCCTGCCTGCCCTTATGACCCTGAACGAATCCTGGTTTGCGCCGCTCGTCGGCCTCCTCATCCTGCTCGCCGCCGCCGGCGCGATCACCGCCGCCGTCCATTTCCTGCTGTTCCGCGTGGTCGCGCGCCTCGCGCGGCTATCGGCAACGCGCATCGACGACGCGCTCTTCGAATTCGGCGCATTCAAGTGGCTGAACCGCATCGTGCCGTTCGTCGTGATCAAGCTCGGGCTCGCGGCAGTGCCCGGGATTCCGGCCGCGGCCGCGCAGGCCGCCGACAAGGTGCTGTTCGCGCTGATCGTGTTGCTGCTGTCGATGACGATCAGCGCGACGCTGTCCGCGCTCGAACACACGCATCGCATGAGCCATCGCGACCAGCCGCGCCTGTCGCTCAAAGGCGCGATGCAGCTCGTCAAGCTCGTGATGTTCATCACGGCCGCGCTCGTCGTGATCGGCGACGCGACCGGCAAGCAGATCGGCCTGCTGCTGTCGGGCATCGGCGCGATGTCGGCGGTGCTGATGCTGATCTTCAAGGACACGCTGCTCGGCCTCGTCGCCGGCGTGCAGCTGTCGTCGAACGACATGCTGCGAATCGGCGACTGGATCACGATGCCGTCGGCCGGCGCGGACGGCACCGTCATCGACATCACGCTGAATACGGTGAAGGTCGCGAACTTCGATCACACGATCATCACGGTGCCGACGTGGAAGTTGATCACCGAGAGCTATCAGAACTGGCGCGGGATGACCGAAGCCGGCGGGCGCCGCATCAAGCGCGCGCTGTTCATCGACGCGACGAGCGTCCGCTTTCTCGACAACGACGAGATCGCACGGCTCGAACGCCTGACGCTGCTGAAGGACTACCTGGAAGACAAGGTCGACGCGATCGCGCAATGGAACGGCACGCTCGGCACGGCGGGCGAATGCCCGGCGAACCGCCGCCAGCTGACGAATCTCGGCACGTTCCGCGCGTACGTCGCGAACTACCTGAAGGGCCATCCGCGAATCCGCCGCGACATGACGTGCATGGCGCGCCAGCTGCCGCTGACGGCGGAAGGCATTCCGCTCGAACTGTACTGCTTCACCGACACGACGAGCTGGGTCGACTACGAGACGATCCAGGCCGACCTGTTCGATCACCTGATCGCGGTGCTGCCGGAATTCGGGCTGCGCGTGTACCAGCACCCGTCGGGCTTCGACATGCGCCGGATGGCCGGCGTGGCGCAAGGCGAACAGGCGCCGCACGCGCAGTAATGCTTGCCGCGGCGGCCCGCAACGCGCCGCCGCTCGCAAATCCGCAGCGCGGCGCGCCCTGCGCCGCTCACCGCCCCGCGCACTCGGACGCGAGCCGCCCGACCACCTTCAACGCGTCCTCGATCTGCCGCGACCACGGATAGCTGTAGTTGAGCCGGATGAAATGCCGGTAATCGGCGCTCGCCGAGAACATGTGGCCGGGCCCGATCGTGATGCCCTGCGCGAGCGCGAGCGCATACAGCTTCATCGCGTCGACCCGCGGCGGCAACTCGACCCACAGCACGTACCCGCCCTGCGGCTGCGACAGCCGCGTGCCCGCCGGGAAGAAACGCCGCACCATCGCGCTCATCAGGCTCGCCTGCTGCGCATACTGCTTGCGCATCCGCCGCAGGTGGAAATCGTAGCCGTCGTGCTTCAGGTATTCGGCGATCGCGAGCTGCTCGATCGCGGGCGTCGCGAGCGTGTTCAGGAATTTCAGCTTCTCGACCTGGTCGCGATAGCGGCCCGGCATCGCCCAGCCGATCCGGTAGCGCGGCGACAGGCTCTTCGTGAACGACGCGCAATGCAGCACGAGCCCGTCGCGGTCGTACGACTTCAGCGCGCTCGGCGTCGTGTCGCCGAAATGCAGCTCGTGGTAGACGTCGTTCTCGATCGCCGGCACGCCGTGCTTCGCGAGCAGCTCGACGAGCGCACGCTTGCGCGCATCGGGCATCTGGAAGCCGAGCGGATTCTGGAAATTCGGCATCACCATGCACGCGGCGATGCGCTCGCGCGCGAGGATTCGTTCGAGCGCGTCGAGATCGATGCCGTCGCCCGGATGCGTCGCCACCTCGAGCGCGCGCATGCCCATCCGCTCGATCGCGTGCAGCATCGCGTAGAACGTCGGCGACTCGACGGCGATCGTATCGCCCGGCCGCGCGACGGCCTGCAGGCACAGGTTGATCGCCTCGGTCGCGCCGATCGTCATCACGATCTCGCCGGGCTCGACCGCGATCCCGCGCTCCGCGTAGCGCCGCGCGATCTGGCGGATCAGTTCCTGGTTGCCGGGCGGCAGGTCGTCGATCACGCCCCAGCGCGTGCGCCGCCGCCCGATCGCCTGCGCGTAGCGCGCAAGACGCTGCACCGGGAACTGCGACGCGTCGGGATACGGCGAGCCGAGCGGCACCGCATCGTCACGCGCGATCGAGCGCAGCGTCGACAGCACGAGCCGGCTGACGTCCACCGCCGACGGCTCGGCCGCCGGCGCCGACGTGTGCAGCTCGGCCTCGACCGGCTCGGTGACCCGCGCCCGCACGAAATAACCGGACTGCGGCCGGCTCTCGATCAGGCCGCGGCTCTCCAGCACGAGATACGCGCGCAGCACGGTCGTCACGCTGAGCTGCTGCTGCCGGCTCGCCTGCCGCACCGACGGAATCCGCTCGCCCGGCCGGTATACGCCGCGCTCGATCTGCGCCTGCAGCTCGTCGGCCAGTTGTTCGTAACGCTTCACGCGCCTCCCTTTCAACTTCCCTTCAAAAACACAGTTGCGGCCCGCACTGCCTGAATGGCCGAAACTGTACTCTTTTTTGAAGATAAGAGGTGTACACACAGCAGCCCGGGCGCCGCGCGTACTCTCGCTGCATCAACCCTGAGCACCCGCATCATGAAAAAGAAATCCGCCGCCCCGCGCATCGAACCGTACCACCACCCGGCCGCCGGCTGGGGCGCGCTGAAAGCCGTCGCGATCAACCTGATCAAGGAAAAGGTCACCGGCGGCAACTACCGCACGCTGCTGCGCCAGAACCAGCCGGACGGCTTCGACTGCCCGGGCTGCGCGTGGCCCGACCGCCAGCATGCGTCGACGTTCGAATTCTGCGAAAACGGCGTGAAGGCCGTGGCCGCCGAAGCGACGAGCAAGCGCGTGACGCCCGAATTCTTCGCCGCGCACACGGTCACCGAGCTGCTCGAACAGACGGATTTCGAGCTCGAACAGCACGGCCGCCTGACCGACCCGATGGTGTACGACGCCCGCACCGACCGCTACGTGCCGATCGCGTGGGACGACGCGTTCGAGCTGATCGCGCGCCACCTGCGTGCGCTGCCTGACCCGAATCAGGCTGCGTTCTACACGTCGGGCCGCGCGAGCAACGAGGCAGCGTTCCTGTATCAGCTGCTGGTGCGGCGCTACGGCACGAACAACTTCCCCGACTGCTCGAACATGTGCCACGAGGCGACGAGCCGCGGGCTGCCCGATTCGGTCGGCGTCGGCAAGGGCACCGTCACGCTCGACGATTTCGAGCACGCGGACATGCTGCTGATCTTCGGCCAGAACCCGGCGACCAACCATCCGCGGATGATGGGCGAGCTGCGCGAATGCGCGAAGCGCGGCGCGACGATCGTGTCGATCAACCCGCTGAAGGAACGCGGGCTCGAGCGCTTCGCCGATCCGCAAAGCCCGCTCGAGATGCTGACGATGTCCGGCACCGCGATCGCGTCGACGTTCATCCAGCCGACGATCGGCGGCGATTTCGCGCTGATCAAGGGGATGGCGAAGCGTGTGCTCGAACTCGACGACGCCGCCCGCGCCGCCGGTGCGCCGCGCGTGCTCGACACCGCGTTCATCGACGAACACACGGCCGGCTTCGACGCGTTCGCCGACGATCTGCGCGACGAAAGCTGGCCGGCGCTGACGGCCGAAAGCGGTGTGTCGTACGAGCAGATCGACGCGCTCGCGCAGCGCTATGCACGCAGCGAGCGCGTGATCGCGACGTGGGGAATGGGCATCACGCAGCACAAGCATTCGGTCGCGACCGTGCAGATGCTGACGAACCTGATGCTGATGCGCGGCAACATCGGCCGCCCCGGCGCCGGCCTGTGTCCGGTCCGTGGCCACTCGAACGTGCAGGGCAACCGCACGGTCGGCATCGAGGAAAAGCCGTCGCAGGCGTTCCTCGACCGGCTCGGCCACGTGTTCGATTTCGAGCCGCCGCGCCATCACGGCTACGACGTCGTCGAGACGATCGAAGGCATGCTCGAAGGCCGCGTGAAGGTGCTGATCGGCCTCGGCGGCAACTTCGCGATGGCGACGCCCGACACGCCGCGCACGTGGGAAGGCCTGCGCCGCTGCGCGCTCTCCGTGCACATCACGACGAAGCTGAACCGCAGCCACCTGATCCACGGCCGCGATGCGCTGATCCTGCCCACGCTCGGCCGCACCGAGATCGACTTGCAGGACAACGTGCCGCAAGGCGTGACGGTGGAGGATTCGATGAGCATGGTCCACGTGTCGTACGGGATGAACAAGCCGGCTTCCGCGAACCTGATGTCGGAGCCGGCGATCGTCGCGCACATGGGCCATGCGCTGTTCGGCAGCGGCAAGATCGACTGGCTCGCGTACAAGGACGACTACGCGAAGATCCGCGATGCGATCGAGGCGACCCTCGACGACTTCTATGACTACAACGCACGCATCGCGCGGCCCGGCGGCTTCCACCTGCGCGTCGCGTCGCGCGATCGCGAATGGCTGACGCCGACGGGCAAGGCGAACTTCATCGCGCACGCACTGCCGACCGACACGCCGATCCAGCGCGCCCGCGCGCTGCACGGCGAGCGCCTGATGACGCTGATGACGACGCGTTCGCACGATCAGTACAACACGACCGTCTACGGGCTGGACGACCGCTATCGCGGCGTGTTCGGCCAGCGCCGCGTGGTGTTCGTCAACCGCGACGACCTGGCAATGCTCGGCCTGAAGGCCGGCGACTGGGTCGACATGGAAACCGTGTGGCACGACGGCATCGAGCGGCGCGCGAACGGCTTCCTGCTCGTCGAATACGACATCCCGCGCGGCTGCATCGGCGCGTACTACCCGGAAACGAACCCGCTGGTGCCGCTCGACAGCGTCGGCGACGTGTGCAACACGCCGACGTCGAAGTCGGTGCCGGTCCTGCTGCATCGCGCGGCCGCGCCGGCGTCGGCTGCCGCCTGACGGAGCGCCGCGATGATCGTTCGGCCGCGCGAGCACTGGCTGCGGATGCTGCTCGTCTGGAACGGATCGGTGCTGCCGACCATCCTGCCGCAACTCGTGCTGACGCTCGCGATCAGCCTCGTCGCGGTGTGGGGCGGCGGCCGCGTGCTCGGCGAGAAGGTGCCGCTGAACCCGACGCCGTTCACGCTGATCGGCCTCACGCTCGCGATCTTCGCGGGGTTTCGCAACAACGCGAGCTACGAGCGCTACCGCGAGGGGCGGCAGCTGTGGGGCGGCGTGCTGACCGCCACGCGCACGCTGGTGTCGCAAGCACTCTGCTACGGCGGGATCGACGCCGACGACGGCGCGCGGCAGGCGTTCGTGCGCAAGGTCATCGCGTTCGTCCATGCGCTGAAGCATCAGCTGCGCGGCACCGATCCGGCGGCGGACCTGCGTGCGCTGCTCGATGACGGGACCCATGCGCGCATCGTCGCCGCCCGGTATGCGCCGATCGCGATCGTTCATGAACTGCGCGAGGCATTCGCCGCGCGCGCCGACGCCGGGCATCTCGCCGATACACGGCTCTGGATGCTCGACGCACGCCTCGACGATCTCGTGTCGATGGTGAGCGGCTGCGAGCGCATCGCATCGACGCCGATCCCGTTCTCGTACGACGTACTGCTGCATCGGACCATCTACGCATACTGCGTGCTGCTGCCGTTCGGCCTGGTTGACTCGATCGGCGCGGCGACGCCGTTCGTCACCGTGTTCGTCGCCTATACGCTGATCGCGCTCGACGCGATCGCCCATGCGATCGCCGAGCCGTTCGGCGACGGGCCGAACCAGCTCGCGCTCGATGCGATGACGCGGATGATCGAGCGCACGCTGCTCGAACTGAACCGCGAGCCGCTGCCGGCGGAAGTGACGCCCGGCCCGGCGTATCGGCTCACCTGACGGGCCGGACACCTTCGACGCCCCCGTCGGCCGCTGCTCGTTCAGTCGCGGCGGCCGCGCAAGAAGTGGCCGTGCCCGGCCACCGCGTCCGCGATCCGCCTCAGCAACACGATGCCGCGCAGCAGCGCGCGTGCGTCGTCGCTGTCGACATCGGCCACGCGCCGCCGCAGCAATCGCGCGGCCATATCGCAACTGCGCTCGAGCCGGGAGAAATCCGCGAGCGCGGCGCGGCCGCGCACCACGGCCACCGCGCGACGCGCGGCCGGCTCCCGGGCTGCCAGTTCCGCGAGCGACAGCAAGCCGTCGCCGATGCCCCAGATCGCCAGCAGGTCGCGCATGTCGCGCTCGATCAGCGTTTGCGGCAGGCTGCCCGCGAACCCGAGCTCGCGCCCGAGCCGGTCGGCCGTACGACTGAGCCACGCGCTTGCCGACCAGCCGCGCGGGTTGCGCGCGATCGCCGCCAGGTCGCGGCGCACCGCGCGATGCAGGCGCCGCCGGCTCGTGCCCGGATCGCCGGGAAACACGAGCGCGAACACCAGCACGCCGAACGCGATGCCGAGCAGCGTCGACAACGCGCTGTTCAGGAACGCCGCATCGCCGATGCGCGCGGTGTTGTCGGGCGACGTGAAATTCCAGAAGAAGATCGCGAACGCGCTGCCGAGCGCGGCGGTGCGCGGATGGCGCATCGCGAGGCCCGTGCCGATCATGAACACGCCGATGATGTACGCGAGCGTCTCGAAGCCCGACACCGCCGGCAGCAGGATGAAGTTGCAGACGACCCCCGCCACCGCGGCGCACGCCGTGCCCTTGAGGAACCCGATGGCGGCCCGGGCCGAATTCGGCCGGGTGGAGAACAACGCGCCGACCACGGCCGTGATCGCAACGAAACCGGCGCCCGACGGCCATGCGGTGACGATCCAGATCGCCGACGCGGCCAGCACCGCGATGAACGCGCGGATGCCGTTGTGACACGCGAGCACCGCGTCGCGATGAAACGCATAGCGGACCCGCGACGGCGGCGGAACCGGCAGGTCGACGCGCGCCTTGTTGGCAAACGCGTCGTCGAATCCGGCGAGCAGTGTGCTCAGCCGGTCGAGCGTGAGCAGGCGCGAGTCATCCGAGCCGGTCGGCTCGACAGCCTCGATGTGCAACGCCTGATCCACCCGCGCACGCAGCACCGCCATCTCGGGCCCCGCCTCGCCTGATGCCGCGACGCCGTCGAGCACCCGCGCGGCCTCGGCGACCAGCGGATCCGGCGAGTCGCCGCTGCGCGCCGCATGCGCTTCGATCGCCTGCGCGGCCGCATGCGCGGACAGCACGCCGAGCGCCGCCGCGCGCAGATGGCCGATCGCGTTGCGCACCGGCGGCGCGCCGGCGGCCGCATACTCGGCCGCGGTGTCGAGATCGAGCGCCTCCGCGAACAGCCGGTGAACCGCCGCGGCGTTCGGCTCGCGACGCAGCGCGGCCGCGCCGACAGCCACCGCACGTCCGAGATAGCGCGCGAGCCGCGTGCGGACGTCGCGCAGCGGCGAACCCGGCGCGAACACCGTTTCGAACGCGGCGGCGCACAGGATGCCCACCATCACGTAAAGGAACCGCGCGGTCGCGATATCGAACGCGTGCAGCGGCGCGGACGCCGCATCCATCGCGACGATCGCGGCCGTATAGCCGGCGAGCACCGCCGCGTACGCACGGAAATTCCGCAGGAACGTCGCGACGCCCGCGCACAGGCCGATCCAGGCGGCGAGCGCGGTCAGGAACAGCTCGGGCGTCTGCGCGAACGCGCCGGTCAGCGCGAGCGCGACGGCCGCGCCGATCGCGGTGCCGAGGATCCGGTACTGGCTCTTCGACAGCCCCATTCCGCGTGTGCCCTGCGCGACGATCCACACGGTCGACGCGGCCCATTTCGGATCGTCGAGGTTCATCCGGAAGGCGATGTAGAGCGCGAGCAACGAGGCGGCCGTGTTGCGCAGCGCGAACCCGAGCGCGCCGGGCGGCAAGGTGGGCCATGCGTCGCGCAGCGTGGTGCGCACGACCGCGAACGGCGGCAGGCTGGGAAAAGCGAATTTCATGCGGCGAGCATACGATCGCGCCACGGCCGCCACTACCGGCCCCACGGGATGCGTTATTGCAGCGGGCGGGATAATTGGGATGACCAACATGAAGCCATTCCGCCGGCGACGGTAAGATGCGCGCAGGCCAAGCACTAAAAACAACCTGTATGGACTTCGAGAGCATCCGGATATTCTTGCGCGTGGTGGAACGCGGCAGCTTCACGGCCGCGTCCGTGCAACTCGACATGCCGCTCAGCCGCGTGAGCCGCAAGGTCAAGCAACTCGAGGACGATCTCGGCGTGCAACTGCTGTACCGGACCACGCGCCGCGTGTCCGTCACCGAAGGCGGGCGCGACTATTACGAGCGCTGCCTGCGCGCGGAGGAAATCCTGCTCGACGCGGACCGCCAGGCCCGCGCGCTGCGCACCGATCCCGAAGGCACGCTGCGCGTGCTGGTGCCCTACTCGATCGGACTGTTCGAACTGGAGCCGGCGCTCGCGGAGTTTCACCGGCGCTACCCGCGCGTGCAGCTCGTGCTGATCTACGACAATAGCCCGCTCGACCTCGTCGAGCACGGCTTCGACGTCGCGCTGCGCGCGGGCATGCTGACCGATTCCGGCTACGTCGCGCGCTCGCTCGGCTGGTCGCACGCGAAGCTCGCCGCGAGCCCCGCGTACCTCGAGCGCGTCGGGCGCCCGCGGACACCGCACGAACTCGCGCAGCACGACATCCTGTACGTGGGGCGCGACGCGCCCGGCCTGACGCTGCGGCTCACCAACGCGGCCGGCGACGTGGCCGACGTGCCGATCCGCCCCGTGCTGATCTCGAACGAATCGATCACCGTGCTGCGCCAGGCCGCGAGCGGCGGCGGCATCGCGCTGATCTCCACGCACTACATCGCGCGGCGGCTCGAGAAGAACGAACTCGAGATCGTGTTGCCCGACTGGCACCGCACCGACGACGTCGAACTGCACGCGCTCTATCCGCGCCGCGCGACGCTCGACAGCAAGGTGCGCATCTTCGTCGAGTTCCTGACGGAAGTCTTCACCGGTTGGCGGAACGCGCCGTAACCGGCATCGCACGACCGGAAATCGACGCGTACCGTCTGGATTATTGCGGGACACGAAAGGAATTAATGAGTAGGCAAGCGTTGATCGCCGCTCGTCGCATCGTTAGCCTGTTGCGATGCAAAACGACACTACACACACCGCACGCTATGGCAGCCATGGGCCGGCTGCGCGCCGACGCGTCACGCGCGTCGCGCCTTCCTGACCGGTACTAGCCCGCCTGCCGAAGTCCGTCACGGCTTCGCGCCTCCGATTCAACGCCTGAACCGCACGCTGCAACGCGTCGTCGCCGCCTGGCCGGCGGCGCGCGGGCAGCGTGTGTCCGTCCGCTTCGTGGTGCTCCCGCGCAGGCGTCGCGCGCGTACACGTGCGCGACTGGCAGCGTATGCCGCACGGACCACCCTTCATCACGCAGGAACGCCATGTCCTCTTCCTCACCGCCCGGCCCGCTGACGGGCGCCCGCCTCGCGATCGGCACGATCGCGGTTTCGCTCGCGATGTTCATGAACGTGCTCGACTCGTCGATCGCGAACGTCGCGATCCCGACGATCTCGGGCGAGCTCGGCGTGTCGGTCGACGAAGGCACGTGGGTGATCACGATCTTCGCGGCCGCCAACGCCGTGTCGATTCCATTGACGGGCTGGCTCACGCAGCGCTTCGGCCAGGTGCGCCTGTTCGTCACGTCGATCCTGCTGTTCGTGTTCGCGTCGTGGCTGTGCGGGATCGCGCCGAACCTGCCGACGCTGCTCGCCGCGCGCATCCTGCAGGGTGCAGTGGCCGGGCCGCTCGCGCCGCTGTCGCAGGCGCTGCTGCTCGGCGCATGGCCGCGGCAGAAATCGGCGACGGCGCTCGCGCTGTGGTCGATGACCGCGCTCGTCGGCCCGATCGCGGGGCCGTCGCTCGGCGGCTGGATCACCTACGACTACAACTGGTCGTGGATCTTCTACATCAATATTCCGGTCGGTTTCTTCGCGGCGGCGGTCACGTGGTTCGTGTTCCGCGATCGCGAATCGCCGGTGCGCCGCCTGCCGATCGACACGGTCGGTCTCCTGCTGCTCGTGCTGTGGGTTGCGTCGCTGCAGATCATGCTCGACAAGGGCAAGGATCTCGACTGGTTCAATTCGCCCGTCATCGTCGCGCTCGGCATCGTCGCGCTGGTCGGCTTCGCGTTCTTTCTCGTGTGGGAGCTGACCGAAGCCAATCCGATCGTCGACCTGCGGCTCTTCACGCAGCGCAATTTCGCGGGCGGCACGATCGCGATCTCGGTCGCGTACGGGATGTTCTTCGGCACGCTGGTGCTGCTGCCGCAGTGGATGCAGGGCTATCTCGGCTATCGCGCGATCGACTCCGGGCTCGCCACCGCGCCGCTCGGGATCTTCGCGATCCTGCTGACGCCGGTGATGGGACGCATCCTGCCGCGCACCGATCCGCGCTACCTCGCGACGTTCGCGTTCGTCGGTTTCGCGGTCGTGTTCATGATGCGCACGACGTTCTATTCCGACGTGTCGCACTGGGATCTCGTGCTGCCGACGCTGCTGCAGGGCATTCCGATGGCGATGTTCTTCGTGCCGCTCACCGCGATCATCCTGTCGGGGCTGCCGCCGGAGAAGATTCCCGCGGCCGCCGGCCTGTCGAATTTCGGCCGCACGTTCTGCGGCGCGGTCGGCACGTCGTTGATCAGCAATGCGTGGAACGACCGGACGATCCTGCATCACGTGCGGCTCACCGAACAGGCGAGCCCGGGCAACCCGATCTTCGCGCAGCAGCTCGACAGCGCGCGTTCGCTGCTGCACCTGAGCCCCGATTCGGCGCTCGCGTTCTTCAATACGTCGGTCGATTCGCAGGCGGCCGTGATGGGGCTGAACGACATCTTCTACGTGTCGGCGATCATCTTCATCGCGATCATTCCGCTGATCTGGATCACCCGGCCGTCGCGCTCGGGCGGCGACGACGCGGGCGCGGCGGCAGCGGGCGCGCATTGATCGCGTGCCGTTATCGTTGGCTCGATCGGTGGCTTGCTCACCGGCGTCATCGCTGTTCGAGGATGTAATAAAGACTTGCAATCGATACAGGCGGAAACGTCAACAGCCGGGGCCGGCACAGCGTTGATTCGATAAGCGCCAACGATTCGCGCGCAACGACAGGAGAAAGTCGCACGCCCGGGCCGCGCGCCTGCACCGTGACGACCGCAGGATCCGCCAGGAAGAGCGGGACAGGGCCGCTGAGGATCGCGGCCACATTACGCAGAGCAGAGCGAAAAGCACGTGCTGAACCGGCAGGAAAACGCGGTCAGCCACAAGATCGGCGAGTAACGCCGGCAAGCGTCGATTCGCCATCCTTTGAAACGCCCGCTGCCGCCGCGCGCGACAGCGGGCGCTTATGTATCGAATCGTTTCAGCATGCCGTATCCGTCAAGTGCCGCGGGTATACTCCGACGTCAGCCGCCGCCCGTATCTCAAAAAAGGCACGATCCCGGCGGTTTCGTCGCGAAGCTCCGCGTTTCGCGTATCCCGCGCCCCAGCCTCGACACGACACGACACACACGACGATTCCGATCATGAAACGATTCCTGCTGCTCCTTCCCGCCGCCCTGCTCGCCGCCTGCGGTTCCGCGCCCTCGTCCGACTCGGCCGCGTCCGGCTCGGCGCCGATGATCTACGTGTCGTCGGCGCGCCCCGCACACGCGATCGCCAACTGCCTCGACAGCCGCCTGTCCGGCACCGAGCAGTCGCAGCACAACGGCGTGACCGACATCACCGTCGGCTCGCGCTCGTACTTCGTCACGCTCACGCCGTCGGGCCGCGGCTCCGTCGTCAAGGTCGTGCGCGGCTCGGGCAGCGAGCCGGCCGAGGAAGCGATGCGCTTCGCGATCGCGCGCTGCGTGATCTGATTGCCGCCGGCGCCGGGCGCCCCGCCCGGCCCGCAAGCCATACCGCGGGCGCCGTCATGCGCGCCCGTCGAATATTTTCATCCGGGCCGCCGTCGATGAGAGAATCGCACCACGATTCTCTTTCCACGGAGCCCGCATGAAGCATCTGCTGTCCCGGCTGTTCGTCAGCGCCGCGCTCGTCGCGCTTGTTCCGGCGCTGCCGGCGCAGGCCGCGACGCCGCCCGGCATCTTCGTCGTCGCCACCCAGCTCGGCGAATTCACGACCCTCGACCCGAGCGAAATCTACGAGCTCGTGCCGTCCGAGTACGTCGCGAACACCTACGAACGGCTCGTGCGGGTCGACCTGAAGGACCCGACGCGCTTCGACGGGCAGATCGCACAATCGTGGACGGTCGGTGCCGACGGCGTCACCTACACGTTCAAGCTGCGCCCAGGCCTTACCTTCCATTCGGGCAACCCGGTCACCGCCGACGACGTCGCGTGGTCGCTGCAGCGCACCATCCAGCTCGACAAGGGCCCGGCCGGCGTGCTCGCCGATCTCGGTCTCACGAAGGCGAACGTGATGCAGAAGGTGCGCGCGATCGATCCGCAGACCTTCGTGCTCGAAACCGACCGCAAGTACGCGCCGAGCTTCGTGCTTAACGTGCTGAGCGCGTGCCCGGCGTCGGTGCTCGACAAGAAGCTGCTGATGTCGCACCAGCAGGGCAACGATTTCGGCAGCGGCTGGCTGAAGACCAACGACGCGGGCTCGGGCCCGTACCAGCTCGTCAAGTGGTCGCCGAACGAGAGCATCGTGCTGCAGCGTTTCGACAAGTACCGCGCGCCGTACGCGATGAAACGCGTCGTGCTGCGCCACGTGCCCGAGGCGTCCGCGCAGCGGCTGCTGCTCGAGAACGGCGACGTCGACGCGGCGCGCAACCTGAGCCCCGACAGCCTCGCCGCGCTGACCAAGGCCGGCAAGATCAAGGTCGCGTCGTGGCCCGTGTCCGCGCTGCTGTACCTGAGCCTGAACACGAAGAACGCGAATCTCGCGAAGCCGGACGTGCAGCAGGCGATGAAGTGGCTCGTCGATTACGACGGCATCCAGCGCAACATCGTCAGCACAACCTACAAGGTGCACGAGACTTTCCTGCCCGAAGGTTTCCTCGGCACGCTGAATTCGAACCCGTACAAGCTCGACGTCGCGAAGGCGAAAGCGCTGCTCGCGAAGGCCGGCTTGCCGAACGGCTTCGACGTGACGATGGACATGCCGAACGATTATCCGTACATCGAGATCGCGCAGGCGCTGCAGGCGAACTTCGCGCAGGCCGGCATTCGCGTGAAGCTGATCCCGGGCGATGCGAAGCAGGCGATCGGCAAGTACCGCGCGCGCCAGCACGACATCTTCATCGGCGAATGGTCGCCCGACTACATGGACCCGAACAGCAACGCGCGCGGGTTCGCATGGAATCCTGACAATTCCGATCAGTCGAAGACGAAGATGCTCGCATGGCGCAACAGCTGGGACATCCCGCAGCTGACGAAGGATACCGAGGCCGCGCTCGTCGAGCCGTCGTCCGCGAAGCGCGCGCAGCGCTACGAGGCGCTGCAGAAGTCCGTGCTCGCGAACTCGCCGTTCATCATCATGTTCGAGAAGGTCGTGCAGGTCGCCACGCGCCCCGGCACGACCGGGCCTGAGATCGGGCCGATCAACGATCTGGTGTCCTACCGGACGTTGAAAAAATAGCTTCACGGCGCTGCCCGCGCGGCCGCTCGGGGCCGCCGCGCGGGCGCGAGCGCCGTCGCCCCGCCTGCGCCGCGCGCGGCGTTCAGTTGAACGCCGCCCACACCAGATACGCGTTCAGCCCGACGATCACGACCGTGGCCGTGCCCGCGACGATCCGCAACGGCATCCGCATCGCATAGCGCCCCATCACATCGTTGCGCGCCGACAGGATCAGCAGCGCGATCATCGGCATCGGCAGCACGAAGCTCAGCACCACCTGGCTCGCGACCATCGCACGTGTGACGTCGCAGCCGCACGCGACCACCGCGAACGCGGGCGCGATCGTCACCGCGCGCCGCATCCAGACCGACAGGCGGCGCCGCATGAAGCCCTGCATCACGACCTGCCCGGCCATCGTGCCGACCACCGAGCTCGACACCCCCGACGTCAGCAGCGCGACGAGAAACAGCACGCCGGCCGCCGGCCCGAGCACGGGGATCAGCGTGTGATAAGCGTCGCCGATATCGGCCATGCCCGGCGCGCTGGCGTGGAACGCCGACGCCGCCATCATCACCATCGCGAGATTCACGAACCCGGCCAGGCCGAGCGCGACGACGACCTCGCGGTTCGAGAAGCGCATGAGCCGGCGCCGCTCCGTATCGTCGCGCGGCGCGATGCGATCCTGCGTGAGGCCCGAATGCAGATACAGCGTATGCGGCATGATCGTCGCGCCGATGATCCCGACCGCGATCGTCAGCGCCGCACGATCGGGAATCTGCGGGACGACCAGATGGAACGCGGCCGCGTGCCAGTCCTGCGGCGCGATCATCAGCTCGCCGAGATAGCAGGCGCCGATCACGCCGACCAACGCCGCGATCGCGGCTTCCAGCGGCCGGAAGCCGCGCTTCTCGAGCGCGAGGATCGCGCAGGTCGCGAGCGCCGTCGCGATCATCCCCGCGAACAGCGGCAGGTGGCACAGCAGCGCGAACGCGAGCGCGCCGCCGAGGAATTCGGCCAGATCGGTCGCCATCGCGGCGATCTCCGACGCGATCCACATGCCCCACACGATCGGCGCGGGAAAATGTTCGCGGCACAGCTCCGCGAGATTGCGACCGGTCACGATGCCGAGCTTCGCCGACATCGCCTGGAACAGCATCGCGATCGCGTTCGCGGCGAGCACGACCCACAGCAGCCGGTAGCCGTACGCGGCGCCGGCCTGGATGTTGGTCGCGAAGTTGCCGGGGTCCATATAGCCGATCGATGCGATCACGGCCGGGCCGACGAACGGCAACAGCGCGGCGATGCCGGTGCGACGCCCTTCCAGCGCCGCGCGTGCCGCGCCCTCTGCGGGAACGGCGCGATGGGCGCGATCGGTGGACAGATCGGGCAGCGCGAAGCCGCTGCTGGATTTGCTCGTGACGGGAATCATGGTCGGGTTCCGTTCGAATGAGAAAGGCTGGCCCTGGAGCGGGCCCGGCGGCCGGCCTGCCGCTTGCCGGCCGCTGCGGCGTTACAGCGGCATGACATCCGGACGATTGCGCGGAAACCGCGCAAGCACGTCAGGCGCGATATTCAGGTGTGCCTCGACGAGCTTCGGCGGCGTGTGCGCGAGCCAGTCGGACAGCGACACCTCCGCATAGCGGTCGGTCTTGAAGATTTCGAGGAACACGAGATCGGTGTTGCCGGTGTTCTGCACGTAGTGTCCGAGGCTCTTTTTCACGTAACCGACGTCGCCCGCGCGGAAGTCTGCCGTCTGCGCCTTCGGCCCCGTGTCGAACACGGTCATCCGCGCTTCGCCCTGCAGGTAGTACTGCCATTCGTCGGCATTCGGATGCCAGTGCAGCTCGCGCATGCCGCCCGGATGCACGGTGACGAGCGCCGCCGCAATCGTTTGCGATACGTTGAAGTTCGTGCTGTCGGCAATTCGCACCTCGCCGCCGCGCGTCTTCTTGAACGGCTTCATCGCGCCGAGCGAGAAGATGAACGGGTGCGGCGGCGCACCGGCCGAAGACGCGGACGCACGCTGGGCGTCCGCGAGCGGCCCCGGCTCGTCGCCCTGAAAGATCCACAGGTTGTCGAGCGGAATGTTCTTGAACGCGTCGGCCGGCACGCCGAAGTTGAGCGCGAGCACGTCCGGCGGCGTGTGCGCTACCCAGTCGGTCAGCAGCAGCGTGTTGAATTCGGACGCGCGGCCGTTGTCGAAGGCGAGCATGAATTCGGCGCCGTCGGTGCCGATTCCTTGCAGCGAGTGCGGCAGGCCGGGCGGGAAATACCAGAGATCGCCGGTTTTCACGTCCTGCACCGACGGGCGTCCCAGTTCGTCGAGCACGGTGATCCGGCAGCGGCCGTCGAGCATGATTGCCCATTCGGCCTGCTGGTGCCAGTGCATCTCGCGAATGCCGCCGCGCGTCAACCGCATGTTCACGCCGGAAATGGTTTCCGAAATCGCGAAATCGTCCTGCGTGACTTCGCGTGCCCATCCGCCGTTTTGAATGCGTTTATGCGCGTTATTGAATGACGCCCAGAATAACGGCATGCCGTTGATATCGGTGGCCGGCGGATCCTGGAAAGACGGGAATTGATTCGCCAATGCGGGATTCTTCGGCCCCGGGTCGGTCAATCCCTGCTTGTTGCGCGCGTTGATCGCCCCTTCCGGCGGGCTGTCCGGATTGCCGAACGAAGCCGCCTTGGCCGTTACCGCAATGCCCGCGGCGGCAATCGCGCCGGCCGTACTCGTCAACATCCTGCGTCGAGAAAGATTCGTCATGTTTCCCTCTTCATCATTTCAATTAATCGAATATTCACTACCAACGTTCACCGCTTTTTCGTTTTTCGAAAATCGGCATGCCGTGACGCAAGTTAAATACAAGTCGACTTAAAAATTAAATGAATTATTAAGCTGGATTAATGAGTTAATGTGATCAAGTTGGGGTTTTGTAATTGTTGCAGTGCAAGGACGTATGCTGCGATGTCGGGCGGGTGCAGAGGAGCCAGCCGGTTTGCTGTGCATACGACGGGCGCGGGCCGCGGCGCAGTCCGATTTCGGCGGAAGCGTCCTCGCTAGTACTGCCATTTATTCGCATCACTTATCAATTAAGCAGACGGGATACACGCAAACCGATGCGCACGCATTTCACTCGCTGCGGCATGCGTCGGCGTGCGGTTCAGTTGCGGGGCATGTCGATGAACCACCACCGTGCGGCGAATGTCGGGCCGCTAGAGAAGTTGCAAGCGCCCCCTCAACCGGCAAATGGCTAGGCCGGCGCGGCGCGCACCTCCGTGGACAGGCTATTCGCAGCGCCCATCGCATAGCTTTTTTTATCTGGCGCCGCTTTTTTTGGCTCTGTCAGATAGATGACATTCAGTCAGCAAACGACAAAGATCTAACAGCCGATGACTTGCGCCTTCGCCCGTACCGTCGAATCCCGCTTTGCCGAGCTGACGCCGACGGCGAAGCGCATCGCGAGCTACATGCTCGCGAACCTCGACCGGCTGGGGCTCGAGACGGCCGACCAGATCGCGCAGCAGACCGGCACCAGCGGTATCTCGGTCGGGCGCTTCCTGCGCAGCGTCGGCTACCGCAACCTCGACGACCTGAAACGCGAGCTGCGCGGCGGCGCCGACCGGCCGTGGATGATCACCGACCGCCTCGACGAATACCGCCGCACAAACGGCACCAACGGCACCGCCGGCACCCAAGCGGCCGCCATCCACAGCGACGACCGCGCGCTCGCGTCGTCGCTCGATCGCGAACTCGACGCGATCCGCCACGTGTACCGGCTCGCCGAGGAACCGGTGTTCGCGCAGGTCGCGGACCGGATCGCGCACGCCGACGCCGTGTTCATCCTCGGCATCCAGTCGACCCGCGGCATCAGCAATGCGTTCAGCAGCTATCTCGAGTACTTGCGCCCGCGCGTGTTCTATTCGGACGGTCAGTCGGGCTCGTACGTCGACTCGCTGAATTCCGAATTCGAGCGGCCGTATTGCATCGTCACCGACGTGCGCGCCTATTCGCGCAGCGCGCGCCGCTATTGCCAGGCGGCCGCCGAGCGCGGCCAGCCGTTCGCGCTGGTCACCGATCTCTATTGCCCGTGGGCGCGCGAATGGCCGGCCGACCTGCTGCAGGTAAAGACTGACGTCGGCCAGTTCTGGGATTCGCTCGCGCCGCTCACCTGCCTGTTCAACCTGCTGATCACTGCCGTGGTCGATCGCCTCGGTCCCGCGATCGACCGGCGCGTCGCGCGCAACCGCGAACTGCAGCACACGTTCGACCAATTCGAATCCTGAGCACCCGACTGCCGATGAACCCGCCCCGCCTCGTCGAAATCACGCCCGCCACGCATCGCGTCGAGATCGATCTCGTCTACGCGACCGAGCGCAACCTGACCGGGAAGCCGATCTATCGCCGCGCGCACTGCCTGCTACTCGAACCGGCCGAGGCCGCGCTGCGCCGCGCGGTCGACGTCGCCGCGCAGGCCGGCTTCACGCTGCGCATCTACGACGCATACCGGCCGCCGCAGGCGCAGCAGGTGCTGTGGGATTTCCTGCCCGATCCGAACTTCATCGCCGATCTCGGCCGCGGCTCGAATCACAGCCGCGGCACCGCGCTCGACCTGACGCTCGTCGGCGCGCACGGCGAGCCGCTCGACATGGGCACCGGCTTCGACGAGATGGTGGCCGCATCGGGCCATTTCCACGCGGGGTTGCCCGAGCCAGTGCAACGCAACCGGCTGCTGTTGCTCGGCGTGATGCATGCGGCCGGCTTCGCGCATATCGACAGCGAATGGTGGCACTACGAACTACCCGGATCGCATGCGTTGCCGCCGATCGACAACGCGGCGAGCGGCCCGTGGCGGTTGATGTGACGACGATGCACGTTCCCCTCATCGTTCACGCTCGACAACTTCGACAACCTCAACGATTTCAACGACAGACGGAGAAGCGCCCATGAAACTCCCGACCTCCCGGCTCGTCGCGGCACTGGCCGCCGCGTCCGTTCTCGCCACCGTTCCGCTTCGCGCCGCGCACGCGGAAACGCCGAAGGACATGTTCGTGATGGCCACGCTGCTCGACGAATTCACGACGCTCGATCCCGGCGAGATCTACGAGCTGGTGCCGGAGGAATACGTCGCGAATACCTACGACCGGCTCGTGCGCGTCGACCTGCGCGATCCGTCGAAATTCAACGGCGATGTCGCGCAGTCGTGGACGGTGAGCGCCGACGGGCTGACCTATACGTTCAAGCTGCGCTCGGGGCTCAAGTTCCATTCGGGCAACCCGCTGACGGCCGACGACGTCGCGTGGTCGATCCAGCGCGCGGTGCTGCTCGACAAGGGCCCGGCCGCCGTGCTGACGGGCATCGGCCTCACGAAGGCGAACGTCGCGGCGAACGTGAAGAAGCTCGACGACCAGACGGTGTCGATCACGACCGACCACAAATACGCGCCGACCTTCGTGCTGAACGTGCTCGGCTCGTGGCCCGCGTCGGTGGTCGACAAGAAGCTGCTGCTGTCGCACCAGCAGGGCAACGACTTCGGCAACGCCTGGCTGAAGACCAACGAGGCCGGCTCCGGCGCCTACAAGCTGGTCAAGTGGAGCGCCGGCGACAGCATCGTGCTGCAGCGCTTCGACGGCTACCGGCTGCCGCTCGCGATGAAGCGCATCGTGCTGCGCCATGTGCCTGAAGCGGCGAGCCAGCGCCTGCTGCTGGAAAACGGTGATGTGGACGCGGCACGCGACCTGAGCCCGGACGATCTCGCGGCGGTCGTGAAATCCGGCAAGGCGAAGGTCGCGGCATCGCCGCAGGCGACGCTGCTGTATCTCGGCCTGAACACGAAGAACCCGACGCTCGCGAAGCCCGACGTGCAGGAAGCGCTGAAGTGGCTGGTCGACTATTCCGGTATCCAGGCCAACGTCGTGAAGACGACCTACAAGGTGCATCAGACCTTCCTGCCCGAAGGCTTCCTCGGCACGCTGAAGGCGAACCCGTACAAGCTCGACGTCGCGAAGGCGAAGGCGCTGCTCGCGAAGGCCGGCGTGCCGAACGGCTTCTCGGTGACGATGGATGTGCGCAACGACTATCCGTACACGGAGATCGCGCAGGCCGTGCAGGCGAATTTCGCGCAGGCGGGCGTCAAGGTGCAGCTGATCCCCGGCGACAACAAGCAGACGCTCGCGAAATACCGCGCGCGCCAGCACGACATCTACATCGGCGAATGGTCGGCCGACTACATCGATCCGCACAGCAACGCGCAGGGTTTTGCATGGAACCCCGACAACTCCGACAAGTCGAGCTATAAAATGCTCGCCTGGCGCAACAGCTGGGACATTCCGCAATTCACGAAGGAGACCGACGCCGCCCTCGCCGAGCCGACCGCCGCGCAACGCGCGCAACGGTATCAGGCGATGCAGAAGGAGATGCTCGCGCGCTCGCCGTTCGTGATCATGTTCGAGAAAGTCGCGCAGGTCGCGACGCGGCCCGGCGTGAGCGGGCTCGAAGTCGGACCGATCAACGATCTCGTGTCGTACCGTAACCTGAAGAAGCCTTAAGATTCGCCGCATGTCGACTCCCGCCTCCTCCCTCGAAGCACTGCGCACGCTGCCCGCGCGGCGCCCGGCCGTTCGCTGGGCACTGCGCGTGCTGCGCTGGGCGCTCACGCTCGCCGTCACGTTCGCGGGCCTGCTCGCGCTAACGTTCGTGATCGGCCGCAAGGTGCCGATCGATCCCGTGCTCGCGATCCTCGGCGATCGCGCGTCGGCCGAGGCGTACGCGGCCGAGCGCATCGCGCTCGGTCTCGACAAGCCGCTCGTCACGCAATTCCTGATCTACGCGCGCGACGTGCTGCACGGCAATCTCGGCATGTCGCTGCTGACGTCGAACCCGGTGCTCGACGACATCAGGCGCGTCTTCCCCGCCACGCTCGAACTCGCGACGATCGCGACCCTGATCGGCATCGCGCTCGGCGTGCCGCTCGGCGTCGCGGCCGCGGTGAAGCACAACCGGCCGATCGACCACATCGCGCGCTTCGTCGGCCTGATCGGCAATTCGGTGCCGGTGTTCTGGCTCGGGCTGATGGGGCTGCTGCTGTTCTATGCGCGGCTGCACTGGGTCGGCGGCCCCGGCCGGCTCGATCCCGTGTACGACGGCATGGTCGACCCGCGCACCGGCAGCCTGCTGCTCGACTCGGCGCTCGCGGGCGAGTGGGACGTGTTCCGCAACGCGGTGTCGCACATCGCGCTGCCAGCCGCGATCCTCGGCTACTACTCGGTCGCGTACCTGAGCCGGATGACGCGCTCGTTCATGCTCGACCAGCTGAGCCAGGAATACATCGTCACCGCGCGCGCGAAGGGCCTGTCCGAGCGCCGCGTGATCTGGCGGCATGCGTTCGGCAACATCGCGGTGCCGCTGCTCACCGTGATCGCGCTCACGTACAGCAACCTGCTCGAAGGCTCGGTGCTGACCGAGATCGTGTTCGCGTGGCCGGGGCTCGGCTCGTACCTGACGGGCGCGCTGCTGAACGCCGACATGAACGCGGTGCTCGGCGCGACGCTCGTGATCGGCGTGATGTTCATCACCGTCAACCTGCTGACCGACGCGCTGTATCGCGTGTTCGATCCGCGTGCGCGCTGAGGGCCGCTTCGACATGACCGCTTCCCCCCTGCTTCTTTCCCCGTCCATGCCGAAGGTCGTCCGATCATGAATGCCGAGCGTCTCACGCTGCGCGCGTGGCTTCTCTCCGATGCGCCCGCGTCGCGCTCGCAGGCCGCGTTCGGCCTCGCGTACCGCCGCTGGCGCCGCTTCGCGGGCAATCCGCTCAACCTGTTCGGACTCGCGATCCTGGTCGTGCTGATCGTCGTTGCGATCGTCGGCCCGCTGATCATGCCGCACGATCCGCTGCGCCAGGTACTGTCCGACCGCCTGCTGCCGCCCGGCTCGGCATCGCACTGGCTCGGCACCGACCAGCTCGGCCGCGACATCCTCTCGCGGCTGATCGGCGGCTCGCGCCTCACGCTCGGCATCGCGCTGCTCGTCGTCGTGATCGTCGTGCCGATCGGCCTGATGATCGGCACGACGGCCGGCTATTGCGGCGGCTTCACCGACAGCGTGCTGATGCGCATCACCGACATCGCGCTCGCGTTCCCGAAGATCGTGCTCGCGCTCGCGTTCGCGGCCGCGCTCGGGCCGGGCGTGATCAACGCGGTCGTCGCGATCTCGATCACCGCGTGGCCCGCGTATGCGCGGCTCGCGCGCGCGGAAACGATCCGCATCGCGCAGGCCGACTACATCCATGCGGCGCGGCTGCAAGGCGCATCGGGTCCGCGGATCCTGCTGCGCTACATCGTGCCGCTGTGCATGTCGTCGGTGATCGTGCGCGCGACGCTCGACATGGCCGGCATCATCCTGACCGTCGCGGGCTTGGGCTTCCTCGGCCTCGGCGCGCAGCCGCCGAGCCCCGAATGGGGTTTCATGGTCGCGTCGGGCCGCAACGTGCTGCTCGACGCATGGTGGGTCGCGACGCTGCCCGGCGCGGCAATCCTGCTCGTCAGCCTCGCGTTCAACCTGCTCGGCGACGGGCTGCGCGACGTCTTCGATCCGCGTCATGGAGCGTGACATGCCACTGAATTCCACCGCCGCCGCCGCGCCGCTCTGCGAGATCGACGGCCTGAAGATCGGGTTTCGCGGGCACGACGGCGTCGTGTCCGACGCGGTACGCGACCTGTCGCTGACGCTCGCGCCGGGCGAACGGCTCGGCATCGTCGGCGAGTCGGGCTCCGGCAAATCGCTGACGGGCCGCGCGCTGCTCGGCCTGCTGCCCGACGCCGCACGCTGGTCGGCCCGCACGATGCGCTTCGCGGGCCACGACCTGCTCGCGATGTCGGCCGGCGAGCGCCGGCGCCTGTGCGGCAGCCAGATGGGGATGATCCTGCAGGATCCGAAGTATTCGCTGAACCCGGTGATGACCGTCGCGAAGCAGATGGGCGAGGCGTTCCGGCGGCACGAGCCGAAGTTGCGCGGCCGCGCGCTGCGCGAGCGGATCGTCGATGCGCTCGCGGCCGTGCAGATTCGCGATCCGGCGCGCGTGGCCGATGCGTATCCGCACGAGCTGTCGGGCGGCATGGGCCAGCGCGTGATGATCGCGATGATGGTGTCGACCGGCCCGCGCCTGCTGATCGCCGACGAACCGACCTCCGCGCTCGACGTCGCGGTGTCGATGCAGGTGCTCGCGGTGCTCGACGCGATGATCGCGCGGCACGGCACGGGCCTGATGTTCATCAGCCACGACCTGCCGCTCGTGATGTCGTTCTGCGATCGCGTCGCGGTGATGTATGCGGGCCGCGTCGTCGAAACCTGCGCCGCGCGCGACCTGCGCGATGCGACGCATCCGTACACGCGCGGGCTGCTGGCGGCGAATCCGCCGCTCGCGAACCCGCCCGACGAACTGCCGGTGCTGCGTCGCGATCCGGCGTGGCTGAACGCGGCTTCGTCCGCGCCATCTTCGAATCAATCCCGGGAGGCCGCACGATGATCGATGTCGACCACGCGTCGATCCGTTTTCCGACCCGCACGGGTCATGTCGACGCCGTGCGCGATGCAAGCTTCGCGGTACGCGACGGCGAGGTGTTCGGGCTCGTCGGTGAATCGGGCTCCGGCAAGTCGACGCTGCTACGCGCGCTGACCGGCCTCGTGCCGCTCGCGGGCGGCAGCCTGTCGATCCACGGCCGGCCGGTGGGCGGCACGCCCGAGCGCGCATTCCGCCGCCAGGTGCAGATGGTGTTCCAGGATCCGTACGGGTCGCTGCATCCGCGCTTCACGGTCGACCAGACGCTGCGCGAGCCGCTGTCGATCCACGGAATCGGGGACGCCGACGCGCGCATCGCTCGCGCGCTGTCGGAGGTCGGGCTCGGCCCGGCATTCCGCTTCCGGTATCCGCATCAGTTGTCGGGCGGCCAGCGCCAGCGCATCGCGATCGCGCGCGCACTGATCGTCGAGCCGCGCGTGCTGCTGCTCGACGAGCCGACCTCCGCACTCGACGTGTCGGTGCAGGCCGAAATCCTGAACCTGCTGCGCCGCCTGCATCGCGAACGCAACCTGACGATGATCCTCGTGAGCCACAACCTCGCGGTGATCGGCTTCCTGTGCCAGCGCGTCGCGGTGATGCAGCACGGCGAGATCGTCGAGCAGCTGCGGATCGAGGACGTGCGCGCCGGCCAGGTCGCACGCGATTACACGCGCACGCTGCTGCGCGCGACCGAAGGCTATCGCCGGCTGGATCCGGCGATCGACGCGCCGGCGGGCTGACGAGCAGCGCGCGGCTGCTCGAGCGGTCGATCGCTCGAACGCTCGAACGCTCGACGATAGTGCGACGCGGCGCGTGTCGCCGCGCGCGTCGCATCGCATGTCCCAGGCGCGATACGCCATGCCGGCTGCCGTCATGCACCGTCGGCCCGTCATTCCAATCCCCATCCGCTTCGGATAGCACCCGGAAGAAATCGGCCTTTCGACCGGTTTCCGGTATCGACATGCTCGCGCACGCGAGCCCTTCCTGCCGCCCCCTCCGCCTGCCGACTCCGGCACAAAATAAATTAGTACGAGTACTAGAAAAAATAGATATCAATTAGTACCCGTCAAATTACAAACGCCTTACATAAATCGCATAATTTGAGCCGAAACGCGTCGATCAGAGTTTTAAATTCAATTGACGCCTTCAAAAACCGAAGTTTATTTGGAGATTTAAATATGCGATTCATCAAGCGCAGCGCCATCCCGTTCCTGCTCATCGCCGCCGGCGCGGCCTTTTCGTCGGCCGCCCACGCGGCGGACGGCACCGTCACCTTCCGCGGCAACATCATCGCGTCGACGTGCAGCGTCGATGGCGGATCCGATCTCACCGTCCCGCTGCCGCCGGTCAGCACCACCGCGCTCGCCGATGTCGGCTCCGTCGCCGGTCGCAGTGCGTTCTCGCTGGCGCTGACCGGCTGCACGGTCGGCGACGACAACCCGGTGAAGGTCGGCGTCATGTTCGAGAACGGCACGAACGTCGATCAGTCGACCGGTCGACTGACGATCGACTCGGGCGCCAAGGCCGCCGAAGGCGTCCAGATCAACGTGCTGGATTCGCAGCAGAACCACATCCCGGTCGGCGCGCAAACCGGCGCGAACACCGAGATGGTCGCGATCGATGCCGACGGCAAGGCGAAGGTGAACTACTTCGCCGAGTACTACGCCGCAAGCGCCGTGAAGGCCGGCGACGTCACGTCGCGTGTCGAGTACTCGCTCATCTATCAGTAAGGGCCTCGCGTGGAGATCGCCGCTCCGGCGATCTCCGCCCGTCACGCCGCGCGACGCGGAACCCGCTGTTTCCGCCCGCTCCCTGCCCCCAAACGATCCGATTCTCACGCCCATGAAACTGTTGAAGCTCTTCCGTACGTTGACCCTCGCGGTCACAGCGTTCGCGTCGCAGGCCGACGCGAGCGTCGTGATCGCCGGCACACGCGTGATCTTCCCGTCCACGGAGCGCGAAGTCACGATCCAGCTCACGAACGACAGCAAGCGTCCGGCACTGGTGCAGGCATGGCTCGACGACGGCGACAGCCGCGCGTTGCCGGAGAACATCGACGTGCCGTTCACGCTCACGCCGTCGATGTTCCGGATGGAAGCCGGCAACGGGCAGACGCTGCGCCTCGTGCATACCGGCGAACCGCTGCCTGCCGATCGGGAATCGCTGTTCTGGCTGAACGTGCTCGAAGTGCCGCCGAAGGCCGCCGCGACCGAGAACCGCAACCGCATCCAGCTGGCGTTCCGCTCACGCATCAAGCTCATGTACCGCCCCGCCGGGTTGGCCGGCAACGCGGACGACGCCCCGATGCAAGTCGACTGGCGCGTGGTTCGCGGCGACGGCGGCTATGCACTCGAGGCCCGCAATCCGACACCGTACGTCGTCAATTTCGGCAACGTGCAACTGAAGTCCGGCGGCCGCAAGCACGACGCCGGCATGGGCTACGTGCTGCCCCGAAGCACGCAGCGGTTCCCGATCAAGGATCTCGCCGGCGCACCCGCCGCGGGATCAACCGTCGAGTTCGGCAGCATCAACGACTGGGGCCGGGCAACCGACATCGAACGTCCGGTCGGCGTCGAACCGTAACGCGACCGAGGCCGGCAGCGCCTGGCAACGGCGCGCGCCGAGCGTTCTCCCCGTTTCGTGCGCCGTCGCTTCGGCCGTTCCGACCGACCGCCACGAAAACCCCTGATTCGCCATTCGCCGCCGCGCGGTGCGGCACCGTCGCGCCTGCGCCGGCGAAACGCGCCCGCTCGCCCCGAACCTTTGTGGAGTATTGCGCATGACCCCGACCCGACTGCCTCGCCGCGGCGCGGCCGACATGCCGCACGTCAAGCCGATCCATCTACTGGTGGCGGCCTGCGTCGCCGCGTGGTCCGCCCATGGCCGCGCGACGACGCAGGCAGCCGCCGAAAGCACGCTCGCGCACGTCGAGTTCGACGGCGCGTTCCTGCAGAGCCGCCTGGGCAAGCATGTCGATGTGTCGCGCTTCGCGCAGCGCAACGTGACGGCGCCCGGCGTGTACACCACCGACATCCATGTCGGTCCCGACTGGATCGGCCGCTACGACGTGCGCTTCGTGGCCGCGCCGGATTCGGGCGACGCGCGGCCGTGCTTCGACCGCACGCAGCTCGAGCGCGTTGGCGTCGATTTCGGCAAGCTCGCTCCGGAGGTGCTCGCGCGACTGGACAGCGACGGCGCCTGCCTGCAACTCGAGCAGGTCGTGCCGGGCGCCAGCGCGGCATTCGACTTCGCGCGACAGACACTGCGGCTGTCGATCCCGCAGGCGTCGCTCGTACGCAAGGCGCGCGGCTACGTGAGCCCCGATCAATGGACCTCCGGCGAAACCGTCGGCCTGCTCGGCTACAACTTCAATCTTTATACGTCGAAGGCCAGCGGCCACACCACGCAGACGCAAGGCTATCTCGGCCTGAACGGCGGCGTGAACCTCGGCAACTGGCGCTTTCGCCACGAAGGCTCCTATTCATGGTCGTCGCGCGGTGAGAGCCGGTATCAGGACATCGCGACCTATCTCCAGCGCGACTTGCCGTCGCTGTCGTCGCAGCTCGTCGTCGGCGAAAGCTATACGTCGGGCGAACTGTTCGACTCGACGCAGTTCCGCGGCGTGCGCCTGTCGACCGATGACCGCATGCTGCCCGACTCGCTGCGCGGCTATGCGCCCGTGGTGCGCGGCATCGCGAACAGCAACGCGAAGGTGACGATCCGCCAGAACGACGTGACGATCTACGAGACGACGGTCGCACCCGGCAATTTCGAAATCGACGACCTCTATCCGACCGGGTACGGCGGCGACCTGCAGGTATCGGTTGCCGAAGCCGACGGCTCCGTGCACTCGTTCTCGGTACCCTACGCCGCCGTGCCGATGTCGCTGCGGCCGGGCATCGGCCGCTACAGCTTCGTCGCGGGCACGCTGCGCAATCCCCACGGATCGAGCCAGCCGCTGTTCACGCAGGCGACCTACCAGCGCGGCCTGACCAACCTGCTGACGGCCTACGGCGGCGTCACGCTCGCGGGCGGTTACGCGTCGGCGATGCTGGGCGGCGCGTTCAACACGTCGTTCGGCGCGTTCGGCGCGGACGTCACGCATGCGCTGACCTCGATCCCGGGCGCGAAGCGCTACAGCGGTTCGAGCGTGCGCGTCAGCTATGCGAAGTCGGTCGATGCGACCGGCACCGATATCGCACTCGCCGCGTATCGCTATTCGACGGACGGCTATTTCGGCCTCAACGACGCGATGCAGGCACGCGATGCCGCGCGCGACGGCCGCTCGGCGCAGTCGGTCTGGCGCCAGCGCAATCGCGCGTCGCTGGCGCTCACCCAGCGGCTGGGCACGACCGGCGGCCGCATCAATACGACGGCATCGGCCGTCAACTACTGGAACCGCCCCGGCTCGGACGTCAATTACTCGGTCGGCTACACGAACCAGTTTCGCAATATTTCCTACAGCCTGACGGCCACGCGGCAGCGCAATGCCGGCGGCGACATGGGCACGCTCTATTACGCCAGCGTCACGATCCCGTTGGGCCGCGAGCGCCCGATGACCGTGTCGGGCAACGTGTCGCGCGACACGCTCGGCCGCACCCGGTTGCAATCGACGCTGTCCGGATCGCTCGGCGAGGACCACGCGCTGTCGTACAGCGTCAGCGCGAACCACGCGTCCGGCCCGAACTCGGGCACGGACGGCAGCGCCAACGTCACGTACCGCACGCGCGTCGCGGAAGTCAATGCCAGCGCCGGCGCGAGCACGGACTTCCAGCAGGGCTCGCTCGCTGTGCGCGGCGCGCTGGTCGCACACCGCGGCGGCATCACGTTCTCGCAGCCGGTATCCGAGACGTTCGCGATCGTCGAAGCGCCCGGCGCGGCCGGCGCGCGCGTCACGAACGCGGCGGGCGTCAAGGTCGACGGCAACGGCTACGCGGTCGTGCCGTATCTCACGCCATACAGCCTCAATACGGTCGCACTCGATCCGAAGGGCATCCCGATGGATGTCGAGCTGAAGGAAACCAGCCGGCAGATCGCGCCGCGCGCCGGCGCGGTGCCGCTCATCCGGTTTGCGACCGACACCGGCCGCGCGGCGCTCGTTCAGGCGCGCCAGGCCGACGGCACGCCGTTGCCGTTCGGCGCCGCGGTGCACGACGAGACCGGCAAGGAAGTCGGCGTCGTCGGCCAGGCGAGCAGGATCTTCGCGCGCGGGCTCACCGACAGCGGTTCGCTGACGGTCCAATGGGGCGCCGACGACCGTCGCTCGATCTGTCGAATCGCATACGAGCTGCCTGTCGCGGAACATCGCCGGCCATCGTCGGGCATTCGGATCGTCAAGAGCATCTGCGAGCCCGACACCACGGCCGCCGGCATTCAATAAGGAATCCCCATGTTCAATTTCCGTCCATCGTTCGTATCGATCCGAGTGACGAGCCCGGCACGCATCGCGCACACGCGCGACGCATGCAGCGGCATGGCCCGACGCTGCGCCCGCATGAGCGCGGTTGCCGCGGCGGTTCTGCTCGCCTGCGTCGCATTCGCGGCCGACGCGAGCGCCGCCTCCCTCTATGCGTTCGGGCAGGCCACCGTTTCGAGCCCCGGCAACGCCACGCCGGGCACGATCGTCGCACGTCATTACTTCACGCCGCATGACGTTTGCGGCGCGAGCACCTGCCAGATCACGAGCATCACGATGTACGCCAAAGGCGGCGTGTGGGTGTCCGACGGCCCCGATCTGGAAACCAACGTGTCCGGACTGTCGACGCGCATGATCGTCGACGGTAACGTCGCCGTCTCGTCGACGCGGACGACGCTGCGCAACACGCTCGAAATCATGCTGTTTCGCGACAGCCGGCTGCCGCAGGACGGGTCGCTCAATTCCGGCATGCTCAGCGCCTATTACACGATCAATTACAAGTCCGGCATCCTCGGCGCGTCGTCGCCGGTCTTCCTCGCCGCGAAGGTCAGTTTCATCAACGGAACGTGCTCGATTCCCGACCAGACCGTCACGCTGCCGTCCGTGCAGCACAACGTCTTCAACGGCATCGGTTCGACCGCCGGCGCGACGGATTTTCAGGTGCAGTTGAACAACTGCCCGGCCGGTTACAACCGCATCGGCTATCAAATAGCTCCGCTGGACGACGTGGTCGCCGGCACGCCGGGCGGGATGCAGTTGCGCCCGGATGCCACGGCCAGCGGCATCGGCATCCAGGTCGCCGACGCCACGACCGGCCAGCCGCTGACGCTGAGGAAGTCGCACACGGTGACGGGCTACAACCCGGCCACCGGCGGATCGCCGACGATCCGGCTGCGTGCGTCCTACCTGCAGACAGGCGCGAAGGTCGGCAGTGGTTCGGTTCACGCGGCCGCGCAGGTTCTGCTCGACTACCAATGAACGACGCGCCGCCGCGGCCCTGACATCCGCGCGACGCGGGCGGCGTGCGATACTCGGCACGCCCGCACCGGTTCGACTCCCCGGGGAACCCCGGTGCGCCAGGCGAGTCCATCTCCTTTCGTCAACAACTCAACAGCATTAGGGAGGCGTTCATGCTGCAATTCATCGAAACCCTGGTAGTCGGACTCATCGTCGGCCTCCTCGCCCGCGCGCTCAAGCCCGGCGACGACAAGATGGGCATCCTGATGACCGTCGTGCTCGGCGTCGTCGGCTCGCTCGCCGCAGGCTACATCGGCCGCGCCGCCGGCTGGTATGCGCCGGGCCAGGGCGCAGGCTGGATCGCGTCGATCATCGGCGCGATCGTGCTGCTCGTGGTCGTCGGCGCGGTGCGCAAGCGCGCCGGCTGATCGCCACATTTCGCTGCGATGCGATACGGCCGCTCGTCATGAGCGGCCGTTTTCTTTTGGCATCGCCAATCACCGGATCGTTGAGTCCTCAACGATCGAGCGGCGGCCTCCCCCTCCATCGACGCTCTTCCCGCCAGCCTACGTCCCCCGGCAATACCCTGCCTTGCGCCCCCACAAATTTGAGATAAATTGATTGGAGGAATACGGCGTCGTTTGCCTATGTCCGTTATTTCCGATTTTTCATTCAAGAGGTCCGATGGATTTGCCGTTTACGCATACAGCATCGCAGCGTTGACGGACTGCCATTCGAGCGGCCCGGCTGCGACGCGCTTGCCCTCTGGAGCCCGTCATGAAGCATCGCCCGTTTGCCGCCTCGGTTGCCCTGGCTGTCTCGCTTCTGGCCTCGTCCTCATCATTTGCCGCCGGCACGGGCGGCATCATCCACTTCACCGGCATGATCATCGAACCGCCGTGCTCGTTCGAACTCGACACGGCCGACGCCGTGCATGCGCACGTGCGCCCCGAATGTCCGCGCCCGGCCGCGGGCCAAATCGCGTTCGTCGACGCGGCCAGCCTGCGCACGATCAAGACCACGAACTTTACGCAAGCCTCGCGCGCAATCGTTTTACCTGACCGTCCGCGCAACGCGCCTGCGCGAATGATCGCGGTCGTGACCTACCAGTGAGACGTGCCGCCGGAGCGTCGTATCAGTCGCGATTGCAGGCGATCCAGTCGCTGAACGCGCGGATCTTCTGCTGGCTGGCGAGGTTCTCCGGATAGACGAAAAAGTAGCGGGCGCCGGTCTCGAGCACGATGTCGAACGGCCGTTCGAGCCGGCGCGCACTGACGTCGTCGTCGACGAGCGTCACGTCGCCGATCGCGACGCCGAAGCCCTGCGTCGCCGCGTTGGTCGCGAGGTCGAGCGTATCGAAGGTCGGCCCGCGCTCCGCATCGACCGCGCGCTCGCCGGCGTAATCGAGCCACGCGCGCCAGTCGCGATGGTCGCGCGTCGGATGCAGCAGCGTATGGCGCGCGAGATCGCCGACCACATCGAGCGGTGCGGCCTGCCGCAACTCGGGTGCGCACACCGGCGTCAACCGCTCGTCGAACAGCGGCAGCGCGCACACGCCGGCGCCCGGCGACGTGCCGTAGACGACCGCCGCATCGAACGGCTCGGTCGAGAAATCGACGACGTGCTGCCACGCGGTCGTGATCTGCACATGGAGATCGGGATGCTCGCCCTGGAAGCGCATGATCCGCGGCAGCATCCAGCGCATCACGCAGGTCGGCACCTTCAGCGCGAGATCGGTGCGCTGCCGCGTGAGCTTCATCGAGATGTCCTCGATCCGCGAGAAGCTCTCGTCGACCACCGGCAGCAATTGCTCGCCCTCCGCCGTCAGCGTGAGGCCCTTCGCGTGCCGCTTGAACAATGGAAAACCGTAATGCGCCTCGAGCGTCTGGATCTGCCGGCTGACCGCGCCTTGCGTGAGACACAGCTGCTCGGCCGCGCGCGTGAAGCTGCGGTGGCGGGCCACGGTCGAGAAGATCTGCAGCGCGTGCAGGGGTGGGAGTCGGCGCATGACGAGGCAGGTAGACGAAACATCCGCGCCGAAGCACGGCGCGGCAAGGCCGCGCGCCGGCACCGGCGCGCGCTGATCGACACGATAAGCCAAACGCCCGCTTTACGCGAGGTGCGCCGGACGCTCAGGCCGTTGCGGTGAGCGCGCCCGTCGCGATGCGCACCGCCGACGCGACGACATCCGCGCGGGCCGCCGCGTCGGCACGCGGCTGCGTGAACGACACGGCCAGCACGATCGGCGCGCGCGACGGCGGCCATAGCACCGCGACGTCGGTCGTCGTGCCGTAGCCGCCGGTGCCGGCCTTGTCCGCGACACGCCAGCCGGGCGGCACGCCGGCCGCGATCCCGGTCGCGCCGCGCGTGCCGCCGGTCATCCATTCGGTGAGCTGCGCACGCTGCGGCTCGCGCAGCGTATCGCCGAGCAGCAGTTGCTGCACCGTGTCGACCATCGCGACCGGCGTCGACGTATCGCGCTCGTCGCCGGGCGCGGCCAGATTCAGTTCGGGTTCCCAGCGGTCGAGCCGGAACACGGTGTCGCCGCTCTCATGCGCGAACGACGTGACGGCCTGCGGGCCGCCGAGCACGCGCATCAGCAGGTTGCCGGCGCCCTTGTCGCCCGACTGCAGCATCGCCGCGCACAGCTGCGCGATCGTCATCCCCGTGTCGACATGACTTTCCGTCACCGGCGAGCCGGCCACGACTTCATAGCGGCGATACAGGATGCGGCGCGGCAGCAGCGATGCGTCGAGCGAACCGCGCGCGAGGATCGCGGCGGCCGCAACGACCGCATAGGTGCCGCACACCGGGAAGCGCTCGCGCGCGTGATGCGCGATGCGCGTGCCGTTCGACGTATCGAGTACGGCGATACCGAGCCGGCCGTTCGATGCCTTTTCGAGCGCGGCGAGTTCGGCCTGGGCGGCATGGGCGTGCACCTGGTCGGCGACGGGCGCCGACGAGCACGCGGCGACGAAAGGCGCGGCGACGGCGGCGAGCAACAGCGAGCGGCGTGTCGGAGAATATTCCATGGATGAGTGGTGTTCTGTCGGAAACGGTGGCACGGAGCAACGCACGCATCGTCGATACGCACGCGTTCATGCCGACGGCCGGCTCGCGACGGCATGTGCCGCGCATCCCCAAAGACGCCCGTCGGCCCCGCGGACGCGGGACTCGCATAAGCCCCTAGCGTAACAGCGAGCGCGGCCACGTTCCAGCGGCGCGACCCGCTTCAGCCTTGCGAAGAAGGCAGGTACGGCATCGGATTGACGGGCTTGCCGTCACGCCGCACCTCGAACAGCAGCGCGACACGCGAGTTGTCGAGGTCGCCCATCTCCGCGATCGCGTCGCCCTGGTGCACGATGTCGCCGGTCTTCACGAGCAGCTTGCGGTTGTGCGCATAGGCGGTCAGGAAATCCGCGTTGTGCTGGACGATGATCAGGCTGCCGTAATCGTTCAGGCCGGTGCCCGCATACATCACGCGGCCGTCGGCCGCCGCGCGCACCGGGTCGCCCGGGCGGCCGGCGATCTGGATGCCGCGGTTCTGCCCCGGCCGGAACGCGTCGACGATCTTGCCCTGCGCGGGCCACGTGAGCGCCACCGCGCCCGCATGCCGCTTGGTTTCCTTCACGACCTGCCGGTCGCTCGCCGTCGACGCGCTCGCCTGGCCCGCGCCCGTCGAACCGTTCGCGGCGACCTGCGCGCCGACGTTCGCCGCCGGCCCCTGCAACGGCTGCGGCCGGACGATGCGCAGCACCTGCCCCATACGCAGCTTGCCGCGACCGTCGAGCTTGTTCCAGGTGCGCAGGTCGGCGACGCTGCAATCGTTCGCGGACGCGATGCTCGACAGCGAGTCGCCGCGTTTCACCACGTACTTCTGTGCGACGAGAATTGGCGCAGGCGGCGGCGTCGTGGGCGTGGACGCCCGCGCGGCGGCAGGCTGGCTCGACGGCGCGCCCGCCAGCGTGTCGCTCGGCGGGACGGGCGGCGCGCTGGCACAACCGGCCATCACGAGCACCGCGGCCAGGCCGGACAGCCACGCCGACTTGCGGCAAATCTCGTGCAGTTTCATGGACGATCGACTCCGGTTTGACAATCTTTCAAGCATCTCAAAAACGGAACGGCCCACGTGTAACCGGATGCAAACAATGATGACAAACGATCACGCGCCGGGCGTCGGCAGACGCTTGTTACCGGTAATACGGTCGAATTCGGAAAAACTTGACGGCTTTGGGCGTACGATGCGGCAAAAATTTCGCATCACGCCATTATTTCGAACGGCTTTCAATGCGCGCCTGGCCCCGGCGGACAGATGAGCCGGCCCGCGCCGCCCGTCCCCTCAGCGCAGCCAGTCGACCAGCTCCGCGCACGCCCACGCGACACCGATGCACAGGAACAGCACGTGCAACGCGATCTTGAACGACACGCCCCACGACGAATCGATCCGCATGACAGTCTCCTCCGGGGATATGCGGCCATCATCCGGCTTCGATCCCGCCCCGAAAATGCGGAAGCGGCGAATGGGGCCTCAAGCCCAGCCTGAGACCGGCGCGGCGGTTCCTGCTAACGTATCGGCCATTCCAATCGTTACGCGCCCCCTGCTCCCGCCATGCGCTTCGACCTGACCGACCTGCGGCTCTTCCTGAACATCTGCGAGGCCGGCACGATCACGGGCGGCGCCGAGCGCACCCACATCACGCTGCAGGCCGCGAGCGAGCGGATCCGCGGGATGGAGGACGAACTCGGCGTGCCGCTGCTGCATCGGGCCAAGTCGGGCACGCAGGTGACCGACGCCGGCCGCACGCTCGAGCACCACGCGCGCACGGTGCTGCAGCAGATCGACCACATGCGCGGCGAACTGCAGCAATACGGCCAGGGGCTGCGCGGGCATATCCGACTGCTGTGCAACACGGCGTCGCTGAGCGAATACCTGCCGGACGCGCTCGCCGCGTATCTGCCGCATCACCCGAAACTGTCGATCAGCGTCGAGGAGCGCTCGAGCCAGGAGATCGTCCATGCGATCCGCAACAAGACGGCCGAGGTCGGCATCGTCGCCGATTCGGTCGGGCTCGGCGGGCTCGAACAGAAGCCGTTCCGCGAGGACTGGCTGATCGCGGTCGTGCCGGCCGGGCATCCGCTCGCCGCGCGCGACAAGGTCGCGTTCGACGAGATCGCCGACGCGGATTTCATCGGACTGACCGACGGCAGCGCGCTGCAGGTCCATCTCGCGGACCAGGCGCGTGCGCTCGGCAAGCGGATTCGCTACCGTGTCCAGTTGAAGAGTTTCGATGCGATCTGCCGCGTGATCGAAAGCGGCGTGGGCATCGGCATCGTGTCGCGCCATGCGGCCGAGCGCGCGATGCAGACGATGGACGTGCGGCTCGTCGAGCTGTCCGACGCGTGGAGCCACCGCAAGCTGACGCTCTGCGCGCGATCGTTCGATGCGCTGCCGAAATATACGCAGGCGTTCGTGTCGTATCTGTCGGGCGAGACACCGCCGCGCTGAACGACACGCACCATCACCATCCGGAACCACCGCGCGAAACACGAGGAGGAAACCGCAGCCATGACCGCAACTGACCTCGCGATGCGCTACCGCGCATACATCGACTGCCTGAACCGGCAGGACTGGGCGGCACTCGGCCAGTACGTCGCCGACAACGTGATCCACAACGACCGGCCGCTCGGCCTGGCCGGTTACCGCGCGATGCTGGAGCAGGATTTCCGCGACATTCCGGATCTCCATTTCGAAATCCGGCTGCTCGTGTGCGAACCGCCGCGCGTCGCGTGCCGGCTTCGCTTCGCCTGTGCGCCGCAAGGGACCTTCATGGGGCTCGCCGTGGACGGCACGCGCGTCACGTTCGCCGAGAACGTGTTCTACGAATTTCACGACGGCAGGATCCGGCAGGTCTGGTCCGTGATCGACAAGGCCGCGATCGAAGCGCAGCTGTGACGATGCGGGCCGGGCCCATCCGGGCCGGGCCGATCCTGGCCGGCCCCTCCGGGCGGGCCGATGCTCACCGCAATCCGGTCACGGCCATGTAAGCACCGAGCGCGATCATCCCGACGAAGAAGCAGCGCTTGAACGCCTGCTCGCTCATCACGCGCCGTGCGTATTGCCCGCCGACCATCCCCGCGAGCGCCGGCACGAGCGCCAGCGCCGATACGCCGAGATCGATGGTCTGCAGCCCGCCCGTCACGCGCAACTGCAGGCCGAGCGCGATCGTCGACGCGGTAAACGACAGCCCGAGCGCCTGGATCAGGTCGTCCTTCGACAGGCGCAGCGCCTGCAGGTACGGCACGGCCGGCACGACGAACACGCCGGTCGCGGCCGTCACGACGCCCGTGAGATAGCCGATGACGGCCGACAACCACTTCTCGTGACGCCCGGGCGCGGGCAGCCGCGCGGCGGCAAGCCCCCAGCAGCCGTATGCGACCAGTACGATGCCGAGCGCCGCGTGCGTCCACGTGCTGCCGGCCGCGAGCGCAGGCAGCCCGCCCGTCAGCGTGCCGATCGTCAGCCCGGCGAGCAGCGGCCACAGACGTCGCAGCAACGGCCCGAACGACGGACCGAGCCACAACTGCCACACATTGGTGATGAACGACGGCACGAGCAGCAGGCTCGCGGCGGCCGATGGCGGCATCGCGAGCGTCAGCAGCCCCATCGCGATCGTCGGCAGCCCGAGGCCGATCATGCCCTTGACCGCGCCGGCCAGCAGAAAGACCAGCACGATGATCGTCAGCGTATGAATTTGCATGGAAGGCGTTCCGTCCGGTCGAATACGGCGCCGATGGTGAACCACCGTCGCGCCGCCCGCCATCTGGTTTTGCCTGAGGCTGGCTCGGGCCCGTCCATCCGGGCTCGTCCACCCGGCACCCCGCCGCGCGCGCCGCCCGGGCGCTCACGCGCCGTGGGCCGGCCCCCGTCCCTGCTCGCTGTCGAGGTGCGCCATCTGCGAGGCCGGATAACGCTCGCCGGCAGCCGCCCCGGCGGGAACCGCCGCTTCGATGCGAGCGAGATCATCGACCGTTAGTTGCAACTCAGTGGCGCGCACTGCGTCCTGAAGCTGGGTGCGCTTGCGCGCGCCGACCAGCGGCACGATGTCGTCGCCGCGCGACAGCACCCATGCGATGGCGACCTGCGCCGGATTGCTGCCCTTCTCGTTCGCGATCGCGCGCAGTGCGTCGACCAGCGCGAGATTGTGCGCGAGGTTCTCGCCCTGGAAACGCGGGCTGGCCGCGCGGAAATCGCGCTCGCCCTGCCGTGCCGCGCTCCAGCCGCCGCCGAGCAGCCCGCGCGACAGCACGCCGTACGCCGTCACGCCGATCCCGAGTTCGCGGCACACGGGCAGGATGTCCGCCTCGATTCCGCGCGACAGCAGCGAGTATTCGATCTGCAGGTCGGCGATCGGCGCGACGGCCGCCGCGCGGCGGATCGTGTCGGCGCCGAGCTCCGACAGGCCGATATGGCGCACATAGCCGGCCTTCACGAGATCGGCGATCGCGCCGACCGTCTCCTCGATCGGCACCGCCGGATCGACGCGCGCCGGCCGGTAGATGTCGATATGGTCGGTGCCGAGCCGCTTCAGCGAATACGCGACGAAGTTCCGGATCGCCTCCGGCCGCGCGTCGTAGCCGACGAACGCGCCGGCCGGATCGCGCAGCGCGCCGAACTTCACGCTGATCAGCACCTGGTCGCGCGTACGGCCGCGCAGCGCGTCGCGAATCAGCATCTCGTTGTCGCCCATCCCGTAGAAGTCGCCGGTATCGAGCAACGTGATCCCGTGGTCGAGCGCCGCGTGCAGCGTCGCGATGCTTTCGTCGCGATCGGCCGGCCCGTAGAAATCCGACATCCCCATGCAGCCGAGTGCGATCGCCGAAACCCGCGGGCCCGTGCGGCCCAGTTGACGCTTGTCCATGTCCGTTTCCTTGTGGTGGTGAGTGAATGAACCGGATTCTCGGCGCATTGCGGCGCGTGATAAACGCGAAACCCGCAACCAAATCATTCGACGCTGATTAACAATGGAGGCTATTTCCCCTCCGTACCCATCCCGCATGGACCATCTGCATGCAATGCGCATCTTTGCGCGCGTCGCCCACCTCGGCAGCTTCACGAAAGCGGCCGAGCAGCTGCAATTGCCGCGCCCGACGGTCAGCAATGCCGTCCAGTATCTGGAGAAGCACCTGCGCGTGCGGCTGCTGCAACGGACCACCCGGCGCGTCGCGCTGACCGCCGAGGGCGCCACGTACTACGAGCGCTGTACGCGGCTGCTGGCCGATCTCGACGATGCCGAGACGCTGTTCGACGACGCCGGTGCGGCGCCGCGCGGCGCGATCCGCGTCGACCTGCCCGAGCGCTTCGCGCTGAACAAGGTGATTCCGGCGCTGCAGGATTTCCACGCACGCTATCCCGACCTGCGCGTGGTGCTCAGCACGACCGACCGCTTCGTCGACCTCGTCGCCGACGGCATCGACTGCGCGGTGCGGGTCGGCGTGCTGTCGGACACGTCGCTAGTCGCACGGCGCATCGGCGAGCTCTCGCAGATCAACTGCGCGTCGCCCGCGTATCTCGCTCGGCACGGCACGCCGCGCTCGCCGGACGATCTGCCCGACCACGTCGCGGTCGGCTATTTCTCGAGCCGCACGGGCCGCGAGCTGGACTGGGAATATGCGGACATGGATACGGGTGCGCTGCAGACCGTGAAGATGCGCAGCGTCGTCGCGGTGAACAGCTCGCAGGCGTATCTCGCGTGCTGTCTCGCGGGGCTGGGGCTGATCCAGGCGCCGCGGGAGGGGCTCGCACCGCTGCTCGAGGACGGCTCGCTGGTCGAGGTGCTGCCGGAATGGCATGCCGAGCCGCTGCCGGTGTCGGTCGTGTTCCCCAACAGCCGGCATCTGGCGCCGCGGGTGCGGATCTTCGTCGACTGGCTCGCGGACACGCTCGGCGACCTGCACCGGGACGAATGACGGCAGCCGGCGCCGGGGCGATCAGCCGCCGGCCCGGTGTCGCGCGCTCAGAACTTGTGGCGGATCGCGGCGCGCACCGCGAACTGGTTCGACGACGATGACGGGCCATCCGTCCCGACCACGTAGCCGCCGTCGGCCGCGGTGCCCGTCTTGTCGCCGGCGACTTTCTGCCACGCGCCCTGCAGATAGACGTCGGTGCGCTTGGACAGGCTGTAGTCGGCCATCAGTCCGACGGTGTGGTATTTCGGCTTGAACGAGCCGGTCGCGGCGTCGAACTTGCCGTCCGTGTACACGTACTGCGCGCCGAGATAGAAATCGGACGTGAGCTGGTACTTGCCGTTGATCTCGAAGTTCTGGAACTTGGTCGCGGTCAGCCCGAGGCCCGAGAACGTCGACGCCGGCAGGTAGACGGTCGACACCGGGTTCTTCACGTCGGTCTTCGTATAGACGAAGCCGACCGTCGCCGGGCCGAACGTATAGTTGATGCCGCCACCGAAGATGCGCAGGCGGTCGGCGACGAAATTTGCGTCGTCGGCCGCGATCGCGCCCGCGTTGCCGACGCCCGGGCTGTTCGCCTGCAGGTACGCGGCCGCGACCTGCAATCCGGCGAGCGAATACTGCGCGCCGAGGCTGTACTGGCGGTTGGTCGAGAAGCCCGTGCTGTTGCTGAAGCTGTAGGTGCCGCCGAACGACAGCCCGTTCCAGTCGGGGCTCGCGTACTTGACCGTGTTGTTGACGCGGAACGAGTTGTCCGTGTTGTCGTTGTCGAACGGGTGCGAGAACAGCGTGCCGCCCCAGTTGCCGTTCGCGGTCAGCGGCGCGAGATAGTCGACGACGGAATCGTACTGGCGACCGAAGGTCAGCGTGCCGAAACGCGACGCGCTCAGCCCGACGAACGCCTGGCGGCCGAACATCCGGCCGCCCTGGTTGAACCGGCCGTTGTTCACGTCGAAGCCGTTTTCCAGCGTGAAGATAGCCTTCAGGCCGCCGCCCAGTTCCTCGCTGCCCTTCAGGCCCCAGCGGCTGCCCTGCGCATAGCCGCTCGCGAGCTGGTAATCCGTTTTTCCGACCCCATGCACATTCACGTTGTTCGTGTAGTTGAAGCCTTCGTCGATCAGGCCGTACAGCGTCACGCTGTCCTGCGCGAAGGCCGGCGCGGCGAACGCTGCCAGCGCGGCGGCAAAAATGACGTGGTTCTTCATGACGGATTCTCCGGAGCCGTTGCCGGGCAGGCGTTGGCCCGGCGCTTGTTTCGTCTGTTTTATAGAGGTGGCCCGCAGGGCGGACTGCGCGGTGTGCGGCCGCGAGGACAAAATGGTGTCACGTCGGAAACCACCCGTCCATCGGGGCGTGGGCGCGGCGCACAAAGCGTTGCGCTCGTCCAACTGCCCCGTTCCGCACGCTCCCCGATCGGGCTTGCCGGCAGCGGCAGATCGGCCCGCCATCCGCGTAAACCCGGACGGCGTCGCATCGATGGCACAATGCGCATCCATTCGTCATTTCTTCACGAAGTCATGCTTCACCCCGATTCATGCGCGGCCGGTGCCGGGCGCGCTCGCGGCGCGCGCCGGCAGGCGGCCCGATGACCGCCGCAGCCCGGGCCGGCCGCTACGCCGAGCTCGATTTCTTCCGCGGCCTCGTGCTGCTCGTGATCGTCGTCGACCACATCGGCGGCAGCATCCTGTCGCGCGTGACGCTGCATGCATACGCGCTGTGCGATGCGGCCGAGGTGTTCGTGTTCCTCGGCGGCTTCGCCACCGCCATCGCGTACAACTCGCTCGCCGAGCGGCACGACGAGGCCGCCGCGCGCCAGCGTTTCATCCGCCGCGCGTTCGAGATCTACCGTGCCTTTCTCGTGACGGCCGGCCTGATGCTGCTGATCACCGCCGTGCTCAACGCGTTCTCGATCGACGGTCCGAACATGCCGACCAACGATCTCGACGGCCTCCTTCACAAGCCGCTCGCCGCGCTGCGCGACATCCTGCTGTTCCGCCGCCAGCCGTATCTCGCGTCGGTGCTGCCGATGTATGCGTTCTTCGCGCTGCTCGTCCCGCTCGCCCTGCCGCTCGCGCGCACGCAGCCGTGGCTGATGCTCGCGTTCAGCGGGTCACTCTGGTACGCGGCGCCGCACGTCGCGCGCTTCCTGCCGACCGTCGAAGGGGCGCCGTGGGACTTCAACCCGTTCGCCTGGCAGTTCCTGTTCGTGCTCGGCGTGATCGCGCGCTGCCAGCCCGTGTACCAGACGCTCGCGCCGAAGCCGCAGGGCTGGCTGCTGACGGCCGCGTCGCTCGCGATCGTCGCGGCCGGCGCGTACTACCGGCTGCGCATCGAGCCGTTCCCGACCGATCCGTCGATCAAGCAGAACCTCGGCGCGCTGCGGCTCGTGAACTTCCTCGCGATCGCGTGGCTCGCGGCCAAGCTCGTGCACCTCGGGTGGATGAAGAAGGTCGCGCATGCGATGCCGTGGATCGGCACGATCGGCCGCCAGGGGCTGCTGTGCTTCGTCGCCGGCACCTGCATCTCGCTCGCGGTCGACTCGCTGCTCTACCAGGCGACCGAAGGCTATCTGAACGTGCCGCTCGGCCTGGCCGCCGACGTCGTCGCGACGGGGCTGCTGTATCTCGTCGCAAAACTCTACGGGCCGCTGGTGTCGCGGCTGCCGTTCCCGTTCCGTTCGCGGCAATGACGCGCCCGGCCGTCATGCGCCGCTGCTACGATAGCGGGCGCCTTTCCTGAAACGTTTCGCCATGCGCCGACTCGCCCTTCCGTTCGCCGTCGCCCTGCTCGCCGGCTGCCTCGCCACCGCCCACGCCACGCCGGGCGGGCCCGCCGTTTCGCCGGGGTCGTCCGCGCCCGCGGGCGCGATCGTCCCGCCCGCAACCATCGGGCCGGCTGCCCAGGAGCCGCCGCTCAACCCCGGCAGCAGCGTCGTGCTGCGCGCGTTCCGCTCGGCGTCGCTCAAGCGCGACTGGTCGTACACGGTCTATTTGCCGCCCGGCTACAACCCGGAAGGCGCGCGCTATCCGGTCATGTATCTGCTGCACGGCAATGCCGGCAACGCGAACGACTGGATCACGCAGGGCCGGCTGCAGGCCACGGCCGATACGCTGATCGAGCGCCACGAGATCCCGCCCGTCGTGATCGTGATGCCGCAAGGCGGCACCGACTGGTACGTCGATCGCAAGGAGAAGATGCAGAGCGCGTTCCTGAACGAGCTGTTGCCGGAAGTCGAAGCGCACTTCGCGGTGTCGAACCAGCGTGCGGGCCGCGCGATCGGCGGCGTATCGATGGGCGGCTTCGGCGCGCTGCGTTTCTCGCTGCTCGAGCCGGGCCTGTTCTGCGGCGCGATGCTACTGAGCCCCGCGATCTACGCGAACGAGCCGCCGCTCAATTCCGCCGCGCGCTATGTCGGTGTGTTCGGCGACCGGCAGTTCGATCCGCGCGTGTGGCACGAGCTCAACTATCCGGCGCTGATGCGCGGCTATTTCGCGCGCAACTGGCGCGTGCCGATGTTCATCGCGGCCGGCGACGACGATCTGACGATCCAGGCCGAGTCGAGCGTGCTGTACACGCACCTGCGCCGCGCGCAGAACGCGGCCGAGCTGCGCATCGTCGACGGCGGGCATACGTGGGAGGTGTGGCGCGGGTTGCTCGGGCAGGGGTTGAAGTATGCGTTGGAGTGCGTGAAGTAACGGAGGCGGATACTTCCACCGCACCGGATCGTGCAGCGTATGCGTGCGCGCATCCGGCCGCGCGGTGTCGCGACATCGAACGGGTCAAGCGCGATGCGGAACGGGTGGCCGACCACGCTTGAGCGCGACACGAGCTGTGTCGGCCCGCACGGGAAGCCGGCATTCCCGACGAACGCCCGCACGACTGCCACCCCGATCGATCACCCAACACGAGCGCCGATCGCACCGCATCTTTCAGCTCAAAGCCACGTCCCACCCTGCCGCTCATCCGGTTCATCGGCGAGCGCGTCGAAATCGTGAATCCAGTCCAGGTGATGCAGCACGCTGTCGCGCTCGCCGAGGCGCGCATTGCGCGCCTGCGCGGCCGGCCCGTCGGGCAGATGCAGCACGTCGGCCGCGGAGATCGACGCGTACTGCACCTTGCGCGTGCGGCCGCGCCGCAGCCGCTCGTACGCTCCCTGCGCCTCGCGCCAGTTGCCGGGCCCGGCCTTCGCCAGTTGCGCGGCCAGCACCATCGCATCCTCGATCGACTGATTCGCGCCCTGCCCGTGATGCGGCACGAGCGCATGCGCGGCATCACCGATCAGCGTCACGCGCCCGCGGCTCCAGCGGCCGAGCGGCGGCCGGTGGAACAGCCCCCAGCGCTGGCTGATCGGCACCGCCGTGATCATCTGCACCACCGCCGGATGCCAGTCCCCGAACAGGCGCAGCTGCTCGCCCTCCTGCGCCGGCATGACCCAGTCGCGTGACGGCCACGGCGACGGATGACGCTCGACCAGCAGGAAGTTCTGGTCACCGTTGTCGCCGATCGGATAGTGCAGCAGATGCCCGTGCGGCCCGACCCAGAACTGAATGGTCTCGGGATCGGGCAGCAGGTTCATCCGCTCGGCCGGCACCACGCCGCGAAAGCCCGAGCAACCCGAATACAGCACGTCGTCGTAGCCGAGCATCCAGCGCCGCGTGAGCGAACGCGCGCCGTCCGCGCCGATCACGAGATCGGCGTCGACGCGCTCGCCGTTCTCGAAGGTCAGCGTGACGCGCTCCGGATCCTGCGCGAGTTCGACCAGCCGATGGCCGAGATGAATCTGCTCGACCCCGACCGCCTTCGACAGGATCGCCTGCAAGTCCGCGCGGTGCACGCCCCAGTACGAGCCGCCGAACTGTCGGCGATAGTCGGGCTCGCCGCGATGATGGCCGATCACCGCGCCGCTGCGCCCGTCGCGATAGACGAGGCCCGGAATCTCCGCGCACACCGCATCGAAAGCCGGACGCAATCCCATCCGTTCGTAGAAGCGCGTCGCGTTGGCCGACAGCGCGACGGCCGCCCCCACCTCGCGCAGCACGTCGGTCTGCTCGTACAGCTGCGCGTCGATGCCCTGCTCGCGCAACGCGAGCGCCAGTGTCAGGCCGCCGATGCCGGCACCGACGATCGCGATCCTCAGATTCGTCTGCATGATGAAGGTGTCTCCAATATTCAAATGATGAGTGGTCGAGGCCGCGGCGCGCGTGACCTGCCCGGCGCGCCGGTCGAATGCAGGCGCCGTGTCGATATTTTCAGCAGCGCACCCTTATCCCACAATAAAATGCCGGGAATCTGCTTCATCACTGAATGCAATGATCGGAGGCAACGCCGAACCATGGAACTGAGCGAGATCGACCTCAACCTGCTGTTGCTGTTCCAGCGGTTGATGCAGGAGCGGCGTGTGTCGACCGTCGCCGAGCAGATGAACATGAGCCAGCCGGGCGTCAGCAACGCACTCGCGAAGCTGCGCCGCCGGCTCGGCGATCCGCTGTTCGTGCGCGCGCCAGGCGGCGTGGTCCCGACGCCCTTCGCGTTGCGCCTGGCCGAACCGGTTGCGCAGGCGCTGTCGACGCTGCATGCCGCGCTCAATCCGGAGACCGGTTTCGATCCGCTGCGCGCATCGCGCACGATGACGATCGGCATGACCGATATCGGCGAAGTCGTGTTCCTGCCCGCGTTGCTCGAACATCTGGCGCGCACGGCGCCGGGCATCGCGCTCAACACGGTGCGCAACACGAGCGTCAACCTCAGCGACGAGATGGCCGACGGCCGCGTCGACCTCGCGATCGGGCTGCTGCCGCAACTGCAGGGCGGGTTCTATCAGCGCCGGCTGTTCGATCAGCGGTACGTGTGCCTGTTCCGGCGCGGGCATCCGCTCGAAGACGCGCCGCTGACGGTCGACGCATGGCGGGATGCCGAGCATCTGGTCGTGGTGTCGGCCGGCACCGGTCACGGGCAGGTGGACGACTGGCTGAAGCGGCGCCGCGTGAAGCGCCGCGTGCGGCTGACGGTGCCGCATTTCATGAGCGTCGGCTATATCCTGCAGCGCACCGACCTGATCGCGACCGTGCCGGAACATCTTGCGCTGCAACTGGCCGCACCGTTTTCGCTCGGCTGGCGGGCGTTGCCGGTCACGCTGCCGGGCGCGCCGATTCACATGCTGTGGCATGCGCGCGTGAATCAGGACGAAGGCAACCGGTGGCTACGGGAGGTCGTGGTCAGCCTGTTCGCGGACACCGGGACACGCGCGCGAAAGGCCGCGCCGGCCCGCAGAAAATAGCGGCGCGAGCGGCGCAACCCGCGGTGCGCGGTACGATGGCGCTTCACCCGGCGCACGATGTCGCCTCTCTTCCTCACCCCAACCCGCAGGGAATCAAGCCATGTCTGCCTCGAAGAAGTTCGCCGCCGTCACGGGCGCGGGATCCGGCATCGGTCGTGCCGCCGCCATCGCACTCGCGAACGCCGGATTTACCGTCGCGCTGATCGGACGCAACGAAGCGTCGTTGCTTGAAACGAAAGAGAAGATCGCCGCCGGCCATGGCGACGCATATGCGCTGCTGGCCGACGTCACCGACGAAGCGTCGGTCGAACATGCGTTCTCGCGGATTTCGCGCGAGTTCGGCCGGCTGGATGTCCTCTTCAACAACGCCGGCCGCAACGCGCCGGCCGTTCCGCTCGACGAATACGAACTCGACGTGTGGAACGACGTCGTCGCGACGAACCTGACGGGCGTCTTCCTGTGCGCGCGGGCAGCGTGGCGCCTGATGAAGGCGCAAACGCCGCAGGGTGGCCGGATCATCAACAACGGCTCGATCTCCGCCTATACGCCGCGCCCGAACACGATCGCCTACACGGCCACCAAGCATGCGGTGGCCGGCATCACCAAGTCGCTCGCGCTCGACGGCCGTGCGTACAACATCGCGTGCAGTCAGATCGACATCGGCAACGCGGCGACGTCGCTCACCGACCGGATGACGGACGGCGTGCTGCAGGCCGACGGACGCATGGCGCCCGAGGCGCGCATGGACGTCACGCATGTCGCGAACGCGGTCGTTCAGATGGCAAGCCTTCCGCTGGATACGAACATCCTGAACATGACGATCATGGCGACCACGATGCCGTTCGTGGGGCGCGGATAAGTCGGGGCGCGGCGAGCTGCTTCGGCGCGCCTGCCTGCGCTACAGGTCCGCTTGCCGCGCTGGGGCGAAACGTAAATCGTCCTTGACAAGTTGCGAGGCGCAACTAATATTGCTTGCGACTCGCAACTTTTTTGCGGACTGATCATGGACCTCATCGATATTCCAGCGAAGCCTCGCGACGCGACGATCCTCGAGCTGCGCGATTTTTCCCGCAAGCTGGTTCGCGAACTGGGTTTCATGCGCGCGACATTGGCCGATAGCGATCTGGCGCCATCCGCGGTTCATGCCGTTCTTGAAATCGGAATGGCGCCCGGCATCAGCGCGAAGGATCTGGGCAGCATTCTGCGGCTGGACAAATCGAATACGAGCAGGCAGCTTTCCCGGCTCGAAACGGCCGGCTTCGTCACGCGCCGCATCTCACCCGACGATGCGCGTGCGACCGAGTTGTACCTGACTGCCGACGGGCAAAAGCTTCGCAAGAAGATCGACCAGTTTGCGACGCGCCAGGTGTCGAATGCGTTACGCCGGATGGTGCCGGCGGACCAGCAAACTCTCGTCCGCGCCCTCGCGCTGTATAGCGATGCGCTCGCGCAAGACAACGGTGCCGAGGCACCACCCGCACCGAACCCGGACGCCGGGCACATTGTCGACGGCTACCAACCCGGCTGTATCGGCGACATAGCAAGCCTTCACGCGCGGTTCTATTCGGAACACTGGGGATTCGGCGCCTTCTTCGAGAAAAAAGTGGCGACCGAACTCGCGGAATTTGCCGGCACGCTACCAGCAGAAGGCAAGGCTCTGTGGCTCCATGCCGAAAACGGCCGCGCGCTCGCCTCTGTCGCAATCGACGGGAACAAGGCCACGGGAATCGCACACTTGCGATGGTTCATCGTCGACGACGCATTGCGCGGCGCCGGTATCGGGCGTCAACTGATGACGCGCGCGATGCAGTTCGTCGACGAGCAGCGGTTCGACGAGACCTATCTATGGACGTTCAAGGGCCTGGATTCGGCACGTCACTTGTACGAATCGTTCGGCTTTACGCTGACCAGCGAATCGGAGGGTGCGCAATGGGGAACCCACGTCATCGAGCAGCGCTTCAGCCGGTGCCGGCCAGGTCGATAAGCGGATAAACCAATCAGCGGATAAGCCGCCGCACGATTCATCGATCGTGATAGATCGCGAGCCAGACCGACGGTTCTTCCGGATGCGTCCACGCGACGCGATGCCGGCAATGCGGTTCGATCAGCACATGGTCGCCGGGGCGCATGTCGTGCAGCGTCGCGTCCGCTTCGAATTCGAGCACGGCCGCCCCTGACAGCAGCACGACCCATTCGGCACGGGGATCGTCATACCAGAACCCGTCGGGACTCGCGTGCCCCATCGACACGATGCGCTCGACGTTCAGGCGCGGCCCCGCGACGAGTATGTCGATCCGTTCGTCGTCGCCGCGCGCCGCTTCGGTGCTGAACAGGTTGCCGGTTTGAAGTTGCATGGTTGGACCCTCGCGTCGCCCGTCGTTCGACGGCGGTTGACGTCCACTGTAGCGCGGCGGCCGGCATTGCGGCGAACTCGTTTGCACGCGCCGGCAAGACGGATACTCGGGCAGCCGCCTCGTCATCGATATCGCGCGCCGTCGGTTCATCACGCGCGATCGGATGAGGGGCGTCCGTCAGCGGAAGCAATGCTGCAATGCTGCAACGCTGCAATGCTGCAACGCGTCACGCCGGCGGCTGAAACGCGGCGACCTTGTTGCGGCCCGTTGCCTTCGCGTAGTACAGCGCCTCGTCGGCGGCCTTGATCACGCTGCCGGCCTCCACGTCGTCATCTGGCGTCCAGCTCGCGAGGCCGATACTGGCGGTCACGTGCCCGTGTTCGCTGCCCGCGTGCTCGAGCGCCAGTTCGTCGATTGCCGCGCGAATTCGCTCGGCGATCTGGGCGGCGCCCGTCTCGGGCGTATCGGGGAGCAGCACGACGAATTCCTCCCCACCGTAGCGCGCCGCGGTATCGGCGGGCCGGCGGATGTTCTCGCCGATGCAGCGCGCAACCGCGGCCAGTGCGTCGTCTCCGGCCTGGTGGCCGTAGGTGTCGTTATAGGCCTTGAAGCGATCGACATCGACGAACAACAACGAGAAAACCGAGCGCGAGCGCCGTGCGCGACGCCATTCGCGATCCAGCACTTCGCCGAAGGTGCGGCGATTGTTCAGCCCGGTGAGACCGTCGGTGCGGGCGAGCAACACGAGTTCCGACTCGGCGCGCATCCGCCGCCGCAGTTGCGTGCCGAGCATGACTGACACCGCGATGAAGGCGGCGCCGAACGTCGCCACCAACGCGCCGATCGTCGCGGCCCGGTGCCGCCACGCCGCATAAATGTCCTCTTCCGCTTCGGCGACCATGATCATCAGCGGCAGCTTCGGCAGATGCCTGAAGTAGTAGAGCCGGCGCACCCCGTCGAGCGACGAGGTTTCCGAGAACACGCCCTCCCGCGCGGTCTGAAACCGCTTGAAGGTCGCGGCGTGGCTGATATCGCGGCCGATCGTGTGGGCGTCGTACGGCTGACGCATCACCATGACGCCGTCGCTGCCGATCAGCGAGATCGAGCCGTGCTGCCCCAGCGACAGGCCGGCAAACAGATTATGGAAATACTCGAGGTTGACCGCGATGAGCACGACGCCGCCGAACGAGCCGTCCGGGTTCGAGATTCGCCGCGTGAGCCCGATGCTGGGCGCCCCGCCACGCAGGCGCGACGTGAACGGGTCGCTGATAAAGAGTCCCGCATTCGGATTGTCACGATGGACGGTGAAGTATTTACGGTCGGCGAAATTGCCGCGGCGCGGCACGTCATTGGCCGAATCCAGCACGATGTTGCCGCCGGCATCGAGTACCAGCATCGAGCCGAGAAATTCCGCCGTCATCGCATTGTCGAACAGCACGGAGCGCCGCAGGCTCGCGGGCGCATTCATCACGTCGGAACGTCGGAGGCCGTTGATGACCGCCTGCAGCGAAAGGTCATAGAGTTCGAAGTTGCGTTCGATGTCGCGCTCGGCGATGAGGCCGAGATTGCGGGACGTTTCGCTCGCCCGCTCCCGCGCGTCGTTGCGGCTCTGGAACAGCTGCAGCACGCACAGACCCATCAGCGCGCAGGCGATCACGATACCGACCACGACGATGGTATAGGGAGCCGCCGACCTGGATTGCATGTGTCTCCTCGATGATCAAGCGTGTGCGCGGGCGCGGGCGCACCACATGATTACTTCATACTAAAAAAGGCGCGGCGGCATGGCAAGCGGGGGATGCACCGAGGGCGGCGCGGCGTCGGGCGTCGGGGCATCGATAGCGGGTCGTTTCGCACCCGAGCGTCACGCATCCGGATCCGGAATCCGGGCCGACTGAATCACGACCAGCGTATCACCCGTCTCGATCCGGCACGGCGGATCCTCGTAGAACGACTGAATCTTCCCGCAGCGATCGAGCCCGACGACGATCGCGCCCGGCACGACGTTCGTCATGCAGCCGATCTCGTGCGGCAACGCCTCGCGCTCCACCAGCGTCGCCCGCCCGCGCGTCGACAGCATGTCGTTCACGAACGGCACGATGTAGCGGCTATGCACTGCATCCGCGAGCAGCAGCGCGCCGATCTTCGTCGACGACACGATCACGTCCGCGCCCGCCTGCCGCAACTGCCGCTGATACAGGTTCTCCTGGATCCGCACGACGATCTTCGTCTCGGGCGCGATGCTGCGCACCGACAGCGTCAGCAGGATCGCGGTCGGATCGTCGGTCACCGAGATGATCACGGCCTTCGCCACCCGCACCTGCGCCTGCTGGAGCAGGTCTTCATGCGCGGGATCGCCGAGCAGCCCCGTCACGCCGAGCGCCGTCGCGGCCTCGAGCGCCTGCTGCTGCGCATCGATCACGATGATCGTCGACGGATCGACGCCGCTCTCGAGCAGCTCGCGCACGGCGATCGACCCCGACAGGCCGTAGCCGCATACGACGATGTGATCGGACAGCTGCTTCTGCAGGCGTTTCATGCGGAATTCCTCGATGACGCGCTGGATCACGAACTGATACGCCGTGCCCAGGAAGATGAACCAGATGCCGATACGGATCGGCACGATGAAGAACGCATCGATCAGACGCGCGCGCGCCGTGACCGGCACGATGTCGCCATAGCCGACCGTCGCGACCGTGACCATCGTGAAGTACACGAGATCGGCGACGTTCATCGGCGTGCTCTTGGTCGAATCGCGCAGGCCGTCGCGATCGAGATACAGCACGAGAAACGCGAGCATGCACAGCGCCACGACCGCGCCGAGACGGAACAGCAGCGTGTGGTGCGGCGAAGTCGCGGGGCGCGTGAACAGCGTGCGGGCACGCGGCGCCCGCCACGGATCACGGGTACGACGCAGGCGTGAGCGCAACGGGCGACGTTTGGCGGAAGGCGTTGCCAACGGGGGATTCTCCTGAAGGATGCGGGCTCGATTCTACGACGGGAACATGCGGGCGCGTCCGTAAGCGGCCGTCCGCTACCGGCCCTCCGCTCCCAGCCCTCCGCTACAGCATGCTGCGCGGCCGGACCATCGTTCCGTCGACGAAACGCCGGGCACGGAACGCCGACAGATCGAGCGACGGCTCGCCCGTATCGGCCCATTCGGCCAGCAGCCGCCCGACGATCGGCCCCATCGCGAAGCCGTGCCCGCAGAAGCCGGTGGCGATCGCGAGCCCGGACGGCGTGCCGGGCGCGTCGATCACCGGAATCCCGTCGGGCAGCACGTCGATCAGGCCGCCCCATGCCTCGACGATCTGCGCGTCCTTCAGCGCGGGAAAGATCGCCTTGAGCTTCGCGAGCGCGCGCGGCGCATGCGCGCGATTCGGCTGCGGCTGCGGATCGCGCGGCTCGATCGGCCCGGCCGCGCCGCCGATGCGCGCGCAGACATCGCGCCACGCCGCCGCATTCAGATGCAGTCGGAATTTCTCGCGCTGCGACCAGAACTGCGGCCAGAACAGACTCAATCCGCGCAGATGGCCGAGCGTCAGGTCGACGTCGACCTGCATGTCGTCGGCAAGATTGATCGTGCCGTTCCTGCGTTGCCGAATGCCGAGGCCATGCCCCCAGATCGTCGATGCCGACACGTCGGGCAACACGTTGGTACGCATGCAGGTGCCGCGCACGGCCTGCTGCGGCAGCCGGATGCCGACGCCGTCGAGCAGCCGGAAACTGGTCGCGCCGGCCGCGCAGATCACGCGCCGCGTACGGATCGTGCCGCGCTCGGTCACGACGCCGACCACCGCGCCGCCGGCCGTCTCGATCGCCGTCACGCCGCAGCCTTCGAAGAAACGCGCGCCGGCTGCGGTGGCGCGCGCCGCGAACGCAGCGGCCACGCGGCGCGGCTCGGCCTGCCCGTCGGTCGCGGTATACAGCCCGCCGAGCGTGCGCGCTTGCGTCGACAGGCCGCGCACGCGCTCGTCGATTTCCGCGCGCGTGAGCGTGCGCGTGTCGAGCCCGTGCTCGCGCGCGACGGCGAGCCACGCCTGGAACGACGCCCAGTCGTCTTCGTGGTCCGCCATATAGAGGCAACCGCCCTGCCGCCATTCGAGGTCGAAGCCGAGCGCCTGCTCGAGCCCTTCCCAGATCCGCATGCCGGCCATCATCAGCGGCACCTCGGCCGACTCGCGGCCCTGCTGCCGCACGAAGCCCCACGCGCGAGTCGATTGCTGGCCGGCGATGCGCGACTTGTCGAGCACGACGGCCTTCAGGCCGCGCAGGCCGAGGTAGTACGCGGCCGCGCAGCCCATGATGCCGGCGCCGGCGATCACGATGTCGGCTTCGGCCGGAAACGCCGTGTCGGCGTGCGTCAATGCATCGTGCAGCGGATAAGTTGTCGTCATTGTTCTCTGTTGGCGTCGATCCATCCGGCGCATCCATCGACGTATGCGATGGTCGGCACTGGATCATGCTGTCGGGTTCCGGGTGTGGCTTGGGCGAATACGCGGGAAGGCCGGCGAGCGGTTCAGCCCGCCGGCCGCGGCCCGGCCGCCGGCCATTGTCGCCGATCGGCCGTCCCCATTTTTTCGCCTTGACGGCGCTATGTTACCGCGCGATAAACTGTATATCCATACAGTGTCGCTGCAACAGAAATGATCCTCCCCCCATTCGATCCCCCGAAGCTGAACGATCTCACCGGGTGGTGGACGAAGTGCACCTATGCAGACGTGCAGCGCCTGATACTCGAAGTGCAGCACCTTCGCCTGACGCTGTGGGAACTGAAGGCTCATGTCGCGGACGCCTCGCGCCGGATCCGCGTGCTCGACCCCGGCATGCTCGCGCATGGCTCCGCGCTACGGCGGCTGAATTACCTGCTCGAAAAGGAAATCGCGCGCGCGAATCCGATCGGTCGCTCGCGTGACGTGTATGCGCCGTTTTCAGACGAGTGGCGCGCGCGCGAGGCACTGCGCTGTGCGTTGCGCGCCGAGCCCGAGCCCGCGGAAGCGGGCACGCTCCCGCGCACGATTCCGGAATTTCAGCGCGTCACCTGGGCCGAGCTTCGCGATCGCTGGCGTCACCTGAGCGACAAGCAATCGAGCCGTCAGAACATCGAGCAACGCATGGTGCTCGAGATCGCGCGTCAGCGATCCGTGATTCTCGCGCGGGCAAGGAAACTGGTCGATGCCGCGATCGCCGAAGCGGCTGCAGAGGGAAAGCAGTTGTTCGCGCTCGATCAACTCCAGCGGCTACTTTCCGTGGAGCGGGAGGACGGCGAGCCGTTCATGTATATGCCGGCGTAAGTCGGTCGCATTCGGCCTGCAATGGATCAATGATCGCGATGGAGCGCAATGCGCATCTCATTAGTACTTCACAACATAAAAGATCCGCTGCTCGCCATGTAATCAAGGCCCTTACGTCATTGCCGTCACGAGACGCCGGCCGCAACGTGTCGACGATCGCCGACTACGAATCCAAGCGCGCGGTCACCGTGTATCGGCTCGCGGACGAAATGCTGAAGGCGCGATAAGCGAGGCTACGTGCGCACGATCGCGCTCGCGCGCAGCCCGTTGCAAATCGCAACCCGAGATCGATACGGAAGGTCGGAATGCGCGGGTCGCGTCGGGGCAGCCCCCGCACCACCGGCATCGGTGTGATCAGTGTGAATAGCGCATTCGTGCGCGTGCTGCGCGGTCGAACGGCTGGAGCCGAGCAAGCTGCTCGAGCGACATCGCGACGACTTCCAGCACATGCCGGGCGATTTCGTCGTCCGCCATACCGGCTTTGATGTACTGTTCGATGCTCATCGTGCGGGGCGGATGGCTGCCCGCGTCGCCATCGACGATGTCGATCCTGGCGGTACGACGCTCCAGCGACAACATGACCCGCACAGTTTTACCGTGAACGACGGTCTGCATGCACAACGTGCTCATTCGCAGTCTCCCATTGCGTTGCCGTCAATCGATCGTCAAACGATACCTCACATTGTGGGGAATGAATCTCCAAACTTCCCCGAATATTGACAACCGTCAGAGATGAATCGAAGACGGTCACGCGCCGCCATCCGCGAACGGCGCGCGCCGTCCACGCCGCGCAATCGGTGGCGTTCGTCGTGGTTTCGCTGTGAATGGGGCCGGCCGCGCGGGGGCCGCGGGACTCAACGCGCAGGCACGCGCCGGTCAGGCCAACGTCCGTCTTGCACGGGCGAACGTCGCGCTACGCGTAGCGGCTCAGCCATTCTTCGGAGAATTTTTTCGCATAGGCGACGGCTTCGGCTTCGGTATCGAATTCGCCCAGCTTGCGGAAGGCCGCCTCGCGGCTGAAACCCAGCTTCGTGACCTCGACCTGGGCGGCGTACTTGCCGTCCTCCGTCACGCGCGGTTCGCAGTTCATCTCGTACCCGCGCATCACAAATTTCTTCTGCATCGCATCAACGCTTTTTTGAGACGGCGAAATCGTAGCATGGCGCCCCGCCGCGTTCATGCACGCACGCTCCCGAAAAGGTATCCGCAGGGAATTCATTAGACTAAACCATCAAACAATCCGCGTATAAGATGCGGTTCCGCCCGACCGCGTGACGCGCAAAGTGATGTAAATATTTGTCGACGGGAAGCGACCTGAGGGCGCGCTCCGGACCGCGAAACGCCCTGCGCTGGTGCATCCCGCGGGCCGCGTCGTAAGATTAGGCGCCGCCCTGCGAGGAATCGTGTCCCGGCACCGCGCGATCCGCGCCCGACGGTTGCGAACGGGCCATTGGCGCGCGATGGAAGCCGCCGGGCCGCCGTAACGTCGTGACACACCTTTCACACAAACGCACCTTTCGCGACATGGAATGGCCGTCGTTTTGCGGTAAAGTTATCTTTTCCGCGCGTGGCCGGTCGGCTCGCCACTGGACGTCGTCAAGACTGTCCGCCGAGACTGCCGCAAGGCGTCGTTCTGAAGTCAAGATCCGTTCCCGTAGCATGACCACTGAAGCAATCACCACGGATTCCCTCGCGGTTGCCGAGCGCGTGCGCGAGCTAATGACCCGCAACGGCATCGGCAAGCGCCAGCAGACCACCGAGCTGTGCCGCATCCTCGACCTGAGCTTTTCGCAAGGTCACCGCAAGTTGCGCGGCAGCAGCCCCTGGACGCTCGCGCAAATCAAGAAAGTCGCCGAAGCCTACGGCGAGCCCGCCGCACAACTGTTCGGCGCGCAAACGCTCGACCCCGGCATGGTCGGCGCCTATTCGCAGGAGGCGGTGCTGTACGCCGGCGTCGCCGAAATTCCGTGCACCGCATGGATCGGTGCGCCGCTCGAAGCGGGCGCGCGCCCCGAGTTCGTCGCCTATGAACAGAACGGCCGCTGGCGCGTGCTGCGCCATACGGGCGTGCTGTACCAGAACGCCTACGACGTGCACAAGATCGAGATCTATCCGCGCCGCGCGGAGAGCGACAAGCTCGTCGTCGCGGTGATCGATCCCGACCGCGTCAGCGCGACCGAGCTGTGCCGCTATCTCGAACGGCAGGGTTTCGCGACGGCCGCGTTCGACGGCCTCGCGCCGTTCGTCGATGCGCTGCAGGGCCAGGCGTTCGACGCGGTCGTCACCGAGTGGCTGTTCGACGGCAGCACGGCCGCCACCGCGATCAAGGCGGTGCGCACGTCCGACAATCCGGGCGCGCCGATCTTCGTGCTGACGGGCGACCTGCTCACCGGCCGCGCGAGCGAAGCGGACATCAGCGAAGTGATCCGCGCGTTCGACGTCGTCTGCTACGAAAAACCCGCGCGCATGGCGATCCTCAGCGCCGATCTCGCAAAACGGCTCGCACGCGGGTAACGCCCGCCCACTGCGCCGCCCGCCTTCGCATGGCCGGCGCCCGTGCGGCGCAGCGGTCGCGAACAGGTTCCTCAGTACAATAGCCGGACCCTGTTCACGACCGGCATCCGCCGCCCCTCCATGGCCCGCCTCATTCCCGACGACTGGAAAAGCCTCGCCGCCACCGGCGCGGCCGAACGCGAGCGCGAGACGCTTGCCGCCCTCGAACACGCGCTGCCGGACACCTACACCGTTTATCACGGCGTGCACTGGACGCGTGCCGATCAAGGCTTTTCGGTGTTCGGCGAAGCGGCGTTCGTCGTCGTGAGTCCGGCCGGCCGCGTGCTGCTGATCGAGCAGAAGGCCGGCTTCCTGCGCGAAACGCCGAAGGGGCTCGTGAAGGTCTACCTGCAGAAGGAGCGCAACGTCCCGATCCTGCTCGCGCGCACGCAGGAGACGCTGCACCGGCGGCTGACCGCCGCGCTCGGCGCGGGCGTCTACGGCGTCGAGGCGCTGCTGTACTGCCCCGACTACTCGATCCGGGAGACGGCGATTGCCGGTGTCGCGGCCGATCGCATCGTCGACGCGTCGCGCAAGACGCAGCTCGCGCAGGTGATCCTGCAGATCCTGCCCGAGCACGACGAAACGTTGCCGAATGCGGCCAAGCTGCATCATTTCCTCGCGGACGAGCTGGCGCTTATGCCCGACACGAGTGCGCTCGTCGGGCAGGCCGGCACGCTCGTCACGCGGCTGTCGGGCGGCCTCGCCGAATGGGCGCGGCAGCTCGAGTTCACGCCGTTCCGCTTGCGCGTGACGGGCACCGCGGGTTCGGGCAAGACGCAGCTCGCGGTGCAGGCGATGCGCGACGCGGTCGCGGCCGGCAAGCGCGTGCTCTACGTCTGTTTCAACCGGCCGCTCGCCGACTACATCGCACGCATCGCGCCGCCCGGCGCGAAGATCGCGAACTACCATCAGCTGTGCGACTGGGTGGCGCGCGACGGCGGCTATACGCCCGACTTCGACGTGCCGGGTGCATTCGAGCGTCTCGAGGCACGCTTTGCGGAAGCACCGATTCCGGAACGCTGGCGCTTCGACGTGCTGATCGTCGACGAAGGACAGGATTTTCACGCGCCGTGGGCGACGGCGCTCGAGCGCCTGCTCGCGCCGGACGGGGCCTGGTGGTGGCTGGAAGATCCGCTGCAGAACCTTTATTTGCGCGAGCCCGTCGCGCTGCCCGGCTGGGTCACGCTGAAGGCGCTGACCAACTACCGCAGCCCGCGCGACCTGCTCGAATTCGTGCGCGACATCGTCGGCCGCGTCGAGCCGCTCGCGCTGGAACTGCGCTCGGGCAGCCCGTTCGACGGTTCCGATCCGTCGGTGTCGTCATACGGGGAAGACGGCGCATCGGGCGACGCGCTCGCCGAAGCCTGCATCGACGCGACCAAGCGCGCGATCACGCACGCGCTGTCGCTCGGCTTCCGCAAGCAGGACATCGCGGTGTTGTCGTATCGCGGCCGCGAAAGCTCGGTGCTCGCGCCGCTCGACCAGCTCGGCCCGCACCGCGTCAAGCGCTTCACCGGCAAGTACGATCTGTTCGGCAACCCTGAATATCGCGAAGGCGACGTATTGCTCGATTCGATCTATCGCTTCAAGGGGCAATCCGCACCGTGCGTGATCCTCACCGAAATCGACTTCGACACGCTCGATGCGCGTGCGGCCCGCAAGCTGTTCGTCGGTGCGACGCGCGCGACGATGAAGCTGCTGCTCGTCGCGTCGGCGCGCTCGGGCGCGCAGCTCACGGGCGGTTGACGCCGCGGCAGGGGCGCCGGAATGACGACGATCTCGGGCGCCGTGCCTGTTGCAACAGTTGGGAACATTTCGTTCTGCCCGGGCCCCTTGTGCGCTCGCGTTTCGTCCTGTTCCGGCCATACCCGATGATTTATCCGCTTGCGGCCTGTCACTACGATGTCAGGTCATTCGTTGCAAGCGGAATATTCGATGGCCGACGTAAAAAAAGCGCCGTACTACAAGCCGCAAAAGGGATGGTGGGGACCAGAACTGAAGGAGTACAAGGGGCGCCAGGGATGCGTTCCTCTCGAGACTCAAAAGAGCGTGTCGATCGACAGACATGCCCCCGGGGAAAAGCCACCACCACCCGCTCGTCTCGATGCGAGTTCTCCAGCCTCGCTGACATCAAAGCAGCCGGCTGCGCGTCAATCACAGCCGAAGGCTGATCATGCAACGCCTAAAGCGCCGCCGAAACAAGCGGAATCGGAAGTTTGCGAAAATCCGCCGCCTTTCGACCTTCAGGACGTGCCAATTGCGATGGACAATTTGGGTTGGAAGGTTTCAGCCAGGCTTGCGCGGATATGGTTTGCAGGGCCTGCGCATACATACAATGACGCGCCGACCTCAACCCAACCATCGAACGAAGTTGACGTCACCCTTGACTGGGTACTGAAATTCGGAAGCGTCAAGAAAAAATATAAAAGGCTTATCGATAGAGATATTTATAGCGAGCGATCCATCCGCGCAGCCACAGATATCATCGAGCCCTTCGTCAAAAAACTTTTTCTCGAACGACATTCAACGCTCAACATCAATACGTCGAGACTTACCGGCGATTTGCGAAAACTCCACAACGATTGGCAATTCCAGCTATTACCAATAAGAAATTGGGATACCCTCCATAATCTTACTCCCACGGATCTCACGGGGGCACTGGCCAACTTCAACATCTACGTCGCCATAGGCAACGTAGAAATCTCCTCAAGAGAGAAATATTTCAAATATGAAAAATCCGGAAATTCGTATTGCCTCAACGCGACCGGAAAAATCACGCACATTTATCTTTACGTGAAAGATAGTTACTCATTCAACGGAAAGCAATATTTGGGGCACTGGAATAAACGCGGGGTCATTATCGCCCCGGGAGCGTTACTCACGGAATCAAGCTCACCAAAGCGGGATTCCGATATCGATATTTTGGCAAAGAGCATCAACAAGCCGGTAGATACGCGCAGAAGTCTGTTTGGAAAATTCAAAGAATCGGACGTCTACTTTCCGGTCTACAACGCAGACTACAATCGTTGGAGAGAAAGACACCGCCGCGGCATGGACTTCATGATATATTCCAAACCAGTCTATTTGAAGTTAAATAAACCCATTAACTTTGAGCTTGGCGAGATATGCAGACTAGAGCCATCAAATACATTGGCTTAGCCATTATTATTTTCATCAGCGCGGGTTTTATCGCCCATCTCAGTCGACCGATCTATGGCCGATGCGATTTCTATGATAGGCCAGACACATTGGACGGCGGCACGAAAAATATGAATGGCGTTCAATATCGATTCAAGATGTGCGGTACCGGCGGGAACGATCAAGACGCGACCAATGACCAAATAGCATTGGAAGTTTTCAGTGATAAAGGAGAACTTCTTGCAAGACGATATTTCGCGGTCAACTGGTATCACGGCGCACTGTTTCATCGACCGTTGAATTACGAGGGCAATCGGGTCCGTTATATCGACTTGACCGATGAATCGAGCCCTGAAAAAAAATACCTGTCGATTCCGCCAACCAAATGGGACTGGCTTCGTGCCCGGCTGCCGCTGTTTTGAGCCCGACGAAATAAGACCTCTCGATCATGGCGACATTCTTCTCAATACACGCCATGGACCGAGCCTGTGAAGTATGTCGTTGGCGGCGCAAGGCGCAGCCGCGTTGCTGCCCCTTGCGCCACCCACCCCACCCTCGCTCAAGCCACCCGAAACGCCCCCACCGCCCGCCGCAATCCATCAGCCTGCTCCTCGAGCGACGCAGCCGCTGCCGCCGCCTGCTCGACCAGCGCCGCGTTCTGCTGCGACACCTGATCCATCTGCGACACCGCGCGGTTCACCTGCTCGATCCCGTCACGCTGCTCGTTCGACGCGGCCGCGATCTCGGTCATGATGCCCGTCACGCGGCCGATCGCCTGCTGGATGTCCTGCATCGTCGCGCCAGCCACGCCGACCAGCCGCGAACCCGTCGCGACACGCTCAACCGACTCGCCGATCAGCGTGCGGATTTCCTTCGCGGCCGAGGCCGAGCGCTGCGCGAGCGTGCGCACTTCCCCCGCGACCACCGCGAAGCCACGGCCCTGCTCGCCCGCGCGCGCGGCTTCGACCGCCGCATTCAGCGCGAGGATGTTGGTCTGGAACGCGATGCCCTCGATCGTGCCGATGATGTCGGCCACCTTCTGCGAACTCTGGTCGATCTCGTTCATCGTGCCGATCACTTCGCCGACGACGGTCGCGCCGCGCGTCGCGATCTCGCTCGCGGTGTCCGCGCAGGCCTGCGCCTCGACCGCGTGATCGGCGTTCTGCTTCACGGTCGCCGTCAGCTGTTCCATGCTCGCGGCCGTCTCCTGCAGCGCGGAAGCCTGCTCCTCGGTGCGCTGCGACAGGTCGGTGTTGCCGGCCGCGATCTGGTGCGTCGCGGTCGAGATCGCTTCGGAACCCTGGCTGACCTGGCGCACCGTATCGGCGAGGCTGCGCTGCATGCCCGTCACGCCCTTGACCAGTTCTGCCATCTCGTCGCGCGACGACCAGCGCACTTCCGACGTCAGGTCGCCTTCCGACAGGCGGCGGAAATGCGACAGCAGCCGGTTCACCGGTTGCGTGATCGCGAAATGCAGGCCGACCGCGCAGCCGAAACACGCGGCGAGACCGAACGCAATGCCGGCGAGCGCGCCCGCGCGCATCCAGCCGTAATAGGTCTGGGCGGTGTCGTAGACCTCCTTGCCGCGTGCGGCCTGGTACGCATCGAGCGCATCGGTCGCCTGCGTGAGCGCGACCGACAGCGGCGGCGCGACCGTCATCAGCAGCCGGTCGGCATCGTCGCGACGTCCGTCGCGGATCGCGTCCATCAGCGGCTTCAGCGCCTGCCCGATAAGCGCCTGGCGCGCGGCGTCGAGGCGGGTCGCGAGCGGCCCTTCGTCGCCGTCGTGCGGCATGCCCGCGTAGGTGCGCCACGCGGCGTCGGCCTTCGCGAGGTAGCTGTCGGCCTTCTTGACGAGATCCGGCACGTCCGGCGCCTCCGGATGCAGCAGCGCGCGGTCGAGCGTGGTCCGCACGATCGTCAGGTTCAGGCTCGCGGCGGACAGCGCGGTCTTCGCGGCCAGTTGGCGCGTATAGGCCTCGTCGAGCGCACGGTTCGAGCTCTGCATGCCGGTGAGGCCGATCAGGCCCGACACGACGAGCAGCACGGCGACCAGGCCGAGCGTGGAAAAAATCCGCGTACGGATCGAGAAACGGGAAAACAGGGCGTTCAGGTTCATGACGGGACGTGAGCGATGAAAGGTGCCGCGCCAATCGGCGCGCGGCACTCTGGATTACGGTTTGCCTGCGAAAAACTTGAGTCCGGCCCTCTTTCGGGCTGATCGCGATCAAATTTCCGCCCCGCAATCTTCTGTTACCGGTGCAACAAATCGAGCCCGGGCAGAAATTGACCAGTCAATCAATTGCCTCTATATTCCGGTCAATTCCCTGCCATGGCAGATATCTCGATGAGAACCGATACCCTTCTTGCTCCGCCGGCCGCCGAAGCGGCCCGCCGCGACACGCCGACCGGGCTGGTGATCGCCGCGCTGCTGCTCGTCATGCTGCTGTCCGCGCTCGACCAGACGATCGTGTCGACCGCGCTGCCGACGATCGTCGGCGAGCTCGGCGGCCTCGACCAGCTGTCGTGGGTCGTGACCGCTTACCTGCTGTCGTCGACGGTCGTGCTGCCGCTGTACGGCAAGCTCGGCGACCTGTACGGCCGCAAGATCGTGCTGCAGGCCGCGATCGTGCTGTTTCTCGCCGGCTCCGCGCTGTGCGGCATCGCGCAGGACATGACGCAGCTGATCGTGCTGCGCGCGCTGCAAGGGCTCGGCGGCGGCGGGCTGATGGTCGTGACGATGGCCGCGATCGGCGACCTGGTGCCGCCCGATCGCCGTGCGCGCTACCAGGGGATGTTCGGCGGCGTGTATGGCCTCGCGACGATCGTCGGGCCGCTGCTCGGCGGCTTCCTGGTCGAACACCTGTCGTGGCGCTGGATCTTCACGATCAACCTGCCGCTCGGCGCGCTCGCGCTCGCGGTGATCGGCATCGTGTTCCGGCCGCACACCGCGCACGTGAAGCACCGCATCGACTACATGGGCGCCGCGTTCCTCGCGACGGCCCTCACCTGCGTGATCCTGTTCACCAGCGAAGGCGGTTCGCTGCTGCCGTGGTCGTCGCCGCAGCTGTGGATGACGCTCGTGCTCGGGCTGGTCGCGCTCGGCGGCTTCGTCTACGAGGAGCGGCTCGCGGCCGAGCCGATCATGCCGCTCGAACTGTTCCGCCAGCGCACCTTCGTGCTGATGAGCCTGATCGGCTTCGTCGTCGGCATCGCGCTGTTCGGTTCGGTCACGTTCATTCCGCTCTATCTGCAAGTCGTGAAGGGCTCGACGCCGTCGCAGGCCGGGATGCAGCTGCTGCCGATGATGGGCGGGATGCTCGCGATGTCGATCGCGAGCGGCCGGCTGATCTCGCGGTTCGGCACGTATCGCCCGTTTCCGATCGCGGGGACGCTGATCGGCGGCATCGCGATGGCGCTGCTGTCGACGCTGTCGCTCGACACGCCGCTGCACACCATGTACGCATACATGGCGCTACTCGGGATCGGGCTCGGCATGGTAATGCCGGTGCTGACGCTCGCCGTGCAGAACACGGTCGAATTCCGGCACATGGGTGTCGCGACGTCGGGTGCGACGCTGTTCCGCTCGATCGGCGGCTCGCTCGGCGTCGCCGCGTTCGGCGCGCTGTTCTCGCACGGGCTGCAGTCGCGCCTCGCGCAGGCGCTGCCGGCCGGCACGGAGCTGCCGCCCGCGCTCGGGCCGGCGGCCGTGCACCAGTTGCCGGAGGCGGTGCGCGCTGCGTACCTGCACGCGTTCGCCGGGTCGCTGCATGTGGTGTATCTGTCGGCGGCGGGCGTGATCGCGATCGCCTTCGTGCTCGCATGGTTCGTCCAGAGTGCGCCGCTGCGCACGCATCACTGATCGGCGGGCGGCGACGCGGCACCTCTGCCTGCCCGCCGATCGACATCGCGAGGCGACCCTCGTCACGACTTTCGGTCGCCGCGCGCTCGGCCGTCACGGCAACAGCACCACCCCGCCCGTCGTCTGACGCGACTCCAGCAAACGATGCGCGTCGGCCGCCCGTTCGAGCGGCAGCCGCGCGCCGATCTCCACGTGCATCCCGTCCGCGAGCCGGTCGAGCGTCGCGCGCGCCGCTTCCCGATACCCCGCGACGTCACGCGCAATGAAGCCGAGCACGCTCGGCCGCGCCAGCGCGATCGAGCGGGCCGGGCCCAGTTCGTCGAGATCGATCGTCTGCCGCGCGCCGATCGCGGCAACCTGCCCGATGCTCGCGACCATCCCGAACGGCCGGACCGCGCCGAGCGTACGCGTCAGCACGTCGCCGCCGATCCCGTCGATCGCATAGTCGACGCCCGCGCCGCCGCCGAACGCGCGCGCCGCCGCGACGAAATCCTCCTCGCGATAGTCGACCACCGCTTCCGCCCCATGCGCACGCACCAGTGCGGCCTTCGCGGCGGAGCCGACCGTCCCGATCACCCGCGCGCCGAGCGCGCGCGCCCACTGCGTCGCCAGCAGCCCGACACCGCCGGCCGCCGCGTGCACGAGCACGGTGTCGCCGGCGCCGACCTGCCGGACGCGATGCAGCAGCATGTAGACGGTAATCCCTTTCAGCAGCCCGGCCGCGGCCGCGTCGTCGCTCACGCCGTCGGGCACGGGCACCACGCGCTCGGCGGGCAGCGTGCGCAGGCTCGCGTAGCTGCCGGTCGGCAGCCCCGCATACGCGACGCGCTGGCCGGGAACGAGCGCCGTCACGCCGGGGCCGACCGCGTCGACCATGCCGGCTGCCTCGACGCCGAGCGCGTCCGGCAGCGCCGGCAACGGATGCGCGCCGGTCCTGAAATAGATGTCGACGAAATTCACGCCGATGGCGGTCTGGCGAATCCGCACCTCGCCGGCGCCGGGCGGCGCGACGGGCGCATCGACGCGGCGCAGCACGCCGGCGTCGCCGTAGCGGTCGATCCCGATCCGGGTGGCGGTGACAACTTGGGTCATGACGTTCCTCGCAATCGAATGAAGTGACACGATCATCCCATCGTGCATAATCGAGCGGAATTCCCGTTACACGCCCATCTACTGTGCAAAATTCGACCGATCCGACGCCGGCATCCTCACTGCCGATGAGCTGGGACGACCTCCGCTATTTCCTCGCGGTGATGCGCGGCGGCAGCCTGTCGGCCGCCGCGCGGGCGCTGCAGGTCCAGCATTCGACGGTCGCCCGGCGCATCGACGCGCTGGAATCCGCGCTCGGCATCCGGCTGTTCGACCGGCTGCCGCGCGGCTGGCCGCCGACCGACGAAGGGCTGCATCTCGCCGAGCATGCAGCCCGCGTCGAGGCCGACGTGCATGCGTTCGCGCGCGCCGCGCAGGGCGCGGCGGCGCTCGATGGCGTCGTGCGCGTGTCGGCGTCGCCGGTATTTGCGAGCCACTTCCTCGCGCCGCGGCTCGCCCGCGCGCAACGCGCGTGGCCCGCGCTGCGGATCGATCTGATGGGCGAGATGCATGCGGCCAACCTGTACGCACGCGAAGCCGACCTCGCGGTGCGACTGTCGCGACCGAGCGAGCCGGGACTGGCCGCGCGCCGGCTCGGCACGATGCGCTTCGCGCTGTGCGCGTCGCCCGAGCGGGCCGCCGAGCCGCCCGACACGTGGGCATTCCTCGGCTACGACGACGCACTCGCGCAGATGCCGCAACAGCAGTGGCTCGAACGCTTCGCGGCCGGCCGCCGCTTCGCGTTCGTCGCCAACGATCTGGCCGCGCTGCATCGTGCGTGCGTGGCCGGCGCGGGGATCGCGTTGCTGCCGCGCTTTCTCGTCGACGCACCGGTAATGGACGCGGGCGCCGACGCGGGCGGGCCGGCCTCGGCCGATCCGTCGCTGCCCGCCACCGCGGCGCTCGTCGAACTCACGGCGGCGCCGCGTTGCGATGTCGAGCGCGAGATCTGGCTCGTCGTCCACCCGGACGTACGGCGCTCGCCGCGCGTGCAGCGCGTCGCGGACGCGATCGCCGACGCGGTGCGCGCTGCGGACGGCCACCTCTAAACCGGTACGCCGAGCGCGCGACGCCGCCGATGCCTTTACCGCCCCGCCCAGCGGCCGGCATAGTAGCGGTTTCGTCCCCCCGCTCCGCCACCATGTCCGCTGCTGCCGCCTGCGTCGTCCGCGACGCGACCGAGTCCGATCTCGCCGCCATTCACGCGATCTACGCGCACCACGTGCGCCACAGCGTCGCGTCGTTCGAGGAGACGCCGCCCGACGTCGACGAACTGCGCGCGCGCCGCGACGCGGTGCTGCGTCACGGGCTGCCCTATCTCGTCGCGGAATGCGATGGCCGCATCGCCGGCTACGCGTATGCGACGCCGTATCGCACGCGCAGCGCATACCGTCACACGATCGAGGACTCGATCTACATCGACGACGCCCAGCGCGGCCGCGGCATCGGCCGCGCGCTGCTCGCGGCGCTGATCGCGCGGTGCGAGACCGGCCCGTGGCGACAGATGATCGCGGTGATCGCCGACGGCGGCACCGGCGGCTCGACATCGCTGCACCGCGCATTCGGTTTCGAGGCGGCGGGCGTGCTGAAGGCGGTCGGTTTCAAGCACGGTCGCTGGATCGATACCGCGCTGATGCAGCGCGCGCTCGGCGACGGCGCACGCACGCTCCCCGCCTCGCCCGAGCCTGTCGCGTCGCGCTAGAATGGCCGCATGTCAAAACAGACTCCCCCCATGCCGGACGAGGCCGCCGCGAATTCCCGCAACGAGTACACGGTCGACGAACTCGCGCGCGTGTCCGACACGACCGTGCGCAACGTGCGTGCGTACCAGGATCGCGGGCTGCTCGCGCCGCCCGAGAAGCGCGGGCGCGTCGGCATCTACGACGACACGCACGTCGCCCGCCTGAAGCTGATCAACCATCTGCTCGCACGCGGCTACACGCTGTCGAACATCCAGGATCTGATCAAGGCGATCGACGAAGGTCACGACCTGCGCTCGATCCTCGGCCTGGAAAACGCGATCGGCGGCCGCTGGTCGCACGAACTGCCGAAAACCTATTCGCTCGCCGCCCTCGCGCAGATGTTCGGCCCGCAGACGGCGTCGCAACTATCGCGCGTGACCGAGCTCGGGCTGCTCGAACGGCACGGCCTGTCGTTCGTCGCGAAAAGCCCCGCGCTGCTCGAGGCAGCGGCCGCGATGGCGAAGGAAGGCATCCCGCCGCGCGAACTGCTCGACGTGATCAGCCTCGCGCGGCCGCACTTCGACGCGATCGCGCGGCTGCTCGTCGATCTCGTCGTGAAGCGGCTCGACCGCTACGACGAAGGCACGCTGCCGCCGGTGACCGACGTGCCCGCGCTCGTCGATGCAATCTGGCGCCTGCGCCCGCTCGCGGCCGTGTTCGTCGAAGGCGAGACGAACCGCGCGCTCGAGAACGCGGCAAGCGCCTATCTCGGTGGGCGCGTCGCGACGATTCTCGACAAGAAGCTCAGCGACGAGGCGGCGCGGCAATCCGGCGCGACCGATACGTCCGATCCGCAACGCGACGGCGACAAAGCATAGGGCCGTCGCCGTCATATTCATATCGGCAATGCTTCGTTTGCGGGCGCGATCGCCCATGCGACGATTCTTCCAACCGGGCGGCACCGGCCGCTCGCCAGAAGACGTTTCGCATGGAGTTCGTTCGATGATTCGTTTCACCCGCTGGATCACCCGCACCGCCGCCGTCGCGCTCGTGGCGCTCGCCGCCACGTCGACCTTTGCGCAGGGCGGCGCCGACAAGGTCGTGCGCATCGGCTACCAGAAGGCCGGCCTGCTGTCGATCATCAAGGCACAAGGCTCGCTCGAAGCACGGCTCAAGCCGCTCGGCTATGGCGTGCAGTGGTTCGAATTCCCCGCCGGCCCGCAGCTGCTCGAGGCGTTGAACGCGAACAGCATCGACTTCGGCTATACGGGCGCGCCGCCGCCCGTGTTCGCGCAGGCGGCCGGCGTGCGGTTCGTCTATGTCGGCGCGGAGCCGCCGGCCCCGCACAACGAAGCCGTGTTCGTGAAGGCCGATTCGCCGATCCGTTCGGTCGCCGAGCTGCGCGGCAAGAAGGTCGCGCTGCAGAAAGGCTCGAGCGCGAACTACCTGCTGCTCGAAGCGCTGAAGAAGGCCGGCGTGCGCTACGACGAAATCCACCCCGTGTATCTCGCGCCGGCCGACGCGCGCGCGGCGTTCGAGAGCGGCAACGTCGACGCGTGGGTCGTATGGGATCCGTACTATGCGGCCGCGCAGAATGCGCTGAAGGTACGCACGCTGTCCGACTATACGGGGCTCGCGGCAACGAACAACTTCTACGAAGCGACGCGCGACTTCGCGCAGCAGCATCCGGACCTGGTCGGCGCGATCCTGAAACAGGCGCGCGAAACGGGCCAGTGGGTCAACGGGCATCCGGCCGACACGGCCGCGCTGCTCGCGCCGAAGGTCGGCCTGCCGCAACCGCTCGTCGAGACGTGGATCAAGCGCGTGCCGTTCGGCGCGGTGCCGCTCGACGACCGGATCGTCGCGGCGCAGCAGCGGGTTGCCGATGCGTTCCATACGGCGAAGTTGATTCCGCAAAAGCTGAGTGTTGCGGAGAATGCGTGGATCGACACGAACGTCGCGAGTGCGCTCGCGGCGAAGTAAAGTCAACGCACTCGAACGAGGCCGACGGACGCCTGCCCGTCGGCTTTTTTTCTTCTCGAATTGGCGGAAAACGCAGCCGCTCCCTTCTCGACTAATCCAGATAGGGCGCCAAGACGCCTTCGATCCAGTCCATGAACGCCCGCACGCGCGGCGACAGATTGCGCCGATGGGCCACCACGAGCGACGCGGCGAGCGGCTCGGGACGCAGGTCGGGCAGAACCTCGACCAGCGCGCCGCTTTCAATGTGATGCGCGAGCGCCGAATATCCCGCCTGGATCAACCCGATGCCGGCGAGCCCGGCTGCGTGATAGGTCTGCACGCTGTTGACCTGCATCGCGCTGGGCAACGGCAGCGACGCATAGCCGTCGCCGTTCGGATATTCCCATCCGGGATGCCGGGCGCCGAGCGTCAGCGTGTAGTGGACCATCCGGTGCCCCTGGGTGCGCAGATCGTCGAGCGTGTGCGGTATGCCGTACCGTGCCAGATAGCCCGGGCTCGCCGCATTCGTCATCCGCAGCTTGCCCAGCGGGCGGGCAATCAGCGTGTCGTCGGTGATCGGACCCAGCCGGATCACGCAATCGAACCCTTCCTGGACGAGATCGACGCGCCGATCGGTGCTCGACAGTTCCAGTTCGAGCTCGGGATGCGCGGCCATCAGTTGCGGTAACGCGGGAACCACGACGCTGCGTGCCAGCTCGGTCGGCATGTCGACGCGCAACCTTCCGCGCAGCCGTGTGCCGTTACCCGAGAACATCGATTGCAATTCCTGCACCTCGGCCAGCAGGTCGCGGGCGCGGGAATAGAACGCGCGGCCGTCTTCGGTGAGCTGCACGCTCCTCGTGGTTCGATGCAGGAGCGCAACCCCCACGTCGCGCTCGAGCTTGCGGATCACCATCGACACACGTCCTTTCTGGATGCCCAGGCTTTCGGCCGCCCGCGTGAAGCTCGTCATTTCGGCGACACGGGCAAAGATCAGGAGCGCGTCGAGGTTTTGCATTGTTCACCCTGGAAGTAACAGCACGTTCAATCGGTCATCATTTATAACCCGGTTGCGACTCAGTAGAGTGCTTTCCCATGTCGTCGCCCGACGACAACCTGAACGAAAGGGAACAATCATGACGCAACACACTTCTTCGGTTAAAGCGGTCGTCGTCTACCACTCCGGCTACGGGCATACCGCACGTATGGCAGCGGCGGTCGCCGAGGGTGCCGGTGCCGAACTGGTCGCCATCGACGCCGACGGAAATATTGCAGCGCACGCGTGGGACATGCTCGCCGGCGCCGATGCGATCCTGTTCGGCTCGCCGACCTACATGGGCGGCCCGAGCTGGCAGTTCAAGAAGTTCGCCGACGCATCGTCGAAGGTCTGGTTCGACGCCGGGTGGCGCGACAAGATCTTTGGCGGCTTCACCAACAGCGCAAGCATCAACGGCGACAAGCTCAATACGCTCGAATACTTCGTCCTGCTCGCCGGCCAGCACGGCGGGATCTGGGCGAGCATGGACATCAAGCCGGCGAACGTGAAGGCCTCGCTGCGTGACGACCTGAATCGCATGGGCTCCTATCTCGCGCCGATGGCGCAGACGCCAGCCGACGCGTCGCCCGACGAGATGTCGCCGGGCGATCTCGAGACGGCACGCCGGTATGGCGAACGCGTCGCAACGATCGCCGGACAGTTCCGGGCAGGACGCGCTCGAATCGGCTGAAATTCGGGTGGGAGGCGCGCGCCGCCCTGCATTTCTCGCGGCTGGACCGAGGTATGATGACGCCTGCGCACCACGCCGGATCGGCCGCGCCGCCCCGCAGGGTCACATCGTTTCATCTGACAAACGGATGGCTCAATGAAACAGTTACAACATAACGATTGACGGCGGCACGGGCGGCGCGTAGTGTGTCGCCAGAAGTTCAAGAAGTTCGATTGCTGTTCATCAATTGTCGCTACCCAGCGATATTCGTGGTCCTCTCCCTCCTTGACGCTTCAAACGCTCTCTCGTAGAGCAAATCTTTTCTATTTTTTTCATCAAGGATTCTTCATGGATACCGGTATCGTCAAGTGGTTCAACGACAGCAAAGGCTTTGGCTTCATCACCCCGGACAACGGCGGCGACGACCTGTTCGCGCATTTCTCGGAAATTCGCGCTGACGGCTTCAAGACGCTGGCTGAAAACCAGAAGGTGAGCTTCGAAACGAAGCAAGGCCCGAAGGGTCTGCAAGCGGCCAACATCAAGCCGCTGTAAAGTTTGAAGGACCCGGCCTCCGGTAACGGACGCCGGGTTGCAGCGACATCCTCGCGGAGCTTCGACTCCCAAAGTTGGCGCGACTGCTCTTAGCTGCATCTGATTGTTCAGCAGCTTGCCGAGCGCCACACGCCTCGTTGCACTTCATCCCCCTCTGGCTGCAAGGCCCCTTTTCTGCTTTTCGACTGCTTCGGATTCAGCTCGCAATGGCTTTGAATCGGCGCACCTGTGCACATTTCGCACGGCACGCGCGCACTCGAACATCATTAAAATTAAAACGCAAATGCAAAACCAACGAATTCAACAGTACAACGGCTATGCCGTTCAACCCTCGGCACATCGTTTGCCCGACGGTAGTTTTTCCTCCAACCTGCTGCTCGAACGCGCCGAAGGCCGTTACCAGTTCTATTCGCTCGATTATTTCGTGAGCGAAGAACAGGCACTGCAGCACTCGAGCCGCTGGGCACGCAACTGGATCGACACGCGCGGCTGAAGCCAGCGCCCGGCCATCGTTCCAGCGACGCGCCGGCGCCCTGCGCCGGCCCGCTTTACTTCAACGCACCCGCCACCTTCTTCTGCCGCCACAGACACAGCAGATCGCACGCGACATGCGCGGCCGCGATCGCGGTGATGTCGGCGTGATCGTAGGCCGGTGCCACCTCGACGACATCCGCCCCGATCAGGTTCACCGCACCGAGCCCGCGCACGATCGCGAGCGCCTGCGCTGACGACAACCCGCCCGCGACCGGCGTGCCCGTACCGGGCGCGAACGCCGGATCGAGGCAATCGATGTCGAACGTCAGGTACGCGGGCCGCGCCCCAACGATATCGACGATCCGCTCGACCGCCGCACGCGCGCCGTGGTCGTGCACCCACGCGGCATCGAGCCGCTCGATCCCGAGAAAGTCGTCGTTCCACGTACGGATCCCAACCTGCACCGACGTCGCGGGATCGATCAGCCCTTCCTTCACGGCCTTGTAGAACATCGTGCCGTGATTGAGGCTGTCCGGTTCGTCGTCGGCCCACGTATCGCAGTGCGCGTCGAAATGAATCAGCGACAGCGGCTTGCCGTAGCGCTCCACGTGCGCGATCAGTAGCGGATACGTGATGTAGTGGTCGCCGCCGAGCGTCAGCATCTTCGCGCCCGAGCGCAGGATCGTCCGCGCATGCTCGACGATCGCCGGCTTGATCGACAGCGGATTGTGCGCGTCGAACCAGCAGTCGCCATAGTCGACGGCCGCGAGAGCGTCGAACGGATCGAAGCCCCACGGATACGGATTGAGCTCCGCGAGTTGCACGCTCGCCGCGCGGATCGCGGCCGGCCCGAGCCTTGCGCCCGAGCGATAGGTCGTCGCGAGATCGAGCGGCACGCCGGAGATCGCGACGTCGACACCGTCGAGCGCACGCGAATAGTTGCGGCGCATGAACGACAGCACACCCGCATAAGTATTTTCGATCGAGGCGCCGTACGGCGTCGTGCGACGGATCGCACCGTCGCCGTGGAGAAGTTCGGTCATGGTCGGATCGGTAGTCATGGCGGCCGGGCCGCCCGTTTCGCCTGGCATGGGCGCGCGGGTTGGACACGGCATGGATTCATCGGGCACGCACCGGCTTGCGCCTCGTCGCGCAACCGGACGGGACAACGACATCGACAACGGCAATACCGCGGCGATCATAGCAAGCCGAATGGAACGCGTTGCCCCGGTTCAGCCGGGGCAACGCGCGGAAAAATCCGGCGGCGGCATCGCCGCCCGTCGCCTCCTTTCGCCTCCGTTTCCTAGAAGGATTCGCCGGTTCTTGCGCGCCCGTTATTTCGGATAATGGCCGGCAGCCGCGCCCGCGACGGCGCGCCATCCGCCACAAGAACCACAAGCCGGAGACACTCGCCTTGATCGCCACGCTTCCCGCCGCCTATCGCCGGCTCTGGCCGCTCGCCATTGCCGCCGCGTTGTTGTACGGGCTGTCGCTCGCCGCCGCGCCCTATCCGGGCCAGGCCGCCGCGAAAGCCGCGATGGGCCTCCTGCTGCTCGCGGCCGGCAGCACCTGCGGCGCGCTGCGCGAACGCGCGTGGCTGTGCGCGGCGCTCGCGACCGCCGTGCTCGGCGACGTGCTGCTTGCACTGCCCGACTGGCCGCTGTCGTTCGTGTTCGGCCTCGGCGCGTTCCTGCTCACGCACGTGTGTTATTGCGCGCTCTTCTTCCGGTGGCGCGCGCGGCCGCATGGCTGGCGCATCGGCGCGCTCGTCGCGCTGTGGATCGCCGCGCCGGCGTTCTACGTCGCGTTCTTCCCGCACCTCGGCGAGCTGCTGGCGCCGGTCGCCGTCTACATGCTCGTGCTGTGCGTGATGGCGAGCTTCGCGCTCGCCGCGCGCACGCGCAGCGCGCTGGTCGCCGTCGGCAGCCTGATCTTCGTCGGCTCCGATACGCTGATCGGCGTCGGCCGGTTCCTCGGCGGCTTTCCCGGGATCGATTACCTGATCTGGGGCCTCTACGCGCTCGCGCAGGTCCTGATCGTGGCCGGGGTTTTCCATGAGACGGCCGCCCGCTCGATCCGTCCCTGATACCGTTTCAAACAGACCGCCGCGCATCGGCGGTTTCGTTCATCGCTTGGCTCGCCCCGCTGACGGCCCTTTCCGCGCCTCCCGCAATGCGGCAAGCACGCCGTTCCAAACCCCGCTCAGCCTTTTCCCGTCTGGTTTCCCGCCGTTAGAGCGTCGCTTCTAGCCGCTTGCGGTTTCCGGGCTCACCCACTATCGTTACATCAACCAATGTAACATTAAAAAATGAGCCAAATCGGAGACACCCGGATGAATGCTCGCACGTTGCCTTTCGGCCCGCCCGGCCACGATGGCCCGGACGAAACCATCGACATCGCCATCATCGGCACCGGCTTCGCCGGCCTGGGAATGGCGATCCGCCTGCGGCAAACAGGTGTGACCGACTTCGTCGTCCTCGAGAAGGCCGCCTCGGTCGGCGGCACGTGGCGCGACAATCATTACCCCGGGTGTGCATGCGACGTGCAATCGCACGTCTATTCGTTCTCGTTCGCGCCGAACCCGCGCTGGACGCGCATGTTCGCGCCGCAGCCGGAGATTCGCGCATATCTGGAAGACTGCGTGCAGCGCTTCGGCGTCGGCCCGCACCTGCGCATGAACCACGAACTGCGGCGCGCCGAGTACGACGAAACCGCGCAGCGCTGGCGCCTCACGTTCGCGAACGGCAAGCGGCTGTCGGCGCGCGTGCTGGTATCGGGCATGGGCGGGCTGTCGCGCGCCGCGCTGCCGGCGATCCCCGGCGTCGAAACGTTCCAGGGCCGCGCCTTCCATTCGCAGCAGTGGGATCACGACTACCCGCTCGACGGCAAGCGCGTCGCGGTGATCGGCACCGGCGCGAGCGCGATCCAGTTCGTGCCGCAGATCGCACCGCGCGTGAAGGCACTCGCGCTGTTCCAGCGCACGCCGCCGTGGATCATGCCGAAGCCCGACCGCAACCTGACCGGCTTCGAGAAATGGCTGTTCCGCACGCTGCCGTTCACGCAGAAGGCCGTGCGCAGCGGCATCTACTGGATGCTCGAATCGCGCGTGCTCGGCTTTGCGATCCATCCGTCGCTGATGAAGAACGTGCAGAAGCTCGCGCTGCGTCACATCCGCAAGCAGATCCCCGATCCGGAGTTGCGCAAGGCCGTCACGCCGAACTACACGCTCGGCTGCAAGCGCGTGCTGATCTCGAACGACTACTACCCGGCACTGTCGCGCAAGAACGTCGACGTGATCACGACCGGCATCGACCACATCGAAGCGGACGCGGTCGTGACGACCGACGGCAAGCGTCATGAAGTCGACTGCCTGATCTACGGCACCGGCTTCCAGGTCGCGGATCCGTTTCCGCGCGGCGCCATCGTCGGCCGCGGCGGCCTCGACATCGTCGACGCGTGGCGCGACGGTGCGCACGCGTACCTCGGCACGACGCTGCCCGGCTACCCGAACTTCTTCATGATCGTCGGCCCGAACACGGGCCTCGGCCACAACTCGATGGTGTACATGATCGAGTCGCAGATCGAATACATCCTCGGCGCGCTGCAGGCGATGCAACGCGAACGCGCGGATGCGATCGAGGTGCGCCCGCTCGTCGAGGCGCAGTTCAACAGCGACCTGCAGGGCAAGCTCAAGAAGGCGATCTGGTCGACAGGCGGCTGCAAGAGCTGGTACCTCGACCCGCGCACCGGCAAGAACACGACGCTGTGGCCGGGCTTCACATGGCGCTTCCGCCAGGCGACCGCACGCTTCTCGATCGCCGATTACCACGCGTATGGCGCGCCGCGGCACGACACGACCGCGCGGCCCGTCGCCGCGTCCGCCGCTTCCGCTTCAACTTCCCGTTCCGCCGAAGCGGCCTGAGCCAGACAAGGAGCCACCGACATGAGAGATTTCGCCAACAAGGTCGCCGCGATCACGGGCGCCGGCTCGGGCATGGGCCGCGCGCTCGCGGTCCAGCTCGCGCGGGCCGGCTGCCACGTGTCGCTCGCCGACAAGAACGGCGTCGGCCTCGCCGAGACCGAGCGGATCGTCCGCGCGATCGCGCCGAACGTGCGCGTGTCGACGCGCATGCTGGATGTCGGCGATCGCGACGCGATGTTCGCGTGGGCCGACGACACCGCGAAAGAGCACGGCAAGGTCAACCTGATCTTCAACAATGCGGGCGTCGCGCTGTCGAGCACGATCGAAGGGATGGAATACAGCGATCTCGAGTGGATCGTGAACATCAACTTCTGGGGCGTCGTGCACGGCACGAAGGCGTTCCTGCCGCACCTGAAGGCATCGGGCGACGGTCACGTGATCAACACGTCGAGCATCTTCGGGATCTTCGCGCAGCCGGGCATGAGCGGCTACAACGCGACCAAGTTCGCGGTGCGCGGCTTCACCGAATCGCTGCGCCAGGAACTCGACATGATGAAGTGCGGCGTGTCGGCGACCTGCGTGCATCCGGGCGGCGTCCGCACGAACATCGCGCAGTCGAGCTGCGTCGCGAAGAACATGATCGGCTTCCTCATTCAGAGCGAGCAGCAAGGCAAGGACAACTTCGAGAAATTCTTCATCACGAGCGCCGACGATGCCGCGCGCACGATCCTCGCCGGCGTGCGCAAGAACAAGCGCCGCGTGCTGATCGGCCGCGATGCGAAGGGCGCCGACTGGATGGCGCGCATCATGCCGGCCGCCTACCAGGCGATCGTGGTGCTCGTGTCGCGCCGCGAGGCCGCGAAGGCCCGCCGCGAGGCCGCCCGCTACGGCGCGCCGGCGGCCGCTCCGCTTCACGCCCCCTACAACAACGCAGGCAATCAGGCAGGAGAACAATCATGACGAACCCGAACATGATGCCGGTGCGGCGCGACATCCGTTTCGCGCTGCCGCCCGAACGCGCGAAGGACTGGCACGTCCAGGGCGTGCCGGTCACGCATTTCATGAACGCGCTGTCGCTGCTGTTTCCGGCTGGCGAGCGCTTCTTCATGGATTCTGTGCGCCACTACCGCGACCGCATCGAGGATCCGGAGCTGAAGAAGCAGGTGCTCGGCTTCATTGGCCAGGAAGCGATGCACACGCGCGAGCACATCGAGTACAACGACCTTCTGCAATCGGCCGGCCTGCCCGCGCACAAGCTCGACAAGCGGCTGTGGACGATCCTCGGCTTCTTCAGGAAGACGATGCCGCATTCGATGCAGCTCGCGGCGACCATCGCGCTCGAGCACTACACGGCGATCCTCGCGAACCAGCTGCTGTCGGGCCACGAGCACCGGATCGACGGGTCGATCGAAGGCTATCGGCAGATGTGGATGTGGCACGCGATGGAGGAAACCGAGCACAAGGCGGTGTCGTACGACGTATGGAACGCCGTGATGAAGCCGGGCCTCGGCAGCTATCTGCTGCGCACCGGCACGATGCTGCTGACGACCGTGATGTTCTGGACGATCGTGTTCGACTTCCACGTGCGGCTGATGCTGGCGCACCGTCGCAAGCACGGCAGGTTCGGCGGCATGTGGCGCCTCGTGAAGTATCTGTACAGCCCGAAGAACGGCGTGTTGCCGAGCATCGCCGGCGAATGGCTCGACTACTTCCGCCCGGGCTTCCATCCGTGGGACCACGACAACCATCAGTATCTGGAGGGCCTCGACACGCTGCTCGCGAACATCGACGCGACCAATGCGCGCTACGCGGCACAGGCCGCCCCGCGCCGCGTGCCGCTGCATCCGGTCGCGCAGGCATGACGTCATGGCGCACGCGCACGAGATGCTGACCGTCCGCTCCGGCGACGTGAAACTCGCCGTGTATGTCAGCGGCCCGCGGCGCGCGCCGCCGCTGATCCTCGTGCACGGCTATCCCGATTCGGCGGCCGTGTGGGCGCCGGTGCGCGCGCGGCTCGCGAAGCGCTACCGCGTGATCGCCTACGACGTGCGCGGCGCCGGGGCGTCCGATGCGCCGCGCCGCCGCGCGGATTACGCGCTCGCGCGGCTCGCGGAGGACCTGAAGGCCGTCGCCGACGCGACCTGCGGCAACCGGCCGTTTCATTTGGTCGGTCACGACTGGGGGTCGATCCAGTGCTGGGAGGCCGTGACCGATCCCGCGTTCCGCGGCCGGATCGCGTCGTACACGTCGATCTCCGGGCCGTGCCTCGACCACGTGTTCCGCGCGAAGATGCGGCTCAAGCAGAGCCTGAAGTCGTGGTACATCGCGTTCTTCCATCTGCCGGTCGTGCCGTCGCTGGTGTGGCGGCTCGGCGGCGCCGCACTGTGGCCGCGCTGGTTGCAGTTGACCGAGCGCGTGCGGCCCGAGCGCGATCCCGCGCAGTTGAAGAACGCGCTGAACGGCTTGCAGCTTTACCGCGCGAATTTCCTCGCCCGGGCGAGACGGCCGCGCGAGCGGTATGCGCAGGCGCCGGTCCAGATCCTCGTGCCGGTGCGCGACCGCTACGTCACGCCCGAGATGTCGGTCGATCTCGACCGCTGGCTCGGTGAGCACGTGCGCGAGGAAATCGACGGCGCGCACTGGATCGTGGTGCGCGATCCGGAGCTGATCGCCGCGCGGATCGACCGGTTTGCCGCGGCGCATGAAAGACCGGCCGCGGCGACCCTGGCGGCGGCCCCCGCGACGGCGAGCGCCCCGGCTCAGCGCAACGCCGGCAGGCGCTTGAACAGCGTTTCGTAGTCGATCACCAGCCCGTCGGCATCGATGTCCATCTCCGCCGTGAAATTCCGGAAGATCCCTTCGTAGCGGTAGCGCCGGCCGGGCTCGATGCAGGCGTAGGCCTGCTTGACCGGCGCGACGGTCAAATCCGGCGTCGAGATGTACGCGACGTCGATCGGCCGCCGCTCGCCGCGCGCGAGACGGAGGCGGCCGATCGGCAGCGAATTCGTGAATGGCGTCGCCGCGATGTCGATGTCGACGCAGCCATCCAGTTCCGGCAGCGCGCTGCCCGAACCGTCGCGCCAGTGGCCGGCGCCGTCCCCATGCAGTTCGAGCGTGCCGCCGCCCATCACCCTGAGCACCGCATATCTGACCCGCCACTGCGGATCGCACTCGATCCGGTACGCAAGCCCGTACGCGCGGCCGTACCGCTGGCCGACCACGGCGCTTTCGACGACGATGCCGGTTTCAGCACGATCGAACGTCAGGTGTTCGATTCCGTCGCCCTCGAGCGACGCCCAGCGGATTTCTCGCATCGTTCCTCCGAAAACGCTAACGAGAGCGCAAATTTACTACCAGAGCCCGCAAATGTCGCGAAAACGTTAACGCCCCGCCCCAATTCGGGGCACCTGCCTCAAATCCCGAGTATCCAGAATTCCCTATTCCGGTGCACGGGAGAGTGTCCTATGCTCGCGGCTCGTCCTGCTCCACCGCCGCCATGCCTACCGCCCGCCCTGCCTCGCCGTCGATCGACCTGCGCATCCTGCTGCGCAGCATCGGACAGATCGTGCTGCAGGCGAACGCGTTCACCGGCGCGATGCTGGTCGCCGCACTCGCGCTGACCGACCTGCGGCTCGCGTGCGCGGCGCTGGTCGGCGCGGCCGCCGCGAACGTGACCGCAGTGCTGACCGGCGCGGAACGCCGCACCGTCGAACAGGGTCTGCACGGCTTCAACGGCGCGCTCGCCGCGCTGGTGGCCGTCGTCTTTGCGCCCGCCCCGCTGGCGCTCGTGCTTACACCGCTCGCCGCGATCGGCGCCGCGCTCGTGCAGCGCGCAATGCGCACCCCGCTCGCGAAATGGCACCAATGCCCATATTCGAGTCCGTGCCTTGCCGCCACCGCGCTATGGTTGCCGTTTGTCGCGATGCAGCATGCGAGCGGTGTCGCGACAGATCCGGCGCCGACGCTTTCCTCGGTCGCCGCCGCGCTGCTGTCGGGCGTCGCGCAAACCGCTTTCGCACAACGCCCGTGGGCCGGTATGCTGATCGTTGCCGGCATCGCGGTCGCATCGCGCCGCGCGGCCGCGTTCGCACTCGGCGGCGCGATCGTGTCGACCGTGCTGCTGGTCGCACTCAGCGCAGGCGATACCGCATTTACCGACGGCCTGCTCGGCTTCAACGGCGCGCTCGCCGCGCTTGCGCTGATGTCGCGCGGCACGCGCGCGGCGCTCGCGGCGGCCGCACTGGCCGCGCTGATCCAGTGGCTCGCGATGCGCGCGGACGTCCCGGCGCTCACGGCGCCGTTCGCTCTGGCGTCGTGGATCACGGTAGCCGTCGTGCGCCGCTTTACCCTCGGAGAACCCGATGTCGTCATTCGCACACCGTCCTGACGCCGTGAAGCCCGGCGGCCCGGTCTCGGACGCCGAGCGCCGGCTGCGCGTCGATCTCGCCGCCGCGTATCGCCTCGTCGCGCTGAACGGCTGGGACGACCTGATCTACACGCACCTCTCCGCGACGGTGCCGGGCGAGCCCGGTCATTTCCTGATCAATCCGTTCGGTCTCACGTTCGACGAAGTCCGTGCATCGAATCTCGTGAAGATCGACCTGGCCGGCAACCGGATCGGCGACAGCGAGCATGCGGTCAACGTGACGGGCTTCGCACTGCATGCGGCCGTCCATGCCGCGCGGCCGGACGCCGTGTGCGTGATGCATCTGCACAATACGGCCGGCATCGCCGTGTCGATCCAGCGCGACGGGCTGCTGCCCGCATCGCAGCACGCGCTGCGGTTTCACGGCGACCTCGCGTATCACGACTACGAGGCGCTCGCCTTCTCTCCGGCCGAAGGCGCGCGGCTGACCGCCAGTCTCGGCGCGAAATCCGCGATGCTGCTGCGCAACCACGGCACGCTGACGGTCGGCCGGACCGTCGCCGAAGCGTATGTGCTGATGGATACGCTGATCAAGGCGTGCGACATCCAGGTGCGCGCGCAGGCAGGCGGCGGGCCGCTCGTGCTGCCCGAGCCGGCCGTCGTCGCCCGCACCGCCGAGCAATTGCGCGATGGCGGCGCGATCGAGGGCGAACTGGAATGGCCGGCGCTGCTGCGCCGCCTCGACCGCATCGATCCGTCGTATCGCGACTGACGCCGCCGGCGTCCCGACGAACACGAACCGATTCCCCCCAACCCATCGGAGCATCCAATCATGCCGACTTTCAATATCCAGTTGTTCGAAGGCCGCACGGTCGAGCAGAAACGCGCATTCGTCGAAGCGATCACGCGTGCCACGTGCGAGACGCTCGGCTGCGACCCGGGCTCGGTCGACATCATCCTCGCCGACGTGAAGAAGGAGAACTGGGCGACGGCCGGGAAGCTGTGGAGCGACGAGCTCTGATACCGGCCCGTTCGGCGTCGCCGGAACCTCCCGCGCGATACGCGCTCGAACCGCGGTGACACCCGACCGAACGCGCCGCACGACGCGGCGCTCGAAGGAGACCGCATGATCGACGACAAACGTATCGCCACCGCACTGAACGACATGATCCTGTCGATGGGCGGGCAACTGGATCAATCGCTGCGGCAGGTCCAGGAGACCTGTCCACCTCATGAATTCATCGCCTATCGCGAATTCGTGTCGCAAGTATTGACCACGATGCTGCTCGACTTCATGAACCCGCTCTACGCGCGGCACCCCGACCTGAAGCCGCCGGACCTCGCCTGACCCTCCCGCGCAGCGCCGCCCACGCGCGCTGCGTGCGCCCCTTCCTTCCCTGCGCCCCGTTGTGCGCCCGCACATCGCTCCGTCACGCAATCGGCGCATAATGCCGAACACACAACGCAGCAGCCAATGGCCAGCCGATCAGGAGACCGCCATGGAAGCGAAGAACGAGGAAGTCGTCGCACACCTGCTCTCGGATGTCGTCGAATTCGCGCGCGGGCGCCTGCCCGAAGCCACGTTCCGGATCGTCGAACCGTTCCTGCGTCATTACTACGACTTCGTCGACGCCGACGATCTGCAGGATCGCAGCATCGCCGACCTGTACGGCGCCGCGATGGCGCACTGGCAGACCGCCCAGAAATTCGTGCCCGGCAGCGAGCGGCTGCGCGTGTACAACCCGATCGTCGAGCAGCACGGCTGGCACTCGGACCACACGGTGATCGAGATCGTCAACGACGACATGCCGTTCCTCGTCGACTCGGTGACGATGGCGGTGAACCGCCTCGGGCTCGCGCTGCACTCCGCGCTGCACCCGGTGTTCCGCATCTGGCGCGGCGGCAACGGCGGGATCGAGCGCGTCGACGCCGGCGGCGCGACGGCCCCCGACGGCCAGTCGCAGCTCGCGTCGTTCATCCATTTCGAAGTCGACCGCTGCGGCGACGCCGCGCTGCTCGACACGCTGCGCGACGACATCGCGCGCGTGCTCGGCGACGTGCGCGCGTCGGTCGAGGACTGGCCGAAGATCGTCGACATCGCGCGCGCGACGATCAAGGACATGAAAGCCCGCGAATCCACTGCGGAAGACATCGAGGCGCGCGCGTTCCTCGAATGGATGGCGGCCGACCACTTCACGTTCCTCGGCCAGCGCGACTACTCGCTGGTATCGGACGGGTCGGGCTTCGGGCTGCGCGGCGTCGAGGGCTCCGGCTTCGGCCTGCTGCGCGAATCGCTGCGGCCGTCGGGCGCGCCGGACGTGACGCCGCTGCCGCCGGCGGCCGCCGAGATCATCACCGGCCCCTGGCCGATCTTCCTGACCAAGGCGAACTCGCGCGCGACCGTGCACCGGCCCGGCTACCTCGACTACGTCGGCGTGAAACTGGTCGGCGCCGACGGCAAGGTGACCGGCGAGCGCCGCTTCATCGGGCTCTACACGTCGACCGCGTACATGGTGTCGAGCGCCGAGATCCCGATCGTGCGGCGCAAGTGCGCGAACATCGTGCGGCGCGCGGGCTTCCTGCCGAAGGGGCATCTCGGCAAGTCGCTGGTGACGGTGCTCGAAACCTATCCGCGCGACGAACTGTTCCAGGCCGACGAAGACCAGCTCTACGACATCGCGCTCGGCATCCTGCGCCTGCAGGAGCACCAGCGCACGCGCCTGTTTGTGCGGCGCGACCGCTTCGACCGCTTCGTGTCGTGCCTCGCGTTCGTGCCGCGCGACAAGTACAACACCGACCTGCGCCGCCGCATCGCGAAGCTGCTCGTCGACGCATACAACGGCGTGAACGTCGAATTCACGCCGCTGCTGTCGGAATCGGCGATCGCGCGGATTCATTTCGTCGTCCATGCGGAACCGGGCACGATGCCCGACGTCGACACGCGCGAGCTCGAAGCGCGGCTCGTGCAGGTCGCGCGCCGCTGGCAGGACGATCTCGCGGACGCGCTGCTCGACGCGTTCGGCGAAGAGCAAGGCAACCGGCTGCTGCAGCGCTATGCGGAATCGTTTCCGGCCGGCTATCGCGACGACTATCCGGCGCGCACGGCCGTGCGCGACATCGAGCTGATCGAGCGCGTGAAGGAGTCGGGCCAGCTCGCGATGAACCTGTACCGCCCGATCGAGGCCGGCCCGCGCGCGTTCCGCTTCAAGGTGTATCGCGCGGGCGACCCGATCGCGCTGTCGCGCAGCCTGCCGATGCTGGAGCATTTGGGCGTGCGCGTCGACGAGGAGCGGCCGTACCGGATCCAGACGCAGGATGCCGCGCCCGCATGGGTACACGACTTCGGCCTTGAACTCGCCGACGATACCGAATTCGACATCGAGCGCGTGAAGGGCCTGTTCGAGGATGCGTTCGACCGGATCTGGAGCGGCCGGATCGAGAACGACGACTTCAACCGCCTGGTGTTGCGCGCCCACCTGAGCGCCCGTGAGGTCACGATCCTGCGGGCGTATGCGAAATATCTGCGGCAGGTCGGCTCGACGTTCAGCGACGCATATATCGAGCGCGCGCTGACCGGCAACCCGGTGATCGCACGGCAGCTCGTCGAGCTGTTCCTGCTGCGCTTCGACCCGGCCATCGGCGGCACGCGCGACGTGCAGGCCGAACACCTGCTGAAGGCCATCGAGACGGCGCTCGACCAGGTGCCGAACCTCGATGAAGACCGGATCCTGCGCCAGTTCCTCGGCGTGATCAACGCGACCGAGCGCACCAACTATTTCCTGCTCGACGCGAACGGCGAAGCGAAGCCGTACCTGTCGTTCAAGTTCAATCCGGCGAAGGTGCCCGGCCTGCCCGAGCCGAAGCCGATGTTCGAGATCTGGGTGTATTCGCCGCGCGTCGAGGGCGTGCACCTGCGCGGCGGGCGCGTCGCGCGCGGCGGGCTGCGCTGGTCCGACCGCCGCGAGGATTTCCGCACCGAGGTGCTCGGGCTGATGAAGGCGCAGATGGTGAAGAACGTCGTGATCGTGCCGGTCGGCTCGAAAGGCGGCTTCGTCGTGAAGAACCCGCCGCCGCCGAGCGATCGCGAAGCGTGGATGCGCGAAGGCATCGCGTGCTATCAAACGTTCCTGCGCGGCCTGCTCGACCTGACCGACAATCTCGCCGGCAACACGATCGTGCCGCCGCCCGACGTGGTGCGGCACGATCCCGACGATCCGTATCTCGTCGTCGCGGCCGACAAGGGCACGGCCACCTTCTCCGATTACGCGAACGCGATCTCGCACGAATACGGCTTCTGGCTCGACGATGCGTTCGCGTCCGGCGGCTCGGTCGGCTACGACCACAAGAAGATGGCGATCACCGCGCGCGGCGCATGGGAATCGGTGAAGCGGCACTTCCGCGAGATGGGCGTCGATACGCAGACGACCGATTTCACCGTGGTCGGCGTCGGCGACATGTCGGGCGACGTGTTCGGCAACGGGATGCTGCTGTCGCCGCATATCCGGCTCGTCGCCGCTTTCGATCACCGGCACGTGTTCCTCGATCCGAACCCCGACCCGGCGACGAGCTTCGCGGAGCGCGAGCGGATGTTCGCGCTCGAACGCTCGAGCTGGGCCGACTACGACACCTCCGTGATCTCGCAGGGCGGCGGCGTGTACGCGCGCACCGCGAAGACGATCCCGCTGTCGCCGGCCGTGCAGGCCGCGCTCGGCATCGACGCGCAGGCGCTGCCGCCGACCGAGCTGATCCGCGCGATCCTGCAGGCGCCGGTCGACCTGCTGTACAACGGCGGCATCGGCACCTACGTGAAGGCCGCGCACGAAAGCCACCAGCAGGTCGGCGATCGGGCGAACGACGCGGTGCGCGTGAACGGCGCGGACCTGCGCTGCAAGGTCGTCGGCGAAGGCGGCAACCTCGGCTGCACGCAGTTCGGCCGCATCGAGTTCGCGCAGCGCGGCGGGCGCATCAACACCGACGCGATCGACAACTCGGCGGGCGTCGATTGTTCGGATCACGAAGTCAACATCAAGATCCTGCTCGGCCTCGTCGTCAGCGACGGCGAGATGACCGAGAAGCAGCGCAACGCCCTGCTCGCGGAAATGACCGACGAAGTCGGGCTGCTGGTGCTGCGCGACAACTACTACCAGACGCAGGCGCTGTCGATCGCGGGCCGCTACAGCGTCGAGCTGCTCGACGCCGAGGCGCGCCTGATGCGCTGGCTCGAACGCGCGGGCCGCCTGAACCGCGTGATCGAGTTCCTGCCGACCGACGATGAGATCGCCGAACGGCAAACCGCGAAACAGGGCCTGACGTCGCCGGAGCGCGCGGTGCTGCTCGCGTACAGCAAGATGTGGCTGTACGACGCGCTGCTCGACTCCGACGTCCCGGAGGATCCGCTCGTCGCCGCGATGCTCGTCGACTATTTCCCGACGCCGCTGCAACAGCGCTTCAACGAACCGATGCAGCGCCACCCGCTGCGTCGCGAGATTCTCGCGACGCACCTGACCAATGCGCTCGTCAACCGCGTCGGCTGTGCGTTCGTGCACCGGCTGATGGAGGAAACCGACGCGAAGCCGGGCGACATCGTGCGCGCGTGCATCATGGCGCGCGACGTGTTCGATCTCGATGCGGTGTGGCGCGACATCGATGCGCTCGACAACCGCGTCGCCGACGACGTGCAGGCGCGCATGTTCGTCGACGTCGCACGGCTGCTGGAGCGCGCGGCGCTGTGGTTCCTGCGGCAGCTGCAATCGGGCGCGGTCGCCAACGGCGGCGTCGCCGGCTTGATCGCGCGCTGCCGCGACGCGGTGCAGCGCCTCGCGCCGCAATTGCCGTCGCTGCTGCCGACGAGCGATCTCGAAGCGTTGTCCGAGCGGCAGCGCGTACTGGTGGACGCCGGCGTCGACAGCGCGCTCGCCGGGCGCGTCGCGAACGGCGACATCTCCGCCGCGCTGCTCGACATCGCCGAAGTGGCCGCGACTTGCGATCGCAGCCTCGAGCTGGTCGCGGGCGTGTACTTCTCGCTCGGCACGCTGCTGAACTACCGGTGGATCGGCGAACGCGCGGCCACGCTGCCGGCGCCGACGCACTGGGACATGCTGGCGCGCGCGGCCGCGCTCGCGGAAATCGCGCGGCTCAAGCGCACGCTTGCCACCAGCGCGCTGGCGGAATCGGCCGACTCGACGGCGCCGGAGACGATCGTCCACGCGTGGCGCGAACGCCGCGAAGCCGCGCTGGAGCGCTACGAGCATCTGCTCGCCGACTTGCGCGCGTCGGGTGGCGCGAGCCTCGCGGTGCTGCTCGTGATCGTGCGCGAGATGGCCGTGCTGGAACGCGCGTGACGGCTGAGCGCGGCGTTACACCGTCGCGACCAGCAGCTCTTCCGCGTTGTTCGGCGGACGCAGGCCGTCGGGTCGATCGGCGAAGTAGCGGCGCGTGAGCTCCGCGGCCGACACATGCTCGGCGCGCGCGAAGCCGGCCTGCGTCGCGAGCGCGCGGATCTCCGCCGGCATGAAAAAGCTGATGAACGGCGTGCCGCTCGCGGCCGCACCCTTCGCCGCCATTTCGAGCCCGGGGCGCACGTCCGGATCCGCATGCTCGAGCGGCAGCAGGAAGGTCATCGCGAACGTCGAACCCGGCGCGAGCGACGCGACTTCGCGTAGCGCCGCCGCGTTCGCGTCGCGCGTCAGGTACATGCTGACGCCGGTGGACACCACGACCGCCGGTTTGCCCGCATCGAAGCCCGCGCCAATCAGCGCGTCGCGCCACGACTGCTTCGCCTCGAAATCGACCGGCACGAACCGCAGCCAGTCCGGCACGCCGAAACCGAGCTCGGTCAGGCGGCGCCGCTTCCACGCCTGCGGCGCGGGCGGATCGACTTCGAAGACGGTCAGGCGCGACGCCATCTCCGGCCGGCGCTGCACGAAGCTGTCGAGTCCCGCGCCGAGAATCACGTACTGGCTCACACCCTGCGCGGCCTGCGCGACGACGAGATCCTCGATGAAGCGCGCCCGCGCGACGATCGATGCGCGAAACGGCCGCGTGAACTGGGGATCCATGTCGCCGCGCTGCTGCCAGCCGGGCGCCGGTGCAAGCAGGCGCAGGCCGACGTCATCGGCGAGCACGTGCGGCGGCGCATCGAGCTCGACGTGCAGCGCGCGCCACAGCGCGACGCGGGCGGCGGTGCTGTCGGGGGCGTCCTGATGGTCCTGCGGCTGGGCCTGATGGAGGTCGGTCATCGCCGCGGCCTCATGCAGCCGATATGCCCGGCGCCTGCAGGCGCCACACGCGACCGTCGGGATCTCGCACGGTCATGTCCCGCGTGCCCCAGTGCGTATCCTCGAACGGCGTGACCACGTCGACGATCGGCTGCGGCCTGACCGACTGTTCGTCCGGCACCGTCAGCACGACCTGCATGTCCGGCTTCTCGCTCGTCGGCACTTCGGCGATGAACAGATACGGGCCGTCGCCGCGCCTCAACTGGCCCGACGCGTGATCGGTTTCGAATTCCAGCGTGAAGCCCAGCGCCTGGAAGAACTTCGCCGACTTGCCCCAGTTGTGCGTCGTCAGGTACACGGCTTCGATTCGCCCGGATGACATGTCACTCCTCCTTGTTGGACGGCCCGACTCCCGGTGGCGGAGCGGCCAGATACGCGCGCAATGCGTCGGCCACCAGCGCGGACAACGACTGCTCCGTTTCGATGGCGCGATGCTTGACCTGCCGGATCAGGCTCAGCGGCAGGTACACGTTGAACTGCTTCACTTCTTCGTCGCTCATGAGTACTAGTATGCTAGCAAAATAGCAAAAGTCAAACACGGAACGGAATCGGCGGCGTGGCGTGTGGCGGACGCCGACGCCGGCCATGCCGCCGCTCGCCACGCGCTCACGTCATGTTGGCCCGCGCCGCCACCCGCGCGAACAGCGCGTCGAGATCGAAGCCGGTCGTATCGATGCCGATGGTGTCGCGCAGGCATGCGCCCCACGCCGCCGCGTCGTCGAACGTGACGGTGCGCCCCGCGCCCGCCGCGTCGCGCAGCGTCAGCACGGTGTTGAACAGCGCCGCGCGGCCGTCCGGCAGCACGCGGCATGCGATCAGGTCGTTCACGAAGATCGATTCGGGATACGTCGACGTGAACCAGTTCGCGGCCTCGTAATCGATCCACTCGGCCCGCTTCAGCGAGAAGCGATAGGTCGTCTGCCAGCCGTCGGGAATCTCGAACTGCATGTCGAACTCGCCGTCGACCGGCGCGCCGACCACACGAAACGCGCCGTGCGGCGTCAGTTGCCGCTCGTCGGGCACGAAGCGCAGCGGCGCGGTGAGTGTCGCGCTGCCGAAGCCGATGTCCGCGAGCCACGTCGCGCCGTCGAGATCGATGCGCAGCAGCATGTGCGTCTGCGCGGTGACGACGTCGGGCGGCCGCATCCAGCGCACGCGCGCGATCAACGGCGTCACGCGGAAACCGATGTGGGTGAGCGCGGTATAGAACAGCTTGTTGAGTTCGAAGCAGTAGCCGCCGCGGCGGTGCGCGACCACCTTGTCGACGATCGCCGGCACGTCGAGCGCGACACGCGCGCCGGTCAGCGGATTGAGGTTTTCGAACGGGATCGCCTGCGGGTGCAGCAGATGCAGCCGGCGCAGCACGTCGAGCGTCGGCTCGGCCGGGCCGTCGTAGCCGATGCGGGCGAAATAGCGCGGGAGGTCGAACGAGTCAGTCATGAACCGGCACCGGGAACGGGGAACACGCACGATAGCATCGAGCGCAATCCCCATGTTGCGCGGGGCCTTCCCGGCGTTGCGTGCGCGGCGCGGCTACCAGCACCGTGGCGCGCGGCGCCGGCAACGTTACGGCAGCAGCTTCAGCGCGGACGACGCGACCGCCGGCACCGAGATGCCCTGGCTCGTCGCGAACTGCACGGCCTGGCTGAGCGTCGACGCGAGCGACTGCAACTGGCTCGGCGCGCTTTGCGCGATATACGACGCTGCCTGCATGTTCTGCGGATTCAGGCCCGCCTGCAGCAGCGATGCGGCGCTGGTCGAACCGAGACTGCCGAGCCCCGACTGCAGCTGCGAGTACTGCGTGAGGCCCTGGCCGAGCGATGCGAGGCCGTTGCTGAACGCCTGTTTGTCCACCGGGCCGTGCGTCGCACCGCCGCTCGCGAACGCCTGGCCAAGCGCCTGCGACACCGACTGCTGCGCGCCGCCCATTTGCGACAGCGCGGCCGGCGTCAATGCGTTGCCGCCGCCGAGCAGCCCGGCGGCCTGCTGCGCCTGCCCGGCCGCGCCGGTGAGCCCCATCGCCGACGCCAGCGACGACTGGCCGGCCAGCACCTGCTGGTTCGCGCCGACATACGCCTGCAGCAACTGCGCGACGCCGCCCTGCGACGGTGCGGCCTGCTGCTGCCCGCCGCCGAGCAGCGACGATCCGATCGATTGCAGGTCGAGTTGTGCATGCGCGCTGCCGTTGACGCCCAGCAGGATGCCGAATGCGATGCCCGCCGATGCGAGGTGCTTGCCCGTCGCGCGAATCTGCTTCATCTGTTTCCCTCGTGCCCGAATTATTGATGCGGATATTGTCGAAGCGCGTCGCGCGCCGCCGCAACGACTGAAACACATCGAAACGAAATCGCGCGCCGCGGCCGCTTGCAATTCCGCCGCCGTCCGGGCTCGCCGCGCGCATTCGTCCGCATTTGCCGCGCGATCTCGGCGGCGCATCGGGATTCGTTCCTTGCCTGCATCAATATTGCTGGTCGCGGGCGCCCGGGATCGAGGCCGCCGCGTGCGTCAGGCAGCCATCCAGGCCGGCAGCCGCCGGCCGACCCAGTCGGCCGCCTGCTCGTAGCCGCGCGCGAGCTGCAGCACCGCGAGATCCGCGCGCGGCCGGCCGATCAGCTGCATCCCCATCGGCAGCCCCGCGTCGTTGAAGCCGACCGGCACGCTGATCACCGGGCAGCCGGCCAGCGTCCACGGCACGACCGTTTCCATCCAGCGGTGGTAGGTATCCATCGCGCGGCCCGCGATTTCCTTCGGCCAGCGCTGTTCGACGTCGAACGGGAACACCTGCGCGGTCGGCGCCGCGATGAAGTCGTAGCGATCGAAGAAGCTCAGCACGGCCTGATGCCACGCGGTGCGCTCGATGCTCGCGTCGAACACGTCGGCAGCCTGCATCGCGAGCAGCCCTTCGACCTCGTAGATCGCCTCGGGCTTGAGCAGCGCACGCCGTGCCGGGTCGCGATAGTGCGCGAGCAGCCCGCCGCCGGACAGCAGATGCCGATGCGTGAGCCAGAGGCGCCAGATCCGCTCGGGCGCGAACGCCGGCAGCGCCGCATCGACGTCGCAGCCGATCTCGCGCAGCGTCGCGAGCCCCTTTTCGCACTGCGCGAGCACGCCCGGCTCGGTCGCGAGATAACCGTTCCAGTCGCCGACCCATGCGATGCGCTCGCCGCGCAGGTCCTTGTCGAGCGCCTTCGTGAACACCGCGGGATCTTCCGCGAGCGACAGCGGATCGTTCGGGTCGTAGCCGGCCTGGATCGACAGCAGGTGCGCGACGTCGCCGACCGTGCGGCCCATCGGCCCTTCGATGCCGAGCTGCTGCATGAACACGTCGACGGCCGGCCAGCGCGGCACGCGGCCCTGCGACGGACGCAAGCCGTAGATGTTGCAGAACGCGGCCGGATTGCGCAGCGAGCCGCCGAAGTCGCTGCCGTCCGCGACCGGCAGCATGCGCGCGGCGAGCGCCGCCGCCGTGCCGCCGCTGCTGCCGCCCGCGCTCTTCGTCAGGTCGTACGGATTGCGCGTCGCGCCGTGGACTTCGTTGAACGTGTGCGAGCCGAGACCGAACTCCGGCGTGTTGGTCTTGCCGATGAAGATCGCGCCCGCCGCGCGCATCCGCCCGACGCCGACCGAGTCGGCCTGCGGCACGTTATCGCGGAAGATCGGCGAGCCGTAGGTCGTCCGCAACCCTTTCGTCATCGCGATATCCTTCGGCGCCTGCGGCATCCCGTGCAGCCAGCCGTGATATTCGCCGCGGGCGAGCGCCGCATCCTTTTCCGCGGCTTCGGCGAGCAGCGTCGCGCGATCGCGCAGCGAGACCAGCGCGTTCACCGCGCCGTTCACGCGCTCGATGTGATCGAGATACGCACGCATCGTCTCGACGCAGGAGACCGCCTTGCTGCGGATCGCCGATGCGAGCTCGCCGGCCGACAGGCGCACGATCGGGTCGACGGTGATGGAAGCGGGGGCGAGAAACTGCGGGGCGCCGTGCGGCATGCGAGGTCTCCTGGAACTGGAAGGGAATGGCGAGCCGCGTGGTGGGCCGCACTCCGTCCCGAGCGGCCGGCAACGGGCCTGGAATGGGCTGGAGGGGCCGCGCCGCGACCGATGCCCTACTCTACGCGACGCCCGCTGGCCGACCTTCGATATTTTCCCGCGCGATTCATTGAGGATCCGACTAAATCGGCGTGCCGCATGGCGGCAGGACGGGGTTTGCCGACCGGCCGATGAAAACGTTTATGCGCATAAACTTAAATTTCTTATATTTCTAATAGGCGCAACACAACGCGACGGCTGGCGTTGACGGCATTTTTACGTGGCCGCCCGATTTCTTTAGATCGAGCGATCCGGCGGCGCGCTACGCTGGAAACATCTCGACTTCGGAGCATCGTCCATGCTCAAGCTGCTGGTTCCTGTCGGTCATTCGCCCCGTTCGCTTCAGGCGGTCCGCCATGCGACCTTCCTGTATCACGAACGCTGCGCATCGGAGATCGTGCTGATCAACGTACAGCCGCCGCTCGAAGCGACGCGGCTCGAGGCGTTTCACCCGCTGTCGCGGCTGCGCTCGATCGAGGACAAGTTCGCGTGCGAGGATCTGGCGATGGCCGAGCGGGTGCTGCGGGAAGCCGGAGTCCGGTACAGCGTCGTGAAGAAGGTCGGGCCGGTGGCCGACACGATCGCGGCCGTCGCGGCCGAGATGGGCTGCGACGAAATCGTCGTCGTCGCGCCGCGGCTCGATCCGGTTCATACGATGCTGTCGATGTTCCGCCGCAGCGTGATGAGCCGGCTCGTGCGGATTTCGAATGTGCCGGTGACGGCGGTGCGATAAGCGGCTGATCGCCGCGGCGTCGCCGTCGTGTTGGGCGGCACCGCGTCGTCGGGCTCGATGCTCGCACCGGCGGGACGAGGCCGCCATGGACCCGCTCAGGCGGGTCGTTTCATTCGCGTCGATTCAAGGACGCGCATAGCACGGCGCAAAAGCCGTCGTGCGCCATGTACCGATACTGCGACGCACACGCGTGCGTTGTCGCGCAGCATCGACCGGCTTACTTGATCGCCTTGCGCCAGAACACGAGATAGGCCGCCGCGGAAGACGCGCCCAGCAGAATGACCCACAACGGCGCCATGCTGATCAGGACCGAAGAGACGTTAAGCATTTGGATTCCTCACTATTTCGATAGCGATGTTCAACACGTACCTGCTGCATTCGGAACCGCCGCGCCCATCGCTTTGCCGCGCATCGCGTTCCGTCAGAACATGCATTCATGCTATCGCTGCGACCGGTCGCGCGACCGTCTCGCCCTGCCCGCATCCTGACATTCGTCAAACTTGGATCGATTGCACGCCGATCCAGCCGCGTGCTACTCCTTTCCCCGCCACGATGGGCAAAAAGGGACGTCATTACGTCGGCCCACGGGCATTTCAGCAGACGATTACCCGGGGAAGCCCCAATGCTTCGCCCAACGTGTCCGCGTTACGCTTGAGCGACGAGGAGACGAATCATGAGACGAGTGGTACACATCGCTTTTTTCGCGCTGCTGGCCTACCTGATCGGCGATCGGGCGCTGCTGCATGCGCAAGGCCGCGACGCCAGTCCGACCGCGTGCTCGCAAGGCGCCGAGCAGGTGAAATACGACGCGCTCAGCCGCGGCTTCGGCAACGCGGCAGCCAGCAGCCAGAGCGAGGCATTCATGTCCGGCTGCCTCGTGACCGGACGTGGCAATCAGGATGCCGCGATGGCCGCGCGTTGAGGTCGAACGGGCGCTGCCGTGTCGGCTGCGCCCGCGTCGCGTGGCCGGGAGTGGTCGCGCCGGGCGCTTTCCGTCCTTTGTGCTCCGCGCGACCGCGCCCCCCCGACCTGCCGATAGCCGGCAATACGCCGTCAATCCCGCGCTCGACGAATCGATGAACGGCCTGCGCACCGCTTCACGCAAGCAAGTCCATGCCAGAGCGGCCACAGCACTTAGTGCTCCGCGGGACCGGCCCTGACCTGCCGTAAGGTCGCAATACGCCGTCAACCCCGCGCGCGACGAATCGATGAGCGGCCTGCGCGCCATTCCACGCAAGTCCATGCCATTGCGGCTGCGGCACTTAGTGCTCCGCGGGACCGGCCCTGATCTGCCGTTAGCCCGCAATACACCGTCAATCCCGCGCGCGACGAATCGATGAGCGACCTGCGCGCCATTCCACGCAAGTCCATGCCATTGCGGCCGCGGCAAAAACCTCCGGGCAACGCGCGTCGACGGCCGATTTGGCGCGGCTGATTCACCCGCGCGCCGTCCGCCCAGCCTCCCCTATACACGCCTCCCGCGCGCCTCCCCGCGCACCGCCCGCAGCGGCTTTCCGCTGGGCGCGACTCCGCAAGCGAAGCCCATCGCCCCGCCAATCCCGCCCGGGCACGCCGCTTGCGACTCCGTTGGCCTTCCTAACGGGCCGCCAACATGAACGACAACGAGTCCATCGATTCCGCACAACAACCGCGCTCTCGCGCGACCACGTGGCTCCGTCGCCTCGGGCCGGGGCTCGTCACCGGCGCCGCCGACGACGATCCTTCCGGCATCGGTACCTATTCGCAAGCGGGTGCGCAGTTCGGCTTCGAACTGCTGTGGTCGCTGCTGCTGACCTATCCGCTGATGACTGCCATCCAGCTGATCAGCGCGCGCATCGGCCGCGTGACCGGCAAGGGCCTCGCGTCGAACATGCGCACGCACTATCCGCCGTGGCTGCTCTATTCGACCGTCGCGCTGCTGACCATTGCGAACGTGATCAACATCGCGGCCGACCTGTCGGCGATGGGCGCGGCGGTCAAGTTGCTGCTGCACGGCCCGCAAGAGCTCTATGTCGTCTGCCTGGGCGGCGTGTCGGTCGTGCTGCAGATCTTCGTGCCGTACGACCGCTACGCCCGCCTGCTCAAATGGACCGCGCTGACCCTGCTCGCCTATGTCGCGGTCGCGCTGATCGTGCCCGTCCCGTGGCACGAGGTCGGCCGTGCGATCGTGCTGCCGCAGATCCAGTTGAACGCCGCGTACCTGACGACGGTCATCGCCGTGCTCGGCACCACGATCAGCCCTTATCTGTTTTTCTGGCAGGCGTCGCAGGAAGTCGAGGAATTGCGCGCGGCGCCGAACCAGCGACCGCTGCGAATCATGCCTCACCAGGCGCCCGCGCAGTTGCGCCGGATCAGCGTCGATACCTGGGTCGGCATGGGCGTGTCGAACATCATCGCGTTCTTCATCACGCTGACGGCCGCGGCGACGCTCCACATGCATCACATCGACGTGAAGACGTCGGCCGATGCCGCACGGGCACTCGAGCCCGTCGCCGGGCACTTCGCATACGTGCTGTTCGCGCTCGGGATCATCGGCACCGGCCTGCTGGCGCTGCCGGTTCTCGCGGGATCCGCCGCGTATGCGGCCGCGGGCACCTTCCGCTGGCGCAACAGCCTCGCGTTGCGGCTGGGTGTCGCGCCCGAGTTCTACGGCGTGATCGCATTGGCGACCATCGGCGGCGTCGCGATCACGTTCATGCATTTCGACCCGATCCGGGCGCTTTACTGGAGTGCGGTCATCAACGGCGTGACGGCGGTGCCGATCATGTTCGTGATGATGCTGATGGCTGGCAGCAGACGGATCATGGGCGAATTCGCCGTCAGGGGCGTGCTGGCATGGGGCGGCTGGCTCGCGACGTCCGCGATGGTGATCGCGGCGATGGGCGTGCTCGTGCCGGATTGAGCGGCCCCGCCGCGCCGCCCTGTCGGCGCTTCGCCTCGCCGGAATCAACCGGCATCGCGCGGTGCACACGCACCGGGAACGCATGCCGCGGATGGAAGGAGGACGCATCGTGGCCAAGAAAACCACCGGATCGGCCAAGCTGCCGGCCTGCGACCAGCGCGCGCCCATTCTCGCCAATTTGCGCAGCCGCAAGATGGCGCGCTCGATCCACACCTATACGCGCGGCAGCGCCGAGCACTTTTACGCATGGCTGGCGGACCATCGATCCGGCACCGTGCCCGACGGTCCCGCGATATGGATCGGCGGCGATTGCCATCTCGGCAATCTGGGGCCCGTCGCGTCGAAGACGGGTGAAGTCGCCGTGCAGATTCGCGATCTCGACCAGAGCGTGATCGGCAATCCGGTCCACGATGTGCTGCGTCTGGGGTTCTCGCTCGCCACCGCGGCGCGCAGCTCCGATCTGCCCGGCATCATCACGTGGCGGATGATCGAGGCGCTCGCCGACGGATACGAGCAGGCGTTCGACAGCCGGCGCCGCGACGAACTCAGCCACATGCAACGCCCTCACGAGGTGCAGATCGCGATGAAGGCGGCGCTGCATCGCTCGTGGCGCAAACTCGACCGGCAGACGATCATGAACACCGCGCCGCACATCCCGTTGGGCAAACGCTTCTGGCCGCTGTCGGAACGGGAGCGCAGCGCCATCCTCACGCTGTTCGAAACCGCGCCGGTTTCGACGATCGGCGCAGCGCTCAGCCGCACGGCACATTGCGACGCCGGCATGAAGGTCCTCGACGCCGCGTTCTGGGTGAAGGGCTGCAGCTCGCTGGGCCGACGCCGTTACGCGGTGATGCTCGATATCGACGACGCCTGTTCCGACGGACATCCGCCCTACCTGATCGACATCAAGGAAGCCAGGGCCGCCAAGGCGCCCAAATACCCCGGCGTGCGCATGCCGGGCGATGCCGCACAACGCGTGCTCGAAGGCGCGCGGCACGTGTCGCCGATGCTGGGCAGCCGGATGTGCGCGGCGCGCCTCGACGGGCGCGCCGTCGTGATGCGCGAATTGATGCCGCAGGATCTGAAACTGGAAGCGGAACGGCTGTCGGAGGCCGACGCGGTGAAAGTCGCCCGCTACCTCGCGCTGGTCATCGGCCGCGCGCATGCCGCGCAGATGGACGACGCAACGCAGCGCGCGTGGCGCGCCGAGTTGCGTCGCCAGCGTCCGAAGACCCTCGACGCGCCTTCATGGCTGTGGAAAAGCATCATCGAACTGATGGCCGCGCATGAGCAAGCGTATCTCGAACATTGCCGGCGCCATGTGCTCGGCAAGGCGGTCCGCTGAATCGGCGCAGCGGTCATGCGCTGCGAAGGTTTTGCGCGATCAGCCGATGTCCGGGCGAATCACCAGCTCGTTGAAACCGGTGCCCGCGTCGGGTTCACGCGAGAAACGATGCGCGGGCAACAGCACGAGCAGTATCTCGGCGGTCGTACGCACCACGCAGCCGCTTGCGACGTGCCCGCCCGATACGCGGCCTTGCGCGTCGGAAACCGACATGTGCAGGTGCGCGCCGTCCGGCGAGACCGAACCGGCCAGCGTCAGGATTTCGAGGTCGCCGCGCAGTTCGGTCGGTGAGTCGACGCCGGCATAGCGCAACTGCGCGACGTTCAGGCTGCCGATGCCCTGGATCACGAATGCCGCGTGTGCGCGAAGCCCGCGCGACGCGTGCTCGATGGCGGCGCGCAGATCGTCGCCGGGGGAAAGACGCAGAGGATGGGCTTGCATGGTCGATCACCTGCTGATGGGCCTGGATGTCGACAAAGCGTACGTTCGACCAGGCAATCCGGCAACCCTGCGCCTGCCGGATGGAACCTCGTCGCAGCAACATCCGGCGCTCACGTTACACGGTGAACCGTTCGCTCGCGAACTGCGCGTCCGGCACGCCGGCGGCGATCGCGACTTCCCGCGCAGCTTCGACGAGCGGCGGCGGCCCACAGACGTAGACGTCCGGCAGCACCGGCGCGTGCGCCAGCGCCGCGCGCAACGCGTCGACCGGCGTACCGCGCAGCCCGGTCCATTCCACGCCGGGCCGCCATACGCACACATCGACCCGCAACTGCGGCAACTCGGCCCGCAAGCGTTCCAGTTCGTCGAGCATGAACAGTTCGCTTTCCTCATTGACGCCGAAGAACAGCCGCGCGTCGCCCATCTCCTGATACTCGGCCATGCGCCGCAGCATCGACAGAATCGGCGCGAGGCCCGTGCCGCCCGCGACGAACCAGCGCGGCCGCAGGCTGTCGGCGAACAGGCCGAACCCGCCCATCGGCACACGCACGGTCAGCCGATCGCCGGGCCGCGCGCGTTCGCGCAGATAGGTCGAGAACCAGCCGCCCGCCCGCAGCCGGATCAGGAACTCCAGCCGGCCATCCCAGTTACTCGTGTTCGCGAGCGAATAGGGCCGGCGCAGGCCGCTGCCCGGCACTTCCAGCTCCGCGAACTGGCCGGCTTCGAACTCCGCCGCCACGCCGAACGCGTCGTCGGGCTCGATCTGCAGTTCGACGCGCATCGTGTCGCGCGCGATCGCGTCGAGCGCGGCGATCCGCGCCGTGCGCACGGGCACCGGCTGCAGCAGCACCTTGGCGCGGTCGTACGGCGCCGCAACCCGCAGATCGCCGAGCGGCGTCGTCCGGCACAGCAATACCGCGCCAGGCTGGTCGGCCGGCAACGCGTCGGCGCTGTGCGCCTGCATCTCGTACGGGCCGTCGACGACGGTCGCCTGGCATGCGCCGCAGCTCCCGCGCCGGCATTGCGACGGCAGCGTGATGTCGGCTTGCGCCGCCGCCGCGAGCAGATCCTGGCCGGGCTCGCAGTCGAAGCCGAACGGCGCGCCGTCACGCGTCGTGATCTCGATCCGGTAGCTCATCGAACGATCCTGCTCATGCCGCCCGGCGCGCGAGCGCCGCGGCGAGGTCCGCGCCGGCGTCGCCGATCGGCTGGATTCCGAACTGATCGACCAGCACCGCGAGCACGCCCGGCGTGACGAACGCGGGCAGCGTCGGCCCGAGCCGGATGTTGCGGATGCCGAGCGCGAGCAGCGTCAGCAGCACGGCCGCTGCCTTCTGTTCGAACCACGAGATGACGAGCGACAGCGGCAGGTCGTTCACGCCGCATTCGAACGCATCGGCGAGCGCGGTCGCGATCCGGATCGCCGAATAGCTGTCATTGCACTGCCCGATGTCGAGCAGGCGCGGGATGCCGCCGATATCGCCGAACGCGTGCCGGTTGAACCGGTACTTGTTGCAGCCGAGCGTCATCACGACCGTATCGTCGGGCGCCTGTTCCGCGAACTCGGTGTAGTAATTACGCCCCGGCGCCGCGCCGTCGCAGCCGCCGATCAGGAAGAAGTGGCGGATCTGCCCGGCCTTCACCGCGTCGATCACCTTGTCGGCGACGCCCAGCACCGCATGCCGGCCGAACCCGACGGTGATGGTCTGCTCCGGCGCCGTGGCCTGGAAGCCCGGCAGCGCCTGGGCGGCACGGATCAGCGTCGGGAAATCGTGATGTTCGAGATGGCGCACGCCCGGCCAGCCGACCGGCCCCGTCGTGAAGATGCGCTGCCGGTATTGCGGCAGCGGCTCGATGATGCAGTTGGACGTCATCAGGATCGGCCCGGGGAAACGCGCGAAGTCGCTCTGCTGGTCCTGCCATGCGCCGCCGTAGTTGCCGGCCAGATGCGGGAAAGCCTTCAGCGACGGATACGCGTGAGCCGGCAGCATTTCGCCATGCGTGTAGACCTGGATGCCGGTGCCCGCCGTCTGTTCGAGCAGCGCGTGCAGATCGCCCAGATCGTGGCCCGACACGAGGATCGCCTTGCCCGCCACCGGCGACACGCGCACGGCGCTCGGCTGTTGCACGCCGAAGCGGCCGGTGTTCGCGTTGTCGAGCAGTTCCATCACCGTCAGGTTCAGCCGGCCGAGATCGAGCGCATGCGCGAGCAGTGCGTCGACGTCGGCGGGATTGCCCGCGAGGAATGCGAGCGCCGCGTCGACGCCTTCGTAGATGTCGTCGCGCTCGTAGCCGAGCACCTGCGCATGATGCGCATACGCGCACACGCCCTTCAGGCCGTACAGCACCAGCGCGCGCAGCCCGACGATATCCGCGCCCACCGTGTCGAGGCCCGCGTCGATGCCGACGCTCGCCGCCTGCTTCAGCAAGCCCGCCAGATCGTCCGCCGGCTGCCACTCGGCCGGCCCGTGCAGCACCGGCACCGCCGTGCCGGCGGCGCGTGCGTGCGCTTCGCAGGCGGCCTTCACGCGATCGCGCGTCTGCGCGGCTTCACGCAGCAGCGCGACGAAGCGCGCCGCATGGAAGTTCACGTTGGTCAGCGTGGTGAACATCGCGTACAGCACGAAGCGCTCGGCTTCGCGATCGGGCACGCCCATCGTGCGCGCGATCGCGCCGTACTGCGCAATGCCCTTCACCGCATGAACCAGCAGGTCCTGCAGGTCGGCCGTCGTCGAATCCTTGCCGCAATTGCCTTTCGCCGATGCACAGCCGGGCCGCGCGCCGGTCCGGTCGGTCTGTTCGCATTGATAGCAAAACACGGTGTTCTCCTTTGTCGATCATGGGGGCGCGGGTCGGTGCGAAGGGCGCCCGGACGCGTGTTCCGGGCCGCCGGGCCGCTCGCCCGCTTCAAGATGCTTCTCTGATGCATCTTTTTCATGATGTTTCGGCACGCGCTTCGCGACCGTGATGCAGATCAACAAACGGGATGCCGGCCGGTGAGGCAACTTGTCGCTAGGATTGCCCGCCGGCTTCAGGCGACGGTGCGGACGGTGCGCTTGCGTCGTCGGCATCCGCGCATGCGATGCCCCAGTCGCCGTATCGATACCAGTCGTCGCCGAGCAGTTCGCTCGGGTGCTGGGTCCGGCTGGAGCCGTTGCCGCAACGCATCGACTGCGTCGGGCAATAGTTGTCGCATCCCCAGCAGATCCGCTCCGGATGCACGGGATGCAGCGGAAATTTCTTGGCCATGATGCGTCGTCTTCCCGGTATCGGTTCGTTCGCTACCGTTCGACTCTAGTGCACGGGAAAGCGACGCCGATGCGGCATTCGTTCGCACCGCCGCCGGTGTCACTCCGAAAACGAAAAAGCCCGGACATACATCGTCCGGGCCTTCCGTATCAGCGATTGCCGCCGTATCAGCCAGCCGCGCTTATGCCTCCAGCGCCTCCAGCACCTTGCCCTTCGTCTCGATCCCGACGAAGTGGACGGTCAGCGCCGCGATCAGCGGCACGACGCCGATCAGGTAGAACGCCGGCGCGAGATTGCCGCCGATGATCGCGTGCGGCACGATCATCGGCGCGGCAAACGACGCGATCTTCAGCCATGCGCTGCCGAGCCCGCAGCCGGACGCGCGGATGCTCGTCGGATACTGCTCCGGCGTATAGACGTACGCGGTGATGAAGCCCGATGCCATCAGCCCCAGCGACAGCGAGCAGAAGATCGCGACGACATACACCGACGACGCGTGATACACGCCCGCCAGCGCCAGCGACAGCGCGCACAGCACGAACGACCAGACGATCACCGGCTTGCGGCCGAGCTTGTCGACGAGCAGCGCCGACGCGAGCGAACCGAGCACGCCCATCACCGAGCCGATCACCGCGAGATTCAGCGCGAGCTGCAGCGGCGCATGATAGAAGTTCTTGTAGATCGTCGGCAGCCACGTCGACAACCCGTACTGGATGAACCCGCAGGTCGCCCACAGCGTCGCCACCGCGAGCGTGCGCTTGCGATACGCGGCGCTGAACAGGTCGCTCATCCGGCGCTTCGGGTGCTGGCGCACCATCTCGTCGAACGCGGCCGCCTGCGTCGCCGGCGGCAGCTCGCCGCGCACCGATGCCTCGAACACGCCCACCGCACGCCCGGCTTCCGCGAGCCGCCCGCGCGACGCGAGCCAGCGCGGCGATTCGGGCACGAGGCGCGTGAGCACCAGCGCGAGGATCAGCGGCAGCCCCCCGACGAAGTACATGATTTCCCAGCCGAACCGCGGCACGAGCCACGCGCCGAGCGCCATCGACACCAGCAAGCCGATCGGGAACACGATCTCGTACAGCAGCACGAAGCGGCCGCGGCCGTGCGCACGCGTGATCTCGTTGATGTAGGTCGCGGCAACCGGCAGCTCGCCGCCCAGCCCGAGCCCCTGCAGGATCCGCAGCAGCACGAAGATCTCGAACGTCGGCGCGAAGCCGCACGCGATGCTGGTGATGCCGATCACGGCGGAACTCCACGCGATCGCCTTCACGCGGCCATGCTTCTCCGCGAGCGCGGGAAACAGGAACGCGCCGATCAGCTGGCCGATCGCGCCGGACGCGATCAGCATGCCGATCTGCGTCGGCGACAGCCCCCACTTGTGAATCAGCAGCGGCAGCGTCGCCGCGATCGTGATCACGTCGAAGCCGTCGAAGAACGTCGCGGTGCCGATCAGCACGCGCGCTCGGATCTGCATCGCGTTGGCCGGAAGCCGCTCGAGCCGCGCGATGATCGCGCCGGGCGTGGAGGCGGCAGCTTCCATCGTGGCCCTGCCGGCCACGACGTTGTCGAAAGTGCTCATGCGGGGAGTCTCCTGGATCGTTCGCCGGTCAGGCAAGCGCTTTGGTCGTGTCCGCCAGGGCTTCCGTATCCACTGCCCGGCCCTGGTTCATCCACTTGCGTGCGAGCTTCAGCTCGCGTGCGTTGTTGATGGCGATGACACCTCTCACATGCCCATCGCCCAAGAAAAACAGCGTCGCGCGACGCGCGGCGAGATCGCCGCGCACGACGAGCTGCGCATCGGCCGGCAGATCACCGAGGATCTGCAGGTTCACGTCGTACTGATCGGACCAGAACCACGGAATTTCCGCATACGGCGCACGCACGCCGAGCACGGCCTTCGCGGCCGCGATCGCCTGGTTCTGCGCGTTCGCCCACGATTCGAGCCGCACGCGCCGCTTCAGCCAGCCGTTGTGATGGTTCGCAACGTCGCCGCACGCGAAGATCGCCGGGTCGCTGGTCGCGCCGAATTCGTCGACGACGATGCCGTCGTCGAGCGCGAGCCCCGCGTCGCTCGCGAGCGACGCGTTCAGCGCGAGGCCGATGCCGGCCACCGCGAAATCGGCGTCGATCGTCGTGCCGTCGGCCAGCGTCGCGCGTACCTTCGATGCGTCGTCCGGCTGCGCGTCGAGCGACGCGAGCGCCGCGCCGAGGCGCACGTCGACACCGTTCGAACGATGCAGGTCGAGCAGGAAGTCCGACACAATCTGCGGCACCGAGCGCCCGCACAGACGCGGCGCGCCTTCGACGACGACGGCCTCGACACCGAGCTTGCGCGCGGTTGCCGCGACCTCGAGGCCGATCCAGCCGCCGCCGATCACGAGCACGCGCCGGCTCGCGCGCAGCTTCTCGCCGAGCGCGGCCGCTTCGTCAAGCGTGCGCAGGTAGTGCAGGTTCGACGTGTTGACGAGCGCATCGGGCAAGCGGCGCGACGTGCCGCCGGTCGCGATCACGAGGCGGTCGTATTCGATCTCGCGGCCGCTTTCGGTTTTCACCACGCGGCGCGCACGGTCGATCGACGCCGCGCGTTCCGGCTGCCATGCCTCGACGTTCAGCGTGTCGAATTCGTCCGGACGCACGACGCGCACGGCCTCAATGTCGGCGTCGCCGGCCAGCACGGCCTTCGACAGCGGCGGACGCTCGTACGGCAGGTGCGGCTCGTCGGCGATCATCACGAGGCGGCCCGCGAACCCTTCCGCGCGCAGCGTCTTCAGCACCCAGCCGGCGGCCTGGCCGCCGCCGATCACGACGACCGTGCCGGGCGCGGGCTGCTCCTGTGTGTTCGCTTCGGTCATGATTTGCGCTCCGTCATGAACTTGCCTTCCGGCGCCTTCGCGTTCTTCTGCCGGCGCGTGTTGCCGTCGAGGCCGCCGTCGACGGCCCATTCGGCGAACACGGTCGGGCCCGGTTCGAATTCGCGCGGCTGCCATTGCGGTGTCAGCACGTCTTCATCCGCGTAGTACTCGATCAGCGCGCCGGCCGGATTCTGGAAGTACCAGAAGTACGCGGACGACACCGGGTGACGCCCCGGGCCGAGCTGCGTTTCCCAGCCGCAGCGGTCGATGTGCATGCCGCCGCCGAACACTTCGTGGATGTCGCGCACGGTGAACGCGACGTGGTTCAGGCCGCGCTTGCCATTCGGCAGCGCGAGCAGGAACAGGTCGTGGTGACCGCCGTGCGGCGCGCAGCGCATGAACGCGCCGCGGCCCGGATAGCGGTCCGACGTCTCGAAGCCGAGCAGCTCGTGATAGAACGTTTCCTGCGCGTCGAGGCAGTTCGTGAAGAACACGACGTGCCCGACCTCGACCGGCTCGGCGCGCGCATAGATCGGGCTCGGCTGGTCGACGCGCGCCGTCTGGCCCCACACGTTCGACGGCGAGCCGGTGATGTCGAGCGCGCGCTTGCGCGTCACCTCGATGCGGATCGCCATCCCGTTCGGATCGATGCAGCCCACCGCATCGTCCTGTGCGTAATAGCCGGGCTGGCCGGCCAGCTTCGTGCGCAGCGCGTCGAGTTCCTGCCGCGTCGCGACGCCCCACGTGACTTCACGCAGCGTCGGCCCCGCTTCGAACGCGGGCGGCAGCGACGGATCGTCGGCCTTCACGACCAGCACGGTGCAGCCGTTCATCGTCTCGAAACGTGCGCGCGTGTCGTCGTGCGCGACTTCCTTCAGCCCCCAGTCGGCGAAAAAGCGCCGGCACGTCGCGAGGTCGTCGACACCGTACGTAATCTGCTCGATACCCAAGATGCTCATTGCGTCATTCCCCTTCGCTCAGTTCGCCCACGGCAGCGGCGCGTCGTTCAAGCCCCAGTAGAGGCTCTTCTGCTGCATGTACTCGCGGATCCCGAGACGTCCCTTCTCGCGGCCCATCCCGCTCTCCTTCCATCCCGAGAACGGCGTGGAGATCGAGAACAGCTTGTACGTGTTGATCCACACGGTGCCCGTCTCGAGCGCGCGCGCGATGCGCCACGCGCGCTTGTAGTCGCGCGTCCAGATGCCGGCGGCGAGGCCGAACACGCTGTCGTTCGCCTGCGCGATCAGCGATGCTTCGTCGTCGAACGGCATCGCGACGAGCACCGGCCCGAAAATTTCTTCCTGGCAGATGCGTGCGCTGTTCGGCAAGCCTTCGAGAATCGTCGGCTGATAGAAGAAGCCGCGCTCGCGCCCGTCGCCGGACGGCCGCTCGCCGCCGCACAGCAGGCGCCCGCCTTCTTCCAGCCCGAGCGCGACGTAGCGCTCCACCGATTCGCGATGCTTCGCGCTGATCAGCGGGCCCATCTGCGTGTCGGGCCGCGTCGGGTCGCCCACGCGCAGCTTGCGTGCGCCGGCCACCAGCCGCTGCATGAATTCGTCGTACACCGCGCGCTGCACGAACAGCCGCGAACCCGCGATGCAGGCCTCGCCCGACGAGCTGAAGATGCCGTACAGCACGCCGTTGACCGCGTGATCGAGATCCGCGTCGTCGCACACGATCGTCGGCGACTTGCCGCCGAGTTCCAGCGACACGGGCATCAGCTTTTCCGCCGCGATGCGCGCGATGCCGCGGCCCACTTCGGTGCCGCCGGTAAATGACACCTTCTTCACGAGCGGATGACGCACCAGCACGTCGCCGATCACCGAGCCCTTGCCCGGCAGCACGCTCAGCACGCCCTTCGGCACGCCGGCTTCCTCGCAGATGCGGGCCAGCGCGAGCGACACGAGCGGCGTGACCTCGGCCGGCTTGAGCACCACCGCGTTGCCGCCGGCGAGCGCCGGGGCCAGCTTCTGCGCGTCGGACGCGATCGGCGAGTTCCACGGCGTGATCGCCGCGATCACGCCGATCGGCTCGTGCACGCTCATCGTCAGATAGTCGCCGCGTGACGGCGTCAGTTCCTCGTCGAGCGTCTCGAGGCATGCCGCGAAATAGCGGAACGTGTTGGCCGCGCTCGCGACCAGCACGCGCGTCTCGCCGATCGGCTTGCCGTTGTCGCGGCGCTGCAGGTTCGCGAGCGCCTCGTGACGCTGCATGATCAGCTCGGCGATCCGGTACAGCACCAGCGCGCGTTGATGCGGCTTGAGTCCCGCCCAGTCGGCGCGACGCCAGGCGGCGTCGGCGGCCACGACGGCGTCGGCCGCATCGTCCGCGTTCGCCGTCGATACTTCCAGGTTCAGCGACTGGTCGGCCGGATAGATGCTCGTGTAAGGCGCGCCGCGGCCGCGCCGCCACTCGCCGCCGATCAGGATGTCGCCGTTGGGTACGAGGCTCGTATCGAATGGAGTCATGTCACAAGTCCCACAAATCTGTCTCTGCGCAGCCGCCCGCGCCGTGGCGCAGGCGGCCGTTCAATGGCCCGAATGACCGGAATGGCCGCGTCGTCCGCTCAGATCACGCAGCGGGCCGCGCGGTTGCGCAGCGCGCGGATTGCGCAATACGCGGTCAACGCGGACGTCTTCGGGTTGTCGGGCAACGGCCTGCCGCTCATTTCGAGCGACATCTCGCCGAATGCGCCGCGTGCGGTGATGCGGTGCACGTTGCGCGTGACGGCCGGGTCGGCGATCAGGCGCACGCGCGTCGCGTCGAGGCCGAGGCCGGCGAGCGCGACGGTTGCCGCGACGTTCGCGTTCTTCGGATACAGCCGCGCGGCGTCGCGTGCGGTGCCTTCGAAGATCACCTTCTCCTCGGTCATCGCACGCAGGTCGCACAATTCCTCGGCGGGTGTGCCGAGCCAGCCGAGCGGCGGCTTGCGGCCGACGTACAGCACCTCGTCGAGGCCGCCCTGCTTCGCCGACGCCAGCGCGTCAATCCCGCCGATCGCACCGGACAACAAGGTGAGCGTCGCGTCGCCTTCGTCGGCGGCCTGTGACAGCACGTCGAGCAGCGCGAGATCGGACAACGCGCCGATCGACGCGACCGCGCAGTCGGTGCCGGCCTTCAGCAGCGGCACGACGTGATCGACGAGCGCGCTGTGACCCGCGCATTCGAGCGCGAACTCGGGGCGGCGGGCCAGCGCGTCGACCGACGACACGACCTCCACCGCACCGCCGAGCTCACGCTGCACCGCGTCGCGCTGGTGCGCCGGCACGATCACGTGCGCGACGCGCAACGATGCATCGTGCTCGACCGCGTGATACACGGCCGCACCGATCGCGCCGAAGCCGATCATCGCGACGTCGACGGGCGCATGCCCGTGTGCGTGTCCGTTACGCATATTGCCGCTCCGACGGCTCTTCCGTCTTCACCGGCGGGCCCGCGAAGTTCGATGCGAACGCGCCGACCGACAGCATGTCGACCTCGACCATCACCGGCCCTTCCTTCGCGATCCCTTCGCGCACGATCGCTTCGGCCTGGTCGAGCGACGTGATCCGGTAGTGCGTGAGGCCGAAGCTCGCGCAGAACTGCGCGAAATCGGGCTGGTGCAGCTGCACGAAGCAGCGGCGGCCGCCGTACTGCGCATCCTGGATGTTGCGGATCACGCCGTAGCACTGGTCGTTCATCAGCACGATCATCACGTTCGCGTTTTCCTGCACGGCCGTCACGAGCTCGCCGACGTTGACCATCAGGCCGCCGTCGCCGACCAGGCAGACCGTCTTCGCGGCCGAGCCGGCCAGCGCCGCGCCGATGCCCATCTGGATGCCCTGGCCGATGCCGCCGCCCAGCGCATGCACGCCCGCGCGCGGCTCGAAGATCTTCAGCAGGCGGTTGCCCCACGTGCTGTTCGAGATCGTCACGTCGCGCACCCAGTTGTAGTCGCGGCCGACCGCCGCTTGCAGCGTATCGACGAGCTTCTTGTAGGGCCCAAGGCCTTCCGCGACGCTGGCGACGGCCTGCTCGCGCGCCGCCGCGAGATCGAGCGCGAACTGCGGATCGACGGACAGGCGACCCTCGAGGCGATCGGCCAATTCGGCCAGCACGCGCTTCGAATCGCCGTGCACGAACAGCTCGTTGCGATAGCCGCGGTTGTCGGCGAGCGCATCGGCGTCGACGCGGAACAGCGGCTGCGGCAGCGCGAGCTTGTATTTCAGCGTCTCGTTGCCGCGCAGGCGCGAGCCGACCACGACGAGCGCGTCGCAGGTCTTGTAGAACGCCTCGACGCACGCATGCACGTTGAACGCGCCGAGCGTCGCCGGGTGATCTTCCGGCAGCACGCCGCGGCCCTGCACGCTCGTCACGACGCCGAAGCCGAGCTTCACCAGACGTTCGACTTCCGCCCGCGCATGGCGCGCACCGCCGCCGAGCCACAGCAGCGGACGGCGCTTGGCCGCCAGCGCGTCGGCGAGCTTCGCGACGCGTGCGTCGTCGTGCTCGCGCACCGCGACGTGCGCCGGCGCGAGGTCTTCCGGCCATTCGATTTCGGCGGCCTGGATGTCGATCGGAATCTCGACCGACACGGGGCCCGTCGGCGCGGTCTGCGCGATACGCACCGCTTCGCGGATCGTCGGCAGCACGGTTTCGACGGTGCGCACGCGGAACGCGGCCTTCGAGATCGCGTCGAGCATCGTGAGCTGGTCCGGCGCTTCGTGGATGTAGGCCAGATCCTGGTCGAGGTACGGCGTCTCGATCTGCCCCGTGATGTGCAGCAGCGCGGTGCCTGCCGTCAGCGCCTCGACCATCGCGCCCGCCGCGTTGCCCGCCGCGGTGCCGGTGCTCGTGAACGCGACGCCGAGGCCGCCCGACACGCGGGCCAGGCCGTCGGCCATGTTCACCGCGCCCGCTTCACCGCGCGCGCCGACATACCGGATGTTGCCGCGCGAGTTGATCGCGTCGAGGATCGGCATGTTGTGGATCGAGATGACACCGAATGCGGTTTTGACGTCGCACTGCTCGAGAAAGGCGGCAATCAGCTCGCCAACCGTGGTTTTTTTAGACATGGCGTGCAAAGCCTCCAGAAACGTCGATATGGCTGCCCGTCGTGTAGGACGACAGATGCGTTGCGAGATAAAAAAGTGCCCAGGCTGCCTCGTCGGGCTTGCCGAAGCGATTCAGCGGAATGTTCTTCTTGCGGGCAAGCGCGCCCGTCCAGTCTTCCCAGCTTTCGCCGGCCTGCGCCTGCGCTTCGTAGCGGCGGCGCCACTGACCCGACTCGACGATGCCGATCAGGATCGAGTTCACGCGGATGCGCTGCGGCGCCAGTTCGGTTGCGAGCGACTTCACGAAGCTCAGCACGCCCGCGCGCGCCGACGACGTCGCGACCATGTGCGGCTCCGGCTGCAGCGCGAGCAGCGAGTTCACGCAGGTGATCGTCGGCGCCTGCGCGTCGCGCAGCAGCGGCAAAAACGCGCGCGTCGGGCGGATGATGCTGAAGTACTTCAGTTCGAGCTCTTCGCGCCATGCGTCGTCGGTCGTGTCGGCGAAGGTCGACACGCGGCCCTGGCCCGCGTTGTTGACCAGCATGTCGGCGCGGCCGAAGCGCTCGGACACGGCCTGCGCGAACGCGGCCACGTCGGCTTCGTCGAGCACGTTGCAACGCACGGCGAGCAATTGCGCGCCCGCGTATTTCTCGCCGAGCATCGCTTCGGCGCGCGCGAGGCGTTCGCCGTCGCGGCCGCAAATCGCGACCGACGCGCCGGCCTGCAGGAACCGTTCGGCAGTCGCGAGGCCGATGCCGGACGAGCCGCCCGTCACCACCGCCACCTGCCCGGTCAGATCGATCTCAATCATCGGAGTCCTAAAGCTTTGAGAAACGTGTGCTCGTCATCCGAGCGGTAATTGAGCCGCCGCGACAGTTCCGCCGCCGCGCGCTGCACCTTGTCGAACAGGCCGTCGGCGATCAGCGCCTCGTCGATCTCCGGCCGCGGCACCGTCACCGTGATGCACGCGACGATCTTCTGCGTGTCGTTGCGCACCGGCGCCGTGACCACCGAGATGCCGCGCTCGAACGACGAATTGCTGACGCCGTAGCCGCGCAGCGCATCCTCGCGGATCATTTCGTACAGCGCATCGACCGTTTCCGGCGTCGCGCTCGTCATCCGGCTCAGCGTGCCTTCCGGATACAGCGCACGCAGCTCCTTCAGCGACAGGTCGCCCATCAGCACGTGGCCGTGCGTCGTCGCATGCGCGGGCAGCCGCGTGCCGACGTTCACGCGAATCGCGCTGAACACCGGCGACTGGCACTGCGCCTTCGCGACGAACACCACGTCGCGGCCGTCGCGAATCACGATGTGCGTCGTGAAGCCGGTCGCGTCGCGCAGGCTCTCGATCACCGGCAGGCCGAGATCGGTCAACTCCAGCGAGCTCAGGTATTCGAAGCCGAGCCGCAGCACGGCGATGCCCAGCTTGTAGTTGCGATCCTTGTCCGCCCGCTCGAGAAAGCCGAGCGATTCGAGCGTCTGCAGCAGACGGAACACCGTCGTGCGCGGAATGCCGAGGCGCTTGGACAGCTCCGGCGCACCGAGCACCGGCTCGCGCGGCGAGAATTCGGCGAGGATCCGCAGCCCGCGTTCGAGGCCCGGCACCACGTAGCCGGCGTCGGCCTTGGTGCTGTCGGATTCTGGTTGTTGCAGCGGTTCGCTCATGCCATGCCTCGCTGCGTGTCGCACTGACGACAGAACGTGTCGATAAGCGACGAATAGACGGCCGGCGCTTCCACGTAGCCGGCATGACCGGCCTGCGGAATCACCTGCAATTCGACCTGCGCGGCCGCGGCGATCCGCTCGCACGCGGCGGGCGGCGTGATCGCGTCGTTCGCGCCGACGGCCACGGCCGTGCGGCCGCGGAAGCCGGCGAGATCGGTCGCGAGATCGGCGTTCGCGAGCAGATGCGTGGCCTGCGCATAGCCGGCCGGCACGATGCGCGCCATGTTCCAGCGCACCCACGCACGCGCATCCTCGCTCGCGAAACCCGACAGCATGTTGCCACTGCGCTGCTCGGCGAGCCCGGCCGGACCGAGTTCGTCGAGCATCGCGAGGCGCGCGTCGCGGCGCGTGTCGCGCGTTTCGGCGGGCGCACGGCCGTAGCCGCCCGCGGGCGAGATCAGCAGCAGGCCGGCGATCCGCGCGGGCATCAGGCGGCACAGGCCGCCCGCGATGATCGCGCCGAGCGAATGCCCGACCAGCACGCAGCGTTCGATGCCGAGTGCCTCGAGCCACGCATTCAGCGACGCCGCGTAATCGGCGGCGGTCGGCGACGCGTCGTGCACGGGGGTCGACACGCCGTAGCCGGGCGCATCCCACGCAAGCACGCGTCGCGACGCGCCGAGCGTGTCGAGCTGGCACACCCACGATGCGGCGCCCGAGCCGATCCCGTGCAGCAGCACGACGGGCAGCGCGTGGCCCGCATGCTGCGCGCCGGCCTCGCCTGCGCCAGCCTCACGGTAGCCGATCGTGCCCGCCGCGCCGGCCGCGCAGCGCTGTTCGGGAAACTGCCCGAGCAGCGCGGCGAATGCCGCGGTGCGGTCGCGTTCACGTTTGTCGATGACACTCATTGCTTGGCTCCGCCCCGTCTCAGCGCTTGATCTTCGCGAGCGGCGAATCCGGCGGATAGGTCGGCGTGATCGGCTTCGCAGAACCGAGCATCACGCACATCAGCGCGTCTTCCTCGCCGATGTTGATTTCCGTGCGATACACGCCCGGCGGCACCGAGATCAGGTCGCGCTCGCCGAGGATCGCTTCCCAGGTCTCGCCGTCGCGCTCGCAGATCACCTTCATCTTGCCGCGCAGCACGAAGAAGATTTCCTCGACGTCGGTGTGGATGTGGCTCGGGCCGATGTTGCCGGCCGGGATGACCATCGTCGAAAACGTGAAGTTACCGGCCGGCACCGTGTTGACGTCCTTCGCGACGCCCGTGCCGCCCGTGCCGACGTAGCGCATCTGCGCACGGCGGTACTTCGGGTCGTAGTCGGCCTGGAACTTCAGCGCGTCCCAGTCGTAGCGCCGCGTCGCGTAGCGCGCGACGCGCCCTTCCATCCAGTCGCCGAAGCTTGCGTCATCCGGCTGGTCCCACGACTTGCGTTCGAGATCTGCATCCGCCATCGTCCTCTCCTTCATTCAGAGTGAAAACTTCAATTCAAATCAATTCATCACGAAGCCGCCGTTCACCGGCAGCAGCTGACCCGTCACGAAGCGCGCGCCGTCCGACAGCAGGAACAGCACGGGGCCCGTCACGTCGTCGGGCACCTGCGCGCGCGTGAGCGCGCGGCCCTGCATGTAGAACGCATGCCGTTCGGCCGGCACGTAGGCGGTCGCCTCGACTTCGGTGAGCCCCGGCGCGATCGCATTCACCGTCACGCCGTGCGCGCCGAACTCGCGTGCCAGCGCATGCGTCATCGCGATCACGGCGCCCTTGCTGGCGACGTACGCGAGCAGCTTCGGCGCGCCCCACAGCGCGGTGTCCGACGCGAGGTTCACGATCGCGCCGCGGCCCGAGTGCGCGAGGTGCGGCAGCGCTGCATTGCTGACGAGCCACACGCCGCGTACGTTCACGTTCATCACGGCATCCCAGGTCGGCACGTCGAGTTCCGTCGACAGCCTGCCGCCCGAGTTCGTGATCGCCGCGTTGTTGATCAGCGCGTCGATGCCGCCGAGCGCCGCCGCACTCTGCGCGACGAATGCGTCGACGCTCGCCGGATCGGCCAGGTCGAGCGCGAAGAAATGCGCGGTGTGGCCGGCTTGCGTGAGTTCCGCAGCCAGCGCGCGGCCCTCTTCGGCGAGCACGTCGCCGAACGCGACCTGCGCGCCCGCCGCAACCAGCGCCTTCACGAACGCCGCGCCGAGACCGCGGGCGCCGCCCGTGACGAGTACGCGACGCCCCGGCAGCGACACGACCGGAGCGAACTCAGCCATTCGCGGGCTCCGCCGCGGCGTGCGCCGCACGGTGCGCGTCGAGCGCGGACAGGTGTTCCTGCGCGCGCTGGCGCAGCATCCGGCGCACGCGCGTGATGCCGACGTCGTGCTGGTACAGGTATTCGTGATCGCGTGCATGCGGCGCGAGGCTTTCGAGGACGTAGCGGTCCTGCTCGAGCACGTCCCAGTGCAGGCCCTCGAGGCGGTTGCGGTACATGAAGCGCCACACGTCGCGCTGCCAGCCGCTGACCTTGCGGGTGCGCCAGAAGTAGACCTGGCAGTTGTCGCCGTCGACCGGCGTCGCGAAACCGATGATCCCGAAGTTGCCGCCCGGGCCGAACTTCTGCTTGTACGGAATCGCGAGACGCATCCACAGGCAGCCGGTTTCGCCGAGCTCGACCCAGTCGAAGTTCACGTCGCGCTGGCCGACCTTCTCGAACATCAGGCCCGTTTCCGTCTTGCGCACGCGCATGTCGGCCTGCTTGTCGCCTTCGGCCATCGAGTGCGACGTCGCGTGCAGGTACGCGCCGTGCATCGGGTCCATCACGTTGTCGATCGCGTACTGGTAATTGCACTTCCAGTTCGACACGCACAGGAAGTGGCCGTACTCGGCGTCGACCAGTTCTTCCGGCAGGTTCAGCGGCGCCGGCTCGCCGTGCGCTTCGTCGCCGAACCACAGGAAGATCGCGCCGGCCTTCTCCTCGACCGGATACGACTTCACGCACTTCATCCCTTCGAGCGGACAGTTCGACACCGCCGGCACGCGGTTCACCGTGCCGCCGCCGTCGATTTCGACGCCGTGATACCAGCAGGCGATGTTGCCGCCGAGGTTCCAGCCGAGCGACAGGCGCGCGCCGCGGTGCGGGCAGCGATCCTCCAGCGCGTGGACCTTCCCCTCGTGATCGCGCCACAGCACGATCTGCTCGGACAGGCGCGTGAGGCCGACAGGCGCATTCGACACCTGCCAGCTCGGGGCGACGGGATACCAGTAGTTCTTGATGCCGCGGTCGAGGTAGGCGCGGACCGGGTCGTGTTGGACTTCGTGTTGTGCGGGGGACGTCATCAGTGTGCTCCGGATGCGGTTGTCGTCGGGTCGGCGGTCACGCGGCTCGCGCGCTCATTCCGCCAGCGCGGCCATTTCGGCGCGGAAGCGCTCGGGTGTCCATGCCGTGCCGTCCGGCGCACGGAAGCCGATGCGGTTCAGGCCCGCGACGACATCGTCCAGCTCGGTCGCACCGCTCTCGAACACGCGTTCGAGCGCATCGCCGAGATCGTTCTCGTACTGGGTCGGCGCGGCCTTGCGGTTCTGCCAGACCTGGTTCTCGACCTGGCCGGGAATCTCGATCTGCCCCTTGCCGGCGACGTTGTTCGGCTGCGGCGCCACCCACGGCTTCAGGAAGGGATTGAAGTTGACGGTCGCTTCTTTCATGTCATTCCACCTTGATCTGGATTTCCTCGCCGGCCAGGCGCACCGCGTACTGCTTCAGCGCGCGCCCGCCCGGGCCCTTCAGGCATTCGCCCGTCTTGATGTCGAACACGGCCTCGTGCAGCGGGCATTCGACCGTGCCCTCGTCGACGAAGCCCTGCGTCAGCAGCGCGTACGCATGCGGGCACACGTTCTCGAGCGCATACACCTCGTCGCCGACGCGGTAGATCCCGATTTCGACGCCGTCGGTCCGCTTGAACTCGATCGGCGCGTCTTCCGACAGCGCGCCGGCGTGTCCGGCGCAAATCCATTGTTCAGACATCTCAAACCCTTCCTTCTGATCGACTCTCGGTTCGCTCCGGAATTGTTCCATATCCGGAACAGCAGTTTATGGATGGTGATTATAGAAGCGACTTTCCACGAGCAAAACAAAAAGCTGCATGTCCTAGGGAAAACACTGACCGTTGAGTCGACGCTCTCCGCCGCAACGCCCGTCCAATGTAATTTTTTGTTTGCCGGCGGGCATTTAAGTCTGTTTTTCTGGATTCTTGAACCCGTGTTGCGGATCGCCGTCATCGCCATCCGGCCCGATAAATTTATTTTTGATACGGCGCACGACGCCTCTATACTCCATTCCATCAGAGGCACGTTGTTCCTTATATGGAACACAAAAGAATGCCCGCCCCGGTGGCGGAACGCGCGACGGCCGGCCGTCCCCGCGCCCGCCACCACGGCATGTTTTTCCGTCAGGTTTGGAGAGTCAGGAGATCAAATGGTCAAGCAAGCGGTAGCAGCAGCAGTGATCGGAATGAGCGCCGTGTCCGGCGCGTGGGCGCAGAGCAGCGTGGTGCTGTACGGCAGCATGGATGCCGGCGTCGCGTACGTGAACAACGTCGGCGGCCATGCGAAGTGGGCAATGATCCAGGGCAACACGCAGCCCGACCGGTGGGGCCTGAAAGGCAAGGAAGACCTCGGCGGCGGCCTGTCGGCGATCTTCCAGCTGGAAAACGGCTTCTATACGAACAACGGCCAGTTCGCGACCGCGAACACGATCTGGAACCGCGCGGCGTTCGTCGGGCTCAGCTCGGAGCGCTACGGCACGCTGACGCTCGGCCGCCAGACGCCGCTGACGTTCGACTATCTCGATCCGCTCAGCACCGCGTATCTCGCGATGAGCTGGTATGCGTTCCACCCCGGCAACATCGACGGGCTCGCCGCGACCGGCAACGTGCCGTACAACAACGCGGTCAAGTACCGTTCGCCGAGCTTCGGCGGCTTCTCGGCCGCGGCGACGATGGCGCTCGGCAACACGACGAACTTCTCGACCGGCAAGTCGGTCGGCGTCGCGCTGAACTATGCGAACGGGCCGTTCAAGGCGTCGGCCGTCTACTCGAACGAGCACGACCGCGCGATCCTGATCAGCCAGACGGGGATCACGTCGTTCCAGGGGCAAAATACCGCGAACGGCTATCTGGCGAACAAGGTCGAGAACATCGGCGCGGGCGCGTCGTACCAGATCGGCGACTTCCTCGTGCACGGCCTCTACACGCGCGTGAAGATGCAGTCGAACGGGTTTTCCGACACGTTCCAGAGCTACGACGCGGGCGTGAACTATCGCAGCAGCGCGTTCAACACGATCGCGGGCGGCGCGGCGACCACGACGCTGGCCGGCCGCCGCTGGACTCAGGTCGAGCTCGGCGACATCTATTCGCTGTCCAAGCGCACGCAGCTCTATGCGAACGTGCTGTTCGAGCACGGCTCGGGCGGCGCGAAGGCCTCGTTCTTCACGGCCGGCACGTCGAGCACCGCGAACCAGGTGATCGTGCTGACCGGCATCCACCATTCGTTCTGAGCGGCGACGGGCGCACGCGCCCGATGGCCAAAACGAAAAGAGCAGCCCTTGGGCTGCTCTTTTTTGCTGGTAAAGCCGCGCGACGCGGCCTGCTCGACGGGTCAGAACATCGCGACCCGATGGCGCGCGTGCGCGAACGTCGGGTCGCTTTCGAGCGGCCGGTAGTTCAGGCGCTGCGACAGGTCGACCGCCGCGCCGCATACCGCTTCGACGAGCCGCTCCTTCTCGCCGGCCTCGCCGATTTCCGAGCGCGGCACCGTCGCCGTGATGGCCGAGACGATCGCGCCCGAATGGTCGCGCACGGGCGCGGTCACCGCCGAGATGCCGCTCTCGAACGCGGCTTCGCTCACCGCATAACCGAGCCGCGCGTAATGACGCACGCGCTCATACAGCTCGTCGACGGTGCCCGGCGTGCGCTCGGTGAACTGCTCGAGCCGCTTTTCCGGATACAGCTGACGCAGCGCGTCGCGCGTGAGGTCGCCCATCAGCACGTGGCCGTGCACGGTCGCGTGCGCGGGCAGCCGCGTGCCGACGTGCACCTTCACCGAACCGAACATCGACGTGTTGCTCTGTGCCTTCGCGACGAACACGACATCGCGCTGGTCGCGGATCAGCAGGTGCGTCGACAGGCCCGTCGCGTCGCGCAGCCGTTCGAGCACGGGCGCGCCGAGGTCGGTCAGTTCCAGCGAATTCAGGTATTCGAAGCCGAGCCGCATCACGCCGACACCGAGCCGGAAATAGCGGTCGCCGTTCACGCGCTCGAGAAAGCCGAGCGCTTCGAGCGTCTGCAGCAGACGGAAGGTGGTCGTGCGCGGGATACCGATGCGTTTCGACAACTCGGGCGCGCCGAGCACCGGCTCGCGCGCGGAGAATTCGGCGAGGATCCGCAGTCCGCGTTCGAGGCCCGGAACCAGATATGACGACGCGCCGCCGGACGATTCGTCGTCGCCCGCGGCCGGCTTCGACGCGTCGTGGTCGGCGTCGTCGCTCGCTGTCGCGCGCGGCGCGCTTGCCGGCTTCGCCGGCGATTTCGGTGCACCGCTCATCGTTGGATTGACCCTGTGCACATGGACGGAATGGAAGCGTTCACGAATGACCCGCAATGCTTGATTATGGATTTTCGACCGAGTCGGATCAACACGATCCGGCGCAGGCGGGCGATGGCCCGGCGCGCACGATCGGACAGCCGACTGTCATATAGGCTGATGCGATCGAAAGGATAACAGTGATAGACAGGACTGCCCATCGGAACGTCGCCGGGTGCGGCGGGCGAACGCGAGCGCACCGCACGCGATGTCGCATACGGATCGATTCGGGCAAGTCGGAAAGGAGGGAAAAGGAACAAGAAGACGCGTGAAAACGGACGACCACGCCGATCCGCGAACGGGATCGGCGCGACGGCGTCAGGCCGTCACGGTGTCGGCATACTCGGCGCGCGCGCGCTGACCGGCGGCATAGGCGTCGGCTTCGCCGCGAAAGCCGTCCGTGCTGAATGCGACGACTTTCACGCCAACGCCGGACGCCCGCTTTACCGTCAGCGCCCATTGCCATCCGCCGTCTTGTTCAAAGACGTGCAGCGAGGATTCGAGGGATGAGTCCAGTACGGTCACGGGTTATGCTCCTGCCTTACGCGTCCCATTGGCTACGCGTCGGGCATGTCGAAAAAATGCGCCGGTTCGCGGCGCGTTTCAGCTATTCGACAGTCTAGTCAAGGAATGTTGCGACGCACCATCAGGGCTTACACTCGCCTATCGGAACCAAGCGGTCGATCGAATCCGCCTGAAACCCTTATGGCACGGGCCTCTCCGGGATATTTTCGCCACCCGATACCCCACTCGTGCGGCAACGTGCCGCATGGACGCCTGAGGGATCGTATCGGTCGAAAAACGGGTCACCATCGAACGCCACCGCGCGGCCGCGCGCCCGCATAACCGGCGACTAACGAGTCGCCGCCGCCGACACCACCCGCCGGAACGTCAGATTGATGCGCTCGCCCTGCACGGCCGGCGCCTTCGGCACGCGATGCTGCCATTCGGCCTGCGTGCGGCCGCGCATCACGAGCAGGCTGCCGTGCGTCAGCCGGTATGCATGCACGACGCCGGTCGCGCGATGACGAAGATCGAACACGCGCATCGCACCGAGGCTGACCGACGCGATCACCGGAGCGTCGCCCAGCTCCGGCTCGTTGTCCGCATGCCAGCCGAGGCTGTCCTGTCCGTTGCGGTAACGATTGAGCAGCACGCTGTTGAAAGTCTCGCCGCACGTGAGCTCGACTGCACGCTTCAGATCGAGCACGGCCGCCGTCCACGGCGCGGGCACGTTGCGGATTCCCGAATACACGTAGACGGCGTCCGGTTCGCCCTGCCACGCGGTGAGCCGCGGCAGCGGAATGCGGCCGCGCGGCGTGCGGATCGTGTCCTGTTGCCATGCGACTTCATCGATCAGCGCGGCCAGCACGCGATCGGCGTCGGACGGTGCGAGCCAGTCCGGGTACCAGTCCACGTCGGGCGCGGGCGCATCGGCGAAAAGATCGGGCGTCGACATGTCGGACTCAGGCGGAAAGTGGACGGTGCGGATGGACCATGTCTGCATGGTAGACAACGGCGACACGCGCCGCCATGCGCTGTCATTCCGTCGCGTGCCGCGGACGCCCACGCGAACGGCGAACGGCGAACGGCGAACGGCGAACGGCGAACGGCGAAGCATTTGCAGCGTGTCACACCATCATCGCGGCGCGCGTCGATTTCGACGCTATCGCGCGCCCATCACCCAGTCGCGCGCGTCAACCGGATCAGCGTGATTTCGGACGGCACGCCGAAGCGGTTCGGCGGCCCCCAGTAGCCGGTGCCGCGGCTCGTATAGAGCCACATCGCGCCGAACCGGTTGAGCCCGCCAATCACAGGCTGCTGCAGACGCACGAACGGCGGCCACGGCAGGAACTGGCCGCCGTGCGTATGGCCGGACAGCTGCACGGTGAAGCCGGCGCGGCTCGCCGCTTCCGCGCTGCGCGGCTGGTGCGCGAGCAGGATCTTCGTCGCGACGTCGCGTGGCGCGCCCGCCAGCGCCTGCTCGGGGTCGCTGCGATGCGCGGGATCGAACCCGCCCGCCGTGAAATCGGTAACGCCCGCGAGCACCGCGCGCGCACCGTCGTGCTCGATCAGCACGTGCTCGTTGAGCAGCACCGTCAAGCCGATTCGCCGGAATTCGTCGATCCACGCGTGCGCGCCGGCGTAGTATTCGTGGTTGCCCGTCACGAGGAAGCTGCCGTGCCGCGACTGCATGCGGCCGAGCGGCGCCGTGTGTTCGCGCAGCCGCTTGACCGAGCCGTCGACCACGTCGCCCGTGACGACGACGAGATCCGCCTCGAGCGCATTGACCGCCCGCACGATCCGCTCGATATACGGCCGCTTGATCGTCGGCCCGACGTGAATGTCCGACAGTTGCACGATCGTCAGCCCGTCGAGCGCGGCCGGCAGCCCGTCGACCGGAATCGACACGCGCTTGACCGCCGCCGTGCGGCGCGCGCCGACGAATCCGATCGCAGTGACCAGCACCGCGGCCACCAGCACGCCGAGCGCCGTGTCGGCGCTCGCGCCGCTCCACGCGCCGTCATGCCCGAGATGCCGCCACGCGACGACGCCGAGCAGCACCAGCTCGCGCAGGAACGTCAGCACCAGCAGCGACGAGAAGAAGCCCATCGCGAGCGCGCCGGCCCAGCCGACGAGCGTCGCGGCCCAGCCTTCGTCGAAGCGGCGCGAGAACATGCCGACCGGGATCAGCACGACGAAGCTCGCGAGGACCAGCGCCGCGATCGTGCGCGCGAGCGGCGACGCGAATGCGCCGGGAATGATCCGCAGCCCGACATACAAATGGAACAGCACGCCGATTGCGATGAACCGGACAAAGAAACTTCGCATGGAACACTCATCCTCGTTGCGCTACCACCGTCGCGCGGCGCGTCGGCCGGAATCGTGACGTCAAGTCTCGTCATGCCCCGCGCCACGCACCGCGTCCTTCGCACGATGGTACACAGATACCGGCCGGCTCGACCGGACACCGATTCGCAACCGCTCGCGCAGCAATCCGGCAATCGCCGCTTCGATTCCCACCCATCGGCGAACAAACGTCGGCAGCGGGCTTCCGTCTGACGATGCTTTACAGTCCGTCGGCACCCATACGAAAGCATGCGCTGGCAGAATCGCGGACCGCGCCACGACCGTACCCGAACGCCCGCCAGGCGCCCCGGCGCACGCCGCATCGCTGGCGGTCCGCATCGCGCTGATTTATGATCGGCTCCGTATCGCGGAATCGTCGTCGCGGCAACGAACCGCATTGCGCCGTGCCCGGCATCAACCCCAACGTCGAGCTCGTCCACACCATGAGAAAAACAACGCCGCGCGTACCCCTGCGCGCCGCCGCCGTCCTGGTGCCAGCCCTGCCGCTCGCGGGCTGCACGTCGCGCGGCGCACCGTCGTACGTCCTGTTCGGCGCGTATTTCCCGCTCTGGCTCGTCAGCGCGATCGTCGGCATCGTCGGCGCGATCGTCGCGCACCGCGTGTTCGTCGCGACCGGCTGGGCCGCCACGGTGCCCTACCAGCTCGCCGTCTGCACCGCGATCGGGCTCGTGGTCGCCGTGATCGTATGGCTCACCGGCACGGGGCCGTTTGCATGAAGGCCGCCGGCATCACCCGCCCGTCCACGAAAGGCCGCGTGATCGCGCTGGCGATCGTCGCGCTCGGCATCGCCGCGCTCGCGTACGCGTACCACCGCACATCGGCCTACCCGTCCACCGACGACGCGTCGATCGACGCGGACCTCGTCCACGTCGCGTCGCCCGTCGGCGGCCGCATCGTGCGGCTCGCCGTGCACGAGAACCAGCGTGTCGCGAAAGGCGACCTGCTGTATGAAATCGATCCGGTGCCGTACCGGCTGACGGTCGCGCAGGCGCAGGCCGATGTCGAGCTCGCGCGCGCATCGCTCGACACGCGCCGCCGGTCGCTGATCGGCGAGCATTCGAACGCGGCGGTCGCCGTCGAGCAGGTCAAGCGCGCGACGCAGAATTACGATCTCGCGACGCGCGACGTGAACCGCCTCGCGCCGCTCGCCGCACAGGGCTACGTGAGCGCGCAGCAGTTCGACCAGGCGAAGGTGCGGCAGCGCGATGCGGCCGTGTCGCTCGCGCAGGCCAAGGAACAGCAGCGATCGTCCGCGCAGACGATCGGCGACGATGCCGACGCGATCGCGACGCTCCATGCGCGCGAAGCCGCACTCGCCCGCGCGCAGCACGCGCTCGACGATACGGTCGTGCGCGCGCCGCACGACGGGCTCGTGACGGGGCTGACCGTGCTCGCCGGCGAAACCCTCGCGCCGAACCAGTCGATCTTCACGCTGATCGACGCAAGCGAATGGTTCGCGGTCGGCAATTTCCGCGAGACGTCGCTGAATCGTATCGCGGTCGGCGATTGCGCGACCGTCTATTCGATGATCGACCGCAGCCGCGCGCTGACGGGCAAGGTCATCGGCATCGGCGCCGGCATCGCGGACAGCGATCGCATCAACCTGCCGCGCGCGCTGCCGATCGTGCAGCGGTCGGTGAACTGGGTGCATGTCGCGCAGCGCTTCCCCGTGCGCGTGAAGCTCGACGAACCCGACGGCAAGCTCGTGCGTGTCGGCGCGAGCGCGATCGTCGAGGTCCGGCATGGCTCAGCCTGCCGCTGACGTCCGCGCGCCGGGCCCGCGCGAAGTCCTGCGACTGCTCGCGCCGTTTCCGGGGCGCACGTCGATCGCCGTGCGGGTCGCACTGATCTGCGCGCTGACCGTGCTCGTGACGAGCGCGTACGGTACGCCCGAAGCCGCGCTGTCCGCCTACGTCGTGTTCTTCATGATCCGCGCCGACCGCGTGACGAGCATCGTGCTCGCGGCGGCGCTCCTGCTGATCGTCACGATCGTGATCGGGCTCGTGCTCGGCATCGCGATCTTCAGCATCGACTATTCGATCCTGCGGGTCGCGTGCATGGCCGTGCTGTCGGTCGGGCTGCTGTACCTGACGTCGGCCAGCAAGCTGCGCCCCGTGGGCGCGATCCTCGCGATGATCGTCGGCTTCGGGCTCGACCAGCTCGGCCTCGCACCGTTCGGCGAAGCCGCGACCCGCGCGCTGCTCTATATCTGGCTGACGATCGCGATTCCGGTCGGCGTCGCGATCGTCGTCAACCTGCTGATCGCGCCGTCGCCGCGCCGGCTCGCGCTCGCGCAGATCGCCAAGCGCCTGCGGCTCGCCGCGCGGCGGCTGCGCGGCGAAGACGACGACGACGACGCGCGCGCAGCATTCGACGCCAGCCTGCGCGAAGGCGACAAGCAGTTGCTGACATGGCTCAAGCTGTCGAAACTCGAAGGCTCGTCGAGCGCCGCCGACGTTGCGGCACTGCGCCAGGCGATTGCGTCGAGCACGGCGCTGATGGTCGGCGTCGCGCTGGCCGATCGCGAACCCGACGCACGGCTGCCCGACGCGTTCGCCGCACCGATCGCGGCCACGCTCGACGAGATGGCGGCCATTCTCGAGCGCGGCGGCTATCCGGTCGACGTGACGCTCGCACTGCCGCCGGTCGATCCACTGCCGCCGCTCGCGCGCGTCGCCGCGACCGATCTCCATGCGGCGATCACGCGCTTCGCGGAACCGGGCGCGACGGCCGATCCGACTGCAGCCGCGCCGACACCGCGCGGCGGCTTCTTCCTGCCGGATGCGCGCAGCAATCCCGATCACATCCGCTATGCGCTGAAGACGACCGCCGCGGCCATCTTCTGCTATCTGCTGTATTCGCAGCTCGACTGGTCGGGCATCCATACGTGCGTCGTCACCTGCTACATCGTGTCGCTCGGCTCGACCGCCGAGACGGTCGAGAAGCTCACGCTGCGGATCGTCGGCTGCATCGTCGGTGCGCTGCTCGGCACCGCGGCGCTCGTGTTCGTCGTTCCGGCGCTCTCGTCGGTCGGTGAGTTGATGGCGCTGGTGTTCGCCGGCGCGTGGCTGTCCGCGTGGGTCGCGTTCGGCTCGCCGCGCATCGGGTACGCGGGCTTCCAGATCGCATTCGCGTTTTTCCTGTGCGTGATCCAGGGCGCCGGCCCCGGCTTCGACCTGACGATCGCGCGCGATCGCACGATCGGCATCCTGCTCGGCAACGTCGTCGTGTATCTCGTATTCACGCGCATCTGGCCCGTCAGCATCGGCAAGCAGATCGACGTCGCGCTCGCCGCGCTGCTCGAGCAGTGGCGCCGCGTCGTGCAGATCGCGCAGCCGGCCGAACGCCGCACGCTCGCCGCCGAAGCCTTCGCGCGCCACGGCGCGATCGCGCAGGAGCTCGGCCTCGTCCACTACGAACCGTCGTGGGTACGCCCCGCCGCCACGTGGCTCGCCACCCGGCGCCGCGCACTCGCGGAACTCGGCGCGCTCGAAGGCCCGCTGTTCCTGCTCGCCGAGCGCGCGCCGGGCGACGCGGCGATCGGCGCACGGCTCGCGCGCGTGGTCGCGCTGCGTGACGGCGACCCGGCTGCCGACACCGCTGCGCCGGCGCCGCCGTCGACAGCAAGCGCGGCGACCATGCCGGCCCCGCCCCCGGCCGCCACGCCCGCCGACCCTGCACGCGACGCGCTGCTGAACCTGATCGACACGCGGCTCGCGCACATCGCCGACGCCGCGCGTCAAGCCACCCCGAAGGAGCCTGCCCCTCATGCGCGTCCCTGAACCGCCGGCCGCGTCGATCGCCGCCGCCGCGCTCGCGACTGCCGTCGCGCTGGCCGGTTGCGCAACGTCGTCGATCGATCTGGCGCCGGACGCACCCGATCGCCCGTGGCAGCCGCAAACGTCGGCCGCGGGCGACATCGTGCCGGCCCCGCCGCTCGCGTCCGCGCAACGCGCACCGCACGACTACACGCTGCCGGCCTCGCCCGCGCTCGCATCGGTGTCGCCGCCCGCCGCGCTCGATACCGCGCATCCGTATACGCTGCCCGAGCTGATCGATCTCGCCGAATCGACGAACCCGCTGACCCGCATCGCGTGGAACGACGCGCGCAACGCGGCGCTCGCGGTCGGCATCGCGAAGGCCGCGTACCTGCCGAATTTGTCCGCGACCGCGATGGGCGCGTACCAGACGAGCCACGGCTCGACATCCACGATCCTCGGCGACGCGTCGAGCAACACGACCGCGCACGGCACGATCTCGGCGCTGTCGCTGCAATGGCTGCTGTTCGATTTCGGCGGCCGTACGGCGCGCGTCGAGGCGGCCGAGCAGGCGTCGGTCGCGTCGAACGTCGCGTTCACGGCCGTGCATCAGCAGGTGATCCACGACGTGACGGTCGCGTACTACCGCTACGAAGCCGCCCGCTCGCGCGCGGCCAGCGCGCAGCAAGGCCTGACGAACGCCGATGCGATCCTCGCGGCGTCCCGCGCACGGCTCAAGCAAGGCGTCGGCACCGTCGTCGAACTCGCGCAGTCGACGCAGAACCGCGCACAGGCGAATCTCGCGCTGGTGCAGGCGAACGGCGCGCAAAGCGACAGCTATCTCACACTGGTTTCCGCGCTCGGCATCTCGCCGCTGTCGAAGCCGTCGATCGCCGCGCTGCCGAAGCGGCCGCTGCCGCCCGCGCTCGCTTCGTCGGTCGACGCGATCGTGTCGGATGCGATCGCGCGCCGTCCCGACCTGCAGGGCGCGTATGCGCTGGAGCAGGCCAACCGCGCGAAGATCAAGGCCGCGGAAGCCGCGTTCATGCCGAAGGTCTTCCTGTCCGCGTCGACGTCCTATGCCAGCGGCGGCACGGCCATCACCGCGCTGCCCGCGATCGGCGACCAGGCGCCGACCGTCAACCTGAACGGCAGCCGCTACGGCGGCGGCGTGTTCCTCGGCGTGACGATCCCGCTGTACGACGGCGGCCTGCGCTCGGCGGTGCTGATGCAGGCGCGCAACGATGCGCAGAGCGCGTCCGCGCGCCTCACGCGGACCAAGGAGGAAGCCGTCCGCCAGGTCGTCGCCGCGCAGAATGCGGTGCAGACGAGCCTCGCATCGCACGATGCGGCAAAGGCGCTCGTCGACGCCGCGCAGACGAGCTACGACGCGGCGCTGACCGCGTACCGGAACGGCGTGGGCTCGGTCACCGATGCGACGATCGCGCAAAGCCAGCTGCTCGCGGCCCGCAACGCGGAGGTCGACAGCTACGCCGGCGCGCTGTCGGCCGCCGCCGCGCTCGCGCTCGCGACGGGGACGATCGGGTCGTCGCAGGCACCGTCGCAGTAACCGTCGCGGTAGCGTGCAGTCACCGTCGCAGTGAGGCGCCGGCCGTGCGCGGCCGGCCGCCCAGCCGGTTGACGGGTGCGCGGGCGGCCGACTAGAATGCCGCCCATTCTTTCTTCAGGAACCATCGTGGACAGTTGCAGCACTCCGTTGCGTGCGCCGCTTGCCGCCTGAACGCCTGTCCGACGCAGTTCTCCTGCCGCGGCTCGCGTTCCGCGAGCCCGCACGCCTCCCGTTTCACACTGAATGACGCATTCGCGCGGTACAGTGCCGCGCGATGACGGCCATCGTGCCGCGTTCGGCATCGCGCCGACGCGACGCGGGCCGGCATGCGCTCATTGCACGGCAGGACACTCATGACTCTCGATTTCGCACTCCGTCTTTTCGTCGCGTTCGCCTGCGGCGTCGCGATCGGCCTCGAACGCCAGATGCGGCAACGCACGGCGGGCCTGCGCACGATCACGCTCGTCGCGAGCGGCGCGTGCCTGTTCGTCACGCTCGGCGTGCTGACCGGCAACGGCGTGGCCGGCGTCACGCAGATCGCTGCCTACGTCGTGTCGGGCGTCGGCTTTCTCGGCGGCGGCGTGATCATGCGCGACAAGGGTTCGATCCAGGGCATCAACACGGCCGCGACGCTGTGGTGCTCGGCCGCCGTCGGCGTGCTGGCCGGCTCCGGCCACTTCGTGCCGGCGCTGGCCGGCACGGGCGTCGTGCTGCTCACCAACACGGTGCTGCGCGGCGTCAGCCAGGCGATCAACGCGACCCCCGTGTCGAATGCCGATCTCGTGCGCGAATACCAGATCACCGTGATCTGCCTCACCGCGGACGAAGTGCACATCCGCACGCTGCTGTCGAATTCGATGTATGCGAAACCGCTGTCGTTCCAGAGCCTGACCAGCGAGGACGTGCCCGAGCAGCCGGACCGGCTGAAGGTGACCGCGACGCTGAAGCTGCATCCGAAGGATCAGCAGAAGCTCGAGCAGATCGCGAGCCGGATGAGCATGGAGAAGAGCATTTCCAGCGTGAGCTGGACCGCGAAGGAAGCGGAACCGCTGATGGAGTGAGCGGCAGCAGCCGTTCATGCGATCCGGCGGCAGGACTGCCCTGCCGCCGGTGCCGCGTCAGGGCGTGTCGATGAGTCCCGCCCCGATCGCCTTGACGACCGCCTGGACCTTGTTCGTCGCGCCGAGCTTCTCGAGGATGTTGTTCACGTGGAAATTGACCGTGCGCTCCGAGATGCTGAGGATCTGGCCGATCTCGCACGCGGTCTTGCCTTCGGCCGTCCAGCGCAGCACCTCGCGCTCGCGTGCGGTCAGCGTGACGCTCGACTCCGGCGACAGCTTCGGCAGCATGAAGCGGCTCATCAGCGAATGCGACAGGTTCGCGAGCCAGTTTGTCTGCAGCGTCAGCATGTTGATCTCGGCTGGCGTGAGCCGGTCCGCATGACGGGCGATGCTCAGCAGCCCGAACGCGCCGCGCGCCGCCCAGCTCGACTGCGCAACGCCCACCGACAGCCCGTAGTCGCGCGCGTCCTGCCACAACGGGCACGGGTCGATCCGGTCGACGTCCGGCCACACGATCATGTTGGTGCTCATCGCGCCGTCGCGAACCGTCGAATCGATCTCGATGTAGTTCTGCGCCTGGTAGCGCGCCATCCAGCCGTCCGGATAGGTATTGAAGATCGCGACGGCCGGCTTCGATACGGGCAGCGGCACGCGAATGCCGTAACAGCAATATTCGAAGCCGAGGCGTTTAGAATAGGCAGCGATCCGCTGGAAGAGCTGCTGCTCGTCTTCCGCGGCACTGAATTGTTGGTAGGCATCCTGCCAGCGTAATTCCATTATTTCTCCGACAACGTCACGCTGTCATACCTGTCAGGTGCCAGCGCCGGTTCGGGGCTGATACATTCCGCGCATGACTTCACCTTTGTTGCACCCGGTCCGCGGCCCGTCTCCGGACGGCTACGTACGGCTGTCCGAAAACGCACTGGCCGCGCTCGCGCTCGACCATGTCGCCAGCGACCTCGATGCATCGCTGCTCGCGGAACTGCGCGACAGCGCCATCGACGCGCGCCTGGCCGGCTATACCGAATGGCACCGCCCGGCCAGTGCCGGCGTCGCATACCTGACGGTCGGCTGGGACTGGTATCTCGAACGTGCAACCGGCACGTTCGTGATCGCGGGCGGCGACGTCCGCAGCAACATCATGGCCGTGGACGCCAACGGCGCCGACCTCGGCATGTTCCGCACCGCCGCCGCGCTCGCCGCACGGCTGGCAGGCATTGACTGGCCCGCCGCCGTCGCATCGGCGCTGCTCGGCCGCAATGACACCTATCATGCCGGTCCCACGCTCCAGTGACAATCTGCCACGCTTTCCTCTGACATTTCCTCAAGACTGGCGCTCTTTATAAGCAAAAGCCGCCCGTATTTCAATCCCGCCGATCAAGAAACCGTTACCACCGGTCAAATCGCGCCGGCGCACGTCTACCTGTAAGAGTTACCAGTTACCGCCTCCTCGGGACGCGCGCTGTAATGCGTGCATACAAAGATCAATCCGAGGACACCATGCGAACCTTCGTTCACGAGGAAGGGCGGTTGCCGCACGAACTTGCAGCGGATTTAGGGCGCTATCGGCGCCGTGTATTCGTCGAACAGCTCGGTTGGGCGCTTCCGTCGGCGAACGAGAGTTTCGAGCGCGATCAGTTCGATCGCGACGATACCGTCTACGTGTTCGCGAGAAACGCCGGCGGCGACGTGTGCGGATGTGCGCGCCTGTTGCCGACCACCCGCCCGTATCTGCTGAAGTCGCTGTTCGCCGACCTGGTCGCCGAAGACGTCCCGCTGCCGCAATCGGCTGCCGTCTGGGAGCTGTCGCGGTTCGCGGCGACCGGCGACGAAGGCGGTCCGGGCAATGCCGAGTGGGCCGTCCGCCCGATGCTCGCCGCGGTCGTCGAATGCGCGGCGCAGTTGGGCGCGCGGCAGCTGATCGGCGTGACGTTCGCGAGCATGGAGCGGCTGTTCCGCCGGATCGGCGTGCACGCGCACCGGGCAGGGCCGCCGAAGCAGGTGGACGGTCGTCTGGTTGTCGCGTGCTGGATCGACATCGATCCGCAAACGTTTGCTGCACTTGGAATCGAGCCGGGACGGGCCGCCCGGCAAGCCATCGCCGCCTGAGCCGGAACGCGCGTAGTCCGGCCGCGGCATCGTAACGAAGGAGAACCACCTTGGACCAGTCTCAGGTCTTTCGCGCGATGATGCCCGGCTTGACGGGTGCCGGCGGCGCCCGCATCGCAGTCGCCTACCCGTCGTTTCCGCGGCCGCTGCCGCTCGTGCGGCTCGATCGCCGCGGCCTCGTGTTCCGGGCGGCCGGCGCTGCGCCACTCGTCTGCGGGCTGCCGCGCGCGGCAACGCTGCTGGTCGCCGACGAGCCGCTTTGCTCGCTGCGCCTCGTGATTCGCGACATCGCCGCTGTCGGCGACGGTCGGCACGACCTCACGATGCAGCCGTCGGGTGCCGCCGGCGACGAACTGCTGTGGCACGCGCTACGCGAGCGCGAACCGTACCGCCAGATCGGGCAGCCGCTCGCGCCCGTCGACGCGGCGATCGCACCGATCGGCGAGCCGCAGGCTGCGGGCGACACCGCGCAGCGTCCGTCGCGCAGCGCGGCGTTCCGTCTGCGCAGCCACAGCGATGCGCTGTTCTTCGCCGACTGGCTCGAATATCACTTCGACGAGCTGCGCGCGCTGTCGCAGCGGCACGGGCCGCAACTGCAGCTCAACCAGTTGCAGCGGCAGGTCGCCGACGACGAAGTAGGCGTGCGCTTCCTCTACGACATCGACGGACACGCGACGCGGCATGCGCTGACCGACTGCGCGCGCGAGGCCTGCGCGTGGATCGAGATGGAAATGCGCGACAAGTACGCGATGCCGGTTGCGCAGGAGCGGTTTGGCGCATTCGCCGCGCACGCGCGGGCTGGCAACATGTGAGAGTGACGGGGGCCCGCGGATACGCGTCGATCGGTGGGTTGAACGGCAAATGTGCCGGGCAGGACATGGCGGAATGCCGTATCGCGGGAAGAGCCGCGATACGCAGTGCTCTGCTCTTGCCGGGAAAACAGTTCGCGCTGCGTTGCACAATTACAACTAGGGCTTGCCATCCCTCGGGTTTTCCCTTAAAGTTGCATCTGTCTCCTCCATGTCTCCAAACATGGATTCAGCCCGCTCCTAGGAGCGGGCTTTTTCTTGCCTGCGTGGTTTAGCGGGGACATATCAAAATTCCGTGCTTGCGGCACATTCACCGTGGGCCCTGCGGCTTATTATCGGCGAACCGTTACGCACCGCCGACGTCGTCATGCACGCCCATCTGCGCATCGCCCGCCCTGTCGCCGATCTCGCCCGAACCGAGCGCATGTACCGCGACGCGTTCGAATTGTCGGTACGCGCTTCGCCGATCACGACGGCTTCTCCGGCGCCATGCTCGGACGCGAAGGGCTCGACTACCGCTTCGAGTTCACGCACTGCCCGGCGCATCCGGTCGCACCCTCGCCCACGCCCGAAGACCTGATCGTCTTCTATCTGCCCGACCACGGTGCCGGGGAAGCCGCATGCGCACGCGCAGCCGCGCACGGCTTCATGCGCGTGGCGTCGTTCAATCCGTATTGGGATGCCTGCGGACAGACATTCGAGGACCCCGATGGCTACCGGATCGTCCTGCAGAACGCGGAATGGCGTTGACGGGCAGGCACGCCCGAACCGTTACGCGCTGAGATCGGCGGCGGGGCGAACAGTCATCGCGTGCGCGACAAACAACATGGGCCGTCGCAACGGATGCCCTTGCGGCAACGCAGGATGTGCGTCGGATTGTGCTTCGAAGCGTGCGATGGTTGCCCGTGCATCGGCCGGCAACCGACATCGGCCACGCGCGAGCCATGCGGTCACGGCGGGATCTGCACGCATCGCCCCAGCGCGCCTGCATCGTCCGGGCGCCGGCGACGCAACGTCAAACGTTCGGTTTCGATCTGCGATGGCGCGGTCAACCGAGATCGGGATGTAGAGGGAGCACGGGATGCGTCAGGCCGCGCCCGCGATTGCGATAGCGCAGTAACGAGCCCGAACGCAAAGCGAAGGAGTGACGCAATCGCGATCGTCGCGTGAACCGGCAACAAGCGTCGACGGCCGCCAGCACCGACGACGAGAATTGAATGCAGCGGGACGCATCGCCCCGCCCTGCGCTCGCCCAATGCGCGCGGCGCCCGTTCGGGCACCCGCGCGTCGAACGCGCTTACTCGTTCTCTTCGAAGTAATGCCCGAACTTCGCCTGCTTGGTCCGGATATAACGCTCGTTTTCCTCGCGCATCGGCACCGCGAGCGCCACGCGTTCGCAGACGGGAATGCCGTGCTTCACGAGCGTGTCGAACTTCTTCGGGTTGTTGCTCATCAGGCGCACCGACGTCACGCCGAGGATCCGCAGGATCGCGGCGGCCGAATCATATTCGCGGGCGTCGTCGGGCAGGCCGAGGTCGAGATTGGCCTCGACGGTATCGCGCCCCTGCTCCTGCAGCGCATATGCGCGGATCTTGTTGCTCAGGCCGATGCCCCGCCCTTCGTGGCCGCGCAGATACAGCAGCACGCCGCGGTCTTCCGCCGCGATGTAGCGCAGCGCGAGATCGAGCTGCTCGCCGCAATCGCAGCGGTAGGAGCCGAACACGTCGCCAGTCAGGCACTCGGAATGCAGCCGCGCCAGCACGGACTGCTCGCCGGTAACGTCACCCATCACGAGCGCGAGATGTTCGGCATCGCTGCCCGATACGCGGAAAGCGTACGACGTGAACGTACCGTAGCGCGTGGGCAGCGACGCGGTGGCGACGAGCGTCACGCACTCGTCGGCCTGGCCATTGCCCGGCGTGGGCGATTGGGGACGCGAAGACATCATGAATTGAGTCGAAACGATCAGGAATGTAGGAGTTGTGTGGATAGTGCGTGACCGGAGTTTACCGCTAATCTGGAAACGTCACGCGACTGCCTCGGTCGGCCCGGCTATACTGGGCCCATCGGGTGCCGCGCATCACGCCCTGCCTTCCCTGCATCGTCCCGCACACGGAGAAAGCAAATGAGCACGACTGTCGCGCAAATTCTCAAGGCCAAGCCGGATTCCGGCCGCACGATCTACACCGTCACGAAAACCGATTTCGTCTACGACGCCATCAAGCTGATGGCCGAAAAGGGAATCGGCGCACTGCTGGTCGTTGAAGGTGACGACATCGCCGGCATCGTTACCGAGCGCGACTACGCGCGCAAGGTCGTGCTGCAGGACCGTTCGTCGAAAGCCACCCGCGTCGAGGAAATCATGACGGCCAAGGTGCGCTACGTCGAACCGTCGCAATCCACCGACGAGTGCATGGCGCTGATGACCGAACACCGGATGCGCCACCTGCCCGTTCTGGACGGCGGCAAGCTGATCGGCCTGATCTCGATCGGCGACCTGGTGAAGAGCGTGATTGCCGACCAGCAATTCACGATCAGCCAGCTGGAACACTATATCCACGGCACCCCGTCGGTCACGTCCGTCTGATCCACTCCAGCGAAAAAGGCCCAAACGCGCGAGCGTCTGGGCGGGAAAGCCGCCGGAGTGCGGCGACGGAGGTTCTGTTCTGCTGACGCGGACGCGCGCTAGCGGCGCGCATCCCGTCGGTCATATGCTGTGCTCGGGCAGACCCGGGATATTCAGTTGCCGAAGTAGACGGAGTTCACGGGATTCGGGGCTTCACGCGTGACGCGGCGGCCCGACTGACCTGCGCTCATCGCCACCGCACCGTAGCCGCTCGTATCGGCTTGGGCGAGCATCGGCTGGCTCGGCTGAATCCGTTGTTCCGCGGCCTGGATGTCCTGCGGATATTGCGAATCGCTCGCGACCGGCTTGTAGCCGTTCTGTTCGAGTTGCACGAGATCGGCCCGGACCTGCTCACGGGTCAACCCCTGCTCGGACTGTGCGAACGATGCGATCGGGGCGGCAAGGACGGATGCAGCGATCGCTGCGTAGATGATCGACTTCATGATGGACCTCCGAAATATGTTCTCTTTTGGCGTCGCTCCCGGCAGGACTGTCTGAAGCGATGGAAACAAGTGTAGTGCTCGCGATACCAAGGGGAAACCCTTGGTTTGAACATACAGCGTTGCGTTTTTGGAAAAAATCCATCGATGTCGCGTCACTGCATCGCCATCACTTAAAGCATTTCCACAACAATGCCTGACGGAAGGCCGACAGCCTAATCGCCGATCCGGAAGGTTGTGTTGTAGAATCGTAAGGCTTTATTCATCCGTCGGTACCCTATCCACCATGCACGCGCCCACGCCTCTTTCGGTTTTGCCGTCCGGCCCCGCCGGCGTGTGCATGCGCGCCGGTCAGCCGGCGCCCACCTGCGTTCGACGCACGGCCCAGGCACCGCTCGCCCCTGCCCGGCGCCTGATCTGACGGCACGGTCTCCTCCCGGAGCCAGGTCAGACAGGCTCCGGGCGATCCTCATAGGCATGCCACGCCTGCCCCCGCCGATCATTTGGAGAACTGCCATGAAACAACGCCTTTACCAGCTGAGCGAAGTCGACGTCGCTCGCCTCGAGAAACACGCTGAACACAACCCGCGCTTCCAGGCGATGCTCGACACGCTGCTCGAGCGCGCCGACATCGTCCAGCCCGACGCCATCAAGGCGAACGTCGTCACAATGAACTCGCAGATCACGCTGCTCGACGAAGCGTCCCAGGAACAGGCCACCTGGACGATTGTTTATCCGGATGCCGCCAATCTCGAGCTCGGGCGCCTGAACGTGTTTTCGCCGGTCGGCATGGCGCTGCTGGGTACGCAACGCGGTCAACTGGTGAAGGTGCTGCAGCCGAGCGGCGCCGAAAAGCTGATGAAGGTTGCAGCGATCGTGTTCCAGCCGGAAGCCAACGGCGAATACACGCGCTGACGCCGCTGCGGGCCGGCAGCGTACCTCGGCCATCTCAAACAAAAAGCGAGGCCCTGAGCCTCGTTTTTTTGCGTCCGGACGAGACGCACCGTCGTCGCGACCTTTATCGCCGTATTCGACAGGCGAAAAAAAGGCGCCCGAAGGCGCCTTTTCGATACTGTGAAGCGGGTTACCCCGCTTGTCACGCTTAGAAGCGGTGACGCAGACCAACCGTTGCTGCGGTTTGGTTGATCGACGAGCTCGGCAGGTTGTTGCTGAAGCTGTCGCCGTTGTAGATCGATGCGCCAATGCCGTTCTTCGCTGCACGCTGGTACACAGCTTGTGCGTAGACGTCCGTGCGCTTCGACAGCGAGTAGTCAGCTTGCAGGCCGAACTGGTTCCAGTGCGTGCTGCCGTTGTTGATCTTCGCGTTCGTGTACGTGTAAGCAGCACCCAGGCCGAGAGCCGGCGTCAGGTTGTACTTTGCGTTGACTTCGTAGTTGTCGGTGCGCAGCGTGCCCAGACCAACTGCGTTGTTGTCGAGACGTGCTTGCGTCCATGCAGCGCCGACTTGTGCCGGGCCGAATGCGTAACCAGCAGCAGCACCGTACGTGCGGACGCGGCCTTGGCTAGCAACGCCACCGATTGCCGACGACGTCGCGCCGTTTGCGTTCGTACCGTCACCCAGGTTCGCTTGCGAGTATGCACCCGCCAGCTTCAGGCCTTGGAACTGGTATGCAACGCCTGCGCTGTACGCACGGTTGTTACCGAAGTTCGTGTTGTTCGAGAACGAGTACGTGCCGCCGAATTGCAGGCCAGCGTAGTTCGCGCTCGTGAACTTGATGGTGTTGTTCGCTGCGACGTCACCGGTCGTGCTCAGACGGTCGAGGTTCAGCGGGTGCGCGAAGTACGTGCCGCCCCACGAGCCCGTTGCCGTCAGCGGCGCCAGGTAGTCTTGCGTTGCGTCATACTGCTTACCCAGCGTGACCGTGCCGTACTGGCTCGACAGACCGACAAATGCTTGACGGTTGAACATGCCGCCGTTGTTGCCCAGCTTGCCGTTACCGATGCCGAAGCCGCTTTCCAACGTGAAGATTGCCTTCAGGCCGCCACCCAGGTCTTCCGAGCCACGCAGGCCGAAACGGCTCTGGTCAATGCCCGAACCCATCGCCCAACGCGACTTGCCAGCTTGGCCGAGTGCCGGCTGGACGTTGCTCGTGTAGGTGATGCCTGCGTCCAGCACGCCGTACAGCGTGACGCTGCTTTGCGCGTGAGCGACGGTAGCGAACGATGCTGCAGCTGCTGCAACGATCAGAGTCTTGTTCATTCGTGGAGCTCCCTTCTAAAAAGAGGCAGGTCTCGCGACCTTGTTCATAAACGGTCTGCAACCGCCCGGGAGCGCCATCGGTCCTGCTGGCGGCGCCCGGATAGTTGCCCGTTTGGGAACCGTGAGTTTAGGGGTGTACCCTAGGGGCGCGATCTGCAAATAAAGAAATAAGCTTTTCCAGAACTAGAAATAATGAAAGTGGGGACGAGTTATAAGTATTTGTTTTGACGTCTTTTTTTGACTTCTTGACGACGGTTTTTTGGCCCCTTCTATCCCACCATTCCTTCGTGTCAGCGTCTTGACGGTTGCATAGAAACAACAAGCGGAATCCGCAAATCGCCTGAAATCGGTAACTTTTACGTAAATAAATCTCAAATACCGGGCCGCGCCGCCTAAAAACCAAGCGTCCAAACGGTAAACACCCCTCCGCGCGGCCATTGCTGGTGCCTGCGCCGTCGGCACCGGGCTGCAACGGGAGGTCCGCCCGCTCCATCGGGCGACCGACGGGCCCTCGTGACATGCAGTAACAGCCTTAACGGCCTGCGTAACCCGGCCACGAGACCGGGAGGCTAATGTACGGCAGACCCGATTACATATAAGAGGACCCGCGATGAATCGACGCTCGCTGTTGCGCGCCATCGGACTGACCGCCGCCGTCGCAGCCACCGGCGGCTGGCTGCGTACCGCCTCGGCCCAGCCCGCACCGCCGGGATACCGGCCGCCCGGACCGAACCACGGCCCTGGCAGGCCGCCTTATCCCGATCGTCCGCGCTTCGCGCCGCCGACACCGCGGCACGATCGCCGTCCGCCACCGCCCCGGCCGCACGGCTATGTCTGGACCGACGGCTACTGGCGCTGGCAGCGCGGCCACTATATATGGGTGTCCGGCCGCTGGGTCGCGCGGCGCCCGGGGCGTCGGTGGGTGCCCGGCTACTGGCGGCGCCAGGGGCCGGTGTGGATCTACGTCGACGGCACGTGGCGGTAGGAGGTTGCCCGCGCCGACCTTTCGGTCGGGGCAGCGCCGTACGGCGGACGGCCCGGCGGCGGTCGACGATAGAAAGACGGCGCGCCTCCGTGCGAGGCAGCTAATCGGCGCCCGAATCGGCCCCGGACCGCAGCCAATCTCAGCTGCCCCGCTCACGGCGGATCGCTCGCCTCAAGCCGCGATCGTCCCGTGCTGTTCCTCGCATCCGACGAATCCGCGTACTGCACGGGCTCGGAATTCATCGTCGACGGCGGGATGCTCGCGGGCAGCACGTTTCACTGATCCGCACCGCAGCCGACATGCGACGCGGTGCTCAGTGCCCATTCGGCTGGATCACCGGGGCGCCGACACCGCGCGCCACTTGCTTGCCACGGCGCACGACGAAGCCGCCGCGCGGGCCGTACACGGCTTCCGCTTCCGAATACACCATCAGGATCACGAAATACACCAGCCCGACGAACGCCGGCAGCAGTACGCCGGCCGCGCCCAAAGGCGACGTCCTGCGTAGGGATAAGGGAAGCATGATGCCTCGCGACGGGTTAAACTGCCGCGCGGCATAAAAGTTGAAGTTAACTTCAAGTCAAGCTTTCCCGGAGGGCGCATGGGCATCGACGAAACTCCGCAATGGCCGCTGATGTCGATCCGCGAAGTGGCCGCGCGCAGCGGCGTGCCGGCGTCGACGCTGCGCTTCTACGAGACGCGCGGGCTGATCAAGTCGCACCGCAACGGCTCGAGCCATCGCCACTATTCGCGTGCGGTGCTGCGGCTGATCGCATTCATCGTGTTCGCGCAGAAGATCGGCTATTCACTCGACGAGATCGCCGAGCAGCTCGTGAGCCTGCCGGAAGACACCGCGCCGACCAACAAGGACTGGCAGCGGCTGTCACGCGGCTGGAAGCAGCGCGTCGCGAACCGGATCGAGGAACTGCAGCGGCTCTACATCAACCTCGACGAATGCATCGGCTGCGGCTGCCTGTCGCTGAAGCGCTGCAAGTTGACCAATCCCGAGGATCGCGCGGGGCGCAACGGCCCCGGCGCGCGGCGCTGGCTCGGCGATACGCCGCCCGATCTCGACTGACGCACGCGGCCGGCGCGATGCGCGGCGCCGCGCCGCCTTTGCGCGTCACCCGACGCGCCAGCCGCCGTTCACCGCGATCGTCGCGCCGGTGACGAACGACGCGCGCGGCCCGGCGAGCCACGCGACCGCGTCCGCGATGTCTTCCGGATGGCCGGCGCGGCCGACCGGCGTCTGCTCGCGGATCGTCGTCGCGATAGCCGGTGCGACGCCGGCATCGCCGAACAAGCGCGTATCGGCGATATAGCCGGGCGCGACCGTATTGACCGTGACGCCGCGCGGCCCGAGCTCGCGCGCCAGCGCTGCGGTGAACCCTTCGACCCCCGCCTTCGCCGCCGCATACGCGAGGCCGCCCGGTAGCAGGCTGCCGGCGCGCGCCGCGATCGACCCGATGTTCACGATCCGCGCCGCGCGCTCGGCCAGGTGCGGCAGCACGGCCAGCGTCGTGATGAACGTGCTTTTGAGATTCGCGGCGAGGACGGCATCCCATACGGTTTCGGCGTCGCCCGCTTCGGTGTCCGCGCCCACCCGCCCCGTCTGCCCCGCGTTGTTGACCAGCGCGTCGATGCGCGGCCACCGCGCGACGATCGCCGCGACCGCCGACGCCGCGTCGCGCCGCACGCTCAAGTCGGCCGCCTGCCCGATCGCCGCGTTGCCGAGTCGGGCGACGGCCGCTTCCAGCCGCCCCGCGTCGCGCCCGACGATCGCGACGCGATACCCGTCCTCCACCAGCCGGCGCGCGATCGCGAAGCCGATTCCGCTCGACCCGCCCGTGACGATCGCGGTACGTTGCCGTTCGCTGCCTGTCATGACCTGCCCTCCTTGCCTCGGTGTTGACGATTGATGACATTGGCAGTCTGGACAATGCACGGCGATAGGTAAAATACGAATTAGATGACCGTCTGATACGCGAAAGGTATCGTAATGATCGATTTGCGCCAGTTCCGGCAATTCATTGCCGTCGCCGAAACGCTCAGCTTCCGGCGCGCCGCCGAGCGCCTGCACATGGCGCAGCCGCCGCTCAGCGCGGCCATCCGCAAGCTCGAGGAAGAGCTGGGCGTCGCACTGTTCGAACGCGACAACCGCGGCGCGACGCTCACGCCGGCCGGCGATGCCTTCCTGCTCGAAGCGCGCCGCGCGCTCGAGCAGGCCGAGCGCGCGGTGGCCGTGGCGCGACGCGCCGGCGCCGGCCTGGGCGGCACGCTGCGGCTGCGGTTCGTCGACAGCACGGTCAACGCACTGCTGCCGCTGATCCTCCGCGCGTTCCAGGAACGGCATCCGGACGTCGATTTCCAGCTGGAAGAAGGCACGACCGCCGAGCAGGTGCTCGCGCTGCGGCAGGACCGCACGGATGTCGGCCTCGTCGTGCTGCCGGTGGCCGATGCCGGCGACGTGTACGTCGAGCCGCTGCTGCGCGACCGGATGGTCGCCGCACTGCCCGACGGCCACCGGCTCGCGCGCCGCCGCCGCATCACGCTGGCCGAGCTGGCGGGCGAACCGTGGGTGCTGTTTGCCGCGCATCACGGGCCCGGCATGCATGCGCGGATCGTGACGGCGTGCGCGCAGGCCGGCTTCGCGCCGCGGGTGGTCCAGCAGCCGCGTCAGATGCAGACGACCGCCGGACTCGTCGCGGGCGGCATCGGTGTCGCGCTGATGCCGCGCCTGTTCGTGCCGATGCAGCCGCAAGGCATTACGTTCTGCGAACTGACGGGCGCGGGCAGCCCGCTCGCGTACGAACTGGCGATCGCGTACCGGACGCCGTCGCCGCTCGTCGACGCGCTGCGCGACACCGCGCGGCACGCGGTTGGCACGCTGGGGCTGGTGGCTGCGACGTGATCGCGCGCGTCGCGCGCACGGCGCTCAGTCGAGCAGGAAGTTGAGCGCGACGTCGAGCACGGCCTGCCGGAACGCATCCTGCCGCGTGGGCAACGACGTGAACTCGAGAATCAGGTGGCTATACGACACCGTCGTGCCGACCGCGCTCGCGATCATGAAGAACAGCACATCCGGATCGACCGGGCGGATCGCGCCGGCGTCGACAGCTTCCGCCATCAGCGGAAACATCGCGTCGTGATACGGCCGCACGAGCCGCTCCCGCAGCCGATCGAGCCGCGCGCCCTCCTCGGTCGCTGCCGTCGAGAAGAACATGCCGATGTCCGGCTCGTCGAATTCGTGATCGACGCACAGCTCGATCGCGCGCCGCATGCGCTCGCGATGCGGCAATGACGACGTGCGCAGCGCACGCAACGCATCGAACATCGGCTGGGCCAGCTCGGCGATCTGCTCGACGACCGCCAGCCACAGCGTTTCCTTCGTGCCGAAATGATGGGCGATCAGCGCCGCGTCGATGCCCAGCTCGCGCGCGACCTCACGCACGCTCGTCGCATCGTAGCCGCGCTTCGCGAACGTGCGGCGCGCGGCTCGCAATATCACGTCCGGACCGACGGACGCGTCCGCCAGTGGCCGCCCGCGCGTACGCCGCTTCGATGGCGCGCACTCAGTGACTTCAGCCACGTTTTCCTGCTCCTGTTGATTGATTCGAATGCCCGTGTTCGTGCCCCGATTTCGCGTCGCCGGAGCCGGCCCGCCGCCCCGCTCCGTTGACACGCGAAGCCGGGAAGCGCTAGGATCATACCTTATTCATCACATGATGATTTATCCATGACAACCCTTACTCGCCCTGCCCGCATCGTCATCGTCGGCGGCGGAATCGCCGGCTTGCAGCTCGCGACCCGCCTCGGTGAACGCCTCGGCCGTAGCGGGCGCGCGCAGGTCACCGTCGTCGACCGCAGCCCGACCCACGTGTGGAAGCCAATGCTGCACACGATCGCGGCCGGCACACGCGACGTGCAGCAACAGCAGGTGATCTTCCTCGCCCACGCGCGCGACCACGGCTACACGTACCAGCCCGGCGAACTGAAGGGGCTCGATCGCGCGCGCCGCCGCGTGCAGCTCGCCGAGATCCGCTCGCCGGAAGGCGAACTCCTGGTCGACGCGCGCGAGCTCGAATACGACGTGCTGATCCTCGCGCTCGGCAGTCAGGCCAACGATTTCGGCGTGCCGGGCGTGCGCGAGCACTGCTACTTCATCGACAGCCAGCAGCAGGCCGAGACCTTCAACGAAGCGCTGCGGATGCGCGTGTTCCGCAGCATCGCGCGCGACGAGCCGTTTCGCGTCGCGATCGTCGGTGCCGGTGCGACGGGCGTGGAGCTGGCAGCGGAGCTGAGCCGGCTGCTGGAAATCGCGCAGGCGTATGGCGATGAGACCGTGCGCGAGCGGCTGCAGCTGACGCTGCTCGAAAGCGGCCCGCGCATCCTCGCCGCGTTTCCGCCGAGGATTTCCGCGTCCGCGCAGCGCCGGCTCGAACAGATCGGCATTCACGTGCTGACGTCGACGCGCGTCACGTCGGCCGATGCGAACGGCTTCCACTATGGAGACGGTTCGTTTGCCGAAGCGGATTTGATGGTGTGGGCGGCCGGCGTGAAGGCGTCCGATTTCATGCAGGCGCTGGGCGGGCTCGATACGAACCGTGCGAACCAGATCATGGTCGGGCCCACGTTGCAGGCCACGGCCGACGAACACGTGTTCGCGATCGGCGATTGCGCGAGCCTGCAACCCGATGGCCATGAGCGGCCGCTGCCGCCGACCGCGCAGGTCGCGACCCAGCAGGCCGAGCATCTCGCGAAACACCTGCCCGCATGGCTCGACGGCAAGCCGTTGCCGCCGTTCGCGTTCCACGATTTCGGCGCGCTCGTGTCGATCAGCGACTACGACGCATTCGGCACGCTCGGGCAATTCGGGTTCTTCCGCGGCGGCTTCATCCAGGGGCGTTTCGCCCAGTTCAGCCATCTGATGCTGTACCGGCGGCACCAGCAGGCGCTGCACGGATTCTCCAAGGCGACGCTGCTGTGGATCGCCGAACGGATCAACGGCTGCGTGCAGCCGCGCATCCGCCTGTCTTGACACATTGCGTAACGTTTCGAGGAAAGCAGACATGAGCAACAGTGCAGCCGCCTGGCTCAGGACCGTCGCCGCGATCGGCAGCTTCGACATGCCGTCCGTCTCATGGGCCGCGCCGCGCCGGCGCAGCGTCACGCGCGACCGCTTGCCGTCGTGGGATGCGACGAGCCAGCCGACCATCAGCGTGCTCGAGCGGCCCACCGCCGACACCGTGATGATTTCGTGGCGCGACGCGTGCACCGGCCACTACGGTTACCAGAAGTGGCGGCTGTTCACGACGCGCAAGCGCGGCGTCTGCGCGCTGTCGGGGCGGCCGATCGCGCCCGGCGACAGCGTCTATGCGCCGCAACTGCTCGGCTCGGCGCCGGGCAACGCCGCCGCGATGGTGCTGGCGGCGTCCCTCGACGAGGCGTACGCCGCTTAAGCGGACGTCGCCCGACCGGCGCCATAGGCCGGATCGCCGTTCTGCCGTTCCAGTTCCGCGTCGAGATGCGCGGCATGCGCCTTCGCTTCGGACTCCGACATCAACTCGCCTTCCCACTTCGCGACCACCGCGCTGGCGATCGAATTGCCCACCGCATTGGTGGCCGAGCGCCCCATGTCGAGGAACGTGTCGACGCCGAGAATCAGCAGCAGCCCCGCTTCCGGAATGTCGAACTGGTGCAACGTCGCCGCGATCACGACGAGCGATGCGCGCGGCACGCCAGCCATCCCCTTCGATGTCAGCATCAGCACCAGCAGCATCGTGATCTGCGTGCCGAGCGACAGATGGATGTTGTACGCCTGCGCGATGAACAGAGACGCGAACGTGCAGTACATCATCGAACCGTCGAGGTTGAACGAATAGCCCATCGGCATCACGAAGCTCGAGATCTTGCGCCGCACGCCGAATCGGTCGAGCGCGTCGAGGATCTTCGGGTACGCGGCTTCGGAGCTGGCAGTCGCGAACGACAGCATGAACGCTTCCTTGATCAGCGCCAGCAGCTTGAACACACGACGGCCGAGGAACAGCAGGCCGGCGGCCACGAGCGTGCTCCACAGCAGGAACAGGCTCACGTAGAAGTCGCCCATGAACACCGCGAACTTCAGCAGGATCGACAGCCCGTTGATCGCGACGGTCGACGCCATCGCGGCCAGCACCGCGAGCGGCGCGAGCTTCATCACGTAGCCGGTGATCTTCAGCATCACGTGCGCCAGTTGGTCGATCGCGGCGACGAGAATCTTGCCGCGCTCGCCGAGCGCCGACAGCGCGACGCCGAAGAACATCGAGAACACGACGATCTGCAGGATCTCGTTGTTCGCCATCGCCTCGGCGATCGACTTCGGCACCATGTGACTGACGAAATCCTTCAGCGTGAACTTGGACGTCGCAAGATGCGCGGATGCGCCAACATCCGGCAGCGGCAGGCCGAGGTTTTCTCCGGGGCGCAGCAGGTTCGCCATCAGCAGCCCGAGCAGCAGCGAAATCAGCGATGCGGTGACGAACCAGCCGAACGCCTTCACGAACACACGCCCCACCGACGATGCGTCGCCCATGTGCGCGATGCCGACGACCAGCGTCGAAAACACCAGCGGGCCGATCACCATCTTGATCAGCCGCAGGAACACGTCGGACACGAGCGAGATGTAGCCGGCGATTTCCGTCGCGGACTGCTTGTCCGGAAACTGCGTATAGATCATGTAGCCGATGAAGATGCCGGCCGCCATTGCGAGCAGGATCCAGACTGCCGCGGACATTCGTTTGTTCATAACGGTACTCGACGCACGGTGCAGGAATGGAAGAAAACGCCGCACCGGTGCCGTGCCACGGTGCGCGTTGCGGGCCGGTCATGCGCCCTGTCGCTGCTCCGGCGCTCGCGCGATGGCGAACGCCGGTTGCAACCGTTCAACGTGATGCGATCAAACCGGATCGGTGAGTACCCGATCAGTAGCCGATCGCCGATCCGGCCGGGCGGCGCGGATCGTTGACGCCATAGATGTAACCGACGCGTACATTGCCGGATACCGACGAGTCGTTGCCGGAACTCTGGTGGCTCGTCGCTTCGGTGCCGGGCAGGCCGACCATGATCAGCTCGGCGGCGCCCCACGGCGTCTGCTCGACCATCTTGTAGCCCATCTTGTGCAGGATCGCGAGCGTGTCGGGCGACAGGCCGCGGGTCTCGTAATAGACCTCGTCCGGCAGCCATTGATGATGGACGCGCGGCGCGCCGACCGCATCCTGCGGCGTCATCCCGTAGTCGATCACGTTCAGCACGGTCTGCAGCGTGATCGTGATGATGCGCGAGCCGCCCGGCGAACCGACCACCATGAACACCTTGCCGTCCTTCTTCACGATCGTCGGCGCCATCGACGACAGCGGACGCTTGCCCGGTGCGATCGAGTTGCGCGTGCCCTGCACGAGGCCGAACAGGTTCTGCGCGCCGACCTTCACGGTGAAGTCGTCCATCTCGTCGTTCAGGAAGAAGCCCGTGCCCGGCGCGATCACTACGGCGCCGAAGCGGCCGTTGACGGTGTACGTCGTCGACACCGCGTTGCCGTCGTGGTCGACGATCGAATAGTGGGTCGTCTCCGGCTTCTCGTGCACGCCGACGCCCGGCTGCACGTCGACCGACGCCGTCGCCGTCTCGCCGCTGATCTGCTTGCGGATCTCGGCCGCATACGCCTTGCTCGTCAGCTTCGCGACGGGATTGTCGATGAAGTTCGGATCGCCCAGCAGCGTGTTGCGATCCTCGTAGGCATGGCGCATCGCCTCGGTCATGTAGTGGACCACCGACGCCGACTGGTAACCCATTTTGCGCAGGTCATAGCCTTCGAGGACGTTCAGCGTCTCGCACATCGTCACGCCGCCCGAGCTCGGCGGCGGCGCCGACACGAACTCGTAGCCGCGATACGTACAGGTCAGCGGCGCGACGTCCTGCGCGCGATACGATGCGAAATCGGCTGCCGTGATCAGGCCGCCGCCGCGCTTCGCGGCCGCTTCGACGATCTTCGGGATCTCGCCGTGATAGAACGCCTCGGGGCCCTGCTCCGCGATACGCTCGAGCGTGCGCGCCAGGTCCTTCTGCACCAGACGGTCGCCCGGCTGCAGCGGCGTGCCGTCCGAGCGCAGGAAGATGCGCGCGGCCTCCGGATCCTTCTTGAAGCGCTCGATCGTCGTGTCGAGGATGTCCGTGTCGCCGCGCGTCAGCACGAAGCCGTCGCGCGCGAGCCGGATCGCCGGCTCCATCACCTGCTTGCGCGTCAGCTTGCCGTACTTGCGCTGCGCGAGGTCGAGACCGGCGACCGTGCCCGGCACGCCGACCGCGCGATAGCCGTACAGGCTGTCGTCCGGAATGACGTTGCCCTTCGCATCGAGATACATGTTCGCCGATGCCGCGGCCGGCGCCGTTTCGCGGAAGTTGATGAACCGGTCGCGGCCGTCGGCCAGATGCACGGTCATGAAGCCGCCGCCGCCGATGTTGCCGCAGCACGGATTGGTCACCGCCTGCGCGTAGCCGACCGCCACGGCGGCGTCCACCGCGTTGCCGCCTTTCTTCAGGATGTCGACGCCGATCTGCGACGCGTAATGCTGCGACGACACGACCATGCCGTTCTTCGCTTCCACCGCGGGTTCCGAAGCGGCGAGCACGCACGCGCTCATGGCCGACAACAGGGTGAGTACTACGAGCCGCCTCATGACGGGATCCTCCAGACGAATAAACCGGGCCATGCCGTGATGCGATCCGACATGTAATGAACAGTACATTCCAGCGAGGCCGCGATCATATCACCGGGGTTTTTATTCAAAAACCTAGGGTTATCACTGAACTATTCCGCGATATCTGATGGATTCGCCGTCGCTTTGAATGTTTGTTTTATTACACATGTGAATGATCAGAGCGGAGGCGATGCGGCCCTCTAATCTGGAGTCGCACACGGCCCGCGGGCCGTCGATCGGCTAACATGCGTGAAGTCGCCGGCAGACACAGGTCTGCCGTTTGTCATTCAGATACGAGCAAGCCGGAGTGCCCGATGGGGACAAGCATCAGGGCGTTGCTGCTATCCCAGATGGATAGCTTCACGCCGTCGGAACAGAAGGTCGCGCATGCGTTGCTGGATCGCTATCCGAGCCTCGGTCTCGGGCCGATCGCGAGCTTCGCGAAGCAAGCCGAAGTCAGCGACCCGACCGTGTTTCGCTTCGTCGTGCGGATCGGCTTTCCGAACTACTCGTCGTTCCAGCAGGCGTTGCACGACGAGATCGACACCGCGATGAATTCGCCGCTCGCGCGAATGGATGCGTTCCACTCGGAATCGGGGATGCGCGACAGTCATTCGGCGATCTTCCAGCGGCTCTCGCAAGCGCTCGCCACGACGATCGACGAGCTCGACGCGGCGGCGTTCGACGAAGCGGTGACGCTGCTGGCCGATCCGGATCTCCGCGTGTTCTGCGGCGGCGGGCGTTACACCGCGCCGCTCGCGTCGCTGTTTTCCTTCACGCTCGCGTATGCGCGTCCGCATGTGCAGTACGTCGAGCCGAACGTGAATCTCGCGTCGGTCACGCTGACGGACATGGGGCCTGCCGACGTGCTGGTCATTTTCGATTTTCGCCGCTACCAGAAGGACAGCATCCGGTTCGCGCAGGCTGCGCACCAGCTCGGCGTCAGGGTGCTGCTGATCACCGACGAATGGCGCTCGCCGATCAGCGCGTTCGCCGAGATCGTGTTGCGGATCCAGGGGCGCCCGTTCGCGATGCTGCAGACGAACGTGCCCGCGCTCGCGCTCGCCGAAGCGCTGGTGATCGGCGTGACGAACCGGCTTCCCGAGCTGGCGCGGCAGCGGATGGAGAAAATCGAGCGGCTGAGCACGGGTGGGGTCGAGCGGGATGCGAATCAGTGGGATTTGCCGGAGTGACGGTGATCGTCATTCGGGCATGAGCTTTCAACTATTGATGTCGTGGAGCACCCGTACGCATCCACTCGCAGTCTTCACGACTCCACATCCTCAAGACTAAACACCTCCGTCTTGTCGTTATACGAAAATACTTCTCCGTAACGCCCCCAGTCGATCACCGCGTCGAGCGTTTCCTCGGCCGCGCCGTCCGACAGGAAATCCTCCAGCTCCTGCTCGAAGCGCACGCGCGGCGCACGATGGCCCGGACGTTCGTTCAGCACCTTCTTGATCCGCGCGGCGAGCGGTACGTGCTTGAGCAGGTGATCGGCGAACATCAGCTTGCGCTCCTGCGTGCCGAACTCCGCGAACACGCGTGCAGGCGGCGTCAGGAACACGTCCCCTTCCCGCACATCCGCAAAACCGAGGTACTGCAGCACTTCGGCGATCGGGAACAGCTCGTCCACTTCCAGATGCAACGTGCGCGCGATTTCCGGCATGTCCGCGCGGCCGTGGTACGGCGCCATCGCGAGCGTCTCGATCAGGCCGGCCATCAGGTTGGTCGACACCTGCGGCAGCCAGCTGCCAAGCTCCAGCCCCTTTTTCGTCGCCTCGCCGGTCTGGCGCGCGGTCATCTTCGCGTAGATGTCGTCGACCAGCTTGCGGAAGGCCGGGTCGAGCCGGTTGCGCGGATGCTTGAACGGCACCTTGATCTCGGCGATCACGCGGCCCGGATTCGACGACAGCACGAGGATCCGGTCGCACATGAACACCGCTTCCTCGATGTTGTGCGTGACGATCAGCACCGACTTGATCGGCATCCGGCCTTGCGTCCATAGGTCCAGCAGGTCGGTACGCAGCGTTTCGGCCGTGAGCACGTCGAGCGCGGAAAACGGCTCGTCCATCAGCAGGATCGTCGGATCGACGACGAGCGCGCGCGCGAAACCGACGCGCTGGCGCATGCCGCCCGACAGCTCGCGCGGATACGCGTTCTCGAAGCCGTCGAGACCGATCAGGTCGATCGCGGCGAGTGCGCGCTCGCGCCGCTCGCGTGCGCCGACGCCAAGCGCTTCCAGCCCGGCTTCCACGTTCTGCAGCACGGTCAGCCACGGGAACAGCGCGAAGGTCTGGAACACCATCGCGACACCTTCGGCCGGGCCGCGCAGCGGCTTGCCGAGATAGGTCACTTCACCGCCGGTCGGCTCGATCAGCCCGGCGATGATCCGCAGCAGCGTCGACTTGCCCGAGCCCGAACGGCCGAGCAGCCCGACGATCTCGCCTTCGCGCAGCGACAGGTTCGCGTCGTCGAGCACCAACAGTTCGCCCTGCGTCTTGTTGAAGCCGCGGCAGACGTGATCGACACGCAGGATTTCCTCGCCGAGGCGCGGCGGCTGCAGCGGCTGCGACGTCTTGACGGGGGCGTTGATAACGGTCGAATTTTGCATCGCGCTTACTCTCAATCGAGACGGAGCCGGGATTCCGCATAGGCGTACATCGGACGCCACAGCAGACGGTTGAACAAGGTAACGAACAGGGACATCACGGCGATGCCGAGGATGATCTTCGGGAAGTCGCCGGCGGCGGTGGTCTGCGCGATGTACGAGCCGAGGCCGTGCGCGACGACCTTCGTGTCGCCCCACTGCACGAACTCGGACACGATGCTCGCGTTCCACGCGCCGCCCGACGCGGTAATCGCGCCGGTCACGTAGTACGGGAAGATGCCGGGCAGGATCGCCTGGCGCCACCACTGCCAGCCGCGGATGCGGAAATTCTTCGTCGCTTCCTTGTAGTCGTTCGGATAGGACATCGCGCCGGCGATCACGTTGAAAAGGATGTACCACTGTGTGCCGAGCACGATCAGCGGCGACAGCCAGATGTCCGCGTTGAGGTGGAAGTGGACGATCACGATCACGAACACCGGAAACAGCAGGTTGGCCGGGAACGCGGCGAGGAACTGCGCGAGCGGCTGGATCTTCTCGGCGAGCGCGGGGCGCAGCCCGATCAGCACGCCGAGCGGCACCCAGACCACCGACGCGATCGCGATCAGCACCAGCACGCGCAACAGCGTGATGAGACCGAGCACGAGTACGTGACCGACCTCGTCCATCGTCACGCCGGTTGCGACGAAGCTGACGACGCGCCATGCGACATACACGGTGATCAGGATCACGAACGTTCCCCACACGATATCGCCGATGCGCGACGAACCGCGCACCGACGCAGCGCGCGAGCGAGCGCCCGCGAGCGACGGCGCGCGCAACGGAATCCGCGCGGTCTGCGACAGCAGCCAGCCGGCAGGCACCAGCAATTGATGGATCAGGTGCGTACGACGCATCATGTCGAGCAGCCACGATTGCGGCGCATCGCCCGACGCGGTGTTCTCCATCCGGAACTTGTCAGCCCACGCAACGAGCGGGCGGAACAGGAACTGGTCGTACGCGAGAATCACGACCGACATCGCGACGATCACCCAGCCCACCGCGCCGAGGTTCTTGTCCGAGATCGCCTGCGCGAGATATGCGCCGATTCCCGGCAGCGTGATCGTCTGGTTGCCGACGGTGATGGCCTCCGATGCGACGACGAAGAACCAGCCGCCCGACATCGACATCATCATGTTCCAGATCAGCCCCGGCATCGAGAACGGCACCTCGAGCTTCCAGAAGCGCTGCCACGACGTCAGGTGAAAGCCGCGCGACACTTCGCTCAGGTCGCGCGGCACCGTGCGCAGCGACTGGTAGAAGCTGAACGTCATGTTCCACGCCTGGCTCGTGAAGATCGCGAAGATCGCCGCGAGCTCGGCGCCGAGCACGCGGCCCGGGAACAGCGCGAGAAAGAACGTGACCGTAAACGAGATGTAGCCGAGCACCGGCACCGACTGCAGGATGTCGAGGATCGGGATCAACACCATGCCGATACGGCGGCTCTTCGCGGCGAGCGTGCCGTAGACCAGCGTGAACACGAGCGAGGCCACCATCGCGGCGAGCATGCGCAGCGTGGTGCGCAACGCGTATTCGGGAAGGTTCGACGGATCGAGCGAGATCTTCTGGCTCTGCAGGGTCGCGATCGGCGCCAGCGTCTGATGGAAACCGACGATCGCCATCGCGAGGATGCCGATGATCAACGGAAATGCGACCGCATCCCAGCGATTGGGGAGCACGCGCCACGCGGATGCGTTGGCGGTGCGATTCGGGTCGAAGAAACGGATATCCATCGGTAGCGTCTTGGTCGAATTGAAAATCGATGGGGGGCGGCCGATCGCCGCGTCAGCGGGTGCGGCCCGGAACACATTCCCGGGCGTCGGGCGGACGATTGCCGGCAACCTGACAAGGCAGCGCCAGGCCGATGATGTGCGTGCGATGACTGGCCGCACCGCTGGCTTCCGTTGCCGCGAGATTCAGCATGAGGGGCTCCGGAGAAGGTGATTCGGTGTCGCAGGCTATCGGGCGCGGATGACGCAACTGTGACGTGTCACTTACAGGACATTGACACGTCATGCGCCGGCGCTTCGTCATCGCACCGCAAGCCGCGAACAGCGGGGCCCAACTTCGTAATACGAGGGAATAAATCCGTCGTCTCGCCGGTATGGCATGCGAATACGCCGGCTTATTCCAGGACGATCCGGCCGTCCGGTTACGTCATACGATTGCGAGGCTCCCATGTCTTCATCGACCCCTACCCGCCCGTCGCGCCGCAAGGCCCTGCAATGCATGGCGTTCGGCGGACTCGGCACGCTGTTTACGCTGTCGGGCGGCATCCTGACGCCGTTCGATCTCGCGCTCGCGCAAAGCGGCGGCGCCGTCCCCGCGAATGCGGGCCGGCCGCTGTTCGTGCAGATCAGCGATACGCACATCGGTTTCAACAAGGACGCGAATCCCGACGTCGCGGCCACGCTGCGGCAGACCATCGATCTGGTCAACGGGATGTCCAACGCGCCCGCGCTCACGATCCATACCGGCGACATCACGCACTTGTCCAAACCGGAGGAATTCGACCACGCGTCGCAACTGCTGTCCGCGCTGCGCGTGCCGGAGCTGCACACGGTGCCCGGCGAACACGACGTGACCGACGGTTCGGGCGCCGAATACTTCAGCCGGTTCGGCAAGGCGTCGGACAACCGCGGCTACTACAGCTTCGATCACGCGGGCGTGCACTTCGTCGCGCTCGTCAACGTGATGCACTTCAAGCCGAACGGGCTCGGCAGCTTCGGCGACGAACAGCTCGCATGGCTCGCGCAGGACCTGAAGGGCCAGTCGTCGAGCACGCCGATCGTCGTGTTCTCGCACATGCCGATGTGGACCATCTACGAGCCCTGGGGCTGGGGCACCGGCGATGCGCCGCAGACGATGGCGCTGCTGCGCCGCTTCGGCTCGGTCACCGTGCTGAACGGGCACATCCACCAGATCGTGTCGAAGGTCGAGGGCAACGTGACGTTCCATACCGCGCGCTCCACCGCGTTTCCGCAGCCGACCGCCGGCAACGGCCCGGGCCCGGTGCCGCTCACGGTGCCGCGCGACCGGCTGCCCGCGATGCTCGGCGTGACGACCGTCGATTTCGCCGGCCATCCCACGACAGCGTCGTTGCGCGACACGACGCTCGCCTGATCCGGATACGCAAGGAGACCGACATGACCTTCTTCAAGCCTTCGATGCTGCCGGCCGCGCTGATCCTGTGCGCGGCCGCCGCCGGCACGCCGCTCGCCGCGTTCGCGCAAACCCCGGCCGGCCCGCTCGTGACGATCCGCAATTTCATGTTTTCGCCGATGTCGACCACGATCAAGGCCGGCACGACGATCACGTGGAAGAACCTCGACGCGGAACCGCACACCATCGTCAACGACGCGGGCACCTTCCGTTCGAAAGCGCTCGACCAGGACGAGACCTACTCGTTCCGCTTCGACAAGCCGGGTGTCTACAAGGTGTTCTGCGGGATTCATCCGTACATGAAGGAGACCATCACCGTGGAATGACACGGCACGCGCCACGATCCGGCATGACGGACGGTGCGCGTCGATCGCCTACACTGGTTCCATTCGGCCGGAACCCGCCGGCCCTCACCGACTGCGAGGAAAGCGATGACGGCAAGTCAACCCGCACATCCGAAACTGCCGGGCCAGGTCGTGCTCGTGCTTCAGGGCGGCGGCGCGCTGGGCGCATACCAGCTCGGCGTATTCGAGGCGCTGGACGCGTCGGGAATCCAGCCCGACTGGGTGATCGGCACGTCGATCGGCGCGATCAACGCGGCGCTGATCGCCGGCAACGCGCCCGGACACCGCGCGCAGCGGATGGCCGAATTCTGGCGCCATGTGACCGAGCGGCCCGCCGTGAACGTGCCGGGCTTCCCGACCACCTGGGACAAGATCGGCGCCGAGCTCGCGGTCATCGGCGCCGGCATCCCGGGATTCTTCCGGCCGAATCCCGCCGCATGGCTCGGGCCGCTCGCGCGCGTCGGCGTCGAGCACGCGTCCTACTATCTGGTCGAGCCGCTGCGCGACACGCTCGCGTCGCTGGTCGATCTCGACCTGCTGAACGCGCGCCGGCCACGGCTGACCGTCGGCGCGGTCAACGCGTGCACCGGCACGATGCGCTATTTCGATTCACGCGACCGGCCGCTCGACCTCGACCACGTGATGAGCTCGGGTGCGCTGCCGCCCGCGTTCCCGGCCGTGCGGGTCGACGGCGCGCCCTACTGGGACGGCGGCATCTATTCGAATACGCCGGTCGAAGTCGTGCTGGACGACGCGCCGCGCCGCAGCTCGATCATCTTCTCGGTGCAGATGTGGAATCCGGTCGGGCCGGAGCCGCAAAGCATCTGGCAGGTGTCGGAGCGCCAGAAGGACATCCAGTATGCGAGCCGCACGGACAGCAACATCGCGCGGCAACAGCAGATTCACGGGTTGCGCCACGTGATCAAGGAACTGGTCATGCGGCTGCCGGAGGCCGAACGCAAGTCGCCCGACGTGCAGGCGCTCGCCGCATGGGGCTGCCAGACCACGATGCACGTGATCAAGCTCGCGGCGCCGCGCCTCGACGGCGACGATCAGTGGAAGGACATCGATTTCACGCCGGACGGCATCGCGGCGCGCCGCCAGGCCGGGTTCGACGCGACGATGCAGGCGATCGCCGCGCGCCCGTGGGAGCTGCCGCTGGACCCGACGCAAGGGCTCAGCGTCTGGAGTCCGGAAGAGAACAGGATCGGCGAACGGCACAACTGATGCCGCGGGCGGCCATCTGCCCGCGCATCGTCCTGCCCTGGATCCGGCTTACAGCGCGCGCACGATGCCACCGTCGACCCGAATGTTCTGCCCGGTGATGTAGCCGGCGCCGTCCGACAGCAGGAACCTCACGGTCTGCGCGATCTCCTGCGTCTTGCCGAAACGGCCGACCGGAATGCGGGCAACGATCTCGGGCGTCTCCGGCCAGCTGTCGATGAAGCCCGGCAGCACCGAATTGATGCGAATGTTGTCCTTCGCATACCGGTCGGCGTACAGGCGCGTGACCGAACTCAGCGCCGCGCGCAGCGCGGACGACACCGGCATCGCCTGCTCGGGCGCGTCGGCCGCGAAGCTCGAAATATTGACCACCGCGCCGCCGCCCTGCTTCAGGAAGACGGGCGTCACGCGGCGCAGCACGCGAACGACGTTGAGCACGATCAGGTCGAGCCCTTCGTGCCACTTGTCGTCCTCGATGGCGAGCAAGTCGCCCTTCGGCGGATGTCCGGTGTTGTTGACGACCGCGTCGATACGGCCGTACTTCGCGAGCGTCTCGTTCACGAAACGCTCGATGTCGGCGTCGTCGGTAACGGAGCCTGCAACGCCGAAACCACCCAGCTCCTGCGCCAGCTCGACCGCGCTGCCGGACGGCGACATCAGCGCGACGCGATAGCCGTCGTTCGCGAGGTCGCGCGCGATTGCGGCGCCCATGCCCTTGCCCGCCGCCGTCACCAAAGCCACTTTCTCTACAGTCATGCCGCTCTCCCGGATAGGTCGGCTTGCGCCGCGATAGTCGTTCCAAAGCGCCCACTCTAGGGCCCTATAATCGGCTTGTCGAACGATGATTTCTCCATACACCCTGTAGAATTTCTACTGCATGACCACTCTGTTGCGTACCCGCCGGTTCCCGCCGCTCAATGCGCTTCGCGCGTTCGAGGCCGCCGCGCGCCACCTCAATTTCCGGCTGGCCGCCGACGAACTCGGCGTGACGCAGGGCGCGGTCGCGCAGCAGGTCAGGCATCTGGAGGACGTCGTGGCGGTTCAGCTGTTTCGGCGCTTGCCCAGGGGGCTTGCGCTGACACGCGAAGGGCTCGAGTATTTTTCGTCGGTCCAGCGCGCGCTGCAGATCATCTCAGACGCCACGGACGCCCTGGGCGAGCGCCCGACCGTGCTGGCGGTCAGCACGACGCCGTCGTTCGCGTCGAAGTGGCTGATTCCGCGCCTGGCGGACTTCGGCCGGCTGCACCCCGACATCGAGGTTCGCGTCATCGCCGACGAAAGGCTTGCGTCGTTTCGGGCCGACGGCGTCGACATCGCGATTCGACTGAGCAAGCCGCCATTCCCGGCCGGCCTCGCCGCCGAGTTGCTGGCTCCGCTCGACATCTTCGCCGTCGCCAGCCCGAAGCTGCTCGACAGCGGCCCGCCGATCCGCACGCCTGCCGACTTGTCGACGCATGCGCTGTTGCACGACGCGCACGATCTGTGGCCCGAGTTCATCGAGAAGCTCGGTGGAAAGGGTCGGGCCGATCCGACGAAAGGGCCGAGATTCAGCCAGTCGCTGCTCGCGATCGACGCCGCGGTCGCCGGTCAAGGCATCGCGCTGACCAGCGAGCCGCTCGTCGAGCGCGACATCGCGGAAGGCAGGCTGCGCCGCGTGTTCGATTTTTCGTTTCCGATGTCGCTCGGGTTTTACGTCGTCTTCCCGCAGGCCAATGCGCATTCGGAAGCGTTGCAGGCCATGCGCCGCTGGCTGTTTGCGCAGTATGGGAAAGCGTGATCGCCCGGCACCCGCAGCGATTGACGAACGACAAGGAAGCATCGCATGCGATAGTGCCGATCCGGCGCCTTCCGGCCGCGAGCCTGCATCAGCCGCTATTCAGCAACGCCGCAAACTTGTCGGCCAGTGTCGGACGCGAACGATGCGGCCAGATCGCGCTGAGTTCGAAGAGCGGCAGCGCGTCGCTTTCGCGCACTTCGCACACGCGCACGCCCGCAAATTGGATCGCCTTGACGGATCGCGGCAACAGTGACGCGCCGCAACCGGCGGCCACGCATGCGAGCACCGTCAGCGATCGATTGGCATCCTGAACGACATTGGCTTCACAACCGAACTTGCGAAACGCACTGAGGATGCCGGCTCGCACCACCGGCAGCTGTCCGTGCGGAAACCATACCAAGCCCATACTCGCCAGTTCCGCGAGGCCGAGCTTGCCATCCTCGCCCAGCGGATGCGACGCCGGCACGACCGCGTGCAAGCGTTCGCGGACGATCAGCTTTTCGCGCATCCGGCCGCGGACCGCAACAGGCGTATGCAGCAACCCAATATCTATTTCGCCGGATTCCAGCGCGCTGGCCTGCTCCGCGTTGCTCATTTCCCGCAACGCCAGCTCGACATCGGGAATCGCGTCACGCAATGCGGCGATCGCGCGGGGCATGACCTCGAACAGCGCCGCTGACGCGAAACCGATGGTCAGCCGGCCGCCACGCTGCGCACCGATATCGCGAGCCCGCTTTTCCGCCGCCTCGATCCTCGACACACTCAGGCGAATGTCCTCCGCGATCGCTTCGCCCGCGGGCGTCAGCGCCGCGCCGCGACGCGTGCGCGCAAGCAGCTTCGTGCCGAGATCCTTCTCCAGCCGCGTCATGGCCTGGCTGAGCGCCGGCTGCGCTATCCCGAGCTGCGCCGCCGCGCCGGTGACGCTTCCCGCATCGACGATCGCGAGAAAGTATTTGAGCGTGCGAATCGATTCCATGATCGCCTTCCATATCACGATGCTATGAATGAACAACGTTTTCATAGTATGCACGCGTACCTCACGTTCATAGAATGGCGTCAAATCGATCAACAGCGGCCGCCCGTCCGACTTCGCAGCGGCCCGCACCAGGAGACGACCATGCGCTGGTATGAGGACATCACCCCCAACGAGCGGCGAACCCTGTGGAGCTGCTTCGGCGGATGGGCGCTCGACGCCGTCGATACACAGGTCTTTTCCCTCGTGATCCCGGCGCTTCTCGCCACGTGGGGCATCAGCAAAGGTCAGGCAGGATTGATCGGCGGTGCGACGCTCGTGGCCGGTGCACTCGGCGGGTTGCTCGCCGGCATCCTGTCCGATCGCGTCGGCCGGGTGCGCGCACTTCAGATCACGGTGATCTGGTTCTCGCTCTTCACGTTTCTGAGTGCGTTTGCCCAAACCTTCGAGCAGCTGCTTGTGCTGAAGGCGCTGCAAGGCATCGGCTTCGGCGGCGAATGGACGGCGGGCGCCGTCCTGCTCAGCGAAACGATGAACCCGCGGCATCGCGGCAAGGCCATGGGCATCGTGCAGAGCGCGTGGGGATTCGGCTGGGGCGCCGCGGTGCTGCTCTATATGGCCGTCTTCTCGCTCGTTTCGCCGCAATGGGCCTGGCGCGTTCTGTTCGCGATCGGTCTCGTCCCGGCCCTGCTCGTTCTCTACCTGCGCCGCAACGTGGCCGAGCCGCCGCGCGAGCCGCAAACTGAAACCGACGATTCCGCGCGCCGCGGCGTATTCAGCATTGCCGCCGGCATTTTCGATCCTGCGGTGCTACGCACCACGATCGTCGGCGGCCTGATCGGACTGGGCGCGCACGGCGGCTACCATGCGATCACGACGTGGCTGCCGACGTATCTGAAGACCGAGCGCCATCTGTCAATCCTGGGCACCGGCGGTTATCTCGCGGTCGTGATCGTCGCATTCATCATCGGATGTTTCGTGAGCGCCTGGTTGCAGGACCGCATCGGGCGACGCTGGAACGTGATCCTGTTTGCCGTCTGCTGTGCGGTGATGGTCAACGTCTACACGTTGCTGCCGATCAGCGACACCACGATGCTGCTCCTGAGCTTTCCGCTCGGCTTCTTTTCAGCCGGCATTCCCGCGACACTCGGCGCGCTCTTCAACGAGTTGTATCCGCAAGGCGTGCGCGGCACCGGTGTCGGCTTCTGCTACAACTTCGGCCGCATCGCATCGGCGGCATTTCCGGTGCTGATCGGTCACATGAGCGGATCAATGTCGCTCGGTGCGGCGCTGGGCATCGACGCGGGCGCCGCGTACGGCCTCGTCGTTGTCGCCGCGCTGATGTTGCCCGACACCCGCCGCCGGCTCGTCGCGTCGCCGCACGAGAACGGCGCGCAGGCCATCTCGCGCCACTGAGCACGCGGCACGCGTACGTCGATGCATCGCTCCAACGTCAATTTGATTTCACGCACCTGACACGATGGACCGCTTCCCGCCCGCACTCCCGGCCGCCCCCTTCGACTGCCTGTCCCCCGCGTCCCTGGCTTGGCTCGACGAAACCGCGACAGGCATCACCGGCGTCGACGCGCACGCCCACATCTTCGTGCAAGGCCTGCCGCTCGCGGCACACCGCCGTCACGCGCCCGACTACGATGCAACGCTCGATCAATATGTCGCGCAGCTCGCGGCGCACGGTCTCTCCCAAGGCGTGCTGGTGCAGCCGAGCTTTCTCGGCACCGACAATGGGTTCCTGCGCGCGGTATGCGAGCGCTATCCGCGACGCTTTCGCGGTGTTGCCGTTGTCGCGCCAGAGGTCACGGATGCCGAGCTTGAAGCTCTGGACGCCGCACATATCGTCGGTGCGCGGCTGAATTTGATAGGGGTTGCACTGCCGGATTTCCGCGATGGCCGATGGTCCGCGCTCCTCGCACGCTTGAACGCACTACGTTGGCATGTCGAAGTTCAAGCGAATGCGGATGCTCTGCCGGTCGTGCTCGATGCGCTGCTTCGACACGATTGCACGGTCGTCGTCGATCACTTCGGGCGGCCCGATGCGCAGCTGCGCGCCGCGGATGCCGGCTTTCGCCATTTGCAATCGACGGCCACCTCCGGCAACGTTTGGGTCAAGCTCTCCGCCGCCTATCGCAGCGCCGAAAATTCGAACGGCATCGAGCACGGACGGGCGCTTGCCACCGCTCTGCTCGATTCGTTCGGCCCCGAGCGCATGGTCTGGGGTAGCGACTGGCCTCACACGCAGCATCGTCATCTGATCGACTATGACGGGGCTCTGAGCGCATTGGAATACTGGATTCCCGACCGTGCCGCGAGAGACAGAGTGATGACGACCTCCGCGGCGGAGCTTTTCGGGTTTTAGCGTGCACGAATACGCACCCCGCAGTACAAGGATGCCGCTCGACGGGCCGTGCCCGGAGATCGATAAACAACCCCACACTCGTCAGTGTCTTCGCGCATATCGTCTTTTTCCGATATATGATTCGCCCATCGACGATACCTGTTTGCGCCGGTTTTCCGACCGAACGCCGAAACACCACGCCCTTTCCATGCCGACCGAACTCGACATCGACGCGATCCTGAAAGCGCTTTCGAACCCGCTGCGCCGGGAAATCCTCGTCTGGCTGAAAACGCCGGGCGTGCATTTTCCCGAGCAGACGCTGCCGTACGACCACGGCGTCTGCGCCGGGCAGATCGACGCGCGCTGCGGGCTGTCGCAGTCGACCGTCTCCGCGCACCTCGCGACGCTGCAGCGCGCGGGGCTCGTGACATCGACGCGGATCGGCCAGTGGGCGTTCTTCCGGCGCAACGAGGCCGTCATCGACGCATTTCTCGACGCTCTGCGCCGCGAACTCTGATCCAGGCCATGCGGGCCACCCGCCGCGCACGACGCGGCGGCCATCCCGCCTTTCGTGAAGAGGTTATTTGCCATGCCCACTCTGTTCGACCCCGTTACCCTCGGCGATCTAACGCTGCCGAACCGCATCGTGATGGCACCGCTCACCCGCTCCCGCGCGGGCGCGACGCGCGTGCCCAACGACCTGATGGCCCGCTATTACGCCGAGCGTGCATCGGCCGGCCTGATCATCAGCGAAGCGACCTCGGTCACGCCGCAGGGCGTCGGCTATGCGGATACCCCCGGCATCTGGTCCGACGAGCAGGTCGAAGGCTGGAAGCGCGTGACCCAGGCCGTCCACGCGGCCGGCGGCCGCATGGTGCTGCAGCTGTGGCACGTCGGCCGGATCTCCGATCCGGTGTTCCTGGACGGCGACCTGCCGGTCGCGCCGAGCGCGATCGCCGCCGGCGGCCACGTCAGCCTCGTGCGCCCGCAGCGTCCGTACGTGACGCCGCGCGCGCTCGAACTCGATGAAATCCCGGGCATCGTCGCCGCATATCGCAAGGGCGCGGAGAACGCGAAGAAGGCCGGTTTCGACGGCGTCGAGATCCACGGCGCGAATGGCTACCTGCTCGACCAGTTCCTGCAGGACAGCACCAATCACCGCACCGACGCGTACGGCGGCCCGATCGAGAATCGCGCGCGCCTGCTGCTCGAAGTGGTCGACGCGGCGATCGACGTGTGGGGCGCGGGCCGTGTCGGCGTGCACCTCGCACCGCGCGGCGATGCGCACACGATGGGCGACTCCGACCCGGCCGCGACGTTCGGCTATGTCGCGCGCGAACTCGGCCGCCGCAAGATCGCGTTCATCTTCACGCGCGAGTCGTATTCGGGCGACCACCTGAGCCCGCGCCTGAAGGAAGCGTTCGGCGGCCCGCTGATCGCGAACGAGCAATTCACGCTCGAATCCGCTCAGGATGCGCTTGCGAGCGGCAACGCCGATGCGATCGCGTGGGGCAAGCTGTTCATCGCGAACCCGGACCTGCCGCGCCGCCTCGAAATCGGCGCACCGCTGAACAAGCCGGTGCCGGAGACGTTCTACGCCGAAGGCGAAACGGGTTACACCGACTACCCGGCGCTCAGCGACGCGGCCTGACGGCCGACGACACGTTCATGCGCGCACGTCAGCGCGCATGAACACGCGCTGCGTCTCGTCGAGGCCGCGTGCAACGTGATGTGCGCGAATCGCCTGGAGTGTGTGGTCGAGCGATGCGTCGTCGACGATGTGGAAACCGAGGCGCGCGTAGTACGGCGCATTCCACGGTGCATCGCGGAACGTCGACAGCACGACCTCGGCAATGCCGTCTTGCGCGGCGCGCGTCATGATCCGCTCGATCAGGCGCGCGCCGATCCGCTGCCCCGCATGCGACGGCGCGACATCCAGTTCCTCCAGATACAGCCGCCGCGCATCGAGCAGCCGGTAGAACGCGAAGCCCACGCACGTTCCCTCATCGTCCGTCGCGACATACGCGCGACCGTCGTCGATGCGCACGAGCACGTCGGCCGCGTCGGTCGGTTCGCCTTCGGCGATATCGACCATGCCGATGGCGCGAAAGCGTTGGGCGGCGGCCACTTCCACGGCGGCCATGGCGGCCGCGTCTTCCCGCGTGGCGGGACGAATCCGGATCGATGCTGTCATCACGACGAGATAGGCGGGGGAAACGGCCGTCACTATAATCGAAACTTCATACCTTTCGAACGTCCCTGCCCACGAGGTTCGTCATGACGCTGTCCGCGCTTGCCGTGTTCGCCATCGCCCTGCTCGTCACCGCCGGCACACCCGGCCCGAGCGTCGCCGCGCTCGTCGCGCGCGTGCTGACGAACGGCGTGCGCGACGTGCTGCCGTTCCTCGCCGCGATGTGGATCGGCGAGGCGCTGTGGCTCACGCTGGCCGTCGCCGGGCTGTCCGCGTTCGCGCGCACGTTCGCGACGGGCCTGCTCGTGCTGAAGCTGCTCGGCGTCGCGTATCTGCTGTTCCTCGCGTGGAAGATGTGGACCGCGCCGACCGACACGCACGCCGACGACCTGCCGCGCGGCCAGTCGCCGTGGCGCATGTTCGTCGCGGGCACGCTGGTCACGCTCGGCAACCCGAAGATCATGCTGTTCTATCTCGCGCTGCTGCCGACGATCGTCGACCTGACGCATGTCGGGGTCGTCGCGTGGGCCGAGCTCGTCGGCACGATGCTCGCGATCCTGATCCTCGCCGACTGCTTCTGGTCACTGCTGGCTTCACGTGCGCGCGCATTTCTCACTTCGGCACGCGCGAAGCGGATCGCGAACCGGACGAGCGCGACCGCGATGGCCGGTGCGGCGGTGGCGATCGCGACGCGTTGAGCGGCGCATTCGCACGACATTTCGCCGTCGCGGAACGGGCCGGGCGGGCGGCGAGCCGCCACGCCCGCCGCCGCCGCCGCCGCACACCACAGCACGTTACGGCGTTCCGGCGCTGCAGCAATAGGCCAGCAGGAACGTCGCGGTGCCCGCGTCGCCCTGCACGATCGCGCGCATGTCACCGTTCAGCTTCGCCATTGCTGCGGTCACGTAATCCGGCGCGGGCAGCTTGGCCGTATTGAAGTCGTGCACCGCAACCGCGACCGGCCTGTTGTCCTTCGTCTTCGGCGAGGCCAGCGCCCGGTCTTCCGCGGCGAATCGCTGATCTCGCGTGGCGACCGCGCCGACCTGCCCCGCGCAATAGCCGTGCGTTCCCGACATGATGTGAATCGTGTGCCCATCGCCGCTCAGCCCGGCCGCGATGGTATTGAGTGCCGCTGCGACGTCCCTGACGGTGCAGGGGTCGTGAAAGCCCCAGATCTGCACCGCATTCGGGGTGTCCTTCGTGATGTTGACGAGCGTTGCCATGACCTCTCTCCTTGCAGTCTGCGTGGCGGAAGGTTCGCGTAGCCGCCGGCGCGGCTTTCCACGAAGCCATTCCCGAGCCGGCGCGAGCCTGGCACGCGGTGCCCGTCGCGCCCCGCCGAGTTGAAAAACATGCGGATATCCGCCGACGGGCTCGATCGAACCGCGCACGCCCACGGACGGTTCAACCTTATCCGTCGGCATCGGTTCGCAACATGGACCGCGCGTCACACATTCGGCAACGGGCCGATCTTCACGGGAGCCGGTCGGTACTAGCAGCCCATCGACCTGCACCGCTCGCCCGACGCGGGCGCGTGATCGTTGCACGCCACCAGCGCCCGCACCAACGCCCAATCATCGTCGTCGCAGAAATCGAGCAGCACCGCGCCACACGGGCCACGCAGCTCGCGCAACCGCTCCGCGAGCCGCGCGTGAATCCCCTGCACCCTGCCATCGCCGCGCGCGACCACCGAAGGATTCGCGCCCATCCCCGTACCGCTGCAGAAATTGATCGCCCAGCGGCCGCTCTCCGGCGACGGCATGCCGGTCAGCAGCGCGTCGATCACGCGCCACTTGTAGTGGATCGACCCGGCGACGGGCACACGGTATTCATCCTGGATCACGAACGCCGAATCGGGATGATCGATCGTGAACGTCGCGTTGTCAGGCCACCCGGTCAGGTCGATGCCGAGCGGTCGGCGGCTGCGAAACCGCCGCAACAACACCACCGCGCCGCGCACGTCGCCGAGCGCCGGCAGCGCGCCGCCCGCATGCCAGCGCAGCCGCGGATGCCGCGCGCAATGCGCATCGAACGTTGCCTCGAAACCGCGCGTGCATGCGTGCGCGGGCCACTCGTCCTTCACCGACATCACGATGCATTCGCGCGGATGCGCATCGAGAAAGCGCGTGCAATCCGCGAGCACGTCGTCGAACGACATGCCGAGCGCGATCCCGCCGTGATGAATGTCGAACGTATCGCAGCGATGCCGGCACCGGATGTCGAGCAGGCGCACGCCGTGCGCGAGCTGCGCGGCGAGCGGCGCGCGCTGGGTGCGCACGAGCGGATCGTCGACGGTATACGCACAGCTGTCATGGCTGCCCGGTAGGGTCAGCGTAGGCAGCGGCCGCGCGTCGTCGAGCGCCGACATCCAGTCGGCCAGCGGCGTGGGTGCTTCGAGTCGCGAAGGGATCATGAATCGATGACTGACAAGGAAAGAAAAACGTGGGTGACGGCATCGGATGTCGCCGTGCGGGCCGGCGTGTCGCGCTCCGCGGTGTCGCGCGCGTTCTCGCCGACGGCAAGCATCGCGCCCGAAACGCGCGAACGCGTGATGGTGGCCGCGCGCGCGCTCGGCTACCAGGTCAACCTGATCGCGCGCGACATGATCACGCAGCGCAGCAGCATGATCGGCGTCGTGACGGCCGGGTTCGAGAATCCGTTCCGTGCGCGGCTGCTGTCGGACCTGATGGCGGCGCTCGGCCAGCGCGCGTTCACACCGCTCGTGACCAACGCGGACGACCCGCATCAGGTCCGGCAATCGCTCGAACGTTTGCTCAGCTACCGGATCGCGGGCCTCGTGATGACGTCCGCGTCGCCGCCGCTGTCGGTCGCGCGGCAGTATCTCGACCACCGGATTCCCGTCGTGATGATCAATCGCGACGCGAACCTGCCGGGCGCGGATGTCGTCGTCAGCGACAACGCGGCGGGGGCCGCCCACGCCGCGCAACAGCTCGTGCGGGCCGGCGCGCGCCGGCTCGCGTTCGTCGGCCCGCGTACCGCGAGCTACAGCGCGCGCTCGCGCGCGGATGCGTTCGCGCAGGGGCTGCAACGCGGTGACGCATTCGATGCGACGCTCGTCCGCGTGATCGATACGCGCTCCGACACGCATGCGTGCGGCATCGACGCCGCGCGGCAACTGTTCGCATCCGGCGAGCGCCCGGACGGCGTGTTCTGCTCGTCCGACCTGCTCGCGCTCGGCGTGATCGACGCCGCACGCGACGCATTCGGCCTGCGCGTGCCCGACGACCTGCGCGTGATCGGCTTCGACGACATCCCCGCCGCCGCATACGACGCCTATCGGCTCACGACATTGCGCCAGGATACGCAAGGCCTCGCGCACGCGGCCGTCGACCTGCTCGCCGACCGGATCCAGACGTTCGACGGTGTGTCGCGCACGTGTGTCGTCCCGGTTACGCACGTGGCCCGGCATAGCTGCGCGTAACGCGTCGGGTCATTTCAGCCCGCCGGCGAAGCCGCGCAGCAGATAGCGCTGCACGTAGCCGGCCACGGCGAGCGTCGGCAGCGACGCCAGCAGCCCCGCGCTCATCAGGTCGCCCCAGTCGATGCCGTTCTCCGTCACGTAACCGGCAATCGCGAGCGGCAGCGTGAAGCGGCTCGGCGTCGACACGAACAGCAGCGCGATCAGGAATTCGTTCCACGCGGCGATGAACACGAAGATCGCGGTCGCGATCAGCCCCGGCGCGCACAGCGGCAGCACGATCTGCACGAGCCGCCGCGCGAGCCCCGCACCGTCGATGCACGCGGCTTCTTCGTATTCGACCGGCACGTCGCGCACGAACGCGAGCAGCATCCAGATCGCCATCGGCAGCGCATAGATCTGGTAAGCGAGCATCAGCCCGAGCGTCGAGTCGAGCAGATGCAGCCGCTTCGCGAGCGCGAACAGCGGCACGGCGATCGTGATCGGCGGCATCAGCTTCAGTGCCAGCACGAGCATCAGGAACAGCAGGTCGAGCCGCGCCGGAAACCGCAGCCGCACGAGTGCATACGCGGCCGGAAACGCGAGCGTCAGCGCGAGCAGCGTCGTGCCGAACCCGACCAGCAGCGAATTGGCGAGCGGCGCGCCGATGCCGTTCGACCACACCGACACGAAATGCTCGAGCGTCGGCGCGGCCGGCCAGATCCGCAGCGGATGATCGAGGCGCTCGAGCGTCGGCATGAACGCCGCGCCGGCCATCCACAGGCACGGCAGCAGCAACAGCGCGAGCGCGACGACGCGCAGCCCCCATGGCACCGCGCGACCGAATGCGGCGCCCGCTCGCGCGTGCGCGATGCCTGCGGGGCGCGCCGTCATGCGCGCCGCTTGCGAACCGTCTGCCATACGTACCCCGAAACCAGCAGCGCGGACGCCGCGAGCATCAGCACCGACGCGGCACTCGCCGGCCCGACGTTGAAGAAGCGAAAGCCCGTGTCGTAAATGTAGGTCGACAGCGTCTGCGTCGCGTTGCCGGGGCCGCCGCCCGTCAGCGCATAGACCTTGTCGAACAGCTTGAACGTCTCGATCGAGCGCAGCAGCAGCGCGAGGCCGATCTGCGGCGCCGCGAGCGGCAGCGTGATGTCGCGCAGGCACTGCCAATCGCTCGCGCCGTCGGTGCGCGCGGCTTCGTACAGTTCCTGCGGGATCGATTGCAGCCCGGCCAGCACGATCAGGAACGCCATCGGCGTCCACTGCCACACGTCGACGAGCGCGAGCGACCACAACGCAAGATGCGGATCGGACAGCCAGCGCACGCCTTCGATGCCGAACGCGGCGAGCAGCGCGTTCAGGAAGCCGTCGAAGTTGAGCCAGTTGCGCCAGATCGCCGAGCACACGAGCGTGGACAGCATCATCGGCAGGATCGCGAGCGGCAGCGCGATGCGCCGCCCCGGAAACGCGCGCACGAACAGCAGCGCGAGGCCGAAGCCGAGCGTGACTTCGGCGAGCGACGCCACGATCGTGAAGCGCAGCGTGTTGCCGAAGCCGGCTGTGAACGCATCGTCGCCGAGAACCGCGCGATAGTTCGCGAGCCCGGTGAACGTGCGCCGGCCGGCCGCGTAGTCGACCCGGCAGAACGAATCGACCAGCACCTGCGCGACCGGGTACAGCGCGAGCGCGGCCAGCACCAGCAGCGCGGGGCCGAGCAGCGCGACGAACGGCAGGCTGCGGCCGAGGGCTTTCATGCGCGGATTCCGGGCGATGCGTGACGGCGGGCCGTCACTTGCCGGCCGCGGCCGTCGCCTGAGCGATCTTCTGCTGCGCCTGACGCAGCGCGGCGTCGGGTGCGGCCTGCCCGGTCAGCGCGAGCTGCAGCTGGTCGCCGAGGATGCTCTCGACCTGCTGCCAGTCCTTCACGCGCGGCCGTGCACGGCCGGCCTCGAGCGCCTTCAGCTGATCGGGATACCAGCGGTACTGGCGCACCAGCGCAGGATCGGCGAACACGCTGCGGCGCGTCGGCGGAATGCCGATTCCGGCGAGGCGCGTCTGCGTGTCGCGCGAGCTCAGGTAGCTCAGGAAATCCTGCGCGAGCTTCGCGTGCGGCGCATCCTTCGGAATGCCCATCTGCCAGATGCCGAGCATCGGTGCGGGGCCTGCCGTCTGCCCGGGCGGCGGCTGCAGCGCGATCTGCCCGACCACGCGCGACTGCTTCGGATCGTCGAGCGCCGGAATCCACGCCGGCCACACTTCGATCGACTGCGCGGCGGTGCCGCGCTGCAGCGCGTCGCGCACTTCGGCGGCGCCGTACACGTCGACGTCCTTCGGCGCGGACGCCTTCAGCGCGAGGAAGGTCTTCAGCGCGGCCTGCGACTCGCGCGAATCGATCGTCACGTTGCCGGCACGGTCGAACACGTCGCCGCCGTAGGCCCACAGGATCGGCAGGAAACCCGTCACGACCGGGTTGCCCTTCGTGCCGCGGAACACGACGCCGGACACGCTCTTGTCCGCACCGCCCACGGTCTGCGCGATCTTCAGCACGTCGTCCCAGTTGCGCGGCGGCTGCAGCTTGTACTTCGCGAGCAGATCCTTCCGGTAAGCGAACATCTCGACGTTGCCGACGATCGGCAGCGCGTACAGCGCGCCCGCCGCGTTGCGGCCGAGCGCGACCGCGGACGGCACCAGATCGGCATCGGCGAGCGACGCCGGCAGCGGCTTCAGCCAGCCGTTGCCGATGAATTCGGGCGCCCACGTGTCGTCCATCATCACGAGGTCGTACGTGCCGGTACCTTCGCGCATCGACAGCTTCAGCTTCTGGTACAGGTTCGCGTTCGGCAGCTTGAGCAGCTCGATGTCGGTGCCCGGATGCAGTTTGGTGAAGCCGGCGACGGCCTCGGCCAGCCCCTTGCCGTAGATGTCGTCGCGGCCCGCGATGACGAGATCCGCCGCGAAGGCGTGCGAGGCGGCAAAGGACAGCGCAACGGCGACGGACAGCGCGCGCAGGCGGCTCAACAGGGTCATGAGGTCTCTCTCGATCGGCGTGGTGGCGAGTCGGCCTCGCGTTGCACACGTGTGCAACGCGGGCGACGCTTCGGGCGGCCTGAAGCGAACGCCATTGTTCACGTCGATCGTTAAGAATTTGTGGCACGCGGCGGGATCGGCCGCCGGGGCCGGCGCGCGCGCCGTCAGAAGTTCACACGAATCCCGGCCATCACCGCGAGCTGGCGGCTCGAATTGCTGTTCGCGAGCACCGGGATCTGCGCGTAGTTCGCCGCGTTGCCGTTCGCGTCGGTGCCGAGCCCCGCGCCGCTCGCGATCTGGCCGATCGCGACCGCGTACAGCGCGGTGCGCTTCGACAGGCTGTAGTTCGTGCCGACGTTGATCTGATGGAAGCGCGTCGTGCCGCGTCCGTCGGTGTGCGCGGCGTTGAAGATATACGCGACGCCGCCCTGCAGCGCCGGCGTGAACATGTACGTGACGTTCAGCTCGCCGATGTCGAACGTGAACGCCTGCGTGCGCGGCTGCGCGTCGGTCGAGAAATAGCGGCTGTCGCCCAGGCGCGTGTGCGTGTAGGTCAGCGCGAGCGTCGCCGCGCCGAGTGTCACCGAGCCGCCCGCGCCGAACGCGCGCATCGAGCCGGCGTCCTGCAGCAGGCAGTACATCGCGCCCGGGTTGCTGCACGCGAAGTCGCCGATATAGCCGCTCGCGCCGCCGAGCGCCGCGTCGAGCGGCTGGTGCAGGTCGAGATAGCCGACCGAGAACGCGATCGGCGCGCGGGTATAGGTCGCCGCGACCGCATAGCCGCGCTTCGCGGAAAAGTCGCCGGCCTGCCCGCCGAAGCTGAACGTGCCGCCGACCGTCAGGCCGTGGAAGTCCGCGCTGGTGAACTTCACCGCGTTGTTGAAGTTGAACGCGGCATTCAGGTTGTCGACGTCGCCGAGATGCGAGCCGTACGGCGTCGCCCAGTTGTTGCTCGAGACATACGCGCCGAGCATGTCGGTGTACGAGTCGTATTGCCGGCCGAGGCCGAGCGTGCCGATCCCGTCCTGGCGCAGCCCGACCCATGCCTGCCGGCTAAACGCGGTGCCGCCCTGCAGCGCCTGCCCGTTCGCGGACAGGAACTGCTGCTCGAGCGAAAACACCGCATCGAGCCCGCCGCCGAGCGGTTCGGCGCCCTGGAAGCCGAAGCGGGACGGCACCAGGTTGCCGCCGCCCATCTGCCACGCATGGCCGCCGCCCGTGCTGCCGTCGGCGCGCGTGAACTGCTGGTTCGTCGAATAGATGATGCCGGTGTCCACGGTGCCGTACAGCGTCACGCTGCCGGAGGTCTGCGCGTGCGCATGCATGCAACCCAGCGTGGCCGCGGCTGCGGCCAGTCGTCGTCCGATCTTCATGTCCCGCCCCTCTGTTGTCATCGATTCGCAGTGCAGATCGATGGAGTTGTCGATATGGGTGACAGGACTCTATCCAGCGAAAATTCGGGACCTCTATCCCAAATCAGCAAACGGTGAAGCGATCGGGTATCCCACGAGGGCGCGCGGCGTCACCGTCGCGGCACTAAAACGTCATTCGGGACGCAAGGTCTGCGACGGCAGCTCGCCGAACAGGTCGCGATACTCGCGCGCGAAATAACCCAGATGCGTGAAGCCCCAGCTCGCGGCGGCCTCGCCCACGCCGAGCTGGTGCGCGCCAGTGGTGCGCAGCAGGCGCCGCACCGCGTTCAGCCGGATCGTGCGCAGATAGCCGACGGGCGTGACGTCGGCGACGCGCTGGAAGCTCGTCTGCAGCGTACGGCGGCTGCAGCGCAGCGCGCGGCACAGTTCGAGCACGGTGACGGGTTCCTCGGGCCGGTCGCGCAGATGCTTCTCGCAACGGCTGACGATATCGCTGTAGGTGGCGTGCGTGATGTCGCGGCGCTCGACGCCGATGCCCTGATCGAGCGCATCGAGGAACATGCCGAGCATCGCGTCGCGGAACATCTTGCGGGTGGCCGCGTATTCGAGGCAGCCGGGATTGCGCTGCGCGTCGTCGATCAGCGACGACAGCCGCGCGCCGAGCGCGACGCCCTGCTCGTCCGACAGCCGCGTGACGTGCCGCAGCTTGCGCGCGCCGGCCGCGCCGAATTCGGCTTCGCACAGCTCGTCGATCATGTCCGATGCGGCGCTGATCCCGACCAGCCCCATCCCTTCCGGCGTATGGAATTCGAAATCCTCGCCGGCGCGCAGCGCGAGCAGCGCATAGCCGTCGACCGGCTGGCCCTGGAACGTGCCGGCGAGCGGCACCGACAACGGCACCGCGAGCGACGTGCGCCGGGCCGGCGCGAGGCCGGTTTGCGCGACACGCCGGTTGGTCGTCTCGCGGAAGAAATGAAAGTCGTCGTACAGCACCTGCGTGACGGTGCCCCTGAACCGGCCCGGCGTCATCTGGCGATAGACCTGATGCCAACCGGCGATCGCGAGCCCGTGGTCATGCACGTCTTCGTGTGAGCGTGACTGGAACAGCATCGGCGTCTCCGGTAAAACCCTGAATCCACGTTGCGGCCGCGCGGCTCGCAACGGCACAGCTTACCCCCGCAAAATTCCGCGCAGTGCGGCTTCGAATGCAAGACAGGCCGCCGACAGCGCGGCGGCCTGCTCGCCGGTGAGGCGGACATAGCGGCGAAACGACGGCATCCGGTTCACGACCTCGCTGCCGCCGAACGGCACGACGGCAAGCGTCCAGCGTCCGTCGCGCGCGGCAATCGTGCAGTCGGTCAGGTGCAGCGGGCGCAGCGCGTCGGCGAGCGACGGCTGCGCGACGAGTGCGGCCACCGCGCGCGCGAGTCCGGGGTCGCATCCCCGCTGGGGTTCGGCCGCGACGCCGGTGCGCCGCAGCCAGCCGGTCTGCAGCACGCGTGCGCGGCCTTCCCCGGCCGGACCGTGCGCGGCGACCGTCACCCGCACGCTGACCGTATGCATCAGGAACTGACGCTCGACGCGCTCGTCGACGCGCACGCGCACGCCGTTCGGCAGCCGGGCCATGGTGTCGGCCGCGGCGCCGTTCGCGTCGCGCACCGCACCGAGGTCGGCCAGCACGCGCGCGGCGATCGCGCCGGGCCGATGGCCGGCCGGCGGTGTGTCGGGCGCCGTGCGCCACCGGGCGAACGCGAGCTTCACGACGCGACGTGCTCGCGGCGCAGCACTTCCTCGACCGGCACCGGCTTGAACGGATGCCGGCGCTGCACGACGACCGTCCAGAACAGCGCATACAGCGCGGTGAGCCCGAGCATCGCGCCGAACGGCACGTAGATGTCGCGCGCGTTCATGCCGGGCGGCGTGATGTACCAGATCGCGAGCACGATGCCGACGCTCGACACGATCTGCGGCAGCGGGAACAGCGGCGAACGGTACGGGCGCGGCAGGTCGGGACGGCGGATGCGCAGCATCACGACCGACGCGGTGACGAGCAGGTACGCGGTGCCCCATGCGCAGGTCGCGGCGAGCACGAGGTGAAGGATGCTGTCGAGGTTGCCGTGGATCAGCCATGCGTGGGCGATCGGCACGATCGCCGCCGCGACGATGCCGACCACCGGCGTCTTGAAGCGCGGATGCAGATATGCGAAGCAGCGCGGCAGCGCGCCGTCGATCGCCATCCCGTACAGGATGCGCGGCAGCCCGGCCATCAGCGTGTTGATCGTCGCGGCGCCCGCGCACAGGAACGCGATGCCGAACCACACGCGGCCGAACGGCCCAAGCACCTGCAGCGCGAACGCGGGGATCGCGCCCGGCGTGTCGAGCAGGTGCGTCAGGCCGTCGGGGCTGACCGGCACGTTCGCGACCTGGCGGCGGATCGCCGCGCCGTACAGGAACATACAGATCGCGACGCCGACGAGGCCGAGCGCCATCGCACGCGGAATCGTGCGGCCCGGCGCCTTCATTTCCGGCGCGAGCGGCGTGACGAACTCGCAGCCGACGAACATGAACATCGCCATCCCGACCAGCGACAGCACGGCCGGCACCGACGTGCCGACGTCCGAGCCGCCGAACCAGCCGTCGAGATGCACGGCGGGCGCCGCGACGAGGCCGAGGATCCCGAAGATCATCAGCGACAGCCACATGCCGGCCGTCAGCACGATCTCGAGCTTGCTGAACACCTTGATGCCGATGATGTTGGTGATCGCGAACGTGACCACCAGGCCGACGCCGACGAGCCATGAACTGTTGTGCTTCTCGAGCGCGGCGTTCAGCGACTCGAAGTTCACGAGCGCCATGATGCCGCTCAGGATCGTCTCCGCCGTGCCGGCGAACACGTGGACGAGGAAATACGCGGAAATCGTGCCGGTGATCGCCCAGAAGCGGCCGAGCCCGCACGACAGGTAATCGTAAACCGAGCCGGCCGTCGGCAGCATCGCGGCGGCCTCCGAGAACGTCGTCGCCTGCGCCTGCATCATCACGAACGCGATGATCATCGCGACCGCGAACGCCCAGCCGCCCATCCCGAAGCCCGACGTCGCGGTGAGGATCACCGGGCTCGCCATGATGAGGCCGACGGCGCTCGCCAGCGCGGTCGGAAAACCGACCGCGCCCGCCGTCAGCACCGTGCCGCCGCCCGCTTCAGCCGGCGCACCGGCGGGCGTATCGCCCGCGGCGCCCGTCACTCCAGACCATCCCGACATCGTCGTCTCCTTCCTGTTTCGGCCGGCGCCGCCGCTGCGGCGCCCGTTCCGTGCTTCGCGGCCGGCCCGGGGCAGCGCGTCAGCGCTTCGACCCCGGGCCACTGTCGATCAAACTCGATCCGATGTCGAAAAAATACGCAGGCAAAATTGTTCGGTCATAGCGCAAATCGGCAAAACGGCGGTGGGGAGCGGGTTATCCCGCCCTCCACCGCCGGTTCGTCGTCACGCGCTCACGCGGTCACGACATCACGCCCTTACGGGGCCCTTACGTCCTCACGCGAACGGCACGCCCTCGAAGCCCGCCGCGAGCGCGTCGACGATCCGGTCGAGCGGCTCGCGCTGGATCACGAGCGGGGGCGACAGGATGATCTTCGTGCCGACCGGACGCACCAGCACGCCGTGCTCCCGCGCCACTTCCGCGACCGCGTTCGCATAGCCGGACAGCGGGTCGATCGGCTCGCGGGTCTGCTTGTTCGCGACGAGATCGAGCGCGAGCATCAGCCCTTTGCCGCGCACCTCGCCGACCGCCGCGAAGCGTTCCGGAAACGACCGCAGCGCTTCGAGCAGATACGCGCCCTGCTTCGCCGCGTTCGCCGGCAGGTCTTCCTTCACGACGATGTCGAGGCTCGCGATCGCGGCCGCGCACGCAACCGGGTGCCCCGCGTACGTGTAGCCGTGCATGATCGCGCCGCCGAAGTCCGCGTTCGCGGCGAATGCGTCCTCGATCCGCGCGTTCACGGCCGTCGCGCCGAGCGGCACGTAACCGGACGAGATCCCCTTCGCGAGACACATGATGTCAGGGCGCACGCCCCAGCCGCGGCTGCCGAACATGCTGCCGCTGCGGCCGAAGCCCGTCACGACTTCGTCGGCGATCAGCAGCACGCCGTAGCGGTCGCACACCTCGCGCACGAGTGGCCAGTAGTTGGCCGGCGGCACGATCACGCCGCCCGCGCCCTGCACCGGTTCGGCGATGAACGCGGCAACCGTGTCGGGGCTCTGGAACTGGATCTCGCGCTCCAGCATTTCCGCGCAGATCCGGCCGAGTTCCTCCGGATCCTGCGTGAACGGGTTGCGGTACAGCCACGGCGTCTCGACGTGGAAGCAGCCGGGCAGGTTCGGCTCGTAGTTGCGGCGAAACACCGTATTGCCGTTCACCGACGCACCGCCGAAGTGCGTGCCGTGATAGCCCTGCTTCAACGAGATGAACTTCGTGCGGTCGGCCTGACCGCGCACCTTCCAGTACTGGCGCGCGATCTTCAGCGCGGTCTCGATCGAGTCGGAGCCGCCCGAGCTGTACAGCACGCGGCGCATCCCTTCCGGTTCGAGCATGTCGATCAGCTTCTTCGACAGCTCTTCCGCGCGCGGATGCGAGATGCCGTCGAACAGCTGGAAGTATTCGAGTTCGTCGAGCTGACGCACGATCGCGTCCTTCACTTCCTGGCGGTTGTGCCCGACGTTCACGTTCCACAGGCCCGCGACGCCGTCGACAAGCTTGCGCCCCTCTTCGTCGAACACGTAGCAGCCGTCGCCGCGCACGATGCGGATCGGCTTGCGCTGTTTCATTTCGTTCGGGTGCAGCATCGGGTGCCAGAACTTCGCTTCGTTGTAGCTCATTGCAATCTCCACTTTCGGATCGGTTGAACCTCGATCGTTCCGGTTCGAGGTTGTAGGAGTTGGCGCCGCGCGTCAGTGCGCGATGCAGACGGATTTGGTTTCGGTGAAGCCTTCGATCGCGTATTGGCCGAACTCGCGGCCGATGCCCGACTGCTTGTAGCCGCCGAACGGCATCGACGGATCGAGCGGGATGTGACAGTTCACCCACACGGTGCCGGCCTCGATCTGCGGTACGAGGTTCATTACGCGCTTCAGGTCGTTGCTCCAGATGCTCGCGGCGAGGCCGTACGGCGACGCGTTCGCGAGCCGCACCGCATCGGCCGCATCGTCGAACGGCACGACGACGATCACCGGGCCGAACACCTCGTCGCGCACGATCGCGCTGTCCGGATGCGGATCGGCGATCACGGCCGGCTTCACGTAGTAGCCGGGCAGATCGTCGGCCGGCGTGCCACCCGCGAGGAACGTGAGGCCCGCGCGGCGCGCGCCTTCGATGTGCTGGACGACCTTGTCGCGATGGTGCGCGGAGACGAGCGGGTTGATTTGCGCGGTCGTGTCGAGGCCCGCACCGAGCTTCATCGACTGCGCGACGCCCGCGAGGCCGTCCGCGAGCTGCGCGAACTTGCTGCGGTGCACGTAGAGGCGCGACGCGGCCGCGCACACCTGCCCCTGGTTGAAGAACGCGCCGGCAGCGACGCCGTCGAGCGCCTGCGCGACGTCGACGTCGTCGAGCATCACGATCGGATTCTTGCCGCCGAGTTCGAGCGAGAAGCGCGTCATGTTCTGCACGGCCGCCGCGCCGACCAGCTTGCCGGTCGCGGTCGAGCCGGTGAACGAGATCTTCGCGATCGACGGGTGGCTCGACAGCGCTGCGCCGCACGTGCGGCCGCCGGTGACGACGTTGAACGCGCCGGGCGGCACGCCCGCCTCGCGGGCGAGTTCGGCGAGGCGCAGCGCGGTGAGCGGCGTTTCCGGCGACGGCTTCAGCACGATCGTGCAGCCGGCCGCGAGCGCCGGAATCAGCTTCCACACCGCGATCATCAGCGGGAAATTCCACGGCACGATCGCGGCGACCACGCCGACGGGCTCCTTGCGCGTATAGGCCGTATAGCGTGCGCCGGGCGGGAACGGGATCGACACGTCGAGCGTCTGGCCGGTGATCTTGGTCGCCCAGCCGGCCATGTAGCGCACGTATTCGACGCTCGCGCCGACCTCGATCGCGCGCGACACGTGGATCGATTTGCCCTGGTTCAGCGTTTCGAGCTGCGCGAGCGTCTCGGCGTCGCGCTCGATCAGGTCGGCGAGCTTCAGCAGGATGCGCTCGCGGTCCGCCGGGCGCAGGCCGCTCCATACGCGGGTGTCGAACGCGTGTTTCGCGCTTGCGACCGCGCGATCGACGTCGTGCGCGTCGGCATCCGCGACCGTCGCGAGCCGCTCGCCGGTGGCCGGGTCGTACACGTCGAACCGCGCGGCCGAGTGCGCGGGCTGCATCGCGCCGTCGATGAAAAGGCCGAAGTCGCGTGCGACGAAGGTGCGCACGGTGTCGCTGACGGCGACGAAGTTCGTGGTGCTCATGGGCGTCTTCTCGATGTCTATCGTGGCTGGGCCGCGTGCGCGCGGGCATGCGGGCGTCGAACCACTGTATCGACGGGGGATCGCGCCCGGTGAGCGCAAATTGGCAGCGCGTGGGGGCAAGCGGCGGGTTCGAACCCCGCGGAAGGTCTGACGGCGCGAGGCAGAAAGCCGGTCCGTAATTGGTGCAGGCTGCTGCCTGTTTTGGCGCCGGACCAAAGTCCGGCCATTGAATCGTCAGTTTCTGAAACCGGCGCCATCGACGCAAGGAAGTCGTACGCCTGGTAGCCCCAGCCAATAAACGCCGAGCGCAAGCGGGATCAGGAAGTACAGCGAGTCGTAGGTCCCGCTTCTTGCGGTTCTGATTCGGTGCGGTTCGACAAGTCAAGCTTGCGATAGATGCGCGGCAGGTTCGTCTTGCCGATCAGCCACTGACGTCCATGCAGTTCCCCGGCCTGACCATTTCGTTTTCCTTGGCATTGCCCGATGTGAACAGGCAGAAGTTCGTGCCGATCTCGCTTCCAAATTCCATCAGGAAATCGGGCCGGCCGTCGCGATCGAGGTCGCCCGCCCATATCAGCGTCGCGCGGAACGGCGGCGTGCTGCCGCCGAAGTCATGCAGGGCCGATCGCTTGCCATCGCCTTCGACAATCACCACACCGGATGTGGTGTAACGCAACGCGTACCGGCGGTCGTGAAACGCGAAACGCAGCGGTTCGACGCCGGGCTCGACCGTCCTCCCGCCGTTCGAGAACGTCAGATTCGCCGCGTCGACCCCGCCCTGCCTGAGCATTTTGCAATGCAACAGCGCAACGGCTTTTTTCACGTCGGGCGTGATTTCGACGACTGTGCCGTCCGGTTGCGCCGGTTCGAACCGAATGCGTGCCGGCGCGAGCGTCCAGTGGTTGCCGTCCGGCGCCAAGCCGAGCCACCCGTCGCCGAGATCGGCACCGGCCTCGCCGATGTCGTCGGCCAGCATCCGGGTCGGTTGCAGCACGAGACAGGCGTCACTGCCACCGTCCTGCGCGAAGGCCGTGGAGGAACCCAACAAGACAAGCAGCACGGCCAGCAGCGGTTTGATGTTCATGAATCGGCGATCGCGAAAGGTTCGAGGCCCGGATCGCAATTATGTGCCGGATTACAGAAACAACGCCCCGACCAGTTCCGTGCGGTTCGACACGCCGAGCTTCCGGTACATGCGCATCAAATGCGTCTTGATGGTCGGCTGCCCGAGCGCGAGATCGCGTGCGATCTCCTTGTTCGAGCGGCCGTCGCGCACAAGGCGTGCGATCTGTTCCTCGCGGTAGGTCAGCCGCTCCTCGCAGTCGATCCGGTGGATCCCGCGCCGCGCACGCAGCAGTGGGGCCAGCGCCGCTTCGGCGACCGGCTGCAGCCGCGCCAGCGCGTCGACCTCGCCCGGCGCGAACCGGCCCGCCGTGCTGTTGCCTTCCGCGTCGCCTTTTTCGAAGCGCAGCAGCGAAAACGCGCCGACCGTGCGGCCCGCGTCGTCGCGCAGCCAGATTTCGACGACATCGGCGACATCGTGCCGCCGCAGGAAACGCGTCCAGTACGCGGACGCGGCACGTCTTTCGTCAGGCAATTGGGAAGCAAGCGTCACGACCGCGCGAACGCCCGCCGCGCAGCGCGACGGATGCAGCGGATCGAGCATCCGGTAGCGCGCGAGGTACGTGCGATGCATCGACTCCGGCATCCCGAACAGCTGGAAATCGGCCGGCTCGCCGCTCAGGTCGAGCCGGTAGAACACGATCGCGGACGGGCTCGCGAATGCATCGAACGCAGCGACGCACGCATGCAGCGCGCGCTGCCAATCGGCGGCTTCGTGGTCGGCGGAAACGGATGGGGTCGGCATGATGGGAGCGGCCGGCGGCCGAACGCGTCGAAGTTCGGGCCAGCCTACCGGCGCCGAAAAGCGCCGGTGAGCACAAATCGGCAAATCGTCCCGGTTCGGCTGGTTCAGCCGATTCGACCGGGACGATGCGCTCGCGCGACGGGGCGCGCGCCGACTTTCAATGCGCGTTCGAGGCGAACGTGTCGCAGGCGCTCACTTCACCGGCTTCCATCCCGCGCCGCAGCCAGTACATCCGCTGTTCGCTGGTGCCGTGCGTGAAGCTTTCCGGCACGACGTAGCCCTGGCCTTGCTGCTGCAGCCGATCGTCGCCGATTGCGGCCGCCGCCTTCAGCCCCTCCTCGAAATCGCCGGGTTCCATCAGCCGCTGGTTCGCGCGCTCCGCGTTGTTCGCCCATACGCCGGCGAAGCAGTCGGCCTGCAGTTCCATCCGCACCGACAGCGCGTTCGAGCGCGCCTGGCTCGACCGGCGGCGCGCGGCATCGACCTTGTCGGAAATGCCGAGCAGGTTCTGCACGTGGTGGCCGACTTCGTGCGCGATCACGTAGGCCTGCGCGAAATCGCCGCCCGCGCCGAACCGCTTGCGCAATTCGTCATAGAAACCGAGATCGATATACACCTTGTGGTCGGCCGGACAGTAGAACGGCCCCATCGCGGTCTGGCCGGTGCCGCATGCGGTCGGCGTCGAGTTCGTGAACATCACGAGCTTCGGCGCCTCGTACTGCGCATGCAACTGGGTGTTGAACACGCCCGTCCACGTGCGCTCGATATTGCCGAGCACCTTGCGCGTGAACACCGCGCCGGGATCGTTCGCCGGCGCGCCCTGGTGCTGCGTGGGCGCGGGTTGCGCCTGCTGCTGGCGGCCCTGCAGCGCCGACGCGCCTTCGAGCACGACGCGCGGGTCGATCCCGAAGAAATACGATGCGGCCAGCGCCACCACGATCGTGCCGATGCCGATCGTCGCGCGCCCGCCGAACCCGCCGCCACCGCGTCGATCCTCGACGTTCGCGCTTTCTGTTTCGTCGTCCAGCCTCATTGCCGGCTCCTCCCTGCTCTTGTCGATGGTCCGGCCGCGCGATGCGCAACCGGGCGATCCGCCGCCGCGCCACACGCGCGATCGGCGGACGCGATGGATCCGTATTCGTATCTGGCGCACGCTCGCGCCGATATCGCCGCCTGCCCTTCCGCTTGTACGACGGAATCGGCCGGCGCGCCGCGCCGGTGCGCGGGCTCGCCCGCGCTACGCCCGTACTATTTTGCCGGGCTTTTGCGACTTATCGCAAAAATACGGAGGATAGAGCGATTCGGCGCCGATGATCGTCAGCCTTTGCAAAATGGCCGGAATCCTGCCGGCGGCCCCGGTGCCGCGCATAACCGTCGGCCGTCCGGCCGATAGATGTTCATCCTTTCGGCGGATACCGGCGTGCGTCGACGCCACTTAAAGTGACCGGAAACGACACCCTTCCGGAGAACGACATGACGCACCCGCAACCCCGAACGATCGCGATCACCGGTGCAGGCACCGGCATCGGCGCCGCGTGCGCGCGCCGCTTCGCCGCCCGCGGCGAGCGCGTCGTATTGATCGGGCGGCGCCGGGCACCGCTCGACGCACTCGCCGCCGAGACCGGTGGCATCGCCCTCGCCGGCGACGCCGCGAGCACGGCCGACTGGACCCGCTTCCTACCGGAGATCGCCGGACGGTTCGGCCCCGTCGACGCGCTCGTCGCGTGCGCGGGCGGCCACGGCCTCGGCCGCGCGGAGGAAACCGACGACGCGCAATGGCGCGACGCGATGCACGCGAATCTCGACACCGCATTCGTCAGCGCACGCGCGTGCCTGCCCGACCTGATCGCGCAGCGCGGCAGCATCGTGCTGGTCGCGTCGATCGCCGCGCTCGCGGCCGGGCCGGGCGTGTGCGGCTATACGGTCGGCAAGCATGCGCTGCTCGGGCTCGCGCGGTCGCTCGCACGCGACTACGGGCCGCACGGCGTGCGTGCGAACGCGGTGTGTCCGGGCTGGGTCCGCACGCCGATGGCCGATGCGGAAATGGCGCCGCTGATGTCCGCGCATGGCGACACGCTCGACGGCGCGTATGCGCGCGTGAGCGCCGACGTGCCGCTGCGGCGCGCGGCCGATCCGGACGAAATCGCGGCGGTGTGCGCATTCCTCGCATCGCCCGACGCGTCGTTCGTGACGGGCGCGACGCTCGTCGCCGACGGCGGCGCGATGGTCGTCGATGTGCCGACGCTCGCGTTCGACAAGCTTTGACTTCGGGGGCGAAGCGTCCGCACGATGCGTTCCCGAATGCGAGCGCGCGACGTGCCCGTGCCGCACACGTCGTCTGGCACGGCCTCGCCCGCCCCCGGCGCTACGCACGCGCTGCACACGCCCCGCTCGTTTCCCACCCCGGAAATCCGCTAACATCGACCGATCCCGCCGCCTTCGTGGGCACCCCCTCACCGTTCGGACTTCGATGAACATCCGGTTTCTTGAAACCTTCGTCTGGCTCGCGAAGCTGGAGAACTTCCGGCTCACGGCCGAGAAACTGCACACGACGCAGGCGGCCGTGTCGAGCCGCATCGCGTCGCTCGAAGAGGCGTTCGACGTGCGGCTGTTCGACCGCAACACGCGCTCGGCCACGCTCACGCCCGCGGGCCGGCGCATGCTCGCGTACGCGGAGCGGATCGTGCGGCTCGACGGCGAGATGCGGCGCGACATCGACGCGGCGAGCGACGCGGGCCTGATCCGGATCGGCGTGATCGAGTCGATCGTGCACAGCTGGTTTCCGGCGCTGATGGCGCAATTGCGCGAGCGTTATCCGCGCCTCGACGTCGAGATCACGAGCGACACGACGCTGCACCTGATCCGCCTGCTCAGCACCGACGGCGTCGACCTGATCCTGCAGACCGACCCGGTGCCCGGCCCCGACTTCACGAACCTGCCGCTGTGCGAATTCCCGGTGCGCTGGGCGGCGAGCCCGCGTCTCGGGCTCGGCGGCGAACGGCTCGACGTCGCGCGGCTTGCCGCGTACCCGATCATCAGCTTCTCGCGCCACTCGGGGCCGCACGCGACGATCGAGCGGTTGTTCGCCGCCGTCGAGCGGCCGGCCAGCATCAACTGCATCACGTCGGTCGCCGCGATGATCCGGCTCGTCGCCGACGGTTTCGGCGTGGCCGCGCTGCCGCCCGCGATCATCGGGCGCGAACTGCAGGAAGGCGCGCTCGAACTGCTCGACGTGGAACCCGAATTCCCCGCGCTGCCGCTCGTCGCGTCGTATCGCACGCAGGGGCTGCCGGTCGCCGCGCGCATCGCGGAACTGGCGAGCGAAGTCGCGCGCGCGATGCCGGCCGCCGCGAGCCATGCGAAGCCGGTCGCATCGGCAAAGGTCGAGGCCGAGGCTGACTCGGTCGGCAAAGCCACCGCTGCCCGCCCGGCGACAAAAACCGGCACCGCGGCGCCAAAACGCACGCCGAAATCCGCGCCGCCCGCGGCTGCGGCGAAACGCCGTCCGCGCCGCTCATAAGAAAACCTGTTCACCGCGAATTTGTTTTCTTGTTGGACGGGCGCGGCCCGTCTTCGGGACACTGCGGTTCCTGACACACCCCGTCACAAGGAACCCGCAATGACCCGCCTTTCCCTTCCGCACGGCCAGCTCTGCGTCTGGACGGATATCGACCCCGCGCACGAAGCCGATTTCAACGCGTGGTACGACCGCGAGCACATGCAGGAGCGTGTCGCGATTCCCGGCTTCACGCATGCGCGGCGGTTTCGCGCGACCGACGGCGGCCCGCGCAAATATCTCGCGCTATACGTGACGGACACGCTCGACGTGTTCCGCGGCGACGCCTACCGGCGCGCGTTCACGCAGCAGACCGCATGGTCGCTCGCGAACTTCGAACGCATGACGGGCACGCAGCGGCGGGTCGGCGACCTGACGATCGAGGCCGGCGATGGCGAAGGCGTGCATCTCGCGCTGTTCGTGCTGCCGCCCGAACGCATCGACGTGCCGCACCTGCGCGAGCGCTTCGACGCGGCGCTGCGCGAACCCGGCATCCATGCGGCACGGCTGTTCCGCACCGCGCCGGACCTGTCCGCGCCGATCGGCGCCGATGCGGCCGCGCGTCCGGCCGCCGACGCGCTCGTGCTGATCGAAGGCAGCGACGCCGCGGCCACGCGCATGGTCGCCGCCGCCATCGCCGGTCACGACGACGTGCGCACCTTCGACCTGATGTGGCGCGCCGCCGCGCCGCTGTCGGTCGCATGCGCCGAAACGCAGCCGGCCGCCGCCCTGCCGGCCTGAACGCCGGCTTCGCCACCGGCCGCGGCGTCCGTCTCCGCACGCGGCCGGCACATCGGCCCGCACGCGTCACCCCGTCATCCTTCACGACATGCCCGACACCATGAGCACTCTCGCCCAGCCCGCCGCCCACGCGCCCCGCCGTGTCCGCAACAGCCGACTCGCGTCCGCGAGCATGATCGGCACGTCGCTCGAGTGGTACGACTTCACGATCTACAACACGCTCGCCGCGCTCGTCTTCAATCATCTGTTCTTTCCGTCGGTCGATCCGCTGGCCGGCACGATCCTCGCGTTCTCGACCTATGCGGTGGGCTACGTGTCGCGCCCGCTCGGCGGCTTCGTGTTCGGCAACCTCGGCGACCGCATCGGCCGCCGCGCGGTGCTGATGCTCACGCTTGTGCTGATGGGGATCACGACCGCGCTGATGGGCGCGCTGCCGACCTATGCGCAGGCGGGCATCCTGAGCCCGATCCTGCTCGTCGCGCTGCGCTTCGTGCAGGGCGTCGCGCTCGGCGGCGAATGGGCCGGCGCGGTGCTGCTGTCGGTCGAGCACGGCGACCAGAAGCGGCGCGGGCTGTCCGCGTCGTGGACGCAAATGGGCCCGTCGTTCGGCACGCTGCTCGGCACCGGCTGCATCGCGCTCGTGACGCTGTCGACCACGTCGGGAGACTTCCTGTCGTGGGGCTGGCGCGTGCCGTTCGCGGCCAGCGCGCTGCTCGTCGTGTTCGGCTTCTGGCTGCGTCGCGGCGTCGACGAAACGCCGCAGTTCGAGCAGCTCGCCGAGTCGCACGCGACCGCCGAAGTGCCCGTCGCCGAAGTGCTGAAATGCCACTGGCGACGCCTGCTGATCGCCGGCGGCTCGCGCATCGGCTCCGACGTGCTGTATGCGCTGATCGTCGTGTTCACGCTGACGTACGTGACGACCGTGCTGCACCTGTCGCGCCCCGTCGCGCTGACGGCGGTGATGGTCGGCACGGCCTGCAACGCGCTTGCGGTGCCGTTCTTCGGCGCGCTGTCGGACCGCTTCGGGCGCCGTCCGGTGTACCTCGCCGGCGCGATCGCCGGCATCGTGTGGGCGTTCGTGTTCTTCACGATGCTCGACACCGCGCGGCCGGGCGCGATCGTCGCGGCCGTCGCGATCGGCCTCGTGATCCACGCGGTGATGTACGGCCCGCAAGGCGCGTTCGTCACCGAGCAGTTCCCGACGCGCGTCCGTTATGCGGGCTCGTCACTGGCGTACACGCTCGCCGGCATCGTCGGCGGCGGCTTCGCGCCGCTCGTGATCGCGACGCTGTTCCGCCAGACGGGCACGACCACGGCCGTGTCGCTGTACGTGACCGCGGCGCTCGTCGTGACGTCGATCGCGCTGCTCGCCGCGCGCGAGACCGCGCACCGTCCGCTCGCGGACTGAGCGCTCCTGGCGACCACCTCATTCATTCGCACTTCAAACGGATACCCGCATGCAAGCCCTGTCGTTCAACGTGATGTCCCTGCAACGCGCACCGGCACAGGTCGAGGTCGAGATCGAACGCGTCGTGATCGCCGGCTGGGCAGGCCGCGATCCGGAAGCGATCCGCGCGCACATCGACGAACTCGCGGCGCTCGGCGTCGCGCCGCCGTCGACCACGCCGTGTTTCTATCGCGTAGCGTCGGCGCTGCTCACGCAGGCGCCGTCGATCGGCGTGCTCGGCGCGCGTTCGGGCGGCGAAATCGAGTGCGTGCTGATCGACAGCCCGGCCGGCACGCTGGTGACGGTCGGTTCCGATCATACGGATCGGGAAGTCGAGGCTTACGGCGTCGCGGTGTCGAAACAGGTGTGCGCGAAGCCGCTCGGCCGCGATGCGTGGCGTCATGCGGACATCGCCGATCACTGGGACGCGATCGAGATGCGGTCGTGGCTGATCGGGCCCGGCGGCGAACGCGTCGCGTATCAGCATGGCACGCTCAGCGCGCTGCTCGCGCCGGAGGTGCTGTGGCAGCGCTTCGACGACCGGCGCACGATGCCCGCACGCTCCGCGATGTTCGGCGGTACCGTCGCCGTGCACGGCGCGATCGCGGCGATGGGCGACGGTGATGCGTTCGAGATGGAACTGCACGATCCGGTGCTCGGACGCAGCCTGCGGCACCGGTATGCAGTCGAGGCGTTGCCGGTCGTGGCGTGACGAAGCGTGGCGGGTACGCAGGCAATGAAGGGCATCAACCGCATGCGAGCCTGCCACTCGCCATCGCCGCCCGCCGTCATCGCAAGCACCCGAGCCCCGTCAGCGCCGCCTCCACCGCCGTATCGAGCGGCGTCACCGGCTCGCGGCCGAGTACCGCCGTCACCCGCGCGTTGTCCATCCGGAGCGGCTCGCGCCACAGATAGCGCATCTCGATCATCTCGCGCATCGTCGTGACGAACGGCGCGGCCGCCCACACGAGCCACCACGGGAAACGCCGCACCGTCGGCCGCATCCCGTGCCGCTGCGCGACGCGACGCACGGCCTGCGCCATCTGCGTGCCGTCCGCGTCCCAGTGACCGCCGAGATGAAAGCGTGCGAACGGCTCCAGCGTGTCGCGCCGCTCGATCAGCTCGACCATCGTGCGCGCGACGTCCGGCACGTACGCCCATTGATGGCCGACGCCCGGCCGGCCCGGCACGCTGATGGCCGCAACCGGGCGCCCTGCCTTGATGAGCCCCTGCCCGAACCAGTTGTTGCCCGCGTGCGCGCCGAAGAAATCGCCGGCCCGCACGATGATCGTGCGCACGCCCTGCGCGGTCGCCGCCTGCAACCGCTGCTCCAGCTCGACGCGGATCGCGCCCTTGCGCGTCGTCGGATGCTGCGGGGCCTCTTCGCGCAATACCGGAAACGCGTCGGGACCGTAGTTGTAGAGAGTCCCCGGCAGCACGACGGTCGCCTGCGCCACCGTCGCCGCCGCGATCGTGTTGTCGATCATCGGCAGCACCAGCCCGCTCCAGTTCCGGTAGCCGGGCGGGTTCACCGCATGCACGATCACGCTGCAGCCGCGCGCCGCGCGGACCACCGTGTCGCGGTCGAGCGCGTCGCCGCGTATCCATGCAATCCCGTCGCGCTCCACCGCCCCCGCGTCGAGCCCGCGCTTGAGCGCGCGCACCTGCCAGCCGGCATCGCGCAGCTGACGCGCGACCTCGCCGCCGATGCCTCCGCTCGCGCCGAGCACGAGTGCCTGTCGTTGCGTCCCGCCTGCGTTCGCCGTCATTGCCGTTCTCCGTGTATGAACCGTTGACAGCACGCATTCTGGCGCCCGGCCGCCTAATAAGGAATTGCCGAACCCGATGGATCCGCTATACATTTATGTATGACCATCGATCTGAACTGGGAACGCTACCGCACCTTCCTGGCCGTGCTGACGGAAGGCTCGCTGTCGGGCGCGGCGCGCGCGCTCGGCATCACCCAGCCGACGGCCGGCCGCCACGTCGCGGCGCTGGAGGTCGCATTCGGCCAGACGCTGTTCACGCGCTCGCCGTCGGGGCTGCTACCGACCGAGGCGGCCCTCGCGCTGCGCGGCCATGCCGAGGCGCTGCGCAGCGCGGCGGCCGCGTTCGAGCGGGCGGCCGCGAGCCACGGCGCGGGTGTGCGCGGCACCGTGCGAATCTCGGCCAGCGACGTGATCGCGGTCGAGGTGCTGCCGCCGATGCTCGCGCAGTTGCGGCGCGACCATCCGGGGCTCGTGATCGAACTGGTGCCGACCGACCGCATCCAGGACGTACTGAACCGCGAGGCCGACATCGCGGTGCGGATGGCGCCGCCCGCGCAGGACGCGCTCGTCGCGCGGCGCGTCGGCGAGATCGACATCGGGCTGTTTGCGCGCGACGACTACCTGGCGCGCAACGGCACACCGTCGACCACCGGCGAACTCGCCCATCACGCGCTGATCGGGTTCGATACGGTCACGCCGTTCATCCGCTCGGCCGGGCGCGGGATGCCGTTGTGGAAGCGCGATGCATTCGCGCTGCGCACCGACAGCAATCTCGCGCAACTCGCGATGATTCGCGCGGGCTACGGGATCGGCTTCTGCCAGAACGGGCTCGCGAAACGCGATGCGCGGCTCGTGCGCGTGCTGCCGGACGGGCCCACGATGAAACTGGAAACCTGGGTGGTCATGCACGAGGATCTGCGCACGAGCCCGCGTTGCCACGCCGTGTTCGATGCACTGGCGAACGGGCTGCGCGCGTATGCCGACGGGACGGCCGACTAGGCCACTCAAACCCGCCGCGCACGCCCCGCTTCACGCTTCACATCAGCAACTGCCGCGACAGCACCTCGCGCGCCTGCGTGACCGTCTCGCGCTCGCCCGGCATCGGCGGCGTCAGCGAGAACACCGCGTCGGGCAGCGCCGGCAGCCGGTATTTCGCGCCGAGCCGCACGAGGCCCTCGCCGATCGCCGACGCGCACAGGCAGCCGACGCCGAGCCCCGCCGCGAGCATCGACTGCAGCCCCGCGACACCTGACGCGCTGTGCACGAGCACGTACGGCGCGTGCTGCTCGTCGAGCGAGCGCACCGCGATCTGATGCATCATGCAGTCGTCCGGCAGCAGCACGAGCGGCAGCGGCTCGGGCAGCTGCTCGGCGAGCGCGGGCGACGTGACCCACGACAGCGGCTCGCGCCGCAGCACCCGGCGCGTATCGGCCGACGCAGGCCGGAACGGGCCGCTCGACAGGTTCATCACGACGCCGAGATCGATCTGCCCGCGCGCATGGGCGGCCTCGATCTCCGCACTCTTCATCGCGCTCACATGCAGGCTCAGTTGCGGGTAGCACTCGCGCAGCCGCGCGAGCAGGCCCGCGACTTCATGCGTGCGGTAGTAGTCGGTGATCGCGACGCGCAGCTCGCCCTTGATCGCTTGCCCGCGCAGCTCGTCGAACGCGGCCTCGTTCAGCGCGACGATGCGCCGTGCATGCTGCAGCAGGCGCGCGCCGGCTGGCGTCGGCTCGACGCCGCGCTTGCTGCGCACGAACAGCGGCACGCCGGCGCGCGATTCAAGCTTGCGCACCTGCTCGCTGACCGTCGACTGCGACAGGTGCAGCCGCGGCGCGGCGGCCGTCAGGCTGCCGGCGTCCGCCACCGCCGCGAATGTGCGTAACTGGTCCAAGTCGAAACCGCGCATCGCCCTCTCAATCCATCGAATAACCCGATGGATGCTACCACCAATTCCCGCTTTTCCGAATCATCGAGGGTGGCCAGAATATCGGTTCACTGGGCACCTGGGCTCCCTTTTCCACGGGATTCAGGATGCAGCCCTCATTCTTTCGGACTTGCGTTCATGAGCGACAACACCCTTGCCCCTTGCACCCCGGCCGGCGCGGCCGCCGCGGCACCGCCGCGCAGCCATCATGGCTGGGCGCTCGTGGTCCTGCTGGTCGGCGCCATTCTGCCGCCGCTCGACTACTTCATCGTGAATCTCGCACTGCCGGCCATCCGCGACGGCATCGGTGCGCGCCCGGCCGAGCTGCAGCTCGTCGTGTCGGCCTACGCGTGTGCGAACGCGGTCGTGCAGATCACCGGCGGGCGGCTCGGCGACCTGTACGGTCGCAAGCGGATGTTCATGGTCGGGATGGCCGGCTTCGTCGTCGCATCGGCGTTGTGCGGGCTCGCCGGCAGCGGCGCGGTCCTGGTCGGCGGCCGCGTGCTGCAGGGCCTGTTCGCCGCGATCCTCGCGCCGCAGGTGCTCGCGACGATCCGCAGCGTGTTCAGCCCGCAGGAACAGGTGCGCGTGATGGGCTTCTACGGTTTCGTGTTCGGCCTCGCGGCCGTGATCGGCCAGCTCGGCGGCGGTGCGCTGATCAGCCTGCATCCGTTCGGGCTCGGCTGGCGCGCGATCTTCCTGGTCAATGTGCCGATCGGCATCCTCGCGCTGCTCGGCAGCTGGCGCTTCATCCCGGAGAGCCGGCCGCCGCGCGGCCAGCGCATCGACGTGCCCGGCACGGTGCTGCTGTCGCTGTTCCTGCTGATGCTCGTCTATCCGCTCACGCACGGGCGCGAGGCGGGCTGGCCGCTGTGGATGGTCGCGTGCATCGTTGGCGCGCTGCCGATGCTCGGCGCGCTGCTGGCGGTCGAAGCGCGCCGGCTCGCCGGCGGCCGCGATGCGCTGCTCGACGTGCGCCTGCTGCGCAATCCGGTCGTCGCGCTCGGGCTCACGCTCGCGTTCCTGTTCTACATGCTGAGCGCGTTCTTCCTGAGCTACGGGATCTATCTGCAGGGCTGCCTGAACTGGTCGCCGCTCGCGTCGGGGCTCGCGATCCTGCCGCTCGGCATCGGCTTCCTCGCCAGCCCGTTGCTGATGCCGCGGCTCGTCGCCCGGTTCGGCGGCTATCGCGTGCTCACGCTCGGCTTCGCGCTGCTCACGGCCGGCGTCGCAACCGCCGCCGCGCTCGCCGGCGAACATGCGCCCGGCGCGGGCTTCTATGCGGGCATCGCGGCGATCGGCGTCGGGCAAGGGCTCGTGCTGCCGTCGGTCGTGCGGATCGTGCTCGCGGAAGTCGACGCGGCGCGCGCCGGGGTCGCGTCCGGCATGGTCACCGCGATGCTGCAGATCGGCGCGGCCGTCGGTGCGGCAACGCTCGGCGGATTGTTCTTCGCGCGGCTCGGCGCGCAGCCGGGGGCGCTCGACTACGTGCAAGGATTCAGGACGGCGATGTGGGCGCTGACGGTCGTGCTGCTCGTATGCGTCGCGCTGTCGGCCGCGTTGGGGCCGATGCATCGGCGGGCGCATGCCGGCGCGTGACGGCGGCGGGCGCGTCGCCCATCGCCGGCGACGACACGGAAACGATGCAGACGCGACCGCTCGCCGGCATCGGGCTCACGGGTGATGCTTGCGCGACGCGTGGCGCGCTTCCCATTCGGCCAGTTCGACGCGATAGCGCGCCAGCGCTTCGTCGTACAGGTCGAAAACGCACGGCGAGCAGCCGCTGTTGCAGCAGTCTTCCAGTTCAGGTTGTTCGGGCGGGGTGGGACGCGGATCGTCGTCCGGCGTATCCGCGGTGGCAGGCTTGGTCACGTCGTCATTCGGTCACATGATGCTGAACGAACAGTATACGGTGATGGACTGCGACATGCAGGCACCCCGCCCCGCACGGGACCCTGCGTTCGCGCGTCGACGACCGACCAACAGGAGCCGCGTCATGGCCGAAGCAGTGAATCCGCCGGAACTCTGGGCGCCGTTCGGCGCGTTCTCGATGGCCGTGGTCCAGGGCGACGGCCGGATCGTCCATCTGAAGGGACAGGTCGCACTCGATAAGGACGGACACGTCGTCGGTGCCGCCGACATGTGCGCGCAGGTCCGGCAAACGCTCGGCAACATTCGCGACGTGCTCGCCGCGATGGGCGGGCAGATGCAGGATGTGATCTCGCTGGTTCACTACGCGACCGACATCGACGCGTTCATGCAGGCCGGCGACATCCGCGAGACGTTCTTCGCCGAACCCTATCCGGTGACGACAACCGTCCAGGTCGAACGTCTGTACCGCCCCGACCTGCTGATCGAAATCGCGGCGATCGCGGAAATTCCGCGCGCGCGATTCCGCATGCGTTGACGTCGTGCGGGGGCGCGACAGCCTGCCACCCGCTACTCCACGCGCCCACTCACCGGAATCGAGGCGCCGGTAATCGCCTGCGCATCGGCCGACAGCAGGAACCCGATCGTCGCCGCGAGCTGTTCGGGCCGGACCCAGCGCGAGAAGTCCGCGTCCGGCATGTCCGCACGGTTCGGCGGCGTGTCGATGATGCTCGGCAGCAGCGCGTTCACGGTCACGCCGCGATCGAGCAACTCCGCCGCCAGTGCCTCGGTGAGCCGCGCGACGCCTGCCTTCGCCGCCGCATAGGCGCCCATGCCCGCGCCTGCCTTGAACGCCGCGCCGGCCCCGATGTTGACGATACGGCCGGCCGGACTCGCCGCCAGATACGGCAGCGCGGCCTTCGACGCGTTCAGCGCCGTCTTCACGTTCAGTTCGTACATGCGGTCCCACGTGGCTGCATCGCCGTCGGCGATCGTCTGCCATGTGAACGCACCGGCGATGTTCAGCAGCGCGTCGACCCTGCCGAATTCGCGATTCACGGTGTCGAGCGCGCGCGCGGCCGCCTGCGGATCGACGAGGTCGATGCCGCCGATGCGCAGCGCATCGGCCGGCACGCCGGGCAACGCCTGCGCGTCCGGCGCCGCGCCGCGGCCGATCAGCGCGACGCGGGCGCCGCGTTGGCCGAGCCATGCGGCCGTGGCGACGCCGAGATGGCCGAATCCGCCGGTGATCGCGACTGCCTTGCCTGTCAGGTCGTGTTCCATTGATTTGCTCTCCTTGGGTCCATGGATGATTGATGATGCGTAGTTAGGGGGGCAATGCCGGCCGCGACGCGGACGCGCCCGGCCGGCGTTTCGACAGCGTAGCGCCGTTCACGCTTGCGTGGGCACGACGACGCATGCGTGGATACGGGCCACGTCGGCGAGCCGACACGCCGGCACTGCATGCATGCGCCGCACTCGGGCGGCATAATGCCCGATCACGGTCCGCCGCGCGATGAATCATGATCGCGCCGGTCCCTTGAGCGGCCTGTGCCGTTTCCGTATCGAAACCCCGAACCTCAACCCGTCTATCCCATGCAAGTAATCGTCGTTGGCACCGGCAAGCTGGCAACCGAACTGCTCGGCTCGCACCGGCTCGATCCGTCGACCTGTCACGTGATGGCCTGGTCCGAGCATGCGCGCACCGAGCTGCAACGTAGCGATGACGCCCGACATAGCGACGCCCGTTCGATCGTCGTGCACGCCGGGTCTGGCCGCGAATTGCCGGACGCGATCGCATTCTGCCAGGCAACCGGTTCGCCGCTCGTCGAGCTGTCCACCGGCTCCGACCTCGAAACCGGATCGCACGACTTCCCCATCGTGCTCTGTCCGAATACGAACATCCTGATGCTCAAGTTCATGAGCATGCTGGAAACGAGCGGCCATCTGTTTCGCGACTGCCGCATCAGCGTGACGGAGTCGCACCAGGCCAGCAAGACATCCGTGCCCGGCACCGCGGTCGGCATCGGCCATTCGCTCGGTATTCCAGCGCAGGACATCCGCTCTGTACGCGACCCGAACGAGCAGCGCGACGCATTGCAGATTCCCGACGATCAGCTCGGCCGCCATGCGTTCCACCGGATCCGCATCGAGGACGACGCGTGCAGCCTGCAGTTCGAATCCCGCGTGTACGGCGCGGCCCCTTACGCGGACGGCGTGTCGCGGATCGTCGAGGCCGTCCGGCAGCACGCGCTCGAACCTCGCCGGTATTCGATTGTCGAGTTCATTCACAACGGCTGGCTATAGACGCTGCACGCGCGACGACGTGCAGGCCGACCGTCGACGCGCCTGCCGGCCCGCGCGACGGCCGCAATCGCGCCATCGTCGACGCTCGTGTTATGCATCGCCCAGCACGACCCCGCTCTCGGGCAACGTCGCGCCGCCATCGACGACGATCGTCTGCCCGGTGATGTACGCCGCGTCGGCCGACGCGAGAAACAGCATCGCGTTCGCGATGTCCTCCGGCTCGCCCATCCGCGCGAGCGGAATGTCGCGCGCGATCTGCTCGGCGACCGACGCATCGCCGAGATTGCCGGCCGCCGGCGTGCGGATCATTCCCGGCTCGACGCCATTGACCGTCACGTTGCGGCGCGCGAGTTCGAGCGCCGCCGCGCGGATGAAGCCGTTCACGCCGGCCTTCGACGCCGCGTAGTGCGCGAGCCCCGGATAGACGACGCGCGGCCCGGTGACCGACGACGTGACGAGCAGCCGCCCCGCCCCCGCGCGCTCGAATGCCGGCAGCGCGGCCTGCGCGAGCCAGAACAGCGCCGACAGGTTGACCGACAGCGTCCGCGCGAGCGTCGGCTCGTCGATCTGCGCAAACGGCATGAGCGGAAAATAAGCGGCGTTGTGAACGACGACGTCGAGCCGGCCGCCATCGCATTCGACCGCCGCGACGAGTGCGCCGAGTTCGTCGCGACTCGCGGCGTCGACGCGATACGCGCGCGCCTTGCCGCCCGCGCCGACGAGCGCGTCCGCCTGCGCGGCAGCCGCATCGGCGTTGAGATCGGCGAGCGCGACGAACGCACCGGATTGCGTGAAACGACGCGCGATCGCGGCGCCGATCCCCTGCGCGGCGCCCGTGACCAGCACGACGCGGCCGCTGAAATCAGCACGCAGGCGGCCGCTGCCCGGCACGGCGTTCATCGCTGCGCCCCGCCGCCGAGCGGATGCACGGTTTCGTTCAGTACCTGCGCATGCGCGCCGACGGGGAAGTTCGACAGCGTGCCGAAATCGCCGCCCTGATAGCCGAAGATCTTGCCGTCGGTCTTGCGTTGCGCGAGGTCGATCAGCACGACGCCGAGCGTCGGCACCACCTTCTCGCGCCATACGAACAGATACAGCTCATCGGCGATCCTGAAGTAATGGCAGCGTTCCACGTCGGCGAGCCCGCCTTCGACGCCCTGCAGGCATTGCCATGCGTAGAAGTTCTCGTTCAGGTAGATGTGCTCGTAGCATTCGGTCGGACTGTAGCGATACATCGTCCGCTTGCCGATCAGTTCGCGCGTGGGGCCGTGCAGCGGGCCCGGCTGCGCGTGGCCGCCGAGCGTGCCGTGCCGGAACGCCGCGTCGACGCCCGTCAGCGGCAGCCCGCGCGCGACGCGCGTGAACGCGTCGATATGCGTGTCGGCCTCGGTCGGCAGCGTGCCGATCACCGACGTCCATACGCCGTTGCCGACGTCGATCACGAGGCTGACCGACGTCGCGCGTGCTGCCGGATCGATGTAGTCGACGAAGTACAGCGCGTCGCGCAACCGCGTCACGCGGCACGGTGCGCGACCGCCCGTGTCGGTCGCCGCGTCGCGCCATTGCAGCGCGCCCGCCTCGAACGTATAGACGCGCCATGCACCGGCTGCGTCGCCGAGGGCCAGCGAGCGCCCGGCGAGTGCGTTCACGGGCGCGAGGACATGCGCGTCGGGCGCGAAACCGTCCGCGAGCGCGCCAACCTGAATGAATACCGGATCCTGTCGTTCCACCTGCCGTCTCCCGCGCAGCTTCAGGCCCGGCGGGCCATCTACGCTGCTGATGTGCACATGGTGCGGGCTGCGCGCGCCGCGCGGTATCGGCCAAAAGGATGAAGGGCGCGTGGCGCCGGAACGCGCTAGAGTGCACGTGACCCGCGCCGCTGCCGGCGCAAGGAGCGCACATGCATCGCATCACCCATTACCGACGGACCGACGAAGGAATCGAGGCGATCAGCCTCGAGTCCGATCGCGCGTTTCCGCGGCACGCGCATGATGAATTCGGGGTCGGCGTGATCGTCAGCGGCGCGCATCGGTCGTGGAGCGGCCGCGGGCAGGTCGACGCGCTGGCCGGCGACGCGATCATGGTCAATCCGGGCGAGATGCACGACGGGACGCCGATCGATGCGGGCACGGGCCGGCGCTGGCGGATGCTGTACCTCGCGCCCGCGCTGGTCGCGAGCGTCGCGACGGAAGAAGGCCTCGAGGGCGTCGAGTTCACGCATCCGGCCGTGCGCGACGCACGGCTCGCCGCCGCCTTCGGCCGGTTGCATGCGCGGATCGTCGCAGGGGAAACACTGCCGCTCGCCCGCGACGAGGCCCTCGTGACGCTGGTCGCCGCGCTGCTCGCACGGCATTCGAACCGCGCGCTGCCGGCCGCCGGCGTCGCGCCGGCGATCCGCATGGCCCGCGAGCGACTCGATGCGGCACCCGCCGCACCCGTTTCGCTTGCCGAGTTGGCCAGCCTGAGCGGCGTGAGCCGCTTCCAGCTGCTGCGCGGGTTCGCGCGCAAGCTCGGCATCACGCCGCACGCGTATCTGCTGCAATCGCGCACGCGACTGGCTCGTGCACTGCTTGCAAGCGGCCGGCCGATCGCGGATGCCGCGGCCGAAGCCGGATTCGCCGACCAGAGCCATCTGACGCGCGCATTCGCGCGCCAGTTCGGCATCACGCCGGGGCGATTCATCCAGGCCGGCTGACGTGGTTGGTTGTCCCGAGGGAACGGTTACGGGGCGATGCTGGCTGCGGCGCGGCGCCGCACGACGCGCCACGACGCGCCACGACACGCCACGACACGCCACGACACGCCACGGCACGGCACGGCACGACGCGACGCGACGCGACACGCCACGCCACGGCACGATGCGATGCGATGCGATGCGATGCGGCACGGACCGCTCCCATTTCGCGGCATTCCCCAGCGGCAGCGTTCGATGTCTGCGTGACCGCCCACCGCGAAACCGTAGACGCAGCGCCGCGCCACGCGCCCTCCCCCCTCGCCGGCCTCCCTGCAATTTCGTTCAAGACGCCCGCGCCACCGCACGGCACGATGCGGCGCATGAAGACACGACTGATCGGCTATCTCTATCTCGCCGCCGCGATGGCGGGCGTCGGCAGCACCGTCATCGCGAGCCGTCTCGCGGCCGGCGGCCTGCCGCCGTTCGCGGCCACCGCGCTGCGCTTCCTGATCGCAACGCCGCTGCTGTGCGCGCTGATGCGGGCGCAGCGAATGCGATGGCCGCGTATCTGCGCGCGCGACGCCGTCCTGCTGGTGGTCCAGGCCGCGGCGGGCGGGGTCGGCTATACCGTGCTGCTGATCAGCGGCACGAAACTGTCGTCGCCGATCGATGCCGGCGTGATGCTCGGCACGCTGCCGGCGATGTCGACGCTGATCGCCGCGCTCGTGCTGCGCGAGCGGCAGACGCCGCGCGACTGGGGCGCGGCCGCGCTCGCCACCGCCGGCGTGCTGTTCGTCACGTTCGCGCCCGGCCAGGCCATGCCGTCGCTGCGGACGCTCGCCGGCGACGCGCTGGTGCTCGCCGCGGTCGCATGCGAAGCCGTGTTCATCCTGCTCAACCGGCGGCTGTCGACGCCGTTGCCGCCGCTCGCGCTGTCGACGGCGATGTCGGGCCTCGGCTTCATGCTAGCGCTGGTGCCGGCCGCGTTCGAATGGCACGCGCTGGCGGCCGGCTGGACCACCAGCGCGATATCGGCGATCGCCTACTACGCGCTGGTCCCGACCGTGCTCGGCTATCTCTGCTGGTATGCGGGCTCGGCCCGCACGAGCGGCACCGAAGCCGCGCTGTTCACGGCGGTCGCGCCGGTCTCGGCCGTGCTGTTCGCCGTCGCGCTGTTCGGCGAGACGCTCGGCGGCACGCGGCTGCTCGGCATCGCGCTCGTCGTCACGGGGATGCTGGTCGGTGCGACGCGGCGACGTGAACCGCCACCACGCGAAACGGACACACGGCCGACGTTGCCGCCGAGGCCGGCGGCATCCACGTCGACCGCCAGCGATTGATCCGCGCGAGCGACGACTGTAGGAATGTGTCCGCGCGCGGCAAAACCGTTGCGCACCGTCACGCAAGATGCAATATTCGCGGGGCCGGGCCATTTGACAACCCTCGAACAATAATTCGCATCGCCATGAACAAGAAGGAAGCTAGAACGAGAATCGCGGCGCTGCTGTCAGCGGGCGCAAGGAAGGCCGACGTGCTGGCCGAGCTGGCCGGACAGGGCCTCAAGGATCAAGTACTCGCGCGCCTGATCGCGTCGCGGCCCGACCCCGAGCTGTGCAAAAAGAACAAGGTGCACACCTGGATCCTGATCGGGCTCGGCATCGCGCAGTTGCTGATCAGCCTCGCACTCGGCTATTTCATCGCGGCCGCCGCCAGCGATTCCGGCAGCACCGGCATGCTCGGCAACGGCCTTGCGGTGCTGTTCCTCGCGCTGACCGTGCCGCTGTCGCTGCTGTTCATCTGGGGCTTCGCGACCCATCGTGTCGGCGCGTATCACGCGTTCATCGCTCTTTCGCTGCTGCAACTGCCGAAGACCATCGCCGATCTCGCACACGATCCGTCGTCGGCGCTGCCGAGCCTCGGGGTGACGGTCATCCTGATGGGCTACGTCTGGTTCGTCCGCAACCGGATGTTCCCCGACTTCGGCTGGTTCACGCCCCGCAAGATCGACGGCCGCTACGCCTTCGTGGAAAGCGCCTGACGTCGCGTCCGCCGGCATTGCAAACCATGAAAAAAGGCGCCGGGCCGCCCCGCAATCGCGGGACGGCCCGGCGCCTTCTGCATTCCGGAACCCGGTGGCTTACTTCGCCTTTTCAGCCGAGTCGCTGATCGCCTGGCCACCCTTCGAAATGTCCTGCCCAACGCCCGCAACGGTGTTGCAACCGGCGAGCGCGGCAGTCACCACCAGCAGCACTGCAGCAATCGTACGCGTCATTCTCATTCTCCTTCGAATCAACAAGCCCGACCGGGCGAATCGTATGCGGCGTGGCGCCCTGCGGCGCGCAGGACACGGGGCCTGACCTGATTATACGGAGACGGCCGCCGCACGCCAGTAGTGGCTCTAGCCGCTGTCATGCGGGCCACACAGCGGTAGCGCGCAGATTTTCCTTGACTTCGCCGGCTCGCAAACTAATATACGCACCGCGTACATTTTCCATCAGGTGCTGCCGATGACCGTTCCCCAGCAAGCCTTCCTGCGCGACGCGATGCGCCGCCTCAACATGACCCGCGAGGCGTTCGCGAATCGCATCGGCGTAAGCCGTCGCGCGCTCGATACGTGGCTATTGCCCGACGACTCGCAGGAATCGCGCGGAATGCCCGAGATCGTCGAGCGCTTCGTATCGGAAATCGTCGAACGCTCGGCCCCGGACGGTGGCGAATATACGCAAAGCGTAGACAAACAAGGGCTCTCGAAGCAATTCCTGTTCGAAGGCAAGCCGCAGCTGATCTCGGTAGACCAGTTCTCGCGGGATTCGGTCGAGGCGCTGTTCCGCGTGGCCGACGTGATGCAGCCGATCGCGCGCCGCCACAAGATTTCGCGCGTGCTCGAAGGCGCCGTGCTCGGCAACCTGTTCTTCGAAGCCAGCACGCGCACCCGCGTGTCGTTCGGCGCGGCCTTCTGCCGGCTCGGCGGCTCGGTATGCGACACGACCGGCTTCACGTTCTCGTCGATGGCCAAGGGCGAATCGATCTACGACACGAGCCGCGTGATGGCCGGCTATGTCGATGCACTCGTGATCCGTCACCCGGAGAAAGGCTCGGTTGCCGAATTCGCCCGCGCGACCAACCTGCCGGTGATCAACGGCGGCGACGGCCCGGGCGAACACCCGAGCCAGGCGCTGCTGGATCTCTATACGATCCAGCGCGAATTCTCGCGACTCGGCAAGATCGTCGACGGCGCGCACATCGCGCTCGTCGGCGATCTGAAATACGGCCGCACCGTGCACTCGCTCGTCAAGCTGCTCGCGCTGTACCGCGGGCTGAAGTTCACGCTCGTATCGCCGCCGACGCTCGAAATGCCCGCGTACATCATCGAGCAGATCGCGACGAACGGCCACGCGATCGAGCAGACCAACGACCTCGCGGCCGGGCTGCGCGGCGCGGATGTCGTCTATGCGACGCGGATCCAGAAGGAGCGCTTCACCGACGAGTCGTTCGAAGGCTACACGCCGGATTTCCAGATCAACCAGGCACTCGTCGATTCCGTGTGCAAGCCCGACACGCTGATCATGCATCCGCTGCCGCGCGACAGCCGGCCCGGCGCGAACGACCTGTCGGTCGACCTGAACCGCGATCCGCGTCTCGCGATTTTCCGGCAGACCGACAACGGCATTCCGGTGCGGATGGCGATCTTCGCGGTGCTGCTCGGCGTCGAGAATCTCGTCCAGCACTCGATGCGCGACGCGACATGGCGCCCGCCGGCATACCTCGGGCCGGAGGATGCGGTGTTTCACGGGATCGATTGAACCGCATCCGGTGCCGCGCGGCCGCCCTTGATTGCTTCAGTTCAAGGGCCGCGCGCCTACATGACGCACGACGCGCCGCCTTGCACGGCGCGTTTTCATTTTCGGCGCGGGTGATGCGCGAGCGGCCGGCACGATGTTACCGGGCCCACGGGTCGATCACGCGCAAGCCCGCCGCTTCGAATGGCGCGACGTCGCGCGTCGCCACGATCAAGCCGTTCGCCGCGGCCGTGGCAGCGATAAATCCGTCAGCAGACGCCATCGCGTTGCCCGTAGCACGAGCCTTCGCACGAAGGCTCGCATAGGCTTTACTCGCCGCGTCGTCGAACGGCAGGATCCGGCCGCGAAACAGCGGCACGACGCGCTGCTCGATGCTTTGGTGCAGCCAGTCCCGCCTTCTCCCTTCCGGCAACGCGGCCACGCCGAAGCGCATTTCCGCGAGACTGATCGCGGCAAGAAACAGCGTCTCGACATTCTGCGCATCGAGCCATTCGATCACGGCCGCACTCGGCTCGCGCCGCAGCGGCTCGGAAATGACGTTGGTATCGACGAGGATCATTCGAAGCTCATCGGAGCGGTTGGGGAGCTCTCGCGCGGATTCTCGAAATCGACACCGCCCGCCTCCCGCCCGATTTCGGCCAGCAGCGACCCCAGCTTCGCCCGGCCGGTGGGCCGAACAGCCTCCTCGAGGATGGCGCGCACCTCCGCTTCGGTACTCCGACCATGTTGCGCCGCACGGATGCGAAGCGCGCGATGCACCTCGTCGGGCAAATTTCGAACGGTAATCACCGGCATGATGCACCTCGCCACAATTGCTTTCAATGCAGTCATATTATCACCTTGCTGTCATGATGGACGAATGAAAATGCAACCACTGTAGCCCGCCCCAGACCCCGTTCACATTCGGCCATTCGGCCATCTCCCCGCCCAGCGGGCCTCGCCGGCCTCCGTGACATTCGTCAACGTTCTTCCTACAAATGCGAACAAGAACGCTTCTCATTCACCTGAAAATTACATAGAATGCCCGGCTGAAAACAAATCGTAATAATTCCGGGCGGCATGCACGTTTGCGTAACGCGCCGTTCCCGGGCCACACCGCGAGGTCGAAGCGCACCATGAAGTCCCGTCCTGACGAGCTGAAGCTCGGCAAATTCACCACCCTGTGCAGCGTGCTCGCCGCAAGCCCCGCGTTCGCCGACGGCACGCCGTCGCCCGCCCCGGTCAGCACCGAAGGCCATCTCGCGCCGATCGAAATCCAGGGCAAGACCGAGCACAGCTACAAGGCCGACTTTTCCGCCTCCGCGAAATTCACCGCGCCGCTCGTCGACACGCCGAAGTCGGTGACCGTGATCCCGCAGGAACTGATCCAGAACAGCGGTGCGGCAACGCTGACCGAAGCGCTGCGCACCGTGCCCGGCATCACGTTCGGCGCGGGCGAAGGCGGCAACCCGCTCGGCGATCGTCCGTTCATCCGCGGCTACGACTCGCAGGGCAGCATGTTCGTCGACGGGATGCGCGACACGGGCGCGACCACCCGCGAGATCTTCAACACCGAGCGCGTCGAGATCACCAAGGGTTCCGACGGCGCGTACGGCGGCCGCGGCGGCGCGGGCGGCAGCATCAACCTGATCACCAAGGCCCCGCACCTCGGCACGACGGCCGCCGCGAGCGCGGGCTTCGGCACCGACCGCTATCGCCGCTTCACGGCCGACGGCAACTGGCAATTCGCCGATCACGCCGCGTTCCGCCTGAACCTGATGAGCCACAACAACGACGTCGCCGGCCGCGACGTCGTCAACAACGAGCGCTGGGGCGTCGCGCCGTCGATCGCGTTCGGTCTCGGCACGCCGACGCGCGTGACCGCGAGCTACTACCACCTGTCGACCGACGACATGCCCGACGGCGGCATTCCGTACTTCTACACGACGTCGAACAAGCCCGCGAACGTCGACACGATTTATCCGGCGCCCGTCGATCGCCACAACTTCTATGGCCTGATCGACCGCGACTTCCGCAAGACCACGTCCGACATCAGCACGATCCGGATCGAGCACGACATCACGCCGGGGCTGACGGTGCGCAACACCACGCGCTATACGGAATCGACGCAGGACTACATCTGGACGCAGCCCGACGACAGCCAGGGCAACGTGGTGAACGGCAAGGTCTGGCGCCGCAACAACAACCGCGACAGCTCGATCAACAGCCTCGCGAACCTGACCGAATTGTTCGGCGAATTCCGTACCGGCCCGTTCAAGCACAGTTTCACGACCGGCATCGAACTGTCGCGCGAATGGGGCAAGCGCGACTCCTACAAGGTGGCGACCGACACCGGCAAGATCTGCCAGAAGGGCATCGGCGCCGCGTCGGGCTACAACTGCACGAGCCTGTGGTCGCCGAACCCGAGCGATCCGTGGGCCGGCTCGGTCACGCGCAACAACGATTACGCGCATGCGCGCACCACGACGAAGTCGATCTACGGCTTCGACACGATCGAGATCACGCCACGCTGGCAGGTGAACGCCGGCGTGCGCGTCGACGACTACTCGACCCGCTTCACCGACACCAAGGCCAACGGCGGCAAGACCTACACGCGCGACGACACGCTCTTCAACTGGCAGGCCGGCCTCGTGTTCAAGCCCGCGCAAAACGGCAGCATCTATGCGTCGTATGCGACGTCGTCGACGCCGGCCGGCATGCTGCTCGGCGAAGGCAGCGAAACGCAGTCGCTCACGCCCGGCCGCGGCGGCGTCGGGCCGAACGCCGACCAGATGGCGCCCGAAAAGAACCGCAGCATCGAGCTCGGCACGAAGTGGAACGTGCTGAACGACCAGCTCGCGCTCACCGCCGCGCTGTTCCAGATCGATACGACGAATGCACGCGTGACGCTGCCGAACAACCAGTACGCGATGGTCGGCAACAAGCGCGTGCAGGGTCTCGAGCTTGGCGTCGCCGGCCAGATCACGAAGCAATGGCAGGTATTCGGCGGCTACACGTACATGAAGAGCGAGCTGCGCGACAACGGCAAGGACGCCGCGAACGACGGCCACCGCTTCCCGAACACGCCGAAGCACAGCCTGACGATGTGGTCGAACTACGACGTGACGCCGAAATTCACCGTCGGCGGCGGCGCGTTCTACATGTCGGAAGTGTTCGGCGATCCGGCGAACCTGCGCGCGGTGCCGTCGTACTGGCGCTTCGACGCGATGGCGCAGTACCGGATCAACAAGAAGCTCGACCTGCAGTTGAACGTGAACAACCTGTTCAACCGCACGTACTTCGATCAGGCGTATCCGGCGCACTACGCGTCGATCGCGCCGGGCCGCTCGGCGTTCATCACGCTGAATGCGCGTTACTGATCGATGGAAGCCGTCTCGCTGAAGGCGCTCGCGTCGGTGTCGCCGCGCGCGTTCGCCGACATCCTGGCCGGGCCGCCCGAGCGCGCCGCCGCGTGGGTCGCGGCGGCGGCCGAGCACGGGATCGTCGACGCGCAGGCCGTCTACGGACAGTATCTGCTCGACGGACACGGCGTCGCGCGCGATCCGGCCGCCGCGTTCGGCTGGTTCGGGCATGCGGCGCGGGCCGGCCATCCGATGGCGATGAACATGCTCGGACGCTGCTACGAGTTCGGCTGGGGCACGGCCGCGTGCGCGCCGGTGGCCGTGTACTGGTACCGGCTCGCCGCTCAGGCGGGCCTCGACTGGGGCATGTACAACTACGCGACGGCGCTCGCGCTCGGCAACGGCATCGACGAGAACCGCGCCGATGCGCTCGACTGGTTTCGCCGCGCGGCCGCGCTCGGCCATGCGAAGTCGATCAACCTGATCGGCGGTTTCTACGAGGACGGCTGGGTCGTTCCCGCCGATGTCGACACCGCGTTCGATCACTATCGCCGCGCCGCCGAGGCCGGCGACTTCCGCGGCCAGTTCAACTATGCGCGGCTGCTCGCCGAGCGCGGGCGCATCGACGAAGCGCTTGCATGGCTCGCGCGCGTGCCGGCCACCGCTACGCCGGCCTTCGTCGCGAAGATGCGTGCATATCTTGCGTCGTCGCCGCTCGCTGCATTGCGCGCAGCGGCGCTGCGGCTGCCGTCTCACGGCATGGAATTCGAATCATGATGCTTCATATCCCCGGCGTGCTGACCAACGCGCAGGTCGCGCAATGCCGCGAGCTGCTCGATGCTGCCCACTGGGTCGACGGCAATGCGACGTCCGGCGCGCAGTCGGCGCTGGCCAAACGCAACCGGCAGTTGCCGGAAGGATCACCCGTCGCGCGGGCGGTCGGCGATGCGATCCAGGATGCGCTGGCGCGTCATGCGCTGTTCTTTTCCGCAGCGTTGCCATTGAAGGTGTTTCCGCCGCTGTTCAATCGCTATGCAGGCGGCGAGACGTTCGGCACGCATGTGGACAACGCGATCCGGCTGCTGCGCGGCACGGATTTCCGCGTGCGCAGCGATCTGTCGGCGACGCTGTTTCTCGAGGAGCCCGATGCGTACGACGGTGGCGAGCTGTGCGTGGAAGATACGTACGGCGTGCATCGCGCGAAGCTGCCGGCCGGCGATCTCGTGCTGTATCCGGCGTCGAGCCTGCACCACGTGACGCCCGTTACCCGTGGCGAACGCGTTGCGTCGTTCTTCTGGATCCAGAGCATGGTGCGCGACGACGGCGACCGCACGCTGCTGTTTCAGCTCGATACGCAGATTCAGGCATTGTCCGCGGAAAAAGGCGCGAAGGATCCGATGGTCATTTCATTGACGGGGATTTATCACAACCTGTTGAGGAAGTGGGCGGATGCGTAGGGTGATGCGTTCGCGCTGTCAATCGCGCCCGGCCCGTCGCTTGCATCAGGTCCCCACGCCGATCTAAAATGACCATCGTTAAATGACCATGCTCATATCATGATGCCGCACGCTCCCGTATCGAAATCCGAATTCAAGGCACGCGCACTCGAATACTTCCGGCTCGTCGAGGCGTCGGGCGAGAGCCTCATCGTCACCGACCACGGCAAGCCGACGCTCGAAATCCGGCCGTACCACGCGCGCGAAGCCCAGCCATTGGACATATTGCGCGGCTCGGTCATGCGCTACGACAATCCTCTCGATCCGATTGCGGAAGATGATTGGGAGGCGTCGCGGTGATCGTGCTGGATACGCATGCATTGGTGTGGTGGGTGGCGGGCGATCCGTCGCTCAGCAAGAAGGCCCGCGGCGCAATCGATCGCGCGCGCGGCGAAGGCGCGCTCGCCGCGTCCGCGATCTCCGCATGGGAAATCGCGATGCTGGTGCGCAACGAACGCCTCGCGCTGACGATGGACGTCGATGCGTGGCTCGCGACGGTCGCGCAAATCGACGGCATGCGCTTCGTGCCCGTCGATGCCGACATCGCCGCGAAGTCCACCGCCCTGCCCGGCACGTTCCATAAGGATCCGGCCGATCGCATGATCGTCGCCACCGCCCGGCGGCTCGGCGCGCCGCTCGTCACCCGCGACGAAAAGATTCGTGCGTATGCGCACGTGAAGACGCTTTGGTGACCGTCATCTATCCATCGGCCACATCACGACACCGACGGAGCCGAACTCCGGTCGACAGGCGATTCGTCTGACCGAACCGAGCGCGACGGCCGCGCGAAACCGTCAACTACCGATCAACGCGCTGCCCCGTACCGGTTTCACGCATTACCCGTGCGAATGGTGGCATTGGCAGCCTTGCGACCGCCATTGGATCGTGATGCAAAGCGAATCGCTCGCCATATCCAGCCCTGCCGAGAAAACCCTGCTCGACGAAACCGCCCGCGGACATTCTTTCCGGCGGCAATGCGCACGTTGTCGGTAACATCGGCACTTGCCGATCCCCGCCCGCTCCCGCACAATCGGCCCACCTGCCTTCCTCCCCCCGCGCCGATGTCCTATGCGTCACTCGCCACCGGCGTCCTGCTCGCCGGCGGTCTCGGTCAACGCTTCGACCCAAGCGGTCTGCACAGCAAGCTGCTCGCGCTGCTTCCCGACGGCACGCCGGTTGCGGTCGCGGCCGCCCGTCGTCTCGCCGCTGCCACGGCCGACGTGATCGCCGTCGTGCGCCCCGGCGCCGAAAAACTCGCGATTCTGCTGAACGAAGCCGGCTGCCAGGTCGTCTACGCGCCGGACGCGATGCGCGGCATGGGCGCGAGCCTCGCGGTCGGTGTCCGCACGACGCCCGAAGCGACGGGCTGGCTGGTCGCGCTCGCCGATATGCCGTGGATCGCGGCGTCCACCTACGAAATGCTCACGCGCGCGCTCGACGCCGACGACGCGTCGATCGTCGCCCCCATGCATCGCGGCATGCGCGGCCATCCGGTCGGTTTCGCCGCGCACCATTACGATGCACTCGCCGCGCTCGACGGCGATACGGGCGCCCGCGCGCTGTTCGCCAGCGCGCCGGTGAACCTGCTCGACGTCGACGATCCCGGCATCCTGCGCGACGTCGATACGCCGGCGGATCTGCCCTGACACAGGCGCGCGCCGGCCGCGCAGCGCATTGCCCATACGTGCCACCGCGAGATCCGGGCGCGATACCTGCAGACACTCGACTATCGCCGGGAATCCGGATGCCGCCGCGAGAATCCCGCTGCAAACGCTCGCCCGATTGCCTATAACGAAGACGAGGCGCGCCCGCCGCGCCACCGTCGTCACGCATTGCACGAGCGCTCCATGGACCACACGACCCCGATGCCCGAGCCCCCGGCCGATCCGAACCGCGATCCGGAAGACGACCCGCTGTCGCCACCGCCGCCGGGACATCCGCACGACAACCCGCAGCAGCCCGACGGGCCGCCGAGCAAGGATCCTGTTTAACCGGCATCGACCCAGGCAGCACATCCGGCCGCATCATCCGGCCTGCGTCGGCATGTGCGACGACATCGCGACGACGAACGGCAACCCCTCTGTCGCCCATCGTCACCCGATCGCCCGCTACCGCGCCGTATACCCGCCATCGATCGCCAGCGACACCCCGCTGATCATCGACGCCGCGTCGCTCAGCAGGAACAGGATCGGCTCGACCACCTCGTCCGGCTCCGCGAAGCGCCCGAGCGGAATCGCCGCGAGCATCGGCGCGCGCGTTTCCGGGTCGCTCCACGCGAATTGCGCCATCGGCGTGAGCGTGACGGTCGGGTTCACGCTGTTCACACGAATCCCGTGCGCGCCAAGTTCGATGCACAGCACGCGCGTAATCGCGTCGAGCGCCGCCTTCGACGCGCAATAGCTCAGATGCTCCGGCAAGCCGACGAGCGCCGCCTGGCTCGATACGTTGACGATGCTGCCACGCGCACGCACGGCGCCCCGCCCGTCGCGCGCGATCATCTTCCGCGCGACGGCCCGTGCGACGAGCGCAGCGCCACGCGCATTGACGGCCATCACGCGATCGAAGTGCTCGGCGCTGACCTCGAGCGCCGGCTCGAGCGACGCGATGCCCGCGCAATTGACGAGCGCATCGAACGCGTCGTACGCGGCAAGCGCCGCATCGATCGCCTGTTCATCGGCGCCGATATCGACGCGCAAGATATCGCAGGCGATTTCGCCGGCCAGCACGTCAAGCGCGGCCGCATCGCGCCCCGCCGCGACGACCCGTGCGCCCGCATGCGCCAGCGCAACCGCGCATGCGCGCCCGATCCCGCTCGACGCGCCGGTGACGAGCACCCGTGAACCGCTGAAATCGAATCGCGTCTTCATGATGACGTGCGCAGTGCGTGCATGATCGGTTTGAGTGCCGGATACAGCGCCGTATAGAGTGCGAAACGCGCCGCATACGCATGCGCGCGCGCCGCATCGGGCCGCGCGCGTTCGACGAGCGTGACCCAGCCGCCCTGCGCGTCGTCGTGCGACACGAGCCCCGCACCGACGCCCGCGAGCAGCGCCGCACCCATCGCGGCTTCGACGTCCTGCTCGATCGTCCACACCGGAAAACCCGTCACGTCCGCGATGATCTGCATCCACAGCGCCGAATGCGCGGCGCCGCCGACGACGATCAACCGATCGTCCAGCGCCACCGTGCCGCGCCGCCCGGCCTCGATGTTGTGCCGCAGTGCGAACGCGACGCCTTCGAGCACGGCGCGATACAGGTGCGCACGCGTATGCGCGAGACTCAGCCCGACGAACGCGCCGCTCGCCTGCGCATCCCACACGGGGCTGCGTTCGCCCATCAGGTACGGCAAGAACAGCACGCCGTCCGCGCCGGGCGGCACGCTCTCGGCCGCCTGCTCGAGCAGCACGTGCGGATCGCCGTGCGGCAGCAACCTCGCCGCATCGATCTCCGCATGACAGAACTGGTCGCGAAACCACGCGACCGACGCGCCGGCCGTGATCGCGCCACCGAACACGTACAGGTCGCGCTGCCCGTTGAACACGTGCGGCATGCTGACGAGCCCGTGCCGCGCATCGACGTGCTGGTTCACGTAGCCCCAACACATGCTCGTACCGATCATCGCGACATGCTGCCCGCCGCGCGTCGCGCCGGCCGCGAAGGTCGCGACGGCCGCGTCGACACCGCCCGCGACGACCGGCGTGCCGGCCGCCAAGCCGAGCTGCTCCGTCCATTGCGACAGCAGCCCACCGACGATATCGGTCGACTGGACGAGCCGCTCGGGCATCATCGTCGCCGGGATGCCGAGCATGTCGAGCGCGTCGTCGGACCACTCGCGGCGCGCGACGTCATACACGCCGCCGATGTTGCCGGCCGAACTGTGATCGACCGCGACCTCGCCGGTCAGCAGGTAGATCACATACGCATTCGGCGGCAGGAAATAGCGCACGTTCGCCCACACGTCCGGGCGCTGTTCGCGCAGCCACAGCATCTTGGTGAACCCGTAGTAGCTGTCGACGCCGTTGCCAGTGATCGCGCGCAGCCGCTCGACGTTCACGTTGGCGTTCACCCAGTCGACTTCCGCGGTCGCGCGCCGGTCCATCCAGATCAGGCACGGATGGAGCGGCCGCATGTCGCTGTCGACCGGAATGCCCGAGCCGCCGTACAGGCTGCTCACGCACACCGCGCGGATCGCATCGGCCGGCACGCCGTGCGCACGCGCGTCGCTCACGCAGCCCGCGATGCAGTCGAGCACCGCGTCGAACCACACCTGCGGCCACTGCTCGGCCCATAGCGGGCGCGGCGTATCGGGCTGGTAGCCGGCCGAGCGCCGCGCGACGATCGTGCCGCGCCGGTCGACGAGCAGCGCCTTGGTGCTCTGCGTGCCGATGTCGACGCCTATGACGTATTCCATGATGTCTCCGGTGAGGCGCACGCGCCGGCCTTCAACGAGCCGGCTTCAGCAGCACCTTGATCGATTCGGGCGATTTCGCGATGCGGATCGCGTCGTCCCAGTCCTCCAGCGCGAAGCCATGCGTGACGATGCCCTTCGACGTGACGAGCCCGCGCGCAAGCAGGTCGATCGCGACCGGATAACAGTACGGCCCCAGGTGCGCGCCGCGCACGTCGAGCTCCTTGCGATCGCCGATGATCGACCAGTCGACGGTCGTATCCTCGCCGAACACGCTGAACTCGACGAAGCGGCCGAGCTTGCGGATCAGCTCCAGCCCCTGGTTCACGCCGACCGGTGCACCGGTCGTCTCGATGTACACGTCGCAGCCGTAGCCGTCGGTCAGCGCGCGGACGATCTCGCGCGCATCGTCGCGCGTCGGGTTGATCGTTACGTCAGCGCCATATTGCCGCGCAAGGTCGAGCCGTTCGTCGAGCAGGTCGATCACGACGAGCTTCTTCGGCGTCTTCAGGTGCGCGACCTGCGTCATCATCAGCCCGAGCGGGCCTGCGCCGGCGATCACGACGACATCGTCGAGCTGGAGGTCGCCACGGTTCACGGTATGGATCGCGCACGACAGCGGCTCGATGATCGCCGCATCCTCGAGCGACACGCCGAGCGGAATCTTGTGGACGATCGCGGTCGGCGGAATGCGCATGTACTCGGCCATCCCGCCGTCGGCGACTTCGCGCTGGAAACCGAAGATGTTGTGCACTTCGCACATCCAGTACTGGCCCGACTTGCAGTAGCGGCACTTGCCGCACGGCACGATCTGCTCGGCGATCACGCGGTCGCCCGGCGCGACGCCGAAATGCTCCGCCGCGCCGTCGCCGAGCGCTTCCACGTAGCCGAAGAATTCATGGCCGGGAATCACGGGCGCCTTCACCCACGGATTCGGGCCGCCCCAGAACATCTTCGCGCCGGTATAGCACTTGCAGTCGCTCGCGCAGATCCCGCACGCGGCGATGCGGATCACGAGTTCGTTTGCGCCCGCATGCGGCTTCGCGACCTGTTCGACGCGGTAATCCTCGGGGCCGTGGCAAACCACCGCGGTCATGCGCGGCTGGGCTTCGGGTGTCGTCATGAGTTGTCTCTTCCGTTAGTGATGATTCGGATTTCTGATGAATAGCCGGTTACCGCGATCGTTCGCGGCTGATATAGATCGCAAGCAGGATGATTCCGCCCTTGATCACGTTCTGCACATACGGGTTCACGCCGATCATGTTCAGTCCGTTGTTGAGCACGCCGAGCAGCAGCGCACCGACGAGCGTGCCGAGAATCGCGCCGCGCCCGCCCGAGATCGACGTGCCGCCCATCACGACGGCCGCGATCGCATCGAGCTCGAAGCCGACGCCTGCGTTCGGCTGTCCGCTCATCAGGCGCCCGGTCAGCACGATCGCGGCGAGCGCGGACGTGAGCCCGGCCAGCGTATAGACGATCAGCTTCACGCGCGCGACGCGCACGCCGGTCAAGCGCGTCGCCTGCTCGTTGCCGCCGATCGCATACACATAGCGGCCGAACGGCATCCGATCGAGCAGCAGCCACGCGATCGCATAGACGATCAGCATGATCAGCACGGGCGCCTGGATGCCGAGCACCTTGCCGCTGCCGAAGAACGCGACCCAGTCGGGCAGCCCGTCGATCGGATAGCCGCCCGTATAGATGAGCGCGAGGCCGCGCGCGATGCCCATCGTCGCGAGCGTGACGATGATCGGCGGCATCCCCGCGAACGCGACAAACACGCCGTTCAGGAAGCCGAACCCGAAGCCCACCGCGATACCGATCGCGAGCGCGGCGACGGCGTTGACGCCGGCCACCATCAGCCCGGCCGCGAGCGTGCCGGACAACGCCATCACCGAGCCGACCGACAGGTCGATCCCGCCCGTCAAGATCACGCAGGTCATGCCGACCGCGATGATCGCGTTGATCGACACCTGGCGCAGCACGTTTTCCAGGTTCGCCGCCGACAGGAAGCTCGAGCTCGCGATCATCATCGCGATGCATACGACGATCAGCCCGACGAGCGGATAAAACAGCGTCGAGCGCCGCAACTGCGTCCACATCGCGCGCGGCGGCGGCGCCTCGCCGTTTCCGGCAGCGGCCGCAAGCGTCGTGGAAGGCGTGGAAGAAGATTCAGGCAGGTTCATGGGTCGCTCCTCGCGTGCCGGCCGTGGCATGGGTCATGACCGTGTCGGGATCGATCTCGTCGCCTTCGAGCGTCGCCTCGATGCGGCCCTGCCGGAACACGGCGACGCGATCGCACATGCCGACGATCTCCGGCAGTTCGGACGAGATCATGATGATGGCGTAGCCGCGCGCGGTCAGTTCGCGCATCAGCCCGTAGATTTCCGCTTTGGCGCCGACGTCGATACCGCGCGTCGGCTCGTCGAAGATCAGCACGCTCGCATGATGGTTCAGCCAGCGCGCGATCACCACTTTCTGCTGGTTGCCGCCGGACAGCGTGGCCACCTCGGTATGGATCGACGGCGCCTTCACGCCGACGCGCCGCATCACGTCGTGCGTGGTGCGCGCCTCGCCGCGGCGGTCGATCAGCCAGCGCATCGACCGGTACTTGCCGAGGTTGTTCAGCGAGATGTTGTCGCGGATCGAAAACGACGTGACGAGCCCTTCCGTCTTGCGGCTTTCCGGCAGGAGGCCGATGCCCGCACGCAGCGCGTCGGCCGGATCGGCAAGCTTCGCCGGCGTGCCGCGCACGCGCACCGTCTTGCGATGCGCGCGCGTCGCCCCGATCACCGCGAGCGCGGTCTCGGTGCGGCCCGAGCCGACTAAGCCGGCGAAACCGAGGATCTCGCCCGCATGCAGCGCGAAGCGATTCACCGGGCCGTCGCGTTCGATCTGCAGCGCGTCGACTTCGAGCACGGCCGGCGCATCGGCCGCCCGCACCGGCTTCGGCGGAAAGCTGCTCTCGAGCCGGCGGCCGACCATCATCCGGACCAGCTGCTCGACGTCCGTGCTCGAGACGTCGGTCGTCGCGACATACTGGCCATCGCGCAACACGGTGATGCGATCGCACACGGCGAAGATTTCGTCGAGATGATGGGAGATGAAGATCATCGCGACACCTTGCCGCTTCAGCTCGCGCATGATCGCGAACAGGTGCTCGGCCTCGGCCGGCGTGAGCGTGGCGGTCGGCTCGTCGAGGATCAGGATGCGTGCATCGAGCGACAGCGCCTTGCCGATCTCGACGAATTGCTGCTGTGCGACCGACAGCGTGCGCAACGGCGCATCGAGATCGATCGACACGCCGAGCCGCGCGAAGATGCCGGCCGCCGCGCGGCGCATCCGCGCGCGGTCGCGCACGCCCCAGCGCGTACGCAGCTCACGGCCGAGGAACAGGTTGTCGACGGCATCGAGGTGCGGAATCAGGCTGAATTCCTGGAACACGATGCCGACACCGGCCGCGACCGCGTCGTGATAACTCGTGAAATGCCGCGCGGTGCCGTCGATCTCGATCGTGCCCGCATCCGGCTGATGGATCCCGCAGAGAATCTTCATCAGCGTCGACTTGCCGGCGCCGTTCTCGCCGAGCAGCGCGTGAATCTCGCCGCGCACGATCTCGAGGTGAATGTCCGACAGCGCCTTCACGCCCGGAAAGCTTTTCGTGATGTGGCTGAGCCTGAGTATCGTGTCCATCGGCTTCTCCGTGCGAACGGCAGCGGCCAGGCCGCCGCCGTTCGCGTCGTATCGCACGTCGCTCACCAGCTGAACCCCTTCGCGTTGCCGCGATCGACGACCTTCACGTCGACCGGAATCGCCTTCGGCACCGTCGCGCCCCACTTGCGCGCGATCGCGATGCCGAGCGCGATGCGCACCTGGTCGGCCGGAAACTGCGCGGTCGTCTCGATGAACTTCGAGTTCGGCTTCTGGATCGCGGCAATCGCCTCGGGCGCGCCGTCGACGCTCGTCAGCTTGATGTCCTTGCCGGAACCTTCAATCGCGGCGAGCGCGCCCATCGAGCCGCCGTCGTTCACGCTGAAGATGCCCTTCAGGTTCGGATGCGCGGAGATCATGTTTTCGGTCACCGACAGCGCGGTCGCGCGCTCCTGCTTGCCGTTCTGCGTGTCGACCAGCTTCACGTTCGGGAATTTCGCGAGCCCGGCCTTGCAGCCGCGCACGCGTTCGAGAATCGGCACGACCGGAATGCCGTCGAGGATCGCCACCTCGCCGCTGCCGCCGATCGCCTTCGCGAGGTATTCGCAGGACATCACGCCGGCGTCGTAGTTCTTCGAGCCGACGAACGAATCGACCGGGCCGTTCGCGTTCGCATCGACGGCCACGACCACCGCGCCGGCCTTCTTCGCCTGCGTGATCGCGGACTGGATGCCGGTCGAGTCGGTCGGGTTCACGAGCAGGATGTCGATCTTCTTCTGCAGCATGTCCTCGACGTCGCTCACCTGCTTGCTGACGTCGTGATGCGCGTCGGTGACGACGACCTGCGCGCCGATCGAGGCGGCCGCATCGTTCAGCGCCTTCTGCATCGTCACGAAATACGGGTTGTTCAGCTCCTGGAACGTCATGCCGATGCGCAGCGGCGCGGCGTGCGCGACGGCCGGCAGCACGGCCGCGACGGCAAGCGTGGCGAGGGCCGCGAAGCGGGCGCCGCGGCGCGGGGAAGAAGCGGGCGAGGCGGTGGGCGATGCGTGCGTCATGACGGTGTCTCCGGTTGTGTGTGCAGCTTTTTCGTGGGTGAGCGAGCCCCTCGCGACGCGAACGGCGCGATTGGCTGGGTAAAACGACGAGAAAAGGTCGGGCGAGCGCCCGGCGATCATCCGGGCTGCGGTACGAACCCGGGCGCGGCGGGCGTGACCACGCGCGGCGGCATCGGGTTGCCGGTGGGCGCCGCGTGCAGCGCGAGTTCGCGGCTGCGCGCGTTCAGGCGCTGGAGCGCGCGAAACTCGGACGGCGCCATCCCCTTCACCGCGCGGAACTGGCGGTTGAAGTTGGACACGTTGTTGAAGCCGGCCTGGAAGCAGATGTCGGTGATGTTCGCGTCATCGGCGAGCAGCATCTGGCACGCGGATTCGATGCGCAGGCGGTTCACGTACTGGACGAACGGCATGCCCGTATGACGGTGGAACGCACGCGAGAACGCGCTGACGCTCTGCCCGGTCAGTTGCGCGAGCTCCGATTCGCGCAGCTCCGACGCGAGGTTCTTGCCGATGTACGACAGCGCGTGGCTGAGCCGCGTGGGCGTCACGTGCGCCTGGTCGTAGGCGGGGCTCGCGAGCAGCGTGCGTTGCGCCGCGCCGCACAGCCGCTCGAGGATCGTCATGAACAGCGCGATGCGGCGCATGCCGCGCGCGCCCAGCAGTTCGTCGAACAGCGGCGCGATCGCCGCGCTCGTGTCGTCATCGAAGCCGACGCCGCGCCGCGCATCGTCGAGCAGCGCCCGCGCGTCGCGGCATTCGGGAAACGCGTCCATGCAGCGGCGCACGAACGACGGATCGAACTGGATCACCAGATTGCGGCGCTCGACGGTTTCGCCTTCCGCCATGTCGCTGACCCAGTTGTGCGGCAGGTTCGGGCCGAGCAGCACGAGATGGCCCGGGCCGAACGAGCCGATATGGTCGCCGACGAAATACTTGCCGCGCGTCGCGACGATCAGGTGCAGTTCGAATTCGGGATGAAAATGCCAGCGGATCGTGCGATACGGATAGCCATGCGACCAGACCTTGAACGACTCGTCGCGTCGCACTTCGACCACTTCCAGATCGGGGTGCATCATCCTGGCGTCTCCATTCCCATGTATCGCTGGCCGGGCCGTTCTGCATCGCGACCGGTCGCATGGAAAGCAATGTAGGTCGATCGCGCGCGCGGCTCCACCAACTTTACGCCTGATTTTCGATACTTTTTTGCGGTTTGCGGATGGAAACGACGCTGGACGGCAAAATTGTGCAGCGCGGAATGCGCGCCGGCCGGCGGCGGCGACGAACCGCCGCCGCGCGGATCCGGCAACGCGGCTCGCCCCCGAACGGCTACCGCGACGACGCAGCCGCGCTTTCCCGCGCGACGCGCACCTCGTACGTCTTCAGGTGGTTGTAGGCGATGCGCAGCAGCGACAACGCATCCGCCGCCTGCGGGTCGCGGCGCGCGAGCAGGTCGCCGATCACGTGGTCGGCTTCGACCCGCGCGCGGTTCTCGACATCGCGCAGCATCGACGCGGTCAGCGGCGATGGCGTCAGCACCATCCGCTGCATCCGCTCGATCGCGGCCGGATCGGGCCGGTAACCGTTGTGCGCGGCGATCGCGCTGCATTCGTCGAGCATCGTCTCGAGCAGACGGCGGCCGTCCGGCGCGGCCAGAATGTCGCCGACCGAGCCGCGAAACAGCGACGTGCTCGCCGCGAGCGTCGCGAGGAACACCCACTTGTCCCACATCCGTGCGGCGATGTCGTCGCTGAGCGTCGCATCGAAGCCCGCGCCGCCGAGCACGTCGGCCAGCGCGCGCACCCGCGCCGATTCGCCGCCGGCGAGTTCGCCGAACGACAGCCCGTGCGTATCGTTCAGGTGCACGATCCGCTGCTCGCGATCGAGCGTCGCCGCGATCACGCACAGGCCGCCCAGCACCTGCGCGGCGCCGAACCGGTCGCGCAGCACGTCGAGATGGCGCATTCCGTTGAGCATCGGCAGGATCAGCGTCGACGGCCCGACGAACGGCGCGAACGACGCGATCGCATCGTCGAGGCTGTAGGCCTTGCAGCTCAGCAGCACCAGGTCGAACGGCGCGGCTGTATCGCCGGCGCGCACCGTCTGCACGTTCGCAAGCGTCAGGTCGCCGCGCGGGCTGCGGATCACGAGCCCGTCGCGTGCGAGCGCGGCCGCGCGAGCGTCGCGCACCAGGAACGTCACGTCGCGCCCCGCCGCCGCGAGCCGGCCGCCGAAGTATCCGCCGACCGCGCCGGCTCCCACCACCAGAATTCGCATCCGTTGCCTCCTTTCAGGTTCGTTCGACGCCGCCGCTCCGCCCGACTATCCGGGCACGACACATCACCGTCATCGCCCGACAGTATAGCGACGGCGAATATGTATATGCATAGATGACCGCACCGCGTTCGCTGGTATCGATGCTGCCGTTTCTAAGGGATTTCCCGCCTACGGTCATGCGCGTGGCGTGCCGTCAAAGACTTATCCCGTCACGCCGTTACGGCGCGCTTGTTCGACCGACCGACCTCACTTACCCATGCGCACCCTTTCCCTGAATCAGAAACTCGCCTCGATGATCGTCATTCTGTGGCTCGGCCTGCTCGTGATCGCCGGCATCGGCGCGTGGCAAACGCGCGCATCGATGATCACGGACCGCCGCGACCAGTTGGCGTCGCTGGTCGCGCAGGCCACGAGCGTGACCGACCACTACTACAAGCTGTCGCAACAGAATGCGTTGCCGGAAGCCGACGCGAAGCAGAAGGCGCTCGAGGCGATCGCCGCGATGCGCCACGGCACCGACGGCTATATCTCGGTCAACGACTCGAAGCCGGTGATCGTGATGCATCCGATCAAGGCCGAACTCAACGGCAAGGACGTGTCGAATTTCGCGGATCCGAACGGCAAGCACCTGTTCGTCGAGATCGTGAAGGCCGGCAACGCGGAAGGCGGCAAGGGCTTCGTCGAGTATTTGTGGCCGAAGCCGGGCGCCGACAAGCCGCAGGACAAGACCAGCGCGGTGCAGCGCTTCGCGCCGTGGGACTGGTATCTCGTGACCGGCATGTACATGGACGACGTGCGTTCGGCGGTGCTCGCGAGCGTCGGCCGCTGGCTCGCGATGACGGCCGTGCTCGGCGCGATCGCGACCGCCGTGATGGTGATGGTGCTGAAAAGCGTGCGCGCGAACCTCGGCGGCGAGCTCGAGGTCGCGCTCGACGCCGCGCAGCGTATCGCACAGGGCGACCTGACCGCGCGCGTGAACGTCAAACATGACGACCGCGGCAGCCTGATGCATGCCCTGCATACGATGCAGGGCGGGTTGATCGACATGGTGTCGCGCGTGCGGATGGGCACGGAGAACATCAACGTCGGCGCGGGCGAGATCGCGTCGGGCAACACCGACCTGTCGCAGCGCACCGAGGAGCAGGCAGCCGCGCTCGTGCAGACCGCGTCGAGCATGGACCAGATGACCGCGAACGTGAAGCAGAACGCGGACAGCGCCGCGCAGGCCGCGACGCTTGCCGATCAGGCCGCGCAAGTCGCGTCGCGCGGCAGCGAGGTGGTCGACAATGTCGTGCGCACGATGAACGAAATCACCGACCGCTCGCACAAGATCGGCGACATCATCGGCGTGATCGACGGGATCGCGTTCCAGACCAACATCCTCGCGCTGAACGCGGCCGTCGAGGCGGCGCGCGCCGGCGAACAGGGCCGCGGCTTCGCGGTGGTCGCCGCCGAGGTGCGCTCGCTCGCGCAACGCTCGGCGACGGCCGCGAAGGAGATCAAGTCGCTGATCGTGTCGTCGAACGAAACCGTCGAGCATGGCGCGACGCTCGTCACGCACGCGGGCGAGACGATGGCCGAGATCGTGCAGTCGGTGCGGCGCGTGAACGAAATCCTCGACGAGATCAGCCATGCGTCGCGCGAGCAGAGCGCGGGGATCGAGCAGGTCAACCGCGCGGTGGGCGAGATGGACCAGGTCACGCAGCAGAACGCGGCGCTCGTCGAGCAGGCCGCGGCCGCCGCGCATTCGCTGCGCGACCAGGCCGAAGCGCTGCGCGACGCGGTCACGCGATTCGCATTGCCGGCCTGAGGGGGTGGAAGCGGGCGGAATCAGGGCGGGTTCGGCGGGTTCGGTGGGTTCGGCGGTTCCGTCGATTCCGTCGATTCCGTCGATTCGGTCGATTCGGTCGATTCGGTCGATTCGGTCGATTCGGTCGATTCGGTCGATTCGGTCGATTCCAGCGGTTCCGGCGGTTCCGGCGATTTCGGGCGATTCCGCGGGTTCCGGCGATTCCCAGCGATTCCCCCTGATGGCCCGGCGCCCCCCGCGGTGCCGGCCCTGCCCGGCCCGCACCGCTTTCGCGCTTACCCCGCGCCGACCGGCTGACTCGCGCCCCCGCCGCCGCCGAACCCCAGCCCGGCCGCCCGCTGGACCAGCTCGATGTCGTTGGTCACGCCGAGTTTCTTCATCGCGCTGATCTTCTGCGCGCTGACCGTCTGCTTCCCCTTGTTCAACCGCTGCGCGATCGTCTTGATCGGCACGCCGGCCAGATAGAGGCGAATCACCTCGATTTCGCGCGTCGACAGCTTCACCGGTGGCTGGTCGTGTTCGGCGAGCGCCTCGAGCGCGCGCCGCACGAGCGGCGACAGGTAGCGCCCGCCGCTGTAGCTCGAATGGATCGCGGTGACGATATGGCCGACATCGTCGAACTTGCTGACGAGGCTCGCGCCGCCTTGCGCGAGGATCGAGCGGAAAATCACCGGATTCTCGTTCCCGACCAGCGCGACGATGCCGACGTTCGGGCGCGAGCGGCGCAGCCAGTCGAACAGCGCGAGGCCGTCCATCCGCGCGTCCTGGCCGATCGCATAGTCGACCAGCACGATGTCGCAGTCGATGCGGCCGAGCGCGTCGACCAATTCGTCCGGGGTCCGTGAGACGCCGACGAGATCGATCGCGCACGCGTCGCCGGCAATGTGCTCCATGCCCGCGAGCGTAAGCGGCCAGTCGTACGCGAAAACAGTGCGAATACTGAATTTCCCCATGCGCAATTCCAGAAGGTTCGCCGGGCCCCGCTACGCGGAATGCGGGCGCGGCCGAATCGGCGTTGAATGACGTGCGAGATATTTTTATCTCGAACGTCATTCTAGGAAGCGGCGCGCGCCCGGGATATCGGACGCTGTATAGATTGGCCTGCGGGAACGTAATACGAGTTTGATATTTGCGTCGGTCCGGCCATTCGGCGGCAGGCTGAATCGGCCGAATGGCCGACATTGCGGGCGGCGCGGGCCGCACGAACGGCCCGCAGGGTAAAATTGCGGCCTTTGCATGCCACTCCGGGCGACCGGCCGCGGGCAGCGCGCCGCTCCTGGCCGCGCGCCCCGGCCGTTCGCCGCGCTTCCTCCATGACCGAATCCGATCTGCAATCCGACGACACCGCCATCCACCAGGACGGCCTCTGGCACGACAACGGCTGGACCGCCCGCATCATCAAGAACGAGGACGACGACGGCTGGGCCGTCGAGATGATCAAGGACGGCGAAGCCGAGCCCGCGCTGGTCGGCCCGTGGACGATGGGCCGCGACAAGAAGAACCCGAAGCCGATGGACGCGAACGCGTTCCGCACGCTGGTGAAGACCGCGACCGAGGTGCTGATGCGTCACGAGCAGCAGCGCCGCGCGATGCTGCACAAGGAAGTGACGGTCCAGGGCGACGACGGGCAGGATGTGTCGGTGACGCTCGACATCGTGCCGGACGAGTTCGAGCCGTATGCGCAACTGAAGGCGTTCGACCCGTACGGCGAGCTGCTGGCCGACGCGAAGGTGTCCGCCGGGTTCAAGCTCAACAAGGCCAGCGCCGCGCGCTGGGTCGAATCGGGCTTCGAACGGCCGGCTTGATGCGCATGGGTGGGCGCTGATGGGCTGACGGGCTGATGGGCTGATGGGCTGATGGGCTGAGGGACTGCGGGGCTGACGGACTGAGGGGCTGACGGGCTGCGGGCTGACGGGCTGCGGGCTGCGGGCTGCGGGCTGCGGGCTCCGGGCTGGCGGGTTGCGGGTTGCGGGTTGCGGGCTGCGGGTTGCGGGCTGCGGGCTGGCGGGCTGCGGGCTGGCGGGCTGCGGGCTGGTGGGCTGCCGGCTGCCGGCGCGCGACCCGACGGGCTTAGCGAGCCGACGTGCTAGCGCGCCGATGAGGTAGCGGGCCGATAAGCTGGAGAGCCGACGGCCGAGCGACGCCGCGCCGCCCCGGGCCGAGCACAACCCGCATCAACCATGCAGACTATGCAGCCCATGCGCGATCATCAGGCGGTACAGCGTCGCGCGCGAAATCCCGAGTTCCGCCGCGACGTCGGCATGCTGGTGCCGATGCCGCAACAGCGTTTCCTCGATCGTGCGGCGCTCGGCCTGCCGGCGCGCCTCGGCGAGCGTCGGCGGCCGATGCGACGTGTACTGGCTCAGCTCGAGATCGACGGCCGAGATCAGCGGGCCATTCGTCATCACGACCGCGAAGCGGATCCGGTTGATCAGTTCGCGCACATTGCCCGGCCACGCATAATTGTGGATCGCCTCGATCGCGCATGGCGTGAAGCCTCGAATCCGGTGCGCGCCATCGTCGCGATAACGCCGCAGCACGTGATCGGCGAGCAGCATGATGTCGCGGCCGCGCGCGCGCAGCGGCGGCTCGTCGATGCGCAGCACGCACAGGCGGTAATACAGGTCCGCACGGAACCGCCCCGCCTGCACCGCGGCCTCGAGATCGACATGGGTCGCGGACACGATCCGCACGTCCACCGGAATCGACACGCGCCCGCCCAGCCGCTCGATCTTGCCCTCCTGCAGGAATCGCAGCAGGCTCGTCTGGCTCTCGAACGGCATGTCGCCGATTTCGTCGAGAAACAGCGTGCCGCCGTGCGCGGCCTCGATGCGGCCGATCTTGCGCTGGTGCGCGCCGGTGAACGCGCCGCGTTCATGGCCGAACAGCTCGGCCTGCAGCAGCGTCGACGGGATGGCCGCGCAATTCACGGCGACGAACGGCGCATCGGCGCGCGACGAATGCTGGTGGATCGCCGCCGCGGTCAACTCCTTGCCGGTCCCGGATTCGCCGGCGATGAACACGGCGGCGTCGGTGTTCGCTACCTTGCGGATCGTCGCGAACAGCCGGCGCATCGCGCCGCATGCGCCAATCATCGCCCCGCCCGGCGGCGCGGCATCGACGGCCGGTTTTTCGCTGTCCACCAGTTTCAGCATCCCGTACGCATGGCCGACGAGATAGCCGATCGTCCTGCAGGCCATCGCATTGCACACGTAGTCGAAGCAGCACTGGCGGATCAGGCGCGCGACGGTGGCGTCGCGCAGCCGCTCGTCGTCGGCGAGCGCGACCCAGCCGATACGCGGATCGCGCAGCAGCGCCTCGAACGACGCGACGTCGGGCGACGCGAAGCCGTCGAAATCGACGATGCCCGCGTGCAGGCGGTTCGCCTTCACGAGATTGATTGCGTCCGCAACGGATTTCGCCCGCCATACGTTCCAGCCGCGCGATGCGAGACAGTCGACGAGCCACGCATCGGGATGCTGCGACAGGTAGACGAGCGGGCGCGTGAGCGCGGCAGGGGGACGCCGGCCCGGGACGAACGGCGGCATGCATGCGGCCCGTTCGCCGTCGTGCGGGCCGGACAGTCTGATCGGGCAGTAATGGTTCACGGCACTCGCCTTCCCGGATCAATCGTTTTCGACATTCACTCCCGTGGCATGCCGGCATACGGCAGCCGCTTCAACGACCGAAAATGCGCGAATAGACGGCGTTCGAGCTAGTCCAGCCAGCGCCGGTATGTGTCCGGCGCAATCGATACGGCCCTGCACGACCGAAGCGGGATCGGCGTCAAGCTGACCGGTACGAACAGCAGGGCCCATCCGGATGAAGGGGCGCACCGCGGTCCACAGGTCGTCGTGCGGAACGACAGGCGTTCCAGCACGCGCAACACGCGGATGCCGGGAAAACGGCGGCGACGAACCCGCGATGCAGGCACTGCATCGCGAGTCGTACGACACGCTGCGCGGCTACGCCAAGGGTGCGCAAGGAATGCGCGGATCACGTCATGGCTTCTGGTCTTCATCATCGTGTCCCCGAGTGCTTATTGACGAGTTGGCCACGCGCCATCCTTGCTGCATCGGATCGACCGCTCGCCGGTGCATCCAATATCGCAAGCGGCATGCCATGCGTGATTCCATCGACGGTTGCGCGTCGCATACCGTCCGCGAGGCTTGACCTATCGTCGGGAATCGCCTGTTTTGTTTCAGGAATGTATCGCGACAACCGTCGGGGGCTTGCGCCTCGGCTCCGGCAAACCGTCTGCATATCGAAACAGCGACGGCGCGTTATACGTGCGACGAACATTTCCGAAGTGATATCGGTCGCGCATCCCGTCGCCGAAAACCTATCCGTGCCACGGGAGATCTACGCGGAAGGTCCGTCATTGCGCGATCTTTTTTGCGCGACTCGAGCGGTCGGCCTGCATCTGGCCCGTTTCCGGCCGGCGATTGCCGCATCTGTCCGTCCGCCCGCCCGGGGGATACACGCGTGAAACCGAAGTTCGTGCGCGACCCGCGGGGACTCGGGCTCGCCGCAACCGCAATGACCGGCGCGGCCGGCTACGTGCCGAGCAACTCCGTCTTGCGCAGATGCACGACGTCGCGCATCGGTGGTGCGCCGAACAGCCGGCTGTATTCGCGGCTGAACTGCGACGCGCTTTCGTAGCCGACGGCCGCGGCCACCGAACCGACGTCGCCGCCCTGCCGCAGCAACAGCCGCCGCGCCTCGTGCAGCCGCAGCTGCTTCTGGTACTGCAGCGGGCTCAGCGTGGTCACGTGCTTGAAATGATGGTGCAGCGACGACACGCTCATATTGACCGCCTGCGCGAGCGTGTCGACGCGCATCGGCTCCGCGTAGTGATCGCGAATCCATTCGATCGCGCGCGCGATCCGGTGCGTCTGGCTGCCCGCGACGGCCATGTGCCGCAGCCGCGTGCCCTGCCCGCTCGTCATCAGCCGGTACAGCAGCTCCTTCTCGATCAGCGGCGCGACCACCGGAATATCGGCCGGCGTATCGAGCAGCCGCAACAGCCGCAGCGCGGCATCGAGCAGCGGCGGCGTCAGCTCGGCGAGCGCGATGCCCTCGCCTTCGGGGCCCGCTTCGGGCTCCGGCAGCCGCATCTCGGCCGCGAGTTCGACGATGCGCTGCAGATCGAGCGTCAGCGACATGCACAGATACGGCGCGTCCGGCGATGCCCGCGTGACGCGCGAGAGAATCGGCAAGTCGATCGACGTAATCAGGCAGTTCTGCGTGTCGTATTCGTAAGTCTGGCCGGCCACGATCACGCGCTTCGCGCCCTGCGCGGCAATCACGAGCGCGGCACGCGACACGCCGCAGCCGAGATCGACCGGATGCGCATGCCGGTGCAGCATCAGCGCCGGCACGGCGGTCGAGTGGGAGCCGTCCGCCGGCGCGAAACGGCCGATCAGCGACGCCAGTTCGCGCCGTCCGGATTCGCGCGACGCCGCGATATCGGTCATGTCCATGACGGATTCCTCGCTTCATTTCCCTGGATCGCGGGAGCATAGCGAATCGCTTGCCGCCGTGCCGGGGATTTGCAGGATTGTTCAATAAATTTGCAGGATTGGGTAGACGTAAAAACCGACCGTTCGCGCACACTGCCACCTGATCCGGTTTATGCCGGGTTTTCCCCACGGAGACAAAAAAATGCCCACCACGTTTGTCCTGAACGGCAAGAGTGTCACGCTCGATGCCGATCCGTCGATGCCCGTCCTCTGGGCGATCCGCGAGCACGCGGGGCTGACCGGCACGAAGTTCGGCTGCGGCATGGCGCAATGCGGCGCCTGCACGGTTCATCTGGAAGGCCAGGCCGTGCGCTCGTGCGTGCTGCCGCTCGCCGGCGTCGCAGGCAAGCACGTCACGACGATCGAAGGCGCGCAGAGCAAGCCCGCGCAGGCCGTGCAGGCCGCCTGGGTGAAGCTGCAGGTACCGCAGTGCGGCTATTGCCAGTCCGGCCAGATCATGTCGGCCACCGCGCTGCTCGAACAGAATCCGAAGCCGACCGACGCGGACATCGACGCCGCGATGAACGGCAACCTCTGCCGCTGTGCGACCTATGCCCGCATCCGGGCCGCGATCCACGACGCCGCCGCGACGCTGGGAGCCTGACCATGACGATCGAACTCGACAACCCCGATTCGGTGCGCCCGTCGCGCCGCACCTTTCTGAAGGCCGCAGGCGCCGCGGCCGCCGTCAGCCTGACGATCGGCTTCGAATGGGCCGGCCTCGGCCGCCGCGCGCTCGCCGCGACGGCGCCCGCCGCCGACTTCGCGCCGAACGCATTCCTGCGCATCACGCCCGACGGCAAGGTCACCGTGATCGCCAAGCACGTCGAAATGGGCCAGGGCGCGTACACGGGCATCGCGACGATCGTCGCCGAGGAGCTCGACGCCGACTGGTCGAGCGTGCGCGTCGAAAGCGCGCCGGCCGACGCGAAGCGCTATGCGAACCTCGCGTTCGGCACGATGCAGGGCACGGGCGGCAGCTCGGCCATGTCGAACTCGTGGCAGCAGTTGCGCGAAGCGGGCGGCAAGGCGCGCGCGATGCTCGTGTCGGCCGCCGCGGCCCGCTGGAAGGTGCCGGCCGGCGAGCTGACCACCGCCAACGGCGTCGTCACGCATGCGAAGAGCGGCAAGACGGCCGCGTACGGCACGCTGGTCGCCGACGCGTCGAAACTGCCGGTGCCCGACAAGGTCACGCTGAAGCAGCCGGCCGACTTCAAGCTGATCGGCCATCGCATTCCGCGCGTCGACGGGTCGGCCAAATCGAACGGCACCGCGCAATTCACGCTCGACACCACCTTCCCCGGCATGCGCGTCGCGCTGCTGCAGCGCCCGCCGCGCTTCGGCGCGACGGTCAAGTCGTTCGACGCGACGGCCGCGAAGGCCGTGCCGGGCGTGGTATCGGTCGTGCAGGTGCCGGGCGGCGTCGCGGTCGTCGCGACCGGCTTCTGGGCCGCGAAACAGGGCCGCGACGCGCTGAAGGTCGATTGGGACGAAGCGAACGCCGAGAAGCGCGGCTCGGACGAGATCATGCGCGAATACCGGCAGCTCGCCGCGAAGCCCGGCGCGTCGGCGCGCAAGGACGGCGATGCCGACGCGGCGATCGCCGGCGCCGCGCGCAAGATCAGCGCGACCTACGAGTTTCCGTATCTCGCGCATGCGCCGATGGAGCCGCTCGATGCGGTCGTCAAGCTGACGGCGAACAGCTGCGAGATCTGGGCCGGCGACCAGTTCCAGACGGTCGACCAGGGCAATGCCGCCAAGGTCGCGGGCCTGAAGCCCGAGCAGGTGCGGATCCACACGCTGTATGCGGGCGGCAGCTTCGGCCGGCGCGCGAATGCGTGGTCGGACTATGTGGTCGAGGCCGTGTCGATCGCGAAGGCGCTCGGCGCGGACGGCAAGCCGGTCAAGCTGCAGTGGACGCGCGAGGACGACATCCAGGGCGGCTTCTATCGCCCGATGTACTTCCACAAGCTCGATGCAGGGCTGACGAAGGACGGCAAGCTGGTCGGCTGGCGCCACCGGATCGTCGGCCAGTCGATCCTCGCCGGCACGCCGTTCGAGGCGTTCATGGTGAAGAACGGGATCGACGCGACGTCGGTCGAGGGCGCGGCGAACCTGCCGTACGCGGTGCCGAACGTGTCGGTCGAGCTCACCACCACCAAGGTCGGCCTGCCAGTGCTGTGGTGGCGCGTGGTCGGCAGCTCGCACACCGCGTATGCGGTCGAGGCGTTCGTCGACGAAGCCGCGCACGCGGCGGGCAAGGATCCGTACCTGTTCCGCCGCGACCTGCTCGCGAAGGAGCCGCGGATGCGCGCCGTGCTCGAGCTGGCCGCGCAGAAGGCCGGCTGGGATCCGGCAAAACCGCTGCCGAAGGGCCGCGGGCGCGGGATCGCGGTGGCCGAGGCGTTCAAGAGCTATGTCGCGCAGGTGGCCGAGGTGTCGGTGGACGCCGACGGCAAGGTGAAGGTCGAGCGCGTGGTGTGCGCGGTCGACTGCGGGATCGCGATCAACCCGGATATCGTCGCCGCGCAGATGGAAGGCGGCATCGGCTTCGGGCTCGGCGCGGCGCTGCACAGCGCGATCACGCTGAAGGACGGCCACGTCGAGCAGCGCAACTTCGACGGCTACCACGTGCTGCGGATGGCGGAGATGCCGAAGGTCGAGGTGCATATCGTGCCGTCGGCGGAGGCGCCGACCGGCGTCGGCGAGCCGGGTGTCGCGCCGATCGGGCCGGCGGTCGCCAACGCGATCTTCGCGGCGACCGGCAAGCGGCATTACGTGCTGCCGTTCGACTCGGGCGATAGCGCGAAGGCTTGACGGGCGGGTGAAACGCCGGCCGTGCGACGGGAACGTCGCGCGGCCGGTTTTTTTATGCCGCGCTGCCGCCCGCAGCCCGCCGCCCGCGACGCGATCGCCCCGGATCGCTCATTGCTGTTCGACCTCCGGCCAAAGCTTCGGGAACAGAAATCGAAGTGCCGCAAGCGGCAACCCGAAGGAAAGGTCGCCACGGTGCGAAGGAGAAGTCAGCAGCCCGAAATCGATCAGCGATCGAACGATGCGGCGCGCCAGCACGTCACTTACTCCAAGCATCTGCGAGAATTCCGCACGCGTCACGGCTCGGCGCAGTGCGACGAACTCCATGGCCAGCGCCGCGGCCTCCGGCTTGATGACCGATTTTTCCGAACGGATGGTCCAGGGATTGAATTCCAGGTAGCGCAGCAGATCGAGCATACGCGCCGTCACACCTTCGAATTCGGTCATACGGACCATGAATCCGACCTGATCCTCGCAGCAGTCCAGAAAGAACCGCGCGAACTTGACGAGGGCTTCCTGAGACAGGTTGCCTCGCCCGTCCAGATCGTTGCGCCGCGTCTGATCGGCTTCGCTTAGCCTCGCGTAATACTGCTCATGCTCGCGCGCCAATCCGCGAAGCGGCGACCACAGCCCATGGGTGAGATCAGCGGCGCGTAATGCAAGATGCGAATGCAGACGTGCTACCCGGCCGTTACCATCCATAAACGGGTGCACCCACGCCAGACGATGATGCGAGCACGCGATCCCGATCACCTGATATTCCTTCGCGCGAATGCGGGCATAACGTGCCGCCCAGGCCTGCAGCAACGGTTCGATCATCTCCGGCTCCGGCGCCAGATGGCGTCCGACCGTCACATCCGACCGCCGAAGCTCGCCCGGAACAATGATTTGCCCGTCCTCGGTGAGTCGTTCATCTTCAGGCAAACAGGAAAAGAACCGCTCGTGAATCACCGGGATCCGCGCGGATTCGAACAGCCCGGCGACCGGAAGCGCAGCCCATTCTTCCTCGAGCGCCGCTTCCGTGGCGATATGTGCGACCGCGAAGCGCTGCTTCTTGCGCTCCACACTGTCGGACGAATAATCCCGATGAAGCGCGGCCTCGATATTGGCCGGAGTCGTATGCTGGCCTTCGATCTTGTTCGTGTAGTACGAATTCATCGCGCGCAACTGCGGAGCGAGTGCGCGGGCCAATGGCGTATCCCTCACGGTAAGCAAGCGCTGCGACGAATCAACGAGCTGCCCGGCTTGATCAAGCAGCGGATCGAGGACACGGTCCTCGGGAAACAGCGGTTCGAAGGTGGCAACGGTCGTCATGCTTCGCCGTAGGGTTCCATGTAGGGTTGAATGTAGGGTTTGATGTCGCCAATTATAGCGACTTATATGCATGATTTATATGAGATTTCTCGATCATTGAGTTGGGTTGAATGTAGGGTTCCGTGTCGTGTTTATTTTGCCCCCCACTTGGGCAGCGCCACACTGCACTGCGGCGACCTCGTCATCGGCTCGTCCCCCACGTTACGCCACCCGTAACGCCCGTAACGTTCCCGCGCGATGCTACGTAACAATCCTTCAATATTGGCCGGGCCCTTCTCGACCGCGCCGCGCGCCGCGCGTTAAAAATTCTTTTAGATTCAATACTGGCGGGCCGCCCGCCCCGCTTCCACCGTCCGTCGCTGCCCCACACGCCCTCCCTGGCCCGGAAGTTGCGGTACATGACCCGCAAACACTCCTTTACGGACATGCGAGGGCCACCATGGATTGCAAATACCTGTACATCGACAACATAAAAATCAACTTCGTGCGCCGCACGATCGAAATCGACAACAAAATCGTCGACGTCACCCCGCGCGAATTCGATGTCGTCGAATTCCTGCTCGACAATATGAACAAGATCGTGCCGCGGCAGGCGATCCAGGAGGCGGTCTGGGGCCGCGAGCTCGGCGTGTCGTCGCGCACGCTCGACACCCATATCTCGCGCATCCGTTCGAAGCTGCAGCTCGATCACGACAAGAACCTGCGGATCATCCCGATCTATGCGGTCGGCTATCGGCTGGTGCTGTTCGGCGCGGCCATGACGCACGTCGAGCGCCACGACGCGGCGCCGATCCTGCGCGCCGCGCCGCAGTCGGCGCTGGCCGCCGACTACGCGTAACACGTAGCGGCTTACCCGCGCGCCGCCATCGCGCGGCGCGCCGGCAAGGTTTCCCTTCCTCGCGCGCCGCACGTGCAGCATGCAGCGCCTCGCGGCCCGGCACGCGCGCCTCCTCGCCGTAAAACGAAACAACACGACCGCCGCCTCCGGGGCGGCGGCCGCATTTGCGCGGGCGACGCCACCGGCCACTCGGCCACTCGGCCGCGCCACCGCGCAACAGCCTTCGTAGCTCACCGCCGCCCCCACGCCCACCGCACACCTACGACTACGGATTCCGGCACGGCACGCGCCCGGCGCCGTCCCTACAATCGACGCAGCAGCCGCGCGCCCCGGCGCCGCCGGCCACAACAACCTGTCGAACCAACGCCGAATCCGCCCTGATCCCGCCGTGCCTGCGCTGTCCCTGACGAATGCCGACGCCGGCGACGCCGCGAACCGGGCTCCGCCCGCCGCCGCCACCCCGGCCGCCGCCGCGGTCGCGCTCGACGCGTCGCCCTATCTGCCGCGCCTGTCCGCCGCCGCCGCGCGCGGGCTGTCGCACGCATACGGCGCGACGGCCGCGGCTCCGGTCACGCTCGGCGAACACGCGTACGAGGTGCGCTGGCGCGTCGATGCCGAACCGGTCGCCGACGCCCATGCGTACCGCTTCGTCATCGGCCCGGCCGCCGGCACGCTGTGGATCGATCCGCTCGCCGAAAACGAGTGGCTCGGCGACGCGGCCGACCCGGCCGTGCCGGCCGTGATCCGCGCGGCGCTGCTCGCCGATCTCGCCGCGCCGCTCGCCGCCGCGCTGCAGGCCGCGACGCGGCAGCGCGTGGAATTGCTGCCGCCGCCCGCGAGCGTGCCCGCGTGGCGCACCGCGCCGGCCGCGCTGCGCTTCGAGCTGCGTCGCGCCGACGGCGCGTGGCGCTGCCATGGCGCGCTGCTGTTCGATGCGCCGGACGCGCTCGCGGTGTTCTTCGCGACGCCGGTGGCCACGCGAGCCGATACGCGCGCCGCGTATGCGGGCCTGCCGGTGCCGCTGGTATTCGAGATCGGCCGGACCGAGCTGACGATGGCCGAGCTGGCCGACGTCGTCGGCGGCGACATCATCGCGATCGAGCACTGGCGCGCGCACGAGCAGAACCTGCTGTGCGTTGCACGGGTGCCGGCCGCGCCGGCGTGGGAAATCACCGGACGGCCGTCGGGCAACCGGCTGACCGTCGAACGAATCAGGGAGATGCCTTTGGAACCGACCCGCACCGATACCCCGTCCGCGACCACGCACGACGCGTCGGCCGACGATGCGCCGCGCTCGCTCGACAGCCTCGCGGTCGACCTGCGTTTCGAGTTGCCGCCCACGTCGATCCCGCTCGGCGAGCTCGGCACGCTGCAGCCCGGCGCGGTGATCGAACTGCAGCAAGGGATCAACCAGAGCGTGATCCATCTCGTCGCGAACGGGATGCTGATCGGCACCGGCCAGCTGATCGCGGTCGGCCAGAAGCTCGGCGTGCGCGTCGTCACGCTGACGCAGCCCGCGCCGCGCGAGCGCTGAACGATGGGCAACCTGCCGAATCCGGTCGCGCTGATCGCGGTGATCGCCGCGCTCGGCATCGCGCCGTTCGCGGCGCTGATGGTGACGAGCTATACGAAGCTCGTGGTCGTGCTCGGCCTGCTGCGCTCCGCGCTCGGCATCCAGCAGGTGCCGCCGAACCTCGTACTGAACGGCATCGCGCTGATCCTGTCGCTGTTCATCATGGCGCCGGTCGGGATGTCGATCCGCGACGCGCTGCAGTCGCGCCACTTCGATGCATCGGGGCAACTGTCGACTTCCGATATCGGCGTACTCGCCGATGCCGCGCTGCCGCCGATCAAGGATTTCCTGGTGTCGCATACGCGGCAGCGCGACCGCGAATTCTTCGTGCGCACCGCGACGTCGGTCTGGCCGAAGAATCGCGCGGACGGCATCAAGGACGACGACCTGCTCGTGCTGGTGCCGAGCTTCACGCTCGCCGAGCTGACCAAGGCGTTCCAGATCGGCTTCGTGATCTATATCGTGTTCATCGTCGTCGACCTGCTGGTCGCGAACATCCTGCTCGCGCTCGGGATGCAGATGATCTCGCCGACGACGATCTCGGTGCCGTTCAAGCTGCTGCTGTTCGTCGCGCTCGACGGCTGGTCGCTGCTCGTGCACGGGCTCGTGCTGTCGTACCGCGTGGCGGGGGCGGGATGAACGCGCGCGGCCCGCGCTCCGCCGTTGCGAGCCTGTGTGCGCTGGTCACGACGCTCGCACTAGCGCTCGCATGGGCGGGCCTGCTGCCGCGCAGCGCGCACGCGGCCGGCAACGCCGCGGGCTTCGCGCAGCTCGCGCGCGCCTGCGCGCCGAATATCGACCCCGACACGCTCGCCGCGCTGGTGCACACCGAATCCGGTTTCAATCCGTATGCGATCGGCGTGGTCGGCGGCCATCTGGCGCGCCAGCCCGCGTCGCTCGACGAAGCGCGCGCGACCGTGAGCGAGCTGGCCGCGCGCGGCTTCAGCTACAGCGTCGGCCTCGCGCAGGTGAACGAGCGCAATTTCGCGAAATACGGCCTCGACGATACGACGATGTTCGAGCCGTGCCGCAACCTGCGGGCGGGCGGCGCAATCCTGACCGAATGCTTCGCGCGTTCGTCGAACACCGGCCGCCCCGCGCAGGCCGCGCTGCGCGCGGCGCTGTCGTGCTACTACAGCGGCAACTTCACGACCGGTTTCTCGAGCGGCTATGTGAGCCGGGTCGTCGCAAGTGCGCAGCGCAACGCACGCGAAGGCGGCGTCGAGCCGATTCCGGTGGTGCGCGACGTGCCGCCGCCGGCGCGGCAGCGACGCATGGATGCAGCCGCCACCACGCCGCCCGAACATGCGCGCCGGCTCGCGTCGCCCGCGGCATCGGCCGACGCGCCGTCGTGCCACGCGCGCCCGGTCGTGATGATGTGTCGTGGGTTGTCGGCAAGCCAGGCGAAGCGGCTGTGCGTGCGGTGTCTCGATCAGTGAGCGGCGACACAACACAGGCGTGACCCCGGCGTGACGCGCAGGACATGACGCGGCACGCCGCGTCATCGCGCATCACGCGGCGCGCTGGGCCTCCAGCCACGCCTGAAACATCAGCACCGTCCACAGCTGGTGCTGCCAGTTCATCCGGCCCGACTGATGCTGCCGCCACAGCCGCTCGACCGCCTGCGCATCGAAGAAGCCCTCGTCGCGCAGCCGCGACGGCTGCAGCAGCGCGTCGGCCCAGTCGCGCAATGCGCCGCGCAGCCAGTGATCGACGGGCGCGCAGAAGCCCTGCTTCGGCCGGTCGATCAGCGACGACGGCACGTACTGGTCCAGCAGCCGGCGCAGCAGCGCCTTCGACTGCCCTTCCGGCAAACGCACCGACGCGGGCACGCGCCACGCGAATTCGACGACGTGATGATCGAGGAACGGCATGCGCGTCTCGAGGCTTACGGCCATCGCCGCGCGGTCGACCTTCGCGAGAATGTCGGTCGGCAGGTACGTAAGCGTGTCGATCGCCATCGCCTGCTCGGCGAAGCTCAGGTGCGCAGGCCAGGCGGACACGGTATCGAGCGGCGTCGGCGGCTCCTTCCCGGCGAGCGCGATGCGCTCCGGATGATGCACCGACGACATCAGCAGCCGGTACAACCCGATCCGGCTCTCGGCCGTCATCACATGGCCGAGCTTGTGCAGCCGGTCGCCGATGCGGGACGCCGATTCGCGCGCTTCCACGCCGCTCCACGCGCCCTGCGCGACCGCCGCGAGCTGGTCCGCATGATCGGGGCGCAGCGCGTGCAGCGCGGCGGCGATCCGCGCGCGCACGGCCGCCGGCACGCGATGCAGCTTGCGCCACAGGCGCGGCGTCAGGAAATAGCGCGTATAGCCGCCGAACAGCTCGTCGCCGCCGTCACCGGACAGGCTCACCTTCACGTGCCGGCGCGTCAGCTCCGACACGAGGAAGGTCGGGATCTGCGACGCATCGGCGAACGGCTCGTCGTAGATTGTCGGCAGTTTCGGCACGACGCCGAGCGCATGGTCGGCCGTCACGTAGAGTTCGGTATGCCGCGTGCCGAGATGGCGCGCGACCGCCTTCGCATAGCCGGCCTCGTCGTAGCCGGCCTCGTGAAAGCCGATCGTGAACGTGTCGACGGGGTTCGTCGACTGCGCCTGCATCAGCGCGACGATCGCCGACGAATCGATGCCGCCGGACAGGAACGCGCCGAGCGGCACGTCGGCTTCCATCTGCCGCGCGACGGCCTGCCGCAGGATCGCGTCGAGCTGCCCGACGGCCTCGTCGGCGTTGCCCTCGAACGGCCGCTCGCGGCCCGCCTCGATCGCCTGCTCGAGCGTCCAGTACGCGCGCACGGGCGGCGTGTCGCGCGCGTGCTCGAACTGGATGAAGGTGCCCGGCGGCAGCTTGCTGATGCCGCGATAGATCGTATGCGGCGCGGGTACGCTCGACTGGCGCAGGTACAGGCACAGCGCGTCGCGATCGATCGTGCCGTCGAAGCCCGGATAGCCGCGCAGCGCCTTCAGCTCCGACGCGAACACCAGCGCGTCGCCGATCCGGCCGTAGTAGAGCGGCTTCTCGCCGATGCGGTCGCGCGCGAGCGTCAGCACCCGCGACGCGCGATTCCACAGCGCGAACGCGAACATGCCGGTCGCGCGCCGCAGCGTCGCCTCGACGCCCCACGCGACGATCGCCGCGATCAGCACCTCGCTGTCGGAGTGGCCGCGCCACGCCGGTGCACGACCCGCGCGCTCGAGCTCCGCGCGCAACTCGCGATGGTTGTAGATTTCGCCGTTGAAGACCATGACGTAGCGGCCGCACGCGGATGCCATCGGCTGCCGGCCATGGACCGACAGATCGACGATCGCCAGCCGCCGGTGGCCGAGCGCGATACCGGCTTCCGGGTCGACCCAGAGGCCCTGCCCGTCCGGCCCGCGATGCGCGAGGCTCGTCGTCATTCGCGCGAGTGTGCCGCGCGCTGTCTCCTCATCGAAGGCGACGCTATTCAAAAAGCCGTCGATTCCGCACATTTGATTTGTCTACCCCTGTTGACCTGTCCCGTCAGCGGCGGCGCGACTTCGCGGCCCGCCGTCCCACTGACGGTCGAGCCATATTACGAAGAAATAAATCAGCAATAATTCATGGGTGAATGTCAGACGAAGCAGGAAAAAAAACGGCGTCAAGTGCGGCGCGCGTGGCTTGTTAGCTGAGAAGTAGGACCACATCGCAGCGAAAACGCGCAGGCCGGCGTTCCGGCCCCGATACACGATCCGCGTCAGACAGCGCCCGTCGCCCACTTCAGCAACTGCGCGACCTCGCGGAAATGCTGCTGCTGGATCGTGCCCTTTTCAGGCGTGCTGTCGTATAGCGCATGCGCGAGGCCGGCGTTCGCGAGCGTCGGGCGCAACGCGTCGCGCGCGAGCCGCACGATCCGTTCGGCCGCCTCGCCCTCGCCGCGCGCAAGCACCCACGGCAGCGTGCCGATCCCGCCGTAGTAGAGCGCGACCGCGACGCTCGACGAATAGACGACCACCGACGCGAAGCCGATCCGGTCCTGCAGCGACGAGAACTGCGCTTCGCGCGCGAGCTGCCTGCGCTTCGCCTCGATATGCGGGTCGCCTTCGTCTTCCTTGTGCTCGCGGCGCACTTCCTCGATCGACATTTTCATTTTCTGATTGAATTCGTGCCGCTGGTGCACGATGTCGATCAGCGCCATCACGATATAGATCAGCGCGGCCCAACCGAACAGCAGCATCAGCAGCTTCACGATCAGCGCGAGAATCGACATCGGCCGCGTGAAGCCCGACTGCACCGACGGGTCGAGCGACTCGACGATCAGCCAGCCGAGCGTCGCGGCCAGCAGCACGGTCTTCAGCAGCATCTTCGCGAGGTTCACGAGGTTGCGCATCGACCACATGTTCTTCAGCCCCTCGGCCGGATTGAGCCGCGACAGCTGCGGCACGAGCCGGCTCCATGCCATCACGCCGCCCACCTGCACGAAGCCCGCGAGCAGGCCGGCCAGCAATCCGGCCGCGACGATCTGCGCGGACAGCATGGCCCAGTCGCGCGCGGCGCCGTCGATCAGCGCCGCGAGCCGCGCGGACGGGTCCGCCGCGCCGGCCGCGTCGAACACGAGCCGGAACAGCGCCTGCAGCCGCGCGAACAGCGTGCCGAGCCCCACGGCGAGCGCGACGCACACGCCGACGAAGAATGCCGACGAGATCGTCTCCGCGCTCTTCGGCACATCGCCTTTCTGGCGCGCGTCGCGCAGGCGTTTCGCGGTCGGCTTCTGGTCTTTTTCGGCCATGATCGCTCCGGCTCCGGCGGCCCGTCACGCGCCGCCGTGCGCGGCGAACAGCGCACGCAGCAGCGCCATCAACCCGCTGTCGGGGCTCAGCAGCGCATGCAGCGACGCGTACACCACCGGCAGGAACAGCACCATCATCAGCACCGCGAGCGCGCTCTTCACCGGCTGCGCGAACACGAAGATGTTCAGCTGCGGCACCGCGCGGCCGACGAGGCCGATGCCGAGCTCGACGAGCACCAGCACGATGATCACCGGCGCGGCGAGCTTCACCATCCATTCGAAGATCGTGTCGGTCTGCCGCACGACGAAGGTCTCGAGCATCGACGAGAAGTCCGGGCCGAGCGAGCCGATCGGCCACCACGCATACGACTGCGCGAACAGCTGCACGAGCACCTGCAGGCCGCCCGCTGTCACGAACAGCGCGATCGCGACGAAATTGAGGAATCCCGACGTTGGGCCGCCTTCGTGGCCACCCATCGGATCGAAGAACGCGGCGCTGCCGCTGCCGGTCTGGAAATCGATCAGGTAGCCGACGCCCTGGATCGCGAACAGCACCGCGCTGAACGCGCCCGCGAGCAGCATGCCGACCACCGCCTCCTTCGCGACGAGCAGGCACCACATCAGGAACGGCAGCGCGGCGACCTGCGCCGGGTCGATCACCGGCGCGACGAACGCGGCAATCACGACCGCGATCCCGTTGCGCACGAGGCCCGTGATGATCTGCTCGTTGAACACCGGCACGACGAACATGATCGGCAGCAGCCGCGGCATCACGTAGAGCAGCGGGCGCAGCGTGCCGGCGATGTCGTTGAAGTTCGCCGCGTGGTCTAGCATCGGCGCTCCGCGGCCGTGGGGGCGGTGTCGTCGATGGAGGCGGCCGAATCGACCGAATCGACCGAATCGACCGCGTCGGCTGCGTCTGCATCCGCATCCGCCGGTCGCGACCTCATCTGCGCATCGAACGCGGCGGCCATGTCCGGCTGCCCCGCCGCGTGGCTCTCCGCGTCGCCCGCCCACACGCCGGCCGTCGCGAAACGCCGCACCGCGTGCGCATCCGCGACTTCGTCGGCGTCGCGCTCGACCCGCGCCGCGCGCGCCTGCAGCGCCTTCTCGCCGGCCTTGTCGAGCTTGTCCTCGGCGGCCTTCGCCTTGCGCGCGGCGCGCTGCAGGTCGGCGAGCGTCGCCTCGTGATCGCGATGCACGTGGGTGGCCTCGCTGACCGACGCGTTCGCGACGCCGATATGACGGTCGAACGTGCGCGTATCGGCCGCCGCGTTCTGCAGCGCGCGCGCCTCGCGCGCGTCGTCCGCAAGCCGGGTCTGGATCGCGGCCTTCGCGGCGACCTGCTGCGCGAGCTGCGCCTGCGCGGCGTCGAGCGCGCGACGGCTCTGCGCGGCGATGCCCTGCTGGCGCGCGGCCGCGACACGCGCGATCTGGCTGCGCATCTCGCGCACGCGCTTCAGGCGTGCGAGTGTCGCGAGCACGAGGCGGTCGTCGGCTTCAGACATGGTCGTTCGCGAGTTTCGTCAGCTTCGCGAGCAGCGCGTCGAAGCGCACGTCCTCGTGCGAGCCCTGCGCGCAGAACGCACCGATCGCATCGCGCGCGCGCAGCGCGAGATCGCCGAGCCGGTCGCTGCCCTCGCGATACTCGCCGATCTGCACGAGCAGCTCGATTTCCTGATACTTCGCGATCAGCTCGCGCACGCGCGCGGCCGACTGCTGATGTGCGCGGCTCGCGACGAGCGGCATCACGCGCGACAGGCTCGCGAGCACGTCGATCGCCGGATAGCGGTTCGCGAGCGCGATCTTGCGCGACAGCACGATATGGCCGTCGAGGATCGAGCGCACTTCCTCGGCAATCGGATCGGATTCCTCATCGCCTTCGACGAGCACCGTATACAGCGCGGTGATCGATCCCGTCGCGCCCTGCCCCGCGCGTTCGAGCAGGCGCGGCAGTACGGCAAATGTCGACGGCGGAAAGCTGCGCCGTGTCGGCGGCTCACCGCTCGCGAGTCCGACCTCGCGCTGCGCGCGGGCAAAGCGCGTGAGCGAGTCGACCAGGAGCAGCACGCGCTTGCCCGCATCGCGGAAATGCTCGGCGATCGCGGTCGCGACCAGCGCGGATTTCACGCGTTCCATCGCCGGACGATCGGACGTCGACACGACGACGATCGAGCGCGCGCGCACCTCGGGCGACAGGCTGTGCTCGATGAACTCGCGCACTTCGCGGCCGCGTTCGCCGACCAGCGCGATCACGTTCACGTCGGCCTGCGCGCCGCGCGCGATCATCCCGAGCAGCGTGCTCTTGCCGACACCCGACGGCGCGAAGATGCCGACGCGCTGGCCGATGCCGAGCGTCATCAGGCCGTCGATTACGCGCACGCCGGTCGGAAACGGCGTGTCGATCATCTTGCGCGCGAGCGGATTGGGCGGGTCCTGCTGCGTCGAGACCCACGCGGCGCCCGTCACCGGCCCGCGATCGTCGAGCGGCCGGCCGAGCCCGTCGAGCACGCGGCCGAACAGCGCTTCGCCGACCGGGAATACATGCTCGCGCCCCGACGGCACGACGGTCGTCTCCGGCGACAGGCCGGCCACGTCGCCGAGCGGCGTGAGCAAGGTGGTCTGCCGCGAGAAGCCGACCACTTCGGCGAGCAGCGTCGGCTGGTTCGGCGTGCGCAGCTCGCAGATCTCCCCGAGCCGCGCGCGGATCCCGGTCGCGTTGAGGATCTGTCCGACCGCATGATTGACGCGGCCCTGCACCGACACCGGCGAGAAGAACGCGAGCCCCGCATCGAGGTCGCCGACGAGGCGGCCGCGATCGAACGGCGCGGCATCGTCGTCGCTGCCGTCACCGAATGACTGCGGATCGTCGAGCGGCCCGTTCATCGCGTCGTGCCCTTCAGCGCGTCGCGGCGGATCGCCTGGCGCAGCGCGTCGATCTGCAGGTCGAGGCTCGCGTCGATGCGTCCGGACGGCGTCTCGACCGTGCAAGCGTGACGTTCGAGCTGCGCATCCTCGACGATGCGGATCCGTTGCCGGTTCGACTGGCCGGCGAACGCGCGCTCGAGCGCGTCGCGCATCTCGTCCTGCCGGCCGGGCGCGACCCGCACGATCAGGAACGCCTCGTCGCGCACGAGCGGCGCGATCCGCGCGAGCGCGGCCTCGTACAGCTTCTGCGTGGCCATCTCGCCGACGATCGCGCGCACGGCCTTCACGACGATGTCGGCCATCGAATCCTTCATCGACTCCATCGTGCGCGCGGCGGCCAGCGCCTGCGTATAGGTCTGCGCCGCATGCTCGCGCTGCGCGCGGCGCATCCCTTCGTCGTAGCCGGCCGCCTGGCGCTTGTCGAATTCGCGCTGCGCGTCGGCGACGATGCGCGCGGCCTCGTCGCGCGCGGTCGCGATTACCGCGGACGCATCGAGCAGCGCCGCGTATTCGCGCTCCTTGAGCACCTTGCGCTCCGACAGCAGCTGCAGGTTGTCGCTCGTGATCAGAAAAGCCAGTCCCATGACGCAAGCCTCTCGGGAATCAGAAACAGGAACAGCAATTCGCCGAACTGGTCGCGCTGCGTGCGGTTGAGCCAGTACGGCGCCTCGTCATCGATCGCGCGGTTGAATTTCAGGCGCACGCGCCGCGCGACCGCGTCGCCGGCCACGCCGATGAAATCCGCGAGCAATCGGCCGCCGCGTGCACGGATCACGACCGGCAGCGCGGCCGGATCGGCACGCCACGGTTCGAGCGTTTCCGCGAGCGCGCCGAATTCCGGCGCGCGCTCGAGCGCGAGCTCCAGCGCATCGCCGCCGAGCTTCGCCGCGACCTCCGCGCGGATGCGCCGCACGGTCAGCGCATCGCGCAGCCAGCCGCGATGCAGCAGCAGGCCCGCATACGACGCGAGCTGCTCGAGCGCCGCACCGGGCAGCAGCGCGAGCCGCGCACACGGATTGGCGACGTCGAAGTCGTGGTGCGCGGCCACGCCGTTCGCGTCGAGCAGGTGGCGGGCCAGCAGCTTGCGGCCGGCCGGGCCGAACGCGTCGGGCGAGCGATAGCGCGCGGGCCACTCGGCCGGCACGCGCGTCACGTGCAGATAGCGGTCGGGCCGTAGGTTGAATTCGCAGACGAGCGCGTGAAACGCCGTGCGCCGCCCGGCAGGCGGCGGCGCGATCGGGTGCAGCCACGGCAGCGACGCGGCGTCGGGCGTGGCGCCCGGCGGCAACGCATGAGGCTCGCTCATGCGCCGTCGCGCGCGCCGTCCGGCGTGCGCAGGCTGCCGCCGCCCGACTGCGCGGCTCCGCCGCCGGCCCCGTTCGCGCCGCGCGGCGTGCCGACCAGCCCGGCCAGCCGCGCGCCGAACATTCCGCGCCGCGCGGCCGACAGCGCGATCACCGCGCAGGTCAGCAGGATCAGCGCGAACACCAGCCAGCCCAGCGGCGAGCGCAGCCGCAGGATGTCCGACACCGCGCTGCCGATGCCGTCCACGCGCGTCGTGCGCGCGGCGGCCGGCTGCAGGAACAGCGATACGTTGTCGTACTGCAGCCCCTCGATGCTGTGCGCGACGAGATCCTTGACCATCGGCGCCATCGCGCGCAGGTCCACGCCGGGCCGGTAGCGGATGTACACGGCCGCCGACGACGGCTTGATCTTGTCCGCGAGCGGATCGTTCTCCGGAATCACGACCTGCACGCGCGCGACCACCACGCCCTCGATGTCCTGCAGCGTGCGCGACAGGTCCTGCGACACGCCGTACAGATAGCGCACGCGCTCCTCGGCCGGCGTCGAGACGAGCCCCTGCTTCTGGAACAGCTCGCCGAGGCTCGCATAGCTCGGCTTCGGCAACCCGTTCGCCTGCAGCACGGTCAGCGCCGACTGCATGTCGCCGTCCGCGACGCTCACGAGCCACGCGTTGCGATCCGACGTGTCACGCGCGTCGTTGTCCTTCGACGCGCTGATGCCCGCGTCGCCGAGCACGGCGACCATCTGGTTCGCGTCGCGCTCCGACAGGCCGGAGTAAAGCTCCTTCTGGCAGCCGGCCAGCAGCGCGAGCAGCCCCGCGAGCAGCGCACGCGCCGCCCGGCTGCGCCACGCATGCATGCGCGGCGTCGAATCGATCGTCGTCATCGTTTGTCCACTCAGGGCGCGCGGCCCGTTTGGCACATGCACCTCAGGGTCGTCCCATGCCTCGCGCCCGGCCCGTCCGGCGGCCGGCGCAAGCCCGTCACGAGCAGGAACGGATCCCGGTCACTCCTGCGTCTTCAGCACCGTGTGCGTGAAGCCGTTCGCCGCCTGCGCGACCGACAGGCTCAACTGGTATTCGGAAATCGTGGTGGTCGCCGTCCACTGGAAATCCATCGCCTGCACCATCGTCATCAACGGATCGCTGCGGTTGTCCGCCATCGACGTCAGCATCTCGGTGCGATGCTTGTCGATGTTCGCGTACCGCGTGTCGAGATCGTTGCCGTACGTGCGCAACCGCTCGACGAGCGACGAATGGTTCGCCTGCGCGGGCGTCGCGGGCGTCATCTGCACCGCCGGCGCCGCATCGGCCGCCACACGCGACATCGCGACACCCGATGCCGACGGCGACGCCGCGGCCGCACCCGGCTGCATCAACCCATCGAACTGGCGCACCTGCGCCGGATCGGACGCCGTGCCCGCCTGCTGCACGGCGCCCGCGAGCGCGGCCGCGCCCGGCGGCGCCGCGCCTACGCCTGTTATCGACATGATCGTGTCCTCCTTGACCGGCAGAGCCGGCAATAAGCCGGCCGGCACGCACCCACGCCCCACCGGGCGCCCGTCACGGGCGGCCCCGGCATGTGGCGTCGCGCGGCACGGCCGGCGACCGGCGTCATGCGCGGCCGGCGGAACTCAGGTGTTGCGCAACCTGGGCGTTCGCCGTCCCTTCCTGCGCGGTTACTGCGTTGCTGGTTTCGAACGTCGCGGTCGACTGCTGAACCTGGAAGTTGATCTTCGTCAGTTCGAGCTGCGTCTTGGTCAGGTCGTCCGCCTGTTGCTGGACTTGCTGCGTGTTGGTTGCACCACCCGTATTACCCGCTGCCGAGGCACCCATGATTCGCTCCTTTACGTGAAGAACATCACCTGCTTTCCGGCGCGGCCCCATGCCCCGCCGGCACCGTGACGCGCCGCTCGTGCGCGGCGTGTCGCGTCCTGCGCGCACCGCGCGAAACGCGATGCGCCTGTCATGTCCCGTCGCGGCGCTAGTGCGCCGCTCCTTTCAATGCGCCGGCGGCCGCGACGGACGCGCCTGCCGGTGCCGCCGGTGCCGCCGGCAACAGCGTCGGCCCCGGCACCGGCTGCGCGACCCCGGCCGCCGCACCGCTCGCGAGCGGCGGCACGGGCGGCGCCGGCGCCTGCCCGGGCGCGCTCGCGGACGAACCGCCGAGCGGCATCGTGATGCGCTGCCCGTTGCGCTCGAACACCACTTCGTCCGGCCCGATCGACACGACCGTCGGCCCTTCCTTCAGCCGCGCGCCTTCGAAGTAGCGGCTGCCGTCGACGGTCTCGATATAACGCTGATCGCCGTCGCCCGCGAACACGGTCGTGATCTCCGGAATCCCGGCGACACCGCCGAGCGTCGTCGCGGTGCGCGGCGCAGCCGCATCGGCGTCACGCACATGGTCGACCACCTCCAGCGCCGGGCGCGCGTCCTTCATGTAGTTGCGGATGCGCGGCTCGATCTGCGCGCGCTCGGCCGCCCCCGTCAATTCGATCCGGCCGCGGCCGAGATAGGTGACCGTCAGCGCCGTGTCGCTGAAATATGTCTGCGCGGTCGCGACGAGATCGCTCACGACGTAGATGTTGCCGAGCGCCGCGTTGTCGACGCCCGCGACGATCTGCGCGACGCGTTCGCGCGCGGCAGCATCGCTCACGTAGCCCGACACGATCACGCCGTCGTCGCGCGGCGCGACGGCGAGTTCCGGATACGCATGCAGCTGCTGCTGCAGCCGGTGCGTGCGCGCGAGCACCGATTCGTGCTGCCACGGCAGGCGGCCCGACCACGCGACGAAGCCATAGCCGAGCGCGCCGAGCAGCACGCCGATCCACAACGCGACGAGCGCGATCACGAGCCGCCGGCTGCCGAGACGCCGCAGCCCGCCGGTGAGCCAGCCGAGCCATGCGGCCTCGCGCGCGGCGTCCGGCGCGTCGGCCTCGTCGGGCACCGCGACGCTCGCCTGCGCATGACGCGCGATGCCGAGCTTGATGGAACCGACCGTCACGACGTCCTGCGGCGTCATCGAGCGGCGGCCCGCGCCGAGCGGCTCGTCGTTGAACAGCACCGGTGCGCCGCCGTCGCCGCCGTGGTTCTGCACGGTCACCGCGAGCGCGCCGACCTGCAGGCATACCTGTTTCGCGCCGATCTCGCGATCGGGCAGGATCACTTCGCAATCGGCCGCGGTGCCGACCCAGTTCGCGCCGCGCGCGAGCGACATCGTGCGGCCGTACATCGGCCCGCTGAGAAAGCACAGGTTCCACGGCGACGCGAGTGCGGCCGCCCCGGCCGCCGCGCCGCCGGGCACTGTGCCGTCGCCGTGCGGCTCAATGATGGTCGTCGACATGGGTGGACGCTCCTGCGGTCGTCGCCACGGGCTGCGACGCCGAATCCGACGACGGCGGCGGCGGCAAGGCGGGCGGGCCGAACTTCGTGCCGGGCAGCGGCGCGGGCGTCAGCGGCACCGCGATGTCGTTGTCCGGCGGGCGATACATCGACGCGCCGTTCGGATCGGCCGGCGCGCCCGCGCCCGGGTTCACGGGCGAGCCATCCGGCGCGTACATCGCCGCGGTCGTCACCACGCGCGGCGTCAGCAGATAGAACCGCTCCATGTGATTGCCCGACTTGTCGGTGTACTTGAACAGGTTGCCGATCAGCGGAATGTCCGACAGCCACGGCACACCGCTCTTGTTCAGCCGCACCTCGTCGTCGTTGAAGCCCGCGATCAGCAGGCTCTTGCCTTCGTCGATCATCGTCTTGGTGACGATGTTGCGCTGCTGGATCACCGGCACGTTCGACACTGCCTGCCCCGGCACGATGTTGCCGTCCTGGATGTCGATCGACATCATCACGCTCTGCGGATTGCCCGACACGGCCGCCGCATTGCGGATCGCCTCGTCGACGATCATCGGCGTCACCTTGATGCTGGTGCCGGTCGTCACGCTGTACAGCGACGAATCCTGGTAGCCCTGCACCTGCACGTAGAACTGCGTGAGGTTCTCGAGAATCGCCTCGGTATTGTCGAGCGCGAGCACCTTCGGCTTCGAGCGCAGCTGTGCCTGCCCTTTCTGCGCGAGCGCGTTCACGCGCGTGAGCAGGTAGTTGCGCAGCGAGCCGCCGATCGAAGCGGTGAGCGCGATACCGGTCGGCAGAAAGGCGCCGGTCTGCCCGGTTTCGGAGGTGCCGATGCCGAACGTCAGCGGCGGGTTGCCGGCGCCGTTGTACTGCGTGTTGCCGTTCAGCGGGTTCTGGCCATTGCCGATCTGCACGTCGCCATGCGTCGTGTGCAGGCGCCAGTCGATCCCGAGGCTGTCGAGCGAATCCTCGTTGATGTCGATGATCGTCACGTTGATCTCGACGATGCGCGGCCGCTCGTCGAGCTGGTTGATCAGCGACTGGTAGCGATACATGTTCTCTGGCAGGTCGCGCACGATCACCGCGTTGATCGCCGGATCGGCGACGATCTGCGGCAGCGTGTCGCCGCCGCCGGCGTTCGAGAACGGCGAGAAGCCGCCGGCCGCGCTGTCGGCGCCGCCATAGCTGCCCTGCCGCGAGCCGCCGGAAATGTCCGGGAAGTCGAGCCGCGGCACCGCGATCGTCAGCCCCGAGCCGAGCTTCACCTGGCGCGCGGCCTGCCCGAGCGGCGTGCTCGACGGCGGCTCGTTCGTGCCGCCGCCCTTGCCGAACAGCCGGCGCAGGATCGTCGCGACGCCGGGCACCGTCACTTCCTTGCCCGAGCGGTTGATCGTGAAATCGGACGCCCAGCCGTACCTGAGCCGGAACGCACGGATGTCCGCATGCGCGCCGTTCGCCGACGGATCGCCGACCGAGCCGACCGCCTGGCGCACGAGTTCGACATAGCGGCGCGGGCCGGCCACATACACGCTGTTCGCGCGGTCGTTGATCACGAGCGTGTAGCGCTTGTCGGGAATCTGCATCGCCTGCAGCGAGCGGCCGATCTCGCCGGCCGCGTTCGGCGGGATCGGAATCATCTGCGTCTGCGACTGGTCGGCCGGATCGACATACAGGAACGAGCCGTCGTAGTACCACGTGAGCCCGTAGGTCGAGCAGATCGTATCGAGCGTCTGCTGCGGCGTGCCCGAGAAGCGGCCGCTGATCACACCGTCCACCTTCGGATCGACCACGGCCGTCACGCCCTGCGACGACGCGAGCTCGCGAATGAAGTCGCCGATCTTCTTGCCGTTCGCGACGATCGTGAACGGCTTGTTGCGCCAGCGCAGGTCGGCCGCGCGCGCCGGCTGCGCGATCGTCACGCACAGCGACGCCGTGAGCAGCGCGGTCGCGCACATGGCGAGCGCAACCCGTTGCAGGCGGCGCGGTTGAAACCGGATCTGGGCGACGCGTTGACGCATCAAAGCACTCCTGAGGAAGAAACGAACATGCGTTCAAGCGCCTGCTGCGCGAAGCGCAACACCTCGCTGCCGAGCCAGCCCGACAGCAGCACGAGCGCGACCATCACGGCGATCAGCCGCACCGCGATGCCGATGTTGGCGTCCTGCACCTGCGTGACCGCCTGCAGGATCGCGACGACGAGGCCGGTCACGGTCGCGATCAGCACGATCGGCAACGACAGCAGCAGCACCAGCATCAGCGCCTGCCGCGTCAGGTCGAGGATCGTCGAGCTCGTCATTGCACGCCTCCGGGCGCGCGCACGCCGGCGCCCGCGCCGAGCGTGCCGTCGTCGGGCGGGTTCTTCACCCAGCCGACCGTATGGAGCTGCACGTCTTCCTCGACCTCCTGGTACGACAGCACCGCGAGCTCGGGCAGCACCGGCTGCAAGATCGTCTTCACGTAGCGGCGCGCGCCGAGCGCGACCATCACCGCGAGCCGCGGCGCACCTTGCGGATTGCCGTGGCCGCCGGCGCCGGCCGCCTGCGCGGCCTGCACGATCGCGCGCACCTGCTCGCCGATGTCCTGCTTGATCGCGCTCGACAGCGCGAGGAAATTGCCCTGCTTGGTCCGCATCACCGCGCTCTCGATCCGCTCCTGCAGGTTCTGCTCGAACAGCACGACACGCAGCTGGCGCGCCGCGCCCGCATGGCGATCGGTGATCATCCGGCGCAGGTCGACGCGCACCAGCTCGACCAGCGCGATCACGTCGTCCGGTTCGTTCGGCGCCCATGTGATCAGGCTCTCGAAGATCACGCGCAGGTTGCGGATCGGCACCTGTTCGGCGAGCAGCCGGCGCAGCACCTCGGTCACGCGCTGCAGCGGCACGAGCCGCGTCAGTTCGCCGACCAGTTCGGGATGCTCGCGGCGCACCAGGTGCACGAGCGCCTGCGTCTCCTGGATGCCGAGCAGCTCGTCCGCGTGCTGGCGCACGACCTGCTCGACGTGCGCGGCGAGCGCGCCTTCGCTCGTCAGCCACTTGCCGTCCGGCGCCGCGCCGTCGGGCTTGATCCACAGCGCGGTCGCGAACGGGCCGAAGGCCTCGGCCGGCTGGCGCTCCGCGCGTTCCGGCAGCGGCGCGACGCCGTCCCACAGCAGCCAGCCCGGCTTCAGCGCGCCATGCGCGGCGAGCACGTCCTGCAAATAGATCCGGTAGGTGCCGGCCGGCGCGCCCTCGTCGTCGTTCAGCGTGATGCGCGGAAACACCGTGCCGATATCCGCGTCGACGCGCGCCTTCGCGCTCGACAGCGCGGTCTGCAGCTGCGCGAGATTCAGCGTCGTGCGCAGGTCGTCCGACAGCGACACCGCGATCAGCGACGTGACGCCCGCCGCATGCGACACCTTCGCGGGCTGGCCGTCGTCGGTCGCGCCGATGCGTCCGGCAATATGAATCAGGTTGAAGCTCGGCGCGGTCGTCTTGCGCTTGAGCTGCGTGACGGCGAACGCGCCGAGGCCGAGCGCGATCAATGCGAACGACCATTTCGGGAAACCGGGTACGACGAGAAAGCCGGCGAGCACGAGCGCCGCGATCAGCAGCGCACGCGGATGCGCGCCGAGCTGCTCGCCCAGTTGCTCGCCGAGCTGGCGCTGCCGCGTGTCGCGCGTCGCGACGCGCGTCGTCACGATGCCGGCCGCGATCGACACCAGCAGCGACGGAATCTGCGACGCCATCCCGTCGCCGACCGTCAGGATCGCGTAACGCTGCAGCGCCTCGCCGATATCCATGCCGTGCATCAGCGTGCCGACCGCGATCCCCGCGACGATGTTGATGAACGCGATCACGAGGCCGGCGATCGCGTCGCCCTTCACGAACTTCATCGCGCCGTCCATCGCGCCATGCATCTGCGATTCCTGCTCGAGCCTCTCGCGGCGCTCGCGCGCTTCGTCGGCGCTGATGATGCCCGCGCGCAGGTCCGCATCGATGCTCATCTGCTTGCCCGGCATCGCGTCGAGCGAGAAGCGCGCGCCGACTTCGGCGACCCGTTCGGAGCCCTTTGCAATCACGATGAACTGCACGACGGCGATCACGAGGAACACCACGCCGCCCACCACGACGTTATTGCCGACCACGAGCCGCCCGAACGCGTCGATCACATGGCCCGCGTTCGCGTGCAGCAGGATCAGCTTGCACGACGCGATGTTCAGCGCGAGCCGGAACAGCGTGGTGAACAGCAGCAGCGCGGGAAACGACGAAAAACTGACCGCCGACGGCACGTAGGTCGATACCGTCAGCAGCACGACGCTCGCCGCAAGGTTCAGCGAGATCATCCCGTCGAGCGCGGCCTGCGGCAGCGGCAGGATGAACAGCGCGACCACCGACACGATGAAGCCGGCGAGAAACAGGTCGGCGCGCGGCGACGCCCCGAGGCGCCGCCCGGACACGCTGCGGCCGGCGGAAAAGATCCGCTGCCAGTCGCGAGGGAGCGCCTTCGGTTCTGCCATCGTGCCGTCGTCCTGTCGTTGTTGCCGGCGGGCGCGGGCCGTCATGCCCCGCGTCGCTCGGACCGTTGAATGGGACGAGTGTAGCGACGGGAAACCGCGTGAAAAGGGATGCGCCTCGTAGCGTCGCGGCGGTTTTCCGGCGACGATCGGATCGGACTACGAAACCCGGTGGCGCGTGCGCGCGCCCGTCGCCGGAACCGCTTCCATCGCGCGGCGGGCGCCGCGCGCACGGAAGGGGTCAGGACTCCAGACGGCGCGCGGCGAGGTACGCGAGCTGCGCGCGGTTCTGGACGTTGAAGAGTTTTTCGAGCGAACGGATATGGTGACCGACCTTGTGCAGCGACGTGCGCAACGCGCTGGCGATCTCCTGGTCGGACAGCCCGTGCACGAGGCGCTCGAGCACCTGCTGCTGCTCGTCGCCGAGCGCGAAGCCGCGCATGCGCGCGATGCGCGCCTCGAGAAACGGCAGCGCGATGCGATGCACGGCAAGACTCACCGACAGTGCGCCGCCGATCACGCGATCGTCGATCCATTCGGTACCGTGGGCTTCCGACGTCACGTTCACCGCGACGCGCAAGTCGAGCCGCGGCGCCGACAGGCTGAAGATCACGCCGCTGTTCATTGCGTGCGCACGCAAATGGCCGGCCAGCGCGAGCACCTTGCGATCTCCGCTGCCCTGCGCGGCCGACTCGATCTCGTCGAGCCGCCACGCGACCGGAAAGCCGCTCTGCCGCACCTCGGCGAAACGCGGGTCGCTCTCGTAGAGCATGCCGTCTATATACGGCTGCATGAACGTCGCGGGCGCGAGGTCGCGCAGCAGATGCGCGCACAGGATGCGTCGCCCGATCATCTCGTAGGCGCCGTAGCCGAGCGTGCTGAAACCGATTTGCCGCAATCGCGCATGGCATTGGGCGAAGTCGACGAGACTCAGGTCGGATTTACCGGGCGCGATTTGAATGCCGGTAAAAACGTCGCGCTCGAATGCATGAATTTCTTTCGAATAAGCGGCAGCGGCCGCGATATCGGCTTGCGAAAACCACTCGACGCGTGGCGCGTCGTCAGCATATGTCATGAGCAGCCCACCCCTTCCCAATATGTGAACGTGCCCCGTCACCACCTGGTCTTTTCTTTATGATTTTCTGGTTGTCTCTATACGGGTGCGGATATGAACCTTTCGTCCGCATTAGTATTACGGCATATTACGCGCACACAGGCATTTTTGTACAATGCCACCGCGTTTCGTCTGGATGACGATCGGCGCATATCAAAAGATGCTCGATCGCACCGTCGCGAGCGCCGTGCACGACACGGCCGCCGCCACGCGATGCGCGTCGATTCCGAGGGATGGCTCATGTCCGATATTGCATTGCAAGAAGAAGCGGTCGCCCCAACCGCGCCCCGTTCGCCCCGCCGGACGGCGGCCTGCGCCGACGCATCGAGAGAGCGGCCGGTGCAGGTCGTCTGGTGCGATGACTTGAAGCGCGGCGACATCACGCAGCCGCATGCGCCGAAGCTCGGCGTCGCCGATACGCTCGCGAACGCGCAGAGCACGGCGGAACGCAACCGGATCGTCGCCAGCCTGCTGCACCTGACGGGCTTCTCGACGTTCGCGTACTTCGCGCTCGAATTCTCGCGCGAGCGCGTCGAAAGTCTCTATCTGCACGAGGCGTTCACGCCGAACACCTACCGCGGCGACTACGTGCGGCACAACCATCACGACATCGATCCGCGTACGCTCGACGCGCGCGTGTGCAACATGCCGATCGTGTGGGACTTGCAGCAGCTGCGCCGCGAACATCGCGAGCGCGACGACGGCCCGTGCGTGACGCCGGCCGCGCTCGACGGTTTCCTGCAGACGATGCAGGACGACGGGATGTGCAGCGGCATCATGTATTCGATGGCCGTGCCCGGCACGCGGCTGCATGCGTTCATGAGCTTCACCGCGCCGCGCCGCACGCGCGAGTGGATCACGCCGGCGACGATCGAGCAGGCGCTGTCGATCGGGCTGTCGGTGCACAAGTTCGCGTCGCCGCAACTGATCGCGACATCGCGCGAGCGCGCCGTGAACGGGCTCACGCCGTTCGAGCAGGAACTGCTGCTGGGCATCGCGGAAGGCGCATCCGACAAGGAGATCGGCCGGCGCCTCGACACCAGCGCGCACAACGTCGACTATCACCTGCGCAAGCTGCGTAAGCGCTTCGGCGTCGCGAACCGGATCCAGCTCACATACCTCACGTCGAAGCTCGAGCTGATCTGACGCGCTGCGCGCCCATGCGAACATGCCGGCCTCGCGGGCCGGCATGTGCGGGGCGCATCGCGAGGATGACGCGCGCCGTTACTTCATCAGCGTCATCTGCACGACCTTGACGATCACGAGACCGACCGCGACCACCAGATAGCCGCGCAGCACGGCCATCCAGACACGCGTCGCGACCGTCATCTTCTGCGGCTCGAGTGAGTCGAGCGGCGGCATGCGCCACGTGTCGCGCGCCGCACGATCGATGCCCGGCTCGACGACGCGCTTGTTGCGGCGGATCAGCACCGTCGCGAGATAACCGGCGATCGCAAGCACCGTGCCGCCGACCAGCACGTCGACGATCGCTTCGCCGCTGATGTCCGGATACATCACCGACGCGGTCAGGATGATCGACAGCAGCACGAGCACCCAGATCACCGCGCCCGTAAACACGTTGAGCCTCGTCGAGTTGACCCACGGGCCGAGCACCTGGCGATCGTTGCAGAGCACGAGCAGGAACACCGTCGCGCTCGGCAGCAGCACGCCCGCGAGCGTCTGCACCGCTTCGGTCAACAGGCCGAGCGGGCTCCCCGGAATCAGCACGAGCGCGGCAGCGGCCGCGACGATCCCGAAGTAGACGAGATAGAAGCCCTTCGCGTCCGACACGCCGCGATGCAGCGAATGGCGGATCTTGAACACGTCGCCGATCGCGTACGCGGTCGACAGCGACACCGCCGCCGCGCCGATGATGCACGCATCGAGCAGCGCGACCGCGAACAGCGTCGCGCCCGTGCGGCCCGCATACTTCTCGAGGCCCGCGATCACGCCGCCCGCGTCGGTGAAGTTGCCGGCTTCCGGATGACCGCCGAACAGCGCGGCGCTGAAGCCGATCATCGCGACCGCGCCGATCAGCACGAACGCGATGCCGATCCACAGGTCGACCTTCTCGTACTTCATGAAGCGCGGCGTGATGCGCTTGTCGATCACGTAGCTCTGCTGAAAGAACAACTGCCACGGCGCGACCGTCGTGCCGACGATGCCGATCACGAGCAGCATCACGTCGGACAGCTTCGCGTGCGCGGGCCAGGTCGGCACGAAGAAGTCGCGCGACATCTGCGACACCGGCGGGTGGATCGACACGAGCACCGGCACGAGCAGCAGGCTCAGCACGCACAGCACGATCGCGAACCGCTCGAAGCGCCGGAAGTCGCCGGTACTCACCGCGGCCATCGTCAGCGCGGCCGCCACGCACACGCCCGCAACCTTCGGGAGCCCGAAGAAAGCCAGCACGAACGTGATGCCGATGAACTCGGTGACGATCGTCAGCGCATTGAGAAGGAACAGGTCGATCACGCTGAACGCGCCCCAGAACCGGCCGAAGCGCTCGAAGATCAGGCGCGCATGGCCGACGCGCGTGACCGCGCCGAGGCGCAGCACCATTTCCTGGTTCACGTACAGCACGGGCACCAGCAGCAGCAGCGTCCACAGCAGCGTCGTGCCGTAGTTCTGGCCGGCCTGCGTGTAGGTGCCGAATGCGCCCGCGTCGTTGTCGCCAACCATCACGATCAGGCCGGGGCCGATGATCGCGAGCAGCGTGCGCAGCCGCGCCCACCACGTGCGCCGCGCGGCGGTGTCGTGATGCGCGATCGTGCCGAGGGCACCGCGGATGTCGCCCAGGTGGGCTTCATCGAGCACGGCGCTGCGCTCGACGGCGATCGGTGGAGAGACGTTGGATGGCGTGGACATGATGAATTCCGTACGGCTGGTTTTTTATCCGGCCAAGCGTGTGGCCTTGGCATACGCGCGCGGAACGGCCCGCGTGCGCATGCCGAGACGCGCTCGGTGCGTCAGTGGAACAACGACTTGAGGTGGTTCAACAACCGGGAGAACACCCGCGGACGGGCGTCGAAGGTCAGCATCGCGTCGTAGTGCGAACGGGATTGCATGACTTGCGGGAGATTCGACAGCAGAAGGCCGAAGTTCATGGTCTGGCTCCTGGCGGCGACGGCATGCGTGCCGGCCGCGTGGTGGGCGCGGGGCCAGTCCGGAGCCTGAACGACGTGTCAGGCTAGTCGGCCGGCATGTCCCTGCGACCCGGGTTCAAAAGGGTCTGTTGACGCAACGGGCATAAGGGACAACTGTCACTGTCGTTCATGGCGGCTCCTGTACGGTGTTCCGGAAAACACGGTTGACCGCCGTCCGGCGCGCTGACCGCCGTTCGGCTGCATGCGAAACGCATGCGCGAACGCGGCCGCGCACCAGGCGGCGGCGAATCCGGATCGCGCATGCGCAAAGGCATCACGCTAACCGGCGCGAATCAGGGTGCACGTAGGGGGTTACTGCGGAATACTGCTGCGCGCACCGTTTGCCTGGGGACAAACGGCGGCTTCGATGAGGCGCGGACGTCGGTCGCTCAGGCGGAAATTTCGTTCGAAGATCGACTACTGCAGGCGTCCAAGGCGGCGGCCCCAAGAGTGAAGATGCCGGATTCTATGGACCGGCCGAAACGGAAGTCAACCCTCTGCAACACCGTTCCGGGAACATTTTTCCCCGGACTGGGACGCTGAAAGATTTGCGCCCGGAATGACGCGCCGCAACCTTTCAACACGTGGGCCGCCGCGTGCCGCCGATGCATGCGAGCAACAGTGTCCGCAAGCGGCCGGCGGCCGGCTGTAGCTCCCGCCGGCCAGGCCGCACCCGCCGCTGCGACACTGTGGCGATGTGCGCAAAGCCGACGTTTTTTGCTTGCACCGCAGCAAAACGCGCGACTACAATCCGCTCCGGATCATCAAGGGAGTCCCTCCGTGGACACATGCTCTAGTTGTAGTTCGATGCCGGCTCAGGCCGGCCAAGCCATCGCGAGATAGAAGCCGGACGCATGTCCTTCGCCGCTAGCTCGCTTCGTCGGGTTAGCGCGCTTCCTCCCGGACCGGCCTCACCGGTTCGTCAGTCGCACGCTCCGTTACGTTCCAACCGCCGATCGCAGGCCGCGTCGTGCCTACGCTCGATCACGTCGTCCGGTATGCTCCGGACCGGACGGAGGTACGCCATGTTCTTTCAATCGCTCGCCGCAAAACTCAAGCGGCGCCTGCACGTTACGTGCGATCGCCTGTCGGTTTCACCGCTCGCCGAAGCGCTCGCCGAAGCGCTCGGCAACTGGCGCGGCAGCGCGCTCGCGCATAGGCCGGCGGCGCCGCGCCCGCTCGACTGCATGCTGGCCGGCGCGATGGCGGCCGCCGTCGCGCTCGTCGTGCTGCTCTGCACGGCCGCGTCGCGTCTCGGCTTCGCCCAGGCATGGCGTATCGGCGGCTGGCTGCCGTAAGCGGCAGCGCGGCGCTGCGCGGCCGTGTGCCCATGCGCCGCCCGCACGCATGCGATCGCCTCGCGCCGCCCTCTGTCCAGCCCGACCCAGCACTCGAATAACGGAACACAAATGAAGAATCGTTTCGAACCCGCGCGCACGCGCCGACTCGATGCGCTCACGGCGCTTCTCCTGTCCCTCGCCGCAGCGCCCGCATTCGCACAATCGGCGTCGCCCGCCGCTGCCGAATCGACGGCCGGGGCCAGCGACACCGCCGCCGTCCAGCCCGCCGATGCCGCCGCGCCCGCCCCCACCGGCTTCTGGGACCGTTCGAACCTGTTCGGCAACATGGGCGGCCTGCGCGACGTGCTCGGCGACCACGGCGTCACGCTGAGCCTGCAGGAAACCAGCGAATACCTGTACAACGCCGCGGGCGGCACGAATCGCGGCGGTGCGTACCAGGGCGTCGCCCAATTCGGCTTCAACGTCGATACGGAGAAGGCGATCGGGCTGCCGGGCGGCACGTTCAACGTGTCGGGGCTGCAGATCCACGGCACCAACCTCACGCAGCGCTACCTGCAGACGCTGCAGACCGCCACCGGTATCGAGGCGAATTCGACCACGCGGCTGTGGGAGCTCTGGTACCAGCAGGCGTTTCTCGACGGCAAGGCCGACGTGAAGGTCGGCCAGCAGAGCGTCGACCAGGAGTTCATGGTGAGCCAGTACGCGGCGACGTTCATGAACGCGACGTTCGGCTGGCCCGTTCTGCCGGCGACCGACCTGCCGGCCGGCGGCCCCGCGTATCCGCTGTCGTCGCTCGGCGTGCGGCTGCGCGTGAAACCGGCCGACGCGTGGACCGCGATGGTCGGCGTGTTCGACGGCAACCCGGCCGGCCGCAGCGACGGCGACGCCCAATCGCTGAACGCGCACGGCACCAACTTCAACCTGCGCAGCGGTGCGTTCGTGATCGGCGAACTCCAGTACGCGCTGAACGCGCCGCCCGCCGATCCGAAGGCGCCGCCACCGGCCGGCCTGCCGGGCACGTACAAGCTCGGCTTCTGGTATCAGTCGCAGCACGCGAACGATCCGCGCTTCGGCACCGACGGGCTGTCGCTCGCGAATCCCGACAGCAACGGGATCGCCGCCACGCATCGCGGCAACTACGGCTTCTATGCGGTCGCGGATCAGATGGTGTGGCGGCCGTCGGCCGACAGCCCGCGCTCGGTCGGCGTGTTCGCGCGCGTGATGGGCTCGCCGGGCGATCGCAACGTCGTCGATTTCGCGGCGAATGCCGGCATCACGCTGAAGGCACCGTTCGCCGGACGCGACAACGATACGGCCGGCATCGCGGTCGGCTACGCGAAGATCGGCTCGCACGCGCGTGCGCTTGACGGCGACACCGGCACCTACACGACGCCTGGCTATCCGGTGCGCCGCGCGGAAACGGTGATCGAGGCGACCTACCAGTACCAGGTCACGCCGTGGTGGCAATTGCAAGCCGACCTGCAGCACTTCTTCCGGCCGGGCGGCGGCATCCCGAACCCGAACGCGGCCGGCGCGCGCATCGGCGACGAAACGGTGGTCGGCGTGCGCACGACGATCACGTTCTGACGCACCGCGCATGCGACACGGGCCGGACTGCCGCTTGCGCGGCGCGCCGGCCCGTTGTGCATTCAACTGCTGGCGCGCGACGCGCGCGCCCCGTCACTCGCCATACAGCCCGAGCAGTTTCAGCGTGACGCCGTTGGTCCAGCCGAAGCCGTCCTGCAGCGGATATTCGCCGCCCCCGCCACCGCCCGCGCCCGTCCCCTCGACCACGTACTTCTCGACGAGCTTGCCTTCGGTCGCATACACATGCTTCACGTCGGTCAGGAAGCGCGTGCCGATGTCCTTCGCGAGCGCCGGGTCGCCGTAACGGCGCAGCCCGTCGATCGCGATCCACTGGAGCGGCGCCCAGCCGTTCGGCGCATCCCACTGCTGGCCGGTGTTCACGGTCGTCGTCGCGAGGCCGCCCGGCTGCAGCAGCGTCTTGCGCACCTCGCGCGCGGTCGCCTTCGCGCGCTCGGGCCACGCGACGCTCGTGAACAGCGGATACAGCGCGGCGGCCGTCACGCCGTCGCGCGGCTTGCGCAACTGCCAGTCGTAGTCGCCGTAATAGCCGCGACGATTCCACAGATAGTGGTTGATCGCGGCCGCGCGGCGGCCCGCCCGTGCGGAAAAGTCCGCGACGCACGCGATGTCGTGCGTGACCGCGCAGCCCTTCACGATCGTCGTCTCGAGATGGAACATCAGGCTGTTCAGGTCGACCGGCACGATCGACGTCGTGCGGATCGTCGCGAGCGTCTTGCCGTCGCCGAACCAGCGCGAGCTGTAATCCCAGCCGCTTTCGGCGCCTGCGCGCAGGTCGCGGTACACCTCGTTCGCGGGGCGATTGGGCACAGCCTTCGCGGTCGTCACGTCCTCGAGATACGACTCGTCGCGCGGCGTGTCGCTCGCGTCCCAGTAGCGGTTCAGCACCGCGCCGTCCGGCATCGCGACCACGTGGCGCGCGGCCTGCCCGCGCGGCGTCGTGGTTTCGCCATGCATCCAGTACGCATACTCCTTGCGCAGCGCCGGCAGGTATTTCTGGTAGACCTTGTCGCCTTCGGCCTGTGCGGCGAGCGTGACCATGTACGCGAAGAACGGCGGCTGAGAGCGGCTCGCGTAGTACGTGCGGTTGCCGTTCGGGATGTGGCCGATCGTGTCGATCAGATGCGCGAAGTTGTCGAGCATGTCGTCGACGAGATCCTCGCGCCCCGACACCTGCAGCCCGAGCATCGTGAAATAGGTATCCCAGTAGTAGCCTTCGCGGAAGCGGCCGCCCGGCACCACGTACGGCTTCGGCATCGGGATCAGCGAGCTGTACGGCGGCACCGTCGTGCTGGTGCGCGTGAGTTGCGGCCACAGCCAGTCGATGTGCTGGCGCAGCGTCTGGTTCGCGGGCGGCGTGACGCCGCCTGCCGGCGGCGGCGTGAAGTGCTGGTCGACGAACGCCTTCAGCGAGAAGCCCGGCTGCGACTTCTGTTGCTGATACAACTGCATGATGGTCGCGGGATCGGTATCGGGCGTCGCATCGACGAAGGTCTTCTGGTCGGGATAGAGCTGCGCGGTCTGCACCGCGACGAACAGGTCGCCGTAGAGCTGGCTCGGCGGCGGCAGCAGCGTGCCGCCGGACGCCGGATTCGCGAGCGCGGCCGAGGCCGGCACAGCTGCCTGCGTGGCCGCGTGGTTCGCGCTGTCGGCTTGCGCCGCGCATCCGGCGACGGCCAGGTACGCGACGGCCAGGACGGCGGCCCAGCGCATGCGCGGCGCGCGCGCGAATGAATGCGAGTGCGAGTGCGAGTGCGAGTGCGAGTGCGAGTGCGAGTGCGAGTGTGAAGCAGGATGCGATGCGATCGATGCGGCACGACGTGACATCATGACGTGTCCCCTCCTTTCGATGGTGAGTGGATCGGCAGGGGTCTCGTTCGCGCGTGCGTTCGTCTCGATGGCCGTCGATCGAAGCGCGTCGTTGTATGTCGCAGATGAGTTCCGACTGTCGCACGAAACGCGCATCGCACGCAAGTTTCGCGGGCGGGCCCGCACACGCGCGTCATCGGTGATGTCATGCGCCGCAGTCGTCTCTTTTGCCGCACACCGTAACAGGAACGACTGTTGCAACATGCGAAACAGGCGTTGCCTCACGTGACGCAACGACCACATTGTGGGCATAATGGCGTCTTTACCGCGCGCCCTGCTCATGTCGCCCGTCTTTCTAGCACCGCTCATCGTTGCCTGTGCGTTGTTCATGGAAAGCGTCGACGCGAACATCATCGTCACCGCACTCCCCGCGATGGCGAGGGACTTCGGACACAATCCCGTCACACTGAACATCGCGATCACGGCCTACGTGGTCGGCCTCGGCGTCTTCATCCCGATCTGCGGATGGCTCGCCGACCGCTTCAGCGCGCGCTCCGTATTCCGCACCGCGATCGGCATCTTCGTCGTCGGCTCGCTGATGTGCGCGGCCTCCAACTCCCTCGGCGTGCTCACGTTCGCGCGCTTCGTGCAGGGCGTCGGCGGCGCGATGATGGTGCCGGTCGGCCGGATCATCATCTTCCGCGCGGTGCCGCGCTCCGATCTCGTGCGCGCGATGAACTACCTCGCGATTCCCGCGCTGTTCGGGCCCACGCTCGGGCCGCTCGTCGGCGGCTTCATCACGACCTACCTGCACTGGCGGATGATCTTCTTCATCAACGTGCCGATCGGCATCTACGGGATCTACGTCGCCAGCAAGCACATCGCGAACACGCACGAGCCCGACCCGGGCCCGCTCGACTGGTTCGGCTTCCTGCTGTCGGCGAGCGGCGCCGCGCTGCTGCTGATGGGCCTCACGCTGATCGACGGCTCGCTCACGTCGCGCGGCAACGCGCTCATGATGTGCGCGGCCGGCGCGGTGATGCTCGCGCTCTACGTGCCGTACGCGCGCCGCAAGGAACGGCCCGTGCTCGACCTCAGTTTCCTGAAGATTCCGACCTACCACGCGAGCGTGGTCGGCGGGTCGCTGTTCCGCATCGGCCTCGGCGCGGTGCCGTTCCTGCTGCCGCTCGCGCTGCAGGAAGGCCTCGGCATGAGCGCGTTCCACTCCGGGCTGATCACGTGCGCATCCGCGCTCGGCGGCGCGGTGAGCCGCTCGACGGCCACCCATACGCTGCGCCGCTTCGGCTTTCGCACGGTGCTGATCTACAACGCCGCGTTCGCGGGGCTCGCGATCGCCGCATACGGCGTGTTCCATCCGGGCATGCCCACCTGGGCAATCTGGATGATCGTGCTGGTCGGCGGCATCTTCCCCGCGCTGCAGTTCACGAGCCTGAATTCGATGATCTACGCGGATATCTCGCAGGCCGACGCGGGCCGCGCGACGAGCCTCGGCAGCGTCGTGCAGCAGATGTCGCTCGGGCTCGGCGTGACGGTCGCCGGCCTCGTGCTGCACGTATCGCACTGGCTGCAGGGCCATCAGACGATGGTGTGGTCGGATTTCTGGCCCGCGTTCGTCGTGGTCGGGCTGTGTTCGTTCGCGTCGATTCCGATCACGCGGCGGCTGCCGCCGGGCGCCGGCGACGAAGTCGCGCGCGGCAAGCGGCAATGAACGGGCAACGCGGGCGGGAACGGGCAGGCGGCTAAAGAAACCGGAAAACCAAAAAAATCAGCGGACATCCACACGGGGCCGGTGCGTGGCCGTATGGATGTCCGCTCAGGGCTCCGGGTCTCTCGTTGGGGATTGAGAATCCCGGATCTGCTTCCTGCGTGCCATGGACATATGTGCGTCGGAAGCGGAATCGTTGCGCGCATCATTCGTCGCGCCATGTCCCACTATAGGGAAAGTCGCGCCGCGCATCTGTCAAGCATTGTCAGACGCCGCGCGCGTGCGGGCCGCACGTGTGCGCCGCTTTCGCGCTAAAGTGGTGCCCGACCGTCACCCTCAGCCGCCGCTCCGATGCTTACGCTTTCGCCTGCCGCCGCCCGCGCGCTGCATCTCGCCGCGCAGGGCCTGCTGACTCCGCCCCGCCGCAAGGCCACCAAGGCCGACGTGCTCGACACGATCCGCCGGATGGCGCAGCTACAGATCGATACCATTCACGTCGTCGCGCGCAGCCCGTATCTCGTGCTGTTCAGCCGTCTCGGCAACTTCGCCCCGCAATGGCTCGACGAACATCTCGCCGAGGCGCGCCTGTTCGAATACTGGTCGCACGAAGCGTGCTTCCTGCCGATCGAGCAGTTCGGGCTGATGCGCTACAAGATGCTCGATCCGTCGGGGATGGGCTGGAAATACGCGGCCGAATGGCACGAACAGAACCGCGCCGACATCGAACGGCTGCTCGCGCGGATTCGCGACGAAGGCCCGGTGCGGTCGGCGGATTTCATCCGCGAGGACGGCGTGAAGGGCAACGGATGGTGGGATCGCAAGCCGGAGAAGAAACACCTGGACGTGCTGTTCACGACCGGCGAGCTGATGGTGTCTGAACGCCGCAATTTCCAGCGCATCTACGACGTGCGCGAGCGCGTGCTGCCCGGCTGGGACGATGGGCGCGACCTGCCGCCGCGCGACGCGGTGCTGCCCGCGCTGCTCGACTATACGTGCCGCGCGCTCGGCGTCGTGCGCGCGGACTGGGTGGCCGATTACTACCGGCTGCCGCGCCGGTCGTACCGCGCGGAGCTCGAGCACCTCGCCGGCGCGGGCGAGTTGATTCCGGTGGAGATCGCCGGCTGGAAGGAGCCGGCCTACGTGCATCGCTCGCTCGAAGCGCTGCTGCCGGCCGCCGCGGCCGACACGCTGCGCTCGACGGTCACGACGCTGCTGTCGCCGTTCGATCCGGTGGTGTGGGACCGCCGGCGTGCGTCGACGCTGTTCGGGTTCGACTACACGATCGAGTGCTATACGCCGGCGCACAAGCGGCGTTACGGCTATTTCTGCCTGCCGGTGCTGCATCGCGGCCGGCTGATCGGACGCGTCGACGCGAAAGCGCATCGGGTGCTCGGCACGTTCGAGTTGAAGGCCGTGCATGTCGAGCCGGGCGTGCGGTTCGGCACGGGAATGGCGGCCGACGTCGCGAAGGCCGTGAAGCGGCTGGCGGCGTGGCATGGCACGCCGGACGTGACGGTCGCGCACGCGCCGCCCGAATTGATGAAGGCGCTGGCCGGCGCTTGAGGCTGGCAGATTCACGCCGAGCGCCGGGCGGCAATGATGCGCGTGGCGCGTGCCGCTTGCGCGTGTGCGGCGACGCGCTCGGTGTCAGCCGCCTGCTACCGCTCAGTCGCGCAGCTTGCGAAAACGCGGGGTGCCGTCCGGCAGGTTCTCGTTGAACATCGTTTCCGGGCGTACCCACAGGCCGCGCGCATGCGGCCAAAGATGCTCGTACACAACCACCGATTCCTCGGTTTCGGAATGACGGGCGACGCCGATGTAGCGATACAGCCCGCCCTTGTAGTGACGATGCGTGGCGAGCTGTTCGGCTTCCTGTTCGGTCATGATCTGCTTTCCTTCGGCAAAAACGAAAGCGCGTATTGTATGCGCTCGCCGCGCGTCAGCGCTTCGCGTAGATGTCGGGGCGACGGATCTCCATCAGCCGCTCGGGATTCGCGGGGGGGCCGAATCCGACCGGCCGGTACAGCTCATGCGCATCGGTCGTCGCGAGCATGATGCGGCGCAGGCTTTGCACCATCGGCTGCGCGAACACGTGATCGATCAGCGCGCGGCCGTAGCCGTTGCCGCGCTCGGCCGGCAACACGAATACGTCGCAGAGGTACGCAAACGTCGCGTGATCGGTCACGAGCCGCGCAAACCCGACGAGCCGGTCGCCGACATACGCGCCGAAGCACAGCGAGCCGTCGATCGCACGCTCGACGACGTCGCGCGGAATGCCCTGCGACCAGTACGCGTCGCGATGCAGGAAATCGAAGATCGCGTCGATGTCGAGTTCGCGCTTGTCGGTGGAAAATCTCAGCGTGGCGGATGGGGCTGCGGGCACGTCGGCTCTCCGGTCGGGTCGGGCGGAGCAGCAACGATAGCGCGGCGCGGGGTGGGCGACAAGCGAGGCTTGCACAACCCGTCGTGCAGGCAACGAAGCTGAATTCAGTGATATCGTCGGCAGCTCGATGAACCTGCCGCATCACTTCATGCCCTATCGACTCATCGCGTTCGACTTTGACGGCACCCTCGCCGATTCGCTCGACTGCTTTCTCGCGGCGCTCACAGAGGCGTCGCGCATGCACGGCTTTCGCGACGCGACGCCCGAGTTGCGCCCCGCGCTGCGCGGTATGTCGGCGCGCGAGATCATCCGCGCGCTCGAGGTGCCGATGTGGAAAGTGCCGAGCGTGACGATCGACATGCGCCGGCTGATGCGGCCGCGCATCACGCATGTGAAGCTGTTCCCCGGCGTCGACGCGACCTTCGATGCACTCGCCGCGCGCGGCATCCGCATCGCGATCGCGACGTCGAACACCGAGGACATCGTGCGCGACCGGCTCGGCCCGCACGCGAGCCGATGCGTCGATACGTTCGCCTGCGGCATTCCGCTGTTCGGCAAGGCGCGCCGGCTGCGTGCGCTCGTGCGCGAAGCCGGCATGCAGCCCGACGACGTGCTGTATGTCGGCGATGAAATCCGCGATGCCGAAGCGGCGCGCCGTGCGCGCATTGCATTCCAGGGCGTCGCATGGGGTTACACGGCCCCCGACGCGTTGCAGGCGCATTGCGCAACGCCATTGCTGCCGCATCTCGACGCACTGCTCGATCGCGTTTGACGGTGTGGTGCGAATGGCGCGCTCTGATTCGACGCATCGCGACGCACCCACCCGATACCCTCCCCGCAAGACGATGAAACACCGATCGATGAAACGCCGATGACACGTGCGCACATCGCATCCATCGCATGCGTGTCGCGCACGCAAAAATTGCCGCCACGATGCACGCGATAGGTACGCCCTACCTGTCCGCGCGCACACGCCTCGATTGGTCTTACCAACCGTTACACAAACCACAGCGCGGTTGCACCTGCTACGGGAGCGCTCTCCTAGAATCAGTCGGGCCGGGAAACACTTCGAACGCCGCCGCGGCAGAGCGGCGAACGAGTCCGGCCCGGGCGCGCCCGGTCTCTCGCACAGCCGCGGATCACGCGATCCGCCCATTAATCAGAGCCCCGATCGAGGAGGTCCCATGAATCGCTTTCCCCAAATCTCGCGCCTTGCATTGTCTGCCGCTGGCCTGCTTCTCGTCGCCGTGACGGCGACCGCGCAAACCGCTCAACCGGCGCCGGCCGCACCGACCGCCGCCACGCAAACGCGCATCCACGAAGCCGACCAGACCTTCATCACGGACGGCACGAAAACCGTGTCGACGCAGCGCGACGCCGCACGCATCGCCGATTCGCGCACGTCGGACAGCCAGGTGAAGGCGTTTGCGCAACGCGTGTCGACCGAGGATGCGAAGATCATCCAGTCGATGCGCGCGGCCAGCCCGCGCGGCATCGACGTGCCGGCCAACGACCCCGACACGACCGTGCTGGACAGCATCAAGACGCTGCGCGGCGCGGAATTCGACAAGGCGTACATCGAGCAGGTCGCGCTCGCCGGCCAGCAGAAAACGATCTCGGCATTCCAGGCCGAAATCGCATCGGGCCGCGACACGAAGCTGAAGGAAGTCGCACGCCAGTCGCTGCCGATCCTGCAGGCCCACTACGCGGAAGCGCAGAAGCTCGCGCAACGTCATCACCTCGCATCGGCGCAGTAACGCCAGTCACGCCAGTCAGGCGATAACCCGCCGCGCAACCTGCGCGGCCCCCCGCTTCCCTCTCGTCGCGTCGCCGTTCCCCTCTCCGGCGGCGCGACGCCTGCGGCACGCTTCGCGTTACGTCGCGAGCTTCGCCCGCAACCGTTCGCTCACCTCAGGCCATTCGTCGTCGATGATGCTGAAGCGCACCGAATTGCGCTTGCGGCCGTCGGGCATGATCCGTTCGTGACGCACGATCCCTTCCTGCTTCGCGCCGAGCCGCAGAATCGCCGCGCGTGACTTCTCGTTCAGTTCGTCGGTCGTGAACTGCACGCGCACGCATTTCAGCGTGTCGAACGCGTACGCGAGCAACAACCATTTCGCTTCGGTATTCGCGCGCGTGCGCTGCGCCGATTCGCTCAGCCACGTATGGCCGATCTCGAGCTTGCGATTGTTGCGATCGATCTTCCAGAAACGCGTGCTGCCGATCGCGCGGCCCGACGCACGCTCGACGATCACGAACGGCATCACCGTGCCGGCCGCGCGGCCTTGCAGCGCGGTGTCGATATAGGCATCGACCGTGTCTTCGCCCGGCACGACCGTGACCTTCAGATTCCATAGCTCACCGTCCGCCGCGGCGCCGAGCAGCGCCTGCCGGTCGGATGCATGGAGCGGCCGCAATACGACGCGCTCGCCGGTAAGCGTCGGTTGTTCGAGAGAAGACGAAGCGTCGGTCATGACGGGTTCCGTTGCCGTGAAGGTGACGAGGAGGAGGACGCCGTGCGCGGCGAAACGTACATCGAAACGCACATCGAACGCACATCGAAACGCCCATCATACGGCCGGCGTCAGCCGGGCAGCGCGGCGAGCCGTTCGCGAATCGCCTTCGCTTCGCCGCTCAGCGCATCGGCGAAGGCGTCGACGAGCAGGCTCTTCGGCCGGTGCTCGGGCACGATCACGCTGACGCGATACGGAAACGAGCGCGTGAGCGGCCGCACGTGCAGGTCGCGCCCGACGAAATCGAGCGCGGTCAGCGGATTGACGATCGCGGCGCCGAGCCCCTGCCGCACGAACGCGCACACCGACACGGCCGATGGCGTCTCGACCACCGAGCGCGGCGCGACGCCGAGCTGCGCGAACGCCTCGTCGATCAGGATCCGGTACGGGTCGTTCAGCGACAGGCTCACGAACGGACGATCGGCGAGATCCGCGAGATCGATCGCGCGCCGCGCGAGCAGCGGATGGCCGTCGGGCAGCACGCACACCTCGTCGACTTCGAGCAGCGGCGTGAGCACGGTGCCGGCCGGCGCGACGTCGTGTTCGGTCAACCCGAGATCGTAGCGCTGCGCGGTCAGCCACTCTTCGAGCACCGGCGACTCCTGCGTTGCGACCGACACGCTGACGCCCGCATGCGCGTCATGAAAGCGCCGGCACGCGCCGGGCAGGATCGCATGCGAAAACGCCGGCAGCGCGATCACCGACAGCTGCCCGTCGCGAAACTCGCGCAGCCGCGCGGCCGTCGCCGCGACACGCTCGAGCCCCACATACGCGAGCCGCACGTCGTCGAACAGCGTGAGCGCGGCCATCGTCGGCCGCAGCCGGCCATGCGAGCGCTCGAACAGCGCGAAGCCGATCACCTGCTCCATCCGCGCGAGCTCGCGGCTGATCGTGGGCTGCGACGTATAGAGCATCTCGGCCGCACGCGTCGTGCTGCCGGTGACCATCAGCGCGCGGAAAACCTCGATGTGCCGGTGTGTAAGCATGGCCTTCTATATCAGAAATGAATCGAACCTCGATAATCAGGCATTTTACTGGATAGACGAACAGGCGCATCATTCAGGCTGTCAGTTCATTCGCTCCGGTTCCTCCGCCATGTCCCTCGATTCCCGCCAGCTCGCGACGCTCGCGCAGCAATACGGCACCCCGCTGTGGGTGTACGACGCCGACGTCATCCGCGACCGCATCGCCCAACTGCGTCAGTTCGACGTGATCCGCTACGCGCAGAAGGCGAACTCGAACCTGCATATCCTGAAGCTGATGCGCGACGAACGCGTGTGCGTCGACGCCGTGTCGCTCGGCGAGATCGAGCGCAGCCTTGCTGCTGGGTTCAGTCCGGCAGGCGATCCGGAAGGCGTCGTGTTCACGGCCGACCTGATCGACCGCCCGACGCTCGCCGCCGTGCTGAAGCACGGCGTGACCGTGAACGCCGGCTCGCTCGACATGCTGGCACGCGTCGGCGAGCACGCGCCCGGCCATCGCGTGTGGCTGCGCGTGAATCCCGGCTTCGGCCACGGTCACAGCAACAAGACCAATACCGGCGGCCCGCAGAGCAAGCACGGGATCTGGATCGACGACGTGCCGCGCGCGATCGAAATCGTGCGCCAGTACGGGCTGAAGCTGGTCGGCATCCACATGCATATCGGCTCGGGCGTCGACTATGGCCACTTGTCGCAAGTGTGCGACGCGATGGTCGACCTCGTCACGTCGCTCGGCCACGACATCGAAGCGATCTCCGCGGGCGGCGGGCTGTCGATTCCGTATCGCGACGGCGAGCCGCGCGTGGACGTCAGCCACTACTTCAGCCAGTGGGATGCCGCGCGCAAGCGGATCGAACGGCATCTCGGCCATGCGGTGCGCATCGAGATCGAGCCGGGCCGCTTCCTCGTCGCCGAGGCCGGCACGCTCGTCACCGAAGTGCAGGCCGTGAACCACCGGCCGAAGCACGACTTCGTGCTGATCGATGCGGGCTTCAACGATCTGATGCGTCCGTCGATGTACGGCAGCTACCACGCGGTGTCCGTGCATGCGCCGGACGGCGCGCTGCCCGCCGGCCGACCGCTCGTCGACATCGCGATCGCGGGGCCGCTGTGCGAATCCGGCGACGTGTTCACGCAGGACGCAGGCGGCGTGGTCACGCACCGCAAGCTCGCGCAACCGCAGATCGGCGATCTGCTGTTCCTGCACGATGCGGGCGCGTACGGCGCATCGATGTCCTCGAACTACAACAGCCGGCCGCTCGCGCCGGAAGTGCTGATCGATCGCGGCACGCCGCGACTGATCCGCCGCCGGCAGACGATCGGCGAACTGCTCGCGCTCGAAACGTTCGAGTAACACGCACGCGCCTTCGCGCCGCGTTCGATCGACCGGACGCCAACGGCCACGCTTGCCGCTACCGGCATGCGTGGCCGTTTTGCTTTTCGGCGGTGGGTGCTCGGGGCAACCGCTCGAACATGGCGTAGCACCGAATGCTGCACATCGCGTGCAACCGCAGCAGATCGCGTGCACCGTGTTCGATGCACGGAGAAAAACATTCCACGCCGCGTGGAAAGTCCGTGCATTTTTGGAAGCACTTTCCTTTTTGACAAATCTAAGATTGCCCTCAGTCGTTCAGCATTTGCGTCACCGGATACGCATCGACGATGCAGCCGGTCTACCCCACTCGCAAGCCGCACGGGCACTCTTGACGTCCTCACCCGCCTAAAGGCAGGTGATTCCCACACCTGGCGATGCACGTCCGCATCGGAGAATGTTCAGCGCAGCGTTGATATCTCGATCATGCACGACACCACAGCCATCGCAGGCCCACTCTCTCATTCGCAGTCCCGCGATACCTTTCGGCCGCGTCGTGCTGTCTTTCGACCCGCACGCCGAACAGGACTGGGTAGAACCGCTTTCGTCGACTTCCTCAAACGTGGCTCCGTGCGCGATCGCTTTGTAGCGGAGCTTGTTTCGGAAGGACGACCAGGATGCGTCGTAGACGCTTTTCGCCATCCTGGTTCTGGCAAGTTTGGCGGCAGATACGTTGCCGACCGCGATGTAATCGAAACGCCGCACCAGATCGAGCGCGAGCTTGTGCTGGAAATCGGCACGGGCATTCGCCACTTTGGCGTGCAACTTCGCGATATGCCGCTTGTGCTTTCGCGCCCGTTGCGCTTTCGCCAGTTTCTCCGCCGCGCGTCGGCCGAATCGGTCATTGGGCAGCTTCTCGCCCGTCGAAAGTGTGGCGAAGTCTTTCAGGCCGAGATCGATGCCAACACCGGAACGGACCGGGCGGGCCTGAACATCGGGCATCTCGATCACGATATTCAAGAACCAGTTGCCGCGTGCATCCTGCGCAAAGTTGGTCCCATCCTTGATCTTGCCTTCAGGAAGTGGGCGGCTGTTGAACACGCGAAACGTGTTACCGGCAAAACGAAACGCATCGCCTTCGCGCTTCAGGTCACGCCCCTTCAGCGGCACCCAGCCCAGCGATTTCCTGCCGCGATAGCGCAGGTAGGGCCGACGGTGCTGACTGCGCGACTTCGCATATTGCTCGCACGTCGCGTTGATCGTGCCGGAGTGGATGCCGAGCGCCTTGCTGCTCCCCGTCGTCAGCACGTTCAGATCGAATCCCGTCGGCCATTTCTTGCTCCACTTGAGCGCGTGCTTCTGCGTGTCATTGCAGAAGTTCCAGACGTAGTTCACCGCACGGCTCTGCTTGTTGAGCAGTCCGTTGAGCGACTTCACGCGATAGCGGTAGACAAGGATCATGCCGGTGATCCTAACCCGTGGACGAAGCTGCCTGTCAACAGCACGCCTTTCCTTCCCGTCATCGATGGCGGGGTTTCTCGGAGCAAATTCTGATGAACACGATGCTTGAACTCTTCGCCGCGCACCGTTACGCCACCGTGCGCGAACGCATGCCGTAACGCATCGCGGCAAACGGCTCGCGGCCTCTCGCGCCGTCTTTCGCCGCACCTTTCCCGCGCCGCATTCCACTGCGGCCTGCTTCCCGCCCACGGCGACACCGCCCGTCGCCGCGGATACGTACGCCCAAAAATTTCGACAACGACGTTTCGACAACACCCGGAGACAACCATGAAGCCCTTCACCCCGACGCTCAAGCAAGGCCTCGCCGCCGCCCTCCTCTGCGTGGTGGCCACCGCGTCGCACGCGGCGGATCTGCTCGACACCGTCAAGCAGGCCGGCGTGCTGAAGATCGCACTCGAAGGCACCTACCCGCCGTTCGACTACCGCAATGCCGAAGGACAACTCGAAGGATTCGACGTCGACGTCGCGAAGGCGGTCGCCGCGCGGCTCGGCGTGAAGCCGCAGTTCGTCACGACGGAATGGAGCGGGATTCTCGCCGGGCTGCAGGCCGGCAAGTTCGACGTGATCGTCAACCAGGTCGCGATCACGCCGTCGCGCCAGCAGGCGCTCGATTTCAGCATGCCGTACGTGTATTCGTCCGCGCAGCTGCTGCAACGCCAGAACGACACGCGTGCGTTCAAGTCGCTCGACGAGCTGAAGGGCAAGAAGGTGGGCGTGACGATGGGCAGCAACTACGTCGATCTCGTGAAGACGGTGCCCGCGATCGATCTGCAGGTCTATCCGGGCACGCCGGAAAACCTGCGCGACCTCGCGGCGGGACGTATCGACGCGGCAGTCAACGACCGCCTGATGCTGAGCTACCTGATCAAGAACTCACACCTGCCGCTGCGCCCCGGCTCCGTGCTCGCCGGCGGCGAGGACCGGATGGGCATCCCGTTCCGCAAGGGCAATCCGAAGTTCGCGAAGGCGATCGACGACGCGGTCGCGTCGCTGCAGCAGGACGGCACGCTGAAGAAGATCTCGATGCAGTGGTTCGGCACGGACACGACGCGGCCGGTCGCGCAATAACGCAGCCGTCACGCGCCCGCGCGCCCGAACGCGCGGGCCGCGGCGGCACACGACACACAATCAGGAGACACGCGATGGAAGCACTCGATCTGGTCATTCATACCCTGCCCGTGATGGTGAAGGGCGCGCTGCTCACGCTGAAGTTCGCGGTGGCGTCGATGGCGCTCGGCCTCGTCGTCGGGCTCGTGGTCGCGATCATGCGCATCGGCAGCAACCGGCTCGCGTCCGGTCTCGCGCAGGGTTACGTCAGCCTGATGCGCGGCACGCCGCTGCTCGTGCAGATGTTCGTCGTCTACTACGGGCTGCCCGATCTCGGCATCACGCTCGATCCGACGACGGCCGGCATTTTCACGCTGACGCTCAACGCCGGCGCGTACCTGTCGGAAAGCATGCGCGGCGCGATCCTCGGCATCGGCCGCGGGCAATGGGCGGCCGCGCACAGCCTCGGCCTCACGCACGTGCAGACGCTGCGTTACATCGTCTGCCCGCAAGCGCTGCGCCTCGCGGTGCCGAGCCTCGGCAACACGCTGATCAGCCTGATCAAGGACACGTCGCTCGTGTCGGTGATCACCGTCACCGAGCTGTTGCGCTCGACGCAGGAAGTCATCGCCGCAACCTTCCAGCCGCTGCCGCTGTACCTCGCGGCCGCCGCGCTCTACTGGGTGCTGAGCACGCTGCTCACGCGGCTGCAGGGCCGCGTCGAAACGCGTCTGTCGCTGCCGTCCACGCATTGAGCCCGCGCATGTCATTCAACCCGAACCTCAACCACGGACAACCCATGATCACGCTCGACAACGTTTCCAAGTGGTATGGCAAGCATCAGGTCCTTTCGGCATGCAGCGCGGCGGTATCGAAAGGCGAAGTGGTCGTCGTCTGCGGTCCGTCGGGCTCCGGCAAGTCGACGCTGATCAAGACGATCAACGGACTCGAGCCGTTCCAGAAAGGCAGCATCGTCGTCGACGGGATGCGGCTCGGCGATCCCGCCGCGAAACTCGCGCAACTGCGCGCGCGGGTCGGCATGGTGTTCCAGCATTTCGAGCTGTTCCCGCACCTGTCGATCACCGACAACCTGACGCTCGCGCAGGTCAAGGTGCTCGGCCGCCGCAAGGACGAAGCGCTCGACAACGCGATGAAGCTGCTCGATCGCGTCGGCCTGAAGGCGCATGCGAACAAGTATCCGGGGCAACTGTCCGGCGGGCAGCAGCAACGCGTCGCGATAGCGCGAGCGCTGTCGATGAACCCGGTCGCGATGCTGTTCGACGAGCCGACTTCCGCGCTCGACCCCGAGATGATCAACGAAGTCCTCGACGTGATGGTCGAGCTCGCGCGCGACGGCATGACGATGGTGTGCGTCACGCACGAGATGGGCTTCGCGAGAAAGGTCGCGCATCGCGTGATCTTCATGGACCAGGGCGCGGTGGTCGAGGATGCGGCGAGCGATGCGTTCTTCGCCGCGCCGCGCTCCGAACGCGCACGCGACTTCCTCGACAAGATCCTGCACTGACCGCGCGACGCCCTCGCTCCGATTCGACTGAACTTCAAAGGACGCCATCTTGAATCCCCTGCATTCGCCCGACACCCTGCTCGCTCACGAAGGCCGCTCGCACGGCCAGCCCGGTTCGCCGGTGAACCCGCCCGTGTACCGCCAGTCGACGCTGCTCTTTCACGGCACCGGCGCGCTCGACGCCGTGCGCGGCACGCCGCTCGCGTACGGACGCCACGGCAGCCCGACCACGCGGGCGCTCGAAAAGGCGCTGGCACGCCTCGAAGGCGCACATGCCGCGCTGCTGACGCCGAGCGGGCTCAGCGCGATCACGACCGCGCTGCTCGCGGTGCTGAATCCCGGCGATCATCTGCTGATGGCCGATTCCGTGTACGACCCGACCCGCTCGTTCTGCGACGAGACGCTCGCGCGCCTCGGCATCGAGACGACTTACTACGATCCGTCGATCGGCGCCGGCATCGCGGCGCTGATGCGGCCGAACACGCGCGCGGTATTTACCGAATCGCCGGGCTCGCTGACGTTCGAGGTGCAGGACATCCCTGCGATCTGCCGCGTCGCGCACCAGCACGGCGCAGTCGTGCTGCTCGACAACACGTGGGGCACGCCACTGAATTTCCGCTCGTTCTCGCACGGCGTCGACGTGTCGATCCACGCGGCGACCAAATACATCGCCGGACACTCCGACGTACTGATGGGCGTGATCCTGACGACCGAAGCGCTCGCGCAGCAGGTGACGCGCTGCTACCGGCAGCTCGGGATGACCGTCAGCGGCGACGATGCGTATCTCGCGCTGCGCGGGCTGCGCACGCTGTCGGTGCGCCTCGAACGCCACCAGCGCAATGCGCAGGTGCTGACCGACTGGCTCGCGCGGCAGCCGGAAGTCGCGCAGATCCTGTATCCCGCGCGGCCGGGCGACGCCGGCCACGCACTGTGGCAGCGCGATTTCACGGGTGCGTGCGGATTGTTCGGCCTGGTGCTGCATCCGCAGCCCGACGAGGCGGTGCGCGCGCTGCTCGACGGCATGACGTGCTTCGGCATGGGCTACAGCTGGGGCGGCTTCGAAAGCCTGATCATCCCGTCGAATCCGTCGCGCCAGCGCACCGCCACGCAATGGAACGCGGCCGGCCCGCTGCTGCGCATTCACGCGGGGCTCGAGCATCCGGACGACATGATCGCCGACCTCGATGCCGGCTTCGCGAGAATGCGCGCCGCCGCGGCCGCGCTCGCGGAATCCTGAAATCTGACGACGCCACCTGCGTCACCGCGCACTATCTTTTTTCTTCCACGTTCAATCACCACCGATAGCGAGATCATCATGAAAGACACGCTGTTCATTCTCCGTCCCGGCTTTTTCAAGGACTCCGAAGGTCCGTTCTACTGCGGCGACTCGGTCGCCGTCGAAGGTCTGCTGAGCTTCTATCCGCAGCTGCGCGAGGCCGTCGCGGTCGAGTACGTCGACGCGCCGCGGCCGCGCCAGCCGATCGTCGCGCTGATCGGCGAGGACAATCAGTCGGCGCCGGTGCTCGTGCTCGGCGACGGGCGCACGCCGAAGGACGACGCGGTCGCGATTCGCGAACACGACGGCCGCCGCTTCATCGATTCGCCGGCCGACATCCGGCGCTATCTGTCCTCGCAATACGGCGTCGCGCACGTCGCGTAAGCACGCCGCGGCTGATTCACCGCCGGCAGGCGATCGGTACCTTGATCGCACTCGACACATTCGAGCAACACGCGTTCGGCGGCAGCAACGCCAACGGCCAGGCTTGCCGCTGCCGGCAAGCCTGGCCGTTGTGTTTTTCGGCGCGGCGCAGGCGTGCTGCTCGACGACACATGAAGCACGCCGTCGAAGTTGCCAAGCCTTCATGCGCAGTCGCACGACGCATGCGCGTCGCGTGACGCCGCCGCACATCCTGCGCCGCCTGCGTCGGCCGCATCCGGCGCCTGCTTCCCGGGTGTTCGGTCACACCGATGGCCATGACTTCCGCCGCATTGTTCACCCGCCGCGCGCCGCGCACAGTGGCCACACGGCTGCGCGTCCGCTTCGATCCGCGCGCCGTCTCGACGGCCGAGCGACGCCGGGTTATCGACAGGAGTGGACATCGTGCAACTTCGACTCACCACCGGCAGTGACTACCAGGACGATCTCGCGGCGCTCCGCGACACGATCCGTCGGAACGGCACGCGCGCGACGCGGCATGCCGTCGACCTCGTGATCGATGACGACGCCGGCGCGCCGCGCGTGTCGCTGCTGCTGAACCTCGCATGGCAAGCCGCGAAGAACAGCAAAGTCGTCGTGTTCGCGGTCGACCGCACGCGAACGCGCTGGCAGCGCGTCGCCGAAGCGCCGTGCGTGCGTTACCTGTCGAGCTCGGATCGCGAACGCGTCGCAATCCACGCGTTCGACGTGGACGTGCCGGGCGCGGACGGTACACCGTGACATGGGCGCCTCGCGCTTCGGCCGCTGGCGCGCGCGGCAGGCGATGCCGGCGGCGCCACGCGCACCGGACGATCTCGCCGCGCAGCTGTGCGACGAATGCGAGGCGATGGCGCGCTATGCGCTCCATCACGGGCTGCCGATCGAGCCCGAACTCGTCGCGCGGCTCGCGGCGCTGATCGCGGCCGCCTGTTCGGCCGGCGCATCGGCCGCCACGCCGCTGGCGCCCGCGCAGCAGCACGCGCTCGCCGCGATCCACCGCAAGCTCGCGACGCTCGTCGCGCCCGCGACGCCGCAAGCGGTCGCGCTGCTCGACATGCACCGGCGCCAGGCGCACCCGTTCGCGTGGCTCGGCCCGGTGCCGCTGATCCGGCTGCTGACTGGCTCGGCGCTCGGCTTCCTGCTCGCGGTCGTGCTGACGAGCCTGTCGCCGCAGGTGTCGGGCGAGAACATCGAGCGCGGCTTCCTGCAATCCAACGGCACGCAGCTGCTGTGGAACACGACTTTCCTGCTGTGCTGCGCAGGCCTCGGCGCCTCGTTCGCGACGCTGTTCCAGGCGCACCACTATGTCGCCGCGTCAACCTACGATCCGAAGTACGACGCATCGTACGGTGCACGGCTGATTCTCGGCGTGATCGCCGGCCTGATCCTCGTCGAGATGCTGCCGGCGCAGCTGTTCGCGCAGGGCAGCATGCACAGCTTCGGGCGGCCGGCGCTCGCGATGCTCGGCGGCTTCTCGGCGACGGCCGTGCACCGCGTGCTGCAGCGGCTCGTCGAAACGCTCGAGACGCTCGTGCAGGGCGATCGCTCGGCCGAGGTCGGCGCGACGCTCGCCGCGAATCGCGCGCGCGCGGCCGGCGAACGCGCGCAATGGCAGGGCGAACTGGCGGCGAGGCTGCTCGACCTGCAGCAATCGCTCGACGGTGCGGCGTCCGCCGACGTCGTCCGGGCGCGCCTCGCCGAGTTCACGCGCGCGATGCTCGCGGCCCATCCCGTCCCCTCGGCCGCGGACGATCCGCTCCCGCCCGACGCGCCCCGCCAATAGCGCGACGCCGAACTCGCGCGCCGGCCCGGCCGGTGCGCCCGTCACACGCATCAGCCGGGCGGATGGCAGGCCGGCGCAAACGGGAAGCCGGCTGAATCGGACGACACGTGGCGCGCGAGCCACAATGCGGCCTCGGTCCGGTTGCTCACGCCGATCTGGCGAAACAGCGCATACAGGTGGTTCTTGATCGTGCCCTCCGCGACGTTCAGCACGCGGCAGATCTGCTTGTTCGACTTGCCTTCGGCCAACAGGCGCAGCACGTCGCGCTGGCGCGGCGTGAGGCGCTCGAACGCGCGATCGTCGCCGGCCGGCACGCCGCCCGGGCGTGCCTGCGTCGCGCCGCCGTCGTTCGGCGGCACGTAGATCGCACCGGCTGCCACCCGGCCGAGCGCATCCGCGAACTCGTCGGCGCTCGCGTGCCGGTCGATGATGCCGGCGGCCCCCGCCAGCAGCGCATCGGCAATCGTGCGGCGGCACACGGCCGTCGCCACGCACAGCCACGGCGCGCCGGCGAACGTCTCGTGCAGCACGTTCGGCCAGCTCGGCCGCGCGGCGTGCTCGTCGCATTCGATCGTGATTGCCTCCACCGTCTCGGGCAGCAACGCATCGCGCAGGCGCAAGACGTCCTCGGGACAGCGAGCCGACCACACATGCCAGTTGACATCGCGTTTACACAGTACGTCCGCCACACCCGCGACGAATAACGGCGGGCTATCGATCATTAGAACGTTCATTGCGCGGTTTCCTCGAAATCGGGCTGCTCGGTTTGTTTTTTTTACTTCCCTACCCGGCGTTTTTTTACCGCTGTTTCACCCACCGCGCACTAGGCTCGTCGCTCCGTGACGAATGGCCTAATTCGTCCGCGCCGGGCCCCCGCCACGCGCGCCGATGCCCGTCGCGGGCCGGCCCGGGCCGCCGGCCGTGACGGACGTCATATTGGGTAACCGTTTTAAATTTCCTAACGTGAATAACGACAGCGAATTTCCGTTGTCTTCGACACGAAGAGGAGTTTATTCATGGACGCGAATTTCATCGGCTCGGTCATTAACGCTTTACCCATGGACCAAATGATCGCCGGCCCTTTAAAGGCGATGATCAGCGCGCAGACGCAGGCCGCGAAGAGCTACGCGGATTTCCTGATGCAGGTCTGCATCCAGGGCGGCAAGGCCGTGGCCGTCCAGTTCGACTACGACGAGACGCTGGTGGACGAAAGCGGCGTGTCGAAAGGCGTCGTGCAAAAGACCATGCGCATCCCGCTGCTCGCGGCGATCGTCCACCCGATCATCGCGATCGAGGAGGGCACGATCGACTTCGAGATGGAAATCACGCAGTCGGAGAAGTCGTCGTCGTCGACCGAGGCTGGCGGCGAATTCCAGGCGAAGCTCGGCTGGGGGCCGATCAGCGTCAGCGTGTCGGGGCGCGTGTCGCACAAGGCGGAGCAGACGCGCAGCACCGACACGCGCGCGAAATACTCGATCCATACGCAGGTGAAGCGCCAGTCGCCGCCCGAAGCGCTGATGCGCGTGATCGACTTCCTGACCGAAGCCGCGACCAAGCCGGTGGTCACCGAAGGCAACGCGAAGGACGTGAAGCCGCTGCCGGCGACGCCGACCGACGGCAAGCTGGTCGGCGACGCGTCCGGATCGCGCGGCAGCGCGGCCGCGCCGGCCGCTGCCGGTGCGGATGCCCGGCAGCCGGCGCACGCGTAAGCGCGTGGACCGGCCATGTTCAGGCTCTTCAGACGGTCGCGCCGCGCGGGCGGCGGCATGCACGGCGACGGGAATCCGCGTCCGGGCGGCGGCAATGCCCGGCAGGAATCCGACGGGCCGGTCCCGCCGCCGACCGCGCCGGCAGCGGGCCATGCCGGCGCGGATGCTGGCCCGAGCGCGGGTGCCGCTGCACCGGCGGCGATAGGCGCCGATCCCGCGCGCCACGTGCCGCCCGATGGCGCCGGCTGGCCGGCCGGCGCCGCCGCGGGCACGCATGACGCAGCGGCCACCACGCCCGACGCGTCCGCTGGCAGCCTGCCGCCTGCCCCACCTGCCCCGCCAGCGCCACCCGCCGCTCCGCCCGGCATGCCGGCCGACGACGCGCGCCCGCCGCCGCGCGGCATCGCGCTCGACGAGATCGCGCGCGGGATGCAGCACGCCGCCGCCGCCGCGAACCAGTTGCTCGCGCACCAGTACACGGCCGTGCTCGACCAGTTCTTCGACCTGCGCGACGACGGCCTGCTCGCGCCGCGCGAGGTCACGGTCGCGCTCGACGCGGAGCACACGATGCCGGTGCCGCTCGTCGCGCTCGCCACGCCGCGCGGGCTCGCGCTCGACCGGATGATCGTGCACCTGACCGTGCGCGGCGACTTCACCGAAGCGCTGCCGGCCGGCGGCGTCGCGGGCGACGACGACCAGCGCAGCCGCTTCTACGTGACGTTCGCGCCGCGTTCGGCGAAAAAGGACGCGCAGGGCAACGCGCGGCAGCGCGACACCGAGCATATCGACATCGAAATGCAGTTCGTGGCGCTGGCGCCGCCCGAAGCGATCATGCGCGTGATCGACGAATACACGCATCGCCTGGTGCCGCGCGCACGGCCGGGCAGCAAGGAGAACGACGATGGCGAACCAGCCTGAACGTACCGGTGCGCAGGGCATCGCGCTGATCAAGCAGTTCGAGGGGCTGCGCCTCGCTCGCTATCTCGACGCGGTCGGCAAGCCGACGATCGGCTACGGGCACCTGATCCTGCCGAACGAGCGCTTCACGCGCCCGCTCACGCCCGCCGAAGCGGAGGCGCTGCTGCGCCGCGACCTGCGCGGCGCCGAGCTGAACCTGCGCAAGCTGCTGCATGTGCCGGTCACGCAGCAGCAGTTCGACGCGCTGATGTCGTTCGTCTTCAATCTCGGCGCGGGGCGGCTGCGCTCGTCGACGCTGCTGCGCTACCTGAACGCCGGCGCGCGCACGCGTGCGGCCGACCAGTTCCTCGTCTGGAACAAGGCCGGCGGCAAGCCGCTCGCGGGGCTCACGAAGCGCCGCCAGGCCGAGCGCGCGCTGTTTCTGTCATGAGCGCCGTGACGCCGCACCGGCCGAACGGCACGGGTCGCCGCGCATGCCGTTCGCGCCATTTCGCAGGTCGTCGCGGGCCCGTAAGCTGAAACCGTCGCTGAAGTCCGGTCTTGCCGCACCCGATCCGTTACAACGATTCGTCATCCGCCATTCGCCACGACAACAGGAGCCTCGAATGAACATCACTCGCTCGCCCGGCCGCACGATGCCGCCCCGCTTCGCCGTTTCGCTTGCCATGCGCCGCGCGCTGCGCACTGCCTGCGTCGCGTTCGCCGCCGCGGCTGCCGTGGCTTCGGGCGCGCCGCAAGCCGTCGCCGCTTCCGCCGATACGTTGCCCGCCTATGCGGCCGACCTGCAGCGCACGTCGGTGTCGGGATTGTCGTCCGGCGGCTTCATGGCCGCGCAGTTCGACGTCGCGTTCTCGAGCCGGGTGATCGGCGCGGGCATCGTCGCGGGAGGCCCGTTCTATTGCGCGGGCGTGAACCCGCTGATCCCGCCGGCGGTGGCCGCGACCACGCTCTGCATGCAGCCGATCGGCCCCGCGCCGTCCGCGACCGATGCGTGGCGCGCCGCGCGCACCTTCGCGCAGCGTGGCGAGATCGACGATCCGGCCGCGCTGCGCGGCCAGCGCATCTACGTGTTCAGCGGCGCGAAGGATACGGTGGTGTCGACACGCGTCGTCGACCAGACCGCGCGCTTCTACACGCTCGCGCAGGTGCCGGCCGCGAACCTCCAGTACCGCGCATCGCCGGATGCCGGGCATGCGTTCATCACGAACCGTCCCGAGGACAACGCGTGCAGCGCGAACGCGAGCCCGTATATCGACAACTGCGGCTTCGAACAGGCGCACGACATCGTGCGCTGGATCTACGGCACGCCCGACAAGCCGCTCAATCCGCCGGCCGCGCAGGCAGGCGGCAAGCTGCTGGCGTTCGACCAGCGCGCGTTCGATCCGCGGCGCGCGGCGTCGCTCGGCGATACCGGCTATGCGTACGTGCCGGCCGATTGCGAGCGCGTGACGTGTGCTGTGCACGTGGTATTCCACGGCTGCGTGCAGAACGTCGCGGCGGTCGGCGAGAGGATGATTCGCGGCGTCGGCTACAACGAGATCGCCGATACGAACCGGCTGATCGTGCTCTATCCGCAGGTCGAGAAATCGGCCGTCAATCCGCTCGGCTGCTGGGATTTCTGGGGCTATACGAGCGCCAATCCGCTCAACCCGGGCTTCTACCGCCGCGACGCGCCGCAAATGGCCGCCGTGATGCGGATGGTGCAGCGCCTCGGCGCCGCGCGCCAGTAATCCGCGTATCGGCCGCCATCGCACCGACATTGCTCCTTCATCACGAGGAATCGCCATGTTCTCCACGTTCATCGCCCAATGGGAACGCGCGCACGCCGACGCGCTCCAGCTGTTCGGCAAGCTCGCCGCGCAGACGACCAGCACCGGCGGCACGCCCGGCGCCCCCGCGTGGCGCGCGTTCGCGCACACCGCGCTGCTCGCCGGCCACCGCTATTCGGATACCTGCCAGGCCGCGACCGACGCGTTGTGGCGCGGTCAGCTCGAACGGTTCGGGCTCGGCAGTTCGGCCGCCGCGGTCAAGGAGTTGGCGGCGCTGAACGCGGATCTCGCCACGCGCTTCACGCAGAGCCACCTGCAGCATGCGGGCGCGATGGCGGATGCGGCCGCGCAATACCTCGACGATCTCGGCCGCACGCGCGGGCCGGCCGATGCCGCGATGGCGCTCGGCCGCTTCGCCGGCGACCTGCAGGCGCAGGCGCGTGCGCATGCGCTGCACGTCGCGTCGCTCGCGAACGGCGTCCCGCCCGCGCTTGCACAGTGGGCCGACCGCACGCTGCGTGACGAACGCGGCACGCCCGATCAGGAGCAAGCGCTATGAACATCAAGCTGCGCTTCATCAATCGCTCGAACGACCTCGGCAACAGCGAAGTCGTGCTGTTCCAGCGCGACGTGATTCCCGATCTCGACGCATTCGCGATCGCGTGGAAGGTGATTCGCTACTGCGGGCGCGACTGCTTTCATCCGTTCGACTACTCGACCGACATCGACGTCGCGCTCGGCGACGAGCACGGCAACTTCTCGCCGCGCGTCACGGCGCCCGCCGGCGTGCGCTTCGTCGTGGACCCGCAGCCGACCGGACGCGGCCGGCTCGTGCCCGACCCGGCCGATGCAGCGGGCGGCGACATCGAGGTCGTCAACCGGATGCGGCGCGGCGCGGTGAACGTCAACGCGTTCAGCGCGGGCCGGCTGATCGCGGTGAAGGAAGCGGTCGCGCCCGGGCAGAAGGCCGTGTTCCGCTTCACGCCCACGTTGTGGATCGGCGTGGCGTCGCAGGTGCAGGAAAGCCGCGCGCTGCACGCGGCGGTGATGTCGAGCGCGAACACGCAGCTGCCGCTCGCGGGCGTGGCCGCGGCAGACATCGTGATGACGGGCGGCGGCACCGGCGCCGACGCGCAGCCGTTCGCGTTCGCGCTCGAGCACATCGTGCGCGCGTAGCGCCGCCCGATACCGTTTGGACCGGCTTGACGGCACGGCCTCGCGGCCGGGCCGGCGGGAAAGGTGTGCGGCAGACCGACTGCCGTTTTTTTCAAACTCAAGGAGCAACGACGTGGATATCCAACTGAACCTGATCAACCGCTCGAACGACGCGAACAACTCGAGCGTCGTGATCTTCCAGAAGAACGTGGCGACCGATTTCGACGAACTCGCGATCGCGTGGAAGGTGATCCGCAATTGCGGCCAGGGCGACAACCATCCGTTCAAGTTCCCGATGACGATGAGCGTCAGCGCGAGCGACAGCTGGGGCAACTACATGCCGCAGCAGATCGCGAACAACGGCCAGGTGTTCCAGGTCGTGCGCTCCAGCTCGGGCGACGTGCTGCAGCTCGGCGGCGATCCGGGCGCGAGCGCCGAGGTGCAGGTGCGCAACGACCTGCCGGCCGGCGCGATCAACGCGACGATCTACAAGGACGGCAGCGCGCTCGCGCGCAAGACGTCCGTCGCGCCGGGCCAGAAGGCCGTGTTCCAGTTCAAGCCGACGATCTGGATCGGCGTCGCGTCGCAGATCGAACAGGGCGCGCTGATGAATTCCGCCGTGATCTCCGACATCAACACGGAACTGTCGCTGCTCGGCATCGCGAGCGCCGACATCGTGATGACCGGCGGCGGCCCGGGCCCGCGCTCGCTGCCGTTCACGTTCCGGCTGGAAAACGTGGTGATGGCGTAACGGTTCGTGCGCCGGCAACGCATGGCCGGCGCCCTATCAATCAGTTATCCGAATCGAATCAAGGTGACTCATGGACATCAATCTCAACTTCGTCAACCTGTCGAACGACGTCAACAACAGCCAGATCGTGATCTTCCAGAAGAACGTGTCGACGGACTTCGACGAGCTCGCGATCGCGTGGAAGGTCATCACCAACTGCGGACGCGGCGACAACCATCCGTTCGTGTTCCCGTTGCTGACGACCGTCTCCGCGAGCGATGCCGACGGGAACTACATGCCGCAAAAGCGCGCGGACAACGGACAGCTCTTCAACGTGTCGCGCTCGACGTCGGGCAACGTGCTCGCGCTGGCCGGCCCGGCGCCGACGTCGCGCGAGATCCAGCTGCGCAACGACCTGAGCCAGGGGGCGATCACCGCGTCGGTCTTCAAGGACAACCGGCTGCTCGCGCACAAGACCGGCATCGTGCCGGGCCAGAAGGCCGTGTTCGAGTTCAAGCCGACGCTGTGGATCGGCACCGCGTCGCAGATCGAACAGGGCGCGGTGATGAATTCGGCCGTGCTGTCCGACATCAACACCGAACTGTCGCTGCTCGGGATCAAGCGTGCCGACATCGTGATGACGGGCGGCGGCGGCGGCACCACCGCGACCGCGTACCAGTTCCGGCTCGCGAACGTCGTGATGGGGTAAGCCGCGCACGCGCGACGGCGAACGGGCAGCACCCGTCACGTCGTCGCGCGCATGCGCGTCAGCCCGCGCGCTGCACGGGCGCCATCTTCGAGAAATATTTCGCACCCGCCACACACGCGACCACCACGACCGTCACGACGAGCATCGACGGCGGCACCGTCTCATGCAGCAGTCCGGCCGCGAGCAGGAAGCCGAAGAACGGCTGCAGCAGCTGCAACTGGCCGACGCCCGCGATTCCGCCGAGCGCGAGGCCGCGATACCAGAACACGAAGCCGATCAGCATGCTGAACAACGACACGTACGCGAGCCCCCACAGCGCGGCGGCGTCGACGCCGTCGAACGTCGCGGGCCACGTGAACCCCGTGAGCGGCAGCATCACCGGCAGCGACAGCACCAGCGCCCACGAGATCACCTGCCAGCCGCCGAGCTGGCGCGACAGCCGCGCGCCTTCCGCGTAGCCGAGCCCGCACGCGACGATCGCGGCCAGCATCAGCGCATCGCCCACCACCGACGCGCTGCCGCCGTTGCGCAGCGCGAACGCGGCCACCGCGCCGCTGCCGACCAGCGAGAAGATCCAGAACGGCAGCCGCGGCCGTTCGCCGCCGCGCCAGACGCCGAACAGCGCGGTCGCGAGCGGCAGCAGCCCGACGAACACGATCGCATGCGCGGACGTCACATGCTTGAGCGCGAGCGCGGTCAGCAACGGAAACCCGACCACGACCCCGAGCGCGACGATGACGAGCGACACGGTCTCGGCGCGCGTCGGCCGCTTCTGCTTCAGCGCGACGAGCAGCATCAGGCCGAGCACGCCGGCGATCGTCGCGCGCGCGAACGTGAGGAACAGCGGGTCGAGCCCCTGCACCGCGATGCGCGTCGCCGGCAGCGAGCCACTGAAGATGATCACGCCCAGCAGGCCGCTGAGCCATCCGTCGGTCGTCTTTTGCACGGGAAATCCTGGTCGAAAAATGGGTGGATGACCGATGATCCGCCGTGGGCGAAAAGCGCGTAAGCTACAGCCCAATACAATTCGGACAAACTGTACTGGACAACCCACCGTACAGTTCCTTCCCGCCATGAGCCGTTCCGTGCAAAGCCCTGCTCCGCCCGCGCCGTCGCGCACGCGCGTGGAAACCGTGATGGACACGCTGCGCGCGCGGATCGCGAGCCGCGCGCTGATGCCCGGCGCGCGCGTGCCGTCGATCCGGATGATGGCCGATGGGCTGCACGTGTCGAAATCGACCGTCGTCGATGCATACGAGCGGCTCGCGAGCGAAGGCGTGCTGGTCGCGCGGCGCGGCTCCGGCTTCTACGTGTCGGGCCATGCGCCGCCGCTCGCGCTCGCCGAGCTCGGCCCGCGCCTCGACCGCGAACTCGATCCGCTGTGGCTGTCGCGCCAGTCGCTCGAGGCGGCGCCGAATTCCGTGAAGCCCGGCTGCGGCTGGCTGCCGTCGTCGTGGCTACCGGACGAGAGCCTGCGCCGCGCGCTGCGCGCGGTATCGCGCGACGAACCCGACGCGCTGACCGACTACGCGACGCCGCTCGGGCTGCCCGCGTTGCGCCAGCAGCTCGCGTGGCGGCTCGCGCAGCACGGCGTCCAGGCGGAGCCCGCGCAGATCATGCTGACCGACGGCGGCACGCATGCGCTCGATCTCGTGTGCCGGCTGCTGCTGGAGCCGGGCGACACCGTCGTGCTCGACGATCCGTGCTACTTCAACTTCCAGGCGCTGCTGCGCGCGCATCGCGCGCGGATCGTCAGCGTGCCGTACACGCCGAACGGCCCCGATCTCGCGCGCTTCGAACAGGTGCTCGCCGAGCACCGGCCGCGCCTGTACATCACCAACTCGGCGCTGCACAACCCGACCGGCGCGACGCTCGCGCCGCCGGTCGCGCACCGGCTGCTGACGCTGGCGGCCGAGCACGGCCTGCTGATCGTCGAGGACGACATCTTCGCGGATTTCGAAAGCACGCCCGCGCCGCGCCTCGCCGCGTTCGACGGGCTGTCGCGCGTCGTGTCGATCGGCAGCTTCTCGAAAACGCTGTCGGCCGCGATCCGCTGCGGCTATGTCGCCGCACGCCCCGAGTGGATCGACGCGCTCGTCGACCTGAAGCTCGCGACGTCGTTCGGCAACGCGCAGATCGGCGCGAACGTCGTGCATCGGCTGCTGGTCGACGGCACGTATCGGCGCCATCTCGACAGCCTGCGTGCGCAACTGGCCGATGCGATGGGCGAAACGATCCGGCGGCTCGCGCGCGCCGGGCTCGGGATCTGGACGGAGCCGCGCGGCGGCCTGTTCGTGTGGGCGGAGCTGCCGGACGGGCTCGATGCGGCGCGCGTCGCGCGTCATGCGCTCGATCATGATGTCGTGCTCGCGCCAGGCGATGTGTTCAGCGCGTCGCACAGCGCGACGTCGTTCATGCGCTTCAACGTGTCGCGCTGCAAGGGGCCGGCCGTATTCGATGCGCTGGCGCGGGCGATGGACGCGGCGCGGGTGGCCGAACGCCACGGCCGCACGCTGGCCGACCAACGATGAACACCGAACTCGGCGGGGCGAATGGCCGCCCCGCCGCCGCTCTCATCGCTCCGCGGCGTGCGCCCTCGCCCGCACCTCGGCGAACGTCGTATCGACCAGCATCCGCCCCGTGTCGAACACCGTTTCGAGCGCGTCGTCCCACTCGCCTTCGAGCGCACGATCGTCCCACGCGACCGGCAGCGCGACCGTCCGGTACTCGCCCGTGCGCCGATTGCGCAGCAACGTGAGCCGCCCCTTCTTCGAGCGCTTGCCCTGATCGGTGACCGGATCCTTGCGGACGTCGTGCCAGACGCCGTCGCGCCGGATCGCCGAGCACTTCATCGCGAAGCGCTGCGTATCGCGATTCACCTGCTGCAGCAGCGCGCCGCCCATCCCGAACACGACGTTGCCGGCCGCATAGCCCGCGTCGTCGAGCGCGGCGAGGATCGCGCCGATCGACAGCTCGTCGACGCCGTCGCCCTGAATCACGCGCACGCGGTTCAACACGCGCCGCCCCTTGCCGTTTACAGTCGAACCGAACGATGCGTCGAGCGCGCGCACGGTCTGCAGCACGATCGTCACCGGGTCGCCCGAATCGGGACGCACGACGAGCGTCGCGCCCGAATCGATCACCGCCTGGCGCAGCGGACCGCCCCACATTTCAAGGGCGGCGAACAGATCGTAGGAGTCCGACACGACCGACACGATCGCGCCGGGCAGACCGAAGCGGCTGATCATGTTCCGATACGCATCGGCCTCGTGCTCACGCCCCCACGACGTGATCGTGCTGTGCTCGGCCGCCGGCACCGAGTACGCGGCCATCGGCTCGCGATAGAAGCGGTTCGCGGCCAGCACGCCGAGCACCGTATCGGAACCCATGAAGCTCACGAGGTGCGCGGCGCCGCCGATCGCGGCCGATTCCGCGCTCGATACGCCGCGCGCGCCGAAGTCGTGCAGCTTGAACGGCAACTGCGCGAGATCGTCGTCGGTCTTCTCGAGAAAGTGGCGGATGGTCTGCCGCAAGTGCCAGCTGCGCGTCGCGACCGTCACCGGGTACCACACGCGCAGCAGCATCGTCTCGAGATACGACGCGAGCCAGAACACCTTCGGATCGTCGCATTCGACGGTCATCAGCACGTTGTGCACCGGAACGATCGAACCCTCGGGCACCGCGCGAATCTTCACGGGCAGGTAGCCGTCGTAGTGCTCGACGACATGACGCCAGCCGTCCTCGTTGAACGGCTCGCCGTGCACCGCGAAGAAGTCGCGCGCGTCGTCGATCATCGCGTGCGTGACGGGCCGGCACAGATATTCCTTCAGCAGCATCTGCAGGCCGAAGAACAGCGTGCGGTCGTAGCGGCCGCCGCGCGATTCGACGTACGAGAACATCGCCTGCGCGTCGGGCGGATATTGCAGGAAGTGGGAAGCCTTGTACGAATCCGTATTGAGAATCGGATTGGCGAGAACCGCGGCAAAGCCGCAGGGATCGTTTTGCATGGCTAGAGCTCCTCTAGGCCGTTGAAGTGCCGCCGCGTCTGTCGCAGCGGACCGGTATCCGGGGAATCAGCGGATCACAGCTTCCCCAGGAAGTGATACGCGATCTCGAAGTGATCCTCGAACATCACGTTGCGCATCTGCGCGAATTCGTTGAGCGGCACCCAGCGCGCCTTGTCGGCGTCGTCGCTGCCCTTCACGCGCGGCAGCTCGCCGGTCGGGAAGTTGAACAGGCACGCGTGCGTGATCGTGCGGCCGCGCAGCGAGCGCGTGGGATGATCGAACACCTGGCGATCCTTGATCGAGCCGCGCAGTACGGGCTCCGGCAGCTTCAGGCCGGTTTCCTCGCGCAGTTCGCGGATGCACGCCGCGTCGAGCCGTTCGTCCTGCTCCACGAAGCCGCCCGGCAGCGCCCACAGGCCGCGGCCCGGTTCGCTGCGCCGGCGCACGAGCAGGATATGGCCCGAGTGCACGACCACCGCGTCGACCGTCACGAACGTGACCGGATACGGTGCGGCCGCCCATGCCTTGCGATACGCGGCGATGAACTCGGCCTCGGCCTTCAGCTGCGCGAATTCCGGCTGCGTGCGGAAACGCTCGAGCCAGCCGAACACGGGTTCCGGCACCGCCCATTGCACGAAGCTGTTGCTGCGTTCGGCGAAATACTGGTCGCGGATTTCGGTGGCGGAAATGTCTTCGGTCGCGTCGACGTCGACGAGCTCCCATTGCGGGAACATCCGCAGGTAATACGACGTGGCGTCCTTCTCGTGGCCGATCAGCCCGACCTTGCGCTGCGCGATGCTGCCGAGTGCGTCGGCCACGGCATCCTGCACCCAGCGCACCCAGTCGCCGTCGTTGTACGTCGAATCCTGCACGGGCGCGATCGTCACGCGCTCGCGTTCGGACGCATCGAGCAGCGAGGCCAGCATCTGGCGGCGCTCGTCGAACGAGAACGGATCCTTGATGGTGCGGGGCTTGTCGGTCGAGCCGATCAGCACGCACACGCGCTCGGCCCGGCTCAATGCCGACTTCAGCACGTTCAGGTGACCACGATGCGGAGGCTGGAAACGACCAATGAAAACGAGCGCGTCGAAGCGCCGGTTCTGTTGCGTACTCATGAGGCTCCCTCAAGAGATTGAAACGCTTCGGGTCTTTCCCGAAGGCATGGAATCGATCGTAGGGGAATTCCCGGAGAAGGTCAATCGAGCACGCACTCGACTTGACGAAGTCTGACGAAACGCGCGGTTTTGGCGCGTTACACTCGATTTCATCCTAATCTGCGCCGGCGCACCCGCCATCCATCATGAGAATTTCAGTGAGTCGGATCGTTGGCGTCGATCGCAGGCGCCTCTTCACGTGGTCGCAGGACTACGCGCGGCGGCTCGTGTGGGACAGCTTTCTCGCCGACGCCTATCTGCCCGACGGGATGACGGCCGACGTCGGCGTCGACGCGTTCTGCCGCAGCCAGTCGGGCGCGACGATGGTGTCGCGCTATATCTCGTACCGTCCGCCGCAGGTCGCGGCCGTCGAAATGATCGACGGGCCGAAGGTGCTCGAACGCTTCAGCGGCAGCTGGAACTTCACCGAGCGCACCCCGGACACGACCGAAGTGAAGTTCACGTACCACTTCCGCGCACAGCCGGCATGGCTGCGCTGGCTGCTCGAACCGCTGATCGGCGCGTTCTATCTCGTGCACACGCGCCGGCGTCTCGACTCGTTCAAGCGCTGGGCCGAGGCCGAAGCGCTGCCGCGCTGAGCGCCGCTCACGCGACGCCGCGTGCGACCTGCTGCCGGACCTGCGCGTGCGTGCCGAGCGCGGCGGCAATCGCGTCGACCGCATCGGCCGCGCGCGCCGCACCGCACATGAATGCGTCGACGGCTGCGAAGCCATGCTCGGGCCACGTATGAATCGTGATGTGCGACTCCGCGAGCAGCACGACACCCGTCACGCCGTGCTCGCCGCCGAAATGATGGAAATGCGCGCCGATCACGCGCGCGCCGGCGCGCTGCGCGGCGTCCGCGAGAATCGCTTCGAGCCGCACGGCATCGCGCAACAGCGCCGCGTCGATGCCGGCGAGATCGGCCAGCACGTGCGAACCGAGCGTCGCGCGCGGCGGGGCGATACACTCGCGCGCCGTCATTTGTGCGACCCGTACGACGAGTAGCCGCTGCGCGCCGACGAACTGCCCCACCCGCTGCCGACCGAACTCACGCCGCCCAGCGACGTGCAGCTGAACAACGTGACGACGATCAGCCCGTAGAGTCCATAGAGGATGTGACGCATCAGGTGTTGCCCCCATCCGATGCGAAGCCTTTCCACAGCCATTCAGGCAGCCACAGCACGAGCAGGCCGACCAGCACGAAGACGGAGCGGCCGCTGAACGAGAACAGCGAGCCGATGTTGAAGATCACGAGCAACGCGCTGAACACGAACGGCAGCGGCGCGAAGCTGTGCGGGTACTTTTCATCGAAGAGGCCCGTCGACTTCCCGGCCGAACCCGTTGCGGGCACAACGGCCGTCGTCTTGAGCGCCGGCGTGGCGAAGCGTTCGGCCAGCGCGCTGGCCGACAGCGGGCGCGCGCGCGACCACACGATCTCGGCGGCGCTGCGCTCGCGCGTGAGCTTGTCCTTCTGCCAGCCGTAGTCGGCGATCGACGTGCGGTCGCCGACCTGTACGCGCCAATTGAACGCGCCGACCACGTACACGACTTCCGAGTCGTACGTGTCGCGCAGTCGATAGGTCTTGCCGTCGTCGGTCACGTCGGACTCGCCGCCGATCGTCGGCCAGTGATCGAGCACCTGCACGCGCTCCCAGCGCCCTTCGCTCTGCACGAGCCACAGGAAGCCGCGCTTCGGGTTCAGCAGCAAGTACTCGTCCCACGTCTCGTCGTCGCCCGGCACGCGGCAACGCATCATGCCGATCACCGTGTACTTCACGCCGTCGAACGTGCCGGTCGCACCGAGCTCCAGTGCGCCCTTCACCGCATCGAGCCTGCGCTGCGCGGCGAAGACGGTCTGCTGCTCGGCCGTGCATTGCACGCCCGCGTGGCAGCTGCCGCACACGACGTAGTCGGCGAGGTTCGGCGCATACGACAGCGGCGCGCCGCAGCTCGGGCACGCGAACGGCACCATCGCCGCGCCGCGTTTCTCGCGCGTATCGGTTTCGATATCGCGCAGCCCGGTGAACGCGAGCGCGTCGAACTCCAGTGCCTCGCCCGTATAGACGGCGGGGCGCCCGCCGTTCGCATCGGCGTCGGAATAGTCGTAGGTCGCGAACGCGTTGCCGGTGCGCAGGTCGACGACGCGCGCCTCCCAGCCCGCATCGACGCGGAACGGCAACTCGCCGTCGCCGCCCGTACAGCGTGCGGTGCGCACGTCGGACACGAGATACGCGCGGCCGCCGTGATCGATCCGCATGCCGGGTTCGAGCGTGCCGAACGCCGGCCACGCGCCGCCGGACGCATCGTCGGGCTCGCGCACCGTGATCGCGTACTGGCCCGACGCATCCGACAGCCAGCCGAACGCGCCGTCGTCGAACACGACGTACCACTCGCTCCACGTGCCGGCGTCGTAGGTCATCTGGATGCGGCCGAGCACGGTGAACGCGCGCTTGCCGTAGCGTCCGGCCGTGCCGATCTGGATCGGCGACGCGTCGTCGAGCACCGTGGCGAGCTCGCCGATGCGTTCGACGTCAGCGCCGCGCTTGAGCAGCGTGCTGCGACAGAACGCGCAGACGGCCATTACCGCCGCCGCCGAGCGAAACTCGACCGGCGCGCCGCACTGGGGGCACGAAGTACTGAACATGCGTGACGCTTACCGGGTGAGCTTCGCGAGGATTTCCGCCTTCGCGCGCGAATAGTCTTCTTCGGTCACGAGACCCTTGTCGAGCAGGGCCTTCAATTGCTCGAGACGCTGCACGTAGTCGGTCCCTTCGGTCGATGCCGCCGGTGCGGTCGGGGCGGCCGGCTGCGCAGCCGCAACCGGTGCCGCGACGGGCGCGGGCGGCGCCGCTTGCGCCGCGTGCGCGGCGCCCGCGATCTGGCCGGCCATCGCCTGGCCGATCACCGCGCCGGCCGCGAGCCCCGCGCCGACTCCCGCGATGCCGCCCGGGTTCTGCGCGGCCAGCGGGATCGCCTGCGCGGTCTGGTATTGCGTCGCGCGGCCGAGATCGCCGGCCATCCCCGCGCCAATCCGCAGGTCGAGCGCCTTCTGCAGCTCGGCCGGCAGCGACACGCTTTCGACCGCGAATGCATCGAGCGCGAGGCCGTAGCGCGTGAACACCGGCACCAGCGCCTCGGCGACGCGTTGCGACAGCAGCGTCTGGTTCGCGGCCATGTCGACGAACGGCACGTCGGCCGAGCCGAACGTCGTGCTCATCGCGGTGACGACCAGGTTGCGCAGCTGCTGTTCGAGATCGTCGACCGTGTACTGCGCGCGCGTGCCGCTCACCTCGCGGTGGAACGCGGCCGCATCGACGATCCGGTACGAGTAGATGCCGAACGCGCGCAGCTGCACGAAGCCGAATTCGCGATCGCGGATCGTCACCGGCTGCGCGGTGCCCCAGCGCCGGCCGAGCTGCAGCCGCGTGCTGAAGAAGTAGACGTCCGACTTGAAAGGAGACTGAAAGAACTTGTCCCAGTTCTTCAGGTACGTGAGCACCGGCAGCGTGCGCGTTTCCAGCTTGTACAGCCCGGGCTGGAACACGTCGGCGACCTTGCCTTCGTTGACGAAGATCGCGACCTGCGTTTCGCGCACGGTCAGCTGGCCGCCGTACTGGATCTCCTGGTCTTCCATCGGATAGCGCCAGGCCAGCACGCCGTCGGTGTCTTCCGTCCATTGCAGGACGTCGATGAACTGCTTGCGGATAAACGAACCCAGACTCATGTCGGTCTCCTCGAACGCGTGGCGCGTCAGGTCAGGCAGGCGGCATTGATGATGCCGACGACGAGCGACGCGGTGCCCATCAGGCCGCCCATCGCGACGTTGCGATCCTCGATCGCATGGTTCATACCGGAAATCAGGCGGGTCAGCACCGCGTAGGTGACGAGCTGCACGGCCATCGCGCCGATGGCCCACAGCACGACTTCGCCGAGTGTCGAATTGTGCGCGATGCTGGAGGCGAGCGTCAGGCAGAAACCGATCAGCGCGCCGCCGAACGACAGCGTCGCGGCCGGGTTGCCGTCGCGGATCAGTGCCAGTTCGTCGAACGGGGTGACCTTCAGGTACACTGCCGCGAACACAAAAAGCAGCACGAACGCCGACAGTAAATGGACCGCATAAAGATAGGCACTATTCATTCTTTTCCTCGGATTTTGTGCTCGCTTCGCCGCCCCCTCTCCGGTCGGCCCATGGAGCGCCGCCCCGCGCCCGGCCGCCCCACGGATAGCCGCGCCAGTATATCCACATTGACGAACACTGCACAACGGACGCGCCATGCTGCATAAGCGCGCGCTCGTCCTGTCGATCCTCGTGCTCGCGTCGTGCGGGCTCGGCTACGAACTGATCAGCAGCGCGCTGGCGAGCTACCTGCTCGGCGATTCGATCCTGCAGTTCTCGTCGGTGATCGGCTGCTACCTGTTCGCGATGGGGATCGGCTCGTGGCTCGCGAAGTTCGTCGAGGACGACGACGTGCTCGACCGCTTCGTCGACATCGAGCTGCTCGTGGGCCTGCTCGGCGGCGTGTCGGCCGCGCTGCTGTTCGCGGTGTTCGGCTGGCTGGCCGCGCCGTTTCGCGCGGCGCTCTACGCGCTCGTGCTCGCGCTCGGCCTGCTGATCGGGATGGAGATCCCGCTCGTGATGCGTGCGTTCCAGCAGCGCCGCCAGGCGTTCCGCCATACCGTCAGCGAGGTGCTGACCTTCGACTATCTCGGCTCGCTCGCCGTGTCGCTGATCTTCCCGCTCGTGCTCGCGCCGCGTCTCGGCCTGTTGCGCACGAGCTTCCTGTTCGGGCTGCTCAACGCGTTCGTCGCGCTGTGGACGACGCACCTGTTCCGCGACGAGATCCGCAACGTGCGCGGCAAGCTGATGCGCGCGTCGCTCGTGATCGGGCTGCTCGTCGCCGGCTTCGCGCTGTCGGAGCGCATCACGCACTGGGCCGAACACGGCGTGTACGGCGACGAGACGGTCTATTCGGAAACCACACCCTATCAGCGCATCGTGCTCACGCAGTGGCACGACGACATGCGGCTGTACCTGAACGGCAACCTGCAGTTCTCGTCGCGCGACGAGCATCGCTATCACGAGGCGCTGATCCATCCGACGATCGAAGCGCTGCCGTGGGCGAAGCGCGTGCTCGTGCTCGGCGGCGGTGACGGCCTCGCGGTGCGCGAACTGCTCAAGCACCGCAACCTCGAACAGATCACGCTCGTCGATCTCGATCCGGCGATGACGAAGCTGTTCTCCACCTCCGTGCCGCTCGTGAAGCTGAACCAGGGTTCGCTGAAGGACCCGCGCGTGCAGGTGATCAACGCCGACGCGGTGCGCTGGCTCGAATCGAGCGCCGACGTGTACGACGCGATCGTCGTCGACTTCCCCGACCCGACCAACTTCGGGCTCGGCCGGCTGTATTCGGTGCCGGTGTTCCGGCTGCTCGCGCGCCACCTGTCGGAGAACGGCTATACGGTGATCCAGTCGACGTCGCCGTATTTCGCGCCGCACGCGTACTGGACGATCGTCGCGACGCTGCACGAAGCCGGACTCAACACGTGGCCGTACCACTGCTACGTGCCGTCGTTCGGCGACTGGGGTTTCGTGATCGCCGGCAAGCGCCGCGACTTCACCGTGCCGACGCACTATTCGGTGCCGACGCGCTGGCTCGACGCGCAGACGGCCGTCGAGATGTTCCACTTCCCGGCCGACATGCCGGCGCGGCCGATGTCGCCGAACGAACTCAACGACCAGCCGCTCGTGCGCCGCTTCGACGACGACTGGAAGCACGTGCTGCGCTGATGGATCGCCGCACTTTCCTCGTCGCGTCCGCCGCCGCGTCGCTCGCCGCATGCGGTCGCACCGGCTGGATCGAGACGACGCCGCGCATCGCCTACCCCGGCATGCGCGAAGGCCACGCGCTGCGCGACCACGCGGCGCTGCCGCCGCCGTCCGGCACGATCGAGACCGACGTCGCGATTCTCGGCGCCGGCGCGGCCGGCCTGTCGTGCGCGTGGCAGCTCGCGCGCGCCGGTCACACGCGCTTCGTCGTGCTCGCGGGCCCCGAATTCGGCGGCAATGCGGCCGGCGGCCGCTTCGGCGAGCTCGGCTATCCGAAAGGCGCGCACTACCTGCCGCTGCCTTCGCTCGAATCTACGCATCTGCGCGACATGCTCGCCGATCTCGGCGTGATCGAGTCGGCGCCGTTCTCCGCGCAACCCGTGTACGACGAACGCGTGCTCGTGCACGCGCCCGACGAACGGCTGTTCATCCGCGGCGAGTGGCAGGACGGCATCGTGCCGGCGACCGGCCTCGACGCCGACGCGCTCGCACAGCAAACGCGCTTTTTCGCGTACACGGACGGCCTGCGCACCGCGCGTGGCGCGGATGGCCGCAAGGTGTTCTGCATCCCGATCGCGGAATCGTCACGCGACGCGCGCTGGCGTGCGCTCGACCGGCGCTCGTTCAAGCAGTGGCTGCTCGACGAGGGTTACACCGCGAGCGCGCTGCACTGGTACCTGAACTACTGCTGCCGCGACGACTACGGCGCGGGCTACGAGCATGTGTCGGCGTGGGCCGGGCTCCACTATTTCTCGGCACGCGGCGGCCATGCGCGCAATGCGAGCGACGGCGCGGTGCTGACCTGGCCCGACGGGCTGCATACGATGGTGACGAAGCTGAGCGATTCGATCACCGCGCGCACCGGTTCGAATGCGTGGTCGCGGGACGGCTTCGCCGTTCGCGCGACCGAACGCGCGGGCGGCGTCGACGTGCTGTGTGCTCGCGTCGCCGACGACGGTACGCTGTCGACCTTCACGCTGAAGGCGCGACGCGTCGTCAGCGCGATGCCGCTGTTCGTCGCGGCGCGCGTGTTTTCGCAGCTTCACGCGTACGGCTTCGATCCCGCGCGCGACCTGCCGCCGCGCGCGCCGTGGCTCGTGTCCAACTTCCTGCTCGACGGGATGCCGGCCGAGGAGGCCGGCGTGCCGCTCGCGTGGGACAACGTCGTCTACGACGGCGCGGGGCTCGGCTATGTCGTGTCGACGCACCAGCTGATCCGGATGTCGCCGCCGACGCGCTCGGTGTTCTCCGCTTACCAGGCGCTGAGCACGCGCACGCCGGACGACACGCGCCGCTGGCTCGCGCAGGCGCAGCCCGACGCGTTGCGCGAGCAGGCGGCGATCGACCTGCAGGCCGTGTACGGACGCGAGCTGTGGAAGCATGCGAGCGCGCTCGAGATCACCGTGCGCGGTCATGCAATGGCGACACCCGACGTCGGCTTCCTGAGCCGGCCGGGGCTGCTCGCGCTGCGCGAGGCCGACGGCCCCGTCGTGTTCGCGCATGCGGATCTGTCCGGGCTGTCGCTGTTCGAGGAAGCGTCGTACTGGGGCGTACTCGCGGCCCGGCGCGTGCTCGCCTGAGCGCCGGCTGCCGGCGCACGCGGCGGCGCGCATTCCGTCATTGCGGCGCCGCCCGCAACCGCTATAATCGCGCGACATTCCGACTGCATTGAGCAGGCCGACGGTGCCGGGCCATTCGCCGCGCCGCATCCCCTCCTCGACAACAACAATGACACACCGAACCGTTCGACGCCTTCGCCCGTTCGCTCGCGCCGCCGCGCGCCTGCTCGCGTGCGCCCCGCTGCTGGCCGCGCCGCCGGCGCTGCATGCGGCCGATGCCGCCAGCCCGGACGCGCAGCCCGCGTCCGGCCGCTACATCGTCGTCGACACCGGCCATACGCCGGCCCGCCCGGGTGCAACCGGCGCGAGCGGCCGCGTCGAATACCGGTACAACCTCGATCTGTCCACCGCCGTCGCCGAGAAGCTCGCCACGCACGGCGACCGCGTGCTGCGTACGTCGGCCGACGGCCGCGAGATCACGCTCGACCAGCGTTCGACGCAGGCGCCCGACGCGAACCTGTTCGTGTCGATCCATCACGATTCGATGCAGCAGCAGTTCATCGACGCGGGGCGGCAACGCGAATTCCGCGGTTTCGCCGTGTTCGTGTCGGAACGCAATCCGCACTATGCGGAAAGCCTGCGTTGCGCGAAGTCGATCGCCGAGCGGCTGATCGCGGCCGGCGAACGGCCGTCGCTGTATCACGCGCAGCCGATCAAGGGCGAGAACCGCCCGCTGATCGATCCGCAACTCGGCATCCATCGCTTCGACGATCTCGTCGTGCTGCGCACCGCACCGATTCCGGCCGTGCTGGTCGAGGCCGGCGTGATCGTCAATCCCGACGAGGAAAAGCGTCTCGCGCAGCGCGAGACGATCCAGCGTCTCGCCACCGCGATCGCGGGCGGGATCGATGCGTGTACGGCGGCAAGGTAGAGGCTGGCGCCGGTCGATTTCAACGGTTTTCACCCAGAGGAGCCCCACCATGAAGAAAAAGAATCTGCTTGCATCCTTTGCGCTGCTCGGGCTTGCCGTTCCGTTTGCCGCGCAGGCGGCCGGGTGCGGGAAACCGCGCAGCGCGTTTGATCAGGTGTACTGCAGCAGCAACGAGTTCTCGCAGCTCGACCGCGAACTGAACGATCAGTACGGCCGCGTGCGCAAGCACCTGAGCGGCGACCAGCAGGCGAAGCTCAAGACGAGCCAGCTCGCGTGGATGAAGCAGCGCGACGACCGCTGCAGCGAAACGCGCGACGACGGCTACCTCGTGAACCTCCAGTGCGCGATCGACGCGACGCAATCGCGCCTGTCGTTCCTGCGCGAACGCGAGCGCGAATGCTCGAGCACCGGGTGCGTGACGGCGAAGCTCGGGGAGTAAGCGCTGCGCGGGTGTCGTGCCGTGAATCGCTTCGCGGCGCGGCACCCGCTTTCGCGCCATATTCGTTGCGGAGTACGCATGGCATCGAATACGACGATCGACATCCGCGCCGCCACGTCCGCCGACGCGCCGATCATCGCCGACATCCACGTCGCATCGTGGCAAGCGACGTACCCGGGCATCATGCCTGCGTCATTCCTCGCGGCGCTGTCCATCGAACAGCGCACCGCCGCGTGGCGCAATGCGCTCGATGCGGGGCGGCCGCGTGTCGCACTCGCCTTCACGCAAGACACGCCATCGGGCTGGATCGCCTATGGCCCGACACGCGACGCCGACAAGGACGCGACCTGGGGCGAGATCGAAGCGATCTACCTGCATCCGTCGCATTGCGGACAGGGAATCGGCGCCGCGCTGATCGCTCACGCATGCCGATCGCTGCATGACGCCGGCCACGAATGGGTGTCGCTGTGGGTGCTGGTCGAAAATCGTCGCGCGAAGGCGTTCTACGAACGCGAGGGCTTCGTCGCCGAGCGCGACGTCAAGACGTTCGAGATCGACGGCATGCCGATCGAAGAGGTCCGCTATTGGCGTGCGCTACCGTAGCCGGGCCATTCATCCCGTGCCGCCCTCCCCGTAACGCCCCGCAGACTTTCGGTCCATTTCCCCCCGCGTTCGACGCCGATATCGTGCTCGTGTCCACTCCCATCGCGGACACATCCAGACCGATCGATATCGAACCGGAGGCACATCATGCAATACGCATATCGTGGTGAAGACAGTCGGTACGCCCGACCGCACTGCTGATCATGACGCCGGTCGCGACGCCGGCCATCGACGTGAAAGACGGCGATCGCTGGATCCCGCTGTCCGAGTATTGAGCGCATTCGATCGCGACGACGCATGCCATGCCGATCGCGCGTGACCCCGCTGCGGGGTCACGCGTCATGCGCTCACAGAAACCACCGATATTCCCGCGCACCGATCTCGTTGCGAAAATCCAGTTCCTCCTGCCGCTTGTTCTCGCAATACACCATCACGAACTCGCTGCCGAGCCCGTCGCGCACGGCCGCATGATCCTGCATCGCCGCGACGGCCGACAGCATCTCCTTCGGAAAATCGATCCCGCTGCCGCGATCGTCGTTGAGCGGCGCGATCGGCTCGAGCCGCGCATCGAGCCCGTGCTCCATCCCGGCCAGGATCGCCGCGAGCACGAGGTACGGATTCGCGTCCGCGCTCGCGAGCCGATGCTCGATGCGCAGATTGCGCGCATCCGAATCCGGAATCCTGATGCACGCGTCGCGATCCTCGAAGCCCCAGCTTGCACGGCTCGCCGCGTTCACCATCGATCCGTAGCGGCGAAACGCATTGTGATTCGGCGCGAACACCGGCATGCAGTGCGGCAGCAGCGCGAGGCAGCCCGCCACCGCGTGCAGCAGCGGCCGCTGCCCGTCCGCGGCGAGCAGGTTGCGACCCGCATCGTCGTACAGGCTCACGTGCACATGCATCCCGCTGCCCGGCGCATGCAGGTACGGCTTGCCCATGAAGCTCGCGCGATAGCCGTGCTGCAACGCGACGCCGCGCGTGCTGCGGCAGAACAGCGCCGACCAGTCGGCCGCGCGCAACGCGTCGTCGGTATGGCCGAAGTTGATCTCGAACTGGCCGGGCCCGAGCTCGGCCGTGATCACCGTCGCGTCGACACCTTGCTCGCGCGCCGCCTCGACCATCTCGTGCAGCACGTCGGAAAACCGCGACAGCCGTTCGATATGCATGTTCGGCTGATCGTCGCGGTCGTCGCTCAGGCGGTCGCGCGGATACTGCGGCATCCCGTCCGCGAGCTGCGCGGCAAACAGATAGAACTCGAGTTCGAACGCGACGACCGGCCGGACCCCGCGCGCCGCGAACCGCCGCAGCACGCGCGCGAGCACCTCGCGCGGCTCGAACTCGATCGGCGCATCGGTACCGTCGGAACTGATCAGCATCTGCGCGAGCGGCTGCCGCTCCCAGCGCACCGGCTTCAGCGTGCCGGGGATCAGACGGCGCGGCGCGTCGGGGTCGCCGTCGTTGAAGCAGTAATCGCCGATCTTGTAGAGGCCGCCCTGTGTGCCGAGCAGCACGCAGTTCTGCGGCAGCTTCAGCAGCGCACCGGACGCGACCTTCTCCAGCGCATCGATCGGATAGCGCTTGCCGTAGAAGTGGCCCGGCAGGTCGAGACAGATCAGGTCGACATAACGGATCTCGGGATGCGCCTGCCGGAATGCGCGGACTTCATCGACCAGCACGGGAACGACGTCAGCCATGTCTCATCCTTTCCATGTCTTGTATGGCGGTGCCGCATCGCGGCGAACCGGACCCATCGGCATGCGGCACTCACATGCCCGATGTCGATCAGTACTGCAAACCGCTGGCACGGCGTGACGGCCCGTCAGGCCGACGCGCCAATGACTCAGGTGAACACCCAGATCACGCGCGTGAGCGTGTCGCCCAGGTTCGCGTAACGAAACCGCTGGTGCGCGGGCAACTGGAACGCGTCGTTCGGGCCCAGCGTGACGGGCGTGTCGTCACCGTCGATCCAGATCGTCAGCTCGCCTTCGAGCACGAAGCCGCCCTGCTCGTCGCTGTCGTCGACGGAGCGCTCGCCGCTGTTCGCGCCGGGTGCGAGATGGCTCTCGAGGATCGAGAAGCGCGAACGCATGTTCGGCGACACGAGGATGTCCGTGATGCCGGCCGCGTAATACACGGTGCGCCGCTCGTCGGGCCGCGTGACCCACGGCACGCTGCGCGGCTTGCTCAGGCTATAGAAGTACGTGGTCGGCACGCCGAGCGCCTCGCCGATCGCGGTGAGATCGGCCACCGTCGGGCGCGACAGCCCGCGCTCGACCTGCGACAGAAAGCCGACCGAGCGGCCGATCCGTTCCGCGAGATCGTTGAGCGTGACCTTGCGATGCTTGCGCAGGTCGCGGATCAGGATCGCCAGACTTTCTATCTCTTCCTGTTCGTTCATGTTGGATTCCGTGCGTCAGACGGTGTCAGACGGTATCGCGCAGACGGTACCAAACCTTGCCGAGCGCTTCCAGCGGCGCGGCGAGGCGGTCGCCGCCGGGGAAGCGCGGGTTGCGGATGCGCTGGTACTGCGCGAGCAGGCGATCGTCGCCGAGCACCGCATCGGCGACCGCGCGGGCACCGGCGAGTGTCGGCAGCACGCCGTGTCCCGAGAAGCCCTGCAGCCAGAAGCGCTGGCCGCAGCGGCCGATGTCCGGCGTGCGTCGCATGCTGATGTCGATGTGGCCGCCCCACGCGTAGTCGAGCGGCACGCCGCTCAGTTGCGGAAACACGCGTTCGAGGTGCGGGCGTGTCGCCGCCGCGATGTCGGCAGGTATGCCGCCGAGATACGTGCAGCCGCCGCCGAACAGCAGGCGGTGGTCGGGGCTCAGGCGGAAGTAATCGGGCACGAACTGGTTGTCGATCACGCAACTGTTCCGCGGCAGCAGCGAGCGTGCGACGTCCGGCGCGAGCGGCGCGGTCGCGACCTGATAGGTGCCGACCGGCAGCAGCCGGCGCGACAGTTCCGGATCGAGCCGGTCGACGTACGCGTTGCATGCGAGCACCAGCACGTCCGCGCGCACTTCGCCGTGCGCGGTGCGGGCGACGTGGCCGCCGGCCGTCTCGCGACAATCGAGCACGCGGCTTTGCTCGAAGATGCGGCCGCCGGCCCGTTCGATCGTCTGCGCGAGACCGAGCGCGAGCTTCAGCGGATTCAGATGGCCGGCCTCGGGATCGTAGAGCGCGGCGAGATAGCGCGCGCTGCCGATCCACTCGCGCATCTCGTCCTGCCCGATCACGCGCAGCCGGTCATAGCCCCAGCGCTGCGCCGCTTCGTCTCGCGCCTGCGCGAGCATCTCGACGCGTCGCGGGCGCACCGCGGCCCACAGGCTGCCGGGCCGGTAGTCGATATCGAAGCCGTGACGCGCGGGCAGTTCGCGCACTTCGGCAGCGGCCCAGCGCATGCTGTCCCACAGCAGGCGCGCGCCGTCGCGGCCGAGCGAATCCTCGAGCGGCTGCATGTCGCACGACCAGCCGAGCAACGCCTGACCGCCGTTGCGGCCCGATGCGGCCCACGCGACGCGGCTCGCTTCGAGCACGACCACGCGCTTGCCCGCGAGCGCCAGGCGCAACGCCGTGTGCAGCCCGCTGAAGCCCGCGCCGACGACCAGCACGTCGGCGTCGATGCGTTCGTCCAGTTCGGGACGCAGCGGGATCGGCGCCGGGTAGGTGCCGGCGTAGTAGCTTGCGACGTGACGGTCGGACTGCACGAACATGCGGGCTTCCGTGAAATTTTCGCCGGTTAATTTCATGAAAAATTAGCACGGCAATTTCACGGAGGCAAGGGGGATTGGGCGGGGGGCGAACTGGCAATACAGCCCGACGAACTAAAGTTCCTATAGTTACTACAGACTTTCCGGCGTCAGTGTTAATTGTGTAAAGCCTTGCGCACGACGGATCCCCCACTCCAATCAAGCTTCTATCTCGCCCCCAATTGAGCCATCAAGCAATGGAAGAAACCGATGTCATCCACGTTACCTTCCCTTCCCCATTGCGCCGGTTGATTCACCGCTTGTGAACGATTGAATCAAGCACGAAGCTGGTCGTCATATTTTGCACACCGTCCATCGCACTGATCGTCGCCCAGATATCGCTGATGCGCTCGTGCGTGGGCGCCTCTATCTGCACCAGCAAATCGACCTCGCCGCTGAGCACCGCGCAATCGCGCACCTCGGCGATCCGCTCCAGTGCGGCAAGCACGTCCGCGCCCCGCATCCGGTCCTTGCGGTAAACGAGCATGACGGCGCGCACCGGCACGACATCGTCGGGCAATGCGAGTCGCACCGTATAGCCTGCAATGATGTTCAGCGCTTCGAGCCGGTCGATCCGGTTTCGAACCGCCTGCCTGGACAGACCGATCCTGTCGGCCAGCACCGCGAGCGGAACCCGCGCATCCGCGGACAACGCGTCGATGATCTTCTGGTCCAGGCTGTCGATCTTCATTCCCCAAACCCGGGGTGCAGGGCGCCGCGTGCATCGACCGCGTCGCGCAATGCCGCGATGTGGCCGGGACCGATTCCGCAGCACCCACCGACGATCTGCGCGCCCAGCGCAAGCCACTGCTCCGCCCATCTTGCATAGCCGGGTGGATCGATGTCGCCACGCAAACCGTGGAGTTCCTCGTTAGCGCGCGCATCGGCGCGCTGAGGCGGAAACGCGTTCGCATAGGCGCCGACCGCGAGCGGCGTTCCCATTTGCGCGAGCGTGCGCTGCACCATCTCGATCGCCGCACCCATCGACTCCGGCTGGCTGCAGTTGAACAGCAGCGCAGTTGCGCCCGCGGACACGGCAGCGTCGATCGCTTCGTTGAGCGGCTGCCCCGATCGCAGTACCGGTGTGGCGCCTGGCTCGACGTCGTCGCGCAGCGTGAACGAGACCCACAGCGGTTTCGGATTGTCACCGAGCGCTCGCCTGACCGCGCCGATTTCGTCGGTCAGGCTCTGCGTCTCGGCCAGCCACAAGTCGACGTAGGAATCGAGCCCATCGACGAGTGTCGCCAAGATGGCATCGGCGCGCGCCGCATCGAACAGGTCGGGTCGGTAGGAGCCGCCCGTCGGCGGAAGCGATCCGGCGACGCGCACGGGCCGCCCCGCACGGTCCGCCGCTTGCCGCGCGAGTTGCCCGGCAAGGGACGCGAGCGCGACGCCGTCACGACGGAACCGCTCCTCGCCGATATGGAACGGTACGACCGCATAGCTGTTCGCGGTGATCACATCGGCGCCCGCCGCAACGAACGCGTCGTGTGCGAGACCGACGTAATGCGGCGCTTCCATCAGCGCGAGCGCCGACCACTCCGGCTGCCTGAACGGCGCTCCGATCCGCGCCAGTTCGCGCCCCATGCCGCCGTCGAGTACTGTGATGTCATGCATAGTCCGTGCTCCATGGTTGCAATCCGTGCATCAAGTGCCCGAATCGATTCAAAGGTCGGCGCAACGCACACGGCATCCATCGATACGTAAGCGCCGATCCGAGTCAGATCTGCTCCAGCGCCTGCGCGATATCGCATTTCAGATCGTCGATGTGCTCGATGCCGACCGAATAGCGGATGAAATTGAGCGGAATGTCGGCTGCTCGCATTTGCTCCGCCGACATCGTGCCTGCCCACATGGACGCCGTGTGGATCGCGAGCGAATCGACGCCGCCGAGATTGCCTGCATTCATCGGCAAGCGCAGCGCCTCGACAAAGCGTTGCGCTTCGCCGTAGCCTCCGCGCACGCCGAACGCCACCACGCCGCCGAAACCGCGCATCTGCCGGCATGCGAGCCCATGCTGGGGATGGCTGCGCAGGCCCGGATAGAACACGCGCTCGATCTTCGCGTGAGCTTCGAGGAATTCGGCGAGCGCCTGAGCGTTCGCATTGATCCGCTCGACGCGCATCGGCAGCGTGCGCAGCCCTCGCAGCAGCAGCCACGCGTCCATCGGCGACAGCACCGAGCCAAGCGTGATGTGCGTATGCCAGATCTGCTCGGCGAGTACGCGGCTCGTGCAGATCACGCCGCCCGTCAGGTCATGATGGCCGCCGAGATACTTGGTCGCGCTATGCACGACGATGTCGACACCGAGCCGGTGCGGCTGCTGGTTGACCGGCGACGCGAACGTGTTGTCCGCGAGCGTCAGGATGCCGCGGGCTCTTGCGATTTCAGTCACCGCCCCGATGTCGGTCACGAGCAGCAGCGGATTGACCGGCGACTCGAGTACGATCAGCCGTGTGTTCGGCCGGATCGCGCGATCGAACGCGGCCACGTCGGTCTGATCGACGAACGTCACCTCGACGCCGAACCGGCGCAGCATGTCGTCGAGCATCTTCGTGGTGCTCATGTAATGACGGGTCTGGCCGACGACGTGATCGCCGGCCTTCACGACACTGAGGATCGCGGTTGCGATCGCGCCCATTCCGGATGCCGTAACGAGCGCGGTCTCGGTGCCCTCGAGCTCCGCCATGATCGCCTTCACGCGCTCGTGAACCGGATTGCCGTAGCGGGTGTAGTTGCGCGGATGCTGCGCCACGCTCGACATCTCCGCGAATTCCTCGCTGCCGGCTGCCTTGAATACCGCCGAATAGTGGATCGCCGGCGCGACCGACTTCTCGTCGGTCACGTCGCGGTCCGCAGCGAGCGCCAGCGTTTCAAGCTTGTATCCCATGTCGTCCTCGGATCGTTCGTTGTGTCGCGTTCATGCGGCGCCCGTCAAGCACGCACGCTGCCCAGATGGCGATTCAGCAAACCTTCGACGCGCTTGAGCACGGTCGAAAGCACAGCCGTGATACCGACGTACACGATGCCGGCCAGCATCAGCGCGTCGGTCGTATAGGTTTCGATCGAGATGCGTCGCGCGACACCGGTCAGGTCGAGCACGGTGATCGTGCTGGCAAGCGCGGTCGACTTCAGTTGCAGCACGATCTCATTGCCGAGCGTCGGTGCGACGATGCCGATCGCGCGCGGCACGATCACGAACCAGGTGAGCATGAAGCGGCTCATCCCGAACGCGAGCGCGGCCTCCTTCTCGCCGGCGGGAACGCCGGCGATCCCGCCGCGGATGTCTTCAGCCATGTACGCCGCGAGATTGAGCGTCAGCGCGCACAACGCACACGAGAACGATCCGCCGACCAGCAGCCACAGAGGCGACGCGCGCACGATCGAGAACTGCGCGAGCCCGTAATACAGCACGAAAATCTGCACCAGCAGCGGCGTGCCGCGAAACACCGACATGAACAGGCGGGTCGGTGTCGACAGCCACCGGCATGCCGACGTGCGCGCGACAGCCAGCGGCACCGCGAGCGCGAACGCGAGCGTGCATGACAGCACCAGCAGTTCGAGCGTGATCCATATGCCGCGCGCGACGTCCGGGCCGGACTGCACGATGAGGGAAAGAAAGTCGTTCATCACGTAGCCCCCGTCAGATGCGTTTTGCGTAACCGCGGCCCGCGATGCGCTCGAGCCATGCGAACACGGGGTTGGATACAACGAGAAATCCGAAATAGACGATGCCGACCGTCACGTAGAAGACGAATGGCTGCTTGGTGAACTGCGCGGCGATATTGGCCTTGCGCAGCATGTCCTCGAGCCCGACGATCGACACCAGCGACGTGTCCTTCAGCAAGTTCTGCCACATGTTGTTCAGGCTCGGCAGGCAGATGCGCCACGCCTGCGGCAGGCGCACGTGCCACAGTGTCTGCAGGCGTGTCATCCCGTACGCGCGCGCGGCCTCGATCTGTCCGGCCGGCACCGCGATGAACGCGCCGCGGAACATCTCCGAGGAGTAGGCGCCGAACACCACGGCGAGCGCGATCACGCCGGCGGAGAACGGGCTGATGACAAAGGCGCCATCGAATTGCGCGTTGAGCAGATGCGACAGCCCGAAGTAGCAGATCAACAGGATCAGGAACTCGGGAATGCCGCGCAGGAAATTGGTCAACGCATAGGTCGCATGTCTGAGCCACCCCAGGCTCGACAGTTTTGCCGATGCACCGGCGATGCCGAGCAGCATGCCGACGCACAGCGCGGCGACTGCAAGCTCCAGCGTGACGAGCGCGCCAGCCGCGATCTGCGCGCCGTAGTTCACCAAGATGTCCATCGTAATATCGCTCCTTGTGAGCCCGATTCGCGCAGGCCGCCGTCCGGCGCCCGCGCGGTACCGATGCGCAGTTATTGCGGCGCGATGCTGAACGGGAAATAGCGCTTGTTGGCTGCGGCGAACGTGCCATCCGCCTGCACCTGCGCGATGCCTTTGTCGAACAGCGCCTTCAGCGGCGCGTCGCCCTTGCGTACCGCGATCGCCGTACCGTCGCCGAAGATCTCCGCATCGGCGATCGGCTTGCCGACGAAGTCGAAGCCTTCCTTCCTGCCGGCCTTCGTCAGCCAGTCGTACGCGACCGTGTTGTCGGCAAACACCGCATCGACGCGTCCGGCCTCGAGATCGAGCCAGGCTTCGTCGAGCGTCTGATAGACCTTCACGTTGATCCCCGACTTGCTCGCCGGCAGGCGGCGGCGCAGATAGGATTCGTGCGTCGACGCCGTCTGAACGCCGATCGTCTTGCCGCGCAGCGTGGCGGCGTTGTCCGTGACGCCCGAGCCCTGCTTCGCGACGAACTGCACGGGCGCCGTCGTGAAGATGCGCGTGAAGTCCACCGACTGCTCACGCTCCGGCGTCTTCGACATTTGCGCGAGCACCGCATCGATCTGCTTCGCCTTGAGTGCCGGAATCAGCGCGTCGAAATCCATCGTCACCCACTGGCACTTGACCTTCATCGTGTCGCACATCTTCTTGCCGATATCGATCTCCATGCCCTGCAGCTTGCCTGATGCATCCTTGTATTCGAACGGCGCGTAATCGGCGAGCGTGCCGACCCGCACGACCTGCTCGGCATGCGCGACCGATCCGAGCAATGCCGCGCCCACGCACAGCGACTGAAGCAGCTTCTTCATGATGTCCTCTCCGGTTGGCATTGAATCCGCATCAAATGATGCTGGACAGAAACTTCTGGAAACGCGGTGATTTCTGGCTCGCGAACACCTCATCGGGACTGCCGTCTTCCTCGATTCGTCCCTGGTGGACGAACACGACGCGGTTCGCGACTTCGCGCGCAAACCCCATCTCGTGTGTGACGACGAGCATCGTGCGTCCCTCGTCGGCCAGCGAGCGCATCACTTTCAATACTTCGCCGACGAGCTCCGGATCGAGTGCCGACGTCGGCTCGTCGAACAGCATCACGTCGGGGTCGGTCGCGAGCGCTCGTGCAATCGCAACGCGCTGCTGCTGGCCGCCCGACAGCTGGTTCGGATAGTGTTCGCACTTGCCGGCGAGCCCGACGCGTTCGAGCATCGCAATCGCCTTGTCGCGGGCGTCGCGCTTCGGCACGCCGAGCACGCGCACCGGCACGAACATCACGTTCTGCAGCACGGTCATGTGTGCCCAGAGATTGAACTGCTGGAACACCATCGCGAGCTTGCGGCGCACGCGCATCACCTGCCGCGCGTCGGCCGCGACGAGCGCGCCGTCGCGGCCCGCCTGTTTCAGCGCGAGCGTTTCGCCATTCACGCAGATCCGGCCACGGTCGGGCATTTCCAGCAAGTTGATGCACCTGAGGAACGTACTTTTGCCCGACCCGCTGCTGCCGAGGATCGACACAACCTCGTGATTCCTCGCGGTCAACGAGATGCCCTTCAGCACCTCGACACCGCCAAACGACTTGTGAATATCCTCGACCACCAGCGCGTCAGCCGCCGGTTTGCATGCAGGAATTGCTGCTGGCATCCTCGACTCCTTCTTCGATACGTTGCTCACACCGCTCCGGTTCGCGCCGCGCCGGCCCGCGAGGGGCCCGCGCTTGCGCATCAGCTCGACAGCCACCGGTTGCGCCTGAAGCAGACCACCTTCGGCTGCGTCATTTCCGTCATCGCGAACCGAACGCCTTCGCGGCCCAGCGACCCATGCTTGAATCCGCCGAACGGCATGCCGTCGAAGCGGTAATCGGACGAATCGTTGATCATCACGCCGCCCGCCTGCAGGCGCTCGGCCGCGCCGAGCGCCACCTCCAGGCTGCCGGTGAACACGCCTGCATGCAGGCAGCTCTCCGACGCGTTGGCCGCGTCGAACGCCTGCTGCAGGTCGGCGAATTTCTCGATCGTCACGACCGGCGCGAATACCTCGTCGGTCCATACGCGCGCGTCGTGCGGCACGTCCGCGAGCACCGTCGGTTCGTACAGTGCCCCGCGCCGCCGATGGCCGGTCAGCACTGTCGCGCCACACGACACGGCTTCGTCGACCCAGCGTTCGATACGGATCGCCTGTTCCTCGCCGATCATCGGCCCCATGTCGGTCGCGTCGTCCAGCGGATCGCCGACGACCATCCTGCCGGTCAGTTCGACGAAATACCGGACGAACGGCTCGTACGCGGCTTCGGCGACGAAGATTCGCTGCGTGCCGATGCAGTTCTGTCCTGCGGCCCAGAATGCGCCCGACACGCACGATTCGGCGGCATCCTTCAGGTCGCAGTCGGCCATGACGATCACGGGCGCATTTCCGCCCAGGTCCATCGCGATCTTCTTGAGGCCGGCATCGCGTGTGATGGCTTCGCCGGTCTGCGGGCCGCCCGTGAAGGTCACCATCCGGATCCGCCGGTCGCGCACCAGAGCGGATGCGATCTCCGCGCCGCCGTGCACAACCTGCAGCGCGTCGCGCGGCGCACCGGCTTCCCACAGCACCTCGACGAGCGCCTGTGCGGACAGCGGCGCGAGCAACGAGGGCTTCAGGATGACCGCGTTGCCGGTCGCAATCGCAGGTCCAAGCTTGTGTGCAACGAGGTTCAGCGGGTCGTTGAACGGTGTGATCGCGAGAATTACGCCCAGCGGTTCCAGCGTGTAATAGCCGCTGCGATCCTCGGAGCCGGGATACCCGTCGAACGGGATCGTCTCGCCGGTGAGTCGTTTCGCTTCCTCGCCCGACAGGCGCAGCGTGTTCACGCAGCGCGCGACTTCCTTGCGGGCCTGCCGCAGCGGCTTGCCCGCTTCGAGCGCGATCGTGCGTGCAAATGTCTCCGCTTGTGCCTCCACGCTCGCGGCCGCGCGAAACAGGATGTCGGCGCGCTGGCTACGTGGCATGGCTGCGGCTGCACGCGCGCCATCGAGCGCGCGCTCGACGAGGGCCGGCGCCGCGTCGGCACGCGACAGACGGACCTGGCCGACGATCGAGCCGTCATAGGGCGACCGAACCTCGGCTACGCCGGCTCCCGTGCAGTCGGTCATCACCGCATCGCGCGCGCTCATGCGGCCACCTCGTGCGAGGCTGCACCAATCCTGTCGGCGAGTTCGATCAGATCGGAGAGGATCGCAAACGCCGTTTCCTCGCGCCCCGCACCGGGCCCGCTGATCGTCACCCCGCCGAGCACGTCGGTGTCGAACGTGATCGCGTTCGTCACGCCGCTCGCGGCAAGCAACGGATGCCCGGCAGGCAGCTTGCGCGGTTCGACGCTCGCGGTGACGGTGCCGTCCGGATGGCGGACGGCAGAACCGATCAGCCGCCAGGACATGCGCTCCGCCGCCGCTGCGCGCACGTCGTGCTCGGTCAGTTCGACGATGCCGCGGCACGTCACATCGCCCCGCTTGAGGCCGGCATTCCACAGCGCGTTCGCCAGAATGACGACTTTCAGCTGTACGTCCGAACCGTTGACGTCGGCCGCCGGGTTCGCCTCCGCATAGCCGCGCTGCTGCGCATCCCGGATCGCCGCATCGAAGCTCGCGCCGGCCTCGACCTCACCGAGCACGTAATTCGACGTGCCGTTCAGGATGCCGGCGAAGCCGTTGATGTCGCAGCCGCGCAGCGAGGTCGCGAGTTGCCGCAGCACCGGCGTGCCGCTCATCACCGTGCCCTCGTACATCACGCAAGCACCCGATTGCGCGGCGATCCGCGCCAGCGCCGGCTGCGCGAGCGCGATCGGCCCCTTGTTGGTCGTGATCACGTGCTTGCCGCATTCGAGCGCGGTACGGCAATGCGACAGCGCAGGCTCACCGGTGTTCGGATCAGTGAAGGTCGCCTCGATGACGACATCCACGTGTTCCGACGCGATGGCCTTCAGCACCGCACCGAGGCCGACGTCCGGCGACACCAGCGTGCCGGGATCGCGACGTAGCGCTTCCGCGTCGACGCCCCGCCGCGCGGTTTCGTCGAGGACGTCCAGCGCAATGCCGCGAGGATTCGTCGCGATCCCGAGCCGCAGGTCGGCGACCACCGTCACCGATACGTCGAGTCCCGCCGCACCCAGCATCGCACGCTTCTTTTTGAGCAGTTCCACCAGTCCCTGATTGACTCCGCCGAAACCGACCAGTGCCAGTTTGAGTTCCATCTTGATCATCTCCTGTTCATTGACTACATGGCACAGGTTAGTCATGCGAATCGATTTTCAAATTAGTCGTTTCGCCCGATTCAGGTAGTCACCCGTTGCGGTTTGTCATGCGGGACGGGCGGATCGCCAGTTCCCGCGCGAGACAAGTACGTCAGGTGGTCGGCGGTTCGTCGTCGCCGTCCTTGTCGACCGGCACGAACAGTCCGACCTTGACCGCGCTCAGCACGACGTTCGTGTTGATCCGGCGGATCATCGGGTTGCTCTGCATGATCCGCGCGGACAGCCGGTCGTACGCCTCGACGTCGTGTGCGGTGATGATCGCGATCAGGTCGACGGAGCCGGTCACGTAGTAGATCTGCTGGATTTCGTCATGCGCCTTCGACCATTCGCGGAACCTGGCGACCGTCTCGTAGTTTTCGCGTTCGATCTCGATTGCCGCAATGAACGTCATCGGCCTGCCGACCGCCGCGCGATCGACCACCGCGATTTCCGCCGAAATGATCTTTTCGGTGCGCATGCGCTTCAGCCGCTTTTGCACGGCCGACGTGGACAGACCGATCCGTTCGGCAATGGCATCCGCAGTCGCGGTGCAGTCGCGCTGGACGATATTCAGGATCTTGCGGTCGAAGGAGTCGAGTGCGTCGGTCATGGCGTGGTCTGCCGGAGAACGGGTGCTTGCGTCAAAGATAGAAAGGCCGGGCCGATCTGAGCCCGACCAGATGCCGGACACGGTCGAACGCGGTGACGAGCGTTTCGCGCCACTGCGCGACCGGCCCGCAGATACACACGGGTGCGAAATGGATCGTATCCACACCCGCAGGAATACGGAACGGACGCTCGATGCCATCGTCCGATTCGGTCACGAGTGCGGTCCCGTCGACTTCGGTCAGGCTCATCAGCAGATGGGCGCGGGCAGTCGCGCCAAGCATGTCGCGCAGGGGCGACTCGTGCGCGGACAATTGCTCGAGCAGCGGCAGTTCGTACGCGCCGGGCCACCAGGTGTCGTGCTCGTCGAGCCAGGGGCCGACGCCCGGCATTCCGACCATCTCGAGGGTCCGGTCCGCGCCGAGATGCGCATAGGCACGACACCGGCCGCCCCCGTCGGACGAAGAGCGCGCCAGCCAGCCGCCGGCGCTCGGGACCGGGTCCGTCAACACGACGTTCGCAGGCTTCAGTCGGCCGAGCATTTCAGCCGCGCTTGCAGCGGATCGGTGCCCTGCGTGGGACCTCTGTGCGTGATCCGGGACGATCCTGTCCGGGACGATCCTGTCCGGGACGATCCTGCACACCCACTTGGGACCATCCTGCAAGGCGGCGGGGACGTCGCCGGCCCGGACTTGAGCGGTTCGCCTGCGGGCGTGTTCAACGATGGCGATTGGCATGTCCGGCATACAACTCTCTCGTGCTTGCGGGGCGCGTCGTAGGGATCCTGGCGCGCTTCGTGGATCGACTGACGATGTTGGCGGTTGAAGAAATAATATCGCGCGGATGCGACCAAAAAAATCTCAACAGCCAGGCATTTCGACGTAAATCGTCGAAAAAATCAGACGCCTGGATGTTTTGCATCCATCCAGGTTCCCGGCAGGTCCGGTGACGGGTGCGGGCGGGAAGACGACAGCATCGCGGTTACAGGCCAACACGCTCCGCGGATGCTCGATGTCTCGAGGCGAATCTGCTATCGGCCACGGGGGTTCACACCACGACGCCACCCCGACGAGCACGGTGATCGCTTGAACATCGAATCGCCGACGGAGCCCGCGATCATGAAGGAGACGGGCGCGCCCAGGGGGCCGATGACTCGAACCCACCGCAGGCGATCCATCGAACACGCGTATCGGCAATGAATTGACGCGTTATTCCGTTGATCTACGTCGATGCGCCGAGCTAGACGCCTTCCTGCAGTTGCAAACCCACGATGCCCACGACGACGAGAGCCATGCAGACCAGCCGCCCGAGGACGGCGGGCTCATGAAACCAGACGATGCCGACCAACGCCGTTCCCGCTGCACCAATTCCTGCCCAGACAGCGTAAGCGTCTCCCAGCGGGAGGACTGTCAATGTGAGACTCATTAGCCACACGCTCAGTACGGCTGCCACGATCGATATCCCGCCGGGCAGTACTTTTGTGTAGCTGTCGGAGAGCTTCATCGTCACGGAGAAGACGACTTCCAATACACCGGAAGCCACAACGATCGACCAGGCAACAAGCGGACTGGAGGCGACAAACATGGGTCTCACCTTCAGGTTGGATGTGGTCGACAGAGGGTATCAAAGTATTTCCACCTATTCTTCATGTCGACAATACTCCGCCGCGAATTGTCTCCGCCAACCGGCCTTCCCGCTTTCGATCTGCACGAATCATCTCGCTAGCGCGCTCCGCGATCATCAGCGTCGGCGAATTAGTGTTGCCGGATGTGATCGTCGGCATGACCGACGCATCGACAACCCGCAAGCCGCTCACGCCACGCACGCGAAGCCTGGAATCGACGACCGAGCCCGGATCGTCCGCCCTACCCATCCGGCAGGTTCCAACCGGATGAAAGATGGTTGTTCCGACGTTGCCGGCCGCATACTGCAACTCCTCCTCAGTCTGGAATTGAATGCCGGGCAATATTTCCTGCGGGTGAAACCGCTCGAGCGCGGGTGCCGCAACAATGCGCCGCGTCAGCCGCAGCGCGTTGGCCGCGACGTGGCGGTCTTCCTCCGTGGACAGATAGTTGGGCGCAATACTCGGCGCGATCAGCGGATCATTGGACGTGATGTGCACGCTACCGCGCGACGACGGTCGCAATTGACAAACGGACGCTGTAAATGCGTCGAACGGATGCAGCGGTTCGCCGAACCGTTCGAGCGACAGCGGCTGCACGTGGTACTGAACGTCGGGGCGCGTCAGCGTCTTATCGTTCGGGTCCGACTTCGCAAACACGCCGAGCTGCGACGGCGCCATCGCCATCGGCCCGCTTCTGAACAGCCCATATTCGAGGCCGATCATCAGTTTGCCCCACCAGTAAGCACTGAGTGTGTTCAGGGTCCGCACACCTTCTACCTTGAAGGCCATGCGCAATTGCAGATGATCCTGCAGATTCTCGCCGACACCGCACAGATCTTGCACCACCTCGATTCCGAGCTTCGCCAGACGCTCGGCACTCCCGATTCCCGACAATTCGAGCAATTGCGGAGAATTGACGGCGCCGGCACACAGGATCACTTCACGCTTTGCCTTGGCAATGCGCGGTTCGTCGCCGAGACGAAACTCGATTCCGGCGCAGCGCTTGTTGTCGAACAGGAGTCGACGGGTCTGCGCGTTCGTCAGAATCGTCAGGTTCCCCCGCTTCGATACTGGCCGAAGATAACCTTTCGACGCATTCCAGCGAATGCCGTGCTTCTGATTGACGTCGAAATATCCGACGCCGGTGTTGTCGCCTCGATTGAAATCGTCCGTTGCGGGTATGCCGGTCTGTTCGGCGGCTTGCGCGAACGTTTCGAGAATGTCCCATTTCAGCCGCTGCTTTTCTACGCGCCACGGGCCGCCGGCACCATGAACATCACTTGCACCGCCGTGATAGTCCTCGCTCTTCTTGAACGTTTCGAGCACCGAGTCCCATTGCCAGGACGAATCGCCCGTCACTCGCGCCCATTCGTCGTAATCCTCACGCTGACCTCGCATATAGATCATGCCGTTGATCGACGAGCATCCACCCAGAACCCGGCCTCTCGGATAGGACAGCGCCCTGCCGTTCAGTCCCGCCTCGTCACGGGTTTTGTAACGCCAGTCGGTCCGTGGGTTTCCGATGCAATAGAGGTACCCCACCGGAATGTGAATCCAGTGGTAGTTATCCTTCCCACCCGCCTCGATCAGCAGCACGGATACGTCGTCGTCCTCGCTCAAGCGATTCGCGACCGCGCAGCCAGCCGTACCCGCTCCGACCACGATATAGTCGAACTCGCCAACCGACCGCGTCGCCCGGGCTTCGTTGATCTCTCCTGCCGACATCTTGCCTCCTGGATTGTGTGCATAACGTCTGCGCGTCGTTCCGGACATTTGCCTCTACCAAGGCAGATCCGATCATCGCCAGTGCAGACGACGTCAGGTCGACGCCTGCCTCGCGACGGATCGGGAACGCAGCCATTCCATGGTGATCAGCAGCAGACTTGAGAAGACGATGAAAATGGACGCGAGCGCAGCGACCGTGGGCGTAATGTTTTCGCGAATCCCGATGAACATCTGAAGCGGAAGCGTTCCCTGCGTCGGACCGGCGATGAACATCGTGATCACGACGTCGTCCAGCGATGTAGCGAACGCAAACAGCGCACCGGAAATCACCCCTGGCGCAATGATCGGCAACGTAACGGCAAAGAATGTTCGCACCGGCGATGCCCCCAGGCTCAGGCTCGCTCGCACATAGTTCTGGTTGAAGCCGGCAAGCGTCGCATTGACCGTGATCACGACGAACGGCGCGGCGATCACCGTATGCCCGAATATCAGGCCGGTATACGTTCCAGCCAGTCCCCATCGTGCAAACAGCAGGTACATCCCGACACCGGTGACGATGACCGGGACGATCATCGGCGAGATCAGGATCGCGACCAGCAAACCCTTGCCCCTGAACGACGCCTTGTTCAATCCCAATGCCGCCAGCGTTCCCAGGACGGTCGCAACGATCGTCGCGATCGGCGTCACGATGAAACTGTTTGCGCCGGCGCGCGCCCAGTCCGTGGACGTGAACAGATTGTGATACCACCTGAACGAGAATCCGTGTATCGGATAGACGAGAAATGAGTTCTCGTTGAACGAAAGCGGAATGATCGCCAGGATCGGCAAAATCAAGAACAGTAGCACCACGACGTTTGCCGATCGCAGTGCGTAATGCCATACGATTTCCGGCGTCGACATGTAGGGTGCGAAACGCGGCACGTGAGTTTTCATGATGCTAGGCCACCTTGATTTCCGAACCGACGATCCTTCGATAGAGCGCGAAGAGCACCAGCGTCACCAGGAGAAGGACCGCACCGAGCGCGCAGGCCATCCCCCAGTTCAGGGCCACGTTGGTGAAATAAGCGATGTAGTAACTGACCATCTGGTCGCCGGCGCCACCGAGCAGCGCCGGGGTGATGTAGTAGCCCAGCGAGGTAATGAATACCAGCAACCCGCCCGCGCAGACACCGGGAAGCGTCTGCGGCACATAGACTTTCCAGAATGCCCCGAAAGGATGACTGCCGAGGGAAATTGCCGCTTTCGTGTAACTCGAAGGAATCGACTTCATCACGCTGTAGAGTGGCAGGATCATGAACGGCAGCAAGATGTGCGTCATCGCGATCAACACCCCCGTCCGGTTGAACAGGAGCGACAGGGGCGTCGAAATCACCTGCAGCGCCATTAACGCCTTGTTGACGAGGCCCGCCCCCTGGAGAATGACGATCCACGCCGAGATCCGCACGAGAATCGACGTCCAGAACGGCAGAAGTACCAGGATCATGACGAGATTCGCCTTTCGAGCCGGCAGAATCGAGATCCAGTAGGCAAGCGGATAACCCAGCACCAGCGCCGCAAGCGTCACAAGCCCGCTGATCACGAAGGTCCGCATGAACACCGCGCGGTATGCGGACGCGCCGTTCTCGACCGACACGATGCGGCCGTCCGCGCCCTCACGATAGTCGATCGTGGCAAGGAGATACTGGCTCGTGTAACGGGACGATACGCTTGCGATCGCCTGCCAGTAGCTCGTATCGGCCCAGCGCGGGTCCACTTCGATCAGCCGCTTTTGCATATCCTGCGCGGAAATCGCCACATCGTTGTCGGTGAAAGGAAGCGCACTGGTCGTCTTGTAAAACAACGACCGGAATCCATCCTTCAGCCCGTTCAGCCGACCGGCCGCGGTACCGGTATCGTTGTCGCCACCGTTGCTCTCCACGTCGAGCACCAGCGCACGGTAAGCCTCGGCAGGAACGGAGGACTTGCCATCCCAGTGGCGCAATGCGGAGGTCGTCTTCGGCAATGCATCGACCACCTCGGGACTTTGGATCGATCGAGAAATCATCGATGCGACCGGCATCACGAACACAAGCAGGATGAACAGAACGAGGGGCGCCACCAGTCCTAACGCCACGATCTCCTTTCGAAACTGAACGGCTCGCAGCGACCGCTTGAGCTGGCGTGTATGCCAGCTCTGTTGCCGAGAAGTTATGGTGCTCATGCTTCTTCCCCCGGTCGTTACTTCGCGGCCCAAGCCGTAAAGCGCTGCTCCAGTGCGTCGCCGTGGTCCGTCCAGAACTCGACACTGTTGGGAATGGCGGTTTTGCCATTCTTCGCTGAATTGGGAAGCGCTGCCTGTGTTGCCGCATCGAGCATTTTCAGCGCTGCCTTGTTGGTCGGACCATACGGAATCTTCTGCGCGAACGCGACTTGTGCCTGGGGCTTGAGCACATACGAGATGTATTTTTCGGCCGCTTCCTTGTTCTTCGATCCCTTCGGAATGACGAAGAAATCGAGTTCGTAAATACTCTGATCCCACGCTATACCGAGATTCTTGTTTCCTTCACGCACTGCCGCGTCGATGCGACCGTTATATGCGGTCGACATCGCGACGTCACCCGCAATCAGGAATTGTGGCGGCTGCGCGCCAGCCTCCCACCACTGGATGTAGGGTTTGAGCTCGTCCATCTTCTTGAACGCGCGTTCGACACCCGCGGACGTGCCGAGCACCGTGTAGACGTCCTTCGGCGCCACCCCGTCAGCCATCAGCGCGAACTCCAGGTTATAACGTGCCTCCTTCTTCAACCCCCGCTTTCCCGGAAATTTCTTGACGTCCCAGAAATCCTTCCAGCCTTGCGGCGCACCCTTGGTCAGCGCGGGGTTGTACGCGAGCACGGTCGACCACACGAACGTGCCGGCCGCGCAAGGTGTGGCAGCTCCGGCCATCAGGTCGCTCTTGTTGGCGATCCTGGGCCAATCGAGTTTCTCGAAGAGACCATCCTGGCATCCGCGACCGACGTCCGCCGCTTCCACCTCCAAGACATCCCAGGTGACATTTCTGGCTTCGACCATGGCTTTGACCTTGGCCATGTCACCCGTGTACTGGATGGCATGCGTCGCTATGCCGCTTTCCTTCGCGAACGGGTCCACCCACGCCGCCTTTTGGGCATTCCCCGCCGCGCCACCATAGTTGACGGTCGTGAGACCATCGGCGAAAGCTGCCATCGACAGGGACGCGAGCAACGCGGCGCAAATCGTCTTCGAATTCGATTTCATTGTCTCCTCCTACTGAGTGATAAAAACTGGAAAGTCAGCTCAAGATCTTCAGGTGGTCCTCACGGAACGACAGCGCAATCCTGTTTCCCTGACGAACATGCGACCGCCAATCGTGTTCGAGGGGAACCTTGACGAAACACTCGGCTTGCCCCGGGCCACGGCAACGCAGTCGGACGTGGTCGCCGAAATAAATTGCGTCGAGCGTTTCGGTGTCGATGACATTGCCCTCGTGGGTCGTAAACTTCGATTCGACGGAGAGCCGTTCCGGTCGAATAACCGCCGTCGCCTGGTTGCCGACGTCAACGGAAGCCACATTCAGTGCGTTCACCGTCGTTCCATCTGCGAGCCGAAGCTGGCAACGGTCACCGTTCCTTGCTACGACCGTGCCGCTCATCCGATTGTTATCGCCGATGAAATTCGCGACGAAGAGATTCGTCGGTGATTCGTACAAGCGATCCACGGTATCGAGCTGCTGAATCACGCCCTGGTCGAACACGGCAACACGATCGGACATCGTGAGTGCTTCGCTCTGGTCGTGCGTGACGTAGACGAAAGTCAGCCCGAGCTCCTCGTGAAGCGCCTTCAGTTCGAGCTGCATGTGTTCGCGCAATTGTTTGTCGAGCGCACCGAGCGGTTCGTCCATCAGCACGAGCCCAGGGTTGAATACGAGTGCTCGTGCCAGCGCAACGCGCTGCTGCTGACCGCCGGACAGCTGGCTGGGCATCCGTTTGCTCAGCTTCTCCATGCCGACCATGTCGAGCGCTCGCTTGACCTTTGCGTCTCGTTCAGCGGGCGGCATTTTCCGAACCTTGAGCGGGTATTCCAGATTTTGCGCGACAGTTAGATGCGGAAAGAGCGCGTAGTTCTGGAACACCATCCCGATATTGCGTTTATGCGGCGGGATCCGATTCAGCAATTGACCATCGAGCCAGATCTCGCCATCGGTTGGATACTCGAATCCTGCGAGCATCATCAGACAGGTCGTCTTTCCTGAGCCGGATGGGCCGAGTAAAGTCAGGAATTCGCCCTTTTGGATTTCAAGATTGAGATCCTTGACGACCAGCGTCTCGCCGTCGTAGGTTTTTTTGACGTGACGAAAGCTCACGAGAGCCTGGGTCGGATCGTGCATGGCTGTCTCCAATGTAAGAATATTCACATCCCGCCGTAGCCTTGCGCACGTCGGCTGTGTGTCGCGTTGATTCATCCGGCGAAGCGCCGGCACGACTGTCTCGTCGCCGCGGCGTTCGTTTGGCACCGCGCTTCATGTGGAAATGCTCGACTGGTCGCGCGACTCGACAAGACACGCAACTAGCTGGGCAAATACTCTTCGGACCAGCTATCGCCGACCGCATGTCGGGCAATCAGTATCTCGATCTCGGCATCGCTGTATCCGAACTCGCGCAGGACGGCGTAGGTCGATGCGCCGAATTTTTCGGCCGGTGCCAAGGCGCGAATCCGGGCATGGCGCGGACGAATCGCGAAAGGATCGAGCTGCGTGACGCATCGACCGCTAGGATGGTTCGCATAGACGCTGAACGAATAGCTGCCGTTGTCGATACCTGGGCGATCGTCGCAGGGCCGACTATTGTGCCGGCGGAGGTTGACGATGTTGTCAGGCACCGCCGCCGCGATATTGGCGGCCTGCAACCGGGTCTGCCAAGACGCGGCGGACGCGGTGCCAAGCGCAGACGCGAGGAATGCAGCCGGGTCCTTGGCTGCCGCAATTCCGGCCAGACCTTCTACTCGATCCAGTTCGTCCAGCTCATTCTCGCTGGTGTGCACATAGATCCAGTCGTCCGCGGCCCGGAAGAATCGGGACATCGCGCCATAGCCGATCGCCTCGCGGCCGGACGGCTCGTCGAATGGCGGGCGATTCGCATAGTCATACGAGAACGGGATCTGCACCAGATTGCCAAGCGCCGACAAGGAAGTTCTCGCGCGGCCGACCTCGCCTGTTTTCGCCTTGCGGTAAAGCGCGGCAGCCACACCCAGTGCAGCCGCGAATCCACACATGACGTCGATCGTTCCGACATGCGCATGCTCCTCCGGCGTCTCCATGCCGCCACCGAATCGCACCATGATTCCGGTGCACGCCTGGATCAGATCGTCGTAGCCAAGGTAGTCGGTCCGCGGCCCGCGTCGAGGACCGCCGAAGCAGTCGAGCTGGCAGAAGATCACGCCGGGATTGATGGAACGGAGGGTCGCCTCGTCCAGCCCCAGCGGTTCAAGCTGACGATCCGGGGCATTCATGACGATCACATCGACAGACCGCGCGAGTCGAGCGAACACCTCGCGTCCATCCGGATGGTTCAGATCGACGAGCACGCTCCGCTTCCCTCGCGCCGACGACATCCCGAAGACCACCGTATTCCACGGATCATAATTCGGCACGACGGGGTCGAGTTTGATGACATCGGCACCAAACCGGCCGAGAAACGACGCCGAGTGGGGCCCGGCGATCACGTTCGTCAGGTCGAGCACACGCACCCCGTCGAGCCACCCCTGTGTGGGCGTTCCCGACGGAGCAGGCAGCTCAGTACGCTCCTGCTCATCCAGAATGGCTAACGCATCCCGGAAGGTCACCGGATGGCGGGACGCCGGCGAGAGCATGGATTCGGCACAGTCTTCAAGCCATGCGACCGGCCCAGGCTGCTTCATCACACCATATTCGAGATCGTCGACATTCACGACCAGGCCGGCAGTATTCGCGTGGTCGTCATGCAGCCACTCCCGCGTGGTCCGGTGTGCCGCTCCAGGGAAACCTCCTTCGCCGAAAATCTTTTCCCACTCGGCTGCTGTTTTCGTACGAAAAACTTCCTTCATACGCGCGGAAATCCGCTTCGCCCACTGCTCGGGTAACGGATAGACCCCTAGCGACGCGTTCCCTTCCCATTCGGAAATCGGCAGGTACGGATCGTCGATCCGCGGCAAGCCGGCTTCCAGCATTTCCTCGTACAGCCCCATCGCCTGCAGGCAGCGGCGTGCATGCGAGCGATGTGACGGGCACACTGCATAAAACTTGCGGCCGTCAGCACACTCATAGGTCCGGTAGAACGGATCCAGATATTCCTGCAGCGCTTCGTACGACAGATCCATCGGTAGATTGTTGGAGCGCCGCCGCTCGATTTCCTTTTCGCGCAGGGTCTTGTATCGCTCGGGGTAGTTCTCGATATGGATCGAGTTGTAGGAGAGCCCCTCCATCACAGCCGATGCCAGAGGGACCTCGATTTCATCTCCCACGCCTGTGCGCTGCCGCGCCTGCAACGCAAGCGCGACAGCCGAGACGGCCAGCATGGTGCCGTAGGCGGACGCGAGCGGCAAAGGCGAGAAACTCGGATTGATGCCCATCAGCACGCGGTTCTGCCCCATGTCCGTAAATACGCCCGAAGCGGACGCGATGATCGGCTCGAACGCGCGCCATTCGCGACGTAACTGGTCGTTGCTGGCAAAGCCTGGCATCGAGAGCGTGATCAGTTGCGGGCGTGCTTCACGCAACTTCGCGAAATCAAGACCCAGCCGCGCCATCACGCCCGGCCGAAAGTTCTCGATGACAACGTCCGCGCGCCGAATCAGATCTTTGGCTTCTTCCAGGCCTTTGTCGGTCTTCAGGTCGAGCCGCAGGCAATGCTTGCCGCGGTTGAGCACCGCATTGGCCGGGCTATCCCAAAGCGGCCCGGCTGGAGGATCGACGTGAATGACGGTCGCACCCAGATCCGCGAGGATCATCGCGACCGCTGGCCCCGCAATGTACTGGCCGAAATCGATGACTTTCACACCGCTGAACGGCAATTGATTGCTCTTTCCCATAATCCGCCGAGTCGCCTCCAGACTGGCCGCATTGCGCGACCGTCGATCATCGTGTTGTGGACAATCCCCCGTCACCGCCGGCCGGCCGCGTCGAGTCGCGGTTGGATGACGGTCAAACGGGATGGAAGCAACTTTCGGCGAGAAGCCGTGGTGGGTAAAGCAATAAAAAAAACGAGGATGGGTACGTTTTTTTTATGACTCGAGCAAATGATGGGCCGGTCAGAGATCGCATCCCGGCAAGCCGACTCGCATACGCAAACCACATGCGAGATCAGAATTTCGCGTGGGCCCCCTGAACCTGTGCGCTGAGCCATTCGACGAACGCAGCCGCATGAGGATTGACGATACTGTGCGGGGAATAGACGAGGTAGAACGCCTCACTGGTTGGAAGGCGTGGTTTCAGTGGCGCAATCAACTGGCCGGAAATCAACATGTGCTCGACGAGGGACGACCTTGCAAGCGCAACGCCCTGACCGAGTTCAGCCGCCTTCAGGGCCGAAATCAGCGTGTCGAATTGCATCCCCTTCGACGAATCGACCTTCGATGCACCCGCCTTTTTGAGCCAGTATCCCCAGCCTTCCTCGTAGCCGAGCACATGGAGCAGCTCGTAATGCGCTAGGTCCTTCGGCACCGAAAGAGGCGCTTTGGGAGACAGCAACCCGGGAGCACAGACCGGCAGCAGCGTGTCCCAGGTCAGTCGCTCAGCACGCAGCCCCGTCCATTTTCCGTGCCCGTAGCGGATCTCCAGATCGGCTTCGACATCAGTGACGCTGCTATCGCCTCCCCAGATATTGCTCGTAATGCGTAGATTGACGTTCGGATACCGCTTGCGAAAGTCCGGTATACGCCATGCGAGCCAATGCGTGAAAAACACCAGACTCACTCGCACTGTCAGCACCTTCAGATGCCCTTGCCCAAAAATCTCGTCGGTGGCGGCAGCAAGCCGCTCTATCGCTTCATGCACGACTGGCAGGTAGGCGAGTCCGGCCTCGGTCAACTCGATGCCGCGCGGCAGGCGCTTGAATAACGCCGTACCGAGCTGGGATTCAAGTCCTTTCACCTGCTGGCTGATTGCGGCCTGAGTCAGATTCAACTCGGTCGCCGCGTGCGTGAAACTCAGGTGCCGGGCTGACGATTCGAATGCACGTAGCCAATTGAGCGGTGGAAGTCGTTTCATCGTGCGAATCGTTGCAATAGATCGGGTGGGCAAACGAGAATACCGGCATTCTATTGCACCGATGCGATCAGAATCGGGCGCGGGGCGCCGCGGCGGATGTCGAGAGACAACGACAAGTTACTCGCCAACGCGACATCATATGAGGGGTCGGCAATCCATATCGACCGCACTCCGGTTGATCCTCGACTATCTCTCATAGACAAGACCAAAGCCAATCGGATAAAGAGGATGTGCCGTGTCGTGCGGCACATCTGGGCGCTGACGCGCCACCTCGGCCATTGACGAGGGCAGTTCGAAAGGCAATTTGCCTGCGGGGCTAAGCTTTCCCGTGAGAACGTCGAACAACGCAGCGTCACTGACTCCAAAGTTACCGATCAGAGCGGTCGCTTTAGAGCGTACGTTGGTAAGAATCGCTGGGCGATCGAGGTAGACCGTCACGATTGTCGGCACACGTCGGCTTACCGCTTCAATGGCGGCATAGTCGGGATTGCTTTCGCCAAACGCGAGATCGCCTTCGTTGTAGCGTGCGCCGAAGAAATAGTTGGCATGCGGGCGCTCGAATGGCGTCGTCACGCGCAAGATCGCCAGATCGGCGTCTTCCAGCTTGTCCACCGGTTTAAAGCCGGCTCGGCGAGCGGCGTCAGCGTCCACGTGATACAGGAACACTCGCTGTGCAGACGGGCGCAAGGGCAAGAAATTTCCCTTGTTCTCGAGCAGTACGAGCGAACGAGCCTGAGTCTCCTTTGCTTTTTCCGCAAAGGCGGCATTGCCCACCACTCTCGAAGCCCGCTCCGGATCGACGTAGGGATTCTCGAAAAGCCCAAGCTTGAATTTCAGCTCGAGAATTCGAGTCACCGAGGCATCCAGACGAGTTTCGGACAGTCGTCCTGACTTCACAAGCTCAACGATCGGCGTCGGGTCGTCGATTCCGCCGAACTGATTGACACCCGCATTCAGCGCCTTCAAAAAGCGCTCGGCTTTCGGCAGATTCTCAACGCCCCACGGCATCGCGATGTCGGCTGGCGTGGCCTTTTTGCCTGGAGCGGCTCCATGCAGGCAAACCTCGTCGCAGTCGTCGACGATTCCCCAATCGGTCAGGATGATGCCACCGAATCCAAAACGACCGCGGAGCAGCTCAGTCAGCATCTGTCGGCCAAAACCGGCACCGACTTGTTCCAGCGGACCCTCTACTCCGCGGACATTCAGATCTTTTGGAGGCATGCTGTACGTTGGCATCACCGCCGCGACTCCCGCGTCAAACGCGCCTTTGAATGGCGTCAAGTGGCTTTCGAGCGTTTCAGTCGACAGATCGGTGAAGCGACCATAGTGGTTGTGCCCGTCGTAGCCGTTCACGGATGCGCCATAGCCAACCCAATGCTTGACGACTGTCGCAACGCTCGTATCGTCTATGCCGTGAGCACCCTGGAAGCCGAGAATGTACGCATTGACCAGCCGCCGGGCCGTTGCTGGATCCTCGCCGAAGGTGCCCTTGATACGTCCCCACCGCGGCTCGGTCGCGAGGTCCGCCTGGGGAGACAGCGCCATGCGAATTCCGATAGCGCCGTACTCCTGCCGAGCGATATCCGCAAACTGTCGCACCAGGCCAGCATCGCCGATCGCGGCAAAGCCTGGGGGATCGGGCCACTGAGAGAAGCGACCCGCTGCGACGCTTGCCCCAGCCTGGTAGTCGAATCCATTGCGCGGGTCCGAACTGATCGTAAGCGGAATACCAAGGCGCGAATGTTCGGCGATCGCCTGTGCCTCGTTGTACTCCCTCGCGAGATCAGCGGGATTCCCGCTCAGGCGCGTGATGAAAGAACTGACATGTGAGCGTTCAATCAGGTTTCCGAGTCGATCGAAATCCCAACGATCCCCGGCACCCGGAACCGGAGCGTGACCCAATGACGGAGCGGTACCATGCATCATGGTCCCGGCCTTTTCCTCAAGTGTCATCCGCGCGGTCAGATCGCGTGCGCGCGTCTCGGCACTCAGTCTCCAGTCTTCGTACGGATGCAAAACTCCATCATGTGCGAGATCTTTGAAGACCAGGCCGTCCACATGAATCAGTGAATCGGAGCGAGCGCCTATGAAAGGCTGCCTCGTTGAACCGCTTGGAGGCGTCGTGCAAGCGGCGGCTGCGATTGCGCACGCGCACACGACGAACGTTGCGGGAAAACGAATGTCAGGAATATGCACGTTCGAGTCCTTAAGAGCCAACGCGATCTGCGCACAGGTGATATAGATCACCTGTGTACGTAGATCGAGTTCAGTTAGAAGCGGAAGACGGCACGTGCAGTGATAACGTCACCACGATCGCTCGGGCTGCCGGACGTCGCGGTCGTTGCCTTGTCGCTGTGCGCAACAAAATGGTCATATGTCATCTGCAACTGCATGCCTTTCCACAGCGTGTATGCCGCACCCAGTTCGTACACGCGCAACGTCCGTGCACCGGGGAGTGTCATTTGTCCCGGATCCTGTCCGTAGCGATATGCGCCGCCTACGACCCACCGACCAAAGCGGTACTGAGCTTCGAGCGAATAGTTGTAGGTATTCGCGTTATAGATCGGGGAGCTTGCCGTGCCATGCTTTTGCTGGGCGCTCTTGCCCAGATAGAGCACGGACGGTCCGATTGCAAAGCCGCCGTACTCGACGCGGAATGCGGCCTGATAGGCCCTGAGATCGTAGAACGTGCCGCCCACGGTCGTCGCCGTTGGAACGGACTTGCCAGTCATATAAACGAAGTTACCCAACAGTCTCACGTCACCGAATTTCTGATCGTAGTCGAAACCGACTTCAATCAGATTGCGGAAAACTGCGTCATAACCAGCCCCGGTGAGCGCGGTAGACGTCGTGTAATTGAGCCGATTGGTACTAATGTCGTACGCGTCGTTCCGGGGCGTCCAATCGAAGCCGAAGCGGAACCCGGCGAAGCGGGGCGACATGTACATCACCTTGCTCGCATTGTTGTCAACCGCAAGCGCCGGCCAAACGACGCTCGTACCCATCAGTGCCCCCATTACACCGCCGCCGATGTCCGCACCCTGGTACCGGCCATTGATCGCATCTACGCCTTGTGCTCCTCCTGTCGTGCCGCCGTTGGGCACCATGAAGCCGAGCGCAGTGTCGAAGCGGCCGGTAGGCAAGTAATCAAGCGCGAACGGAAAGTAGCTCTCGTCGCCATAGCCATTGCGAACGCCAGCGCTGAAATCACCATAGGGTCCTCGCGCGTATAGAAACGTGCGGTCTGGTGCGTTGACGCTCTGATCGCCCTTCGCGACAACGTAACGAACGAGACCGCCATAACTGAATCCGCCGTTAGCCTGCACTTCAGGGTTGACGATAAATCTGAAGCGCTCCCGTACCGCACTCGAGTTGAGATGAGAGTCGTTAGCCTGGCTTACGTATCCCCCCTCGACAACCACATCACCGCGCAACCGCGTGACTACGCGGCCGAGTGTCAAATCCGGGATCATGCCTGAATAGAGTGCCGGAGGCGCGATCGTGTCGAGTGCGCCCGACGGTGTCACGCTAGCGACCTCCGCTCCTGGAGCCGTATCGGCTTTGCGGCGCGCGATGGCTTCGGCCTTGCGCGACGAGTTCCCGGATTCAGGGAAGTCAGTACTCGTCGACGCCATCGAATCGGTCAATGCGGAACGCGATGCGGGCATTTGCTGGTTAACCTGCATGCGTAGATCGCGCATTTCCGCCTGTAATTGCTCGATTTGCGCATTTTGCTTCCGGACAAGTTCCATCAATTCCTCGTTGCCACCAGCCCACGCGGGTCCAGTCGCAATACTCAGCGCTATCGCGCCCACCGGAATCAGATTGTCGGTTCCTATCCTCGAACGACGACTTCTTTTCTGCTCACTCATGATCTCCGCCCATGTCGTTATTTAATGAAATATGAATTCAATTACAATCAGTATTGCTAACTATAAAATTCGCAAAGGTATGCTTCTATCTTTGAAGTCTCCAAACGGCTATCCTCCCTTCCTATAGAAGCTTTACGTCAGAGAAAAACCGTCGACCGGCAGCGGTTACCTCACCTTCCAAACCGAGACAGTAGACACAAGCTCCCTGGCTCTCTGATTGAGCCCGTCGGCCATCCGAACCGACACTTCAACCAAGGCCGCGTTGCTCTGGGTGACATGGTCGATCTGCTCAATCGCCGCGCCAATCTCCTCGACGGTGACTCGCTGGTCCGCGGCAGACGCACTCATCTCTGCACTTTGACCGGAGGCTCGGCGCGCGGCCGCAACGATACGCCCTAGTACCAAGAGGAGGCTGAAGAGCCAGACGCCCGTAACCAAGGTCAGCGCTGCGGGAATACGAAGTTTGCTCAGTACCAACGTCTTCTCTCCGTTGCCATTGCCTCATCCTGAAGTCAGTGCGAAGCCCTTCCCGGATCAGGGAGCGAACCCGCGTCACCCTCGTCGCGCGTGGGCGGTGCATTGGGCGCTGATGTACCGGCCGAAATTGCGGCAATTTCGCGCTGGCCGAGCGAGATCACGGCGGCGGCCAGCGCCAGCGCGATCGCGAAGAGCCCGAACGTATAGCCTGACGACGACGTGACCGAAGCAACCGCGCCGACGATGATCGGCCCCATGATCCCGCCGACGCGATTCAGGCCGACGGCCACGCCCATCCCGGTGCCGCGCACCTCCGTCCGGTAGCTCATGGCCTGGTAGTTGTTCAGCACGCCTTGCGCGCCGAAGACGAAGAAGCCGGCGGCGATGATGAACGGCGGCAGCCACAGATGTCCGATGGCGAGACCGATGGCGCCCATCGACACCGCCGCGAACACATAGCCGACGACCATCGCCCGGATGCGGCTGCGCAGCCGGTCCGCGAGCCAGCCCATGCCGATCCCGCCGAACACGGATGCCACCATGACCGTGGCCCCGTAGGCGAACGCCGACGACACGCCTTCACCATGTGCGACCACCAACGTCGGCAGCCAGCCCGTCAGGCCGTGGATGCAAAAGAGGCTCAGAAAGCCGGTGATCCAGTGAACCAGCGTGTTGCGGCGATAGATCGGCGCCAGCAGCTCAGCGACAGACCCGATCTTCGCCGGCTTGTGCATCGGTGCGAATGCAGCGTCGCGGTACACGTCCGCCCGCTCGGGACGCAGCGTCGCCAGCAGCTTGCGCACCGGCTCATGACGTTTGCGCAGCATCAGGTACTGGATCGACTCGGGCAGCCAGAAGCCTGCCACGATCGCGACAACGAACGACAGCGCGCCGATGAAGTAGAGCGACTGCCAGCCGAAGCTCGGCGTGAGCCAAAGCCCCGCGATGCCCGCAAAGATGCCGCCGGCGGAGAACCCGAGCTGAAACACCCAGGTTGCGAACAGGTTCGCCTGCTTCGCCGGCGCCCATTCGTTGATGCAGGTGAGCGCGAGCGGCGTGACCATGCCGAGCGCGACACCCATGACAAGCCGCAGCAGCGCGAACATCGTCGGCGTGTGAACCACGGTGGCGAGCAAGGCGCTTGCGCCGGTGAGCATCCAGAGCGCCAGCAGCATCGTGCGGCGGCGGCCAAAGCGGTCCGAGAGCAGCCCCTGCACGACCGATCCGATCGAAAGCCCGACGATGCCGCTCGACAGCATGATGCCGATCATGTTGGGCGACGGCTGCCAGCTCTTGCGCACGAGCGGGATCACATAAGCGGCGTTGAACAGGTCGTAGCCGTCGAAAAACATGATGATGGTGATGAGCGCCGCGAACCGGAGATGAAACGCGCCGATGCGGGCGTGCGCGATTTCCTCGCGTGCGTTGATGGTGATTGCCACTGATGTCTCCTCGTCTTCTCGAACGGGTGCCGGACGTGGTCCCGGCCGATACTGCTTTTTCCGGTATGACGGTCCGGCGCCGCGCACGGCACCGGTTCCGCGATCGTTTTGCCGGCGTGCTAGCGCAGCGCTATTGCGAGCGTCGAGAGCTGCCGCTCGAGTTCGGCTGCGTCGGCGGCCACGCCCCACACGTAGTGGTCGGGGCGTACGATCGCCGCCTTGCAGCTGTGCGTAACGAACCAACGGGCCAGCACGCCCTCGCATTCGGTGACGGCGAGCACGCCAGCCGAGGCCTCGCCGCCTGCCGGGCCCACCTGTATGACCGTCGCCGGAATTTCCCGCGCTGCCGCCAGCGCCGACGCGCCGAGCACGCCCGCCTCCGACGCGACGATGCGCCAGCCCCCGCCCACCACGACATCGAGCAGTTGCGCAGCACCGCCTTGCGCATCGACAAGCGGCTGCGGAAACAGCGTCCCGCCGACCGGATTGCCGTCTTTGGCGAGCAGCCCCGCCTGCAGCGGCGGCACGATTTCCTGGCGCGTGACCGTCTTCACAACGCCGCCCGCCTCGCGCAGCAAGCGCGCATCACGCTCGCGCGCCGCCTCGACATCACGTTCGCAGATCACGCGGCCGATGTCCTTGATGCGCGTCGTGAGGCAGCGCACGTGAGCCTTGCGCTCGACCTCGTAGCTATCGAGCAGCGCATCGGACGACCCGCCGCGCAGCACGCGCTCGAGCTTCCATGTCAGGTTGACGACGTCGCGCACGCCCTGACACATCCCCTGGCCGATGAACGGCGGCTGCTGATGCGCCGCATCGCCCGCAATGAACACCCGCCCGCGCCGCCACTGCGCCGCGACGAGCGCATGAAAGCGATAGCTCGCCGCGCGCCAGAGCTCGCCGTCGTCGGGCGTGAGCCAGCGCGACAGCAGCTCCCACACCTTCTCTTCCCGCTGCATTTCGCGCGGATCTTCATTGGGCGACAACATGATTTCCCAGCGGCGATGCGAGCCAGGACCGACGATGTACGTGCAGGGACGCGCAGGTTCGCAATACTGGATCGCCACCTTCGGCAGCTTCGCGAGGCCTCGCTCGTTGACGCGCATGTCGACGACGACCCAGGGCTCGTCGAAGATCAGATCGTCGAGCGCGATGCCGAGACGCGTGCGCACGAAGCTCGACGCGCCGTCGCACGCGATCAGATAGCGGCCGGTCACCGTCCTCGTCTCGCCGATATCCGAGCGAAGCTGTGCCCGCACACGCTCACCGTCGTCCTCGAAATCGACGAGCTCGGTGCCGAGCGCGACCTCGATGCAATCGTAGGTCGCCGCCTGCTCGCGCAGCGCCGCTTCGACGGGCGGCTGCGTGAAGACCATCGTCGGCGTGTAGCCGAGCGGATAAGGCTGCGGAACAGTATCGATGCGCTTGATCAAGTCGCCGTCGACGCCGTAGTACTCCGACGGCGGGAACGCCGCAATATGGGACGCGATGCGCTCTGCCAGACCAAGATCCTGGAAGATCCGCATGATCTCGTGATCGAGCGCGATTGCGCGCGGCTTGTCGTACACCGTGCGCGCCTTGTCGAAGCACAGCGTGCGGATGCCAAGCTTGCCGAGCAGGTTGGCCGCCACCGCGCCCGCAGGGCCGAAGCCGGAAATGAGAACGTCGAAATCGTCGGTCATCGCTTTCACTGCGCCGCAGCCTCGTCCTGCACGACGTTCGACAGCACGCCGATGCCTTCGATATCCACTTCCACGCGATCGCCGGCCTTCATCCACACCGGCGGCGTGCGCGCGAAGCCGACGCCCGCGGGCGTGCCCATCACCACCACGTCGCCGGGCTCGAGCGTGAGGCACTCGGTCAAGAGCTCGATCGTCTCGGCGACGCTCCAGATCATGTCGGCCGTATTCGCGCGCTGCATCGCCTCGCCGTTCAGGCGCAATTCGAGCTTCAGGCCCGCCGCGCCCGGCGGCAATTCGTCGGACGTCACGAGCCAGGGGCCGAATGCGCCGGTGCCGTCGAAGTTCTTGCCGATTGTCCATTGCGCCGTGCGCTTCTGATAGTCGCGCACCGAGACGTCGTTGAAGCAGGCGTAGCCGAACACGTGGTCGAGCGCGTTTTCGCGCTTCACGTGGCGGCCTGTCTTGCCGATCACGACGACCAATTCGGCTTCATAGTCGAGCTTTTCGGACACGAACGGACGAATCACGGGATCGCCATGCGCGATCAGCGAGGTCGCGCCGCGGAAGAAGATCAGCGGATAGACGGGCTTCAGGTTGCCGCCTTCCTTGGCGTGGTCGTAGAAATTGTGGCCCAGACAGACGATCTTGCCGGGCTTCGGCACCACCGGCGCCAACTCCACTTCGGACAAGGGAATGCGATTGCCCACGTCAGCACGGGTGGCCGCGTTGCGCGCCGCCGCGACGACGTCCACGCCCGCCTCGAGCGCCGCGCGCAAGTCGGCCGGGACGGCCGGGTCCGCGCGGTTCAGGTCGATGACGTCGCTGCCGTCGAGTACGCCAAGCCGCGTGTCGCCGTTCTGTTTAAACGTGATCAGTTTCAATTGAGACTCCCTGGATCGGATGAGTAGTGACGGCCTGCCTCGCCGTGAAAGAAAATCCTCTTTTGCGCTTCCTTGAGCCGAGGAGACGGCGCACGGCCCACGCCCCACTGGTCGATGCGGCCAGGCGGCCACGTCCAGTCGGCGGGGCCGCCGGTGCGATAGGTGTCGTCGACCTGCTGGACTTCCGCCGTGTACTCGATCACGAAATCGAACGGCCCGAGGAAATACGCGAAGACGTTGTTGCCGGGACCGTGCCGGCCCACGCCCCATTCGATCGGATAGCCGGCGTCGTTCATCCGGCCGCCGCCGCGCATGACCGAATCGAGATCGGGCATCAGGAACGCGATGTGGTTGAGCGTGTTCTCGGTGGCGTCTGCGAGCGCGATGCTGTGGTGGTCGCTGCTGCAGCGCATGAACGCCATGATCCTGGTCCGGTCGGACAGCTTGAAGCCGAGCGCGTCCTCGAAGAAGCGCTGTGCCACGGCGACGTCGGCGCTGTTGAGCACCACGTGCGTGATCTTGACCGGACGGTCCTCGACCTCGGCGGTATCGACGTGGCGCTCGTCCCCCGCGATGAAGCGCAGGATGCGCCCCTGCGGATCGCGAGCGACGAGCTGCGTGCCGCCGCCCGGCTCGCCGGTCGCGTCGGGGCTGCTGACGATCGCGCCGCCGTGCTCGGGAATCACTTGCGCCAGCGCATGCAGCGCATCGATCGAGGCAACGCTGAAGTCGACCGAGCGCACGTCGGGCTGCTCGCTTCGATGCAACGCCAGAATATGGTGAGCCGCGCCGGTGCCGCGCAGATAGACGGCATCGGCGGTGCGCGCGACCACCGCGAGGCGCCACGTTTCCGTATAGAACTGCTCGGCCAGCGCGAGATCGGGAACGCCGATCGCGATGCCGCGCAAGGCGGTGACAAGCGGTTGCTTCATGCAAAACTCCTTGAACGCATGCCGAGGAACGTTTCGGCATTCTGATGAATAAGGCGTACTTGCGCGGAGGGTTCCAGGCCGGCGCTCAAAATCCGGCCGACCGGGTCCTTGTCACGGAACGCAAACGGATAGTCGGTGCCGAGCATGATCTGCGTCTCGCCGAAACGCGACACGAGGTGCGCGAGCGTGGCGTGATCGAAGACGAGCGCGTCGTAATAGAGACGCCGCGCCTGCGCAGAAGGCGATTCCACGATCGCCTCGCCGAGCGGCGCGAACACCGAATGCGCCTGCTCGAGACGCGGCAGCAGCGACGCAAGCGTGCCGCCGCCGTGGCTGAACGCGATGCGCAGGCGCGGCCGGCGCACGATCAGGTTCGTGCAGATGACAGAGGCCGCCGCAAGACCCACGTCGGTCGGATAGCCAAGCGCCTGCAACAAGGGCTTCGGCCCTACGAGCCGCTCCGTGCCCGCAGGCTTCAGTGCATGGACGAAGATCGCGGCCCCGAGCGCTTCCGCCGCCTCGAAGAACGGATCGAAGCGCGGATCGCCGATCGGTACGCCGTTGACGTTGCTGCCCACCTCGACGCCGGCGAACTCCGGCACGGCCATCAGCCTGGATAGCTCGGCGATCGCGGCATCGATGTCCTGCAGCGGCACGGCGCCCAGACCGATCATGCAACCACCGCTTTGGGCGACCATCCCGCCGATTTCATCGTTGATATAGCGCAGCAGAACGGCGGCATCGGCCACCGGCATCCAATACGAAAGCAGCTCGGGCATCGGCGAAAGCGCCTGAATGCCGACCTGCTGCGCCGTCATGTCGTCGATGCGCTTGCCGATGTCCCAACATTGGTCGGACACCGTGCGATAAACGGCACCATCGATCATCACGTGGCGGTGGCACGCGTGAGCCGGTGCCATCAACGGCCACGACGAGGGCGCGTGCGCCCCCGCATAGCGCGGGAAGTCCGCCGGCACGACGTGGGTGTGCACGTCGATGCCGTGCCCCGCGCAGCAGGAATGGGCGGCATGCCCGCGCGTTGCCTCATCCATGCTGAAGTCCCGCCGCCGTCACGCCGGCGATGCAGATCATCTCGTCCTCGTCGCCCGTTCCGCCGGAAGCGCCGACCGCGCCGAGCACGTCGCCCGCCTCGTTGCGGATCACGACGGCACCCGTCTGCGGAATGAATTTGCCGGCATTCATGGCCGACAGCGCGTTGAAGAAAGTCGGGTTGTCCTTCGCCCGCGCCAGCAGCGCGCGACTCGAGACGCCCATGCTGGCCGACGCCCACGCCTTGCCCTGCGCGATGTCGACGCGGGACATCGACGCCCCGTCTTCGCGCTGCGCCGCCTTGAGGTGTCCCGCCTCGTCGAGGACCACCACGGCCATCGGCTTGAAGCCGTGCTCGCGCGCCGCCTCGAGCGCGACGCCCACGATCTGGCTGGCTTGCGCCAGGGTCAAACGGTCCATGGTTTGCCGCTCCCTGCGAACTCTGATGGAGCGGATTATATATATTTTTCCCTTGTTTGATCGTTTTTATACACAAACAAGGGAAATCACCTATATTTCACCAACTCTTACGGCGTACGCCACTATCGGATATACTTTCCCGGACAATCCCAACACTAGAGGTCACCGTGTCCCGACCGAGCGAGCAGCCGTTTCCCGTCACCGTCCCCGCGGCCAACGGCATGGCTTCCAATATCACCCTGGCGACCAGTCTCTACGATCGGCTGCGCACGGACTTGCTGGCCGGCAAGCTGGAACCCGGCCGTAAATTGCAAATCGAATTTCTCTGCGAGCAGTACCAGGCGGGCCAGACGCCGGTTCGCGAGGCGCTCAACCGGCTCACCTCCGACGGCCTGGTGGAAAGGCGCGACCAGCGCGGCTTCGCGGTGACGGACATCAGCGCCGACGACCTGCGCGAGATCACCCGAACGCGAATCCTTCTCGAAGAAGTCGCGCTGCGTGAAGCATTTGCCGCCAACCAGCCCGAGTGGGAAGAAGAACTGGTGCTCGCCTATCACCGGCTGTCCAAAGTGCCGCGCTCGCTCAACGAGACCGAGTATCTGGAGAACCCAGAGTGGGAGCGGCTCCACCGCGCGTTCCACCGGGCGCTCATCAGCGGCTGCCGGTCGCGCTGGCTCATGGGCTTTTGCGAGCAACTCGCCGACCAGCTCTACCGCTACCGGCAACTGTCGGTGCGGCGCATCTATCCGAACCGACACGAAAAGGAAGAGCACAAGGCCATGCTGGACGCGGTCGTCGCCCGAGATTCCCTGCGGGCAATCGAGTTGCTCAAGACGCACTACCAGCAAACGGCCGAAATCATTTTGACCGATACCACGCTGTTCCCACGGAACGAATGACCACATGGGCCGACGCACCCGCAGCCTGATGCAGATCGCGCTGCTGACCGTGGCGGGCCATACCAACGAACTCAAGCTGCATGTTTAGGGAGTTCTAAACAACGGCGTCAACGTTGAAGGGATCAAGGCAGCCTTGCTGCACGCGACGGCCTATTCAGGCATTCCCCACGGCCTGGGTGCCTTCAAGGCGGCGCATGAAGTGCTGGTGAGCGAGGGCGCGCTGGACTGACAGGGGGGGCGTCATGTTCGCGCTCCTCCCGCGCGCAGCCCGACAAGCAGAACAAGCGGCGAGCCGGCTAGCCGGTCAGCTAATTCCTGGCGGTTCAACCACTCTGTCATCGAAAGGATTTTCATGTCCTCTGATCTCAAAGCACAAGTCGTCGCGCTACTCAAGTCCATTGAGACCGGTGAATCAGCACCGGCGGCCGTGATCAACCCCGCCAAGTACATCCAGCACAATCTTGCCGTCGGTGACGGGCTTGCAGGTTTCGGCGCCGTGCTACAGGCCCTGCCAAAGGGCTCGGCGAAGGTGAACACGATACGGGTGTTCAGAGACGGCGATTTCGTTTTCACGCACACCGACTACAACTTCTTTGGCCCGAAGATCGGCTTCGACATTTTCCGGTTCGAGAATGGCCAGATCGTCGAGCACTGGGACAACCTGCAGCAAACGCCGAACACGCCCAACCCGAGCGGACGCACGATGATCGACGGGCCGACGGTGCCGGAGGACCTTGTCAAGACGGAGGTCAACAAGAATCTGGTTGCAGCATTCGTCGACGACATTCTGGTGAACGGCCGCATGGAGCGCCTTGCGGATTACTTCGACGGCGACAACTACCACCAGCACAACCCGCAGATCGCTGACGGTCTATCCGGTCTTGGTGACGCGCTGCATGTCATGGCAATGAAAGGCATCACGATGAAGTACCAAAAGGTCCACAAGGTTCTCGGCGAAGGTAACTTCGTGCTTGTCGCCAGTGAGGGGGAGTTCGCAGGCAAACCGAGCGCGTTCTACGACCTCTTCCGTGTGGCGAACGGCAAGATCGCCGAACACTGGGACACTATTGAAGCCATTCCGCCTCAGGCCGATTGGAAGAATACAAACGGAAAATTCTGAGGAGGCGGAGCAATAAATGAAAATTTTGAAACTCCTATTGAGCTGCGCTCTCGTAACGACGTTCGCAATCCAGCCGGTTGCGGCCGACGAAGTTGCGAACGGCGTTATCGAGATTGTCACGTTCAAGCTAAAGCCCGGCATCTCCATCCGCGCGTTCGAATCAGTCGACAAAGCTGTGGAGCGTGAACACGTCTCGAAACAGCCGGGTTTTATTTCCCGCGAGAGTGCGCATGGCGCTGACAACGAATGGTTGGTGGTCGTCCATTGGCGATCCGTGAAGGACGCCGATGCCTCGATGGCGACTTTTCAACGCGCTGGTGCGGCCGGCCAGTTCATGTCGATGATCGATGCTTCCACGATGAGCATGAAGCGATACCAGAAGTAATCCCTCAGGCAGCGGCCCGCGGGCCGCTGCCTTGGATGCGACCGTCCGTTCCTTCTTCATTGGCATATCCATGGCTTTTACACCTCATGATATGTATATGGACGCCTCCCGTTTGCGAAGGATTTCGAGCAACCTGACCTGACAGGAACGGCTTGCGCTGTATATCCAGCCGTATCGCAGCGGATACGTGAATTCGGCGATACCGTGCAAGACCGACGCCTGGATCGGCACCGGGGCCACCGTCACAAGATCAGGACCAGGCCGCCCTCAGCGCCCCTTGCTCGCCGCCGCCACCCACCGATCGAACGTCGCCTTGTTCGCAGCGATCCACTGATCCGCCAGCGTCGTGACGATCGCCGACGAACCATGCGCCTGGCTGATCGCCAGCTCCCAGTTCGACCAGGTCGACGAGGGAAAGTGGATCTGCTCGACCAGCGCGCGCACCGGCGCATTCGCGGCGATGAAGTCCTTGTTGGCCACCGCGCTGTAGTTCCACGAGGCCATCGCCATCCGGCACGGGTTCGCCCCGCCCGCGCAGCCCGGCACGTCCTTCACCAGCGCCGAGCCGGCGTTCGGCACGTTCGGCGGCAGCGCGTCGGCCGGCGTGGGCAGCCAGACCACGTCCTTGCCCGGCACCAGCTCGCTGGTGGTCCACGAGGGGCTCCAGGCATAGAAGAAGGCCGGCTCGCCGCCCTTGATGCGCGACACTACATCGGCCATCAGCGCCTCGTACTTGCCGGTGACCGGCTTGACGGTCTGCCGGAGCCCGAACTTGTCGAGCTGATAATTCACCACGTCGCCGCAACTCCAGCCGGGATCGCAGCTGATCAGCTGCGCCTTGCCGTCATTGCCGAACAGCGCGGCGATCTTCGGGTCCTTCATCTGCTCGAGGCTGGTGATGTTGTGCGCGAGCGCCGTCTTCCGGTCGATCAGGTAGCCGTTGATACCGCCCCCGTCGATCTGCCCGCGGCCGACCTGCACCGCGCGGTCCTGCACCGCGCGAAAGTTCGGGTCGCTCTGCGGGAAGTTGACGTCGGTTTCCAGGTCGACGTCCCCCTGCGCGACGGCCTGGAAGAACAACACCGTGCCCATGGTCTTCAGCTTGACGTCGTAGCCCATCGCCTTGAGCGCCTTGGTCGTGATCTGCACCGATACGTAGTTGGCGCCGAGGCCGTCGGTCTGCGCATAGTTGATGGTCTTGCCTGCGCCCGGCAGGTCGGCGGCCGACGCAGCGCCTCCGGTAACGAGCGTCGCGACGCACGCCAGTGCGGCCAGTGCCGGTTTCAGTTTATTCATGATCGATCTCCATGCCTGTTTGGATAGGGTGTGATGCATGCCGGCACGCCACGCGCGCCGGTTTGTTGTTGTATTCCACCTGCCTCGAACCGCTCGGCTCGCTACGTCGCGAGCCGCTTCAGCGGGCCAGCAGGCTCGCGTCGGATGCCCACGACGGCAATCCGTCCACCTTGGTCTTGACCACCTTCGTCACCACGTAGGTGAAGTAACGCTCGATGCCGAGCTGCGCGCCGAGCAAGCTGTCGATGAACTGCTGGTAATGCTCGATGTCGCGCGACAGCACCTGCATGACGTAGTCGACGCCGCCGCCGGTGGCCAGACACTCGACGATCTCCGGCGCCGCCGCGACCCGCTCCTCGAAGCGACGCATGTCCTGCGCGGTATGCCGAGCCAGCGTCACCTCAACCACCACGCGGCTGCCGGTGAACGCGCCGGCCCAATCCACTTCCGCGCGATAGCCGCGGATCAGGCCCTGGGCCTCGAGCCGCTTGACGCGCTCCCAGGCCGGCGAGATCGACAGGTTCACCTCCTGCGCGAGCCGCGATTTGGTGATGCGCCCTTCGGTCGAGAGGATGCGCAGGATCGCGATGTCATAACGATCGAGCTTGATCCGCCCAGCCCCGGCGCCTGCCTGTTCACCCTTCATGGTCCCCCCCTATCCTCGATTGGATGAACTACCTTAGGGGAGGTCAAAAAACCATACCTCCTCTGAAACGAGGAAAGCAGACCGCGGTGCTCCGTCGTTTGCTAGCAGCCCGGCGCGGCGCGCTTCCCCGTTCCTGCGCGTCATACGGGTTTATCTGGCGCCGGCCGCGATGCGATCCGCAACCTGGTCGACTGCCTGCCTCACCTGCGCGACGATCTGCGCCCGATCGAGTATCGGCACCTGGCCGATCACCGAACGGTCGGCGGGATTGCGCACGTCCAGCGTCGCGCCGCTGTCGCTCGACAGCCAGCGGCCGTCGACATGACATTGCGAGCGGATCGGGACCGGATGTCCGGTAAGCATGGCATCGACTCCAGAAGGAACGGTATGGCCATTACTATGTCCCCGCGGCCGCCTCGAAACTTTTGGTTCAGTGGCAGCGGGCTTACGGTTTTTTCTGCTTGTCGGGCGGCGCACGGAAAGAACGCAAAACCAGGTCCGCCCGGCACCGTCAGCCCAGCACGCCCTCACTCACCAGCACTTCATGCGCCGCCTTGAAGGCACCCAGGCCGTGGGGAATGCCGGAATAGGCCGTCGCGTGCAGCAGGGCCGCCTTGATCTCCTCGACGCTGACGCCGTTGTTCAAGGCGCCCTTTACATGCAGCTTGAGTTCGTTGGTATGGCCCGCCACAGTCAGCAACGCGATCTGCATCAGGCTGCGGGTGCGGCGGTCCAGGGTGTCGTCGCCCCAGGCCCATCCCCAAGCCCAGGCCGTAGTCGCGCGCTGAAACGCCATCATGAAATCGTCGGCCTTCGCCAGCGAGGCATCGACATAGTCGGCGCCCAGCACCTCGCTGCGAATCGGCAAGCCCTTGTGGAACAGCGCGTCGTCTTCGTTCATCTCCACTCTCCTTTCATTGGACGAAAAAAAGCGCGCGGCTCGCCGCGCGCCTGGTCGATACCACCCTTCACTTCGCCTGGCTGGCCACCGTGATCCATTGATCGAGCTGGGCCTTGTTGCCGGCCATCCAGTCGCCGGCCAACTGCGTGATCAGCGCCTGGGTGCCGCCGTTCTTGCTGATCGCGTATTCCCAGGATGACCAGGTGGTCGAGGGGAACTTGATCTGCTCGATCAGCGAGCGGATCGCCGGATTGGCCGCGATGAAGCCGCGGTTGCCGACGGCGCCCCAGTTCCAGGAGGCCATCGCCATACGGCAAGGGTCCGCGTCGCCAGCGCAACCCTTCACGCCCCTCACCAGCGGCGAGCCGCTATTGGTCATGTTGGGCGGCAAGGCGGCCTCCGGCGTCGGCAGCCAGACCACGTCCTTGCCCGGCACCAGGCTGCTGACAGTCCAGGAGGGGCTCCAGGCGTAGAAGAAGGCCGGCTTGCCCTGCTTGATGCGCGCCACCGTATCGACCATCAGCGCCTCGTACTTGCCACGCACTGCGCGCACCGTGTCCTGCAGGCCGAACTTCTTGAGCTGGTAATCGACCACGTCGCCGCAACTCCAGCCCGGATCGCAGCTGATCAGCTGCGCCTTGCCGTCCGAGCCGAACAGGGCAGCCAGCTTCGGATCCTTGAGCTGGGCGAGATTGGTGATCTTGTAGGCGTCGGCGGTCTTCTTGTCGATCAGGTAGCCGTTGATGCCGCCGCCCACGATCATGCCACTGCCGACGATCTGCGCATCCTTCTCCACCGCGCGAAACGCCAGCTCCCGCTGCGGGAAGTTCACGTCGGTTGCGAGGTCCTCGTCGCCCTGCGCCACCGCCTGGAAGAACAAGGTGGTGTTCATGGTCGTCAGCTTGACCTCGTAGCCGAGCCGCTTCATCGCCGCCATCACGATCTGCGTGGCGACGTAGTTGCCACCGAAACTGTCTCCCTGCGAATACCGGATCGTCTTGCCCTTGCCCGGCATGTTCTGCCCGAACGCCGGCACGCCTGCCATCATCACCGCCGCGAGCGCTGCCGCGCCGCATGCTGCCGCCAACCTTTTCATCGAGCTACTCCTGCGTGTGGATACGATCGTCCACGGACGATGCTTGCTGGAAATCGATCCGGCGCCATGTCGGCGACGGGGAACACGGCGCGGCCACCCGGTGCAGCCGCGCGCTTGCGCTGCATGACTTCAGAGCGCCTGCTTGGGATCGCTGTGCTCGGGCAAGGCCGGCGCCGCAGGCCCGCCGCGGCCGCCGCGCACCAGCCGCACCACCACCGAACGCAGCGAGCCGCCCGCGCCGGGCTGCGAACGCGCGAGCTTCTGGGTCACGCGGTCGAGCATCATCGCCAGCATCACGATCGCCACGCCGCCGATCGCGGCCTGCCCCACGTCGAGCCGGCCCAGGCCCTGCAGCACCACCAGGCCGAGCCCCTCGGCGCCGATCATCGAGATCACCACCGACATCACCATCGCGGTCAGCACGGTCTGGTTCAAGCCGCCGAGGATGGTCGACACGGCCAGCGGCAGTTGCACTTCCCAGAGCAGCTGGCGACGGTCCGCGCCGAACGCGAGTCCGGCCTCGACTAGTTCGTGGTCGACCATGCGGATGCCGAGATTGGTGAAGCGAATAAGCGGCGGCATCGCGGCCGTCACCACCGCCACCTCGCCCGACACGGTGCCCACGCCGAACAGCATCACCACCGGCACCAGGTACACGAAGGTGGGCGTGGTCTGCATGATGTCGAGGATCGGCTGCACCACGCGCCAGACCCGCTCGCTGCGCGCGCAGGCGATGCCGATCGGGATCCCGATCACGGCGCAGAAGGCGATCGCGGTAACGATCAGCGCGAGCGTGGTCATCGCGTCCGACCAGACGCCGAGCACCGCGATGGCCAGCAGCCCGAGCAAGGTGAAGGCGCCGATCGCGCGGCCCGCGAAGCGCCAGGCCAGCAGCGCGCAAACCAGGCAGAACAGCGGGAACGGCACCGCGTGCAGGGCGTCGATATTGGCCTCGAGCAGCTTCTGGATCGGCCACTTGATGACCAGGAACAGCGGGCGCAGGTGCAGCGCGATCCACTGCACGGCGGCCTGGATCCACTGGGCGATCGGGAATACCGCCAGATCGTCGGCTTTAAACATGATGAGCTCCGTTGACGCTGCCCGCGCCGATGCGTGCGAGGATCTGCCCCGCTTCCAGCCGGCCGACCAGCCGACCCGATTCGTCGAGTACGCCGAGCGCGCGCGCCGTGCCGAAATGGCCGGCCACGTCGATCAGGCGCGCATGGCCCGGCACGCAGGCGAACGCGCCATCCAGCGGCGGCAGCGCGGCGCCATCGCGCAAGGCCTGCAACTGCGTGTCGCCCACCACACCGAGCATGCCCAGCACGCGCGCCTCACCGTCCACCACGAAGGCCGGCCCCGACCCCGCGCAGCCGAGCACGGTCCAGCCCTCGCGGCGCACCAGCGGCGCCAGCGGCGTCATCGAGGCCTCGGCGTTGAACAGGCGCGATCGATCGACCTCGCGCGTGAAGGCGGCCACGTAGTCGCTGCCGGGCGCGGTCACGATCGACTGCGGCGTGCCCTCGCGCACCAGCTTGCCTTCCGACATGATGGCGATGCGCGTGCCCAGCTTCAGCGCTTCCTGGAAGTCGTGTGTGATGAACAGGATGGTCTTGTTGAGGCTGCGCTGCAGGCGCAGCAGCTCGTCCTGCATCTCGGTGCGGATCAGCGGGTCGAGCGCGCTGAAGGCCTCGTCCATGATCAGGATGTCGGCGTCGGTGGCCAGCGCGCGCGCCAGGCCCACCCGCTGGCGCATCCCGCCGCTCAGCTCGTGCGGCATCTTGCCGGCCCAGCGCGCCAGGCCCACCACCTCGAGCACCTGCTCGGCGCGCTTGCGGCGCGTCGCGCCGTCCACGCCGCGCAGCTTCAGGCCGAACTCGACGTTCTCGATCACCCGCCGGTTCGGCAGCAGCGCGAAATGCTGGAACACCATCGAGATGCGGTTGCGGCGTACCTCGCGCAGCTCGCGCTCTCCCAGCGCGCAGAGATCCACGTCGTCGAGCAGAATGCGCCCGGCGCTGGGCTCGTTGAGCCGGTTCACGCAGCGCGCCAGGGTCGACTTGCCCGAGCCGGACAGGCCCATGATCATGTACATCGCGCCGGCCGGCACGCTCAGCGACACGTCGTCGAGGCCCACCACCTGGCCGGTGTCGCGCAGCACATCGGCCTTGCTGGCGCCGTGGCGAAGCATGCCGAGCGCGCGCTCGGGGCGATCGGAGAACACCTTGTACAGATGCTCGATTTTCAGGCGTTCAGTCATCAAGGTCACTCCTTCGGTGGAGCGGGCCGGGCGCTCGGCTCGGCCCGCTCGGTCGGCAGTTGTTGCAGCGGCGAAAACGCGGTGGGCACCAGGATCCGGTTCTCGGCCTGCTCGATCAGCTCGGACAGGCGCGGGATGAAGGCCTGCCAGCGCGGGTCGGCGGCGAGCCGCTGGCGGCGCAGGCGGCGGTCCTCGAGATCGGCATAAGCCCACCAGTGCACCACCTGGGACAGGCAGCCGATCTCGGTGGTGAAGTAACCGATCAGGTTGCCCAGCGCCGGCTGCTGCAGCGGCAGCGCCTCCTCGGCGACCAGCTTCAGGAAGCGCGCCATCGCGCCGTTGCGGATCCGGTAGATGCGCTCCTCGACGATCATCGGGCCGCCTCCCCGCTGTCAATCAGGAACTCCCGCATCAGGGCGGCGACCTGCTCCGGCGCCTCGTTGAGCAGAGAGTGGCGCAGCTTCGGCAGGATCACCAGCCGCGAATCCGGAATTCGTTCATGCATGTAGCGTGCCATCCGCGGGTTCGAGCCGGCGTCGTGCTCGCCGGTCGCAATCAGCGTCGGCATCGCGATCTGGTCGATCAGGCCGCCGAAATCGGTCTGCGCCAGCACGCGGTAGGCGGCCGCGTAGCAGTCCGGATCATTCTGCGCGTTGCGCCGGCGCAGCTCGGCCACCAGCGCCGGATGCCGCGCCTGGAAATCCTCGGTCAGCCAGCGCGACAGCGAGGCGTCGTAATGCGCGCCGCGCTCGCCCGCCTGCAGGGCGGCCAGCCGCTCGGCCACGCCCGCGCGCTCCTCGGCGGTGCGCCCGGCCACGGTGGCCAGCAGCACCAGCCGGCGCAGCCGCGCCGGACGCGTCAGCGCGAGCCGCTGCGCGATCAGGCCGCCCAGCGAGAAGCCGGCCAGGTCGAAGCGGCTGAAGCCAGCGTGATCTGCCAGCGCCAGCACGTCGCCGACGAAATCGTCGATCTCGTAGCGCCCCTTCACGCGCTCGGAGCGGCCATGCCCGCGCAGGTCGAAGCTGAGCACGCGAAAGCCGCGGCCCAGCGCGTTGATGGCGCCCTGCCAGGCCTCGAGATAGGAGCCTACGCCGTGAATGCAGACCAGTTCGCGCGGCCCCTCGCCCTGCAGGCGATAGGCCAGGCGCACGCCATCGACGGTCAGACTGCCCTCGATCGCGTCGGGCAGCGCCTCGGGAAGTGCGTCGCACATGGCTCAGGCCCCCGCCGCCGCGGCCTGGCGCTCGCGCTCGCGTGCGGCGAAGTGCGGCATGATCTCGTTGACGAACAGGCGCAGCGTCTTCATCTGCAGCTCGAAGGGCAGGTTGAAGGACAGGCCCAGGCAATACTGGTCGACGCCCTCGTCCTCGTAGATCTGCAACTTGCGGATCACCTCGTCGGGCGTGCCGAACATCAGGTTGTCGCGCACCGCCGCGGGATCGTAGTTGGCGCGATTGGCCACGGTCTCGAAAGGCACCGCCTCCGGGAAGCCGTTGCGCACGGTGCCAATGTTCTGCATCAGGTTCTCGAAGTAGCGGCCGTAGTCGACGCTGTGGCGCACGGCGGTCCGCCAGTCCTCCTCGCGGTCGTAGACGCAAGTGCGCCGCTGCATCATGAAGCGCGGGCGCGGATGCTCGGGATGGTCGGCCACCGCCTTGCGGAATTTCGCGCCGAGCACGGCCACCTCGGACGGCGGCGCCGACAGCGGCGTGGACAGGATGTTGGCGCCGATGCCGACCGCCCAGTCGAAGCTGCCGGGGTCACGCGTGGCCACCCAGATCGGCGGATGCGGCTGCTGCAGCGGCTTGGGCACCGAGGTGGCGAGCGGGAAGCGCCAGTAATGGCCCTCATGCTCGTAGTCGCCCTCCCACAGCCGCTTGACGGCCGGCACCAGCTCCTTCATGTAGGCCACGCCTTCCTGCTGGGGAATGCCGCCGGCCATCCGGTCGAACTCGTACTGGTAGGCGCCGCGCGCGATGCCGAACTCGAGCCGGCCATTGCTCAGGTGATCGCACATGGCGGCCTCGCCGGCCAGCCGGATCGGCGACCAGTAAGGCGCCACCAGGGTGGCGGTGCCCAGCCGGATGCGCTCGGTGTGCTGGGCCAGCCAGGTCAGCACCGTGAACGGGTTCGGCGAGATGGTGCATTCGATGGTGTGGTGCTCTGCAGTCCAGAGCGTCTCGAAGCCGCCTTCGTCGGCCACGCGCGCCAGCGCCAGCAGCCGGTCGCGCGCCTCGGTCATCGACGCCTCGGGGGAGAACCGCTCCATGCTCAGTGATACGGCGAATTTCATAGATGCCTCGTGTCGGATGGAAACGCGTGTTTCAACGCAGACGAATGACGAACGGATCCTGCATCGCGCCCGAGTAGTCGAGCACCACGTTCTTGAGCCGTGAGAACTCGCGCATCACCTCGAAGCCACCGCGCCGGCCGTAGCCGCTGTGCTTGAGGCCGCCGTTCGAGGACATGTAGGCGGCCGAGCGGTAGGTGTTGATCCAGACCGTGCCGGCGTCGATGTCGCGCGCGAAGCGCATCGCGCGGTCGATGTCGCGGGTCCAGATGCCGGAAGCCAGGCCGTATTCGGTGTCGTTGGCCAGCGCCATCAGCTCGGCTTCGTCCTGGAACGGCACCACGCCCACCACCGGCCCGAAGATCTCCTCCTGCATGAAGCGCATCGAGTTGGTGGCCTGGGTCATCACGGTCGGCTCGAAGTACCAGCCCTCGGCCAGGGCGCCCGAGCTCGGGCGGCGGCCGCCGGCCGCGATCCGCGCGCCCTCTTCCACGCCCGAGGCCACGTAGCGCTGCACCTTGTCCAGCTGGGTGGCCAGCGCGAGCGGCCCGATATCGGTGTCATCGTGCATCGGGTGGCCGACCCGCACGCGCCGGGTGCGCTCGACCAGGGCCTCGACAAAGCGCTCGTAGATCGAAGCCTCGACGAAGCAGCGCGAGCCGGCCACGCAGGTCTGGCCCGCCGCGGCGAAGATGCCCGACACCACGCCGTTGACGGCGCGCTCGATCTCCACGTCGCCGAACACCACGTGCGGGGACTTGCCGCCCAGCTCCATCTGGCAGGGCACCAGGTTCTGCGCGGCATTGCCGGCGATCTTGCGGCCCGTCACGGTGCTGCCGGTAAACACGTACTTGGCCACGCCGGGATGGCGCGTGAGCGCCTCGCCGGTGGTGGCGCCGTCGCCGGTCACCACGTTGAAAACGCCAGGCGGGATGCCGGCCTCGATTGCCAGCTCGGCCAGCGCCAGCGAGGAGGCGGTGGCGTGCTCGGACGGCTTGACCACTACGGTATTGCCGATCGCCAGGCACGGCGCCAGCGTGCCGGTCAGCATCATCAGCGGCGAATTCCACGGGATGATCATGCCCACCACGCCGATCGGCTCGCGCAGGTTGAAGTTCAGCATGTCGAGCTTGTTGACGGGGATCGTGTCGCCCTGCAACTTGTCCGCCATGCCGGCGAAATACAGATAGGAGTCCGGAATGGCGCGCATCTGCGCGCGCATCTCCTTGAGCAGCTTGCCGTTGTCGCGGCATTCGAGCAGCGCCAGCGCGTCGGCGTGCTCGAGCACCAGCTCGCCGAGACGGCGCACCAGCTTGCCGCGCTCGGTCTGGGTCATGCGGCGCCAGGCCGGGTTCTTCAGCGCGGCCTGGGCGGAGCGCACTGCCGCGTCGACGTCGGCCGCGTTCGACTGCGCGAACTCGTACCAAGGCGTCGAGGTGGTGGGATCGTAGCTCGGGGCATAGCTGCCGCTGGCCGGCTCGACGAAACGGCCGTCGATGAAATTGCCGATGCGCGCATGCTGCAGGGTTTCGACTGTGGTCTTCATGAAATGTCCTTGGTCATCCAGCCTGGGTTCAGGAGTGCACGTGATGGCGCCACGGCTGCGCCGCGCCGACGGTCGCGACACGCCCGCCGTCGTGCGAGCCCATGTAGATCGAATAACTGCCGCCGCCGGCCGTCTCACGCACGAAACGGCGCAGCATCGCGCGCATCTCGACCGAGGCGATTTCGTCGTACGGAAGCGCGTCGAGAGCGAAGAAACGAAACTCCGGCGGCAGCGCCAGCGCGCCGCGCGGCTCGGCCAGGCGGGCCCGGTAGATGAGGTAGCCGGAATCGTGGCCGTCGGTGTCGTAGACGGAGTAGAGGAAGGTGTCGTCGGACATCAGCGCCAGCGAGCCGCCGCCCGCCACCGGCAGGCGCCCGTCCACCAGCCGGCGCGGCGCGGTGGGGAGCACCCAGCCGCCCTTGCCGTCGTCCACCAGCAGCACCTCGCCCTGCGCCTCGATCAGGTAGCCGACGATCATGTCGGTGGACGACAGCCAGCCCGGCGGCAGGGGGTCCTTGACCTGCGCGTAGCGGCCGCGGCAGAAGCCGAGCGGCGCCGAGGGGCTGGTGCCGAAGGCCTGCACGCGGCCGATCAGGATCAGGTGGTCGCCGGCCTCGACGCGCTCGTGCATCGAGCAGTCGAACCAGGTCAGGCAGTCGGTCAGCACCGGCGCGCCGGTGTGCACCACGTCGTGGCTGATCGAGGCGAACTTGTCGACCGCCTTCGAGGCGAACAGGTTGGAGACGTCCACTTGGCTGTCACTCAACAGGTTCACCGCGAACTTGTCGGCGGCGACGAAGGCCGGGTAGCTCGACGCGCCCGCGCCGACGCAGACCAGCAGCAGCGGCGGATCGAGCGAGACCGAGGCAAAGGAGTTAGCCGTCATGCCGCGCGGGCGGCCATCGGCGTCGATGGTGGTGAGCACCGTCACGCCGGTGACGAAGGTGCCGAAGGCGCGGCGCAGCGCCTTTGGGTCGATGGTGGTTCGGTTATCGGGTACTGCGGCTTGCATGGCCATTCACCTCGTACATCGTTGTCTTGAGGTGAATGTAGGTGGCTGAAATCGGGCTGGCTTCCTGCGGATCGAAGGAGAACTGGCGGAACCTCACCTGCTGTTCGTCGGACCGGGAAAACCACTAGGGTCTGTTTACATATGGAACGCGCATGCGTTGCCACGAGAACGGCCGCTCGCGAGGCGCGCGACGCCGCGAATACTGACGTATTCGCAAGGAGCGCAACGCGGCGAGCGGCCGTTCTCGTGGCAACCCCAAATTAAAAAATTCATGTCACGGGAATGCCCGAAATCGCCCGTATGGCGGCGTCGCTCGTCGCTTGTTTGGCACGGCCAAACGGCGCTCCTCACTTCTTGCCCTCCGAGCGATTTCGGGCATTCGCATGTGCGTTCCATATGTAAACAGACCCTAGGGCGTGCTTCGCGCGCGAGCCCGCCAGCAGGCGCTTGCGCGGCCGTCCCGCCTAATGCGCGCGCTCCGCCGCGGCCACCGGCGCGCTGCCCTCCAGCAGGTTGTGCAGTTGCAGCGCGAGCTCGACGGCGAAGCGCCGCTCGGGCGTCTCCACGTCGATGCCGAACAGGTCGGAGATGCGCGACAGCCGGTAGCGCAGTGTGGTCACGTGCAGGCCCATCGCATCGGCGCAGGCCTGGCTGCGGCAGCCGTGTCGGATGTAGACCGCCAGCGTGTCGAGATAGGAAGCGCGATGGCTGGCGTCGTATTCGACGATCGGACCGATGGTGCCGGTGATGAAAGCCCGCACGTCGGGCGAATCGGCCGCGCCCATCAGCATCGGCAAGGGCCCCAGGTCGGGCACGCTCAGCGCGCCGGTCTTGCCGAACGAGCGCGCCACGCGGATCATCCGCCAGCAGCGGTCCCATTCGTTGGCCAGCTCGGTCAGGCCCGCCACGCAGTCGCTGACCACGAGGGTCGGCTCGCCGCCGAACAGGGGGGTGAGCGCCCCGCACAGCTGGCGCGCGAAGGCATTGACGCTGGCCAGCGGCCGCTGGTCGTCCTCGGGCAACAGACAGACCAGGCCGCCGCCGACCGTCACCGGATGCGAGATGAGCTTGTGCTGCGCCGCGATCAGACCAACGGTGCGATGGCACTCGGCCGATCGGTCAAGCGCCGGACCTTCGCGGTGCGGATAGTCGACCACGAGCAGGCGCATCGGCGTGCCGAGCGCGATGCCGAGCCGGCGCGAGCGCTCGACGATGTCCTGCTCGTCGCGCCATCGCCGCTCGACGATCTCGAAGAACAGCTCGGTCAGGGTGCGCGTCTCGGCGCGAAAGCGGATCACGCTGCGCATCAGCTGCACGCTCATCGCGAACTTCGCGCTCTCGATCGCGAGCGCCTGCAGGTCACCCTCGGCGCGCTCACCGAAGCTCAGCAGCGCGCCCACCGTGTCGCCGTCCACCGCCAGCGGCTCGACGTCGGCGGTGAGCGGCACCCCGCCCGGCAGCACGAAGCCCACCCGCCGCGAGGCGTGGCGCGCAATCGCCTCGCGCACGGTCTCGCGCATCTGGCGGCCGGTTTCTCCGTCGAGCAGGGCGCGCCAGGCGGCGGCGTCGAGCCCTTCGACGGGCGGGCGCGAGGCCAGCAGTTCGCCACCATAGAAGTCGATCACCAGCACCGGCGAGTCGAGCAGGTCGGCCAGCATGCCGGTCAGCGTATCCATCGAGCCGCCCACCAGCACCTCCTGCAGCATCGCGCCCTGCACCGACAGCACGCGCCGCAACTGCTCGGCGGCGGCCTGCTGCGCGCGCTGGCGATGGGCGCGCTCGATCGCGATCGCGCCGAGGTGCACCAGCAACTCCATGAAGGCCAGGTGCTCAGGCGCCACGTCCACCACCTTGCGCGCCGACACCACCAGCACCATCGGCCGCCCCTCGGCATCGCAACTCGCCATCGGCAGCACCAGCACGGTGCGATAGCCGCGCTCGGGCGCCTCGCGCCGGTAGCCGAGGAATTCGGTGGTCTCCAGCGCGTCGCGGATATAGACCGGCTCGTTGCGCTGCAGCGCGACCAGTGCTGGGCTGGTGGCCAGCTCCCACCGGTCGGCCAGCGTCCGCTTGAGTAGGGTCGGGTCGCGCCGCGCGATCACCAGCGCGTAGCCGTGCGCGATATCCACGCTCATGATCGCGCCGAGATCCCAGGAGCCGTGATGGCAGGCCAGGTCGATCAGGCTGTGCAGCAGCGTGTCGACGTCGGCATCCGCATTGATTCGGCTGGCGACGTCGCGCAAGGACGACATGAGCGACAACGTATCCGGCATCGAGAGCCTCCTGTTGGGCGTAGCTGACTATACGACTTATCGCAGTGTCAAAAAAGTCGCGCTTCCCCCGGAACGGAGGAAGACGCTCGAATTGACGCTACTTAGCATGCCTCGCATCGATCACGTCATCCGATGGGAGTGCTGATGAATACCGATTTGCAAGTGCGCAAGATCTCGACCTTCGTCGAGGAACTGGTTGTCGAGGGCGGGCGCGCGGCGCCGCGCCCGATTACGACGGTGGTGGTGGCGGCGGTGCTGAGGAACCCCTGGGCCGGGCAGGGTTTCTGCGAGGACCTGCAACCGGAGATCCGGCGCCTCGCGCCACCGCTGGGCGCCGAGCTGACGCGGCGCCTGGTGGCGCTGATGCCGGCCGCGCGCGTGGAAGCCTACGGCAAGGCCGCCGTGGTGGGCGTAAACGGCGAGATCGAGCATGCCTCGGCGCTGATCCATACGCTGCGCTTCGGCAACCTGTTCCGCGAGGCGGTCGACGGCACCGCCTTCCTGAGCTTCACCAATACGCGGCTCGGGCCGGGCTCGATGGTCTCGCTGCCGATGATCCACAAGTCGGCCACGGGGCAGCGCTCACACTTCCTGACGGCGACATTTCAGATCGCCGACGCGCCGGGTCCCGACGAGGTGCTGGTGGCGATCGGCGCGGCCGACGGCGGCCGCGCCCATCCGCGCATTGGCGACCGCTTCATCGACATGGCCGAGATGGAGGCCCGCAAACCGGCCGAGGCACAGACCTAGGGCGACTGAGGCGCTGGCGCGCGTCTCCTCCATTTCGCAGTAAATCACGACGTGCCGCATGGCACGCCCGCTCCACCGTTTCCGCCGCCACGGCACCCGCCATGAACGACATCATCATGCTGGCCACCCGGCTGCCCGCCGGGCAGGAGGCCGAGTATCGCGCCGCGCTCGCCGCGGCGATGCCGGCCGAAACCATCGTGCCCCTGCGCGAGGCCGATGGCGACGCGCGCGCCGTCGCGAGGGTCGCGGTCGTGGCGCGTCCCGATCCCGCCGAACTCGCCGCCCTGCCCCGGCTCGCCTGGATCCAGAGTCTGTGGGCCGGCGTCGAGCAGTTGGTCGAGAGCCTGCCGGCTACCGCGCCGCCCGTGGTCCGGCTGGTGGACCCGGAAATGTCGCGCACCATGGCCGAGGCGGTGCTGGCCTGGACCTACTACCTGCAGCGCGAGATGCCCGCCTACCGCCTTCAGCAGCAGGCGCGCGAATGGCGGCAGCGGCCCTATCGCAAACCGCAGGACATACAGGTGGGTATCGTCGGCCTCGGCACGCTCGGGGCGGCCGCCGCCGCGCGCCTGCTCGAGGCGGGCTTCCGCGTCGCCGGCTGGAGCCGCTCGCCGAAGACCATGGCCAGCGTGGACACCCATCACGGCGCCGAGGGCCTGGCTCGCCTGCTCGGCGCGAGCGAGATCGTGGTTTGCCTGGTGCCGCTGACCGACGAGACACGCGGCTTGTTCGACCGGCACACGCTGTCGGCCATGCGGCCCGGCGCGGCGCTGATCAATTTCTCGCGCGGCCCGGTGGTGGTCACCCAGGACCTGCTGCAGGCCCTCGATGCCGGCCGGCTGTCACATGCGGTGCTCGACGTGTTCGAAGTCGAGCCGCTGCCCGAGGTTTCGCCGCTCTGGGCCCATCCAGCCGTGACGGTGCTGCCGCACATCTCGGCGCCGACCGACCTGCACACGGCGGCGGCCGTGGTCGCGGCCAATGTCGCCGCCTATCGCGCCAGCGGCCGCATCCCGGCCGGCGTCGATCTCTCGCGTGGTTACTGAACCGGCGCGAACCGTTTCGTTCCATCCGGCCCGAGCCGCGCCATCGGTCGTTCTCGTCCGCTGGCGTGTATCCGCACGCCGGCGCGGTGCCAGCAAGGTTTCGATTCATGCAACACGACCATGGGGAAATCATGAGCAAGGCAGCAGGCTTGAAAACACGCATTGCGGTTGCGGTGGCGACGGCGCTGACGATACTCGCCGGCAGCAGCACGGCGGCGCAGGCACAGAGCAGCGTCACGCTGTACGGAATCATCGATGAGGGGCTCAACTACACCAGCAACGCGAAGGGACACGGCACCTTCCAGATGAAGAGCGGCGACACCTTCGGCAGCCGCTGGGGCATCGCCGGCTCCGAGGACCTGGGCGGCGGCACGCGCGCGCTGTTCCGCCTCGAGAACGGCTTCGACGTGAACAGCGGCGCCTTCAGGCAGGGCGGCCGCGAGTTCGGCAGGCAGGCCTGGGTTGGCCTGCAGTCGGACCGGCTCGGCACGCTCTCGTTCGGCCGCCAGTACGACCCGACCATCGACCTCTGGAGCGGGCTGACCGGCGCGGGGGGCGTGAGCGGCGACGTCGCCTCGCATCCGTTCGACAACGACAACGCCGACTTCGATTTCCGCGTCAACAACTCGGTCAAGTACACCAGCCCGAACTTCAATGGCCTGAAGGCCGAGGCGATGTACGGCTTCAGCAACGACACCGGCTTCGCCAACAACCGGCTCTACAGCGCCGCGCTGCAATATAAGCTGGCGGGCCTGACCGCCGCGCTCGGCTACCTGAAGATCGACGCGGGCGGCTCGGCCAACGGCGCGGTGTCCACTGACGCGGTGTTCACCGGCTCGTCCGAGCAGAACATCGTGGCGGGGCTGTCCTACGCGTTCGCGGCCACCAAGCTGGGCCTGGCCTACTCGCACGTCGACGTCTACGACCCGACCGCCAACGCCTATATCGCCTCGACGGCCACCAGGCCGCCGGGCGGGCGCTGGCAGTCCTGGAAGTTCGACAACTTCGAGGTCAATGCGAAGTACGCCTTCACGCCGTCGCTCTGGCTGTTCGGCGCCTACACCTTCACCGAGGCGCGCCTGCACGCGAGCACCGGCGATTTCGAGCCGAAGTGGCACCAGCTCTCGCTGATGCTCGACTACGACCTCAGCAAGCGCACCTCGCTCTACATGCAGGCGGCCTACCAGCACGTGGTCAGCGCGCATACCGGCACGGCCTTCGATTTCGCCACCACACCCGCCTCGGCCGGCGCCTCGTCGGGCGAGAACCAGACCCTGGTGCGGCTCGGCATGATCCATCGCTTCTAGGCGAGCGCAGGTGGCTTTCCGCGGCCGGCTCGCTCGACTGGCCGGCCGCGCCCCGATCCCAGGCGGATCTCTTTTCGAGGTAGCAGATCGGGTAGCAGCGGTGCATTACTGCGCCGCTTTCTGGCGATGGTCCTACAGGTCGATCAGCAGCGGTGTCTTGGCTCTTGAGCAACAGGGAGTGAATTGGTCGTTCGCGGCGTGCTCTTCGTCAGTCATGTAGACGTCGCGATGATCTGGCACACCTTCCAGGACCTTCGTCATGCACGTTCCGCATACGCCCTGTTCGCATGACGTCTGAATATCAATACCGTGCGCAGCTAAGGCTTGTGCTGCGGTTTGGCTAGATCGAACCTCGACGATTTTCCCGCTTCGCGCAAGGCGCAGTTGAAATGGCAAATCACCCTCGCCGCTCGTCGGTGCATTTCCGAAATATTCGCGATGGACGTTTTCGGAACCCCAACCGGCTGACGTCGCTTCCTTGATGACCGCATCGATGAATCCACCGGGGCCACACACATAGAGATGCACATCACGATCCGGCGAACGCAAAACTTCTGAGAATTTCACCCTCTCTCGGCTCGGCGCCGTGTCGTAATAGAGGCGAGCATGCGGGGCGAAGTCGTCGTGCGCAACCCGTTCGCGGAAAGCGGCGCGCTCGTGATCGCGCACGCAATAGTGAAGGTCGAAGTCCTGTCTTTCCTCACGGAGGTGTTCAGCCATCGCGAGGATAGGCGTAATTCCGATGCCTCCGGCAATCAGGACAGAACGACGCGCCCCGGCGGTCAGCGGAAAGTGATTTTTTGGCTCGCTGATTTCAATTAGCTGCCCCTCAGCGAGGTTGTGCATCGCTCGCGAGCCGCCTCGTGAGTTCGGCTCAAGAAGAACTCCGATCTGATAATGCGAACGGTCGCTTGGCGCGTTGCACAACGAATACTGCCGGACCAAGTCGTTACCGAGAAAAACATCGATATGAGCGCCCGCCGAGAAGAGAGGGAGTTGCTCGCCGCCGGGAGCTACCAACTTGAAGGCGGCAATTCCGTTAGCCACCAGCTTCTTCGATTTGACAAGTACTTTCATTTTGAGTCCATGAAGCATCTGGTGAGAGCGTCAAGCGTTCAAAAGGGAACGGTTCCTTTACTTATTGAATCGTTGTTCAGATTTCGAGACGATGGTTTGCATGGTGGCTTCCTCGTCGGCCAGAAGCTTGTCAAGGATGCGTCGCGCACGGACGGCTGCTGCATCGCCGGCGAGCAAGACTGGTTTTAGAGACCAGAAATCCGCCTCTCCAATCATGTGTTGCTGTGCTTCGAGCATCGGGAGGTCCTCATTCTGGAAAGGATGGACGAGCCCCGAGACAAAGTCCTCTGCACGTTGCATCCCGTCGTCACCCATGGAGAGCGGATTGGACACGGCAAACCAGTAATGCGTCGTCGATGCCGTCTCAGGAGAGAAGATGTGGGCGATCTTGTTGGAGACACCTTCGGAACGAGGCTTGCCTGTCGCGACTGAGCCGGCGTCAAGGAGCATGTGCGCTGGTGCGTCCCACCGAACGTCAATCCATCGGTCGACCGGTGTGCCAACGGGAATTCGGCGTTGGCGATAGAGGAATTCGGGCATGATGTCCCCGACCGTTTGTCGCATCGAATAAACCGTGTTGCCCTCCTGAACGACGCTCGTGATTGCGTCCGCAACCGATGAACTACCCAGCGTTCCCGGATGTAGATACTGAATGTGACTCAAATCCAAAATGTTGTCCGTCTCGAGAACGTAGTTCGCTTTTACGTGAAGGTACCGCTTGGCGACATGGCTGAGCTGGGGATCGAGGCACGAGAAGTCCGGTATCTTGGATGAGTCTGCTATCGATGCTTCGCCCATCCAGATCCAGATAAGAGAGTATTTTTCAACGACCGGATACGTTTTTAGCTGAGCCGCCTTCGGGACAACGCCCCCACCGTGGGGGTTCCGCGTGCACTGGCCACTGCCATCAAATTCGAGGCCGTGGTATGGGCATTGAACACCGTTCGGAAGTTTCTTTCCGAGGTGTAGTGGCGCGAAGCGATGGGGACAACGGTTCGAGACGGCCTGTACTTCGCCTCGATCATTTCGGAAAAGAAGTACAGACTCGTTCAGCAATGTGCGTTGGAAAAGCTCGTCGGCCTTGACTTCGCTATCCCACGCGGCCACATACCACGCGTTTCTCAAAAATGGGCGCTTCATGTTCTGTCCAGGTCGCATTTAATACAAGTACTACGAAAGAAAAAGCTTCGGAATTCCCTATTGGTGCAATCCGGTAGCCAGCATTTCGGAGATCGCTGTTCGCGTGGTGTCCGAATACAGCGTTCTGTTCTGATACAGCGCTCGTTGCGACACTTTTCCGGGCGCATGGGGCCCTCTTAGGTTCGTCGACTCGAGGCTACGTTTACGCCAAGGTTAGGAGAGACGGTCGATCTAGGGAAATGGTATTTTTCGTGGAAATCAATCGACGCGGTCGATTGATGCTGCATTGTTCGACTTCCCGGTGACCTCACATACGGCACTGTCGCTAGCCTGCTCGGGGAACTCGAGAGCCCATCGGCGGCTCCAGCGCCTGAAGGCACGAACGGCCGACTCCGGTTCGCCTTTGCATTGGTTTCAGGCGCGTGCCCTCAATGAGTTTGGCCCGGATGCATCGCCTTGGCGTTGCGGAGCCGTCGCGCCCAGGACGCTGGGGCTGATGTCTTGATCGATTGGTTGAGAAACAGGCCGAGGAGATTTGAGGGCAAAGCCGTCGTGCATGGCGGTGCAGCACGCGCAGGTCGGACGACTGCTCGCGCCACTGTCTGAACGGTGGCAGCGTGCCGGCGAATGCGTGACGCGTATGCTCGACGGATCGCAAAGCTCGGCCCCACGGGCACCGCTAGCGCACGAGTTTGAGCTGGAAGCGAGGCGCTCATCGGCCCGCGCAGCGCCAAATCCTGATGGTGTGAGGCTCGTGGGAACCAGCTGCGCAGGAACAACTCCGCTAAAGCCGCTGTTCCGACTGATGGGCGCACTGTCGTTTCAGTATGTCGGCGAAGGCCTTCGAGGTCGCGCTCTGTGGTCCATCTTGTTTTTGCAGGAGCACGGGCGTGCGAATGGGCTTGGGGTCGACGATTCGGACAACGGCAAAATCGCTTACGGCCTTGGACAGAAACTCGGAGCCAATAGTGGGAATGCGAAGTGAGCGGGACAGTTCGAACATTGGCACGATGGAGTTGATTTCCGCGACGGGCGTAGGTTGAGCATGCACGGCACGAAAGCACGCATTCAGAATGTGCCGTGCCCCCACTTCAGCAGACGGAAGAATGAGCGGCTGACGATGGAGCTCGACCATGCGGATACGTCGTCGCTTTGCGAGAGGATGATTCAACGGAGCAAAGATGACGAGTTCCTCGTTGAAGAGCGGTTCGAACCAAAGTCCACCCGTGTCGGATGGTGTATAGCAGATGCCGACGTCTAGCTGGCCGTTTCGCACGCGTTCTTCGATCGACTTGCCTGGCAACTCGGCGATTGTCACGTGAACGGTCGGGTTTTGCGTGAGGAATTCCGAAACGCAGCCGGGCAACAAGCGAACGTTGAAGGTTGAAGTCGTCCCGATACGCAATTCGCCTGAAAGCTCGGAGATGCAATTTCTTAGTGAGACGATGCCGCTGTCAAGTTCGCCCAAGGTGCGAGCAACAGTTCCCAGAAATTGCTTACCGTCCCGATTGAGCGTGACGCGCTTGCCAACCCGGTCGAACAATTCGACTTTGAGTTCATCTTCGAGCTGCTTAATGGTGTGAGACAGGGTGGATTGACTGACATGTAACTGCTTCGCCGCTTGCGTGAAGTTAGCGCACTCAGCCAGTACGTTGAAGGAGCGCAGGTGTCGCAATTCCATGGTTATCCTTGGGGAAGCTTGCGTCGATCTATCGTGGCGAACGTGGTACACCCGCGGTCCGCTGTCAGCGCCGCGCGGGCGTGGCGTCGTAGCCGGCCGCATTGCGTGCCGGGAATCGTCCATAAGATCAGGGCCTTACGGTCGGGCCCGAAGTCTATGACGCGAATTGACAAATTTAATCCGGACGTATGCGAATTGACGACATTATTTTGGCGGGACCGTCAATAAAGTCGTCAACTTGCGGGCCGCAAGCCTTGATCTACGACGATTCTGGAGTGAGAGATTTATTTTGGTCTACGGCGGCTGGCACGACGGCCGGACTCGGCGTGCGCTACAGGCGCCGATCGACGTCCATCCGGTGATATGCAGAATGCGGATCACGTCCAGAGTATCGGCCGATTGCCGAGAGAACACCACCGGCGACCAGGTGACGCGTCTGGCTGGCGCCTCCACGAGTCGGTCGCCAAACCACTCGCGGCGCGCCGGCCGCTCACGCTGCAGGGCTATTGTCCGGCGATTCGGGATCCGGTAAGAACGTCACCTGGCTGAGCGGCACGACGAAATTCGGCAACCAGTCGGTTTCGATCATGTCGTGGCGCCCAGTCGGCCCCGCGCGCGGCAAGGCTCGTCGGCGTGACTGTGATCGCGTCGTAGATCAGCCCCGACGCATCCGCCGACGTGAAGGTCGCGCGCCCCCCCGGCGCGCATTTCAGCGCCTCGCCCGCAGGCCGGCGCCGTCGAGGTGCTACGCTGCGCGAGCCAGAGCAACGATGCCGGCGTTGTGTCCCATATGAACCCGTGCGTTCACACGCATTTGCTCGACGTGGCGGAACAGATTCTCGGCAGAGGGTTGTACATGCATGCAAGTGAAATCGACGCGCTTGCGCGCGCGGTGCAACGTGCCCCGAAACACCCCGCCGATATGCGCTTACGGGGCCTCGGTTGTCGACGAACCGGAGGCAGGCGTCGACCGGCCGGTTTTTGCCCGAACCGAGTCACACGATCTGACGCCGTCCGGCGCCGGCAATGGCGCCGGCAATGGCGCCGTCATCGCCGTGATGGAACAACGACTGGTGTTCGAAACGCTCCGTTGTCTCGAGCCCCGCATGCCGGAGATTCTCTGGCTCGGCCTGCGCCAGCATCAGCGGCGATGGCGGGTTCTGGTGTTTGAAGTCAAACGAAACGAACGGAATAAACGCATCGGCCGCTCCGTTTACTAACGTCCCAATCGTGTTCGGAGCCCAGTCATGAAACAGGTCCATACAACGCTCGGCGCTGCGATGATCGCATTCGTGCTGACCAGCGTCGTCGCATGCGGCAATTCATCCCACGTCAGTCAGTACAAGGTCGATGTACTGGTTTCCGACGGTGCCCTGCCCGCTGCTCACGTGGATACAAACCTGAAGAATCCGTGGGGCATTGCATTCAATCCCAGGGGTTTTGTGTGGGTCGCGGATAACGGGACGCAGCACGCAACGCTCTATGACGGCAATGGCGTACCGCAATCGCTCGTCGTGACGATCCCCGCCGGCTCGCAAGGCGACGCCTCCCCCACGGGCATCGTATTCAATGGCACGTCGGACTTCGTGGTGAGCCAGGGCACAAAATCGGGGCCGGCATCCTTCATTTTCGTCGGCGAGGGCGGAACGATCACCGCCTGGTCGCCAGCCGTCAATCCGACCTCGGCCGTCACCGTGTTCGACAGCGGCGGCAGCGCCGTCTACAAAGGGCTCGCCATGGCCAGCAACAACGGCGCGAATTTCCTGTACGCAACGGACTTCCACAACAACAGGATCGATGTTTTCGACAGGACCTTCACAAAGGTGACGACGACCGGTGCATTTCAAGATCCCGCTTTGCCGGCCGGGTTTGCGCCGTTTGGAATTCAGGCGATCAACTCGAAACTTTACGTTGCTTATGCAAAGCAGGATGCGGCAGCACACGACGACGTCGCTGGTGCAGGATTGGGTTTGATCGACGTGTTCAGCCCATCGGGACAATTCATTCAACGCTTCGCCTCCGGCGAACCGTTGAATGCGCCGTGGGGCATGGCGCCTGCACCCGCGAATTTCGGCCGCTTCAGCAACACCGTTCTGATCGGCAACTTCGGTGACGGCATGATCCACGCGTTCGATGCGACGTCAGGCATGCTGCGCGGGACCCTGCAGCAACCCGACGGCAAGGCGATCGTCGAGCCGGGGCTGTGGGGCATCGCATTCGGCAACGGCCTCAACAATCAACCTGTCAATACGCTGTTTTTTGCTGCCGGCCCCAATGACGAAGCCGACGGTGTCTATGGCCGCATCGACGTCGGCCCGTGAGCGTTCTCGCCGGGATTGCTTGCGGCAATCGCTCGACGCCGGATAGGCGCGTTGTTTCGATGCAAAGGAGGCCCCATGGACGCCGCCCACAGAATCGCCGTCGTCGCCAGTGTGACTGCCCTCGGCATGACATCGCATCCCGGCTGGGCGGAGCAAACCGTCAACGCGACGTTGCGTTCGAATTCGATCCAGCTCGACACACACAACATGAAAGCGGGTCGCGTCACGTTCGATGTCAAAAATGCCGTCGACAACAACATGGAGCACGAACTCGTCTTGCTCAGGACCAATCTCTCGGATGATGCACTTCCTGTCCGCAGAGGGCAGGTGCTGGAGCACAGGTTGAGAAAGATCGGCGAAGTCGAAGACATCGCCCCGGGAACGAGCAAGCGCGCGTCATTCAAGCTCACGCCCGGCCACTACGTGCTGATCTGCAACAAGCCGGGACATTATGTTGCGGGCATGCACACGGCGCTTGTCGTGACGCCGTAAGTCACTGCAGCGGCCCCGAAAGACAGCCCGGAAGCGCCGCCGTGCGATCGGAACAGGAGACTTCGCCGCGCGGCGCGGCCAGGCATGTGCGCCGCTGACCTCGGCTCCTGTTCAGTTCGTCCGTCGCGCAGCGCCGCTCGGCGTCACGCCGACGGATGCCCTTGTGCTGCTGCCCCCACCCCTTTTCAACGTGTCGTTTGAGCCGCCGGTCTATTGGCACGCTCGGCCGCGGTACTCATCGCTTCCTTCGCGCCCATACCGGAACTTCTCAAGGAGTCGTAGATGGAATTGAGCAGCACCGGCGAAGCTTGATACGCTGGCTTTTCCAGCATTCCCAAAGAGCGCAACTTGAGTTCGTCGGCCTGCGGCCGCGTCGCTTTTCTCCTATCCGGTCCCGACGGATAATGAACGCCTGCATGCGTTGCCGTCGCCGTCGGGCTGCCCGCGCCACGCCGGCAAGCGACGCAGTATCGACGCAAGGAGGCTTCCGCATGACGCATCCATTCAAACTGGGCGACCACGTCCGCTGGAATTCCGAAGCCGGTTACGTGACGGGCACGATCATTGCGATCCACACGCAGGATTTCGACTACAAAGGGCATCGCCATCGCGCGTCGCCCGACGATCCGCAATACGAGATCAAGAGCGACCGAACCGACCACATCGCCGCGCATCGCGGCCGCGTGCTCGAACGCATAGCAGGCAAGGACGACGCATGACGCTCCCGTTCTACACGATCGGCCATTCGAACCGCACGCTCGACGAGTTCGTCGAGATGCTCGACGCGGTCGATATCGCGCTGCTTGCCGATATCCGCAAGATGACGCGCTCGCGCACGAATCCGCAGTTCAACGAAGCGACGCTGCCCGACGCGCTGGCCGCCGTCGATATCGCGTACGAGCACATCGCGGAGCTCGGCGGCCTGCGTGGCAAGTCGCGCGACGTGCCCGACGAGGTCAACGACTTCTGGACCAATCGCAGTTTCCATCGCTACGCCGACTACGCGCTGTCGCCCGAGTTTCGAGCCGGCCTCGACCGGCTGATCGAACAAGGGCACCGGCAACGCTGCGCGATCATGTGTTCGGAAGCCGTGTGGTGGCGGTGTCACCGGCGCATCGTGTCCGACTATCTGATCGCGCGCGGCGAAACGGTGCTGCACATCATGGGCCGCAATCGCGTCGAGCCCGCGCGTCTCACGGCCGGCGCGGTGATCCGGGACGACGGCACGATCGTCTATCCGGACGTCGACAGCGATGCGGCTGACGACGGCACCGCCGGGGAACCGAACGAGTAACGCGGCGCGAGTCGTGCTCGTGCGCATGGCCGCGATGGCCTGACGCGCGGCACAACGGCAACGCTTCCCATCGGCCGGCCGCCCCCCTGCGCACCCGCCACACCGCGCGCTCGCCACGGTTTGCGCCGCCGCGATCCTGCATTACCATCGGGCGATCATCGCGCGCGCCTGCTTCCGGACCGCGCACCCCGCCACCTCCGCGCTCCATCACCGATGCTCGCTCTCATCATCATCGCCGGCCTGTGGGCCGGCCTGCAGAATGCCCTCGCGGGCGGCGGCTCGTTCGTCACGCTGCCCGCGCTGATCCTATCGGGCATGTCGCCGCTCGCGGCGAACATCACGTCGACGGTCGCGCTGTTCCCCGGTCAGGTCACGACGGGCTGGGCGAGCCGAAACATGGTGCGCGGCGCGGGCAAGCTGCCGTTTCGCGCGCTGTTCGCGATCAGCGTGGTCGGCGGTGCACTCGGCGGGCTGCTGCTCCTGAAAACTCCGTCATCGATCTTCTCGCACCTCGTGCCGTGGCTCGTGCTGTTCGCGACGGTCGTGTTCGCGTGGGGCAGCTTCTTCCGCAAGCCGGGCGTGGACACGCAGCATCTCGGCCCCGTCACGGCCGCGATCGCGCAGTTCCTGATCGCGATCTACGGCGGCTACTTCGGCGGCGGCATCGGCTTCCTGATGATGGCCGCACTGACGATGGCCGGCCTGTCGCCGCGTCACGCGATGTCGACCAAGAACGCGCTCGCGGGCGTGATGAACGCGTCGGCGGTCGTGCTGTTCCTGACGTCACCGCACCTGCACTGGCAGGCGGCGATCGCGCTCGGCGGCGGCGCGATCGTCGGCGGCCTGCTCGGCGCGTGGGCGCTGCACCGCGTGAACGAGCGCGTGCTGCGGATTGCGATCGTGTGCATCGGCATCGCGCTGACCATCGGGCTGTTCGTCAAGCCGATCTGACGCACGCTCGGGCGGGCATCCGTACGTTGAGGGAAGGCGGGTAGCGGGTAATGCGCGCGCCGCGATGTCGCAGGCGCCCAGGGCGGCTCATGCGCCCCGCTCGTCAATCGTTGCAGGCGGCCACGTTCAACCGAACGGCCGCACGCCGATCAGCGGCCCGTGCAGGAGCAGCGCGAACACGGCCCATACGACGAGCCCGGCCGCAATCGTCACGCCATCGCCCGACAGCCTGCCGGCCGGATAGCGGACGCCGTCGCGGCGGTCGCGCGCGCGCCACACGACGAAATCGACCAGCGACCACACGAAAAATGCGCCGAACAGCACGACCGCATGCAGCGTGCCGTTCGCGAGCAGGTGCGCGACCGCCCACACCATCACGCCGGCCACCATCGGATGGCCGACGAGCGTCTTGATGCGGTTGCGCGGCACGTAGGCCGCCGCGATCAGCACGAATGCGATCGCGGTCAGCATGCCGGTGAGGTGGCGCACGCCGACGGGTGACACCCACAGCAGCGTCCCGTTCTGGCGGGCGATCCCGTAACCCCAGACGATCAGCACGAAGCCGACGATCGACGCGATCGCATAGGGGCCCTTCCAACGTTTCTCGCCGATCCGCTCGATGGTGACGGAGCGCCAGCCATCCGCGACGATCCGGATCGAATGCACACCGAGGAAGATCGCTAAACCGAGAATCAGGACGAGCATCGGCTATCTCCGTCTGGAACGATGAGTGGGGAACATTCGCGCGGCTTTCGATGCGCCGTTCGCGAGGCCGGCGGCGACACCGGCTCGGGTTGCGCCGGGCACGGACGCAACCGCGCCGATCATAAACGCCGGGGCCGCCGTTGTGAAGTCGGCGAACCATGCGGTCCGTCAAGCCCGGCGCTTGCGGGCACCCGCCGTGGCTCGAAAGAAAGGACAAAGAAGGAAAAAGCGCCGTCTTACGGCCGACGCTGCGTGCGCTTGCGCGCCGCCTCCGGCTTCGGCTTTGCCTCCGATTTCGGCGCCGGTTTCGCTTTCGGCCGTGCGTTGCGCTTCTGCGCCCCCGCCAGCAGCGCCGCGCGATATGCGCCGCGACACCAGTCGAACAGCGCGCCCGCGTCCTCGAGCACGTCGGCCGGCGTTTCGTAATAGCCTTCGAGCGCGACGGTGCGCGTGGGCCGCTCGTACGAGAACGGCCCCATCCCCGCCGCGACGAACGCAGGACGGTTCACGTCGTCGACGCGCAGGAACAGCGACCCGCGCGACATGAAGCCGAACATCACGCCGTCGAGCCGCATCGCCGCGCCGCTGAAGAACCGCACGACCTCTACCTTGCCGAGCGGCGCGAGCTGGTAGGCGATCTCCTCGCCGTGCGCCTTCTCCGCCTGCCAGCTCATGCGGCCTCCGTGCAGCGCTGCGTCCACCCGTCGAGTTCGGCATCGTCGAAGCCGACGGCCGCCGCGCTCTCGCGGATCTGCCGCCACGTCGCACGATCGACCGGAATGCCGTCCGCGCCGCGCGCCGCGCGGCTCGCCTCCTCCGGCTCGCCGGGCATCCGCACCGGCGCATCGCCCGCCTGCGGCGACGCCTTCGCCCACGCGACGAACGCATCGGCTTCACGCTCCGCGTCGGCCGCATCGAACGCGTTCGGATCGATCAACACCGACAGCATCCCGTTGACGATCGCGCTCGTCTTCTGCAGCGTGTCGCCGTAGGTCGTATGCCCGCCGACCAGCGCGCCGCCGAAGATCTCGCACATCGCGGCCAGCGCATAGCCCTTGTGCAGCCCGAACGGCAGCAACGCGCCGAACGGCTGCTCGTGCATCACGGCCGGATCGTCGGTCGGCTGGCCGCGATGATCGATCAGCGACCCGGCCGGCACGCGCTTGCCCTGGTTGTACGCCACCCGCGTCTTGCCGTACGCGATCGCGCTCGTCGCGAAATCGAGCAGCAGCGGCGGCCGGCCCGCGCGCGGATACGCGGCGCAGAACGGATTCGTGCCGAAGCGCGGATCGGTGCCGTTGAGCGGCGCGACGAGCAGGTCGCCCGGCACGTTGACGAAATGGAACGACACGAGGCCCGAGCGCGCGCACTGCTCGGCCCAGTGCCCGATGCGGCCGAGGTGATGGACGTCGCGCAGCCCGATCGCGCAGATGCCCATGCGCCGGGCCCGCTCGATCCCTTCGACCATCGCCTCGAACGCGATCACCTGGCCGAAGCCGCGCCCGCCGTCGATCGTCAGCACCGCGCCGCCGTCGCGGACGATCGACGCGTGCCCGTTGAGTTGCAGCTGCCCTTCCCGCCACGATGCGACGTAGTTCGGGATCATCCCGACCCCGTGCGAATCGTGCCCGGCCAGATTCGCGCCGACCAGGTGATCGGCGACGAGCCGCGCCTCGCGCTCGCTGCTGCCGGCCCGCTCCCACAGTGCCGCGACGAATGCGTGCAGCGGTTCGGCGCGCATGCGCAGCGGGTCGGTAGCGGGTGTCGGCAGCGCGGTCATCGGCAAGGCTCCGTCAGGTCAGGCGGGATCCGGTCGGGTCGGGTCGAATGGGGACAGGCAGCGCGAACGCTCAGCGCGCGGTCGCGATCACGTCCGCGACCGCCGCGGTCAGCTTCTTCGCGTACGGCACGTGCAGGAATTCGTTCGGCCCGTGCGCGTTCGACTTCGGGCCGAGCACGCCGCACACCATGAACTGCGCGGACGGGAACCCTTCCTGCAGCACGTTCATCAGCGGGATCGTGCCGCCGAGGCCCATGTACGCGCAGTCCGCGCCGAAGTGGCGGCGCGACGCGGCGTCGAGCGACGACGCGAGCCACGGTGCGAGATCCGGCGCGCTCCAGCCGGTCGCGGCGCCCGCGTCGGGCTTGAACGTGACCTTCGCGTTGTACGGCGGATCGAGTTCGAGCAGTTCCTTCAGCTGCTGCACGGCCTGCGCGGCGTCGACGAGCGGCGGCAGGCGCAGCGACAGCTTGAACGCGGTGCGCGGACGCAGCACGTTGCCCGCGTCGGAAAGCGCCGGCAGCCCGGCCGCGCCAGTCACCGACAGCGACGGACGCCACGTCGAATTCAGCAGCGCCTCGCGCGGATCGGTCGTGGTCGGCAGCACCGGTTTGCCGTCCATCCCGCACGCCCACGGCAGCCCCTTCCACACGGTGTCGCCGAGAATCGCGGCGGCCGCGTCGGCTTCGCGCACGCGGCTGTCGGGAATCTCGCAATGGAACACGCCCGGCAGCAGGTTGCCGTTCTTCGCATCTTCGAGGCGCTCGAACAGCTGACGCATCACGCGGAAGCTCGACGGCGCGATGCCGCCGAAGACGCCCGAGTGAACGCCTTCCTCGAGCACCTCGACCTGCAGGTCGCCGGACACCAGCCCGCGCAGCGACGTCGTGAGCCACATCTGGTCGTAGTTGCCGGCGCCCGAATCCAGGCACACGACGAGCGACACCTGGCCGAGCCGGTCGCGCAGCGCGTCGACGTACGGCAGCAGGTCGTAGCTGCCCGACTCCTCGCAGGTTTCGATCAGGCCGACGCAGCGCGGCCGTTCGACGCCCTGCTCGTCAAGCGCGCCGAGCGCCGCGAGGCTCGCGTAGATCGCGTAGCCGTCGTCCGCGCCGCCGCGGCCGTACAGCTTGCCGTTCTCGAACTTCGGCGTCCACGGGCCGAGGTCCGCGCGCCAGCCGTCGAATTCGGGCTGCTTGTCGAGGTGGCCGTACAGCAGGATCGTGTCGGTGCTGCCCGCGCGCGTCGCGGGGGTTTCGAAGAAGATCACCGGCGTGCGGCCGGGCAGGCGCACGATCTCGAGCTTCAGGCCTTTCACCGGCTGGCGTTCGGCCCACTGCGCGGCATCGGTGACGACGCGTTCGAGATACCCGCGCTGCGCCCAGTCGGGGTCGAATGCGGGGCTCTTCGCGGGGATCGCGATGTAGTCGGTCAGTGCGTGGAGGATTTCATCGTTCCACTTGCGCTCGACGAAGGTAACGAGCTTGTCATGGTCGAGGACGGGGGTAGTGTCGACGGAGGTCATGATGGGTGCCTGGATCGGGCTGATGAAAAAACGGATGATACGCCGATGGGCCTTCGGCCGGGGCGTTTCGGCGGCGCTTTCCGCCGCCGGCTTCGGGCTCGCCTTCGGCCCCCTTCCGGCATCCGTTTCCGCGTCCGTTTCCGCGCCCGTTCAGTCGCCCGGCGGGAACGTGTCGCGCAGCCCCGCCGCGCACGCCAGCGCGTCGGCCCACAGGCGTCGCGTCAGCACCCCGGCGTCCTCTTCGCGCGCGAGCGCCGCGGCCTCGCCCGACCACAGCAGCGAGAAATCGTCGCGGCCCTGCCGTTCGAATGCGCCGCGCAGCGGATCGACCGCGGCCGTCGCGAGCGGGAACGCGGGCGCGAGCGCGCTCATCGGCCCCTGCTCGCGCATGAAGCGCGTCAGCAGGCCGCGCGCCGGCCGACCCGTGTACAGGTTGGTCATGCGGGTGCCGTCGTCGCGCGCCGCCCGCACCGCCGCGCGGTGCTGCGCGGAGCGGCCGGCCTGCGGCGTGAGCAGGTAGCCGGTGCCGATCTGCACCGCACGGGCGCCGAGCGCGAAAGCGGCCGCGATGCCGCGGCCGTCGGCGATCGCGCCCGCCGCGATCACGGGCGCGCGCACCGCGTCGACGATCTGCGGCAACAGCGCGAACAGCCCCGGCTGCGCGTGAATGTCGTCGGTCAGGAACATCCCGCGATGGCCGCCGGCCTCCGCGCCCTGCGCGACGATCGCATCGACGTCGCGCGCATCGAGCCAGCGCGCCTCCTCGACGGTCGTCGCGGACGACACGATCCGCGCGCCGGTACGACGCACGCGCGCCAGCAACGCATCGTCCGGCAATCCGAAATGAAAGCTCACGACGGCCGGCCGCATCTCCTCGACCACCGCGCACATCGCGTCGTCGAACGGTGCGCGGCCGGCGCCGCCCTTCACGCCGACCGGATCGAGCCCGGCTTCCGCGTAGTAGCCGGCCAGTGCCGCGCGCCAGCGCGCGTCGACCTCGGCGTCCGGCGCGGGCGGCGTATGGCAGAAGAAGTTCACGTTGAACGGGGCCTGCGTGCGTGCGCGGATCGCCGCGATCTCGTCCCGCAGTTGCTGCGGGCCGAGCGCCGCGCATGCGAGCGAGCCGAGCCCGCCCGCTTCGCAGACTGCGATTGCAAGCGCGCTCAGCGAACCGACCATCGGGGCCTGAATCAGCGGCAAACGGGAAGGCAGCATCGGCATCATCCTTCGAAAGGAAAAATCGTCATGCGCACCGGCGGCGCGCTTGCATGGCTCATATATTCAACGCACCAGATAATAGCCGACAAAATCGCGCCCGAAAGATCGAACATTTACGTCGAGAAATGTTCAATCCAAATCGGCAAAAAAACCGGATTGCCCATCGCTGCCGACCCGCCCGAACTCAGCTTTCCCCGCCCACTACCGCCGAATCCTGCGAAATCTGCCGTATCGCGCCCCGCCCCGGGCCCCAACGCCACCCAACGTATTTCAATGACATCGATCAACATTTAACTCATTAAATGTCAGCGTTTACCATTAAAAAATCGACTAGCGATATACCATGACGTCGTTTAATAAAACGGCGATCCATTCCGGAATCGTCGACCGGCGCCGGGCCGCGCCACCTCAACAGCATCACGTCCATTCAAGGAGCCCCGCATGTCCGATGCCAGCTCGTCCTCCTCCCGCTCCGCCGCCACACCGGCCGCGATTTCCGCGCCGAAAATCGGCGTCGTCCCCGCCACGCTGATGGTCGCGGGCAACATGATGGGCTCCGGCGTCTTCATGCTGCCCGCGAACCTCGCCGCCACCGGCGGCATCGCGATCTTCGGCTGGCTGATCACCGTGGTCGGCGCCGTGTCGCTCGCGCTGGTGTTCGCGAAGCTCGCGGCGATCGACCCGGCCGCCGGCGGCCCGTATGCGTATGCACGCAAATCGTTCGGCCCGTACATCGGCTACCAGACCAACCTCATCTACTGGCTCGCGAACGTGCTCGGCAACGTCGGCCTCGCGGTCGCCGGCCTCGGTTATCTGACGCACTTCTTCCCCGTGCTGCGCGACCCGCTCGTGTTTGCGCTCGCGCAGATCTTCGTGATCTGGCTGTTCACCTACGCGAACATCCTCGGGCCGAACATCGTCGGCCGCGTGCAGTCGGTCACGACGATCTTCGCGCTCGTGCCGATCCTCGGGATGGCCGTGTTCGGCTGGTTCTGGTTCAGCAAGGACGTGTATTTCGCCGGCTGGAACGTGTCGGGCGCGAGCAGCTTCAGCGCGATCGGCGCGACGCTGAACTTCACGCTGTGGGCATTCATCGGCGTCGAAAGCGCGTCGGTGTCGGCCGGCGTCGTCGAGAACCCGTCGCGCAATGTGCCGATCGCCACCGTCGGCGGCGTCGTGCTCGCGGCCGTGTGCTACGTGCTCAGCTCGACCGTGATCATGGGGATGATCCCGAACAAGGCGCTGCTCGCGTCGAGCGCGCCGTTCGCGGATGCCGCGCGACTCGCGCTCGGCGACACCGCCGCGAACGCGGTCGCGATCTGCGCGGCGCTCGGCTGCCTCGGCTCGCTCGCGGGCTGGACACTGCTGGTCGGTCAGACCGCGAAGGCCGCGGCCGACGACGGCCTGTTCGCCGGCGTGTTCGCGCGCGTCAACTCGAAGAACGTGCCGTCGGCCGGCCTCGCGATCGTTGCGGCGATCATGTCCGTGCAGGTGCTCGCGACGATGTCGCCGAGCGCGAGCGAGCAGTTCGGCAAGATCGCGTCGATCGCCGTGATCATGACGCTGTTGCCGTACATCTACTCGTGCATCGCGATCAAGGTGCTCGGCTACGGCAAGATGCCGTCGCACCAGTTCACCTTCTACACGATCGTCGGCCTGATCGGCGCGGTCTACGCGCTGTGGGCAATGGTCGGCTCCGACGGCCAGCAGACGCGCTGGTCGCTGATCTTCGTGATCGCGACGATCGTCTTCTACGAGCTGTCGATCAACCGCCAGCGCGAAATCGAGGAAACCCATGTCCATCCGGGCGGCCGTTCGCCGCGCTGGGTGCGCTACCTCGCGCTCGGCGTGACCATCGTCGCACTCGTCGCCACCTTCTGGATTTCGGTGGGCCGACACGAGGCCGACATTCTTCACGCCCGCTCGCCGGCCGCGGGTGTCCAGGCAACCCAGCAAACGGGGGAATAACCATGACCGCTACCTTGACCCAACCGGCGTTTCGCCGCCTCGGCATGAAGGCGCTGCTCGTGCAGCACGACATCGACGAACGCACGGCCACCGGCCGCGCAGCCACCGCCCTCGCCGAAGAATTGCGCGCCCGGCTCGTCGACGTCGTGATCGCGACGTCCGCCGAAGACGCGCGCGCGGTGGTCGACGCCGATCCCGCGATCCAGTGCCTGCTGCTCAACTGGGAGCTCGGCAACGATCCCGAGCATGCGCCCGCGCGGGCCGTGCTCGACGCGATGCGCGCACGCAATGCGACGGTGCCGGTGTTCCTGCTCGCGAGCCGCGCGAGCGCGGCCGCGATTCCCGTCGACGCGATGCGCAAGGCCGACGACTTCATCTGGATGCTGGAGGACACCACCGCGTTCATCGGCGGGCGGATCGTCGCCGCGATCGAACGCTATCGCGAGACCGTGCTGCCGCCGATGTTCCGCGCACTCGCGCAGTTCTCGCGCGTGTACGAATACTCGTGGCACACGCCGGGCCACACAGGCGGCACCGCATTCCTGAAATCGCCGGTCGGCCGCGCGTACTTCGAATTCTTCGGCGAAGCGCTGTTCCGCTCGGACCTGTCGATCTCGGTCGGCGAACTCGGCTCGCTGCTCGACCACTCGGGCCCCATCGGCGAAAGCGAACGCTACGCCGCGCGCGTGTTCGGCGCGCACCGCACGTATCACGTGACGAACGGCTCGTCGATGTCGAACCGCGTGATCCTGATGGGGAGCGTCACGCGCAATCAGGTCGCGCTGTGCGACCGCAACTGCCACAAGTCGGCCGAGCATGCGATGACGATGTCCGGCGCGATTCCGACCTACCTGATCCCGTCGCGCAACCATTACGGGATCATCGGGCCGATCATGCCGGAACGGCTCACGGCCGCCGCCGTGCGGCTCGCGGTCGACGCGAATCCGCTCGTGCGCGGCCGCGACGGCATCGATCCGACGCCCGTGCATGCGCTGATCACGAACTCGACCTACGACGGCCTCTGCTACAACGTCACGCGCGTCGAGGAACTGCTCGGCCAGAGCGTCGACCGGCTGCATTTCGACGAAGCCTGGTACGGCTATGCGCGCTTCAACCCGATCTACCGCGACCGTCACGCGATGCACGGCGATCCGTCGCAGCACGACGCGAGCAAGCCGACCGTGTTCGCGACGCAATCGACGCACAAGCTGCTCGCCGCGCTGTCGCAGGCATCGTTCATCCATGTCCGCAACGGCCGCAACCCGATCGAGCATGCACGCTTCAACGAGGCGTACATGATGCACGCGTCGACGTCGCCGAACTACGCGATCATCGCGTCGAACGACGTGAGTGCCGCGATGATGGACGGCCCCGGCGGCGAGGCGCTGACGACCGACGCGATCCGCGAGGCCGTGTCGTTTCGCCGGATGCTCGCGCGACTGCACGCGGAATGCGAGGAGAACGACGACTGGTTCTTCAACGGCTGGCAGCCGGACACCGTGGTCGACCGCAAGACGGGCCGCCGCGTGCGCTTCCATGAAGCGGACGAAACGCTGCTCGCCACCGATCCGTCGTGCTGGGTGCTGCATCCGGGCGACACGTGGCACGGCTTCGGCGAGATCGAGGACGACTACTGCATGCTCGACCCGATCAAGGTATCGATCGTCACGCCGGGCGTCGCGCCGCACGGCGGCCTGATGCCGGTCGGCATTCCGGCATCGGTCGTCACCGCGTATCTGGACCGGCACGGGATCGTCGTCGAGAAGACGACCGACTTCACGATCCTGTTCCTATTCTCGCTCGGCGTGACGAAGGGCAAGTGGGGCACGCTCGTCAACACGCTGCTCGACTTCAAGCGCGACTACGACGCGAACGCGCCGCTCGAACAGGCGCTGCCGGACCTCGTGGCGCGTTATCCGGACCGCTACGGCAAGCTCGGCCTGCGCGAGCTGTGCGACCTGATGTTCAGCGCAATGAGCGACCTGAAGACGACCGAGATGATGTCGCGCGGCTTCTCGACGCTGCCGCAGCCCGACTTCAGCCCGGCCGAGGCGTTCGAGCATCTCGTGCACAACGACATCGAGATGCTGGAGCTGTCGGAGATGGCGGGCCGCACCGTCGCGACGGGCGTCGTGCCCTATCCGCCCGGCATTCCGCTGCTGATGCCCGGCGAGAACGCGGGGCCGGCCGACGGGCCGCTGCTCGGCTACCTGAAGGCGCTCGAGCAATTCGACCTGCGCTTCCCCGGCTTCACGCACGATACGCACGGCGTCGAAGTCGAGGACGGCGTGTACCGGATCGCCTGCATCCGGCAAGTCGATCGCAAGACCAACACGCGCTGAGGAGCGTGTGCGTCGCGACGCCGCGCCGGCAACCCGCGGCCGGCATCGCGACGCAGGGTGAGCCGCCGGTTATGCCGGCAGCCGCCCGACCCATGCGGCAAGCTGCGCTTCGCCGTCTTCATCGAGCTTGCCCTTCAGTTCGCCGTACCACGGCGCGATCGCGTCGGCCGGCTGCGTGACCTTCAGGATCTCGAAACTGTTCTCGAGGAATGAAGAAAAGAACGGAATGCCGCGCAGGTGGAGGAAGGTCGAGTCGGTGATGTGCACGTGGCCGTACACGTCGCGCACCCAGGCGAGATGCGGCAGCGCCTCGCGCAGGTGGCCGCTTTGCATCAGCGCGGAGATGAAGTTCACGCGCGCGGCGACATCCGACTGCTCGTGCGTGTCGTGATTGACCTCGGCGGCCTTCTGTAGCCACGCTTCGCCGCGCTCCACTTCGTCGCACATCACGGATGTCGTCGCGAGCTGCACCGCGTTGTGCGCGCTCGGCTCGTGGTCGAACAGCGCAAGCCAGTACGGAAATGCTTCCGGGTAACGCTTCATCGCCGAGTACGACAGCGCGCACAGGCGCGCCGCATCGGCGAGCCGCTCCGCATGCGGCGCGGCGGCCGCGATCGCGGCTTCGTGCCGGCCGGCCTGGAATGCCTTCAGCGCGGGCGCGAGTTCCGGTGCGATGTCGGGGGCGTCCTGCCCGGCCGCGTCGTGAGCGTCCGGGGCGTCTGACGCTTGCGCCAAAGGCGCGGGCGATGCCGCTTCGTCACGCGGTTTCTTTCCGAACAGCTTTCCCAGCAGGCCCATGGTGTTGTCCTTGTCGTTGTGAGCGGTCGATGGCGGCTTCCTGCAGCGGCGCGCAATGCGCGGCATGCGTGGATCGCCGCACGGCGACCGCCATCTTACGCGCGCCCGGAGTCGGCAAGAAGCGCCCGACGGTCGGGCACCGCTGTGAGCAAGCCGCACACCATCAAACTGCGCGGCCGCGAAGCCGGCCTGCGGCACGTTCATCAGCGGGATCGTGTCATCCTCTCCGCACGACAATATTGAGAATTCTTTGAGATATTGAGACGCGCATTCGGTCGCGCCTTATCGTGCTGCGGCGGCTGGGCCCAGCCGCTCACACCCGGGTCGACTTCTTGCGAATCTGTTCGACGCATGTCAACCGGCCACGACAAACAACATCATTCGACGCATACCCAACCGTGAAAATTGAAAGCCATTTCAGAAAGATGGCGCCGCTCATGATGGCCCTCGTATTAGCGGGGTGCGGCAACGATACGTCCGTTTCGTCCGCTCAGCCGACGCAGCAACAAACCGCGCTCGCGAACTTGAACGAAGCGACCTCCGGCAAACTGGACGCGCTACTGGCACTCCGCGCCGCGCATCCGGACAGCGGCACCGAACAGCTCATCGAGACGCTGTCGCGCGAATTTCTCGGCACCCCTTATCGGGACGGCATGCTCAAGGGGGCCGCGACTACGCCGGAACAACTCGTGATCGACTTCAGCGGACTCGATTGCTTCACTTATCTCGACTACGTCGAAACAGCGAGAAAGGCCGTGACAAAAGCCGACTACGCCGATCGTCTCGTCCGGACGCGCTACGTGAACGGCGACATCGACTTCCAGCACCGCCGTCATTTCTTCACGGACTGGGCCAACCGGCCGGTGCTGCTGGCCGATGACGTGACAACCGCGCTCAGCGCCCGCGCCGTCACGGTCACGAAGCAACTCAACAGGAAAGCCGACGGCGACACGTACGTGCCTGGACTGCCGGTGGTCCGGCGGGACGTCGCGCATATCCCGAGCGAATTCGTCGACGACTATGTCGTCAGCCGGCTCCGGACCGGCGATTACATCGGCATCTACGCGAAGGCGGACGGCCTCGACGTCACGCACGTCGGCTTCTTCGTCGCGACAAGCGACGGGCCGATGCTGCGCAACGCGTCGTCGAAGAAAGCCAACATGAAGGTCGTCGATTCGCCGTTTCTCGAGTATGTGAAGAACACGCCGGGCATCGTGGTGCTGAGGCCGCGCGCCTGAGCGACACGGCGCCCCGCGCTCAAGCCCCCGGCGCGCGATCGCCGCGATCCATCCCGCGCCGGTACGCGGCGGGGCTCGTCGCGGCGACGCGCCGGAAATGCCGGCGCAGCGACTCCTCGGAACCGAAGCCCGAGCGCGCGGCAATCTGCGCGAGCGACAGCGCGGGATGCGTTTCGAGCATGTCCTTCGCGAGGTTCACGCGCTCGCGGATCAGCCACATGAGCGGCGACATGCCCGTCGCATCCGCGAACTGGCGCTGCAGCGTGCGCGTGCTCATCGCGGCCTGCGCGGCCAGCGACGCGAGCGTGTGCGGTTCGGCCGCATGCGCGCGCATCCAGTCGATCAGCTTCGCGAGCCGGTCGCTGCCGCCCGGCGCGACCGGGCGCGGCACGAACTGCGCCTGGCCGCCATCGCGATGCGGCGGCAGCACGAGGCGCTGCGCGACGCGGTTCGCGATCGCACCGCCATGATCGCGGCGCACGAGATGCAGCAGCATGTCGAGCCCGGCGGCCGAGCCGGCCGACGTGACGATCTGCCCTTCGTCGACGTACAGCGCGTCGGGATTCACGCGCAGCGCCGGATAGCGCGCCTGCAGGCGCTCGGCGTAACGCCAGTGCGTCGTCACGGTCAGCCCGTCGAGCACGCCTGCCGCCGCGAGCACGAACACGCCCGAGCAGATCGAACAGAGCCGCGCGCCGCGGCGATGCGCGGCACGCAGCTTCTTCAGCAACGGTTCCGGCGGCCGTTCGGCCGGATCGCGCCAGCCGGGAATCACGATGGTGTCCGCGCGATCGAGTGTCGCAAGCCGGTACGGCGCGGCGACCGTGATGCCGCCCGCCGCGCGCACCGGCCCCGGCTCGCTCGCGCACACCGCGAAGCGATACCAGTCGACGCCGAGTTCCGGGCGCTCGAGCGCGAACAGTTCGACCACGCAGCCGAATTCGAAGGTGCAGAGGCGATCGTAGGCGAGCGCGACGACGAGATGATTTTGCATGGCGCGATGTTACCGGAACTTGTCGATCGCGCCACTGCCGGAAAAGCCGGCGAACCGCGATACTGCCCTTCATTCCGGCGCATTCCGCGCCGTCCTGATGGAGCGCCTTTGATGTCATACGTAACCGACGTACCCGCCGCCGACAGCGCCGCCGCCCTCGCGCACTTCGAAGCGTCGTTGGGCTTCGAGACCGATTGCTGGGACGTGCACGACGCGCTCGCGTCCGGCGCGCCCGATTTCGTGCTGCTCGACGTGCGCAGTCCGGAACTCTTTTCCGCCGGCCACGTGCCGGGCGCACGCAACCTGCCGCACCGCAAGATCGTCGCCGGCAAGCTCGCCGAGCATCCGGCCGACACGCTGTTCGTCGTCTACTGCGCGGGCCCGCACTGCAACGGGGCCGCACGTGCGGCGATCCGGCTCGCGCGCCTCGGCCGCCCCGTGAAGCTGATGATCGGCGGCATCACCGGCTGGCTCGACGAAGGTTTCGCGCTGAGCAACGATGCGGAACCGAAGGAGCTCGCCGCGCGCTGATCGTCACTAAAAACGCAACAATCAATTGCCAGCACACAACCGGAAAAAGCGCGACAATCAGCCTCATTGCAGTTCGGATGGAGCAGCAACATGCAACACGCAGTCCTGATTCAGGTGGCCGGTTCGGTCGCAGCGATCGCGCTCTATTTTCTCCCGGCCGTCATCGCCGACCGGCGCGGCCGGCATGACAAGCTGATGATCGCGATGTTCAACGCCCTGTTCGCATGGACAGGCATCGGTTGGCTGATGACGCTGTACTGGGCCTGCCAGCCGAACCCGCAAACCGACGTCGCGCAAACCATCCTCGCGAAGCGCCGCGGTGTCAGCATGCGGACCTTCTCGACCGGTCTGGTCGAACGCGTGCAGCGCCGCGTCGCCGCCCAGGAGCAATGGGCCGAGAAGCAAGGTTGCCGTTAAGTCCCGCCGTTCCGCTTATCTCGCCGGGCCGAATTTCGGCATCCTGACGTTGGTCGAGGCCCGGTAGTCCCACACCAGCCTGTCGCGCGGCGCCTCCCCGCCCGCGCGCAACCACGCCCCGAATGCCCCCGCCGTGACCGCCCGCGCGATTTGCTCGCCCGGGCAGCCATGCGGCCCCGTGCCGAATCCGAAGTTCGGCCCCGGCGCGCGACCCGGCAGCAGCCGATGCGGCTCGCGATGCACGGCCGGATCGCGGTTCGCGGCGGCCAGCACGGCGAGGATCGCTGCACCGGCATCGACGGTCACTCCCTCGATCGTCGTGCGCGACGCGACGAAGCGGCGCGTGTTCTGCACCGGCGAATCGAATCGGCCAACCTCGGCGACGAATGCTTCGAGCGCCGCGGTGTCCGGCATCGCGCGTTCGCCCTCGGCCGCATCATCCTTCGTACCGTCCCACGCAACCAGTACATTGCCGAGCCATGCGGCCGTCGCCTCGCACGTCTGCGACAGCAGCCCGACGAGATTCGCGACGAGCGCATCGCTCGCGTGCCAGCCCGCGGCAGCGGCCGCCTGCTGAATCGCCGCGACCCAGGAGCCGTCCTGCGCACGGGTGCGCGCGACGCGCTCCGTCATCCGGTCGAGCAGTTGCCGCGCGGCGTCGCTTGCGCGGGCCAGCGCCGCGGCGTCGGACAGCGGCGACAGCGCGGCGACAAAGTCGACCACCAGCGCGGCGATGTCGTCGAGCTGCATCTCGTCGAAACCGAGCAGATCGGCGACCGCGCAAACGGGCACCGACAGACACCACGCGTTCAATGCATCCGCGTCATGCGGCGCGCGCAGCCGGCTGCCGGCCAGCTGGGCGGCACGCTCGCGCAACGCGCCTGCGTCGATCGGCGCGCACGCGGCGCGCAGCGCCTGCTTCGGCACGTCGTGCCGCAGGGCGCCGTCGTTCATGCGCACCAGCTCGCCGAACAGCGCGCCTGCCGTCGTGCCGCGCAACGCGGGCGGCACCGGCGCATCGAGCGGCCTGACGCGGCACGCCGGATGGCCGAGCACGGCTGTCACGCTCGCCGCCCGGCTCGCGACCCACAGGCCGAGCGTGGCGTCGAACGCGAGCGGCGGGCCGTCGACGAGCGTCGCGTAATAGGGATAGGGATCGCGGTGCGTCACCGCGGCAATCGGATCGGTCGGGTTCATGCGTGAAGTATCGGCGCGCGGGGCCGCCGCATGTTTCCGGATGACGTGAAATGTCGAGGTTGCCGAGGGGCTGGGAGCGCGGCCGCCGCTGCACGGCGACAGGCGGGCGACGCCGCGCCGTAGCGGATGCGGCGGGATGCGGCGGAATACGGCTGGCTACGGCGTCAGGCCGCCGACCGGTAGCGGTACGCCTGCATCCGCAGACGGACGCGCCCGGCCGAAATCGCGCGCGGCTCGGCCACCACCGTGTCGTGGTGGAACATTTCCTGCCGGAAGTGGCCGGTCTCGTCGAACCACTGGCAGATCAGCCACTCGGCATCGTCGAACACGACCGGCCCGGCATAGGTGACGGTCATGCGTGGGCCGCCGGTTTTCAGCGTCACGACATCGCCAACGCGAAAGCCGCGGTGATTTTCTCGGATTGTCATCGCTCTCTCGATTTTTTATATATTCATTTTCCAGCGGCCTGCCGACCGCTGCCTCGGATATGCCGCAGATTACCAACGCTAAAAATAACCGGCAACTCCCTAAACCAAAAAAATTATCGGTCGGAAAATCGCAACAATACCGGGCATCGGTACATCTGACAGGCATCTGGCACCCATAACCGGCGCGGCTTGCACGCCGTCGGTCCACCAGTCGAATGCGGAGAATAAACGATGTATTTCTCGACGTCATCGCGACTTTAAATCAGTCGCGATTTCGGTTGATTACAGTCAATCGATTTTCGGCTGGAAACGTTCCCAGGTTTTATCGGCGTTCATAGTGGAAATTGAACATGTGCATTATCTGGCGCCGAAAACCACCGATCGAGATCGCGGCCCGACACCGCCGCCCGCGCGAACGTAAATGTGCCGTCGCGCGCCATTTCCGTCGCGGCGCGCAGGAACGCGCCGAGCGCAGCCCGCGCCAGTGCGCCGCCGACGCTGACACGCTTCACGCCGAGCGCCGCGAGCGCATCGAGGCTCAGCAACTCGCCCTGCAACCCCATCACCACATTGACCGGCGCGCCGACCGCGCGCGTGACCGCCGCGATGTCGTCGGCGTCGTTCAGGCCCGGCGCGTACAGCACGTCGGCCCCCGCGTCGCGGTACGCGACCAGCCGCGCGATCGTATCGGCGAGGTCGCGCCGGCCGTGCAGGTAGTTCTCACAGCGCGCGGTCAGCGTGAACGGAAACGGCAGCGCGCGCGCCGCGTCGACCGCCGCCGCGATGCGCTCGACCGCCGCGTCGTGCGAATAGATCGGCGCGTCGGGGCGGCCGGTCGCATCCTCGATCGAGCCGCCCACCGCGCCGGCACCGGCCGCGAGGCGGATCGTCTCCGCGACCGTCTCGGGCGCGTCGCCGAAGCCGTTCTCGAGATCGGCGCTGACCGGCAGGCCGCCCGCCGCGACGATCTCGGCGATGTGGCCGAGCATTTCGTCACGGCCGATCGCGTTGTCGGGTCGCCCTCTCGAATAGGCAAAACCGGCGCTCGTGGTGGCGAGCGCGTCGAAGCCGGCCATCGCGAGCAGCCGGGCGGAACCGGCATCCCATGGGTTCGGGATGATGAAGGCGCCGGCGCGCGCATGCAGCGCGCGGAAGGCTTCGGCGTGGTGGAACTGCACGTTGGAATCGGACATCGCTGTCTCCTTGGAACGGGAGATGCCAGCATAGGCGCGCGCGGGACAGCGACGGTTCGGGCCGCAGTGAAATGTCGATGTGGATGTCAGAAGCTCACGTGTGCGGTGCACCGCCGGTCACGCCACGCCGCCGCTCAGGAACCGCGTTTCTTCGTCAGGAAAATGCACGACTGCGCGGCCGGACAATCCGGCAGTCCGGCAGTCCGGCAGTCCGGCAGTCCGGCAGTCCGGCAGTCCGGCAGTCCGGCAGTTCGGCAGTTCGGCAGTTCGGCAGTTCGGCAGTTCGGCAGTTCGGCAGTCCGGCTATTCGCCGAAGCGGACATAACCGCGCGTCTCGTAGAACGGCCGCGCCCGAACGTCGAATGTATCGAGCCGCACGCCGTGACAACCACACGCCCGGCTACACGACATACGCGCCCTTCGCATGCAGTTCCGCTTCAGTGCGCTCGAGCGCCGCGACCGCATCGCTGCCTTCGAGCGCGAGCAACTGCGCGACCAGCGCTTCGGTCATCGCGTGCGCGGCGACCAGCGACGGAAAGAACGACGGGCTGTCGTGCGTGAAGATCAGCTGCGCGTCGGCATGCAGCGCGATCGGCGACACCGCGCTGTCGGTGATCGCGACGATCTTGCTGCCCTGCGCCTTCGCCGCCTGCGCCACGCGCGTCGCTTCCGCCGAATACGGCGCGAAACTGACGATCACGGTCACGCTCTGCTTCGCGATCGTGCGCAACTCCATCTCGAGCGAGCCGGCGACGCCGTTGAGCAGCGACACGGTCGGCCGGAACAGCCGATAGCCGTACACGAAACCGAACGCGACCGGATAGCACGACCGGAAGCCGGCGACGTGCACGTGCGACGCCTTGCGGATCAGCTTCGCCGCGTCGGCGAGCGCGTGTTCGTTCTGCGCGGCGGTGGCGGCGAGATTGTGTTGCTGGGCGGCCAGCAGGTCATGCGCGAGCGACGCCTTCGCGTCGGGCCGCACGAGCGAACGCGCACGCTGCGTGAGCGGCTCGGGACGCGTGCGCACGCGCGCGACGCACAGGTCGCGCAGCTCGTTCCAGCCGGGGAAACCGAATTGCTGCGCGAGCCGCACGAGCGACGCGGGTTGAACCTGCGCGCGCTGCGCGACCTTGCGCATCGACGAGGTGGCGACCTCGTCGGGATGATCGAGCAAAAATGCAGCGCCCGCCTGGAATTGCGGGCTCAGTTCGGAAAATTGCGCCCGGATACGGGACGCGAGTTCATCGAAATTGGCAGCCATCTGGGTGAGAACGGGAACCGGATGCCCATGGTATCACCGGCCCCGCGCGCACCGGTCAGCGCAGCACTTCGACGTGGTCGGCATCGACCTTTACACGGCCCGACCATTTGCGCTCGAACTCGCCGGTCACCTTCACTTCGTTCTTGTCGCTGACGGGCTGGCCGGCGGCCCACAGCTTGTGATCGATCTCGACGCGGATCGTGCCCGTCGCGTCGGCGAACTCGTAATCCTCGCCGCCGACGTGCTTGACGATGCGCCCCTGCAACTGCACGTGCTGATCGTCCTTGCCGTTCGCGAGGAGTTCCTTCACGGTGGTCGTCGTCAGCGCGGACGGCCCCGTGTATTGCGCATAGGCGGCAGCCGGCAGCACCGCGAGCGCGACCGCCAGGATACTGGTCAGGTGTTTCATGATTGCGATCCTCTTGCTTGATGGGACGCCGCGCCCCGTTGAACGCGACGGGCCAAGATTACGGACCGTAAGATTAAGCGAGCCTGAAGGCCGTGCCGACGCGACACGGCGCCGCATAAGACACGTACTAAAGCGCGGCCGCCACCGCCGTTTAAGCTCGGCCTAAGACACCTGCGCTTATGATGGACACCCCGGGCGCCCGTGCCCGCCAACAGACACGAATCCATGCGCGTACTGCTCGTCGAGGACGATCCGCTGATCGGCAGCGGTCTCGAACAGGGCCTCAAACAGGAAGGCTTCGCGGTCGACTGGGTCAAGGACGGCGACGCCGCGTCGCTCGCGCTGCGCTCGACCGCGTATGGCCTCCTGCTGCTCGACCTCGGACTGCCGAACCGCGACGGCCTGTCGGTGCTCGCGTCGCTGCGCCGCCGCGACGAAACCCTGCCCGCGATCATCATCACCGCGCGCGACGGCGTGCCGGACCGCATCGCCGGCCTCGACAGCGGCGCCGACGACTACCTCGTCAAGCCGTTCGTGCTCGAGGAGCTGCTCGCCCGCATCCGCGCGGTCAACCGCCGCCATGCGGGGCGCGCGCAAACGACGCTCGCGATCGGCCCGCTGCGGCTCGATCCGGTCAAGCACCTGGTCTGGCTCAACGACGACGAAGTCACGCTGTCGCCGAAGGAATTCGTGCTGCTGCACGAGCTGATGCGCGACCCCGGCGCGGTAATCTCGCGCGAACAGTTCGAGGAACGGCTATACAGCTGGGGCGAGGAAATCGAGAGCAACGCAGTGCAGGTGCACATCCACAACCTGCGCAAGAAACTCGGCCACGACATGATCCGCACCGTGCGCGGCGTCGGCTACCGGATCGGTGACGGCGCATGACGCGCGTGCGACTCGCGATCGAGCGCTGGCGCAGCGCGTCGCTGCGGCGGCGCCTGTTGATGTGGCTGCTGCCCGCCGCCTGCGTGATCGGGCTGGTCGCAAGCGCGGGCACCTACTGGGGCGCGCTGCGCGAGCTCGACGATCTCCTCGACGACCAGATGCGCAGCATGTCGAAGCAGATCGTCGTCGGCCCGAACGGCGAGCTGTCGTTTCGCGACCACGGCGACGGCAAGCACGACTTCGAGGCCAGCGATCCCGACGCCGTGCTGCTGCAGGTCTGGCGCAACGGCACTCTGGTCTACTCGACCGATCGCGAATCCGCGCTGCCGCCGCCCGCGCAGACGGGCGTCGGCAGCGTCGACGTCGGCGGCCAGCCGTGGCGCACCTATGTGACCCAACGCGGCGGCACGACGATCCGGCTCGCGCAGGCGCGCCATGCGCGCTGGGAAGCGATCGCGGGCATCGCGGTGCATTTGCTGTGGCCGGTGTTCTCGATGCTGCCGGTGCTCGCGATCGGGCTGTGGTTCGGCATCGGCGCGGGGCTGCGGCCGCTGCGCACGATCGCATCGGGCCTGAAGCGCAGGAATGCGAACAATCTCGAACCGGTCGACGTCGCGTCGATGCCGAACGAGGTGCGGCCGCTCGCCGAAGCGATCAACGACCTGCTCGCGCGGCTCGACCGCTCGTTCACGCTGCAGCGCCACTTCATCGCCGATGCCGCGCACGAGCTGCGCACGCCGATCATGGGGCTGTCGATCCAGTCGCAATTGCTGCGGCGCGCGGCGACCTCCGACGAACGTGAACAGATCCTCGCGCAGATCCATGCGGGCACGACACGCCTCGGCCACCTCGCCGAGCAGTTGCTGACGCTCGCGCGCCTCGAACCCGATGCGCAGGCGAGTGCGTCGGCGTCCACGCCCGTCGATCTCGCCGCGCTGTGCCGCTCGGTGGTCGCCGACCGCACGCGCGTCGCCGATGCGCATCGGATCGACCTCGGCGCGATCGTGTCGTCGCCGGTGATGGCCGCCGGCAATATCGATACGTTGCGCGTACTGCTGAACAACCTCGTCGACAACGCGATCCGCTACGCGGGCGACGGCGCACGCGTCGACGTATCCGCGCGCGTCGACGGCGCCACCCCCGTGCTCGAAGTCGCCGACGACGGCCCCGGCATCCCGGAAGCCGAGCGCACGGAAGTCTGGGAGCGCTTCTATCGCGGCGAAGGCGCGCAGGCCGTCACGGCGTCGGGCAGCGGACTCGGGCTGTCGATCGTCAAGCGGATCGCCGAACAGCATCGCGCGACGGTCGCGCTCGGCACGACGCCAGGCGGGCGCGGGCTGACCGTGACGGTGCGCTTTCCCGTGCCGATCTGACGCACGGCCCGATCCGCAGCTTGTCCACAGATTGTGTTGGCAAGCTTGTGGACAACCTGCCGCTAACGGCAGCAAACCATTGATCCGAAAGAACTTGACGGTCGTGCGCAGCGAATGCGCCAGCCGGGGCGAATCTGCAGCCAATTTGACAACCAGTTGTCCATTACGTAAAGTAGTTGTCAATTCATCGCGCCATCACGCATCCCGACCATGACGAAACCCGCCAAGTTGACCGCCGTCGCGCTGTCCGTGTTCCGGCTGAACGGCCTGCTGATCGAATGGGGCAATACCTTTGCCGCGCCGCACGGCCTGACCAGCGCGCGCTGGCAAGTGCTGGGCGCCATCTCGATGGCGCCGGACGCCCCGAACATCCCGCAGATCGCCGACGCGATGGGCATCACGCGGCAGGCCGTCCTGAAGCAGGTCAACGTGCTGACCGAAGAAGGACTCGTGCAACCGCTGCCGAACCCGACGCACAAGCGCTCGCCGTTGTATGCGCTGACGCCGCGCGGTGCCGCGGCCTATCAGGCGGTGGTCGAGCACTGGCAACACCATGTCCGCGGCCTCGCCGGCCAGTTCAGTTCGACCGATCTCGATGCGGCGATTCGCGTTCTGTCGACGATGTCCGCCGCTCATGCGCCCGATGGGCATGCGTGATCGCATCGTTGGCTCATTCCCCTCAGGAGGGCGTGCCCATGTCACATTTCAAACCGATGGATCCGAACTTTCCGATCCAGCAACAGCTCGGCATCGACGCCGAACCCGTCGTCCTCGTCAACGTCTTCACGCTGGATCCGGCCGATGAAGCCGACTTCCTGGCCGTGTGGAAGGACGACGCCGCGTTCATGAAACGACAGCCGGGATTCATTTCGACGCAGCTGCATCGCGCGCTCGGCGACAGCCCGACCTACTTCAACCAGGCGATCTGGGAGTCGACCGCCGCGTTCCGCGCGGCCTTCACGCATCCCGAGTTCGTCGCGAAGCTGTCGGCCTATCCGTCGTCCGCCGTCGCGAGCCCGCATTTGTTTCAGAAGGTCGCCGTGGCGGGTATTTGTACTGCGTGAGCCGGCGCGCCGCGCACGGGTGGCACGCTGTGCTGTACTGCTCGATCGCGATCGCGAAGTTCTCCACAGAAAATGTTGGCAAGCTTGTGGATATCCTGCGCACCACAACGCTAAGCCCTTGATCCGACGGACTTTGGCACGCGTGATGCAGACGCGGCGCGCAACCGGCCGTCAGATGCGCCGGTTCGCCGCACATCGCATCACGATGCCACGTCGGCGACCGGCGATGCACGACACACGATGCGTGTCGTTCGCGACTTACCCACAGATTTTGTTGGCAAGCATGTGGATAGCCTGCGCATAGCGCGATCAAGCGCTTGATCCGAAACGCTTTGTCCGCGTCGCTTCGAATGCGGCACACGGCGGGCGAAAGGCGACCGTCGACCGGCAAAACCCCGCTCGCGTGTCGTCACGTGATGCGAAGCGCCGCCTGTCGCGCACGCCACGCCACTTACCCACAGATTTTGTTGGCAAGCGTGTGGATAGCCTGCGCATACCATGCTCAAGCGCTTGATCCGAAAGGCTTTGTCCGCGCCGCTTCGAACCGTGCAGGCAGGCCTCGCGCAACGCCTGTCGCATGCGATCGCAGCGGTCGCCGCGCGATGAACGCGACCGATGGCGCGCTTGTCCACAATTTTTGTTGGCAAGCATGTGGATATCCTGAGCATGCGTGACCTAAGTCGTTGATCGCGCAACGTTTCGACATGCCGACCACGACTGCGGCACGGCGCGCCGCCGTCGCGTCATTCATTCATCGATCGGTCGATCACGCACGCCGCGCCGCCCGCTCAGGCGAGCGTCGCGACCGCGATGCGTGCGGCCGCCGCGATCACGTCGTCCTTCGGCTTCGCATCGGCACGCGTCTGCGTGTAGTACACGGCGAGCACGATCGGCGCGCGCGACGGCAGCCAGATCACGCCCGCATCGTTCGTCGTCCCGTAGTCGCCGGTGCCGGTCTTGTCGCCCACCTGCGACCCGGCCGGCACGCCCGCGCGAATCCGCTTGTCGCCGACCTTGTTGCCGCGCAGCCATGCAACGAACTGCGCACGCTGCGCGGGCGGCAGCGCGTCGCCGAGCGTGAGCACGCGCATGCTCGCGGCCATCGCGGCCGGCGTCGTCGTGTCGCGCGGGTCGCCCGGCAACGCCGTGTTCAGTTCGGTCTCCCAGCGATCGAGCCGGAACGCGTCGTCGCCGATCGAGCGCGCATACGCGGTCACCGCCGACGGTCCGCCGATCAGCTTCATCGCGAGGTTCGCGGCCGAGTTGTCGCTGTACTGGATCGCCGCCTCGCACAACTCGGCGACGGTCATCCCCGTGCCGACATGCTTGCCCGACACCGGCGAGTAGTTCACGAGATCGGACGGCCCGTAGGTCACGCGCTGCTGCAGCAACCCCGGACGCTCGACGCTGTGCGCGAGCACCGCCGCGCCCAGCATCGCCTTGAACGTGCTGCAGAACGGGAAGCGCTCGTCCGCGCGATGCTGCGCGCGCCGGCCGCTCGCAGAGTCGATCGCGCACACGCCGAGATGGCCGCCGGCCGCGTGCTCGAGCGCGGCGAACGACGTCGCGGACGAAACGTCCTCCCCCGCGGCCGGCGACGATGCGCACGCGGTGACGGTCAGGACGAGCGGCGCCGTCGCGGCGGCCAGCAACAGGGTTCGACGTTGCGATGAGTAGGTCATGTCAGGTCTCTCGTGGTGGAATGGATGCGAAACGGCCGGCCGGCGAGACAGCACTATCGTGACTTTACGGTTGCCTGACAAGCAACGATAATTGAGCGCTGCCACAAGAAATTCTTATGACTAAGCTCCGCCCTCACCTCCCACTGAATGCGTTGCGCGCGTTCGAATCGTCGGCGCGCCACCTGAACTTCACGCGCGCCGGCCTCGAGCTGAGCGTGACGCAGGCGGCCGTGAGCCAGCAGGTGCGCTCGCTGGAGGAGCGGCTCGGCTGCGCGCTATTCACGCGGCTGCCGCGCGGTCTCGGCCTCACCGACGAAGGGCGCGCGCTGCTGCCGGTGCTCAGCGACGCCTTCAGCCGGATCGAAACCGTGCTCAAGCAGTTCGACGGCGGGCGCTTCCACGAGGTGCTCACGCTCGGCGCGGTCGGCACCTTTGCCATAGGCTGGCTAATGCCACGGTTGAAGCGCTTCGGCGACACGCACCCGTTCGTCGAGCTGCGGCTGCGGACCAACAACAACGTCGTCGACCTCGCGGCCGAGGGCCTCGATTTCGCGATCCGCTTCGGTGAAGGCAACTGGCCGGCGACGCGCAACGAGCGGCTGCTCGACGCGCCGCTCACCGCGCTGTGCGCGCCGGAGATCGCGCGCCGCCTCGCGGCGCCGGCCGATCTCGCGAACGAAACGCTGCTGCGCTCGTACCGCACCGACGAATGGCTCGGCTGGTTCGACGCCGCGCAGCTCGAACCGTGGTCGGTCAACGGGCCGGTGTTCGATTCGTCACGGCTGATGGTCGAGGCGGCGATGCAAGGCGCGGGCATCGCGCTCGCGCCGGCCTGCATGTTCGCGCGCGAACTGCAGCTGGGCCTGCTCGCGCGGCCGCTCGACATCGACGTGCGCGCGGGCGGCTACTGGCTCACGTCGCTGAAGTCGAAGCCGCTCACGCCGGCGATGACGCTGTTTCGGGACTGGATCGTCGCGGAAGCGGCCGGCGCGGCACCGGTCGAATGACGGGCCCGGCTTGTCCACAGATTTTGTTGGCAAGGATGTGGATATCCTGGGTACCCGGGGCCTAACTCGTTGATCGTGCACGATTTACGGCGTCGATACACACATCGGGCAGCCCGTGCGCACGGGGTTCGACGCACCGGCCGCCGCACGCGGGATCCTCAACCATCAGGAAGCAATCAGGTGAGACTTATCCACAGATTTTGTTGGCAAGCCTGTGGATATTCCCCCGATGTGACACGTAACACCCTGATACAAAAGGGGATTCAGTAGATCGGGCCCGGCGGGTCAACGACGCGGCATCGTTTGCGATCTCGCAGCATTTGCTGCGCGTCCGGATCGGGGCCGGCCGGGTTCTCCACAGATTGTGTTGGCAAGCTTGTGGATATCCTGCGCACCAGATGGCTAACTCATTGAGCGCACGGGGTTTTGTGCGCGCCGCGCAGGATTGGGCAGCACCGGCGCGGGCCGGGCGGCCGGCGCCGGGGCTGCCGGTTCGTCAGTGCCGGTCGAGCCCGCTGCGCAATTCGCTCGCCTTGTCGCGCAGCGCCTCGTAGCCCGAGCGCGCATGTTCGGGCAGGTCGGGATCGCCGATCAGCGCGCCGAGCGTTTCGATCAGGCTGAACAGGATGCCCTTCGCCGCCCCCGCCGCGATGCTCTGCGACTCGATCGACTTGTGCAGGTGGTCGACCGCCGCTTCCAGATTCTCGAGCTTCTGCTCGCCGTCGTCGGGCCGATTGTCGGTCGTCATCGTCATTGCCTCCGCCATCGTTCAAGGGTCATGTCACGATTCTATGCCGCTGCGCGCGAACGTGGCGCGACATCGCGCAACCTTCGCGCACGCCTGCGCTACAGCAGCGCGACCACCTTCACGCGACCCGGCCGCGCCGCCGCCGCGACCACCTGGCCGTCGACGCGGCGGAACGTCAGCGAGACGGTTTCGTCGCCGACGCGCAGGTCGTCGATGCGCAGCCAGTCGACGCCTTCGGGCAGCGTCGGGCGCTCGACCCGCACCTCGTGGCGCGCCGCGTCGACGCTCACGCCCAGACACGCCTGCAGCATCATGAACGGCGCACCGGCCGCCCACGCCTGCGGCAGGCACGCGACCGGATAGGCCGTCGGCGGTTCGCCGCGCCGGCGCGGGAACCCGCAGAACAGCTCCGGCAGCCGCATCTCGAAGCTGACGGCCGCCTCGAACAACGCGCGCAGCAGGTTCACCGCGGCCGTCTTGTCGCCGTAGCGCGCGAGCCCGCGCGCGATCAGCGCATTGTCGTGCGGCCACACCGAACCGTTGTGATAGGCCATCGGGTTGAAGCGCGGCTGGCCGGCCGCGAGCGTGCGGATGCCCCAGCCCGTCTGGAACAGCGTCGAGCCGAGCACGCTCGCGACCGCCGCGCCGCGCTGCGCGTCGGGCAGCCCGAACGCGAGCAGCTGGCCCGCGTTCGACGCGAGCACGCGGCACAGATCGCCGTGACCGTCGAGCGCGATCCCGTAGAACTGGGCGTCCGGCATCCAGAACAGCGCGTCGACCTGGTCGCGCAGCGCCTTCGCGCGCAGCGCATAGCGCGTCGCATCGGCCGCGTGCCCGCGCCGGCGCGAGCACATCGACATCGCGTCGAGTGCCGCGCACGCATACGCCTGCACTTCGACGAGCGCGATCGGGCCGTCCGGGAAGCGGCCGTCCGCGTGGAACACCGAGTCGTGACTGTCCTTCCAGCCCTGGTTCGCGAGGCCGCGCTCCGACGTGCGCTGGTAGTCGAGCAGCCCGTACGGATTGCGGTCGCACTTGTCTATCACCCATTGCGCGGCACGCTCGAGCGCGGGCCACAGCTCGTCGATCAGCGCATCGTCGCCGGTATGCTCGACGTACGCGCCCGCGAGCACGATGAACAGCGGGGTCGTGTCGACGCCGCCGTAATACAGCGCGAACGGCACCTCGCCCGTCGCGGCCATCTCGCTGCGGCGGAACTCGTGCATGATCTTGCCGGGCTCGGCGTCGCGGAACGCGGAAGTCTCGCGCGCCTGATGCGCGGCGAGAAAGCGCAGCACGCCGCGCGCGAGCGACGGTTGCAGCCACAGCATCTGCAGCGACGTGATCACCGCGTCGCGGCCGAACGGGGTCGAGAACCACGGAATGCCCGCATACGGATACGGGCCGGTGTCGAGCTGCGTCGTGAGCAGCCCGAGATCCGCGAGCGACCGGTCGAGCCACGCGTCGAACAGCGGATTACCGGTGTGCACGCGCGCCATCGACTCGCGTCGCGACCGCATCTCGCGATGCACGCCGACGAGCGCGGTGCGCAGCGCGACGCGCCCGCATCCCGGGTCCGCGCCGTGATGCGCCGAATCGAGCGTCGCATCGACGGTCAGGTAGATCGACACGCATGCCTGGGCGGCGATCGTCAGCGTGTAGTCGGCACGATCGACCGACAGCGCGTCGGGCGCCGGCGAGAAATGCACGGTCACGTTGCGCTCGACTTTGTCGAGGCCGTCGTAGCGCAACCGCACCGCGCCGGCGTCGACGCGCGGCGCGCCCACCGTGCCGCGCTTCGGGCGCAGCGTGCCGCGCACTTCGAACATGTCCTTGAAATCCGCCGCGAACGACAGCGACAGCGGCACTTCGGCCTCGCTCGCGCCGTAGTTCGTCAGCGTCAGCGCTTCGTACAGCACGTCGCCCGCGAGCACGCGCGTGCGTTCGATGTGGATCACGCCCTCGGGCGTCTCCTTGCCGCCGAGCGGCGGCAGCGGCCGGTTCGTCAGGTGCGCGGTAAACGACGCGTTGTCCGCGCTCGTCGCGCCCGACAGCAGCGACGGCGCGCGGCCGCCGAACGTCAGGCGCCAGGTCGACAGCACGCGCATGTCGTCGACGTACAGGCCGTCGTCGCGCCCGCTGATGTCGCCGAGCGCGTCGCCGACCACGAACGCGTCGCCGGATTTGAGCACGTACTGGTTGTTGCGCGCGAGCGCCTGCGGATCGGCTTCGGGCGCGATGAATGCGGGGCCGGACGCTTGGGTCGGAGGAAGCGGCGCGACTTGCGGCGCCTGCGTCGTGGTGGCTTCGGCGTGATTCGGCATCGATGCTCCTGTGTCGAGGCGCAACGCGCGGCGCGCGTCGCGTGTTTCGCACAGGATAGGCCAGAACGGGGAAAGCGCGCAGCGACGAAAAAGACGCGGCGCCATGCGACGTTACCGTCGCCGCATGGCGTCGCGCACAGGCATGTCACGCGCCGGTCAGAACTTCCACAGGATGTTGCCGAGCACCGCGTTGTCGCGCACGCCGCTGCCGTACTGGCCGCTGAACGTGAGGCCGAGCGTCAGGCGCTTCGTGATGTTCGCGTCGATGCCGGCCTCGAGTACCGCGCTGTCGCGAGCAATCGGCACGCCCGATACCTGGAACGACGTGCCGCCGTTCGCGAACGTGAACGCCGACGACGGCCGCACGTTGCCGAACGCATGCCGCCAGCCGACCGTGCCGCGCGCGGTGAACGTGCCGCTCGCGATCGAGCCGAGCTGCGACGCGGCGCGCAGGCCGAGCGTCGAGAACCCGATGTGGGTCGTCTGGCCGCCTGCCTGCAGCGCCGCCGCACCGCCGCTTTCGGTATAGCCGTCGGTATGCAGGTTCACGTAGGCCAGACCCGCGAACGGTTCGAGCGCGACCGGCCCGAGCGGCAGCGCGTAGCCGACTTCGCCGAACACCTGCGCCGAATGCGCGTTGTAGCCGGCCGAATTGTGGTCCGAGAAGCCCGCGAAGCCCGGATAGCGGTCGGTGTTGATCCGGTACCACGTGTACGACGCGCCGCCGCGCACGCCGAGCGCGCCGTACTGCGCACCGCCGTACAGCGACAGGTAGTAGCTGTTGACCGCCGCCGACGAACTCTGGTCGTTGTCGAGCGAGCTGTGCGTAACGCCCGCGGCCAGACCGGCCCGCCACTTGTCGTTGAGCGCCATGTCGGCACCGGCGATGAAACCGGTCATGCTGCGGTTGATCGTCGACGCGTTGCCGTCGCCCGCGAGCCGGCTGCGGCCGCCGAACGCCTGCCCCCAGACCACCGGCTGGTAAGGCGTGCCGCCGTAGCAGCCGTCGCGCGAGCCGATCCGGCGCTCGGGCGCGAGCGTCGGGTCGGTCACGCCGGCCGTGTTGTCGCCGCACAGCGCGGCCCCGCCCGACGACAGCGCCGCGAGCGGCCCCGATCCGGGCGCGAGACCCTGGCGCACGCGATCGGTCACGGCATCGCGCACATAGCGGCTGTCGAGCAGCAGCATGCTCTTCAGGCTCGCCTGCAGCTCGCCGTCGAGCACCGAGTAGGCCTGGCGCGCGGTGGCCGCATCGGTCGTCAACACCTTGTCGTACAGCGTGTTGCCCGCGCCGAGCGCACCGATCGCGGTGGCGACCGAGCGCTGGTTCGGCGTCGTCGCGACGTCGGGCAGCGCCGTGCCGTTCGTGACGAGCCGCAGGTACACGTGGTTCGGATCGTAGCTGAGCGTCGGCATCAGGAACGCGTAGTTCGAATTCACCTGGCTGAACGCGCCCTGCACGCCCGACGATGCGCTGAGGATCGTGTACGTCGTGCTCGGCTGGAAGCTGGCCTGGTTCGCGAGCACCTGCACGGTGCCGCCGTTCAGCGTCGCCGTGCCGCCCGCGGCAATGCTGCCGCTTTGCTGCGGCGTGACCGCGACCTGCAGCGTCGAGCCCGGCTGGAACGTGACGTTGCCGGCGACGTTCAGCGCCGCGCCCGGTTGCGACACGGCCGCGATCCCGCCGCTCTGGACCACGACGCCGCCAACCGTGCCGGTGCCCGTCAGCGTCGCGCCGTTCTGCACGGTCACGGCCGACTGGGCGAGCGAACCGGCGACGTCGAGCGTGCCCGCGGCGACGGTCGTCGGGCCGCTCAGCGTATTGGTGCCCGTCAGCGTCAGGGCTCCGCTGCCGGCCTGGGTCAGCGAACCGGTGCCGGACAGCACGTTCGCGAGCGTCACGCTGCCGGACTGGTTGACGATCAGTGCGCCGTTGTCGACGACATTGCCGACCACGCTGCCCGACGTGCCGCCGTTGCCGAGCTGCAGCGTGCCGCCCGACGCGATCGTCGTGCCGCCCGTGTACGTGTTGCTGCCGGTCAGCGTCTGGACGCCGGTGCCGGCGACCGTCACGCCGCCCGTGCCGCCGATGACGCCGTCGAACGTGCCGTTGGTGCTGCCGTTCAACGCCAGCGCGTTCGCGCCGAGGTTCACGGTGCTGCCGGCCGCCCCGGACAACGTGCCGATCGTCTGCGTGCCCGCTGCGCCGCTCACGTCGAACGTCGCGCCGGTGCCGGCGAGGTTCACCGCGCCCGTCGACGCGAGGCTGCCGCCCGTGCCGAGCGCGAGCGTGCTGCCGCCGTTGATCGTCGTGCCGCCGGTGTATGTGTTCGCGCCCGTGAGTGTCTGCGTGCCGGTGCCCGCGACGGTCACGGCGCCGGTGCCGCCGATCGTCCCGCCGAACGTGCTGGCGCCGCTGCCGTTCAGCGTCAGCGCGTTCGCGCCGAGGTTCACGGTCGTGCCCGCCACGCCCGACAGCGCGCCGATCGTTTCGGCACCCGCCGCACCGCTCACGTCGAACGTCGCGCCCGACCCGGCGAGATTCACCGAGCCGCTCGATGCGAGACTGCCGCCCGAACCCAGCGCAAGCGTGCTGCCGCCGTTGATCGTCGTGCCGCCCGTGTACGTGTTCGCGCCTGTGAGCGTCTGCGTGCCGGTGCCCGCGAGCGTCAGGCCGCCGGTGCCGCCGATCGCGCCGCCGAACGTGCCGTTGCCGCTGCCGTTCAACGTCAGCGCGTTCGCGCCGAGGTTCACGTTCGTGCCGCCCGTGCCGGTCAGCGTGCCGAGCGTCTGCGTGCCCGACGCGCCGCTCAGGTCGAATGTCGCGCCCGTGCCGGCGAGGTTCACCGTGCTGCCCGATGCGAGGCTGCCGCCCGAACCGAGCGCAAGCGTGCTGCCGCCGTTGATCGTCGTGCCGCCGGTGTACGTGTTCGCGCCCGTGAGCGTCTGCGTGCCGGTGCCCGCGACCGTCACGGCACCGGTGCCGCCGATCGTCCCGCCGAACGTACTGGCAACGCTGCCGTTCAGCGTCAACGCATTCGCCCCGAGGTTCACGTTCGTGCCGGCCGCGCCCGACAGCGCGCCGATCGTTTCGGCGCCCGCCGCACCGCTCACGTCGAACGTCGCGCCCGTGCCGGCCAGGTTCACCGTGCCGGTCGATGCGAGGCTGCCGCCCGAAACGAGCGCAAGCGTGCTGCCGCCGTTGATCGTCGTGCCGCCGGTATAGGTGTTCGCGCCCGTCAGCGTCTGCGTGCCGGCACCGGCCAGCGTCAGGCTGCCGGTGCCGCCGATCGCGCCGCCGAACGTGTTGTTGCCGCTGCCGCTCAGCGTCAGCGCATTCGCGCCGAGGTTCACGGTCGAGCCGGTCGCGCCGATCAGCGCGCCGATCGTCTCCGCGCCCGACGCACCGCCAAGGTCGAACGTCGCGCCCGCGCCGGCCAGATTCACCGTGCCCGTCGACGCGAGACTGCCGCCCGCGCCGAGCGCGAGCGTGCTGCCGCCGTTGATCGTCGTGCCGCCCGTGTAGGTGTTCGCGCCGGACAGCGTCTGCGTGCCGGTGCCCGCCAGCGTCAGGCCGCCGGTGCCGCCGATGACGCCGCCGAAGGTGCCGCTCGCCGTGCCGCCCAGCGTCAGCGCATTCGCGCCCAGGCTCACATTGGTGCCGGCCACGCCCGACAGCGCACCGAGCGTCTGCCCGCCCGACGCGCCGCTGAGGTCGAGCGTCGCGCCTGCACCCGCGAGATTCATCGTGCCGGTCGCAGCGAAGCTGCCGCCCGCGCCGACCGCCAGCGTGCCGGCGTTGATCGTGGTGCCGCCGGTATAGGTATTCGTCCCCGTCAGCGTGGTCGTCGCCGCGCCGTCCTTCACGAGCGCGCCTGCGCCGGAGATCGCGCCGCTCAGCCCGAGTGCGTTGGTGCCGCCGAGCGTCAGCGTCGCGCCCGTGCCGAGATCGATCGCGTTGGCGACCGCCAGGCTCGCGTTCGTATCGAGCGTCGCCGCGCCGCCGACATTCAATGCGCCGGAGCCCAGCGCCGCGTTGTTGCCGAGCACGAGGCCGCCGCTGTTCAGGTTCGTGCCGCCCGAATAGGTGCTCGCGCCGTTCAGCGTCTGCGTGCCGGTGCCGTCCAGCGTCAGGCTGCCCGTGCCGCCGATCGTGCCGCCGAACGTGCCGCTCGCGGTCCCGCCCAGCGTCAGCGCGTTGCCGCCCAGATCGATGTTCGTCCCCGCGACGCCGGACAGCGCGCCGAGCGACTGCCCACCCGACGCACCGCTCAAATCGAGCGTCGCGCCCGCACCCGCGAGATTCATCGTGCCGGTCGATGCGAAGCTGCCGCCCGCGCCGACCGCCAGCGTGCCGGCATTGATCGTCGTGCCGCCCGTGTAGGTGTTCGTGCCCGTCAGCGTGGTCGTCGCCGCGCCGTCCTTCACGAGCGCGCCTGCACCGGAAATCCCACCGCCCAGCCCGAGCGCGTTGGTGCCGCCGAGCGTCAGCGTCGCGCCCGTGCCGATATCGATCGCGTTGGCGACCGACAGGCTCGCGTTCGTATCGAGCGTCGCCGCGCCGCCGACATTCAACGCGCCACTGCCGAGCGCCGCGTTGTTGCCGAGCACGAGGCTGCCGCTGTTCAGGTTCGTGCCGCCTGTATAGGTATTCGCGCCGTTCAGCGTCTGCGTGCCGGTGCCGTTCAGCGTCAGGCTGCCCGTGCCGCCGATCGTGCCGCCGAACGTGCCGCTCGCGCTCCCGCCCAGCGTCAGCGCGTTTGCGCCCAGGTTCACGCTCGTGCCGGCCGCGCCCGACAGCGCGCCGATCGACTGTGCGCCGCCCGCGGCGATGTCGAATGCCGCGCCCGCATTGGCCAGGTTCACCGTACCCGTGGACGACAGGCTGCCGCCCGCGCCGATCGCCAGTGTGCCGGCGTTGATCGTCGTGCCGCCCGTGTAGGTGTTCGTGCCCGTCAGCGTCGTGGTCGCCGCGCCGTCCTTCACGAGCGCGCCCGCGCCTGTGATCGCGCCGCTCAGCCCGAGTGCGTTGCTGCCGCCGAGCGTCAGCGTCGCGGTGGTGCCGATATCGATCGCGTTGGCGACCGACAGGCTCGTGGTCGTATCGAGCGTCGCCGCGCCGCCGACGCTCAGCGCGCCGGAGCCCAGCGCCGCGTCGTTGCCGAGCACGAGGCCGCCGGCGTTCAGCGTCGTGCCGCCCGTGTAACTATTCGCGCCTGTCAGCGTCAGCGCCGCCGCACCGTTCTTCACCAGCCCGCCCGCGCCGGCGATCGTGCCGCTCAGCCCGAGATCGGTGCTGCCGCCGACCGTGAGCGTCGTGCCGGTGGCGAGGTTGACGCCGTTCGTCAGCGACACGTTGGTGGTCGCATCGAGCGTCGACGAGCCGTTGACGTTGATCGCGCCGAAGCCCAGCGCCGTATTGCTGCCGACGACGACGTTGCCGCCGTTCAGGTTCGTGTCGCCCGTGTAGACGTTCGCGCCGGTCAGCGCCTGCGTGCCGGTACCCGACAGCGTCAAGCCGCCCGTGCCGCCGATCGTGCCGGCGTAGGTGGTATTCGCGCTGCCGTCGAGCGTCAGCGAATTGCCGCCGAGGTTCACGTTCGTGCCGGCCGCCCCGGCGAGCGAACCGATCGTCTGCGCGCCCGTCGCGCCGGCCAGGTCGAACGTCGCACCCGCGCCGGTGAGGTTGACCGTGCCCGTGGACGCGAGGCTGCCGCCCGCGCCGAGCGCCAGCGTGCCGCTGTTGATCGTCGTGTCGCCGGTGTACGTGTTCGCACCGGTCAGCGTCGTCGTCGCCGTGCCGTTCTTCACGAGGCCGCCGGCGCCGCTGATCGTGCCGGCCAGGCCGAGATCGTTGCTGCCGCCCAGCGCCAGCGTCGCGCCCGTCGCGAGATTGACCGCGTTGCCGAGCGTCACGTTCGTGCTCGTGTCGAGCGACGCCGACGCGTTGACGTTCAACGCACCGGCGCCGAGCGCGTCGTTGTTGCCGACCACAAGGCCGCCGGCGTTCAGGTTCGTGCCGCCCGTGTAGCTGTTCGCGCCCGACAGCGTCAGGATGCCGCCGTCGTTCTTCGTCAGCGCGCCCGCGCCCGACACCGTGCCCGACAGCGAGAGGCCTGTGGCGCCCTGCACCGTCAGCCCGCCCGCGCCGAGAGTCACGTTGTTGCTGACGTCGAGCCCGGCGGCACCGGCCTGCAGCGCACCGCCGGTGGCCGTGATCGTGCCCGTGCCGAGCGACGCGTTGTCGCCGATGATCGCGACGCCGCCCGCCAGCGTCGCGTCCTGCGCGGTCGACGCGCCGTTGATCGTCCAGTTGCCGCTCGTGACGTCGAGATGATTGAAGTTGATGTAGTTGTTGACCGCGATCGTGCCGTTGGCCGACCCGCCTTGCTGCAGCACCAGCGTGTTGTTGCCGCCGGCGCCGCCGTCGACGGTGCCGGTCGCCGCGACGCCGAGCGTGACCGGGCCGACCGTGATGTTGAACGCGCCGCCCGTGCCGCCCGCCGTGTTGACCGACGAGCCCGTCACGGCATTGAACGTGTTGGTGCTGTTCGCGCCCATCGACACGCTGCCGTTGATCGTGCCCGAGTTGGTAAAGGTATTGCCGAGCCCGGGCGTGCCGTTCGATCCGAGCGACACGCGACCGGTGATCGTCCCGCTGTTGGTCATGTTGACCGTGCCGCCACCGTATGCGGCGACCACGGGCGCATCCGCGCCGATGAGCGTCGCGCCGGCCAGCGCGCTCGTGCCCATCGTGCCGGTGTTGGTGATCGTCGACGTGCCGCCCGTGCCGTTCTGCACCGACAGCGCCATGCCCGTCACGCCGCTGATCGCGACACCGGTCGAGCCGTTCATCGTGCCGTTGTTGGTCACGGTCGTCGTGCTCGCCGCCGCATTGCCGACCACCGCGCCGCTCGACAGCACGCCCAGGCCCGAGCCGAGCACGGACGGATCGATCGTGCCGTTGTTGGTCAGCGTGTTGTTGCTGCCGGTCAGCGACATCGCGGTGCCGCCCACGCCCAGCAGCACGCCGACGCTCGCGCCGGGGTTCACCGTGACGTTCAGGTTGTTCGCGCTGTTCGAATAGCTCGGCGCCAGCGGATTCGCGACACCCGAACAGGTCACCGTCGTGCCTGCCGTCGAGCAGGTCGCATAGGCGGAAACGATGCCCGCACCCGACAAGGCGAGGAAAACGCCAGTCGGCAACAGGAATCTCGGAAACGACTCGCCGCTCTTTTTCGAATGCGCAATATTCATGCTTCCCCTCGGCATCAGCTTGACCGCTGAATCGGACCGGCCACGGCGGAAGATCCGGGACGAAAGCGTCCCCGCCGGCAGTCGCGGAACGACGTCGGTTTATTCGTGGATGAACTGCTGGTTAATCGATTCTCGTTTGCGAATGCAAAACTAGCCGAATGACATGACCCGTGCCCCCTGTTTTTATGCAGCGACTTTCTGGTTGATTTGATTACCGCCCCGCTTTTGTCAGACAAGGCTATATCAAACAAAAAGGGTTTTCCAGTCGATGTTTTACTATTTGATCAAGATCAATCGAATATGTACTTTTTACTGGCGCTGGCGAGCCGAGAATAGACCTACTGAAGCGTTCCGGTAATTCCGCGCAAGGCGTGGCAAGGCGTTCCGCGCCGCGCACTCAGTGGAAACACTGATACGCGTACCGGAAATTTGGAATGGAATTTGCGCACGGGATATATCCGCACTCACGCCGACAGGCCGGAAAAATCGCCGAGCACGTTGATCCGCCGAACCAAAAGCGAATTTTCAACATCCTGCAAATCGCTTTCGAATCCGGCGTCGCTTGAATTCCGCGACTCGTTCGCCATTAATCATCCGGCGACGGCGGTACCGATTCCATCAATGGGAAGGCGCACCGGATTCGGCGTGAATCGGCGGTGTGATTAGCGTGAAAATCGGAAACGAAAAAGGCGACCGTGCTGAAAATCGAAACGCGGCACACGCGCGGCAGACCTCGCGCGGTGCCGTGTTACGAAAACAGGCTCATCAGATAAAGCATCGGCCGGAACGACACGGGGCGTGCGTCGGGATTGAGCCATAGACGCAGCACATAGATCGCATACGCCGGCACTTCCCGCCAGCTCGAATAGATATCGCGCAACTGGAAGTGATGCGGATACGCGGCGGAGATGTTCGCGCCGGCGATGCCGACCCGCTCGAACGCGAGGCGCGCCCGCGCGAGGTGGTAGTACTGACTGATGATCAGCACGCGCGAAAGCCGGTGCGCTTGCAGGTACGCCCGCGTGTGCTGCGCGGTTGCGAGCGTGTTGTCGCCCTGGTCGTCGACGGCGATCCGCTCGGCCGGCACGCCGCGCGCGACCAGATAGTCACGCATCGCGGTCGCCTCGTTCAGCCCGGGGCCGTCGATCGCGCCGCTGACGAGGAACGCCGGGCATTGCCCTTCGCGATAGCAGCGCACGCCGACGTCGAGCCGCGCGGCCAGCACGGGTTTCGGCGCGCCGCGGTCATCCAGCGCATTGCCGAAGATCACCGCGACATCGGCCGGCTCGCTCGGCATCCGCATCCCCGCGCCGACGAGCACGACCGCCGCGACGATCCACAGGCACGCGAACGCTGCCAGCACACGGCCGATCCGGGCCATGCAGCCCCGCTTGAATCGCTGCTTCAATGGTGTCGAACTCCTGGAGAAGTACGCCGCCGGCTTGTCCGGCACGCGGCCCGGCATACTGCCACGCCGCGCTCGCGCATGTCCAGATCACGCGGCCGGCATGACGTGTCGAACGTGTCCGGAGAAACCGGACGAAGTGCGGCATGCTGGCGCTTCGGGGTTCGAAAGACTTTCAGGAAACGTCACCGAGCATGCCCGGCCGGCGTCAATCCACCGGGCACATCGCAAGCCGCCCCATCGCCTCGCCCGCGCCACGCACCGCGCAGGTGGCAGGATCATCGGCGATCCGGGCGACCAGGCCGGTCTCGTCGCGCAGCAGGCGCTCGAGATCCGCGAGCAGCGCGCCGCCGCCCGTCAGCACCACGCCGCGATGCGCGATGTCGGTCACGAGTTCGGCCGGCGCGTTTTCCAGCACCGACTTCACCGCGCCGATCACCTGCTTGAGCGGCGCGGCCAGCGCGTCCGCCACGTCGTGGTTGGACAGCTCGATCGAGCGCGGCAGGCCGTCCTCGATGCCGCGCCCGATCGCGCGGGTCGACGCGCGCGGCACGGCGCGGGTGGCCGAGCCGATCGTGTTCTTCACGCGCTCGGCCGTCTGCTCGCCGAGCAGCACGCCGTACACGTTGCGCACGTAGTTGATGATCGCCGCGTCGAACTGGTTGCCGCCGACGCGGATCGACTCGCGGTAGACGATGCCGCCGAGCGCGATCACCGCGACTTCGGTCGTCCCCGCGCCGATGTCGATGACCATCGAGCCGACCGGCTCGGTCACCGGCAACCCCGCGCCGAGCCCGGCCGCGAGCGCTTCCTCGATCAGTTCGACCTCCGACACACCGGCCGCGAACGCGGCCTCGCGGATCGCGCGGCGCTCGACCGCCGTCGCATCCGACGGCACGCACAGCGTGACCTCGACACGGCGGCTGAAGCGCGAACGCGTGCGCGACATGTCGATGAAGCGGCGGATCATCTGGACGGCGGCGTGCGCATCGGCGATCACGCCGTGCCGCATCGGCCGCACGGCCTCCAGATGCCCTGGCTCGCGGCCGAGCAGCGCCTTCGCGAGCTCGCCGACGGCCTCGAGGGTCGGCCGCGCGTCGGACGCCCCGCCCTTGCGGAAGCAGACGACCGACGGCTGGTTCAGCACCACGCCACGCTCATGCGTATAAATCCGCGTACTCGCCGTTCCAGGGTCGATCGCAACGGGTTGCGCAAACAACTTTCCGAACAGCGGTGTCGACATATCAAGCCTTTATTGAACATACCAGCCGCATCCGTGCGGCGCGCCTTTACCGCCCCATCCCGGACTTAGCGGCAAATCGTTCCGATACTTTAGACACTTCCGATGATTATTTCGCGACGAAATTGCCGAAAACGCGTTTCGGCAGGCCCGCGCCTACGCAACGGCGGCTCGCGTTGCGCTTGTGAAACACGGTAATCTCTCGGTCTTGCCTGCTCCCGGCAGGCGTCTCACGCCCGATCACGCCAGGTATTCCACCATGACAGCGACCGCTACTCTCCGCTGGCTCGGGGTGCGCCAGATCGGCGCAACGCTCGTTGCGCTCTGGTGCAGCACCGTTGCCGCGCAGGCCTTGCCGGCCGCCGACACCGCCACCCGCACCGCGCCGGTGGCCACTGCCGCCGCACCGGCCGCCCCCGCCGCGCCGACCTGCAACGCCGACGGCGGCCCGGCGGGCCGGCCGCCGGTCGGCCTCGTGCTGTCCGGCGGCGGCGCGCGCGGCTACGCGCACCTCGGCGTGCTGAAGGTGCTCGAGGAGAACCGCATCCCGATCGACTGCATCGCCGGCACCAGCATGGGCGCCGTGGTCGGCGGCCTGTATGCGAGCGGCATGGCCGCCGACGAGATGCAACAGCGGCTGTCCGAGGTGAACCTGGCCGACATCGCCTTCGACGTGACCGACCGCGCGGACCTGCCGCAAACCAGCCGCGAGGACGAGCGCCTGTACATCAACAGCCTGACGCTCGGCTTCGGCAAGAAAGGCGTGAAGGCGCCGGTCGGCCTCGTCCAGGGCAACCGGCTGCAGGCGCTGCTCGCGAACTGGACGGCCGCCGTGCCGACCAACCAGCCGTTCGACCAGCTCCCGATCCCGTATCGCGCGGTCGCGACCGACCTGCAGACGGGCCAGATGGTCGTGCTCGACCACGGGTCGCTGCCGCTCGCGATCCGCGCGAGCATGGCGATGCCCGGCCTGTTCGCGCCGGCCGAGATCAACGGCCGCGCGCTCGTCGACGGCGGGCTCGTCAGCAACCTGCCGGTCGACACCGCGCGGCGCATGGGCGCGAAGGTCGTGATCGCCGTCGACATCGGCTCGCCGCTGCGCCCGCTCGACGCGCTCGCGTCGCCGGCCGACGTGATGCAGCAGATGGTCGGCATCCTGATCCGCCAGAACGTGACGTCGCAGCGCCAGCAGCTCGCCGCACAGGACGTGCTGCTCACGCCCGACCTCGGCGCGCTCGCGTTCACCGATTTCCAGAACGCGAAGCAGGCGATCGCCGCCGGCGCGGCCGCCGCGACCGCGGCGCTGCCGCGGCTCAAGCGCTTCGCGCTCACGCCGGAACAGTACGCGGCCTACCGGTCCGCCCATGCGCAGCCGCTGCCGCCGCCGATCCGCATCACGCGCATCGAGATCAAGACGAGCGGCGGCATCCCCAAGCGGGTCGTCAGCGACGCGCTGCACGTCAAACCGGGCGACACCTACGATCCGGCGACCGTCAGCCAGGACCTGCTCGGGCTGACGACCGGCGGCAATTTCGAGAGCGTGACGCAGCAGATCGTGAGCCACGGCGACGAGAACGTGCTCGTGGTCGATGCGCGCGAGAAATACTGGGGGCCGAATTTCCTGCTGTTCGGCGTCGGGATGTCGAGCAGTTCGACCGACGAAGGCGGCTTCCGCCTGCACGTCGGCTACCGGCGGCCGTGGCTCACCGAATCGGGGCTCGAATTCCGCGCGGATACGACGATCGGCAGCGACCTGCTGTCGGGGCGCGTCGAATTGCGCCAGCCATTGCCGGCCGCGTACGGTTTCTATATTTCGCCCTATGCGGAATATCAGCGTCGCTACGTGAACCTGTACGACGACAGCGGCGAGGTCAAACTGAACCAGTATCTGATGCAGACGGCACGCACCGGGATCGACTTCGGGCTGCCGATCGGCCGGCTCGGCGACCTCCGGATGGGCATCGGCTACGCGACCGGGCACGGCTCGCCGAACTACAACCTGCCGTTCTCGCAGGATGACGGCAGCTCGAGCCTGATCTGGCCGAGCTTCACGTCGCAGGCGCTGACCGCGCGCGCGCGGCTCGTCATCGATCAGCTCGACGATCCGATGTTCCCGCGCCGCGGCTACTACAGCGAATTCCGCGTCGAACGCTCGCTGTGGTCGCACAACAGCCAGTCCGCGGCGAACCTCGCCGATACGTCGAACACGCCTTACACCGAGATCTACGGCAAGGCGATGATCGCGCAGCAGTTCGGCCGGCACAGTGTCAGCGCCACGATCGAGGGCGGCAAGAGCATCGGCGGGACCAACCTGATCAACGCGTTCAACTTCACGCTCGGCGGCTTCCAGCATCTGGCCGCGTATGCGGCCGACCAGTTGACCGGCAACGAACTCGCGTACGCGAACGTGACTTACATGAACCAGCTGGCGACGTTCAACGCGTCGCCGATCAAGGCGCTGTCGGTGGGCGCCAGCGCGGAAGTCGGCAACGTGTGGTCGAGCGGCGTGCAGGTGGGCGGCGGCGCGCTCAAGCAGAGCTATACGTTCTTCACGAGCCTGTCGACCGCGTTCGGTCCGCTGTACATGGGTGTCGCGCTCGCGCCGGGCGGGCGGCGCAACATCTATCTGCAGCTCGGCCGCACGTATTGACCGGGGCGTGCGGCGGTCGCCGCCGACGCCCCCGCGGCGGCGCGGCGACCCCGTTGCCCGGCCGCCGCGGCCGGGCCGTCAGATCGGCCAGCTGATCTCGAAGCGCGCGCCGCCGAGTTCGACCGGATCGACGACCGCGATCCGGCCGTTGTGCGCGTGCAGCACCTGCCGCGTGATCGCGAGGCCGAGCCCGTAGCCGCCGGTGCGGCGGTCGAGGCGGACGAACGCGTCGAAGATCCGCTCGCGTTCGTCTTCCGGCACGCCGGGGCCGTCGTCCTCGACGAAGATCGCGATGTTGCCGTGCTCGATCGAGATGCCGACCACGATCTGCGCGTTCGCATACTTGCTCGCATTGCGCAGCAGGTTGCGCATTGCATACGACATCAGCCGCCGGTCCATCTTCACGCGCAGGTCCGACGCGATCGCGATGCGCGACTCGATCGCGCGCTCCGGATACAGCAGCTGCGCATCGCTGACCTGGTGCTCGAACCACGCGACCGGCGCGGTCAGCTCGATATTCGACTGCAGCGAGCTGTATTCGAGCCGCGCATACGTGAGGCTCATGTCGATCAGTTCCTCGAGCTCGGTCACGTCCTGCGCGATGCTCTCCAGCGCACCGTGATATTCGGCGGCGGAGCCCGGTTCGCGCAGCATCTCGAGCGCGAAGCGCACGCGCGCGAGCGGCGTGCGCAGCTCGTGCGAGATCCCGTTCGTCAGATCGCGCTGCGCGGCGATCAGCCGTTCCATGCGCATCGCGAGCGCATTGAGCGTGCGCGCGAGCGGGCCGATGATCACGCTGTGCGACTCCCGCGCGCGCGTGTTGAAGCGCCCGCCGGTGAAGTCGATCGCACGCTCGCGCACCATCACCAGATCCGACCAGACCGGCCGCATCCACCGGTACGCGGCAAGCGCGGGCGCGGCGAATATGAACGCGAGCACGATCCAGATGTCGCCCGGCAGCGCGTCGAACGCGTGCCACACGACTTCCGGCGACAACACGACGCCCAGCGCAAGCGCCGGCACGAGCGCGGTCAGCAGCACGAGGCCCAGCAGATGCAGGTAGGTGCGCACGTACAGGCGCGACCAGCTCGGAATGCGGTCGGCGCGCGTGTCGGTCCACGCGCGGCGGAAGTGCAGCCAGCGCCATTTGACATAGCGCAGCGTCGAGAGCGGCGGTGCGTTGGGGTGCGAAGGCGTGCGTCGGATCATCGCGGCTTCCGGCTATCGTGCGAGGTGGGGATACTGCGGCCGGCGGCGTCGCGTGGGGGCGGCGTCATTCCCACGCATGCTTGCTGAACTGGTAACCCTTGCTGCGGATCGTCTTGATCCGCTGCGGGTTGCCCGCATCGTCAAGCAGCTTGCGGCGCAGCTTCGAGATGCGCCCGTCGATCGTGCGGTCGAGGCCGTCGAACTCGACACCGCGCAGCTGCAGCATCAGGTCGTCGCGGCTGACGACCTCTCCCGCATGGCACACCAGCACCCACAGCAGGTCGAACTCCGCCGACGTGAGGTCGGGCGAGCCGCCGCCGGGCAGCACGACCGAGCGGTCGGTGCGGTCGATCGAGAACTGGCCGAACGTGTAGCGCTCCGGCTGCGCCGCGGGGCCCTGGGCCGCGCGCGCGGGGGCGCGGCGCAACTGCGCCTTGATCCGCGCGAGCAGGATGCGCGGCTCGACCGGCTTGTGCACGTAGTCGTCGGCGCCGAATTCGAGGCCGAGCAGTTCGTCGAACGGCTCGTCGCGCGCCGTCACCATGATGATCACGCCGTCGTACTCCTTGCGCGCTTCGCGGCAGATCTCGAAGCCGTCCTTGCCCGGCAGGTTCACGTCGAGAATGACGAGATCCGGGCGCATGGACAGGATCGCCGGCACGGCGGCGTCACCATGCAGCACAGTGTCGACTTCGTAGTCGTTCTTGCGCAGGTAGCCGGCGATCAGCGTGGACAGGCGGGTGTCGTCTTCGACGAGCAGGATGCGAAAAGACATGGGCAACGGTCGGATCATACGGGGGACCGCCGCGGCGACAGGCTTGCGCGCTGCCGGCCAGCGGCCGAAACGTACCGCATGATACTGCGCCCGCCGCTTGCCCGTTTGGAGATCTGACAAATAAGGGCGCGATGGCCGCCGTGCTTGACGAACCGGCGCCGAAACGGTTCCATACGGGCTCCCTGGAAACCGGGCCCACGCCTGCCCTGCCTCACGTGATGAACTACCAGCCGATCCTCCAACGCATCCATACCGAACTCGCCCCCTGGATCGGGCAAGGGCGCGTCGCCGACTACATTCCCGAGCTCGCGAAGGTGCCGGCCGACAAGTTCGGGATGGCCGTCGTGACGCTCGACGGAAACGTTTACACCATCGGCAACGCGCACGAACGCTTCTCGATCCAGAGCATCTCGAAGCTGTTCGCGTGCACGCTTGCGTTCCAGCTGCTCGGCGACGCGCTGTGGGAACGGGTCGGCCGCGAGCCGTCCGGCACCGCGTTCAATTCGCTCGTCCAGCTCGAGAGCGAGCGTGGCAAGCCGCGCAATCCGTTCATCAATGCGGGCGCGCTGGTCGTCACCGACGTGCTGTGCCGCCGCTTCGTGCGCGCCGAGACGGCGCTCGTTGAATTCGTCCGACGGCTGATCGGCAACAACGATGTCGATTACGATTCGCGCGTCGCGCTGTCGGAGTTACAACACGCAGAACGCAACCGTGCGATGGCGCATTTCATGTCGAGCTTCGGGAATATGCAGATGCCGCCGGAAACGGTGGTCGACGCGTACTGCCGCCAGTGCGCGATCACGATGAACTGCGTGGAGCTCGCGCAAGCCGCGCTGTTTCTCGCGAACGGCGGCGTCGCGCCCGTCACCGGCGAGCGGATCCTCGATGCCAGTTCGGCGAAGCGGCTGTCGGCGCTGATGCTGACCTGCGGCACCTACGATGCGGCAGGGGACTTCGTGTATCGCGTGGGGCTGCCCGCGAAAAGCGGCGTGGGCGGCGGGATCGTCGCGGTGCTGCCGGGCGAAATGGCCGTGTGCGTGTGGGCGCCGGGGCTCGACGCGAACGGGAACTCGTTGGCGGGAACGCTGGCGCTGGAGTGGTTGACGACGTATTCGGGGCGGTCGATTTTTTGAGGTGGCGGAGTTAGGCGCAATTCGGAACAGCGTCGTCGCGGCTGCATAATGGCGCCCCCTCGCGGCCACTGACCCACGCGCCCGGGCATGGTCGCAAGCCTGACCTCTTCCAATTTGCGCCCCGCCCCTGCGTCGAAGATCAGCGGCCCATCTAAAAGGTAATCGTTTTGAAGTTGTCGTTTGAAGTTCTGGAGGCGCTCGATGCGATAGACCGCGCGGGCACGTTCGCGGAGGCAGCCGTGCTGATTCATCGCGTACCGTCTGCACTGTCCTACCTGGTGCAAAAGGCAGAGAGCGATCTCGGCGTGATCCTGTTCGATCGCAGCGGGCGGCGTGCGCAGTTGACCGAGGCGGGACGACTGCTCGTAGAGGATGGTCGTCGTCTGCTCCAGGCGGGGCGGGAGCTGGAGAGCAAGGTCCGGGGCGTCCACGCGGGTTGGGAGGCCGAACTCAGACTGTGCCTCGACGAGATTCTGCCGCTCCCGTCGTTGTGGCCGCACGTGCGCGCCTTCTATGACATGGAGCTGACCACACGGCTACGTCTATCGACCGAAGTGCTCGGTGGCGTATGGGACGCGCTCGTGACGGGGCGCGCGGATATCGCGATCGGTGCCGCAGGGGAGCCGCCACACGCGCCGAACATCGCGGCAAGGCCGATCGGCCTGTTGCGCCATGTTTTCGTCGTAGCGCCGCATCACCCGCTCGCCGCTGTCGAACAACCGCTCGACAGCGATACCATTTCAAGTCATCGCGGCGTCATCATCAGCGACACGTCGCGCGCCCTCGAGCCCCGATCGGTGGCGATTCATGACGGACAACCGGTCATCATCGTGCCGACGCTGGCCGCCAAACTCGACCTCCTTTGCGAAGGCATGGCCGTCGGCATGCTGCCCGCGCCCGTCGTCGAGGAGGCGATCCGTCAGGGAAAGCTCGTCGAACGGCGCGTAATCGGCGTGCGGGACCATACAACCTGCTACCTCGGCTGGCGTGAGGACAAGACCGGACGCGCATTGAAATGGTGGATCAACCGACTGGATCAGATCGATCTGATATCCACGCTGTTCAGCACGCGCGGCGTCGCGGCCTGACGCACACGTCCGTACCCGGGACGCCACGCGACGCACCCGTTTCTTGCCGGCCCCCTAGAATGGTCGACGACATCCACGTAGCGGTCGATTTCCGAACCTACCGAAGTGACTTTTGGGAGAGCATCAGTCATGCAACCGGAACACGCTTCAGATCGCGCAGCCACCGACCACGCAGGCACGGACACCCACACGCACGCACCGATTCCGCCGATCGTGCCGGCGCAAACCGCGGTGGTCGTCATGCATTACCAGACCGACATCCTCGGGCTCTTTCCGTCGGTCGCGCCCACCCTGCTCGCCAACACGCGCAAGCTGTGCGATGCGGCGCGGGCCGGCGGCGTCCACGTTTGCTTCGCCAATCTCCGTTTCAGCCCCGGCTATCTGGAAGTCAGTCCGCGCAACAAGAACGGCCAGGGTATCAAGCAGCTCGGCCTGTTCGTCGACGATGGCCCGTGCCCGGAGCTTGGCCGGCTGGACAGCGAGCCGCTGATCGCCGCGCATCGTGCGAGCGTGTTCTTCGGCACCGACCTGCAGGCGCAACTCGTCGCGCAGGGTATCGATACGCTGATCCTCGTCGGGATTGCGTCGACCGGCGTCGTGCTGTCGTCGGTTGCGCACGCAAGCGATGCGGATTTCCGGTTGTATACGGTGAAGGACTGCTGCTACGACCCGGATCAGGTCGTGCACGAGCATCTGTTCGCGACGGCGTTCGAGACGCGCACCACGGTGCTGTCGCTCGACGATGCGTTGCACTTGCTCGCGTAGACGCGCAACGCCCAAGCCGCGCCGGCCGGAACGCTCCTGGCCGGCGCATCCTGCGTGACTTCGTGCGTTTACTTCGCGATATACACGCCCGACGTCGGGCACGTGCCCTGCGTATTGCCGTCCGTCACGAGCGATGCCGCGCTCGGAAACTGCGAAGTCGCGGTCGTCTTGACCGCGATCCACGCTTCCGTGAAATAGCTGACGCCGTTGGTCTTCGTGCACTTCAGCGACACCGCGCTGCGCGTGTTGCTGCCGAACGCGCCCTCGAACGCGGACAGCAACTGATTGCGCGTCACCACCTTGCCCGCGTTCGCCTGCAGGAACGTGTTGAACGACGTGTTGCCGAGCCGGCTGATCATGCCGGTCGCCTCGTTCCAGTAAGTGTCCGGCGTGGCCGAATTCGAGCAGGTGCCGTGCTTGAACCATTCGTGCTTGTCGAGGCACGACGCCACGCCCGGCATGTAGGTCGACAGCGTGTTGCGGGTCGCGGTGCTCACCGGATACGCATCCATGCTGCACCACTGGTGCGCATTGTCGAGATCGATGTCGCTCTGCGGCACGCCGCAGTAGAACGGCTGGTTGCCGTCATACCGGTTCGGCCACAGGCCATGCAGCGACAGGCTCGTCGCCGCATACGTGCCGGCGAGGTTCGTACACTCCGGCGTATCGTGCGACGCGCAGAAGCCGGGCTCCCACGAAGCCGCGAGCAACAGGTAGTCGTAACTGGTCTGCGCGGTTGCGTGCAGCGAGGCGGATGCGACGGCGAGTGCGGCCGCGGCGCGGGCGAGCGTCTTGAGCATGGCGTTTCCTCGGAAAAGGCTTGCGGTCGCGGGATGCGCCGCAAGATTGTCGAATGTCTGCCCGCGATTGTTGCCGACGCAACATGGCATCAATATGAAGGTGGACCAAGGAATTCGTGACGCGGCGCAACGCCGATGAATGCCGGCCTGCTGATCGAAGCCTCGGTGCGGCGCCCCGCGATCATTTCGCCGACGCGGCTTCCGATCCACCCGGTGACAACGCCGCGCTGTCCTGCTCACGCCACGCCCGGCGCGACGCGATGATCGCCGTCACGGCCGAGCGCGCGACCTTCCACCACGCGAACGGCCGCGGATCGGCGAGCATGCTGAGCGCGCGTGCATAGTCGAGCGTGAGCCCGGGCGTCCAGGCCATCGTCACCGCGCGCTTGCGGATCTGCGCGGCGACCCACAGCTCGGGCGTGAGCAACAGCCGGACGAACGCGCCCCACCCTGCCCGCTCGCCCTTGAGCCGCCACACCGCGCCGTCGAGTGCCGCCTCGAGCGCGTTCGACACGGTGCTCGAGCAGTTGCGGTGCGTGAGGTTGTACGTCACGGTCTGCCGGTACGACGACCAGAAGGCGTCCAGCTTCGCCGGATCATAGTTGCGGATCCGCACGCGCACGGTCGACGGACACCACGCCTTCGATTCGGTCGCATAGTCGGGCTGAAACAATCCGGGCACGTCGTTCTCGCGTGTCGCGCGCAGCAGCCGCGTGAATTCGTCCGGAGAACGATCGATCTCGACGGCCGGATACAGGCTGATGTAGATGCCCTCGGGCGACTCCAGCGCCGCATGGCCGGTCGAGATCACGCCGTTGACGTCCACCGCCGCGATGTAGCGGTCGATCACCGGGTAGCGCTGCGCTTCGGCCTTCGACGTGCCGGTGGGCGTCCACACGTGCACGGTGAGCGCGCGCTCGTGGTCGGCCGGCGGGCCGTCCCATTCGGATTGCGTGAAGCGCGGGACGTCGGGCGCCGTGTCGATGTCGGGCACGATCGCGGGCGCCGGCGACGTCACGAACGCGGGGTTGCGCGTGAGCCGCCGCACGCGCGCGGCGAGGCTCAGCATGTGCATTCCGCCGAACATCAGCAGCAGGCCGAGGCAGTACGGCACGGTGCCCGCATAGTGAGTCGGGTACGGCTGATAGAAGAAGATCGCGAGCAGGATTTCGACGACGCCCCATGCGAATGCGACGTTCCAGCGCCGGTAACGCACCATCCATGCGGACGTGCATTGCAGCAGCCCGTCGACGAGGAACAGCGTGCCGAAGATCATCGACAGCAGGAAGTGGCCGTGATGATGGCCCGCGAACACGAGCCCGGCGGCCACCACGACCGCGATGCCCTTCACGTAGCGCAGGATGCGCTGCCCGCCGACGCCGCTGCCGGCCACCGCGAGCGTCGCGAGCCCCTCGATCAGGAACAGCCACGCGAACAGTTCGATCGGAAAATGCAGCGCGCCGTCGAGCGCGTCGATGAAGATGCCGACGCCCGCGACGACCCACAGCCAGCCCAGCACGGTCAGCCCGCGCCAGCGCGTTCGCAGATATTCGATGCCCAGCAGCAGCAAGACCAGTCGTACCATTGCGCCCTCGTATCATTTTTTCGGGATACGCGATGGCCACGCGTCTCCTGTCGTGCCGACCGCGCGTCGTGCGATGCGCGAGCCGGAAGGCGGGGAATGCTGGCCGGCGCGTCATGCGTCGACATGACCGATGGCGGCCGGCGCGCGCCGCTCTGGCCGAATAATAAGATATGACGAAGCTGGTTGAAAGCCTGCCGAAAACGTTTCCGGCTGCTTCGGGCGCCACGGCATGCTGCAAGACACGGCACGATCGGCAGCATTGCCGCAGCAGATTTCCCGTTCGACAACGCGCGCCGGATACGCGAGAATCGCCGCTCCGAGGGCGAAAGCCACCTTAAACCGCAAAGACGGAACTACAAGAAATGCGCATTTCGATCACGCGCCGGCGCCTGCTGGCCGCCGGCATGGCTGCGGCCAGCCTCCCGCTGTCCGGCTGCTTCACGCCGAAGCTGTACAAGGAGAGCGCGTACCACGAACAAGTGTCGGCGTTCATGATCACCGAAGACGGCAAGAAACTCGTCGTCCTCGGCCAGGATTACCATTACATCTTCGATCTGCCTGCCTCCCTACGGCCCGTGCTGCAGTCCGGCTACCGGAAGTCGCTGCACACCCAGTTCACCGACTTTCGTGGGAACGGCAGCGGCGTGACCGGCCACTACCGGATTCTGTTGCCGAAGAACGCATCGGCGGACGATCAACAGGCCGCGACCGCCGACGGCTTCACCGCTGCGCAGGCCGGGCTCGTGCTCGAAGGCGACATCGGCGGCAAGCGCTATTCGACCGAAGGTTTCGCCGACAAGGCCAAGGACAAGGACAACGCCGCACAAGCGTTCAACCGGCCGTACAACGTGTACGTCAGGGAATCCCCGTCCGTGGTCGGCATGGGCTTGCGGATCCTCGCGACGCCGGTCACGATCGCCGCCGACGGCGTGCTCGTGCTGGGCGGCATCGTGCTCTTGCCGATCGCGGTCATCGCGATCGAGGCGAACGGCGGCCTGCGGATCATGTAACGGCCACGGCGACGGTGACGCTCGCCTGCCATGCACGCGCTCGCACCACGAACGCAAACCGGAGCATCGACATGACGACCTCGCCGCTTCACACCCCGCCGCTCGGCCCGCAACTCAAGCGCTGGCGCACGCTGCGCCGCGTGAAGCAGAGCCATGCAGCCGAGCTGTTCGGCGTCGCGCAATCGACAATCTCGCGCTGGGAAGCCGGCATCCAGCAGATGTCGCCCGACGAGCGCGCAACGGCCGAGCGGCTGCTTGCCGCGCGTCTCGATTCGGCCGGCGACCACGCGCTCGCGCGGCTGATCGCGAGCAGCACGGCCCGCATGCATCTCGTGTGCGACCTCACGCATCGCTTGCTCGCCTGCGCGCCGTCGCGCGCGGCAGAGTTCTCGCGGCCGCTGCCGGCCTTGCTCGGTACCTCGCTGTGGCGCTATGCGTCGCCGGAAATCGTGCGCATGGAAGCCGCGCTCGACCCGCTCGGCTGGCACGATCGCGCGGGGCCGCCGAGCGTCGAATTCGCGACCGGCATCAATGCGTCGCGCGTCGTGCCGATCCGCGGCAGCACCTGCCGGTGGACGCGCATGACGCTGTCGGACGGCTCCGCCGCGCGGCTCGTCGAAACGCTGTAGCACGTGCGCCAGTCGCCGGGCCCCGGCGCGCCACGCATATTTCATGCGTGGACGCGGCGCATCCGCACGGCGTACGCTTGACGGCTCCACTCAAGTATTGCGCCGACGATGAACCTCGACACGATCCACGCGCGGCTCGATTTCCTGCGCGAAGCCGAACGCCTGAAAGACGTGCTGCGCAGCGGCCACACGTCGACGGGCCGCCGCGAAAGCACGGCGGAGCACAGCTGGCGACTGTGCCTGATGGCGCTCGTGTTCGCCGATGCGCTGCCCGACGTCGACACGACGAAGCTGCTGAAACTGTGCGTCGTCCACGATCTCGGCGAAGCGCTGCACGGCGACATCCCCGCGATCGAGCAGGCCGCGCATCCGGACAAGAGCACGCATGAACGCGACGACCTGCTGACGCTCACGGCCGGGCTCGATCGCGCGCTGCGCGACGAGATCGTCGCGCTGTGGGACGAATACGAGGCGGCCGAATCACCGGAAGCGCGCGCCGCGAAGGCGCTCGACAAGCTCGAGACGATTCTGCAGCACAACCAGGGCAGCAATCCGCCCGACTTCGACTACGCGTTCAATCTCGGCTACGGGCGGCGCTACACCGACGCGACGCCGCTGTTCGGCGCGATCCGCGCGATCGTCGACGCGGACACACAACGCAGGATCGACGCACGCGGCGACGGCGCGTAAGCTCGCGGAACCGGCGGCGCGGGCGGCTCGTGTTTTCGATCGAGCATCCGATCTACACTGCGCCGCGCACAGCGCGACCTCATTCACACACCGCCCCCCTCCGCCCCACCGGCGCGAACGCCACCGCGCTCGCGGTCGCGAGCACGGCCACGCCGGCCGCGCCATACACCATCACCCAGCCGAACCCGTGCACGAGCGCCGCGTGCAGCGCCGTGCCGGTCGGGTCGGCCTGCGCGAGCGCCGGCGCGATCGCCTGCAACCCGTCGGTGCGGCCCGACGCGATCTGCTGCGCCAGCGTGCGCAACGCCCCCGCATCGATTGCCCCCGCGACGCCCGCCTTCAGGCTCGCGACGATCCCCGCGACCAGCACGAAGCCCATCGCCGCGATATTCAGCGCGAGCGAGATCATCCGCGCGCTCATGTCGATGCCGGACGCCATCCCGGCCCGCGAACCCGGCACCGCGCCCGTCGTCGTGTTCGTGACCGGCGTGTTGGTGAGCCCGAGCCCGATGCCGGCGATCACGCAGCCGGGCAGCATCGTGAGCCAGCTCGCAGGGTCGACGCCGCTGCCGATCCGCATCAGCACGAAACCGGCCGCGATCGTGAACAGGCCGCCCGGAATGACGACGCCGGGCCCGTAGCGCAGCGCGAGCCGCTCGCCGAACGGCGGCGCGACCAGCGTCGGCAGCGTGTACGCGAGCAGCGCGAGGCCGGCCGTCACGCTGTCGTACCCAAGCGCGACCTGGAACCAGATCGGCAGGTAGATCATGAATGGCCAGAAACTGAAGTTCATCCCCATCGAGCCGAAGATCGCGCCGGTGAACGCGCGAATCCGGAACACGGAGAAGTCGAACATCGGCCGCGCGCTCAAGCGCTCCGCGACGACGAAGCCCGCCAGCGCAAGCACGGTCGCGCCGAGCACGCCGAGGCCGGCCGCGCTCGTGAGCCCCAGCTCCGCGCTTTGGGTGATATAGAACGCGAGGCCGAGCACGGCGAGCGACAGCGTGACGATACCCGCGACGTCGAGCGTGCCCGCATGCGGATCGCGCGACTCCCGCACCGCGCCGCCGATCAGCACGAGCGCGACGGCGGCGAGTGGCGCGTGGACGAGAAACACCCACGGCCAGCTCGCCAGCGCGACGATCGCGCCGCCGACAATCGGCCCGAAGCCCAGACCGATCCCGAACACGATTCCCCAGATCCCGAACGCGCGCCCGCGCTCGCGCCCTTCGCGGAACTGATGCGACAGCACCGCGATCTGGCAGATCAGCATCGCGCCGCCGCTCGCGCCCTGCAGCAGCCGGCCCGCGACGAGCACCGGCACGTTCGGCGCGAGCCCGCACAGCAACGACGTCGCGCCGAACAGCACGGTGCCGATCACGTACACGCGCTTGCGGCCGAAGCGGTCGGCGAGCGTGCCGGCCGCCATCAGCACGGTCGTGCACGCGATCGTGTACGCGTTCATGATCCACTGCATGCCGTTGAAGTCGCCGTGCAGCACGTGTTCGAGCGTCGGCAGGATCACCGGCACGCTCGAGATCTCGAGGCCGAACATCAACGACGTGAGACAGACGGCCGCGAGCGCGACCGCATTCCTGCGGGTGTCGGATAGCGTCATGCGTATTGCGCGGCGACCCGCAACAGGCCGCACGCCTCCAGGTGAGAAGGATTCGCCGCGTGCGGCCGGCAACGCACGCTGGACGGGAATCGGTACTATAGTGAGAATTTCCCTCCCCATTGACGCGTCCTTTTCTCCAGACTGGGGAATCACAGGCCACAATCAGCGTAACCCGCCATGACCGACAGACTCGACGGCGTCACGACCTTCGTCCAGGTAGTGGAATCCGGCAGCTTCGCGCTTGCCGCGGAGCGGCTCGACATGACGCGCTCGGCGGTCGGCAAGGCAATCGCGCGGCTCGAGAAGCGGCTCGGCGCGCGACTGCTGCAACGCACGACGCGCAGCCAGAGCCTGACCGACGATGGCCAGGCGTATTACGACCGCTGCGTGCGCGCGCTGTCGGAACTCGAAGCGGCGGAAGCCGATCTCGATTGCGGCCGCAACGAAGCGCGCGGCAAGCTGCGGCTGAGCGTGCCGCTCGCGTTCGGGCATCACTGCGTGATGCCGATCGTGCTCGATCTCGCACGCACCTATCCGCACCTGCGGATCGACGTGTCGATCACCGACCGTTTCGTCGATCTGGTCGAGGAAGGAATCGATCTAGCGATACGGATCGGCACGCTGGCGGATAGCACGAGCCTCGCGGTGCGGCGGCTCGGCACGCAGTACGGCAGCCTTGGCGCAGCGCCGTCGTATCTCGCGCGCTACGGGATGCCGCAATCGCTCGACGACCTGCGGAATCACCGGACGATCGCGTATTCGCGCTCGGGCGTCGCGCAGCCGTGGGATCTGCGCGCGCCGGACGGCTCGACCGTGCGCGTCGACATGCAGCATCAGCTCAGCTTCGACGACGTACAGGCGATCGCGGCGGCCGGTGCGGCAGGGTTCGGCATCGCGTGGCTGCCGAGCTGGCTGCTCGATCATTACGTGAAGCGCGGCGAGATGGTCGTCGTGCTCGACCGCTGCTTCGTGTGCGAAGGCGACATCCACGCGATCTGGCCGAAAACGCGCTACCTGCCGCGCAAGACGCGCTGCGTGATCGACGCGCTCGTGCAGGCGGTGCCGCCGATGATCGAGCGCTGAGCGCAGAAGAAAAGAACGGAAATGCGCTGAAACCGACGCGCCGCGCGGGCGCGTCGGGTCGTCACGCCGCGCCGAGATCGGCGAGCGGATGCGCGAACAGCTTCCACGGCGAGGTCAGGAAATGCCGCACGCGCTCGGCGCGCAGCTCGACGAGCGACGCCGGCGCCCAACGCGGCTTGCGATCCTTGTCGATGAGATGCGCGCGCACGCCTTCGCAGAAGTCGCCTTCCTCGATCGCGCGCGCGACGATGCCGAGCTCCATCCGGAACGACTCGGCCAGCGTCATCTGGCGCCCGCGCAGCAGCGCTTCGCGCGTCACGCACAGCATCGTCGGCGAATGGCCGGCGAGCGCATCGAGCGTCGCCTGCAGCCATTGACGATGCTCGCGTGACAGCTCGTCGCGCGCGAGATCCTGCTTCAGCGTCGCGACGATCCGCTCGACGGTCGAGCGCTTGTCGAAGTGCCGGACGATCCACGCCATCTGTGTGTCGAGCACGGCATGCGGCACGACATTGCACGGCGGCTCGAACACCTTGCGCAGCGCCGGCAGCACATCGCCGTCCCACTTGACGCTCTCGATGCGCGTCTCGAACGTATCGAGCCACGACGACGGCACGCACAGGTCCGCGAGCTTCGCGCTCAGCGCGTCGGCGCCCGACAGCATCGCGCCCGTCAGCCCCACGTACAGTTCGAGTTCGACCGGCATGCGCGACAGGAAATGCGTCGCGCCGACGTCGGGCACGAGGCCGATGCGCGTCTCCGGCATCGCGATCTTGCTGCGCTCGGTCGCGACACGCAGCGCCGCGCCTTGCGCGAGCCCCATCCCGCCGCCCATCGTCACGCCGTCCATCAGCGCGACCACCGGTTTCGGAAACGTATGGATCGCATGGTCGAGCCGGTATTCGTCGACGAAGAACGGCAGCCAGGTCTCGCGCTGCGCGACCATCCGGTACAGCGCACGCACGTCGCCACCCGCGCAGAAGCCCTTCTCGCCCGCCCCGCGCAGCACGACCGCGACGATCTGGTCGTCGGTGCGGCAACGCTCGAGCAGCGCGGCCAGCTCGCCGATCATCGGATAGGACAACGCATTGAGCGCGGCCGGCCGGTTCAGCGTGATCAGCGCCACGCGGTTCACCACGCGGAACAGCACCTCCGGCGCGGATTGCGCGACGCGTTCGTGAGTCGTGACCGGCGTGCTCATGGTTGCGCCTCCCCATCGGTGTGCCATTGCGGCGCGCGCTTGCCGAGAAACGCGGCCACGCCTTCGCGCGGATCGTTCGTGTCGAACAGGTCGACGAAGCGCTCGCGCTCCACCGCGAGCGCCGCGCTGCGCGGCACGCCGCGGCGTGCGAGGCCGATCAGCTCCTTGCTGTATGCCACCGCGTGCGGGCTCTGCCGCGCGACGTTGCGCGCGAGCGCCAGCGCCGCATCGCGTGCCGCGCCGCTCTCCACCACGTCCTCGACGAGGCCGATCCTGAGCGCCGTCGCCGCGTCGACGCGCGTGCCGGCCAGGATGATCTTCTTCGCCCAGCCTTCGCCGACGAGCCAGGGCAGCGTCTGCGTGCCGAGCCCGCATGGCAGCAAGCCGACCGATGGTTCGGGCAGCGCCATCTGCGCGTGCGTCTCGGCGATCCGCAGGTCGCACGCGAGCGCGCATTCGAGGCCGCCGCCCATCGCATAGCCGTTGATCGCCGCGATCGTCACGACCCGCGCGTCATGCAGCGCCTCGAACGCCGCACCGAAACGCGCGGCCATCGCGCGCGCGACCGCGCGGTCGCCGTCGGCGAACGTGTTCAGATCGGCGCCCGCGCTGAAGAACTTCGGGCCGTCGCCGGTGATCACCAGCGCGCGCACGCGCGGGTTCGCGTTCAGCTCGGCGACGGTGTCCTGCAGCTGCCGCAGCCCGTCGGCGGTAAAGGCGTTCGCGGGCGGACGCTTGAGCGTCGCGCACGCGATCGCGCCGTCGTCGACGTAGTCCAGTTCGATCATGAGGCGTCCTTCTTGGTGGCCGGTTGGTACAGGCGGATCACCGCCGAGAAATCGAGTTGCCCGTCGCCGCGGCTGCTCATCGCCTGGTACAGCTGCTGCGCGAGCGCGCCGAGATAGACGGGCTGGCGCGCCTGCTTCGCGGCGTCGTTCGCGAGGCCGAGATCCTTCAGCATCAGGTCGGTGCCGAAGCCGCCGCTGTAGCCGCGCGACGACGGCGCGGTGGCGATCACGCCCGGATACGGGTTGTAGGTGTCCGAGCTCCAGCAGCGGCCCGTCGACGTGTTGACGATACCGGCCAGCACCTTCGGGTCGATGCCGAGCGCGACGCCGAGCGACATCGCCTCCGATACGGCCGCCATCGAGATGCCGAGCACGAGGTTGTTGCAGACCTTCGCGACCTGCCCCATCCCGATCGCGCCGCAATGGACGATGTTCTTGCCCATGCCGGCGAGCACGGGCTTCACGCGCTCGAAATCGGCGTCGCTGCCGCCGACCATGAAGGTCAGCGTGCCGGCCGCCGCGCCGCCGGTGCCGCCCGACACCGGCGCATCGACGAACGCGCCGCCGTGCTCGCGCACGAGCGCGCCGAACGCCTGCGCGCTCGCCGGGTCGATCGTGCTCGAATCGATCACGGTCGCGCCGGCGTCGAGGCCGGCCAGCACGCCGTTTTCACCGGCGAGCACCGAACGCACGTGCGGCGCGGCCGGCAGCATCGTGATCACGAACGTCGCGCCCGACGCCGCATCGCGCGGCGACGCGGCCGCCTGCGCGCCGGCGTCCTGCAGCGCGCGCAATGCATCGGCGCTCAGGTCGAACGCATGCACTTCATGGCCAGCCTTGAGCAGGTTCAGCGCCATCGGCGCACCCATGTGGCCCAGTCCGATAAAACCGATCTTCATGTTCGTCTCCTGCCCGGCTCAGTGCAGCCGGATCGTCGTGTTCACCGGGCCGGCCGTCGTGTCGTCGTCGAACCAGCGCGCGGTGACCGTCTTCGTCTGCGTGTAGAACTGCACGACCTGCTTGCCGTACGGGCCGAGATCGCCGAGCTTCGAGCCGCGCGAGCCGGTGAAGCTGAAGAACGGCACCGGCACCGGAATCGGAATGTTGATGCCGACCTGGCCGACGTCGATCTCGCTCTGGAACTTGCGCGCGGCCGCGCCGCTCTGCGTGAAGATGCCCACGCCGTTGCCCATCGGGTTCGCGTTGACGAGCGCGATCGCTTCGTCGAGCGTGTCGACTTCCATCACGACCAGCACCGGCCCGAAGATTTCATGGGTGTAGACCGTCATCTCGGGCTTCACGCCCGAGAAGATCGTCGGCCCGATGAAGTTGCCTTCCTCGAAGCCGGCGACCTTCACGTCGCGACCGTCGAGCTCGAGCTTCGCGCCTTCCTTGATGCCCGCGTCGATCAACGACAGGATGCGCGCCTTCGCGCCGCGCGACACGACCGGGCCGACATCCGTGCCCGCTTGCGAGCCCGCGTTGACCTTCAGCGTCTGCGCCTTCGCGACGATGTCCGGCAGCCAGTCGCGCGCGCGGCCGACCAGCACCGCGACGGAGGTCGCCATGCAGCGCTGGCCGGCCGCGCCGAAACCCGCGCCGACCAGCGCGTTGATCGCCTGCTCGCGGTTCGCGTCGGGCAGCAGGATCGCGTGATTCTTCGCGCCCATCATCGCCTGCACGCGCTTGCCATGCTGGCTGCCGAGGTTGTACACGTGCGTGCCGACGGCCGTCGAGCCGACGAACGAGATCGCCTTCACGAGCGGATGCGTGCAGATCGCATCAACCACTTCCTTGCCGCCGTGCACGACGTTCAGCACGCCCTTCGGCACGCCGGCCTCGATCGCGAGCTCGACGAGCTCCATCGTCGACATCGGGTCCTGCTCGGACGGCTTCAGCACGAACGTGTTGCCGCACACGATCGCCATCGGGAACATCCACAGCGGGATCATCGCGGGGAAGTTGAACGGCGTGATGCCCGCGCATACGCCGAGCGGCTGGCGCAGCGTGTAGGTGTCGACGCCGCCCGCGACGTTTTCGGCGAACTCACCGAGTTGCAGCGTGCCGATCGAGCATGCGTGCTCGACCACCTCGAGGCCGCGGAAGATGTCGCCTTCGGCGTCGGGCAGCGTCTTGCCCTGCTCGGCCGTCAGCGTCTTCGCGATGCGCTGCAGGTTCGCGCGCACGAGATCCTGGAACTTCAGCATGATGCGCATGCGCGCGGCGATCGGCGTGTTCTTCCACGTCGCATACGCCTCCTGCGCGGCCTGCACGGCCGCGTCGACTTCCGCGACGGTCGCGAACGGCACGCGCGCGAGCACCTGCTGGGTCGCCGGGTTGACGATGTCGCGCCACTCGCTCGTGGTGGACTCGAGGAAAGCGCCGTCGATCAGCAGCTTGACCGTCGGCACGTCTTGCCCCGTGCGGGGCGTCGGATTCGCGTTCATCGATGCAATCTCCTTGCTGTGGACCACGCAGCGCCGATGCCGCGCGGCCGGTTCAATCCAGTTGCGGGCGGCCACCGCGGGATGCGGCGCGCGCGGCCCGCGGCCGGTCATTTCAATTCGGCGGCGAAATCCTCTTCCCAGTATTCGCCGGGCATGCGCGTCGTCGCATCGTCGCCGCGCTCGATCTCGCGGCGGCGCAGCTCGACGCGGCGGATCTTCCCCGAGATGGTCTTCGGCAGCTCGGCGAATTGCAGGCGGCGGATGCGCTTGTACGGCGCGAGCTTCTCGCGCGAGAAGCGGAAGATTTCCAGCGCGAGCGCCGGGCTTTCCTCGTAGCCCTGGCGCAGCGTGATGTAGGTCTTCGGCACCGACAGCCGCACCGGGTCCGGGCTCGGCACGACGGCCGCCTCCGCGATCGCCGGATGCTCGATCAGCACGCTTTCCAGCTCGAACGGGCTCAGCCGGTAGTCGGACGACTTGAACACGTCGTCCGCGCGGCCGATGTACACGTAGTAGCCATCGTCGCCGCGCATCGCGATGTCCGACGTGCGGTAATGGCCATCGCGCATCGCATGGGCCGTCGCGTCGGGATTGTTCGCGTAGCCGTTCATCAGCCCGACCGGGCGCGACGCGCCGGCGCCGATCGGCAGCGCGACCTCACCTTCGCTGACGGGCGCGCCGTCCGGGTCGAGCAGCGCGATCCGGTAGCCCGGCAGCGGCCGCCCCATCGAGCCGGCGACGACCGGCTGGCCCGGCGTGTTGCCGATCAGGCAGGTCGTCTCGGTCTGGCCGTAGCCGTCGCGAATCGTGATGCCCCACGCCTTCTTCACGCGCTCGATGATCTCGGGATTGAGCGGCTCGCCCGCGCCGACGATCTCGCGCAGCTTCACGTCGAACGACGCGAGCGGCTGCTGCACGAGCATCCGCCACACGGTCGGCGGCGCGCACAGCGTGGTCACCCGGTATTTGACGAGCGCATCGAGCACGACCTTCGGCTCGAAGCGCGCGTAGTTGAACGCGAACACACACGCCTGCGCATTCCACGGCGCGAAGAAGCAGCTCCACGCGTGCTTCGCCCAGCCCGGCGAGCTGATGTTCCAGTGGATGTCGCCGGGCTGCAGGCCGACCCAGTACATCGTCGACAGGTGCCCGACCGGATAGGTGCGGTGCGTATGCTCGACGAGCTTCGGCTTCGACGTCGTGCCCGACGTGAAGTACAGCAGCATCGTTTCGTTCGACTGCGTGACGGCGTCGGGGGTGAACACGTCGCTCGCCGCGTAGCCGTCGTTCATCGCAAGCCAGCCGTCGCGCGGCGCGCCGGCGACGATCTTGCGCCTCAGGCCGAGATCGGCCTGTTCGAACTTCGCGGTTTCGTTCTCGTCGACGATTGCGTAGGTCGCGCCGCCGATCTGCACGCGGTCGCGCACGTCGTCGGCCGACAGCTGCGTGGTCGCGGGCAGCACGATCGCGCCGAGCTTCATCGCGGCGAGCATCGCGTCCCACAGCTCGACACGGTTCGGCAACATCAGCAGGATCCGGTCGCCGCGCACGACGCCGATGCCGCGCAGCCAGTTCGCGATCCGCGACGAGCGCTCGGACATCTGCGCGAACGAATACGGGTCGCCCGTCCCGGTTGCCGCGTCGACGATCCACAGCGCGGGCTGGTCGTTGCCGCGCGCCATCGGGTCGAAGTAGTCGAGCGCCCAGTTGAACGCATCGAGCACCGGCCATTCGAAATCGCGGTAGGCGGTTTCGTAGTCGGTGCGATGGCGCAGCAGAAAGTCGCGTGCGTCCAGGAATGCCTGTACTGTCATCGTGTCGTCTCCAGTCTCCATGCCCAGCGGTCGACCGGCGCAGGCGCTGCAGCGCCCGTCCGGTTCCCTGTTGCGCCGCGCACGGTCACGTCGTTGCGTGCCGCGTTTGCCGCGCTGCCCTCGTGCCCTGCCTGTTTGCCTGCTTGTCGGTTCGCGTGGTGTTCGACGGAGCGCGCGCCGCGACTCAAAGCTGTCGCGCGATCACCATCCGCTGCACTTCGCTGGTGCCTTCGTAGATCTGCGTGATGCGCGCGTCGCGATAATGACGCTCGACTTCGTAATCGGCGAGGTAGCCGTAGCCGCCGTGGATCTGGATCGCGTCGGAACACACGCGCTCGGCCATCTCGGACGCGAACAGCTTCGCCTGCGACGCCTCCGACAGGCATGGCAGCCCGGCCGTACGCAGCTTCGCCGCGTGATGCACGAGCAGGCGCGCCGCGTTGATCTGGGTGGCCATGTCGGCGAGCTTCTGCTGAATCGCCTGGTGCTCGGCGATGGGCTTGCCGAACTGCACGCGCTCGCCCGCATAGCGGCGCGCCTTGTCGAACGCGGCACGCGCGATGCCGAGCGCCTGCGCGGCGATGCCGATCCGGCCGCCTTCGAGGTTCGACAGCGCGATCTTCAGCCCTTCACCGCGATTGCCGAGCAGGTTTTCTTCCGGAATCGCGCAGTTCTCGAACGTGATCGCGCACGTGTCGGACGCGCGGATGCCCATCTTCTTCTCGGGTTTGCCGACGATGAAGCCCGGCGTGTCGGTCGGCACCAGGAACGCGGAAATGCCGCGCTTGCCGGCTTCCGGGTCGGTCATGGCAAAAACGATCGCGACGCCGGCGCGCTGGCCGTTGGTCACGAACTGCTTCGCGCCGTTCAGCACCCACTTGCCGTCGCGCAGTTCCGCCCGCGTGCGCAGGTTGTGCGCCTCGGAGCCGGCCTGCGGTTCGGTCAGGCAGAACGCGCCGATGATGCGGCCCGCCGCCATCTCGGCCAGCCAGCGATCCTTCTGCGCGGGCGTGCCGAAGCCGAGGATCGGCCCGCAGCCGACCGAGTTGTGCACGCTCATCATCGTCGCGCACCCGGCGTCGCCGGCGGCGATCTCCTCCATCGCGAGCGCATAGGCGACGTAATCCGTATACGCGCCGCCCAGTTCCTGCGGCACGATCATCCCGAGCAGGCCGAGTTCGCCGAGCTGCGCGACGACGGCGTCGGGCAGGTGCGCGTCGTGGTCCCACTGCGCGGCGTTCGGGGCCAGCACCTCCGTGGCAAAAGCGCGCGCGGCGTCGCGGATCATCCGCTGGTCTTCGGTGTAAAGCTCGTCCATGGCGCTGCTGTCTCCCGCGGCCGCGTGCGGCGACCGACCTTCCGTTTCGATGCAACAAGTGTAGGCAAGCACGCGCGACTGTTCGATGCTCGCGCCGCTCATTTACACTGAGCGTTTTTGCCATACCGGCGGCGTCGATGAAGCAGGAAGACAAGGGCACCATCGCGATCAGCCTGGTCGCTTACAGCGTCGCGCTCGCCACCCGGCGCGGCGTCGCGGCCGAGCCGCTGCTCGCGCAGGCCGGCATCGCGCCCGCGCTGCTCGACCAGCCGCGCGCGCGGGTGTCCGCGCAGCAATACGGCGCGTTGTGGAACGCGATCGCGCGCGCGCTCGACGACGAGTTTTTCGGGCAGGACCGCCACCCGATGCGCAGCGGCAGCTTCATCGCGATGAGCCAGGCCGCGCTGTCCGCGCAGGACGGACTGCACGCGATGGCGCGCGCGGTGAACTTCCTGCACTGCGTGCTCGACGATCTCCACGCGGAGCTCGACGCCAATCCGCAGCGCGTGCGGCTGCGCTTCGTGCACCGCAACAGCGCCGCGGCGCCCGCGATGTTCACGTACGCGACCTATTTCATCATCGTGTACGGGCTCACCTGCTGGCTGATCGGGCGGCGCATCCCGGTGCTGCACGCGAGCTTCCGCTGCGACACGCCGCCGGCCGACCACGAATACCCGTCGATGCTGTGCGACGACATGCGGTTCAACCAGCCCGATTCGTATGTCGATTTCGATCCCGAATTCGCGACGCTGCCGGTCGTGCAGAACGCGAAGACGCTGAAGACGTTCCTGCGCAACGCGCCGGCCAGCTTCATCGTCAAGTACCGCAATCCGAACGCGCTCGCGCAGCGCGTGCGCACGGTGCTGCGCGGGATGCCGCCTGCCGCGTGGCCCGGCGCGGGCGGGATGGCCGCGCGGCTGCACGTGGCCGAGGCGACGCTGCGCCGCAAGCTGCATCAGGAAGGCCACGCGTACCAGTCGATCAAGGACACGCTGCGGCGCGACCTCGCGTTCGAGGCGCTGGCCGACCCGTCGCGGACCATCGCCGACGTCGCGGCCGCCACCGGTTTCGCGGAACCGAGCGCGTTCTACCGCGCGTTTCGCAAATGGAGCGGGCGCAGCCCGGCCGAGTACCGGGAAGAAGCGCTCGCGCGCGGCAACGGCGCCGGCTGAGTGCGCGGCCGGCGGCCCCGCCTTCGCGCTTTGCCCCGAAACCGCCTAATCTTCAAATATCGGGCCAACGCCCTTTTCCGCGAGCCGGACGGCGTGCGGCCGCGCGCCGCCCGGACGCCCCGATGCCCATTCATCGTCATGGGCCGCCGTCATCGGCTTCGCCCGACGGCCGCCCCCGTCACCCGCTGGTCGCGCGGGTCGCGCGCGCCGCGCTGTTCGCGGCGCTGCTCGTCGTATGCGCGGCGGTTGCCGCCCCGCCCCCCGCCGGCTCGTCCGCCGCACCTGCCGCCGCGGCCCCGGTCATCGTGATTCCGGTCAACGGCGCGATCGGGCCGGCCAGCGCCGACTTCATCGTCCGCTCGCTCGAGCGCGCGGCGCACGACCACGCGCCGCTCGCGATCCTGCAGCTCGATACGCCCGGCGGGCTCGACACGTCGATGCGGCAGATCATCAAGGCGATCCTCGGCTCGCCGGTGCCGGTCGCCGCGTTCGTCGCGCCCGGCGGAGCACGGGCCGCGAGCGCGGGCACCTATATCGTTTACGCGAGCCACGTCGCCGCGATGGCGCCCGGCACCAATCTCGGCGCGGCCTCGCCGGTGCAGTTCGGGATCGGCGGCGGCGCGCCGGGTACACCCGGTACGCCGGGCACGCCCCGGCCGTCGCCGGCCGGGACATCGGGCGCTGGCGGCGCCTCCGGCGCCTCGTCCACGCCCGTCGCGCTGCCGAACGACACGCAGTCGACCGAGATCCGCAAGGCGACCCAAGACGCCGCCGCGTACATCCGCGGCCTCGCGCAGCTGCGCGGACGCAATGCCGAATGGGCCGAGCGCGCGGTGCGCGAAGCCGTGAGCCTGTCGGCGAACGAGGCGCGCGCGCAGCATGTCGTCGACCTGATCGCGCAGGATCCGGCCGACCTCGCGCGCCAGCTCGACGGCCGCACCGTGACGACCAGCGCCGGCACGCTGCACCTCGCGACCGCGCATGCGCCGCTCGTCGTGCTCGCGCCCGACTGGCGCAGCCGCTTCCTGTCGATCATCGCCGATCCGAACGTCGCGCTGATCCTGCTCACGATCGGCATCTACGGGCTGTTCTTCGAATTCGCGAACCCCGGCTTCGTGCTGCCGGGCCTCGCCGGCACCATCTGCCTGCTGATCGGGCTGTTCGCGATGCAATTGCTGCCGGTCAGCTATGCGGGCCTGGGGCTCGTGCTGCTCGGTCTCGGCTGCCTCGTCGCCGAGGCGTTCCTGCCGACTTTCGGCGTGCTCGGTTTCGGCGGGATCGTGGCGTTTACGATCGGCGCGCTGATGCTGATCGACACCGACGTGCCCGGCTACGGGATTCCGTGGCCCGTGATCGCGAGCCTGGCGCTCGGCGGCGCGCTGTTCGTCGCCGTCGTATCGAGCGTCGCGCTGCGCGCGCGGCGGCGCCCGGTCGTGACGGGCGCCGAGGCGATGCTCGGCAGCATCGGCGAAGTGCTCGACGACGGCCTGCACCCGGATCAACCGATGGCCGCCAGCGGCGTCGCGCCGTCGGCCGCCGGCTGGGCGCGCGTGCACGGCGAGCGCTGGCGGGTCGCGAGCAGCGTGCCGCTCGCCGCCGGCTGCCGCGTGCGCGTGACCGGCCGCCAGGGGCTGACGCTGACCGTCACGCCGCTCTACGACGTGCCCGGGCAGGCACAACCCCAAGGAGAACCTTCATGATCGGTTACACGTTCGGCTTCAGCAGCGTCCTGATCGTCTTCGTCGTGGTGCTCGTCGCGTCGTCGATCCGCATCTTCCGCGAGTACGAGCGTGGCGTCGTGTTCATGCTCGGCCGGTTCTGGAAAGTGAAGGGGCCGGGGCTCGTGCTGATCATCCCGATCGTCCAGCAGGTCGTGCGGATCGACCTGCGCACCGTCGTGTTCGACGTGCCGCCGCAGGACGTGATCACGCGCGACAACGTGTCGGTGAAGGTCAATGCGGTCGTGTATTTCCGCGTGGTCGATCCGGAGAAGGCCGTGATCCAGGTCGCGCACTTCTTCGACGCGACCAGCCAGCTCTCGCAGACGACGCTGCGTTCGGTGCTCGGCAAGCACGAGCTAGACGCACTGCTCGCCGAGCGCGAGCAGCTGAACGCCGACATCCAGAAGACGCTCGACGCGCAGACCGATGCGTGGGGGATCAAGGTATCGACGGTCGAGATCAAGCACGTCGACCTGAACGAGACGATGGTGCGCGCGATCGCGCGGCAGGCCGAGGCCGAGCGCGAGCGGCGCGCGAAGGTGATTCACGCGGAAGGCGAACTGCAGGCGTCGGAGAAGCTGCTGCAGGCCGCGCAGCGGCTCGCGCTGCAGCCGCAGGCGATGCAGCTGCGCTACCTGCAGACACTGACCACGATCGCGGCCGACAAGAATTCGACGATCGTGTTTCCGCTGCCGATCGATCTGCTCGGGTCGCTGCTGGAGCGGCTGGGGGTGAAGCGGGAGCCTTGAGATGCGCGTGTGCCGGCTCGCACGAGGCCGCGGCCGATGCGGATGGACGCGGGGCCGCGGCGGCCCGGCCCGCGTCAGGCCAGCAGCTTGCGCTCGGTCTTGCCGTACTTGATCGACTTCTCGTCCGGGATCATCAGGCCCGTGTGCTCGTCGCGGCCCTGCAGCAGGAAGCGCGCGTCCGGGTGGCCGATCTGTTCGGCCGCGAGTTTGCTGTCCGCCCCGATCTCGCCCTTCTTCATCCGGTTGACGATCACGCCGGCTGCGGTGTCCTTGAAATCGCGCAGCATCCACGCGTCGCCGTCGCTGTCGCCGAACACCAGCAGCGGACCGTAACCCTTCTTCGACGCGAGAACGTTGCGGATGCCCACCGTCTTGCCGGGCCCCCAGTTGAAATGCCAGCCGGCCGGATAGGTGCTCGTGTACCTGCCGTCCTGCATGTCGAGACGCAGGCCGATCACGTTCTCGGGCGCCACGCCGTAGCCATAGTTCGGATTGCCGGCGAACACGCGCACGACGTCGTCGAGCGACGCGGTGCTCACGTACACGTCGATGCCGTTCGCACGCAGCGTATGCATCACCGCGCGGATTTCCTCGTGAATGCGGATGCCGTGGAAATGGGTATCGGCCACCACGTCGGCCTTGCCCGGCAGCGCCTTCGGGCTTTCGTAGCGAACCTTGCGCAGCGCGTCGCCGATACCGTAGTTGTTCGACGCTTCCGCCATCGCCTGCAGCTCGGCGGTCGTCATGTTCTTGTAGAAGTAGATGATCCACTTGTAGCCGACTTCGAGCGGATGCGTGTCGCAGATCGCGTCGTACATGAAGTACAGCTTCGCGCGAAAATCCTTGAACTGGTCGGTCTCGCGAATCTCGTCGAGGCTCTTGTCGCCGCCGAAGCCCTTGTAGTTCGCATGGAGCCAGCGGTAGTCGGACTCGACGTCGGCGGCGAGGTCCTCCATCGTCACCGGCTTGCCATCGATGGTCGTGTAGTCCTTCATGAACGCGCCCTTCGGCACGTCCTTCCACATCACGCCGACGAACTCGTCCGGCGTCAGCTTGTACTGCAGATGGTTGATCTGGTACATCAGCAACGCCTCTTCGCAGTCGTTCATGATGCACGTGTTGTCCCAGTCGAACACCGCATACGGGCGGCGCTTTCCATCGTAGCGCGCGCTCGCGACGCCGTGCTGGTCGAGCACCGCCTGCAGGCGCGCGGCATTGAACGGCGACCAGCGGCCCGGGTCCAGCGTGTCCGGCGCGATTGCGCTCTTCGCGCCGGCGATGCCGGCCTTGAGCATGAGCGGCGTCGCGGCGGTCGCCGCGGCAAGGGTGTTCATGAACCGGCGGCGTTGCATGGTCTCTCTCTCCGTTGAAATGCCGAATCGGCTTCGGTCGCTGCCCCGCGCGACGCGCGGCACACCGGCCCGGCGAAGCCGCAAAGGCTTCGAATAGGGGCGGATGATGTGACGAAATTATTTCGGCAATTTGACAGCGTCGCGCCGCGACACGACGGAGAGTTGATCCGGCGCGACATGCCGGGCCCGCGCCGGAACCTCGCGTGGTGCTCCCGGCCGGCTCCCCGCTCGGGACGCGTGCGCAGCAGCGGGCCAGCCGGCCCGACCGCCGGAACCTAGAACTTCTCCTCCATTTCGGCTCTTCATTAGGAAAAGCCCTCATCTCGGGGGGCTGGCACACGCCGTCGAACCGGCTATGATCGTTACATCAATCAATGGCACATTAAATGCTGACTGAATAATTCGCCCAAGTTCACCGGCGGATGCGTTCCGGATCAGCGCCCAGCCTTGCACAGGACTCGCGTCGCGCCGACACGCAAACGCGGGCCGACACATGGAGACGCATCATGACCGCTGACCACCCGCTGCCGGAAGTCCACCTCGACGAGCTGCCGCAATTCCGCGCGGTCCAGCAGCTTGCCTACCGCTGCGTCGAGACCGTCGGCGCGATGCTCTATCCCGGCATCACCGAGAAGGAAGCCGCACGCCTGCTGACCGAATGGCTGCAGGACCACGGCGTGCACGACTGGCTGCACAAGCCGTTCGCGTGGTTCGGCGAGCGCACCGCGTTCGAGGGCTTCTCCGGCCTCAAGCACATGGGCGGCTTCAACCTCGCGTTCTTCCCGAGCCACCGCCAGCTCGAGACCGACATGCCGGTGATCCTCGATGTCGCGCCCGTGCTCGACGGGGTCGTCGCGGACGTCGGCTACGCGCACTGCCTCGGCCGCAACCCGATCCTCGACCAGCTGCAGGACGACCTGATGGACCATCGCGACATGATCGTGCGGCTCGTGAAGGCGCGCCGTCCGATGGCCGAGGTCGCGCAGGCGGTCGACGCGCTGTGCCGCCGCCAGGGCGTCGAGCCGCGCCACAAGGCCTATCCGTTCAAGGTGCTCGCGCATCGCGTCGCGAAGATCCACAAGCCGTCGACACCGCGCTTCGTCGCGCGCTTCGGGCTGAACGCGACGCGCAACCTGCTGCTCGACCAGGGCCGCGCGGCAAAGCAGCAGGGCTGGTCGCCGCTGTGGTCGATCGACCGCCGCTCCGAACATGCGCCCGTGCCGGGCCTATGGGCCGTCGAGCCGCATCTCGGCTTCGCCGGCGTCGGCGCGAAATTCGAGGAGCTGCTGGTGATCACCGACGACGACGCGTACTGGCTCGACGACGACCTGCCGCACGTGCGCCGCAGGCAGCGCCGCCAGGCCGAACGCACGCAGGCGGTCGCGGCCGTGCCGGCCGCTGCATGACGCGTCCGAGTCGCGCCTTCCTCCCGAATTCCCTAAGCCCCGAATCCCTGAACGACGGACTCACGATGCAGCCTCTTTCCGACGAAGCGCCGCTGGCCCTGTTCGAATTACTTCACAGCGAGACGGCCGTCGCCTCCGGCGACCTGACGCTCGCGGTCAGGACCTGGGGCGACCCGGCCCGCTCGCCGGTCGTGCTCGTGCACGGCTACCCCGACGACAGCAGCGTCTGGCAGCACGTCGCGCCGCTGCTCGCGCGCAAGCACTACGTGATCGCCTACGATGTGCGCGGCGCGGGCCTGTCCGGCGTGCCGAAGCGCACGGCCGACTACCACCTCGCGAAGCTGACCGACGACTTCATCGCGGTGATCGACACGCTCTGCCCCGGCCGCGCGGTGCACCTGATCGCGCACGACTGGGGCGCGATCCAGGGCTGGGAATTCGTCACGGATCCGCGGCTCGCCGGCCGCATCGCGTCATACACGTCGTGCTCGGGGCCGTGCCTCGACCACGTCGGCTTCTGGCTGCGCGAACGCGTGCTGCGGCCGACGCCCGCGTCGTTGGCCAAGCTGGGCGGCCAGCTCGTGCGCTCGTGGTACGTGGTCTTATTCCACCTGCCGTTCATCCCCGAGCTGAGCTGGCGGCTGTGGCTCGGCCGCGCATGGCCGCGCCTGCTGCGCCGGATCGAGAAGACGCCGGCTGCCCCGCGCGCGACGCAGGCCGACGACGGCGCGCACGGCGTGCGCCTCTATCGCGCGAACTTCATCCGCTGCCTGTTCGCGCCGCGCGAGCGCTACGCGCACGCTCCCGTGCAGACGATCGTGCCGCTCGGCGACAAGTACGTGAGCCCAGCGCTGTCGGAGAACCTGTCGCGCTGGGTGCCGCAGTACTACCGCCGCGAAGTCGCGGCCGGCCACTGGCTGCCGCTCGCCGATCCCGCGCGCTTCGCGGGCCTCGCCGAGCAGCTGATCGACGCGGTCGAATCGGGCGACGAGCCGCCCGCGCTCGCGAACGCCCGCCGGCGCGCCACCAGCGGCCGCTTCAGCGGCAAGGTCGTGGTCGTCACCGGCGCGGGGAGCGGCATCGGCCGCTGTGCGGCGCTCGCGTTCGCCCGCGAAGGCGCGACCGTCGTCGCGTGCGATATCGAGCTCGCGAGCGCCGAGCGCACCGCGCTGCTGCTCGGGCTGATCGGCGCGCAGACACACGCGAAATGCGTGGACGTCGGATCCGCCGACGAGATGGAAGCGCTCGCGACGTGGGTCGGCAGCGAACTCGGCGGCGCGGACGTCGTGATCAACAACGCGGGCATCGGCATGGCCGGCGGCATTCTGGACACGACCGCCCACCACTGGGAGCGCATCCTGCACGTGAACCTGTGGGGCGTGATCCACGGCTCGCGACTGTTCGCCCAGCAGATGGCGGCGCGCGGCACCGGCGGCCACATCGTCAACACCGCGTCGGCCGCCGCGTTCGGGCCGTCGCGCGACCTGCCCGCATACGCGACGACGAAAGCCGCCGTGCTGATGCTCAGCGAATGCATGCGTGCGGAACTCGCGGAGAAAGGCATCGGCGTGACGGCCGTGTGCCCGGGCTTCGCGGAAACCGGAATCATGGCGTCGACGCAATACGCGGGCGCCAACGCTCAGGACGAGGCGCGGCTGCGCAAACGCGCGACGAAGCTGTACCAGATGCGCGGCCTGAAGCCCGAGACCGTCGCGCAGGCGATGGTCGATGGCGTGCTGCGCAACCGGCCGGTCGTGGCAGTAGGCGCCGAGGCGCATGCGCTGCGCATCGTGGGCCGCTTCATGCCGTGGCTCGGCCGGATGCTCGCCCGCATCGGCATGGCATCGCATTGACGGCGCAGGCCACCGCAGAGGAACGGAGACACAGATGACCGCTACCGCCGACTATCACAAGATCAAGGCCCGGCACGTGAAGTTCGACTTCAGCGACACGCCGATCACGTGGGTGCCGAACGACCCGTGCAGCACGCACATCATCAACACGCTGAACCTGCTGTTCCCGGAAGGCGAGCTGTGGTTCTGCCGCGTATACAACAAGGCGCTGCCGCACATCACCGATGCACGCCTGCGCGACGAAGCCGAAGGCTTCCTGCGTCAGGAAGCCGTGCATTCGCGCTCGCACGGCGGCGTGCTCAAGCATTACTACGACCGGCACGGGATCGACACGAAGCCGTTCACGCGGAAGCTGAACTGGCTGTTCACGCGCGTGCTCGGCGAAGCGCCGCTCGGACTGAAGATCGGCCACACGCGCTTCTGGCTGCGGCAACAACTCGCGGTGATCGCGTCGCTCGAACATTTCTTCGGCTATCTCGGCAACTGGGTACTCAATGCGCACGGGCTCGACGAAGGCGGCGCCGACCCGACGATGGTCGACCTGCTGCGCTGGCACGGCGCGGAGGAAGTCGAGCACCGCACCGTCGCGTTCGACATCTACAACCACGTGGGCGGCAACTACCCGGAGCGGTGCCTGCACATGGCGTTCGTGATCGTGCTGCTGCTCTACTTCATCACGAGCGGCGCAAGATTCATGTACCGGCGCGACCCGGCCGCCGGCCGCTATCCGGGTTTCGTGCTGTCGTGGTGGAAGGGTTCGCGGCGCGGCCACCTGCCGTCGTTCTGGAAAGTGATCGGCGCGGCGCTGCGCTATTTCAAGCCGGGCTATACGCCGCACCATGAAGGTTCGACCGAGCAGGCGCTCGCGTATCTGGCCCGCTCGCCCGCCGCGCAGGCGGCCGCGCACGGCGGCAACTGGGGCACGACGAAGGGCGCGTGAACGGATGCCCGCGCGAGGTCGGCGGCGGCTTTGTCACGGCCTCGGCGGGCGGCGCCCGCCGAAGTGCGTACAATCGCGGCTTCATTTCCCGGAGGTGCCGCGATGGCCATGAAGAAAACCGATCTAGAAAAGAACAAGGCGCTCAAGCTGACGCAAGCGATGAAGCAGTCGAACGCCGCGCGCTTCGGCAAGGGCGCCGAGGAAGCGCCGAAGCTCGATCGCCGCGCGCAGCGCAAGCTCGACCAGGAACAGGGCCTCGTGCCGTTCGCGTGCAAGCTCAACGCCGATCTCGTCGAACAGCTGAAGGCACGCGCCGCCACGCACCCGGAAGGGATGACGGGCCTGCTGTCCGAACTGCTCGTGAACGGCCTCGCCCAGCGCGACGCGTGATCGCCAAGTATCTCGAAAATAGTCGTTGACAACGCAGGACGACATCGACAAACTCGTTCGCATGCCTACGTTCAAGCACATCGCCATCGCGAATCATTGCTCGATGAACATTCGAAAGAATGGATCACGGGAGGCGCTTGTGCGTTAGCATCCGAGCAGTACCGCATGTCACACAAGGCCTCACCGGAAACGGATGAGGCCTTTTTGTTCTGGTGCGCGTCATCCGTCCGGCTCAACGAATGGAGCAGACGATGGACCAGGCAAGCCCGTTGTTCGACCGTCCCGACCGTCCCGATACGCGCCGCAGTGGCGCGATCACGTTACCGACCGTCGTGATCCGTTTCGCGGTCGCGCCGCGCACGACCCTGACCTGGCGCGCGCCGAGCGATGCGGAAATCCGTGCGCACGGCGCGCCGCTGTGGATCACGCGGCCGCCGAGCGTCGACGATTACTGGGTGCAGCCCGGCGACGTGCTGCGCATCGCGCGCGGCGATCGCATCTGGCTCGGCACCGATGACGACCGGGCGGCCGAAGCGTCGATCACGACGGCGTACGTGCGGCGCGGCGAACGGCTCAGACGCACGCTCGCGCAAGTGCAACGTTTGCTCGTCGGACGATGGCGAAGAAGGGATTGACGATGCGTGCTGACGCGCGCAACGAGGCACCGGAGTGCGCGAAATTACCGCATCCGGAAACGGACGCACCGGCGGCGCACCGCGTCGCCGGTGCGCATCGAATCACGCGGCACGCCCATGCATGCCGCGCGCGATCGCGCGCCGTGCGCAACAACCGTCACCTGCATTGCATGCATCAGGTTCAGGTGCTGGCGGCGAGACGCGGGCCCGTGCCACGGGGAGCGGAATCAAGATCGGGGCGTTGCGCGGCATGCGAGGTCACCCACGGGTCGATGCCTTGTTTTTGCACCTCCTCGAGAAATGACACGCGTGCACGCCAGTAATCCGCCTGTAATTTCGCATCGATGACGCGCTGTTCGGCTGTGAACAGTTCCATGCGCGCCGTCACGAGCATCGACGCAGCGGTTTTTTCCGGCGTGGGGGCGTGCCGCATCGCCCAACGGCTGATCCAGTTCAACATGCTGACCTCCGTGAATACGGACGAACCCGCATCGGGCAATCGCAATCGGTCGCGCCTGCCCGAATGCGCGGCGACCGTCACCACACTTCACCGCCTGGCCTGCACGGACTGCGACTCCCCCGCGTCGGCAATAACCGGCCGGCGTGTGTGCGCGGTGTATCTATCCTAGAAAGACTTGCCGGTTTACGCGATGACCTCTTGCAATCTTTTACACAGAAACCACAGTCGCGCCGGCATCGAGAAATGACAGTTGCGGACGGGACGGCTTCGGAGCAGGATAGCCCGATATCTGCACCCGCCCGGACCGACGAACGGCCGCCGCACGCCGCTGCGCACCCGCGCCGGCCACGCGCTCGCGTTCGCTCATGCGTTGCGCCGGCCCCGCGTTCGTCCAGCATGCGGGCGCTCCATGGCAGTCGCATGTCATCGTGCGGCGTCCGCGCGTGCTTCATGCCGTTGCGCCCGCATCGGCCGACGCGACCCGCCCGCCATCGAATCGTTTCCATCCGTTCTACCTGCCCACTCCGTCCAAACCGGTAAAATGCGCGCCTTCCTCGCGCGGCCGGCCTGTCCGACCGTTCGTGCGAACGCAGCCGATCGTGCCCCGCAACTATATCGTCCGAGCTATCCGCGCTATTACAATCCGCCGATAGCGCGGCAATAGTGGCTGGTTACAGTACGCCGGCCGCGCGCTGCCGTTACAACAATTCGGCACAAACAACAAGCAACACGACAATCCGATCGGAGAAACGCCTTCATGGAATCCATCAAGCGGTATTTCGGCTTCGCTGAAGCCGGCACCGACTTCCGCACCGAAATACTCGCGGGCGTCACCACGTTCCTGACGATGGCTTACATCATCTTCGTCAACCCGGCGATCCTCGGCGACGCCGGCATGCCGAAGGAATCCGTGTTCGTCGCGACCTGCCTCGTCGCGGCGCTGGCGTCGCTCATCATGGGGCTGTACGCGAACTACCCGATCGCCTGCGCGCCGGGCATGGGCCTGAACGCGTATTTCGCGTACACGGTCGTCAAGGGGATGGGTTTCACGTGGCAGGCCGCGCTCGGCGCGGTGTTCATCTCCGGCTGCCTGTTCCTGCTCGTCACGCTGTTCCGCGTGCGCGAAGCGATCGTCAACGGCATTCCGAAATCGCTGCGCATCTCGATCACCGCCGGCATCGGGCTGTTCCTCGGCATCATCTCGCTGAAGACCTCCGGCGTGATCGTCGGCAGCCCGGCCACGCTCGTCACGCTCGGCGACCTGCACAAGCACGACACGATCCTCGCGATCATCGGCTTCTTCACGATCGTCACGCTCGACCATCTGCGCGTGCGCGGCGCGATCCTGATCGGCATCATCGGCGTGACGATCCTGTCGTTCTTCTTCGGCGGCAACCAGTTCCACGGCGTGTTCTCCGCGCCGCCGTCGATCGACGCGACGCTGTTCAAGCTCGACATCGGCGCCGCCCTGTCGACCGGCATCATCAACGTGATCCTTGTGTTCTTCCTCGTCGAGCTGTTCGACGCGACCGGCACGCTGATGGGCGTCGCGAACCGCGCGGGCCTGCTCGTCGAAGGCAAGATGAACCGCCTGAACAAGGCGCTGCTCGCCGACAGCACCGCGATCGTCGCGGGCTCGGTGCTCGGCACGTCGTCGACCACCGCGTATATCGAAAGCGCGTCGGGCGTGCAGGCCGGCGGCCGCACGGGTGTGACGGCGATCACCGTCGCGGTGCTGTTCCTCGCGTGCCTGTTCATCGCGCCGCTCGCCGGCGTCGTGCCGGCCTACGCGACCGCGCCCGCGCTGCTGTACGTGTCGTGCCTGATGCTGCGCGAGATGGTCGACGTGCCGTGGGACGATGCGACCGAAGCCGTGCCGGCCGCGCTGACCGCGCTGCTGATGCCGTTCACGTACTCGATCGCGAACGGCGTCGCGTTCGGCTTCATCTCGTATGGCGGCCTGAAGCTGCTGACGGGCCAGGCCCGCACGGTCAAGCCGGTCGTGTGGATCATCGCGGCCGTGTTCCTGTTCCGCTTCTTCTATCTCGGCAGCGAGTGACGCACGCGCATCGGTGCGATGCGCGATGAAACCACGCCACCTTCGGGTGGCGTTTTTGTTGGGGTACGCGCATCACGCGTCCGCCTGCCGCAGTACCCAGTGCGCGAAGGTCTGCAGCGGACCGTCGCCCAGCTCCAGCGCGTCGGGCAACACGAGACAGAAGCGCTTGACCACGCCCCGACCGTCGGGCCAGGGCGCCGCGAGCAATCCTTGCGCGATCTCGGCGTCGACATAGAGCCGCGGCACCAGCGCGACGCCGAGCCCGGCCAGCGCCGCCGCGATCAGCATCGAGTACAGATCGTAGCGCGCACCGGCGGCCGGATTGTTCACCGGCAACCCCGTCTCCTGCACGTACGCCGACCATGCATCCGGCGTCTGGCGCTTGTGCAGGCGCGGCAGCGTGCCCAGCAACGCGTCCGGATGCCCGCCCGCGAGCAGCGACGGATGGCAGACCGGCACCAGCACCTCCTCGCACAACCGGTACGTATGCATGCCGGCCCATGCCGGATGCTCGAAATGAATCGCCGCATCGAATCCGCTGCCGGCCAGTACGAACGGCTCGGCGCGATCGGCGAAATGCACGGTGATGTTCGGATGCCGCGTCTGGAAATCCTTGAGCCGTGGAATCAGCCAGCGCGTCGCAAACGTCGGCGTCACGGCGATATCCACGCTGCCGCCGTCGCCGGGCTGCCCCATCAAGTACTGACTGTCGCGCTCGAGCCGATCCAGCACTTCGCGAACCTGCGCCGCGTAGCGCGCGCCGTTCGGCGCGACCCGAACGCGGTTGCCGACCCGCTCGAACAGCGACACGCCCAGGAACATCTCCAGCCGGCCGATCTGCCGGCTGATCGCGCCTTCGGTCAGCGCCAACTCGTCGGCCGCACGCGCGAAGCTCCCATGCCGCGCCGCGGCCTCGAATGCCATCAATGCCGAATTGCTTGGAATCCTGCGTCGCGTCACGATTGCTCCCGGTTCGACCCGCGTCGGTCATAGCTTGATCAAATGTCATTGAACGGTGATGAATCATCGTTTTTCGCCCATTCATTGACTAATTATCATGACAAAAACTCAACCAGTCGAGCGGCGACCCATCCCGAAGGCCGCTTTGCTACCCGTGGAGGTGTGATGATCTATGCCGTTGAATGCAGCATCGCCGAGCCGGCAGTCGAAGCCGAGTGGAACGACTTTTACAGCCGCGTCAAACTGCCGGCGCTGATTTCCGTACCCGGCTTTCGCACGTCGCAACGCTTTCGTGCGCTCGGTGGCGACGGCCCGGTCTACCTTGCGCTGCATACGATCGACGGCGCCGACGTGCTGACCTCGGCCGATTACCGCGACAAAGGCGGCGGCAATTTCGCGCGCTGGCAGCCGCACATCGTCGAGTGGCGCCGCAACGTGTACGACAGCGCCGCATCGGCGCCGGCCGTCTCCGGCAATCGATGGCTGGCCGTTTGCGACAACGCTGCGCCGTTCGCACAAGCGGGAATCGCTGCCACGGCCCTGCGTGCAGTCGCGCTGGACTGCCTGCCGGCCGCTCGCTGGCTGGCCGTGCTGGATCAGGATCAGGCGCGGCTCGCGTCCGGCACCGCGATCCGGCTTTATGCACCGATGGGCGATCGGCTCGTCAGCGCGCCGGCGTCGGCAACGGCACACTGACGGGAGTCCTGCCATGCCCAGCGTCACGATTTTCATCCCCGAGGCGAACATGCCGGCGAACGCGGCGCTCGACGGACTGTCGTCGGCCTGCGAGACACTCTGCACCGACGTGCTGAGCGCCGCGCCCGGCACGATTCACGTCGCCTTTGTGCCGATCCGGCACGGCCGCGGACATCCGGTCAGCGCGGAGATTCGCTTTCGCATCGCATCGTTTCGCACCACTGAATTGATGGATCGGTTCATGGCCGAACTGGATCGCGAAATTCTCCGCCACACCGGATGCGTCGCACGCATCCGCTGCTTCGGCTACGACACCGCCCACCTTCACGCGCGACATTGACCCATGAGCACACTCATTCCCCGCCTGTCATTTCCGCGTCGTCAGGTCGGCGATTTCTCGGTGACCGCGATCAGCGACGGCACGCTGACGGCCGGCCTCGACCTGCTGTCGAACATCGACGTGGACGATGCGACCGGCATCATGCATCGCGCCGGCATCCTCGCGCCGTCGGACGTCAACATCAACTGCTACGTGATACGCGGAAACGGCCGCACCGTGCTCGTCGACACCGGTGCCGGCGGCATCCGCAACTGGGGCGGCCGGTTGCGTCCGTCACTGGCGCACGCCGGTATCGATGCACGCGACATCGACACGATCCTGCTCACGCACGCGCATCCCGACCACATCGGCGGTCTGCTCGACGCGGACGGACAGCCGGCCTTTGCACAAGCGGCGGTGCTCATTCATGAACGGGAATGCGCGTTCTGGCTGGACGACGACGCGTACGAGCGGGCAAGTGAACGCGCACGCGTCAATTTCCAGATCGCACGACGGACCTTCGACGCTTACCGCGCGCAACTCCGGACGATCGACGCAGGCGACGTACTGCCCGGCATCGTCGCGGTGCCGCTACCGGGGCACACGCCCGGCCACACCGGCTATCGCGTTGAATCGCGCGGCGAGCGCCTGCTGATCTGGGGCGATCTCGTGCATTTCGCGCCGATCCAGGTCGCCCGCCCCGACGTGTCGATCGCGTTCGACCAGGATCCGTCGCAGGCATCCGCGACGCGCGCGGCCACGCTCGCCGAAGTTGCTTCGGACAACGTGTTGATCGCGGGCATGCACCTCACCGACTCGGGCTTCGCACGCATCGCGCGCGCGAATGGTGCAACCGACGGCGCGTGTGCGCTCATCGGGGCGGATTGACGGAAACGGCACGCAGGCACGCCATCGCGCCGCACGATGTTGGCATCGTGCCATCCGGCCTAAGCGGGGCTGCAGACCAGCATGCGCCGATACGACACGGGCGCCGGTGTTCGGCGCCCGCTCCGTCGCTGCCCGATCGTCCGGTTCAGCGCCAGTTCGCCTCGTAGAAGCGCACGTAGCCGCTGCGCAGCGTCAGGCATTGCGCGCGCGTTTCGGACAGCAGCCGCCGCGCGGCCGCCTCGATACGCTCGCGATGCTGATCGTACGCACCGACCATGTCCTCGAAGCGCGGCGACGCCGCACCGAAATGGTCCTCCAGCGCCTCGGCGGTGATCTGACATTGGACGCGCTCGCCATTGACCAACGCCGTGAATCCAAGCATCAGGTCGCGCCCCGAATATTCGGGCTTCTCATTCGTGAAATGAATTTGCATGGGAGCCGCCTATCGGCCGGTAGAAAGCAAATGACCGCGTCCGTCGTCCGCTACCGGCCGGACGAAAAATGTACGCGGGCTCGCCGGCGGAGGCACCATCCACGGAGGGTATGGCGCGGACAATGCATGCCGGTTGCATTCCACTTTAGACGGTTTCGCGCAGGAGGCAACATTTACGACACGCGTCGTTTCGACGCGCATTTCCTCTGACCAGCGCGACATCCGACACCGTTTTCCGAACAGCGTCAGTGAGGGTCGGTCGGCCAGATATTCAGCGAGATCGCGGCGGTCGTGGCGCCTACCGCAATGGCGGCGGCCCCGTATTGCACCGCGTCGGCCAAGTCGAACAGCAGACCGTGGATCGCCACGGCAATGCCGCCCAGCATGATGAAGGTGGCGATGGCCGCCAGCACGACTCTCAGTTCCGTTCGAACCATGGTGCGTCTCCCGAACGGATGCATGTCACGTCGCATGCGTGTTGCGATGCGGAACACGGCGCGTGCGTGCTCCGCTTTCATCATTGCAGGCGGGTGCTTAAAAGCAAGGGGTTTTTATACTCAGTCGCACAACGCGCGCCGCGCTTGTATGATGAGGCGATATCGATGGCGGCGGCCCCGGTGACGGATGGTGCGGTGCAAGGCGGCGAGGTGGTCGATTGCGATGCAGGGGCCCAGACAAGCGCTGAAGTGCCGAGGTGGGTCGACCGCGAAGCATAGGGCCCAAGTGCGCGCTGAAGTGCCAAGCTGGGACGACCGCGAAGCATGGGACCAGAGCAAGTGCTGAGGCGCCAACTTGGGCCGACCGCGAAGCATGGGATCAGAGCAAGCGTTAAAGCGCCAACTCTGGCCGACAGGAGACAAGACATGCCTCAACCTTTCGTGCTGCCCGCCACCGCGGGCCGCAACGACCTGCTCGCGCAGGCGCATGCCCGTTCGACCGCGGTCGGCCTGCGCGCCAACGAGCGCCCCGATTTCTCGCCGCTGTCGCGCGTCGCGCTGCGCGAACTGCTCGACACGAACCACGCGCTGTTCGCGCACGCGCGCCCGGTGATGGAGAACCTCCACGCGCAGATCGCCGACACGCAAAGCCTCGTGCTGCTCACCGATGCCGACGGCGTGATCCTGCACAGCATCGGCGACGCGGACTTCATCGAGAAAGCCAACCGCGTCGCGCTGTGCACCGGCGTGTCGTGGGCCGAAGGCGCACGCGGCACCAACGCGATCGGCACCGCGCTCGCGTCGGGCCAGGCGCTCGCCGTGCATGGGTCCGAACACTTCCTGCGCGCGAACCATATCCTCACCTGCTCGTGCGCGCCGATCATCGACCCGTTCGGCCGCACGCTCGGCACGCTCGACGTGAGCGGCGACCCGCGCGGCTTCAGCCCCCATACGCTCGCGCTCGTTCGGATGTCCGCGCAACTGATCGAGAACCACCTGTTCGCGAACCAGTGCGCGGAAGCGCTGCGGCTGCGCTTCCATGCACACGAGGATTGCGTGGACTCGCTGTTCGCCGGGCTCGTCGCGTTCGGCCCCGACGGCGGGCTGATCGCCGCGAATCGCAGCGCGCAATTTCAGCTCGGCGCCACGTTCGATGCGTTGCAGCATCACGGCTGCGACGCACTGTTCGGCATGCACTTCGGCGAACTCGCGCAGCAGGCGGCCCGCGCCGCCGGCGCACCGTTCCGCCTGACGCTGTCGACCGGCGTGCGCGTGCTCGCGCGCTGCGAATTCGCGGAAGCGCACAAGACGGCCATCGCCGTCTCGCCGCCCGCCTCCGCCGTGCGCCTGCGCGCGCCGGACCCCGACGCCATCACGTTCGCGACGCTCGACACCGGCGATGCGCGGATGGCCGCCGTGCTCGAACGCGTCGCGAAGATCCGCGGACGCGACCTGCCGCTGCTGATCCTCGGCCAGACCGGCACCGGCAAGGAATGGCTCGCGCGTGCGCTGCATCAGGCGTCGCCGCGCGCGGACGGACCGTTCGTCGCGGTCAACTGTGCGGCGCTGCCGGATTCGCTGATCGAGGCCGAACTGTTCGGCTACGAGGACGGCGCATTCACCGGCGCGCGCAAGCGCGGCAGCCCCGGCAAGATCGCGCAGGCCGACGGCGGCACGCTGTTTCTCGACGAAATCGGCGACATGCCGCTCGCGCAGCAGGTCAGGCTGATGCGCGTGCTGCAGGAGCGCGCGGTGATGCCGCTCGGAGGCGCACGCGCGGTGCCGGTCGACGTGCGCGTGGTCTGCGCGACCCACCGCGACCTGCGCGCGATGATCGCGGAAGGCACGTTCCGCGAAGACCTGTTCTACCGTATCAACGGACTCGCGGTCACGCTGCCGGCGCTCGCCGCCCGCACCGACCTGCCGGCGCTGGTCGAGCGAATTCTCGCGCGGCTTGCGCGCAGCGAACCGATGCCGGGCCGCGTCGCGGCCGACGTACTCGACGCGTTCATGCGGCACCGCTGGCCCGGCAACCTGAGGCAAATGACCAACGTGCTGCGTACGGCCGGCATGCTCGCCGAGGACGAACCCGAAATCACGCTCGCGCACTTGCCGGACGATTTCTGGCTCGACTGCGACAACTCGCCCACAGCGAAAGCACCGGCCGATACGCGCGCAGCGACGACGCTGCAGAGCCACCAGGCCGCGGTGATCGACGCGGTGCTCGCGCGGCATGGCGGCAACGTATCGGCCGCCGCGCGTGAGCTCGGGCTCGCGCGCAACACCGTGTACCGCTACCTGCGGCGACACTGACGTCGGGGCCGGCTGCAGGCGGCTTCGGGTATGCTTGGCGCTTGCCTTGCCTTGCCTTGCCTTGCCTTGCCTTGCCTTGCCTTGCCTTGCCTTGCCTTGACTTGCCTTACCTTGCCGCCGCCGCGCCGCCCGCTTCGACCCATGACCGATCCCGACCACCCGCCGCTCGTGCGCATTGAGCCGCTCGGCGCGACGTTCGACGCTCCCGATTCGCTGACGCTGCTCGAGGCGGCCGCGTTCGCGCACGTCAGGCTGCCGCGTTCGTGCCGCAACGGCACGTGTCGAAGCTGCCTGTGCAGGATCGTCAGCGGAAGCGTACGCTACACGATCGAATGGCCGGGGCTCTCCCGCGAGGAAAAGGCCGACGGCTATACGCTGCCGTGCGTGGCCGTCGCGACCTCCGATGTCGTGCTCGACGTGCCCGATGCGGAGATGATCGACTGAATGCGGCGCGCGGCCGCGTGCCGTCCTGCAACGATGATGCCTGCCTGGAGAACGTGATGACCCAGCCAACCGATCGCATCGAGAAACAAACCCTGCTTGCCGCGCCGCTGGCGCGCGTGTGGGAAGCCGTCAGCAATGCCGGGGAATTCGGCACCTGGTTCGGCGTGACGTTCGACGGGCCGTTCGTGGCCGGCCAGTCGATGTTCGGCCGCATCACGCCCACGCTCGTCGACGACGACGTCGCCAAGGCACAGGAGCCGTACGCGGGCACGGTATTCGAAATCGTCGTCGATCGCATCGAGCCGAAGCAACTGTTCTCCTTTCGCTGGCATCCGTTCGCGATCGATCCGAACTTCGACTATGCGTCCGAGCCGATGACGCTCGTCACATTCACGCTCGCGGAAGCCAACGGCGGCACGCTGCTGACGGTCACCGAAACGGGTTTCGATCAACTGATCGAAGCGCGCCGCGCGAAGGCGCGCGAGATGAATGACCACGGCTGGGCCGCCCAGATGATGCTGATCACGAAATACCTGGCGAAGCACGCCTAGCACGGATAGCGTGCCACCACGCCGCATGCCCCGGCCGACATGCGCATCGACGTGCGTGGCATAATCCGCTCCATCGTCGCCCTTACGCCGCCGCGCATCGCATGCTGAGTCGTCGACTCCGGAAGATCGTCAGTCTGATCGGGATGCTCGCCATCCTGATGACCGCGCTCGCGCCGACGATCTCGCAGGCGCTGACCACACACGACCGCGTCGACGCGCTGCTTGCCGGTTATTGCACGGCCGGGCCGGCTGGCGGCGACCACGCCGGCGATGCGTCGTCGAAGCGACTGCAGGCCCATCTGCAGGCTTGCGGCTACTGCAACCTGCTGGCCCATACGCCCGCCTTGCCCGCGCCGGAACTCACGTTCGCGGCCCACGTTCACCTCCTCCAGCACCGCGCAGCCACCCGCTTCGAAAGCCTGCGCCGCGCGCTGCCGCTCACGGCCGCGCAACCGCGCGCCCCACCGTTCGCGTCCTGATTCGTCGTCACCGCGCGTGATGCCGTAGCGCATCGCGCCGTCCGCACGCGCGCTGCGCGTGCATGCCGTGTCACGTTTCGAAGGACGCTCATGTTCGACCCTGTTGCTCGCGGTGTCGTGCCGTGCATGCGCTCGCCCGCTTCCGGCGATCACGCATGCGCGAACGCGCGGCCGCACGTCGAATGCATCGTTCTCCTTGTCATTTCCAATCGGACCATCCCTTCATGAAAACCACTGCATTCCTGCGCGGCGCACTCGTCGCACTCGGCTTCGTCATCGCACAGGCCGCTCATGCGCACGCGCACCCGAAAACCATGGAACCGGCCGCCGACGCCACGTTGTCGAGCGCGCCGCACGAGGTCGCGATCGACTTCAGCGAAACGCTCGAGCCCGCATTCAGTTCGATCGCGGTCACCGACAGCCACGGTCAGTCGGTCGCCGACGGGAAATCCGCGGTCGATGCCGGCAACCGGAAGCGAATGCATGTTGCGCTGACCAACTTGGCAGCCGGCACGTATACGGTCGCATGGATCGCGGTGGCGAGCGACGGCCATCGCACGCAGGGCCGCTATACGTTCACGCTGAAGTAACGCATACGCAACCCGCGCGGCACGCTTCCCTACCCGATCAGGAACACACTCGATGAAACGCTCGATTCCGACCAGCCTGCTGTTTGCACTGCTCTCGCTCCAGGCGCCCGTCACGTTCGCCGCGTCGCCCGTACAGGCCGATGCGTGCTGGATCCGCACGATGCCGGCGACGGTGCCGTCGTCCGGCTACTTCACGCTGAAGAACGATGGCGACAAGCCCGCCACCCTCACGAGCATCGATACGCCCGCATTCGGGATGGCGATGATCCACGAAACGCAGACGGCCGGCAGTACCGCGAAGATGGTTCACGTCGACGCGGTCGACGTGCCCGCGCACGGCACGGTGACATTCAAGCCGAAGAGCTATCACGTGATGCTGGAGGAACCACGCCAGCCGGTCGCGCCCGGCGCGAAGGTGCCGTTCCGGCTGCATTTCGCCGACGGCTCGACGGTGTCCGTGACCTGCGACGCGAAGGCGCCTTCCTACGCGGGCCAGTAACGCCATATACGCAACGGTCGAGGAGAAACGCACATGAGCAAAGAACGCTTGCCGCTGGCTGACTTGATCGTCCGCTATCGGACGCCGCTGAATATCGCCGTGTTGATCGTCTGCGGGTTATGGGCGGCGTGGATCGCATGGATCACGCGGCCGGCGGCGATCGATACGCCGTCGTCGATCGCTGCGTACTGCGTGCGCGGCGGGAGCTGACGTGCCGGCACCGTCGTCGTTCACAGCGTCTATTCGTTCGGCGTGCGCCGGCTTCATCGCGGCTTCGGCGTCGGCCCGTAACCGCATGAGGCCGAGCGCGCCAGCGGATTGCTGTTCGTCGGGCTCGGGATCAAACTGCTGACCGCGCGGCAAGCGTGACGATTCGCACGGCGACGGCCTGCGCCGAAACAAAAGGCAACCCCGTCAGGCCGTCGACGCAGCCAACACGGCCGACACGTCGCCGAACGAGGGCCGCGCGTCGATATCCTCGTTCAGACACGCGGCCGCCAGCGCGTCGAGTGCGTGCGAACCTTCCCATGCACGCGGCTCGCAGCGCGCCAGCAGCTCGCCGAGCAGATACCCGAACGCCCTGACTTCCAGCCGTTCGAGCCGCGCCGCGCGCACGCGATCGTTCACGTCGTAGACCGACGCCGCGCCGAAATCCCCGAGCAGCGCGCCGCCCTTGCCGTCGTGCAGGATGTTGTGCGCGTACAGGTCGCCGTGCATGATGCCGCGCGCGTGCAGATGCGCGGCGACCGACGCGATGCCGAGCGCGATCCGCGCTGCCGCGGCCGGCTCGAATCGTGCGTCGGCCGCATACACGTCGCGCGTACAGGACGCGAAGCTCGGCGGCCCGGCGAGGTTCGTCAGCGCCGGATCGACCAGTTCCATCACGAGCCCGTGCGTGCCGTCCGGATGACCGCGTACCTTGCCGATCACCGGAATCATGTTCGGGTGGCGCCCGGCGTGCAGGCAGGCGGCCATTTCGCAGTCGGGCAGCCCGTCGCTCGTCACCGCGCCCTTGAACAGCTTCACCGCGACCGCTCGCGGCGCGTGGCCGTCCGGGCGCCACTGCGCGCGGTAGATGACGCCCGATGCGCCTTCGCCGAGCTTGTGGTCGCAGGCGAGCGACGTCCAGTCGATGTCCGCGACGCCCGGCTCCGCCGACGCGGCGGCCTCCGGCGCGGCACCGAACGGGTTACCCGCGGACGCGAGCCATGCGAGGCGAGGCAGACGCAGCAGCCAGTCCGGCAGCGCGTCGAGCCGGTTGGCCGACAGCCGGATCAGTTCGAGCGAACGGCACGCGGCCATTTCGGCGGGCAATGCACGTAGCCGGTTGCCCGCGAGCATCAGCTTCTGCAAGCGCGAACAATCGCCGATATCGGCCGGCAGTGCGTCGATTTCGTTGTCGGTCAGGATCAGCCAGCGCAGCGCGCGCGGCAGCGAACCGCGCGGCACCGTGCGGATCCGGTTCGCCTTGAAGCCGATCATGTCGAGCTGCGCACACGTGCCGAGGACTTCGGGGAATTCGGTGAAGTCGTTGCCGGACGCGAACAGGATGCGCAGGCGATGCAGCCGCGACAGGTCGTCCGGCAGCGCGGACAGCGCATTGCCGGACAGGTCGAGCACTTCGAGCGTGTCCGCCAGATCGAAGATCTCGCGCGGAAATTCGGTCAGCCCGCACGCGAGCTTGAGTTGCCGGGCGCCCGCCAGCTGGCCGGTCTGCAGTTGTTCGAGGGTGTGGGTCACGGGAGAAAACGGGTGGCGGTAGTTGCGAGGATTATCGGCGTCGATCGGACGAATTCTACCGGGATCGATCGCGCGCCCGGACACGACTTTGTCATGCCCCCTTCACAAACGCGGAATGTGACGCTAGAATTGCGCCCCTGCAGTGCCGACGTGGTGAAATTGGTAGACACGCTATCTTGAGGGGGTAGTGGCGAAAGCTGTGCGAGTTCGAGTCTCGCCGTCGGCACCAAACACGGTTTCTCCGTGTTTCGGGCATGTGCAAAAAACCGCGACAGCGCAACGCTTCGCGGTTTTTTTGTTTCGAGGACGTTGCACAGGCCGTTATCCGACCCACGATCTGATATTCGCGCGCATCGCGCCGACCGAGATCCCGTAGCGCTCGTGCAGCGTCGGCAACGCGCCCGCGGCGAGATACGCATCCGGCAGCGCGATCTGGCGGAACGGTACGGCAACGCCGGCGCCAAGCAATGCAGTCGCCACCGCTTCGCCGAGTCCGCCGATCACCGTATGGTTCTCCGCGACGATCACCATGCGTCCCTTGCGCGATGCCTCGCGAACGATGGTCGCCGTATCGAGCGGCTTGATCGTCGGCACGTGCAGCACGGCCACATCGACGCGATCTGCTTCAAGCGCCTTCGCGACCTCGAGCGCGCGCATCGTCATGATCCCGGACGAGATCAGCAGTACGTCGTTGCCGTCGCGCAGCAGCTTGGCCTTGCCGAGTTCGAAACGGTAATCGTATTCGTCGAGCACGACCGGCACGTTTCCACGCAGCAGGCGCGCATAGACCGGCCCCTTGTGCGCGGCAATCGCCGGAACCATCTGCTCGATGTCGAGCGCGTCGCACGGATCGATCACCGTCATGTTCGGCATCGCACGCATCAGCGCAAGGTCCTCTGCCGCCTGATGGCTCGGCCCGTAGCCGGTCGTGAGTCCCGGCAACGCACACACCAGCTTCACATCGAGATTGTCCTCGGCGATCGCCTGGTGAATGAAGTCGTATGCCCGGCGTGTCGCGAACACCGCATAGGTCGTGACGAACGGCTGCACACCTTCGTGCGCGAACCCGGCGGCGGCGCCCATCAGCAATTGCTCCGCCATGCCCATCTGGTAGTAACGCTCCGGAAATTCCTTCGCGAAAATGTGCAGGTCGGTGTACTTGCCAAGATCGGCCGTCATGCCGATCACGTTGCCGTTCGCGCGTGCAAGACTCGCCAGCGCATGGCCGAACGGGGCCGAGCGCGTCGCCTGCCCCTCGGCCGCGATCGACGCGATCATCGCGGAAGTCTTCAGGCGCGGCTTGTTGTCGACGGTACTCATGCGTGTCTCCCTGCTTCGAGTGCGTCGAGCGCGAGCTTCCACTCGTGTGCGTCGACGCGAATGAAATGGCTCTTCTCGCGTGCTTCGAGGAACGGCACGCCGCACCCCATCTTCGTGTCGCAGACGATGATGCGCGGCTGCGGCTCGGCATGCCGGCGCGCGTTGTCGAACGCGCGCTTCACGGCATCGATGTCGTTGCCGTCCACGCGTTGCGTGTACCAGCCGAACGCCTCGAGCTTGTCGACCAGCGGCTCGAACGCCATGACTTGCGTCGACGGGCCATCGGCCTGCTGGTTGTTCACGTCGACGATCGCGATCAGGTTGTCGAGCTTCCAGTGCGCGGCCGACATGAGCCCCTCCCAGATCGCGCCTTCGTCGAGTTCGCCGTCCGAAAACAGCGTATAGACGAACGCATCCGAGCCATTGCGCTTGAGACCGAGACAACGGCCGACCGCAATCGTCAGGCCCTGCCCGAGCGAACCGCCGGACATCTCCATCCCGGGCGTGTAGCTCGCCATTCCGGACATCGGCAAGCGACTGTCGTCGCTGCCGTAAGTTTCGAGTTCGTCTGCTGGCAGGATGCAGGCTTCGAACAGCGCTGCGTACAGCGCGATCGCATAGTGGCCGTTCGACAGCAGGAAGCGGTCGCGCCCTTCCCACTCGGGATCGTCGGGGCGATAACGCATCGCGCCGAAATACGCGACGGCCAGCACGTCGGCGATGTCGAGCGCCTGGCCGACATAGCCCTGCCCCTGGACTTCGCCCATCAGCACGGCGTTTCTTCGGATGCGGTATGCGCGCTCGGCGAGCGTGACCGCTTCATGGACGGTTTCGGTATCCATCGATAACTCCAGTTGGGGATCACAAGGAATCGGGCGATCAGCGGTTGACGGATCGGGGCACCAGGAACACCAGCAGTGCGCCGACCGTGATCGCGGCGGAGATGAAGAGCAGCCCCGCGGTGGACTTGCCGGTCAGGTCGTTCAGCCAGCCGACGATCGCCGGGGAAAAGAAGCCCGCCAGGTTCGCGAAGCAGTTGACCGCGGCGATCCCGGCGGCTGCCGACATCCCGCCCAGCAGCGCCGTCGGCAGCGACCAGAACTGCGACGACGACGCGAGGATGCCGGCGGACGCAATGCTCAGGCACACGATCGACGCACCGACGCTGCCGAGCAGCGGCAACGTCGCGAAGCCCGCCGCGGCGATCAGCATCGGCACCGCCAGATGGAGGCGGCGCTCACGGCGGCGATCCGCACTCATGCCGATCAGCGGCAGCGCGACGATCGCACACGCATACGGAACCGCGGTGAACAGGCCGACCCACAGCGGATCGGCGACACCTGCCTTGCGAATGATCGTGGGCAGCCAGAACGTGAGCCCGTACTGCCCGAGCACGACGCAGAAATAGATCGCGGCCATCAGCCACAGGCGGCGGTCGGCGACGAATGCACGAATCGACAGGTGGGCGGTCGTGTGCTCGGCATCGGCCGATACGTTGCGCGTCAGCAAGGCCTTTTCGGCGTCGGTCAGCCATTTCGCGCCGGCGATGCCGTCGTCGAGATACAGCAGGATCGCGAAGCCGAGGACCAACGAAGGCAGCGCCTCGAGCAGGAACAGCCACTTCCAGCCCGCCATCGACATCGCGCCGTGCAGCGAGTGCATGATCGCGCCCGACAGCGGGCCGCCGATGATCCCGGCGAGCGGAATCGCCATGAAGAACATCGACAGCGCCTTCGCGCGACGCGCCGACGGAAACCAGTACGTGAGGTACAGGATCACGCCCGGCGCAAAACCCGCCTCGGCGACGCCGAGCAAAAACCGCAGCGCATAGAATGCGCCGGGCGACTTGACGAACACGAAGCTGGCCGAAATCACGGCCCACGTCAGCATGATGCGCGCGAGCCAGCGGCGCGCGCCGACGCGGTGCAGGATCAGGTTGCTCGGGACTTCGAACAAAAAGTAGCCGAGAAAGAAGATGCCTGCGCCCATCCCGTATACCGTCTCGCTGAAGCGCAGGTCGTTGAGCATCTGCAGTTTCGCGAATCCGACGTTGACGCGGTCGAGATACGCGCCCAGGTAGCACAACATCAGGAACGGGATCAGCCGCCGCGCGACCTTCGCATAAGTGGCCGCCTCGAACGTCCGTGCATCGTCCCGTTGCAGCATGTCGCCCTGAACCGGCGATGCGGGGTACTTTGCTCTCATCTTCGTCTCCTGCCATGGCCCCGGGTTGTCCCGGGTGCATGATGGTCGGCGCCGCGCGCTTCGCGGCGCCGTTCTCAGTGAATCAGCATCCCGCCATTGACGTCGAGCGTGATGCCCGTCAGGTAGCTCGACAGGTCGCTCAGCAGGAACAGGCACGCATTGGCGACATCGGCGGCATCGCCGAGGCGGCCGAGCGGAATGCCCTTGATGATCTCCTCGCGCATTTCCGGCGTCAGCTTGTCCCCGGTGATGTCGGTCTGGATCAGACCCGGCGTGATCGAATTGATGCGGATATGGTCGGCGCCGAATTCACGTGCCATCGCCTTCGCGAGACCGAGCACGCCGGCCTTGGCGGCGCTGTAGTGCGGCCCGCCGAAGATGCCGCCGCCGCGCTGCGCGGACACCGACGACATGCAGACGATGCTGCCGCCTCGCTGCTCCTTCATCGCGGGCAGCACCGCTTGCGACATGTACAGCGTGCCGCGCAGGTTCACGTCGACGATCGCATCGAAGTCGCGCCCGGAGATGTCCAGCGTGCGCACGGGCTGCGTGATGCCGGCGTTGTTCACGAGGCCGTCGATACGCCCATAGCGCTCCAGCGTCGCGCGGGCCGCGGCCACGCATGCATCGCGATCGGTCACGTCGCAAGCCAGCCCGAGATGGCCCGTCCCGAGATCGGCGGCAGCCGCCTCGGCGTCTTCGCGACGAAGGTCGAGAATCGCAATGCGCGCGCCGTGGGCGGCGAGCGCGCGGGCGGTGGCCTTGCCGATGCCGCGCGGCGACGCCGCGCCGGTCACGATGATGGTCTTGTTGTCGAGCAACATCGTTCGTCTCCTGTGTTGATGTGTGTCCAGAGTGTCGGCTCGCCCGACACCCGCATCAACGCGGAAACGCTCAGCCATAGTTGAGAAAATTTCAGATGACGCCGCGCGGCCCGTCGCGGCGTGCTGCAACGCAATATTGCGTGCAGAAGGGAGGCGCTCCGCTCAGCTCGCCCGCCCGTGGCCCGCGACCTCCCGCTCGATCCAGGCGAGGAAGCGCTTCACGCGCGGTAGTTCCGCGTTCTGCCGCGGGTAAACGAGATGATGCGCGCCGACTTCGACCGCATGGGTTGCGTCGAACACCGGCACCAGCAGCCCCTCGCGAATCTTCACCGACGCAAGCATCAGGCTTTCGAGCGCGATGCCGAGGCCCAGTGCCGCGGTTTCGAGCGACATGTACGAGCGGTCGAAGGAAAAATCGAAGGTCTTCTGAGCGGCGAGCGATACGCCGGCCCGGCCGAACCACTGCTTCCACTGCACCAGCGGCGTTTCGGAATAGATCAACCGATGCGCGAGCAGGTCTTCCGGCGCCTTCACCGGATGCCGCTCGAGGTATTGCGGCGATGCAAGCGGCGCAATGAACTCGCCGCGCACCGTTCGGACCTCGAGGTTGTCCCAGTTGCCGTAGCCGTGCCGGACGTCGATATCGTAAAAGCCGTTCGAGAACGATACGTTTTCATAAGAGCACGCCAGATTCAGCTCGATATCGCCGTTCGCCTCCTGAAACGACGACAGCCGCGGCAGCAGCCACATCAACCCGAAGCTCGGACTCGAATGCACGCGCAGGATGTCCACTTCCGTGCGGCTGGACGCACGCTCGGTTGCGCGGCTCAAGTCGGCGAGCGAACCGGTGACGTCCGTCAGGTAGCGTTCGCCGGTCGGCGTGAGGACGAGGCCGCGCCCCGAGCGCTGGAACAACGGCTGACCGATCTGCGATTCGAGGTTGCTGAGCTGGTGGCTCACGGCGGACGCGGTCAGGCCGAGCTCTTCCGCCGCGCGATTGACGCTTTTGGTCCGGGCGACACTTTCGAACGCGATGATGGCCTTGAGCGGCGGGATGCGCATGTTGGAATCCGTTGAAGAGAGCTGTTCGCCCGACGGGCCGGTGTCGGCGTCGCGGCATCGGGCGGGTAAAGGCGATTCGGTCGGTCGCGCGTCAATTCTAGAACGCCGGTCGCGAAGTGGCCGTTCCTCGCGTGCTTCCTCGCTGGCGAAAAGTGCCGACCACGGACAGGCGGCTTTCACGTGCGTTCGATCGCGGATACCCTTTCATCTTCGCATTCGCATCGCCACTCATCCGGTAGAGGCTCCCCCATGAAACCCCGAATCAGCGTGCTGACCCTCGGCGTCGACGATCTCGACGCCGCCGTGACGTTCTATCGCGACGGGCTGGGTTTGCCGACGCAAGGCATCATCGGCACCGAGTTCGAACACGGCGCAGTCGCCTTTTTCGACTTCCAGAACGGACTGAAGCTCGCGCTGTTCGAGCGCGGCAACATCGCGCATGACGCCAGGCTGCCGGTGACGGCGCGCAGCGCGACCGAATTCACGATCGGGCACAACGTCGCGAGCGAGCGCGAAGTCGATGACGTGATGCGGCAAGCGCTTGCCGCCGGTGCCCGGTTGGTGAAGCCGGCCGGAAAGACCTTCTGGGGCGGTTATGCAGGGTACTTCCAGGATCCGGACGGGCATCTGTGGGAAATCGTCTTCAATCCGGCGTTGATGCCGGGCGATTGACAGCCGCCGCCGCATTGTCCCGAGCGAATACTGCCCGTCACAGCACCGGCAACACCGCCCGGATATGCTCCGCAAACGCTGCCGCCAGATGCGACGGCCGCTTCCGGTCGAAGCGCAGCGTAATGCCCACCGCCGGCAGCGGCGGCAGCCCGCGATCGCCAGCGAGAATCGCCAGATCGGCCGGCACCGCCGTCTGCGTCATCACTGCAAACGCCTGCCCCGAACGCACGAGCGCGGTCAACCCCGCGAGGCTGCTGCTCGCATACGCGACGCGATAATCGCGGCCCGCGCGATGCAACGCGTCGCGGGCCGCGATGTGATCGAGCGTATCGGGATCGGAAAGCGCGAGCGGCAACGGCTCGAACTGCGCGGCATCGAGGCCCGGATAACCGATCCAGACCAGTTGCTCGCGACGGATGATGTCGCCCGTCGCGCCATCATCCGGCACGGAAATCATCGCCAGATCCACTGCGCGCTTCTCCAACTGCTCGACGAGCCGCGGCGTCGGCCCGCACACGACTTCGACGATCGCCTGCGGATGCTGGCTCGAAAACTGCCGCAACAGCGACGGCAGCCACACTTGGGCGTAATCGTCCGGACACCCGAACCGGATCGTCCCCGACAGCCCCGTGCCACACAGATCAGCCATCGCCTCGTCATGCTGCCGGAGGATCCGCTGCGCATGCACGAGCAGCCGCTCGCCGGGGTGCGTCAGCAGCACGCCGCGGCCGGTGCGCTGGAACAGCGGCTGGTCGACGCTTTCCTCGAGCCGGCGCATCTGCTGGCTGAGCGCCGACTGCGTGCGGCCGACCCGCGCCGCCGCGCGGCTCAGCGAGCGCACCTCGGCGATGACGACGAACGAGCGCAGCAGGTCGATTTCGAGCGAGCGTCCCAAGGTATTAGCTCCCTTTCTACCTTGCATAAGAACTATTCGTTTCCATAAAACCAGACCCACGCCTAGACTGCAAGCGATCCTTGGCCCTGGTCCGGAGAAGCCCGATGTCCCTGAACGACGACGCAACCTTCTGGCACAACGCCAGGCAGCACCTGATCCGCTACGGCGGCACGTTCGAGCCGATGATCATCGAGCGCGCGCAAGGCAGCTTCGTCTACGACGCCGACGGCCGCGCGATCCTCGATTTCACGTCGGGCCAGATGAGCGCGGTGCTCGGCCACAGTCATCCGGAGATTGTCTCCGTGATCAGCGAATACGCGGGCAAGCTCGATCACCTGTTCAGCGGGATGCTGTCGCGCCCGGTCGTCGACCTCGCGACGCGCCTCGCCGACATCACGCCGCCCGGGCTCGATCGCGCGCTGCTGCTGAGCACCGGCGCGGAATCCAACGAAGCGGCGATCCGGATGGCGAAGCTCGTCACCGGCAAGTACGAGATCGTCGGCTTCGCGCAGTCGTGGCACGGGATGACGGGCGCGGCGGCGTCCGCCACGTACAGCGCTGGCCGCAGGGGTGTCGGCCCGGCCGCCGTCGGCTCGTTCGCGATCCCCGCGCCGTTCACGTACCGGCCGCGCTTCGAGCGCGGCGGCACGTACGACTATCTCGCCGAACTCGACTACGCATTCGACCTGATCGATCGCCAGTCGAGCGGCAACCTCGCCGCGTTCATCGCGGAGCCGATCCTCAGCTCCGGCGGCATCATCGAATTGCCGGAAGGCTACATGGCGGCGCTCAAGCGCAAGTGCGAGGCGCGCGGGATGCTGCTGATCCTCGACGAAGCGCAAACCGGCGTCGGGCGCACCGGCACGATGTTCGCGTGCCAGCGCGACGGCGTGACGCCCGACATCCTCACGCTGTCGAAGACGCTCGGCGCGGGGCTGCCGCTCGCGGCCGTCGTCACGTCCGCGCAAATCGAGGAGCGCGCGCACGAACTGGGCTACCTGTTCTATACGACGCACGTGTCGGATCCATTGCCGGCCGCGGTCGGCCTGCGCGTGCTCGACGTGGTGCAGCGCGACGGCCTCGTCCAGCGCGCGAACGTGATGGGCGACCGGCTGCGGCGCGGGCTGCTCGACCTGATGGAGCGCTTCGACTGCATCGGCGACGTGCGCGGACGCGGGCTGCTGCTCGGCGTCGAGATCGTCAAGGATCGCCGGACGAAGGAGCCCGCGGACGGGCTCGGCGCGAAGATCACGCGCGAATGCATGAAGCTCGGGCTCAGCATGAACATCGTGCAGTTGCCCGGCATGGGCGGCGTGTTCCGGATCGCGCCGCCGCTGACCGTCAGCGACGAAGAGATCGATCTCGGCCTGTCGCTGCTGGAACAAGCGATCGCACGCGCGCTGTAACGCGCCTTCCCTACCTCGCACGCGCCGCCGCGCCGGTTCGAACGGCCGGCGCGACGGCTCGTGGTGTGCGGTCGATCAATGCGCTTCGGCCGCCCACGCTTCGGCATCGGCGCCGGCCGGGATGCGCATCGGGCACGACGGATCGGTCGCCGCCCGCCACACGGCTTCGGCGACGTCCCGCGCATGGGTAATCGGCGCGGATTCGTCGACCATGCGCCTGAAGGCCGCCGCCGCAAACTCCGCATAAGCTTCGTGCTCGAAGCCGTGCATGTGCACGCGCGCGTTATCGGCGAAACGCGTGTCCGGCGCACGGCCCGGCAGCACGAGACGCGCGCGCACGCCGAACGGTTCGAGTTCGAGTGCCATCGATTCGGTGTACGCATTAACTGCCGCCTTGCTGGCGCGATAGGCGGCGACCAGCGGCAGCACCTTCAGCGTGACGCTCGACGTAACGTTCACGACGACGCCGGCCCCGCGCCGGCGCAACTGCGGCAGCACGGCTTCCGTCACCGCGATCGTGCCGATCGTGTTGGTCTCGAACAGCGCGCGCACGGTGTCGAGCGGCATCAGTTCGGCCGGCGCGGCCGCGCCGAAACCCGCATTGTTGACGAGTACGTCGATCGGGCCGGCGGCGTCGATCGCCGCGCGGATGCTGTCGGGGTTCGTGACATCGAGCGCCAGCACGCGCAGGTGCTCCGACGGCGGCAGGACGTCCTCGCGCGGCGTGCGCATCGTCGCGACGACCTGCCAGTCGCGGGCCAGGAAATGACGGGCGATCTCGAGGCCGAAGCCGGAGGAACAGCCGGTGATCAATACGGTCTTCATGCGAACTCACTCCTGTGACGTGTTGGGCATGTGTTCGTACGATAGATGGCCGCATCCGTATTCGCTACAATCGAAAATCCGATTTTCTTTTGCGAGAGTCCGGCGATGATCGATCCGCTAGCCGAGGTCGTGACGCTGCTGCAGCCGAGCACGCGGTATTCCAAACTCGTTCACGGCGCGAGCCCCTGGCGCATCAGCCGGACGGTCGCCGGCGAGCCGTTCTATTGCGTGGTCCTGGAAGGTGGATGCCGGGTCGCGATCGACGGGCATCCGCCGATCGAGCTGCTACCCGGCGATTTCGTGCTGATTCCGGCGGCCTACGGCGTCGCGATATCCAGTCTCGAACTGCCGCCGCCGGGCGTCGAAACGGCCGCGCCGGTCGTGCTCGACAATGGCGAATACCGAATCGGCGACGCGAGCCGCCCAGTCGACGCGCGCATGATGGCCGGCCACTGCAGCTTCAGTTCGCCCGACGCTGCGCTGCTGGTATCGCTGCTGCCGCAATACGTGCACGTGCGCGGCGAACCGCGCCTCACCACGCTCGTGCAACTGGTGCGGGACGAATCGCGGGCGCAGCGGCCGGCGCGCGAACTCGTGCTGTCGCGCCTCGTGGAAGTGCTGCTGATCGAGGCATTGCGGTTTTCCGCAGACACGGGCACATCACCCGGCCTCGTGCGCGGTCTCGCCGACAGCCGTCTCGCCGCCGCGATCCGCGGAATGCACGAACGCCCCGCGCACCCGTGGACGGTCGTCGAGCTCGCGAAGGAAGCGGCGCTGTCGCGTTCGACCTTCTTCGAACGCTTCAGCCGCGCGGTCGGCGTCGCGCCGATGGAATACCTGCTCACCTGGCGCATGGCGCTCGCGAAAAACCTGCTGCGCCGCGACGAAGGGCGCATCGCGGAGATCGCCGGGCGCGTCGGCTACAGTTCCGCGAGCACCTTCAGCGTCGCGTTCACGCGGCACGTGGGCCGGCCGCCCGCGCAATATGCGCGCGACGAACGCGCGGCGGCGAGCGATGCATGACCGGCACCCGCCACCGCCATCCCGTGACCTGCGTACACTACCGGTCACGCAACGACGACGCGCGAGGCAGGCGATGACGACAGCGGCAAAGAATCCCGACACGCGCGACCACTGGCTCGTCGCGCGACGCGATGCGGAAACCGGCATCGAAAGCCTGCACGCGCATTTCAACGGCCATGCGTACGATGCGCACGATCACGACGACATGCTGGTCGGCTTCACCGAACAGGGCGTGCAGCGTTTCCAGTGCCACCGTTCGCTGCATACGAGCGTGCCGGGCCGCGCGATCCTGATCGAACCCGGCGCGATGCACGACGGCCATGCGCCCGAAGCGGGCGGCTTCACCTACGGGATGCTGTACCTGCCGCAAGCCTGGGTCGAACGCGCGGCGCGCCGGCTGGACCTGCCGGGCCTCGGCAGCGTCGAAGCCGCGTTCGGCCATACGCTCGTCGACGATCGCGGCCTCGTCGATGCGATCCGGCATGCGTTTGTCGCGATCCACGGCAATGAAGGCCGGCTCGCGCGCGACCAGACGCTCGACCGCCTGCTGACGCGGCTCGGCGGCGAACTGCGGGGCGCCCCGCTCGCGCTGGAAAGCAGCGTCGTGCCGCCGGCGATCGCGCGTGTGCGCGATCTGCTGCATGCACACATGGATGGCAATCTCGGCCTCGACGAGCTGGCCGGCGCCGCGGGGATCGACCGGTTCCGCTTGACGCGGCTGTTCCAGCGCGCGTATGGCACCTCGCCGCACGCGTACCTGGTGCGCTTGCGGCTGCGCGCCGCGCGCCGGCTGCTGGCGGCCGGCCGCACGCCCGCCCAGGCGGCCGCGGACGTCGGCTTCGCCGACCAGAGCCACCTGGGCCGCTGGTTCCGCCGCGCGTACCGGATTACGCCGGCCGCGTACCGGCAACTGTGCACAAACGTTCCAGACTGAGCGCGCGCGACATCCGATCATCGAGGCTCCAACCAGGAGCAAGCATGTTCGATACGAAAGTAGCGCTGATCGTGCGCGACGATCTCGCCGCGTGGCAAAAACTCAACGTGGTCGCGTTTCTCGCGACGGGCGTCGCGGCCGGAGCACCCGACGCGCTCGGCGAGCCTTACGAAGACGCGGCGGGCCGCCGCTACGGACGCATGCTGGGCCAGCCGATGCTGGTGTTCGCGTCCGACTTGAACGGGCTACAGGCCGCACACCGGCAGGCGCTGTCGCGCGAGCTGACGATCGTGCCGTACGTGCATGCGATGTTTTCGACCGGGCACGATGCAGCCAACCGCGAAGTGTTTCGCGCCGGGGATGCGGAGAATCTGGATTTGGTCGGGCTGGCGCTGCACGGACCGAAGAAGGCCGTGGACAAGGCCGTGAAGGGGTTGGCGTTGCACGCGTGAAGCCGGGCCACCCCGCACGCCCGATCAACGATGCGCGAGCACGTTCACGAGCTTGCCGAACGGATCGCGCACGTAGAAACGCCGCACACCCCACGGCTCGTCGGCCGGGCCGTATTCGACGCACGAGTCGGGCAGTCTCGTGAAGCTACACCGGAATCGCCCGCGCAACCAGCGCGTCAGCGGCCCGCCGTCTCCATGTCCGCGCATCGTGGCCGCGCGGGTCGCGCGCCGTGTTTGCCGGCCAGCCATACGCCGATCGCGACGACGACGATGCCGACGTAGGTCGTCACCGCGATCCTGTCACCGAACATCCACGCGGCCCACATCAGCGTCACCGGCGGTTCGAGATAGACGAGGGTTGCCACGCGCGTCGCGGGCATCCGCTTGAGCAGCGCCCACAACGACAGGTAAGCGATGAAGGTCGCGAACACCGTCAGCCACACGATCGACACCCACACGTTTGGCTGCGTCGGCACATGCAGGTCGCCGGTGACGCTCCCGCACGCCGCGAACAGCACGAGACTCACGCAACCCTGCACGAACAGCGGCAGGAACAGCCCGTCCTCGTTGCTGCGCGCGGCCGTCAGCGCACGCCGCCGCTGGTAGATCGTCGCGATCGACAACCCGAGCGCCGATACCATCGGCAGCAGGTACATGACGATCCCGACCGACGCGGCCGGCAGCGCATATTGCCCGCCGATCACGATACCCACGCCGACGAACCCGACGACGAGCCCGGCCCACTGGCGCGCCCCGCTGCGCTCGCTGCCTCCGAACGACGTCATCGCCGCCGTGATCAGCGGCTGCGACGCCGCGACGATTGCCGCGATGCCCGGCGGCAGACCATGCTGAATCGCGACGTACACGCAGGCCAGATACAGAAACTGCGACAGGAAGCCGATCACCGCGTGATAGCGGATTTTTTCGAGCGTCAGGCGCCCGAGCTGCCGATTGAGGACGATCGCCAGACACAGCGTAACGAGCAGGAATCGCCAGAACAGCAGGTTGAACGCGCCGGCCGTCTCCGCGCCGAGCTTGGCGCCGATGAACCCGGAACTCCACGACAGGACGAAAACGAGCTGAAGCAGGAATAGCTGCATGGGGCGACGGTTCTCAGGAAGTGGCCGGGATCACGCGCGGGTCCGCCAGATCCTCGCGCCGGATCGGTTCGAGCCCGAGGCGCCGGTACTGCAATTCCGCATCGTCCTTGAGGGCGCGCCGCAGCGCGAGCCAGTTGACGACGGTGCGCGCAATGCCGTCGTCCGACGCGAGATGCCAGAACCCGTTGTCGTCCTCGCGCGTGGTCGGGCAATGAAACGACAGCACCAGCGACATGCGGCGCCCGGCCTCGACCGGCTCGACGCCATGGAACAGCTTGCTGCCGTAGATCAGCAGCGCGTCGCCCGCGTGGTCGAGATCCGCGGTCTTCACATGCCGGCGCTCCCGATCGTGGCGGTCGAACGTCTCCGCAGTCGATTCGTAGAACAGAAAGTTACCGCCTGCGTACTCCGCGCGATCCGACAGCACGATGTTCAGCACGAAACTGGTGCCGTCGGTGTGCCACATGCCGAGTTGCTCCTTGCCGTCGCGCTGGTTCGTTGGATAGTAGTAGTTGAATTGCGCGCGCGCGTTGGCCATCGGATACGGAATCAACGGCGCACCGGCGAGGCGCGACACCCGCAACAGGAACGCACGGTCGTGCATCATGTCGTCGATGAAGCGCGAGCGGTTCGTCACGGCGCGCACGCGCTTCGAGATGATCCAGTTGCTGCTCGACGCGCTGCGTTCCAGCGCGCGGCCGATCTCGCGCAACGCGGCGACCGCGTCGTCGGTGAACAATCCGCGCAGATGACACACCGCGTTCAGCGCATCCGAGCGCGTGCCGCGCATCGGCACGTCTCGATAGCCGAGATCGTCGAGATTGCGGCGATATCGCACCTCGTAGCCATCCCGCAGGCACGCGCTGGTCCAGTGCATCGGTTCCGTCGATGCATCGAGCGCGCCGTCGACATTCGCGCTGGCGGACAGCGACGTCTGCAGCGCGAGCCTCACCCGGCCGAAGCCGCGCGCAAACACCGGCAATGCATTTCCCTTGTTCATCGCGTGCCTCGCTGTCGACGCCTCACCCTTCAGCCCTTGAACTGCGCAATCTGGTACACGACGCTGCCGTCTCCGCTGCGCAACTCGTCGATCACGCGGCAATTGCCGTGGTTCAGGCGAACGTGGCGAAACTGCTCCGGCGTGTATTTCAGGCAGACGTTGGTGATCAGATGCCCGTCGGCCCCCGCTTTCGACACCGGCTGCAGCGTGACCGCCACATGGAACTGGTCGCCGAGCAGATTGAGCCGCACGATCGACACATGATGCTTGCCAAGCGGCTCGAAGCCCTGCTGCCGGCTGACGATTTCGGAAAACCGCACCATGTTCTCGTTCTGGTAGAAGTTGTAGATGGCTTCCTCGCGGCCCTCCACCAGCAGTTGCATCTCCGACACGACATAGGTCGACCTGCCGCCGAGCGTGCGAATCAGCCGGCCGATCGTCACCGGCAACTCGTTGCCTTCCTGGAATCCGAGCATCGTGATGAACGTCATGTCCTGGCCCAGGTCGATATGGTCCCACTGCACGTTCCGATAGTCGGCGGCGATGTAGTTGAAACAACCGGGCGTTTTCAGAAACGGCATGATCGCGTGCCGCATCGCGTCTTCGGACGACTCGTTGACGTCGACGGCCGTGTAGCGCAGATTGTTCGGGCCGCCGCCGCTGACGGCCTTCATCAGTTCCGTCGTCTTGACCGGCTCGGGTCCGAGCTCGATGTAATGGACATGGCGGCCGCGCGACAGCGTCGCGAGCCGCTCGCTCAACACTCCGATTGCTTCGCGCAACGAACCGTTGCCGTTGTGGTCCGCGCACAGCGCGGGACTCCGCACGCCCAGCTCGTTCAGGTTGCGCATCAGCGAAAAGACTTCGCGCCCCGCTTCCCGCCGCCGCGCGTCGTCAGCGCGATGCAGCGTCGAATATTTTTCGTGATTCTCCACCGTCCATACCGACTCCGCCTTCAGCTTCCTGTCCCGCACCAATGCATCTACGACAAAATCATTGATCGACATGAATCGTTCCCCGGATGCGTGCAACGCCCGACCGGCTGCCTGCCGTTGTCTGCCTGTTGACCCGAGGATAGGGATGCCCAATAATTCCGTCAATCGACATTACCTGAATCACTGATTCGGAAAAACGGAATCATGCCACGCACCCTGGACGTCGATCTGCTGCGTACCTTCCACGCCGTCGCGAAGCTTGGCCGCTTCAAGGACGCGGCCGTTCATGTGAATCGCAGCCCGTCGTCGGTCACCGCGCAGATTCAGAAGCTGGAAGAGATGGTCGCGCAGCGCCTGTTTACGCGAAACAATCAGGCGGTCGAACTCACGCAGTTCGGCCACAAGCTGCTCAGCGACACCACCGAGTTTCTGCTGAGCCACGACCGGCTCGTCGAATCGCTGTCGCCGCAGATGCTGACCGGCAAGCTGCGGCTCGGCATCCCCGATTCCTACGCCGCGCATTTCATGGCGGAATTCCTGCCGCGCTTCGCCGCCGATCGGCCGCTGCTGGAATTGACGGTCGAAGCGCGTTCCAGCGAAGAGTTGCAGTTGCTGTTCTCGCGCGGCCAGCTCGACATCACGATCGCCGTGGTGCCGAAAGCGCTGCCGCACGCCGAACTGCTCAGCAAGACCCACCCGGTGTGGGTCGCCGCGCGCACCTTCAAGTTCAATCCCGACGCGCCGCTGCCGATCGCCGTGCAGCTGCAGGGCTGCCCGTACCGCGACACCGCGCTGAGTGCGCTGAAGAAGGCGAAGATCGCGCACCGGATGCTGCTCGAAAGCGCCAGTTCGCCGGCGGTCGAAGCGTGTATCGCGAACGGCCTGGCGGTCGGCCTGATCGAGCACGATCGCATATCGGGCAACCTGACGAGCCACGTCGCCGGGGTCGTGCTGCCCGATCTGCCGCCGCACCTGATCACCGTCCTGACGGACGACAGCAATCGCGCCGCGCTGCATCTGCGCGACGTACTGAAAAGCACGTTCAGGATCGGATAGGAAAGACAAGGCCGGGGACCGGCCTTGCATGCGAAAGCAATACGGCAGGCAACAACGCCGCCGGCCCATTGCAGGCCGGCGGCATTCCTCATCACCCGCCGAGATACGCCTGCTTGATCCGGTCGTTCGCGAGCAGGTTCGCGCCCGTGTCGGCCAGCACCACGCGCCCGGTTTCGAGCACGTAGCCGCGATCGGCCACACCCAGCGCCTTGTTCGCGTTCTGCTCGACCAGAAACACCGTGACACCTTCGTCGCGGATCGTCCGGATGATGTCGAAGATCTGCGCGATCACGAGCGGCGCGAGGCCGAGCGTCGGCTCGTCGAGCAGCAGCAAGCGCGGCTTGCTCATCAGCGCGCGGCCGATCGCCAGCATCTGCTGCTCGCCGCCCGACATCGTGCCGGCCCGCTGCGTCGCGCGCTCCTTCAGGCGCGGAAACAGCTTGAACACGTGCTCGATGCCGTCGTCGATCTCGTGACGGCTCGCGAAGAAGCCGCCCATCTTCAGGTTCTCGAGCACCGTCAGGCTCGGGAACACGCGCCGCCCCTCCGGCGAGATCGCCATCCCCTGCCGCATGATCTGGTGCGTCGACATCGCGGTGATGTCGTTGCCCTCGAACAGCACGCGGCCCGACGATGCGCGCGGCGTGCCGCACACGGTCATCATCAGCGTCGTCTTGCCGGCGCCGTTGCTGCCGATCAGCGTGACGATCTCGCCCTTCTTCACCTCGATCGACACGCCCGCGAGCGCCTCGACCGCGCCGTAGTGCGTATGGACCTGTTCCAGCTTCAGCATCACTCTTCCCCCAGATACGCCTTGATCACGCGCGGGTCGTTGCGGACCGCTTCCGGCGTGCCGATCACGATCGGCCGGCCGTGCTCCATCACGAGGATGCGGTCCGACACGCCCATCACGAGGCTCATGTCGTGTTCGATCAGCAGCACCGACACGCCGAACTCGTGGCGCAGCTTGTCGATCAGGTGCTGTAGCTCGATCTTTTCCTGCGGGTTGAGGCCTGCCGCCGGCTCGTCGAGCATCAAGAGACGCGGCTCGGTGATCATGCAGCGCGCGATCTCGAGACGCCGCTGGTGCCCGTACGACAGCGTGCCGGCCGGCCGGTTGGCGACCGACCCCAGCCCCATCCGGTCGAGCCATACGGCCGCGCGTTCGAGCGCGTCCTTCTCGGCGCGACGATAGGCGGGCGTCGAGAACAGGCCCGGCAGCAGCCCGGCCTTGACCTTGCGATGCTGCGCGACGAGCAAGTTCTCGACGACCGTCAGCGACTTGAACAGGCGGATGTTCTGGAACGTGCGCACCAGGCCCTTCAACGCGATCTTGTGGCTCGGCAGCCCGCCGATCGCGTGGCCGTCGAGCACGACGTCGCCGCCGGTCGGCTTGTAGAAGCCGCCGACGCAGTTGAACACCGTGGTCTTGCCCGCACCGTTCGGCCCGATGATCGCGAACACCTCGTTGCGGCGCACGTCGAAATCGATGCCGTCCACCGCGAGCAACCCGCCGAAGCGCATCTGCAGCCCGGCGACCTTCAACAGTTCTGCATTCGCGCTCATTGCGGCAGCTCCACGTGGGGACGGCTCGCGGGCAGCAGGCCCTGCGGACGCCACATCATCATCAACACCATCACCAGACCGAAGATCAGCATCCGGTACTCTGCGAAGCCGCGCGCGACTTCCGGCAGCACGGTCAGCAGGATCGCCGCGAGAATCACGCCGAGCTGCGAGCCCATCCCGCCGAGCACCACGATCGCGAGGATCAGCGCCGATTCGATGAAGGTGAACGATTCAGGATTCACGAGGCCCTGACGCGCGGCGAAGAACGCGCCGCCGATGCCCGCGAACGCCGCGCCGAGCGTGAACGCCGACAGCTTGATGCGCGTCGGGTTCAGACCCAGCGAACGGCACGCGATCTCGTCGTCGCGCAGCGCTTCCCATGCGCGGCCCATCGGCATGCGGATCAGGCGGCTCGTCACGAACAGCGTGAAGCCGACCAGCACCAGCGCGATCAGGTACAGGAAGATCACCATGTGCTCGCCGCTGTATTCCAGCCCGATCAGCTCGTGGAAAGTCTTCGCGCCTTCGACGCTCGCCGAGCGCGCCATCTCGAAGCCGAACACCGTCGGCTTCGGAATGCTCGAGATGCCGTCCGGGCCGCCCGTGAGGCTCGTCAGGTTGTTCGCGAGCAGGCGGATGATTTCGCCGAAGCCGAGCGTGACGATCGCGAGATAGTCGCCGCGCAGGCGCAGCACCGGGAAGCCGAGCAGGAAGCCGAACGTCGCCGCGGCGACTGCCGCGATCGGCAGACACTCCCAGAACGACAGCCCGAAATACTGGTTCAGCATCGCGTACGTATAGCCGCCGACCGCGTAGAACCCGACATAGCCGAGGTCCAGCAGACCCGCGAAACCGACCACGATGTTCAGCCCGAGACCGAGGATCACGTAGATCAGCGCGAGCGTCGCGACGTCCACCGCGCCGCGCGAGCCGAAGAACGGCCACACGAGCCCGACCGCGAGCAGCACCCAGATGACCACGCGCTGCTGCTGCGCGCCCATTGCGGGCAGCGCCGGCAGCTTCACCGCCGATTTCGCGCGCACGAGCCACGGCTTGAACAGCTGGAACAGGAACACGGCCGCGACCGCGATCCACACCGGACGCCAGTGCGGCGTCAGCACGACCTGATAGCCGTCGAGCTTCAACTGCAGCCCGAGCACCGGAATCGTGAGGATCGCCGTCAGGAACGCGGCGGCCACGGCATTCTTCAGCGCCTGGCTGACCGACGCGTCGGCGGCCGGACGGCGAACGGAAATGACTTGACTCATCTGCGTCTCCCTTAGACCTTTTCGATGTCCGACTTGCCGAGCAGGCCGGTCGGGCGGAAGAGCAGGATCAGCACGAGCAGGCCGAACGCAACCACGTCCTTGTACTCGGCCGGCATGTAGCCTGCTGCGAAGGTTTCAGCGAGGCCGAGCAGCACGCCGCCGAGCATCGCGCCCGGGATGCTGCCGATCCCGCCGAGCACCGCGGCGGTGAACGCCTTGATGCCCGCGACGAAGCCGATGTACGGATTCAGCTTGCCGATCGTCAGCCCGATCAGCACGCCGCCGACGGCCGCCAGCATCGCGCCGAGCACGAACGTGAACGAGATCACGCGGTTCGTGTCGATGCCGAGCAGGTTCGCCATCTTCATGTCCTCGGCGCACGCGCGGCACGCGCGGCCCATCCGCGAATGCGAGATGAACAGCGTGAGCGCGATCATCAGCACGAGCGTCACGCAGACGATCAACAGACGCGCATACGGAATCGTCACGTCGAAGTCGCCGCCGAGATGGATCTCGAACGCGCCGGAGATCAGCACCGGCACGGACACGTCGCGCGCCCCCTGGCCGATCTGCACGTAGTTCTGCAGGAAGATCGACATGCCGATCGCGGAGATCAGCGGCACGAGGCGCGGGCCGCCGCGCAGTGGCCGATACGCGACGCGCTCGACCGCGAAGCCGTACAGGCCCGTGACGATCACCGACACGATCAGTGCGGCGCCGAGCACGAGCGGCAACGGATAGCCGGCGGAGATGCCGATCGCGGTGAGGGTCACGAGGCCCACGTACGCGCCGATCATGTAGATCTCGCCGTGGGCGAAGTTGATCATGCCGATGATGCCGTAGACCATCGAATAGCCGATGGCGATCAGCGCATAGATCGCACCCAGCGTCAGGCCGTTGACCAGTTGCTGGGCGAATTGAGGAAAGAAGTCAGTCATGTGCGGGAAGCTCCCGTTGGCGCTGGGTCGCATGCCGTCGCCGGATCACGGCGTTCGGCCGCGCGCAACGCACGGTGTCGTCTCGGGCCGCCCCTTGGCCGCGCAACGGCCAAATGCGCATGCGCCCTGCCCGGGTGACGGGCAGAGCGGTGCGCGGGGCGGGTACTCCGTATTACCGGGCGGCGGTCTTCGTCGCGTCCTTGTGCCACGTGTAGACGACGAACTTGAACGACTTCAGGTCGCCCTGCGCGTCATACGCGACCTTGCCGATCGGCGTGTCGAACGTCGTCTTGTGCATGTACGCGGCGACCTTCGTCGGGTCCGTCGTCTTCGCTCCCGCGATCGAGTCGGCGATGATCTTCACCGCTGCGTACGACGGCATCTGGAACGGGCCGTTCGCGTCGCGCTTCTTGTCCGCGAACGCCTTCACGAGGCCTGCGTTGGCCGGGTCGGCCGAGAAGTCGGCCGGCAGCGTGACCAGCATGCCTTCCGACGCCGGGCCGGCGATCGCCGTCACGTCCTTGTTGCCCACGCCTTCGGGGCCCATGAACGTTGCCTTCACGCCCTGCTCGCGCGCCTGACGCATCAGCAGGCCCATCTCCGGGTGGTAGCCGCCGAAGTAGACGAAGTCGACGCCTTGCGACTTCAGCTTCGTGATGATCGCCGAGTAGTCCGAATCGCCGGCGTTGACGCCTTCGAACAGGACGACCGGAATCTTCGCGGCTTCGAGGTCCTTCTTCACCGACGATGCGATGCCCTGGCCGTACGACTGCTTGTCGTGCAGGATCGCGACCTTCTTCGGCTTCACGTTGTTGATGATGTAGTGCGCAGCGGCCGGGCCTTGCTGGTCGTCACGGCCGATCGTGCGGAAGATGAAGTGGCGCTTCTTGCCTTCCGTCAGCTGCGGCGCGGTGGCCGACGGCGTGACCATCACGATGCCTTCGTTTTCGTAGATGTCGGATGCGGGGATCGTCGAACCCGAGCACACGTGGCCGATCACGTACTTGATCTTCTGGCTGACGATCTTGTTGGCGACGGCGACGGCCTGCTTCGGTTCGCAGGCGTCGTCCATCATCACCACTTCAAACTTGTTGCCGCCCGCACCGCCTGCCGCGTTGATCTGTTCGATCGCGGTCAGCGCGCCGGCCTTCACCATGTCGCCGTATTGGGCGACCGAACCGCTCATCGGACCAGCGATGGCGATCTTCACGGTTTCCGCGTGCGCGGCGGCGGCGCCGGCGGCGAACAGCACGGCGGCGGCGGAAATGGACGTAAGACGGGACAGCGTCATCAGGAGCTCCTCGATGTTGTTAGTCATACGGGCAAAGGCGGCATGACTTGCGCAATCGAACAGCACCCGGGGCGAGGACATGGGACACGCCCGAGACACATGAAGACGGACCTGCGGATGAATGATGCGTAGCGGGGCCCGGCTCTTGCAGTCCCCGATGGGGACGTCTGGTTCGGAAAGACATCGTGATGCGTCTTGCATTGCGCAAGCGTTTCGCCTGCCCCGCTTGCCAAATTGCTCGTTCGGAGGGATGGTCCGACAGCCATTGGCAAGGCAGCCGAAATTATATGGGCGTTTTTAAATCGTCTGTCAAAAATGCCGGTGTTATGAGGGAAAACACGGAGAAACTTGCCGGGTGGTGGGTGGCGATGGGGGCGCAACTTGGCGGCGGTGGGAGCGTTTGCGGTGGGTGCAATTGGGTTGCGATTTTGGGTGGGGTGGCGGGTGGGAGGCTTGCTGGTGGGCTTCGTTGTGAGGTTCGGGGCGCCGCGTACGATTTTTTGGCTTTACAGGGTCGTAGCGTTTTAAATCAATCGACTGATGATTGGGTTGGCGTGCGCCGATGCGGGGCGTTGGGCCGGAGCGGTCAATCCTTCTGTTTGCCGACGAATTCGTCTCACGCGAAAGCTAATTGTTAATTTTGTGAAATAATGCGAACTCGCCTCTGCAATCCAGCCAGCCTTCCTGCGTGTCGCGTCCGCCGCGCCCCGTAGTCGCTTCTGGGCCGCTTCGACACCCTTCCGTCGCCCAGCCGCCAGCCAGTGATCTGCCGTTTTTTTTTCTCATCGCATATCACCTGGTTCGGATCGCCAATGAATCATCACCTCCGTTTTTCTTCCGCTGCCGCGCTTGCTTGTGCGCTTTCTGTTTCTATTGCCGACGCTTCAGGTCGCGATTCGCTGGTCGATCGGTCGGGCGGCGCCAATGTGTTTCGTTCGGAACGTCGAGTTGTGGGCCGGGATGATGGGCGTGTGGCGCGGACGACGCGGCAAGTCGAGTATGCGGCGCCAGTGAAACGTGGTCCGTTCGATACGCCGGATACGCGGCCGTTGCGGGTTTCGGGCGATACGCTTGCGCCGCAGTCTTCGGATGAACACGGATCTGGCGATTCGGCATGGCCTTCGAATCGCGTCGCGCTCGGTGCGGGTGGGAGCGATAGCTTCGGGCGCGCGTTGCCCAGGCACGAACAGCGTGAACTGAACTGGAATGAATATCTGCGGGCCAGTGGGTCACATGCTCCTGGCGGCGGCAAACCGTATGCGCCGACGCGACCTTTCGATGCCGCGCGCGGTCCGCACGGTGCGCCAAATCCGTACGATCCGTCAGTGCCGCAACCGGAGACGCGGACGTTCTATGACAACGGCGCGGGTTCGCATTGCACAGCTACGAGTGGGGCTGGGACGGCGCGGTCTTCTTGCAATATCGCTTGGTGATAGGTTTGGTGGCCCGTGGCCGCCGCTGCCGCAGTGCCAACGCAGCTGCCCAAGCTGACGCCGCAGAGCATTCACTCGGTCAGTTGAAGGCGCCTGCGCTTTCAGAAGAAGACGCGGGCCAATCCGTTGCTGATTTTAACGATTCCACGATGGGTGATGTTCGCTATTACAAGAAGACCATTCCAAAAACGCTTATGACATATTGGTCAAGAATGGTGACCGTGGTAACACATTCTGACAAAGTTCAACAAACGCCGACAAGGCAAAGAAGGGCTCGCGTGCTTAACGCGAAAAATAATTGGGGGAGGCCTCCGCACTGTGGAACCTTCACCGGAGACGGTTTGTGGAAGGTTCGGTGTAACGCGCAACTGCACAACGGGGCATTCCGAGATCGGCTAGTACCGTTTCCCAAGCAGCACGTGGTACGTCCCGTCAGCTTGCTACAGCGGGCCGGACTTAGTCAGCGTTGGTGGCAAGTATCGTTACACGGTACACTATGCCAAAATAGGGTCAAATTTGCGTTAGGCCGCGACTTCCATCCCAGGAGAATCTCTTGACGAGTCCAGACGAAAAAAAACTTATCGCGCTTCGGCAAAAAATTACCGAAAGCCTTCGTATTCAGCGCGATAGTTCCGAAGCCGTTCCATATATCGATGCCAGCAACATCGTAGGTGACGTCTGTGCAAGGCAAAATCACGCCATTTTTGCGCGGCGCGGTTGCGGAAAAACTCTCCTTCTTCATCATTCGAGCCGATCCGTTGATGACTCCGTCCGCGCGGTCTATTTGAATTGCGAAGATTTCAAAAGACATTCATTTCCAAATGTCCTAATTGAAATTCTCGACGCACTGTTCGGCGAGCTCGAAAGACATCTCACTGGATGGTTTGGTAGAAAAAAGCGATCACGGGACCTAGTAAAGCAAATTCGCGGAGAACTCTCCAAGCTAAGAGTTTCCGAAGACTCCAGCGAAGAATCTGTTCGGAGCACAAGTAGCGCGGAGCAACACACGTCTGATGAATTGTCACTTGGGATTTCGAGCACACCAATTACTGCAAAAATCGGTGAAATCTCCGCTCATAAGTCAAAAACGGAGATCGAGAGAAACTATAAAGTCCGCAACGATAAGCTGCGTGAACTAGATATGTTGCTTCCACGCCTTAAAGAACAAGTTCGAGAGTTCTTCCACGTCTCCAGCTCAGTAAAATCTGTATTTCTCCAAATCGATGACCTTTATCATCTTAAGAAAATTGACCAGCCGTTCGTGATGGATTACATCCATCGTCTTTGCAAGGACGTACCGCTCTATTTCAAGGTTGCTACTCTGCGCCATGCATCTTCCCTATACGTTGATCGCGACGGCCAACCCATCGGCGCCCAAGAACGCCATGATTATCAACCTATCAATATCGACTACACATTCACGGACTTTGCGCGAACTCGCGATCAGAACCGCAGAATTTTTCATGAATTTGGAAGATCGGTAGGGCTAAAATCCAATCAAATCGACCAGCTTTTCAAAGGGGAAGGGTTTGATCGGCTCGTGATGGCCGGCGGTGGTGTTCCGAGAGATACTTTGTCATTGTTTCTGGAGGTTTTAAATACTGTTCGTGAAAATGGTGGCGACCGAATCGGCAAAGATGATGTCAGAGTCATGAGCCGGTCCAATTTTGAACGCCGCATCGAGGAATTAAAGCAGGACTCCGAAGGTGGCGAACAAGACGTGCTAATGCGCGGCATCTACGCACTCAGAACGTTCTGTCTAACAAAGAAATCTAATGCCTTCGTAATTTCCGAACAATCTTTACAACAAAGAGACGATTTTCGACAACTCATAAATCGCCTACTTGATTATCGAATAATCCACAATGCTGGCGCCGCAATAACTCATAAATCTCAGGCCGGAACATACCAAGCGTTCGCCATTGATATAGGCTGCTACGCCCATCTTCGTAAGCTTGATGGCCGATTCAATGAGCTTGACCTTTCCGATCGAGACGCAAAGGAAAAATTGCGCTCGGCACCGGTTTTCGGTCCATCTGATTTTGAATCGCTCCTTCAGGCAACCCCTCAAAACGTTGAGGCAGCGTTGCTAGGAGATGTCGATAGCTGAAGTATGTTGCAAGGGGGTTTGGCAAGCGCACTTATTCTTTCACTCTGAGTCACGCCCCCGTCGACTCTTGATATGCACCATTGGCGCGCCTTTCCAAACCGCGCTCGAAACCTGACGGGTGGGCTCGCTTGATGCCCCCGCCCATCGGAGTTGAACAGTCCGGAAGCGTCACGCATTAAAATGTCAGCGATCAATTTCCGGACGTACTCCGGCGTTCCCGTGCGTGACCAATCGGAACTAGCTGGACTTCCGTGTTACTGCCAGCCACACACGATCGGCTACCACCGCCAATAGCTGACACACATCGCGGGACGTTGATATCCCGTTAAACACCCCTCACCGCGGCGAAACCACAATCGCCGCCCGCCGATTCTGCGCCCGCCCGGTTGGCGTCCGGTTGTCCCCCACCGGATCGCTCTTCCCCTTCCCTATGACCGCAACCCGCTTCCCGTCCAGCCCCACATCCACCAGTTCGATCGCCACCACCTCCGCCCGCCGCCGCGACAGCTCCCGATCGTAAGCCACCGTCCCCTCATCATCGGAGTACCCATAAACCCGCACCCCATTGATGCCGGCCGACCTCAACGTCCTCCCGATCCGCTCGACGATCCGCCTCACATCCGGCTTCAGGTTATACCGGTCGAAATCGAACAAAATCGGCCCGCTCGAGCCGAACTCGAACCCTTGCCCCGTCTCCTGAAACCCGGCCGACTTCAGCGCCGTGACCTGCGTCTGCGTGAGCCCCCGATGCAGCGGCGGCGGCGTCTTGCACCCGCCCAGCAACAGACACAGCAGCACCGCGCTTCCGACGCACCGCCTCCCAATGCTCACCGGCAACGAGCTTTTCATCATCGTCCCCTTCGTATGCGCCCGCGCCGCGTGCGCTTCTTATCCCGCCGCCGCGGCCTCGTCCGCAGCGCGAAACGATAGACATCAAACCCGCCCGGCAACGCCTTCCGCCCACTGCCACGTCCCCGGCCGCGTGCGCTTGGCGCGGTACATCGCGGCATCCGCCGCCCGCAGCAAGCCGTTCGCGTCCGACGCGTGATCGGGATACAGCGCCACGCCGGCACTCATCATGGTGGCCACCATGCGTCCGTCGGGCAGTTCGATCGACGGCACCATGCCGGACAAAATCTCGTCGGCGATTCGGCACACGCTTTCCACTTCGCGCACAGTGCCCAGCATCACTGCAAATTCGTCGCCGCCCAGGCGCGCGACCAGATCGGTCTCGCGCACCTGCGTGCGCAGCCGCGCCGCGACGCCGACCAGCACCGCGTCGCCGGCATCGTGGCCCAGGCAGTCGTTGATCTCCTTGAAGCGGTCGCAGTCGAGATACAGGATGGCGACCCGCTGCCCGGTCACCACGGCATCGCAAAGCGCCACCGACAGACGCGACTCGAACTGCGCACGGTTGGGCAGCCCGGTGAGCGCATCGTGCGTCGCCTTGTGTTCGAGCGATGCGTTTTCGTCGCGCAGCGTGTTCTGCCAGTCTTCCAATTCGTCGAGCAGCGCGTTGAAGTCGTCGCCGAGCTGGTTGAGTTCGGCGATCGTCGCGGGCTCGACGCGCCGCCCGAACGCACGCTCGCGCCGCACCGCATGCGCGACGCCGGCGAGCGCGCGCAGCGGCGCAACGATGTTGCGCAGCAGACGCTTCGAGCTGACATACGCGCCGAGCACGCTGACGAGCAGGCAGCCGAGAATGCCGCCAATGCCACCGAGCAGGAATCCGAAGAATTGGTGTCCGCGCCCACGCACGATGACCTGACCGACGACGATGCCGTCGTGCATCACCGGGATGGTCACGGGCCCGGGCAGCGCGAGATCGGCGACACCGCGCTCGAGCCGTGCAATCCGGCCTTCGGCGGGCAGCTTCCAGGTGGCGAACAATTGCCCCCTGGCATTGGTGACGACCACCTGCGCGACGTCCTCGTCGTTAGCGATGGTGGCGATCGCCTCGTTTGCCGCGACGCGGTCGCCGAACACGAGCGCCGCCTCGACCGTATAGCCGAGCGAGCGGGCCAGCAGGTTCAGGTTGTTGCCGGCATACGCGCGCAACGCGATCACGGCGACGACGATCAGCGACACGGCGGCCATCGCAACCGCGACGAACGCGAGGCGCAAATGCGCGCGACGCAGCACGCTTTGCAGCGTCGGGCGCGGCACACGTGAAGACGAAATGGGGGGCGCGGAGCGTGTCATGGCGTCAGCGGCCGTCGCGCGAGATTGAGCACGTTCGGATGCACGCGCACGCCGCTGCGCGCGACGGCATCGAGATTGATGTCGAACGTCACGCGTTCTCCATCGACGGTGAGGCAGAACATGGCACCCGCGGTGCAGGACTCGTCGTGTTCGGCGATCGTCAGCACCGGGCGGCCCGCCAGCGCGGCTCTCACCCGTGCTCGCTGATCGTCGCCCAGGGTGCCGAGATACACGACGTCGCATGCGAGGCCGAGCGCGGAATCGTCGAAGCGCACGCGCTGCACGTCGAGCACGGTCGCGCCGGCCTGCAACGTGTCGGTGAGGCCGGCCGCGTAGTCGGGGCGACCGGTCACGCACAAATGCAGACGAACGGGCGTCGACGGCCAGCGCGTGAAACTGACGATGCCGAGCACGACCTGGCGCACGGTGGAGTCGTGTGAGGAAATCGCGGGATTGGCAGGAGTGACGGCCGGCCCGGGGGCGGCGATGCGCACGGTTTCGCCCGGCTCGTCCGGATCGGCAGACGCCCCGGCGAGGACGGCCGGCGCACCGCTCAGAACGCAAACGATTGCGACGAACGCGCGGCGTAACGTGGCGACTCGGCCCGGTCGGCCGGACGCCGTATGCGCAGCGATGGCCGCCGCGCGCACTGGCGTCGATACGGCTGCATGACTCGCAGCCGCCGCGCACACACTCGCATCCATGATGGAAACATCTGCTGCAGTCGTTCCCGGCGCTACCGCTTACCTGCATGCGCATGCAAGCACCGTCTCACGCGCACGAATGCTTCCATCTTAGGTAAAAATTCGTATCCCAAACCAGTGGGATACACCCGCGAATAACATCGGAAAGTATGTTGAATCGCGGCTGTACACATCGATACGAGCGAACGCGTTAGCCGACGTCGATCGAGTCGCGACGCCAATACATTGATCAGTGGATTGGACGCCCGGTTACGTCAGGTTATCGATCGGGGCAAGCTGTTGAGGACCTTGTCTGCGTCAGCCGTCGTGATCGGCAATGCGTGTACGCTCGACGGCCATACGGGGCAATATGGCAGGCCGCGAATCAACCTCGCCGACAATATCGATGCGTGACTCCTGCCGCCATATCCGCCGGAATGCCGGAGCCGACCCGAACATTGGAGCGTCATGAAAATAGAAAACTCGGAACTCGAAGCGTTCGTCGCCGTCGCGGAACTCGGCACGTTTCATCGCGCGGCGGAAAAGCTGCACCTGACGCAGCCGGGGCTGTCGCGCCGGATCCAGAAGCTCGAACAAACGCTTGGCGTCGAGTTGTTCCAGCGCACCACTCGCAGCGTGACATTAACGGGCGTCGGTCGTCAGTTCCTGCCGATGGCGCGCGAGCAGATCGCCCAGCTCGGGATGATGCTGTCGTCGATCCAGGAAATCGCGCAAAAGCGCTACGGCAAGGTGCGGCTGTCATCGATCCCGACCGTCGTCGCGCAAACGCTGCCCGATGTACTGCGTCACTACTCGGACAAGTATCCGCAGGTCGCCGTGCAGATCCTCGACGGCAATCACGACTTCGTACTGTCGCAGGTGCGCGCGGGCATCGCCGAGTTCGGCGTGAGCCTGCACCCGGGCGACGACGACGATCTGTTGTTCGAACCGCTGTTCACCGACCGCTACGTGCTGGCAGTCCACGAGGACGATCCGCTGGCACGCGCGGACGCCATCACGCTCGGCGAATTGCGGCACGCGAAGCTGATCATCGGCGGCCGCGACAGCGGCAACCGTCTGCTGCTCGAAATGCTGATGGGCCAGGAGGCGGTGCGAACCCGGTGGTTCTATGAGGTCGAGCACATCTCATGCGTCGCCGCGCTCGTGGCAGCCGGTGTCGGATGCGCGATCCTGCCCGAGAGCGCATTGCGTGCGTACGGCTCGCCCGAGGTACGCACGGTGCCGATCGCGAGCCCGACGATCGACCGCACGGTCGGCATCGTGCGGCATCGCACCATCTCGATGTCCAGCTTCGCGAGCGACCTCCATGCGCTGGTGAAGGCAGCGTTCGCATAACGCCGCGGGCCGCGTGGCGTCGCCGCATTGATGCCGGTTTCGCATGAATCGTGAGCCGAACGGCATTGGACGCCCGAAAAATGGCTGGTGACGATGGTGGCGAACATGAACGACGGAAACGGGCAGCGCCCCGGTTCCGGGCTGATTCTGGAGGAGCCACCATGCATTTCGACGTGATCCTGCGCCGCGGCGAACTGATCGACGGTACGGGAGCCGCGCGCTTCGAGGCCGATCTCGGCGTGACCGGCGAGCGCATCGCCGCGATCGGCGACCTGAGCGGCGCAACCGCCGTGCACACGCTCGATGCGAACGGCCTGGTCGTCGCGCCGGGCTTCATCGACAGCCACACGCACGACGATGCGTTCGTGCTGACCGCCCCCGACGTCGAGCCGAAAGTTGCGCAAGGCGTGACCACGGTGATCGCCGGTAATTGCGGGATCAGTCTCGCGCCGCTGCTCGCGGAACGCGACGTGCCGCAACCGCTCGACCTGCTGGGCGCATGGCAGTCGTTTCGCTTTCCGTCCTTTCGCGCCTATCTCGACGCGCTCGACGCAACGCCCGCCGCCATCAACACGGCGGCCCTGGTCGGCCACTCGACGCTGCGCGTGCGGCACATGGCCGATCTCGGACGCGCAGCCGACGCGGCGGAGATCGCGGCGATGGCGGCCGACGTGCGCGAGGCGATGACGGCCGGCGCATTCGGCGTCTCGACGGGCACCTTTTACCCGCCCGCGGCGGCCGCGACGACCGACGAGCTGATCGACGTGTGCGCGCCGCTGCGCGAGACGGGCGGCGTGTTCGCGACGCATCTGCGCGACGAAACCGATGCGATCATTGCGTCGCTCGACGAAGCTTTCTCGATCGGTCGCGCGCTCGACGTGCGCATCGTGCTGTCGCATCACAAGGTGGCCGGCAAGGCGAACCACGGCCGCTCGGTTGAGACGCTCGCGCATATCGATGCGCAGCGCATCCGGCAACCGCTGTGCCTCGACTGCCATCCGTATCCCGCCACGTCGACGATGCTGCGCGCGGATCGCATCCGCCAGTCGTCCCGCGTGCTCCTCGCATGGTCGAAGCCGCATCCCGAACTCGCGGGCCGCGAATTCGCCGAACTGCTGCCACTGTTCGGCGATTCCATCGACGCCGCGATCGATGCGCTGCGCCCCGCCGGCGCGATCTACTTCGTGATGGACGAAGCGGACGTCGAGCGCATCATGCGCCACGAACTGACGATGGTCGGCTCCGACGGCCTGCCCAACGACATGCGCCCGCATCCGCGGCTGTGGGGTACGTTTCCGCGCGTGCTCGGCGAATTCTCCCGCGAGCGCGGCCTGTTCCCGCTCGAAACCGCCGTGCGCAAGATGACAGCCCTCACTGCCGAACAATTCGGAATCGCGAAGCGCGGGCGCCTCTCGGTCGGTCACTACGCCGATTTGGTCGTGTTCGATCCGGCGCGCGTGATCGACCGTGCGACGTTCGCTCACCCGACGCTACGCCCTGAAGGCATCGAGCACGTGTTCGTCAACGGCCGAGCCGTGCTCGAACACGGCCGGCACACCGGCACGCGCCCCGGCCGGGCGCTACGCCGCGCAAGCTAGGATCGGCCGGCCCATGGCGCGCCTTTGCGCTGTCGCGGAAGCCGCCGCTCGCGCGGCCGCCGCGCTGGAGTCAACCTGCACGGAGTCACCATGACGAATTCCAACGGCATCCCCACGCCGCGCGGCATGCAAACCGGCTCGGACCCGCATGCGGATGCCACCGCGCCCGGCATCGACGCGCTGTACACGCGCGTGAGCCGACGCATCATTCCGCTGATCCTTGTTTGCTACTTCTTCGGCTATCTCGACCGCGTCAACGTCGGCTTCGCGAAGCTGCAGATGGTGACGGACTTGCATCTCACGGACGCTGCCTACGGCGTCGGCGCCGGTCTGTTCTTCGTCGGCTACCTGCTGCTGCAGGTGCCGGCCGGCTGGCTCGTGCGACGGATCGGCGTGAAGCGTTGTCTCGCCGGCTCGATGCTGACGTGGGGCATCGTGTCGGTCGCCACGCTCGCAACCCGGGACACCGCGAGCTTCTATGTACTGCGCTTCCTGCTCGGCGTAACGGAAGCGAGCTTCTTTCCGGCCGTGATCGCCTACTTCAGCGTGTGGTTTCCGTCGCACCGGCTCGCCAAGGTGATGGCCTTCCTGTTTCTCGCCATGCCGCTGGGCGTGATCGTCGGCGGCCCGCTGTCGGGCTGGATCATGGACGCGACGCATGGCGGCTTCGGGCTGCGCGGCTGGCAGTGGATGTTCCTGATCGAAGGCCTGCCGGCCATCGTGCTCGGCATGTATCTGCTCGTGCGTGTAACGGAACGGATCGACGATGCAGCGTGGCTGACCGACGCGGAAAAACGGATGATTCGCGCGGAGATGGCCCAGGAAGCGACAGGCAAGCGCACCCGCCTCGGCGCCGCGCTGCGCGAACCGACGCTATGGCTGCTGTTCGCGACATCGTTTCTCTACAACGTCGGCAACTATGGGCTGGTGTTCTGGATGCCGACGATGATCAAGGCACTCGGGTCGCTGAGCAACCTCGGAATCGGCCTCGTCAGCGCCATTCCGTATCTGGTCGCGTCGGTCGCGATGGTCGCGAACGCGCAGCATTCGGTACGAACCGGCGAGCGCCGATGGCATACGGCGCTGCCCGTCGCGATCGGCGGCGTCGCGCTGCTCGCGAGCCTCGGCGTGCGCACGCATCCGGTGCTCGCCGTCATGTGCCTGACCGCAGGCGTGGCGGGCATCATGAGCACGCTCGCGATGTTCTGGAGCTTGCCGTCGCGGATTCTCGCCGGCGAGGCCGCCGCGGGCGGCGCCGGGCTCGTCAACATCGGCGCGGCCGTCGCCGGGTTCGTCGGACCGACGCTGATGGGCTACGCGACGGGATTGACCGGCAGCACTGAACTCGGCGTCGCGCTGCTCGCCTTCACGCTATTCGCCGCCGCCGCGCTGATCCTGTCGATTCCGCGCCGGCTCATGGTGCGCGCGTGAGCGTGGTGCCTTCGATGCGCGGCGCGCTCGCGCTGGCGGCCGAGGTTCGCGCGGGGCGCGTGAGTGCAGTGTCGCTCGTGCAAACCGTGCTCGCCGATATCGCCGCGCGCGACGGCACCATCCATGCCTGCGCACAAACCTTCGACGCGCGCGCACTGCGTGACGCGCTGCGGATCGACGGCCTCGTGCGCAACGGGCGTGACCCCGGCCCGTTGGCGGGCGTGCCGTTTCTCGTGAAGTGGAATTTCGACGTGACGGGTTACACGGCGGTCGCGGGATCGCCGGCGCGCGCCGCATTGCCGGCCGCCGCCACCGATGCATCAGCGGTCGCGCGACTGTGCTCGGCCGGCGCGGTGCCGGTCGGCGCAACGCATATGGACGAACTCGCGTGCGGCGCCACCGGCGTGAATCCGCACTATGGCGCGGTGCGCTTGCCGGCTGACCCGGCACGCATGACGGGCGGCTCGTCGAGCGGCTCGGCCGCCGCCGTCGCCGCCGGATACGTACCGCTCGCGCTCGGCAGCGACACGAACGGCTCGATCCGCGCACCGGCGGCGCTGTGCGGCGTGTGGGGGTTTCGCCCAAGCGATGGGCGGCTGTCGCGAGCCGGTTGCCTGCCCTATGCCGAATCGCTCGACACGGTCGGCGGATTCGCGAACGATATCGACGATCTGGCGGCGCTGTATGACACGCTATGCGACGCGAATTCATTGCGCGCGCAACCGATTCGCGATCCGGCCGCCCCGCTTCGCGTCGCCGTGCTGACGGGCGATTTCGACAGACTTGCCGATGCGGAAGCGCAACGGGCCGTCCGGCGCGCGGCGCTCTGTCTGCATGCGGTGGAATCCGTGCCGGTCGACAGCGACGAAGTCGCACGCGTGCGTGACGCGGCGACCGCGATATCGAATGTGGAGCTGGCCCGCACCCATCGCGGGCTGCTCGACGCGCCGGCGGCGCTCGTCTCCGAACGCCTGCGCTCACGCATCGCAATCGGCCTCGCCACCCCCGACGCCGCTTATCGGGACGCGCTTGCCTGCCGTGACGCCTGGCGCACGCGCATCGAAGCGCTGTTCGCGCGCTACGACGTGCTGCTCGCGGCCGCGACGCCCTGTGCCGCACCGCGCGTCACCGACGCGACCGTCGATGTCAACGGCGTCGCGCTCGAACCCGCGAAGACGCTCGGCCTGCTCACGCAGCCGATTTCGTTCGCGGGGCTGCCGGTCGTCAGCGCGCCGTGCTTCATGTCAGGTGAATTGCCGGTCGGGGTGCAGTTGATCGGCGCACCGCAAGCCGACGCGGTTTGCTTCGACGCCGCGCGGCAATTCGCTGTCGCCTGGAGCGACCTGCGCCGCTAACGACGCGCCCCCCCTTGGTGCCCCGCCCCACCGCGAGTATCCTTGCGGTTCGAGCCACTCCAACCAGGGCGCACACCGCACCGCGGCCAGGCGCCCCCGCTAACGGCCAATACACGATGGATTTCGACGTAATCGTTCTGGGCGCAGGCATCGTCGGCGTCTCCGCCGCGCTGCACCTGCAGGATCGCGGCCGCAAGGTCGCCCTCATAGACCGCGGCGCGCCCGGCGAAGGCACGAGCTTCGGCAACGCCGGGCTGATCGAGCGCTCGTCGATCGAACCGTATCCGTTTCCGCGCAGCCCGTTCACGCTGATGCGCTACGCGCTGAACCGCTCCACCGATCTCTACTGGCACAGCACGTCGCTGCCCGCGTTCGCGCCGTGGCTCGCGCGTTTCTGGTGGGAATCGGCGCCGATGCGTCACGCAGCCGCGTCGCGCGACATGCTGCCGTTGATCGAGCGCTGCATCGTCGAGCACGACGCGCTGATCGCGCGTGCCGGCGCCGGGGAACTGGTGCGTGCAAGCGGCTGGATGGAAGCGTTCCGCACGCCGGCCGCATTCGAACGCGCGGTCGCCGATGCAGGGCTCACCGCGCGCCGCCACGGGCTCGGCATCACGCCGCTCGATGCCGCGGCACTTCGTGATCAGGAACCGAGCCTCGCGCCGGGCTTCTGCGGTGCACTCCACTGGCTCGATCCGAAAAGCGTCGTCGATCCGTCCGCGCTCGTCAAAACCTACGCGCAACTCTTCGTGCAAGGCGGCGGCACGCTGCTCACCGGCGATGCCGCGAGCCTCGACGCGTTGTCGCCAGGCTGGCAGGTCACGACGGAACAAGGCAAGATCGCCGCGCCGGCCGTGGTCGTCGCGCTCGGCCCATGGTCCGACACGGTGTTCGGCAAGTTCGGCTACAAGATTCCGCTGCGCGAGAAGCGCGGCTATCACATGCACTACGCGCCGTCCGAACGCGGCGCGCCGTCGGCGCCGATCGTCGATCGCGAATACGGCTACGTGATCGCGCCGATGCGGCGCGGATTGCGGCTGACCACCGGCGTCGAGATCGCGCGGCGCGGCCTGCCGCCGACCGGCGTGCAGCTCGATCGCGCGGAGCGCGTCGCACGCCCGGTGTTCGGCTTCGGCGAACGGCTCGACCCGCAGCCGTGGCTCGGCTTCCGGCCCTGCACGCCGGACATGCGGCCGGTGATCGGCCCCGCGCCCGCGCATCGCGGGCTGTGGTTCTCGTTCGGGCACAACCATCACGGGCTCACGCTCGGCCCCGTCTCCGGCCGCCTGCTGGCCGAGATGATGACGGGCGAAGCACCGTTCACCGATCCGACGCCCTACCGCGCCGATCGCTTCTGAGCGCGCGCGCTCAGTCGAGCGCGCGGCCGAAGATCCGGATCACCTCGTCGAGATGCTCGGCCATCGCGCGGCGCGCGGCCTCGGGGTCGCGTGCGCGGATCGCGTCGAGGATCGCGCGGTGTTCCAGCTCCGACCGGTGCGGCATGTCGTTCGGCATGTACAGCGACTGCAGGCGCTGGAACATCAGGTCGTACTTGTGCGCGAGCAACTGCTTGATCATCAGCGCATAAGCCGGGTTGTCGCTCGCTTCCGCGATACGGATATGGAACAGCCGGTCGCCCGGATGCGTGAGCGAGCCGCTGCGGTTGTCTTCCTGGTTGCGCAGGAACGCGTCGTGAATCCCTTCGATCTGCTCGTCCGAGCCGTGTTTCGCCGCGAGCGATGCGGCTTCCGGCTCGATCAGCCGGCGCGCCTGCAACAGCGCGAACGGCGGGATTTCGGTATCGAGGTCGAGCGCGATGCCGAGCTCGGGATCGATCTCGACGATCGAAAACGGCGCAACCTTCGTGTCGGGCCGCGGTGCCGGTGCGGCAGCCGCCTCGGGTTGGCGCACCTTCACGCCGTCGCCGACACGCACGCTGACGAGCCCGCTCACTTCAAGCGCGATCAGCGCCTCGCGCACCGACGTGCGCGACACGCCGAACTGCTCGGCCAGTTCGCGCTCGGGCGGCAGATAGCTGCCCGGCGGAAAATCGCCAGAGCCGATCATCGCGCTGAGCTTGTCGGCGATCTGCTGGTAGAGGCGGCGGTTCTGAATCGGCTGGATGGACATACGTTGATACAGGTAAGCGGTTGTGTTGCGGACGGCCCGACGCGTGAAGCATCGGGCCGCTCGCGCCTATTTTATATGCCGGGCTTCGGGTCGCCCGGCACCGCATAGCAACGTGCGGCCGTGCCGCCCCACAACGCGTTGCGCTCGGCCGCCGACAATCGCGCTTCGGCCCAGCGCTCGATCAGCGACGTCACTTCGTCATACGACGCCGCGAGCAGGCACACGGGCCAGTCCGACCCGAACATCAGCCGCTGCGGGCCGAACGCGTCGAGCGCCGCATCGAGGCATTGCTCGATGTGCCGGATGTCCTGCCCGCGCAGGCCGCGCCGCCAGTCCGTCTCGGTCACGAGCCCCGACAGCTTGCACACGACATGCGGCAGCGCGCCGAGCTCGCGCAACGCGGCACGCCAGCGTGCGAGCGCGGTGTCGTCGCGGTCGAACTCGGCGAGCGCGGGCTTGCCCGCATGATCGAGCACGAGCCAGTGCGCGTCGTGCCGTGCGCAGAACGCGCGCACGTCGGGCAACTGGCGTTCGAACACGAGCACGTCGTACACGTAACCGTTCGCCTGCAGCCACGCGACGCCGCGATTGAACGCGGGATCCGCGACGAACGCGCCGACGTCGGCTTCGTCCTGCATCTGATGACGAAAGCCGCGCAGCTTCGGGCTGCGCCATTCGGCGATGCGGTCGGCTAGCGCCGGCGCACCGAGATCCTCCCAGCCGACCACCGCCGCGATGCGCGCGTCGTCGCGGGCGAGATCGAGCAGGAACGCCGTCTCGTCGCGTCCGGCGCGCGCCTGCACCGCGATCGACGCGCCGAGCGCCTGCGCATGCATCTGCGGCCACAGCGCGTCGGGCAGGTAATCGCGGGCGAGCACGCCCATGCCGGGGCCGATCCACGGATAGTCGGCCGCGCGGTAACGCCAGAAGTGCTGATGGGAATCGATACGCACTGCGCCCATGGTGTCCTCGTGGTTCGCGCTCTAACGCGGCATCACATCACGCTCAGTCGTACAGCACCGCCGAGATCTTCGGGTCGTCGATATTGGTCTTGTCATACCAGTAGAAACCGGTATCGATGACCTTCGGCAGCTTCTCGCCCTTGGTCGCCTTCACGGCCGCCTCGACGGTCTTGTAGCCGATCCCGATCGGATTCTGCGTGATCGCGCCGGCCATCAGCCCGCTGCGGATCGCGTCCTTCTGCTGCTTGCCCGAATCGTAGCCGACGATCACGACCTTGCGCTTCATCTCGCGCACGCCATTCACCACGCCGATCGCCGAGCCTTCGTTGGTGCCGAACAGGCCCTTGAGCTTCGGATACGCCTGCAGGATCGACTTCGTCACCTCGGTCGACTTCAGCTGGTCGCCTTCACCGTACTGCACGGTCACGACCCGCACCTTCGGGTGCGCCGACTTCATCCGTTCGAGAAACCCGTCGCGGCGGTCGATGCCGGTGCGGCTCGTCTGGTCGTGCGCGACCACGGCGACCTCGCCTTCGTCGCCGATCAGCGCGGCGAGCTTGTCCGCGGCGAGCGATGCGGCGGCCTTGTTGTTGGTCGCGGCCGTCGTCACCGGGATGTCGCTGTCGACGCCCGAGTCGAACGCGATCACGGGGATCTTCTCGGCCTGCGCCTTCTTCAACAGCGGCAGCGCGGCCTTGCTGTCGAGCGCGGCGAAGCCGAGCGCGGCCGGCTTCTTCGCGATCGCGGCGGACAGCATGTCGATCTGCTTGTCGACCATCGCCTCGGTTTCGGGGCCTTCGAACGTCACCTTCACCTTGTAGTCCTTTGCGGCCTGCGTCGCGCCCGCTTTCACGGCTTGCCAGAACTGATGCTGGAAGCCCTTCGAGATCAGCGGGATATAGGCTTCCTGCGCCTGCGCGCCGGCTGTCACGCCGACGGCGAACGTCAGCCCGACGATCGCGTTCAACACCTTGCTCCTGATCACTTCGCGTCTCCTTGGTTGGTATCGACTGAAATGCCGGCCCGGCCGGCGGTGAAGCAGATGCGTATCACGTGCATGCGTCAGCGGCGGCGCCGGCGCAGGATGTCGACGTAGACGGCGAGGATGATGATCACGCCGGTCACGACCGTCTGCCATTCCTGCGCGACCGACATGATGCGCAGGCCGTTGGTCAGCACGCTCATGATGAACGCGCCGATGATGGTGCCGACGATGCTGCCCGCGCCGCCCGACAGCGACGTGCCGCCGATCACGACGGCCGCGATCGCATCGAGCTCGTAGCCCTGCCCGAGCGCCGGCTGCGCGGAGTTGAGCCGCGACGCGATCAGCAGGCCGGCGATCCCGCACACCGCGCCGCTGAACGTGTAGACGGCGATCTTCCACGCATCGACGTTCACGCCGGACAGCCGCAGCGCTTCCTCGTTGCTGCCGAGCGCGAACGTGTAGCGGCCGAAGATCGTGCGGTTCAGCACGATCGACGCGCCGATCGCGACGAGGAACAGGATCAGCACCGCGTTCGGAATCGGCAGCGCGGGAATCAGGCTGCCGATCAGCGAATCCTGCGCGATCGACGTGAAGCCCGGCGTGTCGTTGAAGTAGATCGGCCGGGTGCCCGAGATCACGAGCGACAGCCCCTTCAACAGCATCATCATGCCGAGCGTCGCGATGAACGGCGGCACCTTCATCTTCGCGATCACGAAGCCCGACACGCTGCCCGACAGCGCGCCAAAGCCCAGCGCGGCCAGGATCCCGAGCGGCAGCGGCATCCCCCACTTCGTCAGCACGACGCCGGCCATCACCGCGCAGAACGTCATCAGCGTGCCGACCGACAGGTCGATGCCCGACGTGATGATCACGTAGGTGCAGGCGACCGCCAGCACGCCGTTCACAGCGGTGGCCTGCAGGATCGACACGAGGTTGTCAACGTCGAGGAAGTTCGGCGACGCGAAGCTGAAGAATGCGATCAGCAGCACGAGGCTCGCGAACGCGAGCAGCTTCTGCCGCGCGGCCGGGTTGAAGAAGCGGGCTTTCAGGCCGGCTGCGCCGGCCGGCGTGTCGCCGGTGGCCAGAGGCGGAACGGGATGCGTATCGTTAGGCATGGTCGTAGGGGCTGATTCAGGACAATACGGTCGACTCGCGCTGCGTCGCGAGCTGCATGATCTTTTCCTGCGTGGCGTCGGCCGCGCGCAACTCGCCGGTCACGCGCCCTTCGCACATCACGAGAATCCGGTGGCTCATGCGCAGCACCTCGGGCAACTCCGACGAGATCATCACGATCGCCTTGCCCTCGGCGGCGAGCGCGTCGAGCAGCTTGTAGATCTCGCTTTTCGCGCCGACGTCGATGCCGCGCGTCGGCTCGTCGAAGAACAGGATGTCGCAATCGCGCAGCAGCCATTTCGCGATCACGATCTTCTGCTGGTTGCCGCCCGACAGCAGGCGCGCGGGCTGCGCGACCGACGGCGTGCGGATCGCGAGCTGCCGCACGTACGACTGCGCGGTGTCGCGCATCTGGCGCGCATCGAGGAACAGGCCGCGCCGCACAAAGCGGCGCATGCTCGACAGCGCGATGTTGTTCTGCACGTCCATCCCGACCGCGAGCCCGAAGTGCTTGCGGTCTTCCGACAGATAACCGATCCCGTGCGCGACCGCGTCGGCCGGCGTGCGGATCGTCACGGTCTTGCCGTGCACGCGGATCTCGCCGGCGTCGACCGGGTCCGCGCCGAACACCGCCCGCGCGACCTCGGTGCGGCCCGCGCCCATCAGCCCCGCGAAGCCGAGAATCTCGCCGCGCCGCAGCGTGAAGCCGACGTCGCGGATCGCGCGCCCGCGCGACAGCCCGCGCACTTCGAGCGCGACGTCGTTGGCGGACGTATCGGGCGGCGTGCGGAATTCAGTATCGAGCTGGCGGCCGACCATCATCGCGATGATCGCGTCCATCGACGTACCGGCCATCGGCACGGTCGCGACATACTTGCCGTCGCGCATCACCGTCACGCGGTCGGCGATCTGGCGCAGTTCGTCCATCTTGTGCGAGATATAGACGATGCCGACACCGTGCGCGCGCAACTCGCCGATGATGCGGAACAGCTCGGCGATCTCCGCGTTGTTCAGCGCGGCGGTCGGCTCGTCCATGATGAGCACGCGCGAGTCGAACGACAGCGCCTTCGCGATCTCGACCATCTGCTGCTTCGCGACCGTCAGCCGGCCGACGAGCGTTCGCGGGTCGAGATCGAGCCGCATCCGCGCGAAGATCGCGGCCGCGTCGCGGTTGAGTTTGTCCTCGTCGACGAACACGCCGAAGCGGCCGCGCGGCTCGCGCCCGATGAAGATGTTCTGCGCGACGCTCAGGTGGTTCATCAGGTTCAGTTCCTGATGGATGATGCCGATCCCCAGCGCCTGCGCGGCGCGCGGATCGTCGATCTCCACCGCGCGGCCGTCCATCCGGATTTCACCGCCGTCCTTTTGATACACGCCGGCGAGGATCTTCATCAGCGTCGACTTGCCGGCGCCGTTCTCGCCCATCAGCGCGTGCACTTCGCCGGCGCGCAGGTCGAACCGGCAATCGTCGAGCGCCTGCACGCCCGGAAAGCGCTTGCTGACGCCGGTCAGCTCGATCAGCGCGGCGGGTGCGGCGGCCGGGTTCGGATCAGGTTGCATGGCTCGCCGTCCTCAGCCGATCGCGCGATCGAGATGCGTATAGCCGCCGTCGACGAACAGCCACTGCCCCGTCGTGTGCGATGCGCGTTCCGACAGCAGGAACACCGCCGTGTCGGCAATCTCGTCGGCCGTCGTGAAGCGCTTGCCGAGCGGCACCTTGCCGGCGATCTCCGCCAGCTTCGCATCCGGGTCGTCGAAGCCGGCGATCCAGTTCTGGTAGAGCGGCGTCATCACCTCCGCCGGGATCACCGCGTTCACGCGCACGCCGTCGTCGCGCAACGCGACCGCCCATTCGCGCGTGAGCGCGAGCTGCGCGCCCTTCGACGCGCAATAGCCGCTCGTGTTGCCCTGCCCGGTGACGGCCGTCTTCGACGAAATGTTGACGATCGCGCCGCGCGTGGCCTTCAGGTGCGGCACGCAGTGATGCGCCATCACGTAGTAGTGGATCAGGTTGCGTTCGAGCGATGCGACGAACGCGTCGCGGCCGGCATCGAGGCCGACGCTGTCGTTGATGCCCGCGTTGTTGACGAGGCCGTCGATGCGGCCGAAACGCGCGACGGTCTGCGCGACGCCGTCGCGGCACTGCGCGTCGTCCTGCAGTTCGACGGACACGCGCTCGGCGCGCGGCTGCGTCTGCGTGAGTTCGCGCCAGAAGCCGTCGTCCGGCGCGTGGCGTGCGAACACGACCGGAATCGCGCCTTCGCCGGCGAGCCGCATCGAGATCGCAGCGCCGATGCCCGACGCGCCGCCGGTCACGATCACGACCTTGTCTTGCAGATTCAAATCCACTTCGCGTCTCCGTCGTTCATGTTGTGGCCGCGCGCGACGCGCGGCGCCTTGCTTCAGCCGCGGAACCGATACTGTTCCAACGATGCCGGCTTCATCTCGATCGAGAAGCCGGGCGCCGTCGGCGGCATGTACGCCGCGCCGCGCACGACGCACGGCTCGACGAAATGCTCGTGCAGGTGATCGACGTATTCGGTCACGCGCCCTTCCTTCGTGCCGGAAATGCACACGTAGTCGATCATCGACAAATGCTGCACGTATTCGCACAGCCCGACGCCGCCCGCATGCGGACACACCGGCAGCCCGTACTTCGCGGCCAGCAGCATCACCGCGAGAATCTCGTTCACGCCGCCGAGCCGGCACGCGTCGATCTGCACGACGTCGATCGCGCCGCGCTCGATGAACTGCTTGAACAGCACGCGGTTCTGGCACATCTCGCCGGTCGCGACCTGCACGGGCGCGATCGCCTCGCGGATCTTGCGATGCCCTTCGACGTCGTCGGGGCTCGTCGGCTCCTCGATGAACCACGGTTTCGCGAACGCCAGCGCGCGCACCCAGTCGATCGCCTCGTCGACTTCCCACACCTGGTTGGCATCGATCATCAGCTTGCGCTCGGGGCCGATCACCTCGCGCGCGATCGTCACGCGGCGGATGTCGTCCTCCAGGTTCGCGCCGACCTTCAGCTTCACGTAGTCGAAACCGGCGTCGACCGCCTCGCGGCACAACCGGCGCAGCTTGTCGTCGCTGTAGCCGAGCCAGCCCGCCGACGTCGTGTAGCAGGGGTAGCCGTCGCGCTCGAGCGCCGCGATCCGCGCGGCCTTGCCCGGCGCCTGGCGGCGCAGCAGCGCGAGCGCCTCGTCCTGCGTCAGGCAGTCGGTCAGGTAGCGGAAGTCGATCGCGCGCACGATTTCCTCGGGGCTCATGTCGGCGACGAGCCGCCACAGCGGCTTGCCCGCGGCCTTCGCCCACAGATCCCACACCGCATTGACGACGGCGCCCGTCGCCAGGTGGATCGCGCCCTTGTCGGGGCCGATCCAGCGCAACTGGCTGTCCGACGTCACGTGCCGCCAGAAGCGGCCCATGTCCTCGCGGATCCAGTCGAGGTCGAGACCGACGACGAGGTGACGCATCGCGTCGATCGCCGCGCAGCAGATTTCGTTGCCGCGCCCGATGGTGAACGTGAGCCCGTGGCCTTCGAGCCCGTCGTGGTCGGTTTCGAGCACGACGTACGCAGCCGAATAATCGGGGTCCGGATTCATCGCATCGGAGCCGTCGAGCTGGCGCGAGGTCGGGAAGCGCACGTCGAGGACGCGCATCGATCGAATGATAGGCATGACGAACGGTCCGTTAAAGGAAATCAGGCCTGCACGGTGCGCTGGCGCTGCTCGCCGAGCCCGTCGATGCCGAGCGTGATCACCTGCCCGGCACGCAGATAGACGGGCGGCTTCTGGCCGAGCCCGACGCCCGGCGGCGTGCCGGTCGAGATCACGTCGCCCGGCTGCAGGCTCATGAAGCGGCTCAGGTAGCTGATCAGGTGCGGCACGCGGAACACCATCGTCGCGGTCGTGCCGTTCTGGTAGCGGTGGCCGTCCACCTCCAGCCACAGCCGCAGCGCGTGCGGATCGGGCACTTCGTCGGCCGTCACGAGCCAAGGGCCGAGCGGGCCGAACGTGTCGTTGCCCTTGCCCTTGTCCCACGTGCCGCCGCGCTCGAGCTGGTATTCGCGCTCCGACACGTCGTTCACCACGCAGTAGCCGGCGACGTGCGACAGCGCGTCGGCTTCGTCGATATAGCGGCCGCCCTGGCCGATCACGACACCGAGTTCGACTTCCCAGTCGGTCTTCTCCGAGCCGCGCGGAATCTCGACGTCGTCGTTCGGCCCCGAAATCGCGCTCGTCCATTTGCCGAACACGACCGGCTCCTTCGGCACCTCCATGCCCGATTCGGCCGCGTGGTCGGAATAATTGAGCCCGATGCAGATGAACTTGCCGACGCGGCCGACGCATGCGCCGAGCCGCGGCGTGCCTTCGACGCGCGGCAACGACGACGGGTCGATGTCGCGCAGCCGTACGAGCGACGCGGGCGTCAGCGCGTCGCCGGCGATATCGTCGATCACGCCCGACAGGTCGCGGATCGTTCCCTGCGCGTCGAGCAGGCCCGGTTTCTCATGGTGTTTGTCGCCAAATCTCAGCAGTTTCATGTCGTCTGAATGGAATCGGAAAGGGAATGGGGAGCGCGGTCAGTTCGACACGGTCAGTTTGACCAGCCGCCATCGATCAGGTGAATCGCGCCGGTGGTGAACGACGCTTCGTCGGACGCCAGATACAGCGCGAGCGCGGCGACTTCATCCGCGGTGCCGATACGGCCCATCGGCTGCCGCGCGACGAACGCCTGGCGCACCGTGTCGGTCGACACCTGGCGCGTGCGCGCCTGTTCGGCGATCCGCTGTTCGAGCGACGGCGACTCGATCGTGCCCGGGCAGATCGCGTTGCAGCGAATGCGCTGCTCGACGAAATCGGCGGCCACCGACTTGGTGAGGCCGATCACGGCCGCCTTGGTCGTGCCGTAGACGAAGCGGTTCGGCACGCCCTTCACGCTCGACGCGGCCGACGCCATGTTGATGATCGACGCGCCGCCCGCTTCCAGCATCGCCGGCAACAGCGCGCGGATCAGCCGGTACATCGACGTGACGTTCAGGTTCAGCGAAAACGCCCAGGCGGCGTCGTCGCAGTCGAGGATCGAGCCGTGGTGCACGTAGCCGGCGCAGTTGAACAGCACGTCGAACGCGCGCTCCTGCGCGGCGAGTGCCGCGATGTCGCCCGCGTCGGTGACGTCGAGCCGCCGCGTCGTCAGGCGGCCGCCCGCGCGTTCGGCGTCGGCCGCGAGTTGCGCGAGCGCGGCTTCGTTGATGTCGGTCGCCAGCACGTCGGCGCCCTCGCTTGCGAACCGCAGCGCGGTCGCGCGGCCGATCCCCTGCCCGGCCGCCGTCACCAGCGCGCGCTTGCCCTGCAATCTCATGAGCACTTCTCCTGTGGAAGTCGGCCGAGCCGATCGATTGGCACAAAGGACTAAAGGTCCAACCAATAATAGGAACAGATTCAGGATTTGTCACGAACGCGCGATTCAGTATTTTCCCGAGCGGGAGAATCGGGGCGAACGGAGTAAAGCCGGCGGTGCGGCGGCTTTTTTGGGATGCCGGCGATCGGCCGCTCGTCGCGCAAAGCCAATACCGGCGCGGGTTTGCGGCGAGCGTCGAGGCCCGCACCACGCGCCGGCCGGCCGAAACTGACAAGAAAGTCATGTTCGCGTCAGGGTTCTAACCGGGTGCGCGCGCGATCATGGTGTTGCCGGACCGCGCTTCCCGGTACACCGCCCCCGCCCGTCGCAGATCCCTGACGGGCACCTCCGTCCTCCGCGGTGTCCACGTGACTGAGCGAGCAGCCACGGTGGCGCGGCCCGATTTTTCGCCCCGGACGTTCGCGTCCGGGGCGCTTTTGTCGCTGCTTTTTCAAGAAAATGTGCGGCGATTGTTTCTGATTCGGCAAAAGGTAATTTGAGCCAGACAGGATGTTTTTTCCGGTCACAGACGCTTACATTTACCGCACCACTCATGGAAACCGCTACGGATGCGCCCGCGGGTAGTGACATCCACTGCCACGGCCGAACCGCACGAGTTTTAGGAAACGGCAAAATGAAGGCCTCGAAATCCCTGCCTGCGCTCGATCCCGCCGACGTCCACGTCGAAATTCTCGAACGTTCCGATACGCTGCTCGTCGTGCGCTGGGTCGAACCCGGCCGCTGTCATTACGGCGAACAGCGCTGGCGGCGCCGCTTCGCGCAGCGCACCGGCACCTGCGCGCTGTCGCGCCAGGTCATCCAGCGCGGCGACGAAGTATTCCGCCCGGCCGAGCGCCCGGCCCCGGCGAACGCGGCCGCGATGATCTCCGCCGCGGAAGTACTGGCGCTGGCGGGCACCCTCTGAGGTCCGCCCGCCGCGTGCAAGGGCTGGCTGCGTGATGCGCGGGCCCGCCCTAGAAGCGCCGGTCTAATCACCCGCTTGTCTGCCCCGCCTGCGCGGACTATCGTTACAGCACTCAATGTAACGATTACGCGTCGTGGCGCATCGGCCGCGCCGATGGAGACAGACATGCATGCATGGAGCGCGCGCCACGTCCCGGCGCAAGGCGGCAAAGTCGCGGTCGTGACCGGCGCCAATAGCGGCCTCGGCTGGCAGATCGCGGAAACGCTGGCCGCCAAGGGCGCGACCGTCGTGATGGGCTGCCGCGATGCCGCGCGCGCCGCCCAAGCCGCGGACGCAATCCGCCGGCTCCATCCTGCCGCCCGGGTCGAAGTCGATCCGCTCGACCTCGCCGATCTCGCATCGATCCGGCGCTTCGCCGCCGACATCTCCGCGCGCCACGGCCGCGTCGACATCCTCTGCAACAACGCCGGCGTGATGTTCCTGCCGCTGCGGCACACGCACGACGGCTTCGAGATGCAATTCGGCACCAATCACCTCGGCCATTTCGCGCTGACCGGCCATCTGCTGCCGGCGCTGTCCGCCGCACCGCGGCCGCGGGGTCGTGACGATGTCGAGCGGGTTCAACCGCGGCGGCCGGATCCGCGTCGACGACCTGCGGGCCGAGCACCGCTACAACCGTTATCTCGCCTACTGCGACAGCAAGCTCGCGAACCTCGTGTTCGCGATCGAGCTGCAGCGCCGCTTCCAGCGCGCGGCGTTCGCGGGAATCAGCGTCGCCGCGCATCCCGGCTACGCGGCGACCAACCTGCAGTTCGCGGGCCCCGCGATGGACGGTTCGCCCCTCCGCGCCTCGCTGATGCGCGCGGCAAACCGTTATCTCGCGCAACCGGCCGACCAGGGCGCGTTGCCCGCGATCCATGCGGCGACGTCACCCGAGCTCACCGGCGGCGCGTACATCGGGCCGTCCGGCTGGTTCGAGTCGCGCGGCCTGCCGGCGCGCGCGAGCGTGCCGCGCGCGGCACGCGACGTGGCCGTGGCGGCACTGCTGTGGGAAGCGTCGGAGGCCGCGACGGGCGTGCGTTTCCTGAGCGCGGGCGCGCCTGCCGGCCGGCCGCCGGGCACGCCGTTCGACACGACGGCCGAAGTGCGCTGACTCGCGCATTTCCTGTCGCCATTCTTCATACTTATTACACTTACCGAAACGAAAGGCCGATGAAAGCCTGATTCGCCGCGCCACTGTTACCAGCCAGGAAACAATTTATCGTCAAAATCGGCGTTTACCCTGAACCACCCGGTGACTAAGATTTAGTCAATCGCTGCAGACATGGTGTCGACAGCGAACCCAATAAAACACCGGAGGTCATCATGAAATCGCTCGTTTCCGCAGTCGTTGCCGCTGTCGCCCTGTCCGCTTCGTTCAGCGCTTTCGCACAAAGCACCGTGACGCGCGCACAAGTGCGCAACGAACTCGTCCAGCTCGAACAAGCCGGCTACAAGCCGGGCGTGTCGAGCCCGTACTACCCGAACGACATCCAGTCGGCGGAAGCGCGTGTTCATGGTGCCGATGCCAGCGGCTACGGCGCACAACCGGCTCCGGTCGTCCACTCGGGCGTCCCGGCCGCCGCAGCGTCGTCGAACGCTCGCGACTCGGTCTTCTTCGGCCAGTAAGCCGACGCGCCCCCGGCGGGCGCACCGCGCATCGCGCGATGAAGCTGGATCCGGACGAGCCCGTCATGCGGGCTCGTCTTTTTTCTGAAACGCATACCTCCGCCGCCCGGCAGCGGGTGGCTTCGCCCGGGCGCGTCGCGTCCGGGCGCTTTTTCCTCGGCGAGGTACGCGTAACGAAGCGGTATGCGCCGGTCAGCGCGCCGCGGCTGCCGCAGGCACCGTGCGCGACAGCACGCGCCACCGCGACAGCAGTTCGTCGCGATCGACGTAACACCCCTGCAGATGGCGGCGGCCCGTCGACGGATCGAACTCGGTGCGCGCGTGCAGCACGCGCCGGTTGTCGAACGCCCACATGTCGCCGGCCCGCAGCCGTCGCTGCACGCGAAAGCGCGGCTCGCGCGCGAGCGCGAGAAAACGCCGGTATGCACGATAGACAGCCGCCACCGCATCGGCCGGCGCATCGAGCGGCCCGCGCAGGAAGTTCGCGACGCGCACCTCGGTCACGTTGCCGCGCGCATCGAGCCCGATCACCGGCGCCGAACAGCGGTAGTCACTGTCAGCACTCTTGTTCCAGAACTCGAACGGTGTCGACGCAAGGTGCCGGAAATCAGCCGGATATTCGCGCCGCAATGCATCCGCGAGCGCGAAGCCGTCGAGGAAGACGCTGTCTCCGCCCGTTGCGTCGTTCGCGAGGCAGTGCAGGAACTGCACGCCCGGCTGCAATTCACGCGTCGGCAGGTCGGTGTGCGGCGGCAGGTTGAGCGACGTATAAGCGTTGCTGTCCGGTCGCGGCTTCGATTCGACGTCGAACAGCACGCCGAAATTGCTTTCGCGAATCAGGCCGATACGACGCGCGATCTGATCGACCCGGCCGCGTTCGGCCGGCACACCCTCGACGAGCGTCAGCCCCGTGCGCTGCAACGCGGCGAGCCACGCGAGCAACGCGCCGTCGTCCTCCATCACGTCACGCCACGCGAACACGCCGATCGCCGTCGCGTCGTCGCCGGTCCACACGTGCCGCCCGTGCGCGGCCTGACGCTCGGCGCGCGACGCATCGTCGTATGCATGCGCGCGCAACCATCCCGGCGACCAGGTACTGCGATGCCCGTCGTTCCACTCGACGTGCAGCGCGCCGTCGGTTTCGACATGCACGACGAGGGCCGACAGATCCTCGCGCGCGTCGGCGATCTCGAACACCTGTTCGCGCGTGAGCGCATGCACGCACGCGGAACACGCGCAGTTGTCGCGCAACCAGTCGAAGTGAAACGGCGATCGTCGCGTGTCGCTCCACTCGACGTCCACCGCGCCATCGCCGATCGTCGCCGCCGCGATGGCCGCGTCGCCGGAAAAAGTCCGCCAGTCCTCGATACGGTGTTGCGCTGCCTGCATCGTTGCCTCCCGGAAACGCCCGCTACGCATGTGGTGCGAGCAGAAACTCGCCGACCATCCGGTGCATCCGCGTCGCCTGCGGGCTCGTTCCGAGCGCGCGCCAGCAGCCATGCACCAGCCCCTTCCCCATCCAGTAACGCGCGGCGCCCCCGGCCGCGCGAATCCGTTCGACGTACACACGCGCATCGTCGCGCAGCGGATCGTGTTCCGCGCCGACCGCGAGCACCGGCGGCAGCCCGTCGAAACGCGATGCCGCGAGCGGCACCGATGCACGCAGCAGCGGATCGTCATCGCCCGGCGCAATGTGTTGTGCCTCGCCCCAATACAACGCGCGATAGCGATGGACGTCGTCGAGCGTCAGCATCGGCGCGTGCGCTTGCGTTTCGCGCGCCGGCGATTGCGGTTCGATGCCGAGCATCGGATATACGAGTGCGATCCCGTCGATGCCGCCTTCGCCTGCATCGCGCAGCGCGGTTGCGACGGCGGCCGCGAGATTGCCGCCCGCGCTGTCGCCCGCGAGCGTCAGCGGTCGCGCGCACGAGCCGAACGACCAGCACGCATCGCGCGCGGCGCGCGTGACGGCCAGGCAATCCTCGAGCGCGGCCGGCGCGCGATGCTCGGGCGCGAGCCGGTAATCGACCGCGATCACGGCCAGCCCCGTGTCGGCCGCCAGTTGCGCGGTGATCAGCGCGTGACTGTCGAGCGAGCCGACGACGAACCCGCCGCCATGAAAGAACAGCACGGTGCCGCGCGGTTCGCCGTGAGCCGGCGCGGAGCGCCGCAGCGCGATCGCGTGTCCGTCCGGTGCGTGCCACACCGCATCGTGCTGCACGACGCCGGCCGGCAGTTCGGCGGGCGTCCATGCGGCCGCGAAACGATCGTAGAGGCGGCGTTGCTCGTCGGGCGAGCGCGCCGCCGCGCCGGCCGGATACGCCGCGTCGACAGCCGATACGAACGCCGCAATTTCCGGTTCGAGCATCGTGCGCGCCCCGTCGTCGCCGGCGCTAGCGGCGCGGCGGCAGGCCGATCACGCGGCCCGCATACGCGGGCGCCGCGCAATCGCGCTGCAACGCATGCAGTTCGGCCACGCGCGCGGCGACGTCGTCGTCGAACGGCGCCGATTTCGCGCCGCCGCGCGTGTCGACGTGCAGCAGCATCTGCTCGCTCGCCGACACCGCGCCGTCGCGCCCGTCGGCAAACAGTTCGAGATACAGGTGCAGCCGCTTCGCGTCGTGCGCGAACACCCGCGCATCGACGCGCACGCGCGTGCCTTCCTTGATCTCCTGCAGATAGTTCACGTGCGCTTCGAGCGTATAGACCGAGCGGCCCCGCTCGCGACGCGCGGCATCGTCGAGGCCGATGCGCTCCAGCAGCGCATCGGTCGCGAAACTGAAGATCAGCAAATAGAACGCGTCGCGCAGATGGCCGTTGTAGTCGACCCACTCGGGCCGCACGACGTCGCGGTATATCGTCAGCGGGGTATCGCCGGTCATGTTCGTTCAGTCCTCGAATCGCATTCCGTGCCGCGCCTTCACAGTGGCGATCGCCTTCAGCACCTCGGTAATGCACTCGTCGCGATAGCGTTCGAGCTCCTTGATGCTGCGCGTGCCCTGCTGCTCGCTCGTGCCTGCGACGACGCTGTCGATCAGTTCGTCGGTCAGCGTCGGCGCGACCAGCTTCGTCCACGGCAGTTCGAGCGCGGGGCCGAACTGCTGCATGAAGTGTCGCATGCCCGCGTCGCCGCCGGCCAGCGTATAGGTCAGGAACGTGCCCATGAACGACCAGCGGATGCCCGCGCCGAAACGGATCGCATCGTCGATCTCGCCGGTCGTCGCGACGCCTTCGTTGACGAGATGCAGCGCCTCGCGCCACAACGCCTCCAGCAGCCGGTCCGCGATGAAGCCCGGCACTTCCTTGCGCACGTGCAGCGGCCGCATGCCGAGCTTGCGATAGATCGCCATCGCCGCGTCGACTGCTTCGGGCGACGTGCGCGCGCCGCCGAGCACCTCGACGAGCGGCAGCAGGTAGACCGGATTGAACGGGTGGCCGACCACGCAGCGCTCCGGATGCGTCGCACGTGCGTAGAAGTCGGTCGGCAGCAGCCCCGACGTCGACGATGCGATGATCGCGCCGGGCTTCGCCGCGCGGCTGATCTGTTCGTGCAGTTCGAGTTTCAGCGCCTCGCGCTCGGGCGCGCTTTCCTGGATGAAATCCGCGTCGGCGACGCAGGCCTCGATCGTCGCCGCAAAGTGCAGCCGTGCGGGATCCGCGCCCGGCGCGAGGCCGACGCGTTCGAGCGCGGGCCACGCATTCGCGACGGTCGCGCGCAGCCGCTCCTGCGCGCCCGGCGCCGGGTCCCACACGACCACGTCGAGACCGTGCGCGAGCGCACGGCAAATCCATCCGCCGCCGATCACGCCGGTGCCGATCGCGGCGAACGTCTTGATGTCGGTCTTCACAGCCATGTCCACGCATCCTTCAAATCGAGGGGAATCGGACGGCGGCCGCCCTCGTGCGTGCCGCCGCAATGCATCACTGGTTCAGCCGTCGACGCTCACGCGAATTCGGTCGCCGCACGGCGTTCGAGCAGGCGCTCGCCGCGCGCCGGCAGGCCGAGCTTGCGACGTCCTTCGGCCGGCGTCAGCACCCGGGCGCCGAGCCGCTCGATGATTTCCCGCGCGCGCTCGACGAGCGTGCCGTTGGTCGCATGCACGCCGCGATCGAGCCAGATGTTGTCTTCGAGGCCGACGCGCACGTGGCCGCCGAGCAGCATCGCCTGCGCGACCATCGGCATCTGCATGCGGCCGATCCCGAAGCCGGCCCAGTGCGCGCCCGGCGGCAGGTTGTCGACCATTGCCTTCATCGTGCCGGTGTCCGCCGGTGCGCCCCACGGAATGCCGAGGCACAGCTGGAACAGCGGCGGATCGTCGAGCAGCCCTTCCTTCAGCAATTGCTTCGCGAACCACAGATGGCCCGTATCGAAGATTTCCAGCTCCGGCTTCACGCCGAGTTCCTGGATGCGCTTGGCACCCGCACGCAGTTGCGCGGGCGTCGACACGTAGATGTAGTCGCCGTCGCCGAAATTCAGCGTGCCGCAATCCAGCGTGCAGATCTCGGGCAGCAGTTCCTCGACGTGCGCGAGGCGCGTGAGGCCGCCGACGAGGTCGGTGCCCTTGCCGAAGCGCATCGGGTCCTCGCCCGGGCCGATTTCCAGATCGCCGCCCATGCCGGCCGTCAGGTTGATGATCACGTCGACGTCGGCCGAGCGGATCCGGTCGACCACTTCGCGGTACAGATTCGGATCGCGGCTGCCGCGGCCCGTCTGCGGATCGCGCACATGGCAGTGCGCAACCGTCGCGCCGGCCTTCGCGGCTTCGATCGCGGCGGACGCGATTTCCTTCGGCGTGACCGGGATCGCCGGATGCTTGCCGACCGTATCGCCCGCGCCGGTGACCGCGCAGGTGATGATGACTTCGTGGTTCATGTTGACTACCCTCGCTTGATTCGAATTGTGTCGCTCGATTTGTGTCGTACGTACTGCAGATGATTTGTCGCCGCGCACCGCATGCATCCGGCGCGCGAGCTGTTACAGGCCGAGATAGGCCTTCACGGCAGGCAGGCCGTCCTTGCCGTCGAACGTCTTGACGCCGGCGAGCCACGCATCGAGCACCTGCGGATTCTTCTTCAGGTACGCCTTCGCGGCGTCGGCCGGCTTCGTCTTGTTCATCACCGACTGCATCAGTTGGTTCTCGAGCTGCGTCGAAAAGCGCAGGTTCTCGACGAGCTTGCCCGCGTTCGGGCAGCGCGAGATGAAGTCGGGCGCCGTCAGCGTGTACACGCGCGCTTCGCCATAGTTCGGGCCGAACGACGCATCGCCGCCGGACAGGTAGTTCATGCTGATCTGGATGTTCATCGGATGCGGCTCCCATCCCAGGAAGACCACCCACTTCTTGTCGCGGATCGCGCGCTCGACCGTGACGAGCATCCCCGCCTCGCTCGATTCGACCAGCTTGAAGCCGCCGAGACCGTACTGGTTCGTGTCGATCATCTTCTGGATTGTCGCGTTCGCGCTGCTGCCCGGCTCGATCCCGTAGATCTTGCCGTCGAGCTCGGCGCGGTGCTTCGCGATGTCGTCGAAGGTCTTCAGGCCGGCCTGGTATTCATAGCTCGGCACCGCGAGCGTCGCCTTCGCGCCCGACAGGTTCGGCGGCTCGACCACGTTGATCGACTTGCTGTCGAGGAACGGCTGGAGCTGCTTTTGCTGCACCGGCCACCAGTAGCCGAGCGACACGTCGAGCTGCTTGCTCTTCAGGCCGGCGAACGAGATCGGCACCGACGCAATCGTCGTCGTCGGCTTGTAGCCGAGCCCCTCGAACACCGTCGACGCGAGCGCCGTCGTGGACGTGATGTCGGTCCAGCCGATATCCGCGAAGCGTACGGTCCGGCAGGTCGCGGCATCCGTTTCGGCCTGCGCCGCGGTCGCGAACGCGCCGGTCGCCAGCATGGCCGCGACGAACGCGGCGATCTTTGTCGACTTCATGGTTTCTCTCTCCCGATTGGACCGATGTCCGACGGGTTCGCGGTGTGCGTCCCGGCCTGCATCGTGGGAGTAAAAGTAACGAGCCATATTGGTCGCGGGAAGACCGGCGGCGACCTGTTCTTGACTGTTTGCGACTATGAGTGGAAACCACTATGCGCGGGCAGGCGCTTGTACTGCGGGGGTTTCGAGCGAATCCCGGCGAACGGGGGTTTGTCCGGATGCGGCGTGGAGCCGTGCGTTGGCGGCGGAGCTCGGGCGCGGCGTGACGCGATTTCCGCCCCTGCGAGCAGCACCCGCCTCCGCCAAGCGTTATCGCGGCACTTCGACGTAGGTTTCCCGGCAGATCTCGCGCAATGCCTGAACCAGCAGATCCCGCGTCGGCGCATGCGATTCGCCGGCGCGGGTGAACAGCGCGATGGGCGGCAGCGTCCAGACCAGCGAGTAAGGCACGATCGCGACGCCGGCGATGCGCACCATTTCTTCCGCGATATCGGCCGGCACGATCGACACCGCGTCGTCGCTCGACGCGATCATCTCGCCGATCAGCTTCGACGAATAGCTTTCGACGATCGGCACGGGCGGCGCGATGCCCGCCGACAGGAACAGGTCGGTCACCTGCTCCCGCATCGGCGTATGCGGCGCGCCGAGGATCCAGTCCAGCGCGTGCAGCTTCTGCCAGTCGAGCTTCGTGCGGGCCAGTTTCGCGGCGAGTCGCCGGCTCGCGATCATCCGCGGCTGCTGCTGGTACAACACTTCAAAGGATACCTGCCCCAGATCGATCGCCGACGATGCGCGCCCGATCACGAGGTCGACGCTGTGGTCCTTGAGCTGCAGCAGCAGCTGGTCGCTGGTGCCTTCGTGGATCGTCACGGTCAGGCGCCGCTCCATCCGGGATTGCAGGCGCTTGAGCGCAGCCGACAGCATCTGTCCCGAAATAAACGGAATCACGCCGATATGCAGGTGGGCCGCATGGCCGGCCGCGACCGCCTCCATCTCGCGGGCGAGATGGTCGAGATCCTTCAGCATCGCCCGGGCCCGCTCGAGCACGACCGAACCGAGCGCGGTCGGGCGCATCCCGCGTGACGTGCGCTCGAACAGCGGCGTGCCGAACATGCTTTCCAGCTCGGACAGCGCGTTGGTCACGGCCGGCTGGCTGCTGGCCATGTGCTCGGCGACGCGCGTCAGCGACCCGTGCTGCTGGATCTGCAGCAACAGCATCAGGTGCCGCATCTTCAGGCGCGCGCCAAGCCGCCTGACCACGTCGTTCGCGTCGAATGTCATCGCCGGCCACGCACCCATCATGAAAAAGTGATGGACCGATATTAAAACAGAATCATCTCCTTATGGCCGATCCCTAGAATCGTCCCTGGATCGCGTCGGGACTGGCCTGGCGCGCACGCCCGGACCCAAAAACATGAAACAGACAGAGACCCAGCAGCAGGCCGCGTACGACTATCACGAGTTTCCGACCCCGGGGAAGATCTCGGTCGTCGCCAGCAAGCCGCTCGTGACGCAGCGCGATCTCGCGCTGGCCTACACGCCGGGCGTCGCCAGCGTGTGCGAGGCGATCGCCGCGGATCCCCTGCAGGCGCGCCGCTTCACGAGCCGCGGGAATCTGGTGGGCGTGATCACCAACGGCACCGCCGTGCTGGGTCTGGGCAACATCGGCGCGCTCGCGTCGAAGCCGGTCATGGAAGGCAAGGCCGTGCTGTTCAAGAAGTTCGCGGGCATCGACGTGTTCGACATCGAGATCAACGAGACCGATCCGGACAAGCTCGTCGACATCATCGCGGGCCTCGAACCCACGTTCGGCGGGATCAACCTCGAGGACATCAAGGCGCCGGAGTGCTTCACGGTCGAGCGCAAGCTGCGCGAGCGCATGAAGATTCCCGTCTTCCACGACGACCAGCACGGCACCGCCATCACCGTCGCGGCCGCGTTCATCAACGGGCTGAAGGTGGTCGGGAAGTCGATTTCGGAGGTGAAGGTCGTGACGTCGGGCGCCGGCGCCGCGGCGCTGGCCTGTCTGGACCTGCTGGTCGACCTCGGGCTGCCGGTCGAGAACATCTGGGCGACGGATATCGAAGGCGTCGTCTATCGCGGCCGTACCACGCTGATGGATCCGGCCAAGGAACGCTTCGCGCAGCCAACCGACGCGCGCACGCTGGCCGAAGTGATCGGCGGCGCCGACGTGTTCCTCGGGCTGTCGGTCGGCGGCATCCTGAGCGCGGACATGCTGAAGGCGATGGCCGCGCGTCCGCTGATTCTCGCGCTGGCCAATCCGACGCCGGAAATCTTCCCGGAACTGGCGCACGCCACGCGCGACGACGTCGTGATCGCGACGGGCCGCTCGGATTTCCCGAACCAGGTCAACAACGTCCTGTGCTTCCCGTACATTTTCCGCGGCGCGCTGGATGTGGGCGCAACGACCATCACCCGCGAAATGGAAATTGCCGCGGTTCACGCGATTGCCGGCCTCGCGGAAGAAGAGCAGAACGACGTCGTCGCGGCGGCCTACGGTGGCGACGAAGTGTCGTTCGGCCCGCAATACCTGATTCCGAAGCCGTTCGATCCGCGCCTGATCGTGCGTATCGCACCGGCCGTGGCCAAGGCGGCGATCGAAGGCGGCGTGGCGACGCGCCCGCTCGAGGATCTCGACGCGTATGTCGAGCAGCTGCAGCAGTTCGTCTATCACTCGGGCGCGTTCATGAAGCCGCTGTTCGCGGCCGCGCGCCAGCTCGTGCGTGACGGCGGCAAGGCGCGCATCGTGTTCACCGAAGGCGAGGACGAGCGCGTGCTGCGCGCGGTGCAGGTCATCGTCGACGAGAAGCTCGCGCGTCCGATCCTGGTCGGCCGTCCGGAGGTGCTGCTCGCGCGTATCGAGCGGTTCGGGCTGCGCCTGCGTCTCGGTCAGGACGTCGAAGTGACCAATCCGGAATATGACGAGCGCTTCCCGCAATACTGGACGACGTACTGGGAACTGCGCTGCCGCGACGGCATTTCGAAGGAAATGGCGCGCGTCGAAATGCGGCGTCGCCTGACGCTGATCGGCGCGATGATGGTGCGGCTCGGCGATGCGGACGGGATGATCTGCGGGACGGTCGGCGAATATCACAATCACCTGCGGTTCGTGGACGAAGTAATCGGCAGGAAGCCCGATGCGTCGACCTACGCGGCGATGAATATCCTGCTGCTCAACCAGCGGACGGTCGCGCTGGTGGATACGCACGTCAACGACAACCCCGATGCGGAGCAGATCGCGGAATTCACGATCGCCGCGGCGCGGCAGATGGAGTGGCTGAATCTGACGCCGAAGGTGGCGCTGCTGTCGCGGTCGAACTTCGGCTCGGGCAGCGCGGCTTCGGGCGTGAAGATGCGGCAGGCGCTGGAGATCATTCGCGCGCAGGCGCCGGATATCGAGGCCGATGGCGAGATGCATGGCGACTGCGCGCTCGACGAAGGGCTGCGGGCGCGGCTGCTGCCGATGTCGCCGCTGAAGGGCGCGGCGAACCTGCTCGTGTGTCCGAACGTCGATGCGGGGAATATCGCCTATAACCTGCTCAAGACCGAAGCCGGCAGCAACGTTGCCGTGGGGCCGTTCCTGCTCGGGGTCAATGCACCGGTGAACATTCTCACGTCGAGTGCGACGGTGCGGCGGATCGTGAACATGACGGCGTTGACGGTGATCGAGGCGAATCGGAACGTGGCTGTTTGATTGCTGTTGATGTAATCACTTGATGCGGGTCGGCTGTGGCCGACCCCGTCGAGCTGCGCGGGTGGCGGGCGGGAATCATCACCGGATACCCTGTTCGACCGGCGAGCCAACGATCGACCGTTCACCGCCAACAGCGATATCCAAAAAATAAACTCCGCCTCTTCTGCCAGGCAATCGGACAAAAAAACAAATCCAAAAAATAGCAATTTCGTAAAAGTACGAAATCAACTTCTCCGCCTCGACAAGCTCCGCCTATCTATATAAATTTATCTCGCATCCCCGCATATATGGGGATCGGCTATATTTATTCTTCTTTCAAACTCCTGATACAGATATTGAATTTGGCGCAGCTTTCTCGGCAGGCAGGCTCTTAGTGAAAACCACCGGCAACGATTCTCAGCAAAATGCGAACTATGTCAAACGCCTGCTGCTGGCGTCCGAGCGTACCCGCCATGACGTACGTTCACTGGCACCTTGGGGAGCACTTTGATGGGCATCACGGGTCGATGGGCACTCGTCTTCATCTGCATCGCCCTGTCGTTTGGCAGCTTCGCGGATGAAGCAGCTCAAGTGAACTTTGCCCTGAGGCTGGCTGACGATACTGCATCGGTATCGATATTGCTTGCCGCAGGTCTCATTGGAGGCATTCTATCCGGCCCGATCGCCCCGATGATCCTCCAGCGGATCGGGCCTCGCCAAACGATTCCCGCGGTATTTCTCCTTCAGGCGATTCTGATCGCGGCAACTTCCCTGGCCAATGAGTTCTGGAGTTACATCGTCGTTTCAATGGCGCTCGGATCCACGGGGTCTCTTCTGTGGGCAGCAATCATGGTGGCTATTCCGAGCTATGCAAACGACGAACGGTACATCGATCGCGCCAATCGGATTACGCAATCGGTGCGGAACGTGGGTTATGTGGGCGGCCCCGCTCTCGGCGGCTTGCTGTACGGGATGGTCGACCGCTCACGGGGGCTATTGCTGCTGGCTTTGCTGGTATTGATCGCCGCGCCGGTCACTTCATTATGTTTCAACGCACTGGATTCTTTCATTCCGAAAACCGGTCAAGCCTCCACGCAAACCAGGCAGAAGGGACGACTCGACCTGCTCGGTCTCTTTCGCACGGCCGGCGTGATTCGTGCGGTCGCTCCGCTGTTGATGACGGTCGTGCTCACATCGACGCTCAATGTGCTCCTGATATTTGGAGTGCGTACTGAGCTGCAATTCAGTGCAGAGATCTATGGACTCGTCATCAGCGCATTGAGTGTGGGTCTGATCGTTGGCCCCGTGCTATTTGCGGGCCTGTTTGCGAGGCGCGGTGATGCCGCCGGTGCCTCCATCGCCGCCAGCCTCATCGGCGCCGGCATTTTATGGCTCGCATTGAGTGACGCAGCGTGGAGCCTCATGTGCGCCACGTTTCTGATCGGGTCGGCAAACGGCATCCAGAACGCGCTAACGGCGAGTTTCATGATGAAGGCGATCGATCCGCAGCGACGTGTCAACCTGATGCCGGCCTACCTATTTTGCATTCAGACTTCGGTGTTTCTCGGCTTTCTGAGCGCCGGCATGATCAGTACGGCACACGTGAGCATGGCTCTCGTGATTGTGGGAGCCGCAACAGCGATTATCGGCGCATGCGGCATCGCGTTGAATGTCAAGAACCGACCAAGCATGGTTACAAAAGGAGGCTGATCTCAGAATCAGTCACTACTACTTCGACGGGCCGCTATTCGACGAGTCCGCGTTGACGATGGCCCTGCGACGTGGGATTTCGCCCGCCGCGGAGTCCATTGTCCGCGATGGGCATTGTGTTCTGGATCTCGGCTGTGGCGATGGCCGACTTCTCCTGCATCTCGCGGGGAAATTCGCATTGAAGGAAAGCTTCGGCATCTCCCCCGTCGCCATCGATCGCTTCAATGCGTCCATCGGTCACCGCCACATTCACGCGCTCCGGTCACACCAAACCAACGCGCTACACAACCCGCTCCAACGCACTGGAAAACCTCGCAACAGCCGCATCGACATCATGCAGTTTGTCGAGACCGAACAAGCCGATCCGGAAGGTCTTGAAATCCGCCGGCTCGTCGCATTGAAGCGGCACGCCGGCCGCGATCTGCACACCGACATCGGCGAATTTCTTGCCCGAGCGGATGTCGTCATCGTCCGTATAACTGACCACGACGCCCGGCGCCTCGAAGCCTGCGGCGGCAACGCTCCTGAACCCCTTCTCGGCCAGCAACGCACGAACCCGCGTGCCGAGTTCGAGCTGCTCCGCCCTCACCTTGTCGAAGCCGTATGCTTCGGTTTCCTTGATGACGTCGCGCAGCGTCGCGAGGCTGTCCGTAGGCATCGTCGCGTGATACGCGAAGCCGCCGTTCTCGTAGGCTTCCATGATCTGCAGCCACTTGCGCAGATCGCACGCGAAACTGGTGCTGGTCGTCGCATCGATGCGCTCGCGAGCGAGCGGGCCAAGCATGACCAGCGCGCAACCCGGCGACGCGCTCCAGCCCTTTTGCGGCGCGCTGATCAGCACATCGACGCCGCTCTTCTCCATGTCGACCCAGATCGTGCCGGACGCGATGCAATCCAGTACGAACATGCCGCCGACCGCATGCACGGCATCGGCCACCGCGCGCAGATAGGCATCGGGCAACATCATCCCCGATGCGGTCTCGACGTGCGCAGCGAAGACCAGATCGGGCTTGTGCTCGCGAATCGTCGCGACGACTTCGTCGATCGGAGCCGGTGCAAAGGCGGCTTGCCTGCCCGCTTCGACCGGGCGCGCTTTCAACACGATCTCTTCGGACGGAATGCTGCCCATGTCGAAAATCTGCGACCAGCGGTAACTGAACCAACCGTTGCGGATGACCACGCACTTCTTGTTCGTCGCGAACTGCCGTGCCACGGCTTCCATGCCGAATGTGCCGCTGCCGGGGACGATGACGGCCGCCTTCGCGTTGTAGACTTTCTTCAGCGCGGCGGAAATATCGCGCATGACGCCCTGGAAGCGCTGCGACATGTGATTGATCGACCGGTCGGTGTACACCACCGAATATTCGAGAAGCCCGTCGCGGTCGACATCGGGAAGTAATCCTGGCACGTTCGCCTCCGGTAAAGGTTGAGCCATCTGGTGAGAGCGAGCGGTATTCGTGACGCGATGCCTCCACGCCTGTGCAAATCCGCGTTTTTGATTCGACGACGACCGATTCTAACGAAAGCCGTCTGAGGCTTGGGATTTTGGTGTGTTGTGGTGCGTCATGAGCACGGCACGAGATCGATCGCCGATTGGCGCTCCCGTAAAGCCCGCGCCACGAAACGCAACATCGTGAAACCGCGCTTGCTCTCGGACGACACCGGAACCTAATCTTCAATGGCACAGGCGGAGGTGGCGAACGATTCCGCCCGGGTTTCCTGACACGCGATAAACATGAAAAGCCGTGCCCGCCCCCATTCGGTTCAATCGACTCGCCAGCCCGCTGCCGGCCGGCTGCGGTGGATCACCGGCCTCGCCGCGGTGCGCGGCTATCAATGGTCGTGGCTGCCGCACGATCTGCTTGCGGGCGTCACGCTCAGCGCCGTGCTCGTGCCTGCCGGCATGGCGTACGCGAACGCAGCGGGGCTGCCCGCCGTCAGCGGCCTCTATGCATCGTTTGCTGCGATGCTCGCGTATGCGCTCTTCGGCCCGAGCCGCATCCTCGTTCTCGGCCCCGACTCCGCGCTGGTCGCGTTGATCGCCGCAAGCATCGTGCCGCTCGCTCACGGCGATGCCACGCGCGGGCTGGCCCTTGCCGGGGCGCTTGCGATACTCGCGGGCGCCATCTGCATTGCGGTCGGCGCGCTCAGGCTCGGATTCGTCACCGAGCTGCTGTCGCTGCCCATCCGGCACGGTTTCCTGAACGGCATCATGCTGACGATCAGCATCGGACAGCTACCCAAGCTGCTGGGATACCAAGGCCATGGCGAATCGTTCGTCGAGAAGGTGCGCGACGTGATCGATGGCATCGCGGCATCGAGGGTGAACGCGACATCGTTCGCACTCGGCGTCGCCGCGCTCGTGCTGATCCTCGTCTGTAAACGGCTCGGGCCCAAAGTGCCGGGCGTGCTGCTCGCCGTGGCGGGCGCGACGGCGGTAGTGATGTGGTTCGATCTGTCGCGGCGCGCGGGCGTCGCGACCGTCGGCGCGGTCCCGCCAGGCCTGCCCGTGCCGCGCATCCCGAACGTGACGCTCGACGACTGGCTGCATCTCGCGGGCAGCGCGGCGGCGATCGCGCTCGTTTCGTTCACGGATATCAGCGTGCTGTCACGCACCTACGAATTGCGCAACGACACCAGCGTTGACCGGAATCACGAATGCGTCGCGCTCGGGCTGTCGAACATCGCCGCTGGGCTGGTGCAGGGGTTCGCGGTGAGCGCGAGCGGCTCGCGCACGCCGGTCGCGGAGGCGGCGGGCGCGAAGACGCAGGCGACGGGCGTGGTGGCGGCCGCCGTCGTCGCCGCACTGCTCCTGTTCGCGCCACGCGCGCTGTCGCACACGCCGCAATCCGCGCTGGCTGCGGTCGTGATTGCCGCATGCGTGAACATGATCGAGGTGCGGGGCGTGATGCGGCTTTATCGTCTGCGCAAAAGCGAGTTCGTGCTGGCGTTGGTGTGCTTCGTCGGCGTTGCGGTCCTGGGTGTCGTGAACGGCATCGCACTGGCGCTGCTGCTCACCGTGCTGTCGTTTCTATGGCGTGCGTGGCGGCCTTACGACGCCGTGCTCGGGCGCGTCGACGGCATGAAGGGTTATCACGACGTGTCGCGCCATCCGGAAGCGCGGCGCGTGCCCGGGCTCGTGCTGCTGCGCTGGGATGCGCCGCTTTTTTTCGCGAACGGAGAGATCTTTCGTGAGCGCGTGCTGCGCGCCGTCGACGAATCGCCGCAGCCCGCGCGCTGGATCGTCATCGCGGCGGAGCCCGTGACCGATATCGACCTGACCGCCGCCGATGTGCTCGAACGGCTGCATGGCGAACTGGCGGCGCGGCAGGTCAAGCTGGTCTTCGCGGAGCTGAAAGGCCCCGTCAAAGACAGCCTCAAGCATTACGGGATGTTTGGCATGTTCGGCGAAAGCAACTTCTTTCCGACGGTTGGGGAGGCGGTCAGCGGCTATCTGAAAACGCATCGGGTGGAGTGGCACGACTGGGAAGACGAAGCATCGGGTTGAAAACGGATCGCCCGGCCGGAGCGCCGTATCCGGGCCTCCGCCAGTGACAGCACACGCTTAAAACGCAAAAGGGACGATTCAGCGCGGGAACTCGCGTGCGCTGCGGTGTAGTCTGATAGTCAGGTGCCACATCGGAGAGCGATATGGAACGGGAGTTGAAGCTACGGGTTTCCGTCAAGGATCTCGACAAGTTGCGACGCGCACCGTTGCTCGCGCAATCAAGCAGCGCCCACGCGCCTCAGCTGCTGAAGAGCACGTACTTCGATACATCCGCGCTGGCATTTCACGCGTGCGGCGCGTCTCTGCGGGTACGCGCGGTCGGCAAACAGCGAATTCAGACGTTGAAGCTGGAAGGATCGGTGCAGGCCGGCTTGTTTGACCGCGATGAGTTCGAGATGCCCGTCGATGGCGACCTCCCCGATCTGGCGCGGCTGCGGAATCGACTGCCCGCTGACAGCGACTGCGGCAGGCTGCTTCGCGACGTGGCCACGGCGGCCCGGATCGAGCCCGTATTCGTCACGCGAATCAGGCGTTCGGTTTTACCGCTGCGCTTGCCGTCCGGCGACGAAGTCGAGGTGGCGCTCGACAAAGGGACCGTGGAGGCGGAGTCGAATTCGGTGCCGATCGCCGCTGTCGAACTCGAGCTGAAACGGGGCCGCCCTGAAAGCCTGTACGGCGTCGCACTGGAATTGCTGGAGATCGTGCCGTTGTGCATCGATCGCGAGAGCAAGGCCGATCTCGGCTACGGACTGCTGGTGGCCGAGCACCGTCCACCCGTCAAGGCGCAACCGTTACAACTGAAGAAAAGCGATTCGATCGAAGACGCCTTCTGCCAAATCGCGCGCAACTGTCTGGATCAGGTCCACGCCAACGAGCGTGGCGTCGAGTCCGGCCACGATCCGTCGTGCGTCCATCAGATGCGTGTGGGGCTTCGCCGTTTGCGCTCGGCGCTCGACCTGTTCGCGAAAGTGATCCCCGCGTATCCCGGCCTCGACGACGAGCTGCGCTGGATCGCCGCCGAACTGGGCGCCGCGCGTGACTGGGAGGTGCTGGCGGGTACGACGCTCGACCATGCCGGTACGAACGGCATTCCGGACGAGATGCATTCGGTGCGCGAAGCGTGCGAGCACATTGCCGTCGAGAACCGGCAACGCGCGGCCGCGGCGGTCGGGTCGGTTCGCTACACGCGGCTCGCGTTGCAGCTCGCGTCATGGTTGAGCCGAAAGGGCTGGCGACAGGAGATGTCCGACGAACAGCGCGCCGCGATCATGCAGCCGGCCAAGCCGTTTGCCGCCGATGTTCTGCGTCGTCGGCACCGGAAACTGATCAAGCGCGGCAAGCGGCTGGCCGATCTGGACGATCACCGCCGCCACCGTGCCCGCATCGCGGCGAAGAAGGTTCGATACGCGACCGAATTCTTCGCGTCGCTGTGCCGCAAGCGGGCCGTCCGCTCGTATGTCGATGCGCTGACCGCGCTTCAGGACGATCTGGGCTGGCGTAACGATGCCGTTGTCGCGGACAAGCTTCTCAAGGCGCTGCCCGATACGTCGCCTGACGCCGCGCCGGGCGCGGGCTTCGCGCGCGGCTTTCTGGCCGCGCGCGCCGCGGCCGATCATCAGACCTTGAAGAAGCTGTGGAGCCGCTTCAAACGTCTGCCGCCACCGCACTGAATCGGCACGACGCTATCACCGCGCACAATCAGTATCGTTCGGACACACCGTCGATCCCGCGCGCCTGCAGCGCGCGAACCAGCCCGGCACGCACCGTCGCGACGTCGGAAAACGCCGGCCGTCGATGCGCGGCGACTTCGGCTGCCGTATAAGGCTTGAAATCGCGCGGCAGCGCGTCGCGGTTCATCGTCGTGAGCACCCAGTTGAGCACGTCGGCGAGATCCTGGTCCGACAGCGCCGAATTCGACGCACCCGGCACGCGCATCACGTACTCGCGCCCCGCCGGCAGATGCGTGAAATAACCGAGCGAGTTCGCAAGCGGCGGCACCTTGCCCGGAATGCCGCCACCCGTCGCCGTGTGGCAGCCCATGCAGTTGAGCACCCAGTGCTGTCGCGCGAGCGTCGCGTCGGCCGCGCCGTCGGCATGGGCGGGGATCGCGATCGCACACGCGGTGGCCGCGACCATCGTCGGCAACGAAAACAGACGGCGTGCGATGAACACCCCGCTCCGCCATGCCGCCGCACGCGGGCCGCCACGCACCACCCCGCCACGCCGCCGAATGCACCGGGCATTCACAGCCCCAGCCCCTTCGTCACGACCGCACGTTGCGCGTGAACGGCCGTGCCGTCCATCTCCTTCGCGCGCGCCGCGCGAATGTCGGCCGCCGTGAACGGCTTCGCGTCGCCATGCTTGTCGTTGAGATCGAACACGACGTAGTTCAGCACGTTCGCGATATCGTCATCGCTCGCGCTCGCGAACGACGGCATCTTGAAGTTGTAGCGCTTGTCGTGCACCGTGATCTCGCCGAACATCCCGTGCAACAGCGTCGCGACGAGTTGCGCGCGGCCCGCGTCGGCCGTCGCGTACTTGCCGGGATACTCGGTCAGCGGCGGCGCGAGGCCATCCTGTCCCTTGCCGCCGGCCTGGTGGCACACCGCGCACTGCGCGTCGAACAGGCTCTTGCCCGCCGGGTAATGGACGGCCTGCTGCGCACCGGCAAAACCGGGCAGCGCAACACCCGCAACAGCCGCCACGCACGCGACAACGATCTTTCCCGCTTGCTTCACTTTCATTGTTTTGCCGCCCCCAGCAGGACCGAAACCGAACAGTGGTAATTCGAATTGCCGTTCGCCATGCACCAGTTGATGTCGTTGTTCAACGACAGCTTGTACAGCGGCTTCTCGCGCTCGTTGCGGTTGCAGAAGCACTTGCCGCACGACGTCTTGCCGCAGCAGTCGTTGTACGACACGATGTAGTCCGAACCATCGTGCGGATTTCGGCACGTTCCGATCCACGTGATCGGCGACGGCGTCGTGCCCGGCGGGCAGCTGCTCGACGTGCCGCCGCAGCAACTGCACAGCCAGCCGTCGATCGCGCAGTACTTCCAGTAATCGCAGCTCGTCGGATCGTCGCTCGCGCCCGACGCAGCGGCGCCGGAAGCTGCCGACGCGCCCGATGCCGCATCGGCCGCATACGCGGTGCGATCGACGGGCAGCAGCGGCAGCATCGCCGAGCCCACCAGCACCTTGCCGAGCTTCGCCATCGCGCTGCGTCGCGAACTGTGCTGCGCGACGCCGCGCGCCGATCGTTCGAACCATGAATCAAACAGGCCCATGGGGTTGTTCTCCGTTGACGTTGAAAGAGGGTCGGCCGATCACGCGTGCTGCGCGTGTTCTTCGTGACCGCCGTGGTCGTGATCGCCATGGACGAACTGCTGTAGCGATGCGACGCCCCGCTCCTTCGCTTCGAACAGGCTCTCGAGATGCTCGCGCGTGTTGACGAGCCCCTTCGCACGCACGGTGCCGGTGTCGTCGAGCAGCACTGCGTACGGTAGCTTGCCGATCTGATACGCGAGGCCGAGCTCCTGCGACAGCACGTACGGGAAGCGCGCGAGGCCGTGCTTCTGCGCGAAGCGTGTGTGTTCGTCGAGTTCGCCGTCGCTCGCGAGCACGATGTTCACCGGCGTCGATTCGCTCGCCTGCAGCGACGGCAACAGCGGCAGCAGCTTCTTGCAGACCGGGCACGTCGGCGACAGGAAGAACAGCAGCGTCGCCTTGCCCGCCGCGTCGATGCCGCCGACCTTGATCCGCGAACCGCGAATGTCGGTCAGCTCGAACGTCGGCGCGATCGCGCCGACCGCCGGGCCCTTGTCGATCATCAATGCGCCGGCCGGCATGATGCGTTCGTACAGGATGCCGATCTGGCGCACGAGCGCGAGGCAGATCGCGCCGAGCGCGAGGACGGCGATCCACAACAACGCGGTGGAAACGGTGAGAGCGGTTTGCATCATGAATTCCTCAGATGTGAAAGGCGCGGGATGTTGGCGAGCAGCACGTCGACGGTGAGCAGCGCGCATACGATCAGCAGCACGGAAGAGAACAGCGTCAGGTAGTCGAACCACACGATCGCGCGGCCGCCCGGCTCGACGAGTGCGGTCGCGGCCAGCGCGACGAGCAGCAGCACGCGCGCGACATGCAGCCAGCCGATGCCGCGCGGCGCATCCGCGCGCGCGGCGGCAAAGCCGGAACACCCGCAGTCGATGTCGGTGTGGCCGCGCAGGATGTTGATCGTCATGCCGGCAGCGAACACGAGCAGCAACGCGATCAGGCCGAGCGCGCCGATCATGCGCGTATCGGGAAACAGCAGCGCCGCGGCGCAGGCGGCTTCCGCGAGCGGAATCGCGAATGCCGCGGGTGCGCTGAGCGCATCGGGCAGCAGGCGATAGCCGGCGAGCGCTTGCCGGAACGCCGCGGGCCGGCGCATCTTCGCGAACGCGCCGAGCAGCACGACGACGGCCGCGCCGGCTTGCGCGCTGGTGGCGAGTACGGGATCGAGCGTCATCGCGGCCTCACGGGTTCACGAGCAGCGTCGACGTACTGCCGATCTGCTTCTCGACGTGCTGCCGCTTGCCGGTGCGCGCGTCCATCACGACGAGGTCGGACGTGCCCGTCAGCCCGTAGAACAACGGCTTGTCGTCCTCGCTGACCTGGATCGACACGAGCGGATCGACCTTCTGCTGCGCGAGATCCCAGCGCGCGACCCGCTGTTTCGTCTTCAGGTCGTAGACCCACACCTGCGTGCCCGGATCCTTGTGCGTGCCGTCGCCGCCCTTGTGCATCAGCACGTAGTAGCGGTGCTGCTTCACCTGCACGGCCGTCTGCTGCATGCCGCCCGGGCGCCAGCCTTCGGCGCGCTCGGCGTCGGTCAGCAGCGACCACGGCTTGCCGAACGCCGGCTTGTCGCCGCTGAAATCGGCGCTGCGCACGTTGCCGTGATACGTCGTGAACAGATAGCCACCGTTGTAGCGCGACGCGTTGATGAAGGCCGGATCGTTGTCGACGTCGATGAACGCATCGGACATCGTGCGCTTCACCTCCTTGCCGTTCGCATCGAGCGTGACGGTCAGCGCCTTGCCGCTTTCGCACAGCGCGGTGAAGCGGTCGTTCCCCGACGGATACGCGAGCACGCATGCCGCGGTGTCGATCTCCGACAGCACCTTCTTCGCCACGGCGTCGATCACCGTCACCGACGCGGCCGGCGTGATGTTCGCGACGTACAGCCGCTTGCCGTCCGCGCTGAACGCCGTGTTGTACGGCGACGGCACGTGCTGCCCATGCTTCGCCGGAATCACGATCTCGCCAGTGTGATCGAGCGTTGTGTTGTCGGTCATCTCGACGACGTCGGTGCGCGTGCCGTGCGAGCCGCGCGAGAAATAGGTCGTCGCGATGAAGCTCGTCTTGTGGTCGGGCGAGATCGCGAGGCCGGGCGCGAAGCCGCCGTCGATCTGGCCGAGCAGCTTCTTCGCGTCGGCGTCATACACGTAGATGCGCCCGTCGGTCATCGTCGGCATCGCGATGTCGACGACGTACACCTCATGCGGATGCCACGACGGCATCTTTTGCACGACGAGTTCCTCGGGCTTTTCCGTCGCGCTCGCGCTGCCGGCCCACGCCGCCGCGAACGCCAGCGTCGCCGCGCAAACCGCGGTGCGTCGCCTTGCTCTCATGTCGCCTCCAATTGGGGATTCACGTTATGTGGGGCGACTGTAGTTCGACAATAAACCGGTTCAGCACCCGGACCGGCAACGCGTGCGTGCCGATTCGGGACATTGGAAAACCGCCTGAAAGGCACCGGGTGTCGACACCTTCCGGCCCCTCAAAAACCCCCGGCCAAATAGCGCTCGCCCGTATTGCGCCGACCATTTGGCCGGTTTAATCTTGCGCGGTCCGAACGACCACCGGAGGCGCCGTGCGCGTGTTTCATCAGATGTTCGACGACGCAGACCGGCATGCCGAGGCGCTGCGCGGCTGGGATCAGCGTTACGACCAGATCGGCTCCGGTTCCTATCGCAGTGCGGTCAAGCACGCGGTGCTCGACGGCGTGCAGCTGTTCCAGGAAACGGCGAACGTGCGCATCATCCAGCGTGGGCGCCTGCCACCCGGTCACACGGTGTTCGGGATGCCGCTCACCGGCTCGGGCAACTTTGCATTCGGCGATGCGCGCATGGAGCGCGGCACGATCGTGATGGCGCGCGGCGGCGCGCCTTTCGAACTCCATTCACCGGACGACATGTCGCTGATCGGCGTGGTCGTCGATGCCACGCTGATGCAGCAGATCGAGGATGCGGCCGATGTCCGGCTCGACGAGCGCGCGCTACGGCGTGGCGTCGTCGACGTGCCGGTCACCGCGCGCGAACGCGCGAGCGTCCAGCTCGCGACGCTGCTCGAGCGCGTGCTGTCGGCACCCGATACGTTCGACGCGGCGCGTGCGCAGTCCGAATTGCGCGGCGAAGTCGGCAACGTGCTCGTCGATCTCCTCACGTATCGAATGCCCGGGCCGCCGAACCGTCTCACGCATGCGTGCCACGCCGACATCGTGCGCCGCGTGCACGACTACGTGATCGAGCACCCGGAGGCGCCCGTCGACATCCTGAGCCTGTGCACGCAACTGCGCGTGAGCCGGCGCACGATGCAGAACAGCTTCCAGTCGGTGGTGCAAACCGGCCCGCTGAACTACACGCGCGCGCTGCGCCTCGCGCAGGTGCGGCGCCTGCTGCTCGACACGCGGCAGTCCGACCTGCCGATCAGCGAAGCGGCCGCGCGCTGGGGATTCATCCACCTCGGGCACTTTGCGAACGCCTACAAGGCCCAGTTCGGCGAACTGCCTTCGACGACGGCGCGCCGGACGGTGCGTGGCGCAAAAACGCGCTGACCGCGCGCAAAACCCGCGATAATCCCGTGTTGAACGTTCGGCTCCCGCGAGCCGGGCGCGCCGCGCTGCCCGGCCGCTCGCCGCACCGTGCCGCGCTGTGCGCGACGCCCACCCGATTCCACCCCACGCCCCGATGCCAGAGGATTTCCACTTCCTGTTGCTGCCCGGCTTCTCCGCGCTCGGCTTCATGTCCGCGGTCGAACCGTTGCGCGTCGCGAACCGGTTCCGCACCGAGCTGTACCGCTGGCACGTGATCAGCGCGGACGGCGCGCCCGTCGCCGCGAGCAACGGCATCCCGGTCGCGGCCGAAGCCGCGTGCGCGGACGTCGCGCAGGTCGACACGGTGTTCGTGGTAGCCGGCTTCGATCCGCTCGTGTGCTACGACCGCGCGCTCGCCGACTGGCTGCGCCGCCAGAATCGCCATGGCGCGACGCTCGGCGGCATCGACACCGGCAGCTTCGTGCTCGCGGAAGCCGGGCTGTTCGACGCATCGCAAACGCTCACGCTGCACTGGGAAGCGCTTGCCGCGTTCCGTGAACGCTACCCGGGGCTGAACGTGACGCAGGAGCTGTTCGAGATCGGCGAGCGGCGCATCACCTGCGCGGGCGGCACCGCGTCGATCGACATGATGCTCGACCTGATCGGCCGACGGCATGGCGCCGAACTCGCGGCGGCGATCTCCGAGCAGTTCGTCGTCAGCCGCATCCGGCAGCGGTCGGACAGCCAGCGGCTCGAGATCGCCGCGCGCTACGGCGTGCACAACCGCAAGCTGATCCAGGTGATCGGCACGATGCAGCGGCACATGGAGAACCCGCTCGGCTCCGACGCACTCGCGCAGGAAATATCGGTCACGCGGCGCCAGCTCGAACGGCTGTTCAGCGCGACACTGAACGACACGCCGACGCACTTCTACCTGAATCTGCGCCTCGACCGTGCGCGCGAGTTGCTGCAGCAGACCGACATGAGCATCACGTCGGTGTGCGTCGCGTGCGGCTTCGAATCGCCGTCGCATTTCTCGCGCACGTACCGCTCGCGCTTCGGCGTGAGCCCGCGCAGCGACCGCCGCGCGACGCGCTGAACGGCGCTGCTTTTGCGTACAATCCGGCGCGCTATTGCGCGCGCCGGCTGCGTTTGCCGCCATTCGCTGAACAATGCCGGCGAATGATCGACGGACCGAAGCAGGCTTCGAAAATAATTTGCAATGTCGCCGAAAATGTTCTGTAACATACCTCGCAATTAGATAGGCAGCCCTAAGGAGATGAGAGCCCGGGGCCGCGCACGTCGCGCCACGCAGGCTGCCAAATCGATCTCAATGCCGATCCGAGGGGTATGACATGACGATGCTCGCTTCGCCGTCGCCGCACCTGCCTTCCGTTCGCTTCCCCGCCGCCGCTCCTTCCCGATTCGTTTCGACCTGACGCTTAGTCCTCCTTAGTCAGTCGACGCTCCCAGCACCGCTACGCCGCACCGGTTCCATCGAGCCGGCGCGCGGGCCGTGTCGTGCCTGCTCGCCACAAGCGCGCGGGCGTGTCCAACCGTTGAGATGAGGATCACGTATGCAGACATCACGCAAAGCATTGCCGATCGCCCTGGGTCTCGCGCTCGGTTTCGGCATCGTCGGCGGCAGCGCGGCCGATTCCAAGGTCGGGAACCCGCAGGCGTCGAGCCTGCGCGAAAGCCTGACACGCGGCGTCGCGTCGGCGCCGGCCGCGGCCAGGACCGATACGGCCGCCGGCCAGTTCCGCGCCGACGGCGTCGCCGTCACGCTGTACAACCCCGCGTACCACGCGAAGAAGGCGGCCGCCACGCCCGCCGCCACCGCGCGCGATTTCGTCGCATCGCAGGCGACGCAGCTCGGGCTCGACGCGGCCGCGCTGGCGAGCCTCGTGGTGACGTCGGAACGCAACGACGCCGACTTCACCGTCGTGCGCTTCCAGCAGCAGGCGGCCGGGCTGCCCGTATACGGCAGCGAGATCGCGGTGACCGTCGCGAAGGACGGCCGCATCCTGTACGTCGCAAGCAACACGATCAGCGGCGTGATCGCCACCGCGCGCAAGGCACAGGCGGTCGACCAGCAGCAGGCGCTCGACCGTGCGCGCGCGTATCTCGGCGTAAGCGGCTTCACCAACCTCGATGCGCAACTCGTCGCGTTCGTCGACAAGGCCGGCACGCATACCGCGTGGAAGGTGCGCGGCCGCCCGCAGGACGGCCCCAAGGGCGACTGGGAATTGCTGATCGACGCGGGCAGCGGCGAAGTGCTGCGCGCCGAGGACAAGGCGTTCTATGCGACCGACGGCACCGGCTTCGTGTTCCGGCCGGATCCGCTGTCGTCGACGAAAAGCAGCTACGGCAGCACGGGCTACAAGGACAACAACGACGTCGATTCCACGCAGCTCACGGCCGCGCGCGTGCGCGTGACGCTGAAGGAGCTCGCGCTGTCGGGCTCGCGCTACACGCTGTCGGGGCCGTATGCGTCGTGCGTCGATTTCGATGCGCCGCGCGACGGCGCGTGTCCTGCGCAGGCGACGCCGACGTTCGAATTCACGCGCGGCAACCTGTATTTCGAAGCGGTGAACGTGTACTACCACATCGACACGTTCCTGCGCTACGTGAACCAGACGCTTGGCATCAAGGCGCTGCCGTACCAGTACACGGGCGGCGTGCAGTACGACCCGCACGGCGAATCGGGCGACGACAACTCGTCGTACTCGTCGAGCAGCGGCCGGTTGACCTTCGGTCAGGGCGGCGTCGACGACGCGGAAGATGCGGACGTCGTGATCCACGAGCTCGGCCACGGCATCCACGACTGGGTGACCAACGGCGGCCTGTCGCAACAGGAAGGGCTGTCGGAAGGCACCGGCGATTATCTCGCCGCCGCGTACAGCCGCGACTTCAATCAGTGGAGCCCGTCGGACGCGCAGTATCACTGGGTCTACAACTGGGACGGCCACAACGAATACTGGGCCGGCCGCGTGACGAACTGGAACGTCGGGCGCACCTACGCGCAAGCGCGCGGCGCGGAGATCCACACGGCCGGCCAGTACTGGGCGTCGTGCAACCTCGTCGCGCGCGATGCGATCGGCGCGCAGGCGATGGACAAGGCGTTCCTGAAAGGGCTGTCGATGACCAACAGCTCGACGAACCAGAAGGCCGCCGCACAGGCCGTGCTGACGGCCGCGGCCGCGCTCGGCTACAGCAGCGCGCAGCTCACGGCGATCGGCGACGCGTACAACAAGAGCTGCACGTACGGCGTGACCGTGCCGCAGAAGTCGTAATTCCGCAGCAGGCGGGGGCGTCGCACGACCTGCGGCGCACCCTTTCCTCGACATCGCTACCCTCACGAGATCGAACATGCCTACTCTGACATTGACCCGCCTGAGCGCCGCGCTGGGCGGCATGCTGCTGACCGCCGCCGCACAGGCCGCGCCCGTATGGATCACGCTCGGCGACACCGCGTTCCGGCAGCTTCAACGCATCGATGCAAGCGCAACCTCGCAATACAGCACGGCGCTCGACGCTGGCCATGCGGCCGACGGCGCCGTGCGCCGCGAAACCGTGCATATCGTCGAGATCGACGATGCCCGGCTCGGCGAGCTGGCCCACGCGGTACACCATGCGCGCGGCCACGGGCCCGGCTACATCGTGCACGACTCGTTCGACGACGCGCGCCAGGCGTTGCAGCCGGTATCGGCGGCAGTCGCGAAACAGGCCGCCCTGCCCGCCTACACAGTGTCGAACGCACCGCGGATCGGCACCTGGATCCAGCAACTGCAGGCCAGCAACATCGTCGGCACGATCACGTCGCTGTCCGGCTTCACGAACCGCTATTACACGACGTCGCATGGCGTCGCCGCGTCGGACTGGCTCGCGCTGCAGTGGAAGCAGCTCGCCGGCTCGCGCGCCGACATCACCGTCGAGCAGTTCGCGCATACGGGCTTCCCGCAAAAATCGGTGATCCTGACGATCCGCGGCAGCGATCCGGCCGCGGGCACGGTCGTGCTGGGCGGCCACCTCGATTCGACGGTCGGCCGCACGACGGAAAACACGCGCTCGCCCGGCGCGGACGACGATGCGTCGGGCATCGCCAGCCTGACCGAAGCGCTGCGCGTGTTGCTCGCGAACGACTACCGGCCGAAGCGGACGATCAAGTTCGTCGGCTACGCGGCCGAGGAAGCCGGCCTGCTCGGCTCGAAGGCGATCGCGAAGCAGTTCCGCGCGCAGAATGCGAACGTGGTCGGCGTGCTGCAGCTCGACATGACGAACTACAAAGGCGATCCGAAAGACATCTACCTGATCACCGACTATACGAACGCCGCGCAGAACACCTACCTGACGAACCTCGCGAAAACCTACCTTCCGGAACTCGCGATCGGCACGTCGCAGTGCGGGTATGCGTGCTCGGATCACGCGTCGTGGAATGCACAGGGCTATCCGGCGTCGTTCCCGTTCGAGGCCGACCAGAACGACAGTCCCTACATCCATACCGTGAACGACACGCTGGAGAATTCGGATCGGCAGGCGAACCACGCGCTGAAGTTCGGCAAGCTGGCGCTCGCGTATGCGGTCGATCTCGGCGGCGACGGCAGCACGGCCGTCAAACCCTGATCGCACCTCGGGCCGCACCGGGCGCGCGTGGCATGCGCGCCCGTTCGAGCGCGGTTCCGGTTCCGGATAGAATCGTCGTTCGATCACTTCCGCGCCACCGTGCACCGCCATGAACGATTTCTCCCGCTCCATCAGCGATCTCACGCCCGAGCGCGTCACGACCGCGTTCGACCTGGCCGGCCATACGACGGCGCGCTCGCTCGGCGTCGCGCAGGGCATCGTCGTGCGCTCGCGCTCGATCGTTGGCTCGTTCGGCGCAGGGCTGCAGACCCTCTTCGGCGGCAACATCACGCTCTATACGTCGCTGTGCGAAAAGGCGCGCCAGCAGGCGTTCGACAAGATGCTCGCCGATGCGCGCAAGCTCGGCGCGAATGCGGTCGTCGCGATGCGCTACGATTCGACCGAGATCGGATCGGGCATCACGGAAGTCATCTGCTACGGCACTGCCGTGCAGGTCACGCGCGACGCCGGCGCCTGAGCGTCACCCGCGCGTCATCCGTTACGCGCCCGCCGCCCACACGATCGCGACAATCGAGCCGATCACGAGCACCACGCCGATCGTCTTGCGCTTGTTCAGTTCGGTCCACAACAGCACGCCCGTCAGCGACAGCAGAATCAACGCGCCCGCGAGCGTATCGACGAGCAGCACCCAGCCGATGCTCATCCCGACGCCCTTGTGCAGGTTCGTCAGCCACGCGAGCGTGGTGTTGTCGGTGCGCTTGAGCGTCATCGTGTCGCTGCCGCCCCAGTATTCGACGGCGACGCTTTCACGCGGCGACGCGAACACGAGTTGCCAGTGCTCGGGCTGCACGGTCTCGCGCTCGCCCCATGCGACCGGATGCTCGGGTTCCTTCTGCACGCGGCCCATCCGTTCCGGCAAATGCAGATCCGGTTGCCCGCGCAACCATTGCGCGAGCGCGAGCGGCGAATCGGGTTCCGGGTCGGGCACGTCGAGCCGCAACGTCTCGACATGCGGCGCACCCGTCTGGATCCGCAGCGGCGGCGCACGATGATTCAGCAGGAACCCCGTCGCGCCGAACAGCAGGCCGAGCGCGGCGCCCCACAGGCCGATCCAGCCGTGCACCTTGCGCAGCCACTTGATGAACGTCCCGCGGCGCGATCGCGTGCGGCCGGCGCCGGCCGCACGCGCGCCCGGCGCAATGCGTGACGCGGGCGACACGGGCGCCGTATCGATTTCGATGGGATCGGCAACGCTCACGTTTCGCTCCAGATTCGCAAAAGATTGTGATAACAACCAACGAGGCTGCGGCATGCGTCGGTATCGGCGCCGCTCGCGTTGAGCCGCTGGATCGCGGTGTCCATGTCGAACAGCAGCGCGCGCTGCGCATCGCTGCGCACGAGGCTCTGCACCCAGAAGAAGCTCGCGACGCGCACACCGCGCGTGACCGGCGTGACCTGGTGCAGGCTCGTCGCCGGATAGACGATCATGTCGCCGGCCGGCAGCTTGACCTGCTGCACGCCGTACGCGTCCTCGATCACGAGTTCGCCGCCGTCGTATTCATCGGGCGCGGACAGGAACAGCGTGACGGACACGTCGGTGCGCAGCTTCACGCCGTTCGGCAGCACGCGCACCGCGCCGTCGACGTGACTGCCGAACGTCATCCCGCCTTCATAGCGGTTGAACAGCGGCGGATAGACCTGGTTCGGCAGCGCCGCGCTGATGAACAGCGGATTGCGCTCGAGCGCGGCGAGGATTACGTCGCCGAGTTCGCGCGCGATAGGCGAATGCTCGGCGATCTGCTGGTTGCGCTTGACCGGCGCACCCGTATAGCCAGCCGTCGCACGGCCGTCGACCCACGCGTCGCCCGCGCGGTCGAGCCGGTCGCGCACCATGCTCACCTGCTCGGGCGTCAGAACGTTCGGGATGTGGACAAGCATCGTTTCCCCTCTTTCATCGAATGGCGCGGCGGCGCGCGTGTCGCTCAGAACCGGTAGTCGAGCGTCGCGAGGAACGTGCGCCCGACGCCCGGCACCGCACGGCCGCCGTCCGACTGGATCAGCGCATCGTAATAGAACTTGTTGGTCAGGTTCAGCAGGTTCAGGCGCAGGTCCCACTGCTTCGCGTGATACGCGGCCGTCGCATCCCAGCGCGTGTAGCCGCCCACCTGCACGTAGTCCGTGTTCGCCGCGTAGCGGCCCGACATGTACGTCGGACCGCCGCCGATCTCCCAGTGCGGCGTGAACGCATACGTGGTCCACAGCGTGAACGTGTTGCGCGGCGTATTCGCGAGCGTCTTGCCCTGCGTGCCGTCGCGCGCGCCCAGGATCACGCCGTTCATGTACGTGTAGCTGCCGAACACCTGCCACTTCGGCGTGATGTGGCCCGTCACGCTCGCCTGGAAGCCGCGCACGCGAACGTCGCCTTCGAGCAGGTATTCACCCGTCGACGTCTGCGTGCGCGCGTTACTCTTCTCCTGCTGGAACAGCGCCGACGTGACCGACAGGTTGTCGTTGAGCAGATCCCACTTGCCGCCGACCTCGTACGACTTCGTGTGCTCGGGCGACAGGTTCTGCGTGTTGTTCGTGACCGTCAGCGTCTCGAGCGACGGGTTGAACGACGTGCCGTACGAGAAGTAGTACGACTGCGATTCGGTCGGCTGGTAGATCACGCCGGCCCGCACGCTCGTGAAATAGTTGGTCTGCGATGCGTAGCGGGGCGCGCTCACCGTGTTCGCGAGATGCGCCTGGAAGCGATCCCAGCGCAGCCCGCCCACGAATTTCCAGTCGCGGCCGATCGACACCGTGTCGTTCAGGTACGCCGCGAGCGTGGTCGCGCCCGATTCGGCGTGGTTGGCCGGCGTCTGCGTCGCGTTGGTCGGCGTCGACGCCAGGTAGGCCGGGTTGATCAGCGACAGGATCGGCAGACCGCTGCGCGTGTACGCCTGGTTCGTGTAACTGTCGTGGCCGACCTCGACACCGCCGATCAGGTCGTGCTTCACGAAACCCGTGTCGAACTTGAAATGCGCCATCGTGTCGTTGTCGACCGAATGGTTTTCGATCACGCGGTCGTGGCTCGCGAGCCTCACGTACAGCGCGGACATCGGCAACGACGTGTAGTTACCGTTCGTCAGCGCGGTGCTCGACGACAGCGGCCCGGTCAGCACCGCGTTCGCGGCCGTCTCGCGCGCATCGGTCATCGAGTGCGAGAACGACGTGCGGTTGCTGATCGTCAGCGCATCGTTGACCCGATGATCGATGCGTGCGGACACGGTCTGCACGTCCTGGATCGTGCGATCGTCGGTGAGGCCATAGAAGGTGTTCTTCGGCACCGGCGCCGGATGGCCGTTGACCGCGAGCACGCCGTAGTCGGGCATGTCGTAGTTGTGCTGGATCAGCGCGGACAGCGTCACCTCGGTCGGCGTGCCGATCCCGAAGCGCAGCTCCGGTGCGATCCCGTAGTCCTTGTTCTTCATCACGTCGCGCGTCGAGCCGAGCGACTGGCCGAACGCGTTGATGCGGAACGCCGACGTCGCGCCCAGCGGCCGGTTCAGGTCGACGCTCGTGCGGTAGCGGTCGTTGGTGCCGATCGTCGTCGACACCTCGGCCGACGGCTTCAGGTTCGCCTTCTTCGACACCTGGTTGATCACGCCGCCCGTCGAACCGCGTCCGAACAGCATCGACGACGGGCCGTACAGCACCTCGACGGAATCGAGGTCGAACGTGTCGCGGTAATACTGGTTGCGGTCGCGAAAGCCGTCGAGATAGATGTCGTTCTGCGCGGTGAAGCCGCGCAGGTTGATGTTGTTGCCGATCTGCCCGCCTTCCGCGCCGCCGATCGTGATGCCCGGCGCATTGCGCAGCGCGTCCTGGAACGACGTGAGCCCTTGCGATTCCATCAGCGCCTTGTTGATCACCGTGACCGACTGCGGAATGTCGCGCAACGCGGTCGGGGTTTTCGCGCCGACGGTCGAACGTTCGGCCTGGAAGTCCTGTTGCACGGCCTGCCCCGACACGCTGATAGTCGGCAGCGTTTCGCGCGCGGCGGCGGCAGCCGGCGGCGCATCGCCCGGTTTCGCGGCGGCGGCCGGCGACGGTTCGGCGCTCGTGCTCTGAGCGAGTGCAGGCGAAGCGATAGGCAAAGCAAAGGCCAGCGCGAGCGCGCTCGCGAACGGGGTCCTGTTCAGCATGGAAATCCAGTCGGAGTGAAACCGCCCCGCGTGGACACGCGCCGAGGCGCACGCACGAGGCACGGATGCGATGGCTTGCGGGCCACCGGCAATCAGGCCGACGGCACTAGCTGGCTAGGGTTGACGAGTCACCGGCGGCAGTCGCCGCACCGGTCACGGAAATGAGAATCGGTATCATTCCATGTATTTCTTTTGGTTTCAATTGATAACCGCTTCGTCATACGAAAGCATGATGTTTCAGAAAATTACTGAAAGTAATATGTAATTTTTAGAATGGCTTCCGTAATTTTAAATCCGCTATTTCATCGGACGAATGCCGCCTGAGGCCTTGTGCGGCAAGGCCTTGACGGAAGAGTCCCTTTTTTCGTTTTCCGGCCTCGTCGAACTGGCTGACGCTTCAGTCCAATCGAAAACGACGATGGGCCGACCAATTAATCAGACGATTATCCAAGCCGAATTCCGTTTGGCATTTGATTGAAACAAGAAAGTATTTTGAAATGAATTGCAGTGACCGCGGCTGCTCAATGATCGCGTTCCAGCGACGTCATGTTCCGCAACGTCGGAAACAGGCGCATCCATGTGAGCGCCACGGCGATCGTCGCCGCGCCGCCCACCACGATCGCCGCCGGCGCGCCCCACCACGCAGCCGTCACGCCCGATTCGAATTCGCCGAGCTGGTTCGACGTGCCGATGAACAACGAGTTGACCGCGCTCACGCGCCCGAGCATGTCGTCGGGCGTACGCAACTGCACGAGCGACAGGCGCACGACGACGCTCACCACGTCCGACGCGCCCAACGCCGCCAGCGCGATGAGCGACACCGCGAAATGCGTCGACAGCCCGAACACGATTGTCGCGATGCCGAATGCGATCACGCCGCCGAACATCGCGCGGCCCGGCCGCCCCTTCAGCGGAAAACGCGTGAGCCACAGCGTCCCCGCGAGCGCACCGACCGCCGGCGCCGCGCGCAATGCGCCGAGCCCCCACGGTCCGACCTGCAGGATGTCGCGTGCATAGATCGGCAGCAGCGCGGTCGCGCCGCCGAACAGCACCGCGAACAGGTCGAGCGACAGCGCGCCGAGGATCGCCGGTTCGCGCCGGATGAACGCGATGCCCGAGAACACCGAACGCAGCGTGACCGGCTCGCGAGCCGGCGGCGCGCTGCGCAGCGGAATCGTGCCGCTCAGCACCGCGGCGATCGCGAACGCGACCACGCTCGTGCCGAACGCGGCGGGCGCACCGATGCCATACAACAACCCGCCGAAGGCGGGCCCGAGAATCTGCGCGGCCTGGTTGGCGGACGTCGACAGCGCGGTCGCGCGCGGCAGGTCGCTGCGCGGCACGACGGCCGGCAGCAACGACGACACCGACGGCGATTCGAACGCGCGTGCGGTGCCGACGATCGCCGCGAGCGCATACACGGCCGGTTCGGTGAGCCCGCCTTTCGCCGCGCCGAACAGGAACACGCCGGCAGCCAGCGCCTCGGCGCTCTGGCAGATCGTCGCGATGCGCCGGCGGTCGTAGCGGTCGGCCACCTGCCCGACGACGAGCGTCAGCGCGAACATCGGCACGAACTGCGCGAGGCCAACGAGGCCGAGCGCGAACGCGCTGTGCGTGAGCGAATAGACATACCAGCCGATCGCGACCGACAGGATCTGGAACGCCAGCGACGACATCACGCGCGTGCCCCAGAAACGCTGGAACGGTGCGTGGCGGAACAGATTGGCGGGTAACGCGGATGCGGTGCTGGCGTCGGGTAACGGGGTGGTCATCGAGGAGGCGTCATCGGAGGGGAGCCGGCGATCGGATGCGCGATGCGGCCAAACCGCGATGATATCGCCAACCGCCCCGCGCCGCCCCGCGCCGCCCCTGCCGCGCGCTCGCCCGGCGCCGCGCCGGCGACACCGGCGCACGCTGCACGACTACGACGCCCCAAAAAAAGCGCGAACCGTGGTTCGCGCCAAAGAGAGACCTCGCTGAAGACGTCGAAAGATCTACCTCATCCCACTCAGAAAGAATGCCGCATGCCGATCCGCACGTCGGCCTGCGTCTGCGTGGTCGACGGCGTGAAGCTGTAGCCGACCACCGCATCGACACCGTGCGACGCGCGCAGGTAATCGCCGGAGATGTACACGTCGGTGCGCTTCGACAGCAGGTAGTGCAGGCCGGCCGTGCCCTGGTTCCAGTGGTGGCCTTCGAAGCGCGTGTGCTGGTAGCCCGCGATGAAGCTCAGCGCCGGCGTGAACTGATACAGGCCGCCGCCTTCGTACACCTGCATGTGCGACGACTGGCCGAAGCCCTTGATCGTCGTGTACGAGTAGTTCGCGTCGAGCGTCAGCTTGCCGATCGTGTAGCTCGTGCCGACGCCGAACGTGCCCTGGCTGTCGACGTCCATCGCGGTATTCGCGAACAGGTCGGTGCGCGCGCCGGTCGCCGGATCGACGGTGACGGTCTGCTGGCCGAGGAACGTATGCGTGCCGATCATCGCGTACGGGTCGAACGCGTAGATGCCGTTCGGGTTGTTCAGGCGCGTGTACGCGGCGCCGATCGAGAAGTCGCCCTTCGTGTAGCTCGCGCCCGCGCTCCATGCGCTGTTGCGGTGGAAGTTGCCGGCGACGTTGCCGAACGAGTACATCGCGCCGAACTTGAAGCCGCTCAGGTCGTTCGACAGGAATTTGACCGAGTTCGGCAGGCGGTCGCCGTTGAAGCGGTCGAAGTCGCCCTGGTGGATCGCATAGCCGCTGCCCCACGCGGAGATGTTGTAGATCGATACCAGTTCGTTGGTGATGTCGAGCTGGTTGCCGAACGACAGCGTGCCCCAGTCGTTCTGCAGACCGACATAAGCCTGCCGACCGAACTCCGACCCGCCGAAGCCGAGCTGCCCGTTGCCGAGGTGGAAACCGCTCTCGAGCACGAACACGGCCTTCAGGCCGCCGCCGAGATCTTCCGTGCCTTTCAGGCCGAAACGGTTCCCGTATGCGACGCCGTCGTCGAACTTGACAACGTGCGAGCCGCCCGTGTTGTTCACGTAGGTGATGCCCGCGTCGAGAATCCCGTACAGCGTCACGCTGCTCTGTGCATGGCCGATGGCGGGAATACAGGCCGCGCATGCAAGCGCAGCGGCTACGGCAACTTTCTTTTGCTTCATTATCGACCACCCTCCCTGAACCGTTCGATGGAACGAACCGTGGCCTGGCGCGCGCCGCAATACGCCGGCTGATTCGAATTCGGTACGTCTGCTGGCTGCGGTATTTCGTTTTCCGCAATAACGTAGCCATTGGCGAAAAATACAAACCCATATTTCGGGTCACCCGTCTGAAGGCGACACCAAATGGTCTCGATGCGACTGGTCGGGAAAACACGGAGACGGGCGGCGCGGCAAAAACCGGCCGCCCGGAGGCAGGTCAGCGGGCGTCGAGCGCCGCGCGCACGGCCGGCAGCGCCGGTGTGCCGGACGCGGTCGTCACGCCGTCCAGCCAGCCCTCGACGAGCGCCGGGTCGGCCTTCAGCACGTGTTGCGCCGCGAGCGCGGGCGAGGTCTTGTGGTCGAGCATGTCGGCGATGATCCGGTTTTCGACGTCGACCGAGAACGTCATCTGCCGGAACAGGCGCGCGAGGTTCGCACACTGGCCGGCAAAGCCCGGGCGCGTGACCGTGTTGACCGTCGCGCCGCCGTAGTTCGGACCGAAATACGCGTCGCCGCCCGACAGGTAGGTGAGGTGGAACTTGGTATTCATCAGATGCGGCTCCCACGCCAGAAAGACGATCCAGCGCTTGTCGCGCACCGCACGCTCGACCTGCGTGAGCATGCCCGTCTCGCTCGATTCGACGAGCGACCAGTTCGCCGGGCCGAGCGCATGGTCGGACAGCATCCGCTTGATGTTCTGGTTCGCGGGCGCGCCGGGCTCGATCCCGTAGATCTTGTCGCCGAAGCGGTCGGCATAGCGCGCGAGATCGGCGAACGTGTGCACGCCCGCGGCCGCGACGTAGTCGGGCACGGCCAGCGTGAACTTCGCACCGCTCAGGTTCGCGTGCAGCACGTCGATCGACTTCTCGTCGACGAACGGCTTCACGAGCGGTGCCTGCGCGGGCATCCAGTTGCCGAGGAACACGTCCACCTGCCCTTTCTTCAAGCCCTGGTACGTGATCGGCACCGACAGGTTCGCGACGTCCTGCCGGTAACCGAGCGCCTTCAGCACGACGCCGGCCATCGCGTTCGTCGCGTCGATGTCCGTCCAGCCGGGCGCCGCCATCTTCACGTCGCGACACGTCTGCGGATCGGCCGCGTGCGCGGGCTGCGTCGCCAGCACGCATGCAGCCGCGGCGAGCGCCGTGCCGAGCCTGCGGATTGCTGCATGGGATTGCCGTTTCATGGTGCTTCTCCTTCGTCGTTCGTCAATGATCGTGTGCGGATCGTTCAGCGCCCGACGCGCGGAAAGCGCGCCATCGCTTCGAGCGTATCGAGTTCGATGTGATTGCGCATGTAGCGCTGGCTCGCATCGGTGAACGGCTGCCAGTCCCACGCCTGGATGCGGCCCTGCGTCGTCGCCGCGTAATGGAAGCGCCGCCGCCGCTGGCTCGCGCGCACCTGCGCGTCGAGTTCCGGCAGGTTCCAGCGCCGCGCGGCCTCCGCGCGGAACGCGGCGAGCACGTCGGCGGCTTCGGGCAGGCCGGCCAGGTTCGTGCGCTCGCGCGGATCGTCGGCGAGATGGTAGAGCTGGTCGGGGTCGGCCGGGCAATGCACGTACTTCCAGTCGCCGCGGCGGATCATCACGACCGGCGCGACCGCCCCTTCCGCGAGGTATTCGCCCAGTGCCACGTCGTGCGCGGGCGTGCCTTGCAGATGCGGCACGAGGCTCGCGCCATCGACCGGGTCCGGCCAGCCGCCGGCGGGCGCCGCGCCGGTCAGGTCGACGAGCGTCGGCAGCAGGTCGAGATGCGACACGGGCCCGCGCACGCGCGCGGCGTCGAAGCGGCCCGGCGCGTGGACGATCAGCGGCACGCGGCAGCCGCCTTCGAAGAACGTCATCTTGTACCAGAGCCCGCGCTCGCCGAGCATGTCGCCGTGGTCGGACGTGACGATCACGATCGTGTCGTCGGCGAATCCGCATTGCTCGAGCGCGGCCAGCACGCTGCCGAACTGCGCGTCGACGTACGACGTCGCGCCGTAGTATGCGCGGCGCGCGGCGCGGATCTGCGCGTCGGTCGGCGGCGTGCGGTCGTTTTCGCAGACGAAGCGCAGCCGCTGCGAATGCGGATCGCTCTGCTCCGCATCGAGCCGCACGGCCGGCATGTCGATCTCGTCGTCGCTGTACAGATCCCAGTATTCGCGCGTGATCGCATACGGATCGTGCGGATGGGTCAGCGACACGACCATGCAGAACGGCCGCGCGTCGTGCCCGGCCGCACGCTCGCGCGCGACGTCGTACAGCTTCTGTTTGGCCGCGAACGTGACCTCGTCGTCGAAGTCGAGCTGGTTGGTGCGCACGCACGGGCCGGCTTCGAGCACCGAGCTCATGTTGTGATACCAGCTCGGCCGCTCGGTCGGGTGGTCCCAGTCGGGCACCCAGCCGAAGTCGGCCGGATAGATGTCGGTCGTGAGCCGCTCCTCGAAACCGTGCAGCTGGTCGGGTCCGCAGAAATGCATCTTGCCGGACAGCATCGTGCGGTAGCCGCCGGCGCGCAGGTAGTGCGCGAACGTCAGCGTTTGCGCCGGCAATTCGGCGGCGTTATCGTAGGCGCCGATACCCGACGGCAGCTTGCCGGTCAGCAGCGAGAAGCGCGACGGCGCGCACAGCGGGCTCGCGCAATACGCGGCGTCGAACACCACGCCTTGCGCGGCGAGACGGTCGAGCGTCGGCGTGCGCGCGACGCGGTTGCCGTAGGCCGGCAGCGCGAACGGCGTCAGCTGGTCGGCCATCAGGATCAGGATGTTGGGAGTCGGGTTCGTCATCGCGGTCGTGGGGAAATCGGTGTTCGAACGGAACGGCGCGACGCTCGTGCGGCGACGCAGCCGGCATGACGGACGCGGCCTGCAGAAAGTCCCGCGCGCACCGGCCGCGACTGGCTAGAATCGCGGAAGGACCGGCGCGGCGCCGTGCCGTCCAGAGCACTATCCCCCGCCCGAATTCGGGCGGGAAGGTGGCCGGCCCTTATGGGGCCATTAGAGAGACTTATGTCGAAATCCGAAGCGTTACCGTCGATGCAGGCGCTGCGCGCGTTCGAATCGGCCGCCCGTCTCCAGAGCTTCACGGCCGCCGCGCGCGAGCTCGGCTCGACGCAGCCGGCCGTGAGCCAGCAGGTGTTCCAGCTCGAGGCGGAGCTCGGCGTGCCGCTGTTCGAGCGCAGCCCGCGCGGCGTCACGCTGACGAGCGACGGCCAGTGCCTGTACGAAGCCGTACGGGTAAGTCTCGACACGCTGCGCGGCGCCACCGCGACGCTGCGCGCGCGACGCGAGCACGGCGCGCTCACGATCGTCACGGATTTCGGCTTCGCGACCTACTGGCTGATGCCGCGCCTCGCAGGCCTGAAGCACGTGATGCCGGACGTCGACGTGCGGGTCGTCACGTCACAGGATTACGACGCGCAGCGCGACCACGCCGACATCGCGATCCTGTTCGGCGACGGCCACTGGCCGTCGTGCACGGCCGCCCGGCTCTTTCCCGAATCCGTCACGCCCGTCTGCTCGCCCGCGTTCCGCGCCGCGCACCCGGACGTCGCTCGGCCCGACCACCTGCACGCGCTGCCGCTGCTGCACGTGCAGCCGACGCGCCCCGAGCGCTGGCTGTCGTGGGCCGGCTGGTTCGACGCGCACGGCCTCGACGCGCCGGCCGCCGCGCGCGGCGTGACCTTCAACAGCTACGCGCTGGTGATCCATGCGGCGCTCCTCGGCGAGGGCGTCGCGCTCGGCTGGTCGCCGCTCGTCGACGAGCTCGTCGCGTCCGGGCAGCTCGTGAAGCTCGTCGACGCGCCCGTCGTGACGTCGCGCGGCTACTTCCTCGTGCGGCCGCCGCAGCGGCCCGAGACGGACGCGACCCACGTGTTCCGGCGCTGGCTGCTCGACGCATGCGCGTGCGCGTGACGGGCTGCCTCACCGCCCGTCACCCATCCCCCCACCGCCCCACCCGGCCGCGCTGGCGTGCCGATACCAGCCACACGGCGGGTTGGTTCTATCCGCGCCCAAATCGTCCTGATTTACTTGAGTCTCCCGCTACCCGCTAGCGTGGCGCCCGGTGCGCCGCCGCACGGGTTTGCGCCCCAAGACATCCGAGGAACCTCATGACCGCCGACTCACGCCCCGATCAATTCGTCCTGACGCTGTCGTGCCCGAGCGCGGCCGGCCAGGTCGCCGCCGTCGTCGGCTTTCTCGAGCGCCATCGCTGCTATGTCGATGCGTTGAACGTGTTCGACGACGATCTCAGCAACCACTTCTTCGTGCGCTGCGTGTTTCATCCGACGGATGAGACGCTGCAGATCGACGCGCTGCGCCAGGAGTTCGGGCCGATCGCGGCCGAGCTCGGCGGCCGCGACGGCGACACGCAGTGGGCGATCCACGACGTGAACGCACGCCCGAAGGTGCTGATCATGGTGTCGAAGCTCGAGCACTGCCTCGCGGACCTGCTGTTCCGCTGGCGGATGGGCGAGCTGAAGATGGACATCGTCGGCATCGTGTCGAACCATCCCGACTTCGAGCCGCTCGCCGCGCAGCACGGCCTGCCGTTCCGTCACTTTCCGATCACGCCCGACACCAAGGCGCAGCAGGAAGCGCAGTGGCTCGACTTCCTCGAGTCGAGCGGCGCCGAACTGGTGATCCTCGCGCGCTACATGCAGGTGCTGTCGCAGGAAACGAGCGCGAAGCTCGCGAACCGCGCGATCAACATTCACCACTCGTTCCTGCCCGGCTTCAAGGGCGCGAAACCGTATCACCAGGCGCATGCGCGCGGCGTGAAGCTGATCGGCGCGACCGCGCACTTCGTGACCGACGATCTCGACGAAGGCCCGATCATCGAGCAGGTGGTCGAACGTGTCGATCACGCGCTGCGCCCCGAGCAGTTGCTGGCGGTCGGTCGCGACGTCGAATCCATCACGCTCGCGCGCGCGGTGAAGGCGTTCATCGAACGCCGCGTGTTCCTGAACGGCGATCGGACGGTGGTGTTTCCGTAAGCGCGTCGCGGGCCTGGCGCCGTGTTCGTCGGGCGGCGAGCAAATAAAAAACGACCGGCACCTGCCGGTCGTTTTTTTTATCGCATGGCGTTGGACGCTTCGCGCGACGGCCCCGGTACGGTAGCCGAGTTCGTCGCGCGGGCGCGTGCCCGTCAGCCGCTTACTTCACCCACGCAATGTAATACGACAGCCAGATCGTGAGCCCCGCGCCGATCAGCGCCGCATACGGCATCAGGTTCAGCCACATCGCGCGCTTCGGCACTTCGAGTTCCATGTCCTGCTGCATTTGCGCGGGGAAGCGACCGCGATCCTGCCAGTAGTGGCGGAACAGGAACACCGGCACGATCAGCAGCATCGCGATCAGCCCGTTGCGCAGCGTGCCTTCGCCCTGCAGGTTCGCGCCCGCGCCGACATAGACGAGGTTCGCGTAGCCGCAAATCGAACCGGCGACGAGCAGCCAGGTCGGGCAGCGGAACGGCCGATCCCAGTTGCCGCGATCCATCCGGTGGATCCAGCCCGACTGAAGGTTCAGGAATACGAACAGCATGTAGCAGACGTTCGAGATCGACAGCACCGTCATGTAGTCCGACATCATCAGCAACACGAGGTTGAAGCCGAGATCGGTCCACATCGCGCGCGTGGGCGAGCCGTGCTCGTTCACGTGCGACAGGTACTTCGGCAGCCAGCCGTCGACCGATGCCTGGTACAGCGTGCGCGACGAGCCCATCATCGACGTCATCACGATCAGCAGGATCGACAGCATCAGCATCACGACGACCGCATTCGCGACCCATGCGCCACCGCCGACGATCCTCGCCATCGCGGCCGCGACACCGGTGCCGTCGCCGATCGCCGGATCGAGCATCGCCTGCGTGCCGAGCGCGCCTTGGAACGCCATCGGCACGAGCGTCATCACGACGAGACACAGCGCGCCCGACCAGAAGATCGCCTTCGCGGTGTCGCGACGCGGATCGCGGAATTCGCGCGTGTAGCAGACGGCCGTCTCGAAGCCGTACGACGCCCAGCCGGCCATGAACATCGCGCCGAGCGCCATCGTCACGCCCTGCCCGTTCCACGAGCCGAACGTCGCGGTCGTGAGGTTGCCGTGCGCGTCGTGACCGAGCGGCAGCAGCGGGAGCAGGTTCGACATCGGCACGTCGCCGGTGACGAACGGCACGATGCCGACGATCAGCAGCGGCGTGAGCGATGCAATGCCGAGAATGCGCTGCGTGCGCGCAGCCTTCGACGCGCCGCTGTGCTGAAGCTTGAACGTGATGAGAAGCAGAATCGTCGCGATGATGAACGTCGCGTTGATTCGCAGGGAAAGACCCGGCTTGATGAAACCGAGATCGGCGATCCTGAGCTGCCAGTGCAGCACCGCCGCATCGGCGGGAAAGAGACTCGTGAGCGCATAGCTCGCCGCGAGGCCGCAGCCGAGCGCGAGCATCGGCGACCACGCGAGCCAGTTGCACCACACGGAAACCGGGGCAATCAGCTTGCTGTAACGGACCCAGCCGATCGCGCCATACACGGACGCGCCGCCCGATTTATGGGGAAATAGCCCGGATATTTCCGCATAAGTCGCGCTTTGAATCAGCCCCATCGTGATCGCGGCGATCCAGATCGCCCACGCGGGCTGGCCGATCGTCGCGCATACGCCGCCGATCGTGAACAGGACGCCTGCCGGCACGCCGCTCGTTACCCAGAATGCGTCTTTCCAAGTCAGGCCACGATGCAGCGTGTGGCCCGTCGAATCATGTGAGATGGTTGTCTCAACGTCACTGGTGCGATTAGCACGCAGTCCTGCCTGACTCATCCATTGCCTCCTGAGATGACTCCGCACAAGGGCCGTAGTGTAACAACTTACGCCTTTTCTTGCAGAATCAGAAAAAGAAGTCCGGGATATGGCCGCATTGAATCACGATTATTTCGGATTCCTGCGTGCCATTCCCGGCGTATTTTTTATAGCGATGCGCGCGATGAAGCGTCGCGTGTTACTGGGCGCCTTCGGTCCACGAATTCACGCGGTCCGCATGGGCTGCGATCCACGCATCGGCGGCCGCTTCCGGCTTCGAACCGTTCTGGATCGCGAGCATCACGCTGTCGATCTCGCCCGGTTTCCACTGGAATTTCTTCAGGAACGCGACGACCGGCTTGGCCTTCGTTTCGAGCTGCGGGTTCACGACGCTGTCGACATGCTCCGCGCCGCCGAACACCTTCTTCGGATCCTCGAGGAAGCGCAGCTTCCACTTCGCGAACATCCAGTGCGGCGCCCAGCCGGTCACGATCACCGGCTTGTTCGCACTGACGGAGCGCGACAGCTCGGCCGTCATCGCGCTGCCCGAACTCGGCATCAGCGTGTAGCTCAGCCCGTAGTTCTTGATCGCTTCGTCGGTCTTGCGCATCACGCCCGCACCGGCATCGATGCCGACGATGCGGCCGCCGAAGCTGCTCTTCTCGGCGTTCAGATCCTCGATGCTCTTCGCCTTCACGTAATCCGGGACAATCAGGCCGATCTTCGCGTCGGGAAAGTTCGCGCCGACGTCGACGACCTTGCTCTTGTATTCGCTCCAGTACGAGCCGTGCGTGACCGGCAGCCAGGCCGACAGCGTCGCGTCGAGATCGCCGCGCGCCACGCCCTGCCACATGATCCCGGCAGCGACCGGCACGAGCTTCACTTCGTAGCCGAGCTTCTTCTCGATCACGCGTGCCGCGACGTTCGACGTCGCGACGCTGTCGTCCCAGCCTTCGACGTAGCCGATTTTCAGCGTCGGCTTCGTATCCGCAAGTGCTGACGCGCTCAGCGCCACCATGGCCGACACCGCGCCCGTCCACAACAGTTTTCCGAACAGCTTCATGGTCGATCTCCTTGATATGCGCTCACCGCGCGTTGCCTCTCTAGGTTCTTCAACCACAAATCCGCGGTATCGTTCTTTTCCGACGGATGCTTGTCCGGACGCGACGCGCCCGGACAGCCAATGGCTTGTTTGCTTATTTGTCGATCACGAGATCCGACAGCGGCTTGCTGCAGCACAGCAGCACCATCCCCTGGTCGATCTCGCGCTGGCGGATGCCGCCGTTGTGCTTCATCTCCACCTGCCCCGACACGAGCTTCACCTTGCAGGTGCCGCACATGCCCTGCGTGCACGACGCCGGAAGCCGCACGCCCGACTGGCGTGCCGCGTCGAGCACGTGCTGCCCGGAGCCGCAGGAAATTTCGCGGTTGCTCTTCGCGAAGCTGACCGTGTACTGCTTCGTCGCGACGTCGCCGCCGTCGGCCGCCGGCACGAGTTCGGCGAGCACCTCGTCGCTCGCGGTCTGCGCGAGCGTTTCGAACGAGAAGCTTTCCTCGTGATACTGCTTGCGGTCGAAGCCGGCTTCGTCGAGCAGGTCGCGCACGGCCTTCATGTACGGCGCGGGGCCGCACGTGAAGATCTCGCGCTCCATGAAGTCCGGAGCGATCAGCTTCAGCAGCGGCAACGTCAGGAAGCCCGTGACGCCCGGCCAGTTGGTGCGTGCGCCCACGCGCTCGACGACGAACGACGTGCGGAAGTTCGTATGATTCGACGCGATCAGATCGAGCTCGCGCGCGAAGATGATGTCGTCCGGCGTGCGTGCGCTGTGCACGAACAGGATGTCGCGATCCTCGGCGAGATCATGGTGCGCGCGGCTCATCGACATCAGCGGCGTGACGCCCGAGCCGGCCGACAGGAACAGGTACTTGCGCGCCGGATGCCGTGCGCACGTGAATTCGCCGGCCGGGCCGAGCACGCGAACCGACGCGCCCGGGCGCAGGTTGTCGTGGAGCCAGTTCGACACCTTGCCGCCCGGCACGCGCTTGACCGTGATCGAGATCGTGTGCGGACGCGCCGGCGACGACGAGATCGTATAGCAGCGGTTGATCGTCTCGCCTTCGATGTCGAGCTCGAGCGTGATGAACTGCCCCGGCTCGAACGAAAACGCACGGCCTTGCGGCGAACGGAAGAAGAAGCTCTTCACGTCATGGGTTTCCTGCCGAACCTGGCAGCACACCAGCGTTTCCTCGACGTCGCTCGTCCAGCGCTCCGGCAGCGCGGTCCAGAATGCCGGGTGCGTCACCCGGCTTTCCGCCGGCTCGAAATTGGCTGCATCTCGCATCATGCCAACCTCCGCCGGGCCGCCCCAAGGAGGTTGACCGCCCCCTCGGGGGGCAGCGAGCAAAGTGAGCGTTGGGGTTGTTTCATCATTGACTCCGCTTGCTGTCCGCTGACTACTACGCGCCGGTTTTTTCGGCGAGCCGGCCGATGTACCAGGCCGAGAATTTTTCGACGAGACCTTCCGTGAACGGCGAATACGGGCCCGGCTCGTACGCGCTGCTGGTCGCGCCACGCTGCGAGAATTCGACGAGCGCGCGATCCTGATCGTTGGTCGCGTTCCACACGGCCGTCAGGTTCTTCACGTCGTAGTCGATGCCTTCCTTCGCGTCCTTGTGCACGAGCCACTTGGTGCGCACGAGCGTCTTGCCGGCCGACAGCGGAATCACCGAGAACGTCACGATGTGATCGCTCATGAAGTGGTGCCACGAGTTCGGCTGCGTCCAGAACGACAGGCCGCCGAGGTCGGCCTGGTCGAACTTGCCGAGCAGCTTCTTCGACGCGACCTTCGCGTCGAGCGTCTGCGATTCGCCGTGGCGGTCGAGCGGCAGGCGCTGCGTGCGGAAGCCCGTCACGTCGCTCAGCTTTTCGATTTCGGCGGACGGCAGGCCCATCTCGGCCCACTCCTTGCCGCGGCGCACGCAGGTTTCGGCGAATGCGTCCATGCCTTCGGCGTTCGCGTCGGAGCGCTGGTAGCCGAAGCCGTATTCGTACAGCGAGATCGTCAGCTCCGGATGGTTCGCGACGCAGTGATAGCATTCGCGGTTGTTTTCCATCGTGAGCTTCCAGTTGCCTTCCTCGATGATGTCGACCTGAGCGGCGATCTTCGTGTTCGGCAGATCGTGCGGCAGCAGGTACGGCTCCATCTCGGCGCGCAACTGCGCGAAATCGACCGGCGGCTCCTCGGCGAGGCAGACGAAGATCAGCCCCGCGAGGTTCTGCACGTGCACCGACTTCAGGCTGTGCTTGCAGCGGTCGAACTTCTCGCCCATGTGCTCGGCGAACATCAGCTGGCCGGTCAGGTTGTAGGTCCAGCTGTGGTACGGGCACACGATGTTGCCGACCGAGCCTTTGTCCTCGTTGCACAGGCGCGCGCCGCGATGACGGCACACGTTGTGGAACGCGCGAATTTCCATGTCGTCGTCGCGCACGATCAGGATCGAGTCGCTGCCCAGTTCCACGGTCACGTAGTCGCCCGGCTCGGGGATGTCCGGTTCGACCGCTACCTGGATCCAGTGCTGGCGGAAAATCGCCTCCATGTCGAGGGCGAAGATTTCCTCGCTCGTATAGAACGGCGCCTCGAGGCTGTGGCCTTCCTTGCGTCGCGCGATCAGTGCACGAATGTCTGCCGATACTTTCATCGTTTGCTCCGGATTCCTTGCATCCCTGGGGTTCTTGCCGACAGGCACCAAATTCAGTAGTCGATGAGCTGATGCTCGCGCAAATACGCGAGTATCACTTGTGCTTTTTCGACTGAACTCCCTTCATTTACGACGTTGCCGCCGCGGCTTTCGGTCGTCGTCGCGGACAGCATCCGCGCATGCCCGGAGCGCTTCTCGGCGGCGACCAGTTTTACGGGTTTACGCTCGATCGCGCCGACCTTCCACGCGGCCGCATCGGCGTCCGCGCCGGTCGCCGTGAGCAGCGGGCGGATCGCGCCGGCCCGCAGCCGCGCATACGCGTAACGCGGCTCCACGTTGGCGAGCGGATGCACCGCGACGACGGCCGGCAGCGCCGCGTCCACGCGCCGCCGCAGCCCTTTCGGCAAGAATTGCCGGACCGCCGCGCGGCCGCCGTCGACCGTCACGTCGACGGCCGAGCCGACGAGCGGATAGCCGAGCGTCGCGGCGACGCGATACGGCAGCATGCCGGTGTCGTACGCGCCCTCCGCACGGGTGCCGGTCAGCACGAGGTCGTACCCTTCGACGCGGGCGGCCAGCGCATGCGCGGCATCGTCGCCGTCGCGGCAGGCGAGCACCTCGACCTGCCGCGCGCCGAGCGCGAGGTATTCGGCAAGCGCTTCATTGGCGGGGTCCCCCGCATGGATCACGTCGAGCTGGGCCCGATGTTTCTCGGCGAGCTGGCGGCCGACCTCGAGCGCGGCCGCGTCGTTGCGGCTGTAGCGCGCGGTGCCGCTGACCGGGTGCCGGCCCACGGACACGAGCACCGCGATGCGTTGCAACTGGCGAGGGGCGTTCATGCTGCGACTCCTTCGGATTCACGGGCGCCGACCGCGGTCGGCGATTGTCCGCGCGACGCACGCGCGGCCTGCACCTCGTCGATCAGCGCGGCGATCGTCGCCTGCGCGTCGCCCACCACCGTCAGGTTCGCGCGCTTGGCGATCGGCGCACTGCCGTCGAGGTTGACCGCGATCACGTGACGGCAGTCCTTGATCCCTTGCAAGTGCTGCACCGCGCCCGAGATGCCGAACGCGATGTACACGCTGGCCTCGACCGTCTTGCCGGTCGCGCCCACCTGCTTGTCGCGCGTGAAGTGGCCGTTGTCGACCGCGACGCGGCTCGCGCCGATCGCCGCGCCGAATGCGCCGGCGAGCCGCTCGAACGCGCCGATGTCGGATACGCCGTTACCGGCCGACACGATGAAGTCGGCTTCCTCCAGCGCGACCTGCGCGGCGTCGATTTCCTCGAGGCCGAGATCGCGATACGGCTGCGCCGCGTCGCCGGCCGGGCGGATGAAGTCCGCGGCCAGCCGATCGCCGGCGCCGACGAACGGCAGCTTCGCCTCGACCGCGTTCTGCGCGAGCAGGATCACGTCGGGCAAGCCGCGCGTCGCGAACGCACGGCCGGCCTGCGCATACGCGCCGACATGCTTCGCGTCGATCTCGACCACGTGGGTCGCGACGCTCGCGCCGGCGGCGGCCGCGTAACGCCGGCCGAGATCGCCGTCGCCGGTCGCGTTGTCGGGCACGAACACGTGCTTCGGCGCGAGCGCCGCGGCACAGGCCTGCAATGCTTGCAGTTCGCTTTCGGGCGCGAATGCGCGGCGGTCGAAGTCGGGCAGCTCGATCAGCTTGTCGACGCCGAGTTCCGCGGCGTCATCCTTCAGTTCGCCGAACGCCAGCAGCGCGACTTCCGTCTGCGCGTCGGCCAGCACCGCGGCGGCGGCGATCGCCTGGCGCGAATGGTCGTCGAGCGCGCCGCGCTCGGTGTGCGCCACCACCAGCATCACGTGCTTCGGGTCCTGCACCGCGCGGCGCGGCTTCGCGGCCGCGGCGCCATGACCGTGAGCGGACCACTGCGCGGCGCTCGCGTCGGCGCTGCCTTCCTGGCCGAGCGTGATGCGCTTCAAGCCCGCGGCCGTGATGATGAACGGCCGGCGCGGATCGATTCGTTTGATCGTGTTCATCGATTCACTCCAGCGAGGCGGCAACGAGTTCGGCCACGTCGAGCACGTCGGGGCGCGGGCCCACGACGCCCTCGAGCATCGCGGTGCAGTTCGGGCACCCGACCGCGACCACGTCCGCGCCGATGGCGCGCGCGTCGGCGATGCGGATGTCCGGAATACGCTGCTTGCCGGGGATGTCGGTCAGCGGCGCACCGCCGCCACCGCCGCAGCAGCGCCCGCGCATGCCGTTGCGCTCCATCTCGACGACCTGGATGCCGATCGTCTTCAGCAGCTTGCGCGGCGATTCCGTCTCGCCGTTGTAGCGGCCGAGGTAGCACGGGTCGTGATACGTGGTGCGCTTCTCGCGCAGCGCCTCGACGGCCTTCGGCGCGATCTTGCCGCTCTCGGCCAGCTCTGCGAGGTAGGTCGTGTGATGCTTGACCGTCACGCGCAGCCCGAGCGCGCGGTATTCGTTGCGCAGGCTGTGCATCACGTGCGGGTCGGCCGTCACGATCTGCTTGTACGACAGCGTGCCGAGCGTGCCGATCAGGCGCTTCGCCATCCGCTGGAACGTCGCTTCGTCGCCGAGGCGCCGTGCGACGTCGCCGGTATCGGTCTCGGTCCCGCCGAGCACCGCGTAGTCGACGCCTGCCTTGTTCAGCACCTTCACGAACGCGCGCAGCGTGCGCTGGTAACGCATGTCGAACGCGCCTTCACCCGCGACGAACAGCACGTCGACCGGCTTGCCGGGTTGCGCGACGGGTGCGCTCAGATCGACCGACCAGTCGTAGCGCGCGGCTGCGTCGTAACCGCCCATCGTGCCGGTCTCGCGCAGGTTCGCGAGCACTTCCTGGCCCTTGCCCGGCACCGTACCGTGCACCAGCGTGCGGTTGCGGCGCATGTCGACGATCGCGTCGACGTGCTCGATCAGCATCGGGCATTCCTGCACGCATGCGCGGCAGGTCGTGCACGACCACAGCGTCTGTTCCTCGATCAGGCCGGACACGATCGGGCCGTTCGGCTCGCCGCGATGCTGGCCGACCGCGAGGCCCGGCGTCGGGCTGCCCGCGTAGGCCGCATCGGTGCCGCCCGCCATCCCGACGACGAGATCCTGGATCAGCTTCTTCGGGTTCAGCGGCTGGCCCGCGGCGAACGCGGGGCACGCGGCCTCGCACTTGCCGCACTGCACGCACGCGTCGAAGCTCAGCAGCTGGTTCCAGCGGAATTCGACCGGCTTCGCGACGCCGTATTCCTCGTGCTCGATGTCCGGCAGCTTCAGCGCGGTCGGCGGCGTGGCCGTGCCGTTGCCCGTGAACGAGTCGCGGGTAGCCGCGAAACGCTCCTGGCGCGGGTGGAACGCGAGGTGCAGCAGGCCGGCGATCGCATGCTTCATCGGGCCGCCCTTCGCGGCGCCGATGGTCATCGTGAATGCGCCGGCGCCGATCAGCAGCGCGCAGAGCACCGCGAACGCTCCCGACATCGCGCCGGTCGGCACGACCATGAACAGCACCAGGCCGAGCGCGAACGAGCCGAGCAGCCAGGGCAGCGCGTTCCACGGGCCGCGCGACAGGCGGGCCGGCACGTTCTTCGCCGCGCGGCGGCGCCAGACGAACACCACGCCGACGAGCATCGCGAGCGCCGCGAGGAAGATCAGCTTGTCGAGCCACGGCGAGTAGATCGCGAGGCCGTAGTTGACGAACACCAGCGCGAGCGCACCGATCGCGCCGCCGGCGGTGGCGACGTGGGTCTTCGCGATGTACGGGTCGCGGGCGACCACGTGGTGCAGGTCGACGAAGTAGCGCTTCGGAATCGCGAACAGGTTCGCGACGCCGAACGAGCCGGGCGCCGTGGCCCGGCCGAGACGCCAGTAGGACGAGCGCTTCGCGACCGCGAACGCGAGCCCCGCCACCGACAGCCACAACAGTGCGGTAATGAGGAAGGACGGATTCATTTTCAGAAATCCTTCACGAGACGCAGCGAGTCATAGATCGCGCCGTGGACGTTGTGCATCGAGATGCAGTCGCCGACACGGAACAGCAGGAAGCGGCCGTTGCCGAGTTCTTCCGACAGGCACGGCTGCGGCTCGGCCGCGAACAGCGTGTGCGGATCGATCTGGCCGCGGTTCACCGACTCCGGCTTGAGCTTCCAGTACAGCTCGTCGTTCGGCGACGAACCGTTCTCGATCACCACCTGATCGACCGCGCGCTCTTCCAGTTCCTCGGTGTACTCGTTGCGCAGCACGGCGATCGTCTTGCCGTCCTCCTCGTACACGCGATCGAGCATGGTGTTCGGCGTCGGGATCACGCCGAGCGCATACAGGCGGCGATAGAAGATCGGGAACGTCGTGCCGCCGCAATCGTCAGCCACCTTCACGTCGGGCGTCACGACCTCGACCTTCGAGCCGCGGCTCGCCATGAAGTCGGCGACGCCCGCGCCCGCATGGGTGCTCACGCCGTCGAACAGCAGCACGTTCTGCTTCGGCTCGACCTTGCCGGTCAGGATGTCCCACGAGCTGACGGCCAGGCCTTCGGCCACGCCCCAGCCCGGCACCTGCCACGTGAAGCTCGAACCGCCCGTGGCGAGCACGACGATGTCCGGCTTCTCGGCCATGATCATCTTCTCGTCGGCGGCGACGCCGAGGCGGCGATCGACGCCCAGGCGCTTGGTTTCCATGTCGAACCAGCGGATGATCCCCGACATCTGTTCGCGCTGCGGCGCCTTCGCGGCGATCATCACCTGGCCGCCCACTTCGGTGTTCTTCTCGAACAGCACCACGTCGTGGCCGCGCAGCTTCGCGACGCGTGCGGCCTCGAGCCCCGCGGGGCCCGCGCCGACCACCACCACCTTGCGCTTCGGGCCGCGCGACTTCTCGATGATGTGCGGCATCGTCGCTTCGCGCGACGTCGCGGCGTTCTGGATGCACAGCACGTCGAGGCCGTTGTACTGGCGGTCGATGCAGTAGTTCGCGCCGACGCACTGCTTGATTTCATCTTCGCGGCCATCGCGGATCTTGATCACCATGTGCGGATCGGCGATCTGCGCGCGCGTCATGCCGACCAGGTCGATCATGCCGTTCGCGAGCAGGCGTTCGGCCTGGCCCGCGTCGCGGATGCTCTGCGCGTGCATCACGGGGATCTTCACCACCGACTTGATGCCGGCGGCGAGGTGCACGAACGGCTCCGGCGGCAGCGCCATCGGCGGCATGCAGTTGGCGATCGTGTTGTGCGTATCGCCGCCCGAGCCGACCACGCTCAGGTAGTCGATCAGGCCCGTCTCCGACATCGCCTGCGCGATTTCCTTCAGCGCTTCGTGATCGAGGCCGTCCTCGTGGAATTCGTCGCCGCACATCCGCAGGCCGACGCAGAAGTCCTTGCCCACCGCTTCGCGCACGGCCGTCAGCACTTCGATGCCGAAGCGCAGGCGGTTCTCGAGGCTGCCGCCCCATTCATCGGTGCGATGGTTCGAACGCTGGCTCCAGAACTGGTCGATCAGGTGCTGGTGCGCGGCGGAAATTTCGATGCCGTCCATGCCGGCCGCCTTCACGCGCTTGGCCGCCGCCGCGAAGTCGCCGATGATGCGGCGGATTTCCTCGATCTCGATGATCTTCGCGTTGCCGCGGTGCACCGGCTCGCGCACGCCCGACGGCGACATCAGGTGCGGCCAGTGCTCGCCGTGGAACGACGAGCGGCGGCCCATGTGCGTCGCCTGGATCATGATCTTCGCGCCATGCTTGTGCATGGTGTCGGCCAGGCGCGTGAGCGGGTCGATGATCTTGTCGTTCGACAGGTTCACCGACTTCCACCAGCCCTGCGGGCTGTCGATCGACACGGGGCTCGAGCCGCCGCAGATCGCGAGGCCGACGCCACCCTTCGCCTTCTCTTCGTAGTAGCGGATGTAGCGGTCGCCCGGCAGGCCGCCCGGCTCGGCATACACCTCCGCGTGGGCGGTGCTGACGATCCGGTTGCGCAGCGTCAACTGGTTCAGCTGCATGGGTTTGAACAGGTGGGGATAACGCATCGCAGGCGACCTCTGGCGTTCGAATGTCTCGTGTTGCGGGTGTTGTTGTGTTGCTGTGTCGGATCGTCAGCGCGTCAGTGCGCGAGCGGCGACACTTCGAAGACGCAGTGGTCGTGATGCTCGGCCGCACACTGCACTTCCTTCGACTGCGCACGCGGCGCGCCCTTGCCTTCCGGCGTCGTGTCGTTGACCCAGTCCATTGCGCCAGCGAACCAGCCCGCGAACATGTAGCAGAGCTTGCCTTCCTTGCCCGGCTGCTGGAGCACGAACGACGAGTGGCGCAGCTCGATCTTCGCGCGCGCGCTGGCCGGGTCGGCCTCGATGATCGAGAACAGGCCCCAGCCGCGTTGCGACAGGCGCTTCAGGTAGTGCTCGAACACAGCCATGCCGGTCAGCCCGTGCAGCTTCGCTTCCTTGTCGCACCAGTGGTATGCGGACTTGTAGCCGGCCTTGTAGAGGATCTCGGCATACGCGTCGACGCCGAGCGCTTCCTCGACGGCGACGTGATTGTTCGTGAAGAAGTGGCGCGGCACGTACAGCATCGGCAGCGCGTCGGTGGTCCAGACGCCGGTATCGGGATCGACGTTGATCGGCAGTTGCGGTTGCATCGTGGTGACTCCGTGAGGAAAATTGGCCGCGCGGCTCAGGCGCGACATCGTCCGCGTGCCCGCGCGAATTGCACGGGCACGTCCCGATTTTTCTTGTGTTGAATCGCGGGAGGCGGTTCGGGCGGGCAGGCGCTTACGCGCCCCACACGTCCTTGAACACGCGTACCCAGTTCTCGCCCATGATCTTGCGGATGCGCGACTCCTTCCAGCCGTGGCGTTCCATCGCCGCGGTCAGGTTCGGGAATTCGCCGATCGTGCGGATGCCGTCCGGGTTGATCACCTTGCCGAAGTTCGTCAGCTGGCGATAGCGGCCCTTGTCATGCGTCAGCATGTCGAAGAATTCCTTCGCGAAATCCTGCGTGAAGTCCGTGCCGATGCCGACCGCGTCTTCGCCGATCAGGTTCACGACGTAGTCGATCGCCTCGATGTAGTCGTCGATGTTCGCCTCGATCCCCCGCTTCAGGAACGGTGCGAACATCGTCACGCCGACGAAGCCGCCGGCGTCGGCGATTTCCTTCAGTTGCGCGTCGCTCTTGTTGCGCGGATGTTCCTTCAGGCCCGACGGCAGGCAGTGCGAATAGCACACCGGCTTCTTCGAGAACGCGATCGCTTCCGACGACGTGTTGCCGCCCACATGCGACAGGTCGACCATGATGCCGACGCGGTTCATCTCGGTGATCACTTCGCGGCCGAAGTCCGACAGGCCGCCGTCACGCTCGTAGCAGCCGGTGCCGACCAGGTTCTGCGTGTTGTAGCAAAGCTGCACGACGCGCACGCCCATGTCGGCGAACGCCTCGATGTAGCCAAGGTTGTCCTCGAACGCGTGCGCGTTCTGGAAGCCGAGAATGATCCCGGTCTTGCCTTCCTTCTTCGCGCGGAAGATGTCGTCCGTGGTACGCACGAGCGTCAGCAGCTCGCTGTTCTCGCGGATCTTCTGCTTCATCACGCCGATGTTGTCGACGGTCTTGGTGAAGTTCTCCCACACCGATACCGTGCAGTTCGCGGCCGTGATGCCGCCACGGCGCATGTCTTCGAACACCGGCTTCTCGAACTTCGAGATGTTCAGTCCGTCGATGATGATGCTGTCCTGATGCAGCGTGCTCATATCTGCCTCTCGCTCCAGTCTTGCTTTTGTGGGGGTCGTCGATCAGTAAATCGGGAAGCGCTCGCAAAGCGCGAAAATCTCGCGGCGCACGCGCTGTTCGGTCGCGGCGTCGCCTTCCGGGTTCGCGCGCAGCGCGTCGAACACTTCGAGAATCAGGCGGCCGACCTCGCGGAACTCCGCGACGCCGAAGCCGCGCGTCGTGCCGGCCGGCGTGCCGAGGCGGATGCCCGACGTGACGGTCGGCTTCTCGGTGTCGAACGGAATGCCGTTCTTGTTGCAGGTGATGCCCGCGCGCTCCAGCGCCTGCTCGACCGGCGCGCCCTTCAGGCCCTTCGGGCGCAGGTCGACCAGCAGCAGGTGGTTGTCGGTGCCGCCGGTGACGAGATCCACGCCGCCCGCCTTCAGCACTTCGCCGAGCGCCTGCGCGTTCGCGAGCACGTTATCGATGTAGGTCTTGAAGTCCGCGTGCAGCACTTCGCCGAACGCGACGGCCTTGCCGGCGATCACGTGCATCAGCGGGCCGCCCTGCAGGCCGGGGAACACGGCCGAGTTGATCTTCTTCGCGATGTCTTCGTCGTTGGTCAGCACGAAGCCGCCGCGCGGGCCGCGCAGCGTCTTGTGCGTGGTCGACGTGACGACGTGCGCGTGCTCGACCGGGTTCGCATGGCGGCCGGCGGCGATCACGCCCGCGATGTGCGCCATGTCGACCATCAGCTTCGCGCCGACGCTGTCGGCGATCGCGCGAAAGCGAGCGAAGTCCAGTGCGCGCGGATACGCCGAGAAGCCTGCGATGATCAGGTTCGGCTTGTGCTGGTGCGCGAGTTCTTCAACCTGGTCGTAGTCGATCCGCAGCGTGTCGCGGTTCACGCCGTACTGCACCGCGTTGAACCACTTGCCCGACAGCGCCGGCTTCGCGCCGTGCGTCAGGTGACCGCCGGCGTCCAGCGACATGCCGAGCACCGTGTCGCCCGGCTTCGCCAGCGCGAGCATCACCGAGCCGTTCGCCTGCGCGCCCGAGTGCGGCTGCACGTTCGCGTAGCCGGCGTTGAAGATCTGCTTCACGCGCTCGATCGCCAGCGCCTCGACTTCGTCCGCGAATTCGCAGCCGCCGTAGTAACGCTTGCCCGGATAGCCTTCCGCATACTTGTTGGTCAGCACCGAACCCTGCGCCTCCAGCACCGCACGCGACACGATGTTTTCCGACGCGATGAGCTCGACCTGCGACTGCTGGCGCTCGAGCTCCTTCAGGATGGCGCTGCGCACCGGCGCGTCGCGCTCGGCAAGGGGCTGCGAGAAGAAAGGCTGGGTGTTCGACATAGTGCGTCCGTGACGAAGAATAAAGGGCGTGAAACCGAAGCTCGAGGCCCGCCAAACCTGGGTTTCCAGCGCATCCAGTGCAAGGCTGCCGACGGCTCTATTCTTGTCGTTCGGATTTTCGGCGGATTGATGAATTTAGACGCGTTCTTGGCCTTTTCCGCCATGCGCGTCCGTTTTGTACAAGTGACCGGTCGTGCTTTTCCGCAAGGGCGATCACGCCGCCGTTTGCCGTTCGCTTTGCACAAGCACTTCGGCGGTGCCTGCGCTGTGCATCCGGGGTGCAGCGCGGCCCGCTTACGGTGCAGTGCAGCATGGACGTCAAGCCCATACAACGTATGGAGCTAGGGTTTAGCCGTATGGCACGCTTGTTGCGCTCGCTCACACAATACGGCAGCCCGATCCGTGCCCTTCGGGCGAAAAGCTATTAGAGATTCTAGGAACGCCCCCATGTCCCCCGACCGCACAGCGTCGCTGTCCCACTTCGCGTTCATGCCTTTGCCGAATTTCACGATGATCGCGTTCACCAATGCGATCGAGGTGCTTCGGATGGCGAACTACCTGAGCGGGCAACCGCTCTACCGCTGGTCGGTGATCAGCCCGGAAGGCGGACCGGTCACGGCGAGCAACGGACTCACGGTCGACACGGGGCCGGCCGAGTGCGTGGGGCAGCCGGACATCGTCTTCGTGTGCGGCGGCGTGGACGTGCAGCGCGCGACGACGTCCGCCCATCTGTCGACGCTGCGCCGCTTCGCGCGCATGGGGCTGCCGCTCGGCAGCCTGTGCACGGGCACCTATGCACTTGCGAAGTCGGGGCTGCTCGCGGGGTACGCGTGCGCGATCCATTGGGAAAACATGTCGGCGCTGAAGGAAGAGTTTCCGGACACGCGCTTCCTGAAGGAATTGTTCGTGGTCGACCGCGACCGCATCACGTGCACGGGCGGCGTCGCGCCGCTCGACATGATGCTGAACCTGATCGCCGCGCGCGTGGGCACCGCGCGCGTCACGCAGATCGCCGAACAGTTCATCGTCGAACACGTGCGTGACACGAGCGCGCAGCAGCGGATGCCGCTCGTCGCGCGGCTCGGCTCGGCGAACAAGTCGCTGTTCGAAGTGATCTCGCTGATGGAGAACAACATCGAGGAGCCGCTGTCGCGCGAGGAGCTCGCGCGGCTTGCGAACATGTCGCAGCGTCAGCTGCAGCGGCTGTTCCGCGAGCACCTCGGGATGACGCCCACCCACTATTACCTGACGCTGCGGCTGCGCCGCGCGCGCGAGCTGCTGCTGCAGACCGACATGTCGATCATGCACATCACGATGGCGTGCGGCTTCCAGTCGGCGTGCCACTTCAGCAAGAGCTATCGCGACGCGTTCGGCGTCGCGCCGACGCGTGAACGCCGCAAGCAGGTCGCGCCGCTCGCGGGGGTGACGGGCGGGGGGGCGGCGTTTCCGGCGCATCTGGTTCATATGTGAAGTGGGCGTGGCGCGAATAAAAAAAGCGGCCTTCAAGGCCGCTTTTCATTTGCACTTACGATCCCCACACCTGCATTTCATCGAGCGAATAACCCCACTGCGTTGCCCGCTTCGTACCGAGCATCCGCACGTAGCGTCCCTGCGCGTTGAGGTTCGGCAGCGTAACGTGACCGTACGACACGCCGTTGTTCGTCGAATAGACCGTCGTCCAGTTCGCGTTGTCGTTCGACGTCTGGATCTGGTAGACGAGCGCACCCGCATCCCAGTAGAGATCGACGCTGCTGACCTTCTTCACCGCACCGAGATCGACGGAGATCCATTCCGTACCGACGCCCGCGCCTTCCGGCGAATCCCAGCGCGTGCTCGTCGTGTTGCCGTCGAATGCCTTGTCCGGCGTCAGCGACGCGTTGTAGCTCGCCGATGCAGCGGCCGGACGTCCTTGCGACAGCAGCGTCGGTTGCGCGGCCGCCGGGCCGCCGTAGTAGCTCGCGCCGAGCTTCGCCTTCGTCGTATCCGCGTTCACGCCGAATTGCGACAGGCTCCAGCGCTGGCCGGTCGTCACGTCACCCACGTAGAGCTGGTAGCCGCCCGCCGTCGTCGACGAGAAGAACACGTAGTTCGTGCCGCTCACCGGTGCCGGGTCCGAGTTGTTGCTCATGCAGTCGTTGATCGGCAGCGCGCTCGGCGTCGACGCCGGATCGGCGGTCTTCGCGTAGATCTGGTCCGCGCCGCCGCTGTCCTTCCAGCGTGCGTAGAACACCATGCCATCGCGGCGCACGATCGGGTAGTAGGTCTGCAGCCCGGCCGGATGATCGAATACCGCCGTGGCGCCGGTCGCGATCGTGCGCTTCATCAGCCCCATGTTCGAGCCGGTGCCCGTCGCGTAGTACACGGCGCTCGCGTCCGGCGCGAGGAACGGCATCGAGTATTCGCTGCCGGCCGGCGCGTTCGTCAGGCTCACGACCGACGTGAACACTGGGCCCGCGCTCGTGTACGACAGCGTGCCCTGCTTCACGTCGCCGTTCTGCTTGAACACGAGCGTCTTGCCGTCGGCTGCGAACTTCGGATCCTCGTTGCGGGTCGCGCCGCTGCTGTTCGTCAGGTTGACGGGCGGCGTGCCGGCGCCGAGCTGCAGCATGAACACGTTCCACGCGCCATTGCTGATCCCCATGAACGCGAGCCACTTGCCGTCGGGGCTGAACACGCCGTTCATCGGATCGGTGATGCCCCAGCCGCTCTTGCTCAATTGCGTGAGCGTGCGGGCGGAAAAGTCGTACAAAAACAGTTGGCTCGTGCCGTCGCCGTACTTAACGTAGCTGTGATAGACGAGCTTGCCGGTCAGTGCACCGGGAAACGACGCATTGGACTGAGCCGGCGGATTGTTGACGCAGGCGGCCGCGGCGGCGCCGCTGAACAGGTCGAGGGCGATGCCGGCCACGAGGCCCGCGACGAGGAACTTCGATTTCACGCTGAATACTTCCGGGATAAGGGTGAGGACGCCGTAGACAAGGTCCCGCTCGCGGTGCGCGGGGGTCGCGGATTCGCCCTGCGGGCAGTGAACTCCGTATCGACCAGGCTTCGGGAACAAAGATTGCGCAGAATGCCTGCTCACAGATCTGAAGAAAAGGATCAGAGTCGGTCGAAAACGTGCGGATCAGCAATATGCGGATCGACGAGTGGGGCGGGATTGAACGCGGCGGATGACGTGCTACTCTTTTTTTCATCGACGGCCGCGGTCGGCCGGAGGGCGGGCATGAAGCGATATGCGGCGCTCGCGCAGACGATTGCGGACTCGATCAGGCGTGGCGACCTCGCGGCCGGCGCGCGGATCCCGACCGTGCGCTCGGCGTGCCGCGCCTATCGTGTGAGTCCTTCCACCGTGTTTCGCGCGTACTACACGCTCGAAAGCGAGGGCCTCATCGTCGCGCGCGCGCGTTCCGGGTATTTCGTCGCGGATCTCGACGACAAGCGAGTACGTACCAGCCAGGACACGCCACGCAAGCCGGGCGCGTCGCCGACTGGCGACGACACCCTGTTCCGCTTGATGGACTCGCTCAAGCGCGACGACATCGTGCCGCTAGGTTCGGCATTCGCCAGCTATTCACTGTTTCCGATGAGCAGCCTGTGGCGCTATGCGGCCACGGCGGCCCGCAACATGGACCGCGCGCAACTGCTGGCGGGACTGCCGCCGGGCCACGAAGCGCTGCGCCGCCAGATCGCCATGCGCTACCTGAACGCGGGCGCCGCATTGCCGATGGAAGAGATCGTCATCACGACCGGCGCGGCCGAAGCGCTGACGCTGAGCCTGCAGGCACTCACGCGCCCCGGCGACATCGTCGCGATCGAACGCCCGGCCTTCCCCGCGGTGTTGCAGGCCGTGCAGCGGCTGCATCTGAAGACCGTCGAGATCCCGGTCGACCCGCGCGCCGGCCTCGATCTCGACGCACTCGCCGATGCGCTGGACACGCATCCGGTGCGCGCGTGCTGGTTCATGACCTCGCTTCACAACCCGACCGGCGCGACGCTGTCCGACGAGCGCAAGCGCGCGCTGATCGACCTGCTCGCGTCGCACGAGGTGCCGCTGATCGAGGACGACGTGTTCGGCGAACTGCATTTCGGGCCGTTGCCCACGCGCCCCGCGAAACTGTACGACGATAGCGGGCTGGTGCTGCATTGTGGGTCGTTCTCGAAGTGCCTCGCTCCCGGTTTCCGGGTCGGCTGGGTCGCGGCCGGACGCTACGTGGAACAGATCAGCCACGTGAAGAACGAAAGCGCGCCGGCCGCCGACGTGCCCGCGCAGATGGCCGTATCGAGCTACCTGCGCGACGGCGCGTACGACCGCTTCCTGCGCCGGCTCCGGCGCAACCTGGCCGCGCACCAGGCGCAGATGCTGGCCGCCGTTCGCGCGTACTTTCCGCCCGACACGGAGGTGTACGCACCGCGCGGCGGGTATTTCCTGTGGATCGAATTGCCGCCGCACGTGGACGCGATGCAGTTGTTCGACGACGCGATGGACAACGGCGTCAGCCTCGCGCCCGGGCCGATCTTTTCCGTGACGGGCGCATTTCACCGTTATGTCCGGCTGAACTATGGCCGCCCCTGGACCCCTGCCGTCGAAGACGCGATGCGGACCATCGGGACGCTCGCCGGGCGGCAACGACAGACGAGGTAGCAACACCATGCAAGTCCTGCTCAACCGGAATGTGCGGACCCGCGACACGCTGCGCGGCGCACTGAACCTGCGTGCCGAGCCGCACGGTGCCGTCAGCCAGCGCTGCCGCGAATGCGGCTTCCTGGCGTTTCGCGCCAGCGAGCAGTGCCCCGTCTGCGGTGTGGGAGACTGGCCGTTCACGCCGCTGCGCGACCGGCGCGGCGACGCACATGCCGAGCAGGCCGCGCCCCCGCACGACACGCAGCGGCCTGTGCCGGCGTGGTCGTCGCGCGTCGCGGCCGCGGTGCGCAGCGCTGCGATCCGGCGGCCGCGCCCGTCCAGCGCGCCGCTGCTGAGCATCCTGACCGTCGTGCTGATGGTCGGCGGCTATGTGACGTTCGACCGGACATGCCGGGCGGACCCCGCCTGCCGCGGCCCGGCTACGCCCGGTGCGACGACGATCGATGCAGGCGTGCACGGCGCCGATGCGCCGACGTTGCCGGTCGTGCCCGTGCCCGTCTATGCGTTTCATCAGTCAGACGATAAGCCGGTCGCCGCACACGAGACGCCGGTCGCGGCCGACGACACGCGGATCGCGGCCGAGCAGCCGCGCGTGGCCCCGCGCGTGGCCGATACGAGCCGGCGCGCAACCTCACGCTCCACCGCACGCGCGACCACGACACTCGCGCGACATGCGCCACCGGTTCGCGAGCCACAACACGCGCGCAATGGCGTCCGCGTCGCCGACTGGAAAGGCGTCCCGGCCCGGCGCACGCATGCGATCCATCGCGTGAGTGTGCATACACGCCACGGGCGCCGCGCCGCGCCGACCGAAATCCAATTGGCCGGGGTCTATCGCGGACACTAAGCGCGCCGCACGCCCACAGCGACAACGGGCGGCACCGTCTCCGGTGCCGCCCGCTTCATGCGCTTCCTGGTTCGTGCGTCAGGCCGCCAGCAAACCGTGCGGATCGATCACGAATTTGCGCGGCGCGCCGCCGTCGAACTTCTTGTAGCCTTCCGGCGCCTGGTCGAGCGAGATCACCTCGACGTTGACGATCTTCGCGATCGGCAGACGGTCGAACAGGATTGCCTGCATCAGGTTGCGGTTGTACTTCAGCACCGGCGTCTGGCCCGTGAAGAACGAGTGCGACTTCGCCCAGCCGAGGCCGAAGCGGATGCTCAGGCTGCCATGCTGCGCGGCCTTGTCCTTCGCACCCGGATCGTCCGTCACGTACAGGCCCGGGATACCGATCGCGCCGGCCGGTCGCGTGATTTCCATCAGCGAGTTCAGCACCGTCGCGGGCGCTTCCTCGGAATGGCCCGACGAACCGTGGCCGTGCGCCTCGAAGCCGACGCAGTCGACCGCGCAGTCGATTTCCGGCACGCCGAGAATCTGCTCGATCTGCTCGCCGAGCGACGCGTCCTTCGACAGGTCGACCGTCTCGAAGCCCATCGCCCGCGCATGCGCGAGGCGTTCCTCGTTCATGTCGCCGACGATGGTCACCGCCGCGCCCAGCAGGCGCGCCGACGCGGCCGCCGCCATCCCGACCGGGCCCGCGCCCGCGATATAGACCGTCGAGCCCGGCTTCACGCCCGCGCTCACCGCGCCGTGATAACCGGTCGGCAGAATGTCGGACAGGCAGGTCAGGTCGCGAATCTTCGCCATTGCCTGATCGCGGTCGGGGAATTTCAGCAGGTTGAAGTCCGCGTACGGCACGAGCACGTACTCGGCCTGGCCGCCGATCCAGCCGCCCATGTCGACGTAGCCGTATGCGCCGCCGGCACGCGACGGGTTCACGTTCAGGCATACGCCCGTATGCGTGTCCTTGCACATCGCGCAGCGGCCGCACGCGACGTTGAACGGCACCGACACGAGATCGCCGAGCTTCAGCGTCTCGACGTCGCGGCCCACCTCGACCACTTCGCCGGTGATCTCGTGACCGAGCACGAGGCCGACCGGGGCGGTCGTGCGGCCGCGCACCATGTGCTGGTCGGAACCGCAGATGTTCGTGCTCACCACTTTCAGGATCACACCGTGGCCGATCGCTCGGCCGGTCGGATCGACCATTTTCGGATAATCGATCTTCTGTACTTCGACCTTGCCCGGGCCAAGATAGACGACACCTCGATTGCTGCTCATCGTATTGTCTCCATGTCTCGTTGGATGGCGCTGCGGCACGCCGGCGGGTGCGGCGCTTACGCAACGTGCTGTTCGAGAGTAGTCCCGGAGGCGGGGGCGCCGATGTCTCAAACCCGACATGCGTTTGATCGGTGCCGACATCGATGGCGCAAACGCGAAAGTCGGGCCGGAAAGCGGCCGGAAGGCAGTAACAAGGAAGACGCGGAGCGCGCGGGCCGCAGGGGCCGGCCGGTTCGAGCGATCGCGGCGGGCCGCCCCGCCGGCCGGGCGCGCGTTATCCGCCCTGGTTCTCGCGGATGATCGCGGTGGCAGCCGCTTGCGCGTCGCTCGCGACGCCGTCGTGCACGCGCGTGCTGACGGCCGGCGTCGGCGGCTCGCTGTCGAGCGCGTGGCCGTCGCGGTTGCGCGTATCGACGGTCGCGCGCATCGACAACCCGACCCTGAGCGGATGCGCGGCCAGGTCGCGGGGATCGATCGCGATCACGACCGGCACCCGCTGCACGACCTTGATCCAGTTGCCGGCCGCGTTCTGCGACGGCAGCATCGAGAACGCGCTGCCGGTGCCCGCCGAGAAGCCCTGCACGCGGCCGCGATAGACGACCCGCGAGCCGTACAGGTCCGACACCACGTCGACCGGCTGGCCGATGCGCATGTGGCGAATCTGCCCTTCCTTGAAGTTCGCTTCGATCCACAGCCGGTTCAGCTGCACGATCGACATCAGCGGCACGCCGGGCCCGACCTGCTGGCCAACCTGCACCGAACGCTGGCCGACCGTGCCGTCGACCGGCGCGACGATCGTCGTGCGCTTCAGGTTCCGGTACGCGAGCCGGAACTGCGCGGCCGCCTGCACGACGGCCGGGCTTTCGTCGACCGGCAGCTTGCTGCCGAGCGCCCGCGCCGCTTCGAGCTGCGCCTGCGCGGCCGCGAGGTTTGCCTGGGCGCCGGCGACCGCCGCGTGGGCGCGCGCCAGTTCCTCCGGCGCGACGATCTCGACCGATGCGCCCGAACGCGCGGCGAGCGCGCGCTGCGCGAGCGACAGGTCGGCCTGGCGCGCGTTCACGGCTTCCACGTACATCGTGTTCGAGATCTTCGCGTTCGCGACCTGCCGCACGGCCTGCACGAGCTGCGCCTTCGCCTGCGCGAAGGCGACGGACGCTTCGGTGTCGTCGAGCCGCACGAGCGGCTGCCCGGCGCGCACGGGCTGCGTATCGGCGACCAGCACGTCGGTCACCGCGCCCGGGATCTGCGCGGCGACCTGCACGATGCTGCCCGCAACGTATGCGTCGTCGGTGTCCTCGACATAGCGGTCGTGCAGCAGCCAGAACGCGATCCACACGAGCGCGGCCAGCAGCACGACCGCGAAGAACAGCGTGAAGCGCTTGCGGCGGGTCGCCCGGCGCGCGTCGAGTGCCGGGTCGTTCAGTGCGGCCGGCTGCGCGGCGGTATGAAGGTTGTCGTGGTGCATCAGTCGCTTTGCGTAACGATCAGGCGGTCATGCTGGAACTGGGGGATCGCGCTCACGCGCGGGTCGGACGAGACGATGCGTGCCGCGCTGCGCGTGCCGGTGCTCACGATCGCGCTATCGGCTGCCGCACTGCGTGGTGTCACGAGCGCCGCCGACGGGTCGATAGGCGCGGCGCCGTTGGCGGACGTGGCCGCGCGACGCGCTTCCGTGCCGGCGTTCGTCGCGTTGCGAGCGGCCGCGTTCGTCATCGCGCCGCGCTTCGACCGCGCGCCTTGCGCGGTACGTGTCGCGACCGGTGACGTCGACGTCGATGCCGACGCCATCGCCGCGCTCGCATCGAACCCGCCGCCGAGCGCGCCGACCAGCCCGACGCGCAGCGTCCGCTGCCGCCCGAGCAACGCGATCAGCTGCGCGCGCTCGTCGATCAGCGTGAGGTCCGCGACATCGACGTCCTTCTGCATCAGCACGCCGCGCCGATGGCGGTCGGCCGCGATCTGCACGATCTTCTGCGCGGCGGCGACGGCGTCCTGCTGCTGCGCGACGAGCGTCTGCGCGGTCTGCAGCGACGTGACGATCTGTGCGACCTGCCCGAGCGCGTCGTCGACGGTCTTGTTGTACAGGCCGATCGCGACGTCGGCCTGCGCGACGTCCGCACCGAGCTTCGCCTTCAACCGGCCGCGATCGAACACCGGCAGCGAGATCGCTGGGCCGACGGAGCCGGCGATCGCGTCACGCGAGAACAGCGACGCGGGCGTCAGCGCGAACACGCCGCCGAGCGCGACGAGATTCACGTCCGGATAGAACTGCGCGCGCGTCGAATCGGCATTCGCGAACGCGGCTTCGACACGCAGGCGCGCGGCGACGATGTCGGGCCGGCGGCCGAGCAGGTCGGCCGGCAGCCGCGCGGGCAACGCGCCGCCGGGGAACGCGCCGACGCGCGGCCGCTGCAGCGAGAGCCCACGCTCGGGCCCGCGACCGGACAGCACGCCGAGCTGCAATTGCGCGAGCTTGATCTGCTCGTCGTTCAGCGCCATCTGTTCGAGCAGGCGCGTGCGCTTGATCGACGCGTCGCTCGCGTCGTACGCGTTGTCGAGGCCGCGCGCGGTGCGCTCGCGCAGCACGGCCGTCACGCGCTGGCTGATCTTCAGCTTCTGCTGCAGCAGGTCTCGCACCGCGTACGCCTGGTCGAGCTGGCAATACACGGTGACGATCGCGACCGCGAGCGTGAGCCGAACCTGCTCGGCCTCGACGCCGGTCGCGTCGCGCAGCGACATCAGGCTCTTCGTCGCCGCGCGGTTCCTGCCCCACAGGTCGAGCTGGTAGGTCAGCCCGACGAATATCGACGACGGCGACACGACCGGATCGCCGAAGATCTCGACCGGCACACGATAGCCGCCGACGGACACGTCGGCGACGTCGCCCGGCTTCGGCATCCGCGCGCGGCTGACCGTCGCGCCGGCCGTGCCGGTCAGCCCCGTCAGCGAATCGAATTGCCGAAGCTGCGCCTGCGCGATCCGCAGCCGCGCTTGCGCGACCTGCAGGTCGGGATTGTTCCGCGACGCCTCCGCCACCAGTTCGTCGAGCTGCGGATCCTGCAGTTGCTTCACCCAGTCGGGTGCGGGCCACGCGCCGTCCACGCCGGGGCCCGCGGTGTGCGCGAGCGCGTCGCCAGCCGGTGCGCGCAGCGACAGCGACGGCAGGAACCCCGACGGCACGCAACCGCCCAGCGCCAGCAGCGCGGCCGCCGCGAGCATCGTCCAGCCGCCCTGCGCGCCGCGCGCCCGCGCCGGTCGCGGCGCTTTCATGATGCGTTCCATCGCTTCCCTCAACCCTGCTGGACGCGCTGCGCGCGTGCGGCCAGACGCGGCCGCGCACGCTCGAGCGGACCGAGCCGGCCGAGCAGGCCGTCCGCGATGCCGTACAGGATGCCGGCGAGCTTGGCGCGCTTGTCGCGCTCGACGAGCGCGATCTGCACGACCTGCCACGCGGTCAGCAGGTTCGGCACCATCGCCACCGGAAAGCGCAGCCCGTACTGCATCCCGAGCTGCACCGCATTGCGCGCGCTGTAGTAGCGCCGTTGCCACGAGTGATTCATCGACGTCATTTCGAAAGGGCCGAATGCATGCCGCTGCTTCGCGCCGATCCGGTGCTTCAGCACCAGCGACGGCACGACATAGAGCGGCACGTTGCGCGCGAGCGCGCGGAAGCTGTACTCGGTGTCGACGTGATCGATGAACAGCGTCTCGTCGAAGCGGCCGAGCAGGTCGAACGCGGCGCGCGACACGACGCAGCCCGACGAGATCAGGAACGCGCAGCGCTGCAGCGGCGCGTCGGGCGCGACGCGCAGCCGGCGCAGCGAGATCCCGTTCGTCGCGAGTTCGGGCAGGAAGCTGCGCGCGTTCTCGTCGAAGATGCGCGGGCCGGCGAGGAAGGCGCGCCCCGCGAGCGCCGAGCACACGTCGCGCATCGTCGCGAAGTAACCGGCCGGCACCGACGAATCCTGGTCGAACAGCGCAACGGCATCGACGTTCCGCCGAAACAGCGCCGCGAGCCCCGCGTTGTACGCGCCGGCGACGCCGCCGCAGTTGCCGTGATGCAGCAGCGCGATGCCGTCGCGCGCGCACAGCTCGCGGGCGCGCATATCGGACTGCGGCGTGTTGTCGACGACCAGCAGCGCGTCGCACGCGTGCCGCCACGCGTCGAGCGCCGCGAGCTGCGCGTCGGTCGGGTGATACAGGATCACGAGTGCGCCGAGTGTCGTCATGCCCCTCTCCTCAATGTCCGAGCGAAACCGCGGCGCCGCGCTTCGGCCGCGTCAGCCACATCATCGCGGCGAGCACGATGCAGGTCATGCTCGCCATCCAGAACATGTCGCCCGTCGCCATCATGTACGCCTGCTGCATCACGACCTGGTGCAGCGTGGATAGCTCGCGCACGCCATCCACGCCCATCCCGTTCAGCGTGTGCACGAAGCGCTGCGTGTTCGTCGATGCGTGCGTGACCGATTGCGACACGACGTCGTAGTGATAGGTCGCGCGGTTGTCCCACAGCGTCACGCTCATCGCGGTGCCGAACGCGGCGGACAGCGTGCGCAGGAAGTTCGACAGGCTCGACGCGGCCGCGAGCCGGTCGTCCGGAATGCGCGACAGCGTCGCGGCCGTCAGCGGAATGAAGAAGCACGGCAGCCCGATCCCCTGGATCAGCCCGGGCGCGGCGATCTGCGCGAATGTCATCTTCAGCGTGAAATGCGCGTCCCACGCGAGCACGGCCGCGAACACGAGGAAGCCGAACGTCGCGAGCACGCGTGCATCGAAGCGGTGCGCATGCAGGCCGACGAGAATCGAGAACACGAGCGCGAGCACGCCGAGCGAGGCGGTGGCGAGGCCCGCGTGAAACGCGTTGTAGCCCATCACCGCCTGCATCCACAGCGGAAACACGACGCCCACCACCGAGAAGCTGATCATCCCGAGCGAGATGATCAGCACACAGAACGAAAACGTGCGGTCGCGAAACAGGCTCAGGTCGACGACCGGATGCGCTTCGCCCGCCTCCCAGATCAGCAGCGACACGATCGCAAGCCCGGCAACCACCGCGAGCGTGACGATCAGCGGCGAATCGAACCAGCCCTTGTCGTGACCGAGATCCAGCATCGCCTGCAGCGAGCCGACGCCGATCACGAGCAGCACGATGCCCGGCACGTCGATCGGGCCGGCCGCGCCGCGCTGCGCGTCGGGGCGCAGCATCGCGGTGCACACGGCGAACGAGAACAGCCCGATCGGCAGATTGATCAGGAAGATCCACGGCCACGAGAAGCTGTCCACGATCCAGCCGCCGACCACCGGCCCGAAGATCGGCGCAAGCAGCACCGTCATCGCCCACAGCGCGAGCGCGACGGTGCGCTTGTCCGGCGGGAAGGTGCGCAGCAGGATCGTCTGCGACAGCGGCACCATCGGCCCCGAGCACAGCCCCTGCAATGCGCGGCAGACCACCAGCACGTGCAGGTCGCGTGCGAGCCCGCACAGCAGCGACGTCAGCGTGAACAGCAGCACCGCGCCGATGAACAGCCGCCGCTCGCCGACGCGGCGCGCGAGCCAGCCGGTCAGCGGCACCGCGATCGCGGCCGCGACCGAATACGAGCTGATCACCCACGTGCCCTGGCTGTTCGACACACCGAGACTGCCGGAGATTGCCGGCACCGCGACGTTCGTCACGGTCGAGTCGAGCACTTCGATGAAGGTCGCGAGCGACAGCGCGAACGTCAGGAGCGCGAGCCGGGCGCCACGCACCGGTGCCGCGGCAGGCGCCGCCGCGACCGCGTCGAAAGCGGCGGGCGCCGATGCATGCTGAATCGACGATGCCGTGCTCATGCGCCCGCCATCGCGACCGCGGCCGGCGAGATCGCGAGGCCGCGTTTCGGTGCCAGGCGCTCGATGAAATCGGCAGCCGTCTCGCAGCCGTCCGGCGCGGCGTTGATCAGCGCCCGCGCGCGCTCCGCATACACCGCGAATTCGGGCTCGTTCAGTACGCGCATGAGCGCCGCACCGAGCCGCGCGCCGTCGACCGGCGCGTCGATGCGTATGCCGGCACCGCTCGTCGCGACGCGCTGCGCATTGTCGAACTGGTCGTGCGCGAACGGCGTCACGACCTGCGGGATGCCGGCTTCGAACGCGAGCGCCGCGGTGCCGATCCCGCCGTGATGCACGAGTGCGCGGCAGCGCGGCAGCAACGTGCGCATCGGCACGAAGCGGCGCACCAGCAGCCGGTCGCCGTCCGGTGCCGCATCGTGCGGGCTTAGCAGGATGCCGCGCGCGCCGGTCGCGCGCATCGCATCGGCAACCGCACGCGCATACGCGGCGTGATCGACGAGCGTCGACCCGGCCGTAAACACCACGGGCGGCTCGCCGGCCGCGAGAAACGCGTCGAGTGCGGGATCGTCGTCGGGCGTCGCGACGTCGTTGAACAGCGGGAAGCCGCTTTGCAGAAGACGGGCCGGCCAGTCGCGCTGCGCCGACGCGAACCAGTCGGGAAACAGGCACAGCACGCCATCGGTCGAATGCAGCCAGCGGCCCAGCACGCGCCGCGCGGGCGCGAGCCCGAGGTCGCGACGCACCGCATCGAGCGCCGGCCCGCACACGCGATCGAGCACCTGCCGCTCGATCAGCGTCATCAGCGCCGCCTTCACCGGCAGCGGCCAGCGCGCGGGAATCGTCAGGCGCGGATGCGTCGGCGGCACGTGCGCGGACAGCAGCGTCGACGGCGACACCTGCACCGACACATACGGCGTGCCGTGCCGCTCCTGCATGAAGCGCGCGGAAAACGCCCACAGCGTGCCGACCAGCACGGTGTCGCGATCGGTCAGCGCGCGCAGCGCGTCGTAATGCGGGCGCAGCACGGGGGCGATCACCTGCCACAGCGTGCGAAACGACGTGCGCGGATCCCACAGCGCCGGGTTCGCCATCGCGGCCTCGTACTCGGCCGCGGTGCCGACCGGCACGAACGCGAACCCGCAGCGGCGCACGGTCGCCTCGAACGGCGGATGCGTGCAGAACACGACCTCGTGGCCGCGCATCGCGAGCGCGCGCGCGACGCCGAGCAGCGGATGCACGTCGCCCGCCGAGCCGATCGCGGTCACGATCATCTTCGCCATCGCGCGCCTCGCGGAAAGATCAGTAGAAACCCGGGATCAGCGCCGCGACTTCGCGACGGTACTGCGCGTACGCCGGCCCGAAATGACCGGTCAGCCAGCTCTCCTCGACGCGTACCTTGTACGCGAGCGACGCGAACACCAGCGCGACGCCGAATGCGCCGCGCCACTCGCCGCCGATCAGCGCGGCGCCCACCAGCGCGATCAGGCAGCCGGTGTAGATCGGATGACGCACGAGGCCATACGGGCCGGTGCGCACGAGCTCGTGGTTCTCCTTCAGCGTGACGGACACGCTCCAGTTCGTGCCGAGATGCAGCCGCGCCCACACCGAGAACAGCAGCCCCGCGATCAGCACCGCGAGCCCGCACTGGGCCTGCAGGCCGAAGCGGTGCCAGTCCGGCACCCACGCGCGCAGGGTCAGGTCGGGCAGGATGATCAGCGCGCCGCCGACGATCAGCGGAATCGACTGCAGCGTGCGCGAGCGCGACGCCTCCTTGCGCACGGTCGTCTTCACGGCCTGCGACGTCATGATCCAGTAGGCGAGCCATGCGGCCCACGGAACGACGATGGCGATGGTCTGAACGATATTCACGGCTGGCCTGCCTCGTGTGGATGAAAATTCGGATGCGCGCGGCGTGCCGCGTCACGACGACATGGCCGGCATCGGCGCGGACACGCACGGGTGAGCGGCGCCGAGCCCGACGCCCGCGGCAACGGGCGGCGCGTCGCAGAAGAAGCCGAGCAGCGCGGCACGCGTGGCCTCGCGCTGCGCGCGGCCTTCGATGTCGAGGAAATGACCGGCGTCGGGAATCGTCCCGAAGCGCGCACGCGGCACGTGCGCGGCGAGCTGGCGGACGTCGGCCGGCGTCGTGTATTCGTCGCGCTCGCCGTTCACGAACAGCAGTTCGGCGCCGATGTTCGAGAACTCGCTCAGGTAACGCTCCGGCTGCAGCGACAGGATCTGGTCGACGTGGAACGCGACCTGATCCTGCTCGTCGCGCGGCAGGCGCGTCAGGTAGCGGTAGTTGTACAGCTTCATGATGCGCGGCAGGTAGCGGCCGACCGTGTCGTTCAGCAGCTGCGCGGCCTTCAGGTTCTCGCCGGCCGCGATGTGGTCGCGGGCGCGCGTCACGTAGTCGACCATCGCGTCGTTCAGGAACGGCGAGAACGAACAGATCGCCGCGCGCCGCACGCTCGGGCACCCGCGCGCGAGCGCGAACAGCGACGCGACGCCGCCCCACGACACCGACACGAGGAACGCGGGCGCGAAGTGCTCGACCAGATGCTGGAGGATCGCGGCCTCGTCGTCCTTCGTCAGGATGAAGCAGCCGGGGTTGTGCTGGCGCGACTGCCCGGCGTACGGCAGGTCGAAGCAGATCGTGTTCATCCGCTCGCCGAGATACTGGACGGTCTGGCCGAACGACGCGGTCGTCGCGAGCGCGCCGTTGACGAGCATCGCCGTGTCGAATGACGGATCGAACACGTTCCGTTCGACGTAGACCTTCAGACCATTCGGCAGCGGGACCACGTGTTTTTCGGTCGGCATCGTCGTTCTCCGGTGGATGCGGCGTCTCGGCGTCGCGGCATGCTGCAGGTGCGCAATGGCTGGCGCCGACCGTGTTCCGGCCGTTGACCGCGCCCATTGCCGACGCACCGCGGAAAATACCCGCGGCGCCGATTCATTCCTTGTGATGCGGCGCCATCCTAATACGGGCAATATTGCTTACTCAAGTCACCCCAACGATTCCCTCTACTCCACCCGGGAATACAAGCGATTCAAATTTTTTCAGCATTTTTTATGGTAGGAGGAATCGGACGAAAGGATATCGCAATCGTTTGCGAGGGCGTCACCAGATGCGCCGCGCGACGAACAATATCCTTTACATTCAACTACATAAATCGTTTAAATCGCTTGATTTAAACGAATTTCCGGAAAGTGCGAGCCTCTTCGTCGGCAATTCAAATTTCCGAATCCAAAACCGTTCTCACATAGCTCGACATTCTTTCGACGTGTAATAAATCGGATTCGGAAACAGCCGAAACTATTGCATCAGCTTTTCCCGATCCGTTTTAAACAAACTTAAAGTTATTTAACCTTCTTTCAACTCGTTTTTCCGCATCCGCACAATCCCGGCGACGCCGTCGGTTTCCGGCCTCCGACACCCGATTCGCCGTCCGACCCCGCTTTTTTATTGATTGAACGATCAATAAAAAACCGCTAAGCTTTCGACTTCCAGGAACGGGCCCGTCCGGGCGAAAGGAGTGCGCGATGCCGAAAGTCGGAATGCGGGAGATACGCCGCGCACAGTTGATCGACGCCACGCTGCGCTCGATCGACGAAGCCGGCCTGCCCGGCACGACGCTCGCCTCGGTCGCGCAGCGCGCGAACATCTCGACGGGCATCGTCAGCCACTACTTCGGCGACAAGGACGGCCTGCTCGAAGCCACGATGCGGCACGTGCTGCGCGATCTGTGGGCGGCCACCACGCAACGTCGCGTCGCCGCACGCAAGGATCCGCGTTCGCGGCTGCGCGCGATCGTCGCCGCGAACTTCGACGACACGCAGGTCAGCGCGCCCGTGATGAAGACCTGGCTCGCATTCTGGTCGCAGAGCATGCACGACGCGATGCTCAAGCGCCTGCAGCACGTCAACACGCGGCGCCTCCATTCGAACCTGTGCGCGGAATTCGCGAAGGCGCTGCCGCGCGCGAAAGCACGGCAAGCCGCCAGCGGCCTCGCCGCGCTGATCGACGGCCTGTGGCTGCGCGGCGCCCTCGCCGGCGGCCCGATCGACACCCGGGCTGCATTGAAGCTCGCCCACGATTACATCGACCTGCTGCTCGCGTCCGACTGACGCGCAGGCAGTCGCCCTCAAGGAGATCCTCATGTCCGTATACGGTTTGCAGCGCCTCTACATCGGCGGCGGTTACGTCGACGCCACCAGCGGCAAGACTTTCGACACCTTCGATCCCGCCACCGGCGAACTGCTCGCGCAGGTGCAGCAGGCGAGCGCGGCCGACGTCGACCGCGCGGTCGCGTCGGCGCGGGAAGGCCAGCGCGAATGGGCCGCGATGACCGCGATGCAGCGCTCGCGGATCCTGCGCCGCGCGGTCGACCTGCTGCGCGAGCGCAACGACGAGCTCGCGGCCATCGAGACGCGCGACACCGGCAAGCCGATCGGCGAGACGCTCGCGGTCGACATCGTCACCGGCGCGGACGTGATCGAGTACTACGCGGGCCTCGCGACCGCGATCGAAGGGCTGCAGGTGCCGCTGCGCGCCGAGTCGTTCGTCTATACGCGCCGCGAGCCGCTCGGCGTGTGCGCGGGCATCGGCGCATGGAACTACCCGATCCAGATCGCATGCTGGAAGACGGCGCCCGCGCTCGCGGCCGGCAACGCGATGGTGTTCAAGCCCAGCGAGGTCACGCCGCTCACCGCGCTGAAGCTCGCGGAAATCTATACGGAAGCCGGCGTGCCGGCCGGCGTGTTCAATGTCGTGCAGGGCGACGGCTCGGTCGGCGCACTGCTCACCGGTCACCCGGACATCGCGAAGGTGTCGTTCACCGGCGGCGTCGAGACCGGCAAGAAGGTGATGTCGCTGGCCGGCGCGTCGTCGCTGAAGGAAGTGACGATGGAGCTCGGCGGCAAGTCGCCGCTGATCGTGTTCGAGGATGCCGATCTCGACCGCGCGGCCGACATCGCGGTGACCGCCAACTTCTTCAGCTCGGGCCAGGTCTGCACCAACGGCACGCGCGTGTTCGTGCACCGCTCGGTCAAGGACGCATTCACGCAGCGCGTGCTCGAACGCGTGAAGCGGATTCGCGTCGGCAAGCCGACCGATGCCGCCACCAACTTCGGCCCGCTCGTGTCGGCCGCGCAGCTCGACAAGGTGCTCGGCTTCATCGACAGCGGCAAGGCCGAAGGCGCGAAGCTGCTCGCCGGCGGCACGCGCCTGACCGACGGTCACTTCGCCAGCGGCCAGTACGTCGCGCCGACCGTGTTCGGCGACTGCCGCGACGACATGAAGATCGTGCGCGAAGAGATTTTCGGGCCGGTGATGAGCATCCTCGATTTCGAATCGGAGGACGAAGTGATCGCCCGCGCGAACGACACGCACTACGGCCTCGCGGCCGGCGTCGTGACCGAGAACCTGTCGCGCGCGCACCGCACGATCCATCGCCTCGAAGCCGGCATCTGCTGGATCAATACGTGGGGCGAATCGCCGGCCGAGATGCCGGTTGGCGGATACAAGCAATCCGGTGTCGGACGCGAGAACGGCATCACGACGCTCGAACACTACACTCGAATCAAGTCGGTACAGGTCGAGCTTGGCCGCTACAACCCGGTGTTTTGAGAACGATAGGAGATACCCCGTCATGACGACACGCGAATACGACTACATCATCTGCGGCGCCGGTTCCGCGGGCAACGTGCTCGCGACGCGCCTGACGGAAGATCCGAACGTCACGGTGCTGCTGCTCGAAGCGGGCGGCCCCGACTACCGCTTCGACTTCCGCACGCAGATGCCGGCGGCGCTCGCCTATCCGCTGCAGGGCCGTCGCTACAACTGGGCCTACGAGACCGACCCCGAGCCGCACATGGACAACCGCCGGATGGAATGCGGCCGCGGCAAGGGGCTCGGCGGCTCGTCGCTGATCAATGGGATGTGCTACATCCGCGGCAACGCGCTCGACTACGACAACTGGTCGACGCACAAGGGGCTCGAGAACTGGACCTATCTCGACTGCCTGCCGTACTTCAAGAAGGCCGAGACGCGCGACGTCGGCCCGAACGACTATCACGGCGGCAACGGCCCCGTGTCGGTCACGACCAGCAAGCCGGGCGCGAACCCGCTGTTCGAGGCGATGGTCGATGCGGGCGTGCAGGCCGGCTATCCGCGCACCGACGACCTGAACGGCTATCAGCAGGAAGGCTTCGGCCCGATGGACCGCACCGTCACGCCGAAGGGCCGCCGCGCCAGCACCGCGCGCGGCTACCTCGACCAGGCGAAGGGGCGGCCGAACCTCGAGATCGTCACGCACGCGCTCGCCGACCGCATCCTGTTCGACGGCAAGCGCGCGTCGGGCGTCACGTACCTGCGCGGCAGCGAGCGCGCGAGTGCGCACGCGCGCCGCGAGGTCCTCGTGTGCAGCGGCGCGATCGCGTCGCCGCAACTGCTGCAACGCTCGGGCGTCGGCCCCGGCGCATGGCTGAAGGAACTCGACATCCCGATCGTGCTCGACCTGCCCGGCGTCGGCCAGAACCTGCAGGATCACCTGGAGATGTACATCCAGTACGAGTGCAAGGAGCCGGTGTCGCTGTATCCGGCGCTCAAGTGGTGGAACCAGCCGAAGATCGGCCTCGAATGGATGCTGAACGGCACGGGCCTCGGCGCGAGCAACCACTTCGAGGCGGGCGGCTTCATCCGCACGCGCGACGACGATCCGTGGCCGAACATCCAGTATCACTTCCTGCCCGTTGCGATCAACTACAACGGCTCGAACGCGATCGAGATGCACGGCTTCCAGGCGCACGTCGGGTCGATGCGTTCGCCGAGCCGCGGCCGCGTGAAGCTGCGCTCGCGCGATCCGAACGCGCACCCGAGCATCCTGTTCAACTACATGGCCGAAGCGCTCGACTGGCGCGAGTTCCGCGATGCGATCCGCGCGACGCGCGAGATCATGCGGCAGCCCGCGCTCGACCGCTATCGCGGCCGCGAGCTGAACCCGGGCGCCGACTGCAAGTCCGACAAGGAGCTCGACACGTTCGTGCGGGCCCGCGCGGAAACCGCGTTCCATCCGTCGTGCTCGTGCAAGATGGGCTACGACGACATGGCCGTGGTCGACGAGGAAGGTCGCGTGCATGGGCTGGAAGGGCTGCGCGTCGTCGATGCGTCGATCATGCCGATCATCACGACCGGCAACCTGAACGCGCCGACGATCATGATCGCGGAGAAGATCGCCGACAAGATCCGTGGCCGCCAGCCGCTCGCGCGTGTCGACGTGCCTTACTTCGTCGCGAACGGAGCGATGGCGCGCAATGTCGCGAAGGCGGTGCGGCAGCCGGAAACGGTGTAATCGCACCAGCACCCCGCCCCGCGCACAGCGGTGGCGGCAGCAACATGCACGGCTCGCGGCGTTCTCGTCGCGAGCCGTTTTTCATTCGGCGCGCCCGGCGCCCGTCCTGAACCGCGTGATGGCCGCCCGCCTCGGCCGCACGCGTTTCGCGCGCACGATCGGATTCGCGCGCGACGTCAGGCTCATCGCGCCGCGCAAATGCTCGAACGCGACCTCCTCCTTCCGCCCGAAGCGGCCGACCGCCGGCCACGCCAGCGTTTCATCGAGCCACGCCTGCCACGCGTCGCCGTGAAAGCGACGCGCGAATTCGCGCACCGTGTCCGGCGCCGCGATCACGATGCCCGCCAGCAGGTAGTACGCCCAGAAGCTGCCCGCACCGACGAGCCAATCGAGCCGGCACGCGGACACCGCCGCGAGCAAACCGTCCACCGACGCAAGATCGCCGCGGCGTTCGCGAATCGCGCGCGCGACGAGATTGTGCTGACCGCCGTATGCGGCAAAGGAAATCCCCTTACCGGCGGCCAGCTCCGCGCAGAACAGCGCGAGCGCGGCCATCTCGTCGATGCACGCGGCATCGTCGCGCGGCCCGCACACGCGCAGCACGATCGCGTCGATGACGTCTCCCGGCCGGGCCGACGGCTCGACGCACGCCGCCGCGACGGCCGCGTGTCGTTCTCTCAGGTTCTTCGGGCTCGGCGCTTCGCCGTTCTCGGGTCGCGCTCGTGCGTCCTGCTCGTCGGCATCGTCGCTGCCTCGCTCGGCGCCACGGGCAATCCGCTCGAGCGCGGCCCAGCCGTCGCCGGGATCGTCGAAGGTCCACGCATCGACGAAGCCATGCGCGGCTTCGAATACCGCGCGCGATCCCGGGCAGCATCGCTCCGCGTACGCGAGCTGCCGCGCGTCGGGCACGTGCATGCATGCGCCGGGCGGATCGCTCGCCTCGCATGCGCAACCGCCGCCGTCCGTTGCCATCCACGGCGCGAGCGCATGCAGGACGGCGATCGCTTCGTGCGACAGGTTCAAGCCCGCACGCACGCGTGCCGGGGGCGACGACGGCGGAACGTCAGTCGCGCCGTCGTCGTCGGCCGCCGCCACGCAAGTCGCTTCGGACAGATGTTCGATCAGATACTGCAGCCACGCGGCCGTGCGCAGCCGGTCAGGCGTCGCACCGCGGGCAGCGCCATACTTCGCTGGGTCGGTGAGCATGTGGCGAATCGGAATGGTTGTGTTGATTCGGGTTCGGTCGAAGCAGGCGGCACGGTGCGTCGCACCGGCCCCTGATAAGGCCGCCCGCGTCGGATCGCGACGCAGGCAGCCAGCCGGTCGCCGCGCCGATACGCGCGACGACACGAACGCAACTCGAAACCGGAACGCCCGCCGCGCATCCTTGCACGGCCCTCGTCGATGGCGGGCGCCCGGCCTCGATCACGCGACGCTTACTGCACGTGGAACTTCGGCGACGTGACGACCGTGCCGCCGACCGTACAGTCCGGTGTCAGCACGGCATTGTTGAACGTCAGCGACGAGTTCGGATCGTTCCACGTCGTCACGACCTTGCTCGGCCCGCACGTGCCGAGCAGCGTGACGTTCACCTTCACGTTGTTGATCGACAGCTGCGTCGTACTGTCGGCCTGCCCGGTCCACGGCGACGCGCTGGTCGCGCTGCCGCTGATCAGGCCGCACGTCGCGCCGCCCGTGAACGTCGTCGACGTGATGTTGACGATGCCCGTCGACGAGATCGTGCCGTTGAACGTCGCGTTGCAGGTCGCGTTGATCGACCCCTTGGCCAGGGCCGTAAGGCCCGTCGCGGAGAACGGCTCCCCGTTGGGGTTCATGGCCTGACCGTCGGCGCGCGACACGGTGACGGCGAAAGCAGGCGCGGCCGAAACCGCGGTGAATGCCACTGCAGCAACAAGCGATACGATTTTGCGAATGCTCATTTGAACTGCCCCCTCTCTCTTCACAAATGGCGGCATGCCGCCAGGAACGCGACGTCCCGGCCGGATCGCTCCGGCCGCTCGGTCGCAGGAAGCCGCCGGCACGCGTGACGCGTGCCGCACGGCTCAGAACTTGTAGGAAATGCCGACGAACGTGATCAGCGGATCGGCCTTCAGCCGCGTGCGCGTGGTCGCGAGCGTCGATCCGTCGGCCGCCTTGATCACGAGCGACGAGTAGGTCTTCAGCGGCATGTAGGTCAGCGTCGCCGTGAGCCCCCAGTGCTTGTCGATCGCATAGCTCGCGCCGACGTTGTAGACCGGCGTGAACGACGATGACGCCTTGCCCTCCACCGACGTCGGCCCCGGCTTGCCGGCGCCGGCCGCGAGCACGCTGCCGAGGTTCTCGTTGATGTCCTTCGCGAAGTTGCCGTTCAGTTCGATGTTGCTGAACCAGCTGTAGGCCACACCGATCCCGACGAACGGACGGAACTTCGCGGTCGGTGCATTGAAGTAGTACTGCAGAATGATCGTCGGGCTCCACTGCCGCGCATTCTTCACGGCCGGCTGGTTCGACGTCTTGTCCATGTCGACGCTGCCGAGCGAGCCGGCCGGGCCGGGCGGCCGGATCACGCCGTGTCCGGTCAGCGTGAACTCGGGCGGCACGCCGAGCACCGACGTCACCGCGATGTGGTCGGTGAAGAAGTGCGTGAGCGTGAGGCCGACCGTATCGGCGTTGTTGACCGTCAGGCTCGTGCCCGGCGACGTGAATGAACCGGGCAGCCGCAGCGGCCCGTTGATCGGCATGTTCGCGAGATTCGTCGTCAGCCCGTTGGTCGAATCCTGCGGCATGATGTGCAGCCAGCCCAGCGTCGCGACGTTGTCGCCCGCCTGCTGGGCCGATGCGAGCGTCGACACGCCTGCGACGACACCCGCGACAATCAGCTTCTTCATGAAACCTTCCCCCTCGTTCTGTCCGGGCGCCGCGCATCCGCGCGCGGCGCCGCCGTGTCTCCATCCGCGCGTGGTCACTGCACGAACGCGCCGACCGTGAAGTACGGATTGCTCGTATCGGCCATGTCGAGGAACCCGAACACACCGCCGGTGAACACGAACTTGCCGGTCGCCGGCCCCGACGCCGCGTCGGCATGCACGGTCGTCACGACGCCCGGCACCTTCTGCGTGTAGTCGAGGTTCAGCGCGCGCGTGAGCGCCGCCTGCGACGCGTTGAACGGATCGAGCAGCGTCGCCTGCGCGCCGACGAGCGCGGTCGCGCGGTAGTTGAACGCACTGTCGACGCCCGTGTACTCGCCGTTCTGCGAGCCCGGCGCGACCGCCGCCTGGGGGCTCAGGAACGAGATGCCCGATTCGTCGTCCGCGCTCGGCGGGCCCTGCGTGAGGTCCGCGTTCGCGGCGCCGGTGCGGATGAACACCGGCACGAGCTGGTTGCGCAGCTTGCCGACGATCAGGATTCCCTTGCCGGCCTTCGCCGGATCGAGCGCGGCGAGCGTCGGCGGCACCTGCGGCTGGTAGTTCAGCGACTGGAATGCCGGCGCATCGGGGCGCAGCGTGAACGGCTGGTTCACGGTCGCGCTCGACGCGAACGGCTGCCCGCCGTTCTTCTTGCCGAAGTTGTCCGTTTCGACGTAGCTGCCGTCCGCGTGGATCGTCACCTGCTGGTCGAGCGCCACCGGCTGGAAGTTCTGCGACGGCACCTGGTGGTAGCCGAGCTGGTTGTATGTACCGGCGATCTTCGACAGATCGGTTTCGAGCGACGAGAAGCTGATGAACGGGTAGTACGGGAACGTCGTTTTCGTGATCTTGCCGACGCCGATCACGCCGTCGAACTGGATCGTCGCGCCCGGAATCGCGCCGCCCAGCACGCCCTCGCCGAGGAACAGGCGTGCCGGCCGGCTCGGGTCGAGGCTCGCGTTCTGCATCCGGAACGTGCACTGATTCAGCTTCACGGTCGGCAGGCCGGTCTCGTCGGCCAGCGTGCCGTCGACGACGTTGGCCGGCGCCGTGTCGCGCGTCGGCTGCACGGTCCCTGTGGTGGTCGGCACGGGCGACGCGAGGTAGGTCATCCGGTACGTCATCTTCGTCGTGTCGAGCTGCACCTTCACGAGTTCGCCCGAACCCGACCCGCCAATGAACACCGTGTTGTAGTCGATGGATTGCGGGCACAGCCGCACCACCGGTGCGGGCGGCGGGTCGCCGTCGCCGCCGCAGGCGGCCAGCACGGGCGCGAGCGACGCCGCGGCCATCCAATGCTTCACATTCATAGGAATCCTCTTGAATTTCGATTCGCCGGCGGCGACGCATGCGCCGCCGGTGTTCCGTGTTCAGTACGCCGTTACTGGACGAACGCGCCGACCGTGAAGAACGGGTTGATCTTGTTGTTGTTGACGACCATCGCGTAGACGTTCCCCGCCGTCACCAGCCAACCGGTGTCGCCCTTGCTGAAGATCGCCACGTTGCCGTTCGCACCCTTCGCGTTGAAGTCCTGCGACGCCGTGACCTTGATCTTGCCGGGCGTGGCCTGCGTGTAGTCGAGCGCGAACTGCGAACTCACGGACGACGTCTGCGGGTCGATGAATGCCGCGGTATTGCCCTGAAACAGCGTGGACGTGTAGTTGGCTGCGAGCGTCGATACAGCGCTGCCGTCCGTGCAGTTGCCGGCCTCGGGCATGAAGAACGTGCCGTTGAACGTGCCGGGCAGGTCCGGATGCGGCACGAGGCTGTCGAAGCTCGGTCCCGAAATCCCCGGTGCCCCATACACGCCGTTCGACGTCACGACGCCGCACGCGGACGCGCTCGTCGCCCCGATGAAACCGCCCTTCAGCACATTGGCCGCGACGACCTGCGCGGGCGACAGCATCGAGATGCCGACTTCCGCGTCGGCGACCGACGCCAGCAGGTTGCTCGCATCGGCGTGCGAGTAGCCGACGCGAATCACGATCGGTATCAGCGCGCCGTTCAGCTTGCCGACGATCATCACGCCATGCGCCTGGGTCGGCGACAGCAGCACGAGCGGCTGCTCCTGGCCGGCCGACGGATACGGCAAGCCCGGTTTCGCGCTGCTGACGAACACGTTGTCGGCACTGCCGTCCGTGTTCTTGCGCAGCGTCCACGGCGTACCGGTCGTCTGGCACGAGTAGTCGCTGCCCGGCGTGATCGTGCACGTGCCGTCCCCGCCGAGCGTCTGGTTCCAGTTCACGACATCCGGCTGCCAGCCTTGCGGGGTGGCGGTCTGGTAGCTGCTGCCCGTCGGCGACAGATGAATGCCGACTTCGTTGTACACGCCGGCCACCTTGGTGAAATCCGTCTCGGTGTCGGTAAAGCCGATGAACGGATAGAAATCGAACGTGCGCGACGGCACGGTGCCGATATAGAGACCCGGCGCGAGCGGAATGCCGTCGAATTGAATCGTCGCGCCCGGAATCCCGCCGCCGACCACCCCGTTCCCGACGAACAGCATCGGCGGATCCGTGCGCTTGATCGTCACCGAATACGCGCCGTCGCTCGTCGCGCCGCTGTCGAGCACGAACGCGCAGCGGTTCTGCTCGGCCGTCGGCAGGTTGGTCGGATGATGGAACGCGCCATTGATCGTGAGGCCCGCGCGCGTGTCGTTGACCTGCCCGGCCGACGTCGGCACCGACGATTCGATGAACTGCATCTGATAGGTGAGCCGGGTCGTGTCGAACTTCACCTTCACGTATTCGCCGCTGCCGGCGCCGCCCGTGTAGGTCGTCGTGTAGTCGAGCGAATCCGGACACAGCTTCGTCACGACGGGCGGTGTCGTTTCGGCGCCGCTCGGCCCGCATGCGCTGCCCGAGCACTGCGGCACGTTGATCGGGCCCGGATCGTCGCCGCCGCCGCAACCGGCGACGAACGGCAGCGCCAGCACGGCGCACGACAGGATCGCCTTCCGCCATTCAGGAATGCAAAGCATCAACCCCTCCTTTTCAGATACGACAGGTCTCGCACGGACGGGCTGCGTGGCCCGCCGGTTGGTATTGCGCCGCGAGCGTGCGCGGCGCATGACGATGCGCGCCATGCGCGCCGCGCGGCCGGATCGGCAGATGCGATCAGGACCGCCGCGGCAGGCAAGCGCTGTCCGGCGGCGCCGTCATGCGGCACGGCGCCGGCGGGACAATCGAAACGGAAATGTGGTGCGTCGCTACAGCGGCAACACGATGCGATGACGCGGGCACGCGACTCGCGTCGTGCCCGCATCCAGCGAAAAGCGCGGACATGGCAGTCCGGCCGGGCCCTCGGATAGGCGTCTCATGTATTGGTCTCCGTACGTACGCTTGATTCGTTATCGTGATGCGTCGTTGGACGAGACTATGATCGGACGATCCGCACAAGTAAATGGATGCAGAGTTCCAAACGTGCGCGAACCGCGCAATCCTAATGTGTTCAAGGTGCTTGACAGTTTTTCAAACGGCCTTCAATTTATTTGCTCAGACAAATACCGACCCGGTGTAACGCGCAGGGGAACGATGGTGGTCGACTCGCGCACCGGTCGAGCTAAAACGACGCGCATTGTTCGCCGGATTTAAATAAAGCCTCGCTTTATTGAATGACGCATGTGCAATTTCCGCAAATCCCGCACCGGCATCGCATGTTCTTTCCATCGAAATGCATTTCCATCTGCCGATTGCTAATATGGCGGTCCTGCGATCCCGCACCACAACGCCGTTCGACATGACGCCCGTTCGCCATGCCGCCCCCGACACCACCCGCCTCGCGGCGGCGCCGGGCACGTGCGGCGCGCGGCGTCGGACCGACCGGCCGTGCCATCCGTGAGCATGCAACCGATCCTTTCCGTCTCCGACCTTTCCAAGACCTACGCGTCCGGCTTCCAGGCGCTGAAGCACGTGACCCTCGACATCCGCCCGGGCGAGATCTTCGCGCTGCTCGGGCCGAACGGCGCGGGCAAGACCACGCTGATCGGCTCGATCTGCGGCATCGTCACGCCGACCGAGGGCCGCGTGACGGTCGGCGGCCACGACATCCGCGACGCGTATCGCGCGGCGCGCGAAATGATCGGCCTCGTGCCGCAGGAGCTGACGACCGACGCGTTCGAAACCGTGTGGGCGACCGTGTCGTTCAGCCGCGGCCTGTTCGGCAAGGCACCCGATCCCGCGCACATCGAGAAGACACTGAAGGCGCTGTCGCTGTGGGACAAGCGCGACAACAAGCTGATGACGCTGTCGGGCGGCATGAAGCGCCGCGTGATGATCGCGAAGGCGCTCGCGCACGAGCCGCGCATCCTGTTCCTCGACGAGCCGACGGCCGGCGTCGACGTCGAGCTGCGCCGCGACATGTGGAAGCTCGTCGATTCGCTGCGCGACAGCGGCGTGACGATCCTGCTGACCACGCACTACATCGAGGAAGCCGAGGAAATGGCCGACCGGATCGGCATCATCCTCGGCGGCGAACTCGTGCTCGTCGAAGAGAAGCGCGAGCTGATGCGCAAGCTCGGCAAGAAGCAGCTGACCGTGCAGCTCGAACACCCGCTTACGACCGTGCCGGCCGAACTCGCCACGTTCGGGCTCGAACGTGCGGACGACGGCGCCGCGCTCGTCTATACGTACGACTCGCAGCGCGACGACGCGAGCATCGCGAAGCTGATCAACGCGCTCGGCTCGGCCGGCATCGGCTTTCGCGACCTGCATACGACGCAGAGCTCGCTCGAGGATATTTTCGTCAGCCTGATCGACAACCGCCGCAACGGCGCACAAGGGGCGTAACGCACATGGCGAACTGGAATTTCCACGGCATCCGCGCGATCTATCGCGCCGAAATGGCCCGCACGCGCCGCACGCTGATGCAGAGCATCATCGCGCCGGTGATCTCGACGTCGCTGTACTTCGTCGTGTTCGGTTCGGCGATCGGCTCGCGCATCAGCGACGTGAACGGGATCGGCTACGGGTCGTTCATCGTGCCGGGCCTCGTGATGCTGTCGCTGCTGTCGCAGAGCATCTCGAACGCGTCGTTCGGCATCTACTTCCCGCGCTTCACGGGCACGATCTACGAGATATTGTCCGCACCCGTGTCGTACTGGGAGATCGTGATCGCGTATGTGGGCGCGGCCGCGTCGAAGTCGCTGCTGCTCGGGGTGATCATCCTCGCGACGGCCGGGCTGTTCGTGCCGCTGCACATCCTGCATCCGTTCTGGATGGTGCTGTTCCTCGTGCTGACGTCGATCACCTTCAGCCTGTTCGGCTTCGTGATCGGCATCTGGGCCGACAGCTTCGAGAAGCTGCAGCTCGTGCCGCTCCTGATCATCACGCCGCTCACGTTCCTCGGCGGCAGCTTCTATTCGGTCGACATGCTGCCGCCCGCGTGGCGCATCGTCACGCTGTTCAACCCGATCGTCTACCTGATCAGCGGCTTCCGCTGGTCGTTCTACGGGCTGGCCGACGTGCACGTGGGGATCAGCCTCGCGGCGACCACGCTGTTCCTCGCGATCCTGCTCGCGATCGTCGCGTGGATGTTCCGCACCGGCTACAAGCTGAAGAACTGACGCAGCGCGTGCTGCCGTGCACCCGGCACGGCCGCTGCGATCGCCGGTTCGCGCATCCGGGGCGGCGCTGCTAGACTGGATCGGAAGATCGACCGCTGCCGCCTGTGGCACCGCAACGAGCGGGGCACGGGCGGCGCGGCTCCGCCCCCTTCCCTGCGCGAGGACCCAATGAGCGCCTCCCGAATCGACGCCGTCCGCGACGGCCTGTTTCGCGCGACGACCTACGTCGACACGCTGAACCTGTGCTTCAGCCAGTTCTTCGTACGATCGCCGCACGGTGACGTGCTGTGCGTCGAAACGGGCACCCGGTCCAATTTCACGCAGCTGAGCGCGGCGCTCGACGGCGTCGGCATCGCGCCGTCGATGGTCAGCAGCGTGATCGTCCCGCACTTCGAGGCCGACGAAATGGGCGCGCTGCCCGATTTCCTCGCGGCCAACCCGGCGCTCGTCGCGTACGGACATCCGATGTGTACATGGGGGCTCGCCGACGTGTTCGGCGTGCGCGCGATTCCGCTGAAGGATGGGGAGCCGACGACGCTGTCGGGCACCGGCGTCGTGCCGGTGTTCACGACGCACGTGCATCAGTGGGATGCGCTCGTCGTGTATCTGCCGGCGTACAAGGCGCTGCTGTCGTCGGACATCCTGATGCGCTTCGGCCGGGAGGACGCCGACGATCCTCTGCCCGAGATCCTCGATGCAATCACGCGCTCCGACTACCTGCCGTCGCTCGCGCACCTGGCGCGCGCGCTGCGCCGCATCCAGGCGCTCGATCTCGACATCATCCTGCCGATGCACGGCCCGGCGATCACGCACGACATTCCGCGCGTGATCGCCGGTGTCATCGCCCACTGCGAGGCGGCCGCGGCGGCGTAGCGCGCACGCGCGGCGCCGTGCGGCCGGCCTTGGCTGGTCAGACGCCGGTCAGGCGCCGGTCACGACGAATTCGGCGGCCGCCTTGCTCTGGACCGCGGCCATCACCGCGAGCTCACGTTTGCTGTGCGGCTCGCCGGACGCGACGCCCGTCGCATGCCGGGCCTTCGCGCCGACCGGAAAGAACACGAACGACGCGCCGGCCGGCGCATCGGGCTCGGCCCGCAGGCGTTTGTTCAGGATCTTGAGGTATTTTTTCTTCGAGACTTCCTTCGTTGCCATGGCGCCCTCCACATGAACGTGATGCTGGTCAGCATACCAGTTTTGACAGGCGATTCCGGAGCCCCGCCGCGCGATCGATCTGCACTAGAATGAATCGGCTCACGCGACTCGCCGCGCAGGCCGCGGCCGTCATGTCATTAACGGAGCGTTTCCATGCATGCCGAATTATTCGCGCAGCATCATGATTGCCCGGGCTGGGAAGGCGAAATGGCCCGGCGCGTCGCTGCCTTCGACTGGTCGTCCACCGGCCTCGGCCCGCTCGACGGCTGGTCGGCGAGCCTCGTCGCTGCCGTGCGCACCGTGCTCGCGTCGCCGCTGCCGCTGGTGATGCTGTGGGGCCGGCCCGGCTACATGATCTACAACGACGCGTATGCCGGGTTCGCCGGCGGGCGCCACCCCTATCTGCTCGGCCAGCCGGTCGAGCTCGGCTGGCCCGAGGTCGCCGAGTTCAACCGGAACGTGATGAACACCTGCCTCGCCGGCGGCACGCTGTCGTATCGCGACAAGGAGCTCGTGCTGCTGCGCAGCGGGCGCCCCGAAGACGTATGGATGGATCTGCACTACAGCCCGCTGCCCGACGACGATGGCGCACCGGGCGGGGTGCTCGCCGTCGTGATCGAGACGACCGAACGCGTGCTCGCCACGCGTCATCGCGAACAGGCGGAAGCGGCGCTGCAGTCGTCCAACGATGCGCTGCGCCGCCTGACCGAAACGCTCGAGCAACGCGTGGCCGATGCGATCGCCGAGCGCGCGGCGGTCGAGGAGCAGTTGCGCCACTCGCAGAAGATGGAAGCGATCGGCAGCCTGACCGGCGGCATCGCGCACGACTTCAACAACGTGCTGCAGGTGATCAGCGGCAACCTGCAGATTCTGGCCGTCGAGCTCGGCGAGCGCGCGAGCGCGCAGCCGCGAATCGAAAGCGCGAACAACGCGGTGCGGCGCGGCGCGCAACTGGCGTCGCACCTGCTGGCCTTCGCGCGCCGCCAGCCGTTGTCGGCGACGGTGCTCAATCCGCATCAGTTGATCCACGGGATGAGCGAGATGCTGCACCGCGCGCTCGGCGAAACCGTGCGGATCGTCACCGCGCTGGCGCCCGACGTCGGCAACGTGCTCGCCGACCGGCACCAGCTCGAGAACGCGCTGCTCAATCTTGCGATCAATGCGCGCGACGCGATGAGCGGCGACGGCACGCTGACGATCGCCGCGTACAACGACGCGCATCCCACGCAGGCCGGCGGCGCACGGCGCTCGCCATTGCCGGCCGGCGAATACGTGACGTTCGAGATCAGCGATACGGGGGCCGGCATGACGGCCGACGTGCTCGAGCGCGTGTTCGAACCGTTCTTCACGACCAAGCCGGACGGCGAAGGCACCGGGCTCGGGCTGAGCATGGTGTTCGGTTTCGTCAAGCAAAGCGGCGGCCATACGTCGATCGAAAGCACGCCGGGCCAGGGCACGACCGTGCGGCTCACATTTCCGCGCTGTCACGACGACTGCGCGGAAGAGCCTGCCCGCGTGCCGCAGCACGATGCCGCGCGCGGCCGCGAAACCATCCTGGTCGTCGAGGACGACGCGGAGGTCCGGCTGACCGTGGTCGACATGCTTACGCAGCTCGGCTACAAGGTGCTGACCGCGTCCGACGGCGAAGCCGCGCTGCAGATACTCGACTGCGACGCGCATATCGACCTGCTGTTTACCGACGTGATCATGCCGGGCCGCATCAAGGGCGGCGAACTCGCGCGCCGCGCCGCGCAGCGCACGCCGCCGTTGCCGGTGCTGTTCACGTCCGGCTACACGCGCGACGAGATTTTCCACTCCGGGCGGCTCGACCCCGGCGTCATGCTGCTCGGCAAGCCGTACCGCCGCGACGAACTCGCGGCCCGGATCCGCGACATGCTCGACGCGCATCCAAAGGCGGCGTGAGCGGGTGACGTGTCGGCATGCGTGCGGCGGAGTCGGTCCTCGAGCCCCCGGACCTTTCCGGCACCCGTTGCCGCTCGGACGACGTCGGATACGCCGCGGCGCTTCACCGCTCACCGATCGCCGGTCGCCGAAATTTTTCCGTGCGCGATGTCGATTCGAGCGATCGTCGCGCGTCGTAGTGTCGTAACCGATCGATTTGCCGGCCCCCACGGCCGGCCGATAGCGGATTCTCCCTTTCACGTTCAAGGAGCAACGACAATGCGCGTCATGGTGATCGTCAAGGCAACGGCCTCTTCCGAAGCGGGCGCGATGCCCGATACCGAACTGCTGGCCGCGATGGGCAAGTACAACGAGGAACTCGTGAAGGCCGGCGTGATGCTTGCCGGCGAAGGCCTCCATCCGAGTTCGCGCGGCAAGCGCGTGCATTTCTCCGGCAAGGACCGAACCGTCATCGACGGCCCGTTCGCCGAGACCAAGGAACTGATCGCCGGCTACTGGCTGTGGCAGGTAAATTCGATGGAAGAAGCCGTCGAATGGGTCAAGCGCTGCCCGAATCCCATGCCGACCGAGTCGGACATCGAGATCCGGCCGATCTTCTCGCCCGAGGACTTCGGCGAAGCATTCACGCCGGAGCTTCAGGAACAGGAAGCGCGGCTGCGCGCGGAGATGGATCGCAAGCACGACGCGTGAGCCGGGCCGGGGGCCGGTGCGGTAGGGGCGCGGGTGCGCCAGCTGCGGGCACCTGATACCGGCCGAGCGGCCCGCCGCATTGCAGGAGACGCTCGCGCGCTGTTTCGGCTGACGTGCGCGGCTGCCCCCACCCACCTGACAACCCGTAGGTTTCGCCGAAATATGGTTGAAAGGCGCGGTTGCTAGAGTCGCCGTACAGGGTTTTCCCGATGCGAGGCACAATGAACCTGATACGCGCGTTGTGGCTAGTGCTGCTGCTCGCCGTCGCGGGCCCGGCCATCGCCTTTCAGGCGCGGGTCGTCGCGATTCCGAGTGCCGCGATGAACGAGACGCTGAAGGCGACCGTCGTGCTGCCCGACGACTACGCACGCCTGCGCCACGGCCCGGAACGCGGCGTCGAACGCTTTCCGGTCGTCTATCTGCTGCACGGCTCCGGCGGCGACCACACCGACTGGACCGCGAACACCCGCATCGCCGCGCTGGCCGATCGCTACCGCGTGATCCTCGTGATGCCCGACGGCGGCCACGAAAGCTGGTACATCGACAGCCCGTTCGACTCGGGCAGCCGCTACGAAACCTTCGTCGGCGACGAAGTCGTGTCCTATGTCGACATGCACTTCCGGACGATCGCGACCAAGCGCGCGCGCGCGATCACCGGGCTCAGCATGGGCGGCTTCGGCGCGCTGCGCATCGCGCTCGACCGGCCCGACACGTTCGGCGCGGTCGGCAGCATCAGCGGCGCGGTCGATCCGCGCTGCTGCGAGGACGAACCCGGCATCGATCACGTATTCGGCGACCCCGGCCGCCATGCATCGTTCTGGAACCGCAACGCGATCGTCGAAAGCGCGCGCGCGTTCGTCCGCGCGCATCTGGACCTGACGATCGACTGCGGCCGCGACGACGCATTGGTCAGCTCGAACCGCACGCTGCACGAACGCCTCGTCGCGCTCGGCGTGCCGCACGACTATGCGGAGCGTCCGGGCGGCCATACGTGGGACTACTGGGCGCATGCGATCGGCTACCAGATGCGGTTCTTCGCGACGTCGTTCCAGCACGGCGGCTATGCGTAGGATCCGCACACCCGCATCGCGAGCCATCCGGCGCGCATGACGCACGCCGGCTGACGCACGCGGCAGCGTTGCCGCGTTGCCGAGCCCTCGCGCCGGCGCATCGCGCGGCAGCCCGATGGTAGGATGCGCAGGCATCGACCACCCGACTTCCTCCATGCCGCGCGACAACTTTGCCGACCTGCTCGCCTTCATCGCCGTCGCGCGCGAGCGCAGCTTCACGCGCGCCGCCGCCCGGCTCGGCGTGTCGCAATCCGCACTCAGCCATACGATCCGCGCGCTCGAGACGCGTCTCGGCGTGCGGCTGCTCACACGCACGACACGCAGCGTGGCGCCGACCGAAGCCGGCGAGCGCCTGCTGCAGAATCTCGCGCCGCGCTTCGACGAAATCGAGGACGAACTGTCGGCGCTCGCCGAGCTGCGCGACAAGCCGGCCGGCACCGTGCGCATCAACGCGACCGACTACGTGATCCGCACGCTGCTGTGGCCGCGGCTGTCGCCGATCCTGCGCGACTACCGCGACCTGAAGGTCGAGTTCGTGACCGACTACGGGCTGTCCGACATCGTCGCGCAACGCTTCGACATCGGCGTGCGGCTCGGCGACCAGGTCGCAAAGGACATGATCGCGGTACGCATCTCGCCCGACCTCAAGATGGCGATCGTCGGCGCGCCCGCGTATTTCGCGGAACGCGAGCCGCCGGCGACGCCGCAGGATCTCGTCGCGCACGACTGCATCAACCTGCGCCTGCCGACGCACGGCGCGCTGTACGCGTGGGAACTCGCGCGCGGCGACGACACGCTGCAGGTGCGCGTCGACGGCCAGGTCACGTTCAACGGCACCTATGAAATGCTCGACGCCGCGCTCGCCGGCTACGGCCTCGCCTACGTGCCGGCCGAACTCGCCGCGCCGCACGTCGAAGCCGGCCGGCTCGTCAGCGTGCTCGACGACTGGTGTCCGACATTCCCCGGCCATCACCTGTACTACGCGAGCCGGCGGCAATCGTCTCGTGCATTCGCGCTGATCGTGGATGCACTGCGCCATCCCGGCCATTCATGAAGCGGTTCGATAAGTGCATGCACATCCCTGGGGATTATCGATAAGCACGTCGGTGGCTACCATCGTCGATGTCTAACCAACACGGGCGCTCGCCCGCATGGAGCCTCTTGCATGGATTACCGCTATCTCGGGCGCAGCGCGCTGAAGGTGTCGCCGCTGTGTCTCGGCACGATGATGTTCGGCGGCGAAACCGATGAAGCGACGTCGACGCGCATCATCGACAAGGCGTTCGACCAGGGCGTCAACTTCATCGACACGGCCGACGTCTATCACGCCGGACGCTCGGAAGAAATCGTCGGCCGTGCGATCGCGCGGCATCGCAACAGCTGGGTCGTCGCGACGAAGTTCGGCTATCCGGCCGCGCCGGATGCCGGGCCGAACCGTCAGGGCCAGTCGCGCAAATGGATCTACGAATCGGTCGACGCGAGCCTGAAGCGGCTCGGCACCGAGTACATCGACATCCTGTATTTCCATCGCACGCTGACCGATGCGCCGCTCGAAGAAGGGATGCGCGCGGTGGCCGACCTGATCCGCCAAGGCAAGGTGCGCTACGTCGGGCTGTCGAACTTCAAGGGCTGGCGCATCGCCGAAATCGTACGCATCGCCGACCAGCTCGGCATCGATCGTCCGGTGGCGAGCGAGCCGCTGTACAACCTGGTCGATCGCACGGCCGAAGTCGAACAGCTGCCGGCGGCCGCGCATTACGGCATCGGCGTCGTGCCGTACAGCCCGCTCGCGCGCGGCGTGCTGACCGGCAAATACGCGCCGGACGCGCCACCGCCCGCCGATTCGCGTGCGGGCCGCGGCGACCGGCGCATCCAGCAGACGGAATGGCGGCCCGAGTCGCTGCACATCGCGCAGCAGGTGGCCGCGCATGCGGCGGCGCGCGGCACGACGTCCGTCGCGTTCGCGCTCGCGTGGGTGATGAAGAACCGGATCGTCAGCTCGACGATCGCCGGGCCGCGCACCGACGCGCACTGGGACAGCTACATCGATGCGCTGACGCTCGAGCTGGGCCCCGACGACGAACGCTTCGTCGATTCGCTGGTGCCGCCGGGACATGCGTCGACGCACGGTTATACGGATCCTGGCTATCCGGTCGAAGGGCGAAAGGTGTGAGGTGCGGCTGCTGACGCGGTGGCGCGGTGACGCGTCGGCACGCCGGGCGTAGCGCGACGCGGCAAACAAACGAAAACGAAAAAACGACGGCGGTGAAAGCGAAAGCAGAAACCGCGGCTTCAGTTGCAGTGCGCCGCGTCGGCGTTCACCACGCGATCGAAGAATTCCTGCGCACGCGCCAGTTCGTCCAGCGCGCGATCGAGACGCGACATCGCGCGTGCATATTCGCCGGACGAGATGTCGTCATCGCTTTCGCCGCGCACCGCGCGAAACGCCTGATCGACGTTGCGCGTCGCTTCGACGAAGCGTTGTGCAGCCCGTGCTTCCCGCGAACAGATGTGGGTCGACATCGACACTTCTCCCTCAGGTTGCTGTGTGAAGCAAGCCGACGCTCAGTGTGCGTGTTGCGCATGTCGGCGACGTGAACGACGGCAGGCAGCCTGCCGACGCACAGCCACCATGCGGCGTGCTTCCGTGGCGATTGTCGCGCGACGCTCGCCGATCCGCTATGGCGAGATTGCAACAAATTCTTGCGCGCGCCGAAATGGCGGCGACACCGGCATGTGTCGTTGCGCGCACATCAGCTTGCTACCCTGCAATCCACGCCGCGCATGAGCGGCGCGAACATCACGCGCGCCCGATGCGCGGATGCGCGATACCGCCAAACGCGGCCGCTTCAGACGACAGATCGAACAGATCGCCGGTGAGCTCGCGCGGGTGCTCGACCGCCGGCCGGCTGCGCAGCCGCCCGGCATGCGTGGGCGCGACGTAGGCGGCGGCCGTTTCGATCGGCGGCACGTCGAACAGGTCGCGCGTGACGCCGCGCACGGCATCCGTCGGCGATCGGCCGCGCAAGCGCGCGACCAGTTCGACGAAGCGATCGAAATCGCCGGCCCGCGTCGCCTTGTTCACGTCGGCGAGATCGCGCGCCTTCAGCACGCACGGCTGCGCGAGCCGCACGAAATACGGTGCTTCGAGTTCGACCGACAGCGCGAGCGGATAGCTCTTGCCGGTTTGCTCCTTCGCGCGCCCGACGCAGTCGACCACGGCCGCGCCCTGCGCGACGCCGAGCGGCTTGCCCGTGCTCACGCTGCGCAGGTGATCGGGGAACACGCGCAATTGCGTGCCGACCGTCAGCGCGGTGGACGATACGCAGACGAGCGCGTAGTGCTGTTCGCGGCGCCGGCCCGACGGCAGCGTCGAGCGGCTCGCGATGAACGTGTGCGGCGGCAGCGGCCGCACCTGGCCGCTCGCATCGACCCATGCATTCCACAGCAGCGCGTCCTCGCGCCTGCGCTCGCCTGACCGCGTGCGCGCCGCGACCGGCGAAAACAGCGCGAGCAGCGAGCCCGTGCGATGCGCGGCGACTTGCGCGCTGCTGCCGAGCGGCTGGTTGATGCCCCACAGAAAACGCCCGCCCCCGAGCCGGCGCTCCCATTCCTTGCGGAGCACGATGGTCGGCAGTTCCTCGCCGGACTCGGTACCGATCTTCGTCCAGCAGAACGTGGGAGGGAGATGTTTCAGTGTCATCGACTTTCTCGGGATACAGCCTCGCTGGTGACAGCAAGCCCATTCAACAACCGTAACTGTATATGTATAATGCATCGCATGGAAGCCCCGGACCACGATTTTCCTGTACAAGACCTGTTACGCCGTCTGATGGCGGACACGCGCTCGTCCAGCGAAATCGCGCGACTTTCCGGGGTCAGCCAGCCCACCGTCTCGCGCCTGCGGCTGTCGAACGGGCATCGGTTGCGGCGCAGCGGGCCATTCAACAAGCTATGCAGTTTCTACGGCGTCGATACCGGCCCCGCGCGCCGCCGTTACAACGATCTGCTGCGCGACGCGATCGTCGACGCCTGGGACGGCTCCGACGAGCACGGCCGCGCGCTGCTGGTCGTGATTCAGGGATTGAAGGATCTGCAGGCGAAAGCCGACGACAGGTGACGGCGCGCATGCGTTGATGACTACGTGACTGGAAGGAAGGCTGACGGCAAGTAACCGGCGGGCGGTGGCGAATACGATTCGTCATCGCCCGTTTTGCTTCGTGCGATGCGATACGGCGCAAGCGCAAGCACGTCGCCGCACATGCGCATCGCAATCGCAATCGCGCCACACGCCCGCATCGGCAACGCGCTGAAACTTTATTTACCGGCGGTTAAAAAAGTTTGACACGACGATTTCACTGAGATAAGTTTTGCGCAAGCTTCCGGAAAGCAAACGCGAACCGGCAAGCCATCACGATGCGCGTCGCGGCCGAAACCGCCGATCCGTTTCATTCCGTCGCCGCACGCGCGTCGCGTCGTGTTTCCGCAGCGCAGCACCGCAGCTCGCAACATCCCCGTTTCATCGAATGATGTCGTTCCGTTTCAGCTGGAAGGACGCGCAGCCGGCTCCGTGCATTTGATTCGCAGTCCTGCGTGACGCGCATGCGTGGCGCCGCCGCTTTCCCGACGGTGCAGTTTCCTCTTCGTTGCAGGCAGTAATCGGCCCGGCCCGCAGGGGGTGTATCGCGGACCGGTCGTCCACACACAATCACAAGAACGAGGTCGGCAATGCAATTTCATTTCAGAGGATCGCGTCGCGCATGGCTTCCCGCGCTCGTCGCAGCGGCGACGCTCGCCGCGTGCGGCGGTGACGACGGCGGCAGCGTGGCGGGCGTGTCCGCACTCGCGCAGGGTCAAGGTCAGGATCAACAAGGCGACAGCGCCGCATCGGCGGACAACGCATCGGGGCGCGTGTCGCCGTCCGGCGTCCCGTATGCGAATCCGGCCAGCGGCGGACGCTACCGGCCGGTGATCAGCAACGGCCAGGTACAGCCGTCCCTTTCCGGCGGCACGATCGAGGAGAACGCGTGGGTCGACACGCCGGTCGATTCCGACGGCGACGGTACGCGCGACCGCATTCACGTGCGCATCGTGCGTCCGTCCGAAACGGCCAACGGCGCGCGCACGCCGGTCATCGTGCTCGCGAGCCCGTACTACGCCGGGCTCGCCGACAGCCCCAACCACGACGTCGACGTCGAACTCGACGGCACGCCGCATCCCGCCGCGGCGGCAGCCGCGCCCGGCGGCGCGTCCGCGCGGGTCATGGCTGCCGCGCCGCAAGTGCGGATGCTGCAGCAGCTCGAAGCGGCCGCGGCCGGCCGTTCATGGATCGAAGGTTATTTCGTGCAGCGCGGCTTCACGATCGTCTATGCCGATTCGCTCGGCACCGCCGGTTCCGACGGTTGCCCGACGATCCTCACGCGCGACGAATCCGTCGCGATGGCGTCGGTGATCCGCTGGCTCGGCCGCGACGCGACCGCGAAGGATGCGAACGGCAAGCCGGTCGTCGCGAACTGGTCGACGGGCCACGTCGGCATGTACGGCGTGTCGTACGACGGCACGCTGCCGAAGATGGTCGCGAGCCTGCGCACGCGCGGGCTCGACGCGATCGTGCCGGTCGCCGGGCTGTCGAACATGTACGGCTACTACCGCTCGGGCGGGCTCGTGCGCGCGCCGGAGGGCTATCAGGGCGAGGACGTCGACGTCTATATCAAGGCGCTGCTGACGAATGCGCATCCGGAGCGCTGCACGCACCTGATCGACGAGGCGCTGCAGCAGGAAGACCGCAAGACGGGCAACTACTCTCCGTTCTGGGCCGCGCGCGACATTCCGACCGCGTACGCGGTCGCGCCGGCGCTCGTCGCGCAAGGGCTGACCGACGACAACGTGCGCACCGACCAGTCGACGTCGTGGTATCTCGCGATGCGGCGTCAGGGCGTGCCGACGCAGCTGTGGCTGCATCGGCTGAAGCATACCGACCCGACCCGCGTGCCGGCGATGGCCGAAGCATGGACCGCGGAGGTGAACCGCTGGTTCACGCGCTACCTGATCGGCGTCGACAACGGCGTGGATCGCGATCCGCGCGCGGTGGTCGAGCAGGCCGACGGCACGTTGCTGAAAGAAGCGGACTGGGCCGCGCGGCACGCTACGCCGGTCGCGTATTTCGCGGGCGGCGACGGCGCCGGCACCGGCACGCTGCTGCGGATGCCGAGCGGCGGCCCGCTCGCGCGCTTCACCGACGATGCGTCGATCCCGGCGCTCACGCTGGCGAACGCCACGACCGGCGAGCATCGCGGCCGCTTCGAGACGGCCCCGTTCACGGCCGCGACGCGCCTGTCCGGCACCGCGACCGCACGCGTGCGGCTGACCTTCACCGGCGTCGCGAACGTGACGGCGCTGCTGGTCGACCGCGCGCCGGACGGCACGGCGACGATCGTCACGCGGGCATGGACCGATCCGCGCAATCGCTTGTCGGACTGGTTCTCGGAGCCCGTGCTGCCGGGGATGCCGTATGACCTGAAGCTGACGTTCATGCCGCGCGACTACAAGCTCGAAGCGGGTCACAAGCTCGGCCTCGTCGTGCTGTCGAGTGACAACGAGGCGACGCTGCGGCCCACACCGGGCACGGGGCTCGCGCTCGATCCGGCGGGCACGTCGGTCACGGTGCCGCTGGTGTCGTCCTGACGCTGTAATGTGGCCGCGCACCCCGTGCTTCGCTCGCGCGTTGCCCGGTGGTGCGCGGTTCATCGGTTGAGCCGTGCAACGCGTTGTTGCTCCGTCGCCGTGACGGCGTGCCGTTCCTGACAGGCGAACATGATCTGCTCATTCGGCGATCCCTATTGTTCGTGCAGGTTCCTGTTTTCGTACTGAACCCGCGCGGTGAGGTCGAGATGCCGGCCGCGCCCGAGCGACTGCGCGACGAACATGCTGCAGTGGTGGTCGCGTTCCGCAAACTCGTGCACGCGCCGATAGCGTATGTCCGAATACGCGACGCCGATGCGCGTCGCCAGCGGATTCACATGGCCGCTTGCCGCCGTTCTGCAAAGCTGCGATCAACCGCGGCCTGACCACAGAACGGCACGCTCACAACGGTGTCAGCACCGCCTGCCCGGCAAAATGCCGGGCGGCATTGTCGAGAAACTGCTGGACCGACCGGTCGAGCGCCTCGGGCGACCAGCCGCCCATATGCGGCGTCAGCACGATGTTGTCGAGACCGGTCAACGCGCGCGGCGGTTCGGGCTCGCCTTCGTACACGTCGAGCCCTGCGCCCGCGATGCGTTTCTCGCGCAGCGCGTCCGCCAGAGCAGCGGTATCGACAACGCTGCCGCGCGACACGTTGACGAGAAAGCCGCCCGGGCCAAGCGCGTCGAGCACCGCGCGATCGATCAGATGCCGGGTGCCCGCGCCGCCCGGCGTCGCGACGATCAGGAAATCGGCCCACTGCGCGAGCGCGTCGAGCCGGTCGAAATAGCGGTATGGCGCGGCGTCCTTCGGCGAACGGCTGTGATAGCCGACCTCGATGTCGAAGCCGGCCGCACGGCGCGCGCACTTCTCGCCGATCTTCCCGAGCCCGACGATGCCAAGCTTCTTGCCCGATACGTTCGGCGGCATCGGCAGCCCTTCACGCCACACGCCTGCGCGGGTTTTCGCATCGAGCCTCACGACATCGCGCACCGTCGCGAGCAACAGCGCGAACGCGTGGTCGGCGACGCAATCGTCGTTGGTGCCGGCGCCCGTGACGACCGTGATGCCGCGCGCCTTCGCGTGCGCGACGTCGATATGCTCGTAACCCGCGCCGAGCGCGCTGACGAACGTGAGCTGCGGAAGGCGGTCGATGTCGGCAGCCGCCAGGCCCGTGCTGCCGTTGGTCAGTACCGCGCGAATCGTCCCGCCGTGTTCGGCGATCGCGCGTTCGCGTTCGTCGGCGGTCGGGGCATGGCGCACGTCGAACGACGCGGCGATCTCGCGATGCGCTTCGCCGCGCAATGCGATGAGGACCAGCAGTTCTGGCTTCATGTCAGCAAGTGTCCGCAGGCGGGAACGGATTTCAGTGTAACAAGCCCGCGTGACGGATGCGGGTAATCCCCACACAGGCTGTGGACACGCCGCCGCACGCGGTTTGCCAAAGCCGGCTCAGTCAAGTAACTTTCGGCGTACGCCCCCGTCCTGGAGATTGGCCTCGATGAAACTCGCCCTGCCCGCCCGGATCCTGGGCCTCGCACTCGCCGCCGCCGTCGCGCCCGGTGCGCGTGCCGACACGCCCGTCGTGGTGTCGTCGAAGATCGATACCGAAGGCAACCTGCTCGGCAACGTCATCGCGCAGGTGCTGAAGGCCCACGGCATCCCCGTCACCGAAAAGATCGCACTCGGCACGACGCCGATCGTACGCAAGGCGCTGACCAGCGGCGAGATCGACATCTACCCCGAATACACGGGCAACGCCGCGTTCTTCTTCAACAAGGCCGACGATCCCGCGTGGAAGAACGCAAGCCAGGGCTACGACACCGCGAAGAAGCTCGACTACGCGGCGAACCATCTCGTCTGGCTCACGCCGGCGCCCGCGAACAATACGTGGGGCGTCGCCGTGCTCGCGCCCGTCGCGCAATCGCAGCACCTGAAGACCCTCTCCGATTTCGGCAAGTGGACCGTGGGCGGCGGCAAGGTGAAGCTTGCCGCGTCGGCCGAGTTCGTGAACAGCCCATCCGCGCTGCCGTCGTTCGAGAAGGCATACGGCTTCAAGCTGAAACCCGACCAGCTCGTCGTGCTGTCCGGCGGCGACACCGCCGCGACGATCAAGGCCGCCGCAAACCAGACCGACGGCGTGAACGCCGCGATGGTGTACGGCACCGATGGCGGCATCGCCTCGAGCGGCCTCGTCGTGCTCGACGACGACAAGCACGTGCAGCCCGTCTATGCGCCGGCACCCGTGATTCGCGAAGCCGCGCTGAAGGCGCATCCGCAGATCGCCGACTACCTGAAGCCCGTGTTCTCGAGCCTCGACCTGAAGACGCTGCAAGCACTGAATGCACGCATCCAGATCAATGGCGAACCGGCGGCCGGCGTGGCCAAGAGCTATCTGAAATCGAAGGGCTTCGTCAAGTGACGGATCGCGCCGTGGCGTCCGCGCGGCGCATCACGCTCGACAAGGTCGGCATTCTGATCGGTGTCCTGACGATCGTCGCGGTGGTCGGCATGCCGTTCATGGTACTGCGGCCGAACCGCATCGCGGCCGGCACGGGGCTGTCGGTATTCGCCGCGCTGCCGGCCGCGCAGGGCGCCGCGCTCGCTGCACTGTGGATCGTCGGCGCGCTGTGGGCGATGACGGCGAGCCGTCCCGGATGGCGGCTCGCGGCCGGCTCCACGTGGCTCGCGACGCTCGCGTATGCGGTCGGCGCGGCCGCGGCGCACGTCGTCGCGCCCGACGACATGCTCGCGCGCGTGTCGCCCGCGGCAGGCGTCTGGCTGCTGCTGTTCGCGTGGGCCGTGCTCGTCGCGGACGCGCTCGCGCGGCTCGCCTTCGGCCCGTGGCGGCGCCTCGTCGCGCTCGCCGTCGTAATCGCGGCGATATCGGTGCCGCTCGCGAGCGGCTGGTGGGACGGCCTTTCCGTGATGCGCGAATATGCGGTGCGCACCGACGACTTCTGGCGCGAGGCCATCCGGCACGTGTCGCTCGCGGGCGGCTCGGTCGCGGCCGCGCTCGTCGCGGGCGTGCCGCTCGGCATCGCGTGCGCGCGGATCGCACCGGTACGCACCGTCGTGATGCCGGTGCTCAATATCGTGCAGACGATCCCGAGCATCGCGATGTACGGGCTGATGATGGCGCCGCTCGGCCTGCTCGCCGCGCACGTGCCGCTCGCGGCCGCGCTCGGCATCCGCGGGATCGGCGTCGCGCCGGCCGTGCTCGCGCTGTTTCTCTACTCGTTGCTGCCGATCGCATCGAGCGTCGTGGTCGGACTCGAGCAGGTGCCGCCGCATGTGACCGAAGCGGCACGCGCGATGGGCATGACGCGCGTGCAGCGGCTGCTCGGTGTCGACCTCGTGCTCGCGCTGCCGGTGATCCTGAGCGGCGTGCGCATCGTGCTGGTGCAGAACATCGGGCTGACCGCGGTCGCCGCATTGATTGGCGGCGGCGGATTCGGCACCTTCATCTTCCAAGGGATCGGACAATCGGCCGCCGATCTCGTGCTGCTCGGCGCGATCCCGACGATCGCACTCGCGCTGGCAGCCGCCGTCGTGTTCGAAGCCGCGACCACGCTCGCGAAGGGACGTACTGCATGATCGAGATCGAACGCCTCGGCAAACGCTTTGGCGACATCACCGCCGTCGACGACGTGTCGCTGACGATGAAGCAAGGCACGATCACCGCGCTCGTCGGCGCATCGGGCAGCGGCAAGTCGACGCTGCTGCGGATGATCAACCGGCTGATCGCGCCGACCAGCGGCACGATCCGCATCGACGGCGTCGACACCGCGAGCGTTCCGCCCGAGCAGCTGCGGCGGCGCATCGGCTACGTGATCCAGGGGCACGGCCTGTTCCCGCACTGGAGCGTCGCGCGCAATATCGCGACCGTGCCGCGCCTGCTCGGCTGGCCGGCCGCGCGCATCGACGCGCGCGTGCGCGAACTGCTCGAACTGTTTCACCTCGCGCCGTCCGAATTCGCGGACAAGCTGCCGCATGAACTGTCGGGCGGCCAGCAGCAGCGTGTCGGCGTCGCGCGCGCGCTCGCGGCCGAGCCCGCGATGCTGCTGATGGACGAGCCGTTCGGCGCGCTCGATCCGATCATCCGCAACAAGGCGCAGGACGACCTGTACGCGCTGCAGCGCCGCCTCGGCATCACGGTCGTGATCGTCACGCACGATATCGAGGAAGCGCTGAAGCTCGGCGACACGATCGCGGTGATGGACGGCGGCCGGCTGCTGCAGGTCGCGTCGCCGGCCGAGATTCTCGGCAAACCGGCGGCGGGCGTGGTCGAACAGCTCGTCGCGGGCGTCGACCGGCCGCTGCGCCTGCTCGCGCTGACGCCGATCGATGCGGTGGCCGAATCCGGTCACGCCGACGGCGAACCGATCGCCGCGACGCGCACGCTGCGCGATGCGGTGTCCGAGCTGCTGTGGCGCGGCGTCGACGCATTGCCGGTCGACGACGGCAACGGGCGCGATGCGCGACGCATCACGCTCGGCGCGATCCGCGCGCACGCGAGGAAGCCCGCATGACGCCGCGGCCCGCGCGTTCACCCGTGCCGCGGCGGCTGCCCGCGTACGTCGCGCGCGCGGCCGCGCTCGCGCTGTTGCTCGTGCTGCTGTTGCGTCCCGCGTGGCTGCAGGGCGTGTTCGCGCCGTTCGCGGACAACGGCGCGCCGGTCATCTACGATCGCGCGAGCCTGCTCGACCTCACGCTCGCGCACCTCGGCACCGTCGCGCTGTCGAGCCTGATCGGCATGCTGATCGCGGTCGCGGCCGGCATCGCGGTCACGCGGCCCGCCGGCGCGGATTTCCTGCCGGTCGCGCGCAGCGTCGTCGACATCGGCCAGACCTTTCCGCCGGTCGCCGTGCTCGCGCTCGCGGTGCCAGCCGTCGGCTTCGGGTTGAAACCCGTGCTGATCGCGCTCGTTCTGTACGGGCTCCTGCCGATTTTCGAGAGCACGATCGCGGGGCTCGAGGACGTGCCGCGCGACGTCGTCGACGCCGCGCGCGGGATGGGGATGAGCGGCTGGCAACAACTGGTGTCGGTCGAGCTGCCGCTCGCGTTTCCGGTGATCGTGAACGGCATCCGGCTCGCGGTCGTGATCAATCTCGGGACCGCGACGATCGGGTCGACGGTGGCCGCGCGCGGGCTCGGCGACGTCATCATCGCGGGCCTGCAGACCTCGAACACGGCGTTCGTGCTGCAGGGCGGCGTGATCGTCGGGCTGCTCGCCGTGCTGGTCAGCGATGCGATCGGCGCGCTGGCACGGGTGGCGAGTGCGCGGCGGCCGTAGCAAGCGCCTGGCGTCGCGGCGCTGCCCGCGAAAAAGACGGCGCGACAAAAAATCGGGGCGGGCTTGATCCGGACTCCGATGCGTGTTCGTGCAACGATCCCGTCTGCGCACGGCGCGCGTCGATACAAGCCTACAGCATGCTTTCATTCGAGCCCGTGCTCGAACGCGTCAGACGATTGGCCGATATACTATGCGCCTCCCATTTCCCCGCACTACACCATGCGACGACGGTTTTTCTGGCTGATCGTGCTTTCGCTCGGCATTGCGCAACAGGCTTCGGCGCAGCAGGCGCCCGCGCTGCCTGCGTCCGTGCCCGAAGCGGCCGCATCCGCGCCGGCCGCGGCATCTGCGCCGCTCGCCAACGCCAACGATCAGCCGAACGAAGCAAACCGCCGCATCACCTCGTACCTGACGAAGAAATTCGGTCTCGCGAAGGAGCGCGCCGCGCGGCTCGCCGATATCGTGAGCGTCACTGCGACGAAATATTCGCTGCCTCCCGCACTCGTTTACGCGATTATCTCGATCGAATCGCGCTTCCAGGAAAAGGCACGCGGCCAGCATGGCGCGACCGGGCTGATGCAGGTCGTGCCGGCCGCTCACCGCGGCCTGCTGCGCAACGTGAAGGATCTGACCGAGCCGAATGCGAACGTCGAGGCCGGCTCCAAGATCCTGTCGGGCTATGTGCGGGCGGCCGGCGGCAACGTGCAGGCCGGGCTCAAGAGCTACGGCGGATCGAATGCGTATGCGGCGAAGGTGATGCAGCGGGTCGACGCGTTCAGGTTCGTGCTCGAACCTGAAGACGATGCGAAAGCCGCGAGCGACGGCAACGCGCACATGGTGCCGGTCAGCGATCCGTCGACGGCGGCGCCGGCCGCAAGTCGCGGCGCGAAGTAAGCACGCCGCACGGCACGCGCGTTCGTTCGTGCCTATCGTGACGCGTCAGAACGCATGACGGCATCCATCGCCCGTCACGCTCGCGCGAAATGCGTGCGCAGAAACTCGATGAAGACCTGCGTCTTTAATCGTCCTTAGGCGAGCAACGCCCCACGCACGATCGGGTCGCGGCAATTGCAGCCCAACCGCGCGAGCTCAGAGCAGTTCCACGTTGACCTTGGGCACCATGGGTGCAATGCGAAGCACCCGATCGGCCTGATCCCGAACGTACTCCGAAATACGGCGCACCCATGCCTGCTCGTCGCCCGCATAGATGTCCGATTGCGCCAGCTCGGAAGCCAGCTTCGCAGCCAGGGTTGCCATCCGCGTCATTTCGCGTGCAACGAGTGCCGGCCGGATCTGCGCACGATGTGCGAAGTCTGCGAGCGCGAAAGCGGTCAGCTCCTCGGTACGGAACACGTCTCCGTACGCCATCGCCATGTCTTGTACATAGGCGTCTCCGTACACGTTCACGCAGACCAGATCGTACAGCGGCGCCGGATCGAGCCCGCCGCTGCTGACGAAAAACGAAATGTTCTTGCCATGCGCGTCGCTGTTGCCGATCAGCAGTTGCAACAATGCCCAGCGCAGCATGGCCGAACGCGCGGCGGCCGGCGTCTCGAGCGACGGCGTCAACGAGAACAGTCGCTCGAAGCTCACGCCTTCACGGATATTGCGTACGTCCTCGTTGTTACCGAGATTGCGCTCGTACTTGAGCGTCGCCGGTAAATCGAGGGCCTGGCACCCATCGATGATATGAAGTCGCCGCACCGCGCTCACGCGGTGCGGATCGGCCGGGTCGGTCGTCACGATCCGGTCGAATCGTTCGATCAGCAGAATCGGTTCGGGGATGCGCCGAATCTCGACATGCGCGACCGGCAGGCCCATGCGAGCCGCCAGCGTCATGCAGAAATGCTCGTTGGCGACCATGAACGGCGCATTCGGGCTACGCGACTCGGGCTTGAGAATATGCGAGCTGCTGAGCGCGCCATCGACGAGCGAGAACTGCTCGCCCTCGACGAGCACCTGCAGTTTGTCCTGATGACCGGCGATCGACAGGCGCACCTGATCGTCCCAGACGGCAAACGGGATCGCATCGCGCTTGCGGATACGATCGGTCAGCTCTTCCACCGAAATCGGCCGACGCACAGGTTCGGGGCTTTCGGGCGCCCGCGCGGCCGAATCGTCGTCAGGAATGAAGCTCAACGCGCCGACCGGCTCCTTGCCGAGCATCCGGATCAGGCCGAAGACATTGTCCTTCGATATCTGATACATCGATGCGGCCACGTCGAGCGCGCGGCCCTCGGGCAGCAAGTTGCCTACGAAACGCTGGACCGCGCCCGCCGGCGGCTTGCCGCCATCGAGCGGAATGCACGGCGATAACGCGAACGCATCGCCACGCGCGAGCCACGCCGGGTCGTACGAAAAGCCGTAATCGTCGCGACCGGCGTCGTAGGTCAGTTGCCCGACGGGCGAGCCGTCGGTCGACACGCGCAGGCGATGGACCATTACGCGCCCTCGTGCGAATCAGTTGACGCGGCACGCTTCTGCATATGCTCGCGCACTGCGTTGCGCGCCGCCGGTACGTCGCGTTTCGGCACGACGAGCAGATTGAGGCCGAGGCCATCCAGTACCTTGAACAGCTTGTCGACACTCACGGCGCGGCCGTTCTCGAGCCGCGACAGCACGTCCTTGGAGACGCCGAGCATGTCGGCCGCATCATCGATCCGCATCTGGCTCTGCGCGCGTCGGTTGCGCACGAGCGCCCCCAGCGCTGCGAGATCCAGCGCGAGCGGGTCGGGGGCCGCGATCGGTCGCGGTAAGGTACGCGCCATAATTCCGGGATTTCAGGAACAAAGCGCTGGCGCCCCGTGCCCGATCACATAGTTACTAGAATATCGGAATTATAGTCGACCATAGGCCGAAAGCCCAATTATTCCGATATTTCAGGAACAATGCCGCACACACCGGCTCATCACCCTTTGTTCCGATATTTCAGGAATTAAAACGAGCGCGGCGACGCTTCCGCGCCGCCGCCCGAGCTGCGACCGAATCGCCCGCGACCGGGCATCACCCGCTCACAACTGCCCCGCCGCCCCCGTCCACCGCAGGTAATCCCCGCGCGTCCAGTCGAGCGACACGCCGACGCGCTTCGTCCCCGGCCGGATCTTCGGCTTGTACATCGACAGCGTCAGCGACTCCAGCGCGGGCCATTCGCGAAACGACAGCACCGCGAGATCGGCGACGAGCGTCTCGAGCAGCCGCGTATGCGGCTTGTGCGACAGGAACGAGGCGACACGCGCGCAGTAGCCGTCGTAGTCGATCCACTCGCCCTGCTCGCTCGGCTCGCAGCGATACCCGAGCCGTGCATCGATCACGATCGGCTGCGGCGCCTCGTGCTCGTGCGCGTGGATGCCGATGCGCGCGGGCACCTTCAGTTCGTCGACGAACACGCTCCACCCGCGCCCGCGCCCGCGCAGGCGCGGCGCGTCGATCGCCACGAACGGTTCGTCGAACGGCTTCATGATGCGAGCGGCGCCGCGGCGTCGAGCATGATGCGCACGAAATAGTCGGCGAAGCTGCGACGCAGGACGATCTCGAACGTATCGTCGCCGGTCGGGATCAGCGTGATCGGCGACTTGAAGTAGTGCGATTGCGCGCACTGGCCCGGCTTGAGCACGCGCGGATGCAGATCGAGCGGACAGCCGCGCGCGATCACGTCGCGCACGCGTTCGCCGCTGACCTCGACGACCGTGTAGCCGCTGCCGACGTCGACGGCCGCCGCATACGAACCCTGCACGGCCTCCGCGAGCTGCGCCTCGAGCACGCCCGCCTGGACGGGCCCGTTCGAGCGCACGAGCCACTCGTCGGGACCGAGCCAGAGCACGTCGTACTCGACGGCACGCGCCACCGTGTTCGGCGCCGACGGCGGCCGGCAACCGACCACGCGCTCGAACGCGCTGACGAATGCCGGGTCGCTCAGCTCGCCGCGCACGTTCACGAGATCGAGGAACGGCCGCTCGCGCAGCGTGAACTTCTTCGATGCGCGCGCCTGATGCGGCTTCAGCACATCGGCCGAGCCGACGAGCGGCGATTCAAGCGTCACGCCCGCGCCTGCCACCGGCGTCTGATTTCTCGTTTCATTCCACATGCTGGCGCACCCCTTCGGTATCGTAGAAAACCGGGCTCGAGATCTTCGCGGTGACGCGCTTGCCGTTGGCCAGCGGAATCACGACGCTCTCGCCCATCTTGTTCAGGCCGCCCTTCACCACCGCCAGCGCAATCGAGCGCTTCAGGATCGGGCTGTAATAACTCGACGTCACGTGGCCGATCATCGGCGTCGGATCGACCGTCGACACCTGCGTGTCCTTCGCGATGATCTGCGCGCCTTCAGGCAGCACGAACTGTTCGTCTTCGGTCAGCAGGCCGACGAACTGCTTGCGGCCTTCCTTCGACGTATCCGAGCGCGACAGCGAGCGCTTGCCGAGGCAGTCCTTCGACTTCGCGACGAGCCCGCCCATCCCGAGGTCGTACGGCGTAACCGAGCCGTCGGTGTCCTGGCCGACGATGATGTAGCCCTTCTCCGCGCGCAGCACGTGCATCGTCTCGGTGCCGTACGGCGTGATGTCGAACTCGGCACCGGCCGCCATCAGCGCTTCCCACACCGCGCGGCCTGCATTGGCCGGCACGTTCACTTCATACGCGAGCTCGCCGGAGAAGCTGATCCGCATCACGCGCGCCTTCGCGCCCGCGACGGTGCCGTTCCGGTAGCTCATGAACGGGAACGCGTCGTTGCCGAAATCGATGTCCTGGCACACCTTCTGCACGACCTTGCGGCTCTTCGGGCCGACCACCGCGAACGTCGCCCAGTGATCGGTGACGGACGCGAGCCGCACCTTCATGTCGGGCCATTCGGTCTGCAGCCAGCGCTCGAGCCACGTGAGCACGCGCGCCGCGCCGCCGGTGGTCGTCGTCATCATGAAATGCTGGTCGGCGAGGCGCACCGTCACGCCGTCGTCGAACACCATCCCGTTTTCGTCGAGCATCAGCCCGTAGCGGCACTTGCCGATCTCGAGCTTGTTCCACGGGTTCGTGTACATCCAGTTCAGCAGCTTCACCGCGTCCGGACCCTGGATGTCGATCTTGCCGAGCGTCGACGCGTCGAGGATGCCGACACCGTTGCGCACCGCGAGGCATTCGCGCTTCACGGCCGCATGCAGGTCCTCGCCGTTCTTCGGGAAATACCACGGCCGCTTCCAGTTGCCGACGTCCTCGAACAGCGCGCCGTGCTCGACGTGCCATTCATGCACGGCCGTCTTGCGGATCGGGTCGAGGAAATCGCCGGTCTCGCGGCCCGCGAACGTACCGAACGACACCGGCGTGTAGTTCGGGCGGAACGTCGTCGTGCCCGTTTCGGGAATCGTCTTGCCGAGCGCTTGCGCGAGGATCGCCATCCCGTTGATGTTGCCGAGCTTGCCCTGGTCGGTGCCGAAGCCCATCGCGGTGTAGCGCTTCACGTGCTCGACCGACTCGAAGCCTTCGCGTGCGGCCAGCAGGATGTCGGCGGCCGCCACGTCGTTCTGGAAGTCGACGAACTGCTTCGGCCCGCGTGCGGCGGCCTCGCGGCTGCCGACGAGCCACAACGGCTGCAGCGCGCCTTCGACGGTTTCGGCGACCTGCGGCGCGGCCACGCGCTGCGGCGCCGCGAAGCCGGCCGCCTTCGCCGCTTCGACGCCCGCGTCGAGTGCGAGCCGCAGCGCACGTGCGAGACCGAACTCGCCCGCGGCCGCACCGACGCTCGCCTCGGCCTGCACGGGCTTGCCCGGCAGGAAGCACGCCTTCTCATCGTTCCAGCACGCCTTGCCGCCGGACTGCGCGAACAGGTGCAGCACCGGGCTGAAGCCGCCCGACATCGCGACGAGGTCGCACGGCAGCGACTGCAGCTTGCTGCCGGTCTGGCCGTTCGTGTAGGACGCGACGTCGACCGACGATACGCGCCACTTGCCCGAAGCGGCCGTCACCACGGCACCGCTCATCACCGTCACGCCCTGCCGCTTCGCGGCGGCAGGCAGCGCGCCGTTCGACGACGCACGCGAATCGACGACCGTCACCTTCGCACCGCACGCCTTCAGATCGAGCGCGGCCTGGTACGCACGGTCGTTGTTCGTGAACACGACCACGTTGCGGCCCGGCATCACGCCGTAGCGATGCACGTAGGTGGACACCGCGCCAGCGAGCATCACGCCCGGCAGGTCGTTGTTGCCGAATACAATCGGACGCTCGTGCGCGCCGGTCGCGAGGATCACGCGCTTCGCGCGGACCTTCCACAGCAGCTCGCGGGTACCCTTGCGCATCGACACCGGCTGGTGATCGGTCAGGCGCTGCGTGATCGTCACGAGGTTGTGGTCCTGATAACCGAATGCGGTGCTGCGCGACAGGATCGTCACGTCAGGCAGCTTGCGCAGCTCGGCCTCGATCTTCTCGACCCATTGCTGCGCCGGCTTCCCGTCGATTTCCGCGCGGCACGACAGCAGGCTGCCGCCGAGCTCGCGCTGGTCGTCGACGAGGATCACGCGCGCGCCGGCCGTCGCGGCCGCATGCGCGGCGGCGAGGCCCGACGGGCCACCGCCGACCACGAGCACGTCGCAGTGCGCGTAGCATTTGTCGTAGCGATCGGCGTCGAGCACCTCGGGCGCCTTGCCGAGGCCAGCGGCCTCGCGGATCTTCTCTTCGTACTTCGGCCACATGTTGCGCGGCCACATGAAGGTCTTGTAGTAGAACCCGGCCGGCATGAAGCGCGAGAACTTCTGGTTGATCGCGTACTTGTCGTTCTCGAGCGACGGCTCGGCGTTCACGCTCGTCGCGACGAGGCCCTGGTACAGCTCGATTTCGGTCGCACGCGCGTTCGGCACCGTGTACGGGCCGGACTCGAGCTGCACGACGGCATTCGGTTCCGCGACGTCCGCCGTCACGATCCCGCGCGGACGGTGGTACTTGAAGCTGCGCGCGACGAAGTGCACGCCGTTCGCGAGCAGCGCGGACGCGAGCGTGTCGCCCTGGAAGCCCTGATACGTGCGGCCATTGAACGTGAACGTCAGCGGAATCGCGCGATTGATGCGGCCCCCGGTGCCGAGGCGGTCTTTCTGGCTCATTTGCTCGTGCCCTCTTCGTGTGCGTTGCCGGCAGCGGCGCCGTTGGCAGCCCCGCCGAACTTTTCGTAGCCCTTGATATCGTAGGTCACCGTGTCGCGCGTGACCTTGAACCAGCGGCGGCAGCCCTGCGTGTGCAGCCACTGCTCGCGGTGCAGCCCGCGCTTGTTCTCGCGCATGAACACGTATTCGCCCCATTCGCGGTCGGTCATGTTCTCGTTCGCCACCGGGCGCACGATGTCGGCTTCACCGCCGCACGTGAACTCGGATTCGGCGCGCGGCCCGCACCACGGACATTCGATCAGCAACATGTTTCTTTCTCCTTCAGTGCGGGGATTAGTGCGCGACGGCGGCAGCGCCGTGCTCGTCGATCAGATGGCCGGTGTAGAAGCGGTCGAGTGCAAACGGTGCGTTCAGCGGATGCGGTTCGTCGCGGGCGATCGTGTGCGCGAACACCCATCCCGAGCCCGGCGTCGCCTTGAAGCCGCCGGTGCCCCAGCCGCAGTTGAAATACAGGCCCTTCACGTCGGTCTTGGTGATGATCGGGCACGCGTCCGGCGACACGTCGACGATGCCGCCCCACTGGCGGTTCATCCGCACGCGCGAGAACACCGGGAACATCTCGACGATCGCCTGCAGCGTGCTTTCGATGATGTGGAAGCTGCCGCGCTGGCCGAAGCCCGTGTACTGGTCGATACCCGCGCCGATCACGAGGTCGCCCTTGTCGGACTGGCTGATGTACGCATGCACCGCGTTCGACATGATCACCGAGTTGACCACCGGCTTGATCGGCTCGGACACCAGCGCCTGCAGCGGGTGGCTTTCGATCGGCAGGCGCACGCCGGCCATGTCGGCGAGCGTCGTCGTATTGCCGGCCGCGACCACCGCGACCTTCTTCGCCTTGATGAAGCCCTTCACCGTATCGACGCCGACCACTGCGCCGCCTTCGCGGCGAATGCCCGTCACCTGGCAGTTCTGGATGATGTCGACACCGGCGCGGTCCGCGCCGCGCGCGAAGCCCCAGGCCACCGCGTCGTGACGCGCGACGCCCGCACGGCGCTGGATCGATGCGCCGAGCACCGGGTAGCGGCTGTTCAGGTTGATCGTCGGCTCGATTTCCTTGATCTGCGCGGGCGTCAGGAATTCGGCGTCGACGCCGTTCAGCCGGTTCGCGTTCACGCGGCGCTCGGTGTCGCGCACGTCCTGCAGCGTGTGCGCGAGGTTCATCACGCCGCGCTGGCTGAACATCACGTTGTAGTTGAGATCCTGCGACAGCCCTTCCCACAGCTTCATCGCCTTCTCGTACAGCGCGGCCGATTCGTCCCACAGATAGTTCGAGCGCACGATCGTCGTGTTGCGCGCGGTGTTGCCGCCGCCGATCCAGCCCTTCTCGAGGATCGCGACGTTCGTGATGCCGTGCTCCTTCGCGAGGTAGTAGGCGGTCGCGAGGCCGTGGCCGCCGCCGCCGACGATCACGACGTCGTATTCCTTCTTCGGTTCCGGGCTCTTCCACTGCTTTTCCCAGTTCTCGTGATACGAGAGGCCGTTGCGGAACAGGCTGAATATCGAGTAGCGGCTCATGTTAGTGATCCTTCGTTAGCATTCGATGACGTTCACGGCAAGACCGCCGCGCGACGTTTCCTTGTATTTCGTCTTCATGTCGGCACCCGTCTCGCGCATCGTCTTGATCACCGAATCAAGCGACACGTAGTGCTGGCCGTTCCCCTTGAGCGCCATCCGCGACGCGTTCAACGCCTTGATCGCGCCCATCGCGTTGCGTTCGATGCACGGGATCTGCACGAGCCCGCCGACCGGGTCGCAGGTCATGCCGAGGTTGTGCTCCATGCCGATCTCGGCCGCGTTCTCGACCTGGTCGGGCGTGCCGCCCATCACCGCGGCGAGCGCGGCCGCGGCCATCGAGCACGCGACGCCCACTTCGCCCTGGCAACCGACTTCCGCGCCGGAAATCGACGCCGTTTCCTTGTAGATGATCCCGATCGCCGCGGCCGTCAGCAGGAATTCGACGATGCCGGCTTCGTTCGAGCCCGGCACGAATTTCACGTAGTAGTGCAGCACCGCGGGAATCACGCCGGCCGCGCCGTTGGTGGGCGCGGTGACGACGCGGCCGCCCGCCGCGTTCTCTTCGTTGACGGCCATCGCATACAGGTTGACCCAGTCGAGCATCGACAGCGGGTCGCGCAGCGACTCCTCCGAACGCGCACGCAGGTGCCCGTTCATCTCGGCCGCACGGCGCTTCACGCGCATCGGGCCCGGCAGTTCGCCCTCGACCTTGCAGCCGCGCTCGACGCATGCCGCCATCGTGCGCCAGATCGCGAGCAGGCCGGCGCGCACTTCGTCCTCGGGGCGCAGCGCGCATTCGTTGCGCAGCATCACCTCGGCGATCGACAGCCCGTGTTCGCGGCACTGGCGCATCAGGTCGTCGCCGGTACGGAACGGATACGGCACTTCGACCGCCGCACGCACGCCGTTCACGCGATCGCCGTCGCGGTTGACGACGAAGCCGCCGCCGACCGAGTAATACTCTTTCTCGACGAGCAGCTGGCCGTGCTCGTCGAACGCCTGGAAGCGCATCCCGTTCGGGTGCACGATGCTCGTGCCGCTCATCAGCTTGCGATAGAAGCCGATGTTCTCCTTCTCGTCGAAGCGGATCGTCTGCTTGCCGAGCAGCGTCAGCGACTTCTCCGCGCGGATCCCGGCGAGGCGCGGCTCGATCAGGTCCGGATCGATCGTGTCCGGCAGATGGCCCTCGAGACCGAGCAGCACCGCCTTGTCGGTGCCGTGGCCCTTGCCCGTTGCACCGAGCGAGCCGTATAGTTCGACCCGCACGCGGCGCACGAAGCCGAGCAGGTTCGCGTCCTCGATGTGCGATGCGAAGCGGCACGCGGCGATCATCGGGCCGACCGTGTGCGAACTGGACGGGCCGATACCGATCTTGAACAGGTCGAACGCGCTGACGTTCATCTGGCTTCCTCTGGGTGGGCGTACGTGAAATGTCGTTGGCATCAGTACATCAAAGCGTAAAATTGGCAGATAGAACAAAAACGGCATCGGCGTGGGATAGCGCCGCCAAGCCCCGCGCAAGGCAGCCGGAAAGTGCGTTTTGGCGATGGTTCGCGACGCAAAAGCACAAGTCGGCCGGCGCCTGCACCGCCCGGCAGACGTACCCCGCAAACCGAGTGAAACGAGTGAGACCTGCCTTTCCGGCGTGACGAGATTGACCGCGATGACACCCGACGTACCCGCTTCCCCCCTCGCCGAACCGGCGCCGCAGCGCATCCGCTTCGGCATCGTGCTGCTGCCGAACTTCACGCTCACGGCCTTCTCGGGTTTCGTCGACATGCTGCGGCTGTCGGCCGACGACGGCGACTACAGCAAGCCCGTGCGCTGCGCGTGGAGCGTGATCGGCGAAACGCTGGCGCCGGTGCGCGCGAGTTGCGGGATCCAGATCACGCCGTGGGAAACCTTCGATGGGGCCGAACCATTCGACTACGTGGTCGTGGTCGGCGGGCTGCTGCACTCGGGGCCGCAAGCCGGCCCCGAAACGCTCGAGTTCATCCGCCGCGCGGCGGGGGCCGGCGCGACGGTCGTCGGCATCTGCACGGGCGTGTTCACGCTGATGCGCGCGAAGGTGCTCGACGGCTATCGCACCTGCGTGAGCTGGTTCCACTACTGGGATTTCATCGAGCGCTTCCCGAGCGCCGATCCCGACCTGCTGATCGCCGACCGCCTGTTCGTGATCGACCAGCGCCGCATCACCTGCTCGGGCGGCCGCGCGTCGATCGACGTCGCCGCCGCGATCCTGCTGCGCCATTTCGACCATGCGACCGTGCAGAAGGCGCTGCGCATCCTGCTCGTCGGCGAGATGCAGAAAGGCAATGCGCCGCAGCCGCATCCGCCGGGCCTCGAACCGGCCACGCACCCGAAGGTCAAGCGGGCGATTCTTCTGATGGAACAGCATGTCGGGCGCTCGCTGCCGCTCGAGGAACTCGCGTGCAAGCTCGACATGTCGACGCGCCAGCTCGAGCGGCTGTTCAAGGCCGAGACGGGCAGGAGCCCGCAGGCGTTCGCGAAGCAGGTGCGGCTGCGCACCGCCGCGTGGCTGCTGACCAGCTCCGACCGCACCGTCGCCGATATCGCGTCGAGTTGCGGGTTCGCCGACGCGTCGCACCTCGGGCGTGAGTTCCGCAAGCAGTTCGGCGTGCCGCCGGCCACCTATCGCGAGCGCGGCGGAGAGGTCGCGGAAGTCGCGGTGCCGGTTGCAACGGATGCCGATCCCGTCGAAGACATCGCCGACTGACGATCGCGCGCCGTCTCCGGCGCGCTCCCTTTCCTCCTCCGACTGCGCATCGAACCGCGCACGATCGCCGTACGTTCCCCCCTAATTGGAACCGGTTCCAATCGACTTGCCCGACGTTCGCGGATCGTTGATTGAGGGTTATTCCGGATGCTGACGCTCGTCCAAATTTGTATGATGACCACATCACCTTACAAACCAGAGCGCCATGTTCGAGAAAATTCCCGCCCGTGCGATGAGCGATCACGTCGCGCAGCAGCTGCTCAAGCAGATCGAAGCCGGCAGTTTCTCGGCCAGCGGCAAGTTGCCGACGGAAGCCGTGCTTGCGCAGGAATTCGGCGTGAGCCGCACCGTGATCCGCGAGGCGATCTCGCGGCTGAAGAACGAAGGCGTGGTCGAGCCGCGCCAGGGCAGCGGCGTGTACGTGAACCAGCACGGCGCGATCCGGCCGCTGCGGATCGACTACGCGGAAGCCGTCGAGGCCAGCTCGCTGCCGCACCTGCTCGCGGTGCGCCGCGCGATCGAGGCTGAAGTCGCGGCCGAAGCCGCGCTGCGCCACACCGCCGACGACATGGCCGACATCGACGACGCGCTGCGCAAGATCGACGCTGCGGCGGCCGAAGGGCGCGACGGCGTCGCGGAAGATGTCGCGTTCCACCGCACGATCGCGGCCGTCACCGGCAACCCGTATTTCCTGAAGACGCTGCAGTTCCTGAACCAGTACCTCGAGGCCGGCGTGAAGGTCACGCGGCGCAACGAAGCGACGCGCGAGGATTTCTCGCGGCAGGTGCGCGAGGAACACGCGGCGATCGCCGACGCGATCCGCGCGCGCGACCCGATGGCGGCGCGCAACGCGGCACGCACGCACATGTACAACGCCGCGCGCCGTCTCGCGGAAGCCGGCATCTGCTGAAGCCGGCGGCGGTGCCCGACCGGGCGCCGCCGCCGTCCCGAACCTCTTCCCGAATCGATCAAGGTTGACCATGTCACGAAATGTTGGAGTCATCGGCCTCGGCGCAATGGGCCTGGGCGTCGCCCGCTCGCTGCTGCGCGCGGGGTTCCGCGTGCACGCATGCGACGTGCGCGACACCGTATTGCAGGCGTTCGCGGCCGAAGGCGGCGTGGCCTGCGCGAGCCCGGCCGAACTCGGCGCGCAGTGCGACGTCGTCGTCACGCTCGTCGTCAATGCCGCGCAGACCGAAACGGTGCTGTTCGGCGAGCACGGCGCGGTCGTGGCAATGAAGCCGGGCGGCGTCGTGATCGCGAGCGCGACCGTCGCGCCCGACTTCGCGGTCGCGCTCGGCGCGCGCATCGAGGCCGCGGGCTTGCAGATGCTCGACGCCCCGGTGTCCGGCGGCGCCGCGCGCGCGGCGTCGGGCGAGATGACGATGATGACGTCGGGTCCGGCCGCCGCGTATGCAGGCTGCGACGACGTGCTCGCCGCGATGGCCGGCAAGGTGTATCGCCTCGGCGACGCGCACGGCATCGGCTCGAAGGTGAAGATCATCAACCAGCTGCTGGCCGGCGTGCATATCGCGGCGGCCGCGGAGGCGATGGCGCTCGGCCTGCGCGAAGGCGTCGACGCCGATGCGCTGTACGACGTGATCACGCACAGCGCCGGCAATTCGTGGATGTTCGAGAACCGTGTGCCGCACATCCTGAACGGCGACTACACGCCGCTGTCGGCCGTCGACATCTTCGTGAAGGATCTCGGCCTCGTGCTCGATACCGCGCGTCGCAGCAAGTTCCCGCTGCCGCTGTCGGCCACCGCGCACCAGATGTTCATGAGCGCGTCGAGCGCCGGCCACGGCGGCGAGGACGATTCCGCCGTGATCAAGACTTTCCCCGGCATCACGCTGCCGCCCGCCCGCTGATTCGAACGACGCTCCCGCCATGACCGCTTCCGCTTCCCGTCCCCTGCTCGGCTGCATCGCCGACGATTTCACCGGCGCGACCGATCTCGCGAACATGCTCGTCAAGAGCGGCATGCGTACCGTGCAGACGATCGGCGTGCCCGCCGACGGCGCCGCGCTCGATACCATGGTCGACGCCGATGCGATCGTCGTCGCGCTGAAGTCGCGCACGATTCCCGCCGCCGACGCCGTCGCGCAATCGCTCGCTGCTTACGCATGGCTGCGCGCGCAGGGCTGCCGACAATTCTTCTTCAAGTACTGCTCGACGTTCGACTCGACCGACGCGGGCAACATCGGGCCCGTCGCCGACGCGCTGCTCGATGCAGCCGGCGGCGATTTCGCGATCGCGTGCCCGGCGTTCCCCGAGAACGGCCGCACGATCTTTCGCGGGCACCTGTTCGTCGGCGACGTGCCGCTGAACGAATCGGGCATGGAGCACCACCCGCTCACGCCGATGAAGGACGCCAACCTCGTGCGCGTGCTGCAGCGGCAGACGACGTCGAAGGTCGGACTGATCCGCTACGACACGATCGCGCAGGGCGCGGCCGCCGTGTGTGCGCGCATCGACGCGCTGCGCGCGGACGGCACGCGTTTCGCGATCGCCGACGCGCTGTCGGACCACGACCTCCACGTGCTCGGCGAAGCGTGCGCGAACCTGCCGCTCGTCACGGGCGGCTCGGGCGTCGCGCTCGGTCTGCCGGAGAATTTCCGCCGCGCGGGGCTGCTGCCCGAGCGCGACAACGCGGCGTCGCTGCCGCGCATCGACGGGTTGTCGGCCGTGCTCGCCGGCAGCGCGTCGAAGGCGACCAACGCGCAGGTCGCCGCGTGGCGCGAAAGCCGTCCGAGCTTCCGGATCGATCCGCTCGCGGCATCGCGCGGCGAACCCGTCGTCGACGACGCACTCGCATTCGCGCGCTCGCACCTGCCGCAACCCGTGCTGATTTATGCGACCACGTCGCCCGACGAAGTGAAGGCCGTCCAGCAGGCGCTCGGCGTCGAAGCAGCCGGCCATCTCGTCGAAAGCACGCTCGCGGCGATCGCCCGCGGCCTGCGCGAGCTCGGCGTGCGCAAGTTCGTCGTCGCCGGCGGCGAAACGTCCGGCGCGGTCGTGCAGGCGCTCGACGTGAAGTCGCTGCAGATCGGCGCGCAGATCGACCCCGGCGTGCCGGCCACCGCCACCATCGACGCGCAGCCGCTCGGCCTCGCGCTGAAGTCCGGCAACTTCGGCACGGTGGACTTTTTCGACAAGGCGCTGCGCGCGCTCGACGGAGCCGCATGATGCGCGACGAAACGAAACTGCGCGACGAGATCTGCGTCGTCGGCGCGAGCCTGTATGCGCGCGGCCATGCGGTCGGCAGCGCCGGCAACATCAGCGCGCGGCTTGCCGACGGCTGGCTGATCACGCCGACCGACGCGTGCCTCGGCCGGCTCGACCCGAACGACATCGCGAAGGTCGGCCTCGACGGCAAGCCGCTATCGGGCGGCAAGCCGTCGAAGACGCTCACGCTGCATCGCGGGATCTACGCGCGCAACGCGGAAGCGAACGGCATCGTCCACACGCATTCGACGCACCTCGTCGCGCTGACGCTCGCGGGCGTGTGGCGCGACACCGACGTGCTGCCGCCGATCACGCCGTACTACGTGATGAAGGTCGGCCACATTCCGCTGATCCGCTATCGCCGCCCCGGCGACCCGGCCGTCGCGGCCGAAGTCGCGGCGCTCGCCGACCAGGTGCGCGGCGTGCTGCTCGAGCGCCTCGGCCCGGTGATGTGGGGGCCGTCGGTGTCGCACGCGTCGTATGCGCTCGAGGAACTCGAGGAAACCGCGCGGCTGTGGCTGATGACAGATCCGAAGCCCGAGCCGCTGTCCGACGCCGCACTCGACGAACTGCGCCAGACCTTCGGCGCGCGCTGGTAGCGCGACGCATCGCGCACAGGCCACGCGCAAACGACGTACCGATTCCCATGCCCGCCGTGTGCGCGGGCCCTTGCCTCAGCACACACACATGATCCGACGGCGTACGCGCCGCCGGCACACAACATCGATGGAGACGACGATGACTGCTCTCGACGCGGCCGCAAGCCGCTCGCCCGCCGTGCCCGCCCAATCGGCCGAGCTCGACCGCACCTACAAGAAAGTGTTCTGGCGCATCGTGCCGTTCCTGATGCTCTGCTACGTGGTCGCGTATCTCGACCGCGTGAACGTCGGCTTCGCGAAGCTGCAGATGTCGCAGGACCTCGCGTTCAGCGAAACCGTGTTCGGCCTCGGCGCCGGCATCTTCTTCCTCGGCTACTTCCTGTTCGAGCTGCCGAGCAACCTGCTGATGCACCGCCTCGGCGCGCGCATCTGGATCGCGCGGATCATGATCACGTGGGGCCTGCTTTCGGCCGTGTTCGCGTTCGTCAGGACACCGACACAGTTCTACGTGCTGCGCTTTCTGCTCGGTCTCGCGGAAGCCGGCTTCTATCCGGGCGTGATCCTGTACCTCACGTACTGGTTCCCGTCGCATCGCCGCGCGAAGATCATCGCGGTGTTCATGTCGGCGATTCCGGTGTCGGGCATCTTCGGCAACCCGCTGTCGGGCTGGATCATGGAACGCTTTCACGGCGGCTCCGGCTTTCACGGCTGGCAGTGGATGTTCATGATCGAGGCCGTGCCGGCCGTGCTCGTCGGCATCGCGACGATCCTGTATCTCGACAACAGCATCCGCGGCGCGAAGTGGCTCGACGAGCGCGAGAAGCAGCTGCTCGAGGATGAAATCGCCGCGCAGCCGCAGGAACAGCACAAGCACGGCCATTCGCTGAAAGCCGTGTTCGCCGACCCGCGCATGTGGTGGATGTCGCTGATCTACTTCGCGTTCGTCACCGGCCAGTACGGCCTCACGTTCTGGATGCCGACGCTCGTCAAGTCGACCGGCATCACCGATACGCTGCAGATCGGCCTGCTGTCGGCGATTCCGTTCGTCGTCGCGATCGTCGTGATGAACCTGTTCGGCCACAGCGCGGACAAGCACCGCGAACGCCGCTGGCACCTGATCGTGCCGGCGCTGATGGGCGCCGTCGGGTTTGCGGTCGCCGCGTCGTACTCGCACAATACGGCGGTGTCGATCGTGTTCCTGTCGCTCGCGGCGGGCGGCGTGCTGACCTGCGCACCGCTGTTCTGGTCGCTGCCGACCGCGTTCCTCGCCGGCTCCGCCGCTGCCGCCGGGATCGCGATCATCAACTCGGTCGGCAACCTCGCCGGGTTCGCGAGCCCGTACGTGATCGGCTACCTGAAGGACCTCACGCACAGCACGTCGTCCGGCATGTACGTGCTCGCGTCAATGCTCGTGATCGGTGCGATCGCCGTGTGGCTCACGCCCGCGAAACTCGTGAACCGCTGAGCCTGCCGCCATTCGACGCGGGGCGCCGTGCGCCCCGCTCCATTCATTCACAGGAACCGCTGCCATGCCCCGCTTCGCCGCCAACCTCTCGATGATGTATACCGAGCACGCGTTCCTCGAACGCTTCGCCGCTGCCGCTTCCGACGGCTTCAAGGCCGTCGAGTACCTGTTCCCGTACGACTTCGCCGCCGAGGACATCCGTGCGCGGCTCGACGCGCACAACCTCGAGCAGGCGCTGTTCAACGCGCCGCCCGGCGACTGGGCCGCCGGCGAACGCGGGATCGCGTCGCTGCCGGGCCGCGAGGACGAGTTCCGGCGCGGCATCGACCAGGCGCTCGACTATGCGCGCGTGCTCGGCAACAAAAAGCTGCACGTGATGGCCGGGATGGTCGCGCCGCGTGCCGACCGCGCGCGCCATCGCGACACCTACCTGGCGAACCTGCGGCATGCGGCGCAGGCCGCGTTCGCGCACGGCATCACGATCCTGATCGAGCCGATCAACCAGCGCGACATGCCCGGCTATTTCCTGAGCCGCCAGGACGATGCGCACGAGATCTGCGCGGAAGTCGGCGCGCCGAACCTGAAGGTGCAGTTCGACTGCTACCACTGCCAGATCGTCGAAGGCGACCTCGCGATGAAGCTCAAGCGCGATTTCGCGGGCATCGGCCACATCCAGATCGCCGGCGTGCCCGAGCGCCACGAGCCGGATATCGGCGAGCTCAACTACCCGTACCTGTTCGCGCTGATCGACGCGCTCGGCTACGACGGCTGGATCGGCTGCGAGTATCGCCCGAAGGCCGGCACGTCCGAAGGCCTCGGCTGGCTCAAGCCGTACCTGTAATTCAAGCATTCCTAAGAGGGCAACGAACATGAAAGTACTGATCACCGGCGGCGCCGGCTTTCTCGGCCAGCGTCTTGCGCGCAAGCTGCTCGAGCGCGGCGAGCTGACCGGCCCCGACGGCCGGACCGGCAAGATCGACGAGCTGGTGCTGCTCGACGTCGTCGAAGGCAGCGATTTCGGCGACGCGCGCGTGACGTCGATCGTCGGCGACATCGCCGATCGCTCGGTGCTCGAAAGCTCGATCGATACGCAGACGGGCGCGATCTTCCATCTCGCGGCGATCGTCAGCGGGCAGGCCGAAGCCGATTTCGATCTCGGCATGCGAATCAACCTCGACGCGTCGCGCACGCTGCTCGAGGTGTGCCGCGCGCGCGGCCATCGTCCGCGCGTCGTGTTCACGAGCTCGGTGGCCGTCTACGGCGGTGTGCTGCCCGACATCGTGCAGGACGACACCGCGCTGAATCCGCAATCGTCATACGGCGCGGAGAAGGCGATCGCCGAGCTGCTGCTGTGCGACTACGCGCGGCGCGGCTTCGTCGACGGCCGCGTGCTGCGGCTGCCGACCATCAGCGTGCGGCCGGGCCGCCCGAACGCGGCCGCGTCGTCGTTCGCGAGCGGCATCATCCGCGAGCCGCTGAACGGCGAGGAAAGCGTGTGCCCGGTGCCGGGTTCGACGCGGTTGTGGCTGCTGTCGCCGCGCGGCGCGATCGACGCGCTCGTCGCCGGTTGTGAAATCGACAGCGAGAAGCTCGGCAACAAGCGCGTGATCAACCTGCCCGGCCTGTCGGTGTCGGTCGACGAGATGATCGCGGCGCTGCGCGAAGTCGCGGGCGACGACGTCGTGAAGCTGATCCGCCATGCGCCGGACGAGCGCGTCGAGAAGATCGTCGGCAGCTGGCCGGGCCGCTGGGACACGACGCGCGCGGAAGCGCTCGGGCTGAAGGGTGATACGTCGTTCGCGGACGTGATCCGCAGCCATATCGCCGACGAACGGCGTTGACGGTTGCGCCGCCGGGCGGGCAAGCGGCCGCCCGCGCGGCAGGGATCATCGGGCCGCATCGGCGCGGCCTGGCGGATTCCCCGAAGCGCATCGATGCGCGGCCGCGGCGCGCAATCGACAGCATGGCCGTGCGTGCGGTTCGATCAGGTCGCGTGCCGCGCACCGCATGCGTAGTGCCACCACGCGAACACGACGGCCTGAAGAGACACACGTACATGTCGACGCCTAGTTGTCGAGCTGCGCCGGCATGACGGAGGCCGGCGCATCCGCAGCGGCCGCAGCCGCCATCCTCGCGCGATCCTGCTCGGCGAGCTTCGCCTGTGCGGCCTGAATGTCCGCGGGATATTCGCCGTCGTCGCCCCTCGACGGATCGTAACCCGCCGCTTCCAGACGAATCAGCTCGTCGCGAACCTGTGCGCGCGTGAGCGGCGCATTCGATTGCGCGAATGCGGACTGACCGGAAATCGCGCCGATCATCATCAGTAGTGCGATACAAGTTTTCATCATGAACTCCTTCAATGTTTCGTGCGGATCAAGCGTGGTGAATGTCGAACCCGGCGCAGCGGGCCTTCAGGTCAGCTGCCGAAATACGGCGTGCAGAAGCTCTCGGGCCCCACGCACGCGGCCGGGCGCGGACGGGGCGGCAGCGCCGCCGGCCTTCCCGCATCGGAAGCCGCAGCTGGATCGCTGCCGACCGCGCTCTCGGCCTGATGTTGCGGCAACTGTTCGGCCTGCTGCTGGAACAGCGGGCTCACCGCCGGATACGACGTGTCGGTCACGAAGCGCAACCCGTTGTTTTCGGCGTCGATCAGTTCCTGCCTGACCTGCGCGCGCGTCAGTTCCTGGGCCAACGCGGGCGTCGCGACACTCGCGACGGAAATCGCCGCCACCATGGCGGCCACCAGCCAATGCGTGTTCATGCTCCACTCCTTCGAAAGTCATCGAGACGACGTGCTACATCCCGTATGACGACGGCCGGTGTGCGTTTATTCCCGGAATTCCTGGGCGCCTGTTACGAACGTTCACCGAACTGTCATTCTTTCGTCAGCCGGCGTAACCTGACGTAATGCGGCCCCACCGCGCGTGGGGCAGACTGACGACACCTTGTGGATCGGTCCTCGATCATGTCCGTTGCCTACGACTACGCAGCCGGCCTGCTTCGCACGCTGTACGACCGCCATATCGATAGTGGCGCGGTGCTCGACACGGCCGCGTTCCCCGATGCCGAGCGTTTCATCCGTGCATGGCCGGCGATCCGCACCGAAGCGCTCGACGTCGCGCGCGACCTGCCGCGCATCCCGCGCTTTCACGAGATCATGCGCGAGCAGCACGACATCTCGGCCAACGATGCGCGCGACTGGCGAATGTTCATCATGCAGGCGTACGGCCAGCCGTTCCCGCGCAACCTGTCGCGCTGCCCGACCGTCGAATCGATCATCGCGGCGTCGCCCGACGTGCTGTCCGCGTCGCTGTCGTTCCTCTCGCCGGGCAAGCACATCCCGCCGCACCGCGGGCCGTTCCGCGGCATCCTGCGCGGCTATCTGGTGCTGTCGATGCCGAAGCGCGCGGACGGCACGCCGGCCGCCGTGCTGAAGGTCGACGGCCACGAATACCGGCTCGACGAAGGCCGCTTCCTGCTATGGGACGACACGTTCGTGCATGAGGTGTGGAACGACAGCGACGAAGTCCGGATCGTGCTGCTGCTCGATATCCGCCGGCGCGGCATGCCGCGCTTGCTGACGTGGCTGTCGAATGCGGTGATCGGCATCGTGCGGATCGGGATCCGGATACGCGGGCGATCGATTCCGGTCTAGCAAGGAGCCCGGCGCACGCGCGTTGCGATCAATCCTCGCGCGCAAGACGCGCCATGACCTCCGTGAGCGCCTGAATCGCCGGTTGCGCGGCGCGTTGCACCGGGTAGACAAGGTAGTAGCCCAGACCGTTGCGCACCACCTCCGAAAACGGCGCGACCAGCGTTCCGGCTGCCAGCCGATCCGCCGCCATGCGCGGATCGCCGATCGCGACGCCGTGCGCCTGGGCCGCGGCCGTCAGTGTCAGTTCGAGCGTATCGAATACGAGCCCGGTGCGCGGGTCGATCTGCGTGGCGCCCACGGCGTCGAGCCAGCATCGCCATTCATCGCGATTGCGCGCGGGATGCAGCAGCGTCACCCGCGCGAGATCGGTGACCGACTGCAACGACGCGCCCACCTCACACGTACACATCGGCGTCAGGTATTCGTCGAATAGCGGGACCGCCACCATGCCCGCCCAATTGCCGGTGCCACGCACGACGATCGCATCGAAATCGGCGTCGGTGAAATCCGGCGTGTCGTCCGCCGACGTGTGGATGCGCAATTCGGTCCGCGGCAATGCGTGATTGAGCGCGGACAGCCGCGGCAGCAGCCAGCGGATCGCAAACGTGGAAGGCAGCCGCAACGTCAGCGTCGACGCGGCATGCGCATGGGCGTGAGCGTGTCGCGCCAGTTGCGCGAGGACGTCGACGGCCACCGTCAGCAACGCGTCGCCTTCCGTGGTCAACGTCAATCCCGACGGATGACGGACGAACAACGCACACCGGTAGTGCGCTTCCAGTTGCTGCACCTGACGGCTCACCGCGCCCTGGGTCCGGCACAGATGCTCGGCGGCCCGGTTGAAGCTGCCCAGTTCGGCGGCGGCGACAAACGCCTGGAACGCCGTCAGCGGCGGCAGCGCGCGCGTCAGATCCGCGAGCGGGTATGCGCGGGCGGCATGCCCGGGTTGCGGATTTTTCGATTGTTCGGTCATCGCGGCATCGCTATCGTGGTTGCACCAGCGCGACGGCTGTCGCGAACGGCTCGTCAACACTCAGCGGAGAAATAGCATGGTTTCGTCGTCCGACGCACTTTACACGCGACAGGTCGATACCTACCTGAAGACACTCGAGCGCGGCGACGTCGCCGCGATCTGTGCATTGTTCACACCGGACGCGCGGATATTCTCGCCGTTTCTCGGCTGGATGGCGCCGCAACCCTTCTTCGAAAAAGTCGCGGCGGCATCCGGACAAAGCCGGATCACGCCGATCGACATCTGCGTCAGCGCGACGGGCGCGCGCCGGGCAACCGGCTATTTCACCTACGATTGGGGACTGAAAGACGGCTCCGCGGTGCAATTCGAGTGCGTCGACGTATTCGAATTCGACGACGACGCGCGCATCGAGCGCATGATCATCGTCTATGACACGCATCCGATCCGAAGCACGGTCGGCGACAAGTACGCGTAGCAGGGCAGGCGCGTGCACGTGCCATTGCGCGACGCAGCAACGGCTGCCTGAGCCGCCGACCGCACGGCGATGTCGCTGCCGAGCCGATCGATCGCCTAAACTACAGACCGTCCCCCTGCGCGGCTCCTGCCAGCCCCTGCCATGGCCCACCTCTTCTTCGCGGCGTCGATCCAGCGGCATATCGACACGCCCGAGCGCGACGTCGACGCACGTACGCTCGGCGAAGCGCTTGAAACCGTCTTCGGCGAACAGCCGCGGCTGCGCGGCTACATCGTCGACGACCAGGGTGCGCTGAGAAAGCATCTGTCGGTGTTCATCGACGGCCAGCCGGTGCGCGACCGGCAACACCTGTCGGACGCGCTCGGCGACGCGAGCCGCGTCTATGTCGTGCAGGCGTTGTCCGGCGGATAAAGGGACGCATCTCATCGAAGCAAGCGCCCGATCGCGCACAGGAGACACCCGACATGAACGATCGACTGCTCGTCGCGACCCGCAAGGGCCTGTTCGTGCTGCACGCCGACGGCAACGGCGGCTGGTCGCTCGGCGAGCCGCACTTCATCGGCGAACCGGTCAGCATGGCGCTGGCCGATCCGCGCCACGGCACGCTGTATGCGGCGCTCAACCTCGGCCATTTCGGTGTCAAACTGCATCGCCGCCGCTCGGGCGCGGCCGACTGGGAAGAATGCGCGGTTCCGGTATATCCGCCGCAGCCCGCCGACGCGCTGCGCGCAAACGTCGGCGCACATGCCGGCGACGCCGACACGGACGACGAAGCGCCCGCCCCGCCCCGGCCACCGTGGACACTTCAGCAGATCTGGTCGCTCGAAGCCGGCGGCGCCGACGAGCCGGGCGTACTGTGGGCCGGCACGATACCGGGCGGACTGTTCCGCTCCGGCGATGGCGGCGATTCGTGGGAGCTCAACCGCGCATTGTGGGACCGCCCGGAGCGCCCCGAATGGTTCGGCGGCGGCTACGACGCGCCGGGCATCCATTCGGTGATGGTCGATCCGCGCGACAGCCGGCACGTGACGATCGGCATCTCGTGCGGCGGCGTGTGGCAGACCTTCGACGGTGGCGCGAGCTGGCGCGTGAGCGCCGACGGGATGGAAGCCGATTACATGCCGCCGGAGCGGCGCGGCGAGCCCAACGTGCAGGACCCGCATCGCGTCGTGCAGTGCGCGGCCAATCCCGATGTGCTGTGGACCCAGCATCATTGCGCGATCTTCCGCTCGACCGACGGCGCCGCGCACTGGCAGCGCATCGAAGCGCAGCCGTCGAGCTTCGGCTTCGCGGTCGCCGTGCATCCGGCCGACCCCGACACCGCGTGGTTCGTCCCCGCCGCGAAGGATGCGTGCCGGATTCCGGTGAACGGCCGGTTCGTCGTCACGCGCACGCGCGACGGCGGCCGTAGTTTCGAGAGCCTGTCGAACGGGTTGCCGCCTGCACCGGCCTACGACTTGGTATATCGGCACGGCCTCGCGGTGGATGACACCGGCACGCGTCTCGCAATAGCGTCGACGACGGGCGGGTTATGGACTTCCGCTGACGGCGGCGAGAACTGGCGGCAAGTTTCCGCGCATTTGCCGCCGGTGTATTGCGTGCGGTTCGGGTAACGACGCGGCTCAAGCGGCCGGGCCGTGGAAGCAGCCCGCTCGCGGCCGGCATCGAGACGACACTGCCTCGATGCCGGCGCGGAACGTCGATGCCCTGCCGCTCAATGCACGCCGAGATAAGCCTTCACCGCCGGCAGCCCCGGCTTGCCGTCGAGCGTCGTCACGCCGGCCAGCCACTTCTCGAGCGATTGCGGGTTCGCCTTCAGCCACGCGGCGGCGGCCTTGTTCGGGTCTTCCTTGTTCATGATCGGCACCATCACGTGGTTCTCGATCGCCGTCGTGAACTGCAGGTTCGACACGAACTTCGCGACGTTCGGGCAGCGCTGCGCGTAGTCGGGCGGCGTGGCCGTCAGCACCTTCGCCTCACCGTAGTTCGGGCCGAACACGTCGTCGCCGCCGGTCAGGTAATCGATCTTCATCTGCACGTTCATCGGATGCGGTTCCCATCCCAGAAACACGATCCACTGTTTGTCGCGGGCCGCGCGATTCACCTCGATCAGCATGCCGGCTTCGCTCGACTCGACCAGCTTGAACTTGCCGAGGCCAAACTGATTGGTGTCGATCATCTTCTTGATGAGCGCATTGCCGTCGTTGCCCGGCTCGATCCCGTAGATCTTGCCGTTGAGCTTGTCCGCGTACTTCTGGATGTCGGCGAACGACTTCAGGCCGCCCTGATACACGTAGTCGGGCACCGCGAGCGTGTATTTCGCACCGGTCAGGTTGGGCGTGGCGAGCACCTTGATCGTGCCGGCCTTCGTGAACGGCTGGATGATCGGGTCCATCGTCGGCGACCAGTAGCCGAGGAACACGTCGATCTGCTTGCTCTTGATGCCGGCGAACGTGATCGGCACCGACGCGATCGTCTTGGTCGGCGCGTAGCCGAGCCCCTGCAGCATCGTCGACGCGAGGCCGGTGGTGGCCGCGATGTCGGACCAGCCGACGTCCGCGAAGCGCACGTTCTTGCACACGGGCGGGTCGGCCGCATACACCGCCGACATCGGCGCGGCGATCCCGATCCCGCATACCGTTGCGATCAATAGGCGCTTCATCTGTCTTCTCCTCAAAGTGACGTCGTTTTTCATGGTTGCGGGATCGATGGTTGAAGCCGCGCGCCGCGATCCCGGCGGCGTCGCGGACCGAACGGCTCGCGCGGGCCGCGTCAACGCCCCGGCAGCCGCCGTTCGTAACTCGGTGCGTGACCGAACTGCGCGCGATACGCCTTGCTGAAGTGACACGGCGAATGGAATCCGCACGTCGTCGTCACGCGCGCGATCGACGCGTCGGTCGTGCGCAGCAGGTCGCGCGCGCGCTTGAGCCGCAGCGTCAGGTAATAGTGGGTCGGCGATACGTTCAGGTACACCTTGAACATACGCTGCAAGTGCCGCTGCGACAGCCGCACGAGCCGCGCGAGCTCCTCGAGCGACAGCGGCTCCTCAATGTTCGCCTCCATCAGGCGCACGACCTCGATCAGCTCCGCGCGCGAGAAGCCGACGCGCGCATCGACCGGAATCGGCTGCGTGTCGGTCGAGCTGCGGATGCGCTCGAGGATGAACTGTTCGGACACCTGCGCGGCGAGCTGCTGGCCGAAGCGCATGCCGACGAGGTTCAACATCAGGTCGAGCGGCGCGGTGCCGCCGGTGCAGGTGAGCCGGTCGCGATCGACGACGAACAGCTCGTCGGCGAACCCCACCTGCGGAAACTCCGCATGCAGCGCGGACAGGTTCTCCCAGTGCACGGTGCAGCGATAACCGTCGAGTAGCCCGCCGGACATCAATGCATACGCGCCGGTGCAGATGCCGCCCAGCGGCAACCCGCGTTCGGCGAGCGCCGCGAGCGTATCGCGCGCGCCGTCGTCGACCACGTCGCGGATGCGAATCCCGCCGCATACGATCATCACGTCGGGCAGGTTCGTGTAGTCGAGCGCCTGGGTCGGCCGCACCGCGATGCCGTTGCTGGCATGCACGGGGGCGCCGTCGAGCGAATAGATCGACCACTGGTAATGGTCGGCACGCCCGACATAGTTCGCCATCCGAAGCACTTCGACCGCGCTCGAGAACGCGATCATCGAGAAATTCGGCAGCGTAAGAAAGCCGAAATGGGCGAGGGACGAAACCGGTGAAACGCAAGCGGCGGGCACGGCGGCAGCGGCGGACGTCACATCGGGCTCCTGGCGAACGGTTGAGCAGGTTGCAGGACGCCAGTTCCGCGGCGCACGCCGCGGAAAACCGGAGTCGAATCGGAGAAGGCGGCCGGAAGACGCACCGGCCGCCGGTGGCTCAGGCTTGAGCGGGAGCGCCCTTCGCGCGGAACACCTGCTTCAGGCCCGAGAAGAGCGGTGCTTTCACGGTGCCCGGCGCGCGGCCGAAGCTTTCGGTGATGCGGTCGAGAATGATCGCGAGCAGCACGACCGACAGACCGCTTTCGAAACCGAGGCCGATGTCGAGGCGCTGGATACTCGCGAGCACATCGTTGCCGAGGCCGCCCGCGCCGACCATCGATGCGATGATGACCATCGACAGCGCCATCATGATCGTCTGGTTCACGCCCTGCATGATCGACGGCAGCGCATTCGGGAACTGCACCTTGTACAGCAGCTGCCACGGCGTGCAGCCGAATGCCTGGCCGGCTTCGACGATCTCGCGGTTCACGTGACGGATGCCGAGGCTCGTCAGGCGCACGGCCGGCGGCATCGCGAAGATCACCGTCGACAGGATCCCCGGCACGCGGCCGAGACCGAACAGCATCGCGGCCGGAATCAGGTAGACGAACGCAGGCATCGTCTGCATCAGGTCGAGGATCGGACGCACGATCGCGGCGACCAGCTTGCTCTTCGCGGCCCAGATGCCGAGCGGAATGCCGAGCACGAGGCTGATGATCGTCGACGACAGCGTGAGACCGAGCGTGATGACCGTCTGATCCCAGAAGCCCGTCGCGAAGATCAGCAGCAGCGACAAGGTGGTGAACAGCGCGAAGCGCCAGCCCACGCGCCACAGTCCGACGCCGATGAAGATCGCCATCATCAGCCACATCGGGATCGCCTGCAGTCCGTGCTCGACGAACGCGGCGAGGCCCTCGATCGCGCGGCCGATCGCATCGAACGTTGCCGCGTCATGGTCGAGCAGGTAGTGAACGGACCGGTCGACCCAGGTACCGAGCGGAATCATTTCAGACATGGGAACCTCGCGAACGCGTGATGGCTTTCAGGATGAGTGCGCGGTCGACCGAACCGCAGTAACAGCCGTCGTCGTCGACGACGGGCAGTGCATTCGGGCTGGCGACCACGCGCGCGACGACATGATCGAGCGTCGCGTCGCGCCGGATGCTTTCGATCGGCCGCACGGACGGCGTGTCCTGACCGAGCGCATCGCGCGTGACGAAGCCGCGGATCTTGCGTGCGGCGTCGAGCACGAACGCGTATTCGGCGCTGCCGTTCAGCGTCGCCGCGACGTTCGCTGCATCGAACTTCGACATGGTCGGCACGGCACCCGTCTGCATCAGGTCGCCGGCGGTGAGGTAGCGGCTGGTGTCGATGCCGTCGAAGAACGCGCGCACGTAGTCGTCGGCCGGGTTCGCGATGATGTCCTGCGGCGTGCCGACCTGCACGAGCCGGCCGCCTTCCATGATCGCGATGCGGTTGCCGATGCGCAGCGCCTCTTCCAGATCGTGCGACACGAACATGATCGTGCGGCGCTGTTCCTTCTGCAGTTGCAGCAGCACGTCCTGCATTTCGCGGCGCTTGAGCGGATCGAGCGCGGAGAACGCCTCGTCCATGATCATCAGCGACGGGTTCACGGCGAGCGCGCGGGCCAGGCCGACGCGCTGCTGCATCCCGCCCGACAGCTCGGACGGCAGCTTGTGCGCGAACGGTGCGAGACCGACCTGCTCGAGCACGTCCATGGCCCGGCGTTCGCGCTCCTTCTTGCCGACGCCGCCGACCTCGAGGCCGAACGCGGCGTTCGACACCACGGTGCGATGCGGCATCAGCGCGAACGACTGGAACACCATGCTCATGTCCTTGCGGCGCAGCGCGGTCAACTCCGAGCGGCGTGCCGACGCAACGTCGAGCCCGTCGATCAGCACCTTGCCGGCGCTGGGATCGACCAGCCGGTTCACGAGGCGGATCAACGTGGATTTGCCGGAGCCGGACAGGCCCATCAGCACGAATATTTCGCCTTCCTGCACGTCGAACGATACGTTGTGCACGCCGACGACCTGACCGGTACGCTTGAGCACATCGTCTTTCGTTGCACCGGCGGCGAGCATGTCGAGCGCCTGCTGCGGGTTACTTCCAAATACCTTGCACAGACCTTCGACCACGACCTTGGGGGCATCCATTGAAACCTTCTCCTCGTGTAGCGGGGACTAACGCGTCGCATAGCGTGCCTACATAGTTGCCAGAAAAAACCCCGACCTGCCGACGAATTACGACAAACGCTTGCGCAAATACGACACGGCCTCCAGCCCCGCCCGGCGGGCCGCAGCGCGCGGCGGCACCCGTTTGCGGCGACGCAATACGCGCACAGCCAGCACTGGCGGGCATCGGGTGTCGGACTTGTGCGCAGCAGCGCGGTGTGCATCGCATGGCGTTTTGCGCCAATTCGCGTCGAGGGGCGCGTCGTTTTACGACAATTTCACGTCCGTTCCGGGGGCGCTCTGCTCAGACGAAAGAAAACACTGCTTTCACCCGAAAAAGCATGACCGTGCAAAAGGCCGCGCGGCGACACCGAACGGCGCACGCCGTGATACCGCGCCAACCCTGAAAATCCGCGACGAGCGCTGTGATACATTCCCCGCAAACACGCTGAGCGCGACGTTGCCGCGGGCCGTTTACCGATGGTACGCCGATGGTGCGCGCGTGCCGGTTCGCCTGCCGGCCATACCGAAACAGCCTCGATCAGGCCGCGCGATGATCGAAGGACGATAACGAAATGAGAGAGGGAGCAAGGCGATGAATTGGGCCTTTGCCGCAATCGGCTTCATCGCGGGCGGTATCGCCGCATTATTCGGGGATTTCTCGGTCGCCAACGGCTCGCTGCTGGGTGCGGTGGCCGGGTTCTGCATCGGCCACGCGCTGCGGCAACGCAAGCGCAACGGCGGCGACACGCCGCCCGGCGCGTTCGCGATGTCCGCACCGCCTGCAACACCGCAACCCCCACCCGTTCTGCTCGCCGATCGCGTCGCGCGCCTCGAAGCGACGGTCGAGACGCTGACGCGCGAGCTCGATGTGCTGCGCGGCCAGCTCGCCGGCGCGAAAGCCGGTGCTGCCGCGACCGGCACCGCCACGCACGCGCCGTCGGCCACGCCCGCCACCGTCCCGCCGCCTGCCCCGCTTCCGCCACGGTCCGCCGTGCGGCCCGCCGCCGCGAGCGCCGGCACGCCAGCGTCGACGTCCATGCCGACTCCCGCGCCGACGCCCGCACCGACGCCCGCACCGACTCCCGCACCGACTCCCGCGCCGGCAGTCGCCGCGCGGACGAGCGACGCGCCGGCCGCCGCCGCTGCACCGACGAATGCACCCGCAGCCGCAGCCCGCCCGATCCCGCCCGCGCCACGCGAACCCGGCATCGCCGACCGCGCATTCCGCGCCGCGCGCGACTGGCTGCTCGGTGGCAACACGGTCGTGCGCGTCGGCATCATCGTGCTGTTCTTCGGCGTCGCGTTCCTGCTCAAGTACGCGGCCGACAACAGCATGCTGCCGATCGAATTCCGTCTCGCCGGCACGGCGCTCGCCGCGGCCGCGCTGCTCGCGATCGGCTGGCGCGTGCGTGCGCGCCGCGCCGCGTATGGCCTCGTGCTGCAGGGCGGCGGCATCGGCATCCTGTACCTGACGATCTTCGCCGCGACCAAGCTCTACGCGCTGCTGCCGGTCGGCGCCGCGTTCCCGCTGATGGTCGCGGTGTGCGCGCTGAGCGCGTTCCTCGCGGTGAAGCAGAACGCGTTGCCGCTCGCGTTCATGGGCAGCGCGGGCGGCTTTCTCGCGCCGGTGCTGCTGTCGACCGGCCAGGGTAACCATGTCGCGCTGTTCAGTTACTACGCATTACTGAATGCGGGCATCTTCGCGATCGCGTGGTTCAAGGCCTGGCGTCCGCTGAACCTGCTCGGCTTCGTGTTCACGTTCACGATCGGCTCGGCGTGGGGCGTGACGGCCTACCGCCCCGCGCTGTTCGCGAGCACCGAGCCGTTCCTGATCCTGTTCTTCCTGATGTATGTCGGCATCGCGCTGCTGTATGCGGTGAAGCGCGAACTGGCGTTGCGGCACTACGTGGACGGCACGCTCGTGTTCGGCACACCGATCGTCGCGACCGCGCTGCAGGCGGCGCTCGTGAAGGACATCCCGTTCGGGCTCGCGTGGAGCGCCGTCGCGCTGTCGGCCTTCTACGTCGCGCTGGCCGCGTGGCTCACGCGGCGCCGCGAGCGCCTCGCGCTGCTGTTCGAATCCACGCTCGCGCTCGCGGTGATCTTCGCGACGCTCGCGGTGCCGCTCGCGTTCTCGGGCCCGACGACCAGCGCCGCATGGGCGATCGAAGGCGCGGCCGTCGTCTGGCTCGGCGTGCGCGAGAAACGCCTGCTGCGGTTCGGCTTCGGGCTGCTGATGCAGGTCGCCGCGGCCGGCGCATTCTTCACGAGCCTGCTCGGGCCGGCCGACACCACCGCGCTGCCCGTGCTCAACGGCCCGACCATCGCGATGCTGCTGATCGCGCTCGCCGGCCTGTTCACCGGCTGGTGGCTGCACGGACGCGACGAAGCGCGCGCGTGGCATGCATGGATGCCGGAGGTCGGCGCCGCGGCCGCGGCGTGGGGGCTGCTGTGGTGGGTCGGCGGCGGGCTGCATGAAATCCTCGTCTACGCGAGCCGTCACGTCGATCTGCATGCCGACCGCTTCGTCGTCGACGCGACCGCGCTGTTCGCGGCCGGCACCGCGTGGCTGGCACACGTCGCGCGCCGCAAGCTCGCGTGGCCGATCGCAGAATGGCCGGCGCTCGCGCTGACGCCGGTGCTCGCGCTGCTCGCGTGGCGCGCGTTCGATTCGCACGAAGCGCCGCTGTCGGGCATGGGCGCGTTCGCGTGGCCGATCGCCGTCATCGCGTGCTATGCGCTGCTGCTGCGACAGTCGCGGCGCACGACGGCCGCGGGGGCGACGGACAGGTCGGCCGTGGGGGCGCTCCCCGCCCCCGTGCTCGCACCGCTGCACACGCTGATGTTCTGGACGTTGTGCGGGCTGTTCTCGCTCGAAGGCTTCTGGCGCCTGCGCGCGTTCGTACCCGAAGGCGCGTGGAGCTGGAGCGCGTGGGCCTACGGCTTCGGCGCGCTGCTCCTGCTGGTGGCGGGCCCCGGCTCGCGGCTGCGCTGGCCGGTTGCCGCGTTCCCGCGTGCGTATCAGGTATGGGGTGCCGCGCCGCTCGCCGCGCTGCTGGGGCTGTGGAGCATCGCCAGCGTGACGAGCGACGGCGACGCGTCGCCGCTGTTCTGGCTGCCGCTGCTCAATCCGCTCGACGTCGCGCAACTGCTGATCTTCGTCGCGCTCGCCACCTGGCTGCGCCGCCTGAAGACGCTCGGCATCACGTGGCATCCGCTTGCGGCCGACCTCGCGGCGCTCGCGACCGTGTTCCTGTGGTTCAACGCGCTGCTGCTGCGCACGCTGCATCACCGTTTCCACCTGGCCTACGACATCGATACCGTGCTGTCGTCGTTCGGCATCCAGCAGGTGTTCATGGTCGGCTGGAGCCTGTTCGCGTTCGCCGGCATGTGGCTCACGCGCCGTGACGGCATCGCGCGCGTATGCGCGCTCGCGTCGCTGCCGCTGATCGTCGTGATGTGGGTCTGGACCTTCTATGCGAACTTCACGCAGGATGGTGGCAGCTGGGCGCGCATCCCGCTGCTCAATCCGCTCGATCTCGTGCTCGTGGTGGTCTATGCGCTCGCCGCGTCGTGGTTCGTGCGCGCGCGCAAGCTCGGGTGGTCGTTCGACAACTATCGCGTCGAACTGCTGAGCGGAGCGGGCGCGACCGCGTTCCTCTGGCTGAACGCGATCCTGCTGCGCACCCTGCATCACTGGGCCGGCGTGCCGTACGAATTCGGCGCAATGGCCGAATCGACGCTCGTGCAGGCTTCGGTGTCCGTGTACTGGACGCTCTGCGCGCTCGCGATCACGATCTGGGCCACGCGCCGCGGACTGCGTCCGCTGTGGTTCGTCGGCGCCGCGCTGCTCGCGCTCACGGTGATCAAGCTGTTCCTGTTCGACCTGTCGCACGTGACCGGCATCGAGCGCATCGTGTCGTTCATCGGCATCGGCGTGCTGCTGCTGTTGATCGGCTATTTCTCGCCGCTGCCGCCGAAGGCCGCGCTCCAACCGGACGACGCACGATGAAGCGACTCGCAGCCCTGCTCGGCCTGAGCCTGCTGACATCGTTCGCGGCGGCCGACGCCACGCCGGGCGCCGAACGCGTCGCCCGACGCTTCTCGCTCGATCTCGACGGCAGCGCCGCGTATTACCAGCTCACCGTGCCGCAAGCCGTGTACGCGGCGAGCCGGCGCGACGATCTCGGCGACGTGCGCATCTTCAACGGCGCCGGCGAGCCCGTGCCGTATTCGCTCGAGGCGCCCGCGGCGGCGGCCGTGCCGCCGTCGCGCACGCCAGTGCACTGGTTCCCGCTGCCGCCGTCCCGCACCGACGACGGCCGCGCGCCGCTCGGCGTGTCGGTCGCGCCGGACGGCTCGCTGCGCGCGGCCGTTACCGCACCGGCTCGCATGAAGCACGCGGCGGATCTCGTCGACCTGTCGCATGCCGACGGTGAGGTCGACGCGGTGCTCGTGCACGTGAGCGACGACAGCTATCAGGGACGCGTCGCCGTCGAAGCAAGCGACGACCTGCGCAGCTGGCGCTCGCTCGGCAGCACGCAACTGCTGAAGGTCGGACGCGGCGACGACATGCTGGTGCAGGAACGCATCGCCCTCGAAGGCGCGGGGTCGCGCTACCTGCGGCTCGACTGGCTCGACGGTGCGCCCGCGATCGGGTCGATCGAGATCGAAACACAACCGCACGATGCGCGCACGGCGGACGCCGCGGCCGTGCCGCGCCAATGGCGCGATGCCGTGCACGTGCGGGCCGGCGGCGCGCCCGGCGAATATCTGTTCGACACCGACGGCACGTATCCGGTCGACCGCGTGCGCATCGACCTGCCGCAGCCGAATACGGTTGCGCGCGCAACCTTGCAGAGTCGCGCGGACGCGCAGGCGCCGTGGCGCGACGTCGCCGGCGCCGTGCTGTTCCGGCTGCAGGGCAAAGGCGCCGAACAGCGCAACCCGCCGCTGGCGTTCGCGCCGAATCCGGATCGCGCGTGGCGGATCGTCGTCGACATGCGCAACGGCGGCCTCGGCGGCGGTCAACCGGCCGTCGCGGTCGGCTGGCATCCGGCCGCGCTGACCTTCGTCGCGCGCGGCACGCCGCCGTTCACGCTCGGCGTCGGCAACGCATCGCTGCCGTCGTCAGCCGTGAGCCGCGATGCGCTGCTGGTTGGCATGGCGCCGGAAGTGCGGCCCGCGCGCGTCGGCGCGGCATTGCCGGCCCCGGCGGTCGAGCCTGAGCGCGCCGCCGATACGGATGCGACGCGCCGTTACGTGCTGTGGGGCGCGCTGGTCGTTGCGGTCGGTGTGCTCGGTACGATCGCATGGCGCCTCGCGAAAGGCGGCCGCGACGAGTAACGTCGCCCCGCATTCGTGTCCTTCTTGATGCGCCGTTTACCGCACGCACCTGGTTTTATCGACAATCGCAACGCGCGATCGCGTACGATCGTCGCGAGAATTCGTCGGCCGGGCCTCTCTCGGTACTGGCATGCGCGCCACGCAATCAGGCTCGCCGTTATCGGCCCACGAAGCGCCCATGCTGGCGCGGCCGCCACGGCGACGAGCGGCAGCTCGCGGCGCCCGCCGCACGCCGTGCCGCCCATCCGGTGACACGGCGCACGTGCGGGTCGCGCCGGGCCATCGCGGCCACGCGCGACGGCAACGCATACGCGAGACGCCGCACGGCCGCCGCGCGCGCAGCCAGCCGCGACGCCGGCGACACGCGGCGCGCGAAGCGCGCGACGGGCCGCTTGCAGAGGATCGCGCTGTCGTAGCGCTTGCCGGCGAAGCGCATCGTGTCGACGACCTCGAAACCCTGCGCGCCGTAGAACGCCAGCAGGTGCGAAGCGAGATGCGGCGTATCGAGCGCGAGCAGCGCATAGCCGCGCAACGCGGCCCACTGCTCGGCGAACGACAGCAGCAATGCGCCGATCCCGCGGCTCTGGCAGTCGGGATCGACGGCCACCTGCCGCACGCTCGCGACGCCTTCGCACCGGTACAGCGAACAGGCCGACGACGGATCAGTCGCATACAGCGTGGCCGTGCCGATCACACGTCCGCCGCACACGGCGACGTAGCACTCGCCTGCTTGCGCGCGGCGGCGCGTGACGTCTTCGTCCTGGTCGACGCACGTGCAGTTCAGCCCCATCGCGCCGAGCCGCGCGAATGCGCGATGCAGCATCGGCGTGAGTTGCGCATAGCTGTCTGATGCCGGATCGAAACGCCGGACGATCACCCGATCGGCGCACACGGAAGGCAGCGCGCCAGCGGACCGTTCGGCGATCGCGTTCCAGGGTATCGACATTGCAATACTCCGTGGTTGGGATGCCCGAAGTCTATGAGCGCGCCGGCCGCCGTCACAAGAAAAAATGTCGTAAAAGTTTGGGGAAACGCGCGCGGGCGAGACGGTTGCGACGGTGCGTGCCGCGGCTTTCGCGTGGGGCTTCGAGAACGCATGAACGAACGCCGATCGTTGTTCGCGCAAGCAACGTCGCGTGCGTCGTTGACACGTGCGACGACTCCATCCAGACTCGCTGCTCCCCCCACCGTACCGAGCGCGCTCATGATCACCTGCTTCCTTCGCTACGTCATCGATCCGTACAAGCTCGAGCAGTTCGAAACCTACGGCAAGATGTGGATCCCGCTCGTCGAGCAATTCGGCGGCACGCATCACGGCTACTTCCTGCCATCCGAAGGCGCCAACAACATCGCGCTCGCGATGTTCTCGTTCCCGAGCCTCGCCGAGTACGAGCGCTATCGCGAACGCTCGATGGACGATCCGGCCTGCCAGGCCGCGTTCCGCTACGCGGAGGAAACGCGCTGCATCGTCAGCTACGAGCGCAGCTTCTTCCGGCCGGTGTTCGAGTAATCGCCTTGCATCGCGCCCCCTTTCCGGCGGCGGACGAAAAAAAGCCCCGCCAGCATCCGCGCGGCGGGGCCAACCCATGTCAGTAGAGACATCATGGAGGAGACGGGCCCATCTTATCGGGGGCCGCGCGCCGTCCCAACCAAGCATTTCTGCTATCCATCTGCGTCGCCGCGCGCACGCTCGACCCGCGTGCAACGCATATCGATAGAACGAAAAGTCGTTTTCAGAGTGGCGGCGGGGTCGTTACCATCTGGTTTTAAGCCTGTGCTTAGCCGGGCAAGCCATCCCAAGGAGCGCCCCTTGACTGCATTCGATCAACACCGCCGCCCGTTCGTGGTCGGCATCGGCGGCACCACCCGCGCCGCGTCGTCGACCGAGCGCGCGCTGTCGTTCGCGCTGCGCGGCGCACAAGCCGCCGGCGCACGCACGCGCCTGTTCGATGGCCCGTTCCTGCATACGCTGCCGCACTACGCCCCCGAACACAAGACGCTGACCGACGCGCAGCGAGAACTGATCGACACCGTGCGCGAAGCCGATGCGATCGTCATCGCGACGCCCGGCTATCACGGCGGCGTGTCCGGCCTCGTCAAGAACGCGCTCGACACGCTCGAGGAACTGCGCGCCGATGAGCGCCCGTATCTCGACGGCCGCGCGGTCGGCCTGATCGTCACCGCCTACGGCTGGCAGGCCGCCGGCACCGTGCTGACGTCGCTGCGTTCGATCGTCCACGCACTGCGCGGCTGGCCGACCCCGTTCGGCGCGACCGTGAACACGCTCGAAACGCGTTTCGACAGCGCCGACAGTTGTTCGGATCCGAAGGTCGTCGCGCAGCTCGAGACCGTCGGCGCGCAAGCAGCGGAATTCGCGCTCGCGTTCGCGTCGCATCGCGCGGCCTCGCATGCCGCATCGGTCGACGTGCTCGCCCCCGTGCTGAAGATCGCCAACCACTGACCGCAGTCTTCCCGCCGCCCGCGCCCGGCCGACGACGTTCGCCGCGCGCGGGCGATGCGCGTCCGAAGCGCCGGCCGCACCGCGCCGACGCCTCTGCTCCGTACCGGCTCCCCGCCCCGATAATGATTCGGCCCGCCACGTGATTTGCATTGGCCGAAAGATTGGTTCACGTGGGCGGCGGGTTTTCGTACGCTGAAAGCCCGAATCCTCCACGCGTACGCCATGAATCGCACGATCCGCTACAAGGGCTACGAAGTCGCCCCCGCCGCCGCCCGGCTGCCGAATGGGCTGTTCGCCGCGAACCTGACGATCGAGAAGGCAAGCGGCGGCCCGTCGCCGCGCGCCGTGTCGTTCGACGCGATCGATTTCTTCTTCGAAGAGGAACACGCGCTCGCGTATGCGTCCCGCTGGGGACGCCTCTGGGTCGACACGCAGGCCTGAGCGCAGCGCCCGCAGCGAGGGTTCGCACGAAAATACGCGATGACGGAAGCTATGCAAGAATCTTTCGTCTTGTAATCGCATAACAACAGCCATGTCCGACACGCTGCAGGACGAGCATGTAGCGGCAGATTACGCCATGCGCAACTGGACCTTCGAGCGTCAGGGTCCGGTCAGGATCGGTTCCGATGCGCACCGGCAGATGTTCTGCCACATGCTGCTCGATACACACAACCCGTACAAACCGGCCGTCATCGACTGGCCCCCGCTCAAGCCCGACGAACTGAAGCGGCTCACGTCGCTGCCAATCTGGGACATCGCCGTCCAAACCGAGGGCCGCGCGTCGATCCGCGTGGCGACCTACGCCGCGACGGTCGACGATCCGCTGCTGCGCCGCGCACTCGAGATGGACGGCGGCGAGGAGGCCCGCCACAAGGTCGTGCTGTCGAAGCTCGTCGAAGCATACGGCATCCGGCTCGCGCCGGAGCCGCCCTACCCGGCGCCGACGGATCCCGAGTGGTCATGGATGATGACGGGCTTCAGCGAGTGCATCGACAGCTTCTTCGCGTTCGGCCTGTTCCGCTCCGCGCAGCGCTCGGGTTATTTCCCGCCCGAACTCGTCGACACCTTCGAGCCCGTGATCCAGGAGGAAGGCCGCCACATCCTGTTCTTCGTGAACTGGTACGCGTGGTACTGGCGCAATTTGCCGTGGTGGCGCCGGCCGTGGTTCTTCGCGCGCGTCGCGGCCGTGTGGGTGCATCTGGTCCGCGACCGCATCGGCATCGCCCGCGGAATCGACGCCGACGGCGTCGCGCGCGATGCGAACTTCCCGGCGACGAGCACCGCCGACATCGGCGAAACGCTGAACCCGCGCGAGCTGATCGAGCTGTGCCTGACCGAGAACGACCGGCGGATGGCCGGGTACGACAAGCGACTGCTGCGCCCGATGTTCGTCCCGCGCATGGCGCGCCTCGCGCTGCGGTTTCTGCGGAAGTAACGCTGCGGCGCACGGCGGCGCGTTGCTGGCGGCGCGGATTGGCGCGCGCGGCGGCCTGTCGGCGCCTTCTCCTGGACGGTGTGCCGCTTCGGCCGGGCGGGGCGTTGCAATCCGACTCGCCGGGGCGCGGTTGCCGGCCACGCGTCTGCTTCCCGCCTACGAAAACGAACACACTGGGGCCCGGATTCGTTGCGCAACGCGCGACGTGACGTTGGCTTCCTCCCTCCAACTGACGGCGCGGATCGGCCGCATTCGCACGTCACCTCTCCTCCCGCGGGACGCCTTCCCCGGAAACAGGACCAAGTCGTTGTGGCGACGATCCGACATTTCCCGCTCGCTGAATCTGGTCCTGCAAGGGGGCGCGGTTCCAAGCGCGCCCAGACAGGCGATCTGACACCCGTCCAATCGTCCCCTCAATAGAACAAATTCGAAACGACGTTTCAATTACCGCGCGCGATGGGTCCGTAGCACTTTTTTACAACTTTGTGACACCGACCGCCGTGGAATGCCCGTCCCACGGGCGCGCGCGGCCCGCGCGATGCGCAAATCAGCATATGCGCAAGCTCCTGTTTTTTATGTTTTCCCGAATTTAAAGAGACTGGCCCAATACAATTGAAAATCACAACAAAACCTTGAATTAATAAATTAACAAGCCATACAGATGCACGCGAGTTAGCATCCGTCACAACATTACAAACCAGAAAGAATTACCTCCATCGCAAACGTTTGCGGTTTCATTCTTGTTACACATAGAGTCGGACGAAGTGTTACCTGCCGCGCAAATCAAGTATATCTCGTTGATTTTTATACGATATTTCCTCCGCACCGGATTCAGCAACAGTCATACACGAAGCATTCCACGTACTTTCAAATACATTACTTTCGAATGCATCAAAACACGATCCATTAACCATCTTTTAACTTTTCAAACGCCCCATTTTTCACTGTTTGTCAATCTCCAAATATCACCTCAAATAAACTCCGCCCATCAATTTTGAGATCTCGCGCGATCGCACGGCATATTCATCTAACGAAAGAGACCGGTGTGTGGCGTGATTATTTGGAGGTAGCAGGGAATGAACCGCACATACCGCTCGATCTGGAACGAAGCCCTTGGCGCCTGGGTCGCGGCATCCGAACACGATTCGGCACGGGGTAAGCCGAACAAGTCGGCCGTTGTGGTCGCCGCAGTCGCGGCACTGACGATCGGGCTGCCCGGCTTCGCCGAGGCCAATACGCTCAACACACAGCAGACCTGCTTTACGGGCAGCAACAGCGCGGTCGGCCGCGTGAATCCGGGCGGCACGCAAAACCAGGCCGGCGACGGCTCCGGCACGTATTCGGTCGTGGCCGGGTGTAACTCCAACGGCAACGGCTGGACCGGCGTTACGGTTTATGGCTCGTTCGCACAGGCGACCGGCAACGGCGCGGTCGCCACCGGCATGCAGTCGTCGGCGGGCCTGTGGGGCGTCGCGGCCGGCCTCGAAACCACCGCCAGCGGCACCGGTGCGACCGCCCTCGGCTTCGGCTCGACGGCGAGCGCGCTGAACTCGGTCGCGATCGGCGGCGCGGGCGGCAACGGTACGACGCCGCTCTCGCAGGCAAACTCGACGCTCGCGTCGGGCGCAGGCGCGATCGCAATCGGCAGCAACGCAACGAAGGGCGCGCAGTCGGCCGCCTCCGACGGCATCGCGATCGGCGGACAGTCGTCCGTCGCATCGACCGCCACGTCGGGTATCGCCATCGGCCGCGGCGCGACCGTCAATGGGGCGTATGGCATCGCACAAGGTGACGGCGTCATCTCGGGCGCGACGGGCCAGAACGTGGCGATCGGTTCGTCCGGCACGACCGCGAACAGCGCCACGGCTACCGGCGGCGCGGTCGCAATCGGCAGAGGCCAGGTTGCAAGCGGCGACGGCGCCGTTGCGATCGGCGATCCGAACAGCGCGACCGGCACGGGCGCACTGGCGATCGGCGCGAACAACACGTCGAGCGGTTCGGGCGCCCTCGCGCTCGGCAATGGCAACTCGGCGAGCGGCACGGGCGCCGTCGCGCTGGGCAACAGCAGCACGGCGACCAACAGCTCGGTTGCCATCGGCAACGCCGCGACCTCGAACGTCGCGAATTCGGTCGCACTCGGCGGCGGTTCGGTGACGACCAGCGCCGCATCGGCGACGACGGGCGGCACGACGACCGTCAGCAACACAACGATCGGTGGCCAGACGTTCGGCAACTACGCGGGCGCGGGATCGGCAGGCGGCGTCGTCAGCGTCGGTCAGCCGAATGCGGAACGCCGGATCCAGAACGTCGCGGCGGGCCTCGTCAGCGCGACGAGCACAGACGCGATCAACGGCAGCCAGCTCTTCGCCGTGGCAAGCACCACGACGTCGAGCATTACGAGCTTGTCGACTTCCGCGTCGACTGGTTTGTCGTCGGCGAATAGCTCGATCTCGTCACTGTCGACTTCCACTTCGACCGGGATCAACTCGTTGTCTACCGGCCTGAGCTCGACCAATAGCTCGGTTACGTCGCTTTCGTCGTCAACGTCCACCGGGCTGTCGTCGGCTAACAGCTCGATCGGCTCGCTCTCCACGTCGACCTCGACGGGCATCAACTCGCTGTCGACCGGCCTCAGCTCCACCAATAGCTCGGTTACGTCGCTTTCGTCGTCCGCGTCCACCGGACTCTCGTCGGCTAATAGCTCGATTGGCTCGCTCTCCACGTCGACCTCGACCGGCATCAACTCGCTGTCGACCGGCCTCAGCTCCACCAATAGCTCGGTTACGTCGCTTTCGTCGTCAACGTCCACCGGACTGTCGTCGGCTAACAGCTCGATCGGTTCGCTCTCCACCTCGACCTCGACGGGCATCAACTCGCTGTCGACCGGCCTCAGCTCGACCAATAGCTCGGTTACGTCGCTTTCGTCGTCCACGTCGACCGGTCTCTCGTCGGCTAATAGCTCGATCGGCTCGCTCTCGACTGGCCTGAGCTCGACCAACAGCTCGGTTACGTCGCTCTCGTCGTCCACGTCCACCGGACTCTCGTCGGCTAATAGCTCGATCGGCTCGCTCTCCACGTCGACCTCGACGGGCATCAACTCGCTGTCGACCGGCCTCAGCTCCACCAATAGCTCGGTTACGTCGCTTTCGTCGTCAACGTCCAGCGGACTCTCGTCGGCTAATAGCTCCATCGGTTCGCTCTCGACCGGCCTCAGCTCGACCAACAGCTCCGTTACTTCGCTGTCGTCGTCGACCTCGACGGGGCTTTCGTCGGCAAACAGCTCGATCTCGTCGCTGTCTACCTCCACTTCGACGGTTCTCAGCTCCACGAACAGCTCGGTTACTTCACTTTCGTCGTCGACATCGACGGGTCTTTCGTCGGCAAACAGTTCGATCGGCTCGCTCTCGACTTCCACTTCGACGGGTCTCAGCTCGACCAATAGCTCCGTTGCTTCACTGTCGACTTCCACCTCGACCGGCATCAATTCCTTATCCACGGGCCTGAGCTCGACCAACAGCTCAGTTACGTCGCTCTCGTCGTCGACCTCGACGGGTCTTTCGTCGGCAAACAGCTCGATCGGCTCGCTCTCGACTTCCACTTCGACGGGTCTCAGCGCGACCAATAGCTCCGTTGCTTCACTGTCGACTTCCACCTCGACCGGAATCAACTCCTTGTCCACGGGACTGAGCTCCACCAACAGCTCCGTCACTTCACTTTCGAGCTCCACGTCGACGGGTCTGTCTTCGGCTAACAGCTCGATCTCGTCGCTGTCGACTTCCACCTCGACAGGTCTCAGTTCGACAAACAGCTCCGTTGCTTCGCTGTCGACTTCCACCTCGACCGGCATCAACTCGTTGTCCACGGGCCTGAGCTCCACCAACAGCTCCGTCGTTTCGCTGTCGACCTCCACGTCGACCGGCCTCTCGTCGGCAAACAGCTCGATCGGTTCGCTGTCGACGGGCCTCAGCACGGTCACGACCAAAACCGACAATCTCGGCAACAGCACCGCCGCGGCCCTCGGCGGCGGCGCGAGCTACAACCCGGCGACCGGCTCGGTTTCCGCTCCGTCGTACACCACGTACAACGCGAATGGGACGACGTCGACCGCCAACAGTGTCGGCTCGGCAATCGACAGCATCAACAACCAGGGCATCAAGTACTTCCACGCGAATTCGACGGGCACGGACAGCCAGGCGCTCGGCACCGACTCGGTCGCGATCGGTCCGCACGCCATCGCCAACCACACCGGCGACGTCGCGCTCGGCAGCGGCTCCGTCACCGGCACCCCGAACGCAACGCCGACCGGTACCGTCGGCGGCGTGACGAGCACGTTCGCGGGCGGCAATCCGACCAGCGTCGTGAGCGTCGGCGACGCGAGCACGGGCACCACGCGTCAGATCACCAATGTCGCGGCAGGTCAAATCACGGCGACCAGCACCGACGCGATCAACGGCTCCCAGCTCTTCGCGACCAATTCGGCCGTGGATTCGCTGTCGACGACGGTGTCGTCATCCAGCAACGCAATCGCGTCGCTGTCGACCGGCATCACTTCGTTGTCGACAGGCCTCAGCTCGACTAACAGCTCGGTTACGTCGCTCTCGTCGTCCGCGTCGACCGGCCTCTCGTCGGCTAATAGCTCGATCACATCGCTCTCCACGTCGACTTCGACCGGTATCAACTCGCTGTCGACTGGCCTGAGCTCGACCAACAGTTCGGTTACCTCACTGTCGACCTCCACGTCGACGGGTCTCTCGTCGGCTAATAGCTCGATCACGTCGCTCTCCACGTCGACCTCAACCGGTATTAACTCGTTGTCGACCGGTCTGAGCTCCACCGATAGCTCGGTCGCCTCACTGTCGACCTCGACGTCGACCGGCCTGTCGTCGGCGAATAGCTCGATCTCGTCGCTCTCCACGTCGACCTCAACCGGTATTAACTCGTTGTCGACTGGCCTGAGCTCGACCAACAGTTCGGTTACCTCACTGTCGACCTCCACGTCGACGGGTCTCTCGTCGGCTAATAGCTCGATCACGTCGCTCTCCACGTCGACTTCGACCGGTATCAACTCGCTGTCGACTGGCCTGAGCTCGACCGACAGCTCGGTGGCGTCGCTGTCGACTTCGACGTCGACCGGCCTGTCGTCGGCGACGAGCTCGATCGGTTCGCTGTCTACGTCGACTTCGACGGGCATCAACTCGCTGTCCACGGGCCTCAGCTCCACCGACAGCTCGGTGGCTTCGCTGTCGACCTCCACGTCGACCGGCATCTCGTCGGCAACCAGCTCGATCGGTTCGCTGTCCACGTCGACTTCGACGGGCATCAATTCGCTGTCCACTGGCCTCAGCTCGACCAATAGCTCGGTGGCTTCGCTGTCGACTTCCACGTCGACCGGCCTCTCGTCGGCGACGAGCTCCATCGGTTCGCTGTCGACGGGCCTGAGCTCGACCGATAGCTCCGTCGCTTCGCTGTCGACTTCAACGTCGACGGGTCTGTCGTCGGCGACGAGCTCAATCAGTTCGCTGTCCACGGGCCTCAGCTCCACCGACAGCTCGGTGGCGTCGCTGTCGACTTCCACGTCGACTGGCCTCTCGTCGGCCACAAGCTCGATCGGTTCGCTGTCCACGTCGACCTCGACGGGCATCAACTCGTTGTCGACGGGTCTGAGCTCCACGGATAGCTCGGTCGCTTCGTTGTCGACCTCGACGTCGACCGGCCTCTCGTCGGCGACCAGCTCGATAGGTTCGCTGTCCACGTCGACTTCGACCGGTATCAACTCGTTGTCGACTGGCCTCAGCGCGACCGACAGCTCGGTTGCTTCGCTGTCGACTTCCACGTCGACGGGCCTCTCGTCGGCCACAAGCTCGATCGGTTCGCTGTCCACGTCGACCTCGACGGGCATCAACTCGTTGTCGACGGGTCTGAGCTCCACGGATAGCTCGGTCGCTTCGTTGTCGACCTCGACGTCGACCGGCCTCTCGTCGGCGACCAGCTCGATAGGTTCGCTGTCCACGTCGACTTCGACCGGTATCAACTCGTTGTCGACTGGCCTCAGCGCGACCGACAGCTCGGTTGCTTCGCTGTCGACTTCCACGTCGACGGGCCTCTCGTCGGCCACAAGCTCGATCGGCTCGCTGTCCACCTCGACGTCGACGGGCATCAACTCGCTGTCGACTGGCCTGAGCTCGACTGACAGCACAGTAACGTCGCTCTCGACCTCCACGTCGACGGGCCTGTCGTCGGCCACAAGCTCGATCGGCTCGCTGTCCACGTCGACCTCGACGGGTATCAACTCGCTGTCCACGGGCCTCAGCTCCACCGACAGCTCGCTCACGTCGCTCTCGACCTCCACGTCGACCGGGCTGTCGTCGGCAACCAGCTCGATCGGCTCGCTGTCCACGTCGACTTCTACCGGCATCAACTCGTTGTCGACGGGCCTCAGCTCGACCGATAGCTCGCTCACGTCGCTCTCGACTTCAACGTCGACGGGTCTCTCGTCGGCGACCAGCTCGATCAGCTCACTGTCCACCTCGACCTCGACTGGCCTCTCGTCGGCCACCAGCTCGATCGGCTCACTGTCCACCGGCCTCAGCTCGACCAACAGTTCGCTGACGTCGTTGTCCACGTCGACCTCCACCGGCATCAACTCCTTGTCGACGGGCCTGAGCTCCACGAACAGCTCTGTCGCATCGCTGTCGACCTCGACGTCGACCGGCCTCTCGTCGGCGACAAGCTCGATCAGCTCGCTGTCCACCTCGACGTCGACCGGCCTCTCATCCGCAACCAGCGCGATCGGTTCGCTGTCCACCGGCCTGAGCTCGACCGACAGCACGGTAACGTCGCTGTCCACCTCCACGTCGACGGGTCTGTCGACGGCCACCAGCTCGATCACGTCGCTGTCCACCTCGACGTCGACCGCGATCGACGCCGCGAAAACGCACTACTACAGCGTCAACGACAACGGCACGCAGCAAGCCAACTACGCCAACGACGGCGCAACGGGCATCAACTCGCTCGCAGCCGGCGTGAACGCGAGCGCCGCAGGCGCCAGCAGCGTCGCGGTCGGCGACGGCTCGAACGCGCAGACGGCGGGTGCAGTCGCGATCGGCCAGAACGCGTCGGCCACCGGCGGCAAGGCGGTGTCGATCGGCTCCGGCAACACCGCGAGCGGCGACGGCGCGGTCGCGATCGGCGACCCGAGCGTCGCAACGGGCACCGGCGCAGTGGCGATGGGCGCGAACGACACGGCGACCGGCGACGGCGCAGTGGCGCTCGGCAACGCGAACACCGCAACCGGCAACAGCGCGCTCGCCCTCGGCAGCTCGAGCCAGGCCACCGCGGACAACACGATCGCGCTCGGCAACAAGGCAGTCGCCAGCGCCATCGGCGCCCAGGCCTACGGCTCGGCTGCATCGGCCACCGCGGCGGATGCGCTCGCCTTCGGCACGAACGCCACGGCGAACGTCGCGAACTCGATCGCCCTCGGTGCGAACTCGGTCACGAGCGCGGCAGTCGGCACCTCGAGCGCCACGATCGGCGGCGTCTCGTACCTGTTCGCGGGCAGCTCGCCGGTGGGCGTGGTGAGCGTCGGCCAGCCGGGGCAGGAACGCCAGATCACGAACGTCGCGGCAGGCCGGATCTCGCCCACCAGCACGGACGCGATCAACGGCAGCCAGCTCAACGCGACGAACCAGGCAGTCAGCAGCCTGTCCACGTCGACCGCGTCGAACATCTCGTCGCTGTCGACCGGCATCGGTTCGCTGTCCACGGGCCTCAGCTCGACCAACAGCTCGGTGACGTCGCTGTCCACGTCGACGTCGACGGCGATCAGCTCGCTGTCGACGGGCCTCAGCTCGACGAACAGCAATCTGACGTCGCTGTCCACGTCGACCTCGACCGGCATCGGCTCGCTGTCGACCGGCCTGAGCACGACGAACAGCACGGTGGCGTCGCTGTCGACGGGCGTGACGAACCTGGGCGATCAGGTATCCCAACTGTCGACGACGATCAACAACAACACGACGCGCTCGTTGAGCAACAACGGTGTCGCGGTCGACATGAACGGCACAGGCAACGATCGGCCGACCGTCACCGCCGGCACGAACTCGGTGGCGATCGGCGCGAATTCGAATGACGGCGGTCGTTCGAACGTGGTGTCGGTCGGCAGCGACACGCAGCAGCGCCAGATCACGAACGTCGCGCCGGGCACGCAAGGCACCGATGCGGTGAACGTGAACCAGCTGACGCAGGTGCAGACGACGCTGTCGACGGCACTGTCGGGCCAGCAGACGCAGATCAACTCGCTGGGTTCGCAACTGCAGCAGACCGACCAGATGGCGAAGCAGGGTATCGCGGCCGTCGGCGCGATGGCGTCGATCCCGCAGCTCGATCGCGACGCCAACTTCGGGATGGGTGTGGGCACATCGACCTTCCTCGGCCAGAAAGCGATGGCGGTCAACATGCAGGCGCGGATCACCGAGAACCTGAAGGCGTCGATCAACGGCGGCTTCAGCGGCGGTCAGAAGGTGATCGGCGCGGGCATGCTGTATCAGTGGAAGTAACGCGTCGCGCCGCCACGCCGCCGGCTCGCGAGCCGGACGGCGCGCGGCGGCCGCGACGGCACGACGAGCCCGCCGCGCAACCCGCGGCGGGCCTCGGTCAATCCAAGCTTTGAGGACGTAACCGTGAACAAACTCGCTCTTGCGCTCGCACTTTCCGCAACGGCTCTCGCCGCGTGCTCGACCGCATCCGGCCCGACCTTCAGTGCATCCGAACTGCAGCCGCGCGATGGCGTGCGCACTTTCCAGGTGGACTGCCACGGCCTGTTGTCGGGCCCGCAGACCTGCATGAAAGCCGCCCGCAAGATCTGCGGCGACCAGCCGGTGCGCACTGTCGACTCGGCCCGCGCGCTGCGCGACGGCTCGGATCCCGCGACGCTGGTATTCCAGTGCGGCGCCGCGCCGGCCGAAGCGGCGTCGGCTGCCGAGCCCACACCCGCGCCCGCGCCGGCCGCGGTCGAACATGTGAACCTCGCGGGCGACGCACTGTTCGCGACGGGCCTCGCCACGCTCACGCCGGCCGCGCGCGCATCGCTCGACAAGTTGTTGAGCGAGCGCGAAGACCGTACGTATACACAGGTCACGGTCACCGGCCATACGGATTCGGTCGGCAACGACGCCGCCAATCTCGCGCTGTCGAAGCGCCGCGCGGAAACCGTCGCGGGCTACCTGAAGGCGCACGGGCTGAACGCGCAAACCGTGTCGGTCTCGGGCCGCGGCAGCGCGGATCCGGTCGCGTCCAACGCGACGGCCGAAGGCCGCGCGAGCAACCGCCGCGTCGACATCTCGCTGCAACGCTGAGCCACCGGCCGTCGCACCTTCACGCGGCGGCCCTGACCCGCAGCATCCACCGCGCCGACGGCCCTTGATCAGGGCGCCGGCGGCTATGTCAAAGTTCGTCAGCCCCCTCCACAAACCGCTGACTTCCGTGCCACAATCGCCGCAAACAGCTGCCGGGGCATTCCGCCCGCGTCGCGCGCCGTGCCAGTCCCGCCCGACGACACATCGGAATCCGCCGGCCGCCCCGCGATCCGCATCGCGCGACTCGTTGTCGAGCGCGCGCCGGCGCGAACGCAACGACGACAATCCACGGCGCGCCGATACGCGGCCTGGCGCTCGATGCCACGGCCGAACGCACGACGCCGCAGAGGAAACCAACCGGTGACGGACATCAATCAAGCCGCCTCGCGCGGCGCCCGCAAGCAACGGCCGGCTGTCGGCATCTCGCTGTTTGCGCGGGACGGCCAGGCGATCTGGGAAAACGGCATTCACCAGAACATCGCGTACCTCGCGATGATGCTCAAACGCTCGGACCGCGTCGGCCCCGTCTATTTCCTGAACGGCGGCGACGCGAACGCATTGCCGCTCGGACTCGAACTCGATGGCCTCGACGTGCCGCTGGTGAGGCCCACCGACGTCACGCACGAGCTCGACGTCGTGATCGAGATGGGCGCGCAGCTACCGCTCGAATGGCTCAGGCACGTGAAGGCGCTCGGCACGAAGCTCGTCGCGTGCTACGTCGGCCACACCTACAGCGGTCTCGCCGAAACACCGATCTTCGAAAAGCCGTCGGGGCACATCTTCAACGGCACGCAGTTCGACGAAGTGTGGGTGCTCGAGAAGTCGCAGAAGATCGACGTGCCGCTCTTGCGCACGCTCACGCGCGCGCCGGTTCATACGATTCCGCATCTGTGGTCGCCGTACTTCCTCGATCGCCGCATCGCCGCGCTGGCGAGCGAAGGCGTCACGTTCGGCTATCGGCCCGGCCGCCGTCCGTGGCATCTCGCCACGCTCGAGCCGAACATCTCGGTCGTGAAGTCCTGCCATTACCCGATGCTCGTGTGCGACGAGTTCTACCGCGCGCATCCGGATGCCGTGCAGCATCTGTTCGTCGTCAACGCGATGCACATGAAGGCGCATCGGACCTTCGTGCACTTCGCGAACAGCCTCGACCTCGTGCGCCAGCACAAGGCGACGTTCGAGCCGCGCATCGACCTGCCGGGCTTCATGGCGCGCCATGCGGATGCCGTCGTGTCGCACCACTGGGAAAATCCGCAGAACTATCTGTACTACGACGTGCTGTACGGCGGCTATCCGCTGATCCACAACTCGACGCTGCTCGGCGACGCCGGCTATTACTACCCGGATTTCGATTCCGTCGCGGGCAGCCACGCGCTGCGCGATGCATGGCTGCATCACGACGAGCGGCTCGACGACTATCGCGCGAAAGCCGACCGGCTGCTGCAGTCGGTCTCGATCGACAACCCCGCGAACCTGGACGCGTTCGTCACGCGCCTGGTCGCCTGAACCGGAGCATACGCATGTCGGACTCCAATGCCCGTCAAGCGCCCGGCGAGGGCAAGCGTCTCGTCGTCGGCGTGTCGCTGTTCGTGCGCGGCGCCGGCCAGTCGCTGTGGGAAAACGGCATCTTCCAGAACTGCCTACTGCTGATCCTGCTGCTGCGTCAGTCGCCGCACATCGCTCAAGCGGTGATGGTGAACGGCGGCGAACAGCTCGCCGATCCGCAGTTGATGCTCGGCGAATGGGACGTGCCGCTGCTGTCGATGGACGAAGCGCTGCAGCGCTGCGACGTGTTGATCGAAATGAGCGCGCAGTTCAGCGCCGATTACCTGCGCGCGTTCCGCGACCGCGGCGGCAAGGTCATCACGATGCGGGTCGGCAACGACTACGTGATCGACATCGAGCGCGCGATGTTCGACAAGCCATCGGGCTTCCTGTTCTCGGGCGCGCCGTACGACGCGGTGTGGACGATTCCGGAATTCGAGCGCTCGTGCCTGCACTATTACCAGACGGGCCTGCGCGCGCCGGTGACGATCGTTCCGCACATCTGGCATCCGATGCTGTTCGACAAGGCGCGTGCGACGCTCGGCGCCGGCCTGTCGTTCGGTTATCAGGCCGGCAAACCGCGCTGGCGCGTGACGATGTTCGAGCCGAACATCTGCATGGTGAAGACGAGCATCATCCCGATGCTGGTGACTGAAGAGGCGTATCGCGCGAAGCCCGAATTCCTCGAGTTCGTGCGCGTGTGCAACACGCTGCACCTGAAGGAACATGCGACGTTCGTCCACTTCGCGAAGAGCCTCGACATCGTGAACCACGGGATCACGACGTTCGAAAGCCGCTACGCGGTGTACGAGTTCATGGCGGCCTACGGCGACGCAGTGGTGTCGCACACGTGGGAAAACGCGCAGAACTACCTGTACTACGAACTGCTGTACGGCGACTATCCGCTGATCCACAACTCGCCGTTCCTCGGCAAGGCCGGGTATTTCTATCCGGACTTCGATTGCCAGGCTGGCGGCCGGGCGCTGCTGCAGGCGTTCGACGAACACGACGCGAACCTCGAAGCGTATCGCGAGCAATCGAAGCACGTACTCGACTCGGTCAGCATCTACAACCCCGACAACGTCGCCGCGTATTCCGACGCGATCGCGTCACTCTATCGCGACGCATGACGCGCCGCCCTCTCCCCGCTTCGGACTCCGACATGAACGCATACCGGCCCCTCTCCCGCGCGAAATGGTTGATCGGCTGCGCCGTCGCGCCGCTCGCGATCGGCGCGCACGCGCAATCCGGCGGCGAATCGGCCGATGCACTGCTGCGCGACGCCGACGCGGTGTTCAAGCAACTCGATGCCGGCCAGTACGGCGCGGTATGGACCGATTCCGCCGCGTTCGTGAAGGCACGCATCAAGCAGGACCAGTTCGCGGCGGACATGCAGCGCGCGCGCCAGTCGGTCGGCACGGTCCGCCATCGCGGCTGGGCGCAGGTCACGCGCATCCGCTACACGAACGCGCCGGCAATGCCCGACGGGCTTTACGCGAACATCGACTACGCGACGACGCTCACGACCGGCACGACCGTGTACGAAAAGCTGAGCTTTCGACTCGACGACGACGGTCGCTGGCACCTGACCGGCTATGTGCCGCGCCAGGGGCAGGATTTCACGCCGTAAGCTGCACGGCGTCCCGAGCGGGCGATGAAAATCATCGTCGCGATTACGATCAACGTGCAGCGCGACGCTGCGCAGTCACAGATGATGGACACGTTCATCGAACCATCGCACACGAAAGGCGATGCGCGCCGGGAATCCGGAGATTCCGCCAAGAACCGACGCGGTGCGCTTGCCCGGCAAGCGCATACCCGCGATCGGTGAGCGTCAAGCGCGGCGCGCAAGCGGCCGCGACGCTTGCACGCCGCCGTCTGCGCGCCGTGCGGCAAACGCGCGGCCATGCCGGCGTCCGATCCGTGCCAACCTCATGAAACATCGGAGTGCGGCGCCGCTGACCTGCCCGGCGCGCCTCGCGAGGCTACCCGATACACCGCACGCGATCGCCGAATCCTCGCCGCAGGCGCCCGCAAACACGCCGGCGTAGTAGTGCCGTGCCGCGAGTTCGCGGCCGTCGGCGTCGAGCGGCTGCATCCGGTGAATGCGGTGCGCGACGACTTGCAGGCCGTCGAGATACGGCGCGACGTCGATCGGCGTATCGGTCGATTCGGCGCCGAGCTGCCACACCATGTCGGCCAGTTCGGCGATCGCGACGAGTTCGCGCGGATCGGCCGCCTGCGTGCCCATTCCGTGTCCGATCTTGTTCGTCGCCGCCATGCCCACGCCCCTTTGCGATCCATCGTTACCCGATACGTGCGCCCGGCGCCCGCGCTGCTGCGTCATGCGGCGGCCGGCGACCGCCAGCTGAAGCGAACGCCCTGCGCCCACGCGACGCCGGAATCCAGGATGATCTGCCGATCGGTCTCGTTCTCCACGCCTTCGACGACGACATGCCGCGCGCTTTCGTGCGCAAACGCGATCAGCCGGCGAAACTGGTAGCGCCCGATCGCATTGCGCTTGATCAGCGACAGCACCGACTTGTCGAGCTTCACGATATCGGGGTTGCCGACCACCAGGTTGTTCAGCGCGCTGAAGCCGACGCCGAAATCGTCGATCGCGACGCGGCATCCGGCCTGGCGGAACCGATTCACGAACGACCGGCCCGCGACGGGGTTCAGCGGCCCAGTCTCGGTGATCTCGACGACCAGCCGCGCCGCGACCGACGGCTCGCGCTCGAGCCGCCTGAAGATGGCCAGCCACGCGTCGTCCACCGCCGCGCTCGCCGCCGCGACGTTGCAGCCATACACGGCCTGCGGATCGGCACGCAGCGCGTCGATCGTCCGGCCCACCACGAGCCGGTCGAACCAGCGCATCAGCCCGAGCGACTCGAGGCGCGGCAGGAACGCGAGCGGCGGCAACGCGTCGCGCGAGCCCCAGCGCAACCGCGCGAGACATTCGTGATACAGCACGCCGCCCGACAGGTCGGCGCGGCAGACCGGCTCGCGCGCGAACCCGAGCCGGCATTCGACGAAACTGCGTACCGACGCAAGGTCGGGGTGATCGTCAGGCGCGCCGAACACGAGATCGATTTCGTCCCGATTCGCTACGCTGTTCGCCTCCAGGCGAGGTTCGACCGCATTCATCCGGCGCTCCGGCAATTGTCGGGCCGCCGATGACGGCCCGCGCTCTCGATACATGTGGCGCGCGCCGACCACGACACGCGCCACCGCCTACCCGGCCCATCCTCTTGTTTCGATCTTTTCAGGGAGCGTACTTTTCATTTCGGCGCACCGTCAAATCAGATATTGTCAACGATATTCAAATACTAGAAATACACCACGCATGCACGTCGCCGACAGTGCGGCAGGCCACACAAAACCATCGACGATATTGCGCGCCCAAACGCATTTGGCAAAAATCGATTTATCGATGGTCTCGCTTCAAAATCAGGCGACCGTTATTTCGTATGATTAATATCCGGCAGCGAAGCCGTATCCGGACATGTCGCCCGCATTCGCCGCGAGGCCGTGCTGGCCGCGCCACCAGCCGGAACCCATCGGGCATTCGGTCCTCGGAGCATTTAATTTTGTCGTTTCAAACGATATTGAAAATGACCAAACGATAGTCTGCCGAAATAAAATGACGCCATTGGTCCGAGCAATACGGCATTTGTCGATTGAAAGATTTTTAACGATCTTTTCGATTTGTTAACCTATAAAATGATTTCTGACGGTCTTCCCTCGGAGCCGTCAATTTCGTGCCTTCAAAAACCGTCGGATCTTGCCCGGTTCGGCGGTTTCTTTTTTACGGCATGATTTTCATCAGACATTAAGGTGGGGGCCGCCGGCTGCGGCAGGCGGCACACAAACTCAAACTCAAGCAGCCGCCGCGCCGATCAGGTTCGCGAGCAGCGCGTCGTATTCGCCGACGAGCGCGGGGTTCGCCGACGTATAGCGGCCGAGGATCTCGCGCTGGCGCCGCGTGTACCCTTGCCAGTCGTCGTCGTGCGTGTGCAGCGCTTGCAGCAGCGCCTGCGCACCCTGCTGCACGTCGTTGTCCGGATAGTAGTAGCCGAGATCGGGCGCGAGGCTCGCGTTGTGCACGAGCGGATAGCCCTGCCAGCACACGTCGAAATAGAAGTAGTTGAGCGGGTTCGACCATTGATGCGACACGACGATGTCGGTCAGGTCGGCCAGGAACAGCGGCGTGTCGAAGCGCCCGACGAAGCTCGCCTTGCCCGCGCGCACGATGTCCAGATAGTTCATCAGCATCACGAATTCGGGGCTGTCGTGCGCGAGACGATCGGCGTTCGTCACGTGCGTGAAGCAGATCGCATCGGGGTCACTGCGATACGCTTCGTCGATGATCAGCATCGGGTACACGCAGAACTTCACGACGTTGTGGTTCGGCTCCATCACCGTGAGCCGCTTGCCCGGCTCGCTGCGCGGCCGGTATTCGCCGTGCTCGGGCAGCGATGCCGCACGCGCGCTCAGGAACATCGGATCCCATACGAACGGCACGACGCGCCCCGGGCAGCGACGCAGCGACTGCAGGAACGGCAGCGACGACGGCGCGATCTGCGGAATCGCCCACACCTCGTCGTAGCCGCGGTTGATGAAGAGCGAATCCCACAACCGGCGACCGAACAGCATCGACTCCATCGCGTTGATGTACTCGACGCCGCAGCAATAGCTGACGATCTTCGCGCCGCGCGCCTTCAGGTAGTCCGTCTGCGCGGCGTCGATCTGGCCGCCGAGCTCGATCACCACGTCGAGCGCATCCTTCATGTCGGCGAATGCGCGCGTGTCGAACACGGTGTGATCCCACGGCAGCGCGTCGGTGAGCGGCACGTCGGTCGTGTTGACCAGCGTCACGCGATAGCCATGCGGCGACGCCATCAACAGCTTCGCGAGAAACAGCGCGTTCTGCTTGATGCCATTGATCCACAGGCTTTCGTCGGGGGCGCGCAGACCGATCGTGATACCGATGCGCAGGCCGTTCAGGACAGGAGACGTCATCGTCGGCGGGACGGGAAATTGAATGGACACGATGTGGCGCGCATGGCGGCGCACCCCGGGAACAACGGGTCATTCTAGCGGACTGTCGACCGCAGGACTGTCATGGATGGTCAGCGATGGACGGGTTACGGCGCGCCCTTTGCCGAGCTGTCACATCTCCCATCGTCCGGCTTCGATTGCCGCCTCCATCATCCGGATGGTCAGCGGACGCTCCAGGATTTTGTCCCTGGCGCCGCTGCTGAACGGCGACTTGAACACTTCCACCAGAAATCGACCGAAACCCAATTTTCTGGAGGGGTAGTAATAATCCACATCGAAAGCAGAAATATCGACACCGAACGATTCCGAAAATCTCCGCATCAATCTCAACATGGCTCTGTCGGAAAGCTCAAGATCAATGCAGAGATCCGTTTCCGGGGTAATTTCAAGCTCACCCCACAACGGCGAATCAGCCTCCTCCCGCACCATCTCGATCAGACGAGCGTCCATCAAAAACGATCCTCCGGCTTGACCAGGCGATTGTACGCGACTGCAGAGCGATACATTATGATCGATACGTCGGCAGCTGTAATGATCCATCCGGCCACCGGCACCGCCCGTCCGACAAATACGCCGAGCTCCCTGGTAAATTTCACCTTGAGAAGCACGAGACTCTTGAATGAAGTTACCGTTGGAAGAATTTTGTGCTTGATTTCATAGGGGAGCAACCTCCGTGAAACCCTTGATGCGACCGATGTCCCCTTAACCGCTCCGTGGAATTTTCCTCGGGTAGGCACAAACCTTTGCCCCAATAAAATCATTGCGATCCCGACAGCATCATCGATGCCCAATTCATCACAGGCGACGTCGATCACGATCAGGCAAAACAATTCCGGCGGCGTCAGATCTCCGTGGCCCCCGTAATCATATTTGTTCGCCATTTTTATTTTCTCTCCACTCGCTCTTTTGATCATTGCGCAATGCACCGGACTGCGCATCCCGATCGTCACGGTAGCGCTGCCCATCGAGCGTGAGCAGAAAGATGCGGTGGCTTCGCTCATCCAGCGTGACATCCGGAAAGCGATCGCTGTCATTCCGTGCCTTGCTCCACGGGGGATCAGGCGAATTCGCGTTGCCGATGAAGCGGAGGAGAAGCCGTTTTCGATCTGTTAACGAGTGTTGCAACAGCCGAATCGACGAGAAACGGCGCATGTTGCGCCGCTGATCAACGGCCGGGATCGGTTGATGGCCCAGAAACCATGAAAACGTTGCACGCGCATCTTTTATTTTTTGTATGCGATCGAGGATTCGCGAGCGGACGCCCGCGCTATCCGTGAGGGCCGGCAAGGGCCCTCACGCACACTCCGATCAGTCTTCCGCCATCACCAGCAACTGCGCGCCATCCGCGACCTGATCGCCGACGCCGTACAGCACTTCCGCGACGACGCCCGCGCCCGGCGCGCCGATCGTGTGCTCCATCTTCATCGCTTCCATCACGATCAGCGGTGTGCCGGCCTCGACCTTCTGGCCCGGCTCGACCAGCACCGCGATCACCTTGCCGGGCATCGGCGCGGTCAGGCGGCCGCCACCATGCTCGGCATCGCCCGCGTGCGCGAGCACGTTGCGCCATTCGAACGTCTCGGCGACACCCTGCGTGAACACGTGGAAACTGTCGCCGTCCGCATACACGCGGCCGCTGCTGCGCACGCCGTCGAGCGTCACGTCGAAGTCGAGCGGCGTCGCGCCGCGCGTCCATGCAAACGGCTGCGCGGCCGCGTCGCCGGTGGCGAGGCTCGCGTGGCCGCCATTGTCATCGTAGGTGACCGTCACGTCCGCTTCGCGATCGGGCGCATGCCATTCGAGCGTGCGGCGATAGCCGCCGTTCAGCCGCCAGTCCGGCAGCGCATGCCACGGCGACACGCCCTGCTGCGCGGCCGCCCCCCGCTCGCGCGCGAGCAGCGCCGCGCAGGCCAGCGCTAGCGTCGCACGCGGCGACGGTTGCGGCGCGAACAGCGCATCGTGGTTGCGCTCGATCAGGCCCGTGTCGAGATTGGCGGTCGCGAACGGCTCGCTCGCGACGATCCGCTGCAGAAACGCGGCGTTCGTGTGCAGGCCGACCACTTCGCAAGCCCGCAGCGCGCGCAGCATCCTGCCGAGCGCTTCCGCGCGGTCCGCGCCGTGCACGATCAGCTTCGCGATCATCGGATCGTAGAACGGCGTGATCGCGTCGCCTTCGCGCACGCCGCTGTCGACGCGCACCGGCGCGCCGATCGCGAACTCGATGCCTTCCGGCAGCCGCAGATGCTTCAGTGTGCCGGTGGATGGCAGGAAGCCGCGCGCCGGGTTCTCCGCGTAGAGCCGTGCCTCGATCGCATGGCCGTGCACGCGCAGTTGGTCCTGCGTCAGCGGCAGCGGCTCGCCCGCTGCGACGCGCAGTTGCCACTCGACGAGATCGAGCCCGGTGACCATCTCGGTGACCGGATGCTCGACCTGCAGGCGCGTGTTCATTTCCATGAAGTAGAACGCGTCGGCCGTCATGATGAATTCGACGGTGCCCGCCCCGACGTAATGCACCGCGCGCGCGGCCGCGACGGCCGCTTCGCCCATCGCGCGACGCAGGTCGTCAGGCAGGCCCGGCGCCGGCGCTTCCTCGAGCACCTTCTGGTGACGGCGCTGCACCGAGCAGTCGCGATCGAACAGGTAGACGGTGTTGCCGTGCGTGTCGCCGAACACCTGCACTTCGACGTGACGCGGGCGCGTCAGGTATTTCTCGATCAGCACGCGGGCGTTGCCGAAGCTGCTCGCGGCCTCGCGCTGGCACGACGCGAGCGCCGCCCGGAAGTCCTCGGAGCGCTCGACCACGCGCATCCCCTTGCCGCCGCCGCCCGCGCTCGCCTTCAGCAGCACCGGGTAGCCGATCTCGTCGGCTTCGCGATGCAGGTTGGCCGTGTCCTGGTCGTCGCCGTGATAGCCGGGCACGAGCGGCACCGCGGCCGCGTGCATCAGCGCCTTCGCGGCCGCCTTCGAGCCCATCGCCGCGATCGCGTCGACCGGCGGTCCGATGAACACGATGCCGGCCGCTTCGCATGCGTGCGCGAAATCTTCGTTCTCCGACAGAAATCCATAGCCGGGGTGGATGGCCTGCGCGCCGGTCGCGCGCGCGGCCTCGATGATGCGCAAGCCGCGCAGGTAGCTGTCCGCGGCCGCCGCGCCGCCGATATGCACGGCTTCGTCGCATGCGGCGACGTGCTTCGCGTTCGCGTCCGCGTCGGAATAGACGGCGACGCTCGCGATCCCGAGACGTTTGCACGTCGCGGCGACGCGGCAGGCGATTTCGCCGCGGTTGGCGATCAGAATCTTGTCGAACATGGCTTCGGTGTCGTCCGGAAAGTTATTGGCACGCCGTCATTCACGCCACGAAGGCGTGCGCTTCTCGAGGAACGACGCGATCCCTTCGCGTGCTTCGGCGCCGGCGCGGGTGCGCGCAATCCAGTCGGCGGTCTGCTCGATCAGCGTCGCGTCGAGCGGCCGCCCGGCCACGTCGGCGACGAGCTGCTTGCACGCCCGCACCGCGTCGGGGCCGTTCGCGACGAGCGCCGCGGCCAGCTTCGCGACCGTTTCGTCGAGCGCGTCGGCCGGCACCGCGTCGTGAATGAAGCCGAGCGACGCGGCGCGCGCGCTGTCGAACACTTCGGCCGTCGTGAAGTAGCGGCGCGCCGCGCGCTCGCCCATCGCGCGCACGACGTACGGCGCGATCGTCGCGGGAATCAGCCCGAGCCGCGCTTCGGACAGGCAGAACTTCGCGCCATCGACGGCGATCGCGATGTCGGCCGCAGCCACCAGCCCCACGCCGCCCGCATAGGCGTCGCCGTGCACGCGCGCGATCACCGGCTTGCCGCAGCGATGGATCGCCTCGAGCATCCGCGCGAGCTTGCGCGCGTCGGCACGGTTCTCGTCGTCCGAGTAACCGGCCATCTTCTTCATCCAGTTCAGGTCCGCGCCCGCGCAGAACGCGGCGCCTTCCGCCGCGAGCACGATCGCGCGCACCCCCTCGTGCGCGTCGAGCCACTCGAACGCGGTGGTCAGCTCGGCGATCGTCGTCTCGTCGAACGCGTTGCGCACGGCCGGGCGCGCGAGCGTGACGGTCGCCACGCGGTCGGCCTCGTGTACCTTGATCGTTTCGTATCGCATCGGTCAGCCCTCCCGGCCGTTACATGCGGAACACGCCGAAGCGCGTGTCCTCGATCGGCGCGTTCATCGACGCGGCAAGGCCGAGCCCGAGCACGTCGCGCGTCTGCGCGGGGTCGATCACGCCGTCGTCCCACAGCCGCGCGCTCGCGTAGTACGGATGCCCCTGGCGCTCGTACTGGTCGCGGATCGGCTGCTTGAACGCATCCTCTTCCTCGGCCGACCACGCGCCGCCCTTCGCCTCGATGCCGTCGCGGCGCACGGTGGCGAGCACCGACGCGGCCTGCTCGCCGCCCATCACCGAAATCCGCGCGTTGGGCCACATCCACAGGAAGCGCGGGCCGAACGCGCGGCCGCACATCCCGTAGTTGCCCGCGCCGAATGAGCCGCCGATGATCACCGTGAACTTCGGCACCTTCGCGTTCGACACGGCCGTCACCATCTTCGCGCCGTGGCGCGCAATGCCTTCGTTCTCGTACTTGCGGCCGACCATGAAGCCCGTGATGTTCTGCAGGAACACGAGCGGGATCTTGCGCTGGCAGCACAGCTCGATGAAATGCGCGCCCTTCACGGCCGATTCGGAAAACAGGATGCCGTTGTTCGCGATGATCCCGACCGGATGGCCCCAGATATGCGCGAAGCCCGTGACGAGCGTCGTGCCGAAGCGCGCCTTGAATTCGTCGAACTCCGAATCATCGACGATGCGCGCGATCACCTCGCGCACGTCGAACGGCTTGCGCGTGTCGACCGGAATCACGCCGTACAGGCTCTTCGCGTCGTAGCGCGGCGGCTTCGGCTCGCGCAGCGCGAGCGGCGACGCGATCTTCGGCGCGAGATGACCGACGATGTTGCGCGCGATCGACAGCGCATGCGCGTCGTTCTGCGCGAGATGATCGACCACGCCCGACAGGCGCGTGTGTACGTCGCCGCCGCCGAGATCCTCGGCGCTCACTTCCTCGCCGGTCGCGGCCTTTACGAGCGGGGGGCCGCCGAGGAAAATCGTGCCCTGGTTCTTCACGATGATCGACTCGTCGCTCATCGCCGGCACGTACGCGCCGCCCGCCGTGCACGAGCCCATCACGACCGCGATCTGCGCGATCCCCGCGGCGGACATCGTCGCCTGGTTGAAGAAGATGCGGCCGAAGTGGTCGCGATCGGGAAACACGTCGTCCTGGTTCGGCAGATTCGCGCCGCCCGAGTCGACGAGGTACACGCACGGCAGCCGGTTTTCCGCGGCGATTTCCTGTGCGCGCACGTGCTTCTTCACGGTGATCGGGTAGTAGGTGCCCCCCTTGACCGTCGCGTCGTTGCACACGATCACGCACTCGCGGCCCGCGATCCGGCCGATGCCGGTGATCACGCCCGCGCCGGGCGCGTCGTCGTTGTACATGCCGTTCGCCGCGAGCTGCGAGAACTCGAGGAACGGTGCGCCGGGATCGAGCAGTTGCGCGATCCGGTCGCGCGGCAGCAGCTTGCCGCGTGACAGGTGCTTGTCGCGCGCGGCCTGGCCGCCGCCTTGCGCGAGCTGTTCGATCTTCGCGCGCAGGTCGGCGACGACCGCCTCCAGCGCCGCGGCGTTCGTGCGGAATTCTTCCGAACGCGGGTTCAGTTTCGATTCGATGATCGGCATCGACGGGGCTCCGTTCGCGTGACGTGGGGCGTTACATCGTTTCCGCGAACAGCTCGCGGCCGATCAGCATCCGGCGGATCTCGCTCGTGCCGGCGCCGATCTCGTACAGCTTCGCATCGCGCCACAGACGACCGACCGGGTATTCGTTGATATAGCCGTTGCCGCCGAGGATCTGGATCGCCTCGCCGGCCATCCACGTGGCCTTCTCGGCCGTATAGAGGATCACGCCCGCGCAGTCCTTGCGCACCTGGCGAATATGGTCGCTGCCCGCCGAGTCGAGATGGCGGCCGACCGCGTACAGGTAGGCGCGGCATGCCTGGAACGTCGTGTACATGTCGGCGACCTTGCCCTGGATCAGCTGGAACTCGCCGATCGACCGGCCGAACTGCTTGCGGTCGTGGATATACGGGACCACCGCGTCGAGACACGCGGCCATGATGCCCGTCGGGCCGCCCGACAGCACCGCGCGCTCGTAGTCGAGGCCGCTCATCAGCACCTTCACGCCGCCGTTGAGCTGGCCGAGGATGTTCTCCTCCGGCACCTCGACGTCCTGGAACACGAGCTCGCCCGTGTGGGACCCGCGCATGCCGAGCTTGTCGAGTTTCTGCGCGACCGAGAAGCCCTTCATCCCCTTCTCGACGATGAAGGCGGTGATGCCGCGCGGGCCGGCGTCGAGGTCCGTCTTCGCGTAGACGACGAGCGTGTCGCAATCGGGGCCGTTAGTGATCCACATCTTCGTGCCGTTGAGCACGTAGCGGTCGCCGCGTTTGTCGGCGCGCAGCTTCATGCTGACGACGTCGGAGCCCGCGTTCGGCTCGCTCATCGCGAGCGCGCCGATGTGTTCGCCCGACACGAGCTTGGGCAGGTACTTCTGCTTTTGCGCGTCGGTGCCGTTGCGGTGGATCTGGTTCACGCACAGGTTCGAGTGCGCGCCGTACGACAGGCCGATCGACGCCGATGCGCGCGAGATCTCCTCCATCGCGACCATGTGCGCGGTGTAGCCCATGTTCGCGCCGCCGTATTCCTCGGCCACTGTCATGCCGAGGACGCCGAGATCGCCGAACTTCTTCCACAGATCCATCGGAAACTGGTCGGTGCGGTCGACCTCCGCCGCGCGCGGCGTGATTTCCTTCGCCGCAAACGTCGCGACGGCGTCGCGCAGCATCTCGATGTCTTCACCGAGCATGAATTGCACGCCGGGCAGGTTGATCATGTCTCCTCCGTCTCCAGAAAGTGGGTCGCACGCGCCGATTTCTGAGTTTCGCTCAAATCGGATCAATGCGTCGATTCATTAAGCCAATACAGCGGAAATTTTGCACAGTTTCGCGCCTCGTCCGGCTTGGCGTCAATAGTTTTTTGAGTGATACTCAGATATCATCGCAGCATGACAGCCGCTCCCGCCGACACCATGACCGCAACTGCCAGACCCGACCGCGCCGACCCGTCGCGCGCACCCGCCGGGCGCAAATCCCAGCAGCGCGTGCAGGACATCCTGCGCGCCGGTCGTGAAGTGTTTGCCGAAAAGGGTTACGAGCATGCGACGGCCGCCGAGATCGCGCAGCGCGTCGGCGTGTCGGAGGCGACGGTGTTCAGCTATTTCCGCGGCAAGCGCGAGCTGTGCGCGCGCGTGATCGCCGATTGGTACGACGAAATCATTGCCGCGTTCGAACACGGGATGCCGGTGGAAGCATCGGTGCAGCACCAGTTCGCGTTCATCGTGCGCACCCACCTGCGGCTGATGCTGGTGAACGGCACGGGGCTGTGCGCGCTGGTGCTGTCGGAGGGTCGTGCGAAGCAGCATGCGCTGAGTGACGAGCTCACCGCGCTGCAGCGCCGCTACACGGCGCCGCTGATGGACGTGCTCGCGCGCGGCCAGGCAGCCGGGCAGGTGCGCCGCGACATGCCGCTGAGCCTGCTGCGCTCGATGGTGTTCGGGCCGATCGAGCACGTGCTGTGGGATGCGATCCTCGGGCACCGCAAGCTCGATACGGAAACGACGGTCACGCAGTTGGTCGACATGCTGTGGGCGGCCGTGCAGCCGCCCGCGCCGGAGCAGGCGGCGTTGGTGCGCTTCAGGAACGAGGTCGCGGAAGCCGTGCGGCGGCTGGAGGGGCAAGCGTCACGCGCGTGACGCCGGCGGGTTTCGCTTGCCTTCATCTGCTGCCCCGCCGCCGCTTCTACTTCATCTCGCGAGAACCGACCGCTACGAATCCTCGCTCACCCGCAGCGGCGCGCGGCTCTGCTCGTTGTTCAGATGGACGAACTTGCGCAGCAGCCGCATCAGTTCCTCCGAATCGCCCTCTCCCATTCCGTCGAACAGGCCGGCACGCAGTTCCTTCACCGACGGAATCAGGTGTGTGAGCAGTTCCACGCCCGCCGGCGTCAGCAGCAGGCGCCGCTGACGCCGCGGCAGCACTTCGCGGACGATCAATCCTTTCGCTTCGAGCCGGACCGCGAGATCCGCGGTGGTCGACGTGTCGAGCGCCACCCGCTGCGCGAGCGTCACCTGGTCGAGCCCCGGGCATTCGTAGAGCATCCGCAGGACCGCGTACTGCACCGGCGTCACGTCCCGGCCCAGCTTTTCATAGAACATCGCAACCGCGATCTGATGGGCGCGCCGGATCAGGTGCCCGGGTTCGTCGTACAGATCGAGCGGGAATGCCGGCGCGTCGGCGGGATTCGTTTTTTCCATGGATGAGTCGATGACATAGGCGGCGCACGCCGTTGCGTGCACCGACGGCATGGCGCTGCGTCGCGCCATTCCCGGGAAAACCAGTATACCGCCCGCCTTGCTCCCGCCAATCTCGATGAGTACACTGAATCACATTCAGTACACGGAATGACGACGTGCCGCGTATCGGCGGCACCGCCCTGAAGGAGACGATGAACGTGTTTCTCAAGAACGCTTGGTATGTGGCCTGCACGCCCGATGACATCGACGGCAAGCCGCTGGGCCGCAAGATCTGCAACGAGCCGATGGTGTTTTACCGCGCGGCGGACGGCCAGGTCGCCGCGCTCGAGGACTTCTGCCCGCACCGCGGCGCGCCGCTGTCGCTGGGATTCGTGCGCGACGGCGTGCTCGTGTGCGGCTATCACGGGCTGGAAATGGGCTGCAACGGCAAGGCGGCCGGCATGCCGGGCCAGCGGGTCGGCGGCTTCCCGCCGATTCGCAGCTTCCCCGTCGTCGAACAGTACGGCTTCATCTGGGTGTGGCCGGGCGATGCGTCCGAAGCCGATCCGGCCAAACTGCCCGCGCTGTCGTGGGCCGAGGATCCGGCCTGGGCGCACGGCGGCGGCCTGTATCACATCCGCTGCGACTACCGGCTGATGATCGACAACCTGATGGACCTCACGCACGAAACGTACGTGCATGCGACGAGCATCGGCCAGAAGGAAATCGACGAAGCTGCGCCGAAGACGACCGCCAACGGCGACGAAGTCGTCACGAGCCGCTTCATGCAGAACGTGATGCCGCCGCCGTTCTGGCGGATGGCGCTGCGCGGCAACGGGCTGGCCGACGACGTGCCGGTCGACCGCTGGCAGATCTGCCGCTTCACGCCGCCGAGCCACGTGATGATCGAAGTGGGCGTCGCGCATGCGGGCCACGGCGGCTACGACGCGCCGGCCGATCTGAAGGCGTCGTCGATCGTGGTCGACTTCATCACGCCCGAGACGGACACCTCGATCTGGTACTTCTGGGGGATGGCGCGCAACTTCCGGCCCGACGATCACGCGCTGACCGCCGAAATCCGCGAAGGCCAGGGCAAGATCTTCGCCGAGGATCTCGAGATGCTCGAGCGCCAGCAGCTCAACCTCGAGCAGTGGCCGGAGCGCAAGCTGCTCAAGCTGAACATCGACGCCGGCGGCGTGCTGTCGCGCAAGGTGATCGAGCGGCTGCTCGCCGACGAACAGGCGTCGAGCCCGCAGCGCCCCGTGATTCCGGTCGCGCAGATCAAGGAGGCGTCATGAGCGATGCGACGCTGACGGTGCGGGTCGCCCGCAAATGGCAGGAAGCGCGCGACATCTGCGGCTTCGAATTCGTCAGCGACGACGGCTCGCCGTTGCCGCGCTTCGACGCCGGCGCCCATATCGACGTGCATTTGCCGGGCGGCCTCGTGCGCCAGTACTCGCTGTGCAATCACCCGGAGCACGGCGACCGCTATCAGATCGCGGTGCTGCGCGATGCCGACGGCCGCGGCGGCTCGCGCGCCATTCACGATGAAGTGCGGCAAGGCGATACCGTGCGGATCGGCCTTCCGCGCAATCAATTCCCGCTCGCGCCCGACGCACCGCACCACCTGTTGCTCGCGGGCGGGATCGGCGTGACGCCGATTCTCTGCATGGCGGAACGGCTGTTCTCGTCCGGCATCCCGTTCGACATGCACTACTGCGCGCGCTCGACCGACCGCATGGCGTTCGTCGAGCGGATCAACGCGGCCGGGTTCCATGACCGCGCGCGCTTCCACGTCGACGACGGCGACCCCGCGCAACGCTTCGACCTGGCCTCGGTGCTCGCCGCGGCGCCTGACGGCACGCACCTGTACGTCTGCGGCCCGCGCGGCTTCATGGATGCGGTGCTGAGCGCCGCGCGCGAGCGCGGCTGGGCGGACGAGCGGCTGCATTACGAGTTCTTCGGCGGCGCGGTTGCGTCGTCCGGCGCCGATCGTGCGTTCCAGGTCCGGATCGCGAGCAGCGGCAAGGTGATCGACGTGCCGGCTGAATGCACGGTGATCGCGGCGCTGGCGGCCAACGGCGTCGAGATTCTTACGTCGTGCGAGCAAGGCGTATGCGGCACCTGCGTGACGCGCGTGCTGGAAGGCGAGCCCGATCATCGCGATTCGTATCTGACGGAAGCGGAACAAGCGACCGGCGACCAGTTCATGCCGTGCTGTTCGCGATCGCGAAGCGACCTGCTGGTACTCGATCTGTAGACGGACCGCGCGGCGCGCGGCGGAAAACCACAATACTGGAGACGATCAATGGCGCATCATGCCGCACCACCAATCAATACTACTAAGTTTCCTATCGACCGATGGTGGGTCGCCGCGCTGTCATCCGAACTGACGGACAAACCCGTCGCGCGCACGCTGCTCGGGCGCCCGGTCGTACTGTTCCGCTTGCCGTCCGGTGAAGTCGGTGCGCTGGAGGATCGCTGCTGCCACAAGTCGCTGCCGCTGTCGTGCGGCTCGCTCGAGGTGCGCGGCCTGCGCTGCGGCTATCACGGCCTGCTGTTCGACCGCGACGGCGCCTGCGTGGAGATTCCCGGCCAGGACCGGATTCCGGCGAAGGCGTGCGTGGCGTCGTATCCGGTGCGGGAACAGGACGCCATCGTATGGATCTGGATCGGCGCCGAAGCGCATGCTGAACCGACCTGCGCGCCGCCGCGTTATCCGTTCCACTCGGATCCGCAATACCGGTTCGGCGGCGGCCACTACCATTACGACGCGCCGTATCAGCTGATTCACGACAACCTGATGGACCTGAGCCACCTCGGCTATGTCCATCTGAAAACCATCGGCGGCAACGCGTCGCTGCACATGGGCGCGGAAACCCGCGTCAGCACCGACGGCGACACGGTCACGCTGGTCCGCCGCATGCCCGATTCCGAACCGCCGCCGACCTACACGGCGGCATGGCCGTTCGCGGGCCGCGTCGATCGCTGGCAGGAAATCGAATTCCATGTGTCGCACATCCGAATCTGGACCGGCGCGATGGACGCCGGCACCGGCGACCTGCACGATCCGGCGCGCGGCGGCTTTCACATGCGCGGCTTTCACGGCATCACGCCCGAAACGGAAACGACGACGCACTACTTCTGGACCGTCGCGACCAATCCGCAGCACGACATCGAACGCGTCGCGCGAACGGTCATCGAGCAATCCGCGGCGACGTTCGACGAGGACAAGACCGTGATCGAGGCGCAATACCGGAATCAGCTGCGGTTCCCGGACCGCCGCCAGATCGACATTCATGTCGACGCGGGCCCCAATCGCGCGCGGCGCGTGATCGAGCGGCTGCTGCTGCAACCCGAACCCGCGTAGCCGTCGCGCCGGCGCGCGTAACCCGGGCTGCTCGTCAGCCCACGCATTCGCTTTCGTCCCATTCGCTACGGCAGTGCGTCGATTTCATCCCAATCAATTAGTCATACTATTCTTATGAAGGATCTTTGACGTGAGCGCAAATATCCGCAATACGATCGACGAATCCCCGATGAGCGCGTTTCAGACGATGGCGGTCACGGCCTGCGTCGTCCTGAACATGCTCGATGGCTTCGACGTGCTCGCCATCGCGTTTGCCGCGCCGCATCTGGCAGCCGAGTGGAAACTGAGCGGCAAGGAAATCGGCCTGCTGCTGAGCGCCGGGCTGGCCGGCATGGGCCTCGGCTCGGTGCTGATCGCACCGCTGGCCGACCGCGTCGGCCGCCGCCGCATCATCCTGCTGTGCCTCGCCGTGATCTCGACCGGGATGCTGGCCTGCGCGGCCACCCACAGCACGCTGCAACTCGCGGCCGCGCGTGCGTATACGGGGCTCGGCATCGGCGGCATGCTGGCGAGCCTGACCGTCATCAGCGGCGAGTACGCATCGAACAAATGGCGCAGCGCCGCGATCGGCATGCAGTCGACGGGCTACGCGATCGGCGCCACCGCCGGCGGCGTGATCGCCGGTTACCTGCTGTCGACGTGGGGATGGCGCAGCGTGTTCGCGTTCGGCGGCATCCTGACGCTGATGTCGATCCCGATGGTGCTCGCGCTGCTGCCGGAATCGCTCGACTTCCTGCTCGCGCGGCGCCCGGACGACGCGCTGCCGAAAATCAACCGCATCCTCGCGAGAATGAAGCGCGTGCCGATCGACGCGCTGCCGGCCGCGACCGCTTCCGTCGACACGGCGAACCCCGCGTCGAGCTGGACGGCCGTGCTGCGCGCACCGCTCACGCGCCGCACGATCGCGCTGTGGATCGCGTTCTTTCTCGTGATGGGCAGCTTCTACTTCGTCGTGAGCTGGACGCCGAAACTGCTGGTCCAGGCCGGCATGTCGGCATCGCAGGGCGTGACCGGCGGCGTGCTGCTCAATCTCGGCGGCATCGCGGGCGCGTCGCTCTTCAGCCTGCTGTCGACGCGGTTCGGCCTGCGCAACCTGCTGGGCGCGACGCTGCTGCTGGGCGGTGTGCTGATGGTCGTGTTCGGCGCGAACACCGGCTCGCTCGGCATCGGCATGACGGTCGCGGTGTTCCTCGGTGCGGTGATCAATGCGTGCGTGGCCGGCATGTATGCGCTGTCGCCGACGCCGTATCCGGCCGAGATCCGCACGACCGGCATCGGTCTCGCGGTCGGCATCGGCCGCCTCGGCGCGATCCTGTCGCCGATGACGGTCGGCGCGCTGCTGGACAACGGCTGGTCCGTGTCCCACCTCTATCTCGCGTTCCTCGTGCCGCTGGCCGGCGCGGCCATCGCCGTCGCCGTGGCGGGCGCGCGCGCCGCGGCACCGCGCCGGCAACGCGATCCGGCGCTGTCGTAACGCACGACACCCGCAGGCTCGACCGATACCCGTCGGTACCCCCGGCATGTCCGGGGCAATCAAAAAAAACGATAAGTAGATCTACATACTGTTTGGAGACAGCCATGAAAACGAAACTGGGCGTCGCGCTCGCGACGGCGATGGCGCTGGCCGGACCGGCCTGCGCGCAAAGCAGCGTCACGCTGTACGGGATCATCGATACCGGTGTGTCCTACTACAACAACGCCGCGCACGGCGGATCGTTCACCGGGATGCCGACGCTGACCGGCGAGGTGCCGTCACGCTGGGGCCTCAGAGGCACGGAGGATCTCGGCGGCGGCTACCAGGCCTTCTTCGTGCTCGAAAACGGCTTCCAGCCCGGCACCGGCGCATTGAACTATGGCGGACGCCTGTTCGGGCGGCAGGCGAACGTGGGCGTGAACAGTCCGTTCGGCGCGCTGACCCTCGGCCGCCAGATGAACATGACGATGATCGTGCTGACCAATGCCGACGTGATCGGCCCGTCGATTCATTCGATGGCGGATTTCGACTCCTACCTGCCGAACGCGCGCAGCGACAATGCGATCGGCTACAAGGGCACGTTCCACGGCGTGACGCTCGGCGCGACCTACAGCTTCGGCCGCGACGCGGCCGGCCCGGCCGGACCGTCGGCGACGGGCTGCGCCGGCCAGGTGCCCGGCGACATCGTCGCGTGCCGGCAGTACACGGCGATGCTCGCCTATGACGCGAGCAATTTCGGGCTGGCCGCGTCGCACGACGTGATGCGCGGCGGCGGCGGCGCGCTAGCGCCGCTGAACAATCCGGCGTACACCGACACGCGCGACATCGTCGCCGGCTACGTGAAGATCGGCCCCGCGAAACTCGGCGCCGGGTGGATCCGCCGCAACCTCGCGGCGGCCGCACACCTGCAGGCCGACATCGTGTTCGCGGGCGGCACGTACTATGCAACGCCGTACCTCGCGCTCGACCTGCAGGGCGTGCGCTACCTGCAGCGCCGCGAAACCAGCGAAGGCGGCACGAACGCCACGCTGCTCGTCGGCCGCGCGAACTATTTCCTGTCCAAGCGGACGACCGTCTATACGTCGGTGGGCTACATGTTCAACAGCGCCAACGCCGCCAATGCGGTAGCCGCCGGCGGCACCGTCGCGACCGGCAGCAACCAGCTCGGCGTCATGGCCGGGATTCAGCAGAAATTCTGACGCCCCGGGTAGCGCAATTCCGGGCGGCTCGCCGCCGCCCGCGAACCGCGCGTGCCGGACGTCAGCTCTCCAGCCGGCAATGCGCGAGCTTCAGCCCCGGCAACACGGGCGCATCGATATAGCCTTCGTTCACGCAGCTGAAGCGGAAATTCGCGGACGCCGTGAACGGCTTGATCTCGCCGCCGGGGAATTTCGGTTTCAGCGCAGCCTGGTCGGCCACGTCAAAGTGCGTATCGAACTGCTCGCCGTCGGTCGTCAGCGCGCCGAAGTACGTGCCGCCCGGGTCGCTGCCCATCCGGATCACGGCGCCGACGAACACGAGGCGCTTGCCGTCGTACTTCGTCTTCGCGGCGGCCATGTCCCGCGTGTAGGCCTCGATCACGGCGCCGTAATGCGCGTCGATCGCGGGCTCGGCGGCCGAAGCCGCGCAAGCGGTCTGCTGAATGCCCGCCAGCAGCGCGCAGGCCGCAAGCGTCACCGCCGCGAACGGCGCGGAAATCTTGTTCATGGGTGGTCTCCCCTCTAGCGTGGTGATTGAAGTGATTGATGCCCGGCGCTACGCCGGATGAATTCGCTTCCGTTGCTTTATGCGTTCGAATGGCGGAACACGGCTGCGATCACTTCATCACCCGCACGGTTGACCGCGCTGCACGCGACGTGACAGGAAGATGACATGGTGCGGCCCCCGGCTCTCATTGGATTTCACTGCGTCTGATTTTGGCCGCTACGGTAGCAGACGGCCGACGGCCCGGCAATCGCGGTTCACGGTCCGTATCGGCCTCGTTACAATTGCAAACGATTCTCATTACCTATATCATGCGCATCCTGCCGCAGCGGCGCAGTGAAGCGCTGCGGCCTGTGCCTCCGTCCTTAGCACTCCGTTACTCATCGATTCATGCCATCCCGTCGAACGCCCCGCCGCGCGCGGACCTTGCGCCCGTGGCGCGCGAGCCTGCCTGCCCTGATCACCCTTTGCGTCGCCAGCGGCGCGCATGCCGACGCGGAGCCCGCCCAGGCGGCATCCGCGCCCGCACCGGCATCCGTATCGCCGCCCGAACGCGAACTGCCGATGATCAGCGTCAATGCATCGGCGGCCGCCGATCCGACCGTCGGCTACCAGCCGCGCACCAGCAGCATCGCCGGCGGCGACGCGCGCCCCATCAAGGAGATCCCGCAAGCGGTCGCCGTGGTCAGCAGCAGCGTGATGCAGGACCAGCAGGCGCGCTCGCTCGACGACGTGCTCGGCAACATCAGCGGCATCACGCAGACCAACACGCTCGGCGGCACGCGCGACGCGTTCATCAAGCGCGGTTTCGGTTCGAACAACGACGGCTCCGTGCTCGTCGACGGTGTCCGCACGCCGGTGCTGCACAGCTATCTCGCGACGATCGATCGCGTCGAAGTGCTAAAGGGCCCGGCTTCGCTGCTGTACGGGATGCAGGACCCGGGCGGCGTGATCAACCTCATCACGCGCAAGCCGGAGGACACGTTCGGCGGCTCGATCTCCGCATCACGCACGAGCCACGGCGGCAGCAGCGCGCAGTTCGACCTGACGGGCCCGCTGGGCAAACCCGGGCAGGTCGCGGGCGGCACGCTCGCGTTCCGGCTCACCGGCGAATACGACACGAGCCGCTACTGGCGCAGCTTCGGCCGCGAACGCAACGCGCTGATCGCGCCCGCGCTGTCGTGGCACGACGCGAACACGTCGATCGACGTCAGCTACCAGTACGTCGACTACACGATGCCGTTCGATCGCGGCACCGTGCTCGTGAACGGCCGCCCCGACGACGCGCTGCGCTATCGCCGCTACGACGAACCGTGGGCGCAAAGCAGCGGGATCCAGGAAACGCTGCGGGCGCGCGTCGAGCACCGCTTCTCCGACGCGTGGCGCGTACGCGCGACGTACGGCTGGGGCCGCGACCGCTACGATCAGTACATCGCCCGCGGCACCGCCTTCAACAGCGCGACCGGCGCGATGACGCGCACGGCCGACGCGAACCTCGGACGCAACGACTCCGACCAGATCGCGACGCTCGGCCTGCTCGGCAACCTGACGCTCGCCGGGATGAATCACGCGCTCTACATCGGTGGCGAATACGAACGGCAGCGCAGCTTCCGCGGCGACACGATCCGCGGCAAGGCGATCAAGGGCTTCGATCTCTACGATCCCGTCTACGGCCTGCTCGCGCCGGGCGGCACGCCGAACGTGAAGCAGAGCGATTCGCTGTCAAAGGTCCACACGTATTCGATGATCGTGCAGGATTCCGTGAAGATCACCGACCGGCTCACCGCGGTCGGCGGGCTGCGCTGGGAAGACTGGCAGCAGGAATCGGGGATGGGGCGGCCGTTCGCGTTCGCCGACCGCTCGCACGGCAACGTGTGGCTGCCGCAGTTCGGGCTCGCGTATGCGCTCACGCCGTCGCTGACCGCGTATGCGAACGTGAGCCGCTCGTTCAAGGCGAACGTCGCGTCGAATGTCACGTCACCGCTCGCGCCGGAATTCGGCCGCGTGCTGGAAGCCGGCCTGAAGTTCGACCTGAAGCCCGGCATCACCGGCACGCTCGCGGCCTACCAGATCGACAAGCGCAACGTCGCGGTAACAGTAGGCGACATCACGTCGACGATCGGCACCGCGCGCTCGCGCGGGATCGAACTCGACGTCGCGGGGCAGATCACGCGGCACCTGAGCCTGATCGGCAGCTACGCGTACACGAACGCGAACGATCGCGACAGCAACACGTCGCTCGTCAACGTCGCGCGCCACACCGGCAGCCTGTTCGCGGTGTATGACACGGCGATCGCCAACCTGCCCGGCCGCTGGCGCTTCGGCGGCGGCGCGCGGCTCGTCGGCGCACGGCCCGGCGACACCGCGAACAGCTTCACGCTGCCCGGCTACGTGACCGTCGATGCGTTCGCGGCCTACGAGACCACGATCGGCAAGTTCCCGACGCGCATCCAGCTCAACGTGAAGAACCTGCTCGACAAGACCTACTATCCGTCGAGCAACAGCAACCTGATCGTCGCGGTCGGCGAGCCGCGGCTCGTCACGCTGACGACGACGGTGTCGTTCTGACACACCGTCGCACCGGCCGGCCGAGGCGCGCGACGCGCGCCGGCCGGCGACACGAACCGGCATGAACTGAACGCGCGATCAGCCGCCCGCGAAATCGAGCAGGATCTTGCAGCTTTCCGCGGGATTGTGCTCGGCCATCTCGAACGCCTGCGCGACGTCGCGAAAGCCGACCTTGTGCGTGACGATGTGCTCGGGCTGGATCAGCCCGCGCGCAATCCAGTCGATCACCTGCGGGAACATCGCGCAGTTGAGCCGCGATGCGGCGAGCGTCAGCTCCTTCTTCGTCAGCTCGGCCTGCACGATCGCCGACGGCTCCGACGAAAACCCGAGCACGCCGATCCGGCCGGCCGGCGCGGCGATCGTCACGGCCTCCTCGAGAATCGACGGATGGCAGACCGCATCGAAGATCAGCGTCGGGCCGCCGTCGACGCCGCGCTTGGCCAGCGCGTCGGGCAGCGACTCGACGCTCGTGTTGATGATTTCGTCCTCCGCCGCGCCGCACTTGCGCGCGAGCTGCAGCCGCGCGTCGAGCCGGTCGGTGATGAACGCGCGAATGCCGTACACGCGCTTGAGCACCTGCAGGATCGTCAGCCCGACGGTGCCGGCGCCGTAGATCAGCGCGACATCGCCCGGCAGCACGCCGGTGCGCGACGTCGCGTTCGCGGCCACCGCGAACGGCTCGACGATCGCCGCGCAGGTGTCGGCGATCGCGTCCGGAATCCGGTACGCGTTGCCGGCCGGCACGCACGTGTACTGGCTGAAGCCGCCGTCACGATGCACGCCGAGCACGCTCAGATGCCGGCACACGTTGCGCCGGCCGATCGTGCACGCGTGGCAATGCCCGCAGCTGATCACCGGATCGACCGCGACGGTCTCGCCGAGCCGCGCGGCATCGACGCCCGCGCCGACCGATTCGATCGTGCCGACGAATTCATGGCCGATGATGCGCGGGTACGACACGAACGGATTCTTGCCGTGAAAGATGTGCAGGTCCGACCCGCAGATGCCCGCATAGCGCACCTTCACGCGCACCTCGCCGGCGGCGGGCGCGGGCAGCGGCACTTCACGCACGCTCATGCTGTTCGGACGATCGACAACGACGCTCAACATTTCGGTTCTCTCCTTCGGATCTTCGCGGCTCACCAGTTCCACATCGAGCCGTCGCGCAGCCGCGCGACCGGCAGGTACGCGCGCTCGTACGGATATTTCGCGGCCAGCGTCTCGTCGATGTCGACGCCGAGGCCCGGCACGTCGTCCATCACGAGATAGCCGTCCTCGAAGCGGTAGTTGTGCGGAAACACTTCGTCGGTCAGCGCGCTGTGCGGCATCAGCTCCTGGATGCCGAAGTTCGGCGCCCACAGCCCGAAGTTCACGGCCGCCGCCATGCAGACGGGCGACAGGTCCGTCGCGCCGTGGAAGCCGGTGCGCACCTGGTACATCGCCGCGTAATCGGCGATGCGCCGCACGTGCGTGATGCCGCCCGCGTGCACGATCGTCGCGCGGATGTAGTCGATCAGCTGGTCGCGGATCAGGTCCTTGCAATCCCAGATCGAGTTGAACACTTCGCCCACCGCGAGCGGCGTCGTCGTGTGCTGGCGGATCAGGCGGAATGCGTCCTGGTTCTCCGCCGGCGTCGCGTCCTCGAGCCAGAACAGCCGGTGCGGCTCGAGGTCACGGCCAAGCCGCGCGGCCTCGATCGGCGTGAGCCGGTGATGCGCGTCGTGCAGCAGGTGCGGCGCGTCGCCGACCGCGTCGCGCACCTTGCGGAACAGCTCCGGCGTGTGGCGCAGGTAGAGCGCGGTGTCCCACGGCTCCTCGGGCGGCAGCCCCTTCTCGGCCGGCTCGTACGCGCCGGCCGTCTTGCCGACGCCGTACACCTTGTCGAGCCCCGGCACGCCCGACTGCACGCGGATCGCGCGATAGCCGGCCTCGATGTGCGCATGCACCGCGTCGATCGCTTCCTCGTGATCGCGCCCGTTCGCGTGGCCGTACACCATCAGGCCGTCGCGGCTCCTGCCGCCGAGCAGCCGGTAGACGGGCATGCCCGCGAGCTTGCCCAGGATGTCCCACAGCGCCATGTCGATCGCGGCGATCGCCGTCATCGTCACGGGCCCGCGCCGCCAGTACGCGCCGCGATACAGGTATTGCCAGATGTCCTCGATGTTGCGCGGGTCGCGGCCGACGAGGCACGGGAACACGTGGTCTTCCAGGTACACGCGCACCGCGAGCTCGCGCCCGTTGAGCGTCGCGTCGCCGAGGCCGTGGACGCCCTCGTCGGTCACGATCTTCACCGTCACGAAGTTCCGGCCCGGACACGTGACGATGGTCTGCAAGCGTTCGATTTTCACTGCGCTCCTCCAGCGGGCGATTCAGATGTCAGTCGACAAAGTAATGGGGCGCGCGGCTGCGCACGTCCGGCAAGTGCGAGCCGATCCGGTCGACGTGTGCCGCGACCGACGCGCCGAGCAGCGCCATGTTGCGCGACGCGATATGCGCGAGGATCTGTTCGTGTTCCTGCAGCGCGCGGCGCGCGTGATCCTCGACGCGATCGAGCAGCAGCCAGCGCACGCGGTCGAACTGGCGCTTCATCGGCTGCAGCATTTCCCATACGTGCGGCCGGCCCGCGAACGCGAACATCCGCCCGTGCATCGCCTCGTCGAGATCGAAGAATGCTTCGACATCGCCGGCGGCCACCGCGTCACGCTGCGCGTCGATGATCCGCGACAGCTCCGCGAGTTGCGCCGGCGTGATCTTCTGCGCGAGCTCGACGTGGTTCGCGCATTCGAGCGTGCTGCGCGCGAAGCGCCCTTCCTCGAGGATCGACACCGGAATCGGCGCGACCAGCGTGCCGACCTTGCGGATGATCTGCACGAGCCGCTCGTCGGCGAGCTGCGCGAACGCCTCGCGCACCGGCGTGCGGCTGACCTTGATCGTCGTGGAGATCACCGCCTCCGACAGCGCGGTGCGCGGCGGCAGCGCGCCGCGCACGATTGCGTGGCGCAGCAGCGCATGAACCTGCTCCGTATATGACCGGCTCTCGTCCAGCGAGAACCCCTGCAACGCCGTGACGACGACGTCACCTTCCTCCAGTACTGCCACTGCCGCTTCGCTCATGGTGCGATTGATCCGCCTCGATATCGATAACTACCATGGTACAGAACCGGTCGAATTCAGGCGATCTAGCGTTTACACCGATAACTTCGCGGGAAAACTCGAAATAACCTGCACGCATTCGAGCATCTACCATGGTACGCACCCCCACTGATCACCATGTCATCCACCCCCGATTTCCTGCGCACCGCGCCGCCCGGCACGCGCCGCCCCCGTTATGACCGGCGGGCGCTCCGCACCGGCATCGTCCATCTCGGCCTCGGCGCGTTCCATCGCGCGCACCAGGCGCTGCATACGGAAACGGTGCTGGAACAGGGCGATCTCCGCTGGGGGATCGTCGGCGTCGAGCTGCGCCGGCGCCATACCGTCGACCTGCTCGCCGCGCAGGATCACCTGTACTCGGTGACCGAACGCGACGGCCACGGCGCACGCACGCGCATCGTCGGCGCGGTGCACGGCGCGCTGTTCGCGCCCGAATCGCTGCCCGCGCTACTGGCGCTGATCGCCGATCCGGCTGTGTCGATCGTGAGCCTGACCGTGACCGAGAAAGGCTATTGCCGACGCCCCGGCGGCGATCTCGATGCCGACGATCCCGCGATTCGCCAGGATCTCGCGACGCCCGACGCGCCGCGCACCGCGCTCGGCGTGATCGCGGCCGGCATGCGCCGGCGGCCGGCGCATGCGCCGCTGACCGTCGTGTGCTGCGACAACATGACGTCGAACGGCGACACGCTGCGCGCGCTGCTGATCGACTATGCGGAACGCATCGACGGCGCGCTCGCGCGGCGCATCCGCGACGACGTCGCGTTCCCGAACAGCATGGTCGACCGGATCGTGCCGGCCGCGACGCCCGAATCGCTCGACTGGGCGCATGCGCATCTCGGCGCGCGCGACGCGGCCGCGATCGTCTGCGAGCCGTTCTCGCAATGGGTGATCGAGGATCGCTTCGCCGGCCCGCGCCCGCGCTGGGAAGACGCCGGCGCGCACCTCGTCGGCGACGTGCGTCCCTACGAAACGATGAAGCTGCGGTTGCTGAACGGTTCGCATTCGGCGATCGCGTATGCGGGGCAGTTGCGCGTCCGCGCGACCGTGTCCGACGCGATGGCCGATCCGGCGATCGCGGCGCTCGTCGACGGCGTGATGACGCGCGACCTGCTCGCGACCGTCGACGTGCCGTCCGGTTACGACGCGCATGGCTATTGCGTGACGCTCGTGCAGCGCTTCCGCAATCCGACGCTCGCGCATCGCACCGAACAGATCGCGATGGACGGCACGCAGAAGGTGCCGCTGCGCTGGCTGCCGGCGCTCGCGGAAAGCGCGGCGGCCGGTATCGAGCGTCCGTATCTGGAACGCGCGCTCGCGCTGTGGCTGCACTACGTCGCCACCGCGCGCGACGAGTCGGGCCGGTCGCTCGCGATCAACGATCCGGGCGCGGCCGCGCTCGGCGCGACGCTCGCGGCGGCCGGCGATGCAACCGGTGCGGTTCGCGCAGCGCTCGGCAGCAGCGCGCTCACCGGCTCGACCGTGTGGCCCGATGCGTTGATCGCGCGTGTCGGCGCGCATCTGTCGACGCTGCGCACGCACGGCACCGACGCGCTGCTCGCGCCGTTGCACGCACGCTGAACGAACGCGCGTCACGGTTCGCCGCGATCGAAGCGAACCGCGCAACACCCCTGCCCGCCGACGGCGATACCGACGCGGCGAACGATCGACATGACATGACATGACGGCCGGCCCACCGGCACGAAGGAGACAGACAATGAAGCAGAAGTCGCAGGCGTGGTTCACGGTGTTCCTGCTGTTCCTGGTGTACGGGATCAACTATCTCGACCGCGTCGCACTATCGATCGTCGCGCCGATCGTGCAGACCGATCTCGGCATCGACGCCGCACAGATGGGCCTCGTGTTCAGCACGTTCTTCATCGGCTACGCGCTGTTCAATTTCATCGGCGGGCTCGCGTCCGACCGGCTCGGGCCGAAGCTCGTGTACGTGCTGTCGGTCGGACTGTGGTCGGTGTTCTGCGGGATGACGGCGCTCACCGTCGGCTTCGTGAGCCTGCTGATCGTGCGGCTGCTGTTCGGCATGGCCGAAGGGCCGCTGTGCTCGGCCGCGAACAAGATGGTCAACAACTGGCTGCCGCGCGACGGCGCCGCGACCGCGATGGGCCTGCTCAGCGCCGGCTCGCCGCTCGGCGGCGCGATCGCCGGGCCGATCGTCGGCCTGCTGGCCGCGCAGTTCGGCTGGCGGCCGGCCTTCTGGATCGTATGCGCGATCGGGCTCGCGTGGGTCGTCGTGTGGATGATGTCGACGTCGGACCGTCCGGCCGCGCCGGTCGGCGAGGCATCGGACGCGCGTGCTGCGACGCGTGCGGCATCGCCCGCCCACGCGCCCACGACGGCCGCCGCAACGCCGGCGCACACGCTGTCGCACTACGTGCGCCAGCCGCGCATCATCGCGACGGCCGCCGCGTTCTTCAGCTACAACTACGTGCTGTTCTTTTTCCTGAGCTGGTTCCCGAGCTACCTCGTGCGTGCGCACCATCTGAACATCAAGGAGATGAGCGTCGCCACCGTCGTGCCCTGGCTCGTCGGCACGGTCGGCCTCGCGTGCGGCGGCGCGATTTCGGATGCGCTGTACCGGCTCACCGGCAACCTGCTGCTGTCGCGCCGGATCGTGCTCGTCACCTGCCTGCTCGGCGCGGGTGCGTGCGTGGCCGTCGCGGGCGCCGTGCAGTCGACGCAAGGCGCCGTCGCACTGATGTCGGTGTCGCTGTTCTTCCTGTATGTGACGGGTGCGATCTACTGGGCGATCGTGCAGGACGTCGTGCATCCGGCCCGCGTGGGCGGCGTCAGCGGCTTCCTGCATTGCATGGGCAGCCTGTCGGGCGTGATCGGGCCCGCCGTGACCGGCTTCATCGTCGAGCGCAGCGGCTCGTTCGCGTCCGCGTTCGTGCTGGCCGGCGCGATCGCGCTCGCGGGCGCGGTGCTGGCCGGCGTGTTCGTGCGCAACGCGCGACCGTCGAACGTGCTGCGCGAACGCACCGTGCACTGACTTTCCACGGCTGACGAAGGCCGCGCGGCGCCGCATGAACCGGCGCCGCGCGGCCTTGTCGTTTGCGTCAATCATCGGTCCCTCGAATATCTCCCATCCGATATCGCGATTTCCGGTATCGATCGCGCGCCCCTAGACTGGCTACGCGATGGCGACGCATCGCCGGCAGCACGGCGATGCGGCACGCCCCCCACAACAACGACATGGGAGAGTTCGATGTCCGACCGGCATGCGCGCCGCGGCGCGCTCAAGACACTCGGCCTCGCGGCCGGCACCGCGCTGCTCGGCGCAGCGCGCGTCGCCCAGGCGGCCACACCCGAAACCGGCGCGCTGCTGGCCGGCGGCGCGACGCACCTCGCCGAGCTCACCCGCCGCCTCGCAGCCACGCCGAGACGGCGCGACTTCAAGACGGTGCCGATGATCGTCGAGCGCCCCGATCAATGGGATCGCGCGGCGCTCATGGAAGTGATCGGCTATCGCGGCGGCCCGAAGCAGGTATGGGACAACACCGAGCTCGGCGGCCCGTGGCTGAACCTGATGCGCAATGCGCTGAACGCGCAGATCTGGGGGTTCGGTCATCCGGACTTCCTCGTCGTGTCGGCCACGCACGGCGCCGCGCATCTCGCACTGTTCGATCAGTTCGCGTGGGACAAATACGGCCTCGCTAAATTCGCGGGCGCCGCGTTTCCAACCAACACGCTGCTCGCCGCGAAACTCGCACAGTCGAAAGACGCGCACAACCACGAACTGGCCGACGGCGCATTCTCGTCGCACGACAACAGCATCGCCGCGCTCGAGCAGCGCGGCGTCGTGTTCCTGTCATGCCACAACGCGATCTGGGAACTCGCCGAACGGCTCGACCGCGCGAGCGCGAATCCGGACAAGCTGCCGCTCGACGCCCTCGCCGCCGACCTGACCAACCATGTGATTCCGTCGGCGATCGTCACGCCGGGCGCGGTCGGCACGCTGCCCGAACTGCAGCTCGCCGGTTTCACCTACGCGAAATGAGGCGCGCCATGACATCGATCCGCACGCGCGCTCCGTTGCAACGCCGGTGGCGCATGACACTGCATGCTGCGCTGGCCGCGCTCTGCTGCACGTCGGCGCTGTCGCTCGCCGCACCGGCCGCCCCTTCCGCCAGCATCTTTCCGCCGTGGCAGGATGGCCGCAACAACGACGCGACGAACCGCGGCCTCGAATTCACGGTGCCGCAGGTCGACGTGCTCGCCGATTTCCATGGCGACCTCACCGCGCCGAAGCTCGTCCTGTACGTCGGCGGCAATTACTTCTTCGCGATGGCGCCGCTCGTCGCGAAGTTCGAGGCCGATCATCCCGAATACCGCGGCCGCATCTACTGGGAAACGATCCCGCCCGGCTTGCTCGTGAAGCAGATTCACGCGGGCGGCACGATCACCGTGGGCAACATGACGTGGACGGTCAAGCCCGATGCGTATTTCGCGGGGCTCGGCAAGATCGACGAGCTGATCGCGGACGGCACGCTCGAAGGGCCGGCCGTGCCGTACGTGACGAACCAGCTGACGATCATGGTGCGCGCCGGCAACCCGAAGCACATCGCGTCGCTGAACGATCTCGCGCGGCCCGACGTGCAGCTCGCGATGCCGAACCCGGCATTCGAAGGCGTCGCGCGGCAGATTCGCGCGTCGCTCGTGAAGGCCGGCGGCGATGCGCTCGCGCGCACCGTCTACGACGACAAGGTGCGCGCCGGCACGACCGAACTCACGCACATCCATCATCGGGAAACCGCGCTGTTCCTGATGCAGGGCCGCGCGGACGCCGGCGTGCTGTGGCAGTCGGAAGCGGCGTTCCAGGAACAGGTCGGGCATCCGCTGATGCACATCGACATTCCACCCGAGCACAATACGACGGCGATCTATGCGGGCGCGATGGTGAAGCACGCGCCGCATCCGGAAGCCGCGCGTGCATGGCTGGCGTTCATCCGGTCGCCGGACGCATTCCGGATTTTCGCGCGCTACGGCTTCGGGCAATACGACGCGACGGCGCCGACGCCGCATCTCGCGCCGCCTGTCGCGCCACGGCAAGACCGGCCCGACGCGAGCTAAGTACGCGAGCGCACGCGCAACAAGACAGACAACAAGGAGGGGACACGTGAACGATTCGGTCGACCTACCGCGGCGCCGGTTCGCGCCGCTGCTGCTCGCCGCGGCCGCGCTGCTGGCCGGCCACGCCCGCGCGGACGACATCGCGCTCGGCAAGACGATCGCCACCCAGGGCACGACGACGGGCGTGACCGCCTGCATCGGCTGTCACGGTGCACTGGGCGAAGGCAACGCGGCCGCCGGCTTCCCGCGTCTCGCCGGCACGAACGCCGGCTACCTGTCCGTGCAACTCGCCGCGTTCGCGGACGGCAGCCGTCAGAACCCGGTCATGCAGCCGCTCGCGAAACAGCTGTCGCCGCACGAGCGCGATGCGGTGTCCGCGTATTTCGCGAGCCTGCCCGCGCCGCCGGCCGTCACGGCGTCCAACGCCACGTCGATCGATCCGGCCAACACCGGCGCATGGCTCGCGACGCGTGGACGCTGGTCGCAGGGCCTGCCCGCCTGCGCGCAATGCCACGGCGCGGGCGGCCTCGGCGTGGGCGCCGCGTTTCCGCCGCTCGCCGGCCAGCCGGCCGCGTATCTCGCGGGCCAGCTGCACGGCTGGAAGCACGGCGCGCGCGCACCCGGCCCGATGGCGCTGATGCCGATGATCGCCGGCAAGCTGTCCGACGCCGACATCGACGCGGTGGCCGCCTACTATGCGCGCGGCGGCGCCGCCAACGGAGAAAAACAATGATCGACCGCACGAAGCTGATCCGCGGCGCGCTGGTGGGCGCGGCCTGGCTGCCCGCGCTCGCCTGCGCGGCCGCGCCGCAGGAAGTACCGGCCGCCGCATCCGCCATCGCGGCGGCACCGCTTCCAGCCGCGGCGGCGAAGCCGTTCACGCCACCGCCCGAATCCGCGATCCCTGCCGACGACTTCGGCAAGACCGTGAAGCTCGGCGAGCAGATCTTCCTGCACACACCCGAGTACGCGGGCAAGTACGTCGGCAACAAGCTTACTTGCGCGAGCTGCCACCTCGACGCGGGCCGCCGGCCCGATGCGGGCCCGATGTGGGCCGCGTACCTGCTGTACCCGGCCTACCGCAGCAAGAACGGCCACGTGAACACGTTCGCCGAACGTCTGCAGGGATGCTTTCGCTACAGCATGAACGGCAAGGCGCCGCCGGCTGGCGACCCGATCCTCGTTGCGCTCGAAACCTATTCGTACTGGCTCGCGAAGGGCGCGCCGGTCGGCACGAGGCTGCCCGGCCAGGGTTTTCCGAAACTGCCGCCGCCCGCGCAAAAGGCCGACTACGCGCGCGGCGCCGCCGTCTACACGCAGCACTGCGCGCTGTGTCACGGCGCGGACGGCCAGGGACGATCGAGCGGCGACAAGCCGGTCTTTCCGGCGCTGTGGGGCGCGCGCTCGTTCAACTGGGGGGCGGGGATGGGCGACATCCGCAACGCGGCCGGCTTCGTGAAGGCCAATATGCCGCTCGGGCTCGGCGGCACGCTGACCGATCAGCAAGCGTGGGACGTCGCGACCTTCATGGACAGCCACGAGCGCCCGCAGGACCCGCGCTTCACCGGCTCCGTGCAGGCCACGCGCGCGAAATTCCATGACACGCCCGACTCGATGTACGGGCGCGACGTGAACGGCCACGTGCTCGGCGCGCCGTGACGTGCGCGCGCCGCGGCCTGCGTGATCACGGACGCCAACGATACACGACGACGCTCGACCCGTTGTAGTTGTCCTTCGTGATCACGTATTCGCCGGTCGAGCGCCGGTACGCGCGGATGCCGTACATCGAGTCGACGTCGTTGCCGACGTCCATCGCGGACGTGTTCGAGTTCGTCAGCGTCGTGACGAGACTGCCGGTGTTCAGGTCGAACACGTCGACGTTCGGCACCGTGTGCACGTAGCCGACGAACAGGTAGTGGCCGGCCGCCGCCATCGATTTCGGGTTCGCGCTCGTCAGGTCGATCGCCACGTTCGGCGTGGTCGTGTTGCCGGCCTTCCAGCCGCGATAGACCTCGATGTGCCCGTTCATCGCGGTCCAGTCCCAGCTGCCCGAGAGGCCTTGCGCGAGGATCATCGTGTCGCTGTCGGCTTGGTAGATGATCCGCGTGAGCGGCAGCACCGTGCGCGGAATCTGGATCTGCACCGGCGTGCCCCAGGTCGGCTTGCCGGTCGCGTCGAAGCCCGTCATCGGATAGTGCGAGATGTTGTTGGTGCGATCGAGCCCGGCCCATACGTCGCCGTTGTCGTCGAGCGAGAAACCGGCCGTCACCTGCAGGGTCGTGTTGAACGGCTTGCCGGGGATCGAGCCGTCCGGAATCGCGATATAGCCGCTCGCGCTGTTGAAGTGATAGATGTTGTAGTTGCCCGGGTTCTGCCCGGTCGCGACGAGCATCCGGGTGCCCTTCACCAGCGCGAGCTGGCCGAAATGCTGGCCGCGCTGGTAGTCCTTCATGTCGAGACGCGGGTCCTTCGGATAGGTGAACGGATCGATCGTGTTCGCGACGAACGTGCCGCCCGCCGTACCGGTATAGACGTTGTTGCCACTGTAGAAGAACGCGCCGTCGGTCGCCGGGTCGGGCGCGGCGGCGCCCTCGAAGTTCAGCGCCTGCAGCTTCCATTGCAGCACGCCCGTGGGGCTGTACGAATGGAGGTCGGTGCTGCCGTTGCGCCCGAGATCCCAGCCGCCGCCCCACGCGTTGTTCAGCACGTACAGGTTGCCGGCCGCGTCCTTGCCGATGCCCGCGACGCGCGTGAAGCGCTTGTCGCCGACCTGCCCCTTGATGCCCGACGTCGTGTCGAGATAGCCGCCCAGCACGCCGAACGTACCGATCTGCAAGGGCAGGCCGGCGAGCGTGTAGACCTTGATGTTCATGTCGGGCCCTTCGTCGCCCACCAGCATCTGTCCGCTTGGCGCATCGAAATACAGCGACGCGGGCCGCGCGCGTGCCGCCATCTGGATCGTGTTCATCGCCGTGCCGGTCGGGCTGAACTGCGCGACGATACCCGCGCTCTTGCGCGCGACCCACAGGTTGCCCCCCGCGTCGAGTGCGAGCGCGCCGGGCCCCGATACGCTGATGTCGCGCTGCCACACGCCGTCCGTCGTATACACACGCACGCGGTTGCCGTAGAAGTCGCTCACGTACAGCAGGTTGCCGGTCGTCGCGAGGCCGGTGATCACGTCCGCGTACTGGATGCCCGTCCACGTGCTGACCGGGATGCGCAAGTCGCGCTGGTTCGTGCTGCGGTTGTAGCGGCCGACCGAGCCGCTGCCGAACGTGCGGTTGTAGCCGAGCGCGACGAACAGCGAGTTCGCGTTGCCGGTGATCGCGCCGCCCTGGAATTCGTCGTGGATGCCGATCGTGCCGAGCGTCTGCCCGTTCTGGTAGATCGCGACGCCGCCGGCGTTCTCGTCCCAGCGCGACGCCGTATAGATCACGCCTTCGGGCGCGACCCACAACGAGCGTGCGCCGTTGCCAACGTGCGCGGCCAGCGTGCCGAACGTGTTTGCGACCCAGTCCGTCGTGTATTGCGCCTGTGCGTGACTGACCGGCGCCAGCACGGCCATGCACAATCCAAGCAATGCCGCGCGAATTTGTTTCGATAACATGAACGATGCTCCCGGACGATCACTACTCGATACTCTAGTTCGGCGCGTATGAAATATTGGTGATTTCTGCAAAAATCCGGTCATTTCCACCACGAGTTGCTTATTACGTTTTTTACCCGGGATCGCCCCGCGGTTCCCCGCCCGATAGCGCTGTGGCGACTCATCATCACCGGCATTTTGTTCCGAATTTCACGCAACATATGCGTCATTTTTTCTGATACACGCGCATTGCATTTCCATTGCCGGCAAATCGACTCATGATTACAAATCGAAATTAAAATGAAAGAGAAAAAATATTATTCGGCTGCATGCCGCATTGCCGGGAAATCGTGAAGAAGTGAAATAAGGCGGGACGCGGCGGACTGCGGACTGCGGTTGCCGATGAAGATGGAGAGAGGGAGACGAAGATGTGCCGCCCGCGCGTGCGAAGCGTGACGCGGGTCGCGTTGAAGGAAGCAGGCCGTACACGGGCCCGGCGCACAACCGGCGGCCCGCATCGCGCGCGGACCGCCGGTCCCGCGGGTGCCGTCAGAACTTCTGACGCAGGCCGAGGCTGACGATTGCCTGCGATCGCGAATCGGACGAGTGGCCGTTCGCCTTGTCCGACGCCGCCGCGGTCGCGGCCACCGGCCGGCCGAGTGCGTCGAGCGTCGTGCCGGACGCACGCTGGTACGCGCCGAGCAGGTACACGCTGGTGCGCTTCGACAGGTCGTAGACCGCGCCGAGCGTGACGTTGTGATACTGCGCGCGGTCGTCGATGCCGTCGACGTCGCTGCCGCGCGTGTAGCTGTAGCCGACGAACAGCTGGGTCTGCGGCTGTACGTTCCAGCGCGTGAACACGCCCGCGACGTTGAACGTCGCATGACCGCTGAACAGCGACTGCGCGCCGCTGCGGTACTGAATGTTGCTGTAGTTCACGCCGACGACGGCCGGGCCGAAGTTGTACGTCGCGCCGGTTGCGATCACCTGCTGCGACTGCGCGCTCGCATAGCCTTCGTTGATCGACGAGTTGAACAGCCCATCATCGGTGCTCTGCCATTTGCCGGCCGTCGGATCGGTCGCGCCCGTCTTGCTGTTGTCCGAGCGCTCGTAGCCGACGCCCACGCGCAGCGGCCCTGCCGCGTATGCGGCGCCGACGCTCCACGTGTTGCGCTGCTTCATGCTGCCCGGCTGGCTGCCGAAGCCGTACAGCGCGCCGAACGTGAAGCCCGCGTAGTTCGCGCTCGTGTACTTGATCGAGCTGTCGACGCGCGCGGTCTGGTCGAGATCGTCGATGTCGCCCGGGTGCGCGCCGAACCCGCCGATGAACGACGACGGAGCCACTGGGCTCACGAAGTCGTTGAGCGACGTGTACTGGCGGCCGAGCGTGACCGTGCCGTAGCGGGTGCTGCCGACGCCGACGAACGCCTGGCGGCCGAACTGGCGGCCGCCCTGGCCCGACGTGCCGTTGGTCACGTCGAAACCGTTCTCGAGCACGAACAGCGCGCGCATTCCGCCGCCGAGATCCTCGGAACCCTTGATGCCCCAGCGGCTGCCCGACAGGTTGCCGGTGGTCAGGCCGACTTCCGAATGCCCGGTGTAGGCGCCCGGCGAGCCGACCCGTTCGTTGCTGCGATAGGTCACGCCCGCGTCGACGATGCCGTACAGCGTGACGGAGCTTTGCGCGGATGCGACGCCCGCGAGCGAGAGCAGCAGCGGTGCTGCGATCAGTTGCTTGTTCATGGTTTTTAGCGTCTCCGGGTGGTCTACCCGTTGTTCTATGCGAGTAACGCGTGCGGCCGGCGAGATACGCCTGCATGCGAGGCCGACGGCGTTCGCACGCGGGAACGCGCGCGTGCGATACGCGCGCGGCACGTCGCGGCGAGCATGCCCGCCGTGGCCGCCATGGTAGTTGGAACCGGTTTCGCCCGATAGCGCAATAACGAAAACAGCTTCTTGCCGAGATCGAGATAATTGGTTGCGCGGCGGTCATTGCCTGTACAGCACCGGCCGGCACGCCCGATAATCGAGCGCGCACCTGCCACCGGGAGTCTTCGTCATGCATGAAACGACCCTGCTGATCTTCGCCGCCGTCGCGTTCGTCGGGATCGCGACGCCTGGCCCGACCGTGCTGCTCGCGCTGACTAACGGCTCGCGCTACGGCGTGCGCCGCGCGGCCTACGGCTTCGCCGGCGCGATGCTGTCCGACTTCGTGCTGATCGTCGCGGTCGCGCTCGGCCTCGGCGCGCTGCTGATGGCGTCGGCGTTCTGGTTCTCGGTGGTGAAGTGGCTCGGCGCCGCCTATCTCGCGTACGTCGGAATCCGGCTGCTCACGTCGAAGGGCTCGCTCGACGTCGCCGTTGCGCACGGCGGCGCGGCGAGCGAACGCAACGCGTCGATCTTCGCGAAGAGCTTCCTGACCGCGGTGACGAACCCGAAGGGCTATCTGTTCTTTTCCGCGTTCCTGCCGCAGTTCCTCGATCCGTCCGCGGCGCTCGCGCCGCAATACCTCGCGCTCGCGCTCACGTTCGCGCTGCTCGACGGCGCGGTGATGTTCGGCTACGCGCTGCTCGGCGCACGTGCGGTGCGGCTGCTGAAGCGCTCGGGCGCGCTGTGGCTCGAACGCACGTGCGGCGCAATGCTGCTCGCGCTGGCCGGTTCGCTTGCGCTGTATCGGCGTCATGCCGCGTGAGCGCGCCACCATGCACGCCGCCTCGTTCGCCACGGGTACGCGATGAAAATCGACGCACCCCCCCGCTCCGGCTTCCCCGGCCTGTCGCTCCGGCAACTCGACCGCACGGATCTCGACGCGTGGTACGCGTACCTGTCGAATCCCGAGGTCATCCGCCACACGAGCTGGAACCTGCATTCGCGCGACGATCTGCTGCCGCTGTTCGACGGCATCGATTCGGCCCAACCGGATTCGATCCGCCGGCTCGCGATCGTCGATGATGTGTCGGGCGCGCTCGCCGGCACGGTCGGGCTGCATACGGTGTCCACCGCGAACCGCTCGGCCGAGATCGCGTACGACCTCGCGCCGCCGCACTGGGGGCGCGGCATCGCGAGCACGGTGTGCGCGAGCGTCACGGCGTGGGCGTTCGCCGAAGGCGGCTTCATGCGCATCCAGGGTGTCGTGCTGACCAGCAACGCCGGCTCCGCGCGGGTGCTGCAGAAATGCGGCTACCGGTACGAGGGATTGCTGCGCGCCTACCGGATGGTGCGTGGCGTGCCGGGCGATTTCGCGATGTACGCGCGCATCGCGACGGACTGACGCGCCGGCCGACCGATGGCCGACGCTCGATGGGCAGGCCCACTCGCCGCCGGCGCGATTGGACGCGCCACGCCGAATTGGCGACAATCGCCGCTCCCCGCTCGACTTCTTCGCCATGAAAATCGCCGCGCTGTCCGACATCCACGGCAACTTAGCCGCGCTCGACGCGGTGCTCGACGACGTGCGCCGCCGTGGCGCCGACCTGATCGTCAACCTCGGCGACATCGTGTCGGGCGCGCTCCATCCGGCCGAAACGGCCGATCGCCTGATCGCGCTCGACCTGCCGACCATCAAGGGCAATCACGAACGGCAACTGCTGAGCGGCGATCGCGAAACGATGGGGCTGTCCGATCGCTGGGCGCACGACACGCTGCGCGACGACCATCGCGCGTGGATCGCCGCATTGCCCGCACGCCTGACGCTCGACGACGACGTGCTGATGGTGCATGGCACGCCCGCCAGCGACCTCGTCTATTTCCTCGAAACGGTGACGCCCGACGGCTGCCGCGCGGCGACGCCCGATGAAATCGCGCGGCGCGCGGGCGACGAGCCGGCATCGTTGATCCTGTGCGGCCATACGCATGTCCCGCGGATCGCGAAGCTCGACGACGGCCGGCTGATCGTCAATCCGGGCAGCGTCGGGCTGCAGGCGTACACGGACGATCAACCGCATCCGCACCGGATCGAAACGGGCTCGCCGCATGCGCGCTACGCGATGGTGTCGCGTACACCGGCCGGCTGGCAGGCCGAATTCCACGCGGTTGAATACGACTGGCACACGGCCGCCGACACCGCGGCAGCGCGCGGTCGCGACGACTGGACCGTCGCGCTGCGCACCGGCCGGTGCTGACGGATCGTCGCCGTTCCATCCCGCTCCGTTCACCGGCAAACCGATCCGCCGTGCGCGCTGCGTCAGGCAGCACCGCGTTCTGGCCACCGCTCGCGAGCCGTCCCGCGCATCCGGTGGCGCGACGGATCGTCGGCTGTCCGGGCTTCGGCGACACGCCGCGCGATCCGGCCGTCGACACGCATTTGCAGCGCGTGTGACGCCGCCCGCCTCAACACGACGCCCGCGACGCTCCAGACGGGCATCGCATCACCCAGCATTCGCCAGCGTCAGCCGCGCCTCAAGCCCGCCGCCATCCGTCCGGTTGCTCAACGTGAGCGTGCCGCCCATCGCGAGCGCAAGCTGCCGCGCGATCGCGAGACCGAGCCCCGTGCCGCCCGTCTCGCGATTGCGCGACGTCTCCACGCGCCGGAACGGTTCGAACACCGCGTCGAGCTGATCGTCCGGAATGCCGGGCCCGCGATCGCGCACCGCAATGACCGCGCCGCCGCCCGACGCCGCCTGCACGTCGATCTCGGCGGCGCCAGCAAACTTCAGCGCGTTGTCGACGAGGTTGCCGACGATCCGGCGCAGCGCCTTCGGTCGCGTGACGAGCGCGAGCGGGCCGCCGCTGTGCAGCGCGACGTCCTGCCCCGCATCCGTGTAGTCGCACACGATGCTGTCGAGCAGCGCATCGAGATCGATGCGGCGCGCGGCTTCATCCGTGCCGTGCAGCGTGCGCGCATAGGCGACGCCCTCCTTCACCAGATGCTCCATCTCGATCAGGTCCTGGCGTAGTTTCGCCCCCTGCGCGTCGTCGTCCATCACGTCGACGCGCAATCGCATGCGCGTGATCGGCGTCTGCAGGTCGTGCGAGATCGACGCGAGGATCTGCATGCGTTCGGCCATGTACTGCGCGATGCGGTCCTGCATCGCGTTGAACGCCCGCGCGGCACGCGCGACCTCGGACGGCCCGCTCTCGTTCAGGCGTTCGCCCTTCAGGTCGGGGCCGAGCGCGTCGGCCGCCCGCGCGAGCTGGTTCAGCGGCCGCGTCGCGAGCCGCACCGCGAGCCAGCAGCACGCGGCCAGCACCGCGAGCTGCAGCGCGAGCACCACCGGCAGCCAGCCCGACAGCGGCACCGTCGACATCGGGTGGATGTCGATCGTCAGCGGCGAGCCGTCGGTCAGGCGCAGATGCACCTGCAGATGCTCGCGATCGCCGGGAATCGCGTTCGCGGTCAGCGGGTAGTCGCCGCCGATGCCGTCCGAGATCGACCGCTCGACGCGCGCCGACAGCCGCGCCTCGGACGGCGTACCCGTCTCGCCAGGCCCGAGGATGAACGCGTAGCTGCGCCGCGCGAGCCGCGGCAGCCACGCGGCGCGCTCGGCGGCCGGCAGGTGGTCGAGCAGCGCGACCGAGCTCGCGACCTCGCGCTCGATGTAGCCCATCATCAGGTTGGTGGTCGCCTGGTCGCGCTCCGTCATCGTGAGCCAGAACGACAGCGTCTGCGCGAGCGCGAGGCCCACGCACAGGATCAGCGCGAGCCGCGCGAACAGCGAGCGCGGCCAGTGCCGCAGGGTGCGCGCGCTCATGCGTCGCCTTCGACCGTGGTCACCGCCGACGAGAACACGTAGCCCTCGTTGCGCAGCGTCTTGATGTAGCGCGGCTCGCGCGCGCCGTCGCGCAGCCGCTGGCGCAGCCGGCTCACGAGCAGGTCGATCGACCGGTCGAACGGATCGGACTGGCGGCCCTGCGTGAGGTTGAGCAACTGGTCGCGCGTGAGCACGCGCTGCGGATTGTCGAGGAATACGCGCAGCAGCCGGTATTCGGCGCCGCTCAGCGCGACCAGCGTGCCTTCGGCGTCGAGCAGGTGACGCCCCGTCGTGTCGAGCCGCCATTCGCCGAACGCGAGCATCTCGGCCGTCTCAGTCACCTGCATGCCGGGCGGCAGCATGCGCGCGCGGCGCAGCACCGAGCGGATCCGCGCCAGCAGCTCGCGCACCGCGAACGGCTTCGCGAGATAGTCGTCGGCGCCCATCTCGAGGCCGATGATGCGGTCGGTTTCCTCGCCGCGCGCGGTCAGCATCAGCACCGGCACCGTCCGGAACTTGCCGGCGCGCAGATCGCGGCACAACGTGAGGCCGTCCTCGCCGGGCAGCATCAGATCGAGCACGATCAGGTCGGGCGCGCCGTCCTCGAGCACGTTGCGCATCTCGCGGCCGTTCGCGGCGAGCGACACGCGCATGCCGTTCTTCTCGAGGTAGTCGGCGATCAGTTCGCGGATCGCGCGATCGTCGTCGACGATCAGTACGTGGTCGATCTTGTCCATGAGTCAGGGTCGGGGTCGTGAGATTGCGGCTGGCGATGTCCGCCTTTATACCGCACCGCGGGCACGCATTTGTATCCCAATGTATCGCGCCGCCGCGACGACACACAACATTGCACGCACGCGGCTCGCCGGACACATCGCAGATACGTCGGCGCGGCCCAATGAGGGCTGTCGAAACCAGTCCGGCCGACGCGATCGCGCGGCGGCCGGCCGAACCGGAGAACCGCCATGCTGCCCAGACTCAAGACTGCCGCCCTCGTGATCGCGCTCGCCGCCACGGCCGGGATCGCCGCGTTCGCCGGCACCCGCGACGACGCGGGCATGACGGCCTCGCTCGCCGGCACGCCGGCGCCCGACTTCACCGGCATCGAGCGCTGGCAGAACAGCCCGCCGCTCAAGCTCGCGCAGCTGCGCGGCAAGGTCGTGCTGGTCGATTTCTGGACCTACTCGTGCATCAACTGCATTCATACGATTCCGTACGTGAACGACTGGTACCGGAAGTATCGCGACCAGGGGCTGGTCGTGGTCGGCGTGCATACGCCCGAGTATCCGTTCGAACGCGATCCGAAGAACGTCGCCGATGCGCTCAAGCGCTTCGACATCCAGTATCCGGTCGCGCAGGACAACCGCTACGACACGTGGCGCGCGTACGGCAACCAGTACTGGCCCGCGCTGTACCTGATCGACGCGAACGGGAAGATCGTCTATACGCGCTATGGCGAGGGCGGGTACGACAAGACGGAGGCAGCGATTCGCGAGGCGCTGGTGCAGGCGCAGGCCCAGGCGGGCGAAGGCACGAAGGGCGCGATGCGTACGCAGTAACGGGCGCGGGCCGGGGCGGCAGGCGCCCCGGGCGATTCGCCGCCGCTCACTTGAGCTTCGCGTCCGCCTCCGCCAGCATCGCCTCCCCGATCGCGAGCTGCCCGCCGGCGATCAGCGCGTCGCCCGCGCCGCGGATATCGTCGACCGCCTTGTTCTGCCCGAGCTTGCGCTTGCCGACGAGCCGCGTGATCTCGATCTGCAGCCCGACGATCGACTGCAACATCGTGTCGAGATAATCCTTCGGCGCGTCGGCCATCTTCCACGGCGCCGGCTGCGACGCCTCGTGCGTGCGGGTCAGCCGCGCGACCACGCCGCGCACGAACTTCTCGTCGTCGCGCACCGTGATGCGGCCGTGCGCGTGCACGACCACGTAGTTCCACGTCGGCACCTGCCGGTGCGCGACGTGCTTGCTCGGGTACCAGTTCGGCGAAATGTACGCATCGCCGGCGCGGAAGATCACGAGCACCTCGTCGCCGTTCGCAACCTCCTGCCAGACCGGATTCGCGCGCGCGACGTGCGCCTGCAGCTCGCCGAGGCCGCCGTCGCCCGGCAGCAGTTCGAACGGAATGTGGTTCGCGTCGAGCCCGCCCTTGCCGTGCGTGATCAGGCTGCCGAACGGATGCTGGACGATCAGCTCGCGCAGCGCGTCGGGGCGGGATTCGGCGAAATCGGCGGGGACATACATGGCGGCTCCACGGTCGGACGGGGTTCAGGAACGAACGCGCCCGAAACAGGCGCGTCATGGGCCGATTGTGAGCGTTAACTGGTTTATGCTGTAGAGCCGGTTTCGAACAATTTCAGCAGACCAGAATCATGGCCAGAACCGCCCGGATCGTCGAAATCCCGTCGCTCGGCGCGCTCGACCGCGCGGCCGGCGACCTGAGCCGTCAGCTCGCGCAGGCGTTGCGGGACGCGGTGCGCCGCGGCGACGTGCGGCCCGGCGACACGCTGCCGTCCACGCGCCTGCTCGCGGCATCGCTCGAGGTTGCACGCGGCACCGTCGTCGACGCGTATGCGCAGCTCGTCGCCGAAGGCTTCCTGGAGTCGCGCGGCGGCGCCGGCACGCGGGTCGCGAACGCGCTGGCCGAACCGCCGCCGGCCGGCGAACCAGCGGCGGCCCGCCCGCGCGCTGCGCACGCCGGCCTGCCCGAGCCGGCCGCGACGTTCGCGCGGATCGCCCGCGAATTCCGGCCGCTGCCGGCCGCGCCGTTCGCGATCTCGGTGCCGGTCGGGCTCACCGCGCCCGACGACATCTGGCGCCGGCTCGGCAACCGGCTGCGCGCACGCGGTGCCGGTGCGCCGTCCGGCTATGCGGATCCCCAAGGTGCGTTGCCGCTGCGTGAAGCGATCGCCGATTACGTGCGCCGCTCGCGCTCGGTGCGCTGCAGCGCCGATCAGGTCGTGATCACGAGCGGCACGCAACAGGGGCTGCATCTCGCGAGCCAGGTGCTGCTCGGCGCGCATGATCGCGCGTGGGTCGAGAATCCCGCCTATCGCGGCATCACCGCGCTGCTCGAGAGCACCGGGCGCCGCGACGCGATGGTGCGCGTGCCGGTCGACGCGGACGGCATCGACGTCGAGGCCGGCATCCGCATCGCACCGGACGCCCGCGCGGCCTTCGTCACGCCGTCGCACCAGTACCCGCTCGGGATGCCGATGAGCATGGCGCGGCGCAACGCGCTGCTCGGCTGGGCGCGCACACATCGCGCATGGGTGGTCGAGGACGATTACGACAGCGAGCTGCGCTACGAGGGCTATCCGTTTCCGTCGCTGCAGGGGCTCGACCCCGAGCGCGTGGTTTATCTCGGCACCTTCAGCAAGATCCTGTTTCCGTCGCTGCGGCTCGGCTACGTAATCGCGCCCGACGATCTCGTGCCGGCCTTCTGCGGTGCACGCGTACTGATGGATCGCCATGCGCCGACCGCCGATCAGCACGTGCTCGCCGCGTTCATCGCGGAAGGCCATCTCGACCGCCACATTCGCCGCGTGCGCGGCGTCTACGCGGAACAGCGCGCGCTGCTGATCGACACGCTCGGCGCGCGGCTGCCACGCGAGCGCGCATGGGTGCAGCCGGGAGATCAGGGCATGCACGTGGTGCTGTGGCTCGCGCAAGGGATCGACGATCTCGACGTGGTGGCGCGCGCCGCGCAGGCGGGCGTCGCGGTGCGGGCGGTGTCGCCGATGTTCGCGCCGGGCACCGAGCGTCCGGGCCTCGTGCTCGGTTTCGGCGGGTTCGATCGTGCGCGGATGGAAGCGGCCGCCCAGCGGCTCGCGGATGTGGTGGGCGACGCGGCCGGCGCCGATTCATCCGACGAATCGCGACGCCGCACGCGATCAAAGGTTGTCCGCGGGCAACAAACGTAATCGTCTGTAAATCCTGCGGGAAAACCGGCATTTTGGCCACAGCCAACGTTGCGCGGTTTGCTAGGATCGCGCCTTTCCGACCGCGCTCCTGCCGCCGTGAATCGCTTCGTGCCGTTTCTCCGCAACCTTTGGCTTCGCTCCCGTGACGGCACCCGCTCGCTGGGCGCCGGCGCGTGGCAACGCCTGCGCCATCCCACGCGCCGCGGCGTCGCGCTGACGCTCGCCGCGATCCCCTTGCTCGGCCTGCTGGTCCTGCTCGCGTTCGTACCGTTCACGCCGAGCATCGGCGACATCCGCAAGGCGCGCATCGACCGTCCCGCGCGCGTGCTGTCGGCCGACGGCCAACTGATCGCAGAATTCCGGCCCGTCAACCGCGAATGGGTGCCGCTCAAGCAGATCTCGCCGCACATGGTCAACGCGCTGATCGCGACCGAGGACCACCGCTTCTACGCGCATCACGGCATCGACTGGCGCCGCACGCTCGCGGCCGGCCTGCATACGTTCTCGGGCAGCCGCCAGGGCGGCTCGACGATCACGCAGCAGCTCGCGCGCAATCTGTATCCGGATGAAGTCGGCCGCGCGCCGACGCTCACGCGCAAGATGAAGGAGCTGATCACCGCGTTCAAGATCGAGACGGTGTACAGCAAGGACGAGATTCTCGAGACCTATCTCAACACCGTGCCGTTCCTGTACAACGCGTTCGGCGTCGAGATGGCCGCGCGCACCTATTTCAGCAAATCGGCGGACCAGCTCGACATCGTCGAAAGCGCGACGCTGGTCGGGATGCTGAAGGGCAACAGCTACTACAACCCGGTGCTGAACCCGGAGCGGGCGGTCCAGCGCCGCAACATCGTGCTCGCGCGGATGGCGGCGATGGGCATGCTGTCGCCGCAGCAGCTCGCGCGATTGCAGCGCCGGCCGCTGCGCGTCGACTTCGAGCCGCAGACGGCACAGCCCGGCCCGGCTCCGCACTTCGCGGTGCAGCTGCGCAAGTGGCTGATCGCATGGGCCGACCGGAACAACTACGACCTCTACTCGGACGGCCTCGTCGTGCGCACGACGCTCGATGCACGGCTGCAGGACATGGCGACGCAGGCGCTGACCCGGCAGACCGAACGGCTGCAGGCGGTCGCCGACGGCGCGTGGCGCGGCCCGTCCGGATGCGGGCTGCGCAACGACCTGTTCCGCGGCTTCATCCGGCAGACATCCGACTACCGCGACGCGCGCGATGCAGGGCTCGCCGATGCGGCGGCACTGAAGCAGCTCGCCTCGAATCGCGCGTTCATGCAGACGTTGTGCGAGCGCAAGACGCAGGTGCAGGCCGGCTTCGTCGCGATCGATCCGCGCAACGGCGCGATCCGCGCGTGGGTCGGCAGCCCCGATTTCGGCAGCGAGCCGTTCGATCACGTCACGCAGGCGCGGCGTCAGCCGGGCTCGACCTTCAAGCCGTTCGTCTATGGCGCCGCGTTCGCGGACGGGATGCGCCCGGGCGATACGTTCGTCGACCGCCCCGTCGCGATCCCGATCGACGCGCACACGGTGTGGCATCCGACCGATGCGGAGCCGCCGACCGACGCGCCGATGACGCTGCGCGACGCGCTCGCGCTGTCGCGCAATCGCATCACCGCGCAGGTGATGCAGCGCGAAGGCGCGGCCAGGGTCGCGCAGCTCGCGCGTGCGATGGGCGTGCGCGACAGCCCGCTCGACGCGGTGCCGTCGCTCGCGCTCGGCACGAGCCCCGTCACGCTGAAGGAGATGGTGTCCGCGTACGGGACGATCGCGAACCGCGGCGTGTACGTCGCGCCGCAGATGATCACGCGCATCGAGGATCGCGACGGCAAGGTGCTCGCCGCATTCGGCAGCGCGCCGCCCGAACGCGCGCTGCCGGTGGCCGCCGCGCAGACGCTGGTCGACGTGATGCGCGGCGTCGTCGATTACGGGACCGGTGCCGACATTCGCTCGCGCTACGGGATTCGCATCGACGTCGCAGGCAAGACCGGCACGACGCAGGACAACACGGACGGCTGGTTCATCCTGATGCATCCGCAACTGGTGGCCGGCGCATGGGTCGGCTTCGACGACGGCAGCGTGACGCTGCGCAGCGACTACTGGGGCGCGGGCGCGCACAGTGCATTGCCGATCGTCGGTTCGTTCTACGACGCCGCGCTGCGGGCGCGGGCGATCGATCCGCATGAGCAGTTCTCGCCCGACTTCCGGCCGCGCAGCGCACCGGCGCCGAAGCGGCGCGCGCCGCAGCATTCGGGCCTGTTCGACTGGTTGAGGTTCTTTCGCTGATCGGGATAGCTGCGCGCCGGGCTACCGAGGCGTCGTCGTCGCGTGCCCGTCTGCGTACAGCCACACGGGCACGCCGTCGTCGCGCAATGCGGCGACCGGTTCGTCCATGCTCCAGCGCCGCGCGATCTCGACACGGCGAACGAACCACGGCATCAGCGTCACATGCCGTGCATTGTCGTCGCGATCGTCGTCGAACAGCGCATCGTCGCCTATCCGCGTGTAACGCGCCGGATGCAGCACGGTGCCGTCCGCGCGCAGCACCGTCGCCCGCACGTCGTTGCCGCCCTCGTCCTGCACGCAGGCCAGCCAGCCGTGATCGGCCCCCCAGAACAGGCCGGCCACGTCGTCGTAGCGCCCCTGCGCGACCGTCCCGCCTGTCTTGAGATCGCAGATCGCGAGTTGCCCCGGCTCGCCCGGCAGGACGCCGATCGCGTAACGCGTGAACAGCTCGCCCGGCACGGCTTCGTCGTCGGGCAACCACGTCAGCGCCCCCATGTTGACGAAGTCGAACGGCGTCAGCACGCGGCCCTGCCCGTCGACGATCGCGCAACGCCCGTCGTCGCGCCGCACGATATGGCGGATCGCGCCGAGCGCGTCGAGCATCTCCGCCCGCTCACCGTCGGTCAGCGGAGCGACTTCCGCGTAATGCGGTTCGACACTCACCCGACCTTTCGCATCGACGAGACCGACGCGACCGTCGCGCCGTGCGACGAACGCGCCGCACGCGGACGACCATTCGAGCGCCGTCCACTCGGGCCGTGCGTGCCATTGCCCGTCGCGCCCGATCAGCCCCCACTGCTCGCCTTCGGCTACCGCCGCGACGGCGCCGTTCACGAATTCGTGCGCGTCGTCGAAGCGCGGCGGAATCGCCCACGCGCCACGCGCATCGACGAAGCCCCAGCGGCCATTCAGGCTCGCCGACACGACGCCGCCGGTGAACTCGCCGAAATCGTCGAGCGACGGCTCGAGCGCCCACGCACCGTCCGTGCGCACGAGCCCGAACCGCTCGCCGACGCGCACGCAGGCGACGTCGCCGCTGAAATCCCACACCGCATCGAACGCCGGTTCGCGCACGATCCTGGCACCGTCGCCCTCACCGTCCCCATCGGCAAGCAGCAGGCCGACCTTGCCGTCGCGTGCGGCCCACAACAACCGGTCGTCACGCGCGCCACTGGCCCACAGGTTCGTCCATTCGGGCGGCACGATCACGTCCCACGCGTCGTCGGTTTCGCGCCGCACGCCCCAGAGGCCGTTGCGTCCGCGAAAGCTGAACGTGTCGTGATCGAGCCAGTTGCCGTGCAGTTCGCCGGCGTCGAACATCTCGGCAAACGTCACGCGGCGCGGCGGATTCTGGCGCTGGAAATAATGATGCGACACGCCGCCGAACCCAAAGCCCCACGCCCAGTCGCGCCAGTCGGCGGGCGTGTCGATCTCGAGTACGTCGCGCACACCGCGCACGTCGCGGAAGTCCATGCAGTTCGCGACGCGCCACCACAGGCGCGTGCAGGCATCGCGTTCCTCGTCGATGTAGTCGTTCGGATCGCCGTCGTCGAACCATGACAGTTCGTCGAGGTTCGCGGATAGTCGCGGCGCGCCGTGCGCATCGCCGAGCGCATCGATCGATTCGCCGAGATGGCGCACGACCGCATCGGACTGACGCGCAAGCGCCGGATCGTCGCCCGGCAGCGGATACGCGGTGACGAACGCCGCGAGCCGGCTGATGCGTGCCAGCGCGGCGCGTGCATCGCTCACGAGATTCGGCGTGCCCGCGTCGCCGAACACACGCTGATCGGCAATCGCGTCGCCCGCGCCGCCGTCGGCGAGCAGCACGCGCCACAGCAGCGGGAAGTGGTTATTGGATTCCGCGAACTCGATCGTTCGCGCGACATCGCCGTCACCGGCCTGCAGATACAGCCATGCTCGATTGCCCATCGGAAGGAGTCGCCTCGTTGTTATGTCGTCGTGTGCAGCAACCTGCCGGTCCGCTCGCCATCAGCGCGCGGCAACCGTCTTCACGGCGCCGGCGGCGAATCGCCGCTGCGCGCGACCGGATGGAGCTCGATGCCGTCGACCTGAAAGCCTTGCACCATCAGCAGCAGGACACCCGTGGTCGAATGCTTCGTCGTGAAGTTGCTGCCCGTGATCGACGTGACCTGATAGGGCGAGCCGATCGGCATCCTGATCAGTTCGCCGCCCGGCACGTCGAGCACGCACGCGTCGGCAGGCGGCTTCTCCGGACCGTCCATATCGAGCTCCGCCACGCGCGCCGGGGCCGTTTCGGCGCTCCAGCGGCCGGCATCACGTGCACGCAGCACGAAGCCGTCGCCCGCCTTCTCCACCCGCAGGGTCGCGGGCTTGCCGGCGGCCGGCGCGTAATCGCCCAGCAGCCCATCGCAAGCACTGCCGGCTCGCGCGGACAGCGAGACGAACAACATCAGACAGAAGACGGGGATACGCACGGGGAGCCTCTCGGAATCGAATTATTGTCGGAATGCCGGCGCGGGCGCGCGCGGCGGCAGCGACACGCTCGGGCGCTGCCGGACGCCAATATAGCGAATGCGATCGAGGTATGCCAGCCTGACACGCATAGCGCGGCGCGCAGAGACGACAGGACGCGTGCGCGGCATCCTGCTCCGCCCGTGCACGGCCCGGGGCCGTCTGGAAGAAGTGCCGACCGGTCGAGCGACCGGCCGGAAAGCATGCCCGGGCGCGCTCAGTCCGCCGCGAGCGTATCAGCCAGCATGTCGAATTCCGGCGCCCACGCCGCGCGCCATGCGGCCTTCGTGTCGTCGTCGACCCACGCGCCGTCGATCCCGTTCAGCATGAACTGCTTCAGGTCGGCGATCGTGAAGCCGAAATGGCTGAACATCAGCTCCCACGCCTCGGACGGATTCACCTTGTGCAGCGTCGGGTCGTCGGTGTTCGGATGGATCTTCAGCCCGAGGCCCGGCATCTTGCGCATCGGATGCCGCTCCGCCCATTGGTCCGGCGGCAGCGTGCGCAAGTAGTACGAGTTGGTCGGCACGACCGTGAAGACGATCCCGCGTTCCGCATAGCGCGCGCAGAGCTCGGGGTTGTCGACGATCGTATAGCCGTGATCGACGCGGTCGACGTGCAGCAGATCGACGGCCGTCTCGACGTTGCGCCACGGCATCCCGAACTCGCCCGCATGCGCGGTCGTGCGGAAGCCGGCCGCACGCGCGTCGCGATACGCCTTCCAGAACAGCTCCGGCGGCCGGTCGTTCTCGCGGTAGTCAATCCCGATCCCCGCGACTTCGTCTGCGCGATTCGCCTTCATCCAGTCGACGATCGCGACTGCTTCGTCCGGGTCCTGCTCGCGGTCGATGCTCGGAATCAGGCGCGCACCGATCCCGAAATCGCGCGCGGCATCGCGCATCCCCGTCACGATCGCGGCCTGTGCATCCGCATACGGAATGCCCGACACGCGCACCGTACCCGTCGGATTCCAGAAGAATTCCGCATGCCGGACGTTGTGCGCGGCCGCATCCTCGAGATACTCGTATGCGATCCGCCGCAGGTCGTCGGGCCGCGTGAGCAGGTATCGATCAAGCGCGCGCAGCACGTGCAGCACGCCGACCGGCTTCTCGCCGCGCGCATAGAACGCGTCGATCTCCGCGCGCTCGATCGGTGCGCCGCTGCGCTGCGCGAGCGCGACGAACGTGTCGTGCCGCACCGCGCCGAGCAGGTGGCAATGCAGCTCGACCTTCGGCAGCGCGTGGAAGAAGGCCCGATGAGCGGCCGTGATCTCGATACCCGTGCGCGCGGCCGGGACGTTGCCTGGTGTTCCCTTCATGTGTGTCTCTTTTGTGGTAGTGCCGATGCGTCGTGAAAAGCGTCTCTCAGTGCGGCTTCACGACGGTCCAGAAGTAGTAGCCGAGCGGCAGCGCGAGCAAGACGAGCCCCCACGACACGTCGCGCCAGCGGCCGGCCAGCAGCTTGACGAGCACGTAGCACAGCAGCCCGCCCGCGATGCCGGTGCCGAAACTGTTCGACATCAGCGTGAGCAGCACCATCGACATCACGGGCAGTGCATCGGTGAAGTCGTCGAAGTGGGTATGGCGGATCGTCGCGAACATCGACAGCCCGATCAGGATCAGCGCCGGCGCGGTAGCCTCCTTCGGGATCGCGAGCGCGACCGGCACGAACAGCAGCATCGCGGCGAACAGCACGGCCGCCGCCAGCGACGACAGCCCGCTGCGGCCGCCGGCCTCGACGCCCGCCGCCGATTCGATCAGCGCGGTCAGCGCGGGAATGCCGAACACGGGGCCGAACGTCGCGGCGAGCGAGTCGACCAGGAACGGCCGATTGATGTTCGGCAGGTTCCCCTGCTCGTCGAGCAGGTTCGCCTTCGCGCCGATCGCGAGCGCGGTGCCGAGCGTCGAGAAGAATTCCGCCGCGAAGAATGCGAACAGGTACGGCGCGGCCGCCAACGTCAACGCGCCGCGGAGGTCGAGCTTGAACGCGATCGGCGCGATGCTGTGCGGCAGCGACACGAACGACGCGGGCAGATGCGTGACGCCGAGTGGCACGCCGGCCGCAGCCGCCGCGAGAATCGCGATCAGGATCGCGCCGGGCACCTTGCGCGCCTGCAGCACGATCGCAACCGCGAGACCGATCAGCGCGACGAGCGCACCCGGCCGCGAGAAATCGCCGAGCGCGAACGCATTGGTCTTCGCGTTCGCGACGACCATCCCTGCATTGCGCAGCCCGAGCATCGTCACGAACAGGCCGATCGATGCGCCGAGCCCGAGCTTGATCTGCACCGGAATCAGCCGCATCACGACGCCGCGCGCGCCGAAGATCGTCAGCAGGAAGAACAGCACGCCCGATACGCACGCGATGCCGAGGCCCGTCTGCCAGCCGACGTGTTCCGTCGTCGCGAGCGTCACGCCGATGATCACCGAGCCGCCGATGCCGGGGCCGACGAGGAACGGCAGGTTCGCGTAGAAGCCCATCAGCGTCGTGAACAGCACGAACACGATGATCGTCGCGGTCGTCGCCGCGCCGCGCTCCATCCCGCCGGTCGCGAGCAGCGACGGGATCACGACGAGCAGATACGCGGCCGCGAGAAACGACGTGATGCCGGCGAGCGTCTCGGTGCGCACGCTGGTGCCGCGCGCCGCGAGCGCGAAGCGCCGTTCGAGCCAGTTGGCCGGCGTACGCGCCGGCATCGTGTCAGTCGCTGACATGGTGGTTCTCCTGTGATTCCGATTATTGTCCTGTGTCGGTTCGCGCGGCGCGGCCCTATACTGCCGCGTACCGCACCCGACCGTTATTGCCCGATGTCGTCCGACCGCTCGTCGCTGTTACCCGCACTCACGCTGCGGCAGGTCCAGCACTTCGTCGTCCTCGCGCACGCGCGCAGCTTCACGCAGGCCGCGCAGGCGCTGTCGCTCACGCAGCCCGCGCTCACCGCGTCGATCCGCCAGATCGAATTCCTGCTCGGCGGGCGGCTGTTCGCGCGCACCGCGCACCGGCTCACGCTGACCTCCGCCGGCGAGGCCGTGCTGCCGCTCGCCGAGCGGCTGCTGAACCAGGCGCGCGGCACCTTCGACGACATGACGCGGCTCATCGGCGAACGCATCCAGACGGTGCGCATCGCGTTCATCCCGTCGGTCGCCGGCCGCCTGCTGCCCGCGCTCAACGCACTGCGCGGCACGCATCCGGCGCTGCGCTTCACGCTCACCGATCTGCCGAACAGCGCACTCGTCGAAGCCGTGCGCGACGGCGTCGCGGATCTCGGCATCGGCGTGCGCGAACCCGACAGCGACGACGGCACGCTGCACTATCGGCAGCTCTTCGAGGACGAGATCGTGATCGTCGTGCGGCACGACGATCCGCTCGCGGGCGCGAAGAGCGTCACGTGGGCGAAGCTCGTCGACCGCGAGCTGGCCGTGTTCGTGCGCGGCAGCGTCAGCGAGTCGCTGCATCGCACCGGCGGCGCCGCGAAGCTGCGCCTGAACGTCGCGTACCGGATGGAATACACGGAGCCGCTGTACGCGCTCGCGCGCAACGGCCTCGCGACCGCCGTGCTGCCGAGCCTCTACACGATGCATCTGCACGATCCCGAACTCGTCGCGCTGCGCGTGGAGAAACCGCGCGTCACGCGTGCGATCTCGCTGATCTCGCTCGCCGCCGATGATCGCGGCCCGCACGTGCGCACCTGCCGCGAGTGGATTGCGAAGCACATCTGATCCGGTTCGGTGCGTGGCACGTCGCGTTGCGTCACGTCGCCTTCAGGGCAGCTTCGCGATGCGCTCGGCGAGCGTCGCGTAGAAGCGGTCCGCGTCGACCTCGTTGATCCACGTCGCATTCGGCGCGCGGCCGCTGCGCCCGTTCCAGTCGATCACCGTCTCGCCGAGCGTCCACTGCCCGGTCGTCTCGACGACGACGTTCACCTTGCGTCCGTTGAACAGCGTCGGATCGACGAGATAGCCGACCGCCGTCGGGTCGTACATCGGCCCGTCGTCGACACCGCGCCGCTTCCTGTTGTACGCGAGCTCGGCGTCCATGATGTCCGCGACGATCGCGCCGCAGCGGTTGCCGAGCGCACGGAACGGCGCGACGCGCGCCGGCGTGATCGGCGCCTTCACCGCGACGTCGCGCGGCAGCACGACGATCGGCACCCCGCTGCCGAATACGATTTCGGCCGCCTGCGGATCGACGTAGATGTTGAACTCCGCGGCCGGCGTGATGTTGCCGCGCTCGAAAAACGCGCCGCCCATCAGCACGATCTCGCGCAACGCGCCGCGAATCTGCGGCGCTTCGACCAGCGCGGTCGCGATGTTCGTCAGCGGGCCGAGCGCGCACAGCGTCACGCTGTTCGGCGCCGCGCGGCTCAGCGTATCGACGAGGTAAGACACCGCATGCCCGGCCGCGAGCGGCGCGCGCGGTTCGTGCAGCGCGACACCTTCGAGGCCGGTCTTGCCGTGCACGTTCGCGGCCGTCACGAGCTCGCGCACGAGCGGGCGCGGGCAACCCGCGAACACCGGCAGCGTCTGCGTGCGGCCGGCCCAGTCGCGGATGATCCGCGCATTGCGTTCGGTCAGCTCGAGCGGCACGTTGCCGGCCACGGCGGTCAGCGCGCGCACGTCGAGGCGGTCCTGCGCGCCGAGCGCGAACAGGATCGCGATGGCGTCGTCCTGCCCCGGGTCGGTATCGATGATCACCGTGCGCCGCGCGGCGTCGCCGCCGGCCGCGAACGCGCCCGTTTCGGGCAGCAGCGCGGTGCCGGCCAACGCGGCGGACAGTTTCAGGAAGGTGCGGCGGGATGCGATCGGATGGGTCATGGTCGGGCTCTCAGAATACGTGCCGCACGCCGAGCGTCGCCATCATCTGGCGCGTGCCGGTCGAGCGTGCGTACGCGAAGATTTGCGCGTGATCCGCGTCGCCGGCCGCCTGCTGTGCGATCACCGTCAGCGCGACGTCGGTGCGTTTCGACAGGAAGTAGTCGGCCTGCAGGTTCACCTGATGCCATTTCGGCCGCTTGTCGATCACGTCGTACTTGCCGTTCGTGAACGCATACGCGGCACCGAGAAAGAGCTGCGGCGTCATCGTATAGACGACGTTCACGCCGACGTTCTGCAGGTGCAGATGCGAATTGTCGAGGTAATCGTAGCGCACGTCGGTAAACAGCGCCGCGAACTGCGCGCGGCCGATCGTGTAGAAACCGCCCGTGCCCGCGATACGCTGCCGGCTCGCGAATACCGCCGGCGACATCGCGCTCTTCGCGAAGATCAGCAGCGGCGAACCATAGTCGTTCGCGATCGCGCCGTCCTGATTCGTGCTGCTGTAAGGATGGTTGTACTGCGCGTAGACCACGCTCCAGCGCAGCGGGCCGCGCTCGTAGCCGAGACCGAAGCTGTACGCGCTGTTGTTCGCGAAGCCCGTCGCGTTGCTGAAGCCGTACAGCGCGGTGAACTTCAGGCCGTAGTAGACAGGGCTCACGTACTTCACCGAGTTCTGCACGCGGATGTCGTTGTAGCCGTTGTCGTTGTCGCCGATGTTCACGCCGTTGCTCGCGATGATCACGGGCCCGATGTAGTCGTGGATCGCATCGTACTGGCGGCCGAACGTCAGCGACCCGTAGGTGCGGTCGGCGAGGCCCACGTAGGCCATGCGCCCGAACTCGCGGCCGTTCTGCGCGGCCGTGCCCGTCATCACGTTGAAGCCGTTCTCGAGCTGGAAGATCGCCGACAGCCCCTGCCCGAGATCCTCCTTGCCCTTCAGCCCCCAGCGCGGATTCTGGTTCGTGCCGGACAGCGCCTGCCACGCGTTCTTGCCGCCCTGGTTGGTTGCGTACCCGACGCCGGCCGAGATGAGACCGTACAGCGTGATGCTGCTTTGCGCACCGGCATGGGTCGCGAAGGCGCCGAGCATCGCGAGCGGAGCGAGCTTGTAGAGAGTTTTCATGCGGGTCGTAGGGTCGGTGAGGGTCCGGGCGCGGCAGGTTTTCCGCGAAACCGGACTCGACTATACGAATCGCGATCGGATAATAAAAGTTTGCTTTTCTTATGTGTCGATAAAACGGATTTATTCTTATCCGGCCGCCTCCCCAGTGGCGGACCGGCTACCGTCAGTCCGCCGTGTCGCCGTTCTTCGGCAACTTCGACCACGCATTGCGCCCCGGCGCCGGCGACCATGCCGGACGCGTCTTGCGCGCGCTGTCGATCACGACCAGATAGCGGCCGGCGATCGGCGTGATGTCGCGATCGTGGCGCAGCACCCACAGCGACTTGCCGGCTTCGACGCGCGCCTGATAGTCGTCGTCGAGAATGCCGTGCCGGTCGAGGAACGTGTTCAGCGACGCGGGAATTCGCACACAGCCTTTCGAGTGGCGAATGCCCAGCAGCGCCTCGAGGCGGTCGGGGTCGGTCGCGTGCATCTGGAAACGCATCGGCGACTTGCCGCCCTTGCCCCAACCGCGCTCGCCATCCACCCAGCCGAAGTCGTAGATGCGCATGTCGCGGTGGCCGTAGCCGCGAATGCCGTTGTCGTTCGTCGTGCCTTCCGCGCGGAAGTCCATGTTGTCGGGCGAGTGATGGAACACGCCGAGCGGCGTCAGGAAGTGATCGTACTTGCCGGGCCAGCCGGTGCCGACCGGCGACGCGCCGATCATCAGCCACGCATTGGTCGGCGTCGCGCGGAAGTAGATGAACAACGCCTGCACGTTCGGCGCGCGGTCGACCATCACGATGTACTCGCCGGCGAGGTCGCCGAGGTTCGCATCGGCGAGGGCTTTCTGAAGGCGCACGCCGTACGCGCGCTGCTCGCTCGCGGGCACGTTCAGGCGCCGCGTGACTTCCTGCGTGAAGTCCTTGTGCATGTCGACCGCTCGCGCGGTTGCGTTCTTTGCTTCGTCGGCCGACAGCGGCGCGTGTCGGCGCGGCGGCGTCGGCGCGGGAGCCTCGGCTTCGCTCGCGGGCGTGCCGGAAGCGGCCGATGCGGGCGATGCCGCGGACGCCGGCGATGCGGTGGACGCGGCGGATGCTGCTGATGCCGCGCTGGCCGGCAAAGCACGATGCACCGCAGATGCCGGCGATGCCCCGTTGGCCGGCGCAGCATGGTTCACGGCAGATGCCGCTGATGCCCCGCTCGCCGGCGCAGCATGATTCACGGCGGACGCCGCCGATGCCCCGTTGGTCGGCGCAGCACGATGCACGCCCGATGCCGCCGATGCCCCGTTGGTCGGCGCAGCATGATTCACGGTGGATGCCGCAGACGCCCCGTTGGCCGACGAAGCACGATGCACGGCGGATGCACCAGACGACGGCATTGCTGCCGACGGCGCAGACGCCCCCGAAGCCGGATGCGTTGGCGATGCAGTTGATGAGGATGACGTAGCACCAGACGACGGCACGTCGGACGCGGCAAAGGCTGACCGCTCGACAAGCACGGAGATTGGGAGCGCGGCCGCGAGCCACATGGACGCGGCGACGGCGAGGGTACGGCAACGCGGCTTGGGCAGCAACCGCGTCAGGTCGGAAAGCATCATACGATCGAGGCCATCGGCCGATCCGGCCGCCGCACAGGGCGAACGGCGCGTCTTCCGCGCGAGCCATCGACACGCCGCAGGCATCGCATGCCTCGGCGCCGACGCCTCTTCGCGGTGGAGCCGTTCGCGGTACAACGCATTCGGCACGATGGCGGCTAATGAGTCGTCAGGTCTTTCATTCTACCCGCGCGGATGACGATCCGCAGGGCCGAACCCCCGGTTTGACGGCAGTTTTGCGCTTCGTCACGCTTTGTTTCAACTCGTTGCCGATTGCTTCTTCGCCGCATGGCAGGCTGTTATGTTGCGCGTTTTTCGCAACGCCGCGCTCGCGTGCCGTACCCAACACACGAGCGCCCCACCCGCCATCCCTACTTCGAAATCGCTTCGAGCGCGATGCCTTTGGTGCGCGGCCCCATGAGCCCGATCGCGGCCATCACGATCACCATCGCGCCGGCGATGAACGCGAACACGCCGAACGTGCCGAAGCCTTTCAGCACGGCCGCGATCACGAACGACGAGAAGATCGCCGAGAAGCGGCTCCACGAGTAGACGAAGCCCACCGCGCGTGCGCGGATCGACGTCGGGAACAGTTCGGCCTGGTACGCGTGGAAGCTGTACGACATGATGTTGCTCGCGAGCGTGAGGCCGATGCCGAGCACGATCAGGAACGCGCCCACCGTCGTCTGGCTGAACATCAGCCCGCAGACGACGATCGCCGCCGCCATCGCGACGATCACCGACTTGCGCTCGAAACGATCGGCGATCACGAGGCCGATCAGGGGACCGAGCGGCGCCGCGAGCGCGATCACGCTCGAATACATGAGGCTCGACGTGATCGTGATGCCCTGCTTGATCAGCAGCGTCGGCACCCAGTTCGCGAAGCCGTAGAAACCGACCGTCTGAAACACGTTGAAGATCGTCATCATGATCGTGCGGCTGCGATACGGCGGCACCCACATGTCGCGGAAGCTGCCGCGCGGCGGCACCGGCTCGGGCGGCGCGGGCGGCGGCAGCGGCCGACCGTATTCGGCTTCGACCTTCGCCTCGAGCGCGCGCATGATGCGGTCGGCTTCTTCGATGCGCCCCTGCTGCGCGAGCCAGCGCGGGCTTTCCGGCAACGCGCGGCGAATCCACCACACGAACAGCGCGCCGTGCGCGCCGATCAGCACGACCCAGCGCCAGCCGTCGAGACCGAACGGCGCATGCGGCACGAGCAGGTACGCGAGGAACGCGACCACCGGCACCGCGACGAACCCGACCGCCTGTTCGCATGCGAATGCGCGGCCGCGGATCTGCTTCGGCACGAGTTCGGAGATATACGTGCCGATCGTGACCATCTCGACGCCGAGGCCGAGACCGACGACGAAGCGCCAGAAGTTCAATCCGCCCGCGGTGTCCTGGAACGCCATCACGACGTTGGCGGCCGTGTACCACAGCAGCGACCACGTGAAGATCGCCCGGCGGCCGAAGCGGTCCGCGAGGAAGCCGCATGCGATCGTGCCGATGAAGAGGCCGGAGAACAACGCGGCGATGAAGCTCGCGACGCCCGTGGTGCCGAACAGGCCGTGCGTCGTCGCGGACAGGATCCCGCTTTTCACGAGGCCCGGCGCGATGTAGCCGCTGTACAGCAGGTCGTAGAGTTCGAAGAAGAAGCCGAGGCTCAGCAGCACGACGAGCTTCCAGACGCTGCGGGTCGGCGGCAGGCGGTCGAGGCGGGCTGAAATCGAGCCGGCGTCGATGGGGGCAGTTCGAAAGGTGTCCGCTACGGAAGCGGGATCAGGCACGGTCGATGCCATGGGGGCGAGTCTCCGGATTATTGATTGTCTTGGCGCTAGCAGAGGGCATTGGCAAGCGGCTTTGCGCATTTTAGCGACGCGAGCGACCGAGCACATCAATCGTTGAAGCACGGTCGCCGGCGACAACGCGCCGGAATCGACAATCGCCCCACGCACTCGATCCCCGTTTATGCACGCCATCCGCGCGCTGGAGTATGTAACTTTCGTAACCATCGATCCGGCTGATCGAGCGCGCGGCATCGTCGAAACACCGCTTCCCGGCTTCGGCAAAATCGGCGTTCGCCCTGCTGCCACGGGCGCGAGCGGCCGTTTCGAGCGCAGCCGCTGACGCCCCGCCGGCGGAATTCGCGCATATCTGTTCGAATTTCGTTCGAGCCGCACCCCGGTAACATGCTACGGGGCCAAACTCCCGGCTTCCGGCGCCTTTCGGCGCTCGACATTGTCGGCAAAACGTAAGCATTCCATGTCCATACAACGACTCTCCACCTACGCACGCCGGATCGCGCTGTTCGCGTTGCTGCAGTTCGCTGCGCTCGCGACCGCGTCGGCGTTTCCGGGCGCCGCATCCGCGCCGAGCGCGAGCGGCGTCGGCGTCCCCGTGCCGACCATCTCGCTGAGCGACGCGGTTGCGCAGCTCAAGCAGATGCAGGTGCAACAGGACCGCATCAAGCAGCAGACGTCGAACGCGACCAACAGCAAGGAGCTCGACGGGCTCGGCGAAGCAACGCAGGAACTGAGCGCCGATGTCGAGAAGCTGCAGAGCGAGCTCGCGCCGCAGCGCACGCAGATCCAGGCCCAGCTCGACGTGCTCGGCCCGCCGCCGGCGCCGGGCGCGTCGCCCGAAACGCCCGCGGTCGCGCAGCAGCGGGCGACGCTGAACGCGCGCAAGACGCAGATCGAAGCGGCGCTGAAGCAGGCGGCCGACCAGAAGGCCAACCTGGCGAACCTGAACGACCAGTTCGCGAAACTGCACCGCAGCCTGCTGCGCAATCAGCTCGCGTTCCGTTCGGGCAGCATCTTCGGCGCGCAATTCTGGCTGCCGCTGTTCCATCTGTCGCCGGACGATGTCCAGCGCCTCGACGACTTCAACGACGAACTGCGCGACATGCTGCGCTCGTCGTGGACACCCGGCCAGCGCGCCATCACCACGCTGCTGCTGATCGCCGCGCTCGCGGTGTGGCTCGGCGGCCGCCGCCTCGTCGAGCGCGGGCTCGCGTGGTTCTGCCTGAACCGTCTGCCGCCCACCCGGCTGCGCCGCAGCGCACTGGCGCTGGCGACCGCATTCTCGACGCTGCTGGCGACCGCGGTCGCCGTGCAGGTGCTCTATCTCGCGCTCGCGCGCCACTACGAGCTCACGCCGTCGATGAGCGATCTGTGGGACCAGTTCGCGAAGCTCGCCGTGACCTGCGCGCTGATCGCCGGCCTCGGCCGCGCGCTGCTCTGCACCAAGCATCCGTCGTGGCGGCTGCCGGCGCTCGCCGATCCCGTCGCGCTCGCGATGCGGCCGTTCCCCGGCGTGCTGGCCGCGCTGCTGTTGATGTCCGGCACGCTCGAATCGATCAACCGGATCGTCGATACCAGCCTGTCCGTCACGCTGCTCGGCCGCGGCATCGTATCGCTCGTCGTCGCGCTGACCGTCGGCGCGTCGATCCTGCGCGCGAACCGCGTACGCACCGCGCTCGCGGCATCCGGCGAGGCGCCCGAGGAGCGGTCGACGCTCGCGGGGCTGATCCATGCGGGCGTCACGCTGGCGATCGTCGTGTCGCTCGTTGCGCTGCTGATCGGCTACATCACGGTCGCGCGCTTCATCACGTACGAGCTCGTATGGTTCGAGATCGTGCTGTGCAGCGTCTACATCCTGACGCAGCTCACGCGCGACGCGAGCGAAAGCCTGTTCTCCGCGAACCTGTCGAGCGGCAAGCAGATCAAGCACCTGTTCGCGCTCGACGACCGGCATCTCGAGCAGGCGCACACCGTCGTGTCCGGGCTCGGCACGAGCCTGCTGATGCTGGTCGCGGCCATCGCGCTGGTGACGGGCGGCTTCGGCACGACGCCGAGCGACCTGCTCGACAGCGCGATCGCGATGATCGGCGGCCAGCGGCTGCAGAGCCTGAACATCATGCCCGACCGGATCCTGAACGCCGTCATCGGGTTCGCGATCGGCTTCTACCTGCTGCGCTCGGTGCGCCGCTGGCTCGACAACGAATTCATGCCGGCGCTCGGCATGGACGCGGGCATGCGCGTGTCGCTGGTCACGCTGTTCACCAACGTCGGCTACGTGTTGCTCGTGCTGATGACGCTGGGGCTGCTCGGTGTCCGGTGGAGCAACCTCGCGTGGATCGTCAGCGCGCTGTCGGTCGGTATCGGTTTCGGCCTGCAGGAGATCGTGAAGAACTTCGTGTCGGGGCTGATCCTGCTGACCGAGCGGCCGGTGAAGGTCGGCGACATGGTCAGCATCGCGGGCGTCGAAGGCGACATCCGCCGCATCAACGTGCGCGCGACCGAGATCCAGCTCAGCGATCGTTCAACCGTGATCGTGCCGAACTCGCAACTGATCTCGCAGAACGTGCGCAACGTGACGATGGGCAACAGCACGCAAGGCGTCGCGACGCTGACGCTGACGTTCCCGCTGAACACCGATCCCGTGCAGGTGCGCGACCTGCTGCTCGATGCGTATCGCGAACACCCGGCGATTCTCGACAAGCCGGCGCCGTCGGTCACGTTCAGCCAGCTGGCGCCGGACGGGATCACGCTGAGCGTGACGGGCTACGTGGCGAGCCCGCGGATCGCGGCCTCGACCAAAAGCGACCTGCTGTTCGAGATCCTGAAGCAGTTGCGCGCGGCGCAGATCACGCTGTCGACGCCGCAGATGCTGGTCGTGCAGAACATGCCGACGCTCGAGAATTCCCCGCAGCACGAGCCGGAAGCGAACCCGCGGCTGCACGCTGGTCGATCCTCGTAGCACACGCATCACCGGAAACGACAAGGGCCGGTTACCGCTTCCGCGGCAACCGGCCCTGTTCATTTGACCGCCAAGGCGCCCTGCCGGGCGCCGCCCATCACACGTCGAACTTCACGCCCTGCGCGAGCGGCAGCTGACGGCTGTAGTTGATCGTGTTCGTCGCACGGCGCATATACGCCTTCCACGCATCCGAACCCGACTCGCGGCCACCGCCCGTTTCCTTCTCGCCGCCGAACGCGCCGCCGATCTCCGCGCCGCTCGTGCCGATGTTCACGTTGACGATCCCGCAATCGCTGCCCGCTGCCGACATGAACTGCTCGGCCTCGCGCATGTCGTTCGTGAAGATCGCCGACGACAGGCCTTGCGGCACCGCGTTGTGCAGTTCGATCGCATCGTCGAAGTTGTCGTAGATCATCACGTACAGGATCGGGGCGAACGTTTCGCGCTCGACCACCGCCGATTGCTTCGGCATCCGCACGATCGCCGGACGCACGTAGTACGCATCCGCGTGACCGATGTCGACGCGCTCGCCGCCCTTCACTTCGCCGCCCTGCTCGCGTGCATCGGCCAGCGCCTTCTGCATCGCGTCGAACGACGCGCGGTCGACCAGCGGGCCGACGAGCGTGCCTTCCTCGAGCGGGTTGCCGACCTTCACCGACGCATAGGCCTTCTCGATGCGCGGCAGCAGTTGCTCGACCAGGCTGCGATGCACGATCAGGCGGCGCAGCGTCGTGCAGCGCTGGCCGGCCGTGCCGACCGCCGCGAACGTGACCGCGCGCACCACGAGGTCGAGGTCGGCGCTCGGCGCGACGATCATCCCGTTGTTGCCGCCGAGCTCGAGGATGCCGCGCGCGAGACGCTGGCTCAGCACCTTCGCGACTTCCTGGCCCATCCGCACGCTGCCCGTCGCGCTGACCACCGGCACCTTCTTCGACGACGTCAGCACCTCGCCGACATCGCGCATGCCGAGCACCAGCTGGCTCAGGCCCTGCGGCGCGACGCCCGGGTGGGTCTTCTCGAATTCGCGGATCGCCTTCTCGAGCAGCACGTGGCACGCAATCGCGGTGAGCGGCGTCTTCTCCGACGGCTTCCACACGACCGAATCGCCGCACACGAACGCGAGCGCCGCATTCCACGCCCACACCGCGACCGGGAAGTTGAACGCCGAGATCACGCCGCACACGCCGATCGGGTGCCACGTTTCCATCATCCGGTGGCCCGGGCGCTCCGACGCGATCGTCAGGCCGTAGAGCTGGCGCGACAGGCCGACCGCGAAATCGCAGATGTCGATCATTTCCTGCACTTCGCCAAGGCCTTCCGACGTGATCTTGCCGGCTTCGAGCGTGACGAGGCGGCCCAGCTCGGCCTTGTGCTCGCGCAGCACGTTGCCGAACACGCGCACGAACTCGCCGCGCACCGGCGCGGGCACCGTGCGCCACTTGAGGAATGCGTCGTGCGCGGCGTCGATCTTGCGCTCGGCGTCGGCGGGCGAATCGACCGCCAGCGTCGTGAGCGTCGCGCCGTCGAGCGGCGAACGCGCGGTCAGCGCGGTGCCTTTCCACCGGGCGAGATCGATGTCGAGCGCAGCAAGAATGTCGTTGAATTGCATCACTTCCTCTTCAGGGACAGATTGATCGGTGCGGCGGCGACGCCGCCCGCGTGATTCGATTGGAGCGCGTTCGCGCGCCTTGTGCAAGCGGATGCGCGCCCCGGCCGGCCCGACGCGCCGCGCGGCGCATCGCCCGCGCGCCGTCGCCGCAACCCCGGCCGACCGGCACGCCGTCGCCTCGCGACGCACGATCCATGAGGCACATTGTCGGTGGCCACAAGTCGGCCCGCTATTGATATTAACTCACGACTTCATTCCGAAAGCGCAACACCCTGGCGGGACGAATCCCCCGCTTTCCGTAACGGCATGAGACTTGTCCAAAGCCCGTGACGGGGCCGGCCGCCGCGTTGCCGGCCACCCCGACTTGATGACTATCCGGCATTACCCTGTGCGGAAATATCGTTTGCCGCGCGTGCTCGGGCCCCACACAATCGGGTCGCGTCGAAGTGCTCCGCACCCGGCGCGACGACGGCCGCCCGACATGCGGCCGGACGACAGACGAACGCGACGCGCATCGCGCCCCGCGGTTCGCCCGAACCGGGCCGCGCGGAACCGCCGCTGTCCGGCCGGCGGCCGGCGACGGGTGGCGCTTCGTGGCCAAAAACAATTCCGGAGACAGCGCCCAGCACCGCCCATGCATTCAGATGCCCGCCCCGATTCCCCTGCCCCGTCCGGCTCGCGTCCCGCGAAACCGTCCCTCCACCGCAGCCTGCAGGCGCGCCATCTGCGGATGATCGCGATCGGCGGCTCGATCGGCACCGGCCTGTTCGTCGCGTCCGGCGCATCGATTTCCCAGGCCGGCCCCGGCGGCGCGATCGTCGCGTACATGCTGATCGGCCTGATGGTCTACTTCCTGATGACGAGCCTCGGCGAAATGGCCGCGTTCATGCCGGTGTCGGGCTCGTTCGCGACCTACGGCTCGAAGTTCGTCGACGAAGGCTTCGGCTTCGCGATCGGCTGGAACTACTGGTATAGCTGGGCCGTCACGCTCGCGGTCGAACTCGTCGCCGCGCAGCTCGTGATGCACTACTGGTTTCCGCACGTGCCGGGCGTCTGGTGGAGCGCGCTGTTTCTCACGCTGATCTTCGCGCTCAATGCGCTGTCGGTGCGCGGCTTCGGCGAAGCCGAATACTGGTTCGCGCTGATCAAGGTGCTGACCGTCGTCGCGTTCCTCGGCGTCGGCGTGATGATGATCTTCGGCATTCTGCAGGGCGGCCCGAGCGCGGGCTGGGCCAACTTCACGATCGGCGACGCGCCGTTCGCCGGTGGCCTGCCGGCATTGATGGGCGTCGCGATGATCGCGGGCTTCTCGTTCCAGGGCACCGAAATGATCGGCGTCGCGGCCGGCGAATCGGAGAATCCGCGCACGACGATCCCGCGCGCGGTGAGCCAGATCTTCTGGCGCATCCTGCTGTTCTACGTGCTCGCGATCATCGTGATCGGCGTGCTGATTCCGTACACCGACCCGAGCCTGTTGAAGAGCGACGTGACCGACATCGGCGTGAGCCCGTTCACGCTGGTGTTCCGCCACGCAGGCCTTGCGGTCGCGGCCGGCGTGATGAACGCGGTGATCCTGACGGCCGTGCTGTCGGCCGGCAACTCGGGCATGTACGCGTCGACGCGAATGCTCTACAACCTCGCGGTCGAAGGCCGCGCGCCGAGGCTGTTCGCGAAGCTGTCGCCGGGCGGCGTGCCGCGCAATGCGCTGTACGCGACCACTGCAGTCGGCGCGCTCTGCTTCCTCACGTCGCTGTATGGTGACAAGACGGTGTACCTGTGGTTGCTGAACACATCGGGCATGGCCGGCTTCATCACGTGGCTCGGCATCGCGATCAGCCACTACCGCTTCCGCAAGGGTCTGCTGAAGCAGGGCTACCGCCTCGACCAGCTGCCGTATCGCGCGAAGTGGTTCCCGTTCGGCCCGATCTTCGCGTTCGTGCTGTGCGCGGTCGTCGCGCTGGGGCAGGACTACCAGGCGTTCATGGGCAGCAAGATCGACTGGGCGAGCGTGGCCGCGACCTATATCGGCGTGCCGTTCTTCCTCGCGATCTGGCTCGGCTATGCGCTGGTGCGCAAATGCCGCCTGGTGCGCTACGAGGACATGGAGATCGCGCCGTGGATCGAGCGCAACGCGACGCCCGACACCCCGGAGAAGGTCGACGCCGGCTATCCGGCCTTTGTCGCCAGCCCGGCCAACCCGACGCCGGGCGCCTGACGTCCGGTAAGCCCGGCGAGCCCGGTCATTCCGGTAACGCAGCGGCCGCCGCCCGCGCGCGACGGCCGCTGCGCTGAAAACCCCATTCGACGCGGCGCGCGCGTTCAGGCAAGATCGACGCGCGCCGCCTGTTTTTCCGCCGTTACGAGTCACCGAAACCGCATGCAGAATTTCTACGAAGCCACCGTTACCCGCCAGCCCTACCCGCAACTGACCGGCCCGATCGATACGCAGGTCTGCATCGTCGGCGGCGGCCTCGCCGGCCTGTGCACCGCGCTCGGTCTCGTCGAGCGCGGCGTGCAGGATGTCGTCGTGCTCGACGGCGAACGGGTCGGCTTCGGCGCGTCGGGCCGCAACGGCGGCTTCGTGTTCGGCGGCTACAGCCTCGACAACGCGGACCTGCTGCGCGCGCTCGGCCGCGACGAAGGCCGTCGCCTGTACCGGCTCACCGTCGATGCGGTCGAGCTGATCCGCGCGCGGATCGCCCGCTACGGCATCGACTGCGACATCGTCGACGAGGGCGTGATGCTCGCGAACTGGTTCGACGATCCGTCGCGGCTCGACAGCGTGCGCACGCTGATGAAGCAGGAATTCAACGTCGACTGGGAACCCGTCGCGACGGACGCGCTGCGCGCGCGGCTGAAGACGCAGCGCTATCACGGCGGCCTGTTCGAGCCGAACGCGTTCCACTTCCATCCGCTCAAGTACGTGCTCGGCGTCGCGGCGGCCGCGTCGCGCGGCGGCGCGCGCGTGTACGAACGCTCGGCTGCGCTCGGCATCGCGCGCGAAGGCGCCGGCTACGTCGTGCGCACGGCGCAGGGCACGGTGCGTGCGAAGGACGTCGTGTTCGCCGGCGGCGGTTATGCGCGCGGCGTGTCGCCGCGCATCGAGCGCGCGGTGCTGCCGATCGCGACCTACGTGATCGCGACCGAGCCGCTCGGCACGCGGCTGCCGGACGCGATCGATGCGCCGTACGCGATCTACGACACGCGTTTCGCGTTCGACTACTACCGTCCGCTGAAGGACACGCGGATTCTGTGGGGCGGCCGCATCTCGGTGCTCGACCGCGGCCCCGACGCGATCGCGCGGCTGCTGCGGCGCGACCTGCTGCGCGTGTATCCGCAACTCGACGGCGTGAAGGTCGAATACGCGTGGGGCGGGCTGATGAGCTACGCGCGGCACAAGATGCCGCAGATCGGGCGCGACGCGGACGGCGTGTGGCACGCGATCGCGTTCGGCGGCCACGGGATGGCGCCGACCACCGTCGCCGGAGAAGCGCTCGCCGCCGCGCTGGCCGGCGAGCGGCCGGTGCCGGAAGGCTTCGCCGCGTTCGGCCTCACGCGCACGTTCGGGCTCGCGGGCCTCGCCGCCGCGCAGCTCACGTACACCGCGTATCAGGCCCGCGACGCACTCGCGTCGTGCCGGCGCTGAACCGCCGCGGCGGCGGCCGAAACCGCGCCGTCGATTAGAGCGGCGAGTCGGCAGGATGGCGATTTCCTGCATGCTAGAATGATTTTTTCATGCCGCCGCGAACGCACAACAAAGTCACATGAAAGCTGCAAGCAAGGCCGTCACGTCCGAAAGCCGCGCGCTTGCGACCGATGCGCGGCGCAAATACGATCCCGAGCAAACCAAGCGCAACATCCTGGACGTCGCCACGCAGGAGTTCTCCGCGATGGGCCTCGCCGGTGCGCGCGTCGACGCGATCGCCGAGCGTACGAACACGACGAAGCGCATGCTCTACTACTACTTCGAAAGCAAGGAAGGCCTGTACGAGGCCGTGCTGGAGAAGGTGTACGGCGACATCCGCGCGCTCGAGCAGGAACTGCACGTCGGCGACATGGAGCCGCGCGAAGGCATGCGCCGGCTCGTCGAATTCACGTTCGACTATCACGACAAGCATCGCGATTTCGTGCGCCTCGTGTCGATCGAGAACATCCACGGCGCGAAGTATCTCGAACAGCTGAAGTCGTTCAAGAACCGCAACGTCAGCATCATCAAGACGCTCGAGGAACTGCTCGAGCGCGGCGCCGCGAGCGGCGCGTTCCGCAAGGACATCGACGCGTTCGACCTGCACCTGCTGATCAGCTCGTTCTGCTTCCACCGCGTGTCGAACCGCTACACGTTCGGCGCCGCGTTCGGCCGCGATCCGTCGGCGCCGCGGTTGCGCGCGCGGCATCGCGAGACTATCGCCGACTCGGTGCTGCGCTACGTCGCCGCGTAGTCGCGCCGCGCGCATCTGCGCGATTCCACCCGAAAGCCGAACGACATCACGACGCGTGCAACCGGCATGAGCCGGAAGCACGTCGCGCTTCCGGCCGAGCGCATGCGTCATGCCCCACGCATCGCGCGTCAGTCCGTCGGCGCAGTCGACGCCAGCGCGATCCGCGCCTTCTCTTCCGGGCTCCCCGCCACGTAATACTTCTTCGCCCAGCTCGAATCCGGCGCGAGCGCGAGTTGCCGATGCGAACCGGCGCCGTGCCGTTTCGTCTCGATCGCCAGCGCCCGCGCGCGATAGTGCTCGTAGAGCCGCAGGAATTCCGCGAGATAGATCGCGGCGATCCGCGTGTCGCGAATCTCGAGCAGGTTCTCGTCGTTGTACTGCTCGGAATTGCGGCTCATGTTCGCCGAGCCCGTATAGACGATCGGGTTCGCGCCTTCCGCATCGATCACGATGAATTTGTGGTGGATCACGACCGGCGGATAGGCGGGCGCCGGTTCGCCCGGAAAGAGGCGCAGCTCCGGCTCGAAACCCTGCGGCACCGTTGCCGGTGAGAAATATGCGGCATCGATCACGTCGCGACGATCGCGCTGGCGATGGTAAAGCTCGAGGTTCGCGAGCGTCGCCGCATCGAGCGACTGGCCGTCGTGCTGCGCGGCATCGGCCTTCGTCGCGCTGCCGGCGCTGATGCGGTTCACCAGGCCGAACATCATCAGGCCGCGGTCGCCGGCCGCGAAGCATGCGTCGCGCAGCGCCGCGTCGGTCGGCATGAACAGGCAGAACGACACCGAATGCTTCGCGGCCGCGATCGCGGCGACGATCGTATCGATCTCGGTGCGCTCCCCCGCCGGCTCCGGCGAAAACGCGACGCGCACCTGCGCGCTGCCCACCGTCAACGGCGCCGACCAGCCCGACGACAGCCGCGCCGTCTCCGCGATCGACGGATTCGCGGCCAGCGCATGCGCGCGCTCGTTGTACAGCGCGGCGAGCGCCGGCGAATCGAATGCGTGCAGCACGTTGGCCTGTTCCGTCAGCCCTTCGGTCGTGAAGTTCGCGGAGCCGGTCAGCACGCGCGCGGGCATCGCATTCCCCGGCGCGTCGGTCACGATGAACTTGTCGTGCATGATGCGCGTGCGGTCGCGCGGCGCCAGCGTCGCGAGGCCCTGCAGCGCGTCGACGGCCGGCTGGTTCGGCGACGGCAGCGCCGGCTTGCCCTTGCGCGCGGTCGTGTGCGCGTCGTAGACGATCGCGAGCGACGCTTCGCCGTGCCGGCGTCCGAACGCCTCGAATGCCGGCAGCGCCCACCGCGGGTCCGTCAGGTGATAGACGGCCGACACCGCGCGCGACGCGGGGTCGAGCATCTCCGCGAACACCTGCTCCATGTCGTTCGCGAGCCACGTGCGCAACTTCAGCGCCTGCGCGTCACTCGGCGCGGCGCCCGGCGCGAGACCCAGCGCCGCGACCTGCTTCGCGAACGCCTGCGAGCTCACCACCGCGCGGTTGAACCAGGTGCCGATCCCGTCGACGCTATGCGCGGGCAGCACGACATCGCACACGCCGGCCTCCGCATCGAGCACCTGCAGGTTCGCCGGCGTGCCGACGACGGGAAAGACGTCATAGCGGAACGACGCATCGCGATCCGGCGGATCGATGCGCGCATCCCACCACATGAATTTCTGGATCGGCGCCTGGTCGGTCGGCGCGTCGCCCTGCGTGTCGGCGGCCGGGCCGTCGAACGTCAGCCGGTTCGGCAGCCAGCTGTTCGGCGCCCGCATCTTGCCGTCGGCCGACCAGAAGCCCGGCGTACGCCGGATTGCGAAGCCGAGGAAATCGGCGCGCGACGCCGCCTCCGGCCAGTCGAAGGCCAGCAGGACCAGGGTGGGGGAAAGATAGCTGCGTACGCTGACGGTCATTCGTGCTCCTGGCGTTTCGGCCGAAAGAGAGGAATGGGTCAGTGTTGACGGCGGTTCTTCCCGGGCGATGACCGTTCGATGAACCTTGTATGTCGGGCCCGCGTCAGTCGGTCAGTCGCACACGAGCAGCTCGATGCCGCGTGCGGCCAGCGCGCGGCGCACGGCCTTGTCGGGCATGCGCTCGGTGACGAGGTAGCGCGCGGCCGCCGTGCCGTTGATCCGCACCGGCGTCACGCGGCCGAACTTCGAATGATCGGCGACGATGATCGCCGTGCCGGCCGCCGCGATCATCCGGCTGCGCACTTCGGCGGCGAGCCGCGAGTAGTCGGTGCAGTCGCCGTCGGCCGTGATGCCGCCCGCACCGACGAACGCGAAATCGACGTGGTATTGCGCGAGCTGCTGGATCGTATCGAGCCCGAACGTCGCGTCCTCGTCGTCGGACAGTTCGCCGCCGAGCAGCGTCACGCGATTGCCGTTGCGGCGCGCGAGCACGAACGCGGTGCGCCAGTCGTTCGTATAGATCGACAGCCGGTGCCGGTCGGCCAGCGCGAGCGCCACCGCATGCGGCGTGCTGCCCGAGTCGATCAGCACCGAGGCATCGTCGGGCACGAATTCGGCCGCGCGTCGGCCGATCGTGCGCTTCGCTTCGGCGTTCGCCGCTTCACGCTCGGACAAGCTCGGCTCGCGGCGGTCCGCCGCCAGCGCGCCGCCGTGCGTCATCACGAGCAGGCCGCGCGCCGCGAGTGCGTTCAGGTCGCGCCGCACGGTCTCGCGCGACACGTCGAGCGAGCGCACGAGTTCGGCAACCGACAGCGCGCCCGAGCGGCCGAGCTCCGACAGAATGTATTGATGACGTTGTTCCGCCAGCATCGCAATGCGCCCGAGGCGACTCGTAATGGGTAAGCCAGCCATTGTATTACGGCCGTTTGACTGTCATTTGACGGCGCCGCGTCCGGCAGCGGCCGCGTTTCACGCCAGCGAAATTCTGTATTGCCGGATGCGCGCGAATCGGCGCGGCAAGCGGTTGCTACACTTTGCGCTTCGCCTAACGACAGACCATCAAGGGGCTTGCGCAATGTATCGCAAAGGCAGTGTGCTCGAAATCCAGTTTTCGCCGGAACGACTCAACGACGGGGCCGGCGATCCGTACTGGATCGACCTGACGCTCGACGAAGCGCGCCGGCTGTACGAACAACTCGCCGCGCGCTTCGCGACCGACGCGCGCGCCAACCAGCCGCTCGACACGTTCTCGCTCGATTGACCTCCGTTTCTTTGCCCGCGCCACGGTTCGCTTTCATGCGGCGGCCCTTTCGCCCGGCCGGGTAATAACCGGACGGCTGGCTCGACGAATCTCCGTTCCTTTGCCCGCGCCACGGCGCGCTTTCATGCGGCGGCCCTTTCAGCCGGCCCGCCGCTGATCGAACGGCCGGCACGCTAGCGCGCGCTTGCGACGCATCGCGTCCGCGGCCGCAGCTTGCACCGCAGCAGCGGCGCGGCCCATGGCCGCTGCATGCATCCCGCACGCGCGACGCCCGAGTGCAGAATCCGACAAGACGGCGGCACCGCTTCATCCGATACTGACCGACTTCACGATTCGTCCGGCCGTATCGCGGCCCGCCACGCATGTTTACCTCGCTCGTCGCCGCGGCTTTCGTCGCGCTGTGGTCCACCGGCTTCATCGTCGCCCGGGCAATCAAGCCCTACGCCGATCCGAACCTGTTCCTGCTTGCGCGTTTCGCCGGCACGGCCGCGCTGTTCGGCGCGGTCGCCCTCGTCGCGCGCGCGCCGTGGCCGGCCCGCCGCGAATGGCCGCGCCACCTGATCGCCGGCGCGCTGCTGCAGGGCGTCTATCTCGGCGCCAGCTACTGGGCCGTCGCGCAAGGGCTGAATGCGGGCGTGATGGCGCTGCTCGGCGCGCTGCAGCCGCTCGCCACCGCCGTGCTCGCCGTGCCGCTGTTCAACGAGCGACTGCCCGCGCGCGGCTGGCTCGGGATGGCGCTCGGGCTTGCCGGCGTGGCGCTTGTGCTCGCGCCGAAGGTCGCGGGCGGCGTCGCGCCGCCGCCGGGCGCCGCGCCCGCGTGGTTCGTCGTGACCGTATCGATCCTGGCGGTCGGCTCGATCACCGCCGGCTCGCTGTACCAGAAGGGCAAGCTCGCGCAGAACGACCTGCGCACGGCCGTCGCCGTGCAGAACCTCGGCGCGGCGATCGTCGCGGCCGTCTTCGTCGTGCTGCTGCATGAAACGCGCTGGATCGGCGCGCCGGCGCTGTGGATCTCGCTCGTGTGGGGCGTCGTGTTCCTGTCCGGCGGCGCGGTCACGATGCTGATGTGGATGCTGCGGCGGGGCAACGCGGCGCGCGCAACGTCGCTGCTGTTCCTCGCGCCGCCGCTCGCCGCGCTGCAGGGCTACCTGCTGTTCGGCGAAACGCTCGCGACCGTCCAACTCGGCGGCTTCGCACTTGCGCTGGTCGGTGTCGTGCTCGCGCGGCGCTAACGCAGGCGGTCAGGCGACAGGAAACGCCGTCCCACCCCGCATCGAAACGAAGCATCCGCCGGCACGCCAGCGTGCACCGCCGCGCACGCTGCACCATGACGATGCACCGCGTCTCGCCGATGCAACGCGAAGCCGCCGGATCGCATGCCCGGCGCGGCGCCGCGCCGCGATTGCGCTTATGATGGGCGCCTCGCATTTCGTTCCGGAACCACCCCTCATGACATCCGCCGATTACGCCAGCCGCCAACGCGCGATCATTGCCGAACTGAACGTCGCCCCGCACTTCGACGTCGACGCCGAGATCGCCCGGCGCGTCGATTTCCTTGCGCAGTACCTTCGTTCCAGCGGCCTGCGGACCTACGTGCTCGGCATCAGCGGCGGCGTCGATTCGTCGACGGCCGGGCGGCTCGCGCAGCTGGCGGTCGAACAGTTGCGCGCCGGCGGCTACGATGCCCGCTTCATCGCGATGCGCTTGCCGAACGGCGTGCAGAACGACGAAGCCGATGCGCAGCGCGCGCTCGCGTTCGTGCGCGCGGACGAGACGTTCACGGTCGACGTGAAGCCCGCCGCCGACGCGATGCTCGCGTCGCTCGTCGCGTCCGGCCATGCGTTCGAAACCCCGGCGCAGCAGGACTTCGTGCACGGCAACATCAAGGCGCGCGAGCGCATGATCGCGCAGTACGCGGTCGCCGGCGCGCGGCGCGGCATCGTGATCGGCACCGACCATGCGGCCGAATCGCTGATGGGCTTCTTCACGAAATTCGGCGACGGCGGCGCGGACGTGCTTCCGCTTGCCGGCCTGAGCAAGCGCCGCGTGCGTGCGGTCGCCCGCGCGCTCGGCGGCGACGAACTGATCGTGATGAAGGTGCCCACCGCCGACCTCGAGGAACTGCGTCCGCTGCGCCCCGACGAGCACGCATACGGCGTCACCTACGACGAGATCGACGATTTCCTCGAAGGCAAGACCGTCGCCGACTCGGTGTACGAAACGGTGCTGCGCTTCTACGACGGTTCGCGCCACAAGCGCGCGCTGCCGTATACGCCGTTCGACTGGCCGACCGCGTAAGTCGACCACGTAAGTCAAACCGCGCCGCGCGAACCATAGCGGTCACGCGCGGCACGTGCACGACGGGCGACGCTACGCGTGCCCGCCCGTCTTCTTCGCCTGCAGCGCGCGAATCCGCAGTCGCGCGCCCGTGTCGCTCACCGTCGCGTCGTACATCGTCGCGAGATCGCGCTTGAGCGCGGTGCGCGACCCGCCATCGAGATACACCATGTGCCCCGACGGATAGAAGCGTGCAGACAAGTTCTGCCGCACCTTCTGATCCTCGAGCGGCATCTGCTGCAGATCGATCACGGTCTGGTAGAACGGCGTGACGAAATCGTACAAGCCGTTCGCCGACAGCACCTTCAGGTCGACGTTCAGCGCCATCACCGCGGCGAGGTCGCCCGCCGTGTAGAGGATCACGTTCCCCTTCGCGTCGATGCCCTGCTGCTCGCCGGTCGGGTCGATATGGCTGAAGTCCCAGTTCTGGAACGCCTGGTCGTTCAGGTCCGTGAACGCGGAGTTCGACGTGAACTTCAGCTGCTCGTTCAGGTAGCTGTTCCACATCGCCGTGTAGACGCCCGTCACGGCCGTCATCGTCGGATCGTTGCCGCCCGAGTTCGGATCGATCTTGCCCGCGATACCGGTCGAGATCGCCGTCACGCGGCCGTCGTACGAACCGAGCGCGAGCCCCTGCGCGTGCAGCAGCGTCGTCAGGAACAGCGAATTGCCGCGCGCGTTGTAACCGGCGATGTCGAGCCCCCACGTCTGCAGCGTCGCCGTGTCGATGCCCGTGTAGTCCGACAGCTTCCGCACGGCGGCCGGGTCGGCATGCGGGACGTTGCGCAACGCCTTCAGGTAATCGGTGCGCGCGAACTGCGCGACTTCCTCGATGAACGCGCCAAGATCGGCCGGCGCCGGCTTGATGCCGAGTTTCTTGTGATACCACGCGTCGGCCGCCGCGGTCGGCAGCGTGCCGACCGGGTTGCCGGCCTGCCGGTAGTCGAGGATCGACGACTGCAGGGTGACGCCGTTCAGGTCGACGCCGTCCTCGTGCAGCTTGTACGCGAGCACGCAGCTGCGCGCGGTGCCATACGACTCGCCGAACAGGTATTTCGGCGAATTCCAGCGATTGTTCTTCGTCAGGTAGCGCTTGATGAACTGCTTCAGCGAATCCGCATCCTGGTCGACGCCCCAGAAATTGCGGTTCTTGTTCGGCGCGACGGCCGCCGAATAGCCGGTGCCGACCGGATTGATGAACACCAGGTCGCTGTGGTCGATCATGCTGTCCGGGTTGTCTTCGATCTGGTACGGCGCCGGCGGCGTGAACCCCGGCATCGACGTCTTGATGCGCTTCGGCGCGAACGAGCCGAGCAGCACGAACACCGACGACGAACCGGGCCCGCCGTTGTAGAAGAACGTGACGGGCCGCGTTTCCTCCTTCGCGCCGTCGGCCGTGAAGGCGACGTAGAAGATCTTCGCGGCCGGCTGCGAACTGCTCGGATCGACCGTCACGAGATGGCCGACCGTCGCCGTGTACGCGATCCGCTTGCCGCCGATCAGGATCGTGTGATGCGTGATCGCGGCCGCTTCGGTCGTGTCGGTCACCGAGTCGTCGGGGCCGTTGCCGTACGCGACCGGATCGAAGAACGGCTGGTCGCGGCCGTGGCTCAGCGCGACGGGATTGATGGTCGGCGGCACGCTATGCGAATTGTGGTCGCCGTGATGCAGCGGATACACGCCGCCGGAAGATGCGGAATCGATGCCCATCGTGCTGCTCCTGGAGGTGAAAAAAGACGCGGGCAGGGAACCCGCGTCACATGGAAACGCCTGTGCCGGCGCGTCAGCGCGATGGCTTGCGCGCGAGGATCGCCGCGAGTTTCGCGCCGTCGGGGCTGCCGAGGCCCGTGCACGCGTCCCAGCCGGACGCGGCCGCATACGTGCCGTTCGAGCCTTTCGTGATGTCGCGCAGCGCGCCCGGATGCTTGTACAGCACGGGATTGATCCAACCGGCCGATGCGCCGGCCGCCGCGTTGATCCGGGCGATCAGCGCGGCCCACAGCGGCGCGACCGCGCTCGTGCCGCCCATCACCGCGGGCGTTCCGGCGATCGACACTTCGTAGCCCGTTTGCGGCGACGCATCGCCGGCGACGTCCGGCACGCCGCGCTTCGCGAGCGGCCTGCTGCTGCCGTCGGCGAGCGCGACGGTCAGCCCCTTCTGCCAGGCCGGCACGTCGAACATCGTGCTGACGCCGCCGCCGCCCGCGCCGCCACCGGCCGCGTCGTCGTTCCACGTGATCTCGCTGCGAATGCCCTGCCCCGGCAGCGCATCGAGCTGCGTGCCGCCGCAGCCGAGCACGTACGGGCTCGACGCCGGGAAGTCGACGTGATCGGCGCCGTCCTGCAGCCCGTCGCCCGAGCCGCTGTCGCCCGACGCCGCGCACACCGTGATCCCCTGCGCGGCCGCCGCCTGCAGCACGCGGTTGAACGCATGGGCCGACTGCGCCTGCCAGATCGCTTCCGGGCCGCCCCAGCTGATCGAGATCACGGACGGCCGGTTGGTCTTGTCGGTGACCGCCGCGTTGACGGCCTGAATGAAGCCCGCGTCGCTGTTCGGCGCGAAGTAGACGGCGATCTTCGCGGCGGGCGCGATCGCACCGGCGATCTCGATGTCGAGCGCGACTTCGCCGTCCGGGCCGTTCGCGTCGCCGTTGGGCGTGTTGCGGCCGGTGCCGACGTTCACGTCGACGACCGTCGGCGGCTTGTCGATCCCGAGCCCGCGGAAATATTGCTGAATATCGGTCGCGCGATAGCCGCCGCCGAGTTCGACGATCGCGATGCATTGCCCGGCGCCGTCGCCGGCCGGAAAGCCGTACAGCGACGCGAGCTGGGGCGGCGTGAACGTGACCGAGGTGGCGCCGCGCGCGGGCTTGAACGGCGGACGCAGCCGGAAGTGCGGCCGCGCCTGCGGCCGGCTGTCGAGGCCGAGCACGGCCGTGACGACGTCGCCGAGCTCGTCCGGCAGCGCGATCGGGCCCGAGCGGCCGCGGTACTGGCCGATCGAGCGATGCTCGAAACGCTCGAGCTTCACACTGAATGCCGCCTCGAACTGCTGGATCGTGCCGGACAGCACGACGACGCTTTCGACCGGATCGACGCGATCGACCGTCAGCTGGTGACGGTGCGCGAAGTCCTCGGTCTTGCGAATGTCGTCGGGATTGGCGGAGAAACGCTGCGCGAAGGCGTCGCGCGACAGCGGTTTTGCGTCGGTATCGCCAGCGGCGAGCTGATTGACCAATGCGTCGAGTTGCCCTTCTTCCTGCCGCCGCAACATCATCGTGACGTGGATGCGTTCTGCCGGATCGCACTGACCGAGGCACTTGGACTCGGCGACGATACGGGGTTCACGGTCGGCTTGAAGATGCCTTGCCATGTTCAGACCCTCCTTGGTACCGCGTTGCATGGGCGTTGCACTCGCGTTGCACACGCGTTGCACGGAACAGCCAGGAAATCGGACAGGGCCGGCGGCGGACGGTTCCGTCCGCTCGTCGGTTCGCGGCAGCGCGAAGTCAAAGGAAGTTTAGAACAGTCAGATGATTTCCGCGCGCCCCTGGGCGTGTCGGCACGTGCGCGAAGGCCGGCATTGCGCGCGGCGTTCGTTGCTGCACTGCACCGCGTGGCTGTCGACCCGCGCGGTGCAGTGCGATGTTGCAGATCAGTCCATCGACAAGCGCAGCGCGAAGCCGATCAGCGCCGCCGAGAAGGTCCAGCGCTGCACCGTCTGCGCGAGCGGATGCGCGCGCATCCACGCCGCGATGCGCGACGCGCCGAACACGCATGCGAGGTCGAAACACACGCCGGCCGCGACGAGCATCGCGCCGAGTTCGAACATCTGCAACACGACAGGCCCGGCCTCGGGCCGCACGAATTGTGGCAGCAGCACCGAGCAGAACAGCAGCGCCTTCGGGTTCAGCAGGTTTGTCAGCAACCCCTTGAAGAACGACTGACGCAGTTCGCCCGCGGCGGCGGCGTCGCCGTCGCCGAGTGCAAACACCGGCGAGCGGAACACCTGGATCGCGACGTACGCGAGATACAGCGCGCCGCCGTAGCGGATCGCTTCATACAGCCACGGCGCGCTGCGGATCAGCGCCGCGACGCCGCACGCGGACAGCGTTACATGCACGGTGCGCGACAGCGACAGGCCGGCCGCCGCCGCCATGCCCGGCCGCACGCCGCGACCGATGCTGGTCTGCAGCACGAGCGCCATGTCGGGGCCGGGCACCGCGTAGATGGCCGCCAGCGCGGCGAGATAAATCAACAGCAAATGCGTGGAAATCATGGTCTGCCCCCGTCCTTCAATGACGATATGTTGCCGCTGAAGGTGGAGGGATTATTGGCCTTCTGTGTCCGAGAATTGGCGATCCATAGCGGAATCCGCCACAATCCTGAAACTACAACACGGATTCCGCCAACATGACCGAACTCGACAAAACCGATCGCGCGATTCTCGCCGCAGTGCAGCGCGACGGCCGCCTGCCGATCGCGCGCCTCGCCGATTCCGTCGGCCTGTCCGAGACGCCGTGCGCACGGCGCCTCAAACGTCTCGAAAACGACGGCTACATCGAGCGCTACCGCGCGCAGCTGTCGCGCCAGGCGCTCGGCTACGGCGTCGTCGCGTTCGTGCTCGTGCGGTTCGCGACGCACGACCGCAAGGTCGCCGACCGGTTCGAACGGGAAGTGCTCGCCATCGAGCGGATCCTCGCGTGCCACAACGTCGCGGGCACGGCCGACTACCTGCTGCAGGTAGTTGCGCGCGATCTCGACGACTACGGCACGTTCATCCGTGATTCGCTGCGGATGCTGCCCGGCGTGACGTCGATCGAATCCGCGCTGTCGCTGCGGGAGGTGAAGCACGACGCGGGGTTGCCGGTGCCGTGATGCGGCGGCCCAGCGGCGGAAAGCGGCACGTTACCGCACGCGCCCCGTCACTTCGACGCCCATCGATGTGGGCGGTTGGCCGCCCGCTTCGTAACACTTGTTCACCTGTTTGACGCCATCGGCCCTCACACGGCGTCAGGCGCCTGGTGCGCGTGCTCGAGATCCTCGAGAAACGCCTCCACGAGCGGATTGCCGCGCCCGTCGCGTGCGACGACCATGTGGAACGTGACGTCGTAGCGCAGTTGTTCCGGATTGAGCGGCGCGAGCAGCCCCTGCGCGACGTACGGCGCCGCGAAGTGCTGCGGCAGGTAACCGAGGTGATGGCCCGACAGGATCAGCAGCGCGACGGCCTCCATGTTGTCGGCGGTCGCGGTCACGCGGTCGGGCGTCGTCGACATCTGCGCCTCCGGCAGCGGATACGAGCGCCACGCCCACTCGAATTCCGCGACATCGGCCGGCGTCAGCGCGCCGGCCGCGTCGAACAGCGGATGGCCGCGCCCGCAATACGCGATCTGCCGCTCGATGAACAGCGGCGTGTAATGCAGCGACGGCACGCGATGCCAGAAATAGCCGACGGCAATCTGGATCTCGTCGCTCAGCAGCTTCTCCTCGAGATCGCCCGGCGCGCGCACCGAGATCGAGAAGCGCACGGCCTGGTCGCGCGTGCGGAACGCGGCGATCGCCTCGGCGATCCGCGCGTTCTGGCTGATCGGCGTATGGCCGATCAGGCCGATGTTCAGCGTGCCGACCAGCTGGCGGTCCATGTGCCGCGCCGCCATCCCGAATTCGTCGAGCGCCGCGAGCAGCTTGCGGCTCATCGCATGGAACCGCTCGCCCTTCGGCGTGAGCCGGAAGCCGCTGCGGCCGCGCTCGCAGAGCCGGTAGCCGAGCCGCGTCTCGAGCGACGACAGCTGCGCACTGATCGTCGACTGGCCGACGTTCAGCATCGCCTGCGCGGCCGACACGCCGCCCGCGTCCGTGACCGCGAGAAACACGCGGATCAACCGCAGATCGAGGGTCGACAGATTCCCCAGCACGCTATTCCCCTTCCATACATCGATGAAGATCGATGTTTACGTCGATATCTTCGCATTCTTCTTTGCGGTCGGACGCGTAAGACTATGCGCCAGACCGCGTCGCATGATACGGCAACCCCACATCGGAAGAGACACCATGAACGACCACACCCATTTCCAGCCGCTCGGCGGCAATGAAATGCCGCGCTGCGGCGGCATCGCGACGATGATGCGCCTGCCGCACGTGGCGAGCGCCGCGGGCCTCGACGCCTGCTTCGTCGGCGTGCCGTTCGATCTCGGCACCTCCAACCGCACCGGCGCACGCTTCGGCCCGCGCCAGATCCGCACCGAATCCGTGCTGCTGCGCCCGTACAACATGGCCACGCGCGCCGCGCCGTTCGATTCGCTGCAGATCGCCGATATCGGCGACGTCGCGATCAACCCGTACAACCTGCACGATTCCATCGCGCGCATCGAGGCTGCATACGACGCGATCCTCGAGCACGACTGCAAGCCGATCACGCTCGGCGGCGACCATACGATCGCGCTGCCGATCCTGCGCGCGATCCACCGCAAGCATGGCAAGGTTGCATTGATCCACGTCGATGCGCACGCCGACGTGAACGATACGATGATGGGCGAAAAGATCGCGCACGGCACGCCGTTCCGCCGCGCGGTCGAGGAAGGCCTGCTGCACGGCGACAAGGTCACGCAGATCGGCCTGCGCGGCACCGGCTACGCGGCGGAGGATTTCGACTGGTGCCGCGAGCAGGGCTTCCGCGTGGTCCAGGCCGAGGAATGCTGGAACAAGTCGCTCGCGCAGCTGATGGGAGAAGTGCGCGCGCGCGTCGGCGACACGCCCGTCTACATCAGCTTCGACATCGACGGCATCGATCCGGCCTACGCGCCCGGCACCGGCACGCCGGAAATCGCCGGCCTCACGGTGCCGCAGGCGCTCGAGATCATCCGCGGCGCGAAGGGGCTGAACATCGTCGGCTGCGATCTCGTCGAAGTCGCGCCGCCGTACGACCCGTTCGGCACCACGGCGCTGCTCGGCGCGAACCTCGCCTACGAGCTGCTGTGCGTGCTGCCCGGCGTCGCATACCGCGACTGATCCGGCCGCACGACCTATTCCAAATCAGAAGATTCCAGAGGAGCACACAACAGATGGGGACTTCCGTCAAACAACCGAAGCGGGCGGCGCTCGCGTCGTTCGTCGGCACCACGATCGAGTGGTACGACTTCTACAGCTACGCGACCGCCGCCGCCATCGTGTTCGGGCCGCTGTTCTTTCCCGGTGAAAACCGCTTCGTCAGCCTGCTCGCGTCATTCGGCTCGTTCGCGGTCGGCTTCTTCGCGCGGCCGCTCGGCGGCGTGATGTTCGGCTATCTCGGCGACCGCTTCGGCCGCAAGCGTTCGCTGCTCGCGACGTTGATGCTGATGGCCGTGTCGACGGTCGCGATCGGCCTGCTGCCGACCCACGCGCAGGCCGGCGTGATCGCACCGATCCTGCTCGTGCTGATGCGCGTGCTGCAAGGCATCGCGGTCGGCGGCGAATGGGGCGGCGCGGTGCTGCTCGCCGGCGAGCATGCGCCCGAAGGCAAGCGCACGTTCTTCGCGTCGTTCGCGCAGCTCGGCAGCGCGAGCGGGCTGATCCTGTCGATGCTCGCGTTCGGCGCGATCAGCACGCTGTCCAAAGAAGACATGATGAGCTGGGGCTGGCGCGTGCCGTTCCTCGCGAGTTCCGTGCTGCTGGTGGTCGGCTTCGTGATCCGCGCGAGCGTGTCGGAATCGCCCGAGTTCGAGGAAGTCAGGAAGAGCGGCAACACCGCGCAGAACCCGGTGCGCGAAGCGCTCACGTACTGGCCGCTGCTGCTGCTCGCGATCGGCGCGAACGTGTACGGGATCGCCGGCGTGTATTTCAGCAACATCTTCATGATCAGCTATGCGACGCAGTTCCTGGCGCTCGACCGGTCGATGGTGCTGCATTGCATGACCATCGTCGCCGTGCTGCAGTTCGTCGTGCAACTCGCCGCCGCGTTCCTCGCGCAGCGCTTCGGCACGACGCGTGTGCTGCTGATCACCGGCGCCTGGGCCGCGATCGTGCCGTTCGTGATGCTGCCGCTCGTGCACATGGGCACGCCGCTGTCGATCACGGTCGGCGTCGGCCTCGCGACGCTCGCGGAATCGGGCTACTACTCGGTGGTCGCCGGTTTCGTCAGCGGCATCTTCATCGCGCGCATCCGCTACACGGCGATCTCGATCGCGTACCAGGTGTGCGGCGCGCTCGCCGGCGGCCTGACGCCGCTCGTCGCCACGCTGATCGCGCAGAACGTCGCGCCGCAATGGTGGCCGCTCGCGATCCAGTACACGAGTGCCGCCGTGCTGTCGTCGCTGTGCGTGTGGCTGATCTCGCGCCGTGTCAGCATCGACGATGCGGGCGCGCCCGGAAAGCAAGGCCAGGCGCTGCCGCGCGGCGCACGCGCCGTGTAACGCACACTGGCAAGCAGGCGTGACGAACGGCGGCCCGCTCTTGCGGGCCGCCTTTTTTTCGCCTGCTGCCCGATCATCGATCGTGACGGCGCGCGCGCAGCGCCCTGCGCGTCACTGCACCTGATTGCGTAGCGTCTTCGCGGCGGCGACCATGTTCGTCAGCGCCGGAATCACTTCCGCCCACTGACGCGTCTTCAGCCCACAGTCCGGGTTCACCCACAGGCGTTCCGCCGGAATCCGCTCGGCCGCCTTCTTCATCAGGCCGACGATGTGATCCTGCGTCGGGATGTTCGGCGAATGGATGTCGTACACGCCCGGGCCGATCTCGTTCGGATACCTGAAGCTGTCGAATGCGTCGAGCAGTTCCATGTCCGAGCGCGACGTCTCGATCGTGATCACGTCCGCGTCCATGTCGGCGATCGACGCGATGATGTCGTTGAACTCCGAATAGCACATGTGCGTGTGGATCTGCGTGTCGTCCTGCACGCCGTTCGCGGTGATGCGGAACGCCTCGACCGCCCACTTCAGGTACTCGCCCCATTGCGCGCGGCGCAGCGGCAGGCCTTCACGCAGCGCGGCCTCGTCGATCTGGATCACGCGCACGCCGGCCTTCTCGAGATCGAGCACTTCGTCGCGAATCGCGAGCGCGAGCTGGTAGCACGACACCGAGCGCGGCTGGTCGTCGCGCACGAACGACCAGTTCAGGATCGTCACCGGGCCGGTCAGCATGCCCTTCATCGGCTTGTTCGTCAGCGACTGCGCGTACGTGATCCATTCGACCGTCATCGCCTTCGGGCGGCTGATGTCGCCGAACAGGATCGGCGGCTTCACGCAGCGCGAACCGTACGACTGCACCCAGCCGAACTGGCTGAATGCATAGCCGTCGAGCTGCTCGCCGAAGTATTCGACCATGTCGTTGCGCTCGGCTTCGCCATGCACGAGCACGTCGAGTCCGAGCGATTCCTGTTCGCGCACGCTGCGCTCGATCTCGGCCTGCATCGCCGCGCGGTAGCCGGCTTCATCCAGCGCGCCGGCCTTGAACTGGCTGCGCGCGTGGCGGATGTCGGCGGTCTGCGGGAACGAGCCGATCGTCGTCGTCGGGAAGGCCGGCAGGTTCAGGCGTGCCGACTGCTTCGGCGCGCGCTGCGTATAGGGGCTCGCGCGGTTGCCGAGCTGCGCGTCGATGCGCGCGAGCGCGGCCTTCACCGCCGGGTTGTTCACGCGCGGCGAACGGCGGCGCGAGTCGATCGCGGCGGCGTTGGCGGCAAGCGCGTCGGCCACCTTGTCGCGGCCTTGATTCAACGCCGTCGCGAGCACCTTTAGTTCGTCGAGCTTCTGCAGCGCGAACGCGAGCCACGAACGGATCTCCGCGTCGAGCTTCTCTTCGCTCGCGAGATCGACCGGCACGTGCAGCAGCGAGCACGAGGGCGCGATCCACAGGCGATCGCCCAGTTGCTTCGCGAGCGGCTCGAGCCAGTCGAGCGTCGCGTTCAGGTCCGTCTTCCAGATGTTGCGGCCGTTGATCGCGCCCACCGACAGCACGCGGTCGGCCGGCAGTTCGCGCACGAGTGCGTCGACTTCGTCGCGGGCGTTGATCGCGTCGACATGCAGGCCGTCGACCGGCAGCGACGCCGCGAGCGTCAGGTTGTCCCCAAGCGTGCCGAAGTACGTGGCGAGCAGCAGCTTGATACGGCGCGTTTCCAGCGCCGCATACGCGGTGCGCAATGCCTGACGCCATTCGGCGTCGAGCTCGGTGACGAGGATCGGCTCGTCGATCTGCACCCATTCGACGCCCTGCGCGGTCAGCGTGTCGAGCAGCGCGCCGTACACCGGCAGCAGCTTTGGCAGCAACGCGAGGCGATCCGAATCGTCCTTCTCCTTGCCGAGCCACAGGTACGTGACGGGGCCGAGGATCACCGGCTTCCCGGCGACGCCCAGTGCCCGAGCTTCGGCCAGTTGCTGGAGCAGGCACGACGGATCGAGCGAGAAGTTCGTGTCCGCGTGAAATTCGGGGACGATGTAGTGATAGTTCGTGTCGAACCACTTCGTCATTTCGCCGGCGGAAACGCCGCCGCAGCACGCTCCATGCTCGTCCACCACTTGCGCCGAACGGCCGCGCGCGACGCGGAAATAGTTGTCGAGCACGTCGCCGTGGAAGCCCTGCACGCGCTTCGGCAGGTTGCCGAGCGTAAAGCTCATGTCGAGCACCTGGTCGTAGAACGAGAAATCGCCGATCGGCGCGAGATCGAGGTCGCGCTGGGCGTTCCAGTGACGCGCGCGCAGCTCGGCGCCGAGTGCCTTCAGCGCGTCGCGCGACGATTCGCCCTTCCAGTAGCGTTCGAGGCCGAACTTGAGTTCGCGCTGCGCGCCGATGCGCGGAAAACCGAGGTTGTGTGTCGTAACCATGAAGCTGCCGTCCAGAGAGAAATTGAAGATCCGGCAGCCATCATAGGGATTTCATCCCATGAAATAAAATGGCATTATTTCATTCATCCATTAAATTTGTTCATGTGTTTGCGGAGTGAGCGATATCCATGCTGGAACGATTCCATCTCGTCGTGATCCGTGAAGTCGAGCGCCAGGGCTCGTTGACCGCGGCCGCCAATGCGCTGCACCTCACGCAATCGGCGCTCAGCCATACCGTCCGGAAAATCGAGCAGCAGCTCGGCACGCCGATCTGGGATCGGGAGGGCCGCGGCCTGCGGCTGACGCAGGGCGGGCAATATCTGCTGAAGCTGGCGAACCGCCTGCTGCCGCAGTTCGAGCTCGCCGAGGAGCGGATGAAGCAGTATGCAAAGGGCGAGCGCGGCACGCTGCGCATCGGGATGGAATGCCATCCGTGCTACCAGTGGCTGCTGAAGGTCGTGTCGCCGTACCTGTCGCGCTGGCCGGACGTCGACGTGGACGTGAAGCAGCGCTTCCAGTTCGGCGGCATCGGCGCGCTGTTCGGCCACGACATCGATGTGCTCGTGACGCCCGACCCGCTGAACAAGCCGGGGCTGCGCTTCGATCCCGTGTTCGATTACGAGCAGGTGCTGGTGGTCGCGGATGCGCACCGGTTCGCGAACGCCGACTACGTGACGCCCGAGCAGCTGACCGACGAGGTCCTGATCACCTACCCGGTCGAGACCGACCGGCTCGACATCTACAACCAGTTCCTGACGCCGGCCGGCATCGTGCCGCGGCGCCACAAGTCGATCGAGACGACCGACATCATGCTGCAGATGGTGGCGAGCGGGCGCGGCGTGGCCGCGCTGCCGAGATGGCTTGCCGATGAATACGCGGACCGGATGCCGGTCGTGCCGGTCAAACTCGGCAAGAAGGGCATCGCGAAACAGATCTTCCTCGGCATCCGCGACGCGGACGCATCGATCGACTATCTCGCCGCATTCGTCGCGCTCGCGCGCGAATCGACGTGGAGCGCGCCGCGCATGCTGCGCTAGGCGCGCCCCGATGCGATGCGCGTCAGGCGGCGCGCATGGTGCGTTCGCCGCGTTCGACCCATGCGCCGAACAGCAGGCCGATCGTCGTCCACATGATCGCCTGCATGCCGATCGCGGCGACGCGGAACTTCCACAGCACCGCGGCCGGGAATTCGGCCGGCACTTCATCGATCGACGGCAGCCCGATCTGCACGGCCGCGATGATCGCGACGAACGCGAGGCCCGCGACGATCGATGCGTTCCACGGGCCGAGCTTCGCCAGCAGATGACGACGCACGCTGACCGAGAACGCCATCGTCGCGACCGAGATCGCGATCATCAGGAAGAACAGGCCCGTGCGATAGCCGATCGTGTCGTGGTCACCCACTGCCGGCGGATTGGCCGGGTATTTGATGCTCGGCACGATCACGAGCGCGACGAACGTCGCCGCCGCGAGCCATGCGGCGAGCGGCCGTGCCGGGAGGCGGCTGCCTCGCCCGTATGCAAACGCGAAGACCAGCGAGAACAGCCCGCCGAATGCCGCGCCGTAGGTCACGACACCCGTCAGCAGGCCGACGCCGGCCTGCGTGCGGCGGCTGACGAGTTCGGGCTCCGGGGCTTCGCCGTTGGCGGCGTCGACTTTTTCTCCGAAGGAGATTGCCTGATCGACTTGCGGTTCGCCGACGATTCTGGCGAAACCGAACGTGAGGAGGCCCGCGACGATGCCTGCGAGCATCCCACGCATGAGCAGCTTTCCGATCATCGTGTGCTCCGCGTCAGTGGCAGGGAAAGCCGAGCAGATGGCGGCCGTCGTGGACGAACTCGTGCACGTACATGCCCGGCACGAGCGACGTCGCTCCCTGTTCCGCACCGACGAAATAGAGCGCGAGCAACAGGATCAGGCCGACGAAGATGGCCCACGGCAACAGCTCGCGGACGGGAATGGGCGCCGGCACGACGACCGGCTTCAGCACTGCTTCGCTCATGGATGCACCTCAGGGGAATCGCGCCCCGACAAATGTTGGATGGAATACGAAGGCAGGTCTGGCTTCCGGGATTGAAGATCCGCGGTTACAGTGGCGCGACCGCGCCGGGCTTGCACCGGCTTCCGCACCTCGTATCGGGCGAATTGTACGCGCGAACGTTCGCGTGTTGAAGGCCCGCGCATCACGGGCGCGGCCGTTCCGAACTTTCCGGCCATCGACATGACCCAACCTGCCTCGCTGCGCCTGATCGCGCATGCGCCGACCCGCGCGATGCGCATCGGCGCGTTTCCCGCCGACGATCCGCTCGATGCACGCGGGCTCGCCGCGGCTGCCGCGCTGCGCGAGCGGTTCGCAGGCGCACCCGGCGCGATCGTGCTGTGCAGCCCCGCACCGTGCGCGCGGCAGACCGCCGACGCGCTCGGGCTGCACGCGGCCATCGACGATGCGCTACGCGATGTCGACTACGGCCACTGGCACGGCAAGCGGCTGCATGACCTCGCGCGCGACCTGCCGGACGAACTCGGCGCGTGGCTCGACGATCCGTCCGCGTCGCCGCACGGCGGTGAATCGTTCGAAGACGTCGCGCGCCGCGTCGGCGCATGGTTGAGCGCGCTGCCATGTAACCGCGACATCGTCGCGATCACGCATGCGGCGATCGTGCGTGCGGCCATCGCGCACGTGCGCCGGATGGACGCGAAGGCGGCGACCCGCATCGACGTCGCGCCGCTGTCGTGCACGATATTCGCCGCGTCGGGCGATGGCTGGACGTCGATCACGGACGACGTTCGACGCGATGCCGATGCGTAAGCCCGCCTGCTCACTATATGGAGAATGACGACGCCATTTCCTTACACCCCTGTAAGAAAATGGTTCGTCCTCCCGACTGTCATCAAACTGACTGGTAGCGAAAGCTAGCATCGGCTGCGGTTACCTACGAGATGCCGCCATGAATCAGCCTGCTTCGTCCGCCGCGAATAACGCCGGCTCCACCGAACGTACCCGACAGGTCGGCTATGCCGTCTTTCTGCTGGTACTCGCGGCCGGCGCCGTCTATATCGCCACCCACCTGATCGCCGATCTGTCGCCCGTGCGCGAAGGGTCGCTGTTCCCGTACCTGATGCTCGGCGCCGCGCTGGTGATCGCGCTCGGCTTCGAATTCGTCAACGGTTTCCACGACACCGCGAATGCGGTCGCGACTGTGATCTACACCCACTCGCTGACGCCGAACGTCGCGGTGATCTGGTCCGGCATGTGGAACTTCCTCGGCGTGATGGTTTCCAGCGGGGCCGTCGCCTTCGGCATCCTGCAGTTGCTGCCGGTCGAGCTGATCCTGCAGGTCGGCAGCGGGTCGGGTTTCGCGATGGTGTTCGCGCTGCTGATCGCCGCGATCGTCTGGAACCTGGCGACCTGGTATTTCGGGTTGCCGTCGTCGAGCTCGCATACGCTGATCGGATCGATCATCGGCGTCGGGCTGATGAACCAGTTGATGCACGGGCCGTCGGGCACGAGCGGCGTCGACTGGGGCCAGGCGCTCGGCGTCGGCAAGTCGCTGCTGTTGTCGCCGATCGTCGGGTTCCTGTGCGCGTCGCTGCTGCTGCTCGTGCTGAAGGCCGTCGTGCGGATTCCGGAGCTGTACAAGGAGCCGCCGAAGGATCAGCCGCCGCCGTTCTGGATCCGCTGCCTGCTGATCCTCACGTGTACCGGCGTGTCGTTCGCGCACGGCTCGAACGACGGGCAGAAGGGGATGGGCCTCATCATGCTGATCCTGATCGGCACGATGCCGACCGCGTATGCGCTGAACAAGGCGGTCACGACGGCCGAATCGCAGACCTTCGTCGCCGTCGCGAACCAGGCGGCCGCGACCTTCGCGAAATACTCGAACGGCGCCGCGCCGTCCGCGAATCCGCGCGCCGACGTCGAGCACTTCGTGCAGCGCCGCGAGATGACGCCTGCCGTACTGCCGGCCGTGCAGCAACTGTCCACGTCGCTCGCGACCGCGGTCGGCTCGTCGGGCTCGATGGCGGCCGTGCCGCAGGGTGACGTCGACAACGTGCGCAACACGATGTATCTGGTATCCGAAGCGATTCGCCTGATCGAGAAGGCGGGTCAGCCCGCGTTCGCCGCCGATGACAAGCTCGCGATCGACAACTACCGCAAGCAGCTCGATCACGCGACCAAGTTCATTCCGACCTGGGTGAAAGTGGCCGTTGCGATCGCGCTGGGTCTCGGCACGATGGTCGGCTGGAAGCGGATCGTCGTGACCGTCGGCGAGAAAATCGGCAAGCAGCATCTGACGTACGGACAGGGTGCGTCGGCCGAACTCGTCGCGATGCTGACGATCGGCGCGGCCGATGTGTACGGGCTGCCCGTGTCGACGACGCACGTGCTGTCGTCGGGCGTCGCGGGCACGATGGCGGCGAACGGGTCCGGGTTGCAGTGGAGCACGGTGCGCAGCCTCGTGCTCGCGTGGGTGCTGACGCTCCCGGCGTCGATCGCACTCGCGGCCGGGCTTTACTGGCTGTTCCGGTCGATCGCCTGAGCGGGACGGGCGGCGAGCGGCTGAGGAATTGGTCGCTCGCCGGGGAGGTATCCGGAATTTCGTGTGTGAGGCGGATTGAGTTTCAGACTCCAATGTTGAATCGTTCCGGGTAAAGCAGTGCGAACTGGGTCATCGCGCTCTTCCAATCGTGCCGGGAACCGGTCCACTTGGCTACGACGTTGCGCAGCGCTAGCCAGATCAGTTTGAGCGCGGCCTCGTCCGACGGGAAGTGGCCGCGCGCCTTGATGATCTTTCGAAGCTGCATGTGCAGCGACTCGATGGCGTTGGTCGTATATACAATTTTCCGGATATCGGGCGCGAAGGCATAGAACGGAATCACCTGATCCCAGGCTCGTCGCCCTGGAGGATTGGGCTCGGTTGCTACGTCTGTTCGCCTCACCCTCTCCTCGTCGCCTCCTCACTTCTTCGCTTCCTCGCCGCCTCGCTTCCTCGCTTCCTCGCTTCCTCGCTTCCTCGCTTCCTCGCTTCCTCGCTTCTGCGCGCTTCGCCTCTTCGTCTCGCAGACCCTCTCGCCGTTCGTGTCGCGCACACTACGCTGAACTTATCCCGGTCAGTCGCGCAACGACGTCGCACTGAATCGCCGTTGCGCCCGACTGCTCGCCCCGCGAACTGTCCCCTCTCTCCCGAATTGAAGCGCAAGATCTGGAGCGCGCCGTCGCATCGGCGACATTAGACTGGGTTCATCGACTTTCATCGGGGTCACGGTCGCGCTCGCAACGCTGCCCCACATCGCGTCGCCGACCATCCCGCTGCGACCGCCCGCGCATATTCCGGCGCGCGCGACATGCCAGCACGACTCCGTATCCCCATCGCTGACGAACGAGGTACACCCGTGAACATTGCCGATCTGCAACCCGCCCTCGCATCTGTCGACCTCGTACAACGCGTGAGCGCAGTCGACTGGACCGCCGTCGGTACCGAACTCGATCGCTATGGGTGCGCTCGCGTACCGGGCCTTCTCTGCACCGACGAATGCACGGCGCTGGCGTCGCTCTATTCGCGCGATGCGCTTTACCGTTCGCGCGTCGTCATGGCGCGGCATGGCTTCGGCCGCGGCGAATATCGGTATTTCGCTTATCCGCTGCCGGCGGTCGTCGACACGTTGCGAACCGCGATCTACCCGCATCTCGCGCCGATCGCGAATCGCTGGAACCAGGCGCTCGGGATCGACGTCCGCTACCCGGCCGACCACGCGGCATTCCTCGAGCGCTGCCACGCGGCGGGACAGACGCGACCGACGCCGCTGATCCTGCAGTACGGTCCGGACGACTACAACTGCCTCCATCAGGACCTGTATGGCGAGCACGTCTTTCCGCTGCAGGTCGCGATCCTGCTGTCGGCGCCGGGCCGCGATTTCACGGGTGGGGAGTTCGTGCTGACGGAACAGCGGCCGCGGATGCAGTCGCGTGCGGAAGTGGTGCCGCTGACACAAGGCGACGCTGTGATCTTTGCCGTGCACGGCAGGCCCGTACAGGGAACGCGCGGCGTCTATCGCGTCAACCTGCGTCACGGCGTGAGCCGTATCCGGACCGGGCACCGCCATACGGTCGGCATCATCTTTCATGATGCTCAGTAGCGGCACGCGGACGTGAGAACGGTGGCGTCGGGTGGCGTCGGGTGGCGTCGGGTGGCGGCGGACGGCGGCGACGGCGGTGGTGCGGGTGCGGGTGCGGGTGCGCGTGCGGGGTGCGGGGTGCGGGGTGCGGGGTGCGGGGTGCGGGGTGCGGGGTGCGGGGTGCGGGGTGCGGGGTGCGGGGTGCGGGGTGCGCGGTGTCAGGTGCCGGGTGCCGGGTGCCGGGTGCCGGGTGCCGGGTGCCGGGTGGCGGCGGGAGGGCGGGAGGGCGGGAGGGCGGGAGGGCGGGAGGGCGGGAGGGCGGGAGGGAGGGAGGGTGGCGGGTGGCGGGTGGCGGGTGGCGGGTGGCGGGTGGCGGGTGGCGGGTGGCGGGTGGCGGGTGGCGCATCAGGCCCGAGGTCGTGCGTGCGCGGCATGGCGGCTGAGCATCGCCGGCAACACGGCAGTGTGTTCATGAAAGGCATGCGCGAAGATTCGTCGCGCCCGTGACGCACCGAACCGTCAGGCGAGCTGAGCAACCGAGCGCGACCATATGCACCGTCGCGATTCAAGCCCGACCGGCCGTTCAACCTATCCTCGAGCGGCACTCGCCCGAAGTCGGTCGCCCGCGTCGGACGCGAGCCGCGCATAGCCCGGCAACGTCAGCAGCGCGAGCACGCCCGCGGCAACGAACGCCCAGCGAAAATCGTCGAGCACGTAGTGAATCCCGGCCGCATCGCCGCGCATCAGCGCGGCGAGCCGCAATGCCAGCGCGCCGAATGCGATCCCCATCCCGATCGTCATCTGCTGCGCCGCGCTCCATAGCGTGCTCGCAGCGCTCGTCTGGTGCGACGGAACATCGGCATAGGCGAGGGTCGCCAACGTCGTGAACTGCATCGAGCGCGTCAGCCCGTAGACGAATACGACCAGCAGCGTGATCGCGAGCGGCGTCGACGCGGTCAGCCAGCCGCATGCGATCGTGAAGAAGCCGACGATCGTCACGTCGACGAGCGCGACGCGGCGAAACCCGAAACGATCGAGGATCCACGACGTGCCCGCCTTCATGCCCAGATTGCCGAGCGCGCTCGCGAGCAACAGCAAGCCGGACTGGAACGGCGACAGCCCGAAACCAATCTGAAACAGCAGTGGTAGCAGATAAGGCACCGCATTGATCGCAATCCGCGTGACCGATCCGGTGAGCACCGTGACCGAAAAGGTCGGCACCTTCAGCGTCGTGAAGTCGAGCAGCGGGTGCGCGCAACGCCGCGCGTGCAGCCACGCGGCGACGCCGAACAACACGCTGGCCCCGACCAGCACGGCCGCGCGCATGAACTGCGCATCCTGCTGACCGGCCGTTTCGGTACCCAGCAGCAGACAGGTCAGCGCACCGCCCGCCAGCACGAACCCGACCCAATCGAGCGGCCGCTGTTCGTCCGCGCGCGTGTTCCGGACGATCAAGCACGTACAGACCAGCGCGGCGAGGCCAAGCGGCACGTTCAACAGGAAGATCCATCGCCATGACGCATAGGTCGTGATGAAGCCGCCGATCGGCGGCCCAACGACCGGCGCAACGATACCCGGCCACGTGATCGTCGCGATCGCGCGCATCAGCCGTGCTTTCTCGGTGCTGCGCACGACGATCATCCGCCCGACCGGCACCATCATCGCCCCGCCGACGCCCTGCAGCACCCGTGCGGCCGTAAACGTCACAACGCCGTTGGACAGCCCACACAGAATCGATGCGCCGGTAAAAATCACAATCGCGCTGCCGAACACCGTGCGGGAACCGTATCGGTCCGCGATCCACCCGCTGATCGGGATGAACACCGCAAGCGCGAGCATGTAGGCCGTCATCCCGAGACTCAGCGCATTCGGCCCGACGCCGAAGGAATGCGCCATCTGCGGCAGCGCGGTCGCGATCACGGTCGTATCGAGATACTCCATGAAGAAGGTCGCGGCGACGAGATACGGCAAGAAGTCGGTCGTCCGACCACTCTGAGCAGAGCTGGAAGTCATGAACGATGCAGTTGCGGAAGGCGGAACACACCGGCAACCACGCGCGGAAGCCGGACGAGTGGCGATATTACCCTGAAGTGTCCGCAAGCCGCGCTGCGGACACTTGGCGCTGAAACCACTTTATGCGCATAGATTCGACGTGGCTCGGCAGCCGAGCCATACATGCCACTGACGTCAGTAAGCACGTATTTGAGCCGATATCGGAGAAGATCGGCGATGTTACTCGCCCAACAGGCCATCCTGTAGTGCTCACCTCGACACGCATCGCTCCAGTCAGCTCGCCCTTGGTCGTCGGTTGTTCCTTGATGGACCACGGCGCCATCCGACACCCGGATCAGGGAAAACTTCATATTGGCGAACGGGCCTACATCGCCGTCTGCATCCTGGAATTTTGCGTGAAACGGTGCATGGATGCAGTCAGCGTGAGACTGCGCAGCCCATCCCAGCAGGGCGGAAGCAATACAAAAAGCGGGACAGCTTTTTCATTTGGATGGCCTGGGGATGTTCGTCAGTGACGGTGAAGCAAGGAAGTGTGATGTGGCCGATCTAGCTGCCCCACCGGCTCTACGGATGCGGCCTGTGTGAGGATCCTGCCCGGCCAGCTCACCTGCCCGCCGGCGCCAAGGGCCCCACCTCGCTGTCATCACTTTCCGCCGCGCCAATGCAAAAACCCCCGCCTTTCGGGCGGGGGTTCTTGGCTTAGGGAGCCTGACGATTACCTACTTTCACACGGGAATCCGCACTATCATCGGCGTAGAGTCGTTTCACGGTCCTGTTCGGGATGGGAAGGGGTGGGACCGACTCGCTATGGTCATCAGGCAAAGAGGGTTGTCACGTTGCTTCGCAACGCGACCAATCTGGGAAGAAGCAGTAATTTAGGTTGTGTGTATCACACACGAGAATCCAACTTGTCTCGTCTTGCTACGCAGGTCGCCGGTACTTCAACCGGCGCGCCGCATCGATCAGCTTTGCTGCTCGATGCTCTGCGTGGGATGCTCGTAAGTGCTGAAGCACTAACGATCATCGACACAAGGCAGACTTGTTATAGGATCAAGCCTTACGGGCAATTAGTATCAGTTAGCTGAACGCATTACTGCGCTTACACACCTGACCTATCAACGTCCTGGTCTCGAACGACCCTTCAAGGGGATCTAGTCCCCAGGGATATCTCATCTTAAGGCGAGTTTCCCGCTTAGATGCTTTCAGCGGTTATCTCTTCCGAACATAGCTACCCGGCGATGCCACTGGCGTGACAACCGGTACACCAGAGGTTCGTCCACTCCGGTCCTCTCGTACTAGGAGCAGCCCCCTTCAAATATCCAACGCCCACGGCAGATAGGGACCAAACTGTCTCACGACGTTTTAAACCCAGCTCACGTACCTCTTTAAATGGCGAACAGCCATACCCTTGGGACCGGCTACAGCCCCAGGATGAGATGAGCCGACATCGAGGTGCCAAACACCGCCGTCGATATGAACTCTTGGGCGGTATCAGCCTGTTATCCCCAGAGTACCTTTTATCCGTTGAGCGATGGCCCTTCCATACAGAACCACCGGATCACTATGACCTGCTTTCGCACCTGCTCGACTTGTCGGTCTCGCAGTTAAGCACGCTTATGCCATTGCACTATCAGCACGATTTCCGACCGTACCTAGCGTACCTTCGTACTCCTCCGTTACGCTTTGGGAGGAGACCGCCCCAGTCAAACTGCCTACCATGCACTGTCCCCGACCCGGATCACGGGCCAAGGTTAGAACCTCAAACAAACCAGGGTGGTATTTCAAGGACGGCTCCACCGAAACTAGCGTTCCGGTTTCATAGCCTCCCACCTATCCTACACAGATCGGTTCAAAGTCCAATGCAAAGCTACAGTAAAGGTTCATGGGGTCTTTCCGTCTAGCCGCGGGTAGATTGCATCATCACAAACACTTCAACTTCGCTGAGTCTCGGGAGGAGACAGTGTGGCCATCGTTACGCCATTCGTGCAGGTCGGAACTTACCCGACAAGGAATTTCGCTACCTTAGGACCGTTATAGTTACGGCCGCCGTTTACCGGGACTTCAATCAAGAGCTTGCACCCCATCATTTAATCTTCCGGCACCGGGCAGGCGTCACACCCTATACGTCCACTTTCGTGTTTGCAGAGTGCTGTGTTTTTATTAAACAGTCGCAGCCACCAGTTTATTGCAACCCCTTCACCCTCTGCGCGCAGGCGCATCAAGCTACAAGGGCGTACCTTATCCCGAAGTTACGGTACCAATTTGCCGAGTTCCTTCTCCCGAGTTCTCTCAAGCGCCTTAGAATACTCATCTCGCCCACCTGTGTCGGTTTGCGGTACGGTCATCGTTAGACTGAAGCTTAGAGGCTTTTCTTGGAACCACTTCCAATTGCTTCGCTCCCGAGGGAGCTCGCGCCACACCCTTGAATTACGCACCCGGATTTGCCTAAGTGCCTTCTCCAATGCAGCGACCGGGACTTCCAACACCCGGACAACCTTCCGCGATCCGTCCCCCCATCGCATCTAACAATGGTGCAGGAATATTGACCTGCTTCCCATCAGCTACGCATTTCTGCCTCGCCTTAGGGGCCGACTCACCCTACGCCGATGAACGTTGCGTAGGAAACCTTGGGCTTACGGCGAGGGGGCCTTTCACCCCCTTTATCGCTACTCATGTCAGCATTCGCACTTCCGATACCTCCAGCACGCTTTTCAACGCACCTTCGCAGGCTTACGGAACGCTCTCCTACCATGCGAGCATAGCTCGCATCCGCAGCTTCGGTATATAGCTTAGCCCCGTTACATCTTCCGCGCAGGACGACTCGATCAGTGAGCTATTACGCTTTCTTTAAAGGGTGGCTGCTTCTAAGCCAACCTCCTGACTGTTTTAGCCTTCCCACTTCGTTTCCCACTTAGCTATATTTGGGGACCTTAGCTGGCGGTCTGGGTTGTTTCCCTCTTGACACCGGACGTTAGCACCCGATGTCTGTCTCCCGTGATTGCACTCTTCGGTATTCGGAGTTTGCTATGGCGGGGTAATCTGCAATAGACCCCCCAACCATGACAGTGCTCTACCCCCGAAGGTGAGACACGAGGCACTACCTAAATAGTTTTCGGAGAGAACCAGCTATTTCCAAGTTTGTTTAGCCTTTCACCCCTATCCACAGCTCATCCCCTAACTTTTCAACGTTAGTGGGTTCGGACCTCCAGTACGTGTTACCGCACCTTCATCCTGGCCATGGATAGATCACTTGGTTTCGGGTCTACGCCCAGCAACTGAACGCCCTATTCGGACTCGCTTTCGCTACGCCTGCCCTATACGGTTAAGCTTGCTACTGAACGTAAGTCGCTGACCCATTATACAAAAGGTACGCCGTCACCCCTTACGAGGCTCCGACTGTTTGTATGCATGCGGTTTCAGGATCTATTTCACTCCCCTCCCGGGGTTCTTTTCGCCTTTCCCTCACGGTACTGGTTCACTATCGGTCGATCACGAGTATTTAGCCTTGGAGGATGGTCCCCCCATCTTCAGACAGGATTTCACGTGTCCCGCCCTACTTGTCGTACACTTAGTTCTTTCATACTGTTTTCGCCTACAGGGCTATCACCTGCTATGGCCGCACTTTCCAGAGCGTTCGGCTAACAATACAAATAAAGAGTACAAGGCTCATCCCATTTCGCTCGCCACTACTTTGGGAATCTCGGTTGATTTCTTTTCCTGCGGTTACTTAGATGTTTCAGTTCACCGCGTTCGCTTCGCATGGCCTATGTATTCAGCCATGGATACTCCAAAAGGAGTGGGTTTCCCCATTCGGACATCTACGGATCAAAGCTCGTTTGCCAGCTCCCCGTAGCTTTTCGCAGGCTACCGCGTCCTTCATCGCCTGTGATCGCCAAGGCATCCACCACATGCACTTGTTCGCTTGACCCTATAACGAGTCTGTCTCATCGACAGTCGCTACAGGTTGAGTTCTCGCGTTGTGCCGTATTCCAATTGAGTCAAACATAGAGTTCGAATCATCTTGAGATACATCGATACAATCACAACCCGGATAGTTTCCACGTCCATCTCAAGACGCTTCCGCTATCCAAATTACTTACTTCTTCCAGATTGTTAAAGAACGACAGCCGATATCTGTTGATATCACTCTGACTGGCTCAATCGCCAATGCAAAATTCTCGGTTCATGTCTGAACCAAGCCCTTAGCGTTGGTGATTGGTGGAGGCAGACGGGATCGAACCGACGACCCCCTGCTTGCAAAGCAGGTGCTCTCCCAGCTGAGCTATGCCCCCATGAGTACAGATTTCCTCAGGTACCTACCGCAGACAAGACAATGGTGGGTCTGGTTGGATTCGAACCAACGACCCCCGCCTTATCAAGACGGTGCTCTAACCGACTGAGCTACAGACCCCTGAGTCTGTCTTTAATTTACAGCCGATAAGCGTGAGCGCTCAATTTTGCGAGAAGCTCTGGAAAGGAGGTGATCCAGCCGCACCTTCCGATACGGCTACCTTGTTACGACTTCACCCCAGTCATGAATCCTACCGTGGTGACCGTCCTCCTTGCGGTTAGACTAGCCACTTCTGGTAAAACCCACTCCCATGGTGTGACGGGCGGTGTGTACAAGACCCGGGAACGTATTCACCGCGGCATGCTGATCCGCGATTACTAGCGATTCCAGCTTCATGCACTCGAGTTGCAGAGTGCAATCCGGACTACGATCGGTTTTCTGGGATTAGCTCCCCCTCGCGGGTTGGCAACCCTCTGTTCCGACCATTGTATGACGTGTGAAGCCCTACCCATAAGGGCCATGAGGACTTGACGTCATCCCCACCTTCCTCCGGTTTGTCACCGGCAGTCTCCTTAGAGTGCTCTTGCGTAGCAACTAAGGACAAGGGTTGCGCTCGTTGCGGGACTTAACCCAACATCTCACGACACGAGCTGACGACAGCCATGCAGCACCTGTGCGCCGGTTCTCTTTCGAGCACTCCCACCTCTCAGCAGGATTCCGACCATGTCAAGGGTAGGTAAGGTTTTTCGCGTTGCATCGAATTAATCCACATCATCCACCGCTTGTGCGGGTCCCCGTCAATTCCTTTGAGTTTTAATCTTGCGACCGTACTCCCCAGGCGGTCAACTTCACGCGTTAGCTACGTTACTAAGGAAATGAATCCCCAACAACTAGTTGACATCGTTTAGGGCGTGGACTACCAGGGTATCTAATCCTGTTTGCTCCCCACGCTTTCGTGCATGAGCGTCAGTATTGGCCCAGGGGGCTGCCTTCGCCATCGGTATTCCTCCACATCTCTACGCATTTCACTGCTACACGTGGAATTCTACCCCCCTCTGCCATACTCTAGCTTGCCAGTCACCAATGCAGTTCCCAGGTTGAGCCCGGGGATTTCACATCGGTCTTAACAAACCGCCTGCGCACGCTTTACGCCCAGTAATTCCGATTAACGCTCGCACCCTACGTATTACCGCGGCTGCTGGCACGTAGTTAGCCGGTGCTTATTCTTCCGGTACCGTCATCCCCCGGCTATATTAGAACCAAGGATTTCTTTCCGGACAAAAGTGCTTTACAACCCGAAGGCCTTCTTCACACACGCGGCATTGCTGGATCAGGCTTTCGCCCATTGTCCAAAATTCCCCACTGCTGCCTCCCGTAGGAGTCTGGGCCGTGTCTCAGTCCCAGTGTGGCTGGTCGTCCTCTCAGACCAGCTACTGATCGTCGCCTTGGTAGGCCTTTACCCCACCAACTAGCTAATCAGCCATCGGCCAACCCTATAGCGCGAGGCCCGAAGGTCCCCCGCTTTCATCCGTAGATCGTATGCGGTATTAATCCGGCTTTCGCCGGGCTATCCCCCACTACAGGACATGTTCCGATGTATTACTCACCCGTTCGCCACTCGCCACCAGGTGCAAGCACCCGTGCTGCCGTTCGACTTGCATGTGTAAGGCATGCCGCCAGCGTTCAATCTGAGCCAGGATCAAACTCTTCAGTTTAAACCTGTTACTGTTTTCGGTTCGGTTAAGAACCGGTCGCTCACTCAAAGCTGACAGGAATATGAATCACTTCATAAACCTGACTTACTTTAGTGTGAGACTCTTGATACTTTCGCTATCTGATCCGAAGATCAGCTCGCTTCCATCAAGCGCCCACACTTATCGGCTGTTAATTTTTAAAGAGCATTTCTGCGAGAAACCTTCTGTTTCCCGGCAGCGCTGCGTTTTCAGCAGCAGAGAAGCGAGATTATGAACCGTCTTTCTTCGCTCGTCAACAACTTTCTGAACTGCTTCATTGCGACGGCGAGGGGTTCAACTTCGCGTGCGCCGAGATCGCTACAGCAACCTTCGTCAGCACCGCTTCCCTTCTTCCCGCGCCGCGTTTCCGTTAGCGCGAAAGAGGCGTGATTGTAGGCACCGTCTTCGAACTGCGCAAGGGGTTTCTCGAAAAAAATATAAGGCCCCGCACGCTGCCTCGTGCGGGGCCTTATATGGACGCAACCGGGCAGTCAGACCACACGCACCTGACGCGCCACTATCTCCATATAGTGATCGAGGTTCGGCGTCACCTTGCGTTCTTCCTTCGCCGTATCGTCCCAGCGGCGCAGACGCAGCGCATCCTCCGCGAACGGGCGCTGCAGGAACGCCGCCGTCTCCTTCTCGCTGAAGACGCCGCCCTGCAGTGCGAGACTGCGCACCGAATCCGGCGACAGGCTCTCGAGGTAGCCCGCGTCCGTCCGGCACAGGCAACGCTTCGCGTCGACGTGCAGCCGGATCGGCTCCAGCACCGCGTCGTCGAACATCGGCCGCAGGAACGGCAGCACGTAATACTGATGAAGATCGTCGATTCCGCGTGCGCTCGGCGTCTCGCCCTGGCGATTCAGCAGATGCCCGAGGTCGTGCAGGAATGCCGCCGCGACCAGCGCGTCGTCGGCGCCCGCCTCCTCCGCCAGCAAGCCGCTTTGTAACGCATGCTCCAGCTGCGTGACCGGCTCGCCGCTATAGGCGACATCGCCGTGCTCGCGATACAGCCCGTGGATCTCTTCCACCGTCAGTGCCATCCGCTTACTCCCAAGGCAGCGAAAACGTCTTCAGGTTCGTGAAGCTCTTCATCGCTTCCTGAACGCCTTCCTTATAGCCAAGCCCCGAATCCTTGACGCCGCCGAACGGCGACAGCTCGATCCGGTATCCGGGCACTTCCCAGACATTCACCGTCCCGACGTTCAGCTCGTTCACGAACCGGACGACCGCGGCCGTACTGTCCGTGCACACCCCCGACGACAACCCGAATGCCGTGCCGTTACTGATCCGGATCGCATCGTCGATCGTGTCGAACGTCATGACGGGCGATACAGGGCCGAAGGTTTCCTCGCGCACGATCGTCATCGACGGATCGACGTTGTCGAGCACGGTCGGCGAATACAGCGCACCGCGCCGCACGTTGCCGGTCAGCAGGCGCGCACCCTGCGCGAGCGCCTCGCCGACCCGCGCCTCGAACAGCCGCGCCGCCGCGTCGTCGATCACCGTGCCCATTTCGTTCGCGGGATCGAACGGATCGCCGTAATTCCATGCGCGCGTCTTCTCGACGAGCAGCTCGGTGAACGCCGGCGCGATCGAGCGCTGCACCAGGATCCGCTTGACGGCCGTGCAGCGCTGCCCCGAATTCCGGTACGAACCGAGCACGGCCAGCGATGCCGCACGTTCCAGATCGGCGTCGTCGAGCACGATCAGCGGATCGTTGCCGCCCAGCTCCAGCACGATGCGCCGGTAGCCGGCCCGCGCGGCGATCGCCTTGCCGATCGACACGCCGCCCGTGAAGGTAATCAGCGATGCATGCGGATGCGTGACGAGTTCGTCCGCGATCTCGCGCGGGTCGCCGGTCAGCACCTGCAGCATCGGCTCGGGCAAGCCGGCCTCGTAGAGCAGGTCCGCCAGATAGAACGCCGACAGCGGCACCTTCTCCGACGGCTTCACGATCACGCGGTTGTTGGTCGCGATTGCCGGCGCGATCTTGTGCGCGACCTGATTCATGGGGTGATTGAACGGCGTGATCGCGACGATCACGCCGTCGAGCGGCTGCCGTTGCGAGAACACGCGTCGCGCCTTGCCGTGGGGTGTCAGGTCACACGAGAAGCTCTGCGCGTCGTCGCGCAACGCCTCGACCGACGCGAACTTCAGCACGTCGGCGACGCGGCCGATCTCGTAGCGGGAATCCCGTTTCGACAATCCCGATTCGAGCGTGATCAGGTCGGATGCCGCCTCGGCACGCTCGCGCAGCAGCGCGGCCGCACGCTCGAGGATCTGCGAACGCTCGTAACGCGTGAGCGCGGGCCGGTATGCCATCGCGTATTCGAACGCGGCACGCACGTCGTCGACGCTCGCCAGCGGCGCCGTACCGACACGCGTGCCGGTGTAGGGATCGGTGACGTCGAACACACGATCGCGCGTCGCACGCGTGCCGCACCAGCGCAGCGCCTCGGCGCGAAACGCGGGGTGGTCCTGGCGGGGATGAGCCATCATGACGCGACCCGGTTCAGCACGAAATCGAACACGTCGAAGTTGCGCGGCCGACGTGCCGGGTCGTCCCGCTCGATCCGACGGTTGAACAGCAACGGCACCTCCTGCTCGGACACGCCGCCATGCGAACGCAGCGGCACGGTCAGGCCGGACAGGTCGTGTTCGCGCTCGCGCGTGCCGAGCGTCATGTCGCGCCGCGCGATCACGACGAGATCGCCGATCCGGTCGGCCGGCAGCTCGAAGCGGGCGGCGGCTTCCGCGTTGTCGAGCACGAGCTCGACGCCGTCGATCCCGCCGACGCGCCACATCGCATCGGTCCGGTCGACACCCGGCGCCAGGTACACGGTCGCGAACGAGCCGAGCGCGCCGTGGTGCACGACGTACGGATCGGTGATCGGCAGGATCACGCGCGCGGCCCGCCCACCGAACCAGCCGTCGAACGCGTCCTGCAGATAGATCACGTTCGGGCGGCCCGTTGCCGGATCATGCTTCGCGTTCATCCCGTGGTCGGCCGTGAGCCCGATCGCCCAGCCGAGCGCATCGAGCTGCGCGAGATAGCCGTCCATCATTGCGTAGAACGCGTTCGCGCCGGCGCTGCCCGGCTCGCACTTGTGCTGCACGTAGTCGGTGGTCGACAGGTACATCAGGTCGACCTGGCGCGTCTGCGCGAGCCGCACGCCGGCCGCGAACACGAATTCGGACAGCGCCGCGCCGTACACGTCGGGCGACGGCAGGCCGACCCAGTCGAGCACGTCGACGATCCCGTTTTCCGCGAGATTCGCCTGCGCGGCCTTCTCCGCGGAAAAACAGATGCCGTTCATCTGCCAGCCGAGCAGCCGGCGCAGCTTGTCCTTCGCCGTGACGACGGCCACTCGCGCGCCGGCGTCGGACGCCGCCGCGAGCAACGTGCCGGCCCGCAGGTAGGCCGGGTCGTTCATCATCACTTCGGCGCCGCGCCCGCCGTCGGCGGCCGGATCCCAGAAGTAGTTGCCGCAGATCCCGTGGACCGACGGCGGCACGCCGCAGACGATCGACAGGTTGTTCGGGTTGGTGAAGGTCGGCACCACGCAGTCGGCGCGCCACGCGGTGCCGGCCGCGATCATTCGGCCGATGAACGGCGCGACGCCCGCCTCCACCGCACGCTCGAGATAGTCGTACTCGCAGCCGTCGACGCAGACCACGACGGTCGGTTCGACCGGCAGCCGGTAGCGCCGGCCGTTCACGTCGACGGAACGACCCGCGAGATCCGTCGATACCTTGCCCGCGGCCGCTTGCTCGCCGGGCAGCCGCAACGCGAACGCGGCGTTCATGATGCGACCCGCGTGCCGCGCGGCACGCGCGCGGCGATCAGCAGCAGCGCCGCGAGCGACGCCCCGAGCATCAACAGCGACAGCGCCGATGCCGGCAGGTAGTAGCCGCGCTCCACCTGGCCGATCACGACGATCGGCACGGTCGCGAAACCCGGCGGGTAGACGGTCAGCGTCGCGCCGAGTTCGCCGAGCGACAGCGCGAAGCCGAGCGCGAGGCTCGCGCGCAGCGCCGGCACGAGCTGCGGCAGCAGCACGCGGCGCAGCACCATCGCGGGCGGTGCGCCGAGGCTCGCCGCCGCTTCGCGCAGCACGGTCAGTTCCGGCCGCAGCGCGGCGGCCGCGCAGCGATAGCAGAACGGCAGAATCAGCGCGAGTTGCACGAGCACGACGATCGCCGCGGAGCTCGACAGGTCGAGCGGCTTCTGGTGATACGCGATCAGCACCGCGAGCCCGAGAACGACGCTCGGCACGCCGTTCGGCACCATCACGAGCGCGTCGACGAGCGCGCCGAGGCCGCGCCGGTCGCGCCCTTCGAGCGCGAGCGCGAGCCACAGCCCGAGGATCGTGCCGAGCGCCGCTACGCCGAAGCCGATTTCGAGGCTCGTCAGCAGCGCGTCGTATTCCGGCGACGCGAGCCGCTCGAACCAGCGCAGGCTGTAGCCGGCCGGCAGAATCGTGCCCGACCACTGCGTCGACACGCTCGACAGCGCGACGACGACGACCGGCAGCACGAACAGCCAGAAGCAGGCGAACGCGGCCAGCGCGAGCGCGACGCGCGACGCATGCTTGAGCAGCGTGTCGCCCCAGCCGATCCGGTGGCGCGGCACGGCTGCCCCGATACGGAATTCAGCGGACATCGTTTCCTCCCGTCGCACGCCGGTTCACCCGGCGATAAACCGCATAGAGCGCCAGCGACAGCGCGAGCATCACGACCGCGCCGGCCGAGGCGGTCGGCAGGTCGAGGTCGACGGTCGCGCTGCTGTAGATCGCGACCGGCAGCGTCACGAGCCGCGCGCTGCCGAGCACGAGCAGGATCCCGAACTCGTTCAGCGTCAGCAGGAAGCACAGCACGGTGCCGGCGGCGATGCCCGGCCACGCGATCGGCAGCACGACGCGACGCGCGAGCATCCAGCCGGATGCGCCGAGACTGCGCGCCGCTTCGATCAGGCGCAGGTCGAGCGTCGCGAACGACGCGAGCGTCGGCCGCACGACGAACGGCGTATAGAACACGGTCTGCGCGAGAATCACGCCGCCGATGCCGAACAGGAAGTCGAGCGGCGGGTTCTCGAGATGGAGCAGGTGCTGCAGCGCGATGCTGATCGAGCCTTGCGAGCCGTACAGGAAGATCAGCGTGAACGCGACGAGGAACGACGGAAACGCGACGTACAGTTCCAGGAAACGCGTGACGAGCGATGCGCCCGGGAACGGCCTGAAGAACAGCAGCGCGGCCAGCAGCACGCCGAGCACCGACGCGGTGCCGGCGCTCGCGAACAGCACGCCGACGCTCGTCAGCAGCACGCCGCGCGTATCGGGGTTGCCGAAGAACGTCCGGTACGCGGCGAAGCTCAGCCCGTGATCGCCGGACACGCTCAGCAGCACGAGCCGCACCAGCGGATAGATGACGAGCGGGCCGAGCACGACGAGCGCGAGCGCGGCGAGATGCAGGTCGCCCATGCGCTTGCGGCGCCGCGCGGCGGCGGCATGCGCGGCGGCCGACGCGAGCGCCCGCGGCGGCAGGCCGGCTTCAGGGCTCGATAAGGACGACATCGTCTGCCTCGCAATGCAGGGAAACGCGCGCACCGCGCTCGGGAGCCGCGCCGCGGCCGCGTTGCATCGTGACGCGCACGGGCTCGTCGGGCGCCGCGTCGATCACGACCGCGATCGACAGGTCCGCGCCCTGCCATTCGACGGACGACACCGTGCCGTGCAGGCCGCCCGCCGCGAGCGGCATCACGGTCAGGCGCTCGGGGCGCACGCAGGCGACCTTGCCGCGCACGTCGTGACGCGGATCGCCGAGCGGGAAGATCACATGCGGGGGCAGCAGGTTGGCGGGGCCGAGATAGCGCGCGACGTAGCCGTCCCGCGGCGTGTCGTACAGCTGCTGCGGCGCGCCGAGCTGCGCGATGTGGCCGTCGCGCATCAGCAGTGCGCGGTCGGACAGCACCAGCGCGTCGTCGCGATCGTGCGTCACGCAGACGACGGTCAGGTTCGGCAGGCGCTCGTGCAGCGCCTTCAGTTCGCTGCGCACCGATGCGCGCAGGTTGGCGTCGAGCGCAGACAGCGGCTCGTCGAGCAGCAGCACGTCCGGTTCGATCACGAGCGCACGCGCCAGTGCGACGCGCTGCTGCATTCCGCCCGACAGTTGCGCGGGCAGATGATGGCCCGCATCGCCGAGCTGCACGAGCTTCAGCGCGTCGGCGACGCGGCGCGTCACGTCCGACGAGGCCATCCCGCGGGCGCGCAGCCCGAACGCGACGTTCTCGAACACCGACAGGTGCGGGAACAGCGCGTAATTCTGGAACAGCAGACCGAGATTGCGCTTGTGCGGCGGCGCATAGGTCAAGTCGCGTCCGGCCACGGTCAGCGTGCCGGTCAGGCCGTCGGCCTTCACGAACCCGGCGATGAAGCGCAGCAGCGTGGTCTTGCCGCAGCCGCTCTTGCCGAGCACGGTCAGAAATTCGCCGGCGCCGATCGACAGCGACAGATCTTCCAGCACCGTGCGTGCGCCGTAGCGCACGCTCAGGTGCTCGATCCGCACGCCGCCCGGCGCGCCGGACCGCAGCGTCGCTTGCGGTTCGGCGGCGCCGAATGCGCCGGGATGGGTCAGGGTGGTTTCCACCGGGTTCATCCTCTTGCTCACTAATACAGGCGGCGTGCGCCGATCACTTCGGCTTGACGACGTCGAGCTGCTTGCCCGAGCTGCCGATCACGTCCTTCTTCCAGCGCTCGATCCACACCGGCTTCTTCGCCATCACCTGGCTCCAGTCGACCGGGATCAGTTTCACGCCCGCGATCGCCTTCTTCACCGCTTCGCCGTTCTTGCCGGCCAGCGGAACGTCGGTGCGGCCCGGGATGCCGTACATGTCCGGCACCTTCGACTGCACTTCCGTCGACATCAGGTAGTCGATCAGCTTCTTGCCGACGTCCTGGTTCGGGCCGCTCTTGATCAGACCGATGCCGTACGGCAGCTGGAACGTGGTCGGCTGGTCGCCGTCCTTGGCGGCCAGGAAGATCGGCTTGACGGACAGCGCGCCGTGCTCGGCGTCGTCGAGGTCCATCTGCAGGTCGCCGTTCGCGACGCTGATCTCGTTGCGCGACAGCAGCACGTTCAGGTAGCCGGTGCCCTTGGTGTGGAACTTCACGCTTTGCGACAGTTTCGCGAGGTAGTCGAACGCCTTGTCCTCGCCCATCAGCGAGGTCGTCAGGATCAGCACGGCCATTCCGTCGCCGGCGGTCGCCGGGTTCGAGTACGCCACCTTGCCGGCATAGCTCGGCGACAGCAGGTCGGCGAACGTCTTCGGCTGGTTCTTCACGACGTCCGGGTTGATCGCGAACGAGAAGTAGTTGTTCACGAACGTCGCCCACGTACCGTCTTCCGCCTTCGCGATCGCCGGCACGTTCTTGTAGTTCACGCTCTGGTACGGCTGCAGCAGGCCCATCTGGCCGGCTTGCTGAATGAACGGCGGCAGCGTGACGATCACGTCCGCCTTCGGCGAGTTCTTCTCGATGTTCGCGCGGTTGACCACCTCGCCGCTGCCCGCCGTCACGATGTTGACCTTGACGCCTTCCTTCTTCTCGAAGGCCGGCAGCACATCGCGATAGAGGTTCTCGAGGCCGTCCGCCGTATACAGCACGACCGCGTTCGCCGCATGCGCGGGCAAGGCGACGCCCATCAGGCCGGCGACGCCGGCAGCCAGCGCGAGCTTGCGGAACGCGCCGGCAGCGGCGCGCGAGGAATTCTGCAGTGTCATCTCACTTCTCCGTAGGCGGAACACCAGCGGCCGGGGCACGATCCGGCTCGTTTCAGTCGGGCAGACCGACAACCGGCCGGCCTCGCTGCCGCGCTGCAGGTGGTTTCGCGCGGCAACCGAAGGATCACAGCGTTCGATGACAAAGCCGTGACGCGTGCCACAATTTCCACAAAATGACACATTTTGCCAATATCATGCAAGTCACTCAGGAATGCCGCCTCCCCGTTTCGTCCGACCTTTGCTGGAGAAAACCATGCCCGATCCGATTCTGCTCACGCCCGGCCCGCTCACCACGTCCGCCACAACACGCCACGCAATGCAACATGACTGGGGCTCTTGGGACGCCGCTTTCAACCAGTTGACGGCCAGCGTCTGCGCGGACCTCGTCGCGATCGCGCGCGGCGGCGACGATTACGTGTGCGTGCCGATGCAAGGCAGCGGCACCTTTTCGGTCGAGGCCGCGCTCGGCACGCTGGTGCCGCGCGACCGCGTCGTGCTGGTGCCCGACAACGGCGCGTATTGCGCGCGCATCCTGAAGATCCTCGGCCGGCTCGGCATCGAAGCGATCGCATTGCCGTTCGGCGAGGACGCAGCGGTCGACCCGGCGGTGGTGGAAGCCGCGTTCGCGCGCGAGCCGCGCATCACGCATGTCGCGCTGGTGCACCTGGAAACGAGTGCCGGCATCCTGAATCCGCTCGACGCGATCGCGGCCGTGTGCCGGCGGCACGGCAAGCGGCTGATCGTCGACGCGATGAGTTCGTTCGGCGCGCTGCCGATCGCGCTGGCGGACAGCGGGATCGACGCACTGGTGTCGGCGAGCGGCAAATGCCTGGAAGGCGTGCCGGGGATGGGGTTCGCGATCGTGCGGCGCGACGCGCTCGACGCATGCGAAGGCAACTCGCCGTCGCTCGCGCTCGACCTTCAGGATCAGCACGCGTACCTGCGCAAGACGGGCCAGTGGCGCTTCACGCCGCCGACCCACGTGATCGCCGCGCTGCGCGCCGCGCTCGACCAGTATCTCGCCGAAGGCGGCCAGCCCGCGCGTGGCGCGCGCTATGCGGAGAACTGCCGGACGCTGGTCGAATCGATGCGCGCGCTCGGCTTCGCGCCGTTCCTCGACGGCAGCGTGCAGGCGCCCGTGATCGTCACGTTCCACGCGCCCGACCATCCGGCGTACGATTTCCGCCGCTTTTACGACGCGGTGCGCGACGCGGGCTTCATCCTGTATCCGGGCAAGCTGACGAAAGTGGAGACGTTCCGTGTCGGCTGCATCGGCGCGATCGATGCCGGCGACATCCGGCGCGCGGTCGCGGCGATCGCGCAGGCGCTCGAATCGCTCGGGATTGCCATGCAGCGCGCGTGAGCGCGGATGCGTGAATCGGCCCGCAATCCGGCGGCAGAAATAAAAACGCCCGGCGACCCAAGGTCGCCGGGCGAATGCACCGAGCGTGCGTGGAGCCGGTACTTACCATTCGATCCGCTTGATGTCGCCGACGACGAAGATGTACGACAGTGCACCGATCAGCGCGATCACGCCGATGAACACCAGCGCGCCGACGAACGAGCCGGTCGACGCGACGATGAAGCCGACGACGAGCGGCGTGACGATCCCCGCGAGGTTCGCCGCGAAGTTGAAGATGCCGCCCGTCACGCCGAGCAGGCCGTCTGGCGCGATGTCGGACACGAGCGTCCAGCCGAGCGCGGCCATCCCCTGCGCGAAGAAGGCGATCGACATGATCGCGATCACGGCTTCGTTGCTCTTCACGTAGTTCGCGAGAATGATCGTCGACGCGAGCAGCAGGCCCGCGATGATCGGCAGCTTGCGTGCGAGGTTCGCCGACTTGCCGCGACGCAGCAGCCAGTCGGAGAAGATCCCGCCGAACATCACGCCGACCGACGCGGCGATGAACGGCATCACCGCGAAGAAGCCGATCTTCAGCCAGCCCATGTGGCGCTCGGTCGCGAGATAGGTGGGGAACCAGGTCAGGAAGAACACGAGCGTCGAGTTGCCGGCGAACTGGCCGAGGCAGATGCCCGCGAGCTGGCGCTTCTTCAGCAGCTGGCCGGCCATCGACCAGCTGAACTTCTTCTGCTCGCCCTTGCCGCCCTTGGCGCCCTTGGCGCCCTTGGCGCCGTTGTCGCCTTTGCGCACAGCGTGCACCAGGCCGCCGCCCGCCTCGATGTAGGCAAGTTCCTCCGAGTTCGCGGCCGGATGATCACGCGGCTCGTGATAGAACTTCCACCAGATCAGGCCGAACGCGATACCGATCGCGCCGACGACCCAGAACAGCGAGCGCCAGCCAAACGCGCCCATCAGCGCGAACAGCACCGGGCTGAAGAACGCGAGGCCGATGTATTCGCCGACCGTATAGGTACCGGTCGCCATCGCGCGCTCGTTCTGCGGGAACCACGTCGCGACGACGCGGCTGTTGGTCGGGAAGCACGGCGCCTCCGTCACGCCGAGCCCGAGCCGGCACGCGAGCAGCGTCGCGATGCCCGGCACGAAGCCCTGCAGGAACGTGCACAGCGACCACAGCGTCATCGACCAGTAATAGGTGACCTTGCTGCCGAAGCGGTCGAGGAACAGGCCGCCGGGCACCTGCATTGCGACGTACGTCCACGAGAACGCGGAGAACATGATGCCCATCACCGCCGCGTTGATGCCGAGCTCCTTGGTGAGCTGCGGCGCAGCCACCCCCAGCACGGTGCGGTCGAGATAGTTGATCATCGTGCCGATCGCGAGCAGCGCGAGAATCTTGTAGCGCGCCGATGTCCGCCGGACCGTGCCGGCCGCCTGCGCTGGCGCGGCGTTCGTGTGGGTGGTGTGCTGCATGGTTGTCTCCTGGGTTCTCTTTTGGATCGAAGGATCAGCGCGCGACGAGCGACTGAAAGTGCTCGAACATTCGCTCGTCGTCCGGCGTACGTCCGGTGAAGATTTCGAACGCGTCGACGGCCTGGTACACGGCCATTCCGCCGCCCGGCAGCGTCGCGCAGCCGGCCGCCCGCGCCGCGCGGATCAGTTCGGTTTCGAGTGGGAAATACACGATGTCGGCCACCCACATTCCCGCGTGGAGCAGTTCGGCCGGCAGCGGCAGGCCCGGATGCTTGGCCATGCCGGTCGGCGTTGCATGGATCAGGCCCGTCGCGGCGCGCATCGCGGCCGCGAGATCGCTGCCCGGCGTGACCCGGGCGGCCGGGAAGCGCTGCTGCAGTTCGCTCGCGAGCGTGTCGGCACGCGTGCCGTCGACGTCGAAAATCGTCAATTCGGCGGCGCCCATCTGCAGTGCCGCATGCGCGACGGCCGCGCCCGCGCCGCCCGCACCGAGCTGGACGACGCGCTCGAGCGACGCGTCGGGAAGCCCGCGGCGGAACGACTTCGCGAAACCCGACCAGTCGGTGTTGTGGCCGATCCGCTTGCCGTCCTTGAACAGCACGGTGTTCACCGCGCCGAGCGCGCGCGCGTCGTCCGACAGCGCGTCGAGGTGCTCGATCACGCGCTGCTTGCACGGGTGCGTGATGTTCAGCCCGTTGAAGCCCATCCGCTGCGCGGCCTCGAGCAGTTGCGGCAGCGCGTCGACGGTCAGGCCGAGCGCGTCGAGATCGATGCGGCGGTACACGTAGCCGAATCCCTGGCGGAATCCTTCTTCCTCATGCATCGCGGGCGACAGCGAACCGGCGATACCCTGGCCGATCAGGCCGATCAGAAAAGACGGGCGGCTCATCGTGCGGCTCCCTGCGCAAAAAGGGTCGACAGGCGCTGCAGCGCGAATACGTAGCCTTCGGTGCCGCAGCCGCAGATCACGGCCTCGGCCACCCCCGACACATACGAGTGGTGACGGAACGCCTCGCGGCGATGCACGTTGGAGATATGCACCTCGATCACCGGCTTCGCGATCGCGGAAAGCGCGTCGGCCAGCGCGACCGACGTGTGCGTATAGGCAGCCGGGTTGATCACGATGCCGTGCGTGTCGTGACGCGCGGCATGCAGCCAGTCAATCAGCTGGTGCTCGGCGTTCGACTGGCGGAAGTCGATCTCCAGCCCCAGCCCGTCGGCCGCCGTGCGGCACCGCTGCTCGAGGTCGGCGAGGGTTTCCGCGCCGTAGATATGGGGCTCGCGGGTGCCCAGCAGATTCAGGTTCGGGCCGTTCAGTACCAGCACCTTGTACTTGCTCATGACGATTTCTGCTCCAAAAACGGGGGCGGAACGTTGCCCGCTGCGCCCTGTGACATCAGGAAGTTGGCGCTAGTGTGCGCCGGCATGCAAGCGCTGTCTTTTCGGGTTTTCGCTAATTTGTACCAACTAGTTAGTTTGTATAATCCCTCTCACTTCCCTAGTAAATTCGGGATATGGCGTCCGTCGTGAATTCAACGACTGGTTCATTCGGGTCCGATCGGCCGACGCCACCCCGCTCATCCGCAGGATTCGCCCCATGCAGCGCTCGATCGCCACCGTGTCACTGTCCGGCACCCTCGCCGAGAAGCTCGCCGCCGTCCAGGCCGCCGGCTTCGACGGTGTCGAAATTTTCGAGAACGACCTCGTCTACTTCGACGGATCGCCCGCCGACGTGCGGCGCATGGCCGCCGATCTCGGCCTCGACATCGTGCTGTTCCAGCCGTTTCGCGACTTCGAGGGCGTGAGCCCGGCCCAGCTCGCCCGCAATCTCGACCGCATCCGGCGCAAGTTCGACGTGATGCACGCGCTCGGCACCGACCGCATCCTGGTGTGCAGCAACGTGTCGCCCGACACGATCGCGGACGACGCGCTGCTGGTCGACCAGCTCGGCGCGCTCGCCGAAGCCGCGCGGGAGGCTGGCGTGGTCGCCGCGTACGAGGCGCTCGCGTGGGGCCGCGTCGTGAATCGGTACGGCCATGCGTGGCAGCTGGTGAACGCGGTGAACAGCCCGCACCTCGGCCTCGCGCTCGACAGCTTCCATACGCTGTCGCTCGACGATTCGCCGGACGCGATCGCCGACATTCCCGGCGACCGGATCGCGTTCGTGCAGATCGCCGATGCGCCGAAGCTCGCGATGGACGTGCTCGAATGGAGCCGCCACTTCCGCTCGTTCCCCGGCCAGGGCGACTTCGACCTCGCCCGCTTCACGGCTCGCGTGATCGAGTCCGGCTATACGGGGCCGCTGTCGCTCGAGATCTTCAACGACGGCTTCCGCGCCGCACCGACCGCGATCACGGCCGCCGACGGCCACCGCTCGCTGCTCTATCTGGAAGAACTGACGCGCGCGCGGCTCGCACAGGACGGCCGCGCGCCGGCCGCCGACCAGCCGCTGTTCGCGCCGCCGGCGCCGCCCGCGCACGTCGGGTTCCAGTTCATCGAATTCGCGGTCGACGCGCAGGCGGCGGCCACTGTCGGCGCATGGCTCGGCAAGATGCGGTTCCGGCTCGCGGGCCGCCATCGGTCGAAGGACGTGACGCTGTTCCAGCACGGCGCCGCATCGATCGTGCTGAACGCCGAGCGCGACTCGTTCGCCGATGCGTTCTTCCAGCAGCATGGGTTGTCGCTCTGTGCGTCGGCGTTTCGCGTCGACGATGCGAAGGTAGCGTTCGAACGCGCGGCCGGCTTCGGCTACGCGCCGTTTTCCGGGCGCGTCGGCCCGAATGAGCGCGTGCTGCCGAGCGTGCAGGCGCCGGACGGCAGCCTCGAATACTTCGTCGACGAGACGCCGAACGCGCCGACGCTGTATGAATCGGATTTCGTGCTGACCGACATCGATGGCCCCACCGAAGTCGGGCCGCTGACGGGCATCGATCACGTGTGCCTCGCGCTGCCGGCGGACGCGCTCGATACGTGGATCCTGTTCTTCAAGACTGCATTCGGCTTCGAAGCCGAGCGCAGCTGGCTCGTCCCCGACCCGTACGGCCTGATGCGCAGCCGGGCGGTGCGCAGCGCGGACGGCTCGGTGCGGATCGCGCTGAATGCGTCGGTCGACCGCCATACGGCCGTCGCCGAATCGCTGGACCGCTATCACGGCACGGGGCTGAACCACGTCGCGTTCCGGACCGACGACATCGTGAAGACGGTCGCCGCGTTTGCAGCCGACGGCGTGCCGTTCCTGCGGATCCCGCCGAACTACTACGACGATCTCGCCGCGCGCTACGCGCTGCCGGATGAGCTGATCGACACGCTGAGCGCCCACCATCTGCTGTACGACCGCGACGAAAACGGCGGCGAATTCCTGCATGCGTATACGGAACTGGTCGACAACCGCTTCTCGCTCGAGATCGTCGAGCGGCGCGGCGGCTACGACGGCTACGGTGCGGCAAACGCGGCCGTGCGGCTCGCCGCGCAGGCCCAGCGCAGGAAATAAGGAAGCAACGGGAAGTTCGTTCCGGGTCGGCGCGGCAGGGGAAACCACGGGCCTCCGTCGCGCCAGCCGCTCGGGCGCACCATCGTGGGGAATGTCGGCGCAGCGCCCCGCCCGGCAAGGTTGACGCTTGCGCATCCGGCACGACCGGCCAGTGCGAGTTACATCCGGTAATGCTTGCCGCGCCGCAACATCCGCGCGATCGCCGCAATTTTAAGAATCGCTTAAGTCTTTCTCGGCACCATCCGCAACCAGTACCCGATGGATATCCCGAAAAAGGAGGACAGCGATGAGCGCCGTAGATGCACCCGCGGGCCGCCAGCCCGCCCCCCCTGCAAAAAAGACGATGCTGCGCCGTTTGCTCAGCCATCACGAAATCGCGACGCTGCTCGTGCTGCTGCACGCGCCGATCGGCGCGAATGCCAAACCCGAATTGCCCGCGCTGCAGGAAGCCGGCCTCGTCGAGATGATCAAGCTCGACGCCGACACCTCGCCGCGCTTCCGGCTGACCGAAGACGGTACTGCCGTCCTGAAAGGGCTCGGCTACCGCTGAGCCGACGCTTTCCCCGCTCACCGTTCCCGCCTCACCCCGATCATCCCGAACCGCCGGCCCGGCCGGCGCGTCGCTTCACCCCGCCCGATCCTGCAGCATCAGCCGGTATTCCGTCGGCGTCACGCCGACCGTCGCCTTGAACTGGCGCGTGAACGCGCTGTGATCCGTATAACCGCATAGCGCCGCCACGTCCGTCACCTTGTCGTGCGTGACGAGCAGCGCCGTGGCCGCGTCGAGTCGCGTTTTCAGCAGCACCTGGCGCGGCGTCAGGTGAAACACCTTGTGGAAGTAGCGCTCCAACTGCGCGACCGACATCCCGGCCATCTGCGCGAGCTGCTTGAGGTTCAGCGGCTGCACGTAGTGATCCTGGATGTGCTGGACCACGTCGGCGAGCTTGCTGTAGGCCGGATGCGAGCCCTCTTGCGCCTTCAGGTCGCGCGAAATGCCCGCGAGGCCGACCACCTTGCCAGCCGCGTCGCGCAGCGGCTCCTTGCAGGTCAGGCACCAGCCCGGCTGACGGCCCGGATACAGATGCAGCTCGAGCTGGTCCATCAGTTGCTGGCCGGCGGTGATCGTCGCCATGTCCTGCTCGAAATAGGTGCGGCCGAAGCGGCGCGGAAACACTTCGTCGGTCGTCTTGCCGAGCAGGTCGCGCTTGTCCTTGTAGCCGCAGCGCATGGCCAGCGTGCGGTTGACGAGCGCGTAGCGGCCGTTCGCGTCCTTCACGAAGAACGCGACGTCGGGCAGCGCGTCGAACACCGGCTCGAGCAGGCGGAAGTGCGCGAGCATCGCGCCGAGATCGGCGTTGTCGGGCTGGTAGCGCAACGTATCGGACAGGCTCATGGGCGGTGCGGCAAGGAAGGTCGTCATCCCGGCATCTGCGAAGGGAGTGGCTGATGGCGTCGATTATAGGAGCGCCCTCTCGAACGCGTGTTGGCGATCGCGGGCTGCTCGGCGAACGGTGGCCCGCGCAATGCGCCGCCGATCGGCGGTGATTCAGCGAGCGCATACGTTGGCGCATCGTGCGCCGTGAGGTTGTGCACACAACCACTGCGCCGCTCGCGTGTCCGGCGGGGACGCGTTTGCGTCGGCCGGCGCCGGCAGCAACATCCAGCGCACTCCGCCGACGTCGCGATCACACACGCCCGACCCGCCATCCTAGAAATGCCGGCGTGTCGCGTCTTGGCGCGTTTGCGCACTCCTCATGACGATTTCGGCATATATCAGGGTTATCGACGATATGCCGAAATCGTCGCCGGCCGCGCACCGAACGCGCAAGACGCGGGCATTTTCGCTACCTAGACTTCGCTCAACGGTTACGAGACGACATCCCGCCGCCGCCGCGCACGCCGATTCCGGCACAACCCGCGCGGCGCACGGCGAGCCGCACCGCCGTCGCATAGGCGTGCAAACCGATACGTCTCGCCCGGTTTACCGCACCGGCCCGCTGGCCGGCGGCGGCCCAACCACGCCATCAAGGGGAAGTGAAAGTGAAGCTGAAGGTATCGCACGTCGCGCTGGCTGCTGCCTGCGCACTGTCGGGCGCACACGCCATCGCCGCCGACGTCGTCAAGATCGGTTTCGCCGCACCGCTGACGGGGCCGCAGTCGAACTACGGCGCGGACATGCAGAAGGGCGTGCAACTCGCGATCGCCGATTTCAACGCAACGCATCCGACGATCGGCGGCAAGCCCGTCACGTTCCAGCTCGACTCGCAGGACGACCAGGCCGACCCGCGCACCGGCACGACCGTCGCGCAGCGGCTGATCGACGACAATGTCCGCGGGGTCATCGGCCACTTCAACTCGGGCACGAGCATTCCGGCGTCCGACCTGTACGATCGCGCGGGGCTGCCGCAGATCTCGATGGCGACGTCGCCGCAATACACGGCGCGCGGCTATAAGACGACCTACCGGCTGCTGACGAGCGACGCGCAGGCCGGCCGCATCGTCGGCACCTATGCGGTGAAGTCGCTGCACTTCAAGCGCATCGCGATCATCGACGACCGCACGGCCTACGGCCAGGGCATCGCCGACGAATTCGCGAAGGCCGTGCAGGCCGCGGGCGGCACGATCGTCAAGCGCGACTTCACGAACGACAAGGCGCTCGACTTCTCCGCGATCCTGACCAATCTGAAGGGCGTCAACCCCGACGCGATCTTCTACGGCGGCGGCGACGCGCAGTCTTCGCCGATGATCCGCAAGATGCGCCAGCTCGGCATGAAGTCGGCATTCGTGACCGGCGAGATGTCGCGCTCGCCGACGTTCCTGAAGGTCGGCGGCGAAGCGGCCGAAGGCGCGATCGTCTACATGGGCGGGCTGCCGAAGGAAAAGATGCCGGGCTTCGCCGGCTACGCATCGCGCTACAAGGCACGCTTCAACGAAGACGTGATCACCTACTCGCCCTACGCGTACGACGGCACGATCGCGCTGCTCACCGCGATGAAGGACGCGAACTCGACCGACCCGAAGGTCTATACGCCGTATCTCGGCAAGGTGTCGGTCAAGGGCGTGTCGGCGCCGAGCATCGCGTACGACGCGAAGGGCGACCTGAAGGATGCGCCGGTGACGATCTACAAGGTCGAGCACGGCGCGTTCAAGCCGGTCGACACGATCGCCGGCAACTGATCGCGGGGCCCATGCCCCGCGCGGCGCGGCAAGCGGTTCACCCCGCCTGCCGCGCCGCTTGCGTTTCGGCTCGACGAAGTCCGAAACATCCCTCGGCGCGCCCCCGCGCCCGCGCATTTCGCGCTCCTGTAGAATCCCCCCACCCGCTTTGACGCCTCGTCCGCGTCGCGCCCCATCCCGGTGCGACGCCGTGTGTTTCGTGCCCCATCCGGCACCCGGCACGCTTCGACGATGCAAGCCGCGCCTTGTCAGTCCATGCCGATAGCGGGCCCTGGAGACGCAGCACCGACAACTACATTCGAAAACCGATCGTCCTGACCATGCAAGCTTCCGAATTGAGCGGCGTGCCTCGCGCCGCCGAACGCGCGCTCACGCGCAGCGACTACAAAACCCTTGGCCTTGCCGCACTCGGCGGCGCCCTCGAGTTCTACGACTTCATCATCTTCGTGTTCTTCGCGCCGGCGATCGGGCAGCTGTTCTTCCCGCACGACATTCCCGACTGGCTGCGCCAGTTGCAGACGTTCGGCATCTTCGCGGCCGGCTATCTCGCGCGCCCGCTCGGCGGCGTGATCATGGCGCACTTCGGCGACCTGTTCGGCCGCAAGCGGATGTTTACGCTGAGCGTGCTGATGATGTCGGTGCCGACGCTGCTGATGGGCCTGCTGCCGACTTACGAATCGGTCGGCATCCTCGCGCCGGTGTTGCTGCTGCTGTTCCGCGTGCTGCAAGGCGCGGCGGTCGGCGGCGAAGTGCCGGGCGCATGGGTGTTCGTGTCGGAGCACGTGCCGTCGCGCCACATCGGCTATGCGTGCGGCACGCTGACCGCGGGCCTCACGGCCGGCATCCTGCTCGGCTCGCTGGTCGCCGCCGGCATCAACAGCCGTTACTCGGGCGCCGAAGTCACCGCGTTCGCGTGGCGCATTCCGTTCCTGCTCGGCGGCGTGTTCGGCCTGTTCTCCGTGTACCTGCGCCGCTGGCTGCACGAGACGCCGGTGTTCGCCGAAATGAAGGCGAAGAAGGCGCTCGCGGCCGAGATTCCGCTGAAGGCCGTGCTGCGCGACCACGGCCGCGCGGTGATCGTGTCGATGCTGCTCACGTGGATGCTGTCGGCGGCGATCGTCGTCGTGATCCTGATGACGCCCGCGCTGCTGCAGAAGCAGTTCCACCTGACGCCCGCGACCACCCTGTTCGCGAACAGCGTCGCGACGCTGTGCCTGACGGCCGGCTGCATCACCGCCGGCTCGCTCGCGGGCTGGATCGGCGCGAAGCGCGTGCTCGGCATCGGCGGCTTGGTGCTGGCCGCGTGCTACTACCTGCTGTTCGTGCAGGTCGCGGCCGACGCGTCGACGCTGCCGCTGTACTACGGGATCGCCGGCTTCGCGGTCGGCACGATCGGCGCGGTGCCGTTCGTGATGGTCCGCAGCTTCCCGGCCGTCGTACGCTTCTCGGGCATCTCGTTCTCGTACAACGTCGCGTATGCGATCTTCGGCGGCCTCACGCCGGTGATCGTGTCGCTGATGATGAAGTCGAATCCGCTCGCGCCGGTCGTGTACGTCGCGGCAATCTGCGTGCTCGGCGCGATCGCCGTGCAGTTCTCGAAGGATGCGCCGGATCTGAACGACGCACGCTGAACGTCGGCGCGCCGGCTCCATGAACGAAGGGCCGAATCCCGCGGCGTGCGGGATTCGGCCCTTCTGTTTTGCTTCAGTGCGACGACGTGCGTGGTGCGTGCGTTGCCCGGTTCAGCTCGGATCAGCTCAAATCAGCGCAGCGCGCCATACGACGAACTCGGCCGGCGCAGCGCGTCGATGCTCGCGCCGCCGGCGCCGGTCACGAACAGCAGCAGGAAGCCACCGGCGATCGCGACGTTCTTCCAGAAGTGGATCACCATATCATGCTGGACCGCGGCGTCGGTCGCGTCCCAGAAGTTGTGTCCCACCATCGCGGTCGCGATCGTATAGAACGCCAGCAGCAACGCGAGCGGCCTGACCTTGTAGCCGACGATCAACAACAGGCCGCCGAGCGCTTCGATCGTCACGACGACCGGGCCCATCACCTGCGGATAGGGCACGTTCAGCGCGTGCAGATAGCCGATGAAATCGCTGTAGCCGAGCAGCTTCATCACGCCGCCCCACAAGAACAACGCCGCCAGCGCCAGGCGCGCGAAAAAAATGACGCCGGAATCGACGGAACGCGTCATGCCTCTCTCCTCGTATGCAATTCGGCCGTCCGCAAGGGGCACACCCATGCGGTTCGGGGCCGCGTGGCCCTGCGGGGCCCGCGGCAAATGGGCCAGCATAGAGGGTCTTTCCGCAGTGTCCAAGAAAAAGGTTGTAGCAAATCTTTACACTGCGGCGACGACGCGGGCCCGGCGGCGCCGCGAAAAACGGCGTTCGCCCGTACCGCAAATATAGGGAACCGGCCCTAAGCCGCGTCGCTCAGCAGCACGCCTTTCTTGAACAGAAAGCAGCCGTAGCCGCGCAGCTCGCCGGTGACGATCACCGCGTAGGCCTGCTGCGCGCGCTCGTAGAACGCGAAACGATCGATGCCCGTGAGCGGCACCGCGCGCCCTTCCGCACGATCGATCTCGGCCTGCACCTCGCGCTGCACCGGCGGCACCGCGGCCGGATCGCCGACGACTTCCATCCGCCATGCGGGCGTGTCGACGAACGTGTCGAGCGGCAGCACGGACAGCACCGCGCGCGCGACGCGCGCCGAATCGGCGCCGTCGATGCGCAGCGCGCGGCCGACCACCGTGTGCTCGGCGACGGATTCCGCCGGGAAATTCGCATCGCAGATCGCCACTTCATCTCCGTGGCCCATCGCGCGCAGCGCGTGCAGGATGTCGGCGTGCAGCAGCGGATCGAGATTCTTCAGCATGTCGGCTAGTCTCCGGGATCAGGAACGAACCGCATAACGTTACCCGATCCCGGGCGCCGCCGGGCATGCGCGGCTCGCGTCACGACCCCGCGGCCGGCATTTCGTCGATGAAACCGGTGACCGACTTCAGGCGGCCCGACGCGTCGACGATGCCGAAATCCGAACCCTTCACGACCGCCGCGCCGTCGGGCGACACGAGCGCCCACGAGAAGCGCAGGTGCTGGCCGAACCCGTCGACGTCGGTCGTGCGGCGGAAACGGAATGCGGGGAAGCGTTCCTGCACCGCCGCGATCATCGTGTCGATGCCCGCGTGGCCGTCGCCGGCCATCAGCGGATCGCGATAGGCCGCGTCGCTCGCGTAGGTCGCATCGATCAGCGCGCGCCGCCGCACGGCGTCGGGTTCGTTCCATGCATCGAAATAACGGTCGATCAGGTCGGCGTGAGCGGACTGGACGGTTTGGGCGGTGTTCATGCGAGGCTCCTGGTCTGGATGAAGGGAGGACAGCGCCGCGAACCTGTCGGGTTCGCGTGCCGCTATCGTCGCCGGCCCCGCGCGGGCGGTCGATTACGTTCGAGGTAAGGAAATCGCGCCGCCGGTGCACACGCTAGAATCGGCGTGCCTGGACCTCCGGACGTCATCCGCCATGCAGCAAGCCCTCCTGATCGTCGACATCCAGCCGACGTTCGCGCCGCCCGAATGGCTCGTCACCCGCGTGCGCGCGCTCGTCGGGCGCCTGCCGAGCGTCGCGACGGTCGAGCGCCACGACGAAGCGCGCGTGCCGTTCGAGCGGCAGCTCGGCTGGCGACCGTCCCGCGACGACGACAGCCTGATCGCCGCCGATCGCGTGTTCGTCAAGCACGGCTACGGGCTGCCCGTCGAAGCCGTCGAGCACTTGCGCGCGCTCGCGCCGGAACGCGTGCTCGTCTGCGGCATCCAGACCGACACGTGCGTGCTCGCGGCCGGCTTCGCGCTGTTCGACGCGGGCCTGCACCCGACGCTGCTCGCGGATCTCACGGCCGGTTCGTCGCTCGATCGCAGCGGCGAACTCGGCGTGCGGCTGTGGAAACATCATTTCGGCCGCGTCGAGTACGCGCATGCGTTGTTCGACCTGCGGAACGACCACGCGTAGCGCACCCGCCGCCGCAATGAAAACGGGCGCCCGAAGGCGCCCGCATCGTCTGCCGTCGCGACCGTGCTTCAGGTCACCGGCGCCGGATTGAACAGCGTCAGCGCATTCGCGAGCTTCCATTGCTCGGCCCACGTGCGGCGCTTGCCGCTCGCGACGTCGAGCATCAGCCGGAACAGCTCCCAGCCCACGTCCTCGATCGACGCCGCGCCGGTCGCGATCTGCCCCGCGTCGAGATCCATCAGGTCGTGCCAGCGGCGCGCGAGATCGCTGCGCGTCGCGACCTTGATCACCGGCACCTGCGCGAGGCCGTACGGCGTGCCGCGGCCCGTCGTGAAAATGTGCAGGTTCATCCCCGCCGCGAGCTGCAGCGTGCCGCAGATGAAGTCGCTCGCGGGCGTCGCCGCGTACAGCAGCCCCTTTTGCCGGGCACGATCGCCGGGACGCACGACGCCGGCGATCGGCGCGCTGCCCGACTTCACGATCGAGCCCATCGCCTTCTCGACGATGTTCGACAGGCCGCCCTTCTTGTTGCCGGGTGTGGTGTTCGCGCTGCGGTCGACGCGGCCGCGCTCCAGGTAACGGTCGTACCAGTCCATCTCGCGGATGATCTCGCGGGCGACGTCCTCGTTCGCGGCGCGCGACGTGAGTTGCGCGACACCGTCGCGCACTTCGGTCACTTCCGAGAACATGATCGTCGCACCGGCGCGCACCAGCAGGTCGGCCGCAAAACCGACCGCCGGGTTCGCGGTCAGCCCCGAGAACGCGTCGCTGCCGCCGCACTGTACGCCGACGACGAGATCCGACGCCGGACAGGTTTCGCGGCGACGGCGGTTCAGCCGCTCGAGGTGCGATTCGGCCATCTTCATGATCGAGTCGATCATCGAGTGGAAGCCGACGTGCGCGGCGTCCTGCAGGCACACCACACCGCCGTTGTCAGTTGCGCCGTCCGCCGTCAGCGGAATCGTGCCGGGCGGCAGCAGGCGCTCGGGCTGCAGCTTCTCGCAGCCGAGGCTCACCGTCATCACCTCGCCGCCGAAGTTCGGGTTCAGGCTGATGTTGCGCAGCGTGCGGATCGGAATGTCGGCGTCGGGCGCATCGATCGCGACGCCGCAGCCGTACGTGTGCTCGAGCCCGACCACGTCGTCGACGTTCGGGTAACGCGGCAGCAGTTCTTCCTTGATCCGCTTCACCGCATGCTCGACGACGCCGGATACGCACTGCACGGTCGTCGTGATCGCGAGGATGTTGCGCGTGCCGACCGAGCCGTCGGCATTGCGGAAGCCCTCGAACGTATAGCCTTCGAGCGGCGCCAGCGGCGGCGCGGCGCGCGTGGCGAGCGGCAGGTTGTCGAGCCCCGGCGGCTCGGGCATGCGCATCGTGCGCTCGTTGACCCAGCTGCCGCGGCGCAGCTCCGTGAGCGCATAGCCGATCACGACGTTGTAGCGGACGATCGGCTCGCCGGCCGCGAGGTCGGCCAGCGCGACCTTGTGCCCTTGCGGCACGCCTTCGCGCAGCGTCAGGCCGTCGGCGAACGTCGCGCCCTCGGGCAGGCCGCCGTCGTTGACGACGATCGCGACGTTGTCGTCCGGGTGCACGCGGATGTAGAGAGGGGAAGCAGTCATCGGAATTCCTGGAGGCTACCGGTCAAATCGTTAGTCATCATACGACATTCAACACGAACCGGGATGCTGAGTAAACCCTTATCCGGAAAGACCCTAACCCTCGCCCGCCAGCAAACCGCTTGCGTCACCTCTTCCCTCGTTGTACGATGACATACAACGACATCGCCAATACGGCTCGGATGCCGTGCCCGACAAACCTGCACTCGCGCTGCGCTCGCGCTAGACGGACGACCCAACCATGACTTCACCGCAAGAACTCAAACAAATCATCTCCCACGGCCTGCTGTCGTTTCCGCTGACGGACTTCGACGCGGACGGCAGCTTCCGCCCGACCACCTATGCGGAGCGCCTGGAATGGCTGGCGCCGTATGGCGCGACCGCGCTGTTCGCGGCCGGCGGCACCGGTGAATTCTTCTCGCTCACGCAGCGCGAGTATTCGGACGTGATTCGCGTCGCGACGGAAACCTGCAAGGGCAAGGTGCCGATCCTGGCCGGCGCCGGCGGCGCGACGCGTGTCGCGATCGAATATGCGCAGGAAGCCGAGCGCCTCGGCGCGAGCGGCGTGCTGCTGATGCCCCACTACCTGACCGAAGCCAGCCAGGAAGGCATCGCCGAACACGTCGAGCAGGTGTGCCGCGCGCTGAAGATCGGCGTCGTGGTGTACAACCGCGCGAATTCGAAGCTGAACGCCGACATGCTCGAGCGCCTCGCCGATCGTTGCCCGAACCTGATCGGCTTCAAGGACGGCGTCGGCGAAATCGAGAGCATGGTCACGATCCGCCGCCGCCTCGGCGACCGCTTCGCGTACCTCGGCGGCCTGCCGACGGCCGAAGTCTACGCAGCCGCGTACAAGGCACTCGGCGTGCCGGTGTACTCGTCGGCCGTGTTCAACTTCATCCCGAAGACGGCGATGGAATTCTACGAAGCGATCGCGAAGGACGACCACGCAACGGTCGGCCGCCTGATCGACGAGTTCTTCCTGCCGTACCTGCAGATCCGCAACCGTCGCGCGGGCTACGCGGTCAGCATCGTGAAGGCGGGCGCGAAGCTCGTCGGCCACGACGCGGGCCCGGTGCGCGCGCCGCTCGTCGACCTGAACGACGCCGAAGTCGCCGAACTGGACGTGCTGATCAAGAAGATGGGCCCGCAGTAAGCGGGGACGGCCGGCGCGGTGCTCTCGGGGGCACCGCGGCCGGCCTGTCGTCAGTTTTGCGTCGCGGCCGGCTCTTGCCGGCCGCGGTCGTTTGCAGCGGCGGCAACGCGCTGCATCCCGCCGCGGTGCGTGCCGTCACATCTGCGCGATGACGCCGATGATCCGGTGACGCACGTTGCCGAGCTTGATCCGGGTCGTCTCGATCTGTTCCTGCGCGCCCGAACGCACGCGTGCGTTCGACTCGCCGCCGAGAATCTGCCCCAGCACGTCGCGGTCGACGACCGCATCGAAGAACCGGCCGACCGTGATCGTCGCCGACTGCTTCGCGGTCAGCAGCGCGTTGTTGGCCTGCGTCAGCGCGTCGGTACGCAGGTTCTGGTCGCGTTCGTCGATGCCGCGGCGCTGCTCGAGCGCGAACACCAGCGCTTCCATGTCCTGCCTGAAACGGCGCACGGCGAGGCCGAACATGAGCGAATGCGCATCGGAGCCGGTCACTGGCCGCCCCTGGTTGATGGTCACGTCGAATTCGCTGCCGCCGAGGTCGCGCTGGAATTCGAGCAGCGCATTCGCGAGCACGCGCCCTTCGCTGTACTGGCCGATGCGGCTGCGCACGGAATGCGCGACGTCGCCGATCGCCTTCCATAGTCCGGCGGCGAACAGGTGGTCGCCCCGCTTGCTGATGTTCATCGGATGGCTCCTTATTGGTCTTGTGTCGGTCTCTCAGGCTCGCCAGCGGGCCGGACGGCCCGCAGCCTCGCTACTGTAGGAGAAATTCAGGCAACGCGGAAGGTGGGGGCCGGCACGTCACGGCAACACATCATCTGATGCGACAATTGACGCGTCGACTTACTCGCGAGCAGTTCATGCGCACCACCTTGTCCCTCGACGACGCACTGCTCGCCAAAGCGCAGCAATTGACCGGCGTCACCGAAAAATCGGCTCTGGTGAGAGAAGCGCTGCGCGCTTTGATCGCGCGCGAAAGCGCACGACGACTTGCCCGCCTCGGCGGCACCGAGCCCGACCTTGAATCCGTTCCACGCCGGCCGTCAGAGCCCGCATGATTCTTGTCGACACTTCAGATCGCGCAACCCGCGGCACGAAACTCCGCCACAAATGAAAACGGCGGACGCGCCCGTGGGCATCGTCCGCCGCCATCCATCAACGTACCGAATCGCGCCCCACTCGGGACGCGGCCTTCAGCCCGTCACGTTCAGCCCCCTCACTCCGCCTTGCCGTCCCGCAGCCGCGGAATCGCGAGCGGATTGCTTTCCTGCAGCCCTTCGGGCAGCAGATCGTCCGGGAAGTCCTGGTAGCACACGGGCCGCAGGAAACGCTCGATCGCGGTCGCGCCGACCGACGTGACGGACGAATTCGACGTCGCCGGGAACGGCCCGCCGTGCACCATCGCGTCGCACACCTCGACGCCGGTCGGATAGCCGTTGACGAGCAGACGCCCGGCCTTGCGTTCGAGGATCGGCAGCAGGCGGCGCGCGAGCGGCTTGTCGTCGGCGTCCATCTGCAGCGTGGCCGTCAGCTGGCCCTCCAGCGCGTCGAGCACGTGCGCGACTTCGTCGAGATCGCGGCAGCGCACGATCAGCGATGCCGGCCCGAACACCTCGTGGCTGAATGCCGGCTCCGCCAGGAACGCCTGCGCGGCGACTTCGTACACCGCGCCGCCTGCCTGGCATTCGGTCTGCGCCGTCTCGCCCGCGCCGATTTCACGCACGCCCGGCAGTTCGGCCAGCTTGCCGCGACCGTTGCGATACGCGTCCGCGATGCCGCGCGTCAGCATCACGCCGGCCGGCTTCTTCGCGAGCGCCTGCGCGGCGACCGACTCGAAGCGGTCGAGATCGGGACCGTCGATCGCCAGCACGAGGCCCGGGTTCGTACAGAACTGGCCGACGCCAAGCGTCAGCGAATCGACGAAGCCGGTCGCGATCGCGTCGCCGCGCGCGGCCAGCGCGGCCGGGAACAGCACGACCGGGTTGATGCTGCTCATTTCCGCATAGACGGGAATCGGCTGCGGACGCGCGTTCGCGAGCTGCACGAGCGCCATGCCGCCCTGCCGCGACCCGGTGAAGCCGACGGCCTGGATCGCCGGATGACTGACGAGCGCCGCGCCGGTCACGCGGCCCGGGCCAATCATCAGCGAGAACACGCCGGCCGGCATCCCGCACTTCGCCACCGCCGCGCGGATCGCGCGACCGACCAGCTCGGACGTGCCGAGGTGCGCCTCATGGGCCTTCACGATCACCGGGCAGCCGGCCGCCAGCGCCGACGCGGTATCGCCGCCGGCCACGGAGAACGCGAGCGGGAAGTTGCTCGCGCCGAACACGACGACCGGCCCAAGCCCGACCTTCTGCAGCCGCAGGTCCGAACGCGGCAGCGGCGTGCGCTCGGGCTGCGCGGGATCGATCGACGCTGCGAGGAAGCGCCCGTCGCGCACGACGCGCGCGAACAAGCGGAGCTGGCCGACGGTGCGGCCGCGCTCGCCCTGCAGCCGCGCGACGGGCAGGCCCGTTTCGGCGTGCGCGCGTTCGATCAGCGCGTCGCCGAGCGCGACGATTTCGTCGGCGATCGCTTCGAGAAACGCCGCGCGGGCCGCGAGCGGCTGGGCGCGGTACACGTCGAAGGCCTCACGCGCGAGTTCGCACGCGCGCTCGACGTCGGCCTGCGTCGCGACGCCGAAGGCCGGCGCATCGATCGGCGCGCCCTTCGACGGGTCGAACGCGTGCAAGGTACCGGCCGAGCCGGCCACCGCGTCGGCGCCGATCAGCATCTCTCCAGTCAATTGCATGGGGTGTGCTCCGTGGTTCGGGAATGATTCGCTCATTGTAGCTCAACAGATATGATGTCTGCCGACGACATTTCGACATTTGCGCGGCGCGTCGGCAGCGCGGCCGCGTGCGTCAAATCCTTACCCATTCAGCCTAAGCACGATTTTCTGACCCTTTCGCGTCACCCGGCAAAGGGAAAACCCGAGGTTTCTGCGTGGCGGCGTTGCTCATAAACTCGCGGTCATGTCATACGACGACGTACCTTAACGTGCCCAACAATCAGACCACCTCCCGCGATCTTCCGATCGAACTCGCCGGCAGCGCGCGCCGGACCGCTGTGCGCTACTGGATCCTGGCGATGCTGTTCGTCGTCACGACGCTCAACTATGCGGACCGGGCGACGCTGTCGATCACCGGCACGCCGATCCGCAAGGCCTTCGGCATCGATCCGGTGACGATGGGCTACATCTTCTCGGCGTTCAGCTGGGCGTACGTGCTCGCGCAGTTGCCGAGCGGCTGGCTGCTCGACCGCTTCGGCGCGCGCCGCGTGTATGCGGCGAGCATTTTCCTGTGGTCGGCGTTCACGCTGCTGCAAAGCACGATCGGCCTCGGCGGCAGCGCCGCGTTCGCGGTGACCGCGCTGTTCGTGATGCGCTTCGCGGTCGGCATCGCCGAGGCGCCCGCGTTTCCCGCGAACGCGAAGGTCGTCGCGAGCTGGTTCCCGACCGCCGAGCGCGGCACGGCGTCGGCCATCTTCAACGCCGCGCAGTATTTCGCGGCGGTGGTGTTCTCGCCGCTGATGGCGTGGCTCACGCATGCGTACGGCTGGCACCACGTGTACCTGTGGCTCGGCCTCGCCGGCATCGCGCTCGCGTTCCTGTGGCTGCGCGTGATGAAGGACCCGGTCGACCATCCGGCGGTGAACCGCGCGGAACTCGAGCATATCGAGCAGGGCGGCGGCCTCGTGCGCTCGACGGCCCGGCCGAGCGCGGCGCACGGTAGCGGCGCGGCGTCCAAGGCATCCGAAGGCAGCCGCGTCGCCGGCTGGTACTACGTGCGCCAGCTGCTGTCGAACCGGATGCTGCTCGGCGTCTATCTCGGCCAGTACTGCGTGAACGTGCTCACGTACTTCTTCCTCACGTGGTTCCCGATCTACCTCGTGCAGGCGCGCGGGATGTCGCTGCTGAAGGCCGGCTTCATGACGTCGCTGCCGGCGATCTGCGGGTTCCTCGGCGGTGTGCTCGGCGGGATGCTGTCGGACCTGCTGATCCGTCGCGGCGTGTCGCTGACGCTCGCACGCAAGATTCCGATCGTCAGCGGGATGCTGCTGTCGATGGTCATCATCGGCTGCAACTACGTCGACAGCGAAGTGCTGGTGATCGTGCTGATGGCCGTGTCGTTCTTCGGCAAGGGAATCGGCTCGCTCGGCTGGGCCGTCGTCGCGGATACCGCGCCCAAGGAAGCGATCGGCCTGTCGGGCAGCCTGTTCAACATGTTCGGCAACACGGCCGGCATCGTCGCGCCGATCGCGATCGGCTACCTGGTCGGCGCGAGCGGCTCGTTCAACGGCGCGCTCGTGTTCGTCGGGCTGAACGCGCTCGTCACGGTGTTCAGCTATCTGGTGATCGTGAAGGACATCAAGCGCGTCGAGCTGCGTCATCGCGACGCGTGAGCTTCGGCGGGAATGGAAGGATGATGACGGCGGCCGCGTGCAAACGGCCGCCGTTTTTGCGTCAGGCCGCCGAATGCGCGACGCGCAGCATGTCGTGCACGCCGGACGTCATCAGCGCGAGAAACGCGACCAGGCCGATGTAGCAGAGCGCGTAGGTCGTCTTCGTCTCGATCGACGTCGCGTAGTACGCGCGGTTCTCCGGCGCGGCCGGGTCGTAGCGCCACGCGCGCTTGAGCTGCGGCAGCGCGAGGATCGCCATCACGATCAGCAGCGGGCTCGGCCGGTACACGAACAGTGCGATCAGCACGGGCACGCCCGCGAACCAGATGCGCGGCGACAGCACCGCGGTGATGCGCCCGCCGTCGAACGGCGACAGCGGAATCATGTTGAACAGGTTCAAGAAGAAGCCCGTGTACGACACAGCGAGCAGCAGGTTGCTGTCGTAGTGGCGCGCGGCCGCGTAGCAGGCCAGCGCGCCGAGCGTGCCGACGAACGGCCCGGCCAGCCCGACGTACGCCTCGGTTTCGGCATCGTGCGGCATCTCCTTCAACTGGATCCACGCGCCGACGAACGGAATGAACGTCGGCAGCCCGACGTCGAGACCGCGCCGCTGCGCGGCCAGGTAGTGGCCGGCCTCGTGCACGAACAGCAGCGCGACGAAGCCGGCCGCGAAGCGCCAGCCGTAGAACAGCGCGTAGACCGCGATCGACGCGAGCATCGTGCCCGCGGACATGAGCACCTTGCCGAGCTTCAGGCCGCCGAAGATCAGCAGCAGCAGTTTCGTCATTCGTTGCGCTCCGTCTCCGGCACGCCGGACGCCTCGGCGATGACCGGTACCGCGGCTGCCTTCGGCTTGCGGCCGAAGAAGCGCTTCAGCGCCGCCGCGCCCCCCAGCAGCGCGATCGCGCCGACCTTGAAGAACTTCAGCGCGAACGCGCCGATCAGCGCGAGCAGGCCGAGCTTCTTCGCGCCGACGCCGACGATCAGCGCCGCGAGACCGTACTCGGCGACGTGGTCGGTCGACTTGTTGAAATCGGCGTAGCGCTTGCCGTCGTTGAAGCGGATGTTCGCGAGCAGGTCGTCGGCCGAGGGCTTGTACTTCGGCAGATCGGCGAGCGTCGACGCCATCGTCAGCGACAGGTAGCCGTCGCGGCCGAGCACGAGCGTGCGGTAGTTCACCCCGTCGTTCTCCGCGTTCGCGGCCGCGCCCTTGTCGCGGATGATCGCGGACCACACGAGCCGGTGCGTGGCCGCGTCGTATGCCGGCGCCTTCGCCCAGCCGGCCACCTCGGTTTCCGGCAGGCCGCGCTCTTTGCGCGCCGGGTTGCCCTCCTCGGTGCCGGCCTGCAGGCTCTTCAGCAATTCGTCGGGTTTCCAGTCCTTCGCGTCATCGTCGCGGATATAGCCGCTCGGCTCGAACGACACGACCGAGATCCAGTCGGCGTCCGGATCCTCCGGCAGCACGAGCCCGACCAGCTTCGATTCGTCGATCGAGTTGCCCATCGAGCGCAGGTAGCGGCCGGCTTCGGCGGCCGGCACGAACGATTCGCCCGCTTTCAGCTTCAGCACGGCTTCGTGCTTGATGTCGATATCGGCCGGCCCGCTGACGACGGCCTTGTTGGCGGCCGCGGCGGCGGCCCTCATTTCGACCTGCGCGGCTTCGGTTTGTGCGTGGCCGCGGGTCGCGGCGAATGCGAGCATCGCCACGCAGGCGACGCGGACGGCGAGTTTTTTCATTGTTGGATTCCCCTGGACTGCCTTGTTGTGAATGTGCACGGCGTCCGGCCCGAGCGTTGTGGTCGCGGGTCCGGCGCCGCCTCTCAGTGGCACGGAGGCTATGGTAACGCAGCGTCGCCGCGCGTCAGGGGACGAAATGCGGGGGCGGAAGGGAGTCCCGGGCGGCAGCCGGCGGAATCGGCGACGCACGCCGTTCCGGAATGCTTACCTGTCAGGTAATGCCCGGCGCGTGCCGGATTGCCTATCATCTGCACCATGAACTCGACCGCCACCCTCCATTCGCTCCCTCCGTCCGCCGGCCGCGCGTCCGGCATCGGTCCGCTGCTGCGCACCTGGCGTCAACGCCGGCGCCTGAGCCAGATGGCGCTCGCGCTCGAGGCGGAGGTGTCCGCGCGACACCTGAGTTTCGTCGAATCGGGCCGCGCGCAGCCGAGCCGCGACATGGTGCTGCATCTCGCGGAGCGCCTCGACGTGCCACTGCGCGAGCGCAATGCGCTGCTCGTCGCCGCCGGCTATGCGCCGCTGTTTCGCGAGCGGCCGTTCTCCGATCCGCAGCTCGATGCCGCGCGCCACGCGGTCGAGGCCGTGCTGCGCGGTCACGAGCCCTACCCGGCGCTCGCGGTGGATCGCCACTGGACGCTGCTCGCCGCGAACCGGATGCTCGGCGCGCTGGTCGCGCAAGCCGATCCGGCGCTGCTGCAGCCGCCCGTCAACGTGCTGCGGCTGAGCCTGCATCCGGACGGCCTCGCGTCGCAGATCGTCAACTGGCACGAATGGCGCGCGCATATCCTGCACCGGCTGCAACGGCAGATCGACGCGAGCGGCGACCGCGCGCTGCATGCGCTGCGCGACGAACTGGCCGCCTATCCGGCACCGGCCGGCCAGCGCGACGACACGCATGCTCGCACCGACTACGCGGACATCGCGGTGCCGCTGCGGCTGCGCACGGCGGCCGGCGAGCTGACGTTCTTCAGCACGACGACGGTGTTCGGCACGCCGGTCGACGTCACGCTGTCGGAGCTCGCGATCGAGGCTTTTTTTCCGGCGAATCCGGAGACGGTGGATGCGATGCGGGCACTGGCGGAGAAGTTGCCGGCGGAGTGACGCGATGGCTGACCGCCTTCACGTATAAAGCGACGCCTGCGGCAACTCTCCCGTCAGCGCAAACCGCCCGACGTCGCGCATCCGATAGTCGAGCGGATCGTGCAGCGTATGCGTGCGCGCGTTGCGCCAGAAGCGGTCGAGGCCGAGCGACGCGGCCGTCGCGCGTGCGCCGCACGCATCGAACAGCGCCTCGCCATTGTCGAGCGCCGCGCGCTGCGCGACGATCTTCGCCTCCGACACGGCGAGCGCCACTTCGGCACGTTCGTCGGCCGTCAGCGCATCGCGCCGCGACCATGCGCGCTCCAACTCGCGCGCCGCGCGGTCGGCCAGCGATGCGGCCGCGACCGCCCGCACGCGCATGTCGCCGAAGCGCTGCAGCGTATAAGGATCGTCGCTCGCCTGCGCGACGCCCGCATGTATCCACGGCCGGCCATCCTTCAGCACATAGTCGCGCGCCTCGGCGAGCGCGCCTTCGGCAAGCCCGACGAACAGATTCGTCAGCACCAGCTGCGACACCAGCGTGCGCAGCGTCGCGCGCGGAGTCGGCGGTGTTTCCGAGCGATGCAGCACGTCATCCGGCGCAAGCGTCACGCCGTCGAAGCGCACACTGCCGCTGTCGGTCTGGCGCTGGCCGATCGGATCCCAGTCCTCGTTGACCGTGATCCCGTCACGATCGGTCGGCACCACGCCGAACACGGTGCGGCCCGTTTCCGGATCGTGCGCGGACACGGTCATCCGCTGCGAGCCGCGCGTGCCCGAGCAGAAGCCCTTCACGCCGTCGAGCCGGTAGCCGCCGTCCGGCGTCGCGGTCGCCACCAGCCGCGTGTCGAGCGGGTTGACCGCATTGCCCCACCACCAGCGATGCTCGACCGTGCCGCGCAGATAGCGTTCGCGCTGGGCCGCGCTGCCCCACACGTCGACGCTCACGATCTGCAGGATCTGGAACCCGACCAGATGCGCGAGCGCGCTGTCGACGCGCGCGATCTGCCGGATCGTGTCGTAGATCGCCGGCCAGGCGGCTTCCTGTCCGCCGAATTCGCGCGGCACCGCGAGCGTCAGCAGGCCGGCGTCGGCGAGCCACTGCTTCTCGCCGGCCGCATGACCGCCCGCGCGGTCGCGCGCGGCCGCCGTCGCACGCAGCGAGTCGATCGCGCGCGCCAGCGCATCGGCGTCGGTCGCGCGTGCATCGGAATCCGGCGCAAACGTCGCCGGGCCGCGGCGATCGTTCATGCGACGGCTTCCCGTGCAACGGGTTCGTGCGCCGCGACTTCGCCGGACAGCGGCACCAGCGCGCCGAGCGAACGGCCGGTCAGCCGCGACAGGATCTCGCGCCGCCAGTCGTCGTAGATCGCGCGGTACTCGGCGATATCCGCACCGAACACATGCGCGGTATGCGCGTACTCGTCATGCAGATAACCGTCGAGCCGCGCCTGCGTTTCCTCGTCGGCCGCGATCACGCGGTCGATCAGCGCATCGCGCTCGGCGGCCGGCAGCGCTTTCAACGTGTCGAACCACCACTGGACGATCTGCACACGATGCCACTCCTCGTCCGGACGAATTCGGTTTTCGCCGTGCTCGCGCATCGCGCCATCCGCGATGCGGCCGGTCTTGCGCTGGATCCACAGCTTCGCGAGGATGTGCAGCTCGTAATGCCATTCGAACGCGAGAAAGCCCGCGACGTCGCGCACCGCGATATCGCCGATGCGCGCCCAGTGCGCGGCAACGAGTCGCTCGACTTCCGGCAGCGGATCGCGCCCCGTCAGTTCGGTCACGCGCTCGCGGCCGATCACCGCGTGCGCGCCGTCGTCGCCGAGCTGGCGCGACAGGATCAGCTGGAAATGCGGATCGTCGCGGAACAGCGTGTCGATCGCCTTCGCGACGACCTGCACGATGAACAGGTCGTGCGACGCCATCTTCGTGTAGTAGTCGGCGACGGCGGCCAGCTCGTCTTCGCTGCGCGGCTCGCGTGGCGGTGTCGTGAGCTTGTCGGGAAAGCCGGGACGATGGCGTCGCGCGACGTCCAGGAACAGCGCTTCCTCGAATTGTCCGTTCCATTCGCGCGGTGCGCCGATGGGCAAGGTCATGGGTATCGTTCTCTCAGGGTCTGGAAAAATGAAATGAGCCGCGCTCGTGGCGCCGCTCAGGTACGCCGGGTCACGTGTCGGACCAGGCGGTCGCCCGTGATTTGCACGGCCGATACGAGTGCGATCAGGATCACGATCACGGTCGCCATCACGGTGGTGTCGAAACGCTGGTAGCCGTAGCGGATCGCGAGGTCGCCGAGCCCGCCCGCGCCGACGGCGCCCGCCATCGCGGTCGAGCCGATCAGCGCGACGACGGTGATGGTGAAGCCGCCGAGCATGCCGGGCAGCGCCTCGGGCAGCAGCACGTGCCACACGATGTGGCGGCGTTTCGCGCCCATCGCGAGCGCGGCCTCGATCAGCCCGCGATCGACTTCGCGCAGGCTCACTTCGGCAATGCGCGCGAAGAACGGAATCGCGGCGATCGACAACGGCACGACGGCCGCCCACACGCCGATCGTCGTGCCGATCAGCACGCGCGTAAACGGCAGCAGCGCGACGAGCAGGATGATGAACGGCGTCGAGCGGAACACGTTGACGAGCGCGCCGAGCACGGCGTTCACGCCGCGCCGCTCGTAGATGCCGCCGGGCGCGGTCGTCACGAGGATCACCGCGAGCGGGATGCCGATCAGCGCGGCGACGGCGGCCGACGCGGCGACCATCGACAGCGTGTCACGGATCGCGTCGAGCAGTTCGGGCCACCAGAGTTCAAACATAGCCGAGCACCTCCGCGTGATTCGCATGGCGGCGCGCGCGCTCCAGCAACGCGGCGACCGCGCCGCCGTGTGCCAGCGACTGCCCGGGCGACGCGGCGATCACGAGGCGCCCCTGCGCATGCCCCTGGATCCGCTCGATCCCGCCATGCAGGAAACGCACCGAGCCGCCGAGCGCCGCCGCGAGCGCGCCGACATCCGGCTCGCCGCCGCTTTCACCCGTATAGCGGACGTCGAGCACGACCTGCGCGCCGTCCGGCAGCGCGGCCTGCTCGGGCAACGGCTGCACGCGCGCGGCCAGTTCGGCCGGCAGGTCGTGCACGAGCGTGCTGAGCAGCGCGCGCGTCGCGCCGTGGCGCGGATCGCCGAACACGCGCCATACCGGGCCCGTTTCGACGAGCTCGCCCTGCTCGATCACCGCGACCGTGTCGCACACCGCGCGGATCACTTCCATCTCGTGCGTGATCAGCACGATCGTGAGCCCGAGGCGGCGATTGATGTCGGCGAGCAGTGCGAGAATCGACTGCGTCGTCTCGGGATCGAGCGCCGACGTCGCCTCGTCGCACAGCAGCACCTCCGGATCGTGCACCAGCGCCCGCGCAATACCGACGCGCTGCTTCTGGCCACCCGACAGGCTCGCCGGATATGCGTCGCGCTTCGCGGCGAGCCCGACGAGATCGAGCAACGCATCGACCTTGCGCGTGCGCTCGGCCTTCGGCACGCCGGCGATCTTCAGCGGCAGCGCGACGTTCTCGAACACCGTCTTCGCCGACAGCAGGTTGAAATGCTGGAACACCATCCCGGTGCGGCGGCGCAGCGCGACGAGGCCATCCTCGTCGAGCGCGCCGACGTCGACGCCCTGCACGCGCACGCTGCCCGAACTCGGACGTTCGAGCCCGTTCACGAGCCGCAGCAGCGTCGACTTGCCGGCGCCGCTGCGGCCGATGATCCCGAACACTTCGCCGCGCCGTACGTCGAACGTCACGTCGCGCAGCGCGGCGGCGTGGCCGCGCGGCGTCGCGAACACCTTGCCGACGTGGACGAGCGACACGGCGGCGACGTCAGCCCGCGTGGCGGCTTCCTGATGCGCGCCATGCGCGTCGCGTGCCGCCGCGCCGGCCCGCACGGCCGATGTCTCGATGAAACCCAGCGTATCGAACAGTTGCGTCATCGCTTCGCTCCGTCACGTTCATGCATGCGCGGGATGCGCGGGTTCCGATGCTGGCGCGGCGGCCAGCCGGTGCCGCGCGCCCGTATGCCAGGCCGGCAGCCGCGGGCCGCCGCCGAACAGCTTCTCGCGCAGCGTCGGCGCGGGATCGTAGTCTTCCTTGTAGATGCCGCGGTTCTGCAGCTCAGGCACGACCCAGTCGACGAAATCCTCGAACGACTCGGGCATCACCGTGCGCGTCAGGTTGAAACCGTCGATGCCGGTCTCGTCGATCCACGACTGCAGTTCGTCCGCGACCTGCGACGGCGAACCGACGATCGGCGCGTAGCGCCCGCCGAGCGACATCTGTTCGAGCATCCGGCGCACGGTCCACGTGCCGGTCGTGCTCTTGCGCGAGATCGCGTCGACGGCCGACTGGATCGAATCGGTCTTCACGTACGAGATCGGCTCGTCGAGCCCGTACTTCGCGAAGTCGATGCCGGTCGAACTCGCGAAATGCGCGAGGCCGGCTTCGGGGCTCGCGTAGCGCCGGTATTCGTCGAACTTCTCGCGGGCGAGAAGCTCGGTCTCGGCGGTCACGACGCTCACGCCGGCGAAAATCCTGATCGAGGCCGGGTCGCGGCCCTGCCGTGCGGCGGCCGCGCGGATATCGAGCGCCGCCGCGCGCGCGGCGGCCTTGCTCTGCCCGTTCACGAACACGCACTCCGCGTGCCGCCCCGCGAACTCGACGCCGCGCGCGGACGAACCGGCCTGGTACAGCACCGGCGTGCGCTGCAGCGACGGCTCGCTCAGGTGGATCGCGTCGACCGAATAGAACGGCCCGTCGTGCTTGACGCGCCGCACCTTGCCCGGCTGCGCGAACACGCGCGCCTGCGCGTCGCGGATCACCGCATCGTCGTCCCAGCTTTGTTCCCACAGCTTGTAGACGACGTCCATGTAGTCGTCCGCGCGTTCGTAGCGGTCGTCGTGGCCGATCTGCTGCGCGAGGCCCATTCCGCGCGCGGCGCTGTCGAGATAGCCGGTCACGATGTTCCAGCCGATGCGCCCCTTCGTCAGGTGATCGAGCGTCGACATGCGGCGCGCGAACAGGTACGGCGGCTCGTAGGTCAGGTTCGCGGTCACGCCGAAGCCGAGATGCCGCGTGACCTGCGCCATCGCGGGCACGAGCAGCAGCGGATCGTTGACGGGCACCTGCACCGATTCGCGCAGCGCGGCGTCCGGGCCGCCGCCGAACACGTCGTACACGCCGACGATGTCCGCCAGAAAGATCCCGTCGAACTTGCCGCGCTCGAGCGTCCTCGCGAGATCGGCCCAGTAGTCGAGATCGGTGTAGTGCGCGGAGCGGTCGCGCGGATGCGTCCACAGCCCGTGGTTGATGTGTCCGACGCAGTTCATGTTGAACGCGTTGAGCAGGATCTTCTTGCGGTTCGGCGTCGTCATGTTCCCTCCGTCACCACGCGATCGCGTAAAGCGAGCCGAACGCGTTGTCGAGCGCACGGCGCACCGCCGGCGAGTGCTGGTAGATCGCGATGAACTTGCGGATGCGCGGATCGTTCACGCTCTCGGGCCGCACGACCCACTGGATCGCGAAGTTCTTGTTCTCGGTGCCGTCGAACAGCAGTGCGCTGTTCGGGTCGGTCGTGCCGGCGAGCTTGATGAAGCTCGGGTAGCCCTGCGCGAGGTCGACGTCGTCGAGCGAGCGCGCGAGCTGCGAAGCCTCGAGCGCGATGATCTTCAGGTGCTTCGGGTTGGACACGATGTCGTGCGTCGTCGCCCGGTAGTCGCTGCCCGGCTTCAGCGTGATGAGGCCAGCGCGCTGCAGCAGCAACAGACCGCGCCCGCCGTTGACCGGATCGTTCGCGATCGCGACGCGCGCGCCGTCCTTCAGCTCGGCGAAGCTTTTCACCTTCTTCGAATAGAGGCCGATCTTCATGATCGTGCCGGGCGCGATCGACACGAAGTTGTAGCCGCCCTGCTTCTTCGCGTTCTCGAGAAACGGGATGTGCTGGAAGTAGTTGACGTCGATGTCCTTGTTCGCGAGCGCCGCGTTCGGCGTATTCCAGTCGGTGAACTCGACGATCCGCACGTCGAGGCCCTGCTCCTTCGCCTCCTTCGCGGCGATCTTCAGCGCTTCGATCTGCGGGCTCGTCGAGATGCCGACCTTCAGCGGCGCGGTGTCGGCGCGCGCGCCGCCCGGCAGCGCGACGGCGAGCCACGCGGCGAGCAGCGCGGCCGCCGTCAGGCGAGCCGGCAGGATGAGCCGTGCGAGGCGGACGGCGCACGAGCGGGCGGATAAAACGGCATGCGGCATGGGAACCACTCTCCTGTCCAAGGACGGTATCGACGGATGAGCGACGCCGCGGCGAACGCGCGAGCGTTCTCCGGACAGTCGTCGCATCGGAAAAGGATCAGCCGATGATAGAGAGCGGCAGGAAGGCGGTCTACGAAGCGATTGTGCGAAGAAAATCGCGCGCGGCGATATGGCGCGCGATCGCGGTCGGCCCGGCGCCCGGCCGGCCGACAGGCCGAAATCTCGGCCTGCCCGCCGGACGAATTCCGAAATCTCGGCCGGCCAAGGCGGCCACCCTTTCCGCAGACGAAACAAATCCCTTATAAATCAATGCATTAAAAATATTCAGGCAGGCCGAAATTCTGGCACGGGGGTTGCGTAATAGACGGCACACGATGCCGCGAAGCGATGCAGGCATCCCACAATCAGGAGACACGTCTTGCAGACCTCTATCCATACCCCGTCCCACCCGGAACCGATTGCCGAAGCCAGCGCCGGCGCCGCCACGCGCACACGCTTCTGGCCGGAAGGCTGGTGGAAGCTGATGGAAATCCGCATCGGCATCATCCCGCTGCCGGTGTACGTGATCCTGTTCGCGCTGATCGTCGGTTTCTCGGTCACGGGCAAGGTGCCGGGCGAGATCTCGATGGCGATCGCCGTGCTCGCGTTCTTCGGCTTCACGTGCGCGGAACTCGGCAAGCGCCTGCCGCTCTTGCGCAACATCGGCGCGGCCGCGATCTTCGCGACCTTCGTGCCGTCGGCGCTCACCTACTATCACGTGCTGCCGAAGCCGGTGCTGAACCTGACGGTCGAGTTCACGAAGTCGACCAACTTCCTGTACCTCTTCATCGCGTCGATCATCGTCGGCAGCATTCTGAGCATGGACCGGCGCGTGCTGATCCAGGGCTTCGTGAAGATCTTCATCCCGCTCGCCGCCGGTTCGGTCGCGGCCGCGATCGTCGGCACCGCGGTCGGCACCGCGCTCGGCCTCGGCGCGCGCCACACGCTGCTGTACATCGTCGTGCCGATCATGGCGGGCGGTGTCGGCGAAGGCGCGATTCCGCTGTCGATCGGCTATTCGGAACTGATGCACCTGCCGCAGGGCGAGATGTTCGCGATGGTGCTGCCGCCGGTGATGCTCGGCAGCCTGACCGCGATCATCCTGTCGGGCGCGCTCGACATGCTCGGCAAGCGCCTGCCGCACCTGACCGGCAACGGTCGTCTGCAGGTCGGCGAAAGCGACGACCTGGCGCCGCAAAACGAAGAGATTCGCGGTCACGTCGACGTCACGCACATCGCGGGCGCCGGCATCACGGCGATCACGCTGTATCTCGTGGGCCTGATGGCGCACAAGCTGTTCGGCCTGCCCGCGCCGGTCGCGATGCTGTTCCTCGCGGTGCTGGTGAAGCTGGCGCGCGCGGTGTCGCCGCCGCTGCAGGAAGGCGCGTTCGTCGTCTACAAGTTCTTCTCGACCGCCGTCACGTATCCGCTGCTGTTCGCGATCGGCGTCGCGATGACGCCGTGGGACAAGCTGACCGCCGCCTTCACGGTCGTCAACGTCGTCACGATCGTGTCGACCGTCGCGACGCTGATGGGCACCGGTTTCGTGGTCGGCCGCCTGCTGAAGATGTACCCTATCGACACCGCAATCGTGAACGCCTGCCACAGCGGACAAGGCGGCACCGGCGACGTCGCGATCCTGACCGCCGCGAACCGGATGCAGCTGATGCCGTTCGCGCAGATCGCGACGCGCATTGGCGGCGCAATCGTCGTCACGGTGACGCTGATCCTGGTCGCGCACTTCGGATAATGCACGGCCGCGCGCACCGTCGCGCAGGCTGCTTCGCACGCGCCGCCGCCGGCCCTGCCGGCGCGCGGCGCGCGTCATTGCGGAGGGCCGGTTGCGGAGGGCCGGTTGCAGGTGACCGGTTGCAGGCTTCGATGAGGGCGAACGTGCAGAAGAGCTTCAAGGGAATCCCGTGGTGGGGCTGGGCGTCCGCCGTCGTGCTGTATGTCGGCGTGGCGGGCGCGGCCGTCGATTTCGCGTGGGAACGTGCGATCGACGCGCTGGAGGAAACCGGCGCGCACCGGCTCGACCTGTATGCGTCGAGCCTGAAGAGCGAACTCGGCCGCTTCGAGATCCTGCCCGGCCTGGTCGCCCGCCAGGACGGCGTGCGCGCGCTGCTGAAGGCCGCGCCGCAAGACCGGCCCGCGCTCGCCCACACGGTGAACACGTACCTCGAAGCCGTGAACCGCGACGCGGGCAGCGGCGCGGTCGACGTGATCGACCTGCGCGGCGAAGTGATCGCCGCGAGCAACTGGAACGAGACGATCAGCTTCGTCGGCACGAACGTGTCGTACCGGCCGTACTTCAAGGACGCCCTCGCGCACGGCAGCGGCCGCTTCTTCGGGATCGGCACCAACACCGGCGTGCCGGGTGTCTACTTCGCGAGCGCGGTGCGCGACGACGGCGTGCCGATCGGCGCGGCGGCCGTGAAGATCAGCGTCGACCCGCTCGAATCCGCGTGGCGCGCGCCGGGCGTCGCGGCGATGGTGGTCGACGGCAACGGCGTGATCGTGATCTCGACCGAGCCGGCGTGGAAATTCACCGCGCTGCGCCCGATCACCGCGCAGCAGCAGCGCGACATCCAGGCGTCGCGGCAATACGCGGGCCGCACGGTCGACGTGCTGCCGTACCGCCACATCGGCGACCGCAGCGCCGCCGCGTGGTTCGGCACGTTTCCCGATCCGCGTCGCGCCGGCCGCAACACGCGCTATCTCGTGATGTCGCGCCCCGCGCCGCAGGCCGGCGATTCGCTGATGGTGCTGCTGGACATCGCGAGCGCGCGGCGTCAGCAGGAGACCGCGTTCGTGTTCGTCACCGGCGCGTTCCTGATCGCCGCGCTGCTGGCCGGCTACGCGATCCAGCGCCGTCGGGCGATCGTCGCGCGGCTGAACGCGCAGGACGCGCTGCGCCGCGCGAACGACCGGCTCGAGCTGACCGTCGCGCAGCGCACCGCCGCGCTGACGGCCGCGAACGAGCGGATGCAGCGCGAGATCGTCGAACGCGAGCGCACCGAGCAGCGGCTGCGCGATTCGCAGCAGGAAGTCGTGCATGCGGGCAAGCTCGCGGTGCTCGGGCAGATGGCCGCCGGCCTCACGCACGAGCTGAACCAGCCGCTCGTCGCGATCCGAACGCTGTGCGACAACGCGCGCACGTTCTTCGAGCGCGGCCAGCCGGCGCCGGCATACGCGAATCTCGAACGGATCGGCAAGCTGGTCGACAGCATGGCGGTGCTCACCGGCGAGCTGAAGACCTTCGCGCGCAAGCCCGACGTCGAGCGCGTCGCCGTGTCGCTGACCGAGGCCGTCGCGCATGCACGGTTCATCTACGATGCGCGGATCCGCGACGAAGGCGTGCAGCTCGACGTGAACATCGCGCCGGGCACGACGGTGTCCGCCGAATCGAGCCAGCTGCAGCAGGTGATCGTGAACCTGCTCGGCAACGCGCTCGATGCGGTGCACGATGCGCCCGTGCGGCGGATCGTCATCGAAGCCGCCAAAGTGGACGATGCGAACGATGCGGACGAAGCCGGCCGCGTGCGCTTGACCGTCTCCGACAGCGGCGCCGGCATCGCGCCCGACGTGCTGCCGCACCTGTTCGAGCCGTTCGTCACCACCAAGCCGCGCGGCCAGGGCCTCGGGCTCGGCCTCGCGATCACGTCGCGCATCGTCGAGGCGTTCGGCGCGAAGATCGCCGCGACGAACCGCGACGCGGGCGGCGCGCAGTTCACCATCGAATTCGCGGCGGCGACGCCGCAGCAAAGGACAGAGCATGGAAGATGAGATTCGCGTGCTGGTCGTCGAGGACGATGAAAACGTCCGGATCGGCGTCGAGCAGGCCGTCGCGCTCGCCGGGTTCCCGGTCGACGCGTTCGCGTCGGGCGCCGACGCGCTCGCGCACGTCGCGCCCGGCGCGCCCATCGTGATCGTGTCGGACGTGCGGATGCCCGGCATCGACGGGCTGCAGCTGCTCGAGCGCGTGGTGGCCGTCGATGCGCAGATCCCGGTCGTGCTGATCAGCGGCCACGCCGACATTTCGACGGCCGTCGGCGCGATGCACGACGGCGCGTACGACTTCATCGAGAAGCCGTTCTCGTCGGACGTGATCGCCGGCCGCGTCGCGCGCGCGGTCGAGAAGCGCCGGCTCACGCTGGAGGTGCAGGGGCTGCGCGCGGCGCTCAACAACTGGCAGGGCATCGAGGCGTTCGTGCTCGGCAAGTCGCCCGCGATGGCCGACGTGCGCAAGAAGATCCTGCGCCTCGCCGATACGTCGGTGTCGGTGCTGATCACCGGCGAGACGGGCACCGGCAAGGAACTGATCGCGCGCAGCCTGCACGACTTCGGCAGCCGGCGCGACGCGCATTTCGTCGCGCTGAACTGCGGCGGCCTGCCCGAACAGATTTTCGAGAGCGAGCTGTTCGGCCATGAGGCCGGCGCATTCACCGGCGCGATCAAGAAGCGCATCGGCAAGATCGAATGGGCGCACGGCGGCACGCTGTTCCTCGACGAGATCGAGACGATGCCGATTCCGCTGCAGATCAAGATGCTGCGCGTGCTGCAGGAGCGCGTGGTCGAACGGCTCGGCGCGAACGAGCTGATTCCGGTCGACTGCCGCGTCGTCGCCGCGTCGAAGGCCGATCTCGCCGAGCTCGCGGCCGACGGACGCTTCCGCGCGGACTTGCTGTATCGGCTCAACGTCGCGCAGATCGAGCTGCCGCCGCTGCGCGAACGGCGCGAGGACGTGCCGCTGCTGTTCGAGCATTTCGTGCTCGCGGCCGCGCGTCGCTTCGGGCAGCCGGCGCCCGTCGTCACGGCTGCGCAGGTGTCCGAACTGATGACGCATGCGTGGCCCGGCAACGTCCGCGAACTGCAGAACGTGGCCGATCGCTTCGTGCTCGGCCTGACCGGCGACAGCCTGCTGTCGTCCGGCAGCGCGCCCACGGCGGGCGGCACGCTCGCGGAGCAGCTCGCGTATTTCGAGCGGATGCTGATCGAGGACATGCTCCGGCGTCACAACGGCAACGTTGCGGACGCAAGCGTTGCACTCGGCATGCCGAAGAAGACGCTTTATCACAAGCTGCGCAACCTGCGGATTCCCGCGCGCGGCGACGCGGCGGCCGACGGCGGCGAATGACGCGAACGAGGATACGCACAACGGCATGGATTGCATCGACATCTCCGAACGCGGCCGCCTCATTGGCCAACCCCGCGGCCACCTGATCCGCGGCATCACCCGCGCGCAGAAAACCTTCCGCCCGAGCGACTGGCCCGAACGGCTCGCGGGCGTCATCACGCTGTTCGTCGGCGAACGGCGGCCCGGCTATCCGTGCGCGCTGTCGCGGCTCGCGATGCCGGTCGTCGACGGCGGCGCCAAATGCCTGTTCGTGTCGGACGAATTGCGCACCGTCTGTGCCGATGCATTCGACTTCGCGATGCAGTTCGCCGCCGACAACGATCTGCCCGTCGAGCTTCAGACCGCGCCCGCGCTGGCGGTGCAGTGATCTTGGGGCCGCGTTCGGCGGCCTTTCCCCTTTTTCCTTCTGCCCCTCCGATGCGCGTGTGCGCAGGCGTTCGCACGCGCGTTCGGCGGCGAAACGAATCGTCAGATGATTGAAGGCTTCGATACATCCCCACGCTGCGACAAGGGTTTTCAGCCGAGCCATCAATAAAATTGATCGTCGCGATGAAAATTATGCGTTTTCCTTGCAGGTCGCCGTGATGCATAGTTGCGTCGTGTTGACGCACCTTTGAGTCTTTCAGCCATGAACATGCGAATCGAGCCGTCGGTGCTCGCGAACCCGGACCTGCAATTTGCGACGCTTTCGTCGGGCATCAGCCTGCCGTATGTCGAGCGGGGCAGCGGCGCGCCGATGGTGTTCGTGCACGGATCGTTGTGCGACTACCGCTACTGGGATCCGCAACTCGCATCGCTGTCGGCACATTACCGCTGCATCGCGCCGAGCCTGAGCCACTACTGGCCGGCCGTCGAAGCGGGCATCCAGGACGAGTTCAGCTGGCAGAACCACGTCGACGAGCTCGCCGAATTCATCGACGCACTCGATCTCGGCCCCGTGCATCTCGTCGGGCATTCGCGTGGCGGCAGCGTCGCGTTCAACGTCGCGCGCCAGCACCCGCACCTCGTCGAGTCGCTGACGCTCGCCGATCCGGGCGGTCCGCTGCAACAGCCGGGCGTGCGCGAAGCCGCGCTGCCGGCCGCCGCGATCGCGCTGCGCACGAAGGCCGTGAACCTGATCGGTCAAGGTGAAGTGGAAGCCGGCCTCGAGATGTTCGTCGACTCGGTGAGCCTGCCGGGCGCATGGAAGAAGAGCACGTCGCGCTTTCGCACGATGGCGATCGACAACGCGAGCACGCTGCCGAAGCAGCTGCGCGATCCGCTGCCCGCGTATTCGCAGCATGCGGCGTCGGATATCGCGTGCCGCACGCTGCTGATCGACGGTCAGCGCAGCCCGAAGATGTTCCGCAACAACGTCGACACGCTGTCGCAGTGGATCGGCGATGCGCAACGGCAGACCGTCGCCGGTGCGTCGCACGGGATGAACGCGGCAAGCCCCGCGGTGTTCAACCGTTTCGTGCACGAGTTCGTCGCCGCGTAACGCGCTCGGGCGGCATTCGTTCCGCCCGCAACTCCCCTTCTCTTTCGACGCGAATCGACGCGGCCCGCCCGCGTCGGTTCGTCATCCCATGCGTTACGCGATCGGTTCAGCCTTGCGCGTCACCGCATCCGGCAATCCGAACACGCTGTCGAACGACCAGTTGTACACGAACGTGAAGATCGGGAAGAACACGATCAGCACCGCGTCGTACAGGAACGCCTGCAGCAGCGACACGTCGAGCCACCACGCGATCAGCGGAATCAGGAACGTCACGAGCGCGATCTGGAATCCGATCGCATGCACGATGCGCCGCCCGACGGTGCGCGTGGTTTCCGCACGCCGCCGCTCCCACGCCTCGAAGCCGAAGTTGTAGAGGAAATTGACGGTGACGCCCGTCGTCGAGATCATCACGCCGAGCAGGCCGCTCGTCGTCGCGCTCGCGCCGCTCAGCATGCCGAGTACCGACGACGCGACGAGGATGCCGAGCACCTCGAACATCACGACGTAGACTATGCGTCTCTTCCATCCTTGCATCACTCATCACCTTCGTATCGAACCAGGTGGCGAGACTACAGCGGGCACTTCGCCCGCAAAAGTCAGGTCCTTTCAATTTTTCTGACAGGAGGCCGCACGTGCTGACCAGCGACCACATCGACATGCTGCTGACCGTCATCGACAAAGGCTCGTTCTCGGCCGCCGCGCGCGCGCTCGGTCGCACGCCTTCGGCCGTCAGCATGGCGATCGCGAATCTCGAGGCCGAGCTGGACCTCGTGCTGTTCGATCGCGGCACGCGCGAGCCGACGCCGACTGCCGCGATGGCCGCGCTGCTGCCCGATGCGCGGTCGATCGCCGAACGGCTGCAGGCGCTGCGCGCGCATGCGCAGCATCTGTCGGAAGGCGTCGAGGACACGCTGCGGCTCGGGCTCGCGGCGGAACTCGACGGCGCACCCGTTGCGCGTGCGCTGAGCGCCGTCGCCGCGAAGTATCCGGCGCTCGCGATCAGCATCGTCACCGCGCCGCAAGATGCGATCGTCGACGCGCTGCATCGCGGCGCCGTCGATCTGTGCGTCGCGTACGGCGGGCTCGATCTTCATCCGCAGGAACAGATCCACGCGCTGTGGACCGAGACGTTGATCGCCGTTGCCGCGCCGGGACATCCGGCGATCGCCGAAGCCGCGCATCCCGAGGCGATCGAGCGCTTGTCCGGTTTCCGGCAGATCGTGATCGCCGATCCGGAACGGCCGCTCACCGACGTGCGGCCGGTGATCGGTAATCGCACGTGGAAAGTGACCGACATGGCGACCGCGATCGCGTTGGTAAAGGCCGGCCACGGCTGGGCCAACCTGCCCGAATCGACGATCGGCCGGTATGTCGACACCGGCGAGCTTGCGCCGCTCGTGTTCGCGAACATCCGCAACGGGCTGCTGCTGCCGGTGTATCTGCGGCGGCCGAAGCACACGGGGCTTGGCAAGGCGGCGAGCGAACTGGTGCGGGCGTTGCGGGCTGAAGGCCACGCAGCCTGATCGGGGTGTGCGGCGGGACACCGCCGCACGCCCCCGTTCGGAGGGACTGGATGGGCCTGACCGTTAGTTGCGGTATAGACGACGCACCATGAAAAACCCCCGGTCACGCAGGCCTGAGCCTGCATGCCGGGGTTCTTCGATTCGCGGCCGACGAGCGACGAATCGCCCGCCGTTCACGCTCAGCGCGCCGCCACGTCCGCCTTGCCCGTCGCCGCATCACCCACCGCCGTCGGCGCCGGTGCATTCCCCCACCCGCCGCCCAGCGCGCGAATCAGATTGACGGTCGACACCGCCTGCGCACCGGTCAACTGGTTCGCCTGCAATTGCGACTGCAGCACCGACCGCTCGCTGTCGATCACGTCGAGATAGGCGACTTCGCCTTCCTGATACTGCGTACGCGACAGCGTCGCCGCACGGCGCGACGCGTTGACGGCCGCATCCTGCGCGCGAATCTGGTCGTCGAGCAGACGCAGATCGGCGAGGTTGTCCTCGACCTCGCGGAACGCGACGAGCACCTGCTGCCGGTAGTTCGCGACCTGCTCGTCGTACTGCGCGCGCGCCTGCTGCACGCCGGCCGCACGCCGCCCGCCGTCGAACAGCGGCAGCGTCAGCGCGGTACCGGCGAACGGCCCGAGCAGGAACGTGCGGCTCGACCACAGGAACAGGTTGCCGAGCGTCGACGCCTCATACCCGAACGCGCCCGTGATATCGAGCTTCGGGAAATACGCCGACTTCGCCAGGCCGATCCGCGCGTTCGCCGCCGCCATCGCGCGCTCGGCCGCCGACACGTCCGGACGCCGTTCGAGCAGCGCGGACGGCAGTCCCGCCGGAACCTTCACCGCGACCGGCACGATCGGCGTTTCCTTGAACGCGAAGTCCGCGGGCGCCTTGCCGAGCAGGATCGCGAGCGCATGCTCGGACGCCGCGCGCCGGCGCGCAACGCCGACCGCATCGGCCTGCGCGGTCGCCAGTTCGTTCTTCGCGCGCGACACGTCGAGCTCGCTGATGTCGCCTTCGTTGAAGCGACGCTGCACGAGCTTCAGCGCCTGGTCGCGCAGCTCGACCGTGCGGCGGTACAGGTCCTGGTCCGAGTCGAGCTGGCGCAGTTCGAAGTAGTTCTGCGCGACGTCCGCCTGCAGCGCGAGCTGCACCGAGCGGAACAGCGCTTCGCTCTGCGCCTGGTCGGCGCGCGACGCCTCGACGTTGCGGCTCACGCGGCCGAACAGGTCGGCCTCGTAAGACACCGTGCCCTGTGCGCGCCACAGCGTCGCGTTGGTCGGGCCCGTGCCCTGCGGCTGGAGCTGCGACGCCGACGACAGCCCCTGGCGCGTCGGCCCGAACCCGGCGCCGACCTGCGGGAACCACTGCGAGCGCGCGGTGCGGGTCGCCGCACGCGCTTCCTCGACGCGCGCCGCCGCGGCCTTCAGGTTCTGGTTCGCGGCGAGCGCCTGCGACTCGAGCGAGTCGAGCACCGGATCGCCGAACACCTTCCACCATTCGCCGCGATGCTCGCCGTCCGCCGGTTCGGCGGTCTTCCACGTGCCGGCCTGTTCGCCGGCCGCGAGCGTCGGCGCTTCCTTGAACGCCGCGGGCGTCGACACGTCCGGGCGCTTGTAGTCAGGGCCCACCGCGCACGCGGCGAGCAGCGTCGCGAGCAGGGTGCTCGCGGCCGCCACCTTCGCGAAGCGCATCAGGCCATTCGAGTTGTACATGTTGTCCATCTTGTTGTCCTCAAGCATCCGAAGCCGGCACGCCGGTAGCCGGCACGCCCGAACCCGACGCGCCATAGCCGGCGGAGTCCTTCCCGGCGACGTGGATCTTGCCGCCCGCGAGCGTGCGCAGCACCACGTAGAACACCGGCGTCAGCATCAGCCCGAACAGCGTCACGCCGAGCATCCCGAAGAACACCGCGATACCCATCGCATGCCGCATCTCCGAGCCCGCACCCGTCGACGTGACGAGCGGCACGACGCCCATGATGAATGCGATCGACGTCATCAGGATCGGGCGCAGCCGCAGCCGGCTCGCCTCGATCGCGGCCTCGAGCGGCGTCCTGCCGTCATGCTCCAGTTCGCGCGCGAATTCGACGATCAGGATCGCGTTCTTCGCCGACAGCCCCACCAGCACCATCAAGCCGATCTGCGTGAAGATGTTGTTGTCGCCCTGCGTGAGCCACACGCCCGTGAGTGCCGACAGAATGCTCATCGGCACGATCAGGATCACCGCGAGCGGCAGCGTCAGGCTTTCATACAGCGCGGCGAGCACCAGGAACACGAGCAGCACGCTGATCGGGAACACCCACATCGCCGAATCGCCCGCTAGGATCTGCTGGTACGTGAGGTCGGTCCACTCGAACCGCACGCCGCGCGGCAACGTTTCATGAGCGATGCGCTCGACCGCGGCCTGCGCCTGCCCCGACGAGAAGCCCGGCGCCGGGCCGCCGTTGATGTCGGCCGCCGTGTAGCCGTTGTAGCGCACGACCATTTCCGGGCCGAACGTCGGCGTCACCGTGACGAGCGACGACAGCGGCACCATCTCACCCTTGTCGTTGCGCGTCTTCAGCTGCAGGATGTCGTCCGCGCGCTGGCGGAACGGCGCATCGGCCTGCACGCGCACCTGGTACACGCGCCCGAAGCGGTTGAAGTCGTTCACGTACAGCGAGCCGAGATACACCTGCATCGTGTTGAACACGTCGGTGACCGGCACGCCGAGCTGCTTCGCCTTCACGCGGTCGAGATCGACGTTGAGCTGCGGCACGTTGATCTGGTAGCTCGTAAACAACGGGCCCAGTTCAGGCGCCTGCTGCGCGCGCTTGATGAAGTCGTTGGTCGCGTCCGACAGCTTCGCGTAGCCCACTGCGCCACGATCCTCGATCTGCATCTTGAACCCGCCGAGCGTGCCGAGGCCAAGCACCGGCGGCGGCGGGAACACCGCGACGAACGAGTCCTTGATCGCCCCGTACTGCTGGTTCAGCGCACCCGCGATCGCGCCGGCCGACAGCGCCTTGCCGTGCCGTTCCGAGAACGGCTTGAGCGTGACGAACACGATGCCCGCGCTCGAGCTGTTCGTGAAGCCGTTCACCGACAGCCCCGGGAACGCGACCGCGCTCTCGACGCCCGGCTGCTTCAACGCGATCGAGCCCATGTCGCGGATCACCTTCTCGGTGCGGTCGAGCGACGCGCCGTTCGGCAGCTGCGCGAACGCGATCAGGTATTCCTTGTCCTGCGCGGGCACGAAACCGCCCGGCACGATCTTCGACACCAGCACGGTCGCGCCCACCAGCACGAGGTACACGCCGAGCATCAGCGTCTTGCGCGACAGCACGCCGCGCACGCCGCGGCCGTAGTTCTCCGCGCCGCGATGGAACACCTTGTTGAAGCGCTTGAAGAAACCGCCGAGCACGCGGTTCATCACGCGCGTGAGCCAGTCCTCCTTGTCGCCATGACCCTTCAGCAGGATCGCGGACAGCGCCGGCGACAGCGTCAGCGAGTTGAACGCCGAGATCACCGTCGAGATCGCGATCGTCATCGCGAACTGCTTGTAGAACTGGCCGGTCAGGCCCGACATGAACGCGAGCGGCACGAACACGGCGACGAGCGTCAGCGCGATCGCGATGATCGGCCCGCTCACTTCCTGCATCGCCTTGTAGGTCGCCTGCCGCGCGTTCATCCCGCTTTCGATGTTGCGCTCGACGTTCTCGACCACCACGATCGCATCGTCGACCACGATACCGATCGCCAGCACCATCCCGAACAACGACAACGCGTTGATCGAATAGCCGAAGCCGAGCAGCAGCGAGAACGTGCCGATGATCGACACCGGCACCGCGATCAGCGGAATCAGCGACGCGCGCCAGGTCTGCAGGAACACGATCACGACGATCACGACCAGCGCGATCGCCTCGAGCAGCGTATGCACGACGGCCTTGATCGACGAACGCACGAACTGCGTCGGGTCATAGACGATCTTGTAGTCGATACCGGCCGGCATGTCCTGCTTCAGCTCGGCCATCGTCTTGCGCACTTCGTCGGAGATCTGCAGCGAGTTCGCGCCCGGCGACTGGTTGATCGCCATCGCGACGGCCGGCTTGTTGTCGAGCAGCGAGCGCAGCCCGTACTCGGACGCGTCGAGCTCGATGCGCGCGATGTCGCGCAGATGCGTGACGCCGCCGTCCGGCGTCGTCTTCACGACGATGTCGCCGAACTCGTCTTCCGTCTGCAGACGGCCGCGCGCGTTCACGGACAGCTGCAGCGGCGTGCCCGGCAACGACGGCGACGCGCCGATCACGCCGGCCGCGACCTGCACGTTCTGCTCGCGGATCGACCGCACGACGTCCTCGGCGGCCAGCCCGCGCTGCGCGACCTTCTGCGGATCGAGCCACACGCGCATCGCGTAGTCGCCCGAACCCCACAGCTGCACCTGGCCGACGCCCTGGATCCGCGACAGGCGATCCTTCACGTTGATCAGCGCGTAGTTGCGCAGGTAGGTCATGTCGTAGCGGTTGTCCGGCGAGATCAGGTGGACCACCATCGTCAGCGTCGGCGAGCTCTTCACCGTGGTGATGCCGAGCCGCTGCACGTCTTCCGGCAGGCGCGGCAGCGCCTGGTTCACGCGGTTCTGCACGAGCTGCGTGGCCTTGTCCGGATCGGTGCCGAGCTTGAACGTGACGGTGATCGTCATGTTGCCGTCGCTGTTTGCCTGCGACTGCATGTAGAGCATGTCCTCGACGCCGTTGATCTGCTCTTCAAGCGGCGACGCGACCGTCTCGGCGATCACTTTCGGGTTCGCGCCCGGGTATTGCGCCTTCACGATCACGGAAGGCGGCACGACTTCCGGATACTCCGAAATCGGCAGCAGGAACATCGCGATCACCCCGCCGAGCAGGATGATCACCGATAGGACTCCTGCAAAGATCGGCCGGTCGATAAAAAATTTGGAAATATTCATGGGTTGCTCTGTCTGGTTGAACGCGGAAGCGAAGCGGCGGGCCGCTTACGAATCCGCCTTCGCCGGTGCGGCCGGCTTCGCAGTGCTCGCGAGCGGCGCGGACGGCGCATCGCCGCCCGTCATCGGGACCATGTGCGGCTTCACCTGCTCGCCGGGTCGTACGCGCTGCGTGCCGTTCACGATCACGCGGTCGCCGGCGGAAAGTCCGCTCACGATGACGCGCCGGTTGCCGTGCTGCATCCCCTGCTGCACTTCGCGATACGACACGCGGCCCTGCTGGTCGACGACGAACACGAACTTCTTGTCCTGGTCCGTGTTGATCGCCGCGTCGTCGACGAGCAGTGCCTGGTGCGGCGCGCTGCCGCCCACCTTCACGCGCGCGTAGAGGCCGGGCACGAGCGCACCGTCCGCATTGTCGAAGCGTGCACGCACGCGGATCGTCCCGGACGACGTGTCGAGCCGGTTGTCGACCGAATCGATTTCGCCGCTGCGCGAGTAGCCGGTTTCGTTCGCGAGACCGAGCTCGACCGGCACCTTGCGGCCGTTGCGCGCGCCGTTGATGTATTGCAGGTAGGTCTGCTCGTCCGCGTCGAACGATGCGTAGATCGGCGACACCGACACCAGCGTCGTCAGCGGCGCGGCCGACGCACCGGCCGACACGACGTTGCCGAGCGTGATTTCCGCGCGCGACACGCGGCCCGAGACCGGCGCCGTGATCCGCGTATAGCCGAGGTTGATGCGTGCCGTTTCCAGCGCGGCTTCGGCGGCCTTCAGGTTCGCGCTCGCCTCGCGCGCGGCGTTCTGCTTCTCGTCGTAGTCGCGCTTGGCGATCGCGTTGTCGCCGATCAGCCGCTGCGCGCGCTGCCAGTCGCTCTGCGCGTAGCCATTGCGTGCCTGCGCGCCGGCGAGCTGTGCCGCGGCACGGTCGACTTCCGCCTGGTACGGGCGCGGATCGATCACGAACAGTACGTCGCCTTTCTTCACGAGCGCGCCGTCCTTGAAGTTCACCGCGACGATCGTGCCCGACACCTGCGGGCGCACGTCGACTTTCTCGACCGCTTCGAGGCGGCCCGAATAGCTTTGCCAGTCGGTGACGGTCTGCGGCACGACGGTCGCGACGTCGACTTCGGGCAGCGGTGCCGCCGCCTTTTCGGGCGCGTTCGCGCTCACGCGCATCGCGCCGAACGTGCCGAGGCCGACGACGGCGAGCGTCACGATCGCCGCGGTGGCGATTCGGGAACGGGAGGTGCGTAGGATGGCCATGTGGATCTCCAGTAAGCGTGGATTGGTCTGTTTATTCGGAACGGTTCGGCTGGCGCGCCTGGAAGCGGCACTGGAAGAAGCGGACGGCTTCCTCGAGCGCGGCTTCGTGCGTCGCGAGCGCCGCGTGCGTGACGTCCGGGTAGCGGATCACCTGCGTGAGCACGCCCGATGAAATCAGGCAGCCCGCATATTTCTCCGCTTCGACGTGCAGCACGTCGTTCTGCGCGGTGACTACGAGCGTCGGCGGCAGGCCCGCGAGGCGCACCGATTCGAGCGGCGCCGCATACGGGTGCATGCGCTGCGCCGCCTGCGGCAGATAGGCGCGATAACAGGCCGCGCATTCGCGCGCGGTGATGTCGGATGACAGGCGTTCGGCGTCGCCGATGCGCGTCATGCTCGGGTCGAGCATCGGCCCGAACAGCGCCTGCGCGGCGATCGACACTTCGCCGCGATCGCGCGCGATGAACGCGAGACAGTTCGCGAGCTGGCCGCCCGCGTCGTGGCCCGCGACGCCAATCTTCTTCGGATTGCCGCCGAACGCGCGGGCGCGGGTCGCGGCCCACACGGCGGCGCGATACGCATCCTCCGGCGCGGCCGGGAAAGGAAAGGCCGGCGCGAGCGAATAATCGACCGACACTACGAGAGCTGGTAAGCGTTCTGCTAAAAAGCGCGCGGCGAAGTCGGCGTCGTCGAGCGAGCCGCGCACGAAACCGCCGCCGTGGAAGTAAAGCACTACCGGCAGTCCGGTCTTGTCCGCGCGCCGATAGAGGCGCAGCGAGATGTCCTGCGCGTAGCCGGGGATTTCCACCTCCGCGACCGTCAGTGCCGCGCCGGCTCTGGCTTCGGCGGGCAATGCGGCTTTCAGGAATTTGCTGAATTCAGAAGCGTCCATGACGATGCAGGATCCATTTCGAGATGGAACGAATTCTGGGTCCGGCAGACATCGGGATAAATGCCTATAATCCGGCAACACAATTCAACACCCCCGAACAATCCCAGGCTGCGTTTACCCATGAGGTAGCGCAGCCTTGTTGTTCCGGTCATAAGATTGCGGAGGTTGTGATGGACCGGCTTCAGGCCATGCAGGTGTTTACTCGCGTCGTCGATACAAGCAGCTTCACCAAGGCAGCAGAAACGCTCGGCCTGCCGCGGGCGTCCGTCACGACGATCATCCAGAATCTGGAAGCTTTCCTCGGCGTGCGCCTGATGCACCGGACCACGCGCCGGCTGTCGCTCACGCCGGACGGCGCCGCGTACTACGAAAGGTGCGTGCGGATCCTCGCCGATGTCGAGGAAACCGAAGCGAGCTTCCAGGCAAACAATCGCAAGCCGCACGGAAAGTTGCGTATCGACATGCCAGGCTCGATCGGGCGGCTGCTCGTGATCCCGTCCCTATGCGAATTCCATACGCGCTATCCGGACATCGATCTGCAGCTCGGCCTGTCCGACCGGCCGGTCGACCTGCTGCAGGAAGGCGTCGACTGCGTGATCCGCGTCGGTGCGCTGCAGGACTCGTCGCTCGTCGCGCGCCGCGTCGGCCTGTTCGAATGCGTTTCGGTCGCGGCGCCCGCGTATCTGGAGAAGTACGGCGAACCGCAGACGATCGAGGACCTGAGCGATCACAAGGCCGTCAATTACTTCTCGAGCCGCACGGGCCGCACGATCGACTGGACGTTCCTGACCGACGGCAAGGAAGTCGAGGTCAAGATGAACGCGATCGTGTCGGTCAACGACGCCGACGCGTACGTGACATGCGGGCTCGAAGGCTTCGGGCTGATCCAGCCGCCGCTGTTCATGGTGCTGCCGCACCTGCGCGACGGCCGGCTCAAGGAAGTGCTGCCCGGCCTGAAGCCGCTGCCAATGCCGATCTCCGTCGTGTATCCGCACAGCCGGCACCTGTCGCCGAAGGTGCGCGTGTTCGTCGACTGGATCGCCGAAGTGTTCGACCGCTGCCCGCTGCTGAGCGGCAAGGGCAGCCTCGACGCGACGTGCAGCAAGCGCACGTTCGAGGAAGCCGAGCGCGCGCCGGTGCTCGACACGCCGGTCATCAACGAGTGGGTCGCGTAAAGAGCAACGGTGGGGCAAGCGCTCCGCTTGCCCTCTACGCTTCATCCGCGCGCTCACCGGCCTGACGAGCGCGCGGCGCGGCCGGACCGCCTCACCACCCGCGCGAGCGCCCTCGCCGCGCCGACGCGCTGCCCGCGAACCTGCCGTCCACAGTGACGTTCAACCACGCCGATCTGGTTGCTGAGGAACGCGATGGTCTGCTCGATCCCGCCGCGTACGCTCGGGTGGCATCGAGCCAGCAGCTGATATTCCGCCATCAGCGTGCGCGCGAGTTGCCGCCGGCGCTGCACCAGCGCCTGGACATGCTGCAGTTGCGGGTCGGCAAGCGGCTCGGCAAACCGGGCGCTCGACGGCGCGTCATCGAGTATGCACGCCAGTTCCGTCATCATGCGCGCATGGGCCCCTTTCCCCTCGAGCGGCAAGTCCAGCGATCGCGCGACGAACGCACGGGCCTGATGCAGGTGAACGACCGCCACCGGCAAGCGTGCCGCCTGCAGCGCGCACGCCGCTTCGCACTCGTAGCCGCCGGCCGATTCCACCACCACGAGCGCCGGTGACCACTCGGCAATCGCATCGGTCAACGATTCGATGCCGAACGTCTCGTTCCGGTAGCCGAACACGAGTCGCATCGACGAAGCGCACACTTCGATGATCTCGCGCGTCACGCCGACGCCGACGCAAATGCGCTCGGGCATGAGGTCCCCGCCGTCCGGCTGGTTCACGTCCGCGATCATCGGCGCCCCCTTCCCATGCGCCGGGAGCCGCAACCGGGGTGACCATTGCGAGAACTGATATAATCAAATTGTAATATCTGGAACCGGTTCCATTTTCGACGAGGTTCCGTCGATCGCGCGGCCGATCTCCGCCCCCGGGCGTTGGATTGCCAACGATTCGCGGCCGCATCGACCCGGCAAGCGGCGCGGGCACCCTCGATGGCCATTCGATGTTTTTTTATCGACTTCACGATCAGGATTCCTCATCTTCAGGTTGCTCATGCGATTCCGAGTCGATCAGAAACCGGTCTCGATCCTGACCGCGCAACCATACCGGTTCCCGCCCCACTCCCGACCAGGCCTGCCCCGTTTCCGGGTTGAAGTATTTCACCCGTCGCCGCTTCCCCGGCGCACCGCTCTGGGCGGGAAACACGTCCTTGACGCCAAATCCGAATTCCTCGATGCACTGCCGGATTTCGAGCAACACCATCGTCGCAATCGCGAGTCGCTCCCGAACCAGTTGCTCCTCGAGCAGCGCCTTCTTTTCCATGAACGACTTGTACACCAGCATGACCATCCTCCCCGAGCAACTCCTCCAGAATCCCATTGATTTGGATTACTAAAATGCTACGACACTCGATCCGAAGCTTCCATGTTCATGGCCGCCGCGTTCAGAATTGTTGACAATTTCCCGAATCGGACCCATGCGAACATGCGCCGCGGATCGCCGGCCGACATCCGGCTCCAAGCTGGGCGCGAATCCGCCTTATCCGCGTTGCGTCCGGCTCGATATCACCACACGCGACAAATAGGTGCACCCACCATGCACGTTCTATATCTCGAGGACGACACGACGTATGTCGAACTCATCAATTCGATACTGGGAGAGGCGGGACACAGCGTGCATTCCGTCGGCAACGGTCATGAGGCGATCCGCCATCTCGAACGCACGGTCGTCGATCTGCTGATCCTGGACTGGGAGGTACCGGGCCTGTCCGGCTTCGAAGTGCTCAAATGGGCACGCGAGCGGATCGGCGGCACGCTGCCGATCCTGTTCCTGACGATCCGCGCGCACGAAAACGAGGTTTTTTCCGCGATCACGGCGGGCGCCGACGACTACATGATCAAGCCGATCAATCGTTTCGAATTGCTGGCGCGCATCAACGCATTGCTGCGCCGCGCCTATCAGGGCGGCGATATCCAGCAGGACGTGCTGGACATCGGCATCTACCGGATCGATACGAAGGCGCGTGAGATATGGGTGCACGGCACCCCGGTGAAGCTGACGCCGCGCGAATTCGAACTCGCCGTCCTGCTGTTTCGCCATTTCGGCCGCATCATGCCGCGCGAAGCGCTGATCCGTTCGCTCTGGGGACGCGACATGGCCGGCGCGTCCCGCAGCCTCGACACGCACATCTACCGACTGCGCACGAAACTCGCGCTTCAACCGTCGAACGGTGTGCGTCTCAGCGCGGTCTACACGCTCGGCTACCGGATCGAAGCGGTCTGACGCGCGAGCATTCGATGCGCGGCACAGAAGAGACCTTTGCGCCGGCAAGGACAATCGCATCAGCCCACGCGCGATACGCGTCGCACCGCTGTCGCCCTTGCGGCATGGGGCTGCGGGGCGCGGTTCGCCGCCCTGATGGCCGTGTGGAATGCGATTGTTCCGCGCTGACGACAATTCAATTCGCGGCTGCGCCATTTATCGCAACCCGGCGGACACCTAGAGTAAACCCTGTCGCGCACCTCGTTGCGCATCGAACAGCCCCGTTTGACGGGACCGGAGCCAGCGCCCGCGCGCCAACTCCGACCAACACAGGAGTTACGTCATGAACCGCCGCCATCTTCTTTCCGCGCTCGCCCTCGCACTCGCCGTGTCCGCACCGGCCTTCGCCGATACGAACACCCCGCAAGCCGGCGATTACGGCAACGCGTCGTCGTACACGCAACACAACAATGGTCCGCGCACCCGCGCCGAAGTCAGCGCGGAAGTCGCGCAGGCGCGCCGCGACGGCACGCTGGCCTGGCTGCGCAAGGCGAATTCGTATCCGCAAGGGCTCGAACTCGCGCAAGGCCCGTATCGCTCGATGCCGGAAAGCAACCAGCTCGCAGGCGGGGGCCGGTAAACGTGCAACGCCGCGCAGCGGATGAACCGGTGCGCGGCGTCGTGACATCGCTGTCGAACACGCGATGAGTGAGTCAATTAGCTAGTCAGTTGCAGGAGCCTGTGATGAACGATCAACTTCCTTCGCCGCTCGATCATTGGGACGACACCACGCCGGTCTGGACGCCGTTCCGTTCGGCGCCGCGGTCGTCGCACTGACCGCCACGTCGACGTCTCGCTGATGCCGTCGTGCTGCCGTCAACGGCGCGGCACGCCGTCACGCCACTCGCCCCAGTGCGTGACGATGTCCTGGACGAGCGGATTGCCCGCGCGGTACAGGTTCTCGGTCGCCGGCGCGAAGCCCCCCTGGTCCGCGTAGTTCAGCAGGTTGTCCGCGCTCGTCTGCCCCGCATACGGCCGGTCGAAGTCGGACCCCGTGCGCAGCACCGCGACGCGCGACAGGTCGACCCGCTTCACGCTCGCCGCGCGCTTGAGCGCTTCAAACGTCGCGTTGTCTTCCTGCGCGGTCATGCAGTAGGTGCCCTTGCCGTCGGTCAGGATCTTCGTCCACTGGCGCGCGCGCTCGCCGATCAGCGTGCCCGAGAACCACGTGTTGCCCGATGACGTGTCGCACTGGATCACCGTCGGCGGCCGGTTCGCCGGCGCATACGTGAACTTCGCGCGCGCGGCCTGGGCCTGCGCGCTGTCGGCGAGCACGACGTTGCGCGACAGCGCATACGCGGCGTCAGTCAGCTGCGGATTGAGCTGGAACACTTCGGTGCGGTAGTCGAGCGGCGGCTTGTCGTTCGGACTCTTCGTGTTGATGCCGAGAAAGCCCGTGTTCCAGCCGGCCGGAATCTCGCGCGCATCGAGCTCCCACTGCAGGCTGAAATCGACCAGATATTTCGACCATGCGGCGGAGCCGACCGTGCCTTGCGCGGGGTCGACGCCCGCGATGCCCGAGATCAGGAAATACGTGCGGCGCAGGTCGAAGCGCTGCGAGAACGTGAGCGCCATGATCGTCGCCGACGCATTCGCATAGCCCATGCCGGTCGTGACCACGCATACGTCCTGCTTGTTGCAGTGGACGTTCGGGTAGTCAGGTGACAGGCCGGGCACGGCGATGTCGCGCCACGGGCCGATGCGGTCGAGCCACGCTTGGCCCTCGGGACCGAACATCGTGATGATCATGACCTTGACCGGGCGGCCCTGTGCACCGGTCTCGGCGAATGCGGCGTTGCCCGCGTTGTTGCCGGGGTTGTCCTGCGCGATCGACGGCGCGGTCGCACAGGCCGCGAGCGAGAATGCGGCGGCGGAAAGGATGGAGCGAGTCAGCATCGGCGTTCCTTGTTTCGGGATGTTGGGTGAGAACGGCTGTCGGAGACTGCGCGAGGAGTATAGAACGCGCCTGCGCGATGCGGAACCCGACTACGAAACGGCGGGCGGTGTTTCGTGCGAAGAGAGGCGTGTTGCGTGATGGAAACCGCACGGTCGCCGTTGCACCACAAACATCAGGAATGCTATCGGATTGGCCGCCACGTGCGACGTCGGCCGCCTCTCGCCGTTACACGCGCACGAGCCCCGCCACACCATAGCCGAGCACGACCAGCGCGGCGACCACATGGCTTGCCGCCAGCCACGCCGGCGACTTCACGAAACGCCCGATCGCGCTGCCACCGAACGCGAACACGAGCTGCCCCGCGAGGCTGCCCGCAAACACGCACGCGGCACTGGTCAGCCAGTGCCGATGCGCACCGGCGGCGACCGTTGCATAGCCGTAGAACAGCAGGATAGTCAGCGGATTCGCGAGCGTGACGACAAACATCGACGTGAACGGACGAATGCCCGGCGGCGGCGCATCGCCGTCGAGCGTGCGGCGCCGGTCCCGTAACGCGTGCCACAGCATGCGGGCGCCCATCGCGAGCAGCACGAGCGCGCCGACGGTGCGAAACAGCCACAGCTGCGACGCGAGCGTACTCGCGAGCAGCGCGCCGAGCGTGAACGCAAGGACCGCATAGCAGCCGTCGGCAGCGGCAACGCCCACCGCCGCGCGCACGCCGGTAGCCGTACCGGCACGCATGCCGTAGTTCGCGATCATCAGCGCAACGGGCCCGACCGACAGCGCGATCGTCAGCCCGAACAGGAAATCGTTCACCGGTCCTCGATGCCTTCGACGGAAGGCATCGATTCTAACCACGTCAAAATGATCCGCGGTGTGAATGCGGCGTCAGGCAACGTCGACGCGCGACGGCCCGTCCACCATCTCGCCGATCACGGCCGCGCGGTCGAAACCGTCGGCGCGGAAGCAGGCGAGCACGTCGTCGACCGCTTCCGGCGCACACGCGACCAGCAGACCGCCCGACGTCTGCGGATCGGTCAGCAGTGCCTGCGCGACGGGCGGCAGCCCGTCGGCGAGTCGGACATCGGTGCCGTACGCGGCCCAGTTGCGGCCCGACGCACCGGTGAACACGCCGTCGGCGACGAATGCCTCGACGCCCGCGAGCCACGGCAGCGACGCGTAATGCACGCGTGCGGTGAGGTTCGCGCCGCGTGCGAGCTCGAGCGTGTGGCCGAGCAGCCCGAATCCCGTGACGTCGGTCAGCGCATGCACGCCCGGCAGCGCGGCGAGCTCGGCGCCCGGCCGGTTCAGCTTGGTGGTGGTGGCGACCATCTGCGCGTAGCCCGCGGCGTCGAGCTGGTTCTTCTTCAGCGCGGCCGACAGCACGCCGACGCCGAGCGGCTTGCCGAGTACGAGCACGTCGCCCGCGCGCGCGGCCGCGTTGCGCTTCACGCGCGACGGATGCACGACGCCGATCGCCGCGAGTCCGTAGATCGGCTCGACCGAATCGATCGAATGGCCGCCCGCGACCGGAATGCCGGCCTCCGCGCACACCGATTCACCGCCGCGCAGGATCGCCGCGATCGTCTCGTGCGGCAGCACGTTGATCGGCATCCCGACCAGCGCGAGCGCGAGTATCGGCTTGCCGCCCATCGCGTAGACGTCCGACAGCGCGTTGGTCGCCGCGATGCGGCCGAAGTCGAACGGATCGTCGACGATCGGCATGAAGAAGTCGGTCGTCGCGACGATCGCCTGCTCGTCGTTCAGCCGGTAGACGGCCGCGTCGTCGGAGGTCTCGGTGCCGACCAGCAGATCCGGGAACAACGCCGGCGGCGTCGCCCGCTTCAGCAGCTCGGACAGCACGCCCGGCGCGATCTTGCAGCCGCAGCCGCCCCCGTGCGACAGGCTCGTGAGGCGCGGAACGGCGGGCGGGGTAAGGGTGGCTTCGGTCATCGTCGGCATCCGGTGAATAACAACGTTCCATTATCGACAATTCCGCGCGAGCGCGCCCGATACCCACATAATTGACGGCGCCCGCCGCTCCCGCCCCTCTCTTCGCTCATGGATCACCTCTTCATCGGCCTCGTGCTGTGCTCCGCGCTGCTGCACGCCATCTGGAATGCGTTCCTGCATGTCAGCGAGGACCGGCTCGTGCAGCTCGGCACGATGTCGCTGCCGTATCTCGCATTCGGCGCGGCGGGCGCCGCGCTGCTGCCCGCGCCGGCGCGCGCCGCGTGGCCGTACATCGCCGCGTCGGCCGCGCTCGAGGTCGCCTACTGTTTCACGCTCGCGCGTGCGTACCGCAACGGCGAGTTCGGCCAGATCTATCCGATCGCGCGCGGGATTTCGCCGCTGCTCGTGTCGGTGCTCGCGCTGGCAGCGCTGCACGAGCAGCCGACCCCGTTCGGCTTCGCGGGTATCGCGCTGGTGTCGTTCGGCATCATGTCGCTCGCGCTGCGGCGCGGCTTCAGGTTCTCCGGGGAAGGCGTGCCGTATGCGCTGCTCACCGGCGTGTTCATTGCCGCGTATTCGATCTGCGACGGCGTCGGCTCGCGCGTGTCCGGCAGCGCGCTCGGCTACATCGCGTGGGTGTACCTGCTGTGGAGCGTGCCGCAGCTCGTGCTGGTCTGCGCGCTGCGCGGCGGCCCGCGCGCGGTGCTCGGTTCGCGCACCGCGCTCACGCAGGGCGCGATCGCCGGCACGATCTCGCTCGCCGCGTACGGCATCGTGATCCTCGCGTACCGGCATCTGCCGGTCGCGACGGTGTCGGCGCTGCGCGAGACGAGCTCGATCTTCGCGGTCGCGATCGGCTGGTTCGTGATGCGCGAGCGGCCCGGCGCGCAGCGGCTCGCCGCATGCGCGCTGGTGGTCGCGGGCGCGGCGCTGATCCGACTTTGAGCGAGCAGAGGCGCGCCGCGCAACGCATGCGCCGGCCGCGTCTCGACATCCTGCACCACGCCGCGACAGCGCCGTCGCAACGCCCCCGTCAAGCCGGCGCAACGATCTCGCCGAACGCCCGCTCGTCGATCGCCTCGGCGAGCGTCGCGAACGCCGTCGCGATTTCGTCTTCCGGCACGCACGCATAGCCGAGCAGCAACCCCGACGCCGCGCGTTCGCGTTCCGCGTAATAGCCGGACAGCGGCCGCACGACGATATTGCGTTCGAGCGCGGCCTGCGCGACCGCGCGATCGTCGACCCCGTCCGGCAGCCGCGTGACGAGATGCAGCCCGGCGTCGCTGCCGAGTGCGTGCAGCGTATCGCCGTAGCGGCGCGCGACCGCATCGAGCAGCACCTCGCGGCGCTGTCCGTACAGCGTGCGCATCTTGCGGATATGCGACACGAAGTGCCCTTCCGCGATGAACTCGGCGAGCACGGCCTGCTGCAGCAGCTGACCCTCGCGGTACAGCTCGGCGCTCGCGGTCGCGAAGCTTTCCGCGAGCGGCTCCGGCGCGACCAGATAGCCGACCCGCAGCCCCGGGAACAGCGTCTTGCCGAAACTGCCGACGTAGATCACCTGCCCGGCCGTATCGAGCCCCTGCAGCGACGCGAGCGGCCGGCTGCCGTAGCGGAACTCGCTGTCGTAGTCGTCCTCGATGATCCAGCAGCCGTGCTGGCGCGCGTATTCGAGCAGCATCCGCCGCCGCGCGAGGCTCATCACCATCCCGAGCGGATACTGGTGCGACGGCGTGACGAGCATGAGCTTCGGCGGCTCGGCCAGATCGGCGGCCGATGGCGCGATCCCCTCGTCGTCGACCGGAATCGGCCGCGTGGTCAGCCCCGACACGTTCAGCACGCTGCGCACGCCCCAGTAGCACGGATCCTCGGTCCAGATGGCGTCGCCCGGATCGGTCAGCAGCCGCACCGCGAGGTCGATCGACTGGTGGATGCCGGTCGTGATCACGATCTGCTCGGGCGTGCAGCGCACCGAGCGCGACGTGCGCAGGTAGTCGGCCAGCGCCTCGCGCAACAGCGCGAGCCCGCCGCCCGGCGCGTAGGTCAGCAGGTCCGGGCGCAGGCGCCGCCAGTACTTGTTGTGCAGCCGCGTCCACACGCGCGCCGGAAAGCGCGACACATCGGGCACGCCCGGCATGAACGCGCCGCCCTGGCGCTTCGACACGCCCGCGCCTTCGACGAGCCGCGTGCCGCGCACGGACAGCCGCCGTGCCGACGATGGCACCAGCGCCGGGCCCGCGGCCGGATCGGGCGGGGCGCCGACGATTTCGTCCGGCGCGCTGTCGGCGACGAACGTGCCGCGCCCAGTGGCCGAGTTCACATAGCCTTCGAGCGCAAGCTGTTCGTAAACCTGCGTGACCGTGTTGCGGGCGATCCCGAGCTCGGCCGCGAGCAGCCGCGACGACGGCACGCGCGTGCCGGCCGGCAGTTCGCGCGACAGGATCGCCTGCTGCAGCAGCCGATGCAGCTGTCGGTAGATCGGCTGTTCGCCGCCACGCACGAGGCGCTGCGCCAGCCAGTCCGACAACACGCTTGCGCGCATGATTGGCTCCTGATTATTTATTGAAATGGCTCTGATTGTCAGAGCCAAATGTGATTATAGTCGCCTCCATGGGCTGCCAACGCGGCCGATTTTTATCCCACCGGACAGACATCAAGGAGATGACCGTGAAGAATGCCGACCTGCAGGCCCGCAAGAACGCCGCCACCCCGCGCGGCGTCGGCGTGATGTGTGATTTCTACGCAGCCCGCGCCGAGAATGCGGAGCTGTGGGATGTCGAAGGCCGCCGCTTCATCGATTTCGCCGCCGGCATCGCGGTGCTGAACACGGGCCATCGCCACCCGAAGATCGTCAAGGCGATCACGGAGCAACTGAATAGCTTCACGCACACCGCTTACCAGATCGTCCCGTACGCGTCGTACGTCGAGCTGGCCGAGAAGATCAACGGACGCGCGCCGGGCGACTTCCCGAAAAAGACGGCCTTCTTCACGACCGGCGCCGAAGCCGTCGAAAACGCGATCAAGATCGCACGCGCCGCGACCGGCCGTCCGGGTGTCATCGCGTTCTCGGGCGGCTTCCACGGCCGCACGATGATGGGCATGGCGCTGACCGGCAAGGTCGCCCCGTACAAGCTGAACTTCGGCCCGTTCCCGGGCGACGTGTTCCACGCCCCGTACCCGAACGCGCTGCACGGCGTGAGCACGGCCGACTCGATCAAGGCGATCGAGATGCTGTTCAAGGCCGACATCGATCCGAAGCGCGTCGCCGCGATCATCTTCGAACCGGTCCAGGGCGAAGGCGGCTTCTACCCGGCGCCGGCCGAGTTCGTGCGCGCGCTGCGCAAGATCTGTAACGAACACGGCATCCTGCTGATCGCCGACGAAGTGCAAACGGGCTTCGCCCGCACCGGCAAGCTGTTCGCGATGCAGCACTACGACGTGCTGGCCGACCTGATCACGATGGCGAAGAGCCTCGCGGGCGGCATGCCGCTGTCGGGCGTCGTCGGCCGTGCCGACGTGATGGACGCGGCGGCTCCCGGCGGCCTCGGCGGCACCTACGCGGGCAACCCGCTGGCGGTCGCATCGGCGCACGCGGTGCTCGAGATCATCGACGAAGAGAAACTGTGCGAGCGCGCGACGCAACTCGGCGACGTGCTGAAGGCGAAGCTGAATTCGCTGCAGGCCGACGTGCCGCAGATCGCCGATGTGCGCGGCCCGGGCGCGATGGTCGCGGTCGAGTTCCTGAAGCCGGGTTCGGGCGAGCCGGACGCCGACTTCACGAAGCGCGTGCAGGCGCGTGCGCTCGAGCGCGGGCTGCTGCTGCTCGTATGCGGCGTGTACTCGAACGTCGTGCGCTTCCTGTTCCCGCTGACGATTCCGCAGGCCGTGTTCGACGAAGCGCTCGTGATCCTCGAGGAAGTGCTGAAGGAGACGGTCGGCGTGCCGGCCTGAGTTCCCGCTGTCTTCCACTGATTGCGCCGCCGCCGTCTTCATGACGGCGGCGGCCGTTTCATCCGTCCTTTTTCAAAGCAGGCTATTCATATGAGCACGGTTCAGGAAACCCTGGCACTGAAAGACCCGTCGCTGTTCCGCCAGCAGGCGTACGTCAACGGCGAATGGCAAGGCGCGGCGAACGGCGAGTCGTTCGAAGTCCGCAACCCGGCGACCGGCGGCCTGCTCGGCACCGTGCCGGCGATGGGCACGGCCGAGACGCGTCACGCGATCGACGCCGCGAACGCCGCATGGCCGGCGTGGCGCAAGAAGACCGCGAAGGAGCGCGCGGCGATCCTGCGCAAGTGGCACGACCTGATGATGGAAAACGCCGACGACCTCGCGCTGATCCTGACCACCGAGCAGGGCAAGTCGCTGGCCGAGGCGAAGGGCGAGATCGGCTACGCGGCATCGTTCCTCGAGTGGTTCGCGGAAGAAGGCAAGCGCGTGTACGGGGACACGATCCCGACGCCGGCGAGCGACAAGCGCATCGTCGTGACGAAGGAAGCGATCGGCGTGTGCGCGGCGATCACGCCGTGGAACTTCCCGGCTGCGATGATCACCCGCAAGGTCGGCCCGGCGCTCGCGGCAGGCTGCCCGATCGTCGTGAAGCCGGCCGAGGCGACGCCGTTCTCCGCGCTCGCGATGGCCGTGCTGGCCGAGCGCGCGGGCGTGCCGGCCGGCGTGTTCAGCGTCGTCACGGGCGACCCGAAGGCAATCGGCGGCGAGCTGACGTCGAACCCGATCGTGCGCAAGCTGTCGTTCACCGGCTCGACGCCGGTCGGCCGCCTGCTGATGGCGCAATGCGCGGCGACGGTCAAGAAGGTGTCGCTGGAGCTCGGCGGCAATGCGCCGTTCATCGTGTTCGACGATGCCGATCTCGATGCGGCCGTGCAGGGCGCAATCGCGTCGAAGTACCGTAACAGCGGCCAGACGTGCGTGTGCACGAATCGCTTCTACGTGCACGAAGCCGTGTACGACCAGTTCGCGCAGAAGCTCGCGGCTGCGGTCGGCCAGTTGAAGGTTGGGCGCGGCACGGAGCCGGGCGTCACGCAGGGTCCGTTGATCAACGAAGCGGCCGTGCTGAAGGTCGAGGCGCACATCGAGGACGCGCTCGCGAAGGGCGCGACCGTCGTGACGGGCGGCAAGCGCCATGCGCTCGGCCACGGCTTCTTCGAGCCGACCGTGCTGACGGGTGTCACGCCGGCGATGAAGGTCGCGAAGGAAGAGACGTTCGGGCCGCTCGCGCCGCTGTTCAAATTCAGCAGCGACGACGAGGTGATCCGCCTCGCGAACGACACCGAGTTCGGCCTGGCCGCCTACTTCTTCAGTCGCGACATCGGCCGCGTGTGGAAGGTCGCCGAAGCGCTCGAATACGGGATGGTCGGCGTGAACACGGGCCTGATCTCGAACGAAGTCGCGCCGTTCGGCGGCGTCAAGCAGTCGGGCCTCGGCCGCGAAGGCTCGCACTACGGCATCGACGACTACGTCGTGATCAAGTACCTGTGCCTGGCTGTTTGATGGTTCAGGGCCTGTCGCGTTCGTGACAGGCCCTGACCGCCCGGCCGGAACCGGGCGGTCACGACGCGGGCCGGTACCCCTCTCCGCCGTGTCCGCGTCGCCTCCTTCCCGCGCGCGATGTCGACATGCTTCATGTGCGCGATGTCGATCCCGCGTCGGCCGAACGTCATACCGTTCGGCAATTTCGTCCAAGTCCGATTTCTCGTTGCGCTGCCACCCGCTAGATTGAGCGTTCCACCCCGCTCCGGTTGCCTGCGCATGAACACTTCTTCCGTCCGCCCGATCCGCGTGCTCTCCGCGCTGCGTCCTATCGCCCGCCCGGGCGTCGTCGTGACTTGCACGCAAGGAGCCCGCGCATGATCGCGAGAACGTCCGGTCCGGCGGGAAAGCCCGGCGGCGCGAGCAATCACCAGCCGTTCAACATCGTCTACGATGGGCCCGCGCTCGGCGAGCACCGGATGGACGTACGCGACCTCGCACCGGTGCTGCTCGCAATCGCCGACCTGTTCTCGTGCGCGAACAAGGAACTCAATGGCGAGCACGCCGAGGTACATCTCGAGGTCAGGGGCAGCTTCAAGGCCGGCTCGTTCCACGCCGAACTGATCTTCGTGCAGTCGCTCGCGAGCCAGATCCGCGATCTGTTCGCAGGGCCGAGCGCCAATGCGTTCAGCAACGCGCTGGCGATCCTCGCTGCACTGGGGATCGTCGGAGGCGGCGGCCTGATCGGCCTCATCCGCACGCTGCGTGGGCGCAAACCGCATCGCACCGAGCCGGACGGAACGAACGTCAGGATCTGGATCTCGGAGCAGGAATGCTTCGTCGTCGATGAACCGATCGTCCGGCTGTATCGGAACCGGGCCATTCGCGTGAACCTGCAGAAAGTGCTGTCGCCGCTCGAACGCGACGGCATCGACCGCTTCGGCATCGTGCGCGACGACACCGTGGAACTCTCGATCGAGTGCGACGAACTCGATACGTTCGCGAGCAGCGACGATCCCGGCGAAGTGGTCACCGACACCATCGCGCTCAAGATGCTGAAGCTCGAATCCGTCGTGTTCAAGGACGGCAACAAATGGCGCGTGCACGACGGCACGTCGGCGTTCTTTGCCGCACTGGACGACGAGCAGTTCATCGCGAAGGTCGATGCCGGCGAGCGCTTCGGAAAGGGCGACGTGCTGATCGTCGATCTGCGTCAAACGCAGATCATCACCGACGAAGGGCTTCGCAACGAATACCGGATCGTCAAGGTTCGCGAGCACCGCGCGCCGCTGCAACCGGCGCTGATTTGATTCCTGCCGTGGGCTGAGGTATGCGCGGGGTGCGCCCGCGCCCCCTTTCACCGAAACACGTTCACCGCATCCACCAGCCGCGTCGCCTGCTGCTTGAGGCTTTCCGACGCCGCCGTGCTTTGCTCGACCAGCGCCGCGTTCTGCTGCGTGATGTTGTCCAGATGCACGACCGCCTGATCGACCTGCGCGACGCCGGTGCTCTGCTCGGCCGTCGACGAGCTGATTTCCGCGATCAGGTCCGACACGCGCTTCACCTGCGTGACGATGTCCTCCATCGTCTTGCCGGCGCCGTCAACGATGCGTGCGCCGGATTCGACGCGGTCGACGCTCGCGCCGATCAACGTCTTGATTTCCTTCGCCGCGTTCGCGCTGCGCTGCGCGAGCGCCCGTACCTCGCCGGCGACCACCGCGAAACCGCGCCCCTGATCGCCCGCGCGCGCCGCTTCGACCGCCGCGTTCAGCGCGAGGATGTTGGTCTGGAACGCGATCCCGTCGATCACGCCGATGATGTCGGAAATCTTGCGCGAACTCGCCGTGATGTCGTTCATCGTCGCGACGACTTCGCTCACCGCCTGCCCGCCGCGCTCGGCCGCGTCGCTCGCGGACACCGACAACTGGTTCGCCTGCAGCGCCGTCTCCGCATTGCTCGACACCGTGGCCGTCATCTCGGCCATCGACGCGGCCGTCTGCTGCACGCTGGTCGACGCCTGTTCGGTACGCGCGCTCAGGTCGTTGTTGCCCTGCGCGATCTCGTTGCTCGCGCGCTGCACGTTGTGCACCTGCTCGCTGACGTCGTCGACGAGCCAGCGGAACATCAATCCGAGCTGGTTGATCGTGCGCAGCGTCATGCCGATCTCGTCGACGCGGTTCATCGCGACACCGGTGCGGCTCTCGCCGGTCGCGACGCGCAACGCCTGATCGCGCAACTGCATCAGCGGTCGCGCGATCTGCGCGTCGAGCCACAGCCCGGCCGCAACCGATACGCCGGCCGTCGCCGCCGCAAACACGGCCAGCCCGCCGCCAGTCAGCCCGCAGGCCCAGCCTGCGCCGACGACGGCCGGCGCGAGCACGCACAGCGTCGAATGCAGCCGCGCCCGCACCGACATCGTCTGGAACAGCGACGCGACGCGCATCAGCCCGGTCCGCACGATCAGCCCCTTGTGGAAACGGCGGTTGCCGGCCTTGCCTTCGCGGAACGCGCGATACAGCGCGTCGGCCGCCGCGATCTCGTCGCGCGACGCCTTCGTGCGCACCGACATGTAGCCCGTCGGCTGCCCGTTGCGCATCACCGGCACCGTATTCGAGCGCACCCAGTAGTGATCGCCGTTCTTGCGGCGGTTCTTCACGAGTGCGGTCCACGGTTCGCCGTTTTTCAGCGTCGCCCACATGTCGGCGAACGCCTCTTTCGGCATGTCCGGGTGCCGCACGACGTTGTGCGGCTGACCTTCGATCTCCTCGGGAGAAAATCCGCTGACCTGGATGAACGCGGCGTTCGCGTACTTGATGTAACTGTCCGCGTCGGTGGTCGACATCAGCGTCGCGTCGTCGGGAAATTCGAATTCGCGTTGCGTGACAGGCTGGTTATTGCGCATGGTATGGAGTTCCGGGTTGCGGATCTTGCGTCCGCTTGTGGATGGGATCGAGACCGTACGCATCGCGGTCGGCCCGCATGCGTTCGGTCACACTCCTGCGCTTTCGGCAAATCTGACGAAAACATTATGCCGGGCACGGGTAAATATGCATTAGATTTGCATCATCTTGATTCAGCCGAACATTTTGTTTATACGTGAATCAAAAAATCCATTTTTTATCCGATACCCATTTGAATCTCGTCGAATCGGAAACCCGAGATTCGCCGCCGACGATTACCGAAACACGTTCACCGCATCGACGAGCCGTGTCGCCTGCTGCTTGAGGCTTTCTGACGCCGCCGCGCTTTGCTCGACGAGCGCCGCGTTCTGCTGCGTGATGTTGTCCAGATGCACGACCGCCTGGTCGACCTGCGCGACGCCGGTGCTCTGCTCGGCCGTCGACGAGCTGATTTCCGCGATCAGGTCCGACACGCGCTTCACCTGCGTGACGATGTCCTCCATCGTCCTGCCCGCATCGTCGACCCGCCGGGCACCCGACTCGACCCGGTCGACGCTCGCGCCGATCAGCGTCTTGATTTCCTTCGCGGCGTTCGCGCTGCGCTGCGCGAGCGCCCGCACCTCGCCGGCGACCACCGCGAAACCGCGCCCCTGATCGCCCGCGCGCGCCGCTTCGACCGCCGCGTTCAGCGCGAGGATGTTGGTCTGGAACGCGATCCCGTCGATCACGCCGATGATGTCGGCAATCTTGCGCGAACTCGCCGTGATGTCGTTCATCGTCGCGACGACTTCGCTCACCGCCTGCCCGCCACGCTCGGCCGCGTCGCTCGCGGACACCGCGAAGCGGTTCGCCTGCAGCGCGGTCTCCGCATTGCTGTCGACGGTGGCCGTCATCTCGGCCATCGATGCGGCCGTCTGCTGCACGCTCGACGCGGCCTGTTCGGTGCGCGCGCTCAGGTCGTTGTTGCCCTGCGCGATCTCGTTGCTCGCGCGCTGCACGTTGTGCACCTGCTCGCTGACGTCATCGACGAGCCAGCGGAACATCAGCCCAAGCTGGTTGATCGTGCGCAGCGTCATGCCGATCTCGTCGACGCGGTTCATCCGCACGCCACGCCGGCTTTCGCCGGTCGCGACATTCAGCGCCTGGTCGTGCAGCTGCTTCAGCGGGCGCACGATCTGCGCATCGAGCCACAGCCCAGCCGCCACCGACACGCCGGCCGTCGCCGCCGCGAACGCCGCGAGCCCGCCACCAGTCAGCCCGCAGGCCCAGCCCGCGCCGACGACGGCCGGCGCCAGCACGCACAGCGCCGCATGAACGCGCGCGCGCACCGACATCGTTTGCGGCAGCGACGCGATGCGCAGCAGCCCGGTCCGGACGATCAGCCCCTTGTGGAAGCGGCGCTGGCCCGCCTTGCCTTCGCTGAACGCGCGATACAGCGGGTCGGCGGCCGCGACCTCATCGCGCGGCGCGCGGGTGCGCACCGACATATAGCCATGCGGCGCGCCGTTGCGCATCACGGGCACCGCGTTCGCGCGCACCCAGTAATGGTCGCCGTTCTTGCGGCGGTTCTTCACGAGCGCGGTCCACGGTTCGCCGTTCTTCAGCGTCGCCCACATGTCGGCGAACGCCTCCTTCGGCATGTCCGGGTGCCGCACGACGTTGTGCGGCTGGCCGACGAGTTCGTCGGTCGAGAAGCCGCTCACGTGCGCGAACGTCGTGTTCGCGTAGGTGATGATGCTGTCGGCATCGGTGGTCGACATCAGCGTGACGTCGTCGGGGAATTCGAATTCTTGCTGGGTGACAGGCTGGTTATTGCGCATGCAGGGCTCCGAAAGGCGGATCCGGGCACAGGATCCGCGCGGCGCGAAAATCACGCTCAGTAGCCGAAAAACGGTTTATCGCTTCACGACGGTCTCCTCTAACTGTCGGCAATTTCCCGAAAAACCTTAATCCGGACGCGCGTAAAATATCGAATTCGGCCTTCCGGATGATTTCGATCAAATAATCCCGTGATAAACGCGCCCGGCGCTTTGCGGGATGCAATCCGATTGCGTTAGGGAATAACGTCAAGCGACGCACCAATTCAGGCAATCGTTGCGTGTATCGAAACGATTCAGCCTGATCGGCTCCATTCAACCGGCATTCTCGTATTTCCATTCGCCCGATACCACCCACACGGAGAACGACATTGCAGAACCCGCCGCTGCCGCAGGCCACGCCGAAGATCCTCGTCAGCATGTGCGTGCTCGGTCACCCCGTCCGATACAACGGCTCGGCGAAGACCGCCGCGCACGAAACGCTTGCGCGGTGGCAGTGTGAAGGACGCTTGGTGCCCGTGTGTCCGGAACTCGCAGGGGGCATGAGCGTGCCGCGTCCGCCCGCCGAAATCGCGAACGGCGAATCGGGGCAACGCGTTCTGGCGGGTGCCGCGCGCATCGTCGACGTGCACGGTACCGACGTGACGGCGCAGTTCGTCGACGGCGCGCAAGCGGCGCTCGCGCTGGCACGCGCGCACGATTGCCGCTTCGCGATCCTGGCGGACGGGAGCCCGTCGTGCGGAAGCCGTTTCATTTACGACGGGAGTTTTGCGGGCCGGCGGCTTGCCGCTGACGGCGTGACGGCGGCGCTGCTGCGCCAGCATGGCGTGGAGGTATTCGCGGACACCGAGATCGACGCGCTCGCCGCGCGCCTCGCGCAACCATCGGCCCGCTGAATGACGATGTGGCCGGCACGAAGATCGCGCGCGGCCACATCGTCCGAAAAGGGAACACGATGAAGCGGCGCGCATGCCGCGCGCGCTTCACCGCTTCACCGCATCACACGCGTTCGATCGCGATCGCGATGCCTTGGCCGACGCCGATGCACATCGTGCACAGCGCGAAGCGGCCGTTGGTGCGATGCAGCTGGTACATCGCGGTCGTGACCAGACGCGCGCCCGACGCGCCGAGCGGATGGCCGAGCGCGATCGCGCCGCCGTTCGGGTTCACGCGAGGGTCGTCGTCGGCGACGCCGAGCATGCGCAGCACCGCGAGACCCTGCGACGCGAACGCTTCGTTCAGCTCGATCACGTCGAACTGGTCGATCGTCATCCCGAGCCGCGCGAGCAGCTTCTGCGTGGCCGGCGCGGGGCCGATGCCCATCACGCGCGGCGCGACGCCGGCCGTCGCGATGCCGAGCACGCGGGCGCGCGGCGTCAGGCCGAAGCGCTTCGCGGTGGCCTCGTTCGCGAGCAGCAGCGCAGCGGCGCCGTCGTTGACGCCTGACGCGTTGCCGGCCGTGACCGAGCCGTCCGGACGCACGACGCCCTTCAGCTTCGCGAGCGCTTCGAGCGACGTTTCGCGCGGATGCTCGTCACGCGAAAAGACGACCGGATCGCCCTTCTTCTGCGGAATCGTGACCGATACGATTTCCTCGGCGAGCGTGCCGTCCTGTTGCGCACGCGCGGCCTTCTGCTGGCTGCGCAGCGCAAACAGATCCTGATCGGCGCGGCTGATGTTGTAGTCGACCGCGACGTTCTCGCCTGTCTCCGGCATCGAATCCACGCCATGCAGCTGTTTCATCAGCGGATTGACGAAACGCCAGCCGATTGTCGTGTCGTAGATGTCGGCCTGGCGCGCGAATGCGCTGGCGGCCTTGCCCATCACGAACGGCGCGCGCGTCATGCTTTCGACGCCGCCGGCCACCATCAGCGCGGCCTCGCCCGACTTGATCGCGCGCGCGGCCACGCCGACCGCGTCCATCCCGGAACCGCACAGGCGGTTGATCGTCGAACCCGGCACGCCCTCCGGCAGGCCCGCGAGCAGCGCGGACATGCGCGCGACGTTGCGGTTGTCCTCGCCGGCCTGGTTCGCGCAGCCGTAGATCACGTCGTCGATCGCCGTCCAGTCGACGTCGCGGTTGCGCTCGACGAGCGCCTTGAGCGGCACCGCGCCGAGGTCGTCGGCGCGCACGCCGGACAGCGCGCCGCCGTAACGGCCGATCGGGGTACGAATCGCATCACACAGAAAAGCTTCGGTCATCAGTGTCTCCGGTCTCATGCAAAGCAGGGAAGTGAATGAAACGCGCCCCTTGCATTGCCCGCCGGGATGCGCTTAAATGTTCTATATACGAACATAAGATCGTGTATCGAACGTTCAACGCATCATAGGGAGTGCGGGGACAACCTGTCAAGCGCCCGGTCGGCGGGGCGGTTGGCGTGTCAGGCCCCATGCGCTATCTTCTCGGCTGCACGACAATCCGACCGTTCATGACAACCGAAGACATCCAGACGAAACCCGGCGACTCCTATGTGCAGTCGTTCGCGCGCGGCCTCGCGGTGATCCGCGCGTTCGACGCCCAGCGCCCGGAGCAGACGCTCACCGAGGTCGCCTCGGCCACCGGGCTGACCCGCGCGGGCGCGCGCCGGATCCTGCTGACGCTGCAGACGCTCGGCTACGTCGAAGCGGACGGCCGGCTGTTCCGGCTCACGCCGAAGATCCTCGAGCTCGGCTTCGCGTATCTCACGTCGATGCCGTTCTGGAATCTCGCCGATCCGGTGATGGAGCAATTGTCCGCGCAGATCCACGAAAGCTGCTCGGCCGCCGTGCTCGACCGCACCGAGATCGTCTACGTGCTGCGCGTGCCGACCCGCAAGATCATGACGATCAATCTGTCGATCGGCAGCCGCCTGCCCGCGTACTGCACGTCGATGGGCCGCGTGCTGCTGTCCGCGCTCGACGACGCGGCGCTCGACGAAACGCTCGCGCAGAGCAGCATTCGCGCGCATACGCCCCGCACGATCACCGACATCGGCGAGCTGAAGGCGACGATCGCGCAGGCGCGCCAGCAAGGCTGGGCCGTGGTCGACCAGGAACTGGAAGTGGGCCTGATGTCGATTTCCGCGCCGATCCGCAACCGGCGCGGGCAGGTGATCGCCGCGATGAACATCAGCGGCAACGCGCAGCGGCATACCGCGAAGCAGATGGTGAAGGAGTTTCTCGGGCCGCTGCAGCAGGCCGCGCAGACGGTGTCGGAGCTGGTGGCACGGCGCGGGTAAATCGGCCTGGCGCGCGCGGGACGTTTCCCTCGCAGCCGGGGCGCCGCGGTGGGCTGCCTCGATTTTCGTGTCGCGATACGACGATTCGCGCATAAAAAGACGGGCGGCATGCGCCGCCCGCTCAACTCTCTGACTCTATTGCAACGTCCTTCTCACGGAGGGCGGAGCGAACCCCGCACCCACCAATTTAGTGACGCGGCAAAGCGTGGTCAATTTGACTAGAACGAAATTGCACGGCGCTTTTCGGTCAGCGTGCCGCCCGGCCGCTCACGCGCCCAGCAACATCCCGTTGCGCACCGGTACCGTCCCCGTTACGCGCCCGAGCGGCGCGCCGGCCGTCACGAAGCGGATCGCGCGCCGCATGTAGAACACGCCGTCGGTGCTGCTCGATACCGTCGTGATCGCGCCGGTCAGCGGATCGACGATGTCGACCAGCGGATCGCCCGCGCGAATCGTCGCGCTGATCGCCGACCGGCGAACGCGCCCCCCTCGCCCGTCGGCCGGCGCGGATCACCCCAGCGGCGCGGCACGTCAGTCCATCGACTCGCGCGCGGTCTCGCGCAGCATCGCGACCGCGATCAGCGACAGCACCACGCATGCGGCCACATAGCCGGCCGGCGCGAGCTTGCTGCCGGTCGTCTTCACGAGCCAGGTCGCGACCAGCTGCGCGGTGCCGCCGAAAATCGTCACCGCGAGCGCATACGCGATCGAGATCCCCGTCGCGCGCACATGGCGCGGCAGCGATTCGCACATCAGCGCCATTTCGGATGCCGACCCGAGCGAATAGAACAGCAGCATCAGCGCAGTCAGCGGCAGGATCACCGACAGCGTCGGATGATGGTTCATCAGCCAGAACGCCGGGAACAGCAGCAGGACGAGCACGCCGCGGCCGACGAAGATCGGCATGCGCCGGCTGCCGAGACGGTCCGACAGCCAGCCGAACAGCGGACACGTCACCAGCATCACGCAGCCCGACGCGACGCCGACGAACATCGACAGCTTCATCGGCAGCCCGAGCGTATGGATCGCGTAGGTCGGCATGTAGAAGGTCAGGATGTAGGTCGACACCGTGCCGCCCATCACCGTCAGCATCAACAGCAGCACCGTGCGCGTGTGCCGCGAGAACAGCTCGAGCAGCACGCCGCGTTCGATGCCGTGGTGGCTGTCGCCGGGCGCATCGTCCGCGAGCCGGCGGCGCAGGTACATGCCGACTGGTGCGATCAGCACGCCCACGAAGAACGGCAGGCGCCAGCCCCAGCCCTCGAGCGCATCCTTCGTCAGCGTGTTCGACAGCAGCGCCGCGAAACCCGAACCCATCAGCGCGGCGCCGCCCTGCGTCGCGAGCTGCCAGCTCGCGCGGAACGCACGGTGCGACGTGCCGCCCTGCTCGATCAGCGTGGATGTCGCGGCGCCGAATTCGCCGCCCTGCGAGAAGCCCTGCATCAGCCGCGCGCAGACGACCAGCAGCGGCGCGGCCACGCCGGCCTGTGCGTAGGTCGGCGCGATCGCGATCAGGCCGGTGCCGAGCGCCATCAGCATGATCGTCAGGTTCAGCGCGGCCTTGCGGCCGCGGCGGTCCGCATAGACGCCGAGCACGACGCTGCCGAGCGGCCGCGTGAAGAAGCCGGCGGCAAACGTCGCGACCGACAGCAGCAGCGACGTGGTCGGGTCGCTCGACGGGAAGAACAGCTTGCCGATCAGTACTGCGAAAAAGCCGTACACGGTGAAATCGAAGAACTCCAGCCAGTTGCCGATCACGGCCGCCGCGATCGCGCCGCGCTTCGTGACGGCCGGTGCGCCGCGCGTATCGGTTCCGGCGGCGCCCGTCGACGCGGGGTGCAGCGCGAGATGGTCTTTCTGCATCGTTCGTCTCTCCTCTCAATGCGGCCGGAAGCGCCGGCCGGTCGTCGCCCGCCGCCGCCGGGATTACTGCCCGAGGTAACGCTCCACGAGGCGCGTCCAGAACGCCGCGCCGATCGGCAGATTGCGATCGTTGAAGTCGTACTTCGGGTTGTGCACCATGCAGCCGTCTTCCCCTTCGCCATTGCCGAGCCGCACGAACGAGCCGGGCCGCTGCTGCAGCATGAACGCGAAATCCTCGCTGCCCATCAGCAGGTCGGCCTGCTCGACGACGTGCGCGTCGCCGACCAGCTCGCGCGCGACCTGCGCGGCAAAATTCGTTTCGGCATCCGTATTGACGACGACCGGATAGCCTTCGATGTACTCGACGAGTGCGGTCGCGCCGTAGCTCGCGGCCTGCGACTCGGCGAGCTCGACGATGCGGCGCTTCAGCAGCGCGCGCACTTCCGGGCTGAACGAACGCACGCTGAGCTCGAGGCGCGCGCCGTTCGGAATCACGTTGTTCGCGGTGCCGGCGTGCATCGAGCCGACCGTGACGACCGCCGGCTGCGACGGGTCGACGTTGCGCGCGACGATCGTCTGCAGCGCCATCACGATGCTCGCCGCGACGACCACCGGGTCGACCGTCAGGTGCGGCCGCGCCGCGTGGCCGCCGACGCCCTCGATCGAGATGATCGCCTTGTCGCCGGCCGACATGAACGGGCCGCGCCGCGTGAGGAACACGCCGGGCGCCGCGCCCGGATGGTTGTGCATGCCGAACACCGCGTCGCACGGAAAACGCTCGAACAGGCCGTCGTCGATCATCTTCTTCGCGCCGCTGTCGACGCCGTGCTCTTCGGCCGGCTGGAAATACAGGTGCACGGTGCCGGAGAAGTTGCGCGTCTTCGCGAGATGCTGCGCGGCGCCGAGCAGCATCGTCGTGTGGCCGTCGTGGCCGCACGCGTGCATCTTGCCGTGCGTGCCGCTTGCATACGGCAGGCCCGTCGCCTCGAGGATCGGCAGCGCATCCATGTCCGCGCGGATGCCGATGCGGCGCGTGCCGTCGCCGACCCGCAGCGTGCCGACCACCCCCGTCTGCCCGACCCCGCGCGTCACCTGCCAGCCCCATTGCTCGAGCTTGTCGGCAACGAGCGCGGCCGTTTCGTGCTCCTCGTACGCGAGTTCCGGGTGGTGGTGAATGTGATGGCGGATCTCGCGCAGCCCGGCGGCGGCGGGCATCAGATCCTCGATTTCGGTGAATCGGACGTCGGTGGTCATCGAGCGGCTCCTGCTGATGGGAAAGCGAGCCACTATATCGAGCCGATATCGGCTCAATAAGATGCGGAATTTTTCACCGCGATAAGTTTTTTTAATCAGGGTTAATACGGGGTCATTCATGCGCGCGGCAAGACACCGATGTCCGCGGCGACAGCCCGCTTGATGTGTTGCATTGCTTTGAGGAAGCGGCGGCCGCGCGAGCCGTCGAAAGAACGGGGACGTTCGTGGCGAAGGTGTATCGCGACGCGGCCATGAGAGCTATCGACCTGGTCAAGAACCCTGAGCTGACCCACCCTTGGACGTATCCAGCTCTGCCAGCAGGACGCTGGGAGAACTGGATGGGCCAGCAATTCGGCAATCCGCCTGCGCGGCTATTACATCTGCGCGCCTTGCATCGACGGGTAATCGATGTAGCCTTCGGCGCCGCCAGCGTAGAAGGTATTACGGTCACCCGTGTTCAGCGGCGCGTTCGCCTTGAGGCGCTCCAGGAAGTCCGGATTAGCCAGAATGGCCTGACCATAGGCCTCGATGTCCGCCAGACCGGCCTTGACGTCCGAGCCGATCTGCTCGCGCGGCCGGCTGGGGCGGTTGACGATCAGCACCGTCCTCCACAGCGCCCGGATATCGGCCAGGAGCGGCTCGTTTCCCACGTGCAGAAGGTGGAGATAGGCCAACCCCAGTTTGTCCAGCTCGCGCACCAGATAGCGGTACAGGTCGGGACCTTCGGTGCCCTCGTCAATGCCGTTCATGGGAACGCCCGGCGACAGGCGAATGCCGGTGCGACCCGGTCCGATTTCCTCGGCGATGGCCTTGGCGACTTCGATCGCGAATCGGGCACGGTTCTCGATCGAGCCACCGTAGGCATCCGTCCGGGTGTTCGCGCTCGGTGCGATGAACTGGTGGATCAGATAGCCATTGGCACCATGGATCTCGACGCCATCGGCCCCGGCCTCGACGGCGCGGCGTGCGGCGATGCGGAAGTCGTTGACGGTCGCGGCGATCTCGTCAACGCTCAATGCACGCGGCTCCGGGATGTCGACCATGCCATTCAGCGTGAACATCTGGGCGCCTGGGGCAATTCGCGACGGCGCGACCGGCTGGCGATGATGGGGGGTGTTGTCAGGGTGCGAAACACGCCCGACGTGCATCAACTGAATGAACAGACGGCTACCCTTGGCGTGCACGGCAGAAGCAACGCCGCGCCAGCCCGCTACATGCGCATCGGTGTAGATGCCGGGGGTGGCCAGATAACCCTGACCATCATCCGACGGCTGCGTACCTTCGCTGATCAACAGACCGACGCTGGCGCGCTGGGCATAGTACTCGGCCGCCAGGTCGCCCGGCGTGCCGTCCGGCTTGGCGCGACTGCGCGTCATGGGCGCCATCGCGAAGCGGTTGGATAGTTCGATTGCGCCCAGTTCAACAGGCTGCCAGATATGTGTCATTTTTCGTTCCTCTATATGTTCCGAATCGAGCACTCCGGGTGCCGAAGCGAATGCGTTAGCCGATATTCAATGCCTGAACCAGCTGGCCACCTTCAGGCGTGCTCCAACTGCCGGCCAGTTCGGCGATGAGCTGGTTGGTGCTCGTCAAGGTGACGCCTGCACGCTCCATGCGGCGCAACGCAATGTCGTCGGCAATCTTGCTGGGCGAGCCACCTGCGTCGGCGACCACCTGCACCTCGTGGCCCTGTCCAACCAGGGTCAGCGCCGGATACACCGTACAGACGTCGTTGGTGACGCCTGCCAGGATGAACTTCGTACGGCCGGTCGCCTTGACGGCAGCAGCGAACGCTTCGTCGTCCATAGCATTGACGATGCCCGCGCGCTTGATGCGAGCAGCGAATTCGTCGGGAAGGATGGCTTCGAGCTCGCTCAGCAGCGGGCCTTGAGCCGCCTCTTCCATGCTGGAAGTCAGCACCGTCGGGATGCTGAGGATCTTGGCAGCCTTGGCGAGAATGATGGCATTCCTCTTCATTTCATCGAAGGATGTGGAAGTCACCCAGCCCATGGTACCGACTTGGTGGTCGATGAGGAGCAACGCTGCGCTCGCACCGGTGAGTCGTTGGAAAGTCACGATGTTCTCCTGGAGAAATTGACGTGCGGATTAAAGGTGGTTTGCAGGCACGATGGGGGAATCCAACGTGCCGAATTCACCGCGCTGGTAGGCGGCTATCGCGGATGCCAGCGCTGCACTCGAAGCCATGGCCATCGGGCCTTGCCAATGCACCGGCTGGCGTAACGGCGGTCCGCTGAAGAGCACGGCTTTTGCGTTACCTCGTGTCGCCGAAAGGACGAGTTCGTGTCCCGTCTTCTGCGCAGGAAACGCCGGCACGGCGAATTGCTCGCGCTCGAAAAGCTGCCCGTTGATCGCCAGGTCGCCGTAGATCGGCATCACGAATGCAGCATGTCCCGCGGGAACAGGCACGCAGAGTTCAGCGCCATCGTGCAGGGCGATATCGAGCAAGGTCAGCTCGGTCGGGGTTTCCAATGGCGACTTGGCACTACTGAATGTTCCAAGAGGCACCCGCACCTTGGCGCCAGCCGCATGGATCACCGGCACGTCGGAAGGCGCCAGGCTCAACGCGAACGGCGCGCCGTTCTGCCGCGCCTCGGGAAGGTTCACGAAGATCTGCAGGGTATGGACCGTCTTGCCTGTCTCGACGGGGAACTCTTCGTGCACCACGCCCCGCCCGGCGGCTGTCCAGTGCAGCCCACCAGGCTGGATCACATTGTGATTGCCGAGTGAATCACGATTGTCGATGCCGGTTTCCGAATCGAGGAACAGATAGGACACCGCAGAAAATCCGGCGTGCGGATGGGCGGGAAACTGAGGGGCGCTGATCCACGCGTGGTCCACGCCCAGAATCGGGTCGATCGGCTCGCCGTTGCCGCCCTCCGCGCGCAACGAATAGGCGCGGAAGTGGCTGCTCAGATTCATCGGTCGCAGGCGGGAAATCACCGGAGAGACGACTACTGGTTTTGCTTGCGCCGACGCCGTCACACCGCGCTCGTCGAGCAAGTCACCTGGCCGGCCATCGGCCGGGGGTCGAATCGCATCGGGGGTAATTGATTGGCTCATGGTCAGGTCCGCTGAATCGCAAGGCCCCATCATGAACCGGCTCGTTTACGGGATAAACCGGCTCCAGTAGAATTCATTGCTCCAATATTGGAGCAATGGTATGACCCATCTCGATGACATGGCGCTGTTCGTGGAGGTCGTGAAGGCCAAAGGGTTTCGGGGCGCGGCCGATGCGTTGGGCATGCCCAATTCAACCTTGTCTCGCCGTATAGGTGCCTTGGAAAAGGCGATCGGTTTGCGGCTGCTGCATCGCACGACGCGCAAGGTCGAACCGACGGAAGCCGGGCTGCTGTACTACGAACGCAGCAAGCGCATCGTCGAGGAGGCGAGGCTCGTTCATGAGCAGCTCGGAGAAATGCTTGCCCAGCCCAGCGGGCTGTTGCGCGCGTCGTTCCCCGAAGGCTTCGCCAACATCTTCCTGGCTCCGTTGGTGGCCGAGTTTGCCCGGCGCTATCCCGGCATACGCTTCGAGTTTGATTTATCCCCTCGCCTGGCAGATCTGGTGAGCGACCCGGTTGATGTCGCCATTCGGATGGGCGAGCCCGCCAACTCCAACTTGATCGCTCGCCAGCTTGCGCGATTGCCGCGACATCTCTACGCCTCACCTCGCTATCTCGATATGTTGGGCGAACCTCAGCATCCCGACGAGCTTGTCCAGCATGAATGTTTGCGGCTGCGCGGATCAAAGTCCGATATCTGGACCGTGCAAAACAGAGATGAAACGGTGGACGTCGCAGTTGGAGGACGGTTTCTGCTCAACAGCGTCGGCATGATCCAACGCCTGGCAGCCCTGGACATGGGGATTGCCATATTGGCGGAGAGCATCGTTACCGATGACGTAGCCCAGGGGCGGTTACGTCGTGTGTTGCCACAGTGGGAGGCCACCCCGGTACCCGTCTATGCATTGACCGAAACCCGTCTTTTGCCGGCGAAGACCCAGCGGTTCATCGACTTCCTGCGAGAGCATCTCTCGAGCATCTGACGCATCCACATTGATCAGCATGACGGTCGGACGATGACTGAATCGCTCAGGTGCGCGCCCACGCGTCGGCAGTTCTGGGCTCTCCGAATCTTTCTACCTTTAGAACCCGGACTATTTCTGGGGTAAGGGCCAATTGGCACCTTTGTTTCGCAAATAGCGACGCCATTATTCCCCCGTCAATCAAGTCGTTCATTTCGCATTTTTATACAATAAATTCGTTGACGCACACACCCCCAACGAAAAAGTAAATTTCTCGTTTTTAAAAAATTAAATCGTTTGTTATCGGATACTCCGCCGATATTGAGTATTTCTCTGGATTAACCGAGATTGATATGAAATTTTGCGAGACGTGCCATCGCGAACACTGCTAAGGTGCGTCGGTGCGGCTGCGCGCATGGTCCGGCGAGCCTCGACAAGCCCTTGCGCGGTGTGCCGCCGCTGCAATGGGCGCCTTGCATTATTCGATTGTGCTTCTCTATTTTCATTGATAGCGGAACAGCCTCAGACGAAAGTCTGGGACTGCGGCCAATGATGTCCGGATTTTGCGCGGAGGGGGCATCTCTTGCCGCGATTTCACCACGCCTTCCCGGTGTCATTTATCGCGATGAATCAGACACGTTATGACGCGTTACCGGACGAGTTGCGCGTTCAACTCGACAAGGCGTCACTATCCATTGAGGTTTTAAATCCTATGGGAAAGGTGGCATGAGCAATCCGATCAAGAATATCGTTATCGTCGGCGGCGGCACCGCGGGGTGGATGACCGCCTCGTACCTCGTCCGGGCGCTCCAGCAGCAGGCGAACATCACGCTCATCGAGTCCGCGGCGATCCCCCGCATCGGCGTGGGCGAGGCAACCATCCCGAGTTTGCAGAAGGTGTTCTTCGACTTCCTCGGGATACCGGAGCGGGAGTGGATGCCGCAGGTGAACGGTGCGTTCAAGGCCGCGATCAAGTTCGTGAACTGGAGGAAGTCGCCCGACCCCTCGCGCGACGATCACTTCTACCATCTGTTCGGCAACGTGCCGAACTGCGATGGCGTGCCGCTTACCCACTACTGGCTGCGCAAGCGCGAGCAGGGCTTCCAGCAGCCGATGGAGTACGCGTGCTATCCGCAGCCCGGCGCGCTCGACGGCAAGCTGGCACCCTGCCTGGCCGACGGCACGCGTCAGATGTCCCACGCGTGGCACTTCGACGCGCATCTGGTGGCCGACTTCCTGAAGCGCTGGGCCGTCGAACGGGGGGTGAAGCGCGTGGTCGACGAGGTCGTGGACGTTCACCTGGACGAGCGCGGCTACATCTCCAGCCTGTCCACCAAGGAGGGGCGCACGCTGGAGGCGGACCTGTTCATCGACTGCTCCGGCATGCGCGGGCTCCTGATCAATCAGGCCCTGAAGGAGCCCTTCATCGACATGTCCGACCACCTGCTGTGCGACAGCGCGGTCGCCAGCGCCGTGCCCCACGACGACGTGCGCGACGGGATCGAGCCGTACACCTCGGCGATCGCGATGAACTCCGGGTGGACCTGGAAGATTCCGATGCTCGGCCGGTTCGGCAGCGGCTACGTGTTCTCGAGCAAGTTCACGTCGCGCGACCAGGCCACCGCCGACTTCCTCAAACTGTGGGGCCTCTCGGACAATCAGCCGCTCAACCAGATCAAGTTCCGGGTCGGGCGCAACAGGCGCGCGTGGGTCAACAACTGCGTGTCGATCGGGCTGTCGTCGTGCTTTCTCGAGCCGCTGGAATCGACGGGCATCTACTTCATCTACGCGGCGCTTTACCAGCTCGTCAAGCACTTCCCCGACACGTCGTTCGACCCGCGGTTGAGCGACGCATTCAACGCCGAGATCGTCTACATGTTCGACGACTGCCGGGATTTCGTGCAGGCGCACTACTTCACCACGTCGCGCGACGACACGCCGTTCTGGCTCGCGAACCGGCACGACCTGCGGCTCTCGGACGCCATCAAGGAGAAGGTTCAGCGCTACAAGGCGGGGCTGCCGCTGACCACCACGTCGTTCGACGATTCGATGTACTACGAAACCTTCGACTACGAATTCAAGAACTTCTGGTTGAACGGCAACTACTACTGCATCTTTGCCGGCTTGGGGCTACTGCCCGACCGGTCGCTGCCGCTGTTGCAGCACCGACCGGAGTCGATCGAGAAGGCCGAGGCGATGTTCGCCAGCATCCGGCGCGAGGCCGAGCGTCTGCGCACGAGCCTGCCGACGAACTACGACTACCTGCGCTCGCTGCGTGACGGCGACGCGGGGGTGTCTCGCAGCCAGCGCGGGTCGACGCTCGCGGCGCAGGAAATCCTGTAGTGGAGCGCACCCTGGACCGGGTTGGCGCATTCGCGGCCACGCACGCCGCGGTGGCGGCCTGCGATCCGCTGCACGCGCGCGCGCTCGTTCTGCAGCTGCCGGGCCTGAACCGTAAAAAGGACGTGCCCGGTATCGTCGGCCTGCTGCGCGAGTTTCTCCCGACGCGCGGCGTGCCCGCCGGCTGGGGCTTCGTCGAAGCCGCCGCCGCGATGCGGGACATCGGGTTCTTCCTCGGGTCGCTCAAGCGGCACGGACACGAGCCCGCGGACGCGGTGCCCGGGCTCGAGCCGGTGCTGCTCGACCTGGCGCGCGCGACCGACCTGCCGCCGCGCGAGACGCTCCTGCATGTGACGGTCTGGAACCCCGCGGCGGCCGACGCGCAGCGCAGCTACACCGGGCTCCCCGACGAAGCGCACTTGCTCGAGAGCGTGCGCATCTCGATGGCGGCGCTCGAGGCGGCCATCGCGGTGACCGTCGAGCTGTCCGACGTGTCCCTGCGCTCGCCCGCGTTCGCGCAGGGCTGCGACGAGCTGGCAGCCTATCTGCAGAAAATGGTCGAGTCGATCGTGTACGCGTATCGCTTCATCTCGCTGCAGGTCTTCTACGACGAGCTGCGGCCCTACTACGAACCGATTCGAATCGGAGGCCAGAGCTACCTCGGCCCCGGTGCCGTGGAAATGCCCCTCTTCGTGCTGGAGCACGTGCTGTGGGGCTCGCAATCGGACCACCAGGCCTATCGAGAATTCAAGGAGACGTACCTGCCCTACGTGCTTCCCGCGTTCCGTGCGGTCTACGCGCGGTTCGCCGGCGAGCCGGCGCTCCTCGACCGCGCGCTCGGCGAGGCGCATGCGATCGGCACGCGGAGCGAGCCCGTGCGGGCCGGCCTGGCGGCCCTCGACCGGGTCTTCGAGGTTCTGCTGCGCTTCCGGGCGCCTCACGTCAAATTGGCCGAGCGCGCGTACGAAGTCGGGCGAAGCGGCCCCAGCATCGGCAGCGGCGGGTACGCGCCCAGCATGCTCGGCGATCTGCTCACGCTCACGCGCGCCGCGCGGTCTCGCATCCGCGCCGCGCTCGACGCATCCTGACACACGCGGCCATGTGTTCCATCTCACAAGGAGAGTTTGCCCCCATGACTCAGATGAGCCCCGCGAACGGGCGCGATAGCAACCACTTCGACGTGATCATCCTCGGCTCGGGCATGTCCGGCACCCAGATGGGCGCCATCCTGGCCAAACAAAAATTTCGAGTGCTGATCATCGAAGAGTCGTCGCATCCGCGGTTCACGATCGGCGAATCGTCGATCCCCGAGACGTCTCTGATGAACCGCATCATCGCCGATCGCTACGGCATCCCGGAGCTCGACCACATCACGTCGTTCTACTCGACGCAGCGTTACGTCGCGTCGAGCACGGGCATCAAGCGCAACTTCGGCTTCGTGTTCCACAAGCCCGGCCAGGAGCACGACCCGAAGGAGTTCACGCAGTGCGTGATTCCCGAGCTGCCGTGGGGCCCGGAGAGCCATTATTACCGGCAAGACGTCGACGCCTACCTGTTGCAAGCCGCCATCAAATACGGCTGCACGGTCCGCCAGAGGACGAGCGTGACCGAATATCACGCGGACAAGGACGGCGTCGCGGTGACCACTGCCCAGGGCGATCGGTTCACCGGCCGCTACATGATCGACTGCGGCGGGCCGCGCGCGCCGCTCGCGACCAAGTTCGGGCTCCGCGAAGAGCCGTGCCGCTTCAAGACGCACTCGCGCAGCCTCTACACGCACATGCTCGGGGTCAAGCCGTTCGACGACATCTTCAAGGTCAAGGGGCAGCGCTGGCGCTGGCACGAGGGAACCCTGCACCACATGTTCGACGGCGGCTGGCTGTGGGTGATTCCGTTCAACAACCACCCGCGCTCGACCAACAACCTGGTGAGCGTCGGCCTGCAGCTCGACCCGCGCGTCTACCCGAAAACGGACATCTCCGCGCAGCAGGAATTCGACGAGTTCCTCGCGCGGTTCCCGAGCATCGGCGCGCAGTTCCGGGACGCCGTGCCGGTGCGCGACTGGGTCAGGACCGACCGCCTGCAGTTCTCGTCGAGCGCCTGCGTCGGCGACCGCTACTGCCTGATGCTGCACGCGAACGGGTTCATCGACCCGCTGTTCTCCCGCGGGCTCGAGAACACCGCGGTGACCATCCATGCGCTCGCGGCGCGCCTCATCAAGGCGCTGCGCGACGACGACTTCTCCCCCGAGCGCTTCGAGTATATCGAGCGCCTGCAGCAAAAGCTGCTGGACCACAACGACGACTTCGTCAGCAGCTGCTACACGGCGTTCAAGGACTTCCGGCTGTGGGACGCGTTCCACAGGCTGTGGGCGGTCGGCACGATCCTCGGGCAGTTCCGGCTGGTGCAAGCCCACGCGAGGTTCCGCGCGTCGCGCGACGAGGGCGACCTCGATCACCTCGACAACGACCCGCCGTACCTCGGGTACCTGTGCGCGGACATGGAGGAGTACTACCAGTTGTTCAACGACGCCAAGGCCGAGGTCGAGGCCGTGAGCGCCGGGGACAAGCCGGCCGAGGAGGCCGCGGCGAGAATTCACGCCCTCATCGACGAACGGGAGTTCGCCAAGCCGATGTTCGGCTTCGGGTACTGCATCACGGGGGAAAAGCCGCAGCTCAACAACTCGAAGTACAGCCTGCTGCCGGCGATGAAGCTGATGTACTGGACGCAAACCAGCGCGCCGGCAGAGGTGAAAAAGTACTTCGACTACAACCCGATGTTCGCGCTGCTCAGGGCGTACATCACGACCCGCATCGGCCTGGCGCTGAAGTAATCGACCAACGACGACACAAAAACGATGGACGACATTCAATTCGATGAAGCGAGCGTCAAGGCGCAACCCCAAGCGGCGTACGACGCGACCACGCTCGTGGCCGCGAGCTGGTACGTCGCGATGCGCTCGGACGCCCTCAAGGACAAGCCGACGGAGTTGACGCTGTTCGGCCGTCCGTGCGTGGCGTGGCGCGGCACGACGGGCCGGGCCGTGGTGATGGACCGCCACTGCGCGCACCTCGGCGCGAACCTGGCCGACGGGCAGATCAAGGACGGGTGCATCCAGTGCCCGTTTCACCACTGGCGCTACGACGAGCAGGGCCAGTGCGTTCACATCCCCGGCCACAGCCAGACGGTGAGCCGGCTGGAGCCCGTCCCGCGCGGGGCGCGCCAGCCGACGCTGGTCACCGCCGAGCGATACGGCTACGTGTGGGTCTGGTACGGCTCACCGCAGCCGCTGCACCCGCTGCCCGAAATTGCCGCGGCCGACGTCGACAACAGCGACTTCATGCACGTGCACTTCGCGTTCGAGACGACGACGGCGGTGTTGCGGATCGTCGAAAACTTCTACGACGCGCAGCACGCAACTCCCGTGCACGCGCTGCCGATCTCGGCCTTCGAGCTCAAGCTCTTCGACGATTGGCGCCCGTGGCCGGAGGTCGAGTCGCTGGCCCGGGCGGGCGCGTGGTTCGGCGCCGGGATCGACTTCACCGTGAACCGATACTTCGGGCCCCTCGGCATGCTGTCGCGCGCGCTCGGCATGGACATGTCGCAGATGAACCTGCACTTCGACGGCTACCCCGGCGGGTGCGTCATGACGGTCGCGCTGGACGGCGACGTCAAATACAAGCTGCTCCAGTGCGTGACGCCGGTGAGCGACGGCAAGAACGTCATGCACATGCTCATCTCGATCAAGAAGGTGGGCGGGATCCTGCGCCGCGCGACCGACTTCGTGCTGTTCGGGCTGCAGACCAAGCAGGCCGCGGGGTACGACGTCAAGATCTGGAACGGGATGAAGCCGGACGGCGGCGGCGCGTACAGCAAGTACGACAAGCTCGTGCTCAAGTACCGCGCGTTTTACCGGGGGTGGGTCGACCGTGTCGCCGAGCCAGCCACACGACCGCGCCGCCGCGAGTGAACGCCGAGACATGCGCCGTTCGAAGCCTCGGGCGGCGTTCCTCGCAATCCTTCACTTGATCCTGACGACGACCTTGCCCTTGGCGCGTCCTTGGGCCAGGTATTCCAGTGCATCCTTTGCTTGTTCAAACGGAAATACCTTGTCGATCACAGGATGGATACGTTCGGATTCGAGCAGTTTGCCGATCTCGGCGAGTTGAGCTCCGTCGGGGCGTACGAAGAGAAACGAGTACGTGACGCCTCGCTTTTTCGCAAGCCGCATGATCTTGCGGCTCATCAGGCCGAATACGAACTGCAGAATGAAGTTCAGCCCGCGAGCACGGGCGAACGCTGCGTCCAGCGGCCCGATAAGAGAGACGATCTTACCGCCCGGCTTCAGGATTCCTACCGATTTTTCAACCGCGTCACCCCTGATCGTGCCAAGCGCCACATCGTAGTCGTGCAGCACTTTCTCGAACGCTTGCTTCTTGTAGTCGATTACTTCGTCCGCGCCGAGGCTTGTCACCAACGGGATATTGCCCGTGCTGGTATTGGTTCCCACCTTGGCGGCGAAATATTTGGCCAGCTGGATCGCAAACGTTCCAATACCGCCGGACCCCGCGGGAATGAACACCTTCTGACCCGCCTGAAGATTGGCACGCTCCTTCAGTGCTTGCCATGAAGTGAGCCCGACCATGGGGACCGAGGCGGCCTGCACGAAGTCCAGATTGACCGGTATCGGGGCTGCAGCGCTCTCCGGTACCACGGCAAATTCGGCGATGGATCCTCTTCCAAGGTCGAACAGACTTGCAAATATGGCGTCGCCTTTCTTGAAGCGAGTGACGCGGCCGCCGACATCGATCACGATACCGGCCAGATCGCTGCCCATGGTCGCGGGCAACTGGAACTTCACGACGGGTTTGAACATGCCCGTTGGAATCATGTTGTCGATCGGGTTCACCCCCGCGGCGTGAACCTCGACCAGCAGTTCGTCGGGCTCGAGCGTGGGGCGCGGCACTTCGGCGAACCCGATCTCGGGTGATTTGCCATAGCGTTTGAATGTGAGTGCTTTCATGTTGCGCTTGCTCCGATGCTGCGTTGTATTCGCGAGAAACTTCATACCCTCTGGTCTACAAGGTATTCATTGCGATAGAAATTCCAGTGCCGTGGGTACGAAGTTGGCGTAATGCTGGAAGATTCCGCCGTGGCCGGCGTCCTGATAAATGACGAGTTGCGCCTGCGGTATGCGGCGGGCCATATCGTGGCTGAGCGCGGTGGGCACCATGATGTCGTTATCCCCATTGGCGATCAGGACAGGCATGGGCAGGCTGGCGATATCCTGGGGCGCCTGCTGGCCCCACGCCTTGATCGCCTTGAGTTGACGAAGGAAGGCGCGAGGTGTCGGCCCCTTGTCGCGGCCAGCCTTACGTTCCTTCAACCGTTTCAAGAAGGCGCTTGCCGCCTGCTGGCCGTTGGTTGTGGACGTGAAGAACAGATACGCCTTCGAATCGCGCAGCGTTAGCAGGCCTTTGAGCATGAGTGGCGTGGACACGGCACCCACACGATCGATACCGTGACCGCCGGCAGGGCCCGTGCCAGTGAGAATGAGCTTGCGCACCAGGCCTGGCGCCTTGAGCGCCACGTCCTGCGCGACGAAGCCGCCAAGCGAGAAGCCGAGCAGATCGACTTGATCGAAACCCATTGCGCGAATCAGCGCGATGGTGTCGCGCGCCATCTCGTCCACGGTCACGGGCGCGATGCCACCGGATAAGCCGATTCCTCGATAGTCGATGGCGATAACGCGATGTTTTTGCGCCAAGCCATCGACGATGCGCGGATCGAAGTTGTCCAGCACCGCGCCCCAATGGTTCAGCAAAACCAAAGGAATGCCGCCGTGCGGACCCAGTTCGCGGTAGGCGAAGCGGGTTCCTGCCGCATTGACGAACTTGTTCGGTGCCCGTGCATACGACGTTATCGACTGGGTGTCCGCGTTGATGCTCTTCATCATTCACTCCTGGGTGCTGCTTTCATATGTCGAGCATCATGCTGACCGGAAAAAAGGTGGGACTTCAATCCGCGCCGAAAACCGATGCTCAAGTGTGGCCTCAAGCATCGATTCGGACAACGACTCTTCGTCGACTGCGCGCGGCGCTCAAATGCGCGCCCGCAGACGCCGCGTGCGAAACGTTCCCCAGCCGCTGCTGAAAGCAGACTTCAAGAATGCTGCAAGTCCGCCCTCGTCGGGGCGCGGTTCTCTCCCCCTCGCAATGCGCTTGAGCTGGCGCGTGTACCACAGCACCTCCATGATTCCGAGGCGATCGACAGCCTTGAGGCCGGTACTGATTGGTTGCACCTGCTGCGGGCTGTCGCGCCCTTGAAGCAAGGCGGCGGGCGCATCGGGATCGATCGCGAGCAGCCGCGCCAGGCCCACCACATCCAGCGCGCTGGAGTGCAGCGCCGCGTTCATGCCGGCGGCGGTCCGAAAACCACCGGTCACCATGAGCGGCACGTTGACTGCCGCGCGCACCTTCTGGGCAAAATCAAGGAAGTAGGCTTCCCGCGCCGCGGTGGATGCCTTCTTCGGTTCTTGCATCGCCCCGCTCATGGCAGGCGCCTCATAGGTACCGCCGGAAATCTCGATCAGATCGATCCCCGCATCGCTCAGCGCGCGGATTGTCTCGATCGATTCTTCTTCCGTAAAACCACCGCGCTGGAAGTCGGCCGAATTGAGCTTGATTCCCACCGGGAAGTCCGGGCCGACCTGCCGGCGGATTTCCGCATAGACGGCCAGGACGAAGCGGCGCCGCTTCTCGGGACTGCCGCCCCATTCGTCGCTGCGGCGGTTGTGGTGCGGAGAAAGAAATTGGCTGATCAGATAACCATGGGCTCCATGGATCTCTACGCCACTGAACCCGGCCTTCCTGCAAATGGCCGCGCTGCGCCCGAAGCGCTCGATGATGTCTTGAATCTCGGACGGGGTCGCTTCGCGCGGTGTCTCGAAGAATGCCACCATGTCCTCGCGGAAAGGAACCGCGGAGGGCGCCAGGTTGAAGGCGTTCAAACCCTTGGTCGATTGCTTTCCAGGATGGTTGAGCTGCACCCAGATCGACGCCCCTTGCGCGGTTGCAGCCTCCGCCCACTGGCGCAGCACGGGCAAGTCTGCGTCGTCCTCAATCACGACATTCCCGGGCTCGCCCAACGCGCGGCGGTCGATCATCACGTTCCCCGTCATGATCAGTCCGAGCCCCGACGCAGCCCAGCGTCGGTACAACTTCACCAGGTCCGGTGTCGGGCGATTATCGTAGGTGCCCAGGGTCTCGCTCATGGCGGCCTTGGCGAGCCGGTTGCGCAGCACGCTGCCATTGGGCAGGCGCAGCGGCTGGTTCAGCAAATCGGGTTTCATGGCAACTCAGAAGACGGTGCGGTCGTAAGGCAAGACGATTTTCGGAGGCTGCAGGAACGCCGTCAGGCCCTGGAACCACAACACTTCCCGGAAGTCGCCACTGATGATCAGGTCTTTACTGCCCACTCCCCTGAGGAAGGCCGCCTGGGCATCCTTGGCCGACAGAATCTCGAAGCCTTTGGCGGCACTCGTAAAGGTGAGCGTGAATCGAGGCGTCGCTGCCAGCCCCGCAAACGATCGGACGGTGCCATCTTTGATCACAAAGTAGCGCCCGGCACCCGAAACCGTACGAATCTGGCATACCAGGTTCTTGGACGCAACGTAGCGCGCGGCGTTGGCGTCGCGCCTGATCTTGCGTCTCAGCAGCTGGGCGAATGCCCACAACAGGAACTTGAACTTGAGCATTTCGGCATCCTTTTGATCTGAGAAAAGTGCGTTCGAACCATGACGAGCGTCGCGTCACTCGCTCAGGAACTGAACTGCGTGACCCAGGAAGCGTTGCGGGTACTGAAACTGCGCGGCGTGGCCGGCATCCGGGTAAATGAACAACTGCGCATTTGGCAGATTGCGCGCCATGTAGAAGGAGTTAATCGTCGGGACCATCACGTCGTTCACGCCATTGAGGATGAACGTAGGCTGCCGGATGCCGCGCAGATACGCGAAAGGATCGTCTTCCGAGAGCCTCGGCATATACAGCACGTTGGCCTCGATCTGTGCGATCGAGACCTCCGGCGAGGATGGCGGATCCTGGTCGGCTCGCATATGGCGCCGCTCCCAGAACGCCCTTGCCGCCTGCTCTGCTTCTGCTGATCGTCCGAAGAACAGGTAGAGAAAGTCTTCGAACACCGGGACCGGATTGACCGCGGTGGTCAACACGCGCTGCTCCATTTCCGGATTCCCCCCGCGCGGCCCGGTGCCCAGCAGCATCAGCTTGCGCACGAGCTCGGGATGGCGCCAGGTCAGGTCGAGCGCCTGAAACCCGCCCAGCGAAAAACCCAGAACGTCGATTTGCTGCAAGCCGAGTGCGCGAACGAAGGCCGCTGCGTCATCGGCCATGTCCTCGATGCGAGTTCGTGGTTGTCCGCCGGAGGAAGCGACGCCGCGACCGTTATAGAGAATGACTTCGCGGCTTTGGGCAAGCCCATCCGTCATCAGTGGATCCCAGTTGTCCATCCCGCCGCGGAAGTGCTGCAGGAACAGTAACGGCGGCTGCGAAGAATCTGCGTTACCCCAGCGGCGGTAGGCGAATCGAGTACCGTTGACATCCACGAAGCGCGTGGGCGTAGTGATATGGGTGTCGGTCATCGTGGTATCCATCGTTCCGCCGTTTGGTGCAATTGAATGGTCAAGCGCGGAGCTGATAACGCTCGGCCGCGTGTGCTTGTCGAATGTCCGACAACAGTCCCTGTCGAGCGCCATCCAGCGCGTCCCACCGCCCGGCTACGTGCAGCGGAGGGATCGTGACCAGTTCGCGACGGTCGAACCCGATCAGTGCGGCATCAACCAACTCGCCCACTTCCATCACCTCGGGCAGCGTGTTCACGTCGACCCCGGCGCGCTCCCAGATCTCCGTGCGCGTCGCCGCCGGCAGGACGGCTTGCACGTAGACACCCTTGGGTGACAACTCGAGATTCAGGCCCTGCGACAGGAACAGCACGAACGCCTTGGTCGCGCCGTAGATCGACATGCCGAACTCGGGCGCGAAACCCACCACCGAGCCAATGTTGACGATCGAGCCGTTACCGGACCGCACGAAGCGTGGCGCGACGGCGGCTGCAAGCCTCGTCAGTGCCGTCGTGTTGAGCGTGATCAGGCGTTCGATGCTTTCAGGGGTTTGCTGCAGGAAGCCGCCCGACTGAGCCACGCCGGCATTGTTGATCAGAATTCCTATTGGATCGTCATCGCGCAGACGAGCCTCGAGCGCGGACAGATCGGCGGACTGGGTCAGGTCGGCCTGCAGCACTTCCACGGCCACACCGCTTTCCTCACGCAGGCGCGCTGCCAGGGCATCGAGTCGCGCCTTGTCGCGGGCGACGAGGACGAGGTCATGGCCACGCCGAGCGAAGCGCTCGGCGTAGGTGGCACCGATGCCGCTGGAGGCGCCGGTGATGAGGACGGTCGGAAGCGAGGTCATGGGTACTTTCCTTTGCAAGGGTTCTTCTGGCGGAGACTCAGTCAAGGGCACGAAGCCTTAGCCGGAAATCGTCGGGTAATCGATGTAGCCCGCCGCGCCGCCACCATAGAGCGTCGCCGGGTTGAGTTGCGTCAGCGGTGCGCCGTGCTTCAGGCGTTCGACCAGGTCCGGGTTGCTGATGAACGGACGGCCGAACGCGAACAAGTCGGCTCTGCCCTCATTGAGTTGAGTGGTGGCGAATTCCACGTCGTAGCCGTTGTTGGCCAGATAGGTCTGCTTGAAACGGCGGCGCAGCGCGTCATAGTCGAACGCGGCGACATCGCGTGGGCCGCCCGTCGCGCCTTCGACCACGTGCAGATAGACGATGCGCTGCGCGTTGAGCTGTTCGGCGATGTAGTCGTACTGCGCTTGCGGATCGCTGCAGGAAATGCCGTTTGCCGGCGAAACCGGCGAGATGCGCACGCCGGTGCGCTCTGCGCCGATTTCCTTGACCACTGCGGCGACCACTTCGAGCAGCAGCCGCGCACGATTCTCGATCGAGCCGCCGTAGTCGTCGGTGCGCTGGTTGGCTCCGTCCTTGATGAACTGCTCCAGCAGATATCCGTTCGCGCCGTGAATTTCCACGCCGTCGAAACCTGCGGCAATCGCGTTGGCCGCAGCCTGTCGAAAGTCGTTCACGATGCCCGGCAGCTCGGCGAGCTCCAGCGCGCGCGGCTCGGACACGTCGGCAAATCCGTTGTTGACGAAGGTTTTCGTCTCGGCGCGGATCGCGGAAGGCGCGACCGGCGCCGTGCCGCCAGGTTGCAGGTCGGTGTGCGAGACGCGGCCCACATGCCAGAGCTGCACGAAGATGCGTCCACCCTTGGCATGGACGGCGTCCGTGACCCTCCGCCAGCCAGCAATCTGCTCGGGTGTGTACAGGCCGGGCGTGTCCTGATAGCCCTGGGCCTGGGCCGAAACCTGAGTGGCCTCGGTGATGATCAGGCCGGCCGACGCGCGCTGCGCGTAGTAGGTCGCGGCAAGCTCGCTGGGCACCAGCCCGGCGCCGGCACGGTTGCGGGTCAGCGGTGCCATGACGATGCGATTGGTGAGCGTCAGGTCACCGAGGGCGTACGGCTCGAAAAGCGTTTTCTCTGACATGTCGTTCCAGCTCGGGTGGTGAGAATGTCTTAATGATGACGGTCATAATCTAACGTGTCAAGACTTTGATGACGACCAACATCAATGTATAGTCAGGCCATCAGACAGGAACGCGCCCACGGAGAGGAAAAGTGAAAGTCACCAAGGCACAGGCCCAGGCCAACCGGGCCCACGTTGTCGAAACAGCGTCGACGCTATTCAGGGAGCGCGGTTTTGATGGGGTCGGAGTTGCTGATCTGATGAGTGCAGCCGGGTTCACCCACGGCGGCTTCTACAAGCACTTCCGCTCGAAGGCCGATCTGATGGCGGAATCGGCGGCCTGCGGCATGGCGCAGACCGTTGCGCTGTCGGCCGGGGTGGACGCAGCGGAGTTCGTGCGACAGTATCTCGCGCGCGAGCACCGCGACGCGCGCGCAACCGGCTGCACGATGGCCGCGCTGGGTGGGGATGCCGCGCGTCAACCCGAGGCGGTCCGGGCCACCTTCGCGGACGGCATCGAAAGACTGCTGGCGGCGTTGGTCCAGGAACGTGATCCGTCAGACGGTGCAGACGCGGCGGAGGCGCGAGCCGACTGCCTCGACATCATGGCGCATGCGGTCGGCGCGATTGTGTTGTCGCGCGCATGCCCGGATGATTCGCCACTGGCCGACGAAATCCTGACGGTATGCCGTGACAAGATTCTCGCGACACTCGGTCCGTCGAAGACAGCGCGCAAACCGGGCCGCAATCAGGGGAACGACAGCTCCGCCCAGTCGAAGTGACGCCGGGCGGCGGTGGCTGTGTGGAAGGGCTTTACATTGTTTACCGCAGCGAACCACCCGAACATCATCGGACAAGCGTCACTTATCGGCCGCATACGAAGCAAACACCTTCGTCAGGTGTGCGACGAATGCTTTGACATTCGGACTGCTGCGCCGGCTCTCCGGCCACAGCGCCGTGATCGTGGAGCGCGGTTCGACGAACTCGGTGAGGACCTGCACCAGCTCCCCGCGCTTGACGTAGGAATCGGCCACATAGGCGGGTGTGATGCCGACGCCTCCGCCGGCGACCATCACGGCGGCGACGGCATCGCTGGTATCGACGACGATGCCGGCGTCCGGTATCAGGTCGAGCGATCCGTCACCGGTGACAAAATTCCAGCGAAAGACCTGTCCTGAACTCTGAAATCGGAAATTCACGCAATCGTGATCCACGAGGTCGTCGGGGTGTTTGGGAACACCGCGCCGGGCCAGATAGTCCGGGGACGCGTACGCGCCGATATGGTGAGGGGAAAGCTGGCGCGAGATCAGACGAGAACCGGTTAGATCTCCTACGCGAATGGCCACATCGACGCCTTCACCGACCAGATCGACGAAATGGTCGCCCAGGCGCAGGTCGATGGACAGCTTGGGGAAACGCTTCCGAAACGCAGGTAGCGCAGGCGCGATCAGATGAATCCCGATCGGGAGCGGCGCGGTGACTTTCAGGGTGCCGGCCGGCTCGGATCGCGCCGAGACCGCGGCCTGCTCGATGGCCTCCATTTCCGCAAGCAGGCGCAACGTACGTTCATGCAGCTCGCGCCCCTCCTGGGTCAGCGTCAACGATCGGGTGGTCCGGTTGAACAGCTTGAGCTCGAAGTGCTGCTCGAGACGCTGGATGCTCTTGCTCACGGCGGACGGTGTGACGCCGAGCGCCCGAGCGGCGGCCGAATAACTCCCCAACGACGCCGCACGGCTGAATGCGATGAGACCCGTCAGGCGGTCCAGGCTGATTTGTTCCATGGCGGAATGATTGAAGAGAGTTTGGCGCTGATTATCAATATCAATTGGCAAGTATAGAGTGCTGTCCAAGACGCCGCACTGGGTTGCGTCAGCCGACAGGACCTACTTTCATGACTACCGATTTCGCCGCCCGTTCACTCGATAACAAGTCCGTCCTCATCATTGGCGGAACCTCCGGCATTGGCCTTTCCGCGGCCAAACAAGCGAAGGCCGCCGGGGCGAACGTCACCGTGATCGGCTTCAACGCGGAGGGCGCCGAACGCGTCGCCGCCGAGAATGGTTTCGCGGGTTGGCGCGCCGCCGACGTGACCAAGCCGGAGACCCTCACCGCGGCGCTGGCCGACATCGCACACGTCGACCATCTCGTCCTCCTCGCCGGGACCTTCGTGGCAGGCAAGGTGCTGGAAGCGGATGTCGACTATCTGCGTCGGGCGTTCGACGAACGTGTGTGGGCAGCCGTGCACACGTTGCGCACGCTCGGTGACCGCCTGGCCGCCGATGGCTCCATCACGTTCATTTCAGGCGTGCTGGCCGACCGGCCCAATGCGTACGGCACGGCCATTCTTGCGTCGGCGTCCGCCGCGATGGAAGCGCTGGCCCGTGGTTTGGTGCTTGAACTGGCGCCGCGCCGCGTCAACACCGTTTCGCCCGGCACCACCGACACGCCGCTGCTTGCCCGCACGCTCGGCGACGGTCGCGACGCATACGTGAACGCATTGAAAGAAAAATTGCCGCTGCATCGTTTGGGTACCGCCGACGAAGTGGGCGCCGCGGTGGTGTTCCTGATGAGCAACGGTTTCATGAACGGCGAGACGATCCACATCGACGGCGGCGCCCGTCTCGTGTGATGTGGCCTGAAAGGCTTCCGGTATTTCCACACTGACAAGGAACAAGAAGGAGGTTTGGTGCCTACGCTGTTTGATCCCATTCGACTGGGCGCGATCGAAGCGCCCAACCGTATCCTGATGGCGCCCATGACACGTGCCCGGGGAACACGCGAGCACGTACCCACCGCGATGATGGCCGACTATTACAGTCAACGCGCATCCGCGGGTCTCATCATCTCGGAGGCCATTGGCATTTCCCGGCAGGGGTTGGGTTGGCCCTACGCGACCGGCCTGTGGACGCCTGCCCAGGTGGCCGGCTGGCGAAAAGTGACCGACGCCGTGCACGAAGCGGGCGGCCGCATCATTGCCCAGCTGTGGCACATGGGCCGCGTGGTGCATCCGAGCTTTCTCGATGGCGCGCAGCCTGTCTCGTCGTCCATCACGACGGCGCCGGGCCATGCCCATACCTATGAAGGAAAGCAGTCCTACGCGCCGGCACGTGCACTGTCGATGAACGAAATTCCCGCCGTGATCGAACAGTTCGCCGCCGCTGCACGTAACGCACTGCAGGCCGGCTTCGACGGCGTGCAGTTGCATGCTTCGAACGGTTATTTGATCGATCAATTCCTGCGAGACAGCGCCAACTTCCGCAGCGACGCGTATGGCGGCTCGATCTCCAATCGGCTCCGGCTTCTGATCGAGGTAACCGAGGCTGTCGCAGATGTCGTGGGCGCCGATCGCACCAGCGTTCGCCTGTCTCCCAACGGCGAAACCCTGGGCGTGCGTGATAGCGATCCGGTGCCGCTGTTCATCGCGGCCGCCGAGGCGCTATCCACGGTTGGGATCGCGTTCCTGGAACTGCGTGAGCCACCACTGAACGGCAGTTTCGGCGTCGGCTATCTCGATCCGCTCGCGGCACGGATTCGCCCGGCTTTCAAAGGACCGCTGGTGCTCAACTCGGATTTCGACGCGGCCCGAGCCCAGGCTGAACTCGATGCCGGGATTGGCGATGCCGTTGCTTTCGGGCGCCCTTTCATCGCGAATCCGGATTACCCGCGCCGTCTAGCCAATTCGATTCCGCTTGCGTCGGACGACCCGACAACGTGGTTCACGCAAGGCGCGGACGGTTACGTCGATTACCCGGGCGCGACGTCGGCTTGACGACACGCTGCGTGACGCGGCTCAAGAGCGAACGGTGCCATCGGCAACGACGCACTTGTCGATCCGGCCGCGTTCGTTGACGGTCACTCGCGCACGCGCAATCTCACGCTCGCGGCCGTATCCGCGGCGATCGTGCCGCGCATGTCGACATTCACCTCGTCGGTATCACCGTGCGAACGCCGTGGCCTTGGTCGCATTTTTTTGACGCCACCCATCGCGAAGCCGAGCTGCCGTGCGCGCCCATCACGCGAGTTTCTTTTCGCCCGCATCCCGCATTGCCGAGACAACGACCGCTCGCGGTCGCGACGGCTCCATTCGCAGCAACCGTTACTTCCCTGCAACCGTACGAAAGGAAAACCATCATGTCATTCGTTACCACGCAAGACGGCGTCCAGATTTTTTACAAGGACTGGGGCCCGAAAGACGCGCAGCCGATCGTCTTCCATCACGGCTGGCCGCTTTCGTCGGATGATTGGGATGCCCAGATGTTGTTTTTCCTGTCGAACGGGTATCGCGTCATTGCCCACGACCGGCGCGGACATGGGCGCTCCGCGCAAGTCGCCGAAGGTCACGACATGGACCATTACGCAGCCGATGCGTTCGCCGTTGTCGAAGCGCTGGATCTCCGGCATGCAGTGCATATCGGCCACTCCACCGGCGGCGGTGAAGTCGCCCGCTATGTCGCGAGGCACGGCGAGCCGGCCGGGCGTGTCGCCAAAGTGATACTGGTCAGCGCGGTGACACCGCTGATGCTGAAGACCGAGGCCAACCCGGACGGCGTGCCAATCGACGTATTCGACGGGTTGCGCACCGGCACCGCGGCCAATCGCGCCCAGTTCTTTCTCGATGTGCCGAGCGGCCCGTTTTACGGATTCAATCGAGCCGGCGCGAAGATCGATCAAGGCGTGATTCGGAACTGGTGGCGCCAGGCGATGATGGGCAGCGCCAACGCGCATTACGAGGGCATCAAGGCGTTCTCCGAGACGGACCAGACCGACGATCTCAAGGCGATCAGCGTGCCGACGCTCGTACTGCATGGCGAAGACGACCAGATCGTCCCGTATGAGAATGCTGCGCTGAAGGCCATCAAACTGCTGAAGAACGGCACGTTGAAGACCTATCCGGGCTACGGCCACGGCATGCTGACGGTCAATGCCGATGTGCTCAATGCGGATCTCCTCGCTTTCGTGAAGGCTTGAAGATTCTCATATCGATCCGGTATCCGATGTTTCAGCGTGACGATTGTGACAAGGCTGGGGAAGCGCATTCCCGATGACGGGTCGCTTCCCGGCCACCACGAGGTTCCGAGACACGACGTGCGCAGCGCGATGCAGCGACGAGCACGATCCCACAACAGCCACGCGTTCGTGAAAGCGGTCGGCTCCCCGGACCGTGGCCGCAATGTCGACCGGTGCCGTGGTGACCTCCCACTGAGGATCCGGCACGTCGTCCGCCGCCCCGTCGAGCGAGCCCTTGATTTTTGAGACGAACGGTCTATTATTCACCCATGGACGTTCGAACTGATCCGCCTCGCCGCCGCGGCAGGCCACCGAAGCAGCACGAAGACCTCGTCGCGACGCGCGACATGCTGTTGCGCACCGGGCTGGAAGTGCTCACCGAGAAGGGCTTTTCGGCCACCGGGCTCGACGAGATCCTCGGGCGCGCCGGCGTGCCCAAGGGCTCGTTCTATCACTACTTCGACAGCAAGGAGGCGTTCGGCCTCGAACTGATCGATCGCTACGCGGACTTCTTCGCCCGCAAGCTCGACCGTCATTTCAGCCAGCCCGAGCCGTCGCCGCTGGCACGCGTGCGCGCGTTCGTCGACGATGCGCGCGATGGCATGGCGCGCCATGAATACAGCCGCGGCTGCCTGATCGGCAACCTCGGCCAGGAAATGGGCGCACTGCCGGAGAGTTTCCGTGCGCGTCTGCGCGCGACGTTCGAGGACTGGCAACGCCGGCTGGCCGCGTGCCTCACCGCCGCCCAGCAAGCCGGCGAGCTCGCCGAGTCGGCGGACCCCGCCGAGCTGGCCGCGTGCTTCTGGATCGGCTGGGAAGGCGCGGTGTTGCGCGCGAAGCTCGAACGCAGCGACGTGCCGCTTGCGCTGTTCGCGCAGTTTTTCTTCAATGGATTGCCTCGCCGCTGAATTTTTTTGCCATTAACTAGACGATCGGTCTAAAAAGGAGGACGCATGTTCCAGGGCATCGTGATCGACAAGGACGGCACCGGCCAGCACGCGCGGCTGCAAACGCTGGACGACGCGCAGTTGCCCGCGGGCAACGTGACGATCCGGGTCGGCTATTCGACGTTGAACTACAAGGACGGACTCGCGATCACCGGCAAGAGCCCGGTGGTCCGCAAGTTCCCGATGGTGCCGGGCATCGATCTGGTGGGCGAGGTCGAGCACAGCACGCATCCGGATTACCGCGCGGGCGATCGGGTCGTGCTCAACGGCTGGGGCGTCGGCGAAACGCACTGGGGCGGCCTGGCCCAGAAGGCACGCGTCGACGGCGACTGGCTGGTGCCGCTGCCGGCCGCGTTTTCGCCGCAACAGGCGATGGCCATCGGCACGGCGGGCTACACCGCGATGCTGTGCGTGATGGCGCTGGAACGGCATGGCGTGCGCCCGGACGACGGCGAGATCGTGGTGACCGGCGCGGCAGGCGGCGTCGGCAGCGTCGCCATCGCCCTGCTCGCGCGGCTCGGCTATCGCGTCGTCGCCGTGACCGGCCGCCCGGCCGATGCCGACTACCTGCGGCAGCTCGGCGCGGCGGAGATTCTCGACCGCTCGCAATTCGGCGCCCCGGGCAAGCCGCTCGGCAAGGAACGCTGGGCCGGCGCGGTCGACGTCGCGGGCAGTCACGTGCTCGCCAACGTGTGCGCGACCACGCGCTATCGTGGCGTGGTGACGGCCTGCGGCCTCGCCGCCGGCATGGACTTTCCCGCCACCGTCGCGCCGTTCATCCTGCGCGGCGTGACGCTCGTCGGCATCGACAGCGTGATGTGCCCGCGCGCCGAGCGGCTGGAGGCATGGCGCCGGCTCGCGTCCGATCTCGATGTCGGGAAGCTGGGCGCGATCGGTCATCAGGTCGGCCTGGGCAACGCCATACCGCTTGCCGAGGAACTGATCGCCGGCAAGATACGCGGCCGCATCGTCGTGGACGTCAACGCATGACGCCGGCAACCCGTCGTTTCATGTCCGGCCGGCGACTCGCGCGTCGTGTTCGCCCGTGCCACTTTATCCAGGAGACCTCATGACCGCTGCCAATCACGCGCCCGTCAGCCGCTTTCCGGTGCCGGCGCTCGACGACCTGCCCGACGACATTCGCGAACGGATCGCGGCCGTCCAGGAAAAGTCGGGCTTCATCCCGAACGTATTCCTCACGCTCGCGCATCGCCCGGACGAATTTCGCGCGTTCATGGCGTACCACGACGCGCTGATGGACAAGCCGGGCAACCTCACCAAGGCCGAACGGGAAATGATCGTCGTGGCCACCAGCGCCGTGAACCAGTGCCAGTACTGCGTCATCGCGCACGGCGCGATCCTGCGCATTCGCGCGAAGGATCCGCTGATCGCCGACCAGGTCGCGACCAACTACCGCAAGGCCGACATCACCGTCCGGCAGAAGGCGATGCTCGACTTCGCGATGAAGGTTTCGCAGAGCGCACACCTGGTGGGCGAAGCGGACTTCGACACGCTGAAGTCGCATGGCTTCACCGACGAGGATGTCTGGGACATCGCGGCGATCTCGGCGTTCTTCGGCATGTCGAATCGCATCGCGAACGTGACGAACATGCGGCCCAACGCGGAGTTCTACGCGCTGGGGCGTTGAGCGCGTGCGCCGGCCTCGGTCGGCGCGATCCGCCGAGCCGGACGCTGGAACCGCGCGACACGGAGAGGGATGTCGCGGGTCCGACGGGCCGGCTCACGGCAAGCAGGAGCAGGAGCCGGTCAGCGCTCGCTCCACTCCTTCAACGCCTCCAACCCCGCCGGCAGCGTCGCGTCCGGGAACACCGTCGACAGCGTCGCGTCACGCCACCGTGCCGCCTCCTCCGCGCGCTGCGTTTCCGCCTGCTCGCACACGAACAGCGCATCGCTGCCGAGCAGCAGCCGCATCGGCACGTCGTCGCGACGCGACAGCTCGACGATCAGCGCCGCGATCCGTGCGGGATCGCCGACCTCGTGGCCGCCATACGAACCGAGCAGTTCGAGAATCTTCCCGACCGACGGCTGATAGTCTGGCAGCAGGCCGTCGACGTGGCGCTTCGCCTGCGCGGCCCATTCGGTGCGCATCCCGCCCGGCTCGAGCGTGCACACGCGCACGCCGAACGGCGCGACTTCCTTCGACAGCACGTCGCTGAATCCGCCGACCGCCCACTTCGCGGCCTGATACGCGGACAGGCCGGCCGTCGCCGTGCGCCCGCCAACCGACGACACCTGGAAGATGTGGCCCGCGCGTTGCGCCCGCATCGTCGGCAGCACCGCGCGCGTCAGGTTGACCACGCCGAACAGGTTCGTTTCGATCTGGTCGCGGAAGTCGTCGGCGCCCATCTGCTCGAACGGCGCCGTATGACCGTAGCCCGCGTTGTTCACCAGCACGTCGATGCGTCCGAACGCGTCGCGGGCGGCGGCCACCGCATGCGCGGCCGCCGCTGCGTCGGTCACGTCGAGCTCGATCGGCAGCAACCGGTCGCCGTACTGCGCTTCCAGATCCGCGAGCCGCGCCGGATCGCGCGCGCCGGCCACCAGCCGGTCCCCCGCCGCCAGCACCGCTTCCGAGATTGCACGCCCCAGGCCGCGTGCGGCCCCTGTCACCAGCCAGACTTTCGACATTTCCATTTCTCCGTAACGTTGAAACCGCAAAAAATGAATGATTACTCACTCATTAATATGGGCGCTGAACCGGTCGTTTTGACCGTGCATCGCCCTGCCTGAAACCGCCTTCCATCGTCGTGGCGACGCCCGAACCGAACGCGCCGCCCTTCTCTCTCTACAACTTTCCGCTATCACACCGCGTGCAACACGGCCCACAGCGCGCGAAACCCGGCTTCCCGGTACGCATCGGCCCGCGCCGGATCGCGTGCGATCGACTCCATCGCCGTTTCCGCGATCGACGTGAACAGCGCCGTGCAAAACGCATGCGCATTGTCGGCGTCGAGCCCGCCCGCGGCGGCACTCTGCGCGCGCAGCAGCGCGGTGATCGCGCCGAAGCCTTCGGTGCCGGCCGCGCGATGCGCGTCGTCGATGCGGCCGCTCACGTCGAGCTGCCGCAGCGCGCGCTGCCCGTGCGGATCCGCGACGCCCCACGACACATAGCTGTTCCACACATGTCGCATGGCCTGCTCGGCCGGCGCGTGCTCGGGAAACCCGGTGATCATCGCGTCGCGCAGGTCGGCCTTCAGGCTCAGGTACAGCGCGTTCAGCAGCGCATCCTTGGTCTCGAAATAGGTGAACACCGTGCCTTCCGCGACGCCGGCGAGCCGCGCGATGCGCGCGGTGGTCGCACTCGCGCCGTCCTCCGCGAGCGCGCGGGCAGCCGCGGCGAGGATGGCGTCGTGCTTGTCGGGACTGCGCGGTCGGGCCACGTTCGATTCCTTTAATGAGTGAGCGCTCAATCATAATCGCGCCGACCACGGGACGGCAAGCCCTGTTACATAAGGGGGAACCCATCCGCAATCGGTCAAAAGCGTGCACTATTAGCGTTTCCACGTACTGGCGCGCCAACGCACCGGCGGCCGGCGCTTCGATGTTCGTTCCACGCTCACCCGTTTCAGACCGCGATCCACTCATGACGAATCAGCCCAACCAGACCGAAGCCGACCAGCCCGTCGACATGATCATCTTCGGCGGCGGCGGCGACCTGGCCGCCCGCAAGCTGTTGCCCGCGCTGTACATGGCGCACCTGCACTGCAACCTGCCGCCGCAGACGCGCATCATCGCGGTCGGCCGGCGCGACTGGGGCATCGACGGCTACCGCAAGTTCATGGACGAGCAGTCGCGCCCGTTCATCGACGAGAAGGCGTTCGACGCCGATGCATGGGCCCGCTTCCTCGACCTGTTCAAGTACGTGCTGATCGACGTGAACGCGCCGGAAGACTATGCGCGCCTCGCCGAAGCGGCGCGCCCCGACGCGATCCACGTGTTCTACCTGTCGACGTCGCCGGAGCTGTTCACGACGATCTGCGACAACCTGTCGGCCGCGCACCTCGTCGATGCGCGCTCGCGCGTCGTGCTCGAAAAGCCGCTCGGCCACGATCTCGCGTCGGCGCAGGCGATCAACGATGCGGTCGGCCGGCATTTCGCGGAATCGCAGATCTACCGGATCGACCATTACCTCGGCAAGGAAACCGTGCAGAACCTGATGGTGCTGCGCTTCGGCAACCCGATCTTCGGGCCGCTGTGGCAGGCGCCGAGCATCCGCAGCGTGCAGATCACGGTGGCGGAGACGGTTGGCGTCGGCAGCCGCGCGGGCTTCTACGACCATACCGGCGCGCTGCGCGACATGGTGCAGAACCACCTGCTGCAACTGCTGTGCATCGTCGCGATGGAGCCGCCGGTGTCGCTCGACCCGGATGCGGTGCGCGACGAGAAGCTGAAGGTGCTGCGCTCGCTGCGGCCGATGGCGCTGTCGGATGTCGCGCGCGATACTGTGCGCGGCCAGTACACGGCCGGCGCGGTCGACGGCCAGCCGGTCAAGGGCTATCTCGAGGAAGACAACGTGCCGGCGGACAGCCACGCGGAAACCTTCGTCGCGCTGCGCGCACACATCAACAACTGGCGCTGGGCGAACGTGCCGTTCTTCCTGCGCACCGGCAAGCGGCTGCAGCGCCGCCAGTCGGAAATCGTGATCGAGTTCGCGGACATGCCGTTCTCGATCATCCCGACCGGCCCGCGCCACTACAGCAACCGCCTCGTGATCCAGCTGCAGCCGGAAGAATCGATCCAGCTGCAGATGCTCGCGAAGGAGCCGGGCAGCGGGATGAAGATGGTGCCCGTCAGCCTGAACCTCGACCTGCAGCAGGCGATTCCGGAACGGCGCGCGGAAGCCTACGAGCGGCTGCTGATCGACGTGATCCGCGGGCGCCTCACGCACTTCATGCGCCGCGACGAGCTCGAAGCCGCGTGGTCGTGGGTCGAGCCGATCCTCAACGGCTGGAAGCAGCTGGGCGATCGTCCGCGTCTCTACACGGCCGGCACGTTCGGGCCGGCGGCCTCGTCGGCGCTGCTCGCGCGCGACAACATGTCGTGGTCCGAGGAAGCCTGATCACGGGATGACGGCAGGCCCGCGGCGCAAAGCGCCGTGCGGCATGCCGGATCACACCGGGCGCCCGATCGGGTGCCCGCCCCCAGCTCCGCGTCGCCCTCCACCCTCCCAATGCTCCGCCGTTACAGCGGCTCCAGCCACGCAGCCTTGCGCCGCGCCGGCGCCCCGCTGCCGCCGCTGCTGCCGCCCAGCACCTCGATCATGTAATCGACGAACGACGCGATCCGCGACGAAATCGCGGTGTTCCGGTAATACACCGCGTTGATCGGCTGTTCGACGTCGAGCGTCTGCCGCGCGAGCACCTGCACGAGCCGGCCGGCCTCGCGATCCTGCGCGGTCATGAAATCCGACAGGCACACGACGCCCGCGCCCTCCAGCGCGAGCTGCCGCAGCGTCTCGCCGCTCGACGACCAGATGGCGGGCTCGATGCGGCACGGCTCGCCGTCCGCGCCGAGGATCGGCCAGACGTTCAGCGATTCGGGCTGCGTGAAGCCGAGCAGCGTGTGCCTGGCGAGATCCTCGACCTTGCGCGGCTGGCCGTGCGCTTCGAGGTATGCGGGGCTCGCGAGGATGCGCAGCCGGCTGTTGCCGATGCGCCGGCTGTGCAGCGTCGAATCCTTGAGCCGGCCGATGCGGATCGCGACGTCGGTGCGCCGCTCCAGCAGGTCGATGATCCCCTCGTTGCTGTTCAACTCCAGTTCGACCTTCGGGAACCGTTCGCGGTAGCCGTGCACGAGCGGCACGATCACGTGCAGCATGAACGGCGTCGCGGCATCGACGCGCAAGCGCCCCGACGGCATCTCGCGCCGCGCGAGCATCTGCTCCTCGGCGGTCTCGACCGATTCGATGATGGCGCGCGCATCCTGCAGGAACGCACGCCCTTCTTCGGTCAATTCGAGCCGGCGCGTGGTCCGGCGCAGCAGCGTGGTCTTCAGCTTCTCCTCGAGCCGCGCGAGCGTGCGGCTCGTGGCCGACACGGTGAGGTCGAGCTGCTGCGCGGCAGCGGTGATCGAACCGGAGTCGACCACGGCGGCAAAGGCCTGGAGTTCGTCGAGCGTGATCTTCATTGATGGATTCTTGATTCAAAATCAAAACAATTTGGTTTATAGACCCATTTTTCCGCAAAAGTAAAGACGGCACACTGCGCTCCATCGTCACCGGACCCTGGAGCACCGTCATGCCACTTGCCCTGCTTGCGCTGACCATCAGCGCATTTGCCATCGGCACCACCGAATTCGTGATCGTCGGGCTGATCCCGACGATCGGCGCCGACCTCGGCGTCAGCCTGCCGTCGGCCGGCCTGCTCGTCAGCCTCTATGCGCTGAGCGTCGCGATCGGCGCGCCGCTCCTCACCGCGCTCACCGGCCGCGTGCCGCGCAAGACGCTGCTCGCCGCGCTGATGGCGCTGTTCACCGTCGGCAACCTCGTGGCCTGGCAGGCGCCCGGCTACGAATCGCTGATCGTCGCGCGCGTGCTCACCGGCCTCGCCCACGGCGTGTTCTTCTCGGTCGGCTCGATCATCGCCACCACGCTCGTGCCGAAGGACAAGGCCGCCAGCGCGATCGCCACGATGTTCAGCGGGATGACCGTCGCGTTCGTCGCCGGCATTCCGCTCGGCACCTTCATCGGCCAGCACTTCGGCTGGCGCGCGACGTTCCTGGTCGTCGCGCTGTTCGGCCTCGTCGCGTTCGTCGGCGCGGTCGCATTCGTGCCGCGCGGCCTGCCGCGCACGCCGCCGGCGCCGCTCGCCCGCCAGTTCCGCGTGCTCGCCCAGCCGCGCCTGCTGCTCGTCTATGCGATGACGGCGGTCGGCTACGGCGGCTCGCTGATCGCGTTCACCTACATGGCACCGCTGCTCGAACAGATCGCCGGCTTCACGCCGTCGCAGGTCAGTCTGGTGCTGGTCGGCTATGGCGTGTCGGTCGCGTTCGGCAACGTGTGGGGCGGCAAGCTCGCGGACGCCGTCGGCCCGGTCAAGGCGCTCAAGCGGATCTTCCTGTTGCTCGCGATCGTGCTGCTCGCGCTGACCTTCACGGTGCACGTGAAGTGGCTGGCGGTGCTGACGATGCTCGCATGGGGCGCCGTCGCATTCGGCAACGTGCCGGGGCTGCAGGTGTACGTCGTCAAGCAGGCGCGCCACTTCGCGCCGGACGCTACCGACGTCGCGTCGGGCTTCAACATCGCCGCGTTCAACCTCGGCGTCGCGGGCGGCTCGTCGCTCGGCGGCCTGATCGTCGCGAACGTCGGCCTCGGCCATACGCCGTGGATCGCCGCCGTCGTCACGCTCGGCGCCTTCGCGCTGACCGCATTGAGCGGCCGCCTCGACCGCGGCCAGGGCCTGCCCGAGCGCACGGCCGAACCCGTCGAACTTGCCCATTGAACGTCACTTTCCCGCAGGAGCGCATCAGCATGAACGCATCGACCCAACGTCCGCCGTTCGCCGGCAGGACTTTCGAAGTCCGTTACGACGGCCTCACAGCGCTGAACGCGTATGACGAGGACGGCCTCCACATGCGCTACGAGATCACCGAAGGCCCGTACGCCGGCGCGAAGGGCGAAGTCGCGTACACGTGGCGGCACGTCGCCGGCGAGACCTACGCGATCTCGTGGCAGGAAGCCGACCGCGCAACCGTCGTGCACCTCGACGATTTCGCCGCCGGCACGTCGCACGCATTCTTCACCGCGGCTTCGCTCGATTTCCACCGGCTCGAAGGCAGCCTGCGCGCGCGCTGAACGGAGCAACCCGACCATGTCCACTTCACTCGACAAGCTCGCCCGCGGCGGCTTCAGCATCGGCATCGAATTGCCGCTCGACAACGACTGGTCGCTGGCTGGCGCCGCGAAGCGCCAGCATGACGGCCGCCGTCCCGGCGTGCCCGACCTGACACTTCATGCGACGCTCGCGCGACTGGCCGACACGCTCGGCTTCCGCGCGCTCTGGGTGCGCGACGTGCCGGTGTACGACCCGTCGTTCGGCGATGCCGCGCAAGTGTTCGAGACCTTCTCGTATCTCGGCTACCTCGCCGGCATCACCCGCGACATCCTGCTCGGCACGGCAGCCGTCGTGCTGCCGCTGCGCGAACCGCTGCTGACGCTGAAATCGGCCGCGACGATCCAGGAGCTGAGCGACGGACGCCTGCTGCTCGGCGTCGCGAGCGGCGACCGGCCGGTCGAATATCCGCTGTTCGGCCGCGACTTCGCGTCACGCGGCGCGAATTTCCGCGACCAGATCGCGCTGCTGCGCGATGGCGCGCGCGGACACCTGCCGCCGGGCCTGGACGTGCTGCCGGCCGCGCGTTCGCCGGTGCCGCTGCTCGTCGCGGGCCTCGCGCAGCAGACGCCCGCATGGATCGGCGAACACATGGACGGCTGCCTCGCCTATCCGGGCACGCCGGACGATCACCTGCAGCGCGCCGCGAACTGGCGCGCGGTGGCCGGCGACAAGCCGTACGTGAGCTTCATCCACCTCGACCTCGCGGAAGATCCGCACGAACCGCTTCAGCGACACCGCTTCGGCGCGCGCGCCGGGCGCATCGCGCTGACGGAAGAGCTCGCGGCGATGCGCGACGCGGGCGTGCAACACATCGGCCTGCATCTGCGCCGCAATCGCCGGCCGCTCGACGAGACGATGGCCGAGATTGCCGCGGACGTGCTGCCGGCGTTCCATCCGGCCAGCAACCCGCACACGTGTGTCGCATGAGGCCGGCCCCGGCCAGCGCCGATTCTTGAATTTGAATCAAATATTTTTGACCTCTGAAGGCGTTTATCTCATCAGTCCCGAACGCCAGAATGACTTCCATACCGAACCCGTTCCACTTTCCCAGGAGCCCACGATGAGCAACGTTCCCGCATTCGGCCTCGGCACCTTCCGCCTGCAGGGCCAGGTCGTCATCGACTCGGTCCGCAACGGCCTCGACGTCGGCTACCGCGCGATCGACACCGCGCAGATCTACGGCAACGAAGCCGAAGTCGGCGAAGCGATCGCCGCATCGGGCGTGCGCCGCGAAGACCTGTTCCTCACGACCAAGATCTGGGTCGACAACTACGCGCCGGAAAAACTGGCGGCCAGCCTCGAGGAAAGCCTGCGCAAGCTGCGCACCGACATCGTCGACCTGACGCTGATCCACTGGCCGGCGCCGGGCAACGGCGTGTCGATCCACGCGTTCATGACCGCGCTCGCCGACGCGAAGGCGAAGGGCCTCACGCGCCAGATCGGCATCTCGAACTTCAACATCGAACTGACGAAGGAAGCGATCGCGGCCGTCGGCAAGGATGCGATCGCGACGAACCAGATCGAACTGAGCCCGTACCTGCAGAACCGCAAGCTGGTCGAGTTCCTGAACGGCGAAGGCATCCACGTGACGTCGTACATGACGCTCGCCTACGGCAAGGTGCTCGGCGACCCGGTGATCGGCGCGATCGCGCAACGTCACGACGCGACGCCGGCGCAGGTTGCGCTCGCGTGGGCGCTGCAGCTCGGCTACTCGGTGATTCCGTCGTCGACGAAGCGCGAGAACCTCGCGAGCAACCTGCTCGCGCAGACGCTGCGCCTGACCGACGAAGACATGGCGCAGATCGCCGCGCTCGAGCGCAACGGCCGCGAAGTCGACCCAGCCGGCCTCGCGCCGACGTGGGACTAAGCGCGCCTCACTCGTAATCGACCCGTCCGCGGCCAGCCGGCCGCGGCACCCGACAGGACCTCACCATGACCCACGACCCGCTTTTTCAACCGCTGCGATTCGGCGCGCTGACGCTGCCGAACCGTATCGTGATGCCGCCGATGACGCGTTCGCGCGCGAGCCAGCCCGGCGACGAAGCCAACGAACTGATGGCCGCGTATTACGCGCAGCGCGCGAGCGCCGGCCTGATCGTCAGCGAAGGCACCTACATCGCGCCGCTCGGCAAGGGCTACGCGTGGACGCCCGGCATCCACACGCCGTCGCAGGTCGCCGGCTGGCGCCGGGTGACGGACGCCGTGCACGCCGCGCACGGCCGCATTTTCGCGCAGCTGTGGCATGTCGGCCGGCTCAGCCATACGAGCCTGCTCGGTGGCAAGCAACCGGTGTCGTCGTCGCCGATCCAGGCGAAAGGCGTGAACGTGTTCATCGCCGGCGAGGACGGCAGCACGCCGGGCTTCGTGCAGGCGTCCGAGCCGCGCGCGCTGTCCGTCGACGAGATCCGCGAGATCGTCGATCAATACCGCGCCGCCGCCCGCAACGCGATCGAGGCCGGCTTCGACGGCGTCGAGCTGCACGGCGCGAACGGCTATCTCGTGAACCAGTTCATCGATTCGAACGCGAACACGCGCACCGACGCGTACGGCGGCTCGCTGGAAAACCGGCTGCGCTTCCTGCGCGAAGTCGTGCAGGCGCTGATCGAAGGCACCGGCGACGCGTCGCGCGTCGGCGTCCGCCTCGCGCCGCTGACCACGTTGAACGGCTGCGTCGACGACGATCCGGAAACGACCTACCTCGCCGCCGCGAAGCTGCTCGGCGAACTCGGCATCGGCTACCTGCACATCGCGGAAGCCGACTGGGACGACGCGCCGCTGATGCCGGTCGAGTTCAAGCGGCAACTGCGCGCGGCGTTCCCCGGCGTGCTGATCTACGCCGGCGCATACACGGCCGAACGCGCCCGCGAAGCGATCGCCGCCGGCTGGGCCGACCTGATCGCATTCGGCCGCCCGTTCGTCGCGAACCCCGACCTGCCCGAGCGCCTGCGCACCGGTGCCGCGCTCGCGCCGCACGATCGCAACACGCTGTTCGGCGGCGGTGCGAAAGGCCTGATCGACTATCCGACGCTCGCGCAGGCCGCGGCCTGAGCGGGCGGCCGCAACGACTCCGAGACTGCTCATGAGAATCACGCTCCCTTCCCGCCTGGGTTTCGGCACCGCGCCGCTGGGCAACATGTACCGGGACATCCCGCACGAAGAAGCGCTGGCCACCGTCGATGCGGCGTGGCGGGGCGGCATCCGCTACTTCGACGCCGCGCCGCTGTATGGCGCCGGCCTCGCCGAGCTGCGTCTCGGTGAAGCGCTCACCGGACGGCCGCGCGACGAATATGCGCTCGGCACCAAGGTCGGCCGGCTCGTCCTCGACGAACACGAGGACGCGTCGCAACGCGATCTCGGCGAAAAAGGCGGGCTGTTCCGTCACGGGCTGCCGAACCGGATCGTCTACGACTACACCGCGGACGGCACGCTGCGCTCGATCGAGGCCAGCCTCGCACGGCTGCGCACCGACCGGCTCGACACCGTGTGGATTCACGATCCGGCCGTCGATTTTCACGGCGACGCATGGCGCGACGTGTTCGACGTCGCGATGTCGGGCGCGGCGAAGGCGCTCACGCGGCTGCGCGACGAGAAGGTCATCAAGGGCTGGGGGCTCGGCGTGAACCGCGTCGAGCCGTGCGAACTCGCACTCGAGCGTTCGGATCCAGACGGCTTCCTGCTCGCCGGACGCTATACGCTGCTCGATCACGCGGGTGCGCTCGAACGGCTGATGCCGGAAAGCGCCGCGCGCGGGCTCGGGATCATCGTCGGCGGCCCGTACAACTCGGGCGTGCTGGCGGGCGGCACGCATTTCGAGTACCAGCCGGCCACGCAGGCGATGCTCGAGCGCGTCGCGCGCATCCGTGGGCTCTGCGAACGGTTCGGTGTCGACATTCGCGCGGTGGCCTTGCAGTTCTCGCTCGCCCATCCGGCCGTCGCGGCAGCGATTCCCGGCGCCAGCCGGCCCGAGCGCATCGACGAGAACCTGCGTCTCGCGGCGGCGCCGATCCCGGCGGCACTGTGGGCGGCGCTGAAGGCCGAGCGCCTGATCGCCGAGCACGCACCGACGCCGGCCGGCGCGGATTGAAGCGGTCTCAAGCGGTCTGAAGCGGCGGACGTAGCCGCTGCGGCGCGCAGCGGTGGCGTTCGCGCGCCGGCAATCGCGGCGGCTATCGTCGCGATTGCCATTTCCGAATTGCAGCCTGCGCAATCGGCGTCTAGCGTTTACGGGTTCGACTCCGCACGATCGTCACCCGACCTGAAAGGACGCGCCGCCATGCCAAGCCCCTCCCCGACACGCGACATGTTGCTGGCCTTCGCAGCCGGTCTTTCATTCGCGGCCTGCGCCGCGCCGGCCTACGCCGACGATGCCGCCGGCCTCGCGCCGCCCGGCCCCGCGACACCCGTGCTGTCGACGACGGCGACCGGCGTGCAGATCTACACATGCGAATACGATGCCGACCACCGGCTCGCGTGGGCATTCCAGCGCCCGGAAGCGATGCTGTTCGATGCCGGCGGCACGCTCGTCGTGCGGCACGGCGCGGGGCCGTCATGGGAAGCGCTCGATGGCAGCCGCATCACCGGCAAGAAGCTCGCGGAAGCGCCGAGCGCGCGCGCCGGCAGCGTTCCTCAATTGCTGCTCGCCGCGACGCCGGCCGCAACGGGCACGAAGGCCGCGGCCGGCACGCTCGCCGGCGTGCGCTTCGTGCAGCGGCTCGACACCGCGGGCGGCACGCCGCCGGAGCCCGCGTGTTCGACCGAGCATGCGGTCGGCCGCTTTCCGTATTTCGCGCGCTACGTGTTCCTGAAGTAACGCACGACGGCGGCCGCCCGAATCAGGGCGCCGCCGTCACATGCGACTTGATCAGTTATCCTTTGTTTTTACGGCATCGCTCCGCTTCCGCGCGATGCCTCAGCCTCAGCGAATCCGCATCGATAGTTCGACATCGCCACCGAACGGCACCGACAGATAGCCGTTCTGCGGCGCGCGCACGTAGGCGAGGTAGTCGGGGCTGTATTCCGCATTGTCGGCAACGACGAACGCGCCGGCCCGCAGCCGCGGCTCGACCCGTTCGAGAATCTCCGGATACAACGCCTTCGCGCCGTCGAGCAGCAGCAAGTCGACCGTGTCCGGCAGATCGCTGGCCAGCGTGCGCAACGCATCGCCTTCCCGAATCTCCACCAGATCGGCCAGCCCGGCCGCCGCCAGATTGGCGCGCGCCCGCGCGACCTTCGACGCTTCGAACTCGCTCGTGATCACCCGGCCGCCGCCGTTGTCGCGCAGCGCGGCCGCAAGGTGCAGCGTCGAGATGCCGAACGACGTGCCGAACTCGACGATCGACCGTGCGCCGCAGCCGCGCGCGAGCATGTACAGCAGCGTGCCCGTCTCGCGCGACACCGCGAGCGGATAGTCCTTCAGGCGTGCATAGAAATCGGCGTAATCGGTCTTGCTGCGCATCAGCCGCATTTGCTCGTCGTGCGACACGTTGGCGAAATCCGGGTTCGATGCGGGCGACGAGGCTTCGGCTTCGTCGAACAGGCGCGCGAGCAGCGACGCCAACGGGTCGTGAATCAGGGTGGTCATGCGAATCTCCGAAGTCAGGTTGAGTGCGTCAGTACGCCCGACTAGAATATGACGAATCATTCAGGTTTTACTATTCGCATTGGCAGACCCGTCATGACCGACCGCCGCAACGCCCCGATCGCCTCGCGCAAGCAGCCCAAGCAGGCCCGCTCGACCCGTCTCGTCGACGACGTGCTGCAGGCCGCTATTCAGGTTTTGGCGACCGAAGGCGCGCAGCGCTTCACGATGGCGCGCGTGGCCGAGCGCGCCGGCGTGAGTGTCGGCTCGCTGTACCAGTACTTCCCGAACAAGGCGGCCGTGCTGTTCCGGCTCCAGCACGACGAATGGCGGCAGACCTCCGAGATGCTGTGCGGGATGCTGCAGGACACGCGCCAGACGCCGCCCGAGCGGCTGCGCACTGCCGTCCACGCGTTCATCCGTTCGGAATGCGACGAGGCGTCGATGCGCATTGCGCTCGACGACGCCGCGCCCCTCTATCGCGACGCCCCGGAGGCGCGAGAAGTGAAGGCCGAGGGCAACCGCGTCTTCAGCGCGTTCATGCGCGAAATGCTGCCCGACGTGTCGGACGCCACGCATGCGCTCGCGTGCGAACTGGTCATGACGACGCTCACGACGGGCGGCAAGGCGTTCTCCGAAACCGAGCGCACGCCCGCGGAAATCGACGCCTATTCGAACGCGATGGCCGACATGTTCTGCGTGTACCTCGCGCATCTCGCGCAGGCTTGACGGACAAGGCGCCAGGACCAGGCGCCAGCGCGGCACCGATATCATCCGGATTTGGGTTGCGCGCGGCCGCTTTTAAGCGTCCGCCCGGCCTCGACGAAAGACATCCGTAAGCCTCGACGCATCACCCTGCCCGCCGCCCCCGCCTTCAAATAATCGCCTTAACGGATTCGAACTAGGCGTATACACGCGTTCCGCGACGACGAAGCCCCGTTGCACGCCGATATAAGCGCTGCGACATGCGCTGCATGCTCTTCCCCCAATGGGACGTGATGGGCCGTTCGCCTAACCTTCGCTACGGCAAAGCGCACGTGACGGGGTCGACCCCACCACGCGTCGTACGACGCGACACACTCGCGCCCGCTTCGAAGCGCGTACGACGACATGGCTCACGCGTCATGCGTCATGCGTCCCCACGACGTTGCCGACAATTTCAACCAGATACGAGACACCCTGACGACGGTCCGCTACAGGCCGTTTCAGCATGCTGATAAAGGAGCAAGCTCATGAGTGATACCCCGGTGCAGCCGACGGTCGGCGTCGGTGCGGAACAACCCGACTTCGGCACCAAGGGAGCCATCGACCGGTACTTCGACATTTCGTCGCGCGGCAGCACGCAGCGTCGCGAAATCGTCGCGGGCGTGACCACTTTCCTCGCGATGGTCTATTCCGTGTTCGTCGTGCCCGGGATGTTCGGCAAGGCCGGCTTCGACACCAGCGCGGTATTCGTCGCGGTCTGCCTCACCACCGCCTTCGGTTCGCTGCTGATGGGCCTGTGGGCGAAGCTGCCGATCGCGATCGGCTGCGCGATTTCGCTGACGGCGTTCACCGCGTTCGGTCTCGTGCTCGGCAAGGGCCTGCCGCCCACCGTCGCGCTCGGCGCCGTGTTCCTGATGGGCCTCGTGTTCACCGGCATCTCGGTCACCGGCGTGCGTTCGTGGATCCTGCGCAACCTGCCTGCGGGCGTCGCGCACGGCACCGGGATCGGCATCGGCCTGTTCCTGCTGCTGATTGCGTCGAACGACGTCGGCCTCGTGATCAAGAACCCGGGCGCCGGCCTGCCGGTCTCGCTCGGCCAGATCACCGCGTTCCCGGTCATCATGTCGGTCGTCGGCCTCGCCGCGATCTTCGGGCTCGAGAAGCGCCGCGTGCCGGGCGGCATCCTGCTCGTCGTGGTCGCGATCTCGCTGATCGGCCTCGTATTCGACCCGGCCGTGAAATACCGCGGCATCTTCGCGCTGCCGTCGCTGAGCGCGCCGGGCCACGCATCGCTGATCGGCGCGATGGACATCAAGGGCGCGCTGTCGATGGCCGTGCTGCCGAGCGTGCTGGCGCTCGTGATGACCGCCGTGTTCGACGCGACCGGCACGATCCGCGCGGTCGCCGGCCAGGCGGGCCAGCTCGACGAGAACGGCCGCATCATCAACGGCGGCCGCGCGCTGACCGCCGATTCGATCAGCTCGATTTTCTCGGGCTTCCTCGGCGGTGCGCCGGCCGCGGCCTACATCGAGTCGAGCGTGGGCGTGGCCGCCGGCGCGAAGACGGGCCTCGCGGCCGCGGTGGTCGGCCTGCTGTTCCTGGTCGTGATGTTCTTCTCGCCGCTCGCGGGCCTCGTGCCGTCGTACGCGACCGCACCCGCGCTGATGTACGTCGGCCTGCTGATGCTCGGCAGCGTGAGCAAGCTGCACATGGACGACATGGTCGACGCGATGTCGGGCCTCGTGTGCGCGGTGTTCATCGTGCTGACCGCGAACATCGTGACGGGCATCATGCTCGGCTTCTCGACGCTCGTGATCGGCCGCATCGCCAGCGGCGAATTCCGCAAGCTCAACGTCGGCACCGTGCTCATCGCGGCCGTGCTCGTCACGTTCTATCTCGGCGGCTGGGCGATCTGAGCGCGGCTCATGCGCGACGTCGCTTGCGAAAAGGGCGGCGCGCAGCGGGACGACACCGTCTCCTCCCACCATCGTCGTTGATGGTCTCCCGGCCTGGAAACACATGTTTCCAGGCTTTTTTTGCGGGTGAGCCACGGGGCTCCGGCGCCCCGCTCGGCCGGCACGGGGCGGCATGCGTCGCGTCCCTTCACGAATCCGCACGCGGTGCTACGATCGCGCTTTGTCCTCCGAAACCGTCATGAATCCGTTCGGCATCGTCTCCGAATCAGACACGCGGACCGCGGCGCACAAGCCGCCGTTCATCCCGTCGTTCGGCTTCGTCGAGGTTCATGAATCGCGGCCGATCGACGCGCCGCCGTCGCGCATCATCGACGCCGTGGCCACGCTCAACATGCGGGCCGATCCGGTGATCGACGCGCTGCTCACCGTGCGCGAAACCCCGGCGGCCCTCGCCCGCACGCTGCGCAATCGCCAGCCCCAAGCCGCGCGCGAGCGCTTCGGCTTCGACACCTTCACAGTGCTGCATCGCGACGACACGTCGCTGTCGCTCGGCCTCGTCGGACGCTTGTGGCACCCGACGCCCGACGTGCGGACGATCGCCGACGCCGCGGCCTTCATGCGGCACGACGATCCGCACGACGCCAAGCTCGTGCTGCGCTTCGAGGTGATCGGACTGCGCTCCGGCATGCGCCTGCTGCGCACCGAAACCTTCGTGCATTGTCCGAGCGCGCGCACGCGGCTGCTGTTCCTGCCGTACTGGCTCGCGATTCGACTGGGAAGCGGCTGGATCCGGCGGCGCACGCTGGCGGCGGTCGAGACGGCGCTCGCGTAGACCGTCAGAACGGCTTGATCAGGACCAACCCGACGACGATCCCCGCAGCCGCCACGACCGCGCCCGCCGCCTGCCCGAGCCATCGCGCGGGCACGACGACGAGATCGTCGCGCTCCATGCGCCGCAGCGTGCCGGCCAGAATCCCGTGCAGCGCCGCCAGCGCGGTGACGACGACCAGTTTCACCGATAGCCACGTGGCGCCGAACCAGTGACCGTTCAGCGCGATCGCGATCCCCGTGATCCAGACGAGCGCGAGTGCGGGCGCCGTCACCGTACGATCCCAGCGCCGCACCGCACGATGTACGGCCAGGTTGGCGATACGAACGCCAATGGACAGCATCAGCAGCCCGCCGACGAACGTGACGACGGCGGCGACATGCACGGCCTTCAGCACCAGGTAGATCATTGCGCATGCCTCCTGCGCGCGATCCATCCGGCGCTCGCCAGCCCCGCAAACGGCACGACGGCCGACAGCACGAGCCGCGCGACCTCGCCCTTGCTCCACAGCCCGCTCGACGCGCTGCCGACGACCGCCCACACGTACATCGCGAACGCGATGCCGTGAACCGGGCCCATGACCGATACCGCGGCCGGATACCCGGCCAGATGCTTGAGCGGCACGGCCACGCACACCAGCACGACGAGCGTGGTCGCTTCCAGCAACGACAGGTATTGCAGGTTGCGCAGCGCGTTGCGATCGTCTTGTTTCATGGACAGGCCTCCAGGTGGGTCCGCCGCGATTGTCGCGCGTGGCGCGGGTTCGAGCCATTGGCTAGAATGACATCTTTCAACGGATTCTGGCCACGGGCCGCGAACGCCATGCATACGCTCGCCGTGCTCGCTTTGCCCGATGTCGTCCCGTTCGATCTGGGCGTGGCATGCGACACGTTCGCGCGCGTGCGCTCGCCCGACGTCGCGCAGGCATACCGCGTGCGCGTGTGCAGCGAGCATCCGCGCGTCGCGGGCGATTTGTTCGAACTGCGCCCGCCGTTTCGTCTCGACGCGCTGGCCGATGCCGACACGATCGTCGTCCCCGGCACGTCCGTGCCGCTCGCGCCCACGTCGCGTCGCGCGATCGCGGCACTGCGCGCGGCCGCCGCGCGCGGTTGCCGGATCGCGTCGATCTGCAGCGGCGCGTTCGTGCTCGCGGAAGCCGGGCTGCTCGACGGCCTGCGCGCGACGACGCACTGGCTCGCGGCCGCCGAACTCGCGCGCCGCTACCCGAACGTCGAGGTCGACCCGAACGTGCTGTTCGTCGACAACGGGCAGATCCTGACGTCGGCAGGCGCCGCGGCCGGCCTCGATCTGTGCCTGCACATGATCCAGGCCGACTACGGCGCGGCGGTCGCCGTCGATGCCGCGCGCTGCGCGGTGGCGCCGCGCGTGCGCGAAGGCGGGCAGGCGCAGTTCATCGCGCCCGAATGGCCGGCCGGCGGCGACGGGCTGCAGGGCCTGATGGACTGGCTGCAGGCGAACCTGCGCAAGCCGCTGACGCTCGACGCGATGGCCCGCCACGCATCGACGAGCGTGCGCACGCTGACGCGGCGCTTTCAGGCGCACACAGGCACGTCGCCGCGGCAATGGCTGCAGACCGCACGCGTCAGGCATGCGCAGCAGTTGCTGGAGATGACGGAGCTGTCGATCGAGCACGTGGCGACGGAAGCCGGGTTCGGTTCGGTCACCGCGTTTCGCGAGCGCTTCGCCCGCATCGTCGGCACGTCGCCGCAGCGCTATCGCCAGGCATTCCGCGCGCGCGCCGGCGCGTGACGTTCATCAGGAACGCGACCTGACGCCCCCTTTCGCGCCAACCGGACCGCTCGATGACCCGCATCCGCAACCACCTGAACACCGCGCAGCTCCACGCGTTCGTCTCCGCCGCGCATCACAAGAGCCTGCGCGCCGCCGCGCGCGAGCTCGGCGTCACGCAGCCCGCGATCACGCATACGATCCGCGAACTCGAAACGGCGCTGAACGCGGAACTGCTCGTGCGCAGCGTGCGCGGCGTCGAGCTGACCGCGTGCGGCCATGCGCTGCTGCCGCGCGCCGAGCAGCTGCTCGGCGACATGCGCCGCACGGTCGAGGCCGTCGAGCAGGTGAAAGGGGAAATGTCCGGGCGCGTCGCGGTCGGCACGATGCCGTCGATCGCGCTGACCGCGCTGCCGCACGCGGTCACCGCATTCCGCCGGTCGATGCCGAACGTCAGCCTGCATCTCGAGGAAGTGACGGTGCCCGACGCACTCGCGCAGCTGCGCAACGGCACGCTCGACATCGCTGCAATGCACCATGTGCCCGCGCTCGACCGCGATTTCACGCAGGTGCCGCTGCTGTCGACCGAATTCACCGTCGTGATGCGCGAGGGCCACCCGCTCGCGCACGCGCGCCGGTTAGAGGAATTGCTCGACGCCGAGTGGATCGTCACGGTCGGCGCCGAGCAGTTCCCGCACAGCGTAATGAGCGCGATGTTCGACGCGCGCGGGCTGCCGCTGCCCAAGCGCCTGCTGCGCTCGCCGATGTCGTTCGCGGTGACGCTCGGGCTGGTCGCGCGCTCCGACGTGATCGGCTGTTTCACGCGCCCGCTGGCCGCGATGGTGGCGCCGCTCGGCATCCGCACGGCCGAGCTCGACGAAAGCATGCCGCGCTTCGACCTGTCGATCATCGCGCGCCGCGACCTGCTGCCGACGCCCGCCGTCTCGGAATTCGTCAGTTGCCTGCAGCGCGCGGTCAACGAAACGCTCGGCTGAACCGTTCCTAGGTCTGAAACGGTCGCGCGCCGCATGCGCGGGCGTCGGGTCCGGTATCGGGGCTTGTCCTAGGCGCCCTCCGGGTATTTTGTCTTGATAATCTTGCGCACGTCGCGCGCCCGCATCGGGCAGGCGAAACGGACAGTCCGATGCGAAACCGCGCCGGACCGAAGGCTTACGGCGCGGCACAACCGCGCACCCATCGAACAAAACGAGGAGTGACCGAGTGAAAAAGATTCTTGCGGCTGTGACCGTGGCCGTGCTCGCCGTGTCGGCCGGCACCGCGTACGCGAAGGACTGGACGACCGTGCGCTTCGGCGTCGACGCAAGCTACCCGCCTTTCGAATCGAAAGACGCGAGCGGCAAGGTGGTCGGTTTCGACGTCGATCTCGGCAACGAGATCTGCCGCCGCATGAACGCGAAGTGCGTGTGGATCGAAAACGACTTCGACGGGATGATCCCGGCACTGAAGGCACGCAAGTTCGACGGCGTCCTGTCGTCGATGTCGATGACGCCGGCGCGCCAGGAACAGATCGCGTTCTCCGAGAAGCTGTTCAACACGCCGACGCGCCTCGTCGCGAAGAAGGGCGCGGGCCTGATGCCGACCGCCGAATCGCTGAAGGGCAAGTCGATCGGTGTCGAGCAGGGCACGATCCAGGAAACCTATGCGAAGACTTACTGGGCCGCGAAGGGCGTGAAGGTCGTGCCTTACCAGAACCAGGACCAGGTCTACGCCGACCTGATCGCCGGCCGTCTGGACGGCGCGCTGCAGGATGCGGTGCAGGCCGAGATCGGCTTCCTGAAGACGCCGCGCGGCGCGAACTTCGATTTCGCCGGCAAGGACATCGACGATCCGAAGACGCTCGGCAACGGCGCGGGCATCGGCCTGCGCAAGGAAGACACCGACCTGAAGGCGAAGATCGACAGCGCGATCACCGGCATGCGCAAGGACGGCACGTACCAGAAGATCGCGAAGAAGTACTTCGATTTCGACGTGTACGGCAAGTAATACCGCGTAACAGCGCGCTTCTCATCCGCGCAGACGGGCTCCGCAAGGAGCCCGTTTTTTTTGCGCGCGTGCGACCAAACGCTGCGGACGACGCATGCGCGCAGGCCCGCCGGACCGTTATTTTTTACGCGCCAACCCGCTGATTCGGAAAGGGAAACGACGCGCCGCTCGCGTGGTTTGATAGGTTCGCGGAAGGCAACGTACAATCGATCTTCCACGCATACGGATCACTCGCGGCTGCGCCGCCCTCCCCTCATCATGCAAACGCAGACCCATCCGCTGATTTCCCCCGCCGTCGGCACCGAGCGCCAGATCACGAGCTTCCACTACGGCCCGCGCGGCGGCAAGAAGGTCTACATCCAGTCGTCGCTGCACGCGGACGAACTGCCCGGCATGCTGGTCGCCGCGCTGCTGCGCCGCAAGATCGCCGCGCTCGAGACGGCCGGCAAGCTGCGCGGCGAAGTGGTCATCGTCCCGGTGCCGAACCCGATCGGCCTGTCGCAGCACGTGTTCGGCGATCATCTCGGCCGCTTCGAGCTCGGCTCGATGCAGAACTTCAACCGCAATTTCTACGATCTCGCGGCGCTCGTGCTGCCGCGCATCGAAGGCCGCCTGACGAACGACGCGCAGCGCAACCTCGCCGCGGTACGCGCCGCGATGCGCGAGGCGCTCGACGAGCAGAAGCCGCGCACCGAGCTGGATTCGCAGCGCCTCGCGCTGCAGAAGCTGTCGTTCGACGCCGACATCGTGCTCGACCTGCATTGCGACAGCGACGCGGTGCTGCACCTCTACACGAATCCCGATCTGTGGGAAGACGTCGAGCCGCTTGCGCGCTATCTGGATGCGCAGGCGTCGCTGCTCGCGCTGAATTCGGTCGGCAATCCGTTCGACGAGATCCACAGCTTCTGCTGGTCGGATCTGAGCAACCGCTTCGGCGATCGTTTCCCGATCCCGAACGGCGCGATTTCCGTCACGGTCGAACTGCGCAGCGAGCGCGACGTGTCGTACGAGTTCGCCGAGAAGGACGCGCAGGGGATCGTCGAATACCTGACGGAACGCGGCGTCATCGACGGCACGCCCGCGCCGCTGCCGCCGCTCTCGCATCCGGCCACGCCGCTCGCGGGCACCGATCCGCTCGTGGCCCCCGTGTCGGGCGTGATCGTGTTCCGCACGCCGGTCGGCGCATGGATCGAGGCCGGCCAGGAAGTGGCCGACATCGTCGATCCGCTGACCGATCGCGTGATCACGCTGAAGAGCAGCGTGTCGGGCGTGCTGTACGCGCGCCAGATCGTGCGCTTCGCGACGGCCGGGATGGAAGTCGCGCGCATCGCCGGCGCGACGCCGATCCGCACCGGGTCGCTGCTGTCGGCCTGAACGGCCTAGGCGGCCTGGGCCGCGAGCCCGCGCGCCGCCTCGCTGCGCGCGCCAACGACATCGCCCGCTTGCGTGGGCGATGTGCTTTTGGGCCCGGCGGGAGGCCCGGCGGGAGGCCTGGCGGGAGGTCCGGCGCGGCAGCCGGGCCGCGGCTTGCTCGCGTCGACGTTCAGAACGCCGGCACGATCGCGCCCCCGAACTTCTGGTCGATGAACTTGCGCACGTCGTCCGACTCATAGGCCGCGACGAGCTTCTTCACCCACGGCTTGTCCTTGTCCTGCGCGCGCACCGCGATCAGGTTCGCGTACGGCCCGCGCAGATCCTCGATCGCGATCGCATCCTTCGCCGGCGTGAGCCCGGCCTTCACCGCGTAGTCGGTGTTGATCGACGCGGCGTCGAGGTCGGGCAGCGCGCGCGGCAGTTGCGCGGCGTCGAGCTCGACGATCCTGATCTTCTTCGGATTCTCCGCGACGTCGAGCGGCGTCGCGTTCACGCCGTTCGTGCCGGCGCCCGCCTTCAGCTTGATCACCCCGTATTTCTGCAGCAGCAGCAGCGCGCGGTTGCCGTTCGACGGATCGTTCTGGATCCCGACCTTCGCGCCGGCCGGCAAGTCCTTCAGGGACTTGAGCTTCTTCGAATAGAAGCCCATCGGCGCCGTGTAGGTCAGCCCGACATTGACGATCCGGTAGCCGCGCTGCTTGATCTGGCTGTCGAGAAACGGCTGGTGCTGGAAGCCGTTCGCATCGAGGTCGCCCGCGTCGAGCGCCGCGTTCGGCTGCACGTAATCGTTGAATTCGATGACCTTGATCGCGAGGCCCTCGCGTGCGGCGACTTTCGTCACCTCGGTCCAGATCTGCGCGTCGGGGCCGCTCATCGTGCCGATCTTCAGCGTCTGCGGGTCGGCGTGCGCGCCGGGCGCGGCAAAGGCCAGCGCCGCGGCAAGCGCGCCGAGGCCGGTCAGGATCGAACGTCGCATGGTGTCCTCTTTGTCCCGTGTAGTTGTTCAAGCGCGCATCGTGGCACGGGGCCGGAACGCCACCAACCAAGCTTATTTCATGTGCATATTCCTGATTCCGATCGAATCTCAGGCGGAATCGGTATAACTCCCCGCTGTACAAGCGGGCAGAATCCAGTGTCGCTTCGGCACCACACATTGGTCATATGACAGTCGCTGTCATATTCATTACGTGGCCCGCCGATAAAGTTGCCGCCGGTCCGTGAAAGCGCCCGCAGAGAGCGCCGGAACCGCAACTGGACACGCCATTCATTCGCTCGGAGAATCCTTTGAACAAGAAACTGTTGACCATCGCCATCCTCGCAGCAACGGCCGGCACGGCACACGCGCAAAGCAGCGTGACCCTGTACGGCGTGATCGACGCCGGTATCAGCTACGTGAACCACAGCAAGACCGCGAACGGCGGCAGCGGCAAGCTGTTCAAGTACGACGACGGCGTGGCCCAGGGCAGCCGTTGGGGCCTGCGCGGCACCGAAGACCTCGGTGGCGGCCTGAAGGCGATCTTCGTGCTCGAAAACGGCTTCAACAGCGGCAACGGCTCGATCGGCCAGGGTGGCGCGATCTTCGGCCGCCAGGCTTACGTTGGCCTGAGCCAGTCGCAATTCGGCACGGTCACGCTCGGCCGTCAGTACTCGTTCTCGACCGACATCCTCGGTTCGAACTACTCGACGGGCGGCAACACGGTCGCGGGCAACTACGCGTACCACGTGAACGACGTCGACCAGCTCACGTCGAGCCGCATCAACAACTCGGTGAAGTTCCAGAGCGCGAACTACGCCGGCTTCACGTTCGGCGCGTTGTACGGCTTCTCGAACTCGACCGACTTCGCTGGCGCAGCGGGCACGGGCGCCACGAACACGGGCGGCTCGTCGCGTGCATACAGCTTCGGCGTGAACTACGCGAACGGCCCGTTCGCACTCGGCGCGGCCTACACGGACATCCGCTTCCCGAGCCAGTCGTCGCCGGCATTCTCGACGACGATCGCGAACATCAGCACGGGTAACATCCGCGACCTGCGCACGTACGGCGTCGGCGGCCGCTACATCTTCGGCCCGGCAACGGCATGGGCCCTGTGGACGCGCACGCAGTTCACCCCGGTCGCAGCGGGCGCATCGGGCACGTTCTACAACGCATATGAAGCTGGCCTGAAGTACGCATTCACGCCGGCCCTGTCGGCAGCGGCGGGCTACACGTACACGAACGCCACGCAAAACGGCGGCTCGGCACACTGGAACCAGGGCAACCTGGGCCTGGACTACGCGCTCAGCAAGCGTACGGACGTGTACGGCCTGGTCGTCTACCAGAAGGCGTCGGGCAACAACGTGCAAGCGCAGATCGGCTCGAGCACGAGCTACTTCAACACGTCGGGCACGGGTTCGTCGAATCAGCTGGCCGCTCGCGTCGGTATCCGTCACAAGTTCTAAAGCATCCGCTTAACTTGCGGATCACGACGGCAAGAAGCGCCCCGCTCCATGCGGGGCGCTTTTTTATGGGCTTTTAAGTTTCGCTTAATTCTGGGCTGAGAGGATGCTTCCACCCCCCCTGTTGGCCGCCTGAGCATCGGCGGCTTTTTTTTTGAGAACCGCTGCGGCACCGCCATCAACTGCCCACAAGACAGGATCGGAGGCCAAGATGATCGAAGATACCGTTTACAGCCATCTGCACGCGCTTCTGACGCGCCAGCATTCGCTACCGGTCCAGAGCTGCCGCGTGTCGGTGGAAATGCAGCGCCCGTGGGGCCGCCCGTACCGGCTCGTCGAATGGACGATGCATCTCGACGCCCCCGCGCGGCGCCAGATCGTGCCGGCCGAATCGACCGACGAAGAGATCGCCGAGGTCGTCGCGTCGCACGTGCCGGGCCGCCTGTACGGCGACGGCCGGCTGCAGTTCTGATTCCCTCCTGAGCGCGTCGCTGCCCGCATCGCAACCGGCCCGCACGCATCGTGCGGCACTCGGTCTCGTTTGACGCGGCAACGAAGTCTGCTACGCTGCGCGTTTTCGTCCACGCAACACACGATGGAAAACGCATTCAACGAACGCGGCGTGACGATCACGCGCAACGGCCTGTCGGCCGCCGGTCAAGTCTTTCCGCTGCGTGACATCCGCAACGTCGACGTCGTCAAGATCCCGAAGAATCGCGTCGTGCCCTGGCTGATCTCGCTGATCGGCGTGGCCGCCGCCATCGCCGGCGGCATCGGCGGATCGAGCGGCGCGCTGGTCGTCGGCGTGATGCTCGCCGTCGTCGGCTATCTCGCCTGGACCACGCAGGACGTCACGTACCGGCTGATGGTCGAGATGCCCGACGGCAAGCGCGAAGCGCTGTCGAGCGTCGACGCCGAGTTCGTCGAGCGCGTCGCGCAGATCGTGCGCGAGGCACGCGCCGCGACGGCCGCCGGCTGATTTCCGCTGCGCCCGCCCACCACCTACTATGAATTGAGCGGCACGCCGCCGCATCGTTCGAGGAGGTGGGCATGAACCCCCAATCGCTGTCCGGCATGCTGCGCGCGCAGGAGTTGCTGCTCGTCTCGATGATTCGCACGCTGCCGCCCGACACACGCCGCGCGCTCGTCGACCTCTACGCCGAACAGCTCGCGTTCGCCGAACAAACCGGCTTCGAAGGCCACGGCGATCGCGCGACGCACGATGCGTTCATTGCGCATGCGCGCAACCTGCTGATTCGCATCGAAGCGCTGGCCTAGCGTCCGTCTTTCCCGAATTCATCCCCGCGCGGCTCGCCCGACCCGCGCCGACGGCGCGTGTCCGCACTCGCCGTTTTCCGTTCTTGTATTGACAATGATTCTCATTTACACTGACAGAATCATTCGTTCCGTTCAATTCGCCGTTTGCCGCCTGTCGCGCGCGAACGGGCCAGCCAGGTGAACCCGTCACCCAGCCAGCCTTCGGGCTCGTTATCGTCAATGGGAGACCACCTGTGCATTGCTATTCGCTGGCGCGGCGGCCGATCTGTGCCGCGCTGTTCGGCGTGTTCGGCCTGTCCGCCGCCCCCGCTTACGCCGATTCCACCGCTAACGCCGCTGACGCCACTTATGTCGATTCGTCGTCGAAGGGCGCCAACCCGCCGTCTGCCGTCCTAGTCGCCGCATCCACGCGCGGCGATGCGGCGCTGCTCGACCCCGTCACCGTCACGGCCACCCGTACCGCCACCGCCGCGAGCCGCACGGCCGCGTCCGTGTCGGTGATCACCGACGACGATCTCGAGGAACAGCAGGCCACCAACATCAAGGACGCGCTGCGCTACGAGCCGGGCGTCACGGTGCGCCGCACCGCGTATCGCCCCGGCAGCGCCGCACTCGGCGGCGGCCGCGACGGCGATTCGAGCATCAACATCCGCGGCCTCGAAGGCAATCGCGTGCTGCTGATGGAAGACGGCATCCGCCTGCCGAACGCGTTCTCGTTCGGGCCGCTCGAAGCCGGGCGCGGCGACTACTCCGATGTCGACACGCTTAAGCGTATCGAGATCCTGCGCGGGCCGGCATCGGCGCTGTACGGCAGCGACGGGCTGACCGGCGCGGTGAACTTCATCACGAAGGATCCGCGCGACCTGCTGTCGATCTACGGCAAGCCCATCTACTTCTCGTTCCGGCCGAGCTACGACTCGGCCGATCGCAGCGTCGGCGCGACGGTGTCGGCCGCGGGCGGCAACGACCGCGTGCAGGGGATGATCATCGCCGACGGCCGGCGCGGCCACGAAGTCGACACGCGCGGCAGCAACAATTCGGCGAGCACGCTGCGCACGACGTCGAACCCGCAGGACGTCTATTCGGAATCGCTGCTCGGCAAATTCGTGCTGACGCCCACCGCGCGCGACACGATCAAGTTCACAGCCGAAACCGTGCAGCGGCGCGTGAGCACCGACGTGCTGTCCGCGATCAACCCGCCGACCACGCTCGGCCTCACGACGAACGACCGCCTCGAGCGCAACCGCTTCAGCGTCGACTACGACTTCCGCGACGATGCGTTGCGCTGGTTCCAGACCGCGCACGTGCAGTTCTACTACCAGGACGCGAAGCAGGATCAATACGCGTTCGAGACGCGCGGCAGGCAGCCTTCGCGCTCCCGCGACAACCAGTACCAGGAGCGCACGTTCGGCGGTTCCGCGTTCGCCGAAAGCGGCTTCTCGACCGGCCCGCTCGCGCACAAGCTGCTGTACGGCGTCGACGGCAGCCTGTCGCGCGTGACGAACCTGCGCGACGGCACGGTGCCGGGCGTCGGCGAGGCGTTCCCGAACAAGGCGTTTCCCGATACCGACTACACGCTGTTCGGCGCGTTCGTGCAGGACCAGATCGGTTACGGCCGCCTGCTCGTCACGCCGGGGCTGCGCTTCGATACGTACCGGCTGAGCGCGTCGCAGAACGATCCGTTGTTCACCGGCACCGCGGTGTCGACGAGCGCGAACGAAGTGTCGCCACGCGTCGCGGTGCTCTACGAGATCACGCCCGCGCTGATTCCGTATGCGCAATACGCGCACGGCTTCCGCGCGCCGACACCCGATCAAGTGAACAGCAGCTTCTCGAACCCGGTGTACGGCTACACGTCGATCGGCAATCCGAACCTGAAGCCGGAGACCAGCGACACGTTCGAAGCGGGCCTGCGCGGCAAGGCCGGCACCGGCTACGGCGTCGTGCGCTACAGCGCGGCCGCGTTCACCGGCCGCTACCGCAACTTCATCTCGCGCACGACGATCTCGGGCAGCGGCCGGCCGGTCGACCCGTTCGTGTTCCAGTACGTGAACTTCGCCGACGCGCGCATCCACGGCTTCGAAGGCCGCGCCGAATGGGTGATGCCCAACGGCATCACGTTGAAGACGGCGATGGCGTTCACGAAGGGCTCGACGCAGAACAACGGCGCGGCCAGTCAGCCGCTCGATACGGTCACCCCGTTCTCGGCCGTGTTCGGCGTGCGCTACGAACCGGGCGAGCGCTGGTTCGTGCAGACCGACCTGCTGTTCCAGGCCGCGAAACGCGACAAGGACATCCCGGCAGATGCGTGCCCGGGAGCCAGAACGTCGTGCTTCGCGCCGCCGTCGTCGTTCGTCGTCGACCTGCGCGGCGGCTACCGCTTCAACAAGCACGTGAGCGCGACGATCGGCATTCGCAACCTGTTCGATCGCAAGTACTGGAACTGGTCGGACGTGCGCGGCATCGCGGCCGATTCGCAGGTGCTCGACGCGTACACGTCGTCCGGGCGCACCGTCGCCGTCAGCATGAAGGTGGATTTTTGAAGCGCGCCCCCGCGCGTTCCTGCCCAACCATTACTTGAAGGAGTCCGACATGATGCATTCCGCCCTTCCCGGTCAATCGGCCACGCCGGCCCGCGCGGTCGCCGCATTGCGCGACGCGTTCATCAAGCTCAAGACCGAGCGCCAGCTGCGCAACCGCGACGTCGCACAGGCGCTCGGCATCAGCGAAGGCGAGGCGCTCGCCGCGTTCGTCGGCGAGCACGTGGTGCGGCTCGACGCGCGCTTTCCGGCAATGTTCGAGGAAATGCCGCGCCTCGGCCGCGTGATGGCGCTCACGCGCAACGACACGGCCGTCCACGAGAAGGACGGCGAATATGCGCAGATGAGCCATGACGGCCCGGTCGGCCTCGCGCTCGGCGACATCGACCTGCGCATCTTCTACCGTCACTGGGCGTCGGCGTTCGCGGTGCACGACCAGACCGCGCACGGTCCGCTGAAGAGCCTGCAGTTCTTCGACGCGCAGGGTCATGCGATCCACAAGGTCTACCTGCGCGCGCACAGCGATCACGCGGCGTATGACGCGTTCGTCGAACGCTGGCGCGCGGCGACTCAGGAGCCCGGGCTCGACGTCGTGCCCGCCGCGCCGAAAACGCCCGAGCGCGCCGACACCGAGATCGACGTCGCGGGGTTTCGCGCGGCGTGGGACGCGATGACCGACACGCACCAGTTCTTCGGCATCACGCAGCGCTTCGGCGTGAGCCGCATGCAGGCGCTGCGTCTCGCCGATCCGCACTACGCGTATCCGGTCGAAACGGCGCGCGCGCTGCGTCACATGCTCGAACGGGCCGCGCTGAGCGGTCAGCCGATCATGGTGTTCGTCGGCAACGCGGGAATGATCCAGATCCACACGGGCCCCATCGCGAACGTGCGCGAGGTCGGCGCGTGGATCAACGTGCTCGACCCGAGCTTCAACCTGCACGTGCGCGAGCGGCTGATCGCCGCCGCCTGGGTCGTGAAGAAGCCGACGAGCGACGGCATCGTCACGTCGCTCGAACTGTTCGACCGGCAGGGTGACCACGTCGCGCTGCTGTTCGGCGAGCGCAAGCCCGGCAAGGTCGAACGCGACGACTGGCGCACGCTCGTCGCGACGCTGCCGTCGGCCGCACACGGGGACGCGCGGTGAGCGCGCGATCGTTCTCGCCGCGACGTCGCGTCGTGCTCGCGAGCGCGGTTGCCGGCGCGCTCGCGGGCGCGCTGCCCGGCCGCGCGCTGCCGCAGGCCGCGCAAAAGCGCGTCGTCGTGATCGGCGGCGCGCTCGCGGAAACCGCATTCGCGCTCGGCGGCGCCGACGCGCGCGGCTACCGGCTCGTCGGCGCCGACACGACCTGCACGTACCCGGACGCCGCGAAGCGCCTGCCGAAGGTCGGCTACCAGCGCGCGCTGTCGGCCGAGGGGCTGCTGTCGCTGCGCCCCGATCTCGTGCTCGCGTCGGCGGAAGCCGGCCCGCCCACCGCGATCGCGCAGGTGAAAAGCGCGGGCGTCGCGGTGACGACGTTCGACGAGCGCCACGACGTCGACTCGGTACGCGCGAAGATCACCGGCGTCGCGCGGGCGCTCGACGTGCGCGATGCGGGCAGCACGCTGCTGCAACGCTTCGATCGCGAGTGGCAGGCCGCGCGCAGTGCAGTCGCCGCGCGCGTGCCCGGCGGCGCGCAGCCGCCGCGCGTGCTGTTCGTGCTGAACCATACCGGCAACCAGGCGCTCGCGGCCGGCCAGCGCACGGCCGCCGACGCGATGATCCGCTACGCGGGCGCGCGCAATGCGATGCAGGGCTTCGATCACTACAAGCCGCTGACGAGCGAAGCGCTCGCCGCCGCCGCACCCGACATCCTGCTGATCTCCGACGAAGGGCTCGCGGCGGTCGGCGGCCGCGCCGCGCTGCTTGCCGCGCCCGGCTTCGGCGCGACGCCGGCCGGCCGCGCGCAGCGCGTCGTGTCGCTCGATGCGCTGTTCCTGCTCGGCTTCGGCCCGCGCCTGCCGCTCGCCGTCACGACCCTGCACCGACGCCTGTCGGATGCGCTTGCCTGATTCCGGATTGACCCGATGTCCGTTCCTGCTTCGCCCTTCCACGCACCGTCGCACGCATCGTCCGCCTCACGCTCCGGCGCCGCGCGCGTCGGCACGTCGCGCCGCTTCGCGCCGTTCGCGCTGGCCGCGCTCGCTTGTCTCGTGTGCGCGATGTCTGTCGTCGCGCTGTGCGTCGGCGCATACCGCATTCCGCTCGCGGAAGCATGGGCCGCGCTGACCGGCGATCCGGCCGCGCAGCAGGCGCGCGCGGTGCTGTTCGACATCCGCGCGCCGCGTGTCGTGCTCGCGCTGCTGGTCGGCGGCGGCTTCGGTGCAGCCGGCGCCGCGATGCAGGCGCTGTTCCGCAATCCGCTCGCCGACCCGGGCCTCGTCGGCGTGTCGAGCGGCGCGGCACTCGGCGCGACGACGACGATCGTCCTCGGCCCCGCGCTGTTCGCCGCGCACGCGAGCGCCGCCGTGCTGCCCGTCGCGGCGTTCGCGGGCGCGCTTGCCGTCGCGGCGCTCGTCTACCGGCTCGCCGCGTCGCGCGGCCGGCTCGCGCTGCCGCTGCTGCTGCTCGCCGGCATCGCGATCAACGCGCTGGTCGGCGCGGCGATCGGGCTGCTCACGTTCGTCGCCGACGATGCGCAGTTGCGCTCGCTGACCTTCTGGAGCCTCGGCAGCCTCGGCGGCGCGCAATGGTCCGCGCTGGCGGCCGTCGCGCCGTGCGTCGCGATCGGCTGCGTGCTGCTCGCGCGCGAACGCGATGCGCTGAATGCGCTGCAGCTGGGCGAAACCGAAGCGCTGCATCTCGGCGTGCCCGTGCAGCGGCTGAAACGGCGCGTGCTCGTCGCGGTCGCGCTCGCGGTCGGCGCACTCGTGTCGTGCGCGGGCATCATCGGCTTCATCGGGCTCGTCGCGCCGCACTGCGTGCGCCTCGCGTGCGGCCCCGACCAGCGCGTCGTGCTGCCCGGCGCCGCGCTGCTCGGCGCATTGCTGACGCTCGCCGCCGATCTTGCCGCACGCACGATTGCCGCGCCCGCCGAAATTCCGCTCGGCGTGCTGACCGCGCTGCTCGGTGCGCCGTTCTTCCTCATGCTGCTGTGGAAGAACCGCGGTGCGCTCGGCGGGTAATCCTTTCTTCACGACGATCATGCTGACCGCCCACCACCTCGACGTCGCCCGCCGACACAACGTCATTCTGCGCGACCTGTCGCTGTCGATCGAACCCGGCCGCGTGACCGCGCTGCTCGGCCGCAACGGCGCGGGCAAGAGCACGCTGCTGAAAACTTTCGCCGGCGAATTGACCGGCAGCGTCGCGCCGAACGGCGTGCGCGTGACCGGCGACATCACGCTGAACGGCGAACCGCTTGCGTGCATCGACGCGCGGCGTCTCGCGTGCCTGCGCGCGGTGCTGCCGCAGGCCGCGCAGCCGGCGTTTCCGTTCAGCGTCGATGAGATCGTGCTGCTCGGCCGGTATCCGCATGTGCGGCGGGGCGGCGCAACGTCGCACCGCGATCGCGACATCGCGTGGCAGGCGCTCGAACGCGCGGACGCCGATGCGCTCGTTGGTCGCGACGTCACGACCTTGTCCGGAGGCGAACTTGCCCGCGTGCAGTTCGCGCGCGTGCTCGCGCAGCTGTGGCCGGATGACGACGCAATGGAAGCCGGGCCGCGGTACCTGCTGCTTGACGAACCGACCGCTGCGCTCGATCTCGCGCATCAACACCGGCTGCTCGATACCGTGCGCGCCGTCGCGCGCGAATGGCGGCTCGGCGTGCTCGCAATCGTCCACGATCCGAATCTCGCCGCGCGGCACGCGGATTCGATCGCACTGCTCGCCGACGGGACGATCGTCGCGCACGGCACGCCGCGCGACGTGATGACACCCGCCCATATCGCGCAGTGCTACGGATTCGCGGTGAAGATGGTGGAAACCGGAGACGGTGCGCCACCCGTCATGGTGCCCGCATAGCGCACGCGCGGCCCGCATCGATGTCGCACCTTGCCGATAGGCACGCGTTTCACATCGCATCATTCGCGCTTCGCGCATCCCCTTCGAGGAGACTCACATGCCGCTTCCGATGACCCGCGTCATCCTGTACGTCCGCGACGTCGCGTTGCTGAAGGCGTTCTATCAGCGGTATTTCGCGCTGCCCGTCATCGAGGAAATCGACGGCGAATGGGTGGTGCTCGACGCGGGCGCCGTCGAACTGGCGCTGCATCTGGCCGGCCCGACGTTCCGCCGCGCGGCCGCTCCCGCGAACGCGAAATCCGACTCCAGCACCGTGAAGTTCGTCTTCCGGATCGACACTGATATCGACGCGCATCGCGACCGCCTCGCCCGCGACGACGTGACCGTGCGCGATCTCAAGCGCTACGACGGCTATCCGTACCGGATGTACGACGGCATCGATCCGGAAGGCAATATTTTTCAGGTGATGCAGCCGGAATGAAGGCCGGAGCGGCGAAGTGGGAAGGCCGCGCTCAATGCCCGACATCCGCCGCGCCGAACGTCCGCATCTTCCATCCGAGCCGCACGGCAAGCATCCGCATCGAAAATCCGGCCGCCAGCGCGACCACCGTCGCGAACCCGGCATCGATGCCGAGATACTGCATCCCGACATACAGCGTCCCCGTGAAGAACGCGACGCTCGCATACAGCTCCTCGCGCAAAATCAACGGCATCTCGTTGCACAGCAAATCGCGCAGCATCCCGCCGCACACGCCGGTGATCACGCCGGCCAGCACGATGATGATCGGCGCGGTGCCCGTCGATGCGCCGACGTCGCAGCCGATGATCGTGAACGCCGCGAGGCCGATCGCATCGACGGTGACGAACAGCGCCTTCATGCGCGCGAAGTGCCGCGCGGCCCACGACGCGACGGTCGCCGCGGCGAGCGTGATCACGAGGTACTCGGGGCGCGCGATCCAGCCGAGCGGATAGTGGCCGAGCAGCACGTCGCGCACGGTGCCGCCGCCGAGCGCCGTCACCGCGCCGACGAGCGCGAGCCCGAAGCGGTCCATCCCGCGCCGCATTCCCATCAGCGCGCCCGACATCGCTTCGGCGACGATCGCAATCAGATAAAGCGTATGCATCGCGCGCCTCAGTCCTCGGTACGGAACAGGTCGAGCACGCGTTCGCGCTCGGCCGCATCGACGGCCGCGGGCATCGGCTCGTCGCGCTTGTCGTGTGCGTCCGTCGCATCGGATTCCGGCGCGGCGCCGCACGCGAAGCGGCTGCGGATGTACGGCGGCACGTCGGCGGTGCAGGTGCCGCGCGTGTATTCGGCGTACACGAAATCGCCGTCGACGAGCGCGAGGTCCTGCGGCGGCGTTGCGTCGACCGGCGTGCGTCCGGCAACCGCCGTCTTCATGTAGTCGAGCCAGACCGGCAGCGCGAGCGTCGCGCCGGTCGCGCGCCCCATCGGCCGCGGGGGGTCGTAGCCGAGCCACGCGACCGCGACGATGCCCGACGAATAGCCCGCGAACCATACGTCCTTCGAGCCGTTCGACGTGCCGGTCTTGCCGGCCGCGTCGTCGCGGCGCAACGCGAGCGCGCCGCGCGCAGTGCCGGCCCGCACGACGTCGCGCAACATGCTGTCCATCACGAACGCATTACGCGCCGACACGACGCGCGTGCCGTCCGGCGTCGGCGCGTCGTACAGCGCGCCGCCGTGACGCTGCTTCACCGACAGGATCAGCCGCGGCACCATCCGCCTCCCGCCGTTCGCGAACACGCCGTACGCGCTCGCGAGTTCGAGCGGCGTCACGGCGCCCGCGCCGAGCGCGAGCGGCAGCGACGCCGGATTGCGCTGCGCGTCAAAACCGAAGCCCACCGCGTGCTGCTGCACGTAGCGCGCGTCGGCGGCCTGCATCAGGTTGACCGCGACGAGGTTCTTCGAGCGCACGAGCCCACGCCGCACCGGGATGAAGCCCTCGTACCGGTTGCCGTAATTGCGCGGACGCCACGGCCGCGCGCCGGTTTCCGCATGCGTGAGCGTGCGCTGCGTATCGTCGACCAGCACGCCGGGGAAATAGCCCTTCTCCAGCGCCGCCGAATAGACGAACGGCTTGAAGCTCGAACCCGGCTGCCGATACGCCTGCAATGCGTGGTCGAACACGTTGCCGTTGAAATCCGCGCCGCCGACGAGCGCCAGCATGTCGCCGGTGGCCGCATCGAGCGACACGAGCGCGCCCTCGAGCCCGTTGCGCGCATCGCGCTTCGCGCGTGGCTGCCGGCTCAGCGTGCGGTCGAGCGCGGCTTCGGCCGCGCGCTGGTCGCGCATCGTAATCGTCGTCGTCACGTCGAGGCCCAGCGTGTAGGCGTCGTCATGGAATCGCTCGACCATCATCCGACGCGCGCGCTCCGCGACGTACGGCGCCGCGATGATGCCGGGCGGCGGCGTGGTCGCGAGCGCGATCGGCGCGTCGACGGCCGCGCGATACGCCGCATCGTCGAGCTCGCCGAGCGCATGCATGCGGCCGAGCACGTAGTTGCGCCGCGCGGTCGCGCGTGCCGGGTTGACGACCGGATTGAACGCGGACGGCGCCTTCGGCAGCCCGGCGAGGACGGCCGCCTCGCCCGCGCTCAGCGCGTCGAGCGGCTTGCCGAAATAGACGTTCGCGGCCGCCGCGAAACCGTACGCGCGCTCGCCGAGATAGATCTGGTTCATGTACAGCTCGAGCAGCTTGTCCTTGCCGTATTGGCGCTCGAGCTTGATCGCCATCAGGATCTCGGCGAGCTTGCGGCTCAGCACCTTGTCGCGCGTCAGGTAGAAGTTGCGGGCGACCTGCATCGTGATCGTGCTGCCGCCCTGCCCCGGCTGCCCCGTCACGAGGTTCGCGAACGTCGCGCGCGCGAGGCCGCCGACATCGATCGCGCCGTGCTGATAGAACTTCGCGTCCTCGGCCGCGAGCAGCGCGTGCCGCATCAGCGGCGGAATGCGTTCGAGCGGCACGAACTCGCGGCGCTCGACGCCGTACTCGGCCAGCAGCTCGCCGTCACGCGAGAAAATCCGCAGCGGCAACGCGGGACGGTAGTCGGCCAGATGTTCGATGGACGGCAATTGCGTCCAGATGCGGTCGATCGTCCATGCGCCGATGCCCGCGCATGCGAGCGTCAGGCCGAGCAGCGCGCCTGCGAGGATCCGCCATGCACGGCGGCGCGGCGATGCAGGAGGCGGCGCCGGTGGCGGCGGAGGGTTGGCGGTGTGGTCGGTCATGCGGGCTCCTTCTTCGATGCGGCGACCGCGGGCGCTCGAGTGGCGCCCATCGGTCACGGAAGGCGCGCATTGTCGAAGGGATGCCGGAATACCGGAACATTCTTTAGCCAAAGTTTGGCTGGCTAAATTTTATTCAGGAAAGGATGCGGATGGCCGGCGGCGGCACCGGTCGAACCCCGCTGCGGATGAGCCGGTTCGCCTGTACCATCGTCCGCATGTTCGATACGTACCTGCGCCTGTGGGACCTCGTTCCTGACGGCGGCCCGATCCTGACCGCGAGCGGCGGCGTGCTGCCCGTCGTCTGGCACGCGCGGCCCGCGATGCTGAAAGTCGCCACGTGCGACGAAGAGCGCCGCGGCAATGCCCTGATGACCTGGTGGAACGGGGACGGTGCCGCACGCGTGTTGCTGCACGACAGCGACGCGGTGCTGCTCGAGCGCGCGCAGCCGGCGCCGACGCTCGCCGGCCTGTCCGCCGCGGGCCACGACGACGATGCGATCCGGATCGCGTGCGCTGCCGTCGCGCGGCTGCATGCGCATCGCGCCCCGGCGCCGCCCGCGCTCGTGCCGCTGCACGACTGGTTCTACGCGCTGCTGTCGCACGACACGGACGACGACGTGCTGCGCCGCTCAGCCGCGACGGCGCATCGGCTGCTGGCCGTGCAATCCACCGACGAAGTCGTGCTGCACGGCGACATCCATCACGGCAACGTGCTGCACTTCGGCGACCGCGGCTGGCTCGCGATCGACCCGAAGGGTTTGCGCGGCGATCGCGCGTTCGACTACGCGAACCTGTTCTGCAATCCCACGCACGATATTGCGGTCGATCCGGCGCGCTTCGCGCGGCGCGTCATGCTCGTCGCTGAAGTGACGCGGATCGACCGGCGCCGGCTGCTGCAATGGATCCTCGCATGGGCCGGTTTGTCGGCAGTCTGGATGATGGAAGATGCGCTGCCGGCGGATACGCGGGTGGAGGTCGGGAGGCTGGCGGCGGCTGTGCTCGACCGATAGCAATATCGCATCGGCTATGAGAACGTGGTTCGTCGAGAATTTGTCTGGCGGCTCGCGGCCAACTACGGTCGTAGCCAATTGCGCCTGTGGATTTAACCCGTCGCGCGAACACGCTCGCACGCACGCCGGGCATTCCGGCTGAGGTAGGATTGCCCCTGTCTTTCCTTGCTTGCATCCTATATTTGTCGTTATGGGTTGCTTTCCGAGAGGAGAAGAGCCGTGAATCACATCCACATCGTCCCCACCGTTTTGCGACTGGTGCTTCTGGGACTCGTGCTTCAATCCGGCGTCGCGTTGAGCCAACAGTCACTGGACGAGCAACTGGCCGGCGCATGGACGTATGTCTCGGTCGATACTGTCCGCCCGGATGGCAGCCGCACACCAATGTACGGACCCCATCCCCACGGTCTGGTGATCTTTGACGGCCATGGGCACTACGCGCTGGTGAATTCGCGCAGCGACTTGCCCAAGTACGTATCCAACGATCGAATGAAGGGCAGTGCGGAGGAATATCGCGCCGTAGTGCAAGGCTCGATTGCCCACTTTGGTACATACGTCGTCAACGAAGCAGACAAAACCATCACCTTTCACATAGATGCGAGCACGTTCCCAAACTGGAATGGGGTCGAGCAGCGCAGACCGTTTGTCCTCTCGGGAGATGAGCTTAGATGGACGACGCCTGCAGCCTCCGGAGGCGGCTCGGGAGAGGTCGTGCTAAGGCGAGCCAAATAACTTTGAGCTCGGGCAGGGTAGTTTCCGTCGTCCTGCCGGATGACCAAACCAAAGTGAACCGCTCAGTGTTGGTGTGCTGCATCGATACCGGCAAGCAAAGTGATCAGGCTTACCCAGTGTTCGAGCGGGTGCCGGCCGACCGTTAATTCGGACGTCTGGTTTTCGTAGGGTCAATGATGGTAGTGGGTCGATCTGCGCCGGTGGCGTGCGCTGGGCGGCGGTCGGCCGAGTTCGGCCATCAGTGGTCAGTCGACGAACCGGTTGAAATCGTCGACAATCTTCGAGGCCTCGCTTAGTTGCGCGAGGTCGCGAACCCGCCTCCGCCGCCGTCTGGCCTTTCCTCGGAAGTAGTCATGACACTACCGCTCGTCTTTTTGCCCGCAATGCCGTGCGACGGACGCATGTATGGGGATCAACTCGAAAGGTTGAGCGATCTGGTCGCGCCGTCTGTTCATGTGCTTGCCTATCCTACGTTCGCGGAAAGTGCTGAGAGCTTGCTTCTTTCCATTGACGGCCCATTCATCATCGCAGGCACGGCCTACGGTGGCTGCCTCGCGATGGAAGTGCTGGCGCGTGCGCCCGAACGTGTACGTGGAATCTGGTTGATGAACTGCCAGCCGGGGGCACATCCGTATCCGGACGTAGTTCGCGCCACCAGCCGGAGGATTCGGACGGGGTAGCATGAGCAAGTGATCGCGGAGTTCGCCGAAAGCGCCATTCCCCCTGAAGATGTCGGGTCGAGAGCCGCGTTCGTTCAAATGGCTCGCGATACCGGATCGGACATGTTTGCGCGACAATCCGATGCGACGTTGACCCGCTCGGACCGGTGGTCGACGCTCGCAACGAGCACGATTCCAACACTTCTCATATGGGGCAAGGCAGACCGCTTCGTTCCGGTTGATGTCGGCCTTCATATTGCCAAGATAATGCCACATGCTCGATTCGAGTCGCTCGAAGGCTGCGGGCATTTTCCAACACTGGAGCGGCCATCGATCTGCACCGATATTTCACGACGCTGGCTCATCGAACAAGTTGTCGACAGCCACGTTCAGAGCATCGAAGTCAGATGAGAAAAGGACGAATCCCCTGGGCGAGAAAAGGCGCAGCATGGAACACAAACAACACAAGTTGAAAACCGAAATGGCGACGAAGCTAAGAGACGCACTGGAGCAAGTTTCCGATGAGCGCTCCTTCGTGGAATTTCTGGCGCATCTCGCGACCGACTGGTTCACTGAAGCAGAAATCGAAGCAACCACGCCTTCATCACCCTATTCCAGTGGTGCATTGGGCTGGGAAAATGGTTCCATCGGCTCCTTCCTGGAGGCCTCGTGCGCATGGGCAAATGCGTCCACGAAGGGATTGAAATATTACACATCGTCGGAAAATCCTTGGCGCCGCGCCGCTGACATTTTGATGGCAGGCAAGATCTACGAGTAAGCTACTCGTCCGATTTGTAGTGTTGCGGCTTCGCGTGGTCAGGCGGTGTCAATTGCTTGAGTGAATGCCCCCTGTCCAGAACGATGCATGACCGTTGTGGGTCGAAGAGAGACTTTCGAGGACCGAGACAAGCTGGTGCGGACCTCGCGTGATCCATTCGCGGCGCGCTTCGCGGACCTACTGCTGCGATAGCCAGGCCGGAACAATGCTTGCTGTTCGTAAGGCAGATCAACCGCATGGCCGAACAGCACAAACCCGGCGAGAAGGTCCGGACGTCTGGCATCTACAAGGTGGTGAAAGTAGGCGACGGTGGCTCCGGTTTCGAAGTGACGGATGTGGAAGGCGAGCATTTTCCGTCCACGCGCAGCGGCGAAGGTCAAACGACTTGACGACGAGACGCCGGCCGCAGCGGCGGCATGCCACTGGGCGTGCTGACGCGATCGTTGGGAAGGACAAGTACTATGAGAAAGCTACCTAGAACACGGTCAATACTTCCGGCTCTGATGATTTTGCTCGCCGGCTGTGCCGCTGGCGGCATGCCGTATAGCGGGCCGCACCTCACTCCAACAGAATGCCGCGACCTAGCGGCGCTCAGGACAAACGCGCCCCCTACGATGGCGCAACACCAGAGCGAACTCGCTGCCCTGAGGAAAGCGGGCTACGACCCGTCACCGTGGTATGACGATCCCTACTACCCGGATGATCTACAAGCGGCACAGCGCCTGGTCGACTATTGGTTCGAAACGGAGTGCCAGCACCTTCAACCCGGCTGAGATCGGCAGCTGGGTGACTGACGCGGATGTTCCCGACCGGCCAACAAGCGTCGTTCGCTGCGCTCGGCTATCGGACGGTGGACCGACTGCCTCGCACCGGCAAGCGGCCGGTCCGATTCGGTGGACGGCAACATGCGCAGAATCCGGGGGGGCGTACGTTGGCGGATAATCTAATTTTTTGCGCTAATTTAGCGTGCGTGTGATCCTCCCTAATCAGAATTACGAGGAGCTTTCGTGACTGTCGACTCCAAAATTATTTCCCGCTTGGACGAATTGGTCGAGTTGGGCAAGCGTGTACTAGCGACTCGGCGCTCTCCCACGCCCGGCTTTTTAACCGGTGACTTCGTTGACGTTCAACTTGCAAACCAATGGCTCACAAGTTGCCTTAACCTTCTGTCCAGAGTGCTAGGGGAAAACAGCGCCCACTATCAACGCGTCAAGGAACAGTTCCCGGAATACCCTAAGTGGGCGAATGTTGATCAAGCTTTCGGGGTTCTACTTGCGGCGAAGGACGACTACGAATCTGGAAGCATCTTCAGCATTAAGACGCTTATCGAAGCAGAGGTCTTTGATGAGTTCTTGGGCCAAGCAGAGCACCTATTGGAGGCAGGCTATTTTCAGCCGGCGGCTGTCCTTGCTGGAAGCGTCTTAGAGGATGGTCTGCGAAAACTCTGCTTGGCAAACGACGTGACGTTACCGGATAAAGCAAAGCTAGATTGGATGAATTCCGAATTGGCAAAGAAGGGAAAATACTCAAAGCTCATGCAGAAAAGAATCACTGCGATTGCCGATCTTCGGAACAGTGCTGCACATGGCAAGTGGGACGAATTCGAGAAATCGGATGTGGAATCAATGTTGCGCGATGTACGCGACTTCATGACCAAATATTACGACTAGCATGGGCGAGGCGATGGTGAACAACGTGTGGAGCGGCCAGCTCACCTGGAAGCTGGCCGGCTGGCAGGCGACGGGCGAAAAGAAAGGTGGCGGCCAAGGCGAGGCGTGGCCAGTGGCCCGCACGGGTGATGTGGCGTTTTTGAAGGTATTGAAGAGTCAAAACGACCCCGAGCGACGCGCTCGCATGTATCGGGAGGCGGTGGCTCTTTCCACGTACAAACACCCTGGAATTCCATTTCTCATTTGGACTCGCTTGGCAGCCGCAAGACGAGGGTGTCCACGCCACTGATAATGCTCAAGAGCTCGGCAACTGTTTCCTACGGCTTAATGAGTTGGCGCCGGACAGTCCTAATAAACGGGACCAACGGAGTGACGTTACGTTTGTAGTAGGCATTCTCTTTTACGTATTAACGGGGAAAAACCCGAGCGTGTTAGAAGAATCTGAGACCGGGCGTCGACCGCACCAGCGTCCAGGAGCATCTGAAAGTATCCGCGCCGTGGCCAACGATTGGACGCTTTCAACGCTTGCTTTGTTTGACCGTGGTTTTTCCCCGCTGTTGAATAGCAGATTCCAGTCTGCGCGAGAACTGAGGCAGGAGCTGAAACGAATTATGGAAAATAAGCCAACCCCGGCAGCCGGGGAGGTCCTTTCAGAAATCAGAAAGAGGCTGGAGGCACAAGGTGCGGAACAGAACCGCACTTATATCATGAAGATACATGAGGCTGTCAACGCTATACGCCTGGTCCGGAACCAGGTCGAGGCAGAGATTGGAAACCATCTGTCGGGGATAGAAACGGGATTCTATAAATCTGAACCGCGTCACTCTTGGCTGAACATGGGTTTTGACACTCCGGGTACTTCATATCCTCGGTTCCGGCCTACGTTTGACTTTCAAATCGTTTCCGACGAACTCATCATCTCTGTCTTCTCAGAAGATCGGACGGGTGAGCCTCAGATTATCTGGCGTACGGAGACGACCAACTCTGACTTTGGTGATGTTTTTCGTCAAAAAATCAAGGATGTGTTCGTTGGCGGCTTGAACGATATTTTCGGTCGATAGTTTGCGGCGGTTGCATTTGAACTGGCACTGCCCGGAGTGATCTGGACATCTGGACGGCGGTTGACCAACGCAAAAGCAGCCGTTGCTTTGATGAAATATCGAACGGCCGAATCGGGTCGCCTACCGCCGGTCGAGCCGCACCGAGCGCCAACCGGCGACTTCCGGCCACAAAGCGACGTTCACATACGCCATCGCGTCGGACGTTCGCGCGTCGGCTCCGCTACGTAACCGGCCACCCGGTCATCGAATGCGAATGCTCCTTCATCACCTTTGCGGAGGGTGGACTGATGCGATGGTAGCGGCAACTGTCGAACAGAAAACAGACCAACGACGATCAATATGCGGCGCACGGCGATCGTTTCGTGAACGGGTCGCGTCACTGAGTGCAACCTCAAAGCCTATGGAAGGTCTACGCTGCGAACCCTGCGCCCAGTCTGCAGGCAATACTATCCGAGCCCTTCTGCTCTTTCCGAGGCCTCCATTAGCAATTACTCACAGTCGAAGCTGTCCCCCGCGCTACAATCCCGGGGCGAGAGTTTGTTTGAAAAGAGATTAATCTATGACTCATAAAATCTTTGATTGGCTGGACATTGCCGGAGACTTCTCAGAAACTTTGTTGGTCGGAAATGGAGCCAGCGTTGCAGTACACGGCGAATTCGGATACAGGGGCCTATACGAAGCGGCACAAGTGCATCGCTTTATCGACGCTGCGGTACAGGACGTCTTCACGAAGTTTGAAACGAACGATTTTGAACTCGTGCTTCGCCGGCTGTGGCAGACGAAACAGGTAAATACCGCGTTGGGCATTGCCGTGAAGGAGGTGGACGACGCCTACTCGGCGGTACGTGGTGCCTTGATTAAGACGGTCCAAAGGGTGCACGTGTCCTATGAAGACGCCAAGGCGTCCCTTTCGCCCATCTACAAGTTCATGCGGCAATTTCGAACTGTCATATCGTTAAACTACGATCTCATCGTCTATTGGGCGGCACAGTTCGGAAATGACGATCTGGGGAGCAGATATCATTTCAAGGACGGATTCAACCGAAGCGTTTTCGCTGACAACTGGGCGATGTATAGAGAATCATATGGCGGCATCGAAAATCCGACCATTTTCTGCTATCCGCATGGCAATATCGCGCTCGGCATGACAATGTCTCTTGACGAACAGAAGATATTGGCTGTTTCGCAGGATTTGTTGAACTCAATCATTGATGCCTGGAATACCGGGACTTGTGCGCCGATTTTTGTTTGTGACGGTACGTCTAAGCAAAAAATCGAAGCTATCTCGAAGTCGAACTACCTCCGAAGCGTGTACGATGGTCCGTTAAGCGAAGTCGGTGAGTCACTAGTGATTTATGGTTGGGGCATCGCGAAACAAGAGGAACATATTCTAAAACGGATAGGAGAAGCCGCTCCGAAGCGGATCGCTGTTTCCGTGTATGACGGCATGCAGACCTACTGCGACCACGCACATAGAGTCCTTTCGGATATTGGTGTCAGGGACATACGGTTCTTTCACTCCAATAGCGATGGAGCTTGGAACAATCCGGTTCCCTTGACTCCCTAGCTCGAACTTGCGCACGTCTTCGGTTAAGTTTGGCCCTTCGTAACGGCAGCCTTCGGACGCGCGCTTATTTCGACTGACTCGCTACGTATGGTGCAAGCATGAGAATCGGTTCGTTAGGCTGCGGATTCTACTCTCGTGCTTGTTGCGTCGGTCTGCGGCATGCGTCAGCACCTTCAGACGCTCTCGGTTGTCTCAACGCAAAGCAGCGGTGCTCGCCGGCCGCGAGAATTGCGTCTATTGGGCACAGGCCGGCGGATTTGAGGCGACAGTAGTGGCCGAGAGCACCGGTTCCGTGCCCCTTCCACGGAACCGACGCTGTAGTCTTCACCGGCAGCTTTCCGGTCAGATTAGTGAAGGCGTACTGCCGGCCACGAGCGGACGGTCGACGTATGTGCCGGATTCGTCGACAATCAGCGGCAACGGGCGGCGACTATCGTTAAACGAACCTTCTGCGACATGACACGCGAATTCCTCGTCATTTTTCAATACCACGAGCCTGAGCCACGGCAGCTATTCGAGCGTGGAGTGGTCGAAGACTATGAATCTACGACCGGTGTTTTCATCGCGGCGGACTCAGCAGACCACGCTTTGATTTGGTGCGAGGCAATCGCACAAGAGGTCCTTTGGCGCTGCAATGACGACAGGTCGTTAGATTGGAAGCACTTGGGATATTCGCGCTGGATTGAATCCGATCCCGACACATCGTCATGGAGTCATTGTTTGGACTTCTTTCAGCATGTGTGGGTCGGCGAAATGCCGAACTTCGATGCCATGGGTACTGACGCGTACGCTAGGTGGCAGAAGCGATAGCGCGATCATCCCACCACACGCCGTCCCAACGACCGATCTTGAGAAATGCGAGGGACCGCTTCGGGTCGACAAGCGCCCTCCCCCCGAAAATCCACAAACACCTGAAACGAAAAAACCCGCCGACTCCCACCGGCGGGCTTTCCTATCCGACTTGCGCGACGCTCACCGCCCCGGATTCAGCGTCAGGTTCATGTGACGGTTCACATCCTTGTACAGCAGATATCGGAAACGCCCAGGGCCACCCGAATAGCACGCCTGCGGGCAGAACGCGCGCAGCCACATGAAGTCGCCCGCTTCCACCTCCACCCAGTCCTGGTTCAGGCGATAGACGGCCTTGCCTTCGAGCACGTACAGGCCGTGCTCCATCACGTGCGTCTCGGCGAACGGAATCACGCCGCCCGGCTCGAACGTCACGATGTTCACGTGCATGTCGTGACGCATGTCGCTCATGTCGACGAAGCGCGTCGTCACCCATGCGCCGTTGGTGCCCGGCATCGGGATCGGCTCGACGTCCTGCTCGTTGGTCACGAACGCTTCGGGCAGCGCAATGCCGTCGACGGCCTGGTAGTGCTTGCGCACCCAGTGGAAACGCACGGCGGCATCGCTGACGTTGTGCAGCGTCCAGTCCGCGCCCGGCGGAATGAACGCGTAGCCGCCCGGCTTCAGCGTGTGCTTGTTGCCCTGCAACGTCAGCTCCGCCTCGCCTTCGACGACGAACAGCACGGCTTCGGCGTTCTTGTCCTGCTCGGGCTTGTCGCTGCCGCCGCCCGGGTTCACTTCGACGATGTACTGCGAGAAGGTTTCGGCGAAACCCGACAGCGGACGCGCGATCACCCACAGGCGCGTGTTGGTCCAGAACGGCAGCCAGCTCGTGACGATGTCGCGCATCACTCCCTTCGGAATGACCGCGTACGCCTCGGTGAACATCGCGCGATCGGTCAGCAGATCGGTCTGCGGCGGGTGGCCGCCATGCGGCGCGTAATACGTTGTCTTAGACATAAAGCATCCAGGCAATGGGTTGGTCCGGCCCCGGGTCGCAACGGCCAAGCGCGGCACGCGCGTGGGGCGCGCATGCGGCGGCGGGACATCGTTGCCGGGGTGGCTTGAAAGCGCGGGCGCCTTCGTTCGGTCGGCCAGGCTTCGCGACGGGTCCGCCCGGTTCAGCGGGCGGGGCGACCCATGCTTGTGAGTCCGGCGGCCGGGCCGCGGACACTCGCGGTCATGCGGCGGGGCACGGGGGACGGCACGGTTCGATTCCGTACGCGAGCAGCGTTGACGATAGCGAAGTCGATTTCGATCGACCAATTAAATGTTGCGATGACATCCATTCGATTTCGCACTACCCGGTAGCGCCCGCGAGGGCCGGTGCACGCGTGTCGCGCGCGTTCGGTGCGTCAGGGAAATCCTGATCACGGACGAGCCGAGCCCCAGATTGCATGTCAATGCAACTGGCGATGTCGTCTATCAGCGGGAAAGGTACAGCGGGAGGGAATGTGCCAACCCGTCGAGCGGGGCCGGGCATGAACTGCGGAAGGGAATGAAGCCGCCGGTCTTGCCGGCGACGGCGGCCCGGCTGAGGCCGCCGGGCCGACTGTCGAATGGGATGCCGACGCGTCGCGCATGCCGGTGCGCAAGTCGCGCACCGTGCCGCGCCCGCGGCGATCAGTCCCAGTCGCGGTGGTGGCGATGCTTGCGGTGGCGATAGCCGCGATCGCCGTGATCGCGCTCGTACGAGCTGCGCGACATGTTGCCGCCCAGCGCCGCGCCTGCGCCACCGCCGACGGCCGCGCCCAGCAGGCCGCCCGTGCGGCCGCCCATTGCGTTGCCGGCTGCGGTACCCGCGCCGCCGCCGAGGGCGCCGCCGATGATTGCGCCGGTGCGCTCGCGACGGTTCGACGTCACTGCGCCGCCTGCGCCGCCGCCGATCGCGCCGCCGATGACGGAGCCGGTGCTGCCACCGACCGCGCCACCGACCGCTGCGCCGGCAACCCCGCCGAGCGCGCCGCCAAGGGCATTGTTCAGGTCACCGGCCATTGCCGGCAATGCGGTCGCGCCGGTCAGCACGGCGACGACGAGAGTGGGGGCAATTTTCTTCCACATTCCCGTATTCTTCCTTGTTCGCAATCTGGTTATTGAAGGTCCGCTCGATACGACGATCTGAATCGATCGACGTGGAGACCAGCATTGTGCCGAATCCCGGACCAATTCATTTCAATGAGCTTGCGGCGAAGAATAGCACCGGTCGAGCCCCGTTGCAGTCGACATTCTCGTAACAAGTTGTTTACCGAAACGGGACTCGGAAAGGCTTGCCGAAATCGCCGCCAAGGCCCGCCGGTAAAGGCTCGCGCAACGAGCGAACGGTCGCGGGGACGGTACGGGAAGCGTCGACGGCGGGCGTTCGGACACAGGTGGCAACACATCGGTGCGCGCCGCGGGGCGCCAGTCGGTTTTCCGATGGTGAACGAGGGTCAATACACGCCCGGAAGCAGCCGCCAGGTATGCGCGCAGTACGCGTCGTATTCGGCGCCGAACTGCGCGCGCAGCAGCGCTTCCTCGGAACGGATGCGCGCGACGAGCGGCACCATCGTTAGCGCGACGAGCAGCAGCCCGACGCCCGATCGGAACGCGAACGCCCAGCCGAGCGCATTCACGATCAGGCCGAGATAGCTCGGATTTCGGATCCTGCGATAGATGCCGTCCGTGACCAGCGTGTGGCCCGGCTGGATCGCGACCAGCCCGCTGAAGCGCTTGCCGAGCACGAACACGGGCCAGAGGCGCAGCATGCCGCCGGCGACATACAGCACCACGCCGATCCACCGCACCGTATCGCCGCCGAAGGTCCACACGTCGAGCCGGTCGGTCAGCGCGGGCACATAAGCAAGCAGAAACCCGCTGGCCGCGAAGGCCGGAAGCACCCAGCGGTTGTCGCGGTCCTCGCGTTCGCCGGCGTTCAGGTTGCCTTCGGTCAACAACGCGGCGGCGGCCAGCGCGAGCGTCGCGACGGCGATGACGGTCAGTTGCGGGTGCGAAAAGAAGGCGGCGAACCCGCCGATGCCGAGCACGGCGAGCCCGAGGTAGACGAGCGCGGACACGCTCGACACGATTGCGACCTTGCGCGTAACGGCCATGGCTGCCTCGCCGGGGTGGGTTTTCCTGTGAAGTATAGGAACCCGGGCGGCCGATGCGCACGCGCGCCGTCATGCGGCGCGCGGAACGTTGTTGCAAGAAGCGGCGAGCCGGCGTCGGCCGTCGCTGCCGATCGACGTGATCGACGTGCGGGGCAGCCCCGCGCCCGCCGGCTGGTCAGCGAATGCGGAAGTGGCCGCCGATCCCGACGCTGACGGGCGGTGCGTAGTACGCGGGCGCATAGCCGTAGTAGACCGGCGCGGGTGCGTAGCCGTAAGGCGGCGCGACGTAGCAGCCGGACAGGCCGGCGATCAGCGCAAACGTGATGAGAATTTTGTACATGGCTCGATTCCCGGCGAAGAGGACACATTGCATCTCGCGACGGCCGACACGACGGCGCGATCCGACGTTCCTGTCGCTCGATACGGCAATGCGCGGAGTCTAGCGCCGGGGCCGGCGGGACGAGTTTCGCGACCGGTTACACGTGTTACGTCGCGTGACCGCTGAAACAGGTGCGTGCGGCGCGACAGCCCACGGGCACTGGCGCCGCCCCGCATGACGAGCCCGACACGCGTTACACGAAACGTTCGCGGATGCGCTGCGCGACCGATTCGAGCGCGGCCGCGTCGGCAATGTCGCGCGCATGCAGCCGCAGCTCGACACCTTCCCAGCGCGGGATCACGTGGAAATGCACGTGCGGGACCGTCTGGCCCGCCGCCGCGCCGTTGAACTGGCCGATGAACACGCCGTCCGGCCCGAGCGCCGCGCGCACGGCCGCCGCGACGCGCTGCGTCATCCGGATGCCGGCCGCGGCCGCATCGCCGGACAGCTCGAAGATCTGCGCGGCCGGCTCCTTCGGGATCACGAGCACGTGACCGTCGGCCTGCGGCATGAGATCCATGATCGCGAGGGTTGCGTCGTCTTCGGCGACCTTCACGCACGGCAGTTCGCCGCGCAGGATTCTGGCGAACGGGTTGTTGTTGTCGTAGGACATGGCGTTTTCCGATTGTTCGATGGGCGGTTTGACTGGGAACGATGCCGGACGATTATCGGCCGACGGCCGGTCGGATTTCAACTTGTCGGCGCGAACCTGCGCGTTCGACATATGCGACACACGCGATTCGCATACGCCGGCCAGCATATCGCCCGAGCGACGCCGCCCCCGGCGTCGTCACTCCCCCGCGATTGCCACCGCTTGCCCGAACCTGCGACACTGCCGGATCGTTGCCGGCCGGCACGCCACCGAGGACGCTCGCGCATGACGATCCCCTTCAAATCGCTGATCCTGCGCGGCGTCGCAATCGCGCTCGTCGCCGCGCTCGGCTACACCGGCTACATGCTGTCGCGGCTCGCTCCGATCGCGACGGGCTATGCGGCGAAGGCGCTGTGTTCCGGCGTGTTCGTGTCTGGCCGTCCGGCAGCATCGGTGATCGACGTCGACATCATGGCCGGCGTGCATCCGCTGCTGAAACTGGTGCGCCCGTCACTCGATCCCGAGCATCACCGCGCGGTCGCGACGTTCGCCGGTTTCGCGCGACGCGAGGCGGATTTCCGGCCCGGGCTCGGCTGCACGCTCGCGCTCGGGCCGTCGCCCGGCATGCTACCGGCCTCGCTGCCGCCCGTCGCCGATCCCCCATCCGTGAACGATGCCGCGCCGGCCGCACCGCCCGCCGGCATCGACGCACGCAAGCTGCACATCGCGCTCGACCGCGCGTTCGACGAACCCGATCCGGCGCGGCCGCGGCGCACCCGTGCCGTCGTCGTGATGTGGCGCGGCCACGTGATCGCCGAACGCTACGCACCGGGCTTCACGGCCGACACGCCGCTGCCCGGCTGGTCGATGACGAAGACCGTGACGGCCGCGCTGGCCGGCGTGCTCGTCGCGCAGCACAAGCTGTCGGCGGATGCGTCGGCGCTGCTGCCCGAATGGCGCGCCAGCGGCGATGCACGCGCGGCGATCACGCTCGACGAGCTGCTGCGGATGACGAGCGGCCTGGAATTCAACGAAGACTATGACGACCCGCTGTCCGACGTCGCCGTGATGCTGTTCACGCAGCCCGACACCGCGCGCTTCGCGTCGGCCAAGCCGCTCGTCGCGCAGCCCGGCACGCAGTGGTACTACTCGAGCGGCACGAGCGCGATCGTCGCGCGCGTGATGCGCGAAGCGCTGGGCGGCACCGAGGCCGACTACCTCGCGTTTCCGCGCCGTGCGCTGTTTGAGCCGCTCGGGATGCACAGCGCCGTGTTCGAGCCCGATGCGGCCGGCACGCTCGGCAGCCCGTCTTATTTGTATGCGAGTGCGCACGACTGGGCGCGCTTCGGGCAGCTTCTGCTGCAGGACGGGGTGTGGAACGGGCAGCGGCTGCTGCCGGAAGGCTGGGTGCGCTACCTGACGCGCGCGACGCCGCAATCAACGCACCAGGAATTCGGCGCGCATCTTTGGGTGAAGGTGCCGGAGCCGTTCAACGATCGCGATCCGCATGCGAGCGCGATGCCCGCCGACGCGTTTCATGCGGTCGGTCATGAAGGCCAGTTCGTGAGCGTGGTGCCGAGCCGCGAGCTGGTGGTCGTGCGGCTCGGGTTGTCGCGGCCGGAATCGGCGTGGAACCACGAAGCGTTTCTCGCGCGCGTGCTCGACGCCGTACCGGCATCCGGCTCGTGACCCGACCTGACGTGACGTGACGCGGCGGCGGCGGCCACACCACCCCGCCCGCTCCGCGCGCGACTTGCGACGCGTTACGGGTTCGCGCTGCCCGCGTACTGCTTGAAGCCCTCGCGCGTCGCCAGACGCTCGATATAGCGCTTCGCCGCCGGGAAGTCCGGATGCTCGAACGGCGTGCCGAACCAGCGGTTCACCGACAGGCCGATCGGAATGTCCGCGAGCGTGAAGTGGTCGCCGGCCACGAACGCGCCGGTCGCTTCGAGCTGCGCGTTCAGCACCTGCATATGCTTCGTCCAGCCCGCGATCGACTGCGCGATCGCCGCCGGGTCCTGGTGCTCGGGCGACTTGCGCACGAGGCCGAGGAACGCGCCGACCCACGAACGGTTCAGGTCCGAGCCCTGCCAGTCGATCCACTGATCGACCCGCGCGCGCGCCTGCGGCTCGGCCGGATAGAGCGCGTCGCCGCCGTAACGGTTCGCGAGATAGCGGATGATCGTGTTCGACTCCCACAGCACGAAGCCGTCGTCCTTGATGACGGGCACGAGGCCGTTCGGATTCAGCGCGAGATAGGCCGGGTCGTTGGTCGTGCGAAAGCCCGCGCCCCAGTCTTCCTGCTCGAACGGCAGGTTGAGTTCGGTGCACAGCCACAGCACCTTGCGCACGTTGATGGACGGAATCTTGCCGAGGATGTGCAGCATGCAGGCTCCTTGTGAGGTCGAATGCGAAGCGTTCGGGATGCCCGAAACGGCCCGAACGCGCTCCCGTCGAATTTATACACGAGCGCGCGTAAATCGACAGGGCCGCACGCGAGATCGGCGTTCGCGGCCCGCCGCACCGCTTACATCGGCTTGAGCACCATCAGGAAATAGACCGTCAGCATCGCGAAGAACGCCGGATAGCCGAGCAGCTCCCAGCGCTTCGCATAGCGCCAGTAGCGCGCCGGCAGCGTGGCTTCGCCGTTCGCATGCGCGAGGTTCGCCAACGCGGCCAGCTCGATCTGCAGCCACACGACCGGCAGCCAGCACGCGCCCGCGATCGCATACAGCACGATCGACGCGACGAGCCACGGCGTATGCCACGGCCAGCCGGCCGTATGCGCGAGCCACAGCCCGGACGCCGGCTGGAAGATCACGGCCGGTGTCGTGAACCACCAGTCCGCGCGCACCACGAGCCGCGACACGGCCGCGATCGCGGGCACCGACCGCGTGCGGTTCGCGAAGAACAGGTAAAACGCGGTGCCGAAGCCCGTGCCGACCATCAGCACGGAAGACAGGATGTGAAGCGCCTTGATGACGAGATAGGTATTCATGGTCGTTCTTCTTCTGAAAACAGGATCAACAGGATCGCGAGAATCGGCACGTTCTTGATCACCGGGCCGAACGGTTCGGCCAGCAGGCCGGGCATCGTGACCGCGATGACGGCCGAATACGCGACGATGAGCACACCTTGCGCGGCCCACAGACGGCGGGACGGCGCAGCGATGGTCGCCACCCCTAACGCGAAGTCCAGCGCGCAGGCGGCGTAAAGGGCGATCAGCGCGGGCAGCCCGGTGAGGTGTGCGCGGGCGAGCATCGCAAGGCTGTCGCTCTGCGGGTGGACGAACGCGCTCACGATGGCCGTCCAGATCCACACGATCGCAAGCGCGCCGACCAGCAGCGGCCGCCGCCACATCGCGAGCGCGTCGCGGCGCAGCGCGAGCGCGTCGGCGCCGATGAAACTGCGCAGGCCGCGCGGCGGCCGGCCGAGCACGGCCGCCAACGCCGCGGGATCGCCGGTGTTGCCGCCGCGCAGCATCGTCCATGTATCGCGGGTCAGCATCGCGCCCGGCAGCGTGCCGACCAGCGCGGCCGCCGCACCGACGAGCGGGCCCGGCAGCGCAATGCGGGCTGCCGGCGGGAAGCCCAGCGCGGCGCGATAGCCGCTCAGCATCTCGCGGTATTCGACTTCATCAGCGCCGACCGCGTCGATGACCGAATTGCCGGCCGCCGGCGAAACGACGAGTCGCGCGACGAGTTCGGCGAGATCGTCGACGTGCACCGGGCGCAGCCGTTGATGGCCGCCTTCCGGCAACGCGTGCACGGGCAGGCTCGCGAGCATCCGGAAGAACCGTGCCGACGTGCCGGCCGCGCCGTAGACGAGCGCGGGCCGCACGATCCGGTAGTCGAGCGGCAGCGTCTGCAGAAAGGTGTCGGCTGCGTACTTGCTGGCGAAATACGGCGTGTCGCCGCGCTCGACGCCCAGCGCCGAGATCTGGATCACGCGCCGCACGCGGGCGCGGCTGCATGCGGTGAAGAGCGCGCAGGGCGCCGCGCGATGCACGGTGTCGAGCGTCGCGTCGCGCCGGTCGGTGAGGATCCCGACCGCATTGATCACGACGTCGACGCCGTCCAGCCGGGCCAGCCACGCGTCGGGGTCGACGTCCGTCGCGAAGTCGATCGCGACATCGTGCGGGCCCACCGCATGCCGCACGCCGCGCAGCACGCGATGGCCGCCGGCTTCCAGCCGCGCGCACAACGCCCGCCCGATGAACCCGTTCGCGCCGCAGACGAGGATGTTCATGTCGCACTCCACGGTGCGGCATGCCGGCGGATCGACAGCAGGGCCTCGTTCATTTTCATCCTCTATTTACTGTTGTTTCTGTAATGACAGAAACAATGCCTTCAAAAAAAGCGGGCTGCGCGCCCGCACTTCCGATACCGCTTACTTCGACGACTTGCGCCTGACCGTCTGGCTGATCTTCGCGCCGATCCCGAGCGCCTTCATCAGCGTGTCGGGTTTGAGCCGCAGCATCTCGTCCGACCAGGTGGTGAGCGTCTCGACGAACTGCAGCGTGTCGCGGATGCGCTGTTCGGTCTCGCGGCTTTCGTCGGCGATCTCGGGGCTCGTCAGGCAATCGCGCAGCACCGTGAGCGTCGGTTCGATCTCGCGCTGCCGCCGCCCTTCGACGATCAGCTTGAACAGTTCCCAGATGTCGGTCGACGTCTCGAAATGGTCGCGGCGATCGCCCAGCACGTGCACGACCTTCGCGAGCCGCCACGCCTGCAGCTCCTTCAGGCTCGTGCTGACGTTGGAGCGCGCGACGTTGAGCGTCTCGGCGATCTCGTCGGCGGCGACCGGCCGCCCGGCCAGGTACAGCAGCGCGTGAATCTGCGAGACAGTGCGGTTGACGCCCCATCGCGAGCCCATTTCGCCCCAGTGGAGAATGAATCGTTCGGCAATCGGTGTGAGTTCCATGTCGGGAAATTTAGTTTTTTCAGTTATTTCTGTCAAGAGAGAAATAACTGGCGGCGCCGCGAATCGCCGTGGCGGCGGCTCGACCCCGGGACGATCGCGACTGCGGTCACCGCCCGCCTTTCCCGCCGTGGCCGCCCGCTTCCATTACAATGCGCGGGATTTTTCCGATTTCAGGCCGTCCGCGCCTTTCTGACTAGAGGTTTCCATGATCATCAAACCGCGCGTGCGTGGCTTCATCTGCGTGACGACTCATCCGGTCGGCTGCGAAGCCAACGTCAAGGAACAGATCGACTACGTGACTTCGCATGGCCCGATCGCCAACGGCCCGAAGAAGGTGCTCGTGATCGGCGCGTCGACCGGCTACGGCCTCGCCGCCCGGATCTCGGCCGCATTCGGCTCGGGCGCGGACACGCTGGGCGTGTTCTTCGAGCGCGCCGGCAGCGAAACGAAGCCGGGCACCGCCGGCTGGTACAACAGCGCCGCGTTCGAGAAATTCGCCGCCGAAAAGGGGCTGTATGCGCGCAGCATCAACGGCGACGCATTCTCCGACAAGGTGAAGCAGGTCACGATCGACACCATCAAGCAGGATCTCGGCAAGGTCGACCTGGTCGTCTACAGCCTCGCGGCGCCGCGCCGCACGCATCCGAAGACGGGCGAAACGATCAGCTCGACGCTGAAGCCGGTCGGCAAAGCAGTTACGTTCCGCGGCCTCGACACCGACAAGGAAGTGATCCGCGAAGTCTCGCTCGAGCCGGCGACGCAGGAAGAGATCGACGGCACCGTCGCCGTGATGGGCGGCGAGGACTGGCAGATGTGGATCGACGCGCTCGATGAGGCCGGCGTGCTGGCCGACGGCGCGAAGACGACCGCGTTCACGTATCTCGGCGAGCAGATCACGCACGACATCTACTGGAACGGCTCGATCGGCGAAGCGAAGAAGGATCTCGACAAGAAGGTGCTGTCGATCCGCGACAAGCTGGCCGCGCACGGCGGCGATGCGCGCGTGTCGGTGCTGAAGGCCGTCGTCACGCAGGCGAGCTCGGCGATTCCGATGATGCCGCTCTACCTGTCGCTGCTGTTCAAGGTGATGAAGGAACAGGGCACGCACGAAGGCTGCATCGAGCAGGTGTACGGGCTCCTGAAGGACAGCCTGTACGGCGCGACGCCGCACGTCGACGAAGAAGGCCGTCTGCGCGCGGACTACAAGGAGCTCGATCCGCAAGTGCAGGGCAAGGTCGTCGCGATGTGGGACAAGGTCACAAACGAGAACCTGTACGAGATGACCGACTTCGCCGGCTACAAGACCGAATTCCTGCGTCTGTTCGGCTTCGAGATCGCCGGCGTCGACTATGACGCGGACGTGAACCCGGACGTGAAGATCCCCGGCATCATCGATACCACGGTCTGACGACCACGCCCGCCGCGTGCATGGGCGCACGGCGGGCTGCCTTTACAGGCGACGTCAGACCGGCGTCGCCTCGTCCAGATAAACACCGGCCGACAACGTGGCCTTCACCTGCCGCGTGAAGTCGTCGGTGGCCACCTCCTCCGCTCCGGATTCGATCGCGTCGTATGCCTGGCGCACGACGTCGGCCGGCGTCGCCTTCGGCACGTCGAGGCCGCGTGTCAGGTCCGTATCGATGAAGCCGGCGTGCAGCCCGACCACCTGCGTGCGCTGCTCGCGCAGCGAATGCCGCAGCCCGTTGGTCAGCGCCCACGCGGCCGACTTCGACACGCCGTAGCCCGACAGGATCGGCCGGTTCACCCAGCTCGCGACGGACAGCACGTTCAGGATCGCGCCGCCCCCGTGGCCGGCGAGCGTGGCCGCGAATGCGCGCGACATCGCCAGCATCCCGAACACGTTGGTTTCGAGATGATCGCGCAGCGCGTCGACCGCGCCGTCGTCGGTCAGGCTGCCGAGCCGCGCGATGCCCGCGTTGTTGATCAGCAGCGTGACGTCGCGCGCGGCTTCGGCCGCCGCGGCGACCGCCGCCGGATCGGTGACGTCGAGCTTCACGGGCACCACGCCCGGCAGCGTCACGCCGGCCGGATCGCGCGCGCCCGCATAGACCTTCCGCGCCCCGCGTTCGAGCGCCTGCTTCGCGAATTCGAGCCCAAGCCCGCGGTTCGCGCCCGTGACGAAAACGACTGCACCTTCGATCTTCATGATCCTTCCTTTCATCGTGTGAATGAAACCATGCCGCCATCGCGTACCGAGCCGTTGCACGGCCGGTACTGGATCGCAGGCTCGCTGCCCACGCCCGCTGCCCCCCAGACCCGGACCGACCTTCATCCCTGCCGCGCGAGTCGCCTTCGCTTCCTTTGCGAAGTCGGCTACACTGGATGTCAATGTCGATCACCATTGTCTTTGCGATGCATTGTGTCAGCGCACGCTCACCACGTCAATGGTGATCACCATTGTGTTTTTCAATCGACGTAATGGCTGGAATGAGGGAGGGATCGATGGGCGTCTCGAGGCAACAGGCTGCCGACAACCGCAACGCGATCGTCGCGGCCGCCGAGCGGCTGTTCCGGGTGCGCGGTGTCGACGCGGTCGGTTTGACGGAACTGATGAAGGAAGCCGGTTTCACGCAGGGCGGCTTCTACAACCACTTCAAATCGAAGGATGCGCTGGTCGCCGCGGTGATGGAAAAGGCGATGCAGGACGGCGCGGATTCGCCGCGCGCCGGCAGCGTCGCGCAACAGGTGACGTCGTACCTGTCGACCGCGCATCGCGACAACGTCGAAGCCGGGTGCCCGCTGTCCGCCTTCGCGGGCGATGCGCCACGCCTGACCGACGCGGCACGCGCCTGCTACGCACACGGCGTCGCCGGCTATCTCGAACGGCTGGAACGGTTGGTGGCTATGGAGGGCGCGGCTGCGGCGGACACGCGCCGCGACGCGATCGCCGTGTTCAGCCAGATGGTCGGCGCGCTCGTGCTGTCGCGCGCGGTCGCCGGCACCGATCCGGCGCTGGCCGATGAAATCCTCGACGCGGGGCGGCGCGCGCTCGCCGGCCAGCCCGACGATCCGGCCGTGCCGGCCGCGTAGCGGCACGACGGGCGCGAGTCGCGCGTGATCGCTATTCCACGGCCCGTGCGGCGTCCCACAGCGGCTGCCGGCCCAGCGCGGCATGCCACGTAGCGAAGCGCGTGCGCCACGACTCGAACGGCTCCTTCAGCGGATGACGCGGATCGTCGCTGAGCGCATACGCCATCCCTTCAATCAGCCAGCGCGGCTTGGTCGCGACCGCGAGGTTGCCGAGCACTTCGGCCTGGCGGTGGTGGATCAGTTCGTGCGCGAGAAAGTAGGTCTGCCAGCCGCGCGGCGCAATGACCACGCCGAAATCTCCGAGAGTGAGCGCCGCGCGTTCGCCGAGGCCGAACTTGTCCGCACATTCGCGCGTCGAGCAGAACACGACGCGCGGGGCGTCGCGAAACGGCCCCACGGCCGCCGCCGCGCGCACGTAGCCGTCGCGATAGAGCTGCTTCGCTGCGTCGAACTTCGCGGCATCGTCCGTGCAGATGTCCGCGCTCGGGCATGACACGCCGGGAAGCAGCGCGGGCGCGACGACGCGCAGCGGCTTGACGAGCGCGTAGGCGGCGATCGGCAGCGCGACGAGCAGGCCCGTGAGGGTGAAGGCGACGTGGGAGCGTTTCATCGAGGCGACGATTCCTTGGGTGTGCTCGTGGGTGTTTCCGGCACGAATATATCGGAGCCGCGATGCCGCCGGGCGGCTTTTCCGTTCCGCCCGGCTTCCGGTTCACGGCCGCGTGCCGTCGCACGCGCGGCGATCGCATCCCGCCCCGTTACACGAGCTGCTTGTGAAAATACGTCGTTGCACACAACGCGCCGTCGGGCATCAGCGCATAGTTCGGCACGACGCCGACGCGCTGCCAGCCGGCCCGCTCGTACAAGCGCTCGGCGTCGCCGCCCGTCACGGTGTCGAGCACGAGCACAGTCTTGCCGGCGTCGCGCGCGGCTTCGTCGGCGGCAGCCATCAGCCGCGCGGCGATACCCTGCCGGCGTGCATGCGGAGATACCAGCATCTTCGCGACGTCCGCGCGATGCGGCTGGTTCTCCGGCTGCGCGGTCACGAGCTGCACGGTGCCGACGATCCGGCCGGCGGCATCCTCGGCGACGAGCAGGATGCGCTCGCCGTTCGCGACGCCATCGGCGACGCGCGTCCAGAACGCGACGGCCGTCGAGCGCTCGATCGGCAACAAGAAGCTGACGGACGCGCCGCCTTCGACGCAATCGATCAGCACGTCGGCGAGCGCGTCGACGCAGGCACGCGCTTCGCTCGCATCGACGCGGCGGACGGTAACGGATGCGGTCATACCCTCTCCGGCAATCAGGCGCACGGCACGCATTCAGCGGCTTGCGCCCGGATCCAAAGGAACGCCGGCAGCCCGATGCGTGTGCAACGGCGGCCGGTGCCCCGGCAACACGGCGCGGGTGGCGCGTGTTACCGCCCCATGATGCTAAGCGATGAAAATTCCCGTTGCATCGCCTATGCTTAGCCGCCAACAGGAGGAGCAAACGCATGTCAACCAGCCACGTCGACCCCGCCGAAACCCATGACCTCGTCATCACCCGCACGCTGCGCGCGCCGCGCCAGGCGCTCTGGCGCGCGTGGACCGACCCTGAACTGCTGAAGGAGTGGTGGTGCCCGAAACCATGGACCACCGAAGTGCGCGCGTTCGACCTGCGCCCGGGCGGTGCCTTCCACACGTTCATGCGCGGCCCCGACGGCGGCACGAGCGACAACCCCGGCTGCTTCCTCGAAATCGTGCCGGAAGCGCGGATCGCGTTCACGTCGATGCTCGCCGGCGGCTGGCGGCCGCACGTGCCGTGGCTGGGCTTCACGGCCATCATCACGATGGCCGACGACGCCGCCGGCTGCCGCTACGACGCGCGCGTGATGCATCCCGACGCCGCGACGCGCGAGCGCCACGAGGCGCTCGGGTTCTTCGAAGGCTGGAACATCTGCATCACGCAACTCGACGAATTCGCGGCCACGTTGCGCTGAATCCGGGTGAGCGTACGGTCCGATTGCATGCCGTCGCGCGTGCGCCTAGGATTCCTGAAGGAAGCATGACGACACGCCGGCATCCGGCGTGCACCGTCGCGCGCATTCCGCGGGAGGCGACATGCTGCACATGCACACGCATTCGACCCGGGTCAGCCGGCACCTGAACGCACCGCGCGGGCGCGTCTACCGCGCGCTGCTCGACCCGCACGCGGTCGAACAATGGAAGGTGCCCGATGGCATGACATGCCGCGTCCACGCCTATGACGCACGCGAAGGCGGCGCGCTGCGCGTGTCGCTGAGCTACGACGAACCGTCGGACAGCCCCGGCAAGACCACCGCGCACACCGACACCTATCACGGCCGCTTCGTGACGCTCGTGCCCGACGAGCGGATCGTCGAAATCGATGTGTTCGAAACCGACGATCCGATGCTGCGCGGCGCCATGACGATCACGATCACGCTGTCCGACGAGGCAGGCGGCACGCGCGTCGAGGCGGTGCACGACGGTGTGCCGCCCGGTGTGCCGGTCACCGACAACGAAGCCGGCTGGCGCATGGCGCTCGCCCGGCTCGCGGCGCTGGTCGAGACGGGCTGAGCGCCAAGGCGGAGCGCGATACGCGTCAGGCGAGCCGGTAGACGTGCGAAACGGTCCCGCGGAACAGCGCGTCGCGCTCGTTCGGGCTCGCGTGTGCGGTCAGGCGCTTGAATGCGTTCCAGCCGTTCACGTAGGAATACGAGCCCTTGTCGACCGGGAAATTGCTCTCGAACATGCAGCGCTCGGCGCCGAACGCTTCGATGCAGGTGAGCATCCACGGCTTCCACGCATCCGCGAGCTGTTCGGACGACGGCGGCCGCGCACCCTTTTCGAAATCGAAACCGTTGATCCGCATCCCGAGGCCACCCACCTTCACGAATACGTTCGGCAACCGCGCGAGTTCGCGCATCGACGCCGACCAGCGCTGGAAGACTTCCGGCCGCTTGTCCGCATAGCTCGCGATCCGCACGACACCGCCGCAGTGATTGACGATGATGCGCGTGTCGGGATTCGCCTTCGCCAGATCGAACAGCTCGGGCAATTGAGGAAAGAACAGCCACGCGTCGTACGAGAGCCCGAGCGGCGCGAGCTGCGCGACGCCGGCCCGGTACGCGGGATCGAGCAGCAACCCGCGCGGCACCGCCGACAACGGGTTCGCGAGCGACGGATCGGCATCCCATGTGCTCAGATGTCGAACGCCGCGAAAGCGTCCGCGCCCCGCGTCGAGATGCGCGTCGAGCACGTCGCGCACGCGCGCGCCGAGTCGCAGGTCCGCATGCCCGACGATGCCTTTCGCGACGGCAGGGCCGCTGTGCTGAAGCGGCTCGGTCACGCCCGCGATGTAAGCCGTCTCGCCCACGGGCTTCAATTCGGCCGGCCCCGCATCGCGATAGCGCGTCAGCGCCTGCATGTAGACGGATGCCTGGATGTTGTGGCCCGAGCGCGCATCCTGCAGATAGTCGTCGAGCATATAGATCCAGCCCGGCCGCTCGTAGAAGTGGTGATGCGCATCGACGATCGGCAGATCCGGCTCGAGTGCGGGTTCGAGCGCGGACGCGAGCCAGTCGTTTCGTACCGCGAGATAGTTGCCTTGCGTCGTCATGCGGGGAGCTCCGTTTTCAGCCGGCGTGCGCGTATCGGCCCATGCAGGGACGGCGAGCGAGGCGGCGGCCGCACCGAGCAGCCGGCGTCGTTTGATCGAAAGGGTCATGTCATTCGCTCCGGTCGAACGCGTACAGCGACAGCGTCAGCAGCGTCGTGATCGCCAGGACGATCGCGAGGCCGAGCATCCCGGCCGTGAAGGTGCCGAAGCTGTCCTTCAGGTAGCCGACGAGATACGGGCCCGCGAATCCGCCGAGCGCGCCGATCGAATTGATCAGCGCCAGGCCGCCGGCCGCCGCCTGGCCCGACAGGAAGCGCGAAGGCAGCGTATAGAAGATCGTGCGTCCGGCAATCGTGCCGATCAGCGCGAGCGTGATGCCGACGAGCGCGGGCCCGAGCGTCAGGAAATGGGTCGACACGCCAAGCGCCACCGCGCCGATGCACAACCCGATCGCGAGGTTCGCGACCGGTGCGCCGCGTCGGTCCACCCGCTTCGCCCACCACAGCAGCGCGATCGTCGCGAAGAAGTACGGCAGCGCGGACAGCCAGCCGGTCTGCATCGTCGACATCCCGTGCGCCTTCAGCATTTGCGGCAGCCAAATGCCGATTCCGTACGAGCCCATCGTGAAGCCGAACGAGATCAGCGCGAGCAGGTACACGCGCACGTCTCGCAGCGCGACGCCGAAGCCCTTCTTGCGGCCGGCGGCGGCGCCTTCGCGCTCGAACGCGCGCTGCAGCGCGCTACGCTCGTCGTCCGACAGCCACGCGGCCGTGGCCGGCGAGTCGGACAGGCGCTTCAGGACGAGAAAGCCGAGCGCGCACGCGGGCAGCCCTTCGACGATGAACATCCACTTCCAGCCGGCCAGGCCGAGCGCGCCGTCGAGCTGCAGCAGCCACGTCGACAGCGGACCGCCGATCAGCGACGAGAGCGGCGTCGACACGGTGAACCACGCGAGCACGCGCGTGCGGTAGCTCGCGGGAAACCACACGGCGAGGAAGAAGATCACGCCGGGGAAAAAGCCGGCCTCGCCGATGCCGAGCAGCAGCCGGATCGCATAGAAGCTGGTCGGCCCCGTCGCGAGGGCGGTCGCCGCCGCCATGAGCCCCCACGTGATCATGATGCGCGCGAGCCAGCGCCGCGCACCGAAGCGGTATAGCGCGAGATTGCTCGGCACTTCGAACACGCAATAGCCGGCGAACATGATCCCCGCGCCCCAGCCGAACTGCGTCGCGGTCAGGCCGAGATCGCGGTTCATCGTCAGCGCCGCGAACCCGACGCTCGTGCGGTCGAGATAGTTGAAGAAGTACGCGAGCGCGAGCAGCGGAATGAAGCGCCATGCTGCCTTGCGTACGGCCCGTTGCTCGATCGACGCGTCGGTCTCGCGATCGGCGGCCAGCGCCGGGGAAGCGGATGTCATGGTTGTCTCCGTGGATGCGGCGCTCCGCGCCCGCGCGAGCGCGCGGCCGGGATGCCTTTTGTTGGTTCGATGGATTGCAGCGGCGCTGGCGCTACGCGCTCGCCGCTTCGTTCGGCGAAGGCATATCGTTGGGTACGCTGGTTACGCCCGGTACGCCCGGCGGCAGCCCGTTCGCACCGTGCCCGTGCCGCCCCGTGACGACGCCTGCGTCGATCAGCGTGCGTGCCTCGTCCGGCGTATAACCCAGCTCGCCGAGCAGCGCGCACGTGTCCTGACCGAGCGCGGGCGGCGCCGAGCGCAGCCGCAGGCGCTCCCCGCCAAGCGTGAGCGGCAGCAGCGCGGTGCGCGTGTCGACCGGCCGGCCGGCGCTGCTCGCGTCGGCCGGCAGCGTCACGGCTTCGAGGCCCCCGGTCGCGAGCAGATGCGGATCGTCGAACAGGTCCTGCGGCTTCGTGATCGGCGCATACGGCAGGCCGATCGATTCGAAGATCGCGCCGATCTCCGCGGCCGAATGCGCGGCGAGCCGCGCACGCAGTTCGGGCAGCAGCCACTCGCGGGCCTGCACGCGGAGGTTGTTCGTCGCAAGGCGCGCATCGTCCTTCAGCGCGGCCAGCCCGAACGCATCGCAGAACAGCGCCCACTGCGTGTCCGACACGACCGCGAGAAAGATCTGCTCGCCGTCCCTCACCGAAAACACGTCGTAGACCGCCCATGCGGAAATGCGGCTCGGCATCGGCGACGCGGCCTGCCCCGTCACCGCGAACTGCATCATGTGCTGCGCGACGAGGAACACGTTGTTCTCGAACAGCGAGCTCTGCACCTGCTGGCCGCACCCGGTGCGTTCGCGCTGCGCGAGCGCGGCCATCGCGCCGATCGCGCCGAACATCCCGCCCATGATGTCGTTGACGCTCGAGCCCGCACGCAACGGCCGGCCTTCGGGACCCGTCATGTACGCGAGGCCGCCCATCATCTGCACGACTTCGTCGAGCGCGGTGCGATGTTCGTACGGCCCCGGCAGAAAGCCCTTGTGCGACACGTACACCAGGCGGGGATTCAGCGAGGACAGCGCGGCATGACCGAGGCCGAGCCGGTCCATCGTGCCGCTCTTGAAGTTCTCGCTGAACACATCCGCCGTCGCGACGAGCCGCCGCACGATCTCGAGCCCGCGCGGATCCTTCACGTCCACCGCCAGGCTCTTCTTGTTGCGGTTGAACATCCCGAAGAAGCCCGCGCCGGAACCGCGCAGCGCACGCGTGCTGTCACCCGCGATCGGTTCGATCTTGATGACTTCCGCACCGAGATCCGCGAGCAGCATCCCGCAGGTCGGGCCCATGACCATGTGCGTCATCTCGATCACGCGCACGCCTTCGTACGGCAGCGCCGAAGCCGGTTGGCGATCGTTCATTGCGCGACTCCCGTCAGGCATCCTTCGGGCTGGGTCGCGCTCGGCGCGCGGCCGTCCGCATACCAGAACCCCTTCGGCAGCCCTGCGTCCGGCACGTGGCCGTACAGCGCCTCGGCAGGCAATGCCGCGTGCAGGATCGCGCGCGCGGCGAGCAGCGCGTCCACGTCGACGCCCGTGTCGTACCCCATCGCCTCCAGCAGGAACACGAGATCCTCGGTGACGATGTTGCCGGTCGCACCCGGCGCATAGGGGCAGCCACCCAGGCCGCCCTGGCTCGCGTCGAGCGTCGTCACGCCGGCGTCGAGCGCCGCGACGACGTTGGCGAGCCCCTGCCCGCGCGTATTGTGGAAGTGCGCGCCGCCGGCCTTGTCGCCGACTTCGCGCCGCAGGCGCATGAACAGCCGGCGCACCTGCGCCGGGTTCGCGTAGCCGCTCGTATCGGAGAGCCCGATCTCGTCGACGCCGCATTCGGCCATCGCAGCCGCCATCGCGATCGTCTCGTCGTCGGAGACCGCGCCGGCGAGCGTGCAACCGAACGCCACCGAGACGCCCGCCTCGATCTGCACCGACGGAAACCGCGCATCGCGCAGCGCGACGATCGCGCGTACCTCGTCGATCATCTGCGCCGGCGTCTTGCGGATGTTCGCCAGCGAGTGCGCTTCGGTCACCGATACCGGCAACGTCAGCTTGTGGACGCCCGCCTCGAACGCGCTTTCGGCGCCGCGCAGGTTCGGTGCAAGCGCGGCGACGCGCAGCCCCGGAATCGCCAGCGCATGCGCGACGACTTCCCGGATGTCGGCCATCTGCGGCAACAGCCGCGCGGGCACGAACGATCCGACCTCGATTTCGCGCAGGCCGGCCGCGGCGAGCGCGGTGATCCAGCGCAACTTGTCGGCCGTCGGCATCACGGCCTTGATGCTCTGCAGACCGTCACGCGGCCCGACCTCGCTCACCAGCACCTGCGGATCTTCGGAAACACTCATTCGACACCTCAAAGTTCTATCTGAAAGAACATCGTTCTGTTTGACGGAACTTTAGAGGCGCACCGAATCGGCTGTAAGCGGGGTATACCCGTGAAAATGCAATTTTTTGGAACTTGAGTTCTGCCAGACAGAACGCTATAGTCGATCGACCGTCACCCAAAGGAACAGCAAGCCGTGCCCCCGACCTCGACTCCCGCAGACCCCACCGGCGACGCGCCTGATGCGTCGGCCGAAGCCTCCAGCGGCGTCGCCGTCCTCGATCGCGCGTTCGCGATCCTCCACGCGTTCGGACCCACCGACGACCGGCTGTCGCTCGCGGAACTGTCGCGCCGCACCGGGCTGTACAAGAGCACGATCCTGCGCCTGCTCGCCGCGCTCGAGCACGGCGGCTTCGTGCGCAAGCTCGACGACGGCCAGTACGCGGTCGGACACGAGCCGTTGCGGCTGGCCGCGCTGTATCAACGCTCGTTCCGGGTCGGTCCGGTCGTCGAACCGTTGCTCGAGACGCTGAGCCGCGAACTCGGTGAAACGGCATCGTTCTACGTGCGGCATGGCGACATGCGCTCGGTGCTCTACCGCGTCGAACCCGCGCGCACGGTGCGTGTGTCGATCCGGGTCGGCGAGGAGTTTCCGGTTCGCCAGGGGGCGTCCGGGAAAGTGCTGCTCGCGTTCACCGACCCGCACGATGCACAGTGGAACGACGTGCGCGAACAGTTGTGGGCCGCGTCGTACGGCGAGCGCGACCCGGAGACGGCGTCGGCATCCGTGCCGGTATTCGGTGCGGCCGGCGATTGCGTCGGCGCGCTGACGGTGTCCGGTCCCAAATCGCGGCTTGCCGCCGCGCCGGCCATGGCCGCAGCGCTCGCGATGCTGTTGCCGCTCGCGCAGAAGGCGACCGTCGCGCTCGGCGGCGCAGGCACGCGCTACGACGCGCAACCCGTGCGCGACAGTCTCGCGCGGTTCGTGGCAGCGGCGCACGACACCGCGCAGCCGTAGCCGTAGCCGCAGCCATAGCGGGCCACGCGCGTGCGGCGCCGCGACTGCGCAAACGGCAGCCGCATGCGACACTGGCCGCCCGCGCATGCACCGCGTCGCCCGCCGGCGCGATGCATGCAACCGTCGTCCGGACACGTACAAGGGCCCCCACCATGAACGCCGCGCGCACCGCCACCTGGTATTTCGATTTCGTTTCTCCGTTCGCGTACCTGCAGCAGGAACGGTTCGACCAACTGCCGCCTGCCGCCGCATACGAGCCGAAGCCGATCGTGCTCGGCGCGCTGCTCGCGCACTGGGGCCAGAAAGCGCCGGCCGAGATCGCGGCGAAGCGCGTCTTCACCTATCGCCACGCGCAATACCGCGCGGACAAGCTCGGCATCCCGTTCCGGATGCCGCCCGCGCATCCGTTCAACCCGATCCGGCCGCTGCGGCTCGCGATCGCGATGGGCAACTCGCCCGATGCGATTCGGCGGATCTTCCGGCACATCTGGCGCGACGGCCAGGACGTGTCGACGCCGGAGGGCTTCGCCGCGCTGTGCGAGGCGGTCGGCTTTCCCGAAGGCGTGACGGCCGTCGACGCGCAACCGGTGAAGAACGCGCTACGCGCGAACACCGATCAAGCGATCGCGCACGGCGTGTTCGGCGTGCCGACCTTCGAACTCGACGGCGACCTGTTCTGGGGCGAGGATGCGACCGACATGTTCGTCGACTGCGCGACGTCGCGCGCATGGCTCGACTCGCCCGAAGTACGCCGCATCAGCGCGCTGCCCGAAGGCATCCGGCGCGGCTGACCGCACGCGCGACGGCGCCTACCCGTCGCGCCCTTCGACGAGCAGGGGCACGGCCTCGCGCATCATCGAGACGAAACGCACGAGCCGCGACGGATAGAACTGCGCGTGCGGGTAGGTCATGTAGACCGGCAACGGCGCGGCGTACCAGTCGGGCGCGAGATGCACGAGCTCGCCGCGCGCGAGATGGTCCGCCAGCATCCAGGACGAACCGACGCACGCGCCGACCCCGAGCAGCGCCGCGCTGCGTAGCGCGTAGAGATTCGCGGTCGTGATGCGCGGGCGCATCGCGATGCGGCGCGTGTCGCCCGTGACGGTGTGCGTCAGCGTCAGCTCGGTCCGGTAATACGTGCGCAGCGCGAGCCACGGCAACGCGGCGAGCGCGTCGGGATCGGCGGGCACGTCGGCGCCGTTCAGCACGGACGGCGCGGCCACCACGAAGCGCGGCACCTTGCTCAGCCGGATCGCGACGACGGACGGATCGGTCGGCTCGCCGACCTGGATCGCGCAGTCGATCCCGCTGCCGACAAAATCGCGCACCTCGTCCTGCAGCAGCCATTCCACCGAGACACGCGGGTAGTCACGCAGGAACCGCGCGAGCGGCTCGACGAAGCGCTCCTGCCCGAACGCATGCGGGACCGCGACCCGCAGCAGGCCGTCGGGCTCCTCCTGCGCGCCGCGCAGGTCGGCCTCGAACGCCGCCCAGTTCGTCAGCAGTTCCTTCGCGCGCGTGAAGCAGCGCTCGCCGTCGACGGTCAGCCGCATCGCATGGGTCGTCCGCTGCAGCAGCCGCATCCCGAGCGAGCGTTCGAGCGCCTGCAGCCGCCGGCTGATGGTCGGCTGCGTCGTGTGGAGTTGCGCGGCGGCGGCCGACAGGCTGCCGGCCTCGACTATGCGCACGAAGGTTTCCATCAGCTCGAAACGATAGCCGGCGCCGTCGACGGGCACGACCTGGATGCGCGCAGACCCACCTGTGGCGGGCAAATCGGGGATTTTCTCGGTCATTCGTCAAGCGTATAACAAATCTGCGCCCGACGGCACTACCGTGGCCGGCCGCCGGCCGGCACACTCGCGTCCATTCGATACCCGAACAAGGATGTACGCGATGTCCACTCCGACCCGTCTCGACGCCGCGCCCCGCGCGGCGCATGCACCGGCCCCCGCGGCCGCCTCGTCGATGCTCGATCGCCGGCTCGTGCTGCTGCTGGCCGCGGCCGCCGGCCTCGGCGTCGCGCCGCTCTACTATGCGCAGCCGATGCTCGCCGCGCTGGGGCCCGATCTCGGCGCGTCGGCGCGCGCGATCGGCTTCGTGCCGACGCTCACGCAGCTCGGCTATGCGCTCGGCATCCTGCTGCTCGCGCCGCTCGGCGACCGCTTCGACCGCCGCCGCGTGATCGTCACGAAAGCCGCCGCGCTGGTCGTCGCGCTGCTGCTCGCGGCGGTCGCGCCGTCGCTCGGGTTGCTGCTGGCCGCGAGCTTCGCGATCGGCTTGACCGCGACGATGGCGCAGGACGTCGTGCCGGCCGCCGCGACGCTCGCGCACGATGCGCATCGCGGCCGCATCGTCGGCACGGTGATGACGGGGTTGCTGCTCGGCATCCTGCTGTCGCGCGTCGTCGCCGGCTTCGTCGCGGAAACGGCCGGCTGGCGCGCGATGTTCGCGCTCGCGGCCGCCAGCGTCGCCGCCATCGGCATCGTGGCCGCACGCGGGCTGCCGCGCTTCGAACCCACCACGCAGCTGTCGTACCGCGCGCTGATCGGGTCGCTCGGCGAATTGTGGCGCCGTCATCCCGCGCTGCGCCGCGCCGCGCTCGCGCAAGGGCTGCTGGCCGTCGGGTTCAGCGCGTTCTGGTCGACGCTCGCGGTGATGCTGCACGGCGCGCCGTTCCATCTCGGCAGCGCAGCCGCCGGCGCATTCGGCCTCGCGGGCGCCGCTGGCGCGCTGGCCGCGCCCGTGGCCGGACGCCTGGCCGATCACCATGGTCCCGAGCGTGTCACGCGGCTCGGAATCGGGATCGCGACCGTGTCGTTCGCCGCGATGGCCGCCGCGCCGCTGATGACGCCGCATGCGCAACTCGCGCTGCTCGCCGCCGCGACGATCGGCTTCGATCTCGGCGTGCAGGCCACGCTGATCGCGCACCAGGCGATCGTCTACCGGATCGACCCGGCGTCGCGCAGCCGTCTCAACGCGGTGCTGTTCGTCGGCATGTTCATCGGGATGGCGACCGGTGCCGCACTGGGCAGTTCGTTGCTCGCGCAACTGGGCTGGAATGCGGTGATCGTGCTGGCCGTGGCGACGTCGCTGGCTGCGCTGGCCGTGCGGGTGTGGCGCCGGTAATTCGCGACGTCAGGAATGCGGGGCGGGCAGGCCGCAGGGCTTGCCCGCCTTTTCTTTTATTTTCTTTCGGTGCTGCGCGGCCGGGCGCAGCGCGGCAGATCCGCACCGGACGCGGAACGTTTTCGGTCATCCGGCGCAAGGTCCGCGACGGCTCATCAAATTATCCAGTTCAACCGATTATTTTTCGCCCAGTGTGCAGCGATCCGTGCGCAACCGTCAGATGATTCTGCATCACCGCGCCGCACGGCCCGCTCCAATCCGGCCCCACCCGGAATCCGCGTTTTCTCAGGGGATTCCCGGTATTTTTTCCCATTTTCTTCGAAATTACCGATGACATACTTGCCCCCCGTTGCGCTCCGGTGCGAGCGCGCTTCCTGATCCTGTCGGCCGCGCTTCATGTGTCGTGCGTCCGCCGGGTCGCAGAACATGAACAATTTCGACACCACGATCCAGACCTTCCTCACCCATATTACGTTCGGACCGCTGATGAACCACGCGATCCGCGTAATCGCCGGCCTCTATACGTTCAAGGGCTTCGTGCTCATCCCCGTGCTGTGCTGGCTATGGTTCCAGCCGGGCCCCCAACGCGAACGGCAACGCGAGCTGGTCATCGCGACCGTCGCGAGCGGGCTCGTCGCGCTTGCGTTCGGCCGATTGCTCGCGAAAGCCCTGCCGTTCCGCGTGCGGCCGATCTACAACCCCGACCTGCACCTGCACTTCCCGTCCGAGGAATTGCGCGCGGCCACGCTGCAGGCGTGGAGCTCGTTTCCGAGCGATCACGCGATGCTGTGGATGGCGATCGCGACCGGGATCTTCATCATCGCGCGCCGCGTCGGCGTGCTCGCGCTGCTGTATGCGGTCGTGTTCATCTGCGTGCCGCGTGCGTATCTCGGCTTTCACTACCCGACCGACCTGATCGCCGGCGCGGCGATCGGCATCGCGATCGCGTGGCTGCTCACGCGCGATGCGATTCGCGCGCGCTTCGCGCCGCAGGTGCTGGACGCGATCCGGCGCTTCCCCGCGCCGGCCTATACGCTCGCGTTCCTGCTGTGCTTCGAGTTGATCACGCAGTTCGACGAACTGCTGACGCTCGCGCAGTCGGTCAAGCACACGACGATGTAACGGGACGGCGCCGCAATGCATCCGCTGCTGTCGTCACGACGCCCGGGCACGCGCTGCCGGCCCTGCGCGGCGGCATCGCGTCGTGCGCATGCCGCCGCCCGCATCGCCTTCGCCGCAGCGATCGCCGCCGCGAACGTCAGTCGCGATCGGGTGCGCCGAGCGGGAAGAACGCGCGGTACGGCCGCGCTTCGTCGACTGCACGCGCGAACGACGGCCGCGCCAGCAGCCGCTTGCGATACGCGATCACGTTCGCGAACGACGGATCGATCCGGTGCGTCCAGTCCGCGTAGAACAGGAACGGCGCCGCGCCGCAGTCGGCGAGGCTGAAGCGGTCGCCGGCCGCCCATTCGCGATCGGCCATCGTTCGATCCAGCCATGCATACGATGTTTCGAGCATCGCACGCGCATCGGCGACACCCCGCGCATCGCGCTCGTGCTCCGGCCGCAGCGCATCGTGCACGACCTTCTGCTGCGGCGTCGATACATAGTTGTCGAAGAAACGATCCATCGTCCGGACTTCCAGCGCCGCGCGCCGGTCGTCGGGCACCAGCCGCGCGGGGCCCGGATGGTAGAGGTCGAGGTACTCGATGATGATCGTCGCCTCGATCACGGGGCGGCCCGCGTCCACGAGCACGGGGAACCGCTTCAGCGGCCACAGCGCAGCCAGTTCCTGCATCGGCTTCGGATCGTCGTGCGCGAGCACGCGATAGTCGAACGGCGTGCCGTTCTCGTACAGCGCGGTCAGCACCTTCTGGCAGTAGGACGAAAAGGGATGGGCGTAAAGCGTCGGTGTCATCGCAGGGTCTCTCAGGGTGTCGGCGCCGCGTCATGCGGCGCCAGGGAATCGGATAACTGGACGACGAACGGCGCCACGCCGGTTCGACACGATCCGAATATTTTTTTGTTGTGCGGCTTCGCGCCGCTACGACCGGCCGTCCATCACGACGCGGCCTTCGCCCCGCCAGCGCAGCATCCCGCCGCCGAGATTCGCGACGGCGTCGAACCCGGCCTTCAACAGAATCACCGTCGCCTGCGCGGAGCGGCCGCCGGCACGGCACACGGTCACGATCGGCCGGTCGCGCGCCAGCTCGCCGGTGCGCGCGGCCAGTTCGCCGAGCGGGATCGGGGTCGCGCCGGGCAGGTGGCCGAGCGGACCGGCGAATTCGTCGGGCTCGCGCACGTCGACGACCTGCACCGCCGGCAGGTGATCCTCGAGCCACTGCGGATCGATTTCCCAGAAACCGGCGAACGTATAGACGAGCGGCGCCCAGTCGGCCGCCGCCAGCGCGTCGGGCGCGTTCGCGGCGACGCCGCACTGCAGGTTCGCGGGCACCGCGACGTCGATCTGGCGCGGGTGGGCGAGCCCGAGGTTGCGCATGTAGCCGGCGAAATCGTCTTCGCTGAGATCGCCGCCGAGGCGCGGATTGAAGCGCCGCTCCTCGCCGACGCTCGTCACCGTCAGCCCGCGATAGTCGTGCGCGGGATACAGCAGGCAGGCGGCCGGCAGCGTGAAGAGACGGGCATGCACCGCGCGATACAGCGCGCGCGGGTCGCCCTGCTGGAAGTCGGTGCGGCCGGTGCCGCGAATCAGCAGGCAGTCGCCGGTGAACGCCATCGATTCGTCGTCGAGCACGAGGCTGATGCAGCCGCTCGTATGGCCCGGCGTCGCGCGCACGGTCAGGTAGCGCGCGCCGAATGCGCAGCGGTCGCCGTCGTTCAGGTAGCGGTCGGCGCCCTGCGCGCCGCTCGCGGCCGAAATCGCGATCGTGCTGCCGGTGCGCTGCTTCAGCAGCCACGCGCCCGTCACGTGATCGGCGTGCACGTGGGTGTCGACGGTCGCGACGAGCCGCAGCCCGAGCTCGTCGAGCAGCGCCGCGTCGCGGCGCACCTGCTCGAACACGGGATCGATCAGCAGCGCTTCGCGCGACGCGGGATCGGCGAGCAGATACGTGTAGGTCGACGACTGCGGGTCGAAAAGTTGCCGGAAGATCATTGGGAAGTTGCTCCGTCGGCTGGGGGTGTGTCGGTTGTGCGGGTGGCTTGGATGGTGCAAGCCAGCTCGCATGCGTCGCCGGCGCGCGGGGCGCGCGTTCCTACAGCGTAGTTCAAAACACACGTGCCGCCGCCACCGTTGCATGCGGCGAGACGTCATGCCGCGCCCGGATCGTCGCGGGCACTGCCTTACACTGTCGCCTCTTCTCGTCTTACGTTCACAGGAATTGCGTCGATATGTCTCTGACGATCGATCCCAAGCAAGCCGCCGCGCTGCTGGCCGTCGCCGACACCGGCAGCTTCGAGCAGGCCGCCGTGCGCCTGCACGTGACCGCGTCCGCCGTCACGCAGCGGGTCCGTGCGCTGGAGGCGAGCCTCGGCACGCCGCTCGTGCTGCGCACGCGGCCGTGCCGCCCGACAGTGGCCGGGCAGCGCGTGCTGCAGCACCTGCGCCGCGTCGCGCTGCTGCAGGCCGACCTGCAAAGCACGCTCGCGACCGAGCGCGAATCGCCGATCTCGGTCACGATCGCGCTGAACTCCGACAGCCTCGGCACGTGGTTCCTCCCCGCGCTGACTTCGGTGCTCGCGGGCGAGCGCATCCTGTTCGAACTGATCGTCGAGGACCAGGACCACACGTTCGCGCTGCTCGAAAGCGGGATGGCCGTCGGCTGCGTGACGACCGAGCCGAAACCGATGCGCGGCTGCGTCGCGACACCGCTCGGCACGATGCGCTACCGGCTGCTCGCTGCCGCCGCGTTCGCGGGGCGGTGGTTTCCGCGCGGCCTGAACCGCACGAGCGCGCGCGATGCGCCGGTCGTCGCGTATTCGCGGCGCGACACGCTGCAGTCCGCGTTCCTGAAGGAGAAGTTCGGGTTGCCCGAAGGCGCGTATCCGTGCCATTACGTGCCGGGCACGCACGCGCATTTCGCGGCGGTGCGGCACGGGCTCGGCTACGCGATGGTGCCGGAGCCGCTGCTCGGCAGCGCACCGCTCGATGCACAAGGGCTCGTCGATCTCGCGCCCATGCATCCGACCGACGTGACGCTGTACTGGCACGCGTGGACGGTGCAGTCGCCGACGATGGCGTCGCTGTCCGCACGCGTGGTCGAAGCGGCGCGCCGGCTGCTCGCGCCGCTGCCGTGACGAGCGGGTAAGCGACAGCATCGGCGCGGCAGGGGGCGCGGTACACACGGCGGCGAGGAACCCCGCCGCGCCGCCTATACTTTTTGCATCGGCCTCGCGAACGCGCCGCGCGGCCGATCAGGCCAATCCGGCCGCCCGCTTTCCCGTGAGGAGAACATCATGTCCCGCCGCTATATCGATTGCCGCGACTTTCCCAGCGCGATGAACTGCTCGGTCGCGATTTCCGCCGACTCCGACAACGAACTGCTGGAGGCCGCCGTCCAACATGCGGTCTCGGTGCACCAGCACGCCGACAGCCCCGAACTGCGCACGCAGTTGAAAGCGCTGTTCCGCGACGGCACGCCGCCCGTCGATGCGCCCCGGCAAGCGTAATCCGCCGGCACGACACATTCGACGCACAGCTAGCAACATCATCCCCTGCTTCGCGCCACATCGCGCCGGCGCTCGCCGCCGGCCGGCGCATTCCACTTTACGCGCGACGCTGCGCGAAATACGCACCGACCGCGTCGATGAAGGTATCGATGTCCGCGCGCGACACGTCGCAGTGCGTGACGAAGCGTGACGCGTACAGCATCTGCGTGAGGATCCCGCGCGCCTTGAGCCACGCTTCGAGCGGCGTGCAATCGGCTTCGGGAAATTGCGCGAACACCATGTTCGTCGCATGCGACAGCACCTTCACTTGCTCGATGCGCGCGAGCCCCGCCGCGAGATGCGCGGCGTTCGCGTGATCGTCGGCCAGCCGTTCGACGTTGTGCTCGAGCGCATACAGGCAGGCCGCCGCGAGAATGCCCGACTGCCGCATCCCGCCGCCGAGCACCTTGCGCCAGCGCTGCGCGCGCTCGATCAGCGCGCGACTGCCGACCAGCACCGAACCGACCGGCGCGCCGAGCCCTTTCGAGAAGCAGATCGACACGGTATCGAACGGTGCGCACAGTTCCGCGATCGGACGACCCGATGCGACGGCGGCATTGCACACGCGCGCACCGTCGAGGTGCGCGGCCAGCCCGCGGCTGCGCGCGAACGCGACGGCTTCCTGGACATAGCCTTCCGGCAACACGAGGCCGCCGATCGTGTTTTCGAGCGCGAGCAGGCGCGTGCGGGCGAAGTGGTTGTCGAGCGGCTTGATCGCCGCGGCGATCTTCGCGAGCGGCAGCGTGCCGTCCGGTGCGTTCTCGATCGGCTGTGGCTGGATGCTGCCGAGCACGGCCGCGCCACCGCCTTCGTACTTGTAGGTGTGTGCGAGCTGGCCGACGAGGTATTCGTCGCCGCGTTCGCAATGGGCCATCAGCGCGGCAAGGTTGCTCTGCGTGCCGCTCGGGAAGAACAGGCCGGCTTCCTTGCCGGCCCGCTCGGCCGTGACCGCCTGCAGGCGTAGCACGGTCGGGTCGTCGCCCCATACGTCGTCGCCCACTTCGGCGGCAGTCATCGCGGCCAGCATCGCCTGGCTCGGACGTGTCACGGTATCGCTGCGTAAATCGATCATTGTCGTGCCCTGAGTGAACGCGGACCGGAACCGATGCGCCCGGCCCTGCCGAAACGAGACTCAGAGTGTACGCAATTCACCCAGCGGCTGCCGACGGCAAGCGCGCCGCGATCCCGCATGCACGCAGTCGTTCCGATGATGCGACGCGCCATATTGACGCACGTGCGGCAGACCGCCACGGCGCGGCCGCCCGCCGCGCGAACGACCTTCTTGATACGAATCAACGATTTATGCCGAATTCGCGCGCGGCAGGCTGGACATCTGCGACGAGTTGGCGCATTTCGCGGCGCAACATCGCGTTCCATACTCCAGCCAACCCCGACGCCGGTTCGGCCGGGGTCCGCCGGCACCCGCCGGCGGGTATCGTCAGCCTCGGTCAACTGGTATGGACTCCGCTCTTTCGGCCCTCGATCTGGCCCGCCTGCAATTCGCGTTCACCGTCTCCTTTCACATCGTCTTCCCGGCGCTGAGCATCGGCCTCGCCAGCTTCATCGCCGTGCTCGAATATCGCTGGCTCAGGACCGGCAAGCAGTACTACAAGACACTCTGCCTGTTCTGGTCGAAGATCTTCGCGGTCGCGTTCGGGATGGGCGTGGTCTCCGGCGTCGTCATGAGCTATCAGTTCGGCACCAACTGGTCGGGCTTCTCGAGCTTCGCCGGCGCCGTCACCGGCCCGCTGCTGATGTACGAGGTGATGACCGCGTTCTTCCTCGAAGCCGGCTTCCTCGGCATCATGCTGTTCGGCTGGAATCGCGTGAGCCCGCGCGCGCACTTCGGCGCGACGCTGATGGTCGCGATCGGCACGCTGATCTCGACGTTCTGGATCCTCGCGTCGAACAGCTGGATGCAGACGCCGCAGGGCTTCGAGATCGTCGACGGCCGCGTCGTGCCGACCGACTGGTTCGCGATCATCTTCAACCCGTCGTTCCCGTACAGACTGTTCCACATGGCGATCGCCGCATTCATCGTCGCCGCATTGGTTGTCGCCGCGACGGGCGCATGGCACCTGCTGAAGGGGCGCCGCGACAAGGGCGTGAAGAAGATGTTCTCGATGGCGCTGTGGCTGCTGCTGGTGCTCGCGCCGCTGCAGGCCGTGATCGGCGACCAGCACGGCATCAACACGCTGAAGCACCAGCCCGCGAAGATCGCCGCGATCGAAGGCCTGTGGGAAACCGAAAAGGGCGGCACCGCGCTCAACCTGTTCGGCATTCCGGACATGAAGGCCGAAACGACCCGCTATGCGGTGAAGGTGCCGCATCTCGGCAGCCTGATCCTTACGCACAGCTGGGATGGCGAGATCCGCGGGCTGAAGGATTTCCCGCCTGAAGACCGCCCGAATTCGACGGTCGTGTTCTGGAGCTTCCGGATCATGGTCGGCCTCGGCTTCGCGATGATCGGCCTCGCCGCGCTCGCGTGGCTGCTGCGCCGCCGCGGCACCCTGTATGAATCGAAGTGGTTCCAGCGCTTCGCGCTCGTGATGGGCCCGACCGGTTTCGTGTCGCTGCTCGCGGGCTGGGTGACGACCGAAGCGGGCCGCCAGCCGTGGGTCGTGTACGGCGTGATGCGCACCGCTAAGGCCGTGTCGCCGCTGTCGGTGCAGCAGGTCAGCCTGTCGATGATGACGTTCGTGATCGTGTACTTCCTCGTGTTCGGCACCGGCGTGTACTACATGCTGAAGCTGATGAAGGCCGGCCCCGCGCTGCCCGATGCCCCGCACGACGCGGATCACGACAGGCCCGACACGCGCCTCGATCACACCGCGCGCCGCCCGATGTCGGCTGTTGACGAGCTGATCGAGACCGTCTGAGCCCACCCCTTTCGCAAACGAGAAAACCTATGGACGTCACCGTAATCTGGGCCGCGATCATCGCGTTGGGGCTCTTCATGTACGTCGTGCTCGACGGCTTCGACCTCGGCATCGGCATCGTCTTCCCGTTCTTCCCGGACGAGAAGGAACGCGACCTGATGATGAACACCGTCGCGCCCGTGTGGGACGGCAACGAGACGTGGCTCGTGCTCGGCGGCGCCGGGCTGTTCGCGGTGTTTCCGATCGTCTATTCGACGGTGCTGTCGGCGCTGTACCTGCCGCTGATCTTCATGCTGGTGTGCCTGATCTTCCGCGGCGTGTCGTTCGAGATCCGCGCGAAGGCGCGGCGCACGAAGCAGCTGTGGGATCTCGCGTTCATCGGCGGCTCGGCCGGCGCGACGCTGTTCCAGGGGATCGCGCTCGGCGCGTTCCTGCAGGGCATCAACGTGAAGGACGGCGTGTTCGCGGGCGACGCATTCGACTGGCTCACGCCGTTCAGCCTGCTGACGGGCCTCGGCCTGATCGTGACATACGCGCTGCTCGGCTGCTGCTGGCTCGTCGCGAAAACGGAGGGCGATCTGCAACGGCGCCTGCATCGCGTCGTGTGGCCGCTGACCGTCGTGCTGCTCGGCTTCATCGCCGTTATCAGCCTGTGGACGCCGCTGCAGGATCCGGCCATCGCGCAGCGCTGGTTCGATTCGGGGCTGTTCTGGCGACTGCTGCCGGTGCCGTTCCTGGTCGCCGCGTGCGCGGTGTGGATGCGTCGCGCGGTGCGCGCGCGCCACGACATGACGCCGTTCATGCTCGCGCTGGCGCTCGTGCTGCTCGGCTATGTCGGCCTGCTCGTCACGATGTTCCCGTATGCGATTCCGCAGACGATGACGATCTGGGAAGCGGCGGCGCCGCGTTCGAGCCAGACCTTCACGTTGGTCGGCGCAGCGGTTATCCTCCCCATCATCATCGCCTACACGACGATGGGTTATTGGGTATTCCGAGGCAAGGTGCGCCATGAAGACCAGCATTACTACCACCACTGATTCCGCCGCTCGCCAGCCCGACGCGCCGCGTCCGCGGATGCGCGGCTGGATGTGGTTCGTCGTTCTGTGGGCGGGCGGCGTGATCGGCGCCGTCACGCTCGGCTATGCGTTCAAGATCTTCATGAACCTGACGCTGTTTGCGGTGAAGTAGGCCGGGCGGCTGACCGGCATTCCACCCTCCGGACGCATCGCGCATCTGTCGATTACCCGACGGATGCGCCGCCCCACCACCACGGTACGGGTTATTGCGGCGCGCGGCGCACGACGCCGAGTTTCAACCCCAGCATGCCGAATATGCGGTTCATTGTCTGGACGGTTCCGTCGCTGCGACCCTGTTCGATATCCTGAATCGTCTTCGTCGATACGCCGGCGAGCTTCGCCATTTCGGCGCTCGTCAGCCGCATCGTCTTCTTCAGATGACGCACCGATTCGCGCAACGGCCATTCGGGATGCGCGAGGACGTCGTCGATCGCCTGGCGCCGCAGCGCAAGCTGTTCGGGAAGCGACATCGCGTTGTAGCGTTGGTCCATGGTGTGGCCGCCGACTTGTCCGCAGCAGGACCATTTCGGCATAAATCTATACAAATCGCGCCCGAAAGCGCCGGCAAATTATGTAGATATCTGCCGAAAAAGAGATCTTTGTCGTCGCGCCGGACGGGGACGGGGCCCGCCGGAATGCCGCAACGCCTACCGCCGCCCGCCCAACGCCGCCTCAATCTTGCGGTCGGTCTTGTACTGGCTCAACGCATACACCGACCAGATCGCGGCGGGCAGCCAGCCGATGATCGTGATCTGCAGCAGCAGACAGATGATCCCGGCGATCGGGCGGCCGATCGTGAAGAACTGGAACCACGGCAACAGCAGGGCAAGCAAAAGGCGCATCGGGAATCCTCCGGGTGACGTCGTTGAAAGTTCAGGCGCAGACAATATGACGGGCCGCGCCTCCCATTTCAAGTCCGAAGCGGCACTCGCCTGCCGACGCAGCGGGCGATCGGTGTAGCGCCGGACGCCGCCCCGCCGGCGGCATCCGGCATGCCGCATCAACGCCCAATACCCAGCCCCGGCAACACGTGCGTGTTCTCGGCCACGACCGCGTTCAGCAGACGCGGCTCCACGCCGAGCAACCCGAGGATCGTCGGCGCGACCTGCTTCGTGCCGACCAGATCGCTCACCGTGCGCGCGCGATGGAGGCCCGGATACGACACGAGCAGGCCGAGGTGGCTGTCGTCCGGCGCGTTGCCGCCGTGCTCCTCGTCCTTCTTCGTGCTCGACGTGTAGATCACGCCCGGATTCGGCTGGACGATGATGTCCGGCGTACGGCCGTTGGCCGGATCGCCGAACCGGTCGGCCAGCGCCGCGCCGTACAGGATGGTCGCCTGAGCACCGTCGGCACAGATCCCCGGCGCGTTGCAGCCGAGGTTCGCCTTCAGCGTCTGCACCACGGCCGTGCGCTGGCCGCGGTCGCGCAACCAGATCAGGCCGACGTCGTCGGTCTGCACCAGCCCCGTGCCGACCAGGCCCGAACCGTCGTTTAGGTTGCCCGTCGTTGTGTTGTTCTGGCCGAAGTTGCCGTTCGGGTCGATGTAGTCGTTCGCTTCGAGCAGCTTCGTCAGCGTGTCGCCGTTCTTCACGAGCTTCGCGTGGTCGGTCGGCGACTGGCCGTGCTTCGCCGTGACGATCACGGCCGTCGACGAATACAGGTTGGCCTGCTTCAGCGCCGCGACGACATGGCCGATCGAGTTGTCGACGTAGGTGATCGCGTTCGCGACCTGCCCGTTCGGCGTGAAGTTCGCATCGAGGTAGCCGCCGCCCTTCGTCACCGGCGCCTTCTGCGCGACGCTCAGCGTCTGGAAGTCGGCGCCGAACAGCGTCGGCACCGGCGCGCGCTTGGTGCCCGTCGAGTCACGGCCGTTGATCTGGTTGATCAGCGCCTGCACGTGCAGGTTGTCGAATTGCGCGGTATGCGAATAGACGTCCGTATAGGCCGTTTGCGTCGCCGGATCGATCGAGTTGATCTCGGTGCGCATCAGATCGTCGACGCCCTTGCCCGACGGCCCGTTCACCCAGTCGTAGCCCCACGCATGCTTGTCGGCCCACGCGGTGTACGCGTTCGGCACGCCGGCCTTCACGGCTTCGAACACCGTGTTGGTCTTCACGTAGTTGTGCGGGTACACCGGCACGCACTTGCCGTCGACCTTCGCGTTCGGGATCGCCTGCGGGTTGAACGCGCCGCCGCCATCGAGGTGCACGAGCGCGCCGCCGTTGAATGCATCGATGCCGGTCGTCTCGTCGAACACGACGTTCCAGCCCTGCTTGCCCGAGCAGGTCGTGTCGCCCGGCGCGTACAGGTGGCGGTCGTACGACACGTCGTAGAACAGGCCGGCCGTCTTCGGCGAGCCACCCGTCACGAGCGCCGCGAGGCCGGGGAACGAGTCCGACAGGCCCGGCGTATATGCGTTCGTGTACGTGACGCCGCTTTGCGCGAGCACCGCGATGTTCGGGCACGTATTCGCGCCCACGCAGCGCGCGAGATCCTGCTCGTGCAGGCCGTCGACGCTGATCAGCAGCACGTGCTTCACGACCCGGTGCGCGTGGCCGGCGCTCTCGCCTTGGCCGTTGCCGTCCTGCTTCGCCGCGTAGGCGCCCGCGCTTGCGAGCGCCAGCGCGCCCGCCACCATCAGCGCCATGTTTCGTTGTTTAGCGAATCTGGAAATCATCACCCCACCTCATCGATTGACGTTGAACCGCATGACTTGCCGACAAGCGCGCCAAATATCGGCGCGTCGTGCGGCGGTCGCATGAAGCGGGGCTTTCTGTTTTCTATCAAACGTAACCAATCGCAATTGACATCGCGCAGTCGCAATGCGGTGCGTGCCCGGGCGTGGCGGGTTGCGGCCGGTTCCGACCGTATTTTTTTCCCGGTTGGCGCACGACTATTGGCGTGCGATAAAGGGTTTTCCCCTAGCCCGGAGCACGCGTATGTCGACCCTGGAAGCTCTCCGATTCGTGCTGGACGATGCACGTACCCCCGAAATCATTCGCCACCACGTCGTAGACGCGCTGCAGTACGCGCTGCGCAACTACGGCCAAGTGTTCACCGCGAAGGAAATCGAATGGCTCGCGCAATGGGACGATGCCCGCCTGCCGCTGGCCGCGAAGAAGGAACTGGACAAGCGCGAACCGGCGATCGCCGCGCGCTGACGGGAAGCGCGCCGCCGCGCCCGATTGCCGATCGGACGCGGCGGCGGCGGATGAGGGAATGACGCGCGTTACTGCAGGCCGAAGTCGACGCGCGTCGTCGCGCCCTTGTCCTCGATGCCCTTCGCATCGAGCTTCGACGCCACGACGAACATGCGGCTCGAATCGATCTTGCCGTCGAGATACTGGCGCACGGCCTGCGCGCGCTGCTGCGCGAGCGCACGCAGCGCGTTGTCGTCGGCCGGCGCATGATCGGCCAGCGCCTGCTTCATGTCCGCCTCGGGCAGCGTCTTCTGCAGGCCGACCAGGTTGCGCGGCTTCTTGAAGTCGGCGGCCTTGTACGCACGCGTCAGGTACTTCTCGTACTCGGCCTGGTCGACCTTCACCGACATCGGATCGACGCTCTCGCCCTGGCCGATCACGTCCTTCAGCTTCTGCTGGCGCACCAGCCGGTCGACGTACGCGTCGCGCAGCCCCGGCGTGTCCTTCGCCGGATCGACGCGGCCGATCAGGTCGAGGCGGATCGACGGCTTCTCGGTCAGCATCTTCACGACGGTGTCGAGCTTCTTCTGCTGCGCGTCGGTCAGCTGGTACGAGCCCGGCGCGAACTCGACGTAGCCGAGATCCTCGCCGCCGCTGCCGCCGAACGCATTCGCGAGCAGCGAGAACGGCGACGTGACGGCCTTCGCGATCAGGTTCAGCACCGCGCGCCAGATCAGCCCGCCGACGCTGAATTCCGGATTCGACAGCGAACCCGACACCGGCAGGTTCACGTCGATCTGGCCGCGCGTGTTCTTCAGCAGCGAGATCGCGAGCTTCACCGGCAGCTTCGTCGCCGTGTCGTTGTCGACGTGGTCGCCGAACGTGAGCTGGTCGATGAAGATGTGGTTGTTCGCCTGCAGCTGATCGTTCGCGAGCTGGTAGTGCAGGTCGACGTTGAGCTTACCCTTCGTGATCGGATAGCCCGCGTACTTCGCGGAATACGGCGTCAGGTTGGTCAGCTCGATGTCGTGCGCGGTTGCCGTCAGGTCCAGCGCCGGCTTCTCGCTCAGCGGATTCACGGAACCCTTGATCGAGATCGGCCCGTTGCCCTCGAGGTTCGCGGCGACGTCGACCGGCGCGGACGTCGTCGAATCCGTGCCGAACGCGCCGACGGTGCCCTTGATCGCGACGAGGTGCGCCGTGTAGTTCGGCTTGATGAAGTTGTCCGTGTACGTGACGCGGCCGTTCTGCAGCAGCAGCTCGCCGAAATGCATCCGCACCGGATTCTGCGGCGGCGGCGCGGCCTTCACGACGACCGTCGCCGATGCGGCGGCCGGCGCGGACGCCTGCTGCGCAACCGCGGCCGATGCAGCGGCCGGCGAGGTCGCGCCCGGCGACAGCGGCACGGGCTCGCCCTTGCTCGCATCGCGCGTGAGCGATTGCGCGGGGCCCGTCTCCTTCGCGACGACGTCCTTCAGGTTCAGCCGCCCCTGCGCATCGAGCAGCACGCGACCGTAGAAGTTCGTGAACGTCACGCGCGCGGCGTCGACGTCGGTGCCCTTCTCGTCGTGGTTCACCTTCAGGTTCGTCAACGCGAGCGAGCGCCAGCCCGCGAACGGATCGGACGTCGCCTTGTCGAGCATCCGCACGTCGACCAGTGCGGCATCGCCGCGATAGGTCGCGCGCGGCGTGTCCTTCACCTGCGCGAACGTCAGGTTGCCTTGCGCGTTGAGCAGCGCGCTCGCGATGGTCGCGTTCAGCGCGCTGCCGAAGTACGGCTCGAACGCGGCCGCGTCGAGGCGGTTGCCGTTGATCTTCAGGCCGAGCTTCAGCGGCTGCGCGGTCACGTCGCCCGACACGTTGAGCGCGCCCTTGCGGTTCAGCGTCGCCTTCAGCTGCACCGGCAGCGGCTTCGTCATGTCGTCGCTGATCTTCTGCACCGACAGGTCGAGCGGCTTGATCGCGAGCTTCACCGGGCGCGGCGTCGACAGGTCCGTGAAGTTGGCGGCAGAGTCCTTCACGTTCAGCGCGTCGATCCGGTAATGCCACGTCGGCGCGGCCGCCTCGGCCTTGCGCGCGACCGTGCGCTTGGGCACCGCCGCCTGCGCGGGCTCGGCCAGCGCCGCGAGATCGATCTTGCCGTCCTTCAGGCGTTTGACGTCGAGCGCGAGCCCCGTCGCGTCGACGCTCGCGATTTCCGCGGTGCGCGTGGCGACATCGACCTTCGCGATCTTCGCGCTCGCGTCGGGCAGCACGATCGCGGGCGCCTTCGCGTCCGGCGTCGCGAGCTTCAGCGACTTCAGGCTCACGGTGCTGTCAGCGATCTGCGCGTCGAGCGGCGTCTTGCCCCAGTCGGCCGTCGCGTTGACGGTCGCGCCGAGCGTGCCGTCGAGCACGCGCGCACGGGTCGCCTCGCCGAGATACGGCTGCAGCGCCGGCAGCGCGAGCGCATCGACCGTCAGCTTCGTGTCGGCCTGCTTCGCCGCGACGCTGAACGCGCCCTCGGCCTTCACGTCGCCGCCGCGCGACAACGACGTCGACAGCGTGTACTTCGCCGGCGTCTTGCCCTGCAGCGTGAAGCCGTCGAGCGTCGCGGCGAGCTTCGTCAGCGACATCGCGGTCGGCGTTGCGGGCACGCGGTCGTCGACGTTGATCGTGCCGCCGTCGATCGCGAAATGACGGATCGTCAGGTCGAGCGGCGGTGCTTCCTTCGCGGCGGTTTCGGCCTTCGCACCGCTCGCGCCGCTCGCAGCGGCGGTGGCGGTGGCCGTCGATGCGGCGGCGCCCGACGCGGCCGGCTTGCCCGCGGCAGCCTTCGGCGCTGCGGCCGGCTGACCGGCGAGCTTCTCGACGTTCAGCACGCCCTGCTTGTCGCGCGCCAGGTCGACGACCGGCTGGTCGAGCCGGATCTCGTCGAAATGCAGCACGTTGCGCAGCGGCTCGAGGCCGGCGGCCGCCACATGCACGCCGCGCGCGGCGAACAGCGGCTCGGACGCGCGGCCGGTGACCTTCGCGTCGTTCAGGTCGACGGTGCCCGACACGCGCAGCGTGGGCGTGTCGCCGCTCATCACGAAGTTCAGCGTGAGGTCGCTGCTCAACAGGCCGCTCGTGACGATCACCGGCAGCTTCGCCGGCGCGTACGAAATCAGCTTCGGCACGTCGAGCCGGTCGAACTTCAGCGCGACTTCCGACTCACGCGACTGCGCGAACGGCTTCGTCTTGCCGTCGATCGCGATCGGGCTGCCGTCGAACCGCGCGCGCAGCTTCGGCTGCACGAAGATGTCGGTCTTCGACGCCAGCGTCGCGATGAACGGAATGCCGAGCGTCCAGTTGTCGACCACGTGCTTTTCGTTCAGCAGGCGATCGTCGAAGTCGATCCGGCCGTCGTTGACCTGGATGTTCGACACCGAGAACTGCGTCGGCTTGCTTTCCGGCTTGGGCGACGGCTTCGAGAACTTCTCGATCAGGTCGGTGAAGTTGAAGCGCTGCGCGTCGTAGCGGACGATATGGAAGCGCGGCGAGTCGACGCGCACTTCGTTGACGATCGGTGCGCCGCGAAACAGCGACGACCACGACGGCCGCACGACGAGCTTGTCGATGTCGATGAAGCCGCCCTGGCCGCCGCGCTCGCCGACGTGCACGCCGTCCGCTTCGAGATTGAGCGTGTACGGGTTCAGCGCGATGCGCTGGATCGTGGACGGCCGGTCGAGCTGCTGGCTCAGTTGCTGTTCGGCGATGTGGCGGATCAGCGGCGGCGCCGCGAAGAATCCGAGCAGTCCGAACAAAACGATGAAGATCAGCACGCCAAGGCCGATACGCCGGGCCCGGCGCGAGCGTGCAACGCCGCCGAGGGTTTGAAGGGTCGAGGGTACGGTTTCTTTCTCTGCGCTTGCCATGCTTGAATATCTCGGAAATGGATGCCGGCCGCACCGGAAAACCGGCACGGCCGCGCACGCAATCCCGAAAGTATAGGCTCAGGTGGTGACGGAACGGCGTTCGGGTGCGAGCGCCGCGCCCGCGGATCGGACAGCGGCGGCGCCTATCCGTTCATTTCCGGACCACGGCGGGCGGCATCCACGAGCCGTCGGTCGCTTGCGGCTTCGGCGCGTAGAGGCGCAACGCGAGCGCGAAATCGGTGCGCGGCGCCGGCAGCCAGTTCGCCGCATGCGCGCCGCCCGACGACGCCGACACGACCACGTCGATCGAGCCGTCGTGATTGCGGCGCAGCCGGTCGCGGTCGCCGAGCGAGCGGCGCGCCGAGCCGACGTCGGGCAGCGCGCCGTTGGTGGAGTACGGTGTCAGCGTCCAGAACCCGCGCACCGGCGGCAGCGCGCCCGGCGCGAAGTGCAGCACGTAGCGGTTCGCGCCGTTCAGCGGATGGCCGTCGCTGTCGACGCGCACGAGCGCGAGCGTCTCGTCGTCACGCGTCGCGGTGCCGAACTGCGTGTAGGCCGCGTACGCGCGCAGCGCGTAGTCCTGGCCGTACTTGCCGGCCGCGTCGCCGATCCAGCTCCAGCCGTTCGCGTTCAGCAGGTTCGGCGGCGGTGCCGCGAGCCGCGCGCGCGCTTCGGCGACGCCGGCCGTCGCGGCGCTCAGGCGATCGCCGGTCCACAGCACCGAGTAGCCGGCCGACACGCCGATGTCGTTCAGCAGTTCCTGCGCGTGCGCGTCGTCGGCGGGTGCCGGGTTGTCCTGCAGCACCTGCGCGAAACGCGTGAAGAACGCCTTCGGGTCGAGCGCGGCGACCTGCTCGGCCGGCGTGCCGCCGCTCGCCGCTTCCGACGGCGCGCTGCCCGCATGGACCGCGACCGACGCGCCGCGCGCGCTGCCCGTATAGACGGACAGCGGCACCACGCGGATCGCCCGCTGCAGTTTCTTCACGTTCGTGAGGTCGCGCCCGCCGCTCGTCTGCAGCCGCACTTCGAGCCATGCGTTGGCCGACGGCACGTCGACACGCAATGCGCCCTTCGGCAGCGTGCCCTGCCAGTCCTTCGCGGCAAAGGCAATCGTTTGCGATCGCGCGGCGCCACGCGCGCCCCGCGCCGCGACACTCGACGACGACCACAGCACGTTCGTCCACATGTCGAGCGCGCGGGCATCCCAGTAGCGGCCGCGGGTGTCGGGCAGCGTGACGATCACCGGCTCGGCGCCGACGTCGAGCCAGCCGGTCGAGTCGAGCGTGTCGACGCCCGGCAGCGGCGGGTTGAGCGCGCCGACGGGCGGCAGCGCCTGCGCGTGACGCAGCGTGTTGAGCGGCGCCTGGCCCGGCTGCGCACCGTCGCCGCCTGTCGCGGCTTCCTTCGCGACGTCCATCAGCACGAGCGGATACGCATATATATAGGAATCGGCTACTTCGGCGCGCATCCAGCCGGTTTTCCGCTGGATCGCGTCCGGTTGCGACGCGCAGCCCGCCAGCAGCGCCGCCAGGACCAGCGACGCGCCTGCCGCGCGCCGCAGCGAAATTGATTCTCGTAGGTTTTCAATCATTGTGTACTGGCCGAATATCGTTCTTGTCAGTCAACGCCTTGTTCGACCCACGATCGGCGAAAGCAAGGCACCCCAGCCTGCCCGGTCGCCGCTTCGCTAGGCGGGCGCTGATGTCAGGCCGGTATCATAGCGCCTAAGGGCATCCCCCAATATGCCGAATAACGGGCGGAGCGGTAGTTGCGGCTTCGATAGTCCCCGGGCGGCGGAAGGCAAAGCGGTCCGGATGCAATGCATCGGTGGGGCCGGGCTCCGGCATATAAGGGTGACAAATCGGCAGCCCCGGGCCGGTACACACGTCCGTGCGTTGCATCGTCGCCCCTTGACCTTCCCATCATGGGAATGTTGATACTGAGGTCATTCGCGGCACGAACCGCGCTTTTGGGGAATCCGACATGACTGAACCACTCGCGTCCGCGGGCTTGCAAACGATCGAACTGGCCGTCGACGGCATGCATTGCGGCGGCTGCACGGGCCGCGTGCAGCGTGCCCTCGCCGCCGTGCCGGGCGTCGTCGAGGCCGCGGTCGATCTCGACGCGCAGGCGGCGACGGTCACCGCGCAGGATACGGTCGAGCCCGCGCAGCTCGTCGATGCGGTCAGTGCGGCGGGATATCGCGCGACCGTGCGCGAAGCGGCATTCGAAACCGTCGCTGCCGCGCAGGCGGAGCACGCGCCACGCGCCGAAGCGCTGCCCGCCACGCCGGCGGCGCTGCCCGCGGCTGGGGCTGGGGCTGGGGCTGGGGCCGGGGCCGGGGCCGGGGCCACGATCGAACTCGAGATCGACGGCATGACCTGCGCGTCGTGCGTGTCGCGCGTCGAAAAGGCGCTGGCGAAGGTGCCTGGCGTCACGCGTGCGTCGGTCAACCTCGCGACCGAACGCGCGACCATCGACGCAGCCCCGGACGTTTCCGCGTCGCGACTGGCCGAAGCCGTACAGCAGGCCGGCTACGGCGCGACAGCGGTCGCAGCGCCGCCGCCGGCCGCCTCCCGCGATCTCGAATTCGACATCGGCGGCATGACGTGCGCATCCTGCGCCGGCCGCGTCGAAAAGGCGCTGGCCGCGGTGCCGGGCGTCGCGCGCGCGTCGGTCAATCTCGCGACCGAGCGCGCATCGGTGCATGGCGCCGGCGCGCTCGACGCCGCCGCGCTGATCGCGGCGGTCACGACGGCCGGCTACCGCGCATCGCTCGCCGCCGCGCCGGACGCCGGCGCTGTAGTCGAAGTTCCCTCCAGCGACGCGGCACAGGCCCCCGAGGCCCGCAAGCGCCGCGAAGCGATCCGCGAACGCAATCTGGTGATCGGCTCGGCCGTGCTGAGCGCACCGCTCGTCGTACCGATGCTCGTCGCGCCGTTCGGCATCGACGCGATGCTGCCCGGCTGGCTGCAGCTCGTGCTCGCGTCGATCGTCCAGTTCGGCTTCGGCGCGCGCTTCTACCGCGCCGCCTGGCACGCGGTGAAGGCGCGCACGGGCAACATGGACCTGCTCGTCGCGCTCGGTACATCGGCCGCGTTCGGCCTGAGCCTGTGGATGCTGGTGCGCGACCCCGTCGACCCAGGCCACCTGTATTTCGAGGCATCGGCCGTCATCGTCACGCTGGTGCGCTTCGGCAAATGGCTCGAAGCCCGCGCGAAACGCCAGACGACCGAGGCGATCCGCGCGCTGAACGCGCTGCGTCCCGACCGCGCGCGCGTCGTCGAGCACGGCGTTGAACGCGACGTGCCGCTCGGGCAGGTGCGCGTCGGCACGACCGTCAGCATCCGTCCCGGCGAGCGCGTGCCCGTCGACGGGCGAATCGTGTCGGGCCGCTCGCACGTCGACGAATCGCTGATCACCGGCGAAAGCCTGCCGGTGCCGAAGGACGACGGCGATCCGGTCACCGCCGGCTCGATCAACGGCGAAGGCGCGCTCGTCGTCGAAACCACCGCGATCGGCGCGGAGACGACGCTCGCGCGCATCATCCGCCTCGTCGAATCCGCGCAGGCGGAAAAGGCGCCGATCCAGCGGCTGGTCGATCGCGTGAGCGAAGTGTTCGTGCCGGCGATCCTCGGCATCGCCGTGCTGACGCTGATCGGCTGGCTGATCGCCGGCGCCGGCACCGAAACGGCGATCCTCAACGCGGTCGCGGTGCTCGTCATCGCGTGCCCGTGTGCGCTCGGCCTCGCGACGCCCGCGGCGATCATGGCCGGCACCGGCGTCGCGGCGCGCCACGGCGTGCTGATCAAGGACGCGCAGGCGCTCGAACTCGCGCAGCGCACGACCGTGATCGCGTTCGACAAGACCGGCACGCTGACCGAAGGCAAGCCGTCCGTGACCGCGTTCGACGCGGTCGGCATCCCACGTGAGCAAGCGCTCGCTCTCGCGGCCGCGGTCCAGCGGCAAAGCGATCATCCGCTCGCGCGCGCCGTGGTCGCCGCGCACGAAGCGGATGTCGTGGCCCGCGGTGGCGGCGCAGGTTCGGCCGATATCGTCGCGGCCGATGCGCGCGCGGTGGCCGGCCGCGGTGTCCAAGCGCACGTCGACGGGCAGCTTCTCGCGCTCGGCAGCACCCGCTGGCGCGATGAACTCGGCATCGACGTGCCGCCGGAACTCGACGCGCGTGCCGCCGAGCTCGAACACGCGGGCAACACGATTTCGTGGCTGATGCGCGCCGATGCGCCGCGCGCGTTGCTCGCGCTGATCGCGTTCGGCGACACCGTGAAGCCCGGCGCGCGCGACGCGATCGCCGCACTGTCGGCGCGCGGCGTCGCGAGCGTACTCGTGACGGGCGACAACCGCGGCAGCGCGGCGGCCGTCGCGGCATCGCTCGGGATCGGCGAAGTGCATGCGCAGGTGCTGCCCGACGACAAGGCACGCGTGGTGGCCGAACTGAAGCGCACGCACGGCGGCGTCGTCGCGATGGTCGGCGACGGGATCAACGACGCGCCCGCGCTCGCCGCGGCCGACGTCGGCATCGCGATGGCGACCGGCACCGACGTCGCGATGCATACGGCCGGCATCACGCTGATGCGCGGCGATCCGGCGCTCGTCGCCGATGCGATCGACATCTCGAAGCGGACGTACCGGAAGATCCAGCAGAACCTGTTCTGGGCGTTCGTCTACAACCTGATCGGCGTGCCGCTCGCGGCGCTCGGCTGGCTGAACCCGGTGATCGCGGGGGCGGCGATGGCGTTCTCCAGCGTCAGCGTCGTGACGAACGCGTTGTTGCTGCGGAGGTGGAAAGGACGGGCGAGGTGACGAAAGGAGGCGCGAACACGGGCGGAACGGCATTCTGCCCGCTGTTTGGAGGTTTCATCGGCTTCGACGGATCCACAGGTAATACGCACCAATCGCGACCAGCATCGCTCCGTCGATGACACCGAGAAACGGAAGCGGGCTCGTCCATTTATCCATATTGGTCGTGCGGGAGTAGTAGGGTGGACCGTCGCCGTATGCCTCGTTCAGATTGATCGCGTTGAACGCCGCAACGAACAGAATTGACATCAGCAATGTCGCACTGATCACTATGCGCAACAGGCGTTTTCGCATGTCAGTATTGAACCGTCAGTGGAACATAACACTCGGGCATGCCCTTCGTTGCGGCTTCGATCTCGCGAACGAAATTTTCCATTCCCGAATGGAGATTGATGCATCCGGCGGAGCCGGCATGCGTGCCCCCGTGGATAAAGAATCCGCCGCGACCGAACGTCCGGGTCCCAGGCATGACGTGGATAGTCAGTCGATAATCCCCCAGGCCGCGCGCGAAGCAAGGTTGTACCAGCGATTCTTCCACATTTGGGAAGGCTGAATCCAGTATCGACCTGATGGTATAGGGCCAACATTTTCCATCTGGTGGCGAGCGCTCGAATAATCGAAACTGCCGCGATTATCGGGACGGCCGGAAACTGCAGGATAGACACCCGTTGTATTCCCCGTCATGACCAAAAAACGCCCATCGAATCGGAGCGAAATGGAAGCGCGTGCGCAAGCGGGTACGGTCGGAATACCGCGTTCGGCAGCATACCTGTTCTCCATCGTTCGTTATCCTCGTTTATTGACGATTTGAGTGCGCCTACTTATCGGCCACCCATCATAAAAGGACAACGCTGGATTTCAGTCGCGGCACGGAATGACGCACACCGTGTTCAATGTGTTGAATCGGGCTGACGGGCCGCTCCAGAGCGCCTCGCGACTCGGGCGCGCTCCCATGTGAAAACATGTCGAACCGCAAACAGTGAGCGTCCGATCCTCGAATCTTCGCGGCTAGCCCGGCACGACCGGCTTGATCAGCGTCGTCGTGATCGGCGCGAAACCGCACGCCCGATAGAGCGCTCGTGCGGCCGTGTTGTGATTGAACACCGACAGCCCGATTTCGGTGACGCCGTGACGGCGTGCCTCGGCCTCGAGTGCCTCGAGCGTGCGCGTGGCCCAGCCCTGGCGGCGCCGGGACGGGACGATGTCGAGGTCGTAGATGAACAGCGTGCGGTTCGGCCCTTCGGGCACGATCGCGTACCAGAGGTCGCCGACCGTGTCGCCGGTGGCAGCCTCGATCAACTGGACGAGTGTCTGGCCGGAGGTGAGCAGGCCGTCGGGCAGCAGCGTATCGAAGCAGGCGCGGGCGCGGCCCGCCGCGTCTTCGCTCGCGTTCTGCCCGGAGGACACGAGATCGCGCGCGTAGCCGTCGATGGCGCGCGTGCGGTATGCGTGGAATTCGCCGGCCGTCATCGGCCGCATCTGCAGCATGGCCCGGGTGTCGCGAAGGAAGTCTGACTTCCAGTGTAGCGGGACGGTCGCACCGGCGCGCGATGCGGCGGTGAAAAACGGGCAGGCAATCGCGGCGAGCGCCGCGCCGGATCGGCGGATCGGCGGATCGGCGGATCGGCGGATCGGCGGATCGGCGGATCAGCGGATCAGCGAATCAGCGAATCGGCGAATCAGCGAATCAGCGAATCAGCGAATCAGCGAATCAGCGACGGTACACGACGATCGGCGCGAAGTTCGCACGACGCATGCGATCGGCTTCGGCGCTACGCGCAGCGTACGAGTATTCCGCGTCGAGCGGCAGGTGCGGGGAGACGAACAGATCGTCGATCTTTTGCAGCAGGGCAAGAATGAAGCTCATGTGAGACTCCTGAGATAGATCTAGGGTTTTCCCTTAGATGGACTCCATTCTAAGGGTTTTCCCTGAACTCTGCCAGCTCACCGCATCAGTTTGCCGCACCCGCGCCACCCGTCGACGGACGCGCCGCACCGCCCGCCCCGGCGGGCGGAGCGTTGCAGGTAGGGTCAGACGATTTAGTGCGTTCGACGCGCGCGCTTTGCGGCCGCCGCCTCACGGTTCGCGTTGCGCTGAAGCCGGTCGACCTGCGACAGCATGGCTTCGTGGTGTTCCGCGAGTGTCATCAGCGTTGCCTGCTGTGTCGACAGGTCGGCAGCCAGCCGGTCGATCCGCTGTTGCCGGGCTTCCAGATCCTGCTTCAGGTGCGCGATCTGCCGCGTTTGCAGCACCAGCGCGACGAGCCCGGCAAGCACGACGACCGCCAGCGCCAGCAGCAGCCGGTTGACGCGACGCATCTCGCGGTCCGCCGCCTGCTTCAAGCCGGCCGTCTCGGCCTGCAGCGTGGCAAGCCGGTCCGACAGCGGGCGCAGATGAGTGTCGGGGTCGAAGTCCGACGCACCCGGTTGCGCACGATCCGCCGACGGCTTCGTCACGAACGACGCGGCTGACGCCACCGGCTGTACGACCGGCGAGGCCGACGCTGCGGTTGCTCGCGCGGCGTCGCGGGGGCTCGCGGGACTTGCGGGACTTGCGGGAATCGCTGCAACTGCGGGCTCGGCCAGTTCGGCCGCCGCCTGCGGTTCAGCAGCAGAAGGCTCGGCGTGCGCCGGCATCGATTCCAGCTCGGCGCCGACCGCCGCCGCTTCCCGCGCGCCGGCCACCGCTGCCGGGTCGCGTCTACCAGCGGCCGCACGTCGCCTGCCGCCGGAGGATGCGCGGCGCCCCTTCGTGGTCTCGGCGGGCGTCCGCGCTGCTTCATCCTGCGTGACCGGCGCAGCGGCACCTTCCGCCTCGGCGTCCGCTTTAACGGGACGGGCGCCGAGCACCGCGTCGAGCGCACCACCTACCGCCGCGGCATTCGACGTCGCATGATCCGCGTTCGTCCCGGCCGCGTCGCCGGCTTTGGGCACGCTACCTTTCTTCACATGGCCGTCGCCGGTTACCGGCTCACCGGCCGCGGCCACCGCAACGCCATCGGCATGCCACGCATCGGCGCGCTTCGTTGCGTCGGCATCGGCCGCGCGCGCGGCGTTGGCGTTGGCGTTGGCGTTGGCGTTGGCGTTGGCGTTGGCGTTGGCGTTGGCGTTGGCATCAGCATCGGCATCAGCCACATCACCATTTCCCCGCGTCGCCGCAGACGCTCCCGTCATCGCAACATCGGCAGCCTGCTCCACCGCATCGACACCGTCGCCGTCCGCATCCGCATCCGCAGCGTGACCGTGCGCGGCGAATCCGTCCAGCATCGCCTGCCGACCAGCGTCCTCGCCAGCCGCAGCAGCGTCCGTGTCGCCATCCGCCATCGCGTCATCACGCGCGACGACCGGCGCACGCGCCGCCGGCTCGAGCACCGGATCGCCGAACAGGTCGAGCGTGCGTTCGTCCCGCGACGCCTCGCCAGCCGCCGCGTGACCGGACCGCGCGGTGGCCTTGGCGGCTGTGTCTGCCGCGGCCGCGACGGAGCGCAGGCGCGAACGGGCCGACGAGCGGTCGGAGCGGGAACGGGAGCGAGGCAGGGAAACGGATTCGGTCATGGAGTCGGATTACAAGCCCGCGAACGCGGAATCGGAGGTCGAACGGAATCAGCGACGGCCATTGTCGCATGACCGATCGCCGATCCGATCGATCGGATGCCGTCTATTCGTCGCCCGACAACCCGTTGCCTTCGTCGAATCGCGTCACGCACGACAGCGCGCGCAGCTTGTCGCAAATCGCGCGGTATTCGAGATCCGACACGCGGCCGAGCGCGATGCGCACCTCGTCGTGCTCGCCGGTGTCGTCGGCGCGCTGCACGATGAATTGCTTCACGCGCGCGCTGTCGGGGCCGAGCGCCGCGTGCAGCGAATCGAACGTCAGCGCGCCGCTTACGACCGTCAGCGTGAACTGGCGGCGCTGCCGCACGGTGAAGTAGCGCCGCTCGAGCGGCTTGATGCCGGCCAGGATGATCAGGATGATGATCGTCGCGGAGATCGACGCGGCGTACAGGCCGCCGCCCACCGCCAGGCCGATCGCGGCGACCGACCACAGGCTCGCGGCCGTCGTCAGCCCGCGCACGATCTCGCCGCGCAGCAGGATCGAGCCCGCGCCGAGGAAACCGATGCCCGACACGACCTGCGCGGCGATCCGCGACGGGTCGAGCACGATGTGGTCGCTGGTGCCGAGCACGTCGGCGAAACCGAACGCCGACACGATCATGATGAGCGTCGAGCCGACACAGACGAGCATGTGCGTGCGCAGGCCAGCCGCCCACGACAGGCGCTCACGCTCGAAGCCGATGACGCTGCCGAGCGCCGCCGCGAGAACCAGCCGCATCACGAGTTCCAGGTTGCCGAGCATCCGATTTATCTCCTTTTTTGGGGGCGGCCGCGCGGAATGGTTTATCCTTGGGCCCGGCCGCGCCGCTCCGGGCCGCGCCGACTCGATTCGATCCAAGCGCTCAATCCCGCCATGTCCGTTCCCGATTCCGATTCCGCTCAGACCGCCCGATTGCGCGACCATTTTGCGCACGTCATCTTGCCGATCTGGCAGGGTTCAGGGTTCGACCACACGTTGCGGCTGCCGTTCGAGGCCGTCGATCCGGCCACCCATGCCCCGCTGCCCGCCACCCGTTATCGCGCAATGGCATGCGCGCGGCAACTGTTCGTGTTCGCGCAGGCCGGCAACACCGCGCACGCGGCCACGCTGTTCGACTCGCTGTGCAGCCGCTTCCGCGACCCGCGCCACGGCGGCTGGTTCTACAGCGTCGACGCGCAAGGCGCGCCGCTCGACACGACCAAGGACCTCTATACGCACGCATTCGTCGTGTTCGCGTGCGCCGCATGGCATGCGGCGTCGGGCGACGCCGCGGCGCGCACGGTCGCCGAGGACACCGCCGCATTGATCCAGGACCGCTTCGCGCCGCAGCCGGGCGACGCGCTGCTCGACGCCGCGCGCCACGCCGATTTCTCGTCGTCGGGCGGCGGCGCGCTGCAAAACCCGTTGATGCACCTGACCGAAGCATGGCTCGCGGCCGCCGATGCGTTCGGCGATGCGGCGTTCAACGATGCGCTCGCACGCACCGCGCAGGCCGTCGAGCGCACGTTCGTCGATCCGGCGACCGGCTGCGTCGCCGAGCTGCCGCTCGGGGCGCCCGACAACCGCTTCGAGCCCGGCCACCAATTCGAATGGTTCTATCTGGTCGACGCGGCCGGCGCTCGGCTCGCGCAGACCGGGCTTCCCGACGCACTCGCGCGCGCGTTCGCGTTCGCCGAGCAGCACGGCATCGATCCGCAGACGGGCGCCGTATGCGCGGCCGTCGACGCGCAAGGCGCGTGCATCGACGGCACGCAGCGAATCTGGGCGCAGACCGAATACCTGCGCGCGCTCGCGACGCACGGCGGCACGCCCGCTTCCGCGCCGCTCGCGCGGCAGATCGAGCGCTTCGCCGCGCGCTTCCTGCATCCGCGCGGCTGGTTCGAGTGCAAGACGGCCGACGGGCAGGTGTCGCGCGCCGACATGCCGTCGACGACGCCCTACCACCTCGCGACCGCTTACGCGGCGCTGCCCGCCGCGTCGTAACCGGCGTCGGCAAACGACGGCGCGCGCTGTTCGCGAACCCCGTGAATCGCGCGCGCGTCGCCCAGCTCGAACACCGACACCGCCTGCATCAGGTGCGCGGTCTGCTCGTTCAGCGACGCGGCCGCCGCCGCGACTTCCTCCACCAGTGCCGCGTTTTGCTGCGTCAACTGGTCCATCTGCGTAACGGCCTGGTTCACCTGCTCGATGCCGACGCTCTGCTCGACCGACGCGGCCGTGATCTCCGACATCGTCTGCACGACGCGCGTGATCGACGCCGATACCGTCCGCATCGCGTCGCCGGCACGCTCGACGAGTTCCGAGCCGCCGTCGATCTGCGCGACCGACTCCTCGATCAGCGCCTTGATCTCCTTCGCCGATTGCGCGCTGCGCTGCGCGAGCGAGCGCACTTCGCCCGCGACCACCGCGAAGCCGCGGCCCTGCTCGCCGGCCCGCGCGGCCTCGACCGCCGCGTTCAGCGCGAGGATGTTGGTCTGGAACGCGATGCCGTCGATCACCGAAATGATCTCCGCGATCCGGCCGGAGCTCTGCGCGATGCCACGCATCCGGTCGATCACGCTGTCGACCACGCCGCCGCCGTGACGCGTCGCGTCGAGCGCCGCGTCGGCCAGTGCGCTGGCCGCACGGGCGCTGTCGGTGTTCTGGCGCACGGTCGCGGTCAGTTCCTCCATGCTCGCGGCGGTTTCCTCGAGCGATGCGGCCTGCGTGCCCGTGCGCGCGGACAGGTCCGCGTTGCCGCCGGCGATCTCGCCCGCACCGAGGTGGATCGCGTCGGACGCTTGACGCACGGTGCGCACGGTGTCCGCGATGCTCGCCTGCATCGCGGCGAGGCCGCGCAGCATCCGGTCGATCTCGAACACGCCCGCCGGCCGCACGGCTTCGTCGAGCCGGCCCTGCGCGATCCGCTCGAAATGGCGGCCGGCTTCGTCCAGCGGCGCGACCACCGCGCGCCGCGCACCCGCGTAAATGGCCGCGCTGGCCGCGAGCATCGCCACCAGCAATACGATGCCGACCCACTTGAACCACTGCATCCCGCTGTCGATCGTGTCGAGCGCGGCGCGGCTCGACGCGCCGCCGTAGTCGACGAAGCGGTGCAGTTCGGCGAGATACGCGTCCTGGAAGCGTTGCGTCGGCTGGTCGAGGAACGCCTGGATGTTGTCGGCGTCGAGGAACTGCACGAGTTCGCCCAGCGCGCCGCGCAGCGCGCGATAGCGCTCGGCGAGCGCCGCGACCTGCGCGCGGTTCGTTGCGTCGACGGCCTGCGCGGCCGTCAGCGCGGCGAACGCCTTGTCCGCTTCCGCGAGCGAAGCGCTCGCATGGCGGATGATCTCGTCGGGTTTCGGGCCGCCGCGCACCATCCGCGTGCCGGCACGCGACAGGTTCACGCGCGCGTCGAGCAGGCGCTCGCTCGCCTGACTGGCCGCACCGACCTGCGCGATCGCGACGTTCGACAGATCGTCGACGCCGCTGCGCGTCGACGCGAGCGCCCAGAAGCCGAGCGCCTCGATGGCGACGAGAAAGAGGCAAAACACGGTCAACACGCCGAGCAGACCCGACGCGAGCTTGATTTTTCCGAACATGGGGGGAGATTCCTGGAGAGCCGACGATGGAGCAATGCCCCGGCATTAGCGGCATTTCTTCGTCGGACTTTAGGCTCTCGGCCCGGCGATCTCCGTCATTCCCGCCGAATCGCCGGCAAACGAGCATGACTCGCGCGTTCGACGCAATAATCGCGGCGCATCGCGCCGGTAATTGCAAGAAACGTGGACGAATTTCCTTGCTTATCCGCAGCCCCCTTCCTAGAGTTCAGCGCAAGCGGACATGGATTGCGAGGAAGTCGATGACGGACATCACGGACCACGCGCGCGGCGCATTGCGCGCGCAACCGTTCAGCATGCTGCTGCGTACGGAGCTGATGCATATCGGCGACAACGAGGTGTCGCTGTGCCTGCCCGTGCGGGACGAACTGCGCCAGCAGCACGGCTTCGTGCACGGCGGCGTGATTGGCTATCTCGCCGACAACGCGCTGACGTTCGCCGGCGCGCTCGTGCTCGGCCCGCGCGTGATCACCGCTGAATACAAGATCAACTACCTGCGGCCGGCCGTGAATGGCACGCTCGTCGCGCGCGCGAAGGTCGTCTACGCGGGGCGGCACCAGGCGACCTGCCAGTGTCACGTCTTCGTCATCGACGGCGATCACGAGCGGCTCGTCGCAATCGCGCAAGGGACGATCAACCGCGTCGGCGACGGCAAGATGCCGGATTCGCCGGAGGAAACGGCGTAAGTTGCTTTGTACCCAAAGGCCGGCGGATTGCCTGCCCGCGCATTGAGGATCGCACGTCCGGACACCGGCGATGCGACGTGGCCGGCAAACCGCGGCAGCACACGCGTCGCGCGTCGTCCGGCCTACCGCTTCATCGCGGCAAGATAGACGGCATCGCGGTCACGGCGACCGACTGCGACAACCAGTACGATCACTTCCGTATCGCGCACTTCGTAGACGAGTCGGTAGCCGACGCTGCGCAGCTTGATCTTGTAGCGATCCGGATGGCCATGCAGCTTGGCCGACGCAATGCGGGGATTCTCGAGGCGCTCGGCGAGTCGGGATTTGAACTGGTCGCAGATGGTGCGATCGAGCTTCTTCCACTCCTTCAACGCAGGTTCGAGAAAGGCAAGCTCAAAGGTCATTCAGCTTGACCTTGACGACCTTGTCCTTCGCACGCGTATTGGCAAGCGCGTTGTCTTCTATATCTTCGAGACGTTCGACCATCGCTTCCCACGTCTTCGCCGGGATGCAATAGAACGCGGGCTCGTTGTGATTCAGAATCGCAACCGGAAAGCCCTCGCCCGCCGCGACGGTTCCCATCGGATTGCGCTTCAGTTCCGAAACGCTCGCCGTAACATTGGCCAGAATGGTGTGAGGCATATCGGCTCCTTCGTTGATCGAGGCCCGATTTTACTCTATTTAGCACCAAATTTGATGCCATATTTGGCACCCACCGAATTGGCTGTCCCGTGCGCAAGCGCATATCGCGAGTAGCGCTTTCGAATCGGCGAGCCGGCGCCACCTATTCCGCGTCGTCGCCCCTCAGCGGCAAAAATCGCGGCGCCACGCGCGCCCGGACGTTGCCGTCCCCGTCGACGCGATAAATCCCGCGCGCCGCATTGTGCGGGTGCTCCACCGCTTCGGCCACGCTCAGCACCGGCGCAAAGCATGCGTCGCTGCCTTCGAGCAGCGCGCGCCAGTGCGCGGAGGGCTGCTGCGCAAATACCTCGGCGAAACGCGCCTTCAGCGCCGGCCAGCGCGCGCGGTCGTACTGCGACGCGGGATCGACGTCGGTCAGCCCGAGCCGCTCGACCAGCAGCGCGTAGAACGGTGGCTCGAGCGCGCCGATCGTCACGCATTCGCCGTCCGCGCAGCGATATACGTCGTAGAACGGCGCGTCGTGGAAGAGGCTTGGCTGCGCGCCATCGAGCTGGCCGTTCGCGCGCGCCCACAGCGCGAGCGAGCCGAGCATCGACACGATATCGACGATCGCGCCGTCGACCACCCGCCCCGGGCCGCCGCCGCGCACGTCGAACAGCGCGCAGACGATCCCGAACGCGAGCCCGAGCGCGCCACCCGCATCGCCGACGACGGTCGGCGGCACGCCGGGGCGGCCGTCACGCGGCGCGGACAGCGACAGCAGCCCCGTCAGCGCGACGTAGTTCAGGTCGTGCCCGGCGGCCGTCGCGAGCGGCCCGTCCTGGCCCCAGCCCGTCATCCGTCCGTACACGAGCTTCGGATTGCGGCGTGCACAAGCGTCGGGCCCGAGGCCGAGACGCTCCATCACGCCCGGTCGCAGCCCCTCGATCAGCGCATCGGCCTGCGCGATCAGCGCGAGCGCCGCATCGCGGCCGTCCGGTGTCTTCAGATCGAGCTCGACGACCGTCTTGCCTTCGCGCAGCAGGTCGCCGTCGCGGCCCTGCAACGCGTCCGGCGCACTCGTGCGGCCGGCCGGACGCGCGATCAGCGTGATGCGCGCGCCCATTCCGGCGAGCATCCAGCCCGCGAGCGGGCCGGGGCCGAGACCTTCGAATTCGACGATATGGACGCCGGAAAGCGGCGCATCAAGCGACATACGGTTCTCCTGTCGGCCCCCGTTAGCGTTTCAGCGCTTACGGGTGCCCCATGCTTCGCGGTGGACCAGCGTTGGCGCTTTAGCGCTTACGCGGGTCCCATGCTGCGCGGTCGCCCAGCGTTAGCGCTTTGGCGCTTATGCGGGTCCCAAGCTTCGCAGTCAACCACCGTTAGCGCTTTGGCGCTTACCGGCGTCCATGCTTCGCGGTCAACCACCATTAGCAGCCCGCACCCCAACGCAACGCATCGCCCACCGAATCACACGCGTCAAATGAAAAAATCCCCGCGCAGCGGTTCCGCTTCGCAGGGATCGGGACAAGGTTCGCGCGTGCAGGCTTGCACGTGAAAACCATCGTGCGTCAGAACGCGTCGCCCGGCACCCTCACCCACCCCTCCATCAGCACACGCGCGCTGCGGCTCATGATCGCCTTCGTGACGGTCCACTCGCCGTTCTCGAGCTGCGCTTCCGCGCCGACGCGCAGCGTGCCTGACGGATGCCCGAAGCGCACCGCGTTGCGCGCACCGCCGCCCGCCGCGAGATTCACCAGCGTGCCGGGAATCGCCGCGGCCGTGCCGATCGCGACCGCCGCCGTGCCCATCATCGCGTGGTGCAGCTTGCCCATCGACATCGCCCGCACCAGCAGGTCGACGTCGCCCGCATTCACGCGCTTGCCGCTCGACGCGACATAGTCGGCCGGTTTCGCGACGAACGCGACCTTCGGCGTGTGCTGGCGCGTCGCGATCTCGTCGAGCGTGTCGATCAGGCCCATGCGCAGCGCGCCGTGCGCGCGAATCGTCTCGAACTTCTCGAGCGCCTTCGGGTCGCCGTTGATCGCGTCCTGCAGCTCCGTGCCCGTGTAGCCGATCGCTTCAGCCTCGACGAAGATGGTCGGAATCCCCGCGTTGATCATGGTCGCCTTCAGCGTGCCGATGCCCGGCACGGCCAGGTCGTCGACGAGGTTGCCGGTCGGGAACATCGAGCCGCCCGCGCCTTCTTCCTCGGCGGCCGGGTTCATGAACTCGAGCTGCACTTCGGCGGCCGGGAACGTGACGCCGTCCAACTCGAAGTCGCCCGTCTCCTGCACCGCGCCGTTCGTGATCGGCACGTGCGCGACGATCGTCTTGCCGATGTTCGCCTGCCAGATCCGCACGGTCGCGACGCCGTCGCGCGGCACGCGCGACGCATCGACAAGACCGCCGCCGATCGCGAACGGGCCGACCGCCGCCGACAGGTTGCCGCAGTTGCCGGTCCAGTCGACGAACGCCTTGTCGATCGCGACCTGCCCGAACAGGTAGTCGACGTCGTGACCGGGCCGCGTGCTCTTCGACACGATCACCGTCTTGCTGGTGGACGAAGTCGCGCCGCCCATCCCGTCGATCTGCTTGCCGTACGGATCGGGGCTGCCGATCACGCGCAGCAGCAGCGCGTCACGCGCGGCGCCCGGCGTCTGCGCGGCATCCGGCAGGTCCTGCAGCCGGAAGAACACGCCCTTGCTGGTGCCGCCGCGGATGTAGGTCGCCGGAATCCTGATTTGCGGAATGTGAGCCATGTTTGCGTTATCCCTGTGTGATCCGGTCAAGCCGCCTGCGACGATTCGAGGAAGTCCTGCGCGAAGCGCTGCAGCACGCCGCCCGCGTCGTAGATCGACACTTCCTCGGCCGTATCGAGCCGGCACGTCACGGGCACCTCGACACGCTCGCCGTTCTTGCGTTGAATCACGAGCGTGAGATCGGCGCGCGGCGTACGCTTGCCGATCACGTCGAAGGTCTCGGTGCCGTCGATCCCGAGCGTGGTGCGGTTCGTGCCCGGCTTGAACTCGAGCGGCAACACGCCCATCCCGATCAGGTTGGTGCGGTGAATCCGCTCGAACCCTTCGGCGACGATCGCCTCGACGCCCGCGAGCCGCACGCCCTTCGCGGCCCAGTCGCGCGACGAGCCCTGGCCGTAGTCGGCGCCGGCGATCACGATCAGCGGCTGCTTGCGGTTCATGTACGTCTCGATCGCCTCCCACATGCGCATGACCTTGCCTTCCGGCTCGACGCGCGCGAGCGAGCCCTTCTTCACCGCGCCGTCGACGACCGCCATCTCGTTGATCAGCGTCGGGTTCGCGAAGGTCGCGCGCTGCGCGGTCAGGTGGTCTCCCCGGTGCGTCGCGTACGAGTTGAAGTCTTCTTCAGGCAGGCCCATCTTCGCGAGGTATTCGCCAGCCGCGCTGTCCAGCAGGATCGCGTTCGACGGCGACAGGTGGTCGGTCGTGATGTTGTCGCCGAGCACCGCGAGCGGGCGCATGCCCTTGAGCGTGCGTTCGCCGGCCAACGCGCCTTCCCAGTACGGCGGGCGACGGATATACGTGCTCTGCGCGCGCCAGTCGTACAGCGGCGCCGCACGCTCGCCCGCATCGGCCGTGCGCGCGAACATCGGTTCGTAGACCTTGCGGAACTGCTCGGGCTTCACGCTCGACGCGACGATCGCATCGATCTCCTCGTCGGTCGGCCAGATGTCCTTCAGTGTGACGGGCTTGCCGTCCTGGTCGTGGCCCAGCACGTCCTTCTCGATGTCGAAGCGGATCGTGCCGGCGATCGCATACGCGACGACGAGCGGCGGCGACGCGAGGAACGCCTGCTTCGCGTACGGGTGGATGCGGCCATCGAAGTTGCGGTTGCCGGACAGCACGGCGGTCGCGTACAGGTCGCGATCGACGATTTCCTGCTGGATCTTCGGATCGAGCGCGCCCGACATCCCGTTGCAGGTCGTGCACGCGAACGCGACGATGCCGAAGCCGAGCTTTTCCAGCTCCGGCAGCAGGTTCGCTTCTTCCAGATACAGCTCGACCGCCTTCGAGCCCGGCGCAAGCGAGCTCTTCACCCACGGCTTGCGCGTGAGGCCCTTCGCGTTCGCGTTGCGCGCGAGCAGCGCCGCGGCAATCACGTTGCGCGGGTTGCTGGTGTTCGTGCAGCTCGTGATCGCGGCGATGATCACCGCGCCGTCGGGCATCTCGCCCGGCTTTTCTTCCCACTGGCCGGCGATCCCGCGTGCGGCGAGATCGGACGTCGGCAGCCGCTTGTGCGGGTTCGACGGGCCGGCCATGTTGCGCACCACGCTCGACAGGTCGAACGTCAGCGTGCGCTCGTATTGCACGTTGCCGAGCGTATCGGCCCACAGGCCCGCCGTCTTCGCGTAGGTCTCGACCAGCTTCACCTGCTCGTCGCTGCGGCCGGTGAGGCGCAGGTAGTCGGTCGTCTGGCCGTCGATGAAGAACATCGCGGCCGTCGCGCCATATTCGGGCGCCATGTTCGAGATCGTCGCGCGGTCGCCGAGCGTGAGGCTCGCGGCACCTTCGCCACGGAATTCCAGATACGCGCCGACCACCTTTTCCTTGCGCAGGAACTCGGTCAGCGCGAGCACGACGTCGGTCGCGGTGATGCCGGGCTGGCGCTTGCCGGTCAGCTCGACGCCGACGATGTCGGGCAGGCGCATCCACGATGCGCGGCCGAGCATCACGTTCTCCGCCTCCAGGCCGCCGACGCCGATCGCGATCACGCCGAGCGCATCGACGTGCGGCGTGTGGCTGTCGGTGCCGACGCAGGTGTCCGGGAACGCTACGCCGTCCTGCGCCTGGATCACCGGCGACATCTTCTCGAGGTTGATCTGGTGCATGATGCCGTTGCCCGGCGGGATCACGTCGACGTTCTCGAACGCCTTCTTCGTCCACTCGATGAAGTGGAAGCGATCCTCGTTGCGGCGATCCTCGATCGCGCGGTTCTTCGCGAACGCATCCGGATCGAAGCCGCCGCACTCGACGGCGAGCGAGTGGTCGACGATCAGCTGCACGGGCACGACCGGGTTCACCTTCGCGGGGTCGCCACCGCCGTCGGCGATCGCGTCGCGCAGGCCGGCGAGATCGACGAGCGCCGTCTGCCCGAGGATGTCGTGACACACCACGCGCGCCGGGAACCACGGGAAATCGCGGTCGCGCTTGCGCTCGATGATCTGCTTCAGCGAATCGGCAAGGATCGCCGGATCGCAGCGGCGCACGAGGTTTTCGGCGAGCACGCGCGACGTGTACGGCAGCGTGTCGTAGGCGCCGGGCGCGATCGCTTCGACCGCGGCACGCGCGTCGAAATAGTCCAGCGACGTGCCGGGCAGGGGTTTGCGGTAGGCAGTATTCATCATGTGGGGCGGGAAATCGGGGTATGACGTCCGGCGCGCGCCGGCGCCCGTTTCTCGGGGCCGGCGCGCGGCTGGCGGATCAGCGCTTCTCGATCGGCACGAACTGCAGGTCTTCCGGCCCCGTGTAGTTCGCGCTCGGACGGATGATCTTGTTGTCGACGCGCTGCTCGATGATGTGCGCGCTCCAGCCGGACGTGCGCGAGATCACGAAAAGCGGCGTGAACATCGCGGTCGGCACGCCCATCATGTGATACGACACGGCGCTGAACCAGTCGAGGTTCGGGAACATCTTCTTCGCGTCCCACATCACCGATTCGAGGCGCTCGGCGATGCTGTACAGCTTCAGGTCGCCGGCTTCCTTCGACAGCTTGTGCGCGACGCCCTTGATCACCTTGTTGCGCGGATCGGAGATCGTGTAGACCGGGTGGCCGAAGCCGATCACGACTTCCTTGTTCTCGACGCGGCGGCGGATGTCGGCTTCGGCATCGTCCGGCGAGCTGTAGCGGCTCTGGATTTCATATGCGACTTCGTTCGCGCCGCCGTGCTTCGGCCCGCGCAGCGCGCCGATCGCGCCGGTGATCGCCGAGTAGATGTCCGAGCCCGTGCCCGCGATCACGCGGCCGGTGAACGTCGATGCGTTGAACTCGTGCTCCGCGTACAGGATCAGCGACGTGTGCATCGCGTCGACCCACGACTTCGACGGCGTCTTGCCGTGGAGCAGGTGCAGGAAGTGGCCGCCGATCGAATCGTCGTCGGTCTCCGTCTCGATGCGCTTGCCGTTGTGCGAGAAGTGATACCAGTACAACAGCATCGAGCCGAGCGATGCCATCAGGCGGTCGGCGATGTCGCGCGCGCCCGGCAGGTTGTGGTCCTCCTTCTCCGGCAGCACGGTGCCGAGCACCGACACGCCGGTACGCATCACGTCCATCGGGTGGGCCGATGCCGGGATCTGCTCGAGCACGGCCTTCAGCGCGTTCGGCAGGCCGCGCATCGCGCGCAGCCGGGTCTTGTACGCGGCCAGTTCGGTCATGTTCGGCAGCGTGCCGTGCACGAGCAGGTGCGCGATTTCCTCGAATTCGCACGACTCGGCGACGTCGAGAATGTCGTAGCCGCGGTAGTGCAGGTCGTTGCCGGTCTTGCCGACCGTGCAGAGCGCCGTGTTGCCGGCCGTCACGCCCGACAGCGCCACCGACTTCTTCGGCTTGAATGCGCCTGCGGCGGCCGGTGCTGCTGCGTCTTTCGTCTCGCTCATGTTTCCGTTCTCCAATAGGTATCTGGGTAGCTGTCGACCGCACTTGGCGCTTCAGCGCTTTGGCGCTTGGCGCGGTCGCGTGCAAAGCGTTCCGGGAATCGTGTCCCGGTGCGCGGGCCGCGTTACTTCTTGCCCTGCGCGAACAGTTCGTCGAGCTTGCGCTCGTATTCGTGATAGCCGAGGAAGTCGTACAGCTCCGCGCGGGTCTGCATGGTCGGCACGGCGGCCTTCTGCGTGCCGTCGCGGCGCAGCGTCTCGTAGAAGTTCAGCGCGGCCTTGTTCATCGCGCGATACGCGCCGCAGCAGTACAGCGCGATGTCGACTTTCGCCTCGCGCAGCTCGTCGACCGTGAACAGCGGCGTCGAGCCGAATTCGGTCAGGTTCGCGAGGATGGGCACCTTCACGGCTGCCTTGAAGCGACGGTAATCGTCGAGCGTCTTCATCGCTTCCGGGAAGATCATGTCGGCGCCGGCTTCCACGTAGGCAATCGCGCGCTCGATCGCGGCGTCGATCCCTTCGGCGGCGGCCGCGTCGGTGCGGGCCATGATCACGAACTGGTCGTCGGTGCGCGCATCGACCGCGGCCTTCACGCGATCGACCATTTCCTCGAGCGGCACGACTTCCTTGCCCGGACGATGGCCGCAGCGCTTCTGGCCGACCTGGTCTTCGAGGTGAACCGCCGCGACACCGGCATTGATGAACGAGCGGACCGTGCGCGCGATGTTGAACGCGCCGCCCCAGCCAGTATCGATGTCGACCAGCAGCGGCAGGTCGGTCGCGTTGGTGATCCGGGTCGCGTCGATCAGCACGTCTTCCATCGTGCTGATGCCGAGATCGGGGATCCCGAGCGAATTCGCGGCGACGCCGCCGCCCGACAGGTAGACGGCCTTGAAGCCGACGGCCTGCGCCATCTTGGCCGCGTACGCGGTGATCGCGCCGACCACCTGCAGCGGCTGCTCGGCCGCGACTGCCGCGCGGAATTTCGCGCCGGCGCTCTGAAGATGCGTGTTGCTCATGAACGGCCTCCTGAAGGAATGACCATTAACAGCAAGGACCGGGCCAGCTCGCAAAATCCCGCTAACTCACTGATTCTTAAGCAACCGGCACGAGTGGTGAATCGCCCGACGATTTCAATTCGGCAATTTCAGGTTTCAAAAATGAAATCGCGCGCGCATAATCGATCGCCATGGACCTCTCCTCGACCAAGCCCGTCGGCCCGGCCGACCGCACGGTACGCCCGCGCATCTGGGCGATGGGCATCAGCCGCCTGCGCGACCTGTTTCGCGAGATCGCCGGTGAATTCGACGAACGCGCCGACGTGCGCATCGTCACGCGGGCCTACGAAGACGCGCTGAGCGCGATCGCGGAAGCCGGCACCGCGCGGCCCGACGTGATCGTCGCGGCCGGCTCGAACGGCGGCTTCCTGAAAACGCGTGCGCAGGTGCCGGTGGTAGTCGTGTCGCCGACCGGCTTCGACGTGATGCAGGCGCTCGCGCGCGCACGGCGCGACGCGTCGCGGATTGCCCTCGTCAGCGCCGGCGAGACGCCGCCGGAGGTGCGCCGCTTCGTCGCCGCCTACGGCCTCGACGTGCAGTTTGCGTCATATCAGTCCGCTCAGGAAGCGGAAGCCTGCGTGCACGACCTGCACGACCGCGGCATCGAGACGATCGTCGGCCCCGGCCTCGTCACCGATCTCGCGGCGAGTGCCGGCATGGGCGCGGTGTTCCTGTATTCGCACGCGTCGGTGCGCAAGGCGGTCGAAACGGCACTCGAAGTCGCGTACGCGACGCACGCCGAGGCGTTTCGCCGTCAGCGCCTCGACAACCTGTTGCAGCACCTGCGCGACGGCGTGGTCGCGCTCGACGCGCGCGGTCACGTCGAGGCGATCAACGAGCGGCTCGCGTCGGCGCTCGGGGTCGAACCGGCGGCGGCCGTCGGCCGCGCGCTCGTCGACCTGCGGCCCGAGCTGCGCACGCTGCGCGGCGAGGATGGCGACGCGCTCGCGACGGTGCGCGGCGTGCGCTACGTCGTGCATCGCGGGCCGCTCGTCGATCGCGGCGTCACGTCGGGCAGCGTGCTGACCTTCCAGGAATCGCGCGCGGTCGAACGGCTCGACCGCGCGCTGCGTTCGCAGCCGAATACGCAGCAGTTCGCGGCGCGCTACGCACTCGACGACGTGGTCGGCGCGTCCGCGCCGATGGCGCGCGTGCGCGACCTCGTGCGCCGCTACGCGAAATCCGACGCGACCGTGCTCGTGCTCGGCGAGAGCGGCACCGGCAAGGAGATGATCGCGCAGAGCCTGCACGCGCTGTCCGTGCGGCGCAGCTATCCGTTCGTCGCGATCAACTGCGGCGCGTTTCCGGAAGCGCTGCTCGAGAGCGAGCTGTTCGGTTATGAGGAAGGCGCGTTCACCGGCGCCCGGCGCGGCGGCAAGACCGGGCTGTTCGAGGCCGCGCACCGCGGCACGCTGTTTCTCGACGAGATCGGCGAGATGCCGCCGTCGCTGCAAAGCCGACTGCTGCGCGTGCTGCAGGAGCGTGAGGTGATCCGCCTCGGTTCGACCGAGCCGATCCGCATCGACGTGCGCGTGATCGCCGCGACGCACCGGCCGCTGCTCGCGGCCGTCGAAGCCGGCACGTTCCGCGCGGACCTGTATTACCGGCTCAACATCCTGAACATCGGCCTGCCGCCGCTGCGCGAGCGCGCGGCCGACATTCCGGCGCTCGCGGCCACGCTGCTCGTGCAGGCCGCGCGGCGCGAGCCGCGGCTGGCCGAACGCGTGCGCGAGGTCGACGACGCGATGCGCGTGCTCGGCGCGACGCAGGCGACGCTCGCCCGCTACCGCTGGCCCGGCAACGTGCGGGAATTGCAGAACGTGGTCGAGCGGATCGCGGTGGAACTGGCCGAGGAAGTCGACGAGCAGGATCCGGGCGCCCCGTGCGCCGCGCTCGCGCCCGACGCGCTGCAGGCGATCGCGCCGGAGTTGTTCGCGACACCGCCCGAGGCCGCCGATCCCGACGACGCGCAGACACTGCAAGCACGCCGCCGCCGCGCGGAAGCCGACGAGATCCGCGCGGTGCTCGATGCGTGCGGCGGCGACCGCGATCGCGCGTGTGCGATGCTGGGCATCAGCAAGACGACGCTGTGGCGGAAGCTTTCGGCGAAGTAGGTTCGGGGCGGGATGTGCGTCCGGGGCATGACGCGCTGAACCCGCGCCGGCGTCAATCGGCCTTGTGATAGTGGCGATATGCCTTCGCGCGATTGCCGCACGACGACATCGAGCACCAGCGGCGGCTACCGTTCTTGCTGTCGTCGATAAACAGCCACTGACAGGCGTCGTTCGCACAACGCTTGACCTTCGCCAGCCGCGCGCTGCCCAGCAGGTCGGTCGCCGACCACAGCACCGGGCTCAACAGCCCCGCGAGCGTCGCGCCCGCACCCCCGATCCGCCACCCATAGCCGCCGTCGATCCGCGCGAGCGCGACGCGCGGCGCCGCTTCCGCCAGAAAGCCGCCCAGCAACGCGAGATCGTCGGCGTGCGGCTCGCGCCGCTCCGCTTCCGCGAGAAAGAGCCGGTACAGCGCCTCGCGCAACGCGAGCGCGCGCGAGAGCATTGCCGGCTCGTCATCTTGTTTCTCTTCTCCTGCACGACATGCGTCGGCCAGGCCAGCCGGCACGCCCGCCTGCTCGCGGCACCACGCGAACAGGTCGTCCAGCGTGCCGAACGTTTCGGTCGGCGCGTCGGTGCCGCGCCAGTACAGCGTGTTCGCGAAATCGATGCTCAACGTGTCGGACGGCGCCGGAATCAGGCAGTCCGTCGTGACGGAAGGTTGCGTCTTGTTCATGCCGCGATCGTATCTAACCACCATGCCGGTTGACAAGCGCGGGGACGCTTTCTAACATAACCGGCATGGTGGTTAAAACAGCTTTGCCGCACCGATGTCCCCCTTCAGTTCAAGGAGCCAAAGATGATCGATCACCTTTCGTTCGGCGTTGCCCACATCGACCGCAGCCGCGCGTTCTACGACAGCACGCTCGGCGCGCTCGGCTACAAGCGGCTGTATAGCGACGACGGAGCCCTCGGCTACGGCACCACCGAACCGGTGTTGTGGTTGCAGCACGCGGCGCGCCCCGTCGCCGCCGATCCCGAGTCGGGGCTGCACGTGTCGTTCCGCGCGGCGTCGCCGGTGGAAGTCGATGCGTTCTACCGGGCCGCGCTGGAGCACGGCGGCCACGACAACGGCGGGCCGGGCAAACGCGAGCGCTACGGCCCCGGCTATTACGCGGCGTTCGTCGTCGACCCCGACGGGTATCGGCTCGAAGCCCATTGCGAGTTGGACAACGTCGTCTGAGCCGCTTCGTACGGACGCGGATGAACGACAAGGGCCCGATTCCGCATTGCGCGGAATCGGGCCCTTGTCTTTGCTGCATCGGTGTTCAGTTTGCGACAGTCGCCGCTGGCGACTAAACGATGCGATCGGACCGCGCGGCGGGTGGCGAGGCGTGGCGGCCGGTTGCACCGCCCTGCGACGCGCGCGAGCGAGCGCTTACCGCGCGTTGCGCGTGCTCTGCAGCTGCTCGCCGAGCCCGTCGATCCCGAGGCGCACCGTCTGACCGGCCTTCAGGAACACCGGCGACGGCTTGATCCCCATCCCGACGCCCGGCGGCGTACCGGTCGTGATCACGTCGCCCGGTTGCAGCGTCATGCACGTCGACAGGTAGGCGACCAGCTGCGCGACGGTGAACACCATCGTGCGCGTGTTGCCGTTCTGATAGCGGTGACCGTCGACCTCGAGCCACAGGTCGAGGCGCTGCGGATCGGGCACCTCGTCGCGCGTGACGAGCCACGGGCCGATCGGGCCGAACGTGTCGAAGCCCTTGCCCTTGTCCCACTGGCCGCCACGCTCGATCTGCCATTCGCGCTCGGACACGTCGTTGACGACGCAGTAGCCGGCGACGTAATCGAGCGCACGCGCTTCGTCAACGTCCTTGCACGTCGTGCCGATCACGACACCGAGCTCGACTTCCCAGTCCGTCTTCACGGAGCCCTTCGGAATGTCGATGCCGTCGTTCGGACCGCAGATCGAACTCGTCCACTTGCCGAATACCACCGGCTCCTTCGGCACCGGCATGCCGGCTTCGGCTGCGTGATCGGCATAGTTCAGACCAATGCCGATGAATTTGCCGACACGCCCGACGCACGCGCCGATGCGCGGCTCGCCGGACACGAGCGGCAGCGTGGCCGGGTCGATCGCGCGCAGGCGCGTGAGACCGGCGTCGGACAGCGCGTCGCCGGCCAGATCCGGCACGTGCGCGGACAGGTCGCGAATCCGGCCATTTGCGTCGAGAATGCCGGGCTTTTCCTGGCCGGACGGGCCATAGCGAAGCAGTTTCATCGTGCTCAACCTCTGTTGTCGAATGGGACAGGATACCGGCCGACGCAGCCGCGTGCGGCCACGCGCCGGACTGAATGTCGATCGTCGATGACGCGCGTCGGCGCCATATCCGGCACACCGTTCGACACGCGAGACTCGCGCGGGCGCAGCGATCGCGGCGTCGCACCGAAGTGCGACGCGCATCGAACGGGCGGCCGCCGGTCTGCGCATCGGCGACGACGGCCCGGTATCCGCGGCATGTACCGGCCTGAGCGGGCCGGCTTCACGCGCGGCCGCGCCGTCGCTGGCCCGCTGCTCTTTGTACCATCGGCGGCCCGCCGTGAAATGGCGCGCGACGGATACCGACTATTGGTGCGCCTGCGGGTGTTGCATCGCAGCATCCGGGGCGCGAGTGGAGAACGGCAGGGTGTCGGACGGCGCCGGTGCGTTGTCGTCGGGGCACGAATACACAATATTCGTTGCGACCCTGTCATCGAAAAGCGTGGTTGATCCGTTCTTGTTCGGTAACGATCGGTAAAAAGACGCTGCATTACACACTAAAAGTTTGTTGTTAAGCTCGCGCGGACGGCCGTCAGTACCGCATGCGGCTTCTCGAATCCGCGTGTGAAGCCGGCCAGCGTGCGTCGCCCACCGATTGGCCATTCCCGGACTTCCTACTCATGACGCAAACGACCACTGACCCGCTCCCCGGCAGCGACGCACGGGAGTCGATGGGTGCAGCCGACCGCTATCGCGCGCCCGCGCTCGACAAGGGTCTCGACATTCTCGAACTCCTGTCGGAACAAAAGGAAGGACTCACGCGCACCGAAATCACGAAGGAGCTCGGACGCAACGCGAGCGAGATCTACCGGATGCTCGAACGTCTCGTTGCGCGCCGCTATGTGATGCGCTCGAGCGGCGGCGACCGCTACACGCTCAGCCTGAAACTTTTCGCGCTCGCGCACCGGCATCCGCCGATGAACCGGCTGATCGCCGAAGCGTTACCGCTGATGCAGCGCTTCGCCGACGCCGCCGAGCAGTCGTGCCACCTAAGCGTCTACGATCGCGGCAACCTGCTCGTGATCGCGCAGGTCGACGGCCCTGGCGCGTGGGGCGTGTCGGTGCGGCTCGGCTCGCGCGTCGGGCTCGCCGACACGGCGTCGGGGCGGGTGATGCTGTCGTTCCAGGGCTCCGAGCAGCGTGCGCACATGCTGGCCGAGCATCGCAAGGTCAAGGGCGAAACGCCGATCAACGAACAGGAACTCGCCCACGCGTGCCAGTCGATCCGGCAGGCCGGCTATGTGCGCCAGGACAGCCGCCAGGCGTACGGCGTCACGGATCTGAGCGCGCCGATCCTCGGCCCGTCCGGCCAGGCGATCGCGGTGCTGACCTGCCCGTACATGCGCCGGATCGACGCGCACACGACGCCGTCCGTCGATGTGGCCGTTGCAGGACTGCGCGATACGGCCGGTCAGTTGTCGATGTGCCGCGTGGAAATCGGCTGAACGTGCGGGCGCCGCACGCCCGGCGCTACGCTAGAATAGCGGCCCTCTCAAAAACTACGGCGGCCGGTTGTCACGGCCGTCGTGTCCGATGGATGTCATGGCCAAACTTCTGAACGATCAAGAATTCCAGCGTTTCTCCGAACTTCAGCAGAAGCAGGCGAGCTTCACGATCACCGCCGAGGAAGCGGACGAGCTGCGCGACATCGTCGCGCGCGCCCAGAAGAAGCGCGACGATCGTGCCGCAGCGATGCTGGCGATCGAGAACTACATCGAGCAGTTCGGCATCACGCCCGACGAACTCTTCTCGCCCGAGCAGATCGGCGACGCCGCGCGCACCTACGGCCTGATCACGGCCACCAAGAAGGAACGCACGCTGCCGCCGTCAATCACGTTCAACGGCAAGCCGTACCAATGGACCAAGACGCTTCCGGACGACGTGCGCGGCGCGCTGTTCGACGCGTTTACGTCCGGCGAATCGGTCAAGCGCTTCATCGCGATGCCGAAGGACACCGCGCGTTGCGCACTGACCATCGCCCGCCTCGAGCGCGAAACCGGTGGCGTTTATGCGGACGCGCACCTCGAAGAACTCGCGATTTCGCGTGACCAGGTGAACGACGCGGCGTCGAAACTCGCCGCGTAAACGCTGTCGCGGGCACGGTTCATGCGTGCGCGCACCGGCGCGAACGCCGGCAAAGGCTGGCGCCGCGCCGGGTGGAGCACTCCGTTCGCAGGCTCCCGAAAAGTCTCACCGAAGCGTCCCGTAAGCGCTCACCCGGGCATCCCGTAAAAGCTCACTTAACGCTCCCGGAGAGGCTCATCGCCCCTCCCGAACGTCCTCACCGACACCTCCCGCAGACGCTCACCGCCCCTTCCCGGAAAGGCTCACCAGGGCTTCCCGCAAGGGCTCACCGGCCGTTCCCGGGAAGGCTCACCGAGTGCTCCTGTATCGGCTCACCCAGCCGCTCCCGGAAAAGCTCCCTCACGGCTCCCGAAAAATCTCACCTTTGTTTTGATTCCAATGCTGCGGGTGCAAATGCGGGTGCCAGCACGCCGCGCTATGCCGTCCGAATCGGCGAAATGCGAAGGCCATCGACGCGCGCCGCTCGCCCCGCCCGCCGCGGATGCTCCGACTCGACGCTAGCGCCTTTCCTCACTGGTCACGGAGCGTCGCATCGCTTCACGGATTCGATCGAACGCGCCGAATGGTCTGCATTGCGAACCGTGAAGAATCCGCGCAACGGCGGCTATGCGTCACGCCACAACGCCACAACTCCACATCATGCGTTCCGCGTTGACGGCGCACGCTATCGCCGCACGTTCGCGCACCCTCGCCCACGCGACTACGATTGCAGCTTCATCCTGAACCCGACCACGCCGGGTTCCTCCGTCGTCGACACCGCGAAACCGCATGACTTCGCCAGCGAAATCATCGCGGTGTTCTCGCGCAGCGCCTCGCCGATCATCCATGCGGTGCCGCGCGATCGCGCGTAGTCGATGATGCAGCTCATCATCAGCCGCCCGAGGCCCTTGCCCTTCTGATCGGGCCGCACGGCAATCGCGAACTCGGCCGTCTCGTTGTCCGGATCGGCGACCGCGCGCGCCACCGCGAGCGTGTGCGACCGGCCCGACACGTCGGTAAACGACACGATGAAGGCCATTTCACGGTCGTAGTCGATCTGCGTCATGCGCGCGACTTGCGAATGATCGAAGCTGCGCACCGCACCGAAGAACCGCATTCGCAGATCGTCGGGCGTCATCGCGCCGAGCAACTCGTTGTGCGCTTCTTCGTCTTCCGGACGGATCGGACGGATCGTCACGGTCTCGCCGCGCCATTCGAGCGTCTGCTCGAGATGACGCGGATACGGCATGATCGCGAGCCGGCTGCGCCCCGCCGCCAGCGTGAGGCGCGGCGCGATGATGTATGCGCGGTCGGACAGCACGCGCAGCGTGATCGACATCGCGACGACCTCGCGCACGTCGCAAACGACCTGCGACAGCGCCGTCAGCGCATCGAGCGTGGGTTCGACGGGCGCACGGCGCGCGTAGGGCGAGCGCTCCATGACTGCGCGGGCGAGCACCGTATTCAGCGGCGGTAGCCCGTACACGATGAATGGCGCCGATACGCCGTCGGCCGGCGGCACGGCATAGCGGAATACCGGACCGAAGTTCGAATCGTCGTACATGTCGACCGTGATGTCGACGACCCTGGCGGCCGCCGACGCGTCGGCCGGCTCACTGTGCATCCCGAAGTGAGCGAGCCAGCGCAACGCCGCATCGCCCGCCAGTTCATGCTCACGGGCCTCGACCATTCGGCGAGCCTCGGCCTGCGCGGACGCGACGCACTCGAGTGGCTGCAGCGGCGTGCCCTCGGGCGTCTGCATCAGCAACTGCCGCCCGAGGTTGTAGTCGACCAGCCGCGCGTATGCGCGCGCAAGCCGCTGCGGCGTGGTGTACACCGGGATCCCGTTCGCGTGCAGGGCGTCGCGCGTCGCCGCGTCGACAGCACCGAAGAAGCACGCGAGGATGCCGCGGTATGCGTATTGCCGCGATTCGATCAGCGTGCGCGCAACCGCCTCGGCCGGCGCGCTGTGGGACGTCGAATGCACGACGAACAGCGCGCCCGTTTGCGGAAACGGCGCGAGCGCCTTGACGGCCGCGCCGAAATGCTCGGGACGCGCATCGTCGCCGAGCATCAGCGGATTGCCCGGCCCGGCGAGATGCGGCAGCGCGGCCGCTACCGCCGACGTCGCCGCTGCCGGCCAGTCGGCCAGCACGTCGCGCACCTCCGCGACCGCATCGCCCGCAAGCTTCGCGACGCCCGCGTCGCTCGTCACGAGCGTCGCCGCGCCACGCGCGGTGACGCGACCGACGCCGAGCGTCTCGATCTCGTCCAGCAGATCGTCGAGCGCATCGACGCGCACCATCCCCGCACGCTGGAACGCCGCCGTGTAAAGCGCATCGCCGGGGTCGGCGCGCCCCGTGCGCAGCGCGAGCACCGGCTTGTTGCGCGCCGCCGCGCGCGCTGCCGACATGAACTTGCGTGCGGCACATACGGTGTCGAGCTCGAGCAGGATCGCGCGCGTGCCGGGATCGCTGGCGAGGTAGTCGAGCACGTCGCCCGCATCGACGTCGGCCTCGCTGCCCAGCGCGACGACATGCGAAAAGCCGAGGCCACGCGCATCGGCCCAGCCCAGTACCGCGTTCGTCAGCGCATTCGATTGCGACACCCAGGCGACGCCGCCCGATCGTGCCGTATAGGCCGGCGCGCCGAAATGCGCATGCCGTGCGGGCGACAGCACGCCGAGACTGCCGGGCCCGACGATACGGAGCACGAACGGCTTCGCGGCCTTGAGCGTGCGATCGAGTGCCGCGCGATCGGCGTCGGTGCGCGCTTCGCCGACGATCACCGCGACGCGCGTGCCGAGCTCGCCGAGCTTGCGCACGATGCCGGCCCACGTGGCAGGCGGCGTGCAGATCACGGCGACCGATGGCGGCGCGGGCAGGCGGTCGACATCGGTCACCACCGCATGCCCGTTCAGCTCGCGGTACTTCGGATTGACGGGCCACACGGGCCCGTCGAACGCACCGTCGAGCACGCGCGCCCACACCATCGCACCGATACTGCCGGCGCGCGACGATGCACCGACGACGGCGACGGACCTGGGCTGGAACAACGCATCGAGATGGCGGACGGTCACATCGACTCCCTGCGGTAACGAAAGACGATTCGACCGGCACACGGAACAGATAGCCACGTGCCAGCCGACGCGAACTCCAAGCATAGGCGAACCCGATGCGGCTGCCTATATGCCGAACGGCCGACTGTGCGATGCGCATCAATGCCCGCAACATGAGCCGGTAACCGACGCCTTCGCGCGACGCAACGAGCGACGGCGACACGATGCGGTCATCCGGTCGCCGCTTCAAAGGTGAGGATTTACAGGAGCCATGGTGAGCAAGTTCGGGAATAGCACGGCGCAGCGTGTCATTACGCGTGAGGTGAAGGCAATCGGCCGTACGTCAGCACCGCGAAGATCGAGCATGCCGATGCGCGCATGCCGCGTCATTGCGCGGTTGTTTACGGGAAATCGTGGCGATATCCGCGCGAATCGCAGCGAATTCGCAAAAAGGTATCCGTTAATCGCGCGACATTGCCGTTTGATTCGCGGCCCCGAATCGCATTGCGGCGACCCAAAAACAAAACGGTGCGACGGCCGCATGGCCGTTCGCACCGTCAGTCAGCGCACGAAAGGTGAGGATTTTCGGGAGTCAGTCCTTGATCAGGAAACGCGCGCGGTTCTTGCCGAGCCACGCCGGCGCACGCCCGCGGCCGCTCCACGTTTCGCCCGTCTTCGGGTTCAGGTACTTCGGCGGCAACGGACGCTTCGGCTTCGCGGCAGCGGCGGCGCCCATCGGAAGAAAACCGAGTTCCTCCGCCGTAATGTCGAACTCCTCGATTTTCGCCCGAATGGCGGCAATCGCATCGGCAATCGCCTTTTCGCGTTCCTTGTCGATCTTTTGCTGAAGTTTTTCGAGCTGCGCAGTCAGTTGCCTGTAGGTCGCCATATGGATGGGACTCCGTGAGTGTTATTCATGAAAAATAGCCGACTCCAAGCGAATAGAAAAGCGCTTCACCCGATCATGATTTCCTCAGCCGGTCGTGACGGGATCAATAACCGCTTTTCTTCTTGCATGCGAAGAGAAGATTTCGCACGGCGTCATCGGTCGATCGCTGGATGACATCGAATTCCCCATTGCAGAGGGCTCGCGCGTTGTCCGTGCAATTGCTCCAGTCGCCCCCGGTGCACTGCACCTGCGTAGTGGGGCGTCCGTCCGAAGTAAACAGTGGCGCCCCGCCGCCGCACCCGCCCAGCCCCGCAACAAGGGCCAACAATCCGGCCCGACACCAATGCGTTCGAGGCCACCGACAGACCGCCGCAAGCATGTGTTTCATTGTTGTTTCCGTCAACCTATTTTTGAATGTCGCGAGTATGCCATGCACTGTCGCACCGCGTTCAGTCAGGTGTCCGCTCGGGGCGTCCGCGCGTCTTGTACGGCACGGCCCGGCGCGGATCGTCGGTGATGCGAACGAATACCTGCTCGACGTCGGGAAGCGCGCCGAGTTCGCGCGCGAGCGCCTGCCGATCGAATGCCGGATCGGCACACCCTTCGACGTAAATGAAGCGCCGCTGCACGGTGATCCACAGGCTCGTGCCGTGCAGACGATCGGTGCCCGCGAAATGCGTTTTGGCCGCCGCGGCGATCGGCGCGTCATACATATAGGAATTCGGTTTCGTGCAGCGGTGGGCGAGCCAGCAGGTGGTCCCGCGCTCGACCCGGTAGTGCGCGTCGTCTTCCATCTCGGCGCGCGTCATCCACGGGCCGAGCGGCAGCGGGCATTCGGCGAAATCCCGCGACAGCACCACGAACGGATCGTTGTACCAGTTGCGCCGTGCCGCGGGTGCATCCGCGTCACTCGACTGCGCGAACGAGGACGTCGCCGCCAGTACGGCCAGCCATCCGGCGATGCCGATTCGCTTCATCGTTGTCTCCTGTCGGGCACTTCACCGGTGCCGCTCATCATGTCCGCGCGCATCCGCCGCCGCTTGCCAACGGTCGATTCCCAGCGCCGCCAGTTTCTTGTAGAGCGTCGCCCGACCGATGCCGATCCGCGCGGCCGCTTCCACCACCTTGCCGTCGCAAGCGACCAGCGCATCGATCAGGAACTGGCGCTCCCACGCGGCCAATGCATCGGTATACGAAACGACCGGCGCACCAGGTGCACCAGGCGCAACCGATGCGTCGCCCGCATCGCGGCCGGCCGACGACGGCGCGACCCGCCCGCCCGCCGGCACGCTGTCGGGCGCCACACGCACTGGCCCGAGGAACGGCGCGAGCGCACGCGCGTCGATCACCGAGCGATCCGACAGCATCAGCGCACGCTCGAGCGTGTTGCGCAGCTCGCGCACATTGCCCGGCCACGGGTACGCGCACAGCACCAGCAGCGCATCGTCGGTCAGTTCGCAGTGTGCGGCGCGGCCGTGCTGCGCGGCCAGTTCTTCCAGCGTCGCGTAGACGAGCGCCGCGATGTCGGACGCGCGCTCGCGCAGCGGCGGCGCGTGAATCGTCAACACGTTGAGCCGGTAATAGAGATCCGCGCGAAAGCGGCCGGCCTCGACCAGCGCGGGCAGGTCGGCCGACGTCGCGGCGATGATCCGCACATCCGCGCGCACGATCCGGTTCGAGCCGACCGGCTCGAACTCCTTGTCCTGCAATACGCGCAGCAGCTTGCCCTGCAGCGGCAGCGGCATGTCGCCGATCTCGTCGAGAAACAGCGTGCCGCGATCGGCCAGCTCGAACTTGCCGACGCGCCCCTTGCGATCGGCACCGGTATACGCACCCGGCGCCGCGCCGAAGAATTCGGTTTCGAGCAGCGTGTCGGGAATCGCCGCGACGTTGACGGTCACGAGCGGCTGGAGCGCGCGCGCCGACGCCGCGTGGATCGCATGCGCGAGCAGTTCCTTGCCGGTGCCCGTCTCGCCGAGCAGCAGCACCGGCGAATCGACCTGCGCCGCGCGCCGCGCCTGCCGCTTGGTTTCGAGGCTCGCGGCGCTCGTGCCGACGAAGCTCGCAAACGTGTATTTCGCTCGGCGCGCCTGTGCGAGCGAACGCTGCGTCGCGATCAGCTGTTGCTGAAGCTGCGCGTAGCGGGAAAAGATCGGCGTGAGCGTCTTCAACTGGTCGAACAGCGCGAAGCCGATCGCGCCGACCGTCTCGCCCGCCTCGTTCTTCAACGGCAGGCGCGTGACGACGAGCGGCTCGCGGCCCGTCTCCATGATGTCGAGCAGGATCGGCTGTCCGCTCGACACGACCTCGCGCATCAGGCTGTTCGGAATCACCGCCTCGCAGTCGAGGCCGACCGCCTGCTGCGGATCGGCGAATCCAAAACGCGCCGCATAACGCTCGTTCATCCACACGACGCGCGCGTCGCGATCGACGACCACCGTGCCCGCGCTCGAATCCTCGAACGTACGAAACAGCGACTCGGCGGCGCGCCGCAGCACGTCGCCGTAATTGACGGGCAGGCGGACCCAGTCGTTCATCATCGTGTCGTCGTCTCCGCATATGCTTGGCCGGATGTCTCCGGAACGAGACGAAGTATCTCATTTTGGAGATACGCCGGAATGCCTTGTCAGGGAAAGCCCTGCTCGATCCGACGGGCTGTCCGGACGGACGGATCGTCTCCAGACGGAGACGTTTTATGTAGAATCTTCAGACATTGGCCGGCGCGGGCCCGCCGGCCTGCGCCGGACCCATGTCCGGCGGCGCAATCCGGCCGATGGCACGAAACCTGCACGAACCCGTCCCGGTCCGCGGCGCGTCCCGCGATCGAACAACAACCAAAGCCATTCCAAGCAATTAGGAGACTCCCTTGTCTTTCGTGATCGTCCTCGCCGCGCTGGCGTTCCTGATGTTCGCCGCGTATCGCGGCTACAGCGTGATCCTGTTCGCGCCGATCGCCGCGCTCGGCGCGGTCCTTCTGACCGACCCCGCCGCCGTCGCACCGGTCTTCTCCGGCATCTTCATGGAGAAGATGGTCGGCTTCGTCAAACTCTATTTCCCGGTGTTCATGCTCGGTGCCGTGTTCGGCAAGGTGATCGAACTGTCCGGGTTCTCCGAGTCGATCGTCCATGCGGCGATCCGCTACATCGGCCGCTCGCGTGCGAATGCGGTGATCGTCGCGGTGTGCGCGCTGCTCACCTATGGCGGCGTGTCGCTGTTCGTCGTGGTGTTCGCGGTGTATCCGTTCGCGGCCGAACTCTATCGCCAGAGCAACATTCCGAAACGATTGATGCCCGGCGCGATCGCGCTCGGCGCGTTCTCGTTCACGATGGACTCGCTGCCCGGCACGCCGCAGATCCAGAACATCATCCCGACCACGTTCTTCAAGACGACGGCCTGGGCCGCGCCCGTGCTCGGCACGATCGGCTCGCTGTTCATCGTCGTCGTCGGCCTCACGTACCTGGAATGGCGCCGCCGTTCGGCGATGGCGAAGGGTGAAGGCTACGGCACGTCGCTCGTCAACGAACCGGAACGCGTCGAAGCGAAGTCCCTCCCGCATCCGGCGCTGGCGATCCTGCCGCTGATCCTCGTGGGCGTGTCGAACTTCGCGTTCACGAAGCTGATCCCGCAGTGGTACGGCGCCGCGTCGTACACGGTCGCGCCGGACGTGCTGCCCGGCGTGCACGCGCCGGTCACGACGTCGATCAAGACCGTCGTCGCGATCTGGTCGGTCGAGGCCGCGCTGCTGCTCGGCATCGTGCTGGTCATCCTGACCGCGTTCAAGCGCGTGAGCGGCCGCTTCGCTGACGGCTCGAAGGCCGCCGTCGCCGGCGCACTGCTCGCCGCGATGAACACCGCGTCGGAATACGGTTTCGGCGGCGTGATCGCCGCGCTGCCGGGCTTCCTCGTCGTCAGCGATGCGCTGAAGAGCATTCCGAACCCGCTCGTGAACGCGGCCGTATCGGTCAGCTCGCTCGCCGGCATCACCGGTTCGGCGTCGGGCGGCATGAGCATCGCGCTCGCCGCGATGTCGGACCTGTTCATCAAGGGCGCGCAGGCGGCCAACATTCCGCTGGACGTGCTGCACCGGGTCGTCGCGATGGCAAGTGGCGGCATGGACACGCTGCCGCACAATGGCGCGGTCATCACGCTGCTCGCGGTCACGGGCCTCACGCACCGCCAGTCGTATCGCGACATCTTCGCGGTCACCATCATCAAGACGCTCGCGGTGTTCTTCGTGATCGCCGTGTACTACACGACGGGCCTCGTGTAAGCCTGTGCATCGGGCGGCGTTCCGCACGCCGCCGCACCTCGGCCGGCCGCATCGACGCGGCCGGCGCTCCGTTCCCCCGCACCCTCTCGATCGCCCTGCATCGCCGCAACAGGCAGCGCAGCGCGACGTCCATCACGTGGCACCTTCCCGGTAGGGCCGCATGCAAATCGGGCGAACCGCCCCGGATCCGCCTCCGCCGATCCGCTCCCCGCCCGACCGGAACCGCCCAACGCCACGCCGCGGCATGGCCCGGACGGCTCGCACGCCTCAGCACCCGCCACGCGCCACGCGCCGCCATCCGCCATCCGCCATCCGCCATCCGCCATCCGCCACTCCCACTCCCACTCCCACTCCCACTCCCACTCCCACTCCCATTGTTACCAACAGCAGAACACTGCGTTGGGAGCGATCGCATTTTTCCCGCGCGTAGCCGGGCCTACACTGTTTTCAACCGCAGCCGCTTCGTCGAACGAAGGCCGGCCGCCCAGTCTGAAACATGGAGGTCCCGATCATGAAGCGCCTGATTCATGCAGTTACCATCGCCCTGGCCGTATCGGCCCCGCTCGCCGCGCACGCGCAGTCGAACCCGCCGCTCACGCGCGCGCAGGTCCACGCCGAAGTGAAAGCGCTCAAGCAAGCCGGCTTCCAGCCGAGCGACTGGTTCTATCCGGCCAGCATCGTTTCCGCCGAAGCGAAGATCGCCCGCGAGCAGAGTGCCGGGTATGGCAGCGATCGCGGCGCGTCGTCGGAGTCGAGCCAGTAATCGCGGCCTCCGCTCCCCCAGCAAGCCCGACCGCAGCCGTTTCCGCCGTTACGCCTTCACCGGCTGAATCAATTTCGCGCATGCCGCTGCCTGCGGATCATCGGCCGGCAGCTTCGCGCATACCCCATCGAACTGCTTCACCACCGACCTGACCGACGCATCGTGCCCGCCGCCGCCGCGCCAGCGGTTCAGTTGCGTGACGACCTTGGTCAGCGCGCGCAGGTTCGCCCCATAAAACGCATCGCGTGTCTTCCCGGCCTGCGCGAGCACGCTCGCGGCGATCGCCTCGATCCGCGCTGAATCGTCCGGCGCCAGCGCGACCGCATTCGCGAAGTAGGTCGCGCCCCAGCGCAGTTTCGTCGCCGGTCCGCTCGCCGAGTCGTACGCCTTCCGGTACCAGTCGAGCACCGCGGCCTTGTCGCCGCGCGCCTTCGCATTCGCGGCCAGTCCGGACATGAAGTAGTACGGCGTCGCCGAACGCGGCAACTCGGCCTTCAGCAAGACATCGGATTCGTCGTACAGCCCTGCGTCGGTCAACGTGTCCGCCCCTTCGCTGACGAGCGCCTGCCGCTCGTACGGATTCGCGGCGCCCTGCACCGATGCCGCGATCTGCTTGCGTGCGGCATCGACCAGCGCCGGTGCGGGGAGCGGCGCGCCGTCGTGCGCGTCACCGCGCGCGAGCAGCACGCGGCCGTGCAGCGCCATCAGGCGGTCGATCGACGACAGCGTCGTGTCGGTCGACAGGCGCGCAAGCGCCGCGTCGTATGCGCCGCGCAGCTTCGCGCGCTGCGCGGCATCGCCGCCGAGGTAGGCGACCACGCGCGCGGGCGCCGCGACGAGCACATCCGAATCGGCCCGCGCCAGCACCGGCTCGCGCAGCACCGCACGCAGCGCATCGGCGAGCGCGGCCTTGTCGAGCGCGCCGGCCTGCGCGGGATCGTCCGAGGCCGCGACCACCGCCGACTTCAGCGCGAACCGCGCAGCGTCCGCCTTCGCGCCGGCTGCGCGCGCACGCTGCGACAGCGTCTGCAGCGTCACCGCGACCCGATCAGGCGGCACCGGCAGCGCGCCGTCGGTGTCCCATGAATAGTCGGCGAGCAGATGCCATTCGTCCGGCGTCAGCGACGCGCCGTTGTTCAGCGCGGTCGAGAGCGTCTGCCGCACCGGGTGCGTGGCCGTCATCCCGAGCGACAGCGCCTGCATGTAGCGATCGAGATCGGCTTCGCCCGGCAGCCGCGTCACTTCGGTGCCGTCCGGGCGGAACAGGATCATCGTCGGATAGCCGTGCACCTTGAAGCGCTCGCCGAGCTTCTGCGCGCTTTCAGTGTCGCCGTCGAGATACACCGGCACGAAGAACGACGAGCGGGTCTTGAATGCCTGCTGGCTGAAGATCGTCGACTTCACCTGATTACACGACGGGCACCACACCGCGCCCCAGTACAGCAGCAGCGGCTTGCCGGTGCGCTTCGCCAACGCGAACGCGGCATCGACGTCGCCCTGCTGCCACGCGATGCCGGGCGGCAGATGCGCGCCGTCGCCCGAAGGACTCGACACGGCAGCGCCCTGCGGCGCGGGGTTGGCGAACGCCGCACCGGCGGCGGCGAACAGGCAGGCGGCAGTCAGGTTGCGGAGAACGGTTTTCATCGAGGCGGGTTCCGTTGAAAGAGACGGTTGCGGGAAGCGGCGTCGCGCGACGGTCGGCGCCGACACGTCAGCGACGGCCGGCCCATGCGTGCGAAGCGGCGAGGCGAAAACACGGCGAAACGACGAAACAACGAAGGGCGTCGGCGGATGGCGCCGCGCATGCCGGAACCGGCCGTGCACGTCGTGCAGGCATCGACGCAAAAAGCCGCGACCGGCAAATCGCTCGACGATACGATTTACGCGGCCGGTTGAAAACGAACGAATTCTCGAATGAATATGACGTGCGGCATCGCCGTGGGCGCAACGATGCACTGCGCTGCGCGCATGCACCCATTACTGCCGCCCCTTGATCCGCGCCATCTGATACACCGACGCATACGCGCCGTCGCGCAGCGCATAGTCCGGCGCCTCTCCCTCGATCCGGAAACCGTGCTTTTCATACAGCGCGATAGCCGCCGGGTTGTCGACGAATACGGTCAACTCAAGCCGCGTGACATTCAGCCAGTTTTCGGCGAGTTCGATGGCGGCGGCCAGGAGCCGGCCACCGATGCCGCGACCATGATGCGACGCATCGACCATCATTCCGAGCGACGCCGCATGACGCCGGCGCGGGTTCTGCTCCGGATGCAGCGCGAGATGGCCGACCACCGCGCCGTCAAGCTCGGCGACGAGGCTCACGCCCTGTTCGTGCAGGCGGTCGAGTCGCTGCTGCCATTTCTCGTGCGACGGAAATGGTTGCTGGAGCGTGTTCATGTACACCGCGGGGTGCGCGACGATTTGCCGAATCGCGTCGACGTCGTGCGTCTCGCTGTGCCGGATCGTGATATCGGTCATGACTGGGTAGAGTCGAAAGTATCGGGCCGGGGCACGTTGCCGCGCGAACGCAACAACGCATCGAGCTTATCCGATTTCACACGAATGAAACATGGTCACAGCGCAACGCGATTCCGTTGCATGCACAACCACACCACATTGCTCCGACCTAACGAAATCGGTAATTTATGACCGATCCAGCCGCCGGGAATCGGTAATTTCAGACCACCACTCCGGCATCTTCTGGGCGCGCCACCAATTAGTTGCGCTCGCAACATCAACACCATCCGCACCGCACGTCATCGCGTGTCATCTGCGCATCACGTCGACGTCATCTGCGCTCCCTAGACTGGGCGCCGCCCCACCCGGCAGTCGCCGGGCACGCGTGGGCCCACATCCTGCCCCGCGCATCACGAGCGTGCGGCACGCAGGATCGCGACAACGGCCGACGCGCCGACACGCACACGCACACGCACACGCATACGCATCGCCAGCCGTCCCGGAAGGGGGACGACGCACGGGCGCAACAGACGAAGTCACGAACGCTCCCATCATCACAGGATCAGAACGCCATGACGTCACGCCGCAAATTTCTTCAGCAAACCGCGACTTCCGGCCTCGCCGCCGCCGCGCTGTCCGCGTTTCCGCCGAGCATCCGCCGCGCGCTCGCGATTCCCGCGTTTCACGAAACGGGGACCATCAAGGACGTCAAGCACGTCGTGCTGCTGATGATGGAAAACCGCGGGTTCGACGGCTACTTCGGCACCTTCAAGGGCGTGCGCGGTTACGGCGACCGCTTCGCGGTGCCGTCGCCGAACGGCCGCGACGTGTTCCACCAGACCTACACGAAAGCAACGCCCGCGACGACCATCACGCCGTACCACCTCGATGCGCGCCAGGGCAACGCGCAGCGCGCGGGCGGCACGCCGCACACGTGGGCCGACTCGCAGGCCGCGTGGGACCATGGCCGGATGAACCGCTGGCCGGACGCGAAGACGCCGCTGTCGATGGGCTATTACGACGCGGCCGAAGTGCCGTTCCAGCGCGCGCTCGCCGACGCGTTCACGCTGTGCGACCACTACCACTGCGGGATGCACACGGGCACGATCGCGAACCGGCTGTTCTACTGGAGCGGCACCAACGGCCCGAACGGCATCAACCCGGCCGACGGCAGCCGCGTGAAGCTCGCCGCGCTGAACAACCAGTTCAACGGCGGCAACGACATCGGCCCGTCGAGCCAGGGCTGGACGTGGACGACCTACGCGGACCGGCTGCAGCAGGCCGGCGTGAACTGGAAGGTCTACCAGAGCCTGATCGACAACTTCGGCTGCAACGAGATGATGAGCTTTTGCCACTGGCGCGCGGCCATCGAGCAGATGCCGGCCGCACGCCGGCCCGCGTACGTCGCGTCGACGGACATCACGCAGCCGGTGACGGCGGCCGGCGCGTTCTACGATCCGGCGATCGACGATCCGTTGAGCCCGCTCGCGAAGGGTTTCGGCAACACGATGCCGCATGGCTTCCTCGAAACGTTCCGTGATGACATCCGCAACGGCACGCTGCCCGAGGTGTCGTGGATCATCCCGCCTTCCGTGTACAGCGAACATCCTGGGCCGTCGAGCCCCGCGCAGGGCGCGTGGTACGTGCAGGCGGTGCTCGACGCGCTGACCGCGAACCCGGACGTATGGAGCAAGACCGTGCTGCTGATCAACTACGACGAGAACGACGGCTTCTTCGATCACATGCCGTCGCCGGCCGTGCCGTCGCGCAACGCGGACGGCTCGCTCGCGGGCGGCCATACGCTCGCGGCTGCCGACGTGGCCGTCGAGTATCACGACTTCGCGCCGGCCACGTCGAGCCAGCCCGCGGCCGACGGCCGTCCGTACGGCCCGGGCCCGCGCGTGCCGATGTGGGTCGTATCGCCGTGGAGCCGCGGCGGCTGGGTCAACTCGCAGGTATTCGACCATACGTCGACGCTGCTTTTCCTCGAGAAGCGCTTCGGCGTGGTCGAGCCGCAGATCAGCGCGTATCGCCGCGCGGTGTGCGGCGACCTGACGAGCGCGTTCAACTTCCGCACGCCGAACAACGAACCGCTGCCGACGCTCGCGGGCCGCACGACGAAAAGCCAGGTGGACGCACTGAGCGCCGCGCAGCAGGCCGCGCCGAAGATCACGCCGCCGGCCACGCCGTCGCTGCCCGCGCAGGCCACCGGCGTGCGCCCGTCGCGCGCGCTGCCGTACGAGCTGCATGCGAGCGCGCAGGTCGATGCCGGCAAGGGCACCGTCACGCTGAAGTTCGCGAACACCGGCCGCGCGGCGGCGGTGTTCCACGTCTACGACAAGCTGCACCTCGACCGCGTGCCGCGCCGCTACGTCGTCGAGCCGGGCAAGGCGCTGCGCGGCGACTGGGCGGCGCTCGCCGACGACAGCGGCAAATATGACCTGTGGGTGCTCGGCCCGAACGGCTATCACCGCCGCTTCACCGGCGACCTGGCCCGGCTGGCCGGCGGGCGGGCGCCGCACCCGGAGATCCGGGTCGGCTATGCGGGCGCGAGCGGCAATCTGCATCTGCGGCTGCGCAACGACGGCGGCAGCCCCGTGCGCTTCACGGTGAAGTCGAACGAGGTATACGGCGCGCTGTCCGGCCGCGGCGCGAACGACGATCACCGCCACGGCCACGAGAACGACAACCGCGCCGGCACGACGTGGACCGTCACGGTGCACGCCGGCAGCCAGTCGGAACTGCACTGGAAGCTCGACTCGACCGGCCACTGGTACGACTTCGTCGTCACCGCCGACAGCGACGCGAGCTTCTCGCGCCGCGTGGCCGGCCGCGTCGAAACGGGCCGCCATTCGGTCAGCGACCCGGCGATGGGGCTCGCCGACCGCTTCTGACGGCACCCGCGCCCGCCCGGCCCGATTCCCGGCCGGGCGCCGGGCGCGGCAAGGCCCGATCCGGCTCAAACGCCCGCCCGGCGGGCCTCAAACATCAGAAGGATGGGTGGTACAACCCTCTTTTCGAGCCCACGAAAATGCTCCGTGTTACGGCCTGTTCGCGTTAAACTTCGTCAAGCTGCATTCAACAACGACATCTTCGCCAATCTGGCACACACACGACACGAGGATAGGTTCGATGCGCACTACCGGCTCATCCGGGGCAATGACCCTGCTCACCGAACACGACCCGGCCGACGGCCGCGAACTCCGCTCGCTCAGGCTCGAATCGACCAGCGACGGCAAGAGCGTGCTGCTGATCGAGATCGACGAACGCAAGCCCGGCATTCACCGCGAGGTCCGCTACGAGATCACGCCGGCCGAACTGATCGCGGCGATCCGCTCGCACGGCGCCGAGCTGCCCGGCGAAAACCACGGCGCCGCATCGCTCGCCCGCACCTCTTCCTGAAGTCGAACGGTGAGCCGCGTGCAACGCCTCGGCTCACCGTTCTGCCCGCATCTCCCTGCCGCTGTCAGGCGCTTTCCGTCATTCCCCGACGCACGGTTGAAAATGGCCGATAATCGGCCCATCTGTGTAGTCTCCCCACGCGCTTCCTTTTCGGCCAGCCGTCATGCTCCGTGACCTCGTCGCCCAATACGGGCCGCTTCTCGTGTTCGCCAACGTACTCGCGGCGGCCATCGGCCTGCCCGTGCCGGCGATGCCGACGCTCGTGCTGTTCGGCGCGATGGCCGCGATGCATCCGGCGATGATCGGCTCGCAGCTCGTGACGGTGCTCGCGCTGTCGGTGCTCGGTGCGCTGATCGGCGACACCGTGTGGTACGTCGCCGGGCGGCGCTACGGCGGCACGACGCTGAAAACGATCTGCCGGCTGTCGCTGTCGCGTGATACCTGCGTGAAGAAGACCGAACGTTTCTTCGGCCGCTACGGCGTGCGCGTGCTCGCGGTCGCCCGCTTCATTCCGGGGCTGTCGCTCGTATCGGTGCCGATGGCCGGCGCGCTCGGCACGCGCTATCGCACGTTCGCCGGCTACGATGCGCTCGGCGCCGCGCTGTGGACGATCGTCGGGCTCGTCGCGGGGCTCGTGTTCTACCGGCAGATCGACTGGCTGTTCGCCGGCGCGGGCCGGCTCGGCCGCGCGGTGCTGCTGGTGATCGTCGCGCTGCTGGCGATCTATGCGGCCGTGCGCTGGATGCGCCGCCGCGCGCTGATCCGTCAGCTCGCGAGCGCGCGGATCGGCGTCGACGAGCTGGACCGTCTGCTGACTGATGCGTCGGCGCCCGTGGTGCTCGACGTGCGTTCGCCCGAGCACCGCAAGCTCGACCCGTTCACGATTCCCGGCGCGCAATTCGCGGACGAGCGGCGCATCGACGACATCGTCTCGCGCTATCCGCTCACGCAGAAGTTCGTCGTGTATTGCTCGTGCCCGAACGAAGTGACGGCCGCGCTGATGGCCAAGCGCCTGCTCGACGCAGGCTTCACCGATGCGCTGCCGCTGCGCGGCGGCCTCGATGCGTGGCGCGACACCGGCCGCCAGCTCACGTCGCTGGTGGAAGAGGTACCGGCTGCGAATGATCCGGTGGCGGGTTTGCACAAGCCGGCCTGATCGAACTGACGGCAGGCCGGCCGCGCAAGACGGGAAATACCGTGGGGGACGTTGCATCCCCCTTCGATCAGAACGCGTGCAGCGGCAGGTTCACGACCAGGCGATACTCGGTGTTCGTCGCGTCCGAGTAGTGCGCGGAACCGTTGTGCCACATCGCGATGAACGTGACCTTCGTGTCCTTCAGCTTGCCGCTCTGGAACGTGTACGACGGGATGAAGCCGAACTCGTGGTGACGGCCCTGCACCGGCGCGCCGTTGCTCCAGTAGATGCTCGACTTGCTCGGATCGTTCGCCGCGCCCGCGCTGCCGTCCGCCCCCCAGCCCGTCACGCCCCACACCATCGCCTTGAAACCCGGCAGGCCTGCTTCCTTGCCGTAGAACGTGTAACGCAGCTGCAGCGACTTTTCGTGCGGCGCGTTGTAGTCGACGTCCATCGAGTTGGTCAGGAAGATGCCGTTGGTTTCGTTCAGGTAGTCGAAGAACTGATCGCCGAGCACCTGCTGGAAGCCGAGCAGCAGCTCGTGCGGGCCGTGCTGCGCGGCCAGCGACAGGCTGTATGCGTTGTTGTCGATCTTGCCCTGCAGCGCGTCGCCGGTGTCGTGCGTCGAGTAGACGTTGCCGAAGCCCGTCCACTTGATCGTCTGCGTGCTGCCGATGCTGTGCTTCACCGACGCGTAGTACTGGTGCCACACGTCGTCGGCCTGGTTCGCGTACAGCGCGACTTCGCCGTTTGGCGAGTAGTCCCACGTGCCGCCGACATACGTCAGGCGGTTGATGCGCGTGCCGCCGTATTGCGTGGTGAGGTTGGTGAGCGTCGTGTGACCGCGTGCGTCGGTCTTCGTGAAGCTGCCGGCCTCGAGCATCACGTTCTTGAATTCGTTGCTGACGATCGTCGCGCCGAGGAACGTCGGCGGCAGCGCGCGGTTGTCGTGCTGCTCCATGAACGGGTTGTCGACGGCTTGCAGACCGTACTTGACCACCGTGTTCGAAATGCGCGCCTTGATGTCGTAGATGCCCGGGTAGGCCCACGCGAGCTGGTTGCCGCCACCGCCGCCCTTCGCGATGTGCACCATGCTGCCGGCGCCCTGGCCGCCGTCGAGCTTCAGCGCCGCATACAGCGACGCGTCGAAACCGATACCGATCAAGCCCGTCGTAAAGCCCGACTCGAAGTTCGCCATCGCGCCCTGGACCCACGCGTGGCGGTGCGGCCCGCCCTTGCTGTCGAGCACGTCGGAATAGTTGCGGAACAGGAAGTCGAGATGGCTGTCGGCAATGAAGCCCTTCGACTTCGACTGGGCCGACGGCTCGTCCGGCGGCGTGACGGCCTGCGTCGCTTCGGCGTTGATCACGGCGTTCGGGGTCGTTGCCTGCGCAACGGTCGAGCTCGCGCCGGCCGCCGGCGCGGCCTGCGCGACCGTCAGCGGTGCGGGGGCCGCGTCGTCGGCGTGCGCGACGCCGGTCAGCGACACGCCCGCGAGTGCCGGCAAGCCCCATGCAAGCAGCATCTTCGATGCCGTCCCGATCGTCTTCTGCTTTTTCATCGTCATTCTCGTCTTGTGTTGATGTCGTCCACGCCGGTTGCGATCCGCTTCCAGCCCCCCGGCGAGCCCGGTTAAGGACGCGCCTTTACCCGCGGCGCGAAGGTCGTTCGCGCCGCACCCTACCCCTGTCGACCTGCCTGGTTATGTTTGCTGCGTCACTTCACGCCGCCACACCCGCCCGGATGCACGCGACACGCGCCGCCGAGCCGTGCCGCACTTCCGGCAGCGGCACGTCCTGCGCGCACGCGTCGATCGCGACCGGGCAGCGCGTGCGAAACGCGCAGCCGGACGGCGGGTTGAGCGGCGACGGCATCTCGCCCGCCAGCAGCATCGGACGGCGAGCACGCTCGCGCGCCGGCTCCGGCGTCGGCGCCGCATCGAGCAGCGCCTTCGTGTACGGGTGCTGCGGCACGCCATACACGTCATGCCGCGTGCCGAACTCCATCACGCGGCCGAGATACATCACGAGCACGCGCTGGCTGATGGCCTTCACCACCGCCAGATCGTGCGCGACGAACAGATAGGACAACGACAGGTCGCGCTGCAGATCGCGCAGCAGGTTCACGATCTGCGCCTGAATCGACACGTCGAGCGCCGAGACGGGTTCGTCGCAGATCACGAGCTGCGGCTCGCTGATCAGCGCACGCGCGATCCCGACGCGCTGGCACTGCCCGCCGGAAAATTCGTGGGGATAGCGCAGCAGGTGATGCGCATTCAGGCCGACGCGCTCGAGCATCGTGATCACGCGGCGGCGCACTTCGGTGCGGCCGAGGCCCGCGTGGTGCGTGACGAGCGGCTCCGCGACGATCTGCTCGATCGTCATGCGCGGATCGAGCGACGCGAGCGGATCCTGGAAGATCATCTGGACTTCGCGGCGCATCGCGGTACCGCGCAGGTGATCGGGCGCGACGGCATCGCCGCGCCAGCGCACCGTGCCGGCCGTCATCGGCACGAGGCCGATCAGCGCGCGCGCGAGCGTCGACTTCCCGCAGCCCGATTCGCCGACGAGCCCGACCGTCTCGCCGCGCTTCACGTCGAACGACACGCCGTCGACCGCGCGCAGCGTGCCCTTCGGCGACCACGGATAGCCGCCGAGCGGCACGCGGAAATGCACCTTCAGATCCTCGACGGACAGCAGCGTGTCGCCCGTCGCGCCGGCATTGCGGCGTGCTTCGACGCTCATCGCAGACCTCCCGTCAGATCGGCCAGCGGCCGGTGGCACGCGCGCACCGCGCCCGCCGCGCCATAGGTTTCGAGCACGGGGCGCGCCGCACCGCAGCGCTCCTCCGCATACGTGCAGCGTTTCGCGAACGCGCAGCCGGCCGGCGCGGTGCCGGGCATCGGCGGATTGCCGGGAATCGCGACGAGCGGCGCATCGTCCGCGTCGGTCAGGCGCGGCAGCGCGTTGAGCAGACCGATCGTGTACGGATGCGACGGCGCCGCGAAGATCGAATCGGCCGGCGCGTATTCGACGGTGCGGCCCGCATACATGACCATCACGTCGTCCGCGAGGCCCGCGACCACGCCCATGTCGTGCGTGATCAGCACGATCGCGGTGCCGCGCTCGCGGTTCAGTTCGCGCAGCAGGTCGATGATCTGCGCCTGCACGGTGACGTCGAGCGCGGTGGTCGGCTCGTCGGCGATCAGGATTTCCGGCTCGGACAGCAGCGCCATCGCGATCATCACGCGCTGCCGCATGCCGCCGGAGAACTCGTGCGGATACATGCGGATGCGGCGTGCCGCATCGGGAATGCGCACCGACTCGAGCGCCTCGATCGCGCGCCGGGTCGCGTCCTTGCGCGACAGCTTGCGATGCAGCTGCAGCGTCTCGGTCATCTGCCGCTCGATCGTCAGGAACGGATTGAGCGACGTCATCGGATCCTGGAAGATCATCGCGATCCGGTCGCCGCGCACCGCGTTCAGCGCGCGCGTGTCCATCTCGAGCAGGTTGTCGCCGCGATAGCGCGCGGTGCCCGTCGTCGTGCCGTTGCCGGCCAGCAGGCCGAGCAGCGCCATCACGGTCTGGCTCTTGCCCGAGCCCGATTCGCCGACGATGCCGAGCGTCTTGCCGGCCTCGAGCGAGAACGACACGCCGCTCACGGCGTCGACGGGCGGTGCATCCTTGCGCGTGAAGCGCACGCCGAGGTTGTCGACTTCAAGTAGTGAGGCCATTTCAGCGATCCTTCGGGTCGAGCGCGTCACGCAGGCCGTCGCCAACGAAGTTCACGCAGTAAAGCGTCACGCACAGCATGACGGCCGGTGCCAGCAGCAGCCACGGCATCGATTCCAGTTTCTGCGCGCCGTCCTGGATCAGCACGCCCCAGCTCGTCATCGGTTCCTGCACGCCGAGGCCGAGGAACGACAGCACCGATTCGGTCAGCACGATGTTCGGCACCGAGACCGTCGCGTACACGACGACCACGCCGAGCAGGTTCGGCACGATGTGGCGCCGCACGATCGATGCCGGCGACACGCCGATCGCGCGCGCCGCATCGACGAACTCGCGGTTGCGCAGCGACAGCGTCTGGCCGCGCACGACGCGCGCCATGTCGATCCACGAGAACGCGCTGATGGTCAGCACGACCAGCAAGAACGAGCGGCCGAACAGGGTCATCATCAGGATCGCGATCAGCAGGTACGGGATCGCGTACATCATGTCGACGATGCGCATCATCACGGAGTCGACGCGGCCGCCCGCGAAGCCGGCGGTCGCGCCCCACGCGACGCCGAACAGCCCGGACACCAGCGTGCCGAGCAGGCCGACCTCGATCGACACGCGCCCGCCGATCAGCGTGCGCACGAGCAGGTCGCGGCCGAGTTCGTCGGTGCCGAACCAGTGCTGGTTGGCGAACGTCGGCGGCAGGCTGATCGACGCCCAGTCGCTCGTCGCGGGATCGGCGGCGAGCAGCCACGGGCCGGCGAAGCACGCGAGCGTGATCAGCGCGAGCAGCACGAGGCTGAACAGGGCCGCGCGGTTGTGAAGGAAGCGCGCGAACGCGAGCGCGAGCGGCGAGCGCGAACGCGGCGGCGAGTCGGTCTGCACGGGCAGACTGACGACGGGAGTAGTCGGGGTCATCGCAGTGCCTCGCTCAATAACGGATGCGCGGATCGAGCCACGCGTACGCGAGGTCGACCAGCAGGTTGAACAGCACTGCAAACACGGTCGTCAGCACGACGAGGCCGAGCACCAGCGTGTAGTCGCGGTTGATCGCGCCGTTCACGACGAGCTGCCCGAGCCCCGGCAGCGCGAACACCGATTCGGTGACGACGGCCGCCGTGATCGACGTGATGCAGACCGTGCCGAACAGCGACACGACCGGCATCAGCGCGGGCTTGAGCGCGTGGCGCAGCACGATCGTCGAGCCCGGCAGGCCCTTCGCGCGCGCGGTGCGGATGTAGTTGCTCGACAGCGTCTCGATCATCGAGCCGCGCATCACGCGTGCGAGCAGCGACACGTTGATGAAGGTCAGCAGCACGATCGGCAGCAGCCGGTACTGCCAGCCGCCGTCGCCCCAGCCACCGGCCGGCAGCCAGCCGTTGCCGGCCGACGTCTTCAGCAGGATCGCGAAGATCCACACCAGCACCGGGCCGAGCACGAACGGCGGCACGACGTTGCCGAAGTTGCCGAGCAGCATCACGAAGCGGTCGATCACGCTGTCGCGGCGCACGGCCGCGACGGTACCGAGCAGCACGCCGAACACGATCGAGACCGGGATCGACACGCCGCCCACGCCGAGACTCACGGGCAGCGCCTTCTTCACGAGATCGTTCACCGACCAGTCGACGTAGCGGAACGACGGGCCGAGATCGCCGCGCAGCAGCGAACCGAGATACAGCAGGTACTGCTTCCACAGCGGCTCGTCGAGGTGGTACTTCGCGTTCAGGTTCGCGAGCGTCGCCACGGACAGCTGCTTCTCCGTATCGAACGGGCCGCCGGGCGTGAAATGCAGCAGCAGGTAGCAGACGGTGATGACGGCGAGAATCGTCGGCACCGCCCACAACGTGCGTCTCAATGCGTAGGCCAGCATGATCGCTCCGCTCAGTGCTTGATCAGGTACATGTCCTGCGACGCACGCATGTCGATCACGTTCTTCAGCGAGTAGCCGCCCACGTAGGGCTTCACGAGACGGTCGGCCGAGTACTGGAATAGCGGCAGCATCGGCGTGTCGTTCATCGCCGTGTCGTGCGCCTGCGTGAGCAGCGCGGTGCGCGCCTTGTCGTCGAGCTTCTGGTTGCCTTCGTCGACGAGCGAGTCCATCTGCTTGTTGCAGTAGCCGACGGTGTTCTGCGAGCTGCCGCAGCGGATCAGGTCGAAGAAGGTCATCGCGTCGTTGTAGTCGGCGAACCAGCCGTCGCGCGCGATCTGCACCTTGCCGTCATGCCGTTCCTTCATCAGCACCTTGAACTCGACGTTCTCGAGCTTCGTGTTGATGCCGAGCTTCGTGCGCCATTCCGACGCGGTGAACAGCGCGACCTTCTTGTGCAGGTCGTTGGTGTTGTACGTGAGCGTGAACGACAGCGGCTTCGCGTCCGAATAGCCGGCCTGCTTGAGCAGGTCCTTCGCGGTCGCGACACGCTTGGCCATCGGCCACGACGCCCAGTCCGGCGTGAACGGCTGCGCGCCCTTCGTGCCGTTCGGCATCAGGCCGTACATCGGCTTCTCGCCGGCCTGCGTGAGCTTCGACGTCAGCACGTCGCGATCGATCACCATCGACAGCGCCTGGCGCACGCGCTTGTCCTTGAGCGCCGCGTCGCTGTTGTTCAGGTAGTAGTAGTAGGTCGCGAGCTGCAGGCCCGGGCGTAGCTCGCCGCCGAACTGCTTGCTGACCTGCTGGAAGATGCCCGACGGGATCGAGTAGCTGTAGTCGATCTGGCCGGCCTGGTACATGCGCATCGCGGTTTCGTCGCTTTCGATCGGCAGGTACGTGACCTTGTTGATCACGACCTTCGACGCGTTCCAGTACTTCGCATCCTTGGTCGCCACGATGCGGTTGTTCGGCTGCCAGTCGACGAGCTGGTATGCGCCGTTGCTGACGATGTTGCCGGGGCGCGTCCATGCGTCGCCGAACTTCGCGACGGTGTCCTTGTTCACCGGTGCGAGCGGCGCCATCGCGGTCAGCTCGGGGAAGAACGCGACGGGCACGTCGGTCGTCACTTCGAGCGTGTACGGGTCGACGGCGCGCACGCCGAGCGTCGTCGGCGCGGCCTTGCCGGCGATGATGTCCTTCGAGTTCTTGATGAACTCGACGAGGATCGTGTACTTCGAGCCCGTCTTCGGATCGACGAGACGCTGCCACGAATAGACGAAATCGGCGGCCGTCACCGGCTGGCCGTTGCTCCACTTCGCATCGTGGCGCAGCTTGAAGATCCACGTCTGCGGCGTCTTGCGCTCCCACGACTGCGCGACGCCCGGCACGACCTGGCCCGCCGCGTCGATGCGGGCGAGCCCTTCGAACAGATCGAGGCCGATCGTGTTGCCCGTCCACGATTCGATGTGCGCCGGATCGAGCGACTCGACTTCGGCGGGCACCTGGCGCGTCAGGTCCTGTTGAGGAGCGAGCGCGACGTTCGACGGAACGGTCACGGCGTGAGCGGCGGGCGTCGTCAGGGCGAGCGCGGCCAGCACGGCCGACATGGCATGCAAGGATTTCATCGTGGCGGTCTTGAGAAGGTTGTTCGGTGAGCGTCGCGCGGCGAATGCCGCGGTTACGCTTGAGACGCTGACGGGTGCAGCGATTGGGGAGGCCCGTGGTTCTCGTATTGCATCTTAGTATTCCTTACGTTTCTTTCGACAGGCATTCCGTCTCTGAAACGAAGGAATACCTGTGCGTTAGAACAGCCTCGGTGTACCGACCCAGACCACCACCGACTCGATCTTCGCGGTGTTGACCCAGCTGTGCGGGACCGTCGACTGGTAGTGCGAACTGTCGCCGGCCTGCAGGACGAACGTCTTGCCTTCCAGCGTCAGCGACACTTCCCCTTCAATCACATACAGGAATTCCTCTCCTGCATGCGTCGTTACTTCCGACCGCTTCTGCCCCGGCGGCAACCGCACGAGGATCGCCTCGAGCTGACGCCCTTCGGACACGTTCGTCAGCCTCGCGAACAAATTCGCCGAATCGGCGAATCCGAAGAAGCGCAACTGCTCGCCTCTGCAGACCGAGCGTTCCTCGCTCGGTGTGTCCACGAAGTACTGCACCGTCACGCCGAGCGCCTGTGCGATACCGGCCAGCGACGTCAGCGACGGCGACGCGAGCCCGCGCTCGACTTGAGACAGAAACGGCTTCGAAATACCCGCGGCGGTAGCGGTGTCGTCGAGCGTGCGCTTGAGTCGTTGGCGCAACGCGCGAATCTTGCTGCCCAGAGCGGCAGCGTCTGCCGATCGCGAGTTTTCAGTGGGGGAAACCATAGCAGGCCGAAAAGTGGTCGTCAAAAAATGTTTGATGGAAAGTAACTAAGTTAAATCGAGATGCCTTAATCTTCAGGTTCGCACACGTCTTCGGTGTCGAGCCCGGTGCACTAAACAGGGCACGAAGCGTGCGAAACGACGCGCTATCTTGCCAGACTCGCCGGCTTCACAGGCAAGCTGCAAGCGGCTCTCCGGGAATTTGCGGAGAACGGGCGCACAGCTTACAAGTAAATGACGAGACAAATGTTCCTGAAAGCTGCTGCCATATTGGGAGTTTCCCTGAGTGGCGCGGACCCGACGCACCGGACCGGCAAACGTTACCATTCGCGCGCCGGTCGAGGCCGCGCACCGCCTTGTCGGGCGGTGTCCGACCCCGGCCCGGGCTAACCGCCCGACTGCTCCATCGCCGCGCAAAGCCTACCCGGCCACCGTGCTCCGGCGCCAGTTCGACCCCAAGGCGACGCGCGATCCGCGCCGTCCGTTTGAAACGAGATTGATGATGCACGCACCTGTTTCCCAAACCCGATCGTTTACGACGGTCTTCCTCATCGAAATGTGGGAGCGCTTCGGCTACTACGGCATGGCCGCGCTTCTGGTCCTCTTCATGGTCGACCGGCTCGGTTTCACCGACAGCCATGCGAACCTGACCTGGGGCGCGTTTACCGCGCTCGTCTACGCGTCGCCGTCGATCGGCGGCTGGATCGGCGACAAGGTGCTCGGCGCCCGTCGCACGATGATCATCGGCGCGGCCGTGCTGTGCGCCGGCTACCTGATGCTGGCGGTGCCGAACGACGCGCTGGCGTACATGTACGCATCGCTCGGCGTGATCGTCGTCGGCAACGGCCTGTTCAAGGCCAACGCGGCGAACCTCGTGCGCCGCATCTACGAAGGCGACGATGCGCGCATCGACAGCGCGTTCACGATCTACTACATGGCGGTCAACATCGGCTCGACCGTGTCGATGCTCGCGACGCCGTGGATCAAGGATCACTGGGGCTGGCACACCGCGTTCGCGGTCTGCTGCGGCGGCATGCTGCTCGCGATCCTGAACTTCATGCTGATGCACCGCACGCTCGCGCACATCGGCTCGCAGCCCGACGACGAACCGATCCGCTGGAAGCGCCTCGGCGGCGTGGCGGCAGGCGGCGTCGCGCTCGCGCTGATCACGCTGTACGTGCTGCAGCACAAGCAGCTCGCGGTCGCGAGCGTGTGGACGGCCGCGTTCGCGATCCTGGCGATCTTCGCGTACATGATCGCGAAGTCGGAGCGTTCGGAGCGGGCGGGCCTGATCGCGGCGCTGGTGCTGATCGGCCAGGTGATCCTGTTCTTCATCTTCTACGTGCAGATGTCGACGTCGCTGACGCTGTTCGCGCTGCGCAACGTCGATCCGCGCTTCATCCTGTTCGGCACGACGCTGTTCACGTGGAGCGCCGCGCAATTCCAGGCACTGAACCCGATCTGGATCATGATGCTGAGCCCGCTGCTCGTGTGGATCTACAACGCGTTCTCGAAGAGCGGCCGTGACCTGCCGGTCGCGGCGAAGTACGCATTCGGCTTCGGCGCGGTGGCGGCCGGCTACCTGGTGTTCACGATCAGCGGCCGCTACGCGGTGGACGGCCGCGTGTCGTCGTGGTTCATGGTGTGGGGCTACGGCCTCTACTCGCTCGGCGAACTGCTGGTGAGCGGCCTCGGCCTCGCGATGATCGCCCGCTACGTGCCGGCGCGCATGAGCGGCTTCATGATGGGCGCGTATTTCGTCGCGACGGGTGTGTCGCAGTATCTGGGCAGCGTCGTCGCGAACTTCGCGCAGATGCCGTCGCACGACCTGCCGGCCACCGAATCGCTGCCGCTCTATCTTTCGCTGTTCGAGAAGCTCGGCTGGCTCGCCGCGATCGGCATGCTGCTGGCGCTGCTGCTGCTGCCGATGATGAACCGCCTGTCGCGCCAGCATCAGCGCTGCGCGGACGAGCGCCGCGAGGAAGAAGCGGTGCAGGCGCAGGCGATGGCCTCGGCTCAGTAAGTACTATCCCTCGGCGTGCGGCATGCACGCCACATTCTCCCGCCAGCACGGCCAGCACGTCCTACACTGGTTGCAACGGCGCAACCGTTCCATCGCGGTGCGCACTGGCGGGAGAACATCATGAAAAGCAAAACGACTCGGCTCTTGAGGCTACTGTCGGACATCCGGCACGCGCAGCGCTGCACCGCATTGCGCGCCGCCCGGGCCGCGGCCGAAGCCGACGCGGTGCTCGCGCAGCAGGACGATCCGAAGTCCGACGAACGCGACGACACCGAATCCGACGACGCGACGGCGGCCCCCCGCTCCCGCATCGGCTCACCTCACTGAGCGCACCGACGCCGCGCGGCCCCTTGCGTGCCGCCTGCGCGCGCTCCCGCGCCGCTCATGCGGCCGCGCCGCGCCAGCGCGCGAACCACGATCCCGATCCGGCCACCGCCATCATCAGCCCCACCGCGCACGCGTCGGCCGCGAGCCCCACGCCGATATGCCGCAGCTCGGCGCCGTTCGCGACCGGATGCAGCAGCGAATCGATGACGAGCGAGATCGCCGCGCCCGCGACGAAGCAGATCAGGCCGCGCCGGCCCACCGCGACCACGGGCTGCACGGCGTGCGCAATGCGCGCGATCCAGCCGTAGCGCACGCAGTCGGCCATCAGCCACGCGAGCGCCACGAAGCTCACGATGCGCGGCAGCGCGAGATCGCGCTTGAGCACGCCTTCCGGCACCGGCAGCCCCGAGAACAGCTTGTAGCTCGCGCAGCCGAGCACGATCGCACACGCGACGCCGGTCGCCGCGGCACTCCAGCGCCCGAGCGCGACGTGCCGATAGAACGGCTGGCTGCGCGCGAGCACGCCGCCGACGAACATCAGCTGCCACGCGAACGGGTTGAAGCTCCAGCGGAACGCATCGGTGTCCAGCAGTTCGGGGCCGAGCCAGCCGGCCGCGAGCCACGACGCCGCGCCGAACGCGACGAGCAGCCACGGGTGGCGGCGCGCGAACGGCACGACGACCGGCGACGCGAGCGCGAACAGCACGTACATCGGCAGCACCGACGCGAGATACGGCTGGCGCTGGAACGTGAGCAGCTCGGCCGCGCCCGTGAGCGGCGACGCGAGCATCACGCTGACGTCGTCGAGCGCGAGGTTCGGCGCGTCGATCCCGTAATGGTCGAGCACGGCGGACACGACGAGCATCAGCGTCGACGTCGCGAGAAACGCGCGATAGATCTGCATCGCGCGGTGCACGAACCGCCGCTGCGCGGCGCGCGCGCCGTGCTGGTCGGCGATCGCGCCGTAGGCGCTCGCGGTCGCGAAGCCGCCGAGAAAGACGAACACCTCGGCCGCGTCGCACAGCGCGAACGCGTGGAGCGTCACGCGCGACAGCACGCTCGCACTGATGTGATCGACGACGATCATCAGCAGCACGATCCCGCGGAAGAAATCGACTTCGATCAGGCGGCCGCCGCGCGCCGGCGCAGCCGCGGCGACGGGCGGCATGCTCAGCGACATGGCCGCACCTGCGCGAGCACGGCGCGGCACGCACCGACGGAGAATTCGAAAGGAAGAAGGCGCAGCCGATCAGCGGCGATACGCGTATGCTCGCATCGCGCCAGCCCGGCCGGCCCGGCACGGAGATGACCGTTCATGGAAAAGCCGCATACGAAGAGAAGACGGTCAGATCAGTCTAGTGTCCGCTGGGGGATACCCTAAGTAACAAAATGCAACGGAATCTTCTGTTCGATTACACGGATGACGTCGACGATACGAAGCTGGCGACGCGGTCAGTGTGACGTCAGTGCGTCGCCAGTTCGTCGCCAGCATCGCGGCATTCGAAGCGACGAACGCGCAAGGCGTAGCCGGTTTCCGCGCGGCCGTCGTGCGGCGGGAAATGACGCTGAGCGACGCTGACCGACGCTCAGCGACGCGCGGGCAGGCGCCGCATCAGCATCGCGCTGTGCCACGCGGTCAGCGCGACGGCGACCCAGATCGGCCCGTACGTCGCGAGCTGCGCGACGCTCAGCGTCTCGCCGAGCAGCAGCAGCGACACCGCGACGAGCAGCACGGGCTCGACGTAGCCGAGGATCCCGAACAGCGCCATCGGCAGCATCCGGCTCGCCTTCAGGTAGCTCGCGAGCGCGAGCGTGCTGAGCACGCCGAGCCCGGGCAGCAGCACGGCCCACAGCAGCGGATGGCTGGCGACCGGCGTCGCGCTCGTCGACACCATCGCGAGCGCGACCGGACACAGCAGCACGATCTCGACCGCGAACGCGACCAGCGAATCGGCGTTGATCCGACGGCGCAGCACGAAATACGGCGGATAGCCGAGTGCGACGACGAGCGTCGGCCACGCGAACGCGCGCGTCGCCCACACCTCGTGCGCGACGCCCAGCGCCGCGAACGCGACCGCCGCCCATTGCAGCGGATCGAGCCGTTCGTGATAGTAGAAGCGGCCGACGAGCACCATCGTCAGCGGCAGCAGGAAATAGCCGAGCGACACTTCGAGCATGCGCCCGTGCAGCGGCGCCCACAGGAACAGCCACAGCTGCAGGCCGAGCAGCGCCGCGCTCGCCGGCAGCGCGATCAGCAGGCGCCAGTCGCGCACGCTGCGTCGGACCAGCTCGACGAGCGCGGGCCAGCGGCCACGCAGCGCGATCAGCGCGAGCGCGCCCGGCGCGGTCCACACGATGCGCCACGCGAAGATGTCGAGCCCCGTGAGCGGCGCGAGCAGTTTCGCGTAAGCGGACATCAGCGCGAACAGCGTCGACGCCAGCACCGACAGCACGATGCCGCGCCCGGCCTCCGGATACCCCGTCATATTGTTTTCGCCTTACTGCTGCTGGAAGCGATCGAAGCGCCTTTCGATCAGACGTTCCTCGAACGTGACCTCGGTCACGCGTGCGGCCGGTGGCCCGTGGCGCAGCCACGCGAGCATCCGGTCGATCTGCGCGCCGGGGCCCTGGATCATCGCCTCGACGCTGCCGTCCTCGAGATTCGCGACCCAGCCGCGCAGCTTCAGCGCATGCGCCTCGCGTACCGTCGCGTGCCGGAAGCCGACGCCCTGCACGACGCCGCGCACCCGCACGTAGTAGGTCTCGATCCGTTCGTCCAGTTCATTACGGCTCATCGCGTCGCCCTCCTGTTGCATTCAAGCCCGGCATTGTAGTCGCGTCGGCCGCTTCCTACACGCGCCCGGCAGGCCGGCCATCGGCCGCCGCCCGGTGCGGCCGCGCAGTGCTACCGCCCGCGCGGCGCTCGCGTCGCCGGGCGCGCCGACCACGTACAATCTCGCCGACGCACAACCGCCGCGCCGCCCGCGCGCGGCCCTGAAGGAAACGCATGACTGATACCTCCCGCGATCTCGTTCTCGTCACCGGCGCGTCCGGTTTCGTCGGCTCGGCCGTCGCGCGCATCGCGCAGCAGAAAGGCTATGCGGTGCGCGTGCTGGTGCGCCCGACCAGCCCGCGCACGAACGTCGCGGATCTCGACGCCGAGATCGTCACCGGCGACATGCGCGACGAGGCTTCGATGCGCGCCGCGCTGCGCGGCGTGCGCTACCTGCTGCACGTGGCGGCCGACTACCGGCTGTGGGCGCCGGATCCGGACGAGATCGAGCGCGCGAACCTCGAAGGCGCGGTCGCGACGATGCGCGCGGCGCGTGCCGAAGGCGTCGAGCGGATCGTCTACACGAGCAGCGTCGCGACGCTGAAGGTCACGAGCGCCGGCGATCCGTCCGACGAAAACCGGCCGCTGACCGCCGAGCAGGCGATCGGCGTGTACAAGCGCAGCAAGGTGCTGGCCGAGCGCGCGGTCGAGCGGATGATCGCCGACGAAGGGTTGCCGGCCGTGATCGTCAACCCGTCGACGCCGATCGGCCCGCGCGACGTGAAGCCGACGCCGACCGGCCGCATCATCGTAGAAGCCGCGCTCGGCAAGATTCCCGCGTTCGTCGATACCGGCCTGAACCTGGTGCACGTCGACGATGTCGCGCACGGCCACTTCCTCGCGCTCGAGCGCGGCCGGATCGGCGAGCGCTACATCCTCGGCGGCGAGAACCTGCCGCTGCAGCAGATGCTGGCCGACATCGCGCAGATGACGGGCCGCAAGGCGCCGACCATCGCGCTGCCGCGCTGGCCGCTCTACCCGCTCGCGCTCGGCGCGGAGGCCGTCGCGAAGTTCACGAAGAAGGAGCCGTTCGTGACCGTCGACGGGCTGCGGATGTCGAAGAACAAGATGTATTTCACGTCCGCGAAGGCCGAGCGCGAGCTTGGCTATCGCGCGCGTCCGTACCGCGAAGGGCTGCGCGACGCGCTCGACTGGTTCGGCTCGGCGGGCTACCTGAAATAGCACAACGCGGCGTGCTTCACGCCGCTTTGCGCACTTTGTTACACGTCGCTGACGGACCGGCACCGGCGCAGCGGTTAAAATCGCGGGTCTTACGCAGAGAAGACACGCATGAACCTGAACGATCAGATCGATTCGCTCAACGCGGGCGTCGATCAGCTGCTCCACGATCACCACGCCGCGCAGCAGGCGGCACGCAGCGCGGAAGCGTTCGCGCGCGCCGCCGCGGCGGAAGCCCAGGCCGCCGCCGAGCGTCACGCCGCGGCGGAGACCGAAGCGCTGGCCGCCGCGCAGCGCCACACGGCCGCCGCCGCCGACGCCACAGCCGCGCAGCAGCGCCACACCGATGCCACCGCCGCGGCCGAAGCCGCCGCCCAACGCCACAACGAAGCCGCCGCGCAGGCCGAAGCCGCCGTCCAGCGACACACCGAAGCGACCGCGCTGACCGAAGCGCTCGCGCAGCGTCACGCGGATGCGGAAGCCGCGTCGCAGCGCCATGCGGCCGCGATCGCCGAAGCCGAGGCGGCCGCGCAACGTCATCACGCCGCCGCGACCGAAGCGGAAGCCGCCGCGCAGCGTCATGCCGCCGCCACCGCGGAGGCCGCGGCCGCCGCGAAACGCCATGCGGATGCGACCGCCGAAGCCGAGGCCGCGACGCAACGTCACGCGGCCGCGATCGCCGAGGCCGAAGCACTCGCGCAGCGTCATCTGCAAGCGATCGCCGAAGCGGAAGCCGCCGCGCAGCGGCACGCCGATGCGACCGCCGAAGCGCAAGCCATCACGCAACGCCATACCGAAGCCATCGCGCAAGCCGACGCGGCCGCGCAACGCCACGCGCAGGCCACTGCCGAAGCCGAGGCCGTCGCGCAACGCCACGGCGAAGCGATCGCGCAGGCCGAAGCGGCCGCCGAGCGTCACGCGAAGGCGATCGCCGACGCGGAAGCGCTCGTCGAAGCCGTCGTGAAGGACGCGGCGACGAACCTAGCGGCGTCCGACACCGCGATGGCCGTTGCAGCCGTCGCGGCCGAAGTCGTCGAACCGGCCGTCGAACCCGGTGCCGCGCCAGTTGCCGCCGATGAAGGCGCTGCGGTGCCGGCCGATGCGAGCACCGCCATCGTCGCGACGAACGCCGCCTCCAGCGCGATCGAAGTCACTCCCGTCGAAGCAGCGGACACGCCCGCTGACAAGCCCACGCTGCACGTCGCACGCCCGTCGCAGAACGAATTGACGCTGACCGTCAATGGCCAGTCGATCACGCTGCACCCGGAGCAACTGGGCCAGCTGATCGAGGAACTCGCGCATGCGCGCGCGTCGATGCAGCCGGAACCGCCGCCCGGCATCCCGGCTGGCTGGCGCTTCGTGACGACGAAGAACCCGATGATGGCCGTGCAGAAGCAGTCGAACGGCGACCGCCTGCTGGTCGCGCGCCACACCGGCTACGGCTGGGTACCGTTCACGTTCTCGCCGGACGTCGTGATCCAGATGTACATGATGCTGACGCAGCGGTAAGCGGGCGCACCACCACCGCAAAAGAAACAGCCCGATCGGTTCACACCGATCGGGCTGTCTGCTTTCCAAAGTCCGGAAGTCAGCCGGCACACGCCGGCATCCTTCAGTTCAACGCTCCACCGGCGCCTGCACCCGCGCCTTCCACTGGCCGCCCTTGCCGCGCCAATAGCGCCACGCGGACGCGAACGTCGCACCGACGTAGAACAGCGCGACGAGCGGCAACGCGGGCGCCCACAGCGGCGAGCGCCGGTAGTAGCGCAGCATCGGCGCATACGCGGTGCACATCGACGCCCACGCGAGCCACGCCGGCCACGCGCGCGCGCCGTACGCCAGCGCGGCGACGGGCGGCACGAGGTAGATGATCGTCATCCCGAGCAGCGTGCCGGCGAGCAGCAGCGGCGAATAATGGAGCTGCGTGAACGCGGTGCGCGCGATCATGTTCCAGATGTCGCGCCAGCTGTCGTACGGACGCAGCGACACGCTGCGATCGGCCAGATCGAGCCGGATCGGATGCCGGCCGCTGCCGCGATGCTTGATCTGCGCGGCGAGGCTGCAGTCGTCGATCAGCGCGCCGCGGATCGATTCGATCCCGCCCGCCTCCTCGAGCGCGCTGCGCTTGACCAGCATGCAGCCGCCCGCGGCGCCGGCCGTCCGGTTGCGCGGATTGTTGATCCACGAGAACGGATAGAGCTTCGCGAAGAAGAACACGAACGCCGGAATCAGCGCCTTCTCCCAGAACGAATCGCAGCGCAGCCGCACCATCAGCGACACGAGATCGCGCTGTTCGGCCTGCGCGCGCGTGACGAGCTGGGCGACGGCGTCGGGCGGATGGCCGATGTCGGCATCCGTCAGCAGCAGGTAGTCGGCCGGCAGCCCGAGCGTGCGCACCGCCGCGATGCCCTGCGACTGCGCCCATACCTTGCCCGACCAGCCGGACGGCAGCGGCTTCGCAGCCAGCACCGTCAGGCGCTCGGCGCGGTTGATCGCGAGCGCGGCCGCACGGGCCGCGTCGGCGGTGCCGTCGTCGCTGTGGTCATCGACGATGATCAAATGAAAATCGCCCGGATAGTCCTGCTCGAGCAACGACGTCGCCGCCTGGGCGATCACGTCGACCTCGTTGCGCGCCGGCACGACCGCGACGACGGCCGGCCAGCCAGCCTCGGCCGCCGCGCCGCGCGCCTGCGGCGGCAGCGCCCGCGCGGGCCGCGCGCGCCAGAAACCGCCGCGCGCGACGAGCAGCACGATCCAGATCAGCAGCGACAGGCCGGACACCAGGAAAGTAATCGCCAGCATCATCGGCAAGCCTCCTGCCGGACACCGGCGCGAGCAACGCAGCCGCCCGCGGCGCACGAGCGGTCGAGCATATTTAGGGTCGAAGTAAAAGCGCCCATGACCGCACAGGCGGCAGGGCAATACGCGTAAGAATCGACGGTCATCGAATGGCCTTGAAATGAGCGCGACGCCGGGCAGCCGAACCGGCTGCCCGCGAAAGCGCGCAGTTTACCGGGTTCCGCGCGCGCCAGCGCCGACGCGGCTCTGCTGTGGATGCAACACGCTAGATACAGCACCAGAGCACGGACGGCCCGATAGGGTTAAAATGCGCGATTAATTCGGGGTTCCGGGGCCTGGCCTGGCCGGTTCGTTCCTGCCTTCATAACATCAAGCCGGGGCGAGCGAGCCGTGCCAGCTCCTCGAACCCCGGCGTCTGTCGTCGGAGTTCGCTCATATATGCGAGTCATCCTTGCCCAGCCCCGCGGCTTCTGTGCGGGGGTTGTCCGCGCCATCGAAATCGTCGATCGCGCGCTGCAACAGCACGGCGCGCCGGTCTATGTGCGTCATGAGATCGTGCATAACCGGCATGTCGTCGAAAATCTGCGTAATAAAGGGGCACGATTCGTTGAGGAACTCGACGAGGTGCCGCACGGCGCCGTGGCGATCTTCAGCGCGCACGGTGTCGCCCAGACGGTCGAACGCGACGCCGAAACGCGCGGGCTCGACGTGCTGGACGCCACGTGCCCGCTCGTCACGAAGGTGCACGTGCAGGGCCGCCAGTACGTCGCGGCGGGCCGCCGGCTGATCCTGATCGGCCACGCGGGCCATCCGGAAGTCGAAGGCACGATCGGCCAGATTCCGGCCGAGGTGATCCTCGTGCAGAGCGAGGCAGAAGTCGATACGCTGACGCTGCCGGTCGATACGCCGGTCGCGTACGTGACGCAGACCACCCTGTCGGTCGACGACACGCGCGGCATCATCGAAGCGCTGCAGCGCCGGTTCACCGACATCGTCGGCCCGGACACGCGCGACATCTGCTACGCGACGCAGAACCGCCAAGCCGCCGTGCGCGAGTTGAGCGGCCAGGTCGACGTGCTGCTGGTCGTCGGTGCGACGAACAGCTCGAACTCGAACCGCCTGCGCGAGATCGGCACCGAAAGCGGCGTGCCGAGCTATCTCGTCGCCGACGGCTCGGAAGTGAAGCCCGAATGGTTCGCGGGCGTGCAGACGGTCGGCCTGACCGCCGGCGCGTCGGCACCCGAGGAAATGGTTGAGGATGTAATCGGCGCGCTGCGCGCGCTGGGGCCCGTCGATGTCACGACGATGGCGGGCCGTGAAGAAAAAGTCGAATTCAAGTTGCCGGCGAAGCTTACGCAAGCTGTCGCCCGCGAAGTTTAAGGAGGACATCTCTTGTCTATTCCGCTGCTCCAGCAAGTCCGCGTCGGCGCATACATCATGCGCCAACACCTGTCCGGCAACAAACGCTATCCGCTCGCGCTGATGCTCGAGCCGCTGTTCCGCTGCAACCTCGCGTGCAACGGCTGCGGCAAGATCGACTATCCGGACCCGATCCTGAATCAGCGCCTGTCCGTCGAGGAATGCCTGGGCGCCGTCGACGAGTGCGGCGCGCCCATCGTGTCGATCGCCGGCGGCGAGCCGCTGCTCCACAAGGAGATGCCGGAGATCGTCAAGGGCATCATGAAGCGCAAGAAATTCGTGTACCTGTGCACGAACGCGCTCCTGATGGAAAAGAAGATGGACGACTACGAGCCGAATCCGTACTTCGTCTGGTCGGTCCACCTCGACGGCGACAAGGAGATGCACGACCATTCCGTGTCGCAGGAAGGCGTGTACGACAAGGCGGTCGCGGCCATCAAGGAAGCGAAGCGCCGCGGCTTCCGCGTGAACATCAACTGCACGCTGTTCAACGATGCGATCCCCGAGCGCGTCGCGAAGTTCTTCGACACGCTCGAGCCGATCGGCGTCGACGGCATCACCGTGTCGCCGGGCTACGCATATGAACGCGCGCCGGATCAGCAGCACTTCCTGAACCGCGACAAGACGAAGAACCTGTTCCGCGAGATCCTGAAGCGCGGCGAAGGCGGCAAGCGCTGGTCGTTCAGCCAGTCGTCGCTGTTCCTCGACTTCCTGGCCGGCAACCAGACGTACAAGTGCACGCCGTGGGGCAACCCCGCACGCACCGTGTTCGGCTGGCAGAAGCCGTGCTATCTGGTCGGCGAAGGTTACGTGAAGACCTTCAAGGAACTGATGGAAGACACGAACTGGGACAACTACGGCGTCGGCAACTACGAGAAGTGCGCGGACTGCATGGTCCACTGCGGCTTCGAAGCCACCGCCGTGATGGACACGATCTCGCATCCACTGAAGGCGCTGCGCGTGAGCAAGAAGGGCATCAAGACCGACGGCCCGTTCGCACCGGACATCTCGATCGCGAAGCAGCGTCCGGCCGAGTACGTGTTCTCGCGCCACGTCGAGATCAAGCTCGACGAAATCCAGCGCGCCGGCAAGGGCAAGCTGCAGAAGCCGGCGAAGTCGGCAACGGCCGCTTAAGCGCGTGTCGCCACGCGGAGGCTCGCGCCTTCGCGCAGGCAGGCGGCAAGGAAGCGCCACGGAGTTCGCTCCGTGGCGCTTTTGTTTTGTCGGGCCTCGTGAACGGGGCCGCCGCGCATCCGCGCACGCATCGGCATGCGCACGCCGCTCGCCCAGGCTAGTGTCGCGACTCCGCCGCCGCGATCAGCTGCCATGCGGTCGGGCCGGGATCGAGCAGCGGATCGGACGGCGGATCGAGATCGTGCTGATGGGTTTCCTCGGACGGCAGCGTCTGCCATTTCGCAATGCCGATCTCGTCGCCGCACACGGTGCATCGATAGATGCCCGCGATCTTCACTTCGCTGCCCGGCGGCAGGTTCTCGCTGAATGCGCGGCCGATTCCGCACGTGAAATAGCCGCCGATCCTGTATAGCGCCATCGCTCCTCCTGAGTGAAACGAATGCGTTCGCGCCGACACGCACGATCGTCGCAAACGCGAGGATGGATCGTCATCGACCGAACCCGTTCGGCTCGTGTCGTGACATTAGACGGCGAGAGTCAGCCCCCGTGAATGGGACTCGTACGAAACACGGCCCGGGCGTCGGTCGCGTGGCCGCCGCTCAATGCAGCACGGCCGGCTCCCGCATCTTCGCCGCCGCGTGCGCGACCAGCGCCGGCTGTTCGGCCGACGCAAACGTGCAGACGTGATTCCATAGCTCGGCGAGCCGGTGTCGCGTGAGCGTCGCGACACACGCGTCGTTCGCGGCGAGCACGCGCTCGAGCACCGCGCATTCGTCGTCGTGCAGCGTCCATGCGCCGCTTTGCGCGGCGCGCGCCACGCTCGCGTCGAGCACGCGCTCCGCCTCGACGCAGAGGTCGATGCTCGCATCGGGGGATACCGCATCGTCGAGCGCGAGGAACACTAGATAGACGCTCGTGCGCAGCCGCATCAGCAACGTTTCGCTGCCGTGCTCGCCGCGCAGTGCGACGAGCGCCATGTGGCATTTCAGCGAAATGTCGCGCACATGCGCGGGCGGCAGCGGCAGCAGCCACTCGCGCGTCAACGGCGGGCGGCGACGGCCCTTCCGGACGGCCTTCATGATTCGTCCTCGCTTGCGGCAACGTCGTCCGCATCGAATGCCGGGCACGCGGTGCGGCACGCGACGCCACCGCGGCTTGCGTCGCGATTGCCGTTCGCGCGGCGCCGCGCGCCATACACGTCGTCCCGCCGCCGCGTCGCGCACGCCGCCGGCAGCCGGCGGATCAGCGACGCGCGCAACGCGGCGGGGAGTCGGTTCGCGCATGCCATGCTCGTCTCCCGCATCAGAACGTGTTCTCGCCCTTCAGGTAGTACGCGGTCTTCACGAAGAACGCCTTCACCGGATGGCCGCTCTGCGCGTCGCGCGCCGCACGCTGTTCCATCGCCGCCTTCTCTTCCTGCGAGCGGTCGGGCAACGGGTTGTGCACGCGCTCGAGCGCACGCTGCATCGCGAGCGGATAGTTCTGGTTGCCGGCCGCCGTCGCACGATAGCCGGCGCGCGTCATCTGCATCAGCTGCACGTCGGTCTCGGCACGCGCCGCCTTCCAGCTCAACGGCGCGGCGTTCTGCCACTCGGTGTCGACGGACTGCGCGAAGCTCGCGACGGGCAGCACGGCAAGCGCGCCGGACAGAACGGCAAGGGAAACAAGGGATCGCATCATGGCCTCCAGATGGTTGTTTGCGCATCGATCTCGATGATCGATGCGGTGTAGTCATCGTATGCCGCGAGGCCGTGCGCTTGAATAGCCGATTCCGCAATTGATATTTTCGGCACCGGCAGTCGGGGCGCGATCCGCGCATTCGCGACTGCCGCCTGTGCGGAATTTCTTTATTTCATTCAACTACCTGATCGCGTTTTCGCAGACGATTCGAATCAGCTCGTGAATCGCCTTTGCAGTTTTCGAAATGACATATTTCCGCCGGGATTTCTGCCGAAGCTTGGCCTGGCAAGGCTTTCGGCGCGATGCAGCATGCATGGACGCACGCGAGAAAAAACCTATCGAACGAGCCGGTTTCGCTGACGCGCAGCAAATCCTCCGCGCCGATTTACCGTTCTGAGACAAGACGTGTCCGACGAGTAAGCGCGATAATTGCGCATCGGCCGTATGTCACGGCTCTCATGCCTTCCCCATTCTTCACTCGAGTTCCGCCATGTCCGACATCGACACCACCGCCATCGACAGTTGGCACGCACACGTCTACTTCGACGCCGCGAGTCGCGACGCGGCCTGGGCGTTTCGCCTCGTCGTCGAAGAACGGTTCGGCGCGATCATCGAGCTCGGCCGCTTTCACGAACGCCTCGTCGGCCCGCATCCTGCGTGGTCGTATCAGATCGCGTTCGACGCCGCGCGGTTCGACACCATCGTGCCGTGGCTCGTGCTGAATCACGGTGCGCTCGACATCTTCCTGCATCCGAACACGAACGACGAACTGCGCGACCACCGCGACAGCGCGGTGTGGATCGGCAAGTCGCACGAACTGAATCTCGGCGCGCTGGGAGGCTGAGGGGCTGACGGCGGCTTGCGCGACATCCACGTTTCGGTTCGCGATGAAACGTCCGGCGGCGTTGCATCAATACAGTGGTTCCGTTATCCACGCTCGCCGGAACCCGTCATGACCCACGCCGACACCGATGCGCAACGCATCCATCGAGACTGGCACGCCGCCGTCGTCGCACGCGACCTCGACGCGCTGATGTCGCTGTACGCGGACGACGCGATCCTCGAAACGCCGCTGATCGTCGTCACGCTGCCCGATCGAGGCACGGGCGTGCTGCACGGCAAGGCCGCGATCGGGGAGTTCTTCGCGGCGGGCCTGCGCAATCCGGGCAACAAGCTCGGACGCTGGCACCGCACGAGCACGTTCTTCTCGAACGGGCGGCAACTCATATGGGAATATCCGCGCGAAACGCCGGAAGGCGATCAGGTCGATCTCGTCGAGGTGATGGATCTGCGCGACGGGCTGATCGCGCATCACCGCGTCTACTGGGGATGGGTCGGGTTCATCGCGCTGCGCGGCGCGGCACAAGCGGCCGGACGCGAATGACGCGCACCGGGCCGTCCACGCCCACGCTCACGCTCACGCAACGTACATAGCGACACTGACGAACTGGCACAGGCTGCCGGCCAGCACGAACAGGTGCCAGATACCGTGCCCGTGGCGGATGCGCTCGTCGTTGATGAAGAAGTAGATGCCCGCGCTGTAGATGACGCCGCCGGCCACGAGCCAGGCAGTCCCCACGGGCGGCAACGCATGGATCAGCGGGCGGATCGCGACGAGCGCGAGCCAGCCCATCAGCACGTACAGCACCATCGACACGATGCGCGTGCGCCGTCCGAGCGTGAGCTCCTGCGCGATCCCGAATGCGGCGAGCCCCCAGCTCACGCCGAACAGCGACCAGCCCCACGGGCCGCGCAGCGTGACGAGCGCGAAGGGCGTGTAGCTGCCCGCGATCAGCAGATAAATGGCCGAATGGTCGCACTTCTGCAGGATCGCCTTGAGCCGCGGGTTGCGCACGCTGTGATACAGCGTCGAGATCGCGTACAGCAGGATCAGCATCGCGCCGTACACGCTGAAGCTCACGATCTTGTAGGGATCGCGATCGAGCGCGCCCATCGTCACCAGCGCGACCAGCCCTGCCACCGACAACACCGCGCCGACGAGATGGGAAATGCTGTTGAAACGCTCACCGACATGCACGACGGATTCTCCTGCGCGGATTCATCGGAAAAAGCAAAAGCCCTATGATACCGGCGCGGCGAGCGAGCCATGCTGAAGCCGGTCAAACGCGGCGGCGACGGCAGCGCCCGCGTGCGTCGCCCGGCTCCCAAAAGAAAAAAGCGCCGCGAATGCGTTCGCGGCGCTTCCTGGTCCATCACCGGACCGCCCTGCCGGGCAGCTTCACCAGCCCGGGTTCAGCAACACTTCCCCGCCCCCGACCCGTACCGCGCGTTCTGACGCTCGCGGAAGAATTCCTCGTACGTCATCGGCTCGCGGTCCGGATGGGTTTCGCGCATGTGCGCGACGTAGGTGTCGTAGTCGGGCAGGCCGACCATCAGCCGCAACGCCTGCCCGAGGTAACGCCCCGCGCTGCGCAGGTCGCCGCCGAGATCGCTGAACATCGCGGCCTCCCGTTATCGGCCGCTGCCGAGCGCCTGCGCGGCCGGCATCGCCTCGTACGGCGTCTCGCGCACGGTCGGCTTCGACTCGCGGCGCGCGCGCAGCACGGCGAGCAGGCCGTACACCGCGATCGCCACGACGACGAAGATGAACAGGCCGGCCAGCGCCGCATCGATGTAGTCGTTGAAGATGATCCGCTGCATCTGCGCGATCGACTTCGCCGGCGCGAGCACCTTGCCTTCGTCCACCGCGGCCTGCAGCTTCGCGGCGTGCGCGAGGAAGCTGACCTTCGGATTCGAATCGAAAATCTTCTGCCAGCCGGCCGTCAGCGTGCAGATCAGCAGCCACGCGGTCGGCACGATCGTCACCCACGCGTAGCGCTCGCGCTTCATCTTGAACAGCACGACGGTGCCGAGCACCAGCGCGATCGCGGCGAGCATCTGGTTCGAGATGCCGAACAGCGGCCACAGCGTGTTGATGCCGCCGAGCGGATCGACCACGCCCTGGTACAGGAAGTAGCCCCACGCGGCCACGCACAGCGCGGTGGCCACCAGGTTCGCGGGCAGCGACTCGGTGCGCTTGAGCGCCGGATGGAACGTGCCGAGCAGGTCCTGCAGCATGAAGCGGCCCGCGCGCGTGCCGGCGTCGACGGCCGTCAGGATGAACAGCGCCTCGAACAGGATCGCGAAGTGATACCAGAACGCCATCATCGCTTCGCCGCCGATCACCTGGTGCAGGATGTGCGCCATGCCGACGGCCAGCGTCGGTGCGCCGCCCGCGCGCGCGATGATCGTCGTCTCGCCGACGGCCTTCGCGGTCTGCGTCAGCATGTCGGGCGTCAGCACGAAGCCCCATTGCGTGACCGTGTTCGCGACGGCTTCCGGCGTCGAGCCGAGCACGGCCGCCGGCGCGTTCATCGCGAAGTAGATGCCCGGCTCGATCACGCACGCGGCGACGAGCGCCATGATCGCGACGAACGATTCCATCAGCATCGCACCGTAACCGATGAAGCGCGCGTTGGATTCGTTGTCGATCAGCTTCGGCGTCGTGCCCGACGAGATCAGCGCGTGGAAACCCGACACCGCGCCGCACGCGATCGTGATGAACAGGAACGGGAACAGGTTGCCCGACCACACCGGGCCCGTGCCGTCGACGAACTTCGTCAGCGCGGGCATCTTCAGTTCCGGTGCGACGACCAGGATGCCGATCGCGAGGCCGAGGATCGTGCCGATCTTCAGGAACGTCGACAGGTAGTCGCGCGGCGCGAGCAGCAGCCACACCGGCAGCACCGATGCGACGAAGCCGTAGCCGATCAGGATCCACGTGAGCTGCGTGCCGTTGAACGTGAACCACGCGGCGAGCGTCGCCGAATCGTGCACGTGTTGGCCGAACGCGATCGATGCCATCAACAGCACGAAGCCGATGATCGACACTTCGCCGATGCGGCCCGGACGGATGTAGCGCGTGTAGATGCCCATGAACAGCGCGATCGGAATCGTCGCGGCGACCGTGAACGTGCCCCACGGCGAATTCGTCAGCGCCTTCACGACGATCAGCGCGAGCACCGCGAGGATGATCACCATGATCAGGAACGCGCCGAACAGCGCGATCACGCCGGGCACCGTGCCGAGCTCCATCTTGACGAGGTCGCCGAGCGAGCGGCCGTCGCGGCGCGTCGAGATGAACAGCACGATGAAGTCCTGCACCGCGCCGGCGAACACGACGCCGGCCAGGATCCACAGCATGCCGGGCGTGTAGCCCATCTGCGCGGCGAGCACGGGGCCGACGAGCGGCCCGGCGCCGGCGATCGCGGCGAAGTGATGGCCGAACAGCACGTACTTGTTGGTCGGTACGTAGTCGAGGCCGTCGTTGTACTTGACCGCCGGGGTCATCCGCAGCCCGTCGAGCTGCATGACCTTGCTGGCGATGAAGCGGCTGTAGAAGCGATATGCGATCAGATACACGCAGACTGCGGCGATCACGATCCATAGCGCGCTGACACGTTCGCCGTGCCCAAGTGCGATCGTCCCGAATGCGAACGCGCCGAGCAGCGCGACCGCGATCCAGAGCAGGGTACTGGAAGCCCGATTCATGGCGTCTCCTGGTCTCCAATGTGTTTTTGAGTGGATGCGGCGAGGGGCCGAACCCGCGTGACGTCGATGCGTCGTGCCGCGTCTCGAGAAAGCCGTGGCAGTGGGCCGTAGTATTCCGCGCGATGGGGGAGGCTTACAAGCGCACAACTACGTATGCGGGGCTACGTAGAATTACGTAGACAGGGGGGATGAGGGTGCGCGGCGGTGCTGGATCGCCGCGCGGTGCGACGTGACGTGGCACCCGGCCGACCCGGCACATCGCGTGCCGGGCCGGGCCGCATGCATCAATGCTTGTCGATCAATGCTTGTCGTCGACCTTCTTCGGCTTCGGCACCGACGGCACCTTCGCGTACTGGAACGCCGGCGTGGCCTTCAGCGCATCCTTCGTCGCGCCTGGCAGGTAGATGTTGCCGTTGCGCACGTCGAGCGACCCGATCGGCACCGCGACGTCATGCGCGGCCACGCCGAGGAAGCCGCCGGCCGACACGATCGCCGCCGACACCGAGCCGTCCGGCGCGACGATCAGGTCGCGCACCGTGCCGACTTTCTGGTTTGCGTCGTTGTACACGACCTTGCCCAGCACGCTCTTCTTCACGCTCCACCCTTCGAGCAGCGCCTGCGATTGTTCGACGGTCACGCTGAGCGGCTGCGCGCCGGCGATCTGCGCGTGCGCGCTGACGCTCGATGCGAGGACGGTTGCTGCGATGAGGGTCTTGTAGAACTTCATGTAGTTTGCACTCCGGTTCGGTTGTTGTTGATTCCGGGAGCGAAGCGACGCGGGCGCAACGGCTGATCGGTGAGCACCCCGCGGATGGCCGCCCCGCGGATGGCCGCCCCGCGCTTCGTCGGTCGCGTGGCGGTCGGCCGCGCCGCCACTGCGTGTGTGCATGACGGACCGGCATAGCCGGGCCGCGGCGTGCAGCACGGCGTTCATGGTAGCGACATTCGCCGGATCGTGCGTCCAGCGTGCAACGCGGCAGGCGGATCGAGCCGGAGCCAGATCAATGACCGTGCGGATAGTTGGTGCGCACGGCCCGGAAACAGCGACGCCGCGGCCTGTCGATCAGGAGAACATGGCAAACGGTCAACAGATCTTCACCGGTGCATCGAACCACGCGGCGGGCGCAACCCCGCCAACCTGCCCCGCAGCCACGCCGCGTCACGCGTTGCGCGAATACACCCGGCGATGCCGCACCGCCTCGGCCAGCACGTCGAGCACCGGCTCGGTCTGCGACCAGCTCAGGCACGCATCGGTGATCGACACGCCGTACTGCAACGGCACGCCCGGCTTCAGATCCTGGCGCCCGGCCTCGAGATGGCTCTCCACCATCACGCCGACGATCCGGTGCTCGCCCTGCCCCAACTGCCGTGCGAGATCCTGCGCGACGTCGATCTGCCGCTCATGCGACTTGTTCGAGTTCGCATGCGAGCAATCGACCATCACCTGCTCGCGCAACCCGCTCTTGCGCAGCACCGCGCAGCTCGCCTCGACGTGCTCGGCGTCGTAGTTCGGCCCGTTCTTGCCGCCGCGCAGGATCACGTGCGCATCGTCGTTGCCGCGCGTCTCGAAGATCGCGGCCATCCCCATCTTCGTCATCCCCATGAACGCGTGGCTCGCGCGCGCGGCGACGATCGCGTCCGACGCCACCTGCACGCCGCCGTCGGTGCCGTTCTTGAAGCCGATAGGGCAGCTCAGCCCCGACGCGAGCTGGCGATGGCTCTGGCTCTCGGTCGTGCGCGCGCCGATCGCGCCCCACGCGATCAGGTCGGCAATGTATTGCGGGCTCAGCAGGTCGAGGAATTCGGTCGACGCCGGCAGGCCCAGCGCGTTGATGTCGAGCAGCAGCTGCCGCGCGGCGCGCAGCCCTTCGTTGATGCGGAAACTGCCGTCCAGGCGCGGATCGTTGATGTACCCCTTCCAGCCGACCGTCGTGCGCGGCTTCTCGAAGTACACGCGCATCGTGATCAGCAGGTCATCCTTCAGCGCATCGGCGGCGGCCTTCAGGCGACGTGCGTAGTCGAGCGCCTGGTCGTGGTCGTGGATCGAGCACGGGCCGACGACGAGCAGCAGCCGGTCGTCGCGGCCATGCAGGATGTCGCCGATCGCGCGGCGCGTGTCCTCGACGAGTGTCTGCGTGGAGGCGGGCACCGGCAGCTCGTCCTGCAGCAGCGCCGGGGAAATCAGCGGACGCACGGCGCCGATGCGGACGTCGTCGATGCGCGTGGTGTCCTGCGTCGCGTCGGCGCTGCCTACCTCGCGATCGTGGGAAGGATTGTCGAGGTTCTGCATGAGAATTCTCCGGGGGACGTCTGGAATGATTGGCAGCCTCGATTATGGCACTCGCGCATGGCGACACGCCGCTCGCGCAGAACTTCCGCACAAGCGCTCACGTCGCGACGCGAGCCGGCCGTTCGGCCGAGTGGTCGCATGCCATCGAAGTACCGTACGATCGTGGCTGTCCCCTGCCGATGCGGGCCGTCGTTCGACGCCGGCGGCACGACGCACCATCCGTCCGTGATTGACGTTCGCAACCTGACCCGACCCGCCAAGATGACCGTATCCGAACTGCTCAGCGCCATCCGCCAGCCCTACGCCGACCTGCTCGCGCAAGCGGCGGCGCAACCGGTGGCCGTCGTCGAACCGGCCTACCGGAAAGCCGACGGCACGCTCGCCACCGAAGGCCCGCTCGCGCTGCCGTGCCGCGCCGATTTCGTTCACACCGGAGGCGAATCGGCCGGCCAGCCGGCGATGGTCGACTCGAATGCGCAACTGGATTTCGAACCGTTCGCGTTCGAACTCGACACGGCGGCCGTGTCGATCCAGCCATTCGTGTGGGACTGGGTGACGGTCGAAGCCGACGGTTTCGACGAAGCCGCGGCCACCGACGCGTTCAAGGCATGGTTCTTCGCGTGGTTCGACGCCGACGACGCACGCGTGCCGGCCGAGGACGGCCTGCACGGCGTCGTTCACTATCTGTCGGAGCCGGTACGCACGGAGCACGGATGGCAGGTCAACGCGGATCTCGGTTCGGCGCCGGGAGCCGCCGTCGAGGACTTGCTGTTCCGGCTCGTCGATGCGGGCGCCACGCGGATCAGCATCGGCTGAATCGCCTCACCCTCACTCACCTGCCAACATGAAAAAAGCATTCGCCGCGTTGCTGCTGTGCATCGCATTGCCCGCGTCGGCCGAGGTCAGCACGGAAGTGCTGTGCTTCAGGACGACCGGCGACAAACCCGTGCGATTCGAGCTGCGCACGTATTACGACGACGTGGCCAAGTGGCAAGGCGGCGTCGTCCGGTATGCGAAATCGAAGTCGGCCATCCCGCTGCTGTTCAAGCACGAGGATCACGAGGAGCTCGCGGAAGGCCGCCCGTACCAGTACACGACAACGTGGTGGGAAATGGTCGACGGCAAGATCAACGGCGAATATGAAATGATGAGCCAGGGTGCGATCGTCTATTCGATGACGTACACCCATGCGCGTACCGGCAAGAAGACCGATTTCACGTGGGCGCAGGACGTCGATGCGTCCGCGAAGACGGGGTGCCGCTGGTGATCCGGATCGGGCGGTCTCGCGACGCGGGGCCGTCAACCGGCGCGCCCGCTTGCGCGCCGGCGCGAGGTTGACTCGAGCCGCCCGTCAGCCCGCGTCGCCCGGCGCGTCGACGTCGATCCCGAGTTCGGTCGCCATCCGCTGAACGAGCGCGTTCAGCCGCGCCACTTCATCCGCAAGCCGCTTCTGCTCGGCCTTCAGCGCCTCGAACTCGGACGGCGGAACGGAATCCGTGCCGCCACCGGTATCCGGACCGACGAAGTCTGCGACGTTCACCTCGCCGCACATCAGGTGCAGCCAGCGGTTCTCGCGCGCACCGGCCGCACGCGGCAGCCGGATCACGAGCGGCTGCGCACGCGCCGCGAGTTCGTCCAGGAAGGCCTCGACCGACGAGATGTCCGCGAAGCCGTGCAGGCGCGCGCTGTTCAGGCGCAGTTCGGCGGCCGTCTGCGGGCCGCGCAGCAGCAGGATCGTCAGCAGCGCGATCGCCTGGCTCGGGATGCCGAGCACGCGATTCATGTTGTGCTCGAAACGCGGCACGCGGCTGCTGCTGCCCTCCATCACGAGGCTCAGGTGCTTGAGGCTGTCGATCGCGGTCGTGACCTCGTCCTCGCTGACGTTCATCACCGGCGAGCGTGCGGTTTTCTGATTGCAGCCCGCGGTCAGCGCGTTCAGCGACAGCGGATAGGTGTCCGGCACCGTGTGCTGCTTCTCGACGAGCACCCCGAGAATGCGGGCCTCGAGAGGCGTGAGTTCGCGCAAGGCGCGTGGCGTGGGCATATCCGGCGTGGTGTTCATGGATGGCGTCGCAGCGTGCAGCAGGTGAAGGGAAACGTCGCGGCCCGTCCGGCGTCGCGAACGGGCGAGCCATATGATAGCTCGCGACGCGGGGGCCGACGCCAGTTGCCGCCGCGCCGCGCGCACTTGCCGCAGACGGCTTTCGTCCAACGTATCGGGCGTGCGGCGGCGCGCGACGATGCGTGCATTCGGCGCCGCGCATTCACGCTGCGTGGCTGCGGCTGGCGTCGCCGCGCGTTTGCGCGTCATGCAGGCCGGCGCTACGATACGCGTTCAGCCGGAGAGGCGGCGCCGTACGCGGCCGCCTTCGCACGCCACGTCGGCACCGCGCATCGCCCGTCCCGCCCGCCGGGTTGACGCGCATGCGCGGCACTCGCCACTCGTCAACACGGTTCAACCGTTTACTCGTTCACCACCATGACCGCATCCTCTTCAGCGCCGAACGTGCGCGCCATCGTCACCGGACACACGCGCGGCCTCGGCGCGTCACTCGCGGAGCAGCTGCTGCAGGAAGGCATCGCCGTGCTCGGCGTGTCGCGCAGCCGTCATCCGTCGCTCGCCGCGCAGGCCGGCGCCCGATTCGCCGAAATCGAACTCGACCTGTCGGATACGTCGGCTGTCGCGACGTGGCTGGCCGGCGACACGCTGCGCAGCTTCGTCGACGGCGCGTCGATCGTGCTGCTCTTCAACAACGCGGGCATCGTCGATCCGATCGGGCCGCTCGACGCGCAGGACCCGGCGCTCGTCGCGCGCGCGGTCGGCCTGAACGTCGCGGCGCCGCTGATGCTGTCGGCCGCGCTCGTGCAGGCGGTATCGGCCCCGACCGAATGCCGGATCCTGCACCTGTCGAGCGGCGCCGCGCGCAACGCATACGCGGGCTGGAGCGTCTATTGCGCGACCAAGGCCGCGCTCGATCATCACGCACGCGCCGTCGCGCTCGACGCGAACCGCGCGCTGCGGATCTGCAGCGTCGCGCCGGGCGTCGTCGATACGGGCATGCAGGCGACGATCCGCTCGACCGGCGAAGAGAACTTCCCGATGCGCGAGAAATTCGACGAGTTGAAGGCGAGCGGCGCGCTGTCGACGCCCGAGGCTGCCGCGCGGCACCTGATCGGCCATGCGCTGAGCGACGCGTTCGGCGCCGAGCCGACGGCCGACGTGCGAAGCCTGCCGGCCGGCTAAACCGCACACGCGGGCGCGTCAGCCTTCGAGCCGCTTCGTCCAGTCTTCCACCTGCCGCTCCGTGAGGCGCTTTTCGAGCATCCTGCGCCAGCCGGGCGGCAACACCGGAACGCCGCACAGCGCATCCAGCGCGGCCATGTCGAGCGTGCGCCGGTACAGCACATCGAGCACCGTCGACAGCGGCCATTGCGGATATCGGCGCTCGTGCAGCGCCAGCACATCGCCCGGCGCCACCCAGCCTTCGTCCAGCACACGGTAGTACCAGCCGGTCCGGCCGCTTTGCTGCACGAGCGCCGCCATGCGCGGATGGTCGAAACGCGCATTGAGCTTCCAGCACGGCTGCCGCGACTGCGACACCTGCAGCACGGCGCCGCCCAGCGTGAACACGTCGCCGAGACACACGTCGTGCTCGGTCACGCCGTGCGTCGACAGGTTCTCGCCAAAGGCGCCCGGCCGCCCGAGCACGTCACGCGCCCCGATCTGCTCGGACCACCACGGATAGTGGTCGTAAGCATAGTGATGGACCGCCTTGTCGGGCCCGCCGTGATGCCGCGCATCGGCCTGCCCGTCGCCCGCGAAGCCGAGCGCGCCGAGCCACAGACGCGCGTCGACCGGCTGCTTGTCGATCGCACTCAGGTGCGGCGTGCCGGCCAGCGGCCGGCTCGTGCCGACCCGCACCGCGGCGATGGCGACCGCGATCGCCGGCCGCGCGTCGCTGCTCATGCCGGCACACCGTCCGGCAGTGCCGCGAGCAGGCGTTCGAGCTCGCGCGTGCGCACGTCGCCGAGCGGCAGCAACGGCCGCCTCGGCTCGCCCGCGTCGAAGCCGCGCAGCCGCAACCCGGCCTTCACGGTCACCGGCAGGCCGCCGTCGACGATGAACCGCAGCAGCGGCAACTGCGCGTGAAAAACCGTCCTGGCGCGCGCCAGGTCGCCCGCGCGCATCGCGTCGACCAGCGCAATCGGCAACGCGGCATTCAGGTTCGGCGCGGCCGTGCACCATCCGGCCGCGCCAGCGGCCAGCGCGGCAAGCGCCATCGGATTGCTGCCGTTGTAGAACGGGATCGCTCCGTCGCTCAACTGCGCGAGCCGGTGCATCCGCCCGATGTCGCCGGTGCTCTCCTTGACCATCGTCACGTTGTCGACGGTTCGGCAGATCGTCGCGATCAGGTCGGGCGACATGTCGACGCCGCTCGTCGCGGGGTTGTTGTACAGCATGATCGGGATGCCGATGGCGTCGCCGATCGCGCGGTAATGCGCGACGATCTCGTCGTTGCCGAGCTTCCAGTACGACACGGGCAGCACCATCACGGCATCGGCGCCGGCCTGTTCGGCTAAGCGCGCGCGGCGCACCGCACCGGCCGTCGTGAGATCGGAAATGCCGACGACGGTCGGCACGCGCCGGCGCACCGCGCGAATCGACGCGGTGGCGACCGCCTCCCATTCGGCGTCGGACAGGTACGCGCTCTCGCCGGTACTGCCCAGCGGCGCGATCGCGTGGACGCCATCGGCGATCAGGCGCTCGATCAGCGCATCGAGCGCCGGCAGGGCGATGGCGCCGTCGGCGGAGAACGGCGTAACCGGATAGGCGATGATGCCTTGCAGCAGGATGGACACGATATGGATTCCTCAGTGATGGATGGACGCGACGAACGCAACGTGCGTGTTCATGCAATACAGTCCGGATGCGTTCGCAATGCGCGACGCGCGTAGTAGTCGAACGTCACGGCATCGCGCTTCGGCTTCGAAATCCAGTCGTGCGCTTCCCGCGCGAGCGCCGGCGGCACCGGCTTGATCTCGCCGGCCGACATCGCCAGCAGTTGCAGCTTCGCGGCCCGCTCGATCAGCAGCGCAAGGATGCAGGCTTCCTCGATCGTCCTGCCGACCACGAGCTGGCCGTGATGCGACAGCAGGATGGCGCGCTTATCGCCGAGCGCCTTCGAAATGATCTCGCCTTCCTCGTTGCCGACCGGCACGCCGGGCCAGTCCTTCAGGAATGCGCAATCGTCGTACAGCGGGCAGGTGTCCATGTGCGACACGACGAGCGGCTGCTCGAGCATCGACAGCGCCGCGACATGCGCCGGGTGCGTATGGATGATGCAGTTCACGTCCGGGCGCTCGCGATAGATCCACGTATGGAACCGGTTGGCCGGGTTCGGAATGCCTTCGCCGTCGACGACGTCGAGATCCTCGTTCACGCGCAGCAGGTTCGCGGCCGAGATCTCGTCGAAGCCGAGCCCCAGCCGCTGCGTGTAGTACGTGCCGGCGTCGCCCGCGCGGCAGGTGATCTGCCCGGCCAGGCCCGAATCGTGACCGGCGTCGAACAGGATCCGGCACGTGAGCGCGAGCTTTTGCCGCACGGACCAGCCGCTGTCGCCCACCTCGTTCTCGAGACGCCGCTCCGCCAGCGCGACCAGCGCCTCCTTCGTCAAATTCAGCGTTTCCGCCATGTTCACCTCCTGAATGGATCGGATCTGCCGCGCCGTCCGCGGCCGTGTCCGTGGACACGAAAGACACACGATACACCACAGGACACTTTGTGTCATGCGTTACAATCGATTTTTCGAAGGACACTTGGCGCCCCATGACGATTCGCCTGAAGCTGCTCAGAAAACAGAAGGGCTGGACGCTCGATGTGCTGGCCGACGAGACCGGCCTGACCAAGAGCTACCTGTCGAAAGTCGAGCGCGGCCTGAGCGTGCCGTCGATCGCGGTCGCGCTGAAGCTGTCGAAGGCGCTGAACATCGACGTCGAGCAGCTGTTCTCGGAAAGCCACAACCGCGAGCTGATCACGGTCACGCGCGCCGGCGAGCGCACGGCGATGGGTGCGGCGGCCAACAGCCACGCGCACCGCTTCGAAAGCATCGCGGCCGGCGTCGCGCCGAAGAAGATGCTGCCGTTCGTCGTGCATCCGCCGCACGAATTCGTCGCGTCGACGTTCCGCGAGCACGAAGGCGAGGAATTCCTGTTCGTGCACAAGGGGCGCGTCGAAATCGAATTCCCGAACGAGACGGTGCAACTCAAGACCGGCGATTCAGTCTATTTCAACGCACTCATCCCGCACCGCACGCGCAGCCTCGGCGCCGCGCAGGCGGAGATCCTGGTCATCGTCAGCCACGACGACTAGCCTCGTCACTTCTTCGCGCAAGGATCTTCCGATGGTCACGAAGGCCACCGCACCGTTCCAGCAGATCAAGACGCTCGTTCGCCAGAAGGTCGACGCGAGCGAGTGGCGCCCGGGCGACCGCATTCCGTCCGAACTCGATCTCGCCGCGCAATTCGGCGTCGCGCGCATGACGGTCAACCGCGCGCTGCGCGAGCTGACCGAGGAAGGCGTGCTCAAGCGCATCGCGGGCGTCGGCACCTTCGTCGCCGAAGTGAAGCCGCAGTCGAACCTGCTGATGATCGCGCACATCCGCGACGAGATCCGCGCGCGCGGACACGAATATCGCTGCCGCGTGCTCAGCCAGTCGCGCGAACCCGCGTCGTTCGACGTCGCGGCCGCGTTCGGGCTGGCGGTCAACACGCCGGTCTTTCACGTGGTGTGCGTGCACGAGGAAAACGGCCGCCCGATCCAGCTCGAGGATCGCTACGTGAATCCGGCCGCCGCACCCGAATTCATCGATCAGGACTTCCAGGCCGAGCCGCCGTCCGAATACCTGTTCAACAACGTGTCGCACTACGAACTGGAGATCGAGCACGTCGTCGACGCGGCGCTGCCGACGAGCGAACAGGCGCGGCTGCTCGACATGCGCGCCGACGAGCCGTGTCTCACCCTCACGCGCCGCACCTGGACGAACGGGCTGCCCGTCACGTTCGTGCACTTCCTGCATCCGGGCAACCGCTACCGGCTCGGCTCGCGCTTCAAGCCGGGCGCCGGACGGCACCAGACCTGAATCGGCTTCGGCACCTGAAAACGACCACGCGCGGCGGCCGCTTCATCGCGAAACGGCCGCCGCGCGCGTGACGGCGCTCGATATTCGCCGCTCAGATTGCTCCGACCTGCCCCGCGTCGCGCGTCCACACGACCGGAAACAGCGGATGCTCGAGCGGTGCGCCATCCGGCAGTTCGTCGGCCAGCCCCGGGAAATCGGGCGACGTTTTCCAGCGGCGCGGCGCGTGCCGGATGTCGTCGCCGACGAAGCGGATCGAGAACGCGCGCCGGCGGTTCTGCGTACCGCCCGACGCATGCAGCGTCAGCATCCGGAAGCACACCATGTCGCCGGGCTCGAGCGCCCAGTGGCGAATCGGGAATGCCGAGCGGTCGGCTTCGATGTCGGGCAGGTCGGCGAGGCTGCCTTCTGGGAACCACTTCGCCTCCTTGTCCATGAACGTGCGCGGCATCAGCCATGGCCCCAGGTGCGAACCCGCGACGAATTCCAGCGTCGATTCGAGCGGCACCGGATCGACCGGAATCCACATGCTGACGTTGTCGTCGCCTTCGATGTTGTAGTACGGCTGATCCTGGTGCCACGGCGTGCGCTGCCGCGTGCCGGGCTCCTTCACGAGCAGATGGTCGTGATGCAGGCGAACAGTCTTCGTGCCCATCAGCGCGGCGGCCACCGACGGCGCGGGCGACCGCACGATGAAGTCGCGATACGCGTCGTTGTGCCGCCAGTTGCAGAAGTCCTCGAAGAACCAGCCCGGATCGTCGGGCCGGCTCGCGACCTTCGCACGCTCGCTCGGCTGCGCGAGGTTCGCGTCGATGCCGGCGCGCAGCGCGGCCACTTCGTCGGGCGAGAAAATACCCTTGATGCACACCGCGCCTTCGTCGCGGAAGGCGGCGATCAGTTCGGGCGTCACGGCTGTCGCGACGCGGTCCTGGATACTCGTCATGGCTTGCCTGTCGATTGAATGAAGCACGGGATCACGGGGGGCATGGGGTCACGGCGCGCTGGTTAGCTGCTGCTTCGCCCCGTAGATGTCGAAGTCGAAGTATTTCGCGGCGATTTTCTGGTACGTGCCGTTCGCGCGGATCGCGGCGATCGCGTCGTTCAGCCGCTTCTTCATGTCGGCGTCGCCCTTGCGCACGCCCATCGCGACGCCGTAGCCGGTGATGCGCACGTCGGTCACGTCGGGGCCTGCGAACGCGTAGCCCTTGCCGCGCGGCGTCTTCAGGAACGAATAGCCGGCCTGCGTCTTGTCCTGGAAGGTCGCGTCGAGACGGCCGTTCACCAGATCCTGATACACCTGGTCCTGATTCTGGTACGACACGATCGTCACGCCCTTGGTCGCCCATTCGGCCTTCGCGTACGCCTCCTGCGTGGTGCCCTGATCGATCCCGACGCGCTTGCCGGCGAGCGACGCCGCGGTCGGCAGCAGCTTCGAGCCGGCCGGCGCGACGAGCGCGCCCGGCGACGCGTACAGCTTGTTCGAGAAGTCGATCTGCTTGAGCCGCTCGTCGGTGGCCGTCATCGCGGACATGATCACGTCGAACTTGCGCGCGCGCAGCGCCGGAATCATCCCGTCGAAGCCCTGTTCAACCCACACGCACTTCGCGCGCAGTTGCTCGCAGATCGCATCGCGCAGGTCGATGTCGAAGCCGGCGAGCGAGCCGTCGGGCTGCTTCGCCTCGAACGGCGGATAGGTGGGATCGATGCCCCAGCGGATCATCGCCGTGTCCTGCGCGAACGAGACGAGCGGCGCGAACGCCAGCACGGAAACGACGAGCTTTGCAGTGCGGTTCATGGTGTGTCCTTGTGGTCTCGACGTGGCGGGCGAGCGCCGGGCGTCCGTTGGGGAGCGTCGTTGCCGGCGGGCCCGGCGTGGTACGCGAAAGACTGGGACTTCCTTCGATGAAACTGCGATGCAGTCTAGACCGCTCGATTTTTGAGCGCAAGCGGGGTGAGTGGATTGGAGGCGGCTGAAGGGTGAGATAGGGACGAAGGGCTGGATTGAGTGGCCGAATTGGCGAGATTTCCCCGGATTTTCGAGTGTTTACCCGGCGTGATGTTTGGCTGCCACAGGACGAGTTTTCGCTGATACCTGCCGGAGGCGAACGACTACACAGCGCGGTCTATCAAGGCATTTTTCCACCCCCGCCGCCCCGTGCAGCCTATACCGCACGAATATCGTCGCGATGCCTCGCGAGCAACCCTAGCCCCATGTTCGGCGAACCCACGATTGCCCACGGTCTCCGGCCATGCTAAAAGTCCTCGCACGCATTTGGAAATGAAATGCTCGAATCCAGAAAAGTGCAGAAATGAATCGACCTTTGTTCGACCTCGACCTGTTGCGCGCACTCGTGATGGTCGCCGATTGCGGCAGCTTCACGACCGCGTCCGCGCGCCTGCATTCGACGCAGTCGACGGTCAGCCAGAAGGTGCGGCGGCTCGAGGAGATCGCCGGGCATCGCCTGCTCGACCGCGGCACGCGCGACGTGCGGCCGACCGACGCCGGCGTGACGGTGCTCAGCTACGCGCGGCGCATGATCGCGCTGAACGACGAGATGCTGGAAGCGCTGTCGGGCGCGACCGTCGCGCTCACGATCCGGCTCGGCGTGCCCGACGATTTCGCGGCGGGCCGCACGACCCATGCGCTCGCCGCGTTCAAGCGCGATCATCCGCAGGTGAAACTCGAAGTGACGTGCGGGCTGAGCCGCGACATCTGCGCAGCCTACGATCGCGGCGAGCTCGATCTCGTGCTGATCAAGCAGCGGCGCGACAGCCGCGAGGCGGTGGTGCGCTGGCCGGAGAAGCTGCGCTGGATCGACAGCGCGCGGCATCCGACGATCGAGCTCGACCCGGTGCCGCTCGTCGTGTTTCCGCCGCGCGGACTCTATCGCGACGACATGATCAAGGCGATCGAGGAGCGCGGCCGCCGCTGGCGGATCAGCTTCACGACGTCGAGCCTGAGCGGTATCCAGGCGGCCGTCGCGGACGGGCTCGGCATCAGCGTGCTGCCCGCGCGCGCGGTGACCGACGACCACGTGGTGCTGACCGACGAGCACGGCGGCTTCGCGCCGATCGGGAACATGGACATCGCGATCCTGCATCGGCCGACGGCCGATCCGATGGTCAGCGAACTGACGAAGGCGCTCGCGGCGATGCTGGAACACGAGCCGGAATAAGCGCGGCCGTCGCGATACGGAGCGGCTGCGACGGAGCACCGGCGCAACCGGGCAAGCCCGCGCTCGTCAGAACATCGTGTTCCCGTTCGCCGCATGCTCCGGCACCGGCTGGTTCACGTCCCAGTGCTCGACGATCTTGCCGTGCTCCAGCCGGAAGATGTCCATGATCGCGCTGCCGCGCGTGCCGGGCTCGCGCACCGCATGCACGTGCAGGATCACGTAGTCGCCGTCGACGAACGCGCGCTTGATCTCGCTGTGCGACTGCGGATATTTGTCGCGCAGGAACGCGACGAACTTGCGGAAACCGTCACGCCCGTCGGCCGCGTTCGGGTTGTGCTGCACGTATTGATCGCCGACATACGCGAGCGCGGCATCGGCATCCTTCTCGTTCAGGCCTTTCTCGTAGAACGCCAGCACCGTGCGGCGATTCGCTTCCTGCTGCGCTTGATCCGGCCCGGCCGCCGCCGCATGCGCGGCCGTCACCGCGAACGTCGCCGCGGCCATCCAGCGCGTCCATCGTGCGGCCCGTGCCGCCATCGTGCGTGTGCGTCGCATCGTCGTCTCCCGCAGGATCAGGCTGAAAGAGCCCGATCATACCCGGGGTGATGCGGCGCCGCGCTCAGACCAGCACGCCGTCGCGCGCGACGATCCTTCCCGACGACACGACGAGCCGGCGCGTCGGCCGCGCGACGACGGCCTCGGCGAACGTCAGCGCATCGACGAGCACGACATCCGCACGCTTGCCGGCCTCCAGCCCGTAGTCGGCGAAGCCGCAACCGCGCGCTGCGCTGTGCGTGACGCAGTCGAGTGCGACTTCGAGCGCGTCGTCGCCGCGGAAATCGTTGCGCATGCCGATCAGCATCGCGCGTTCCAGCATGTCGGGCGAACCGTACGGCGTCCACGTATCGCGCACGCCGTCGTTGCCGCCGATGACGGTCACGCCGGCCGCGCGGCACGCGACGACCGACGGCACCGGCACCGCGGCCGGCGCGGTCGTGACGATCGCGACGCCGAGTTCGGCCATCCGCGCGAGCAGCGCGTCGCGCTCGCGTTCGGCAACGTCGCCGAGGCAGAAGCCATGGCTGATCGTGACCTTGCCCTGCATGCCGAGCGCGGCCGTGCGCTGCAGGATCAGGTCGAGCGAGTACGCGCCCATCGACCCGCGCTCGTGCAGGTGCAGGTCGAGCCCGCGGCCGTGGCGCTCGGCGATGCCGAACAGCACGTCCACCGCTTCGACCGGATCGCCTTCGATCGCGCACGGGTCGAGGCCGCCGAGCAGGTCGGCGCCCGCGCCGAGCGCGTCGGACAGCAGCGCGGCGGTGCCGGGCCGCTTGAGCACGCCCGACTGCGGAAACGCGACGATCTGGATGTCCACCTGGCCGCGCAACGTCTCGCGCGTCGCGAGCACGCCGTGCAGATGCCGCAGCCCGGCGTCGGTATCGACGTCGACGTGCGTGCGGATGCGCGTCGTGCCGGCCGCGAGGAACGCGCGCGACAGCGCGAGCGACGCGGCGCCCGCATCGTGGCCGCTCGTCGCGCGGTAGTGGCGCTCGTTCTCGATGCGGTCGACGAGGCGCGGCCCCACCGCGTTGCGATACCACGGCATGCCCCAGTGGGTCTTGTCGAGATGCGTGTGGCCTTCGACGAGGCCGGGCAGCGCAAGCGCGAGCGCGCCGTCCTCGATCGCACAGCCCGCGGGCGCGTCGAGCGACGGGCCGACACGCGCGATGCGCTCGCCTTCGATCAGGATGTCGAGCGCTTCGTCGGCATGCGTGCGGACGTTGCGGATCAGCAGATTCGTCATGTCGGTTCCGGTGTGGTCGGTCGGTGCGGGACCGTCACGATGCACGCACCGTGACGGCGGTCAGGTCGTTATCGCGGGAAACGCAGCGCCGGCGCGGACGGGGGAAGGAACCACGGCCGGCGCGGCGCGAACGGTCGCAGGGAATGCGGTCACGATATCGGACGGGGCTGCCCGCGGCCAATTAAATGTCGCGATGCAGCGCATTCGATTTCGCGATGCGCGGCACGCATGCGCGCCGGGTCGAGCGCGACGATGGGGCGGGATCGCGGCGAAAGCGGCGAAAGCGGCGAAAGCGCCGGTAGCGCCGGTAGCGCCGGAAGCCGTGGAAGTTGTCGCAGTTGTCGCAGTTGTCGAAGCGGTCGAAGCGGTCGAAGCGGTCGAAGCTATCGAAGCCGTCGAAGCTGTCGAAGCGGCGGAAGCGGCGGAAGCGATGGAAACAGAGGAAAAGCCAACCGTCGCACAGCGCGCCACGTCATAGGAATAGGGCCGCCCGGAGGCCACGTCGCGCCGTGCCAGGCACCCACGTCAACGCCGCGCCGTGCCGTGGAGTTGCCCGGCAACAGACTTTACACGTTGTTACCCGGCCGCACCGGACGCGCATCCACCCATTACTTATACTCACGGCGAGTTCGCCACCCGTCCCGGAATTCGTCGGCGAACACGTTGCCGATGCAGGAATCATCATGATGCGCATGCCTTCCACCAAGACCGTTCTGTTCGCCTCGCTCGTCGCCGTGGCGGCGCTTCCGCTGACCGCCTGCGTCGCACCCGGCTACTACGGTGCGCAACCCGGCTATCCGCAGCAGCAATATGCGACGCCCGGCTACGCACAGCCCGCGTATTCGCAGCCCGGCTACGTACAGCCGCAGCAGCCGGCTTATCCGAACCAAGCGCCGCAGTACGACCAATACGGCAACCCGCAGCCTTACGGCGGCCAGTACGGCAACGGCTACGGCGCGCAATACGGCACGGTCGCGAACATCCAGCCGGTCAGCGGCTCGGTCGGCACGTCGGGCGTGGCCGGCACCGTCGTCGGTGCGCTGGTCGGCGGCGTGCTGGGCAACCAGTTCGGCCGCGGCCACGGCCGCGAGGCGGCCACCGTGATCGGCGCGCTGGGCGGCGCCGTCGCCGGCAACCAGATCGGCCAGCAGATGGGTGCGGCCCAACCGCCGAGCAGCTACCGGATCGACGTGCGGATCAGCGACGGCTCGACGCGCTCGTTCGACGTGCAGTCGCCGGGCGACCTGCGCCCGGGCGATCGCGTGCAGATCAACGGCAATCAGCTGTCGCGTTATTAATCCAGACCGCATGCGCCTGACCTGATCGGGCGCATCGCGCGCATCAGGCGCATTGCGCAGATTGCGCGCATCGCCTTACTCGACGCCGCGCGCCGCCGCGGCGCTACGACGCGCGCGCTTCCCTTCATCTCCTTCCTTCTGTCAGCGCAGCACGCTTGCCGCGCTGACACGTCACCGTCAGCTCCCCCACATCGCCGATACTCGCGCGAGCCACCCGTTTGCGCTTAGCATTGTCGATGCCCTGCCGCGCATCGCGCAGCAGATTCCGACACCCCAACAAGAACTGCATCCGATGATCACGATCCGCCTACTCGACGCCGCCGATGCGGCGCAGTTCCAGTCCGTGCGCCTGCGCGCAGTCGACACGTCGCCGACCTCGTTCCTGTCGACCCGCGACGAAGAATCCGGCATCACGGTCGACGAATTCGCGACGCGCATCACGCCGAGCGGCGTGCAGGCCGTGTTCGGCGCATTCGACGGCGCAACGCTCGTCGGCATCACGGGCGTGCGTCGCGATCCACGGGTGAAGGTCGCGCACAAGGCGCTGATCTGGGGCGTGTTCGTCGATCCCGCGTATCGCGGGCGCGGCATCGCGCAATCGCTGCTCGACAGCGCGACCGCGCATGCGGCGCAAGCGTGGCAATGCAGGCAACTGATGCTGTGCGTCAACGAGGTCAACGGCACCGCCGAACGCCTGTACGCGTCGCAAGGGTTCGTCCGCTTCGGCACGGAACCGCGCGCGCTGTTCATCGACGGCCGCTTCTACGACGAGCACCACATGGTCAAGACGCTGGCGTAACGCGCTCGCGTGCCTTGACCGGCCGCACGCGAACGCTTGCACGCGCGTTACCTCACCGCGTATCGGTGACCGTCATGTTGACGGCCTGCCCGGCGATCGTCACGTTCGTCAGCGTCATCGCGCTCACGTTGAACGCGTAGATCGGCCCCGGCGACGTGACGGTCGGCGTGCCCGACGCGACCGGCGTGCCGAAGTCGCAGTTGCTGATCGTCACGCCGGAGATCGGCTGCACCGCCGGCGTCGGCGGCGTGCCGTTGTAGTCGAACGCGACCGGCCCCTGCGCGACGATCGCCTGGAAGCACGACGCGGTCACGCCGTTCAGCGTCACGTTGCTCGCCTTCACGTCGGAGATCGTCACGTTCTGCACGACCGGCGGCCGCGTGCGCACGGCGTCGTTCGCGGGCTGGTAATCGCAGTCGAACGTGACGATGCCGCCCTGCGCGGCCGACGGATTGCCAGCCGACGGCGTCACCACGCCGAGCGGCACGCTCGCGTTGACCGGGCTGCCTGCGAGCAGCGCGCTGCCGTAGCCGCCGCCCTTCAGCGTCACGCCGTTCGGCAGCGTGACGCCCTTCACGTGGAAGTCCTTCACGTAGCCGCCCCGGTTCATGTTCGTCTTCACGCGAATCGCGATGTTCAGCGGGTTGGTCTGCCAGTTCGCGTTCAGCATCGACAGGTTGGTCGCGTAGATCTGCTCGACGCCGCCGCCCATCTCGCTGCCGAGCGTGATGCCGCCGTGCCCGCTGTTCATCGTGCAGTCGCGGATCAGGTGCCGCTTCGCGGGGCCGTATTCCGTGTCGCGGTCCTTGCCCGACTTGATCGCGATGCAGTCGTCGCCGGTGTTGAACGTGCAGCGTTCGCACAGCACGTCGGTGCACGCATCCGGATCGAAGCCGTCGTTGTTCGGGCCGATGCTGTTCGTCGTCACGCCGCGCATCACGACATTGCGGCTCGCGGTCGGATGGTGCTGCCAGAACGGCGTGTTCTGCGTCTGGTAGTGCTCCATCAACACGTTGGTGCAGCCGATGAATTCGACCATGCACGGCCGCAGGTAGTGACCGAGGCCGAAGATGCGCTTCTCGACCGGCACGCCGGCCTCGGACAGCGCGGGCAGGTAGTTCTGATCCTGCTGCCACGGCGTGACGGGCGACGTGAGCAGCGCATAGAGCGCGTCGGGGATCGCGGGCGCGACGATCCGCAGGTCGACGTTGTTCGGATTCGCATAGTTCTGGGCCGGCACCGTCGCGCCCGCACCGTACGCACCCGACGAACCCTTGTAGGTCCACCAGCACACGCTGCTGCTGCCCGAGCCGGAGAACGGCGTCATTGCCTGGCCGTTCAGCACCGACGTCGGCCCTTCGCCGGTCAGCGCGATGTTCGTCGCGTTGCGCGCATAGACGGGAGCGCCGTAGTTCAGGCAGTCGTTCGCCTGCCAGCGGCTGTAGTACAAGCGGCCATTCGCGCCGCAGTCGACCGGGCCGTCCTTTGCGTAGTCGGCCGGGTTCGGGCTGAAGTAGATCGTGCAGTTCGCGCTCAGGTGGAAATTCACGTTGCTCTGCAGCACGATCGGCCCCGCGCAGTACCAGTTGCCGGGCGGCACGACGACGCGGCCGCCGCCTTCGCGCACACACGCGTCGATCGCCGCGAGAAACGCCGGACGCGAGTCGAACGCGCCGGGCGCGGTCGTCAGTTCGGAACCGGGGCTGACCGGAGATTTCGCCGCCGGGTACGGCGACGTCTGCGCGACGGTCGCGCACGCGCGTGCGCCGTAGTGCGTGACGTCGAAGTCGTGCCGGCGGAACGCGAGGCGCGACACATGCGCGAGCGATGCCGCGATGCGCGCCGCCGCACCGTGCTCGCCCCAGATCAGGTCGACCGCCGCATTGGGCGACGTGCCGGCCGCGGCGAACGCGCGGGTGGCCGCGAGCGGTCCGCCGAGTGCGGCGCCGCCGGCGAGCGCGCCGGTCCAGCCGATGAAGTCGCGACGCGAGACGCGCCGCGGCGCGGGCGATCGAACAGACGAGGACGAACGGCGACGGTTTGCGGCCATGGACATTCCTTCAATGGTTGGGGGATCGATGCGCCGGACGGCAGATCTCTATTCATACGTCGTCGTACTACATCGCGCAGTCTAGACGCGATCGGAGCCGCGGATGAATCTGTCGTTTACCCTGTTTGATCGGCGCTGCCTGGCGAACGTGAGCGCATACTCACATTTCTAATGGACTGCTCAAGAGATATGTCGTCGTATATTTATGCGCACAAACTGCAGTGAAAATGCCCCGCTCGACGAGGTCAAGCGGGGCGACTGCGCTACTTGCCAGCTGCTGAAACGGTCCCCTCTGCCGGCTCGCGCCCCGCCGACGCGGCCGGTTCGAACACCAGCACGAGATTGCCCGGCTCACGCCCGCCGGCCGGTGCGCCGGTTGCTCGCACCAGCGGCGCGGGGGCGCTGACCTGCAAGTCATGCGTTTCATCGTAGCCGTCGAAACCGTCGCGTCCGCGCTTCACCAGCGTGATCGTACGGCCCGCACTGGACACCATGTCCGGGTTGCCGGCATTGCTCGTCAATGCGACCTTTGCGCTGCCAGGACCGTCTGCGCCGTTCAACGCACCCGGCGACTGCAACAGCACGACATGGACATCGGGACTCGTCGTCCGTACGCGGATCGGCAGCGTCGCGCCGAAATTCCGCTGCGCGCGGTCCATCGCGGTCAGCTCGACCACGTCGTTCCATGCCGAATCGTCCGGTTTCGACACGAACAGGCTGTCGCCGATGTGCGCGGTCAGCTTGATCGTCTTGACGACGGCTTGCGGCGACGTCGGTCCTGCCTCGGCGATGCCGGTCAGTGCACCGCACGCGACAAGCGCCGCGAGTTGTAGGTGGATCTTCATTGTGTCGTTCCGCCTTCTGGATGGTTGAAACCCGATGGCCGAAACAACCGGCCCGTTTCGCGCGCCCGATTCCGCCATTGCGTGAAAATCCGCTATTCACTTATCCCGAAATTAACCCGCGATGCCCCGGTGAATTCGGTGCGCGCAGCCGCATGCGCATGCGGTCGGATCGTCCGCATGCGATCGCGACCGTGCGGCGGATGCCCTGCACAGTCAGCGACGACGGCATCCCGCGCACGGCTCGCGCCGCGGCATACCATCACGATAGGTCGCGAAACGCCGCACCAGAATCGATGAATACCTGCACGCTTTACCGGCTTTCCATTTACCTGTGCAATCTCGAAATCAACCGGAAATTGCGCGGCGAGCGTGTCGCTTTCGCGCGCGGCGGCCTCGGTGATTCCGCCTCTGGTCAGCCCCCTGCCGCCCGCGCTATCGTTTCTCCACCTTCACAGCCCAGGAGCCGCCTTTGCGTACCCGACACGGAGTCGACCTCATCCGCGCCCGCGCGCTGTTCGATCGCGAGCGCCGTGCATTCACCGAAGCCATGCCGATCTCCCGCGCGTTGTCCGCGGAAGCCGCCGAGCATCTGCTGTTCGGCGTGCCGTTGCACTGGATGCAGGACTGGTCGACCCCGTTCTCGCTGGTCGTGAAGGAAGCGCGCGGCGCGACCTTCACCGACGTCGACGATCATCGCTACGCGGACTTCTGCCTCGGCGACACCGGCGCGATGTACGGCCATGCGCCCGAGCCGGTCGCGCGCGCGCTCGCCGACCAGGCGACCCGCGGCTACACGACGATGCTGCCGAGCGAGGACGCCGCCTGGGTGTCGCGCGAACTCGCGCGCCGGTTCCGGCTGCCCGTCTGGCAGTTCGCGCTGAGCGCGAGCGACGCGAACCGCTTCGTGCTGCGCTGGGCGCGCGCGGCCACCGGCCGCAACACGATCGTCGTGTTCAACGGCTGCTATCACGGGACCGTCGACGACGTGTTCGTCGATCTCGTCGACGGCCGCCCGATGCAGCGCGACAGCCTGCTCGGGCAGTCCTACGACCTGCTCGCGAACACGCGCGTCGTCGAGTTCAACGATCTCGACGCGCTCGAAGCAGCGCTGAAGGCGGGTGACGTCGCATGCGTGCTCGCCGAGCCCGCGATGACGAACATCGGGATGGTGCTGCCGGAGCCGGGCTTCTGGGAAGGGGCGCGCGCGCTGACGCGCCGCTACGGCACGCTGCTCGTGATCGACGAAACGCACACGATCAGCAGCGGCCCGGGCGGCTACGCGGCCGCGCACGGCCTCGACGCGGACGCGCTGGTGGTCGGCAAGCCGATCGCCGGCGGCGTGCCGTGCGCGGTGTACGGTTTCAGCGCCGAATTCGCGGAACGCGCGAAAGAGGCGAAGCTGAACGCGCCGCCCGGCCATTCCGGGATCGGTACGACGCTCACCGCGAACATGCTTGCGATGCGAGCGATGCGCGCGACGCTCGCCGAAGTCGCGACCGACGCCGCGTATGCGCACATGTTCGAACTGGCCGCGCGACTCGCCACCGGGCTCGAACAGGCGATCGCGAAACACGGGCTGCCGTGGTGCGTGACACGCATCGGCGCGCGCACCGAGTTCCAGTTCACACCCACGCCGCCGCGCAACGGCACGATCGCCGGCGAACAGCTCGACAGCGAGCTCGAGCACATCGTGCATCTGTACCTGTTGAACCGCGGCGTGCTGATCACGCCGTTCCACAACATGATGCTGGTGTGTCCGCAGACGACGGCCGACGACGTCGACATGCTCGTCGCGCAGTTCGACGCGTGTCTGGGCGAGCTGACGTGATGTGACGACGTTTCGTTCGACGAGCCCGGGACACGAGCCGGGCCACCGGCTGCTGCGGCGAAGCGACATGGCGTGCGTCGCCGCGCCCTTCACTTTGCCGCTCGCCTCGGGCATTAGGTCGCTCGAAAGGCATCGGCTCGCCATGAACGATCCGCGTGGCGGCCCGCCGGCGCCGCGCTACGCGGCCTTCAACGCGCGCCGCGCCACTTCCGCGAAATAGCGCGCGCCGACCAACAAGATCTCGTCGTTGAAATCGTACGTCGCGTTGTGCAGCGGCACGCCGCCGTGCCCGGCCGCCTCGCCGTTGCCGATGAACACGAAGTTGCCCGGCACCATCTGCAAGAACGCGCCGAAGTCTTCCGAGATCATCATCGGCCGCACGTTGGCGTTCACCGCGTCGGCGCCCGCGACCTGCGCGGCGGCCTGCGCGGCCGTGTCGACCCATTCCGGAGAATTCACCGTCGGCGCGAACTCGTGCGTGTACTCGAACGTGCAGGTCGCGCCGTGCGTACGGCAGATGCCGTCGCTGATCTCGCGCATCCGCGTTTCCAGCAGCGCCTGCACGTCGCGCGAATAGCTGCGCGTGTCGCCCTTGATCGTCACCGTCGACGGAATCACGTTGCGCAGCCCGTCGGTGATGAACTCCGTGCACGAGATCACGGCCGGCTGGCCCGGATCGAGATTGCGCGACACGATCGTCTGCAGCGCGAGCACGATCTGCGAGCCGATCACGATCGGATCGATGCCCATGTGCGGGCGCGCCGCATGCGTGCCGCGCCCGTCGATACGGATTACGAAATTGTCCTCGCTCGCCATGATGCCGCCCGCGCGCGTCGAGAACGTGCCGGCGCGCATGCCCGGCATGTTGTGCGCACCGAAGATCGCGTCCACCGGAAAGCGCTCGAACAGGCCGTCGGCCATCATCGCCTTCGCGCCGCGCCCATGCTCCTCGGCCGGCTGGAAAATGAAGCGCACCGTGCCGTCGAAGCCCCGGCGCTCGGCCAGCAGCCGCGCGGCACCGAGCACCATCGACATGTGGCCGTCGTGCCCGCACGCGTGCATCTTGCCCGGCGTGCGCGACGCATGTGCGCGGCCCGGCGCGTGCTCGGCGATGTTCAGCGCGTCCATGTCCGCGCGGATGCCGATCGCGCGCGTGCCGGTGCCGACCGTCAGGTTCGCGACGACGCCCGTGCCGCCGATCCCGCGATGCACGTCGAGCCCGAGCGTCGTCAGAATCCGGGCGACGTAATCCGACGTGTTCACTTCCTCGAAGCCCGTCTCCGGATGCTGGTGCAGATGCCGGCGCCAGGTCTTCAGTTGCCCCTGCAGCGTGCTTTCTTCGATTGCATCGATTGCGTCCATCGCGTTTGCCTCGTCGATCGTCAGGTCGTTGGGTTCGCTCAGGCCACCGCGGCCGCGTGGTTCAGCCAGTCGCGCTGGCGCGCGAGCACCGCGTCGGCCGTGTCGCCGACGCACTGCCGGTAGACGGACGGCGCGGTCGCGCCTTCCGTGTTGATCGCCAGCACGCGCGAATGCGCATCGAGCCCCGCCTGACGCGCCAGCGCCGGGTCGCGCATCAGCACGGTCAGCCCCGCGATGCCCGCCGCGCCCGACTCGCCGGACACGAACGGCACGTCGCGTTCGCTGCCGGCGGCCAGCGCGCGCATTGCCCGGACCGCGTCGTCGTCGTCGATCAGCATGAAGTGATCGATGCTCGGCTCGAGGAAATCCCACGCGAGCGGCGACGCCTCGCCGCACGCGAGCCCGGCCATCACCGAGTCGACGCTGCCCGTCGCCTTCGTCGCGCGCCCGGCGAGCGCGCTCTGGTACAGGCAATCGGCCTGGCGCGGCTCGACGACGATGAAATGCGGCCGCCGCGCGCCGGCGTGCTCCCAAAGATAGCTCGCGATGCCGGCTGCCAGACCGCCGACACCGCCCTGCAGGCACACGTGCGTGAACGGCCAGCCGCCATCGTCGGGATCGTCCGCCCGCTGCTGCGCGAGCGCTTCGGCCGCGATCACGCCGTAGCCCTGCATCACGTCGCGCGGAATCGCCTCGTAGCCGTCGTACGACGTATCCGACACCACGTGCCAGCCGTTCTCGTGCGCAAGCTGCGCGGCGTGCACGACCGATTCGTCGTAGTTGCCGGCGATCCGCACGATCCGCGCGCCGTGCGCGGCGATCGCGTGCTCGCGCTCCGCGTCGACGTGCGCATGCAGCACGATCACGCAGCGGCAACCGATCGCCCGCGCGGCGGCGGCCAGCGCGCGGCCGTGATTGCCGTCGGTCGCGCTGATCACCGTGAGGTCGGCGAGCGACGCCGCGTAGCGGCCCGTGACGAGCCCTTGCGGATCGAGTTCCTCGCGGGGCCGCAGCCGCTTCACCAGCCGCATCAGCGCGATCGGCGCCCCGAGCGCCTTGAAGCTGCCGAGCGGCGAGCGGCACGCCTCGTCCTTCACGCTGACGCTCGCGACGCCGAGCCGCGCGGCGAGATCCGGCAGCATGCGCAACGGCGTGCGCGCGGCGCCGACGAGCGGCCAGTGCGACAGCCACGCGCCGCTCTCGTCGGCCGCCGCGATGTTCATGACACGGCGCAGCGCATCGGGATAGTCGGTGCGCGACGCGCGGGGGTTGGCGATCAGCATGGCGGGAAGGGCTCCGGAAAAGGGCCGCGCGGGCGGCCCGTCGGTGGATGCGGTGCCGAGCGCATACGGGTTGCGCTCGCCGTCGGTCCGAAAAATAATATTGCGCGGGCTCATCAAAAAAATCGCCAAATTGACGGGTCGGACGCAAAAATTTCTCATTCTTTCGAGGTTGCCGCGCCATCATGCCCACCCCACTCGATGCGTTCGATCGCAAGCTGCTGATGGAAGTCCAGCGCGACGCGCACACGCCGCAGAACGAACTCGGCGCCCGCGTGAACCTGTCGACCGCCGCCGTGAACCGCCGCCTGCGGCGGCTCGCGGACGACGGCGTGATCGAGCGCTATACGGCGGTCGTCGCGCCGGACAAGGTCGATCATCCGCTGACGATCGTCGTGAACGTGGAGGTCGAGAGCGAGCAGATCGACCTGCTCGACGCGATGAAGCGGACCTTCGAGCGCTGCCCGCAGATCCAGCAGTGCTACTACGTGACCGGGGAATGGGATTTCGTGCTGATCCTGGCCGTGCGCAACATGGATCAGTACAACGCGCTCACGCGCGAGCTGTTCTTCGCGAACAACAACGTGAAGCGGTTCAAGACGCTGGTGAGCATGAGCCGCGTGAAGGTCGGGCTCGAGGTGCCGGTGGACCTCGGCGAGTGACGTCAGCGCCCGTCGGCGGCCAATGACCCGAAAAACGTCGCGACCTTGGCCTTGCTCGTCGTCTGCAAGCGCGACATGAGCCCGTGATCGATGTGTCGCAGGCCGTAAGTCGCGCCGATGTCGCGCTGCAACCGGCACCACAGATGGCTCGCGATCTCCGCGTCGACCATCGCCCGGTGAGCGCGGCCCGTCTGCGGCAAGCGCAGCATGTCCGCGAGGCTCGACAGGCGGTGACTGCGCGCGTGCGGATAGATGCGCCGCGCGACGAGCATCGTGCACGCAAACGCATGCTCGGCCGCCATGCCGAGCATCCCGAGCTCGGCCTGCCAGAACCGCTTGTCGAAGCCGGCGTTGTGCGCGACCACCGGATGGTTTCCGACGAACGCGGCGGCTTCCTTCATGACCTGCGACACCGGGGGCGCCGACGCAATCATCTCGTTGGTGATCCCGGTGAGCGCGACGACGTCGGACGGAATGCGGCGTCCCGCGTTCATCAGGCTCTGGTAACGGTCGACGATCTCGCCGTCGCGCAGCAGGATCACGGCGATCTCGGTCGCCCGGTCGCCCAGGTTCGGAGAAAGCCCGGTGGTTTCGAAGTCCAGTACCGCTACGGTTTGCATGGTTGAATCGGAGGAAAGATACCTGGCAAGGAACGTCGGTCGGCACGCGTCGCACCGACAAGAAAGCGCCATAGTATCCCGGGCGCCGCCTGCGGCGGCAAACGCCCTCGTCACGCACGGCTCACCGCCGCTTTTTCCCTGCGCACCGGCGCGCTCGCCATTGCCGCCGCGGAACCACCGCGGATGGTCCGATCCACGCACCGATCGGCACATCCGCACACCCGCTACATCAGCGACAACTGAAGCTCGCCGCCGAATTCACGTCGCCCGAGCCGTTGTAGCGCGCGACCTGAGGATACGGGCACAGCGGACGCGTGCGTCCAGGCCCCCACGAGGTCGGCACGTCCGCATTCGGCAGCGCGTTCGTCGCGTCGCGCGCGGTGGCAACGATCGCGGCGGGCGCCTGCCCCTGCTCGACCCACGCCACGAGCGGCGTCAGCATGTCGAACTGGTCGGCCGCCGGCCCGCCCGCGCAGTGGTTCATCCCCGGCACCGGATAGAAGCGCGCGAAGCTCGACGCATCGCCGCCGTTTGCCTGCGCGACCTGCGCATACCAGTCGCGCGTGTCGTTGAACGAGAACACGGGATCGCCGGTGCCGTGATAGACGAGCAGCTTCGCGCCGCGCGACTTCAGCGCGGACAGGTTGGTCTCGTCGGGCGGCGTCATGAACGACCACGACGATTGCGTGTACACGCTGTTCGTCGCGAAGATCGCCGGCGCGTCGTTGTCCATGTCGAAGCCGAGCGCGAAGCCGGCGAGGTTCGCGAGCGTCGCGGCGGTTTTCGGCGGCGTCATGAACGTGAACGCCATCGCGGCCGGGTCGAGCGTGATCGAATTCGATTGCTTCCAGCCGGCCCAGCCGGCGGCGGCCACACCGGGATCGTACGGAAAGCTCGCGTAGAGCGCCGTGCCCGCGCTGTTGCGCGCACCCGCGAACACGTTCTCGAGCGCACTCTTCTGCGCGGTCGTCAGGCAGGCTCCGGTGCGCGTGCCGTTCGCGCAGGCCGGGATGTCCGTCTCGACGCTGAAGTGCGCCTGACAGGCGGCGACGTCCTGCACCATGCCGTCCGTCGAGCCATCGAGCGCATCGCACTTGTCGAGAATCTTCGCGCCGACGAACTGGCGCTCCGCGTCGTTGAAGCCGCTGCGGATGTCCGGCAGCCCGTTCGAGCCGGTAGCCGACGCGATCTTCGCGAACTGCTGCGCGCCGTACATCTCGCCGATCGCCGCCTTCGGCAGGTGAAAGCCCGGGTCGCCGGCGATGATCCCGTCGTAGTCGCCCGGATTGCGCACGGCCGTGACCATCGCGTGACGGCCGCCGTTCGAGCAGCCGCCGAAATAGCTGCGGTCGGGCGCCTTCCCGTACGCGAGCCGGATCACCTGCTTGGCCATCGGCGTGAGCGCATCGACCGCGCCGTAGCCGTAGTCGAGCCGCGCCTGCGGATCGAGGCCGAACAGCGGGTTCTGCGCGGCGCTGTGCCCGGAATCCGAGCTGATCACCGCGAAACCCTGGTTCAGCGCGTCGGTCAGCGGCCCGCCGCCGCCGATCTCGCCGGTCGCGGTCACGACGTTGCCGTCGAGGCCGCCGTTCGCCTGGTAGAAGAAGCGGCCGTTCCACGCCTTCGGCAAGCGCATCTGGAAGCCGATCGCGTAGGTGTTGCCGTCCACCGCGCTCACGCGCTCGTTCATCTTCCCGGCGATCACGCAGTGTTCGGCGATCGGCTTGCCGGCCACCGTCAGCGCGCCGGCGGCCGCGGTCGTCACCGACGTGAACGATGTGTTCGCATACGCAAGCTTCGCGGCGAGCGCGTCGCAGGTCTGCGTCATCGCGGCCGGCGTCGCGGCGCTCAGATGCGTCGGCGCGGAGCTGACCGAATCGTCGCCGCCGCAACCGGCGAGCATGGCCGCCGACAGCGGCGCGATACAGAGGAATGCAGATTTTCTCTTCACGATATCTCCCGTTCGTCAGGCTGCCGAATCAGAACATGTGCCGGACGCCGACCATCGCGCCGAGCTGCCCCATCCCCTGGCCGGGCGTCGTGCCGGCCCCGCCGCCGCTGACCGCGTAGCGCGCATGCGCGCTGTTCCACAGATACGACGATTGCGCGTAGACGGCCGTGCGCTTGGTCAGCAGATAGGTCGCGCGCAGCGTGGCCATCGTCGCGCGCGTGTCGTGCGCGCTGTTGACGATCCGGTAGCCTTCGCCGTCGACGACGAAGTCGGGCTTGATCGCATACGACGCGCCGAGGAAGAACAGGTCCGAATGCGCGCCGGCCGCGGCCGGCGAGCCGGTCGACACGCGCCGCCCGATCCAGCCCGCGCCGATGCGCGCGCCCGCCGCCTGCGCGTAGGCGCTCACGTGCGTGCGCGCGTCCTTGCCGCCGCTGCTGGTGAAGGCAACCGGCGCCACGCCGTCGAAGAAGTTCGCGGCGGCGCCCGTGCCGCCGCGCTGCTCTTCGTACGACGCCGCCGCACCGAAATACGCGCTGTCGTACTTGAGCATCACCGACCAGTTGCGGCATTGCACCGCGTCGCCCGGCACCTGCCCCGCGCACGTGCCCTGCCCCGGCGAGTTGCCGGTGCCCGCGCCGTCGCGGCCGAACGAATACGCGGCGCCAAGCGTCACGCCGCGATACGTGCCGACGTAGGTCACCGCGTTGTCGGCGCGGCCGTTCGGCACGTACGCGTCAAGCGAGCCGAGCCCGTAGATGTCGGGGCCGATGATGTCCGCGCCCTGCAGCGCGAGATAGGTCATCGTGTACTGGCGGCCGAACGCGAGCGTGCCGAAGCCGCTCTTCAGCCCGACGAACGCCTGCCGCCCGAACAGCCGCCCGCCCTGCCCGAGGTCGCCGCCGCGCACGTTGAACCCGCTTTCGAGCGTGAACACCGCCTGATAGCCGCCGCCCAGATCCTCGGTGCCGCGCAGGCCCCAGCGTGACGGCAGCTCGCCCGTCACGCCCGGCATGCGCACCACGTGGTCGCCGGCCGCGTTCGCGTGCGACACGAACTCGACGCCCGTGTCGATGATTCCGTACAGCGTCACGCTCGACTGCGCGTGCGCGCCCGGCGCGGCGAGTGCGCAGCAGGCGCCGGCGGCCAGCAGGCCGTTCCTGGTTTTCGTGTTCATTGCGTTTGTCTCCAGACCTTGAGTAGGCGCGCTCTGACGGCGCGCATCGAAAAACCGTGAAAGTCAGTCGCCGGCTTGCGGGCGGCGAATCAGCACCAGCGCGGCGACGGCCGCGACCAGCGTGACGGGGATGCTCGCGCCGATCACGACCGGCGCGCTGCGGCCGGCGGCCAGCAGCGTCGCGGCCGCGAGCGGCCCGACGACGGAACCGAGCCGCCCGACCGCCACCGCCGCGCCGACGCCCGTGCCGCGCATCGCGGTCGGGTAATAGATCGCCGCGAGCGCATACAGCACCGACTGCCCGCCGACCACGAACATCCCGGCGGCAAACGCGGCCGCCGCGAGCGACGCGAAGCCGGGCGCGGCCGAGAGCGCGGCAAGCGACAGCACGATCCCGACATACATGCCGCCGACCACGCGCGACGCGCGCATCCGGTCGAGCGCCGCGCCGATGCCGAGCGCGCCGAGCCCCGCGCCGACGTTGAACGCGATCTGCACGAGGCCGACATGTGCACGGTCGAGCCCGCGCGCGGCCATCAGCGACGGCAGCCAGTTCAGCAGGAAGTAGAGGACGATCAGTGTGCAGAAGTAGCTGATCCACAGCGCGAACGTCGACGTCGTGCGGCCGTCGCCGAACAGCGTGTGCGCGACGCTGGTGCGTGCGGCCGGCGTGCCGGCGACGTCGAGATACGCGCGCGATTCCGGCAGGCACCACGCGAGCAGCGGCACGAGCAGCAGCGGCCCGGCGCCGCCGACGTAGAAGATGTGCCGCCATTCGGTGTCGCCGGCGAGCAGCACGCCGATCAGCGACGCGATCACGCCGCCGAACGGAATGCCGCAGTACATCGTCGCCACCGCGCTGCTGCGCAAGCGCGGCTCGACCGCTTCGGACGACAGCGCGATCAGGTTCGGCATCGCGCCGCCGAGGCCGATGCCGGTGAGCACGCGCACGACGACGAGCATCCAGAAGCTCGACACCTGCGCGGTCGCGATCGACAGCAGTCCGAACAGCACGGCCGACGCGATCAGCACGCGCTTGCGGCCGATCCGGTCGGCGAGCCGCCCGCCGAGCATCGCGCCCGGCAGCAGCCCGAAGGTGCCCGCGCTGAACGCGATGCCCATCTGCGACACGGTCAGCCCGAACTCATGCGCCATGCGCGGCGCGGCGACCCCGACCGACTGCAGGTCGAGCCCTTCGAGGAGGGCGACCGCGAAACACAGCGCGAGCGTGGTCGCGACCGTGGATTTTTCGGCAACGTAAGTGTTCATCCTGTCTCCAATCCCATGTCTTGTCGTCGGTCGGCCCTGCAACGGCCGCCGCGCGCCGCCGCCGCCCAGGGGCGGATCGGCGCGCGAGGTGTCGTCCGAACGGCCGCCTTTATCAGGCAGCCTGATTCGCTGGCCGCAAGAATGCCTGCCGGTGTCGTGGCCGGCCGGTCGTTATGCCTGCTTGGTCCTGCTCGTTCCTGCTTATGCCTGCTCGTGCTGCCTACGCGTAAATCACGTCGGGATCGCGCCGCGCCGGGTCGTACAGCGCGTCGATCGTCGCCGCGCGATGCTGCTGCACGGCCGCCTGGTTCAGCGAACCTTTATCGGTCACTTCGCCGAGATCGAGCGACGGCGGCGTGTCGATCAGCCGGATGCGCGCGACGAAGGTCGAACCGCCGCTGGCATGCCGGTTCAGCGCGGCAAGCCACGTCGTGAACGCCGCGCGCACGGCCGGTGCGCGCAGCGCGTCGGACACCGGCGCGTCGGCGGGGAGCCCCGCCAGCGCGCGGCACGCGTCGACGCGCGGAAACACGAGCAGCCCGATGTCGTCGCGGTTGATTCCAGTGACGACCACGTCCTGCACGTACGGCGCGCCGCTCGACACCGCGTTCGCGCGCAACGGCCCGACGCTGACGAAGGTGCCGCTGCTCAGCTTGAAGTCCTCGGTCAGCCGCCCGTCGAACTGCAGCCCGAGTTCCGGCCGCTGCGGATCGGCGAAGACCCCTGCGTCGCCGCTGCGGTAATACCCTTCGTCGTCGAACACGTCGCGTGGATCGACGTCCGCGTGCCAGTAGCCGCGCATCACGTTCGGCCCCTTGAAACGCAGCTCGAGCTTGCCGCCGCACGGCACCAGCTTCGCGTCGCAGCCGGGCGCGGGCAGCCCGATATAGCCGGCGCGCATCAGCGGCCCCGTCGTGAACAGGCACGACGGCGACGCCTCCGTCATCCCGAGGCCGGCCATGATCCGGATGCGCTCGCCGCAATGCGCGTAGGTCACGCGGTCGAGCCGGTCCCACGCGGCCTGCGACAGCCCCGCGCCGCCGAAGAAATACAGCTTCACGCGCGAGAAGAACGTGTCGCGCAGCGCGGCATCGCGTTCGAGCGCGACGGTCAGCTCTTCCCAGCCCTTCGGCACGTTGAAGTAGATCGTCGGCGCGATCTCGCGCAGGTTGCGCACGGTTTCGTCGAAGCGGCCCGGCATCGGCCGGCCGTCGTCGATGTACAGCGTGCCGCCGTTGTACAGCGCGATGCCGAGATTGTGACTGCCGCCGAACGTGTGATTCCACGGCAGCCAGTCGACCAGCACCGGCGGCTCGCGCGTAAGCTCGGGCATCGTCTGGCGCAGCATCTGCTGGTTGCTGCACAGCATCCGGTGCGTGGTCGGCACCGCCTTCGGCTGCTTCGTCGAGCCGGACGTGAACAGGATCTTCGCCAAATGATCGGGGCCGACCGCCGCGTGGATCGCGTCGATCGTGCGCGGGACCGTGGCGAGCAAGCGCGAGAGCGGCACCGCACGGCCCTTTCCGTGCGCGCCGGCATCGTCGTCGCGTGCGACGATCAGCGCCGCATCGGGCGGCAACGTGGCGTCGAGCGCACGCATGAACGGCGCGCGCTCGGCGACGAAGACGGCGCCCGGGCGCAGCACGCCGAGCGTGTGGCGCAGCTTGCCGTAGTCGGTCGACACGAGCGAATACGCGGGCGAGATCGGCGCATACGGCACGCCGGCCAGCATCGCCGCGAACATCAGTTGCAGATGCTCGAGATCGTTGCCGGACAGCACCGCGAGCGGACGCTCGGCCGACAGCCCGAGATCGACGAGGCCCTGGCCGAGCGCGCGAGCGCGCTCGAGCATCTGCGCATAGGTGATCTCGATCCAGCGGCCATCGGCGCCGCGCCGCGCGGCCAGCACGCGGTCGGGGTGCGCTTGCGCGCCGCGCACGAGGCAGTCGGTCAGGCGCGTCGGGTAGTCGCCGAGCGGTTCGCGCGAACGCAGGTACCACGTGCCGTTTTCCGCGCGGCGAATCTCGGCCGCGCCCACGGCGACGGCCGCCGCGCGATAGCGCACGCCGCCCGTGTCGCTCACCTGCCCGCTTACGGGCGTCGCTACATTCATCGTCGGCTCGCTCATATCGGGTAATGCCGCGGCGTGGTCTGCACGGTGATCCAGCGCAGCTCGGTGAATTCGGCGATCGACGCACGGCTGCCGAAGCGTCCGTAACCGCTCGCCTTGGTGCCGCCGAACGGCATCTGCGCCTCGTCGTGCACGGTCGGCCCGTTGATGTGGCAGATCCCCGACTCGATCCGTCGCGCGAGCGTCATCGCCCGTGCGATATCGCGGCTGAACACGCTCGCCGACAGCCCGAACTCGCTGTCGTTCGCGAGCGCGACCGCTTCGTCGTCGCTGTCCGCGCGCAGGATCGCGACCACCGGCGCGAACGATTCCTCGCGATAGAGCCGCATGTCGCGCGTGACGCCGTCGACGATCGCCGGCTGCATCGTCGCGCCGTCGATCCGGCAGCCGAGCGGCAAGCGCGCGCCGTGCGCATGGGCATCCTCGACGAGCGACGCCGCGCGCGCGGCGGCCGCCGCGTCGGCCATCGTGCCGAGCGGATGGCCGGCCAGCGGATCGCCGGCGACCAGCGTGCGCGCCTTCTCGGCCAGCCGTTCGACGAGCGCATCGGCGATCGGCCGCGCGGCGATCACGCGCTCGGTCGACATGCAGATCTGCCCCTGGTTGAAGAACGCGCCGAATGCGATCGCGTCGACGGCTGCGTCGACATCCGCATCGTCGAGCACGAGCACCGGCGCCTTGCCGCCGAGTTCGAGCAGCACGGGTTTCAGGTGCGCGGCCGCGTGGCGCGCGATGATGCGCCCGACGTGCGTCGACCCGGTGAAGTTGATCCGCTTCACATGCGGATGCGCGATCAGCCGCTCGACGAGTTCCGGCGCATCGGCCGCCGCATGCGTGATCACGTTGACGACGCCCGCGCCGAGCCCGGCGTCGTCCAGCACCGCGCCGATCAGCACGTGCACGCCCGGGCACGCTTCGGACGCCTTCAGCACGACCGTGTTGCCGCACGCAAGCGGCATGGCGAGTGCGCGCGTGCCGAGGATCACCGGTGCATTCCACGGCGCGATGCCGAGCACCACGCCGCACGGCACGCGCATCGCGAGCGCGAGATTGCCGGGCACGTCGGACGGGATCACGTCGCCGTCGATCTGGGTGGTCATCGACGCGGCCTCGCGCAGCATGTTCGCCGCGAGCGTCACGTTGAAGCCGAGCCAGCCGGGCGTCGCGCCGGTTTCGGCAACGCCGGTCGCGATGAATTCGTCGATGCGCGCGTCCATCAGGTCGGCCGCCTTCAGCAGCCGGCGGCGCCGCTCGGTCGGCGCGAGCGCCGCCCAGGCGGGAAACGCGCGGTGCGCGGCGTCGATCGCCGCGTCGGCGTCGGCCGGGCCGGCCGCCGGCGCGCGTGACGCAAGCGCGCCCGTCGCGGGGTTGAATCGGTCGAAGGTTCGCCCGTCGCGGGCGGTGCACCACTCGCCCGCGATCAGCATCCGTCTGTCGGTCATGTCGTCTCCTGCCTTGCCTGTCTCTTGCGGTTGCGTCGGCGGTGATATCAGCGCTTGTATGCCTGCAGGCCCGGCTTGATTGCCTTGTCGTCGAGGAACTGCTTCAGCCCCTGCTCGCGGCCGCGCTCCGGGTCGCGCAACTGCGCCTGGTCGAGCTTCGCATACAGATAATCCTCGCACTGCTCCCACGTGAGCTCGCGCGAACGCTTGAAGCCATGCTTCGCCGCGCGCAGCACGACCGGGTTCTTGTCCATCAGCCGTGCGGCGAGCGCGATCGTCGCGTCGCGCAGCCCGGCCAGCGGCACGCTGCTGTTCACGAGGCCCATTTCCGCCGCTTCGACGCCGGTGAACGTGTCGCCGGTCATGATGTAGTGCAGCGCGCGGCGATGCCCGACCGTGTCCGCCATCGCCTTGCTGACGAGGTTGCCCGGCGGGATGCCCCAGTTGATCTCCGACAGCCCGAACACCGCTTCGTCCGCCGCGATCGCGAGGTCGCACGCGACGAGCGGCGAGAACCCGCCGCCGAAGCACCAGCCGTTCACCATCGCGATCGTCGGCTTGTTGTACATCCGCAGACGGCGCCACTGCCATTCCGACGCGTCGCGCCGCACCTTTTCCTGCAACGCGTCGGAGCCGCCGTCGATCTCGCGGAAATATTCCTTCAGATCCATACCGGCCGTCCATGCGCTGCCCGCGCCGGTCAGCACCAGCACCTTCGCGTCGTCGTCGAACTCGATCGCGTCGAGCACCTGCAGCATTTCCTGGTTCAGCGTCGGGCTCATCGCATTGCGCTTGTCCGGACGGTTCAGCGTCACCCACGCGATGCCGGCCTCCACGTTCACTTCAACGGTCTGCCAGCGGTTGTCGTACTTGCTCATGTCTGTTCCTGTCGTTCGTTCCTGTGCGATTCGGTGCGCAGCATTCCTGCTGCGGACGGCTTCATTTAATATCAGGCTACCTGATATTGCAAGCGGCACGAGCGCCGGTGTAAACCCGGAGCGCAAAGCGGGGGGAAGCGACGGAATCGGGGAACGGTCAGGCGACCGGCAACGCGGCCGCGGGCCCCGCGGCCCGGGCCAGGATGGTTCGAAAAGGGGGTCGGTCAGCCGCGCAGGTTGCGCGAGAACAGTTCGAGCGCGCGCTGCACGTGCGCGGCGTCGTCGGCGGAGATGTCGCCGAGCATGCGCGTCTCGAGCGGACGCAGCACGGCTTCGCATTCACGCAGCATCGCCGCGCCTGCGTCGGTCAGCGTCAGCAGGATGATGCGGCCGTGCGACGGGTCGGCCTCGCGCGTGACGAAACCGCGGGCGGCCATCACGCTCATCACCTCGTTCGCCGATTGCGGCGTGATCCATGAGCGCTCGGCCAGTTGCGCATTCGACGACGCGCCGCGCGCCTCCAGCACCGACAGCGCCGTGTATTGCGCCAGCGTGATGCCGAGCGGTGCGAGCGCGTCGGTCATATGCCGGCGCAGCAGCCGGTCGAGACCGCCGATCACGTAGGTCAGGCGCTGCGGCGCGCGCGCCTTCGGCTTGTCGCCCGTCGCGCGGGCGGCGTTCTTCGCGGTGTTCTTCGGAGGCGCGGGCTTGGTCGGTGCGGAACTCATGGTGCGGGCGGGATGGAATTGCGGGCCATCTTACCAGCAGGGCGGGGCGGTGAAAGGGGTGGTCCAGCAAGTCAGACGGCCGCCGCGCGCTCATGCAGGCGCGGCAGGCCGCGAGCGTGACGGTGAAGCCCGCTGCGTCAGCGACATCCCATGAACGGGATCCAATACGCGATCAGCCGCGCGGCGCGCCCATGAATCGCGCGGTCGGCAGCCCCGCATGGCGCGTCTGCGCGACGAACACGCCGCCGGCATCGGCATCGCTCGCCAGCGCGTCGTCGCTCAGCCCAACACGCGCACTCGTCACGTACAACCGGCCTTCGCCATCGAGCGTCACGCAGCTCGGCTGCGCGGTCGGCACCGCGATGCGTTCCGTCTCGACGCCGTCCGCGGCGTAGCGCACCACCCGCCGGCCGCCCCACTGCGCGTTCCACAGGCCGCCGTCGCGGTCCATCGTCGAGCCGTCCGGGTCGCCATCCGCATCGGTCAGCCGCGCGAACGGCCGCACGCCGGCCACACCCGCGCGGCCGTAATCGCACACGAGGATTTCACGCACGAGCGAATCGCAGAAGTACATCTTCGAGCCGTCCGGCGAGAACGCGATGCTGTTCGCGATCGCGGCCGGCGGCAACGCGAGCCGTTCGAGCGTGAGGTCGGCATTGAGCCGGTAAAACCCGCCGACCGCGCGCGGCGGGTCACCGCCCTCGTCTTTCATCCCGAACACGAACGCGCCGGACGGATCGCAGCGCCCGTCGTTCAGGCGCGTCGGCAGATCGGGCTCGACGTCGACGATCCGCGTGAACGCGCCGCTGCGCAGGTCGAAGAACGCGAGTTGCGTCGCGAGCCCGACGAGCAGCACGTCCGGATCGTGCGTCAGCGCGAAGCACGCAAGCCGTTCGGGCATCGGCCACTGCGTGAGGTCCGAACCGTCCGCGCGGCAGCGCCACAGTTGCGCGCCTTCGATATCCACCCAATACAGCGCGTGCGTCTTGTCGCACCACGTCGCGCCTTCGCCGAGCGTGTTGCGGGTGTCCGCCAGCCGCGTCGCCGACGCGGCCGGATCAATCTGTTGCATTCCGTCTCCCGATACTTGTTGCATGCGCAGGCAGCCACGCATTCGTCAGATCTTCATCGCGCGCCGCTGGTTGCGACGATACTGGTCGAACAGCACCGCGAGCAACAGAATTCCGCCGCGTATCAGATATTGGTAAAAGGTCGGCACGTTCAACAGGCTCATCGCGTCCTGCACGGAGCCCATGATCAGCACGCCGACCAGCACGCCGGAGATGGTCGCCACACCGCCCGTCAGCGACACGCCGCCGAGCACGCACGCGGAGATCACGCCGAGCTCGAGGCCAACCGACGTCTTCGGGTCGCCGAGGCTCATCCGCGACGCGAGCATCACGCCGGCGAAGCCGGTCACGAGCCCCTGCAGCACGAACACCGCGATCTTGATGCGCATCACCGGCAGCCCCGCGAGCAGCGCGGCCTCGCCGTTGCCGCCGACGGCCAGCACGTTCTTGCCGAACACCGTCTTGCGCAGCAGGAAGCCGAACACGACGAAGCCAACGATGTTGCTCCAGATCGGATACGAGATGCCGAGGAACGAGCCGGCGCCGAGCTCGAAGAAGCGTTCCTCGGAGATCATCACCGCGTCGCCGTTCGACGTGATGAACGCGAGCCCGCGCACGACTTCCATCATCGCGAGCGTGACGATCAGCGAATTGATCCGCCAGCGCGCGATCAGCACGCCGTTCACGAGCCCGACCGCGCCGCCCGCGAGGATGCCGGCCACGGTACCGAACACCACGCTGTGCGTCGCGGTGATCAGCGTCGACGCGACGACGCCCGAGAACGCGACGATCGACGCGACCGACAGGTCGACTTCGCCGAGCGCGAGCACGAACATCATCGTCACCGCGATCGAACCGATCAGCGTGACCGACAGCAAAAGGCCCTGGATGTTGCGCGGCGTGAGGAAGTCCGGCACGGTCAGCGACAGCGTCGCGAACAGCACGAGAAACACCATCACGATGCCGGAGCGGTTGATCAGTTGCCACACGCCGCCGCGCGCTCGCGCGGGCGCGGCCGTGGCATCCGGGGACGGGGAAGTGCGTTGGGGTTGCATTGCCTGGCTCATATCAGTTCAGTTGCTTTCCGGTTGACTGCACGGCGCTAACGCGGCAGCGCGAGCTTGATCAGCGCGTCGGGCGTCGCCTGCGCCTTCGCCACTTCGCCCGCGATCCGTCCTTCCTTCATCACGATGATCCGGTCCGACACGCCGATCACCTCGGCCAGGTCGCTCGACACGAGGATCACCGTGCGGCCCGCTTCCGCGAGTTCGTAGAACAGGTTGTAGATTTCCGCGCGCGCGCCGACGTCGATGCCGCGCGTCGGCTCGTCCATCAGGAACACGTCGATGCGCTCGGCCAGCCAGCGCGCGAGCACGACCTTCTGCTGGTTGCCGCCCGACAGCGCGCCGATCGGCGTGTCGCCGTCGGGCGTCTTGATCGCGAGCCGCTCGATGTAGCGTTGCGCGAGGTCGCGTTCGCGCCGCGCGTCGAGCAGCACGCGCGCCGGGCTGAAATGACGGCGCGCGCTGATGTTCAGGTTGTCGGCCACCGACGCGATCGCGACGATGCCTTCCTGCTTGCGATCCTCCGGGCACAGCGCGATGCCGGCGCGCACCGCGTGGCGCGGGCTCGAAAACGCGACGCGCTTGCCGCCCAGCTCGACGTGGCCGCCGCTCGGGCGCGTCGCGCCGTACAGCAGCTTCATCAGCTCCGAGCGGCCCGCGCCGACGAGCCCGAAGAAGCCGACGATCTCGCCGCGGCGCGCGGCGAACGACACCGGCTCGGACAAGCCGGGCCCGGTCAGCCCCTTCGCCTCGATCATCACGTCGCCGGCCGCGCGCGGCCGGTAGCCGTACACGTCCTCGATCGAGCGGCCGACCATGCAGCCGATCAGCTGGTCGCGATCGAGCTCGGCGACCGATTCGAACGTCTCGATCCGGCGGCCGTCGCGGAACACCGTCACGCGGTCGCACAGCGCGTCGACTTCCTCCATCCGGTGCGTGACGTAGATGATCGCTCGCCCTTCCGCGCGCAGCGAGCGGATGATGCGGAACAGCTGCGTCGTCTCGCGCGCGGACAGCGAACTCGTCGGTTCGTCGAACGCGATCACGCGCGCGTCGCGCATCAGCGCCTTGCCGATCTCGATCATCTGGCGCTGGCCGATCGACAGATACTTCACCGGGATGTCCGGATCGATGTGCTCGCCGAGGCGCTCCAGCGCATCGAGCGCACGCACCGCGAGCGCGCGCTCGTCGACCACGCCGAGCCGGCTCGGCAACTGCCCGAGCATCAGGTTCTCCGCGACCGTCAGCTCCGGCACCAGATGCAGCTCCTGGTAGATGATCGCGATGCCGGCCTCGAGCGCGGCGCGCGTCGACGCGAAGCGCTGCACCGTGCCGTTCAGCGTCAGCGTGCCGGCCTGCGGCTGGTTCACGCCGGACAGCACCTTCAACAGCGTCGACTTGCCCGCGCCGTTCTCGCCCATCAGCCCGTGCACTTCGCCCGCGCGCACCGACAGCGACACGGCATCGAGCGCGCGCACGCCCGGGAATGTCACCGTGATCCCGTCGAGCGAGAGCAGCGCGCCGCCGGGCGGCGCGGCGGCGCCGTGCGTGGCCGCGTCGTCGTTGCCGGACACGGCCGTGATCGTCTGCATCGTCATCGCGTCGTCGCCTCGCACGCTCAGATGCCGAGCTCGGTGCGCACGGCCTGCCAGTTCGCGCGCGTCATCAGCTTGCCGCTCGTCTGCGTGTCGGCCGGCGGCGTCTTGCCGTTGCGGATCCAGTCGACGAGGTTCTGCGTGCTGTCCTTGCCGTGGTTCGTCGAGCTGACCGCGATCGTCCCGTAGAAGCCGGTCGGCTCCTTCTTCTGGAATTCGGCGAACGCTTCGCCCGCGCCGTTGATGCCGACGCCGATCACGTCGGCCGCCGGGATGTGCAGCTGTTCGGTCGCGCGCACCGCGCCGAGCACGGTTTCCTCGTTCAGCGCGTAGACCACCCACTTCTTCACGTTCGGATGGCGCGCGAGCACGGGCGCGGCGGCGCTGAAGCCGCCTTCGTCGTCGGTCGTCTTCTGCGGCGCATCGAAGATGTTCTCCTTGCGGAAGCCGTTCGCGAGCAGCGCCTGCGTCGCGCCGTCGGTGCGCAGCTTCGCGGTCGGCAGCTCGTAGTTGGTGATGCGCAGCGCGCCGACTTCCTCAGGCTTCCAGCCGCGCCGCTTCATCTCGTCGGCGATCGCCTGGCCGACCTGGTTGCCGATCTTGATCGCCGACATCCCGAGATGCGGCACGTTCGACAGCGGCTTGCCGGTCGAGTCGACGAGCTGGTCGTCGACGGTCACGAACTTCATGTTGTAGCGCTTCGCGCGCGCGGCGATCGCCGGCCCGAGGCGCACGTCGGGCGCGCAGATCACGAAGCCCTGCGCGCCTTGCGAGCCGAGGTTGTCGATCGCGGCGAGCACCTTCTCGCCGTCCGGCGTGCCGATCTTCACGACCGAGAAGTTCTCCTTCTGGCCGAGCGAGGCGGCCGCGTTCTGCTCGTTGATGAACCATGCCTGCTCGGGCATCTTCACCAGGAAGCCGATCTTCAGCGGCGCGTCGGCGTGCGCGGCGCCCTGCATCCCGAGCGGCGCGAGGCAAAGCGCGGCCAACAGTGCGCGCAGGGTGTGTCGGCGAGTCGTGCGGTTCATGCGGTGTCTCCTTGTATTGGCTTGGGTCTTCAACATCCGTCGTACACGGTCGCGCTCGCGATGAGGCGCGCCGGCACGTTTTCAGCGGCCGAACGCGTCGGTCCCGACGCGCCGCCCGAACAAAAATGCGTCGGCGACGAGCCGCAACGGCCGTACGTCGACGTCGCTTTCGCCGCGCGCGATCAGCGCGCGGAAGTGAGCATACAGCGCCGGATACTCGCGCTGCGGGCCGATCTCGACCGGCTCGCCGGCGATCGACAGCTGCGCGCCGCCGCGGCTGATCGCGAGCACGCCGTCCGACGTGTCGACCGCGATCTCCCATTGCTCGACGGGGCCGTGCCGCCAGTCGAATTCCGCGTGCACGGGCACGCCTTCCGTATCGGCGCAATCGAGTTCGGCCGCGATCGGCGTCTGCACGTCGCTCGGCACGTAGAGCGTCGCTTCGCGCAGCACGAGCTCGCGCGGCAGGATCCGCGTGACGATCGACAGCGCGTTGATGCCGGGATCGAACACGCCGAGGCCGCCCGGCTCCCAGATCCACTGCTGCCCCGGATGCCAGCGCCGCACGTCTTCCTTCCAGCGCACCTGCACCGCGCGGATCGTGCGCGTCGCGAGCCACGCGCGCGCCGGTTCCACCGCGCTCGCGCAGCGCGAATGCCAGGTCGCGAACAGCGTGAGGCCGCGTTCGCGCGCGAGCGCGTCCAGCGCGGCCACTTCGCCGAGCGTCGCGCCCGGCGGCTTCTCGAGCATCACGTGCTTGCCGGCTTCGAGCGCCGCGCGTGCCTGCGCGTAGCGCACCTGCGGCGGCGCGCACAGCGACACCGCCTCGAGCCCGGGCTCGGCTGCCAGCAGCGCACCGAGCTCCGGATAATTGCGCACGCCGTTGACTTCCGCGTGACGGCTCGCGCAGGCGGTCAGCGCGAAGCCCGGTTCGGCGGCGATCGCCGGCAAATGCTGGTCACGCGCGATCTTGCCGATTCCGATCACGCCCAGCGAAATCTCCTTGCTCATCTGCGTTCCTCCTTCGCTACTCGGTCAGTGCGCCCAGCGCAGCACGAGCGGATCGAGCCGGCGCGCGATCGCGAGCAGCTCCGCGCGCGTGTCCGGATGCAGTTCCGGCATCGGATGCCGCGGCCGCTCGCACGCGATCACACCGCCTTCGCGCATCAACGCCTTCGCGGTGAGAATGCCGGACTGGCGGTTCTCGTGATTGATCAGCGGCAGCCACGCCTGATAGCGCGCGTATGCGTCGTCCTGCCGCCCTTCGCGCCACGCTTCGAGGATCGGCCGGATGCCGTCCGGATACGCGCCGCCCGTCATCGCGCCGGTCGCGCCGGCATGCAGGTCGGCGAGCAGCGTGATCGCCTCCTCGCCGTCCCACGGCCCTTCGATCGCGTCGCCGCCGAGCCGGATCAGCTCGCGCAGCTTGTTCGCGGCGCCGGGCGTCTCGATCTTGAAGTACGCGACCTGCTCGATCTCGCGCGCCATCCGTGCAAGCAACGGCGCGGACAGCGCGGTGCCGCTCGCGGGCGCATCCTGGATCATGATCGGGATGTCGATCGCATCCGACACGCGCGCAAAGAAGTCGACGATCTGCGCTTCGGGCACGCGGAACGTCGCGCCGTGATACGGCGGCATCGTCATCACCATCGCCGCGCCGAGCTGCTGCGCGCGCAGGCTGCGCGCCGCGCACACGTGCGTGCTGTAGTGCGATGTCGTGACGATCACCGGCACGCGGCCGGCGACGTGTTCGAGGATCGTGCGCGTGAGCACGTCGCGTTCGTCGTCGGTGATCGCGAATTGCTCGGAGAAGTTCGCGAGGATGCACAGCCCGTCCGAGCCCGCATCGATCATGAAATCGACCGCGCGCTTCTGGCTCGCGAGGTCGAGCTCGCCGGTCTCGGAAAACGTCGTCGGGACGACGGGGAAGATGCCGCGATAGCGCGGTGTGCTGCTCGATGTCATGGTTCGGGTCCTGCGTCGGTCGAATCGGCGTTCAGCCGGAAAAACAAGGCGTTCAGGATTCGCGGGCCAATGCGCCCGCGGCCGGCTCGGGCGCGCGCAGCGCGGCCCGGACCACGAACGTCATCAGCACCGCGAACAACAGCGTCGCCGCGAGAAAGTACAGGCCGGCCGCGAGACTGCCGGTCGATGCCTTGATCAGGCCGATGCCGTACGGCCCGAAGTAGCCGCCGAGATTCGCGAGCGAATTGATCGCGGCGATGCCGACCGCCGCGCTCGTGCCGGTCAGGAATTCGCCGGGCAGCGCCCACACGACGGCCTGGATCGAATAGAGCGAGAACGCGGTCAGGCAGATGAACGCGAACTGCAGCGCGGGCTGCCGCACCCATGCGCTCGCGGCCATCGTCACGGCGGCCGCCGCCGACACGACGACGATGTGCCAGTAGCGCTCGCGCTTGCGGTCCGAATGGCGCGGCACGACGAGCAGGCCGACCACCGCGAACAGATACGGTACCGCGGACAGCAGCCCGGTCGCCGCATCGCCGGCACCGAATGCGTGGATGATCGTCGGCAGCCAAAGCGACAGCCCGTAGATGCACAGCGGAAACGGCAGGAACAGCGCGGCGAGCAGCAGCACGCGGCGGTCGCGCAGTGCGGCGAGCGGATTGCCGTGCGAAGCGGGTCGATACGTGTCGCGGTCGGCGGCGAGCTGCCGCGCGATCCAGCGGCGCTGGTCGTCGTTCAGCCAGCGCGCATGCGCGGGCGACTCGGGCAACAACCGCAGCGTGGGCCATGCGAGCAGCACGGCCGGCAAGCCGCTGACGACGAACAGCGTCTGCCAGTCCGACAGGCCGAACCAGCCGTGCGTCGACAGCAGCCACCCGGCGAGCGGGCCCGTCACGATGCCGGCGAGCGGCTGCGCGAGCACGAGCAGGCCGATCACGCGCGCACGGTCGCGCATCGGGAACCATTGCGTGAGGAAGTACAGGATGCCGGGATAGAGGCCGGCTTCGGCCGCGCCGAGCAGGAAGCGCAGCACGTAGAAACTGGCCGGCCCCTGCACGAGCGCCATCGCGATCGTGATCACGCCCCACGTCGCGAGGATGCGCGCGAACCAGACGCGTGCGCCGAAGCGTCCGAGCGCGAGGTTGCTCGGCACTTCGCACAGGAAGTAGCCGATGAAGAACAGGCCGGCGCCGAGGCCGTAGGCGGCATCGCCGAGGCCGATCGCCGCGTTCATGTGCAGCTTCGCGAAGCCGACGACCGTGCGGTCGACGTAGGCGACCACGTAGATCAGCGCGAGGAACGGCACCAGCTTGCGCGTGAGCAAGCGGGTCAGTTGCCGTTCGTCGACGGCTGCCGGCGAATCGGACTGTTCCGCCATCGCGTGGGCGGGCGTGTACTGCGTCGTCATCTTGTCTCCTGTCGGCCCACGTTGGCGCTTCAGCGCTTACGGGGGCCCCATGCTTCGCGGTAGCCCACGTTGGCGCTTTAGCGCTTGCGGGGGTCCCATGCTTCGCGGTCGGCCTCCGTCTGCGTCTTGGCGCTTGCGGAGGCCCCATGCTTTACGGCGGCCCGGTTAAGCGCCCTGCCACAGCCGGCACTTCACCCTACTTCCCTCAGGCTCCACCGCGATCGGTTTGTCGCTCAATGCGAATGGCTCGGCACGTCCGCGCCGCGCATGCCGACCAGGAAGTCGAGGTCGCACCCCTCGTCGGCCTGCAGCACGTGATCGATATACAGCCGCGCGTAGCCGCCCTTGCCGAGCTGCGCGGCCACGCCCGGCGCCGCTGTCGGATCGACGTCCGACAGGCGGCGCTGCAGTTCGTCGTCCGGAATGTCCAGGTGCAGCGTGCCGGCCTCGCAGTCGAGCTCGATCCAGTCGCCGTTGCGCACGGCGGCCAGCGGCCCGCCCGCGGCCGCTTCCGGCGCGACGTGCAGCACCACCGTGCCATACGCGGTGCCGCTCATCCGCGCGTCCGAGATCCGCACCATGTCCTTCACGCCCTGGCGCAGCAGCTTCGGCGGCAACCCCATGTTGCCGACCTCCGCCATCCCCGGATAACCGCGCGGCCCGCAGTTCTTCAGCACCATCACCGAACTCGCATCGACGTCGAGCGCTTCGTCGTTGATCGTCGCCTTGTAGTGCTCGAGGTTCTCGAACACCACCGCGCGGCCGCGATGCTTCAGCAGCTCGGGGCTCGCCGCCGACGGCTTCAGCACCGCGCCGCGCGGCGCGAGATTGCCGCGCAGGATGCAGATCCCGCCGTCGGCGATCAGCGGCCGGTCGAGCGGGCGGATCACCTCGTCGTCGTAGTTCGGCGCTTCGCGCACGTTGTCCCACAGCGACTTGCCGTTGACCGTCAGCGCGTCGGGGTGCGGCAGCAGCCCGCCTTCGCCGAGCCGGCGCAGCACGGCCGGCAGGCCGCCCGCGTAATAGAACTCCTCCATCAGGAAGCGCCCGGACGGCATCAGGTCGACGATCGTCGGCGTGTCGCGGCCGATACGCATCCAGTCCTCGAGCTCGAGCGGCACGCCGATGCGGCCCGCGATCGCCTTCAGATGGATCACCGCGTTGGTCGAGCCGCCGATCGCCGCGTTCGCGCGGATCGCGTTCTCGAACGCCGCGCGCGTCAGCACCTTCGACAGCACGAGCCCTTCGAGCGCCATCTCGACGATCCGGATGCCGGACATGTGCGCGAGCACGTAGCGGCGCGAATCGACGGCCGGAATCGCCGCGTTGTGCGGCAGCGCCACGCCGAGCGCCTCGGCCATGCACGCCATCGTCGACGCGGTGCCCATCGTGTTGCAGGTGCCGGCCGAGCGCGACATGCCGGCTTCGGCCGACAGGAAGTGATGCAGGTCGATCTCGCCGGCCTTCAGCGATTCGTGCAGTTGCCACACGGCGGTGCCCGAGCCGATGTTCTTGCCTTCGAGCTTGCCGTTCAGCATCGGGCCGCCCGACACGACGATCGCCGGCACGTCGCAGCTCGCCGCGCCCATCAGCAGCGCGGGGGTCGTCTTGTCGCAGCCGGCGAGCAGCACGACCGCGTCGATCGGATTGCCGCGGATCGCTTCCTCGACGTCCATCGACGCCAGGTTGCGCGTGAGCATCGCCGACGGCCGCAGGTTCGATTCACCGTTCGAGAACACCGGGAACTCGACCGGGAACCCGCCCGCCTCGAAGATCCCGCGCTTCACGTGCTCGGCGAGCTTGCGGAAGTGCGCATTGCACGGCGTCAGTTCGGACCACGTGTTGCAGATGCCGATGATCGGCCGACCGTCGAACTCGTGATCGGGGATGCCCTGGTTCTTCATCCAGCTTCGGTACATGAAGCCGTTCTTGTCGTTCGTGCCGAACCATTGGGTGGAGCGCAGCCTGGGTTTTGTTGCCGACATCGTCAGTCCTGTGGTGACGGGATACCGGCGCAGTCTAGGCAGAATTTTGATAACTCGCTAATGACGTTTTAGGCGATTACGATATCGATTCCGATATCGATATAAACCCGTACCATGCTCGAAGCCAGCCCATGGGGAAACCGCAGCCGCCTGAAGACGCGCCAGCTCCTGCTGGTCGTCGCGCTCGCCGACGAAGGCAGCATTCACCGCGCGGCGGCCGCGCTGAACATGACGCAGCCGGCCGCGTCGAAGCTGCTGCGCGAGCTCGAGGAATCGATCGGCGCGGTGCTGTTCGAGCGCCTGCCGCGCGGGATGCGGCCGACGCTGTACGGCGACGCGCTGATCCGCCACGCGCGCGCCGCGCTCGGCAGCCTCGACCAGGCGCGCGAGGAACTGGCCGCGCTGAAGGCCGGCCATCTCGGGCATGTGGCGGTGGGCGCGATCACGTCGCCGGGGTTGCGGCTGGTGCCGCCGGCCGTCGCCGCGGTGAAGGGCACGCATGCGAACGTGCGCGTGTCCGTCGCGATCGACACGAGCAATGCGCTGCTCGAACATCTCGCGCAGGACAAGCTCGACATCGTGCTCGGCCGGCTGTCAGCCGAACACGACAAGTTGCACCTGCGCTACGAGCCGCTGACCGGCGAGCCGGTCGCGGCGGTCGTGCGGCCCGGCCATCCGCTGCTCGCGCAGGCGCCGCTATCGCTTGCCGACGTGCAGCGTGCCGCGTGGGTCATGCCGCCGGCCGGCAGCGTGCTGCGCCACCGCTTCGAGCTGGTGTTCCAGCGCGCGAGCCTCGCGCCGCCCGCGAACGTCGTCGAGACGGCCGCGCTGCTGTTCATCACGCAACTGATCGAGCAGAGCGACATGATCGCGGTGCTCGCGGAGGACGTCGCGCTGTACTACGCGCGACATGGCATCGTGTCGGTGCTGCCGCTGGAGATGGATTGCCGGATGGACGATTTCGGGATCATCACGCGCACCGACCGGCTGCATTCGCCGGCCGTCGCGGTGATGGCCGACGCGATCCGCACGGCCGCGCGGGAGGTGTACGGGGTCGCGTTGTAACGTCACGCCGCCGCGAACTCGATCACCGGTTCGCACCGGATCGGGAAGTTCACGGAGTTCGCGATATAGCACTTCGCATGCGCATCGTGATGCAGCCGCTCGGCCAGCTCGCGATCGTCGCCCGCGCGGATCGTCACGCGCGGGTGCAGCACGATTTCGGTGAAGCGCCCGTGCTCGGGGCTGTCGAGCATCGTCCCTTCGGCGTCGTCGACGTACGCGAGCACGCGGATGCCGGCTTCCGAGCAAAGATGCAGATACCAGAGCTTGTGGCACGCCGATGCCGACGCTAACAGCAAATCCTCCGGATTCCAGCGCGCCGCATCGCCGCGAAACGCCGCGTCCGATGAGCCCGGAATGTCGGGCTTCGTACCCGCGCTGATCACATGATCGCGGCCATATTCGCGGTACCCGGACGTGCCGGTTCCGCGGTTGCCGGTCCACTCGACTGCCACGCGGTACTTGTGTTCGCCATGCGCCATCTCGCTCTCCTGTGCCATCGGATGTGATGGCCGCCATTGTGTCACCGGAATGCCCGGGCGCGAACGCAACGCCCGCAGCGCCCGCGCGATGACGGTCGCGCATCTCGATTCGGCGCGACGCATCGTGATGCGGCTCGTCGAAGGCAACTGAGGCCGGCCGGCGTCCGAGCGCGCGCTCGCCGATTTCCGGCCGCCGCCCCGCGGCACGGCATGGCACGGGCACCGGATCGGCCGCCCCGCCCGAACACTTGCACTCCCCGCCCCCCACGCAACAAGGTCAACTTACGATTGCAAATACATCTCATTTGCATTAGATTTCGGCGCGCAAATGAACTGTTTGGAACACGGATGCCGGCGCGAGACGGCCCGCGGTGCCCGAACGCGGACCAATCTCTGAAGGACAGGGTATGAGCAGGAAGAACTGGGCGGCCGCACCGATGGCCATCGTCGTCGGCACGGCCGGCCTGAGCGCCGCCGAGGCTCAGGAACTGTCGCTGCCCGCGATCGAAGTGTCCGGGCAGCGCACGACGGCGCCGTTTCGCGCGCCGGAATCGACGAGCGCGACGCGCACCGAGACGGACGTGATGGAGATTCCGTTCGCGGTCAGCAGCGTCGACAAGAAGCTGATCCAGACGGTAGCGGCCACACGCGGCGAAGACCTGTACGACTGGGTCGCCGGCGTCGCGCGGCAAAATAACTTCGGCGGGCTGTGGGACAACTACGCGGTGCGCGGTTTTGCCGGCGACGGCAACACGTCCGGCACCGACTACCTCGTCAACGGCTTCTCGTGGAATCGCGGCATCAGCGTGCCGCGCGACACCGCCACGCTCGAGCGCATGGAAGTCCTCAAGGGGCCCGCGTCCGCGCTGTACGGCCGCGGCGACCCCGGCGGGCTCATCAGCTACACGACGAAGCAGCCGCAGTTCGCGCGCGCGAACACGATCGGCGTGTCGGCCGGCAGCTACGGCGCGCTGCGCGAGACGCTCGATTCAACCGGCCCCGTCACGAAGTCGCTCGCGTACCGCTTCATCGCGATGAACGAGGACAACGGCAGCTTCCGCGATACCGTGTCGAGCAAGCGCTACCTGTTCGCGCCGTCGTTCACGTGGGACATCGGCGCGGACACGACGCTCCACTACGAATTCGAGACCGCCCGCCAGCGCGCGCCGCTCGATCGCGGCGTGGTCGCGGTCAACGGGCAGCTCGGCGCGGTGCCGGCGTCGAGGTTCATGGGCGAGCCGCGCGACGGCGACTACGACGTGCGCAACTCGGGCCACCAGTTCACGCTCGAACATCGCTTCAATGCCGACTGGTCGGTCAACGCCGGCTTCGCGCAGCGCGACACCGACCTGTCCGGCCGCTCGTCCGAAGCGTTCGCGCTGCAGCCGGACGGGCGTACGCTATGGCGCCGCTACCGGCAGGTCGCGTTTCACTCGAACGACGTGCAAGGGCGCGTCGAGGTGGCCGGCAAGGCCCGCACGGCCGGCATCGGCCATACGTTCGTGATGGGCGTCGACGCGTACCGCTTCAACTACGACCAGTTCGTGTCGCGCTCGACGCCGACGGCCGCGGCGCCGTATGCGATCGACATCTTCGATCCGGTCTACGGCCAGCCGGCGCCCGTGCCGCGCACCGCGACGAACCTGCTCGAGCGCGACGACGGCCAGGGCCTGTACGCGCAGGACACGCTCGCGTTCGGGCCGCACTGGAAAGTGCTCGCCGGGCTGCGCTGGGACCGCTTTCACCAGTCGGTCGAGAACCGCCTGAAGGGCGTGACGACGACCCAGCTGCAAACGGCGCTGAGCCCGCGGCTCGGCATCGTGTACGAGGCCAGCCCCGCGCTGTCGCTCTACGCGAACACCGCGTATTCGTTCCGGCCGAACAACGGCGCCGACGTGAACGGCCGCGCGTTCGATCCGGAGAAGGGGCACGGCTACGAAGCCGGCGTGAAATGGGCCGGCACGCGCTGGCTCGCAACCGTCGCCGCGTTCTACGTGAACAAGCGCAACGTGCTGACCGCCGATCCCGCGAATGCCGGGTTCTCGCGTGCAGCCGGCGAAGTACGCAGCCGCGGCGTCGAATTCGAATGGAACGGCGAACTCGGCCACGGGTTGCGCGGCATCGTCAACCTCGCGTACGTCGATGCGCAGGTCACGCACGACAACGTGCTGACGCCGGGCGCACGCCTCGTCGACATTCCGCGGCTGAGCGGGAGCGCGCTGCTGATGTACGAAACCGCGCTGGCGCTCGTCGACAAGGCCGGCGCGGGCGCGGGCGTGATCTACGTCGGGCGCCGCGCGGGCAATACCGCGAACACGCAGGATGGCTTCGATCTCCCCGCTTATGCGACCGTGCAGCTCAACGGCTACGTGCAGGTCAACAAGCATCTGCGCGCGTCGGTCGTGCTGAACAACCTGTTCAACCGCACGTACTACGTCAGCTCGTACAACAGCCTGTGGGTCACGCCGGGCGCGCCGCGCAGCCTGTTCGCGTCGCTCGCGTATTCGTTCTAGAACGGCTGGTCGACGGGCGTCGCGCGCCGGGCGCGAACCGTACGTGTGGTGCGTGGAAAGCCCCGACGCCGCAGAGCATGTCCGCCCATTGCCGCAAGGTGCGCGTCGACCCTCGCTACATAGCCGAGCGTCGCCCCGACACCGCCGCCGTCGTCCCGCGCACCACCAACCGCGGCAACGAAGCGATCCGCACGCGCGACGCATCGTCGATCCGGCCGCCCGCCTCGCGCAGCGCGTTGAGCAGCTCGACCGCGAGCCCGGCGGCCTCGGCGGTCGGGATCGCGACCGTCGTCAACGTGGGACGCGTGTCGCTCGCCAGATGAATATCGGTAATGCCGACGATCGACAGGTCGTCGGGCACGCGCCGGCCGCGATCGGCCGCCGCATGGAGCGCCCCGATCGCAGGCAGATCATTGGTCGCGACCAGCGCGGTCAGCCCGGGATGCGCGTCGAGCAGCCGGCCCGCCGCGCGCACGCCGCCTTCGATCGAATCGGAATCGGGCCCCGCCGCGACGATCGATGCGTCGAGCCCCGCTTCGCGCATCACGTCGACGAAGCCGTCATAGCGCGCCGCCTGCACGCCGCTCGCCGAGCCGCCGACGATCACGCCGATCGTCCGGTGCCCGAGTTCGAGCAGATGCCGCGTCGCGATCCGCCCGGCTTCGCGGAAATCCACCGCCACGCACGGCAACCCTTCAGGCGGCGCATCGGGCCGCTCCCACAGACACAGCACGACCGGCACGCCGCGCCGCGCGACGTCCACCAGATCCGGCAAGTGCAGGTTCGCGTTGGTCACGAGAATGCCTTCGGAGATCGTGCCGGCGATCTGGTCGAGATACGCTCTGCCCTGCAACGGATCTTCGTTCGTATTGCAGACGATCAGGAACTGCCCGTTGCGGCGCACCGCGCGCTCGACCGCGAGCGCGAACTCCGGATAGAACGGGTTCGCGATGCTCGATACCATCAGCGCGACCGTCGGCGCGCGCCCTTCCGCGAGGGCCCGCGCCGCGAGATGCGGCCGGTACCCGAGCGCCTGCACGGCTTCGAGCACGCGCGCGCGGGTGGCTTCGCCGACGCGACCACGGTTGCGCAGCACGTTCGAGACCGTCGCGGCCGTCACGCCGGCGCGGCGGGCCACTTCATCGAGTGTCGCCATGACTTGCTCACTATATGAGACGTTGATCCAGTATTTGCTTCGCTCACCGAAGCGGCGCACTATCGCCGCACACCCTGCCGCCCGACCGACGGGCGCGACTCGGCCGCGATCGCTATCGGCTCTTTTTTTGATCGCGATGATTAAGCGCTTAAGCACTGATGAAAGCGCATTAAAACATGGAGCGGAGACAATGGCGAGCATCTCGATGCGACGCGTGCAGAAAGCCTATGGCGAGCACGCGCCGGTCATTCGCGACGTCGATCTGGAGATCGGCGCGCACGAGTTCTGCGTGTTCCTCGGCCCGTCCGGCTGCGGCAAGTCGACCCTGCTGCGGATGATCGCGGGCCTCGAGGACCTGAGCGACGGCGAGCTGTCGATCGACGGCCGCCGCGTCGACGACGTGCCGGCCGCCGAGCGCGGCGTCGCGATGGTATTCCAGAGCTACGCGCTGTTTCCGCACATGACGGTCTACGAGAACATGGCGTTCGGGCTGAAGCTCGCGCGCGTGCAGAAGGCCGAGATCGACCGGAAGGTGCGCGACGCCGCGCGGATCCTGCAGCTCGATACGCTGCTCGAGCGCAAGCCGAAGGCGCTGTCCGGCGGCCAGCGGCAGCGCGTCGCGATCGGCCGCGCGATCGTGCGGGAGCCCGGCGTATTTCTGTTCGACGAACCGCTGTCGAACCTCGACGCGGCGCTGCGCGGCCAGACACGCATCGAAATCGCGAAGCTGCACCGGCAGTTCGAACGCGCGAGCGTCGTCTACGTGACGCACGACCAGACCGAAGCGATGACGCTCGCCGACAAGATCGTGCTGCTGCACGCCGGCGCCGACACCGCGCAGCACGGCAGCATCGCGCAGATCGGCGCGCCGCTCGACCTCTATCACCATCCCGCCAGCCGCTTCGTCGCCGGCTTCATCGGCTCGCCGCGGATGAACTTCCTGCCGGCCGTCGTCATCGCCTGCGACGCGCAGCGCACGACCGTCACCGTCGTGCCGTCCGGCGAAACCTTCACGCTGCCGCGCGACGGAGCCGCGCTCGCGCCGGGCGCGACCGTCACGCTCGGCATCCGCCCCGAACACCTGACGCTCGGCGCCGCGCCCGACGCGACGACGCTCGCGCGCGACGTCGCGCTCGTCGAACGCCTCGGCGAGCAGACCTACGTGCACCTCGACCAGCCCGGCGGCACGCCGCTGATCGCGAAGGTGCCCGGCGACGCGCCGCTGCGCATCGGCGAGCGCGTGCACGCGCAGGCGCCGGCCGCGGCCTGTCACCTCTTCACCGAAGACGGCCGTGCGGTGCCCGCGCGCGCCGACGTTCCCGTCCACCACTACGCATAAGGATCGGCATGCGCCTCGGAGTCTGTTACTACCCGGAACACTGGCCGGAATCGATGTGGGCCGACGACGCCCGCCGGATGAAGGCACTCGGCATCGCGCAGGTGCGGATCGCCGAATTCGCGTGGAGCCGCATCGAGCCGTCGCCGGGCGAATACGACTGGGGCTGGCTCGACCGCGCGGTCGACGTGCTCGGCGCGGCCGGCCTCGAGATCGTGATGTGCACGCCGACCGCGACGCCGCCGAAATGGCTCGTCGACCGTCACCCCGACATCCTCGCGATCGGCGCGGATGGCCGGCCGCGCGGGTTCGGTTCGCGCCGCCACTACGACTTCTCGTCGCCGACCTATCTCGAAGCGTCGCGCCAGATCTGCACGGCGGTCGCCGAACGCTACGGCCGCCACCCGGCCGTCCGTTACTGGCAGACCGACAACGAGCTCGGCTGCCACCAGACGGTCGTCAGCTATTCGCCGGCCGCGCTCGTGCGCTTTCGCGAATGGCTGAAGGCGCGCTACGGCACGATCGACGTGCTGAACCGCGCGTGGGGCACCGTGTTCTGGAGCATGGAGTACCGGCATTTCGACGAAGTCGACGCGCCCATCGGCACCGTGACCGAAGCGCATCCGTCGCATCGCCTCGACTACCGGCGCTTCGCGTCCGACGAGGTCGCGCGCTATCACCGGATGCAGGTCGACGTGATCCGCGCGCATTCGCCAGGCCGGCCCGTCGCGCACAACTTCATGCAGCTGTTCACCGAGTTCGATCATTACGAAGTGGCGCGCGACCTCGACATCGCGACGTGGGACAGCTATCCGCTCGGCGCGCTCGAGGAGCAATGGTTCGCGCCCGAGCTGAAGGCGCGCTGGCTGCGCACCGGCCATCCGGATTTCGCGTCGTTCAATCACGATCTCTATCGCGGGATGTCGAAGCTGCCGTTCTGGGTGATGGAGCAGCAGCCGGGGCCCGTGAACTGGGCGCAGTGGAACCCCGCGCCGCTGCCGGGCATGGTGCGCCTGTGGAGCTGGGAAGCGTTCGCGCACGGCGCCGGCTGCGTGTCGTACTTCCGCTGGCGGCAGGCGCCGTTCGCGCAGGAGCAGATGCATGCGGGCCTGCACACGCCGGACGACCAGCTCGACGAAGGCGGCCGCGAAGCGCAGCGCGTCGCGCGCGAAATCGCCGCCGTGCTCGACGCCGGCGCCGATGCCGACGCGAACGGCGCGGTGCGCGCCCCCGTCGCGCTGGTGTTCGACTATGAAGCGAAGTGGCTCTTCGAAGTGCAGCCGCAAGGCGCCGATTTCCACTACCCGCGCTGCGCGTTCGAGTACTACTCGGCGCTGCGTTCGCTCGGCCTCGACGTCGACGTGATCTCCGCGCATGCGCCGCTCGACGGCTACCGGCTCGTCGTCGTGCCGCCGCTGCCGATCGTGCCGGACGACTTCGCGGCACGGCTCGCCGCATCGGGCGCGCATGCGGTGTTCGGCCCGCGCACCGGTTCGAAGACCGCCGACCTGCAGATTCCGCCGACGCTGCCGCCCGGCCCGCTCGCGTCGATCCTGCCGCTGCGCGTGTGGCGCGTCGAGTCGCTGCGGCCGAACGTGACCGAGCCGATCGACGGCAGGTTGCGCGACGGCTCGGCGTTCACCGGCGACGCACGCCGCTGGCGCGACCTCGTCGAGCTGCACGACGACGCCCACAGCGTCGTGCGCGCGCGCTTCGCCGACGGTCATCCGGCCTGCGTGTCGCACGGCGCGCTGCACTACTGGGCCGCGCTGTTCGACGACGCGACCACCGCGCGCCTGTTCGCCGACGTCGCGGCCGAAGCCGGCCTGACACCGTCGCCGCTCGGCGACGGCGTGCGCGTGAGCCGACGCGGCGGCCTGACCTACGTATTCAACTATGGCGGCACGCCGCACATGCTCGATGGGGTGCCGCCGTCCGCGTTCGTGGTCGGCGCCGCGCAGGTCGAGCCGCAAGGCGTCGCCGTGTATCGAAGCCGTTCGTAGCAACCGCCCCCGGCGCCGCGACGCGCCGGTCACGCACAACGACAGACACACAGGACTGGAGACACACATGACACATCGCCCCCTTCGCGTCGCCGCCCGGCTTGCGACCGCCGCCGCCATCGCGTTCGCTTCGCTCGGCGCCGCGGCGCCGGCCAGCGCGGGCACGCTGACGATCAACATCGCGTTCAAGGGCGCCAGCCAGCGCGCGGTCTGGCAGTCGACGATCGAGGCGTTCCACAAGGCCCATCCCGACATCGACGTGAAGCCCACCTTCGTCGACGAGGAAGCGTACAAGGTGCAGCTCCCCGCGTGGCTCACGACCGTCGCGCCCGACGTGGTCAACTGGCACGCGGGCGAGCGCATGGCGTACTACGCGAAGCGCGGGCTGTTCGAGGACCTGAGCGGCGACTGGGCGAAGAACGGCTGGGACGCGATGTACGCGTCGACGCGCAGCGCATCGTCGTACAACGGCAAGCAATACGCGGCGCCGACCGTCTATTACTCGTGGGGGCTGTTCTACCGCAAGGACCTGTTCCGCAAGGTCGGCATCGCCGACGAGCCCAAGACCTGGGACCAGTTTCTCGATGCGTGCAAGAAGCTGAAGGCGGCCGGCATCACGCCGATCGCGGTCGGCGGCCGCGACGCGTGGACGCTCGCCGGCTGGTTCGACTATCTCGACCTGCGCCTGAACGGCAACGCGTTCCACCAGCAGCTGATGGCCGGCGACGTGCCGTACACGGACCCGCGCGTGAAGAAGGTCTATACGACGTGGAAATCGCTGATCGACTCGGGCTACTTCATCGACAACGCGCTGTCCTACGATCTCGACGGCGCGCAGCCGTTCCTGTTCCAGGGCAAGGCCGCGATGATGCTGATGGGCACCTTCATCGCGGCCGGCTTTCCGCCGAACGTGAAGCAGGAAATGGGCTATTACCGGTTCCCGATCATCGACCCGAAGGTGCCGACCGCCGAGGACGGCCCGGTCGAATCGCTGCACATCCCGACCAAGGCGAAGAACAAGGCGGACGCGCATACGTTCCTCGCGTTCGTCGAAACGCCCGAGATGGGTGCGAAGCTCGCGGAAGGGCTCGGCTCGCTGTCGGCCAACAGCAAGTCGCCGGAGCCGGCCGATCCGATTTCGCGGATCGGCTTCCGGATCCTCGCCGACACCAAGGGCGGCGTCGCGCAGTTCTATGACCGCGACATGACCAAGGAAATGGCCGACGAAGGGATGAAGGGGATGCAGCAGTTCCTCGCGAATCCCGCGCAGCTCGATACCGTGCTCGCGCAGCTCGAACAGACCCGCAAGCGGATCTACAAGAAGTAACCGCGTGACCCATGCGGCGGCCGCGTGTGCGTGCCGCCGTGTCCGCCCAGGAGGCTTGCCGTGTCCCGTCCGATCACGTCCACCCCGCCCGCCGGCGCCACGCCACCGCGTGGTGCATCCGCCGCCACCGCGTTGCGCGCGCGCCGCCCGTCGCCCGCCGTGCGGCGGCAACAGCGCGCCGCGTGGCTCTTTCTCGCGCCCGCGTGTGCGATGGTTGCCGTCTATGTGATCTGGCCGATCCTGTCGACGCTGTGGCTGAGCCTCTGCAACTGGGACGGGATGACCGAGCGCACGTTCGTCGGTCTCGCGAACTACGTCGAGCTGCTGCATGCGCCGACCTTCTACACCGCGCTGCGCAACAACGTGATCTGGCTTGCGCTGTTCATGCTCGCGCCGCCGCTCGGCCTCGCGCTCGCGCTGTACCTGAACCAGGCGGTGGCCGGCATCCGGCTCGTGAAGTCGCTGTTCTTCGCGCCGTTCGTGCTGTCCGGCGTGGTGGTCGGGCTGATTTTCTCGTGGTTCTACGATCCGACCTTCGGGCTGCTCGCGCTGATCGCCGGACACGGAATCCCGGTGCTCGGCGATGCGCGCTATGCGACCTTCGGCATCGTGTTCGCCGCGCTGTGGCCGCAAACCGCGTACTGCATGATCCTGTACCTGACCGGCCTCACGTCGGTCAACCCGGAGCAGATCGAAGCGGCGCGGATGGAAGGCGCGCGCGGCTTCGCGCTGCTGTGGCACGTCGTGCTGCCGCAGTTGCGCCCGACCACGTTCATGGCGATCGTCGTCACGGTGATCGGTGCGCTGCGCAGCTTCGACCTGATTTCGGTGATGACGGGCGGCGGCCCGTTCGAGAGTTCGACCGTGCTCGCGTATTACATGTATGACCAGGCGATCAAGTACTACCGGCTCGGCTATTCCACGTCGATCGCGGTCGTGCTGTTCGCGATCATGCTCGTCTACATCGTGTTCCAGTTGCGCCGCATGCTGCGCAACGAGCAATAACCTGACTGGTGGCCATCATGTTTCCGACTCCCGTTGCTCAATGGAAGCCTGTCTCGCGCCGGCTGTACAAGCTGTCGCTGCCCGTCGCGCTCGTGATCTGGCTGCTGCCGATGATCGCGGTGTTCGTCACGTCGGTGCGCTCGACCGAGGAGCTGGTCGAAGGTCACTACTGGGGCTGGCCGCGGCACTTCTCGATGATCAGCAACTATCGCGACGCGCTGACCACGTCGCCGATGCTGCATTACTTCTGGAACAGCGTGCAGATCACGGTGCCGTCGGTGATCGGGTCGATCGCGCTCGCGGCGATGGCGGGCTTTGCGCTCGCGACCTACAAGTTTCGAGGGAGTACCGCACTGTTCGGGACGTTCGTCGCGGGGAATTTCGTGCCGGTGCAGGTGTTGATGATTCCGGTGCGGGACTTGTCGCTGCGGCTCGGCGTGTTCAACACCGTCGAGGCGCTGATCCTGTTTCATGTCGCGTTTCAGACGGGGTTCTGCACGCTGTTCCTGCGTAACTTCATCAAGCAGTTGCCGTTCGAATTGATCGAGGCCGCGCGGATTGAAGGGGCGGGCGAATGGACGGTGTTCTGGCGGATCGTGTTGCCGCTGATCCGGCCTGCGTTGGCCGCGCTCGCGATTCTCGTGTTCACGTTCGTATGGAACGACTACTTCTGGGCGCTGTGTCTCACGCAAGGCGACGAGGCCGCGCCGATCACCGCGGGCGTTGCCGCGTTGAAGGGGCAATGGACGACGTCGTGGAATCTCGTGTCGGCCGGGTCGATTCTCGCCGCATTGCCGTCGGTCGCGATGTTCTTCGCGATGCAGAAGCATTTTGTCGCGGGGCTGACGTTCGGGGCGACGAAAGGGTGAGCCGACGCTAATCGCTGATTGCAGATTCTGATCTCCTCCTCTTTCATCGAGAGGTTGCCCGCTTCGGCGGGCTTTTTTTGGGTTCCGTTTCCGGTGTGACGGTGCGGTGAATAGAGCGGCCATTCTCCGCATAATTTGCGGTGAATATTGAATCGTGCGGCGAATCGGTGGGATAATCTCCGCATCATGAGCGGAGATTACACTTTCATCTGGGAGTCGGCCGACTGGCCTGCATGGCGCTTCGACCTCCCGACACTCGCCGCGCCACTCGCCGACGTCAGCCGTGCGCAAGGCATGCTGGTCGGGCGACTGACGGATATCGGCTTGTCGCTGCGCGCCGAGGCCAGCCTGGCCGCGCTGACGGAGGACGTCGTCAAGACCAGTGCCATCGAGGGCGAAAGCCTGAACGTCGCATCGGTTCGATCGTCGATTGCGCGCCGGCTGGGTGTCGATATCGGTGCGCTGGCGCCAGTCGATCGCCACGTCGAGGGCGTGGTCGACATGGTGCTGGATGCGACGACCCATTCGGCGGCGCCGGTCACCGAAAGCCGCTTGTGCGGGTGGCATGCCGCCCTTTTCCCGACCGGCTATTCGGGAATGTCGCGCATCACGGTCGGCGCATGGCGTACGGACGCGAGCGGCCCGATGCAGGTGGTGTCCGGGCCGATCGGCCGGCAGCGCGTGCATTTCGAAGCACCGCCCGCCTCGCGCCTGACCGGCGAGATCCACCGCTTTCTCGCATGGCTCAATGCGTCGCCGGCCGAGCCTTTGCTGATCCGGGCCGGCCTGGCCCACCTGTGGTTCGTCACGCTCCACCCGTTCGACGACGGCAACGGCCGTATCGCGCGCGCGCTCGGGGATCTGGTGCTGGCGCGCGCCGACGGGAGCCCACAACGTTTCTATAGCCTGTCGGCGCAAATCCAGCGCGAACGCAACGCGTACTACGACGTGCTGGAGCGTACGCAGCGCGGTTCGCTCGACGTCACCGAATGGCTCGCGTGGTTTCTGAACACCCTGGGGCGGGCCGTCGATCACGCGCACACGACGCTCAATGCGGTCCTGGTCAAGGCGCGCTTCTGGCAACGATATGCGGGCCTCGCGATGAACGAACGCCAGGCCAAGGTCATGAACCGCTTGCTCGACGGCTTCGAAGGAAAGATGACGACCACCAAATGGGCAGCCCTCGCAAAGTGCTCGCAAGATACGGCGCTGCGCGATATCGGCGAACTCGTGTCGCACGGTGTGCTGCGTCGTTCGTCGTCCGGCGGCCGGAGCACGAGTTACGAGCTGGCGCCGTTCGACGGCTGACGCCATCGCCGGCAAGCGTAGCCGGACTGCCGTCGTGGTTTCCCGCCTTTCGGCTCTCCCGCCGAGTCGGACGCCGGATGTCTCGCAGGGCCGACTATGCGTCGCCCGCCCCACCCTCCCTCAACCGCGCATCCACCGCACCGATGTTCTTCTCATGCGCGACCAGCATCAACGACAGCGCGTGATGGATGTCCGGATCCGCGAGCGTCGGCAGCAGCGCCCGCAGCTTGCGCACGACCCATCGCTGGCCGCGGTTCAAAAACGTTATCCGCTCGGCTAAGTCGTCGATCGCCATCGCCTTTTCATAGAACGACCCGGTCGCGCGCGTCGGCGTCGCGCCGAGCGTGCGGATCGCATCGACCAGCACGCTGCACCAGTGCGCTTCGTCCTGGCGAATATGCGCGATCAGCCGACGCAGTTCGGGATCGTCATGGACCTCGGCCGCCGTCTCCGACGCGACGCGGGCTCCCGCGCGCTCCGCCTCCAGCAATTCATCGAGCGCCGCGAGCAAGGCCGCCCGGTTTTCATCCGTGTCGTCTGCCGATGAAGCCGCGTTTTTCTCGACGATCGCCGCCGCATCGAGCACGATCCGGCGCAGCACGTCGCCGGCCGATTCGATCGCGCCGATCCTTCCGGCACCCGTGCCCGCATACAGCGCCATCGCCTCGAAATCGCCCGTCATCGTGCGCAGCGGCGAATCGGTGCTGAACAGGTAGATCGGCCGCCCTTCCTCGTCACCGATCACGACGCGCTCGTCGCCGAACGGATCGCCCCGCTCGCCGCGCGTCACGCTCGACGGCAGCACCCGAACCCGCGCACCGCGCGGCCAGTTGATGTGAAAGATATCGGTCAACAGCGTATCGCCGTCGCGCGCATCGACGATCCGCTGCTGGTGGTACGCATGCGCGAACGACTCGTGCGTCGCGATGAAGGCCGTGCCCATCACCGCGCCCTGCGCGCCGAGCGCCATCGCGGCGGCCACGTCCGCGCCGTCGACGATCCCGCCTGCCGCGAGCACCGGCAAGCGCGTCGCGCGCACCACGTCGGGCAGCAACTCGGCCAGAGGCCGATCGCCACGCACATGGCCGCCGGCCTCATGCCCCTGAACGATCAGCACCTGTGCACCCGCGGCCTCGGCCGCACGCGCATCGTCGAGCGACCCGACCTGATGAACCACCCGCACGCCCGCGTCGCGCAGACGCCGCACGACGCCCGGCATCACGTCCCAGAACAGCGCGACGACGGGCACACGCAACGCGATACACGCGTCGAGCTGGGCATCGAGCAATTCGGGTGGCGTCGACGCGGGAATCAGGTTGATGCCGAACGGCCGGTCGGTGGCCGCGCGCACCTGTTCGACCTCGCGCCGGATCAGCGCGACCGGCTCGCGCACCATCCCGAGAAAGCCGAACCCGCCGGCCGCGCTTACGGAGCTCGCGAGCTCCGCCCGCGCGACGCCGCCCATGCCGGCGAGCACGATCGGCCACGCACAGCCGAGCAGGTCACAGACGGGGCGATTCAGGATCTGGACGGCGCGAGCCGCGGGCCCGTCGTCACGCATTGGAATCGACATGCAGCGTCCTCCTTCAAGGATCGGCGGCGCGTCACGGTCAACCGCCAGCGCGCGTGTCGCGCGAAGGCGAAACGGGTCGTGTCGGGCCACGCATCGAATGGATCACATTGTGACATATTCGATCGCGGGACCGCACCGCTAGCCCGATTTGCTTGATACACGTCATGGCGCCAATGCCCGCTCCGCTCATCCGGCTCAGGTCCACCCTTCGAGCCGCAACGTCGACCGCACAAGCCGCTGCTCCTCTTGCTCGATCTCGCGCAGATAGTCGACGCACTGCCGGATATGCTCGCTCGCGGCCTTGCGGGCTTGATCAGGCAGCCGCCCTGTCACCGCGTTATAAAGCCGCGCATGCTGCCGGTCGATCTGCTTCTTCAACGGCTCGCGGTGATAGAGGTTATTCACCGACGCGAACACGGAACTGAGCAGCAGATCGGTCAGCGACTGCAGCGTATTCACAAGCACCGGATTGTGCGACGCCTCGCAGATCGCGAGATGGAACGCATGGTCGAGCTTCGCCCGCGCGGCGGGATCGAGATCCTGCGCATCGGCCGCCGTCATTTCCTCATAGCGACGCTTGATCAGGATGAAATCGGCCGGCGTACCGCGCAGCGCCGCGAGCCGTGCGGCTTCGGTCTCGAGCATCCCGCGCACCTCGAACAGGTCGTACAGCGTGCGCGGCTGCGAGCCGAGCAAATGCATCATCGGCGAGACTTCGCGCTGCGGGGTCAGGCTCGCGACGAACGAACCCTTGCCGTGCGTCGTGTCGATGATCCCGCGCGCACGTAGCAGCTTCATCCCTTCGCGCACGGCCGTGCGCGACACGCCGAGCTTCTCCGTGAGCCGCCGCTCGGACGGCAGCGCCTGTCCGGCCTTCAGCACGCCGTCGACGATCAGTTGCTCGATCCGCTCGGCGACGACATCGGCGACATTGCGCGCCGGCGCTTGTCGAACTTGCGTTTCCATACTGGTATGACCACTTCGGGGGGATATCGCCGATTTTCTCACAAACCCTTGTGTCGATTGGGTTTCCCGTCACCGCAAACCCCACCCGCCAGGCCCACTTCGAAAAACTGGTACGACCACGTTCGCGACGTCTGGACACGCACGGGCCGCCCGCCAAGAATGCCGTTCATCCGGTGCGCCGCGGTTGCCGCGGCCGCCTGCATGGTGGAGACGGAGACACACGATGAGTTTCATCTACGACGAACGGATCGACGGCCCGCTGGCGACTGTCGACCGCGACACGCTCGTCGCCGCGCTCGCTGCGGCGGCGCCCGGCCTCGACGTGCTGCACGAGCGCGAGGCACTGAAGCCGTTCGAATGCGATGGCCTCGCCGCGTACCGCACGGTGCCGCTCGCGGTCGTGCTGCCCGACACGGTCGAGCAGGTGCGCGCGGTGCTGCGCGTCGCGGCCGCGCACGGCGTGCCGGTCGTCGCGCGCGGCGCGGGCACCGGCCTGTCGGGCGGCGCGATGCCGCTCGAAAAAGGCATCCTGCTCGTGATGGCGAAGTTCAACCGGATTCTCGAAATCGACGCCGATGCCGGCATCGCGCGCGTGCAGCCCGGCGTGCGCAACCTCGCGATCTCGCAGGCCGCCGCGCCCTACGACCTCTACTACGCGCCGGACCCGTCGTCGCAGATCGCCTGCTCGATCGGCGGCAACGTCGCCGAAAACGCGGGCGGCGTGCACTGCCTGAAATACGGGCTGACGGTGCACAACATCCTGAAGGTCGAGATCCTGACGATCGACGGCGACTTGCTGACGCTCGGCGCCGACGCGCTCGACGCACCCGGCTTCGACCTGCTCGCGCTGTTCACCGGCTCCGAAGGCATGCTCGGCATCGTCACCGAAGTGACGGTGAAGCTGCTGCCGAAACCGCCGAGCGTGAAGGTGCTGATGGCGAGCTTCGACGACGTCGCCGAAGCCGGCGCGGCGGTCGCGCGGATCATCGGCGCGGGCGTGATCCCGGGCGGGCTCGAGATGATGGACAACCTCGCGATCCGCGCGGCCGAGGACTTCATCCATGCAGGCTATCCGGTCGATGCGCAGGCGATCCTGCTGTGCGAACTCGACGGCGCGGCGACCGATGTCGAAGAAGACGCCGAACGCGTCGCCGCGCTGCTGCGCGACGCCGGCGCGTCGGAGATCCGCGTCGCACGCGACGAGGCCGAGCGGCAGCGCTTCTGGGCCGGCCGCAAGAACGCGTTTCCGGCGGTCGGCCGCATGTCGCCCGACTACTACTGCATGGACGGCACGATCCCGCGCCGCGAGCTGCCGCGCGTGCTCGAAGGGATCGCGGCGTTGTCCGCGCAATACGCGCTGCCGGTCGCGAACGTGTTCCATGCGGGCGACGGCAACATGCATCCGCTGATCCTGTTCGACGCGAATCGTCCCGGCGAACTCGACCGCGCGGAAGCGCTCGGCGGCAAGATCCTCGAGCTGTGCGTCGCGGTGGGCGGCAGCATCACCGGCGAACACGGCGTCGGGCGCGAGAAGATCAACCAGATGTGCGTGCAGTTCAACGCCGACGAAATCACGTTCTTCCACGCGGTGAAGGCCGCGTTCGATCCGCGCCGCCTGCTCAATCCCGGCAAGAACATCCCGACGCTGCACCGTTGCGCCGAATTCGGCGCGATGCACGTCCATCACGGCAAGCTGCCGTTCCCCGACTTGGAGCGCTTCTGATGCGACGCGAACGCGAACCCGAATCGATCGACGACAGCGCGGCGCTCGTCGCGCAGGTCGACGCCGCGATCCACGATCGCCAGCCGCTGCTCATCCGCGGCGCGGGCACGAAGTCCTTTCTCGGCCGCGCCGTCGAAGGCCGCACGCTCGACGTGCGCACGCACCGCGGCATCGTCGCGTACGACCCGACCGAACTCGTGATCACCGCACGCGCAGGCACGCCGCTCGCCGAACTCGACGCGATGCTCGACGCGGCCGGCCAGATGCTGCCGTGCGAGCCGCCCACGTTCGGCGGCGCGGCCACGGTCGGCGGGATGTTCTCGGCCGCGCTGTCGGGGCCGCGCCGCCCGTGGGCGGGCGCGGTGCGCGATTTCGTGCTCGGCTGCCGCGTGATCACCGGCCACGCGAAGCACCTGCGCTTCGGCGGCGAGGTGATGAAGAACGTCGCGGGCTACGACGTATCGCGGCTGCTTGCGGGCAGCTTCGGCTGCCTCGGCGTCGTGACGGAAGTGTCGCTGAAGGTGCTGCCGAAGCCGCGCGCGAGCCGCGATCTCGCATTGCCGCTCACGGCAGCCGAAGCCGTGCAGCGCGTGGCCGGATGGCGTCGCGCGGGGCTGCCGCTCGCGGGCGCGTGCCACGCGGACGGCGTGCTGCGCGTGCGGCTCGAAGGCGGCGAGGGCTCGGTGAAGGTCGCGCACGAAACGATCGGCGGCGAGAACATGGACGATCGCGCCGACGGCTTCTGGGGCCGGCTGCGCGACCTGTCCTTGCCGTTCTTCGACGATCCGCGCCCGCTGTGGCGCGTGTCGGTGCCGGCCGCCGCGCCGCTCGATGCGCTGCCCGGCGCGCTGCTGGTCGACTGGGGCGGCGCGCAGCGCTGGCTGAAGAGCGACGCCGCGCCGGCCGACGTGCAGCGATTCGCCGCGCAGTGGGGCGGCCATGCGAGCTGCTTCACGCCCGGCGCGACGCACGAGCCGTTCCAGCCGCTGCCGGCCGCGCTGCTGCGCGTGCACCGGCAGTTGAAGGCGCAACTCGATCCGCACGCGATCTTCAATCCCGGCCGCCTGTACGCGGACCTCTGACGCCTACCCGACTGCGAACCGCCGATGCAAACCAATCTCAGCGAAGCAAGCAAGGCCCTCGACCGGGCCGATGAAGCGGAAGCGATCCTGCGCGCGTGCGTGCACTGCGGCTTCTGCAACGCGACCTGCCCGACCTATCAGGTGCTCGGCAACGAGCTCGACGGGCCGCGCGGACGCATCTACCTGATCAAGCAAATGCTCGAAGGCGAGCCGTGCGGCGAGCGCACGCAGCAGCATCTCGACCGTTGCCTGACCTGCCGCAACTGCGAAACGACCTGCCCGTCCGGCGTGCGCTATCACACGCTGCTCGACATCGGCCGCGCGGAAGCCGAGAAGCGCGCGCGACGTCCGGCCCGCGAGCGCCTGCTGCGCGCCGGCCTGCGTCACGTCGTACCGCGGCCGGCGACGTTCGCCGCGCTGCTGAAGGCGGGCCGCGCGCTGCGCCCGCTGCTGCCCGGCACGCTGCAGGACAAGATCCCGGCCACCGTGCCGGCGGCCGCGCCGCGCCCGCCGGTGCGCCATGCACGACGCGTGCTGATGCTCGAAGGCTGCGTGCAGCCTTCGCTGTCGCCGAACACCAACGCGGCCGCGGCCCGCGTGCTCGACCGGCTCGGCATCAGCGTGACGCCGGCCCGCGAAGCCGGCTGCTGCGGCGCGACCGAATATCACCTGAACGCGCAGGAGGCCGGGCTCGCACGCGCACGCCGCAACATCGATGCGTGGTGGCCCGCGATCGAGGCCGGCGCGGAAGCGATCGTGCTGACGGCGAGCGGCTGCGGCGCGTTCGTGAAGGAATACGGCGACCTGCTGCGCTCCGACCCCGCGTATGCGGACAAGGCGCGGCGCGTCAGCGCCCTCGCGCGCGACCTCGCCGAAGTGATCGCGGCCGAGCCGCTCGACGCGCTGGCCGACGCAACGCAACGCCGCGTCGCGGTGCACTGCCCGTGCACGCTGCAGCACGCGCAGCGGCTCGGCGGCGCTGTGGAAAGCATCCTGCGGCGGCTCGGCTTCGATCTGACGAATGTCGCCGACGGCCACCTGTGCTGCGGGTCGGCCGGCACCTATTCGCTCACGCAGCCCGAACTCGCGACCCGACTGCGCGACAACAGGCTCGACGCGCTCGAAGCCGCGCGGCCGGACCTGATTGTCACGGCCAACATCGGCTGCCAGACTCACCTGAACGGCGCGGGCCGTACGTCCGTGCGCCACTGGATCGAGCTCGTCGACAACCGATTGGTCAACTGACCGCTGATTCCGGAGGACTTCCATGCAAACGAAACCCGAACTCGAACTCGCGGACGTCGAGCGCATGCTCGCCGCCGCCCGCGCGGAAGCGGAGCACCACGGCTGGGCCGTGTCGATCGCCATCGTCGACGACGGCGGCCACCTGCTCGCGTTCGCGCGTCTCGACGGCGCATCGCCGGCCAGCAGCTACATCGCGCACGACAAGGCGCGCGCGGCGGCGCTCGGCCGGCGTGAGACGAAGGCGTATGAGGATATGATCAACGGTGGCCGCACCGCGTTTCTGAGCGTGCCGCTGACGGGGTTGCTCGAAGGCGGCGTGCCGGTCATGGTGGACGGCCGCATTGCGGGCGCGATCGGTGTGTCTGGCGTAAAGTCCGAACAGGACGCCCAGATCGCCCGCGCCGGCACACAAAGCGTCGCGGCCTGATCCGCGCGCGTTTTTCATTCCCCGGGAGGAATCACGATGATCGACCAAGCAGGACTGCAAGTCGCGCCAGCGCTGAGCCAGTTCATTGAAAACGAAGCATTGCCGGGCACCGGTATCGACAAGGCCGCGTTCTGGAGCGGTTTCTCGGCGCTGGTGCACGACCTCGCGCCGCGCAACCGCGAGTTGCTCGCGGAACGCGACCGCCTCCAGCACGAACTCGACACGTGGCATCGCGCGCATCCCGGCCCGGTGCGCGACCATGCCGCGTTTCGCGCGTTCCTCGAACAAATCGGCTACCTCGTGCCGGTCCCGGCGAACGTCGCGGCAGCCACCGCGAACGTCGACAGCGAGATCGCGACGCAGGCCGGCCCGCAGCTCGTCGTGCCGCTGTCGAACGCGCGCTATGCGCTGAACGCCGCGAACGCACGCTGGGGCAGCCTGTACGACGCGCTGTACGGCACCGATGCGCTGCCAGAGGACGGCGGCGCCGAACGCACGTCGGCCTACAACCCGACACGCGGCCAGCGCGTGATCGACTACGCGCGCAACGTGCTCGACAACGCGGCGCCGCTCGCGAGCGGCTCGCACCGCGACGCGCTGCGCTATCGCGTGGAGGACGGCCAGCTCGCCGTCGAGACGGGCAAGGGCGTCGTGCACCTCGCGCACCCGGCGCAATTCGTCGGCTACCAGGGCGCGGCGGGCGCGCCGTCCGCGATCCTGCTGAAAAACAACGGCCTGCACATCGAGATCCAGATCGACGCGTCGACCCCCATCGGTCGCGCCGATCTCGCGAACGTGAAGGACGTCGTGCTCGAAGCCGCGGTCAGCACGATCATCGACTGCGAGGATTCGGTCGCGGCGGTCGATGCCGAAGACAAGGTCCAGCTGTATCGCAACTGGCTCGGGCTGATGCAGGGCACGCTGGTCGAGGAAGTCGCGAAGGGCGGCAAGACCTTCACGCGCCGCCTGAACGCCGATCGCGAATACACGACGCCGGCCGGCGGCACGCTGTCGCTGCACGGCCGCTCGCTGCTGTTCGTGCGCAACGTCGGCCACCTGATGACCAACGGCGCGGTGCTCGACCGCGACGGCAACGAGATTCCGGAAGGGATTCTCGACGGCGTCGTCACCACGCTGTGCGCGCTGCACGACCTGAAGGCCAAGCGCAATTCGCGCACGGGCTCGATCTACATCGTGAAGCCGAAGATGCACGGCCCCGTCGAAGTCGCGTTCGCCGACACGCTGTTCGCGCGCATCGAGGATCTGTACGGCCTGCCGCGCAACACGCTGAAGATGGGCATCATGGACGAGGAGCGCCGCACCAGCGTGAACCTCGCCGCATGTATCGCGGCCGCCGCCGCGCGCGTCGCGTTCATCAACACCGGCTTCCTCGACCGCACCGGCGACGAGATGCACACCGCGATGGAAGCGGGCCCGATGATCCGCAAGGGCGAGATGAAGTCGTCGGCGTGGATCACCGCATACGAGCGCAACAACGTGCTCGCGGGCCTGTCGGCCGGCTTGCGCGGCCGCGCGCAGATCGGCAAGGGCATGTGGGCGATGCCGGACCTGATGCACGCGATGCTCGAGCAGAAGATCGCGCATCCGCGCGCCGGCGCGAACACCGCGTGGGTGCCGTCACCGACCGCCGCGACGCTGCACGCGCTGCACTACCACCAGGTCGATGTGCAGGCCGTCCAGCAGGAGCTGGAGAAGACGTCCTACGCGAGCGAACGCGACGCGCTGCTCGAAGGGCTGCTGACCGTGCCGGTCGTCGAGCGCGCCGCCTGGAGCGAAAGCGAGATCCTGAGCGAGGTCGAGAACAACGCGCAGGGCATCCTCGGCTACGTGGTGCGCTGGGTCGAACAGGGCGTCGGCTGCTCGAAGGTGCCCGACATCCACGACGTCGGCCTGATGGAAGACCGCGCGACGCTGCGCATCTCGAGCCAGCACATCGCGAACTGGCTGCGCCATGGCGTGATCACCGAGGCGTTCGTGCTCGACGTGTTCAAGCGGATGGCGCGCGTCGTCGACCAGCAGAACGCGGGCGACCCGAACTACCGCCCGATGGCGCCTGACTACGGCCAGTCCACCGCGTTCAAGGCCGCGTGCGCGCTGGCGCTGCAGGGCACGTCGCAGCCGAGCGGTTATACCGAGCCGCTGCTGCATCGGTTCCGGCTCGCGTTCAAGGCGCAACAACAGGGCGCGTGAGCGTTCGCATGCGGGCTTTCCCGCATGCGGCTTCACGACACGGGCGGCCATTTCGGCCGCCCGTTTTCGTATGCGGATTCACGCGGACGCTGAAAACGGATAATCGATCCGTATCGCTCGGCCTTCGGCGCAGAGCCTTGTACTGCAACGCTTGCGCGCACGCTCGGCAAGCGTCGGCCGGCGCGATAATTTGATCCGGATCAATGGCTTGCAACATTTTTCGCGCTCGATAATGCCCGCGCTATACTCGGACCATTGCGCGCCGCGATTCGTCGGATCGTCGAATCGCGGCAGATCTATCTCGCCGGTGCGCCGGTAATCCGGCGGCTTATCCGGCTGCGATGATCGATGATCGCGCCCGCGTTTCCTGTCGGTCGGGCGGAATGCGTATCGGGGGCCGCGTAACGGATCGCCGCCGGCCAATCAATACGAACACACTCGCATCGGCCCGCCGCCCGGCGGCGATGCCCCCTCGATCCACGGACCATGGCAGAAACCGACTACGCAATGCCCAGCGAATCCGGCCTGACGGGCCGTGTCGCCGCTCATCTGCGCCGGCTCCTGCTGCCGCACCTGATCTTCTATTCGGGGCTGCTGCTCGGCCTGCTCCTGCTGCTGCTGTGCGGAATCGTGCTGTACGAGGCACGCATCGACGCGCGCGACCGTGCGCGCATCACGCAGCACAACATCGCGTTGATGGCGTCGTGGGACATCGAGCGCAACATCGAGTTCTTCGCGCTGTCGCTGCAGGCTGTCGTCGAAGGCGAGAACGATCCGGCGGTCGTCGCGCTGCCGATGCCGCTGCGCCGCCAGGTGCTGTTCGATCGCGCGACCACCGCCAAGTATCTCGGCGGCATCTATGTGCTCGACGCGAACGGCGACATTGCGGTCGACGGCAAGAGCGACGTGCCGCGCAAGGCCAATTTCGGCAACGAACGGTATTTCACCGTGCATCGCGACCATCCGGACGTCGGCCTGTACGTCAGCGATCCGTACCATTCGCGGCTGCGCGCCGGCTCGCCGAGCATCGCGCTCAGCCGGCGCATCACGCGCCCCGACGGGTCGTTCGGCGGCGTCGCCGTGATATCGATCCGGCTCGAATATTTCCAGAACCTGTTCTCGCGCCTCTCCCTCGGCGATCGCGGGTCGATGGCGCTGATCAATACGTCCGGGCTGATGCTCGCGCGCCAGCCGTACGAACCGGCGATCGTCGGGCGCAACATCAGCAAGGCCAGCACGTTCCGGCACTTCATGACCGCCAGCGAAGGCAGCTTCTCCGACACCGCGTCGATCGACGGCGTGCGGCGCCTGTACGTGTTCCGGCACCTCGAGAACCTGCCGCTGATCATCATGGTCGCGCGCTCGGAAGCCGACACCTACGCCGCGTGGTACGACCGCGCGATCCCGATCGGCTCGGCGATGGCCGTGCTCGCAATCGGCTTCGTCGGCCTGTCGCTGCTGCTCGACGTGCAGTTGCGCAAGCGTCACCGCGCGGAAACCGAACTGCAGGCGCTCGCGCGCACCGACGGCCTCACCGGCCTCGACAACCGCCGGATGCTCGACGTCACGCTCGCACGCGAATGGCGCCGCGCGGCGCGTTCGCAGCACGCGCTGTCGCTGCTGTTCGTCGACGTCGATCACTTCAAGCGCTACAACGACACGCAGGGCCACCAGGCCGGCGACGACGCGCTCGCCGCGGTCGCCCGCTGCATCGCCGGCTGCCTGCGCCGTCCGGCCGACTATGCGGCCCGTTACGGCGGCGAGGAGTTCGTCGTCGTGCTGCCCAATGTCGACACGAACGGCGCCGTGACGATCGCCGAAGCGATCCGCACCGGCATCCTCGATCTCGGCATCCGGCACGACACGGGCGTGTCCGGCCGCCTGACCGCAAGCATCGGCGTGACGACCTGCTATCCGGAACGCGACGACAGCATCCAGGCCGCGCTGAAGCTCGCCGACGACGCGCTGTACCGCGCGAAGGAATCCGGGCGCAATCAGGTCGTCGTACTGACGTCCTCGTCCGTCGAACGCATGCCGCGGCGCGCCTGAGCGCGGCGTCGGGCCGGCCCCTCCGGCTGCCACACCGCCGCCTGCGGGCAAAATCGCCGACAATGTCGGCTCGCCGCGCCGCCGCGCGACACACGCGGCCGCCGGCCCGCGTCCGCGTCTGCTTCGCACCACCATGAGACTCAAGGCAAAGATTTTCCTTCTGGCCATCGTGCCGTTCCTGCTCGCGATCGCCGGCATCGGCTTCGGCGTACGCCAGCAGGCGACGTCGCTCGCGCGCACGCAGCACGCGACGATCCAGGCCGCCTACCTGTCGAGCAAGGAAGTCGAGCTGAAGCATTACGTCGAGCTCGCGACGAGCGCGATCATGCCGCTGTACGACGCGAGCGGCCGCAATGCGCGCGACGAGGGGCTACTGCGCACACAGGCGCTCGCGATGCTGCAGAAGATGGATTTCGGCCCCGACGGCTATTTCTTCGTATACGACCTGCACGGCAATTCGCTGATGCATCCGCGCGAGCCCGAGCGCGTCGGCCACAACTTCTGGTCGATGCGCGACCCGCAAGGCGCGCTGACGATCCAGCAACTGATCGGCGCCGCGTCGCACGGCGGCGGCTACGTGCGCTACGCGTGGCAGCGGCCGTCGACGGGCAAGGTCGCGCCGAAGCTCGGCTACGTCGTCGCGCTCGAACGCTGGGGCTGGATGGTCGGCACCGGCATCTATCTCGACGACGTCGACACCGCGCTGCAACGCATCGACGCGCGCGCGTCCGCGAACATCGAGCGCACGATGAGCTGGCTCACCGCGATCGCGCTGACCGGCGCGGCGGTGATCGCCGTGTGCGCGCTGGTGCTGAACGTCAGCGAATCGCGCAGCGCCGATGCGAAGCTCAAGCAGCTCGCGCAGCGCGTCGTCGAATCGCAGGAGCAGGAGCGCGAGCGGCTGTCGCGCGAGCTGCATGACGGGATCAGCCAGATGATGGTGTCCGCGAAGCTGATGCTCGAGTCCGCGCTCGCGCGATTCGAGCGCGGCGCGACGCGCATGCCCGAAGCCGAGCAGGCGCTCGCGACGGGGGTCGGACGGCTCGGCGACACGCTGCGCGAAGTGCGGCGCATCTCGCATGCGCTGCGCCCGGCGATGCTCGACGATCTCGGCCTCGCGGCCGCGCTCGAGCAGCTCGTGCGCGAACTCGGCGCGGAGAGCGGCATCGACATCGGCTATACGCAGGTTGCGCACAGCGGCGCGCGGCCGTTGCCCGCGCCGGTCAATACGGCGCTGTTCCGGATTGCACAGGAAGCGCTCAGCAACATCGTGCATCATGCGCAGGCGTCGCGCGCGGCCGTCACGCTCGACGTCGGCGCGCATGCCGTCAGACTGACCATCGCCGACAACGGCTGCGGCTTCGACGCCGAGCGGACCCAGACCGATGCACGCCGCGGCATCGGGCTGCGCAACATGCGCGAGCGCCTCGACGCGCTCGGCGGCACGCTGACGATCACGTCGCAGGTCGGCCACACCGTCGTGGCCGCGCGCGTGCCGCTGCGCGCCGCCTGACGAGCACCACCATAACCGGAGACCTTTGCCCATGAGCGCCCCCGACACTGACCGGCCCGCCGCCCGACTGCTGCTCGTCGACGACCACCCGCTGGTGCGCGACGGCCTGCGGATGCGGCTCGAGGCGGCCGACCTGTCCGTGGTCGGCGAAGCCGGCAACGCCGACGAAGCGCTCGCGCTGGCCGCGTCGCTCGAGCCCGATCTCGCGCTGATGGACGTCGGCATGAACGGGATGAACGGCATCACGCTCGCCGGCGTGTTCCACGAACGCTTTCCGGGGATTCGCGTGCTGATGCTGTCGATGCACGACAACATCGAGTACGTGACGCAGGCCGTGCGCGCCGGCGCGAGCGGCTACCTCCTGAAGGATTCGCCGGCGAGCGAGATCGTCCGCGCGATTGGCGCGGTGCTGGCCGGGCAGACGTTCTTCAGCGAAGGGCTCGCGGCACGGATGATCCAGGCGAGCGCGACCGCGTCGCCGCTCGACCGCTTGACGCCGCGCGAACGCGACATCCTCGACGCGCTGGCCGAGGGGCTGTCGAGCAAGCAGATCGCGCAGCAGACGGGGTTGTCGGTGCGCACGGTGGAAACCCATCGGCTGAATCTGAAGCGCAAGCTCGAGATCGAAGGGCAGGCGGAGCTGATCAAGTTCGCGGTCGAGCATCGGCGGCGATAGGGCGCGCCCGGCGCCCCGTCATTGCGAACGCGAAGCCGCCGCCGCAACAAAAAAGGCGCCCCGAGGGCGCCCTTCATGCATACCGACCCAAACGGATCGGCAAGCGGCGATCAGTTCGTCCGCGAGTTGTGCTTCTGCAGATACGCGATCAGGCCGTCGATGCCGCCCGTTGCGAGCTGGCTCTTGAACTGCCCCTGGTAGACCTGGATCAGCCACGCGCCCGACATGTCGATGTCGTAGATCTTCCAGTCGCTGCCGACCTTGCCGAGCCGGTAGCCGACCGACTGGCTGTCGCCCGGCGTCGTGACCGTCGACTGCACCAGCGCATCGGCACCCGACGCGCCGCCTGGCTTGAACGAGAACTTCGCGTCCTGGTTGCCGAGCTGCGCGAGCGACGCGGCATAGGTGCGCGTCATCAGCACCCTGAACTGCTTGTAGAGTTCCTGCTGCTGTTGCGGCGTCGCCTGCTTCCAGGCATCGCCGACCGCGATGCGCGTCGTGCGCTCGAAGTTCGTCACCGGCAGGAAGCGCTGCTCGACGACTTGCGTGATTTTCGCCATGTCGCCGCCGCGTGCAGCCGGATCGGCCTTCATCGCGTTGACGGTGCCCTCGACCGCATTGCGGACGATGTCGACCGGCGCGCTCTGCGCGAAAGCGGAAACCGACACGGCGGCGGCCGCGACGAAAGCAAACAGATGACGTTTCATACGGATATCGCACTCGATGAGAAAAAACGGGCCGGCGGATTGCATCGATTGCATCGGCCGGTGGGTCGAAGTATAGCGGCCCGAACGCCCGCCTGCCGCCCGGTGACCGACTGTTACCTTTGAGCCCCTTTTGTCACAGGACCGCCGCCGCGGCACGATTCGGGCCGATTATGTAAATATCCGCTTACCAATGGTCCGATCATTCGCGCCGATTCCCTCGCCGCGGAGCAAATATCCTTCCCGCCCCTTCATGCTGCAACGTTGCGACCGACGTCACGCGGCGCCGGTATACTCGTTGCTTTGCCCTTGCCAGCCCCATCGCACCGCCACATGGTGACATCTCTCATCGTCCGACTCGTCGCATTGTCGGTACGCCGCCCCGTCTGGGTCGTCGTGCTGTCGCTCGTCATTGCCGTCTTCAGCGGCGTCTATGTCGCGCAGCACTTCAAGATCAACACGGACATCAGCAAACTGGTCGACGCGGAACCGCAGTGGGCCGCGCTCGGCAAGGCCGTCGACAAGGCCTTCCCGCAACGCAACGGCACGATCCTCGCGGTGGTCGAGGCGCCGGCGCCCGAATTCGCGACGGCCGCCGCGCACACGCTCACCGAAGCGCTGCAGAAGCAGGCCGACGCCGGCCGGATCGGTCAGGTCGCTGAACCCGGCGGCGGGCCGTTCTTCGAGCACAACGGGCTGCTGTTCCTGTCGTCGCAGGAAGTGTCGGACACCACGTCGCAGCTCGCGAGCGCGCGTCCGCTCGTCAACGAACTCGCGAAGAACCCGAGCCTGACCGGGCTCGCGACCACGCTGTCCACCACGCTCGGCCAGCCGCTCCTCACCGGCCAGGTGAAGCTGCCCGCGATGGCGAAGCTGCTCGCGCGCAGCGCCGCGACGGTCGACGACGTGCTCGCCGGCAAGCCGGCCGCGTTCTCGTGGCGCGGGCTGGTCGACAGCGATGCCGCGCGCCAGCCCGCCCGCGCGTTCGTCACCGTGCAGCCGGTCGTGAACTACGGCGCGCTGAAGGCCGGTGCGGAAACGACCCAGGTGATCCGCGACACCGCGCAAGCGCTCGGCCTCGAGCAACGCTACGGCGCGGTCGTGCGCCTGACCGGCGAACAGCCGCTCGCCGACGACGAATTCGCGTCGGTGGAAGACGGCGCCGCGCTCAACGGCGCGCTCACGCTGCTCGCCGTGCTCGTGATCCTGTGGCTCGCGCTGCGCTCGAAGCGGATGATCGGCTCGGTGCTCGTCACGCTGTTCGTCGGCCTCGTCGTGACGGCCGCGCTCGGCCTCGCGATGGTCGGTTCGCTGAACATGATCTCGGTCGCGTTCATGGTGCTGTTCGTCGGCCTCGGCGTCGACTTCTCGATCCAGTACGGCGTGAAGTACCGCGAGGAACGCTTCCGCGATGAACGCATCGATCACGCGCTGATCGGCGCCGCGCACTCGATGGGCATGCCGCTCGCGCTCGCCACCACGGCGGTCGCGGCGAGCTTCTTCTCGTTCATCCCCACCGCCTATCGCGGCGTGTCCGAGCTCGGCCTGATCGCGGGCGTCGGGATGTTCGTCGCGCTGCTGACCACGCTCACGCTGCTGCCCGCGCTGCTGCGCCTGTTCGCGCCGCCGGGCGAATCGAAGACGCCGGGCTTTCCGTGGCTCGCACCGGTCGACGATTTCCTCGATCGCCATCGCAAGCCGATCCTGATCGGCACGCTCGCGGTCGTGATCGGCGCGCTGCCGCTGCTCGCGTTCCTGCACTTCGACTTCAACCCGCTGCACCTGAAGGATCCGCACAGCGAATCGATGGCGACGCTGCTCGCGCTGAAGGATTCGCCCGAAGCGGCCGTCAACGACGTCACGCTGCTCGCGCCGTCGCTCGCCGAGGCCGACGCGGCCGCGAAGCGCCTCGACGCGCTGCCGGAAGTCGGCCGCACGACGACGCTCACGACCTTCGTCCCGGCCGACCAGCCGGCCAAGCGCGCGGCGATCGCCGCGGCCGCGAGCGAGCTGCTGCCCGCGCTGACGCAGCCGGCCGCGCCGAAAGCGACCGACGCGCAGCGCGTCGCCGCGCTCAAGCGCGTGTCCGACCTGCTGGGCTACGCGGCGGAAGATCACCCGGGCCCGGGCGCGGCTGCCGCCCAGCATCTGTCGGCATCGCTCGCGAAGCTCGCCGCCGCCGACAGCGCGACGCGCGACCGCGCCGAACACGCGTTCTCCGACACGCTGCGCATCGCGCTGAACCAGCTCGCGACGCTGCTGCAGCCGCAGGACGTCACGCGCGAATCGCTGCCGCCGCCGATCGTGCGCGACTGGGTCGCGCCGGACGGCCATGCGCTCGTGCAGATTTCGCCGAAGGTGCCGAAGGGCGTCGACCCGAACGACGACACGATGCTGCGCCGCTTCGCGAAGGCGGTGAAGGCCGCGGAGCCGGGCGCGACCGGCGGCCCGATCTCGATCCTGCATTCGGCCGACACGATCATCAACGCGTTCCTGCACGCGGCGCTGTGGTCGATCATCTCGATCACGATCCTGCTGTGGGTCACGCTGCGCCGCTTCGGCGACGTGCTGCGCACGCTGGTGCCGCTGCTCGTGTCGGGCCTCGTGACGCTCGAGATGTGCGTGCTGCTCGGCATGTCGCTGAACTTCGCGAACATCATCGCGCTGCCGCTGATGCTCGGCGTCGGCGTCGCGTTCAAGGTGTACTTCGTGATGGCGTGGCGCGCGGGACAGACGGGCCTGCTGCACTCGAGCCTCACGCACGCGGTGCTGTTCAGCGCCGCGACGACGGCAACCGCCTTCGGCAGCCTGTGGCTGTCGCATCATCCGGGCACGTCGAGCATGGGCAAGCTGCTCGCGCTGGCGTTGACCTGCACCCTGATCGGCGCCGTGGTGTTTCAGCCCGTCCTGATGGGCAAACCGCGCGTCAAACGCGCCCAGAACCAATCGCAAGGAAACAATGAATAAGGTGCGAATCATTGCGGCGACCGTCGCTGCCAGCACGGTGCTGAGCGGCTGCGCGACCGGCCCGAACCGCAACCCCAACGACCCGCTCGAGCCGATGAACCGGGCGATGTACAAGTTCAACGACACGGTCGACACGAACATCGCCGTGCCGATCGCGAAGGGTTACCAGAAGATCACGCCGACGCCGATGCGCACCGCGATCAGCAACTTCTTCTCGAACCTCGGCGATCTCGGCAACATGGCGAACAACCTGCTGCAGTTGCGCATCACCGATGCGACGCAGGATCTGATGCGCGTGGCGATGAACTCGGTGTTCGGCGTCGCCGGCCTGATCGACATCGCGACGCCGGCCGGGCTGCCGAAGCATCACCAGGATTTTGGGCTGACGATGGCGCGCTGGGGCATGCCGTCCGGCCCGTACCTCGTGCTGCCGGTGTTCGGGCCGAGCACGATCCGCGACGGCGTCGGCCGCGCGGTGGACGTCCGCTTCAACCTGCTGAACTACATCGAGCCGGCCGCGCGCAATCCGATGTACATCGCGCAGTTCATCAGCGCGCGTTCGGATCTGCTCGGTGCGACCGACCTGCTGAAGCAGGCGGCGCTCGATCCGTACTCGTTCGTCCGCGATGCGTATCTGCAGCAGCGCAAGTCGCTGACGTATCGCGGCCAGTCGGCGTCGGCCACGCCGCCGAACTACGCCGAGCCGGGCGAGGCGGGCGCGGTGCCGGCGGCCGCTCCGGCCATGCCGGGCTTGCCGAACTACGAGGATCCGGGTGAAGCGGGCGGCGCATCGGGCGCGGCGCCGAACAACGCGCCGGCCGCGCTGGGGTTGCCGCAGTACGACGATCCGGGTGCCGACGGTGCGATGCCTGCGAGCGCGCCTGCCGCGGCGCCGGCGGCTGCATCCGCTGGTGCGACGACGGCGCCGGCCGCCAACGGCGCGCCGATCGCGCCGGCGATGCCGACCCTGCCCGCGAGCACCCCGGCTGCGCAGTAACGCGACACGGAATCCGCCGGAAAGCCGAAGAGCGCTGCATCATGCAGCGCTCTTTTTTTATGCCTACGCGGACGAAAAAAGAAGGGGAAGAGGAGAAGCGGCGAACGCCGCTCAGACGATCCGCATCGCGCCCGCACGCTCGAATGCGTGCCGCGCCTGGATCAGCGTCGTGCGCGCCGCGCGCGCGTCGCCCGCGACCTGCAGCAGCGGGCCGAGCTGCGACGGCTGCTTCAGCAGTTCGCGCAGGATCGGCAGGATCGCGGTGCTGCCGTCGTCGCGCAGGCCGGCCGTCGCCGCGCGCGGCAGCGTGCGCCACGCCGGGTCGACGATCGCGCGGCACACCGCGAACGGCACGCCGCGCGACGCCGCGAAGGCCGCGGCGATATGCGACTCCATGTCGACGGCGAGCGCGCCCTTCGCGCGATGCAGCGAAGTCTTTTCCTGCTCGCTGACCACCGGCGCGCTGACCGCCGCCATCGTGCCGCGCGTGACGCGCGCCCACACCGGCGTGTCGTGCAGCGCGGCGACGAGCCGCGCGCTCCAGGCCGGATCGGTCTGCACGCGGCCGAACGGCCCGTCGATCGCGTCCGCGATCACGAGCGCGCCGGGCGCGAGGTCGGGCGCGAGCCCGCCCGCCGTGCCGAAGCTCACGATGCCCGCGCAACCGCGCGCGGTCGCCTCGGCCAGCGCGCGCTCGAGCCGGTCGGCGCGCGCGGCGAACACGGCCTCGACGCCGTGACCGCGCGCGATGCGTGCCTCGAACGCCATCCCCGTGACGGCGATGACGGGCAACGTGCCGTTGTGCTGCGTCGGCGCCACGCGTTACAGCCCGAACGTCACGCGCGTGGCGTTGTTGCGCTTCAGGTTGCGATAGCGCGCGAGCGCCCACAGCGGGAAGAACTTGCGATAGCCGTGGTAGCGCAGGTAGAACACGCGCGGGAAGCCCGTCGCCGTGAAGCGCGTCTCGTCCCACAGCCCGTGTTCCTTCTGCTCGGCGATCAGGTACTCGACGCCGCGCGCGACGGCCGGGTTGTTCACCTCGCCGGCCGCCATCAGGCCGAGCAGCGCCCAGGCCGTTTGCGACGCGGTGCTCGGCGCCTGCTCGAAGCCGCGATAGTTCAGTTTGTAGCTGTCGCCATCCTCGCCCCAGCCGCCGTCCTTGTTCTGGATCGACAGCAGCCACTGCGCGCCGCGCTTCACGCGCGGATCGTCCGGCGTCAGGCCCGCGGCGTTCAACGCGCACAGGGCCGTCCACGTGCCGTACACGTAGTTCATCCCCCAGCGGCCGTACCAGCTGCCGTCCGGCTCCTGCTCCTTCAGCATGTAGTCGAGCGCGCGGCGCGCCGGCTCGCTGTTCAGCGGCGTCTCGCCGAGCTGCGCCAGCATCGACAGGCAGCGGCCCGACACGTCGGCCGTCGGCGGATCGAGCAGCGCGCCGTGATCCGAGAACGGAATGTTGTTCAGGTAGTACTGCGTGTTTTCCGGTTCGAACGCGCCCCAGCCGCCGTCGCTGCTCTGCATCCCGACGACCCACTCGCGCGCCCGCGCGATCGAATCGCGAAACGCGTCGTTGTGCTTGAGTTTCTGCACGCGATCCATGGCCACCGCGACCACCGCGGTATCGTCGACGTCCGGGTAGTGCGGGTTCGCATACTGGAACGCCCAGCCGCCGGGTCGCACGTGCGGGCGGCGCGAGATCCAGTCGCCGCGCACGTCGAGGATCTGCAGCGGGCGCAGCCATTCGAGGCCGCGGATCACGGCCTCCTCGGCGCGCGCGTCGCCGGTCTCGAGCAGCGCATGCGCGGCGAGCGACGTGTCCCACACCGGCGACAGGCACGGCTGGCAATACGCTTCGTCCTCCTGCACGACGAGCAGCTTCTCGATCGACTTGCGCGCGATCGCGCGGTTCGGATGATCTTCCGCATAGCCGAGCACGTCGTACATCATCACCGCGTTGGCCATCGCCGGATAAATCGCGCCGAGGCCGTCCTCGCCGTTCAGGCGCTCGTCGACGAACGACACGGCCTGACGGATCGCGCGTTCGCGCGTGTAGTTCGGGAACAGGCCGTCGGCCGCGCGCAGCGCATGGTCGACCACGCGGAAGAACGCGAACCAGCCGGGGCTCTGGTGGCCCTGACGCGGCAGCAGCCCGGCGTTGACGGGCGGGTCGACGAACAGCTCGTCGATGCGCACGCCGCGCGGGTTCTTCGCGATCGGACGCTTCGCGTTCAGCACCAGCAGCGGCACGATCACGGTACGCGCCCAGTACGACACCTTCGACAGGTGGAACGGGAACCACTGCGGCAGCAGCATGATCTCGACCGGCATCATCGGCACCGCGCGCCACGGAATCGCACCGTACAGCGCGAGCTGGATCCGCGTGAACACGTTCGACATCTCCGCGCCGCCCATCGCTTGGATCGCACGGCGCGCGCGCTGCATGTGCTCGGCGTTCTCGTCGTCGCCGATCACCTTCAGCGCGAAATACGCCTTCACGCTCGCGCTGATGTTCGGCGCGCCATCGGTGAACAGCGGCCAGCCGCCGTCGGCCTGCTGGACGCGGCGCAGATAGCGGCCGATCTTCTGTTCGAGCTCGAGGTTAGGCGTCTCGCCGAGATAGTGGACGAGCAGCACGTATTCGGCGGGAATCGTCGAGTCGGCCTCGAGTTCGTAGACCCAGTGGCCGTCCGCGTTCTGTGCGGCCAGCAGCGCATCGGTCGCGCTGGCGACGGCGGCGTCGAGCCCGGCCGGCACGGTGCCGGCGGACAGGGTAGCCATTTCGGTGAGATCGTTCATCGGTCCCTCTGTTACTTACTGTGTCTGGAGCACGTCCGCGGCCAGCTGGCCGGAACAGATCGCGCCCTCGATCGTGGCGGGCAAGCCGGTGGCAATCCAGTCGCCCGCCAGCACGAGATTGGTCCAGCGCGTACGCGCGGCCGGACGCTTCATTTCCTGCGACGGCACCGCCGCAAAGCCTGCGCGGGGCTCGACGACGAGCTGCCACGCGGGAATCGTTTCCGGGTTCGCGCCGCTCACGCGCGCGACGTCTTCCCAGATGCGCCGCGCGAGCGCGTCGCGCGGCATGTCGAGCCAGCGGCCCGCGTCGCGGATCGTCGCCGCGAGCATGCCGCCGCCCGCGCGCACCGCGTCGACCACACCGTTGACGACGGCCGTCTGCGGCGGGCCGCCGGCCGGTGTGTCGACCGCGAAGTACGCGGTCACGACCGCGCTGAACGTGTCGGGCGCGGTGAGATCCGGAACGAGCGGCTGCGCGACCTCGGGCGGCACGGCGAGCACGATCGCGTCGCCCGGCGCGAGATCCACGCGCTCGCCGCCGACCGTGACCGCATCGACCGCATTGCCGTGCGCGCCGAATTCGAACGCGTCGAGCCGCGAGTTCAGCCGGATCTGCGCGCCGCCGTGCTGCAGCATCCGCAGCGCCGGTTCGACGAAGGCGCTACCGAGCCCGTGGCGCGCGACGAGCGGGCGGCAGCCCGGGCCGCCCGCGGCAAACGTGCCGCACAGCACCGCGCGCGCGAGTTCGGCACTCGCGTGGCGCGGCTCGACGTTCAGCACCCCGAGGAAATAGGGGCGCAGCCAACGATCCCACAGCACGCCGTCGCATCGCATCGTCTGTGCGAGCGAGCGGCCGGTGCGCGCGAACGCGAGCGAGGCCAGCGCGAGGTAGTCGAGCGGCGTGGTACCCGGCGCGCGCGACGCGGCGTCGAACAGCCACGACGGCCAGCGCCCGTTGCCGAAGCGCAGCGTCCAGCGCTGCTGCGACGCGACGTCGGCCACCGGACATTCAGGCAGCGCGGGCCCCGTGAGCTGATCGGCCGCGCCGATCGCACGCAGGTAGCGCTGCGTCGCGGGCTGCCCCGCGAACACCTGATGCAGCCCGCTGTCGAGCGTCGTGTTCAGTGTCCCGTCGAACCACGAGCGGCAGCGGCCGCCCGCGTGCGCATGCGCGTCGTGCAGCACGATGCGCCGCCCGCGACGTTGCAGCTCGACGGCGGCCGACAGGCCCGCGAGTCCTGCACCGATCACGTGGACGGTTCTGGGCATCGGCTCAGAACAGCGCGTAGCGCGCGGCGATCATCAGCATGCGCGCCTTCGGCTTGCGCAGCGGCGCGCGCGGCGCGGCGAAGCCGCGCGCGACCGCGGCCTCCAGAATGCAGCGATACGCGCCCGACATGATGCGCGGCGCCTTCACCTGCGCACGCGTGCAGGTATCCATCACGGCGTCCGCCGCGCGGAAATGCTCGAGCGCGCGCTCGACCAGCGTCGCGCACACGCGCGGCAGCGCCGGGTCGCGCACGATCGTCGCCGGATCGGTGATCGCGATGCCTTCGCGCGCGAGCAGCTCGCGCGGCAGGTAGCAACGGTTGATCGCCGCGTCGTCGTCGATGTCGCGCAGGATGTTCGTCAGCTGCAACGCGCGGCCGAGGTGATGCGACAGCGCGATGCCTTGCGCTTCCGGGATCCCGAAAATCCTCACCGACAGACGGCCGGCCGCGCTCGCCACGCGATCGCAGAACAGGTCGAGCGTCGGTTCGTCCGGCGCGCAGATGTCCTCGGCGGCGTCCATCGCCATTCCGTCGATCATCGCGTGGAAATCCTCGCGCTTCAGGTCGAACGCGCGGATCTCGCGCTCGAGCGCGACCAGATGGCGCGGCGGCTGGCCGGCGAAGCACGCGTCGATGTCCGCGCGCCAGCGATCGAGGCCCGCGTTGCGCTCGGCGCGCGGCAGGTCGCTGTCGGCGATGTCGTCGACCGCGCGGCAGAACGCGTAGACCTGGAACATCGCGTCGCGCTGCACCGCCGGCAGGATGCGCATCGCCAAATAGAAAGAACTGCCCGATGTGACGGCAGCGGCGTCGGTTTCTTGTTCGTCCACGACGAGATTGGAAACGGCCAAGACGAGCTCCACGGAGACGCCCACGCGGGGCGATTGAAGAAGCCATGCCCGGCTGGGTTGGTCAGGGCGTCAAATGCGTGCGAGATATGCGAACGATCGACGCAGACAGGCACAAATTACCGGCCGGAAGCCGGAATTGGGCGAAAGTATAGCAATCTTTGAAGTTCGATGGCGGACCCGTGCCGCGCCTGGCGGCCCGCGCAAAGGCCGGCGGGAGCTGGTGCGGCCGGCCCCGGCGGGGAACGGCGTCGCGCCGCGCGTCAACCGTAGACGATGTCGCGCTGCAGATCGAGCGCGATGAGCCCCATTTCGCGGGTCAGCTGCAGCACTGAGCGGCGTTCGAGCCGCGAGCCCATGAAGCTCGTCACGCAGCCGTCGGGCTCCGCCGTGAACTGGAACGACGCGCCGCCGGTGCCGAACCACGCGCCCGGGACGTCGGGCGACTCGTGCCAGTCGAGCTGGTCGAACACGCGGGTGATGCCCGCGCGCACCGCGTCGCTCGGGCCGATCGGCGGCGCGATCTCGCCCAGGTCGTCGAGGGAATAGGGGCCGGGCTTGTCAGGCCGCCGGTAGAAAAGGTAGTCGACGTTCATGGGGCGCCATCGGAAGCAAAGTGTCAAATTAGCGCGCTTCGGCGCAAAATCAAATCAGATCAGGACGAAATGTGGCCTGTAGGAGACAAAAGGGCTTCGTCACGGCAACCGGTGCGGGTATGCGCACAGTCGGCCCGCGCGTGCCGGCTTGAACGCGCGCCGTTTCGGCCACGCACCTTCGTCTAAGATGAACATCTTTCTCGAAAAAGACGGACACCATGGAGACGAACGTAACCGCCGCCGCGCCCTCCGACCATCCCGTTTTCGTGCTGGTGCACGGCGCGTGGCACGGTGCGTGGTGCTATGCGCACGTCGCGGCCGCGCTGGCCGAGCGCGGCTACCTGTCGATCGCGCGCGACCTGCCCGCACACGGCATCAACGCCCGCTTTCCCGCATCGTATCTCGAACGGCCGCTCGACAAGGACGCTTTCGGCGCCGAGCCGTCGCCGGTCGCGAATACCACGCTCGACGATTACGCGACGCAGGTGATGGAGGCCGTCGACGACGCGTACGCGCTCGGCCATGGCAAGGTCGTGCTGGTCGGCCACAGCATGGGTGGCCTCGCGATCACGGCCGCGGCGGAACGCGCGCCGGAGAAGATCGCGAAGATCGTCTATCTCGCCGCGTTCATGCCCGCATCGGGCGTGCCGGGCCTCGACTACGTGCGCGCGCCCGAGAACAAGGGCGAAATGCTGGCGCCGCTGATGCTCGCGAGCCCTCGCGTCGCCGGCGCGCTGCGGATCGATCCGCGCAGCGGCGATGCCGCGTATCGCGCGCTGGCGAAGCGCGCGCTGTATGACGACGCGGCGCAGGCCGACTTCGAGGCGATGGCGAACCTGATGACCTGCGACGTGCCGGCCGCGCCGTTCGCGACCGCGATCCCGACGACCGCCGCGCGCTGGGGGGCGATCGACCGTCACTACATCAAGTGCCTGGAGGATCGCGTGATCCTGCCCGCGCTGCAGCAGCGCTTCATCGACGAAGCCGACGCGTTCGTGCCCGGCAACCCGACGCACGTGCACCAGCTCGACACCAGCCATTCACCGTTCGTGTCGCAGCCGGCCGTGCTGGCGGCCGTGCTGGTGGATATCGCGAAAAGCTGAACGACGCGCGGCGCCGGCAAGGCGACGCCACGGTCACGCGGCGCTCACGTGTACGCGATCGACCGGTCGCGCCCGAGCCGCTTCGCACGATAAAGCGCGGTGTCGGCCTCGTTGACGAGCACGTCGGGCGCCGTCGCGCCCACCGTCGCGCACGCACCGCCGACGCTCGCCGTCACCGGCACGCTGACGCCTTCCGCGTCGACCGGCGTGCTGCCGATAGCGTCGCGCACCTTGTCCGCCACCCGCATCGCCTCGTCGAGATTCGTGCACGGCAGCAGCAGCGCGAATTCCTCGCCGCCGAAGCGGCCGAACGTGTCCTGGGAGCGCACGATCGACGCGACGCGGCGCGCCGTCTCGCGCAATACCGCATCGCCGGCCGCATGCCCGAACCGGTCGTTGATCGTCTTGAAGTGATCGAGGTCGAACAGCAGCATCGACAGGTCGCCGCCGTAGCGCTGCCAGCGCGCGAACTCGTCGCCGAGCCGCGCCTCGAAGAAGCGCCGGTTCGCGATGCCGGTGAGGCCGTCCCGATTCGCATGCTCGCGCAGCTTCGCGACTGCTTCCTCGCGCTCGCGCTGCATCACGCTCACGTGCGTGACGTCCGAGATCGTCACGCACACGGCCTCGACTTCGCGGCCACGCGTGAGCGGCATGAACGTGCAGTCCTGCTGCATGTAGTCGACGCCGCCGGTGATCGGCCGGTCGTGCTCGAAGCGAAACAGGTAGGGCCGCTGCTCCCACGAGCTGAACGCGAAGCTGCCGAGCTGGAACACGCTCTCGAGCTTGCGTTCGAGCCACGCGCGCGGCAGCTCGGGAAAGCAGTCGAACAGGTTGCGGCCGATCACGTCGGCAGCCGGGATGCCGCTGTGGTCCTGCATGAAGCGATTCCACATCAGCACGGTCATCGAGCGGTCGAGCACGAACAGGCCGAAGCCCACCCGTTCGATCACGAGGTCGCTCAGCGACGCCGCGGTGGCGGTGGTGGCGGGGCGGGTAGTAGTAATAGTAGTAGCGGTCATAGCGCGGACAGCAACGCGTCGAGCGAGTCGCCCATCAGCCGGATCGAATCCTCGGCCATCAGCATCACGAAATGTGCGCGGAACGCGTGATCCTCGAGTCCGAAATTCACTTCGAGCAGCAGCGCGACGCTCCATGCGAGCACGTTCGGCTGGAACACGTCGTCGAACGACACGTTCGCGCCGAGCAGCCCGGGCGGGAAGAACACGGGCTTGCGACCGAGCTCGTCCAGGATCGACGACACGCACGCGCTCATCAGCACGTTCGCGACATCGAACACGACCTCGTCCTGCGTCGCCATGCCGGCATACACGCCGTCGCCGAACGTGCGCTCCATCAGCGACATGAGCCGCGCGACACCCGCGCTGCGGCACAGCACGATCGCCTCGCCCTTGATGTCGGAACGGAAGCCCTGGCGCACGGCCGTCACGTTCTCGCGGATGCCCGTCATCTCGCGCAGCGCGTCGCCCGCATCGGCGGCCTTCACGACGCGCACGCGCGGTACCGACAATTCGATGAAATGTCCGAGCAGCAGCGCGAGCCGTGCGGCGGCGCGCCCCATCGCGAGGTTGGCGATCTCCTGCAACGCGTCGCGTTGCTCCGCCGTGAACACCGATTCAGGCATACAACCCATACTCCTTGAGAATGGGCAGCAATGCCTCCGACGTCACGGGCTTGGCAACGAATGCGATCGCGCCCAACTCGCGCACGCGTGCTTGCGCCTGCGGCTGAATATCGGCGGATACCACGATCACGAACGTGTTCAGATCTTCGTGGCGCAGTGTCTCCAGCACCTGATAGCCGTTCAAGTCGGGCATCGTCAGGTCCAGAAACATCACGGAAGCTTTGCCGTCACGATAGAGCGCCAGCGCCTCGCGACCATTCGCCGCATACGCGACATCGACGTCCCAGTCTCCGGGCAGTGCCTTTGTCAGAAGTTTGCGAGCGAGCAAAGAGTCGTCGGCGATCACGATCGGCAAAGGCATGGCAGCGAAGCGGTATTCGGAATGGTCTCTCTCGCGTTAACGACCGCGCGGCGCGCTTCTTGAGGCGCCATGCAATCAAGCGCTGGCAGCCACCGTGCGGACGCGCGCGGGCGCCGCGGCACGATGCACGCGACACACCGCGCCGCAAACGCCGGCGGGCGCATATATCTGTCATAGGGAAAGCAAGGCGCGATTCTCTGAGTAAACCGGAGGCGGTGCAACTCGCCATATTCACCATTTCGAACAAAATCGATCCGATCCCCCGGCATTCCGAAAACAGCCGCGATCATTTTCGAGATAAGCACGCAAAATTTTTCTTTGTGTACGTTTGCGCTGCCGGATTCATAGCGTTTTCAAACTTTCGATTTACCCCGTCGGAATCACCAGGTTGCCCCGCTGCGCCGGGTACGGCGGGTCGGCGCAACTCGTTTATGATTGAACACCGCAGCTTGACCCGCTCTCTTCAATGACGTCCGAACGTCCCGCCGACTCCCGCCCGCCCGCCTCCACGCCTGCCGACGACTGGCAGGATGGCGGCAGTTATTCGGCCGGCGCGCCCGAGCACGATTTCGCGGTCCGGCGCGTGACGCTGATCGTGCTGCTGGTCGCGGCGATCGTGCTGCCGTGCATCTACGTGTCGGTCATGGCGTACAACGACCTGAAGGCACGCGAAGCCGCGGCGAGCGACGTGACGATGCGCACCGTGCGCGTCGCCGAGGAGCATGCGCTCAAGGTGTTCGACCTGACCGAGACGCTCGATGCGCGCATCGTCGACCTCGTGCAGGACATGGACGACGCCAGCGTGCGCCGCCAGGAATCCGACATCCACGAAGCGCTGAACACGATCGGCGGCGGCTATCCGCAGGTGGCCGCGGTGTCGATCTTCGGCGCGAGCGGCATGTTGCTCGCGAACAGCCTCTACTATCCGGCGCCCTACGCGTCGATCGCGAACCGCGACGACTTCGCCGGCATTCGCGACGGCAAGGTCATCGAACATATCTCGCGGCTGATGATGGGGCCGCTCAAGCTCGAGAACATCCCCGTGTTCAACACGGGCGTCGCGCGCCGTCATAGCGACGGTTCGTTCGCCGGGATGGTGTCGATCGCGCTGAAATCGTCGTACTTCAATTCGTTCTACCGCGAGCTCCTCGGCGGCGCGGCCACGCCGATGACGATGGCGCTCGCGCGCTCCGACGGCGCGGTGATCGCGTCGTATCCGCCGCCGCCGTCGCTCGCGCACACCGATCTCACGACCACGTTCGGCAACGAACGCAACGATCCGCGCGCGGGCATCGTGCGCGTGCGTCACGACGGCGCCAGCGAGATCGTCGCGTACCGCCAGGTCGGCAGCTATCCCGTGTACGTGACCTGCGCGTACCGCACGTCGGCGATCCGGCGCGAATGGTACGAACACTTGAGCGTGCTGGTCATCTCGATGTTCGCGCCGTCGATCGCGCTGTGGTCGGTGATCTGGCTGTCGCTGAAGCGGCTGAAGGCGGAAGAGGAGGCGTGGGATCGCTGGCAGGCGGAAGCGTCGATGCGGCGCTCGATCGAATCGGCGTACCGGCAGTCGCGCAAGATGCAGGCGCTCGGCAACCTGGTCGGCAGCGTCGCGCACGATTTCAACAACCTGCTGATGATCATCTCGAGCAACGTGCAGATCGCGCGGCGGCGCGGCGTCCAGCATCTCGACAAGGAACTCGGCGCGATCGAACGCGCGCTGAAGAACGGCCAGTCGCTCACGCGCCAGCTGCTCGGCGTCGCGCGCAAGCAGCCGCTGCACAACGAGACGATCGACATCGGCCAATGGGTCGGCACGTGCCGCGAACTGCTGAAGACGTCGCTCGGTTCGAAGTCGTCACTGGTCGTCGCGATCGAGCCCGGTGTATGGCCGATCCGCGTCGACGTCGCCGAGCTCGAACTCGCGGTGATCAATCTCGCCGTCAACGCGCGCGACGCGATGACGATCGGCGGCCGCTTCACGGTCGGCGCGCGCAACGTGACGCTGCGCCGCGAGGACGGCTTTCCGCTGACCGGCGACTTCGTGCAGATCTCGCTCGACGATACGGGCTCGGGCATGGCGCCCGAGGTGCTCGCGCGCGCGTTCGAGCCGCTGTTCACGACGAAGGCGCAGGGGATGGGAACGGGGCTCGGGCTGCCGCAGGTGTTCGCGTTCTGCGAACGCTCGGGCGGCCTGGCGACGATCGACAGCGCGGTCGGCGCCGGCACGTCGGTGCGCCTCTACCTGCCGCGTGCAGGCGTCGAGGACATCGTCGCGCGGCCACCGGCCGTCGCGCACGACACCAGCGCGCTCGCGGGCCTGCACGTGCTGCTGGTCGAAGACAACAGCGAAGTCGCGGCCGGTACGGAAGCCCTGCTCACGCTGCTCGGACACCGCGTCACCTATGCGCCCACCGCCGACGACGCGTTGCGCCTGATCGAAGGCGCGGCCGCGAACGACGCGTTCGACCTCGTCATCTCGGATATCCACATGCCGGGCCGCCTGAACGGCATCGATCTCGCCGAAGCGATCGACAAGCGGCCGGGGAAGCTGCCCGTGATCCTGGTCACGGGTTACGCGGAGGAACTCGACCGCACGCGCACCGTCAACGTGCGCGTGCTGTCGAAGCCGTTCGACATCGCGCTGCTCGACGAGATCCTGCTCGGCATCCGCGAAGCGCGCGATGCGCGGCACACCGACACCTGACCCGCGTCACGCGGGCCGGTGCCGGCAGCTCGAACGGTGCGGCGATCAGGCGGACTTCAGCATGCGCACCCAGTCGACGTAGCGGTCGACGAAGCCCTGCAGGAACTTGCGGGTGTCCTCGCTGACGATCTGGCCTTGGTCGTCGATGCGCGCCGGGTCGTGCTTGATGAACATTTCCGGCTGCGCGAGCGTCTTCACGTCGAGATACGCGAGCACGTTGCGCAGGTGCTGCTGCGCGAGCGCGGTGCCGGTCGCACCCGGCGACGTGCCGAGCACCGCGCCCGGCTTGCCGGACCACGAGTTGTGCCCCCACGGGCGCGAGCCCCAGTCGATCGCGTTCTTCAGCACGCCCGGAATCGAGCGGTTGTACTCAGGCGTGACGAACAGCAGCGCGTCGGCCGCTTCGATCGACGCCTTGAAGCGCTTCGCGACGTCCGGCAAATCCGCATCGTAGTCCTGGCTGTACAGCGGCAGTTCGCCGATCTCGACGAATTCGAACGAGAAATCGGCGGGCGCGAGCGAAATCACGGCGTGCGCGAGCGCGCGATTCCAGGAACCGCGACGCAGACTGCCGACGACGACGGCAACACGATAGGACATGGCTTTCTCCTTCCGGTGGGTGAGGAATCGGATCGATTGATTCGAAACAGGCTACAAAGGTCTGTTTATAGGCAAGCCAGCCCGCGAACCGTCCCACGGGGCCGACCGCCCGACTTTCCACAAGGTTTTCCACAGAAATTGTGGATAACTCGATCGTTATGGTCTGATGTTACAAACCGCCCGCATCGCGATTTCGCGCCACGCGACGCAAGGTTCCGGCAAGCATAGCGCAGCGCGTCGGCCGGCTTCATGAAATCGTGACGGAACATGCGTTGCAGCGCGGCGTCGCGCCCAGTAAGCTGCTCGCAGCGCGCCGCCCGGTGGCGCACGCGATTGCTTCCGCTTCGTAAGGCTCCCGACCCGCCATGCCGTCCGCGTACGACGATCCTCCCTATCTCACGCAACTGCGGCGCGACCTGCTGCGCTTTGCGCGACTCCAGCTACGCGATGCCGATGCGGCCGAGGATGCCGTGCAGGAAGCGCTGACCGCTGCGTGGTCGCACGCGGGCGAGTTCGCGGGACGGTCCGCGCACAAGACCTGGGTGTTCGGGATCCTGCGCAACAAGCTAATCGACATCCTGCGCGCGCGGCAGCGGACGGTGAGCCTGTCCGCGCTCGATGCGGAGCTCGACGGCGAATCCGCGCTCGATCGCGAGCTGTTCAAGGAAAACGGGCATTGGGCCGCGCATACGAAGCCGCGGCCGTGGCCGCGCCCCGAGACGCTATTGCAGCAACAGCAGTTCTGGACGCTGTTCCAGGTGTGTCTCGATCACCTGCCGGAACACATCGGGCGCGTGTTCATGATGCGCGAATTCCTCGATGTCGAGATCAACGACATCTGCACCGAACTGACGTTGACGACGAACCATTGCAGCGTGCTGCTGTATCGGGCGCGCACGCGCCTGCGCACCTGCCTCAGCGAAAAAGGACTGACGACCGAAGATGCTGCCGGGGAAATGTAGGGACGTGACGCGACTGCTGTCGGATGCGCTCGACCGGTCGTTGACGCTGCATGAGCGTCTGCAGGTGCGCGTGCATCTGCCGGCTTGCAGCGGATGCCGGGCGTATCGTGGGCAGATTGCGGTGCTGCGGACGGCGGCGCAGGCGGTGGGGGGGCGGGGGGTGGGGGATGATCGGGATGCTTCGTCGGCGGGGGACGAGCGGGGGTGAGTTGGCTGGGGCTGTGTCGTTCGCGGTCATGCGTTGCGGCGGCTGCCGGGGGATGTTCTTGTCGACGTTGACGCGGTGACGCGGGAGGTCGCTCGGGTCGCTCGGGTCGCTCGGGTCGCTCGGGTCGCTCGGGTCGCTCGGGTCGCTCGGGTCGCTCGGGTCGCTCGGGTCGCTCGGGTCGCTCGGGTCGCTCGGGTCGCTCGGGTCGCTCGGGTCGCTCGGGTCGCTCGGGTCGCTCGGGTCGCTCGGGTCGCTCGGGTCGCTCGGGTCGCTCGGGTCGCTCGGGTCGCTCGGGTCGCTGGCGGTCGCTCGCGGTCATCGAGTGCGGCGCCGGTGGCGGGGATGCGCGCGAAGTCGCCGGCGGTGTGTGAATCCGGTGGGTCGATCCGGCTCGCTCTGTGATTGCCGCTGCGAGCCGCGGCACGAGAATTCAGTCGATCAATCCGGCACGCCCGCGCCGGACTGACGCAATAAGAAAAATACGCCGACCAACAATTACTCGAACAGCGTCCGCACCGACTCGGGCGGCCGGCCGATGGCTGCCTTGCCTCGATACACGACGATCGGACGCTGCAGCAGAATCGGATGGGCGGCAATCGCTTCGTAGGCCTCCGCATCGGCCAGACTCTCGCGGGCCAAATCCAGCGTCTTGTACGGCTCCTCGCCATCGCGAAGCATGTCGCGCACCGGGCGACCAAGCTGACGATGCAGCGTGTCCAGTTCCTCGACCGTCGGCGGCGTCTTCAGATACTCGACGACATTCACCGGCGTGCCAGTGGTGTTCAGCGCCTCGACCAGCGCGAGCGTCTCGCGGGACTTCGAGCAGCGGGGGTTGTGATAGATCGTGATCATCATTCAGGCCAGGATGGGAGAGGCACGTATTGTAGCCAGTCTGGTTAGGGGCGTTTTGGTGCGGTGCCGGCGCGCGTGAGGAAGGGGAATCAAATTCTCGGATGACATTTGGTGCCCCGTCGCCCCCGTCGCCCCCGTCGCCCCCGTCGCCCCCGTCGCCCCCGTCGTCCGTGATGCCCGTGATGCCCGTGATGCCCGTGATGCCCGTGATGCCCGTGATGCGTTTATGCGCATAAAGTGCGTCGGGCTGGGGGCGATACGTGAGCCGTCTTCGCTCGCGAATAGCGCGGGGCGAATTGCACGACGCATCTCTATGGCGTGCGGGCTACGAGCCGGGGGACCGCCATATGGTTTATCGGTCGCATAAAGCTGTGGCTTCCCAGAGCGGGGCGGTCCACCGATATCCGCAGCCGGGCTCATGCATACCGATGCGTCGACTGATCAGCGAGGCGATACGGGATGTTGTTCGGAGCATCGTCGTGGGGCGAGATTTACGCTTGCGAGCCGACGGGGCGACCGCGAATGGTCGCAGATCCTCTCGATGGTTTATGCGCATAAAGGCCGGGGGCAATCAATGCAGTGTCGCTGCACATGACGCGTATCCCGTCGCCCTAAGCAACGCGTAGTTCATCGGTCGGGCTCGTGCTCAAAGCAAGGCCCCGAGGCGTAGATGCTCTCCGCTGCGCGGAAGTTTATGCGCACAAATTCCGCCGCCGTCTCGGCAACGTCTTCCCACAACAAGCGGAAGGGCAGGCCCTGATACATCTCAACGATCAGCATCTCGAACGCGCTCCCGAGACGTCGACCTGCGTGAAGCTTGCTCCACCACTCATCATCGCGGCCCGGCAATCTCACTTCTAACCACGGCCGCCATCTGGCATCCCCCCTCGTTTATGCGCATAAACCGATAGCCCGAATGGCCAATGCGTAGTTTGTGAACGACAATTTCATTGAAATATAAATATCGTCCTGTAGAATTCCAACGACCAAAAACAGGAGTGAAAATTGGCCGCGGAAATCATTGCAGTCACTCAACAAAAAGGTGGCGTCGGCAAAAGCACGATTGCCATGCATCTCGGCGCGGCATTCCATGAGAAAGGGAAGCGTGTCCTCGTCATCGACGCCGACGGTCAAAACACACTGATTCACTGGTCGAGCGCATCGGGTGACAGCGACGCCGGCATCCCGTTCCCCGTCGTCAACCTCGCTGAAGCCGGCGGCCAAATCCATCGCGAGATCAAGAAGTTCATCAACGACTACGACATCATCGTCGTCGATTGCCCGCCGTCGATCACCGAGAAGGTCTCCGGCGTCGTGCTCCTGGCCGCATCGATCGCCGTGATTCCGACTTCGTCGTCGCCGGCCGACTACTGGTCGAGCGTCGGGCTGGTCAAGCTGATCCAGCAGGCGCAAGTGATGAACGAAGACCTCCGTGCCGTCTTCCTGCTGAACAAGACCGAAGAGAAGCGCATGCTGACGCGCGAACTCAAGCGCGCGCTCGAGGAACTCGGCTTCCCGTTGTTGAAGACGCAAATCCCGACCCGGGAAGCGTACAAGCAAGCGATGGCGCTCGGTCAGACCGTGCTGCAGATGAACGACCGCGGCGCCAAGCTGGCCGCCGCGGAAATCCGCGCATGTGCCGACGAAATCGTCGCCATGCTGCCCTGACTTTATGCGCATAAAGGAGTCACATGAAGCCCTCCCAATTTGCAAAAGGATTCCAAGCGCGCCCGGATATCACGACGAGCGAGAAGCGCACGGCGCTTGATCGGCTCAATGCCATCGACGGCATCGTCAAGTCCGACACGGCCACGCCGGCCCCGACGAAGTCCGCCAAGAAGGACATCACGCCGCCGCCGGCTATGGAAGTCCTGCTCGATCCGTCGGTCGACGAATCGCCGCAATATCGCGCGTGGCGCCTCGAGAGTCGCTATGCGCCCGGCCAGGTGATCGAGCTACCGCTGAAGGCAATCAAGCACAGCCCGTTCAACCCGCGGCACTTCTATCTGAAATCGTCGATTGCCGAGCTCGCGGTCAACCTCGCGAAGCAGGGGCAGCAGCAGGCGATCCACGTGATTCCTGACTACGACAATCCGGGTACGTATTTCGTCAGCGACGGCGGCCGTCGCGTGCGCGCGCTGAAGGAAGCGAACAAGGAGTCGGTGAAGGCGATCGTGATCGACGTGCCGATCGGGATCCAGAGCTACAAGCTCGGCTACGACCTGAACGTGCAACGCGATTCGCAGACGGTGTTCGACAACGCCGTCGTGTGGCGCCGCTTCCTCGACGACAAGCACTTCCAGAGTCAGAAGGAACTGTCCGAACATCTCGGCCTCGACGAGTCGACGGTCGCGGTTGCGCTGTCGATCGGCAAGCTGCCGGAAACCGTGATGCAGGAGATGGTCGCGCGCCCCGATCGCTTCGGTTCGAACATGGCGTATCAGGTCGGCCGATATCACAATGCGCGCGGTACCGAGGCAACGCTGCGGCTGATCAACAAGATCGTGTCCGACGATCTCAGCACGCGCCAGGTATCGGACATCGTCAAGGGCCGCGTCGCGGCGCAGGAGACGCCGAAGCCAGCGGGCCGCCAGCGCTATGCGCAGCGTCTCGAGATCAAGCTCGGCGGCAAGTCGGTCGGCGACCTGAAGTCGTATGGCGAAGACCGCATCGAACTGCGCCTGCGCGGCCTCCCGAAGGACAAGCGCGACGCGATCCTCGAGCAGCTCGAGCGGATGCTGTTGTCGGAGTGAGGGAAACGGCCGGCAGGGCCTGGCGATGCGCCGGGCCCGCCGGTTGGGCGGGCGGCCGGCGGCGGCCCGTCAGAGGGGCCTGAACGGGCCTCAGGCGGCCCGCGATTGATTCAGCGTGAACGACAGCAGGTCGCCGTCGGTCGGCTCGCCCCAGGTCTTCTGGGCCAGCCAGTCGAAAAATGCCGTCTCTGCGAGCTTCGAATCGAGACCGCGCTTGCGCCAGTCGTCACGCAGGTGCGAGCCCATCGTCGGCAACACTTCCGACTCGAACGACTCGCGCGCCACTTCGCGCTCCGCGTCGCCCTGCTCCTCGTACAGCACCTTCGCTTCCTTGCGGCGGAACGCCGAGAATTCGCTCAACAGGCGCGCCTTCAGATCATCCGGCTGCGCCGCGACGGCCTTCGCGGCGGGCATGCCGGACGGCAGCGTGTCGACGGACTCGACCGGCGGCGCATAACCCTTCTTCAGCGCATCCTTGAACAACGCGGGCGCACTGCGCACCGGCGGCAGCGTCGTGCTGCGCATCCGCTGTTCGGTCATCTGCAGCGCGGCGCGAATCCGGTTTTCCTCGCTGTCCGCGTAGAGCGTCTGCGCTTCCTTGAGCGGAATCCCGAGCTTCACCATCCGGTCGACCAGCGTGCTGTCGAACACGTTCGGATGCTCGTCGAGCGCGAGCATCGGCTGCTTGCGCTCGGTCACGCGGAACTGGATCTCCGCGACCCGCCGCCCTTCGCGATGCTCGATCAGCTCGACGAAGATGTTGGTGACTGCATTGACCTCGGCGATCGCCGGACGCAGATAGTCGCGCTTGAAGTACTTGTACTCGCGCTTCGCCTCGTCGCCGGCCTCCGTATCGGGGGTGCCCGACAGGATCGGCCGCCACCATTCCCACGGCTCGCGCATCGTCAGGTGGCTCGGGTTCGTCAGGTAGCGCACGCAGATCTCGTAGAGCGCGAGACCGGCGCTGCTGCGCAACTGGCTCTGGAACTGCAGGCTCAGACGCGCGTACTGGACCGGGTCGAGCAGCTTCTTCTTGATCTTCGGTGCGAACGAGAATTCGACCCACACGCGACGGGTGGCCGGATCCTCGAGAATTTCGGCATCGGCGATCAGCGTCGAGATCCCCCACTTGCGGCCCGGCTTCTGGCTCGACGTCCCCGTGCTCCATTCGACCTGGACCGACACCATGCGGCGCAGGTGTTCCTTCACCAGTGCGGTGTCGTTCGAATCGAAGGCGGAGTTGGCGACGATATCCGACAGCAGCGCGCGGTAGGTGTCGCCCGAGTCGTCGGCCTGCTGCGCGACGGCGAGCAGGACGTTGAACAGCTTGCGGGTCAGGAGGGTGATCTTGCCGCTTTTCGGCTGAATTGCGATCGCCTCGACGGCCTTACGCAATTCGGCTGAACTGGCACTCACCACATCCACATCGGTTTTCTTGGCGCGCTTCGTGGCCATGCGTCGGGTCGGAGGGAGAAGTTTCACGGAAGGATAGCGCCTGTGGTGATGTGCGTCCAGAACGACATGCTCACCATAGCCGGTGATGTGCGCGTACAAACCGGCACTCACCCCAACCCTCTCCCGAAAACCCTCACCGGTCCGGATTTACAGCGTTTCGGACTCGTCCAGACGTGTCGCGGGATGCGTGGATTCACAGATTTTTGCCTGTGCTCGACACGTGCGAAACTTGCTCCCGTATCGGCTCACCTTTCGATTTGTCGTAATTTTACGACTGCGCTTCCGGGTCCTCGTCACAGGGTCGCTATTGGGTCTCACGGCCGCGCTCGAATGGGCCCGCACCGGCCTGTATGCATGTACAGCCGTGGCAGAGCGGGAGACCGCGATTTCCTCCGTGATCCGGAAATCCGCGCCAAAAAGGCGCTCTGCCGCGTCGATCCCAGCCGTTTCGCAGGCCCGGGCGCGCATTGTACAGCGCACAGAAACCGTTCGGTCCCGAAAATTCTCACCTCACCGGCTCGGAATTCTGTGACCGGGATGCCGAGGAATCCCCGACACACGTGGGATCAGCCGCCAGGACCTCCCGAAAAGCCTCACCTTATTGAAAAAAGCGGCGCTCCAACGGATGCGAAAGCCGCTCCCGAAAAACCTCACCGTAACCGCCGCGGTATCAAAAATGTCAATGGCATCCGATACTTATGTGCGGCAGGCGTTCGGGTGGGCCCGGCGATCATCCCCCGAAAAACCTCACCTTTCCGGCATCCGGCCGAATGCGACAGCTGCCTGTCGGCTCCTGAAAATTCTCACCTGTGCCAAAAGGTGGCACAGCGAAAATCAGATTTCGGTCAGTCCGGGCGGGCTTTTCAGCGAATTTTCCCTGCGACGCCCCCTGAAAAGCCTCACCTTTGACTAATTTTTAGGCAAACGCAGCTCCCGAAAATACTCACCCATATGGCGCATGGCCGCCCTGTGATTGATGCCCCGAAAAAGCTCACCTCAAGGGATCCGGCCAGGAAAACCCGGGTTTCGCTCCCGAAAAACCTCACCTTTGGAGCTTCACAGTCCCCACATGGCACCTTTGCGGTGCAAAATGACGCTCGTTTCCCGGAAACCCTCACAGCAAAACCCTGTGGCGTCCCGTGAAACCTCACCTTTCACGAAAACTGCCCAAAAGATGGGCAGAATGAGGGCGCGAAGAAGGTCCTGCAAATTCTCACCTGTGTCTGCACAGGCAGAAAACTGTGCGCTCAGGAACAGCGCGGGTTCCGCGGCTGTGTGGCCCCGAAAAACCTCACCTTTGGGAAATCTCGTGTTTCACTGTGATCCCGAATCCGCTCACGACCTTTCCTGCATCGGCTCACGCAGCTCCCCGAACCCCATCACTTCAGCTCCCGCAGAACATCACCTTGGCTCCCGTAAAACTTCACCTTGTCGGCCGGAAAGCCTTGGTACATAAGGCTGTGCCGTGGCGTTAACGTTTTTAACTAAGGGTTCAAGGGTGTTTACTTCTAATACTCTCAAGACATCTGTCGTCGAGTTTTCCACAGAGACCCCAAACCCTGAACACCGACAGGCTACGATGACGCTCGGCATGTGAAACAAATGCACTTTTTCGGGATCTGCTCCAAAACGCTTTCAGTACAAGCACTTGGCTCGTTTTCTTCGCTTTGTTTCACGGCTGCTTCGACCGAATCGGCTCACAGCCCCGGTTTCTGTGCACAGCGACGTAAATTCGCCACGGCCGATCAAAATAAGTATCAAAAAATACGTATTTCGTTATGATCGCAACATCTCAATGTCTGTGAGGCTGTCATGACGCTGGATGAAATGCGTGAAGCCATTCGGGAAGAACTGGAATCGCTGCGCGCGAGCGGCGCACGCCGCCAGGAGTTGTCGCTGCATGCGTGCAAGCGCCTGTTCTTCGATCTCGGCATCCGGCCGTCGGCCGCCAACGTCCGTGATCTGACCCAGACTGGCAGTGCCAGCGACATTCCGAAGGACATCGACCATTTCTGGGAACGGATCCGTACCGCGTCGAAAGTCCGGCTCGACGGCGCGGCGATTCCGAAAGCGGTCGAGGAAAAGGCCGGCGCCTTGCTCGGCGCACTATATGAAGAAGCATTAAAGGCGGCGAGGGAAAGTCTCGACGTCGACCGCGAACAGATTCGCGCCGGCGTGAGCGATGCGGAACAGCGGCTGCGCGACGCAGCTGTTCGCCAGGAAACACTCGAAGGCGCGCTGACGCGCAGTGAAACCCGCAACGACCAGCTGCAGGCGCGCGTGACCGAGCTCGAAGTGCAGCTGGCCTCGCAATCGACGCACGGTTCGGCAAATGAAGCGACGCTGCTCACCACGATCGCCCGCCTCGAAAAGGAACTGGCCGCGATGGCCGCCCGCGTCGACGCCGAGCAGACGCAGAACGCCGCGCTGCGCGACCGCATCGATACGCTGCAAGCGGAATTGCAGCAGCGCACCGAACACTATGCGCAGCAGATCAAGGATGCGGTGGCCGAAGCCGAGCGTCGCGTCAAACCGATGCTGGTCGAGCTGGACTCGTTGCGCAGCATGGCGGCGACCTACCAGAGCGGTTTGCGCGACGTGCAGCGCAAGGAATTCGATTTCCTTCAGCAATTGAGTTCGGCCAAGGCGCGTGCGGACCGGCTCGAGGAACAGTTGCGCAGCCAGGGCGATGAACTGGAACGCGCGACGCGCGACGCGAATAGGCTGCGCGCGAGCCAAGGGATGAATCCGGAAATCGCCGCGCTGATCCGGCGCCTGGCCAATGCGGGTCAACTGGATGCGGACGCGTATGCTGCGATCGGTACGTCGCTGGACCACGAAGTTCCGGTGCCGAGCCAGTGCCCGCGTTGCGACGGTGAACCGGAACTGGCGCAAGGCGATGACGGGTTCGAAGTTTCGTGCCCCGAATGCGAACATGCGTCGGGGCCGTGGCCTTCCCGATTTGAAGCGATCGCGCGTTTTGCACGCGACTGACGCGCCAGCCGGCACAGCAATCGCACAGGTGAGGTAATGCGGGATGCGTGAGGTGAGGTTTTTCGGGAGCTGTGAAACGGTGAGGCTAGGCCACGCAAGGCTGCTCACGGATCATGTCGCGTGAGCAGCCGTGCTTGGCATCAGTGAGTTTCGTCGGGGACGAGCGCGTCACCGTTGGCGAGACCGTCGCGCCAGTTTTTCCATGCGCGATGCAGGCGGTTCGACGAGATCGGCCGCATGAAGCCGAGCCATTTGCCGACCCGCTCGGGCGGCACGTCGTGTTCGAACAGTTCGGCCGCATACGTGTTGCGCAGCGTTTGCGGGCTCGCGCGCGCGCTGCGCGACGACGTGAGCCCCGCCGATTCGACGATCGCATCGATCGCGCGCAGCATCGTCGCCTTGTGCATCGGCCGTCCGGTGTGCGACGCCGGAAACACGAGTTCGCCGGGAATCTCCTGACGCTTGCGCTCCACGAGCCACGCCTCGAGCAACGCGATCGCGAACGACGCCAGATGGGTTTCGCGTGCGAAATCCGGATGCGTCGACGGGATCTGGAGCGACGTTCCGCTCGTGTTGATGCAACTAATAGTAAGCGCCCGTGCTTCGCCGGTCTTCACGCCGGCGCCGAGAAACGCAGCGACGAGCGCGCGGTCGCGCCGCTCTTTCCAGTACGCGGAGCCCGATACGCCGATCGGCGAAAACAGGTAAGCCAGCAGCTTCGCGCGTTCGGCCGGTGTGAGGAAACCGGTCGGCTCGTTGTCGCGTGCCTGGCGCCAGTTCGCTTCGCCATCCTGAGCAATGAAGCGGGCCGGATTGGTGGACGCGAGCTCGGTGCGCCGGATGTGGTCGAGCACGCGCTCGATCAGCCGAAGATAGCGCATGCGCTGCGTTTTCCGGATAGGCAGCTCGCCGACGAAGTTCGCGATCGATGCGGTATCGACTGTCGCCAGGTTTTTCTGGTGGGCCCGCAGCCACGTGAGAAACGCACCCCATTGGGCGCGATAGACGTCGGCTGACGAACGGCGGTAGTCCTGCATGGCAAGCCACGCGTCGAATGCGGTTTCGGGCGACACGATCCAGTCGGATGCGCCGCGGTCGAACAGATCCTTTTCTTCCGGGCGTGCAGGGGTGTCGGAGGGCGTGGGAAGGGACATATTATTTATTCCGTTAGTTGCGTATATGGTAGCCCTTTGCGCAACATCGCGGGCAGCAGGATGCGGGAGCCGGCCGCCGTGTCGGACGATCCGGGCGGGGCATCAGTTGCCCCATGCCTTGGACGGACGTTGAACGCGCTCGCGGTGCGCGGCTTCCTGCGACCGCGCCGCGGCTTCATACGCGAGAACCGCGAACGAGAAGACGGCGGGCAGCGCGTTCGACCGGCCGAAGTCGATCGGATCGTCTGTTTCGGGAAAGGTCATGTCCGACGGCCGTTCGAACAGTTGACGCATGCCGGCGTCGTGCCGGCTGGCAAAGCCGAGATCGGCGAGCGCCTCGGCTTCGATGGCGTGCAGCAGACGCCACGACAGCGGGACGCGCTGACGGATGTAGCGCTCGGCTATATGGCGGACGATCAGCTCGAGGTCGTGCGCGGCAGCCTTGAAGCTGAGCGCGGCCAAATCTTGTTCTTCTGTCATCGCAGGCTCCTGTCGACCGGAGCGGCGCCTCGGTGCGCCGACCCGGCCATGCATGGCGGAATGTCCCTATACTGTACAAACATACAGTATTTTCCGCAACTGGCCGTTCGGCCAGCTATCCGCATTTTCAGCGATGGATCACGATCAGTAATGCGCGCGCTTCGGCCTTGCCGGGGTTGCGGATCGCATGCGGCGTGTCGGCCGCGTAGCGGGCGGTGTCGCCCGCCTTCAGGCGCCGGCTCGCGGCCGCGGCATCGATTTCCATCGCGCCGTGCAGCACGGTGAGGTGCTCGCGCGTGCCGGGTTCGTGCGCGTTCGATACGAGCGCGCCGCCGCCCGGCAGCGTCAGTTCGTACCACTCGAATTTGCCGGCCAGGTCGATCGGGCCCCACACGCGCAACTGATAGCGGCCGTCGTGACCGGCGAGCGTCGGAATGTCGTGCGGGCCGTCCACGCGGATCGTCTCCGCCGCCTTCGGTTGCGAGAACAGTTCGTCGAGCGTGATGCCGAGCGCATTGGTGAGCCGCCACGCAACCGCGATCGTCGGATTGGCCTTGTCGCGCTCGATCTCGGAGAGCATCGACTTCGATACGCCGGCCGCGCGCGACAGGTCGTCGAGCGTCAGCTTGCGCTCGTTGCGCAGGCGCTGGATTTGCTCGCCGACCCGCGGCGGCGTCACGCCCGACGGTTGCGGTGCGGCGGCGGCAGGCGTGCGCCGCGACGCGGAGGAACTTGCCATTTGGTTTCCGTTCGCTTAGAGTTGTTCGGTATTTCGAATTCTAGTTCGGAATATTGGATAAATGCGGTCAACCGAACGACCGACTATAACAGTAGCAGGCCGTTGCGCCGCCGCCACGAGCGGGGCGCTGCGGAATGCGAATCCCTGTCAGGAGCTTTGCGATGCGTGATGCCTTTCTCGCCCAGGTGCGCGGGACGCTCGACCAGATCCGCGCGGACGGTTTTTACAAGACCGAGCGCGAGATCGCGAGTCCCCAGGCGGCGGCCGTGCGGCTGGCCGGCGGTGCCGGCGTGCTGAATTTCTGCGCGAACAACTATCTGGGCCTGGCGAACGATCCGCGCCTGGTCGCCGCGGCGCAGGCCGGTCTCGAGCAGGACGGCTTCGGCATGGCATCGGTGCGCTTCATCTGCGGCACGCAAACCGTGCACAAGCAGCTCGAAAGCGCGCTGGCGTCGTTTCTCGGCACCGAGGACAGCATCCTCTATTCGAGTTGCTTCGATGCGAACGGCGGCCTGTTCGAGACGCTGCTCGACGAGAACGACGCGGTGATCAGCGACGAGCTGAACCACGCGAGCATCATCGACGGCGTCCGCCTCTGCAAGGCGAAGCGTTTCCGTTACAAGAACAACGACCTGTCGGACCTCGAGGCGAAGCTGAAGGAAGCCGACGCCGCGGGCGCGCGCCACAAGCTGATCGCGACCGACGGCGTGTTCTCGATGGACGGCATCATCGCCGACCTGAAAGGCATCTGCGACCTCGCCGATCGTTATGGCGCACTCGTGATGGTCGACGATTCGCACGCGGTCGGCTTCATCGGCGCGCATGGCCGCGGCACGCCCGAGCACTGCGGCGTCGACGGGCGCGTCGACATCATCACCGGCACGCTCGGCAAGGCGCTGGGCGGCGCATCGGGCGGCTATGTCGCCGCGCGTCGCGAGGTGATCGAGCTGCTGCGCCAGCGTTCGCGCCCGTACCTGTTCTCGAACACGCTGACGCCGAGCATCGCCGCGGCATCGCTGAAGGTGCTGGAGCTGCTCGGCAGCGACGAAGGCGCGAAGTTGCGCGAACGTGTGCGCGAGAACGGCGTGCGGTTCCGCGAGCAGATGACCGCCGCGGGCTTCACGCTCGTGCCGGGCGCCCATCCGATCATCCCGGTGATGCTCGGCGACGCGCAGCTCGCGACGAACATGGCCGACAAGTTGCTCGCCGAAGGCGTCTACGTGATCGGCTTCTCGTTCCCGGTCGTGCCGCGTGGCCGCGCGCGCATCCGCACGCAGATGAGCGCCGCGCATACCCCCGAACAGATCGATCAGACGGTCGCCGCGTTCGTGCGCGTCGGCAAGTCGCTCGGCATCATCTGACGGAGGCGTGACCATGAAAGCACTGGCAAAGCTCGAACGCGGCCCGGGCCTCACGCTCACGCGCGTGAAGCGCCCCGAAGTCGGACACAACGACGTGCTGATCAAGATTCACCGCACGGCGATCTGCGGCACCGACATCCATATCTGGAAGTGGGACGACTGGGCGCAGAAAACGATTCCCGTGCCGATGCACGTCGGTCACGAATACGTCGGCGAGATCGTCGAGATGGGGCAGGAAGTGCGCGGCTTCGCGATCGGCGATCGTGTGTCCGGCGAAGGCCACATCACGTGCGGCTTCTGTCGCAACTGTCGCGCGGGGCGCCGGCATCTGTGCCGCAACACCGTCGGCGTCGGCGTGAACCGCGAGGGCGCGTTCGCCGAGTATCTGGCGATTCCCGCGTTCAACGCGTTCAAGATCCCGCCCGAGATTTCCGACGATCTCGCGTCGATCTTCGATCCGTTCGGCAACGCGACGCACACGGCGCTGTCGTTCAATCTCGTCGGCGAGGACGTGCTGATCACCGGCGCGGGCCCGATCGGCGTCATGGCCGCCGCGATCGCGAAGCATGTCGGCGCACGCAACGTCGTGATCACCGACATCAACGACTACCGGCTCGAACTCGCGCGCAAGATGGGTGCGACGCGCGCGGTCAACGTGTCGCGCGAGTCGCTGCGCGACGTGATGGCCGACCTGCACATGACGGAAGGCTTCGACGTCGGCCTCGAGATGTCGGGCGTGCCGAGCGCGTTCACCAGCATGCTCGAGGCGATGAATCACGGCGGCAAGATTGCGCTGCTCGGCATTCCGCCCGCGCAGACGGCGATCGACTGGAACCAGGTGATCTTCAAGGGGCTCGAGATCAAGGGCATCTACGGTCGCGAGATGTTCGAGACCTGGTACAAGATGGTCGCGATGCTGCAAAGCGGCCTCGATCTGTCGCCGATCATCACGCATCGCTTTGCGGCCGACGATTACGAGAAAGGCTTCGCCGCTATGCTGTCCGGTGAAAGCGGCAAGGTGATTCTCGACTGGACGGTCTGAGTGCCGAGGGGGCAGCGCGGCGCGTTTGCCGACTGCCCGGCGCGTGCCGGCGCGAGCGTTTGTCGGGCCGATCGGCTTCGACGAGCGCGTAAGGTGAGATTATTCGGGAGCTGTGCTCGCGTGCTGTATGGCGGTTCGATCGCGCTTTCATGACGCGTTTGGGGCGCGCAATGCAGCGGTTGCGCGTTGCGCAACGCCTGCTGGCACACCCCTTCTCGTTTGCGGAACGACGGCGATCACGCTGCGATTCCGCCGGATGCATCGGTGACATGCAATCGCGCATGCACCTCACCCATCAAGCCCCCGCGCACCAGTCCATTCTTTGTCGCGTCGCCCGACGCGTGTTTTTCTTCCCGCCCTTCCGCTTTCTCTTGCCGTGCTTGAGTAGCGAGCCCTCTCCGCATCATCCGCTGACGGCGGCTTTGCTCTGTTCCCGCGGCGGCACATTGGCAGCACCTCACCGCACAGCGCAATCACGCTGCAGCCTCGATGCGTGAGGCGATCAATGACGTGCGAATTCACCCTTCAGCAGCCGATCGACGTCGATCGGTGCGCTGCCCGCTATTCGATTCCTTCACCGTTCGACCATCGCGGTTCGAACTACAGACTCGACACGACGAACCACCGCCGCCCGCCATCGGCACCAGCCCACGTTCACCCCTCCCACCGCCAGGGCCATACCACACGGTTGTTGACGAGGGAGAACGATCGTTCTACCGTAAACCCATGAACACACATGATGACCTCTCCGGCGAACCGGCCGTTCGCGACCGGCTGCTCGACGCGGCCGAAGCGCTGATCTACTCGGGCGGCATCCACGCCACGGGTGTCGATGCGATCGTGAAGCGGTCCGGCGCCGCGCGAAAGAGCTTTTATTCGCATTTCGAATCGAAGGAGGCGCTGGTCGTCGCCGCGCTCGAGCGCCGTGACGAACGCTGGATGCGCTGGTTCGTCGATGCAACGCTCTCGCGCGGCAAGTCGCCGCGCGCGCACTTGCTCGGCATGTTCGATGCGCTGCGCGACTGGTTTGCGCAACCTGATTTTCACGGCTGCGCGTTCCTGAACGCATCCGGCGAGATTGCCGACGCCGACGATCCCGTGCGCGTCGTCGCGCGTATGCACAAGGCGCGTCTGTTGGCGTTCGTGCGCGAGCGGTTCGACGCGTATGCCGACGACGCCGGGGTCGAGCGTCGCGGGCTGGCCCGTCTCGCGCGTCAATGGCTGGTGCTGATCGACGGCGCGATCGGCGTGGCGCTCGTCAGCGGCGATGTAACCGCCGCGCGCGATGCGCGCGCAACGGCAGAACTCTTGCTCGATACGGTGTCTCGAGCGGCGAAGTAGTGCGTCCCAACCGGCTGCGTTCGTGCGCAGCCAGAACCTTGAACAGGAGCATTCCATGTCCGCTTCCCCGGAAGTTCGTCCCCCCGTTCCGCCGTTCACGCTCGACACGGCGCGCCAGAAAGTGCGCGCCGCCGAAGATGCGTGGAACACGCGCGACCCGCAGCGCGTCTCGCTCGCCTATACGCCGCAGAGCCAGTGGCGCAATCGCGCGGAGTTCGTGACGGGCCGCGACGAGATCGTCGGTCTGCTGCAGCGGAAATGGACGCGCGAGCTCGACTACCGATTGATCAAGGAGCTGTGGGCGTTCGGGGGAAATCGCATCGCGGTGCGATTCGCATACGAATGGCATGACGACGCGGGCAACTGGTTCCGCTCATACGGGAACGAGAACTGGGAGTTCGACGAAAACGGATTGATGGCGCATCGCCACGCGAGCATCAACGACCTGCCGATTCGCGAAGCGGATCGCCTGTACCACTGGCCGCTCGGGCGTCGTCCGGACGATCATCCGAGCCTGTCCGATCTCGGGCTGTGACGCAGCACGATGACGACACGTGAACGCGCTCGATCGTGCATCGAGCGCGTCTCCTGTGCTCAATGGTGAGGAAATACGGGAGCTGCGTGTTGAGGTGAGTGTTTACGGGAGATGGAGCATTCCGTGCGGAACGGTGTGACTCTTCACGCGCTGCGTCTCACCGATCAATCGTCGCAGGAAACGGCGCGAATGTGCTGACGGACGCAGTACCGCGCGCATCAACGTGCGTGATCGGTTGCCGATCGCACGCGAAGCGCACGTGATTCGAACGCGGTATCCGCGGCACCTTCGCAAAACGCACGGTGAGATGCAATCGGTGTGCATCGATGCGCGATGCAACTCACCGATTTGAAATCGACAACGACACACACGCATGCGCGTACGCATGAATGCAAACGCGCACATCGAAATAGACGAAGGTGCGCGGCAGTCAGTCGTGTTGCTCACCCTCGAACACGACATCCATCGACCACCTCGCGCCCCCTTCACATCATTCCGTCAGCCGGCGATGCGCGCCGCGATCGCCTCACCGACTTCCTGCGTTCCTGCCTGGCCGCCCAGATCGCGCGTGCGCGGCCCGGCGCGCAGCACGTCCTCGATCGCCGCGACGATCGCGTCATGCGCTTCGCGCTCGCGTCCGGCGCCGTTGCCGAGGAAGTCGAGCATCAGCGCCGCCGACCAGATCATGGCAATCGGGTTCGCGATGAACTGGCCGGTGATGTCCGGCGCGGAGCCGTGCACCGGTTCGAACAGCGACGGAAAGGTTCGATCGGGGTTGAGGTTCGCCGACGGCGCGATGCCGATCGTCCCCGTGCAGGCCGGCCCGAGGTCGGAAAGGATGTCGCCGAACAGGTTCGACGCGACGACGACGTCGAAGCGGTCGGGCTGCAGCACGAAGCGCGCGCACAGGATGTCGATGTGCTGCTTGTCCACGGCGATCTCGGGATAACGCTCGCCCATTTCGGCTGCGCGCGCGTCCCACCACGGCATGCTGATTGCGATGCCGTTGCTCTTCGTCGCGACGGTCAGCCGCTTCGCGCGGCGCTGGGCGAGCTCGAACGCGAATTTCAGCACGCGCTCGGTGCCGTGGCGCGTGAAGATCGACTGCTGAATGACCACTTCGCGCTCGGTGCCTTCGAACATCGTGCCGCCGACGGACGAATATTCGCCCTCGGTGTTCTCGCGCACGATCATGAAGTCGATGTCGCCCGCCTTGCGGCCGGCCAGCGGCGACGGCACGCCGTCGAACAGGCGCGCGGGCCGCAGGTTGATGTACTGGTCGAACTCGCGGCGGAACTTCAGCAGCGAACCCCACAGCGAAATGTGATCCGGCACCGTCGCGGGCCAGCCGACCGCGCCGAACAGGATCGCGTCCATGCCCGACAGCTGCGTCTTCCAGTCGTCCGGCATCATCTTGCCGTGCTGCGCGTAGTAATCGCAGCTCGCCCATTCGATCTGCTCGAACTGAAAGCGGATGCCGAAGCGCGCGGTCACGGCGTCGAGCGCGCGGAGGCCCTCGGGCATCACTTCACGGCCGATGCCGTCACCGGGGATGACGGCAATCCTGTACGTCCTGTCGCTCATGCAAGCCTCCTTGGCTGGTCGGGCCGCCGGCAGCGTGCGCGGCGGAACATGACGCCATTTTATTTATTTCCAATCAGATTAGAATCACGTGAAAGGTTAATCGACTTTACACGAATCGTGAACAAATCGCCGAATCTCGACGACCTGCGCGTATTCAGCCTGGTCGTCCGCCTGACGAGCTTCAGCGCGGCCGCCGAGCAGCTCGCGGTGTCGCCCGCGTATGTGAGCAAGCGCATCGCGCTGCTCGAGGCGCAGCTGGGCACGCGCCTGCTGCATCGCTCGACGCGCCGCGTGACGGTCACGGAAGCCGGCGAGCGCGTGTTCGCGCGTGCCGAGAAGATTCTCGACGACGTCGATCATCTCGTCGAGGATGTGTCGACCACGCGCACGGTGCCGCGCGGCACGCTGCGTATCTCGAGCAGCTTCGGCTTCGGCCGCCATGTCGTCGCGCCGGCGCTGCTCGACTTCTCCGCGCGCTATCCGCAGCTCAACGTGCGGCTCGATCTGTTCGACCGGCTCGTCGACGTCGCGGGCGAAGGCTACGACCTCGACGTGCGTATCGGCGACGAGATCGCCGACCACCTGATCGCGCGCCGCCTCGCCACCAACCATCGCGTGCTGTGCGCGTCGCCCGACTATCTCGCTCGGCGCGGCACGCCGCGCACGCTCGCGGATCTCGCGTCGCACGACTGTCTCGCAATCAAGGAGCGCGACCATCCGTTCGGCGTCTGGCGGTTGAACGTGCGCGGGGAAACGGCCACGGTGAAGGTCGGCGGCGCGCTGTCGACGAACCACGGCGAGGTGGCCGTGCAATGGGCGCTGGCCGGACGCGGGATCGTGCTGCGTTCGATCTGGGAAGCGGCGCCGCTGATCGAGCGCGGCGAGCTCTGTCGCGTGCTGCCGGACGCGATTCAGCCGGCGAACATCTGGGCCGTGTATCCGGAACGCGTCGCGGCGTCGGCGAAGGTGCGCGTGTGCGTCGATTTTCTGGTGGAGGCGCTCGCCGGGTTGAACGCCGCGGCGAGCGACGATGCGGGCTGAAATCGGCCAAAGGTGAGCTTTTACGGGGGCATGTGCGGCGCATCGGCAGGCGCCTATTTACGGCATGCAGACGCGTCGCGCGCCGCTGTGTCTAGTAGGCACTGACGCATCGGCGCCCGCGATGCGCCGGGCCGACCGACGATGGTGCCCGCGCGCGGCTTATGCCGCTTTCACCGCGCTCGCCACACCGAGCATCAAGTCGAGATTCTGCACGGCCGCGCCGGACGCCCCTTTACCGAGATTGTCGAACACGGCGGCCAGCAGCACCTGACCGTGCTCGGCATTGACGAACACGCTGAGCCGCAGGTCGTTCGACCCGTTCAGCGCTTGCGGATCGAGATGCGTGATCGCGCGCGTGTCTGCGAGCGGCGTGACCTCGACGCGGCGCGCGCCGGCGTAATGGTGCGCGAGACACGCATGCAGCGCCTCACCGGTCACGCCGGCCGGGAGCAGGCGCAGCTCGATCGGCACGGTCAGCACGATGCCCTGCCGATACGCGCCGTATGCCGGCACGAACAGCGGACGGTGCGCGAGCCCCGCGTGCAGCTGGATCTCGGGCACATGCTTGTGCGCGAGCGCGAGGCCGTAGACCTGAAGCGGTTGCGCGCGTGCGGCGCCGTTCGATTCGAACGCGTCGACGGCGGCACGCCCGCCGCCCGAGTAACCGGACACCGCATGGATGCATACCGGGTAATCGCGCGGCAGCAGGCCCGCCTGTTGCAGCGGCCGAAGCAGGCCGACCGCGCCGGTCGGATAGCAGCCCGGATTGGTGACGCGCCGCGCGTGCGCGATTGTCTGTGCATGTCCGTCGACCATCTCGGGAAAACCGTAGACCCAATCGGGTTCGGTGCGATGGGCCGAACTCGCGTCGATCACGCGTACCGCCGGATTCCGGATGAAGCCGACCGCTTCGCGCGCCGCGGCGTCGGGCAGGCACAGAATCGCGATATCGGATGCGTTGATGGCTTCGGCGCGCCGTGCCGGGTCCTTGCGCTCGGCATCCGGCAGCGTGACGAGCCGCAGGTCGGTGCGATCCCGCAGGCGCTCGTGGATCTGCAATCCGGTCGTACCTTGGTCGCCGTCGATGTAGACAATGGGGAGGCTCATGATGGTCGCGTTCCTCGTTTCGGGCATCGGGAAAGCCGTATCGTCCACCGAACGCCTAGAATAGGAAAAGTTGAATTTCCTGATTGCCGGATTCAGTTTTCCTGAACGAGAGGTGACGCATGCGCGAGATCAGTCTGGACCGATTGCGTACGCTGGTCGCGATCGCCGACCAGGGATCGTTCGTGGCCGCCGCGCAACTGCTTCATCTGGCGCCGCCGACGGTCAGTCTTCATGTCGCCGAACTCGAAAGCCGCATCGGCGCGCCGTTGCTGTCGCGCACGCGCGGCAACGTGCGGCCGTCGACCATCGGTGCGGTGCTGGTGGAGCGGGCGCGCCGCTTGCTGGCCGAGGTCGAATCGACACTCGACGACGTGGAGCGGCAAGTGCAGGGGCTCACCGGTCGCGTGCGCCTCGGCGCGTCGACTGGCGCGATCGCCCACCTGTTGCCGCAGGCGGTGGCTCGGTTGCGCGAGCGGCATCCGGATATCGACGTGCAGATCGCGGTGCTCACGTCGCAAGACACGCTGGCGCGCATCGCGCAGGGCACGCTCGATGTCGGGCTGGTCGCGCTGCCGCAGCCGGCGGTCGCGGGGTTGTCGATCCGCGCGTGGCGGCGCGATCCGGTGCTGGCCTTCCTGCCCGCGGACTGGCGGCTTCCGGCGCGTGTGACGCCGGCCTATCTGGCCGCGCGTCCGCTGATTCTCAACGATGCGACCACCCGCCTGTCGCGGCTCACGACGGAATGGTTCGCGCTCGGCGGCCATCGGCCCGAGCCACGCATCGAACTCAACTACAACGATGCGATCAAGAGCCTGGTCGCCGCGGGTTACGGCGCGACGCTGCTGCCGCACGAGGCGGGCGCCCCGCCGCCCGACGCACGCATCGTCATGCGGCCGCTGCGTCCGGCGTTGTGGCGTGAACTGGGTATCGCGCATCGGGTCGGCCCGGTCGAGCGCTCGACACAGCACGTGCTCGACGCGTTGTGGGCGCTCGGCGCGCGGTAGGGAATCGCGCTGCCGTTCAGGACGCATGCCGCGGTGGCGACTCGACCGGACGCGGCATGCGCGAGGTCGAACGCTTCTGCCTGTCGCCGGGCGCGGCCACATGCGGGCCAGCTGGTGCCAACGCCCACGCCAGGGCCGGCACCAGCACCAGCACCCGGCGCCGCCCCGTTACAGCCGGTTGTCCCTAGCGAGCATCAGCACGCGCGCCCAGCGCCGTGCATCGCGCTTGTCCATCATCGGCAGCTTCCATTCGCCGCGCACCGCGTCGCGCACGCGCACGACCAGATGCCAGCGGCCGTCGATCGGCGCGGCCTCGCAGCCGTCGAGCTGCGATAGCGTATAGCGGCCGTCCGCGCCGTCTTGCGACAGCCACAGCAGCCCCTGCGACGCGGACACGCGCACCTCGCCCCATGCGCGATGCACGATATGGGTCCAGCCTTGCTCTTTCGTGTTCGGCGCGATGTCGCGGCGGCGTTTGATCCACCACGCGATTAACGCGATCAGGATGGCGCCGGCGAGCACGGCGGCCGCGATCGCGACCGGCTGGCCGAACTGCGCGGCGATGACGTGAAACAGGTGAACCGCGCCCCATCCAATGGCGATGAGCGCGAACAGCGCAAGGAAAATCGGCATGTCGAATCGGAATAGAGGACGGACCGGCGCAGGCAGCGCGCCGGTCCGCCGCACAGGGCATTACCGGCGGCGGTGAATGTCGTGCGTGACGAAGCCCGCGTCGTTGACGGGCAGCGCGAGGCCGTCCTTCACCGCGAGCGTCTTGCGGATGTCGTCGAGACCCGCGGACCAGTGGTCGCGCATCGTCGACAGACCGAACTGATAGTCCTTGTAGTGGTGCTCGTACGCCTTCTGCTGATAGATCAGGTGCTGGATGTTGTACTTCTTCCCGCTCGACATCGCTTCAGCCTCGACGCACCACGGATCGTTCTTGCGCTGCTCCTCCGGCACCTGCTCGAGCACGTGGCGCAGCACGTTGCGGTAGCGCTGTTCGCGCTGCAGCGTGTCGGTGACGAAACGCGTGCGGCTCGAATACTGCACGTCCTTCGTGCGTTCCGCGACGTCGGCCATCGTGCGCGGCAACGGCCCGCGCGCGCTCCACAGATCGACCTGGAACGCGAGCGTGTCGCGGCGCGGGCGCGCGCGCAGCACTTCCATCAGCGGCGTGTTCGACACGACGCCGCCGTCCCAGTAGTACTCGCCGTCGATCTCGACGGGCGGGAACGCGGGCGGCAGCGCGCCGGATGCCATGAAGTGCTCGGGCGTGAGGCGAATGCGCGAGTTGTCGAAGTACACGAAGTTGCCGGTGCCGACGTTGACCGCGCCGACCGACACGCGCGTCTCGCCCGAGTTGATCCGGTCGAAATCGCACAGCTTCAGCAGCGTCGCGCGCAGCGCCGACGTGTCGTACCAGCTGATCTTTTCCGGATGATCGGACACGCCCGGCAGCGGCGGCGGGAAGCGCGGCACGAAGAATCCCTGCTGGCCCTGCATCATCGCGCTCGCGGCCTGCGACGCGGTGAAGAACGTGCGGATCTGGTCGATGCTGTTGAACAGCGCGAATTCGAACGCGGCCGGCATCGCGGGAAAGAACGCCGGCTGGCAGATCGTTTCCCAGAATTCGCGCAGCCGCTCGACGCGATGTTCGGGCGCATTGCCGGCGATCAGCGCGGTGTTCAGCGCGCCGATCGAGATGCCTGCGATCCAGTCGAGCGGAACGTTCGCTTCGTGCAGCCCTTCGAACACGCCGGCCTGATACGCGCCGAGCGCGCCGCCGCCTTGCAGGACGAGCGCGATCGTTTCGTACGGCAGCGACCGCGCAGCGGCCGGTGCGCCGGCCTCGTGTTGCAGGTCCGCCGCATCGACGGCCTGCTTTTCTGTACGCGCGTGCGGTTTCATCAGTTGCTCCGAGAAATGCCGCCGTGGATGGCGGACACGGAAGGCGTGACGTCGATCGACGGCACGCCATCGTGAGTCTTGAGAATGGGCGGTGGTGCGGGCATCGCCCCCCGTCAGGGAGGCGAAGACATTACTGCATGAACCAGCCGTGGCTGACGATGAACGACTGCCCCGTGAGCGCGGCGCTCGGGAACGCCGACAGGAACAGCACCGTCTGCGCGACGTCCTGCACCGTCGTGAACACGCCGTCGACCGTGTTGCCGAGCATCACCTTCTTGATCACGTCCTCTTCGCTGATTCCGAGCTCCTTCGCCTGCTCCGGAATCTGCTTGTCGACCAGCGGCGTGCGCACGAAGCCCGGACACACGACGTGCGAGCGCACGTTGTGCTTCGCGCCTTCCTTCGCCAGCACGCGCGCGAGGCCGAGCAGACCGTGCTTGGCCGTCACGTAGGCCGACTTCAGCGGCGACGCTTCGTGCGAGTGCACCGAGCCCATGTAGATCACGACGCCGCCGCGATCATCCTTGTACATGTGCTTGAGCGCCGCCTTCGTCGTCAGGAATGCGCCGTCGACATGGATCGCCTGCATCTTCTTCCAGTCGGAGAACGCGTAGTTCTCGATCGGATTGACGATCTGGATGCCGGCGTTCGACACGAGGATGTCGACCGAGCCGAACGCTTCGGCGACCTTGTCGATGCCGCTGTTCACGGCCTCCTCGTTGGTCACGTCCATCGCGACGCCGATCGCCTTGCCGCCTGCCTTGTTGATCTCGTCGGCCACCGCGTTCGCGCCGTCCTGGTTCAGGTCGGCGATCGCGACGGCCGCACCCGCCTTGGCCAGCTCCAGTGCGATTTCCTTGCCGATGCCGCTTGCGGCGCCCGTGACGACTGCGGTCTTGCCATTCAGGTTGCTCATTTCGAATTCCCGTGGTGAAAGGATTGACAGGGAGAAAGGACTGCGGACGTGTTATTGAGCCAGGTAATCGTAGACGACTTCGCCGAGGCCGAGCGTCAAATCCGCGACGATGTGGCGCGCTTCGACGATCTCGAGCACCGGCAGGTCGGCCACCGGCGCAAGTGCGTGCGGTGCCAGCTCGAGCGACGCGGGGCCCGTCCATGCGCCCTTCATCTTGATGTCCTGCATGTAGTAGCGCACCAGTTCGCACACGCGGGCGGTGCCGTCGACGTGCGGGATGATCTTCAACAGGAAGTTCGGGCCGGCGAGGCGTTTCGCCTGCTCTTCGATGTCGAGGTCCTTGTGCTTGTAGCCCATCGTGCCGGTCGCGACGCGCACCTTGCCGTAGTCGAGCGTGCCCAGGATGTGATCGGTGTTCACGTGCAGCGTGGGCGACGCGAGCTTCTTCGGGAAGCCCCACAGCTCGCGGCCGCCGGCGATCGGCGGGTGATCGTCGAGATACATCGCGAGCGTGTAGCCGCCGGCCTGGCCGTTGTATTCGACGGGGATCACCTGACCGCTTTCGGTGTAGTCGCCGAAGCCGGTCGAATCGGCCATGCGAATGAATTCGTAATGTACGAGCGGCTCGGTGATCTGCAGCGGCTCGGGGACAATCTCACGCAGGCGGTCCGGATCGGTGCGATACGTGATGATCAGAAACTCACGATCGACGAAACGGTACGGCCCCATCGGGAAAGCAGGGCTCGTCAACGGCATCGCAAACGCTTTCGATCGGACATCGCTGATTTTCATGCGGACTCCTTGTTGTTGATCGCTTCGTGGATGATTGGTCGTAATCGTATGCCTGTGCGTCGCCGTTGTGCGATGCCGCATATGGAATTAATTGTTGCCGATTTCGATTCATTTGCCGCCTAAATATTGAGACAAGCGGCACAAACAGCGCGGACGGCGCCCGGTGACCCGATATTCATGCGCATCAATGAAGCCACGATACGAAAAAGGTGAGGTTTTACGGGAGAGTTGGTGAGCTTCTACGGGAGACGGTCGCGCGGCGATGTGACAATTGTGTGAACTTGTGTTGCAGCGCGGGCTCTAAGTGCGTTCGCGCGCGGCGCACTGGCCGGTCCTGATCACCGATGGGCCGACGGATTAAGCAACGCTTAAGCGGGTGCGCCCTAGCATCGTTTGCCTCCGACCGGTACGGCCGGTCACTCATTACGCCCCACGCAACCGGATTCATGCAGAACCTCAATCTCACCCTGTTTTCCGCCATCAATGCCGGCGCCGCGCCGCACCCCGGCGTTGCCCGCCTCGCGATCTTCGCCGCCGACTGGCTCGTCTATGCGCTGCCTGCGATGCTGCTGCTGACCTGGATCTTCGGCGAGCGTGCGACGCGGCGCCAGGCGATCGAAGCCGGCGTCGGCACGTGCGTGGCGCTGGCGCTCGCGCAGGTGCTCGGGCATTTCTGGTTCTCGCCGCGGCCGTTCATGGCCGGCGTCGGCACGCAACTGATTCCGCATGTGCCGGATAGCTCGTTTCCGAGCGATCACATGACGTTCGCGTGGAGTCTCGCCGTCGGCATGATGCTCGCCGGCACCACGCGGCTGACCGGGTTCGTGATGGCCGCGATGGCCGTCGCGATTGCATGGGGTCGCGTGTATGCGGGCGTGCACTGGCCGTTCGACATGGCCGGCGGCGTGCTGGTCGGCACGGCCGGCGCGCTGGCCGCGCACCTGTACGGGCAACGCGTGGTCGAGCTGCTCGAACGGATCGGCGACGTGGTGCACGCGGTGATGATGGGGCGCGAGCGCGCGCCCTGAGCGGGAGAATCAAGCGGAGAAGTGCGGGCCGGGCTCCGTCAACCGGGCGTCTTGGTCGATTCGGTCGATGCCGACGTGCTGTCGCCTGCTTCATGCAGTTCGGGCGTTTCGCCCGGGTGCCGGACGGCGTCGCGTTCGAGAGAACTTTCCTTCAGGATCGCGCACATCGCGACGAACAGCGCGAGCACGACGGCCGCCAGGCCGCAATAGCCGGCGATCTTCAGGTTGCGAAGGAAAGGCGAAGCGTGGCTTTCTCTTGTCATGACCGGGCGCTCCTGGGCGGGCTGCGGCGGCTGTCGCCCGACAGCGGCGTCGCAGGCATACATATATACCAGCCGCCCCGCCGATGCCAAGCCCGCCGATGCGCGGGCGCCCGTTCGCGTCAGTCTTCCAGCGTTTCGTGCACGGCCGCCGCGCCGCGCTTCCAGTACGCCGCCGCGCGGATGCGTGACTTGTCGATGCCGCGCTCGCCGGTCAGGTGCAGGCGCACGGCGCGCATCGACTGCGCTTCACCCGCCGCCCACACATAACCGTCGCCGGAGGACGGCAGCGGCAGGTCGCGCACTGCATTCAGCAGCGCGTCGCCGTGCGCCGCGTCGGCTTCGGCGCGAAAGCGCCAGATTTCATGCACGTCGGCGCGCGTATCGAACGCGATCTGCGCGGTCCGATCCGCGACTTCCAGCACGACCGCCGCCCGGGCGCCGGCCGGCAGCTGCTCGAGACGCCGTGCGATCGCCGGCAGCGCCGTATCGTCGCCGATCAGCAGATGCCAGTCGAAATCGATCGGGACCACGAACGAACCACGCGGGCCGCCGATGCCGAGCCATTGGCCGACGCGAGCTTGCGCCGCCCACTGCGATGCGGGGCCCGGATGGTTCAGCACGAATTCGAGATCGAGTTCGCAGGCGGCGCGGTCGAAGCGGCGCGGCGTGAAGTCGCGCGCAATCGGCTTCGGTTCGCCTTCGGGAAACTCGGGGCCGTTCGCGCCGAGCGTCGGCACCGCGGGCCGCTCGGCGCCGGGCGGCGGGAAAAACACCTTCACGTGGTCGTCGAACGACGACGATTCGAAATCAGCGAGGTCGGGGCCGCCGAGCGTGACGCGCAGCAGATGCGGCGTCACCGCGTGCACGCGCACGACCTGCAGCAGGCGGAACTTGAGGGTATGGCGCACGCGGGTCACGGTGCGCTCGGATGTGTTCTGCATCAATCCGTTCTCCTTAGGTTTGGCGGGACGGCGCGGATTACGCGCCGGTGCCGCCTTCGATTTCGGCCGTCGCGCGGCGCATGATCGCCGCGATGCGCCGTTGTTCGTCGGCGTCGGCGGCGCTCTTGTGCAGCAGCGCCCGTTTGAGCGCGAGACGCGCTTCGACGAACTCCGGAAGCCAGCCGGGCTGTGCGTCGTCCGGTGCTTCGCTGCCCGCCGATTCGCCGGCGAACGCGCGGCGCATGAATTCCATCTTGCGCGCGAGGTGCGTGAGGCGCGCGAACAGCGTGTCGACGCGTTCGCGCTGCGCATCGAGATGCGCGCGACCGGCATCAGTCAGCGCATAGCGCTTGCGATTGCCTTCGGCCTGCGACGCGACGAAGCCGACTTCCTCGAGATACGTGAGCGCCGGATACACCATGCCGGGGCTCGGGCTGTAGAAGCCGTTCGAGCGCGTGTCGAGCGCCTTGATCAGCTCGTAGCCATGGCTCGGCTGCTCGGCGACCAGCGCGAGCAGCAGCAACTGGAGATCGTCGGAACTGAACTGGCGGCCGCGCGGCATGCCGTCGTCGCCGAAATCGCCAAAGCCGCCGCGTCCGCCACGGCCGCCGAACGGACCGCCGCCGCCAAAGGGGTCGTGGCCGCGGCGATGGCGGCCGATTGCGTGCCAGAGGCCGGCGAACCAGTCAGGGGCGGCATGCGGACCATGACCGTCGCATCGGGCATGGCCGCGGGAGGGGTTGTGTCGCATGATCGTGTCCTATATGTCGGAAAACATATCTAAAGATATATATCGAAAGATAGGGTGTCAAGGACGGATTATTGGGGTTGGATGGGGGCGTGCGGCTGTGCCGAGCGGCCTGCGGCGCGGATTCCTGTCGGCGCGTTCCGTCGATGTCGTCGTCGGCCCGCTCGCGGCGACCGGACGGCCGGTGCCGGATCCGGTGTTGCGGTCATTCAATTAATTGATCGCGGCGCACGCGCTTGCCGATGATTTCCCGAAACATTCCGAGTGGCACAGCCGGATTTATGAATAAATTAATCAATATCAATTATAAAAACACCGGCAACTATTGTTTAAATTCCAGAAATTACTTAATTTAATTATCGCCCGATCAAACAAATTGTCCGCGACAGCAAAGGCCGTCAAATCCGCCTCGTCATTCAATGACGCATACCGTTGCAGCGCTTGTCTGACGGTCATTTCCGAGGCGATGAAGAATTTCGACCCTTTATCCACGACTCTGAAAATTCGTCGAAATGTGAAGCATTGCAATATAAAGCCCCCACGCCGGGTATTCCGGTTGCGATGCGTGATTTAATTTGGCAGGATTTTCATCAGGTTGTCCGATTTTAAAACAACAAACCGCTCGACAATTCAATTTACCGAAATAACGCGCGGCGCGCCGAGCAACGATTGGAAAGGAAGCTGACCAGAAAAATGGGGTAAAGAGGCGGCGAACGGCCCACACCGTTCGCGATCATTGAATCAATCGCTTGTCCGGTGGCGTCGATGCGTCACGCGAGCGAGCGATCCGGGCGAATCCGACACGGGGCGGCCATGGCGATACTCAAGAATGATTCTTCCGGAGAAGCATGCTTGCTCCGCGCGTATCACGTGTTCGGCCGCGACGACGCGCGCTGCGACACGGTCATCCGGGATGGGTCGGTGTCGCGTGTCCATGCCCATATCCGCTGGGTCGGCGGCCTCTGGGAGCTCTACGATCACAGCAGCAACGGCACGTCGGTATCGGGCGTCGCGCTGCGCGACGGCGAGCACGCGGTGCTGCACCGCGGCGACGTGATCCGGTTCGGCAGGGCCGGCATTGCACCGTGGCGTGTCGATACGCTCGACGATCCGGCCGATACGCTATGGCCGATACGAGGCGCCGCGGCCCCGATCGTGCTCGCACCGCGCCAGATCCTGCCTGCCCCGGCCGCGCAGCCGGTCACGATCGTCCGTTCGCCGGCCGGCGAATGGCTGTGCGACGACACGTTGCCGCCGCGCGCGCTCCACGACGGCGATGAAGTGTCGACCGGCGACTTCGCGTGGCGCCTCGCACTCGTGCGCCACGGCTCGACGGTGATGCTCGCCGCACCCGCCGATCCGGCCGCGCCGACGCAATTGCTCGAATTCTTCGTCAGCCGGAACGAGGAGCACGTGCGCATGCTGCTGCACGTCCGCGGCGGCGTGGTCGACCTCGGCGAGCGCGCCCATCACTACAGCCTCGTCACGCTCGCCCGCGCACGCGCGGCCGACATGCAGGCCGGCTACGACGCCGCCACGCAAGGATGGATCGAACTTGACCGGCTGGCACGCATGCTCGGCACCGATACGTCCCATGTCAACGTGCAGATTCACCGCGCACGGAGCCAGTTCGCGGCGTTGCCGGGGCTGGGCGCGCGCCAGCTCGTCGAGCGCCGGCGCGGCAGCGTCCGTTTCGGCGATTTTGCATTCCGCGTCATGCGCGGTGACCACCTCGAATGCCAGTCGGTGCCGGCCGTCGGGCCGCGTATCGACGTGCAGCGTGCGGCGCCGGCCCCGGTTGTCCATTGCCCGTGAACGCGCGAGAACCGGCCGTATTGCCGACCGCATCTCGTCCGCCGACCGGGCCGGACGCTGCTGCGCCGCGCGAGCATGCCGCGCCTTTCGCGGCGCTTGCCGGCAAATGGCATTACCGGCTCGGCGCGCTGCTCGGCGAAGGCGGCAACGGCGTGGTGTTTCGCGCGATCTGCGACGAGACGGGGCAAGATGTCGCGATCAAGCTGATGCGAGACGATGCCGCGCTCAGCGCGGCGGAGCGCGCGCGCCGGCGTGCGCGCTTCCGGCGCGAGACGAGCCTGTGCGAGGCGCTGCGGCATCCGAACATCGTGGCCCTGCTCGACCAAGGGCAAGCGCCCGACGGGCGGCTGTTCGCCGTATTCGAACTGGTGCAGGGCAGGACCGTGCGCGACCGGCTCGCGGCGCAAGGGCCGCTGTCGGCCGTCGACACGGGGCGGCTGATGACGGAGGTGCTCGACGCGCTCGCGGCCGCCCATCGGCGCGGCATCGTGCATCGGGATCTGAAGCCGCAGAACATCGTGATCACGATGGCCGATGACGGGCCGCACGCGAAGCTCCTTGATTTCGGCATCGGTGCGTTGCTGCCCGGTACCGACGACGTCGCGCGCGACACCGCGACGCTGGCGACCGAGGTGCTCGGCTCGCCGCCCTATTGCGCGCCGGAGCAATTGCGCAACGAGCCGCCGACACCCGCCAGCGATCTTTATGCGTGGGGCCTGATCGTAATCGAATGCCTGACGGGCGATGTCGTCATGCAAGGCGCGAGCGTGGCCGACATCCTCTATCAGCAGCTGAGCCCGGTGGACGTCGCGCTCCCGCCATCGATCGCGTCGCATCCGCTCGGCGCGGTACTGCGCCACGCACTGAACAAGAATCCGCAGCAGCGCGCCGCGTCGGCCGACGCGCTCGCGGCGCAGTTTCGCGCGCTCAACTTCGCTGCGCTCGTCGGCCAGTTCGATGCCGGTCGCGCGGGCCGGCCGATGCCTCCGCGCCCGCTTGCGCACGGCGAGACGATGGCCGCGCTCGGCGAATTCCGACAGATCACCACGCTGTGCTGTTGCGTGGCGATCGCCGGAGAGGGGCGGCAACGCCATGCCGGCACCGAGCACGGCAATGCGATCGACGGCTACGAGGAACAGTGGCTGACGAAGTGCGCCGATATCGCCGTCGGTTACGGCGCGCACGCAGGCGGAAGGCTCGGCGACACGCTGCTGTTCCATTTCGGCCTGCAAGGCGATATCGACCGGCCCGAGCGCCGGGCGGTGCGTGCGGCGCTCGACATCGTGCGGGTGGCCGGGCGCGCGCGGCTGCCGGTGCCGACGGCGGCCGGCGGCCGCGTTGCCGGGGCAGGAGATAGCTGGCGGGTCGAAGTGGCGGCCGCGATCCACGTTGGGCAGGCGCTCGCGCATGCGTCGCACATGTCGGGCGGCTCGACGCCCGCCGCGGCGTCGCGGCTGCTGCGGCTCGCCGGGCCCGGACAGATTCTGATCAGCGACGATGCGCGGCTCGCGCTCGAACGGCATGCCGATTTCCGGCCGACCGCATTGCAGCTGGCGCGGGCGGGCCTCGCGCCGCAGCCGGTTCACGAGTTGCTCGGCGAGCGGCACGCCGATACGCCGTTCGATTCGCTCGACGCCGGCATGCGTGCACCGATGGTCGGCCGCGCGCGCGAGCTCGACGCGCTGCTGCACGCGTGGCGGGAAACGCAAGGGCGCCATCGTCGCGCGATGCGCGGCGAGCCGGCGCCGCACGGTGTGCCGCGGCTCGTCGTCGGCGAGGCTGGGCTCGGCAAGTCGCGGCTCGTGCACGCGTTGTGCGAAGCCGTTCGGGACCGGGGCCACGCGTTCGCGCATTGCGGGTGCCTGCCCGAGCGGGAGAACCACGCGCTGTTTCCGGTCCTGCGGTTCATCGGCGCGCATTGGCATATCGATGCCGATAGCCCGCCCGGCATCGCGCTCGCGGCGATCGATGCGATGATCGCGCCGCTCGATTGCGATCATGCGGCCGCCCGGCTCGCGCTCGCGACCTGGCTGGGGCTGCCCTGCGATGCGAAGGGGCTCCTGTGGTCGAGCGTGCGCGAGCAGCACGCGTTGTTCGATGTCCTCGAGCAACTGATCGTGTCGCTCGGCAACGGCGCGCCGGTCTTGCTCGTGATCGAGGACGTTCAATGGCTCGATCGCTCGACCGAGGACTTTCTCGCGTATCTGCAGCGCTCGCCGCGCGCGGCGGCCCTGGGCATCGTGCTCACGTCGCGCCCCGACAAGCTCGCGCGCTGGCGCGGCGCGACCGACCGCGTGGTGCTGCGCCGCCTGCCGCGCGACGACGCGCAGCGCCTGCTGTCGGCGCATCTGGGCGAGGGCGCGTTCGATCCGGCGTGGCTCGACCGGCTTGCCGATCGCACGGCAGGTATCCCGCTGTTTATCGAGGCCGTCGCGCGCGAATTGACGATGAGCGGCGCGGACGGCTCGCCCGCGGCCCCGGGGGCAACGGACCCTTATCCGCTTCCGCTCAGTCTCGGCGGCATGCTCGGTCTTGCATTCGACCGGATCGACGGCGCGCGCGACACCGCGCAGCTCGCCGCGACCATCGGGCTCGAGGTGGATGCGCAACTGCTCGCCGACGCATCGCCGCACGATCGGGGCACGCTCGACGCGCATCTGCGGCTGCTGCTCGAAGAGCGGATCGTGTATGCGCAGCATCGGCGCGATCGCGTGTTCTATTCGTTCCGCCATGCGCTGATTCGCGATGCCGCGTATGAATCGATGCCGCCGGCCGTGCGGCGCGGCAATCACGCGCGCGTCGGCCGTACGCTCGTCGCGCAAGCCGATCGCGGCGCCGGTGCGCATGCGTTCGGCGTCGCCGGGCACTTCGCGCGCGCAGGCGCTTGGGCGGAGGCGATCACCCACGGCATCGACGCGGCGCGCCGCGCACTCGAACGTTCCCGGTACGACGACGCGATCCGCTACGGGCAGACCGTGTTCGAATGGCTCGGCACGGCCGACTACGCGCAGCGCGAGCACGACAGTGCGCGTATCCGCGCCACGTTGACGCACGCGACGATGGCGCGGTTCGGCTGGGCGGATCCGCAGGTGCGCGAGCATGCGGAGCAGTTGCTGCGGCAAATGCAGACGCTCGACGATCCGGAACTCGAGATCAGCGCGTTATGGACGCTGTCGACCTACTACCACGTCGCGGGCGATCGTCCCACCGTGCGCGGGATCGGCCTGCGGCTCGACGCGCTCGCGACCGAGCGCGGCGATGCCGGCGTTCAGGTCGCGGCGGACGCGATGCGCGGCATGAGCCTGTGGGTCGACGGCCACTATGCGCGCGCCCGCGCCGCGTTCGACGCGGTGCTGGCCGGCTATGACGTGCGGCGCGACGCGGGCCACCGGCGCATCCTGGGGCTCGATACGCGCGCATGGACGATGGCATCGCTCGCGAGCGTGCGCTGGTGCATGGACGACGACCCGCAGGCCTCGCTCGCGATGGCGCGCGAAGCCGTGTATTGCGCGACCTGCCTCGACCATTTGCCGACGCTCGGCGTCACGATGCTGTACCTCGCACGCACGTACCAGCTCGCGGGCGATCGCGACGCGGCGCGATCGTTGTCGGTAGCGCTGCTTCGGCTGTCCGAGGCGCACCGGCTGCGCGCGGTCGGGCACTACGCCGCGATCATCCATGCGTGGACGCAAGAGGATCGCGCGGGCGTTGTCGCGCATCTCGATGCGCAGCGGCAGTCGGGCGGCCTGCTCGGGCTGACCTACTACGCGTCGCTGCTTGCCGAGCTGGATGCCGCGCGCGGCGACTACGGCGCCGCGCTCGCGCAGATCCGGCAATGCCTCGCATGGTGCGAGTCGACCGGGGAACGATATTACGAAGCCCAGCTGTTGCTGAAGGAGTGCGAGTACCTGCGCCGGGCCGATCCGCGCTGCGGCGGCGTGGCCGCGCTGGACGCGTGCCGGCGCGCAGTCGAAATTGCAACGACGGCGGGCATGGGCCGGATCGCCAGGCTCGCCGAAGCCACGTTGCAGTCGTTGCCGTAAGCAGTCCCATTCGTCATTCAGGAGAGCAGACCGATGAGCAAGGATCTTCGATTACCGACGTACGATCAGTTTCTCGAATACCGCGCGACCGTCATCCGGGCGATCGCGCTCGCATGGCATTCCCCGGCATTTCTCGACGAACTCGAGAACGATCCGGTCAACGCATTGCGCGAGCATTTCGACTATCACTTTCCATTCAAGCTCGACCTGAAGGTGCAGATCAAATCGTCGGCGTGGACGCCGACCGTCAACGGCGACTGGACCGCCGGCCACAAAAACAAGCTGACGCTGTATTTGCCGCCCGCGCCGGCGGACGAGGCGCAATTCGCGCAGGCGCTGGCCGCGTACAACGCGAACCACATCACCATCATGGAATGACTTCGGGGAAACCGACATGGCAAAGGACAACGCTAATCCGACGCTCGAATCGATGCTGGAGTTTCAGAAGGTCTATCTGCGTGCGATCGCGCTTTCATGGCGGGACCCGGCATTCAAGCGCGAACTGCTGGACAAGCCGCTGGATACACTCGCGAAATACTTCGGCTACCAGTGTCCGTGGATCCTCGACATCGAGATCGAGAAGACGCACGGCGATCATGGCTGGACGAGCGACGGGAAAGGCGGCGGGAGCTGGAACCTGCCGCGCAACGTGATGACGGTCGGCATACCGGAGCAACCGACGAATCTTGACGAGGAGGCCGTTGCGCTCGCGGCGTACTGCGACGCGGGGCCGTGTTACCTGTTCACCTGCTGCTGATCCGGCGCGGCCGAGCCGCGTACCCCACGCGCGGCCCCGGGGCGGTTGCCCGGGCCGCGCGACGTTTTTCCGACCCGCCGCACGGAACCAGACGATGCTCGATGACCTTTCGCGCGTGTTGCGCTTCAAGCCGCATTTGCTCGTGCTCGATGCGGGGCCCGAGACCCTGTTCGTCGTCGACGAGTTCAAGCGCACGATGCTGTCCGGTGCGATCTTCGTGCGGATCGCCGCGTGCCTGCGGGCGCGCATGACGACCGCCGAGATCGTGACGACGCTTGCCGGCACGTTCGGCGAATGGGACGTGCTCGCGCGGCTCGACCACCTGGTGCGCCGCGGCTACGTGCGCGCCGATCCGCCGCACGACGACGATGCCGCGCGCGGCTTCTTCGAGCGCGCCGGGCTCGACGGTGACGCGGCTTGCGCGCGCGTCGTTCAACTGCGCGTCGCGGTCGAGGCGTTCGGTGCCGACGATGCGGCGCTCCGGCGCGCGCTCGACACGGCCGGCATCGATGTCGTGCCGGACGCCGAACTGACCGTCGCGATCGCCGATACGCACGATCGCGACGATCTCGCCGCGTGCGCCGAGCGCGTGGCGGCGCGCGGCGGGGCATTGCTCCTTGTGGCGGCCGGTGGCGTGCAGACGCTGATCGGGCCGTTGCTGGCCGGCGGCGGCGCGCTGGCCGATGCGCCGTGCATCGAATGCGTGCGCTACTGGATTCGCATCAACCGGCCGGTCGAGACACTGCTTGCGCGCCATCACGGCAGCGCGGCAACGCGTCTGCCGCCGGCCGCGTCGCGTGCCGGCGCCGCTGCCGCCGCGGCGTTCGTGGCGGCGACGGTCGAGCAGATCGCGGTCAACCGCACGATAGCGGAACGTTCGCAAACGCATATCGTGGCGCAGCGCATCGATACGTTGACCGTCGAACGGCACCGCGTGATCAGGCGTCCGCAATGCCCGTGCTGCGGCAAACCCGCATGGATGCGCGAGCAGGCGGCGCGTGCGCCGCGGCTCGCCGATCATGCGCCGTTGACGCGCGCCGACGGCGGCTACCGTACCGCCGACCCGCAACAGGTGTTCGAGCGTTATGCCCATCTGATCTCGCCGGTCAGTGGCGCGATCGCGTATCTGCACCCGATGCCGAAGCGGCACGCGGGCCTGCGCAAGGTCTATGCGTCGGGCTTTCTCGTGTGCCCGGCCGCCGTACCGGGCAGCAACCGGTTCGACAGGATTTGCTCCGGCAAGGGCCGCACCGACGAGCAAGCCCGCGTGAGCGCGCTATGCGAAGCGCTCGAACGATTCAGCAGCGTGTATCAGGGCGACGAGGCGAGGCTGACCGGCAGCATGGAAAGCCTGCTCGCCGATCAGGCTTGCGACGCCGAGCCCATCCACGTGAATGAGCTTCAGCAGTTCAGCGAACGGCAATTCGCGGCGCGCGACGCGATCAACGCATTGACCCGCGATGTCCGCAAGCAGGTGCCGCCGCGCTTCACGTCGCGCGACGTGATCGACTGGACGCCTGCATGGTCGCTCGTGAGCGGCCGGCGCCGCCTCGTGCCGCTGAGTTACTGCTATGCGGAAACGCCGGACAGTGCACAGGCGCCGGCCGCGTGCGTGCACAACCCCAACGGCTGCGCGGCGGGTTCGAGCATCGACGAGGCGATTCTGCAAGGCATGCTCGAGTTGATCGAGCGCGATGCGGTCGCGATCTGGTGGTACAACCGGCTTGCACGCCCCGGCATCGATCTCGCGAGCTTCGATGATTCGTATTTCGATGCGCTCGTGCGCGAATACGCGACGCTCGGGTGGCGTTTGTGGGCGCTCGACATCACCACCGATCTCGAGGTGCCGACCGTGGCCGCGCTCGCGGAAAATCCGCAAGACGGGCGCTTCTCGATCGGTTTCGGCTGCCATCCGGACGGTCGGATCGCGGTGCAGCGGGCACTGACCGAAGTCAACCAGTTGCTCGATGTCGCCGCGGATGCGCCGCATCCGTGGGACCGCGACAAGCTCCCGGCAACCGGATTTTTGTATCCGGCGGCCGGCGCGCGTGCAACGACGCGTTCGACTTGGGAACCGGTCGAGGCCGCGTCGCTACCGGCAGCGCTCGCGCATTGCATCGGGCGCATCGCGGCGGCCGGCATGGACGTGCTCGTCGTCGACAAGACGCGGCCCGACATCGGCTTGTCCGTGGTGCAGGTCATCGCGCCGGGGCTGTGTCATTTCTGGCCGCGGTTCGGCGCGCGACGGTTGTATTCGGTGCCGGTCGAACGCGGTTGGCGTGCGCAGCCGTGCGACGAGATGGAGCTGAATCCGGCGCTGCTGTTTCTGTGACATGACCGCGGGCGCGTCGGCGTCGGCGGCGGCGGAACGCGCCGGGCGGACCGATTCGGCCCGCCCGGTGCCGCCGGGCACCGCGTGCGGATCATGCCCCGGCCATGTCGAGGTGCCCGTTCGGCATTACTGGCTGATGATGGTGAGGTACGCATCCCAGGTGACGTAGCCCTTCAGTTGCGCGTGCCGGTCGTAAATGGCGGCGACGAACGCATACGTTTCGTTGTTGCCGGGGCAGAGCACGGTCGCTTTCGCGTAGTAGTCCGCGCGTGCTTCCTCGTTCACGGTGTTGTTATCGGGCCAGCCCCGCGCCGGATAGGGCTCCGTGCTGTTGTCGGTGAGGTACGAAACGTAGCCGAGCAGATTGGCGGTCTTCGGAACGAAGTTATACAAGAAGCACTTGTATTCGGCCGTGCCGGTCAGCGACACGGTACGCCAGCGGATCACGTCGTCGACCTGGGCCTTGATCCGCAGATTGCTGCCGCCTTCGCCCTCGTTCTGTCCCGACGTCGTGCCCTGGCCGAAGCCGTACGCCGCATTCGCCAGCGTGGTGATCATGTACACGGTATCGGGATTGTTGCCGAGCGACGTTGGCTGGTCCGGATGCTGGCTGAGCGAGTTGTTGTTGCTCTTCAGGATCTCGTCGACATCGAACGCGATCAGCACATCGACGATTTTGAAGGTATCCAAGATCTTGGGCATGGCAGTTCCTTTCACGCTTTCTCGTTGAAAAACACTCTGCTGAGTGACGACGCCCGTGGCATCTGCATCTCTCCCATCCTGCGAAGCGGCGCTTGCGGAGAAGGCGGCGCGCGGAAGAGTATCGACAGCGTACGAAGGATCGATCCGCGAATCGATTACACACGCTTACAGCACGCGTGCAGGTGAATCCTGCATCCGGTGCGCGGATGTCCCGGCGTCGCGGGAACCCGTGTCCTGCAGAGGGCGGATATGTCGATGCTTCGTACTCCGGGATCTGCCGATGTCGATCGACACGCTGAGCGATTTCGCCGGCTGGGCGGACAAGCTCGAAAGCCGGCAGATTCCGACCGGCTGCTTCATGGGGCGCCCGACGGTCAACTACACCGTCGCAGTGCCGCGATACGGGACATGAGGGGAGCAGAGGCGCGGTAGTCGCCGTCGAGCGAGATGAAAGCCGCGACCCGAACCGGCGCGGCGCCTTCGTCGTCGGGCAATCCGGATTCGCGCAACATTGGGCTCGTGGAGGCCGCGAAAAGCCTTGCAGCAGGACGCTGCGATCCGCCCGACACGTCAGCGCAATCGCACCATACGGATTACATCACTCGCTCGAAGCACTCCGACACGCATCCCGATACACCCCGGGACTACACCCGAACCTCGCCTTGAACGCCCGCCCGAAATGCGTGATGTCCGAAAACCCGCACGCGATCGCGAGTTCCAGCAGCGTGCGATTGGTATCGGCCGGATCTTCCAGCGCGCGCCGGCTCGCTTGCAGCCGATACTCCTGGATCAGGCTCTGCGGTGTCCGCTCGGATGCGGCCAGCGCGCTATACAGCGTGCGCCGCGACACGTTCAGCGCGCTCGCCAGCTTGTCCGGCGACAAGTCGGGATCGCTGTAGTGATGCGACAGGTAGATTTCCGCGTTCATGCGCAGCGCAGCGCTGCGCGCATCCGTGCCGGTCAGCGAATCGCTCGCCTCGCGTCGAATCACCGAATCGAGCAGCATCAGCGTCGACTGCTCGAAACCGAACAGGCTTTCCGGATCGTTCGGCACCTGCCCGTCCATCAGGTAATGGATCGATTGAAGGGCCAATTGCGCATTGCCGACGGTCCGGCGCACCTGCACGCCCGCACGCTCGACGAACCAGCGCCACATCGTGCCGCTTCTCGGCGGCGTCAGCGCGGCGACGAAGCGCGACGCGTTCGTCGATTCGATCATGTACGGCTGCGTCGCATCGTAGATCACCCATTCGCCCGGATTGACGGTCGACGTCGCGTTGCGCTGCGTTACGCGGCTTTGTCCGGCGATCTGGAACAGGATCTTGTAGCAATCGCTGTCCGCGCGCGACGCGAGCGAGCGGTCGCGATCGACGCGGATCGCGGTGGTGTCGACCTCCGCCATCCGCAGGCCGCCCACCGTCGCGACCCGCACCGACATCCGGAACTGCGGGCCGGTGTCGTGAAAGACCAGCGGCAGGAAGCTGTCCGCGATCAGGTCGCGCAGATTCGTGCTGCTGTTGCTGGCGTCGACGACGAGTGCGTGTGCCATTGCCGGAAGAGGGTGAGGGCCGGGGAACGCGTCAAGGTTAATGCAAACGGCCCGGACGCGCGTTGAGACGCCGCCATTGTCGGCAGCGCTGCCACGCGGCGTCAATCGTGGTTTCTCCACGTTCTCCCCGGCCGCCGCCGCGCGACGCCATCGATCTGCACGCTGAAGCCAAAAGTGTGCACGCAACGCCGAACGGCGCCGGCGGCGCATCCATAGAATCGGAAAGCGGTCGGCAAGCTGTCCTGTCGAATCGCACGGGCTGGCTCGCGCCATGAAAAACAACCACCGATTTCAAGGAGATGCCGCCGAAGGCCGGGCGACAGACGCATGCGGCGGCAGCGCGCGCCGGTGAACGTCGCGCGCACGACAGCGGGCGCATACCAGGATGTCCGATAGAACTTTCGATTACATCGTCATTGGGGCCGGCTCGGCGGGCTGCACGATCGCGACCCATCTCGTCGAGCGCGGTCTGGGCACCGTGCTGCTGCTGGAAGCGGGCGGCCACGACAAGGATCTGTTCATCCACATGCCGGGCGGGCTGGCGAAGGCGATTCCGCGCTACACGTGGCCGTATGCGGCCGAGCCGTCGGACGACGTGAAGGGCCGCTCGATCGCGGTGCCGCAGGGGCGCGTGCTCGGAGGCTCCAGCTCGGTCAACGGAATGCTGTACGTGCGCGGGCACCGCAACGACTACGACCGCTGGGAGACCGAGTTCGGCTGCAAGGGCTGGGGCGCGGACGACATGCTGCGCTACTTCGCGAAGGCCGAGAACAACGAATCGCTGACGGCGCCCTATCACGGCAACAACGGGCATCTGCAGGTCACCGAGATCCGCTATCGCCATCCGCTGTCGCAGGCGTTCGTGCGGGCGGGCCAGCAGATGGGGCTCGACTACCTGGTCGACTACAACGGCGAGCGGCAGCAGGGCGTCGGGTTCTATCAGGCGACGATCTTCAACGGCGAGCGCGGCTCCACGGCGGCGACCTACCTGAGCGCGATCCGCAACCGTCCGGAACTCAGCCTCGAAGTCGATGCGCTGGTCGAGCGCGTGGAAATCGAAGGCGGCCGCGCGACCGGCGTCACGTATCGGCAGGGCAACCGTCGCGTGACGGCGCGCGCGCGGGCCGAAATCATCGTGTCGGCCGGCGCGATCGGCTCGCCGAAGATCCTGCAGTTGTCCGGCATCGGGCCGCGAAAGGTGCTCGAGGATGCCGGCGTGCAAGTCAGGCACGTGCTGCCGGTGGGCGAGAACTTCCACGATCACATGCACATGTCGGTCAATGCGACGATCCGCACGCCGGTGTCGCTCTACGGTCAGGACAAGGGATGGCGCGCGCTGAAGCACGGCATCCAGTGGAAGTGGTTCCGCTCGGGCATCCTGACGTCGCCGGTGCTCGAAGGGTTCGCGTTCGTCGATACCTGCGGGCAGGGGCAGCCGGACGTCCAGTTCCACTTCCTGCCGACGATCGACTCGTTCGACGATCCGATCGGCGTGACGGCGGGGCGCACGCACGGCATCACGATCAAGACCGGCCATCTGCAACCGTATTCGCGCGGCCGCGTGACGATCCGATCGTCGAACCCGCAGGAGCTGCCGCGCATCGACGGCCGCTATCTGGCCGACCGCCGCGACGTCGACGGCCAGATCCGGGCGGCGAAGCTCGCGCTGAAAATCCTGCGCCAGCCGGCGCTCGCGGAGCATGTCGACGAGATCTTCTCGCCGGACTGCCCGCCCGACGACGACGCGGCGATCGAGGACTGGGTGCGCGGCGCGGCGAAGACGGTCTATCACCCTGTCGGCACCTGTCGGATGGGCACGGATGCGGCGTCGTCCGTCGTCGATCCGCAACTGCGCGTGCACGGTATCGCGGGGCTGCGCGTGGCCGACAGCTCGACGATGCCGAGCATCCCGAGCGGCAACACGAACGCGCCGACCATCGCACTCGCCGAAAAGGCGTCGGACCTGATCGCCAACGCGGCCTGATCGGGCCTTTCACACTCAATGGGATTTCCGGAGGAATACAGATGGCACTGGTTCGGATGCTGGACGAAGTCAGGGCGTTTCTCGCGCGCGAACACGGTCATTACATCGACGGCCGCGCGGTAGCCGGCCGCGGCGAACGGATCGACGTGCGCGATCCGGCCACGCGCGCGGTGATCGGCTCGGTCGCGCAGGCGACCGACGACGACGTCGAAGCCGCGCTCGCGTCGTCGCATCGCGCGTTTCGCGGCGAGTGGGCCAACCTGACGCCGGCCGATCGCGAGCGGATCCTGCTGCGCTTCGCGGACCTGATCGAAGCCCATGGCGAAGAGATCGCGCAGATCGAGACCGCGCAGTCGGGCAAGCTGATCGGGCTGTCGCGCGTGATCGAGGTCGGCTGGTCTGCGCGCTGGCTGCGCTATTACGCGGGCTGGGCCACGAAGATCGCGGGCGAAACGCTCGCCCCGTCGTTTCCCAGCATGAACGGCGAGCGCTACACGTCGTTTACGCTGCGCGAACCGCTGGGCGTCGTGTTCGGGATCATTCCGTGGAATTTCCCGGTGATGATCCCCGTGTGGAAATTCGGCGCGGCGCTCGCGACCGGCAACACGGTGCTCATCAAGTCGTCGGAGTTCACGCCGCTCACGATGCTGCGCATCGCCGAGCTGGCGACCGAAGCCGGCTTGCCCGCCGGCACGCTGAACGTGATCAACGGCACCGGCCAGGTCGGCGCGAAGGTGATCGGCGATCCGCGCGTGGCGAAGGTGTCGTTCACGGGTTCGGTGCCGACCGGTCGCATCATCGGCGAGCAAGCCGTCAACGCAAACTTCACGCGCTTCACGCTCGAGCTGGGCGGCAAGAACGCGGCGGCATTCCTGGCCGATACACCGGTCGACAAGATTCTCGATGGCATCGTCGAAGCGGGGTTCCTGCATAGCGGGCAAGTGTGCGCGTCGGCCGAACGCTTCTTCGTGCATCGTTCGAAGTTCGACGAGGTGGTCGAAAAGATGAAGGCGCGCTTGGACGGCTTCCAGCCGGCCGATCCGATGGACGACGCGGGGATGATCGGCCCTGTCTGCAACGAACCGCAGTTCCGCAAGTGCGTCGACGCGTTCGACGTTGCGCGCGCGGAAGGCGACACGATCGTCACCGGCGGCGGCGCGTACGCGCGCGACGGCTTCTACGTGAAGCCGACGATCGTGCTGCCGCGTTCGCTGGAATCGGCTTCGTACCGCAAGGAGATTTTCGGGCCGGTCGGCGCGTTCGTGCCGTTCGACGACGAGGAAGAGCTGATCGCGATGATGAACGACACGCCGTTCGGGCTGACCGCGAGCCTGTGGACGAACGATCTGTCGAAGGCGCTGCGCTACGTGCCGCGCATCGAAGCCGGCACCGTGTGGGTGAACATGCATACGCTGGTCGACCCGGCCGTTCCGTTCGGCGGCGCGAAGGGGTCCGGCATCGGCCGCGAATATGGTTCGTCGTTCATCGATGCCTATACCGAGCCGAAAGCGGTGACCATTCGCTTCTGACGAAGCCGCCTCTCGCGCAACCCGCCCGGGCAGAACCGGGCGGGCGTTTCAGTCACAAGCGGCTGCCGCTCAGAACCGCGTACTGAACCCGATCCGCGCGACCGACTGCAGCGCGCCGCTCGACGCGCCGTTCGCGTCCATCACGCCGTTGATCTGCGCGTGGCTGCCGCGGCTCGCGCGCTGATGCACGCCCGCGACGTACACCATCGTGCGTTTCGACAGCCAGTACTGGACGGCGGCCAGGAGCTGGTGCGCATGCGCGTTATCGAGCGTATCGTTGCCCTTCATGTACGTGTAGCTCGCCCCGATCACCCAGACCGGCGACGGATGCCAAGCGGCGCCGGTCTCTGCAGACCACGCGCCCGCACCATTCCACGCGTTGTGCACGGTCGTGAACAGTGCCTTCGCCGTGACCGTGCCGAGCATGTAGTGCGCGCCCGCGCTCCAGTTGCGCACGGTGGTGGCCGGCCGCCCGTCCGCCGCGCCGTACTTCTGGTTCGTATAGGCCGCGCCCGCGCCGAACGGGCCGTTGTCGTAGCTCGCACCGACGCTGACCGTGTTGTTCGCGCCGACCGACCCCGCGACGTTCCCGAAGCCGTACAGCGCGCCGAAGGTCAGGCCCGAGATCGACGCGCTCGTGTACTTGACCGAATTCGCGACGCGATTGCTGCCCGCGACGCGGTCCCAGTCGAATGCGCCGGTCGGGTTGTTCGACAGCGCGAGCTTGTCGAACGGCCCGTTGCGAAAGCCGTACAGCCCGACGAGATCCTGCGCGATCTCGTTGCCGCTCGCGGCCAGCGAATCGACCATGAACTCGTACTGGTTGCCGAGCGTCAGCGTGCCGTAGCGGTCGTTCTGCAGCCCGACATAGGCCGTGCGCGCGAACAACCCGCCGCCGATCATCGAGCCGTTCGCGAGCGAGAATTGATTGACGAGCCGGAAGATCGCGCGCGTGCCGGCGCCGAGATCCTCCTTGCCTTCGAAGCCGAGCAGGTTCGGGAAGAAGATGTTGTCGTCGAATTTCGCGTTGCCGTGACCGCCTTCGTTGCTGACATAGCTGATGCCGGCATCCAGCAGCCCGAACATCGTCACGCTGCTCTGCGCGAAGGCCGCGGCGGGGATCGTGCAGGCCGCGAGGGCCAGCAGGGTCTTTTTCGTCATCTCCAAATGCTCCTCACATGTTTCCGGTCTTGCCGGAATATTTTTGATGGGACTACTGATTGATATGAAGGTAGTGAATCGTTCGGCTGCCGATTCGGTCGTGCTGGGAACGGGAACGCGATCGATCGGAATCGGAACCGGATCGGAGCTGGATCGCGCACGCGGGCACCGGCGCGTGGCGCATGCGCCGATGCCCGCGTGCGTGGGGCCGCTATACCGTCGAATACCCGCCGTCCACCGGCACGATCGCGCCGGTGACGAAAGACGCGCCGGGCGAGCACAGGAACAGGATCACTTCCGCCACCTCGTCGGCCGTGCCCCAGCGCGCGAGCGGCGTGCGCTCGAGAATCCGCCGCGACGCGTGCGTGTCGGCCATCAGCCCGCTGCTGAGCGGCGTGTCGATCCAGCCGGGCGCCACTGCATTCACGCGGATGCCGCGCTCGGCCCACGCCTGCGCGAGCGAGCGCGTGAGCTGCGCGATGCCGCCCTTGCTCGCGCTGTAGGCCGGGCGGTCCTTGCTGCCGAAGTACGTGTACATCGACGCGACATTGACGATGCTGCCGCCGCTCGCCGACAGCGCCGGCAGGCGGCGTCGGATGCCCGCATCACCGACGTCAGGTTCACGTTCAGCACGAGCTCGAACTGGTCCAGCCTGTACTCGTCGGCGTGCCGGCTGATGCCGACGCCGTTGACGAGCGCGTCGACGCGCGGCAGCGCGCGGATCCTGCGCGTCAACGCTTCGCCATCGGTCACGTCGAGTTCCACGCAGCGGATCCCGGGATGCACCGGCGCATGCGGGCCGGCGGCCTCGAGCCCGAGCGCGACGACCGACGCGCCCGCTTCCGCGAAACGCCACGCGGTGCGCGCGCCGATGCCCGACGTGCCGCCCGTCACGACGACGGTCTTGCCGTCAAACGACCAGGGTCGGCTCATGCTCGATGCTCCCGACGGTGTGAGGACGGCGCGCATGACGGCGCGGCGGCGCAACCAGGATCTTGATCTGCGCGCGATCGGCGAGCAGCGCGTCGAAGCCGTCGGCGACGGCATCGTCGAGCGCGACCGTGCGCGTGACGATCGACGTGAGATCGAGCGCGCCCGACCCGATCAGCCGCAGCAGGTCTTCGTACACGTGCCGGTAGCCGACGCTCGCCGTGAAGGTCAGCTCGTCGTTGACCGCGCGGAACGCATCGAAACCCGCATGCGGCATCAGGCCGACCATCACGAGGCGGCCGCCCTTGCGCAGCCCCTGCATCGCGGCCTCGAACGTGGCCGGCAGGCCGGCCGCCTCGAAGCTCACGTCGACGCCGAGCCCGCCCGCCGCCTCGCGAATCGCGTCGCGCAGCACCGGCGCGTCGAGCGAGCGCGCGTCGAACGCGTGCGTCGCGCCGAAGCGCGCGGCCGCGGCGAGCCGCTCCGGCGACACGTCGACCGCGACGATGGTCGTCGCGCCCTGCAGCTTCGCGAGCATGATCAGCAGCAGGCCAATCGGCCCGAGGCCGAACACCGCGCAGGTGTCGCCGAGCCGCAGCTCGCCGCGCCGCAGCGCATGCAGCGCGACGGCCGCCGGTTCCATCACCGCGGCCTGTTCGAGACTGATGTCGTCAGGGAGCCGATGCAGCATGTAGGCCGGCACGACCGCGAAGTCGGCCATCCCGCCATCGCCCATCAGGCCGGCGAAGCCCATCGATACGCACAGGTTGTACGAGCCCGAGCGGCAGTACGCGCACTGGTGGCAGTGATACTCGGGCTCGACCGCGACGCGGTCGCCCGGGGTCAGCGTCGTCACGCCCGCGCCGACTTCGACGACGGTGCCGCAGAACTCGTGACCGAGCGTGAGCGGTGCGGTGCGGCCGGACAGCGGATGCGGCGTGTCGACCGGAATCGCGTGCGGGCCGTCCGCATATTCGTGCAGGTCGCTGCCGCAGATGCCGCAATACGCGACCGCGATGCGGACCTCGCCGGGCCCCGCGCGTGGCGTGTCGAGATCGACCACGCGGAGGTCGCGTGGGCCGTGCCATTGAAGTGCACGCATGTCAGCGTCCTCCGAGGTTCTGGGTATCGAGACGGGTGGTGGCGCCGGCGAGCGCGCGCTTGCGCAGCACGGCGGGCGCGGTTTCGACGAGGCCGAACGACAGCACGCACGCGAGAATCGCGCCCGCGGCCGACGTCCACATCGCGAACTGCAGGCCGTACCTGTCGGCCGTGAAGCCCGCGACGGTCGGCGCGATGAAGCCGCCGATCAACTCGCCCGCGCCCATGATCAGGCCGAGCGCGCCGGCGATCGCGCGGGGCGGCACGGTTTCGGCCGGGATCGTCGCCATGAACAGCGTGAAGCAGCCGAGGCCTGTGTACGTGGCGAACACGAGTGCGCCGAGCGCCCAGACCGAGCCGACATGGATCATCACGACCGGGCACACGGCCGCGACCAGCGCGAACGCGATCATCGTCGGCTTGCGGCCGATGCGGTCGGAGATCGCCGGCACCGCGAAGCCCCAGAACACCCATGCGGCGCCGAGGCAGGTCATCACGATGCCCATGTCGGCCGGCGACAGATGGCGGCTTTCCACGAGGAAGACCGGCGCGAACGAGATGATCACGACGAACCACGTGAGGAAGAAGCAGCTGATCAGCACGCAGAGCAGGATGTTGCGTTCCTTCAACAGCGCCCAGCGGTTGATCGCCGCGCCGCTCGCGGCCGGCGCGCCGGCGCCGACGGCCTGTGCATGCCGTACGCCGCCGGGCGGCACTTCACGCACCCAGCGCCAGATGCAGAACGCGATCAGGAAGCCCGGAATGCACGAGACGTAGAACGCCTCGCGCCAGCCGTAGGCGGTCGCGATGCCGATCACGACCGGCGGGCCGATCATCGCGCCGAGCAGGCCGGCGGCCGAGCCCTGCAGCAGACCCATGTTCAGTCCGCGGCGGCTCGGCGTCGAGCTCTCGATCATCAGCGATTGCGACAGCGGCAGCACGGGCCCTTCGGCGATGCCCATCAGCGCGCGGAACGCGATCAGGCTCGCGAAGCCGCCGACGAGCCCCGACAGCGCCGAGCACACGGAGAAGCCGAGCACCGCGGCGATCAGCAGCGGCTTGCGCGTGCCGCGCGCATCGGACCATGCGCCGGTCGCGGCACCCGACAGCGCCCACGTGAGCGCGAGCGCGGACGACACCATGCCGAGCTGCGTATTCGACAGATGCAGCTCGGCCGACATGAACGGGAACAGGAACGACAGCGCGAGGCGGTCGAAGAACACGAAGCCGAACGTCATGAACAGGATCAGCAGCAGCCTGTTCTCATACGTCCATGCCGGTCTGGAGGAGGGGTGGGATGTCATGAGCGGCCTCGTCGCGCGTCAGCGAAACAGCTTCTCGATCGCTTGCGCGCCGAGGCCGACCTTCTCGTAATGGGCCTTGCACATCGCGATGTACGAATGCACGTCGAAGTAGCCGTCGGGGTTGCCTTCGTCGTCGAGCCAGATCAGCGGGCCCTTGACGATGAAGAACGCGCGCATCGGCTCCGGATGATCGAACGCGACGAGCGTATGGCCTTCGCCGGGCGTTTCATACACGAAATCGCCGCGCGTCGCGGTCCATTCGTGCTCCAGGTATCCCCACTTGCCCGACAGCGTGTACGCGAACACCTCGTGCGGGTGATAGTGGCGGTTCACGAGCCCGGCTTCCTTCGCCATCAGGATGTCGCACCACTTGTTCTGCGACGGCGAGATCCATAGCGGCCGCGATGAAACCGTTTCGGTGAACGGAACGTAAAGGCGCTCGTCGTCGCTGGCCGCGTTCGGGATGTAAGCTTCCGGCAGCGCATCGGGCTTGAACGGATTGGCAATCGGCGCGATGTTTTGCCAGAATTCGGATACGGCTTTGTCGACCACGGTGTGTCTCCTTGTCGTTGGATGTCGTGGGGTCGACTTTAGCCAGCCGGTGCGCGGCGCTCTTGACTGGGCTGGACGAATTGCTTGATCGGGCCGGACATCGCGCCGCACCGCACTGCATCAATACCCATACGCACCATCCCCCAATCCGTGCCGCTCCGCACGACAGGCGATTCCAGGAGGCGACGTGACGAATTCGACCGTTCTTTCATGCACGCGAGGCTCGACGGCCGACGTGCCGGCGCGCGACCGGATGGCGTACTGGGATGCGTTCAACGCCGCGACGCTGGTCGGCCTGCGCTGCTCGTCGCTGTCGCCGGCGGGGCTCGAGGTCGAGAAAACCGATCTCGCGCTGCCGGGGCTCGGCGTCGCCGACATCAGCGGCCGCGATCACGTGATCGAGCGCAGCCCCGCGCTGGTGCGTCAGCTGCCGAAGGAGTCGCTGTTCGCGTGCCCGATCCTGAGCGGTCGCGCGTATTTCATCCAGCGCGACCGGTGCCTGCTCGCGGAAGCCGGCGACGTCGTCGTGTACGACACGCGCGTGCCCTATCTGTTCGGATTCCTGACGCCGATGCGGCAGCTGCTGGTGGACATTCCGATCACCACGTTCGACGACCGCTTCGACGCGGAGCTGGCGGCGCTGCCGCTGCGGATCGCGCCGAAACCGGGCGCGGGCGCGATGCTCGGCGCGACGCTGCGCGCGAGCGTCGAGCGGTTCATGCGGGATCCGGTCGAAGAGGACGCCGCGCGCTTCGTCGAACATACGCGCACGCTGGTCGCGGAGCTCATCGACGCGGAAGTGAACGGCGCGGGCGCATCGCGCGCGTCGCTGTCGTACCTGCTGACCGCGAAGCAATACATCGCGACGCATCTCGGCGACCCGGAGCTCGGGCCGCAGGCGGTCGCCGATGCGGTCGGGCTGTCGTTGCGGCACCTGAGCCGGCTTTTTGCTGGCGAAGGAGACTCGATCACGCAGCACATCTGGTCCGAGCGGCTGTCGCATGCGCATCGCGAACTGGTCGATGCGCGCCTGCGCAAGACGAGCATCGGCGAGATCGCGTTTCGCTGGGGGTTCTCCAGCCAGGCGCACTTCAGCCGCGCGATTCGCGAACGCTACGGTGCGTCGCCGATGGCGCTGCGCAGCGCCTGTTGAAACAGCGGAACCGGTGTTGAAGCGGCGCGTGGTTCATGCGCCGTTTTCGTTTTCGTTGTGGTTTCGTTGTGGCGGAGGGGCGTCAGTGTGTTCGTGTTGCCGGTTGCTGGTTGCCTGTTGCCCGACACGATGCGCGGCAGGCCGACGGATCGCAGATCCGCCGTCCGCCGAACCGTTGAACCGTTGAACCGTTGAACCGTTGAACCGTTGAACCGTTGAACCGCGAACCCGCGGTCCCAAGCCGTCCCCCCGGCCCCGGCTCTCACACCGCGCTGGCCTCGTCGATCTTGCGAATATCTTCGTCATCGAGCTTCACGCGGATCGCTTCGCCGAGCAGCGCGAGCTGCGACAGCGACGTCGCGCTCGCGATCGGCGCGGTGATCGTCGGCCGCGCGATCTGCCACGCGAGTGCGATCGCGGCCGGTTGCGTGCCGTGCTTCGCCGACACGTCGTCGAGCGCCGCGAGAATGCGCAGGCCGCGCGCATCGAGATAGCCGGCGACGCGATCGCCGCGCACGCTCTTCTTCAGGTCGGCCTCGCTGCGGTACTTGCCCGACAGGAAGCCGCTCGCGAGTGCGTAGTAGTTGACGACGCCGAGTTTCAGGTCGCGCACGACCGGTTCGAGATCGTGCTCGTATTCGGCACGGTCGATCAGGTTGTATTCCGGCTGGATCACCTGGTAAGCCGGCAGGCCGTCGCGCTTGCTGATGTCGGCGGCTTCGCGCAGGCGCGCGCCGCTGTAGTTCGACGCGCCGATGATGCGCACCTTGCCCGCGTCGATCAGCGTCTGGTAGGCGGCGAGCGTTTCCTCGAGCGGGGCCGTGTCGGCGAGATCGCGGTGCGAGAAATACAGGTCGATGTAGTCGGTCTGCAGGCGGCGCAGCGAATCGTCGGCGGCCTTCAGGATGTTGTCCTTCGACAGGCCCGCGCGCGCCTCGAGCAGGCCGACCTTGGTCGCGATCACGACCTGGTCGCGCTTGCCGGAGCGCTTGAGCCACTTGCCGATGATCGTTTCGGATTCGCCGCCGCTGTTGCCGGGCGCCCAGGCCGAATAGACGTCGGCCGTGTCGATGAAGTTGATGCCGGTGTCGGCGAGCGCGTCGAGCAGCGCAAACGATGCGTTCTCGTCGACGGTCCAGCCGAAGACGTTGCCGCCGAAGGCGAGCGGGGAAACCTGGATGTCCGACGTGCCGAGGGTGCGTAGTGCCATGTTGCTCTCCTGATGCTGCGGGGTGAACGGGATTGAACGGCGGGACCGGTCGAGTTGAATGCGACGGGATGGCGGAGGGGCGACGCGCTTTCGCCGTTGTCGCGGGATGCTCGAATATTCTCGCGCATCGACCGGGATCGTGCAGCGATCACGCGGCCGCGGTGACGGAGGACTTGCGGCGGATGACGGACGAATCGTCCGCTATGTGCACCATCCGTGCGACTGCGTTCGATCGGGAACCGAATTTTGCCGTGGTTGGGCGCGGCAGCGGACGGTCGAGAGGCGGGTGGAAACCGGCGTTCTGTGACGCAGCATCGGAGCGGAACGAAACACGGGCGGCTAGTGGCCGCCCGCGATCGGTCAATCATCAAGCGTCACCGCAACTGCACCGCCGCGAGAAACAGCACCATGCTGCCGATCGCGCCATCCAGCACGCGCCACGCAACGGCCTTGCGGAACCACGGCGCGAGCAGTCGCGCCCCGTATCCGAGCCCGAGGAACCACACGACGCTGACCGCCATCGCGCCGATCGCGAATGCGAGGCGCGCGCCTTCCGGCTCGCGCGCACCGGCCGTGCCAATCAGCAGGAACGTATCGAGATACACGTGCGGGTTGAGCCACGTGAACGCGAGCGTCATCAGCACGATCGCGACCGTGCTCTGCGGCGGCGGCGCGACGGCGTCGCCGCGCACGTCGAGCGTTTCGTGTCCAGGCTTGAACGCCCGGCGCAGCGCGTTGAAGCCGAACCATGCGAGATACGCGAGGCCGACGTACAGCACCACGTGGACGAAGGTCGGATAACGTTCGACGAGCACCGACGCGCCGCCGACGCCCGCGCCGATCAGGATCATGTCGGACAGCGCGCACAGCAGCACGATCTTGCCGACATGCGAGCGCATGATGCCTTGCCGGAGCACGAATGCATTCTGCGCGCCGATGGTGACGATGAGCGACCCGCACAGGGCGGCGCCGTGGGAAAAAGCGATCCAGTTCATGATGGGGAAAGGTGAAGCCGTAGACGGGGGAATCAGTTGGCGCTAGTCTGCGGTCAGCCGCAACATAAGAGAAGCTAATTCACCTAATGCTGATTAAGGAAATCTAATGCTCGACTACGCGTTGCTCGACGCCCTGGCCGCGGTGATCCGGCACGGTTCATTCGAACGGGCGGCCAAGGAGCTGAACGTCACGCCGTCGGCGGTATCGCAGCGCGTGAAGCTCCTGGAGGAGCGCGTCGGCAGCGTGCTCGTCAAGCGCGGGCAGCCGTGCGTCGCGACGACGTCCGGCGCGCTTCTATGCCGGCATACGGAACGCGTGCAGTTGCTCGAGGCCGAACTGGGCGGCCGGATGCCCGCGTTGCCGGGCCAGATCGCGAGCGCGTGGCCGACATTGCGCGTGGCCGTCAACGACGACAGCGTCGCGACCTGGTTCATCGACGCGGTCGGGCCCTTCTGTACCGAGCGCGAGACCTTGCTCGACCTCGTGATCGACGACCAGGACCATACAGCCGCGCGCATTCGCGACGGCAGCGTGCAGGGCGCGGTGACCGCGCAGGCCGAGCCGATCCAGGGATGCCGGTCGACGCGGCTCGGGCGCATCCGCTATCGCGCGGTGTGTTCGCCGGCGTTTTACGACCGCTATTTCGGCGCCGGCATCACGCGCGATGCGCTGCGCCGCGCGCCGTGCGTGATGTTCAATCCGAAGGACGGCCTGCAGGCGCGCTTCATCCGGCGCGTGACGCGTGCGGATCTCGATCCGCCGCAACACTGGATCCCGCATGTCGCGGGCTATCTGCGCGCATGCGAAACGGGGCTCGGATGGGGAATGTGCCCGGACCGGATGGTCGATCGCCAGTTGGCGGCGGGCGAACTGGTCGACATGTCGCGCGGGCGGACCGTCGATATCGAGCTGTACTGGCAGAGCTGGCGCCTGTCGATCGGCTGGCTCGACGACTTCAGCGCGGCGCTCAAGACGCGTGCCGCGCTGTTTCTCGACTGATCGTAGCGGGAGGAGGTGAGAGAGCCGCGAGAAGCGGGCGGCGGCGCGCAGGTCGCGCGCCGCGCGGGGTCAGAGGTGATGGAGGCCGTCGAAATCGACGATCTGCACGAGGCGGCCCTGCATTTCGATCAGGCCGCGCTTCTGGAACTTCGACAGCGTGCGGCTGACCGTTTCGAGAGTCATGCCGAGATAGCTGCCGATGTCTTCGCGCGTCATCCGCAGGTTGAATTCCGACGGCGAATAGCCGCGCTTCAGGTAGCGTGCCGACACGTCGAGCAGGAACGCGGCGACGCGCTCTTCTGCGTTCAGCGAACCGAGCAGCATGGTTTGCGACGTCTCGCGCACGATCTGCTCGCTCATCAGCTTGTGCATGCGCAGCTGCATCGTGCCGGCCTCCGAGCAGAGCGACTTGAGCGCGCTGTACGGAATCACGCAGACCGAGCTGTCTTCCAGCGCGACCGCGGTGCGCGGGTGGGTATCGTCGCAGATGCCGTCGAGGCCGAGCGCTTCGCCCGCGAGGTGCAGGCCGGTGACCTGTTCGCGGCCGTCGTGGCGCGTGGCGACGGTTTTCAGCGAACCCGAGCGCACGGCGTACAGGTTGTCGAACGTGTCGCCTTCGCGGAACAGCGCTTCGCCGCGCTTGACCGGACGCGCCGCGCAGATGACCGACTCGAGGCGGCTGAGCGCTTCGGGTGCGAGGCCCTGCGGCATGCACAGATGCCGCATGGCGCACGACGAGCAGTGCGGGGCCTGGCGGGGAGCCGGCCGGCTGCCTGCATGGAACGGGGCCGCGGGGCGTGTGGCGACGGGCGTCAGCATAATCGTTTACTCCGGCGTTGAATCGACGAAATCATTGTCCCACCGCAAGTTGCCGCTGTCGGGTGACAAAACGTCGCGACCGCGCGCGCATGCCGCAGGCATCGTAGCGGCATGCACGGTGCACGTGCGCGCTGCGTACGCTGCCGCTCAGAGATCCTGATCGGCGTCGGTATGCGCGGCGGCCGGGATCAGCAACACGGGCAGCGTCGCGTGCCGCACGCACTGTTCGGCGATGCTGCCGAGCACGAGGCGACGGAACCCGCGGCGGCCGTGCGTGCCGAGCACCAGGAGATCGGCGCCGAACGCTTTCGCCCCATCGAGGATCAGCGTCGACACGTCGTTGATCGACGACGCCTCGCTCATCACCGTCGCGCCCTTCACGCCGGCCGCCTGCATCAGCTTCGTGAAATCCGCCGCGAGCGCATTGCCTTGCGCGACGAGCTGGTCGCGCAGCACGGACGGGTCGTAGCCCGGCACGTTGTAGTAGATCGCGGCGTTCTCGACGACGTAGAACGGTTGCAGTTCGGCACCGTGCTCCTTCGCGAGCGCGAGCGCGGCATCGAACGCGTGGCGGGACGTGTCGCTGCCGTCGATGGCAACCAGAATGCGCTTGTACATAGTGTCTCCGAGTGGCGGGTTGGACGAAAGTCGGCCGAACGGCCGAGTGGGCCCTGCGTTGCTGCGAGGCAGAGTAAACCAACGGCTGGGACTCTGCAGCGACGTGCCGGTCGTCGCGATCGCGAGCCATGCGCGCGCTGCATGCCGCGTTTCGCGATGAGCGTAACGCGCGCGACGGTTGGCTGCGCGCAATGACAGCGCGCGACCGTCGAGCGAATACGAGCTCGCCCAACCGGTCACGGCTGCCCGGCATCGTGCGGCGGCGCGGCGCGGCGCGGCGCGCGAGCGCGTCCGGCCCGCACGCCGGCGTCATCGACGTATGCCGACGACCACCTGACGAACCGCTAGCCTCGCCCTCCATTGGACCGCATCCGCGTCGCGACGGCGTGACTTCGATCAACGCCCGTGCATCGGCGTTGCTGAGGATTCGACGCCCGATATCGCGAAACCGAGAATGCCGAATCCCGCGCCGATATCGATACCACAGCCGATCCGAACGATCGCGCTATCGACGACACATCGACCGCAAAACCGGCACGCATCCGCCACCGACCTCGCCGCGCCAACGGGCCCCTCGAACGACCGATTCAAACGCTGCACGCACTACTCCGGCACCGTCGTGATTTCGATCACCCGTTCCGGCCGGCGTCCGTGGCCGGGCCAGTACGCGCTGCCGTACATCCGATGAATCGGGCCGTACGGCGCGTCGGCTGGGTGCGACGGCGCGTCGAACCCCTTCTCGATCACCATGTAGCCGGCACGCAGCGCGAACGCCGGATGATTGCCGCCGGGCCGGCTGTCGAAGCCGGCGAAGCCGTCGGTGCCTTCGGGCACCGCGTTGACGAGCGACGCGTTGCTGCCCGTGATCTGGTCGGGCGAGAACGCGAGACCGCTCGCGAGACGGGCGGCCTCGCGATTCTTGCCGTCGGTGTCGACGGTGCTGTCGTGCGTATCGTCGTTGTCGAGTTCGATGCTGCGCGGGTGCACGGCGCGCCCTTGAGCTGACGTTTCCATCGCGGCTCTCCTGGCGGCGAAGCGCTCCGGATCGAAGCAAGTCCCGTTCCGGGCAAGACGGGAAAACGGCGCGCGGGCGATCGCCACGATCGCCGGGCGCGCGCTGATTTGTCATGATTTATTTCAGCTAGAACCGCCGTTTTCTACAGAGTATGATTCTTTTCCTGCGAAGCGGCGACAGGGGATGCAGTCTCGCCGCCTCTGCCCGCACGGGGACGTCGCAGCACCCTTAAAGACGGGTAGCGAACAACAAACAAGGGACTAGAGGTGGCGGATTCATGCAAGCGACTACTGCTTTCACGCACCGCGGTTATCTGTTGAACTGCGCGCCCGCGCGCGCCAGTGACGGGTCGTTCAAGCCCTACGTCGTGATCTCCCGATCGAGCGACGGGGAGCTCGTCGCCAACCGCTTTTTCCCGACCGAGCTCCAGTTCAACGACGAAGGCGACGCGATCGCGCACGCGCGCGACTGGGCCGTGCGCTGGATCGACGCGAGCAGCATCACGATCTGACGCCGTCGCGCGGCGTCGGCATCCACGTTGGCCGTCCGGCCGATCCCCCGGCGTGCCGCTGCCGGACGAAAACGCGGTAATCTTGCGGAACCCGTTACTTTATTAGCGGCCGTGCGATCGAGCGCGGCTGCCTGCATTGGCATATGTCGACATCACCCGTCCGTCAGTGGGGCCTCGAAGAAATCGTCGCCGGCTTGCGCGAGTCGCGCGAGGAACTCCATCGCACGCGTCATCCGCGCGGCATCCGCGAGCTGCCGTCGCGCGACGCGATCTGCAAGATTGTCACCGGCCTGCGCGCGTCGATGTTTCCGACGCACTACGGCGCGCCGGATCTGACCGACGAAAGCGTCGACTACTACGTCGGCCATACGCTCGAAAGCACGCTGCGGGTGCTGTCCGAGCAGGTTCGCCGCGCGCTGCCGTTCCTGCCCGAGCATGCGGACACGCCGTTCGCCGAGCTCGACGAACGCGCGTTCGAGATCGCGCGCGAGTTCGGCCGGCAGTTGCCGTCGATTCGTGCGCTGCTCGTCAGCGACATCCAGGCCGCGTATGCGGGCGATCCGGCCGCGCAGCACATCACCGAGATCCTGCTGTGCTATCCCGGCGTGCTCGCGATGATGCACCATCGGCTCGCGCATGCGTTGCACCGGCTTGGCGTGCCGCTGCTCGCGCGATTCATCAATGAAATCGCGCACTCGGCCACCGGCATCGACATTCACCCGGGCGCGCAGATCGGCCCGAGCTTCTTCATCGATCACGGCACCGGTGTCGTGATCGGCGAAACCGCGATCATCGGCGAGCGCGTGCGCGTGTATCAGGCCGTCACGCTCGGCGCGAAGAGCTTCCCGGCCGATGGCGAAGGCGCGCTGGTCAAGGGCAATGCGCGCCATCCGATCGTCGAGGACGACGTGGTGATCTACGCGGGCGCAACGATTCTCGGCCGCGTGACGATCGGGCGCGGCTCGGTGATCGGCGGCAATGTGTGGCTCACGCACAGCGTGCCGCCCGGCACGAGCGTCGCACAGGGCAAGGTTCGCGAAGGCGGCAGCGCCGACAAGCCGTAACGCAGCGCGCGAACGGCGCCGCTCGTCGGAGGTCAGTGCTTGCCGGCCGGCGAGCGATGCTTGTACAGCACGTCCTGGTCGACGCGAATCAGGTTCTGCCCCGCGTCGACGACGAAATCCACGCCGTTGTAGGCGCTGCCCGTCAGCAGCAGGATCGCGCTCGCGACGTCGTCGGGGCCGGCGATGCGCGCGAGCGGCGTCGACGCGCGGCTCGCGTGTTCGAAGTCGGCTTGCGTCTGGTCGTCGCTCGGCAGCATCAGCCCGGGGAACACCGCGTTCACGCGCAGCACCGGCGACGACGACAGCGCGAGCATCTGCGTGAGGTTGCCGAGCGCGGCCTTCGCGACCGTGTAGCTGAAATGGTCGCGGTGGAAGTTTTCCTTGATCTTCTGGTCGACCACGTTCACGACGACGCCCTGCGTGCCGGCCGCACGGGCCCGTTCGTAGAACGCGCGCGTGAGCAGGATCGGCGCGCGACAGTTGACGGCCCACGCCTGGTCGAACGCCGCGAGGTCGAAGCTCGGGAAATGGTCCTGCCAGAACACCGACGCGTTGTTGACCAGCACGTCGAGGCGGCCGAAGCGCGCATACACCTGGTCGATCAACGCGGTGATCTGTGCAGCATCCGACAGGTCGGCCTGCAGCGCGACGGAGTCGTGCCCGCGTTCGGCGATCGTGCGGGCCGCCGCATGCGCGGCATCGGCCGAGCGGTCGTAGTGAACCGCGGTGCGATAGCCGTGCGCGGAGAAATACTCGGCGAACGCGCGCCCGGCCCGGCGCGCGGCGCCGGTCACGAGTACGACCGGCGCATTCGCCGCTTGCTTCGTGGACTGCATTACGTATTCGTCAGGTTGACTGAAGAAGGATTCGCGACGATCGACAGGAATTCGCGCCGCGTCGACGGGTCGGTGCGGAACGTGCCGAGCATGCGCGACGTGACCATCTCGACCCCCGGCTTGTGGATGCCGCGCGTCGAGATGCACTGGTGCGCGGCTTCGAGGATCACGCCGACACCTTTCGGCTGCAGCACGTCGAACAGCGTATCGGCGATCTGCACGGTCATTTTTTCCTGGATCTGCAGACGCTTCGCGAACGCATCGACCAGACGCGCGAGCTTCGAGATGCCGACGACGCGATGGTTCGGCAGATACGCGACGTGCGCACGGCCGATGATCGGCACCATGTGGTGTTCGCAGTAGCTCTCGAAGCGGATGTCCTTCAGCACGATCATCTCGTCGTAGCCGTCGACTTCGCTGAACGTGCGCGCGAGGATCTCGCGCGGCTCCAACGCATAGCCGGCGAAGAACTCCTCGTACGCGCGCACCACGCGTGCGGGCGTGTCGAGCAGGCCTTCGCGGGCGGGATCGTCGCCGGCCCAGCGCAGCAGCACGCGAACGGCTTCCTCGGCTTCTTTCCGGCTCGGGCGGGATGCGACCGGCTCGGGGCGCGCGGTTTTTTTACCCATCTAGTGGCTCCATCGAATGCGGCCGCCTGCGGCGGCGCGAATATCCGGTCATTGTTTCATGCTTTCGCGGCGCGTGTGTGCGGGCCGCCGCTCGCCTGGCTTCACTTCGGCCACTCGTCCTGCTCGTCGTTGAACAGCGACGCGACCACTCCACGCAGCCACGCGGTGCGCGGATCGTTGTGGAACTTGCGGTGCCAGTGCTGCTTCAGGTCGAAGCGTGGCAGCGGCAGCGGCGGCTCGACCGGCACGATGAACGCGTGCTCGGCCGCGTACGCATAGCCGATCGCGTGCGGCACCGTCGCGATCAGGTCGGTGCGGCTGAGGATGAACGGCAGGCTCATGAAGTGCGGCGTCTCGAGCACCGCGCGCCGGTGCATGCGCTGCTTCGCGAGGTATTTCTCGAGCACCTCCTGGCTGCGGCCTTCGGCGCGCACGACCGCGTGCCCGCAACCGAGAAACTGCTCGACCGTGAACGGCGGCGCCTGTTCGAACGGATGGCCGCGTCGCATCAGGCAGACGAACCGGTGCGTGAACAGCCGCTGCTGGAAGAAGTTGTTGCCGTCGAGATCGGGGAAGTAGCCGACCGCCAGATCGATCGAGCCGGCTTCGAGGCCGCGGCCGACTTCGTCGTGCGCGGGCGAGACCGAGCGCAGGTTCGCATGCGGCGCGCGCGTCGCGAACGCCTGCAGCAGCTTCGGCAGGAACACGATCTCGCCGACGTCCGACAGCGCGATCGAGAACGTATGCGTGCTCGCCGCCGGATCGAAGTCGTGCGGCGCGACGAGGCCGCGCTCGATCTGCGCGAGCGCGTCGCGCGCGGCCGGCAGCAGCGCGAGCGCGCGCGGCGTCGGCTCCATTCCGCGCGACGTGCGCACGAACAGCGGATCGCCGAAATACGCGCGCAGCCGGCCGAGCGCCGTGCTCACGCGCGGCTGGCTCACGCCGAGCAGGTCGCCGGCGCGGCTGACGTTGCGCGTGTCGTCGAGCGCGACGAGGTAGGGAATGAGGTTCAGATCGAGCGTGTCCATCGTCAGGCCGGTATCTAGAAAGCGTATACAACATATCTCCTGAATCGCATTGCTGCATAGTCGGGAAAGCGCTCAAATGTGTTCGACGATTCGAATTAATGTTCAGGAGACGAACAATGCGCACCCAGGTCGCCATCATCGGCGCCGGTCCGTCCGGCCTTTTGCTTTCCCATCTGCTGCGCCTGCAGGGCGTGGATACCATCCTCGTCGAAGCGCGTTCGCGCGAATATTGCGAGAACCGCATTCGTGCCGGCGTGCTGGAACAGGGCACCGTCGACACGCTGAACGAAGCCGGCGTCGGCGAGCGGATGCGCCGCGAAGGGCTCGAGCATCACGGCATCGAGCTGCTGTTCTCCGGCCAGCGCCATCGCATCGATTTGAGCGCGCTCACCGGCGGGCGCGCGATCACCGTCTACAGCCAGCACGAAGTCGTGCGCGACCTGATCGCGGCCGGCGACGCGCATGGCCACGCGATGCACTTTGAAGTCACCGACGTCGCGCTGCACGATGTCGAGAGCGAGCACCCGTTCGTCACGTTCAAGCACGCGGACGGCCGCGCGGACCGCATCGACTGCGACTACATCGCCGGCTGCGACGGCTTCCACGGCATCGCGCGCCAGACGATTCCCGCCGAGCGGCTGAACACGTTCGAGCGCGTGTATCCGTTCGCATGGCTCGGCATCCTCGCCGACGCGGCGCCGTCGCTCGACGAACTCGTCTACGCGCATCACGAGAACGGCTTCGCGCTGTTCTCGATGCGCTCGCCGACGGTCACGCGCCTCTATCTGCAATGCAAGCCCGACGAAAACCTCGCCGAATGGTCCGATGCGCGGATCTGGGACGAACTGCACACGCGCTTCTCGAACGACACCGGCTGGACGCCGACCGAGGGCCGGATCACGCAGAAGAGCGTGACGCCGATGCGCAGCTTCGTCTCGGAGACGATGCAGCACGGCCGCCTGTTCCTCGCCGGCGACGCCGCGCACATCGTGCCGCCGACCGGCGCGAAGGGGATGAACCTCGCGGTGGCCGACGTCCGCGCGCTGTCCCGGGCGCTCGGCGCCCGCTACCGCGACGGCGACGCGACGCCGCTCGAGCGCTATTCGGCGACCTGTCTCGAACGCGTGTGGCGCGCCGAGCATTTCTCGTACTTCATGACGAACATGCTGCATGCGTCGCCGGACGACTCGCCGTTCGTCAATCGCCTGAAGTTTGCCGAACTGAAATACGTGACGCGCTCGCGGGCCGCCGCGCAGTCGCTGGCCGAAAACTACGTCGGCCTGCCGTTCGACGACCAGCCGACCCCCGAGGGATCCCGCCTTGACAACGCGCTGTGCGCGACTCTATGATCGGCCATCGTTCGCTAATCGAATCTAGGTTCGAATATCGAACAAATACCGAAGGTCGACAACGGCCTCCGGCGCGGCACGCGGCACGCGCGTGTCCCCTCGACAGGCCGCGCATCGTGCCGCGGGTTCGTATCAGGAAGAGACATGGTCAACAAGATTTTCGAATCGCTTCAATCGGCGGTCGCGGACGTCCACGACGGCGCGACCATCATGATCGGCGGCTTCGGCACGGCAGGCATGCCGTCCGAGCTGATCGACGCGCTGATCGAGCAGGGCGCGCGCGGCCTGACGATCGTCAACAACAACGCGGGCAACGGCGAGACGGGCCTCGCGGCGCTGCTCAAGGCGAAGCGGGTGCGCAAGATCATCTGCTCGTTCCCGCGCCAGAGCGACTCGCAGGTGTTCGACGCGTTGTACCGCGCGGGCGAGATCGAACTCGAGCTCGTGCCGCAGGGCAACCTCGCGGAGCGGATCCGCGCGGCGGGCGCCGGCATCGGCGGCTTCTTCACGCCGACGGGCTTCGGCACGAAGCTCGCGGAAGGCAAGGAAACGCGCGTGATCGACGGCAAGTCGTATGTGTTCGAGACGCCGATCCACGCCGATTTCGCGCTGGTGAAGGCGTACAAGGGCGACCGCTGGGGCAATCTCGTGTATCGCAAGACCGCGCGCAACTTCGGGCCGATCATGGCGAGCGCCGCGAAGGTCGCGATCGTGCAGGTGTCGGAAGTCGTGCCGCTCGGCGGGCTGAACCCGGAACACATCGTGACGCCTGGCATTTTCGTGCAGCGTGTCGTCGAAGTGCCGCAGGCCGCACATGCGGCCGAGCTGGCTGCCGAACGTGCTGCATCCCAAGCCGCCTGACTGCCCCGAGGAATTCGAAATGAAACGACTGACCCGCGATGAAATGGCCAAGCGCGTCGCCCAGGACATCCCCGAAGGCGCTTATGTGAACCTCGGCATCGGCGTGCCGACGCTGGTGGCCAACCACCTCGATCCGAGCAAGGAGATCTTCCTGCACAGCGAGAACGGCCTGCTCGGCATGGGCCCGGCGCCCGCGCCCGGCGAGGAAGACGACGAGCTGATCAACGCCGGCAAGCAGCACGTGACGCTGCTCACCGGCGGCGCCTATTTCCACCACTCGGATTCGTTCGCGATGATGCGCGGCGGCCATCTCGACTACTGCGTGCTCGGCGCGTTCCAGGTGTCGGCGAACGGCGATCTCGCGAACTGGCATACCGGCGCGCCCGATGCGATTCCGGCCGTCGGCGGCGCGATGGACCTCGCGATCGGCGCGAAGCAGGTGTTCGTGATGATGGAACATCTGACCAAACAGGGCGAGAGCAAGATCGTCGCGCAATGCTCGTATCCGGTCACCGGCGTGCAGTGCGTGAGCCGCATCTATACCGATCTCGCCGTGCTCGACGTGACGAGCGACGGCCTCGCGGTGAGCGAGATCTTCACCGACCTGTCGTTCGACGAACTGCAGAAGCTGACCGGCGTGCCGCTGATCGACGCGACGCGCAAGGCCGCGGCCTGAACGGCAAGCGTGCCGGCGCGCGCGATGCTGCGCACGCCGGCACGCTTGGGTAGACAATAGGCGCACGCCGTTTCCCCAATCTGATGCCATGCTCGAAGACAGCGCCCGCCTGACCTCCCTCATCTGCGGCACCGAGCCGCTCAACCGGATCTGGTCGCCCCGCGCGACGATCCAGCGGATGCTCGACGTCGAAGCCGCGCTCGCGCGCGCGCTCGCCGCGCAGCAGGTGATTCCCGCCACCGCGGTCGCGCCCATCGAACGCGCGTGCGATGCCGATCGGCTCGACGCCGACGCGCTCGCGCATGGCGCGGCGCTCGGCGGCAATCTCGCGATTCCGCTCGTCAAGCAGCTCACCGCGCAAGTGAAGGCCGACGACCCCGAGGCCGCGAAGTTCGTGCACTGGGGCGCGACGAGCCAGGACATCATCGATACCGCGACCGTGCTGCAGCTGCGCGACACGCTCGACGTGCTCGAGCCGCTGCTCGACGAAGCGTGCGCGTCGCTCGCGACGCTCGCGCGCACGCATCGCGCGACACCGATGATCGGCCGCACGTGGCTGCAGCAGGCGCTGCCGATCACGCTCGGCCTGAAATTCGCGCAATGGCTCGATGCGCTGCTGCGCCATCGCGCGCGCTTCGCCGAATTGCGCGAGCGCGCGCTGGTGCTGCAGTTCGGCGGCGCGGCCGGCACGCTGGCGAGCCTGCGCGAGCATGCGGCCGGCGTGAGCGCCGCGCTCGCGGCCGACCTGAAGCTCGCGCTGCCGGCCGTGCCGTGGCATACGCAGCGCGACCGCATCGCGGAAGCCGCGTCGTGCTTCGGGATGCTGATCGGCACGCTCGGCAAGATTGCGCGTGACGTGTCGCTGCAGATGCAGACCGAAGTCGGTGAGCTCGGCGAACCGGCGGCCGCCGGCAAGGGCGGCTCGTCGACGATGCCGCACAAGCGCAACCCGGTCGGTTGCGCGGCCGTGCTGACGGCCGCGGTGCGCGCGCCGAACCTCGTCGCGACCGTGTTCGCGGGGATGGTCCAGGAGCACGAGCGCGCGCTCGGCGGCTGGCAGGCCGAATGGGACGCGCTGCCCGACCTCGCGCGCCTGACCGGCGGCGCGCTCGCGCAGATCGCGCAGATCGTCGCGGGCCTCGACGTGAACACCGAACGCCTCGCCGCGAACCTCGACCTGACGCACGGGCTGATCCTCGGCGAAGCCGTGATGCTCGCGCTCGGCGACCGGATCGGCCGGCTCGATGCGCACCATGTCGTCGAGCATGCGTCGAAGGAGGCCGTGCGCACCGGCGCGACGCTGTTCGACGTGCTCGCCGCCGACGCGACCGTATCGGCCCACCTGTCGCGCGACGCGCTCGCGCGGCTGCTCGATCCCGCACATTACGTCGGCGAGGCGCAGGCCTACGTCGACGCCGTGCTCGCGCTGCACGCCCAGCACGCGAGCCCGAAACAACCAGGAGAACACTGATGCCCTTCGCCACTGTCAACGGCGTGAAACTGCATTACCGGATCGACCGTGCCGCGCGCGACGACGCGCCGTGGCTCGTCTTCTCGAACTCGCTCGGTGCCGACCTGCAGATGTGGGCGCCGCAGATTCGCCCGCTCACGCAGCACTTCAACATCCTGCGCTACGACACGCGCGGTCACGGCCATTCCGATGCACCGGCCGGCTCGTACACGGTCGACCAGCTCGCGGGCGACGTGATCGGCCTGCTCGACCACGTCGGCATCGATCGCGCGCACTTCTGCGGCATCTCGATGGGCGGCCTGACCGGCGCCGCGCTCGCCGCGCGCTTCCCGTCGCGCATCGTGCGCGCCGTGCTGGCGAACACCGCCGCGAAGATCGGTTCGCCGGAAGTGTGGGCGCCGCGTGCGCAGAAGGCGCGTACCGAAGGGATGGCCGCGCTCGCCGACGCCGTGCTGCCGCGCTGGTTCACCGACGCGTTCGTCGAGCGCGAGCCGCGCCTGTTCGATGCGATCCGCGACACCTTCGTGCATACCGACAAGGACGGTTACGCGGCGAACTGCGACGCGCTCAACGCGGCCGACCTGCGCGAGGAAGTGAAGGGCATTGCGCTGCCGGTGCTCGTCGTGACCGGTGCGAAGGACATGTCGACGCCGCCGGACCAGGGCCGTGCGCTGGCTGCCGCGATTCCCGGCGCGCGCCACGTCGAATTCGACGCCGCGCATATTTCGAACATCGAGTGCACCGACGGTTTCAACCGCGCGCTGCTCGACTTCCTGACCGCGTGAGGCACTGACGATGGACGATCAGCAACGTTATGAAGCAGGGATGAAGGTGCGCCGCGCGGTGCTCGGCGACGCGCACGTCGACCGTTCGATCGAGAACCGCACCGAGGTGACCGACGAATTCCAGAACCTGATCACGCGCTATGCGTGGGGCGAGATCTGGACGCGCGACGGCCTGCCGCGCCATACGCGCAGCCTGTTGACCATCGCGATGATGGTCGCGCTGAACCGCGGCGAGGAACTCGCGCTGCATCTGCGCGCCGCGCGCAACAACGGCGTGACGCGCGACGAGATCAAGGAAGTGCTGCTGCAGACCGCGATCTACTGCGGCGTGCCGGCGGCGAACTCCGCGTTCCATCTCGCGGACAAGATCTTCAAGGAACAGGATGGGGCCGCCTAGGCGGGGCCGGCAGTGATCCGGTCGCACGGCGTGCCGATGCTGGCGAGCCGTGACGATCGACAAGCGCGCCGGCGGCGAATCGGTGCGTGAACGAAGGCAAGGCGCGGCCACGAGGCCGCGCTTGTTGCATATATCAATGTTGGATGGGACCGAAGCGAGCGCTTAAGCGCCAGTTTCGGCCGACAAGGAGACTAGCGATGAATCGCACAACCGTGGTCGATGTCCAGACCTTCATCAACGAGCAGCCGTTCGGCGGCTTTCAGTGGCTCGTATTCCTGATGTGTTTCGTGATCGTGCTGCTCGACGGCTTCGATACGGCCGCGATCGGCTTCATCGCGCCGTCGCTGCTCGGCGAATGGAACCTCACCAAACCCGATCTCGCGCCCGTGCTGAGCGCCGCGCTGTTCGGCCTCGCGTGCGGCGCGCTCGTGTCGGGCCCGTTGTCCGACCGTCTCGGGCGCCGCTCGCTGCTGCTCGGCTCGGTATTCCTGTTCGGCGTCGCGTGCCTGATGTCTGCGTTCTCGAACACGATCGGACACCTGACGATCCTGCGTTTCATTACCGGCGTCGGGCTCGGCGCCGCGATGCCGAACGCGGTCACGATGATGGGCGAGTTCTGCCCGGACAAGCGCCGTGCGACCGTGATCAACCTGATGTTTTGCGGCTTCCCGCTCGGCGCGGCGTTCGGCGGCTTCCTTGCCGCGTGGATGATTCCGCATTTCGGCTGGCGCAGCGTGCTGGTGCTCGGCGGTGTGACGCCGCTGCTGCTCGGCGTGCTGTTGCTGCTGAAGATGCCGGAATCGGTGCGCTTCATGGTCGCGCACGGCCGGAGCGTCGACCGGATCCGCACGACGCTCTCACGGATTTCGCGCGACGCGCTGAACGCCGGCTCGTTCGTGATGACCGAAACCGCGCCGCAGACGGGCAGCAAGGGGCTCGGCGTCGTGCTGTCGCGCTCGTACATCGTCGGTTCGGTGATGCTGTGGCTCGCGTACTTCATGGGCCTTGTGATCTTCTACGCGTCGATCAACTGGATGCCGATCCTGCTGAAGGACGCCGGCCTCACGCCGAAGAGCGCGACGCTGATCTCCGCGCTGTTCCCGCTCGGCGGTGTCGGCGCGGTGCTGTGCGGCGTGCTGATGGACCGCTTCAACGCGAACCGTGTGATCGCCGTGTGCTACGCGCTGACCGCGATCAGCGTCTATGCGATCGGGCAGGCGGCGGGGAATGTGGGGCTGCTCGTGCTGGTCGTATTCATCGCCGGCGTGCTGATGAACACCGCGCAATCGTCGATGCCGGCGCTCGCCGCCGCGTTCTACCCGACCGAAGGGCGCGGCACGGGCGTGGCATGGATGCTCGGTGTTGGCCGCTTCGGCGGGATTGCCGGGTCGTTCCTCGTGGCGGAGCTGACGCGCCGGCACTTTTCGTTCGCGGGCGTGTTCGGGACGATCGCGGTCGCGGGCCTGCTCGCATGCCTCGCGTTGCTGATCAAGCAGATGGCGCGGCCGCATGGCGTCGCGCAGCCGGGCGGCAAGATCGAGTCGCTCGGGCATTGAGCGCAATCGGGGCCGGGGCGATGCGCCGGCTCCGCGTGGGTTGCGGTGGGTCGGAAGACGGCCGACGCGTAACAGCAGACCGGGCCGCGTCAGCGGCCCGTTGATTTCACGGCCGCGGCGCCGTTACTCCTCCGCGTCGTGTTCCTTGACGAAGTTGCGCAGATACGCGCGCAGCGCGGCCTCCCGGCTGCGATGATCGGCGAGGTTCGCGGCGCCCATGTCTTCCTCTTCACCGAACATCGTCGGCGGCGCGCAGTAGACGCCGATCTCGATGTCTTCGCGCAGCACACGGATCTCGTGCGTCAGCGGATGGTACTCGGCAATCCAGTGCATGCCCTCGATGTGCTCGCCGGCTTTCAGCATTGGCTTCACGGCAATCTCCATGCAGTGGCGGCGCAACCGCCGAAGCGGTTGCACGCGCCCGTACCAAAAGGGTACGCCTGCATGACGGGAAGCTCAACGGGTGCGCTGGTGCGCGTTTACTGCGGCAGCAGATGTGCGATGAGCGGATACAGCGACAGGATCAGCAGCACGGCCATCGTCACGTTGAAGATGCGCAACGCGCGGCGGTTCGACAGGAAGCGGCGCAGGCCGAGGCCGAACGCGGCCCACAGGCAGATGCACGGAAAGCCGATCAGGATGAACACGACGGCCATCCACGCGGCGTTCATCCCGTAGTCGGCGGACAGGCGGATCGTCGTCGCGGCGGTCAGCACCATCATCCACGCCTTCGGATTGACCCACTGGAACGCGGCGGCTTCGAGGAGCGTCATCGGGCGCGGCTTCGCGCCTTGCGCCTTCACCTCGCCGGACGTGCCGATCCGCCATGCGAGGTACAGCAGGTAGGCGACGCTCGCGATTTCGAGGATCGTGTACAGGACCGGCATGCGGCGGAACGCTTCGCCGAGACCGAAGCCCACGCACAACATCAGGATCGCGACGCCGATGCTGATGCCGAACAGGTGCGGCATCGTGCGGCGGAAACCGAAGTTGACGCCGGAGGCGAGCAGCATCGTGTTGTTGGGGCCGGGCGTGATCGACGTGACGAGCGCGAACAGCATGCCGGCGGGCAACGCGCTCAGGGTGAGGAATTCCATCGCGGATTCTCCATTGGGGTTCGAGACTGGGATGGAGTCAGTTTAGCGACGGTTTTATGTACAGTACCGGTACAGTTATGTTGACGGATGCCGGTACGGGGAGGGAGGGGTGTGCGCGGCGGTGGTCGAAGGAGTGGTTGGTTCTCAGAAAAGATGTCCGCGGTCCTGCCAGACGAATGCAACCAGATCCACTTCGACCGCAGCGTATCGAGGCAGCCGGAATGCGCTGAGTGACGTTCTGGCGTGTACGCCCGCTTCGCCGAACACGGAATACACCACCTCCGATGCGCCATCGGCGACGGCACTGTGTTCTTCGAATGCAGGGTCGCTTTGCATGTAGACGCCGATGCGCGGAACTGCCCGGACCCGATCGAGGGTGCCGAGTGATCGTTGTAATAGCGCGATGCAGCGTGCGGCACAGATCATCGCGCCGCGCCGACCACTGTCCACCGACACTTCCGATCCGATCAAACCGCGAATGGTGATTTCACCGTTAAGCTTCGGAATCTGTCCACTGACGAAGATCTGGTTGTCACAGCGCATGAGCGGAGCGTACCGCCCGGCCGCACCAAAGTCCTCGTCGACGGCGAGTCCCAGCGCATCGGCAATTCCGCGGAATATCGCGTCCCGGTTCATGTCGATCGTCTCCGTTTCGTCGTCCGGCGCCGCGGTATTCATTGATACACCGGCGGGGAATCGCGGGACGTGTCCGTCGAATGCGCGATCGCGTGGCCGCCATACGCAACAGCCGCCGCGTCCCAGCCGACGTCGATGTGCGATGCCATGACCTGCAGGTCGCGCCAGTGACGTTGTGCAGGATGGGCGTCGAATGCCACGGCGGTGCCCATGCTGCCGATCAGTCGTCGGATCGCGTCGACGCAAAGCTGCGCGATGAATGCGCGATCACGCCTGATGCGGACCGTCTCGGCGGGCGACACCGCGCGCCGCGCGATGCCGGCCGTGTGCAAGGTGCGGACCAGCGTGTCGTAGAGACGACCCGCGCAGGTGAGCTCCGCGTCGCTTTTCGCGATGTGCCCGCAAAGCATCGCGTCGCAGCTTCTACCGCGGCTGCGGAGCGTATTGATGCAGTGCCGGTACGCGCCCTGTGCGCAGCCTAGAATCGGTCCGATGATCCACGTCGTGCTGTACGGGATGAGCGCCACGTCGTACAGATACGCGTCGGGATGCAGGTCGGCGCCGGCGGGATGCGGGCCAAAATAGTTCGAACGAGCGAAGATCCACTCGTCCGATACGTACAGATTGTCGAATGCAATATCCCTGGAACCTGTCGCGCGCATGCCGGATACGTGCCATGTGTCGAGCGCACGGACGTCTTCGCGTCGAACCACGACCTTGAAGATCTCCTGGGCCTCCGGTGCGTCCGTCCCGCTGAGTCGTGCCGAGACGATCACCCAGGTTGCGTGATCGATGCCCGAGCTGTAGCGCCAGATGCCGTTCAACCGGAATCCGCTGCCGTCCCTGACGAACGTGCCGTTCTGAACCGTGGCCGTCGCGAACAGCTGTCGCGGCCCGTTCGCGAAGATGATGTCCTGACAGGCGGCGGGCAGGCGCGCCGCAGTCGTCACATGTCCGCCGACGACACTTAACATCCAGGCCGTGGACGCGCACGCGGTGGCTGCGAGCCGCGCAGCTTCGACGAGTGTCGGAAAGTCCTGTTGCAATCCGCCGTAGCGGCGCGGTGTCAGCAGGTGGAGGAGCCCGGCGTCGTGCAGTTCGGCCATTGTCTCGGGCGACAGGCGCGCGAACTGATCGGCCGCCTGTGCGCGAGCCTGCCAGCGCGGGAGCAGTTGTTCGATGCGTCGGCCGATCTGTGTGCGCTCGAGTTCGAGCCCGTCCACGCATGACCGGATCGTATCCATTGACGGGAGGTCATCATGCAGCTGCATCACGTCGCGTCTCCTCGCGGCCCGGCCACTCTGCGCGGTACGGGGTGATCGAAGCAGAACACGGGCTCGATGCAGGGTTCGCCCAGCAGCGAGACGAATTCCTCGATCGATCGTGCGTCGTTGGAGGCGACGAACTCGTGAAAATTCGTCCCGTTCCAGAGCAGATAGACATGTTCGAACTGCTCGTGGATCGACGCGACGAGCGTATCGAACGTCACCTGTCCGTTTTGCATCTGCGAAAGCATCTGGTTGCGCTTCCAGTCGATTTCCTCGCGGCTGAAGTAACGACTCTTGTGCAGTTCGTCCTTGACGCTCTCGCGCTTGTCGTACTCGTCGAGCGAATCGCAGTTGAGCTTCTCGAGGAAGAAGATCAATCCGTTCGGCTTGAGCAGACGCGCGACATGACGAATCTGGTCCGCGCGATCCACGCCATAGAACTGAAATGCGGCAGTCTCGTAGATGTAGTCGAACGTGCCGGAGAAGCGGTCGAGGCGCGCATGCTCCCGGAACAGCCGAGGGGTGACGTGGGCGAATGCCTGCGGGTGGAACGTCGAGAAGTCGTGATTGGCGAACTGGTTGAACGCCGTTTCGTTGGCCGGATTGGGCGAGTTCGTGAAAGTGCGGATCAGGCCATTCGATCGTTTTGCCAGCGTTCTGCCGTTGGTGCCGTCGAAGGCATCCACTTCGTAAAACTCGAAGTGCTGATCCGCGTGCTGCCTGCGACGTTCGGAATACCGCGTGAGCGCGACGCCGACGCGCGACATTTCCTCCAGTATGGCCGGCACGCTGGCAAGAAAATGCGTGAACAGCGGCCCGGCTTCGGCGACCATCAGGTCGTGATACGCAAGCACGTCCGGATCGCGCAGCAAATGGCGGATGCGGCTCGCGACCGATTGCTTCGGCACCTGCGTCGCGCCCGTCGCAAGGCTGTGAAAATAACTTGCCATCCGGATCATCGGCGCGCTTTCCAGGTATTGCTCCGCGCCGTCCTCGATTCCGCTTGACGTCATGGTTGACCTCTTCGCATGTGGTATCAGTTCAAACCCTGGGCGGACACCTTGCCGCCGAACGTTCTTGGCAGCGCCCGGAGGAAGTCGATGCTTGCCGGAACCGCGGCGGAATCCAGATGGCGGCGACAATGATCGAGCAGCTCGATTGCATTGGCCGCAGATGTCGCAGCCGGAACGACATAGGCTTTGGGGACGCGTGCGCCGTCTGACCGGGAAACCGGTACGACGAGCGCTTCCGCAACGGATTCGTGGTCGAGCAGTACCCGCTCGACGGCGCGCGGATTCACCGGCACGCCGTCTCGATCGAACAGGTCGCCCTTCCTGCATTGAAAGAACAGGAATCCGTCCTCGTCCATCGCGAACAGATCACCGGTCATGAACACGCGCGATTCACCGAAACATCCTTCGCGAATGACGCGGGCGGTATCGCTTTCGCGCCCCCAGTATTTCTCCATCAGCAGATCGCCGGCTACCGCCAGTTCACCGACCTCCCATGGCCGGACCACGAGTGCATTGTCGTTGCCGACGAGGTAGGTTCTGATGCCCGGAATGGCTTTGCCGACCGAGCCGATACGTCGGTCGAGTTCGGCGGGCGGCAGGTAGGCGATGCGTTTGCACTCGGTCGAACCGTAGTTGCAGTAGATCAGGACAGCCGGTAGCGCACGCCTGAGCAGGCGAATGTACTTGCCGGGAAACGCCTGTCCGCTGGTCGAGACATACCGCAGCGATTGCAGTCTCGAGGCAGGCAGGTCGCCCGATTCGCACAGACGGAAAAGCGCCGGCGGAAAGACGTGCAGGCCGGTTATGCCGTGCCGCTCGATGATGTCGACGATGGCGGCGGCCGAAGCGGGCAACGCCGTCTCGACCACGGCACGGCCCCCGAACAGCAGCGGCATGACCGTGTTGTAAAAGCCGTAGTCCGAGCTCAAGCCCGGGGAGAAACTGAGCACGATGTCGCGTTCGCTATTGGCGAGATAGCCGGAGACCGAGCGGAACGCGGCAATCATGATCCGGTGCGTGACGAGCACGCCCTTCGAATCGCCCGTCGAGCCGGATGTGTAGAAGATCGTTGCTGCGTCATCCGTGGAGGGATTGCCCGCTTCGGATGCGCCGTCGGCCGCGAAGCAGACGACATATTCCGACAGGTCGCCGCGGGTTGCGTCGATCGTGACCGCGCGATGACGGGACGCGATGCGGGGCGAGGTCGATCGCGATGCCACGAGCGCGCTGGCGCCGCAATCCGCGATTTGCTGCTCCAGTTCGGCGGTGTCGATCGTGTGCCTGATGCATGCCAGTACGCATCCGGCCTTCAGGATGCCGAATGCGGCCGCCACCGCATGCACGGACATCTCCGAATAGATCGCGACGCGCGCGCCGGCGGGAATGCCGAGACGCTGAAGCGTATCGGCTATCGTCAACATCACGTCCAGCAATTCGCCGTAGGTTGCCGAACGTCCGTCGACCACCAGCGCGACTTTGTCTCGCCGGCTGCTCGCGCTGCGCTCGAAGTATTGCGGGAATCGTTCAATCATGGCATCAGCCTTCATGTGAGGACACCGAGGCCGACGAGGGGCTGTGGCCTTTTCGAATGCGGGGCGCGAGCGAGACCAGCAACCCGAGGCAACCCATGCACACGGACAGCACCATGATCACCGTGTCTGGTCCGAAACGCGTCGAGAACGCGCCTACCGCGACGCCCGCGAGCGGCTGTGTCATGTTGTTGAGGAGGATGACGACTCCCGTCGTCTTGCCGTAGTCGCGCGCGGGGATGATCTTCTGCCGCGTGCTCCGGATGTACACGTTGAACATCTTGTCGAATCCGACGATCAGGAGGAAGCCGAAAACGTACCCCGGAATTCCCGGGCTGGCTGCCGCGATAACGCCGCCGATACAGATCGAACCGAAGCCGACGAGGCCGAGGACGCGCCTCGGGACATGCAACCTCGCCGTCGTCAGCAGAATCGCGATCGTCACGCACGCGCCTACCGTTTGCAGTCCTGCGTAATAGCGTCCGCTTTCGTGATGAAAGCCGGTGACCATCGCGGCGGATGTCGCGAGCGTGACGCCGATCACGAGGTTCTCCGCGGCAGCCAACATGATGACGGACTTGAGGCCAGGAAGACGGATGACGTGAGACAAGGCCGTCTTGATCGGCGTGAACCAGGTGCCGTGCGTGCCTTCCGGCATCACGAATTCGAACGCGCTGGCCTTTTGCCAATAGGCGAGCGCGACGTCGGCTGTGACAAACAGCACGGCCGCGGCCACCACGACGAATTCCCAGCGCCACCACGACAGCATGATCGCCGCGAGCATGGGGCCGAGCACCAGACCAAGCTGGTCGGCCAATTGCGAATACGACAACACTTTTTCGAAGCGATGGCTGCTGAATATCTGCGGCAGCATCACCTCGCGCGCAACGATGCCCTGACTCGTCAGCATGCCGCACAACGCGGACAGCGCGATCAGCCATCCGATACCGCCGACGAGGTCGTAGGCGACGACGCCCGCGACGCATACTGCCGCGCGGAGAACCTGACTGACGCGCATCAGTTTCGTGGGCGAATACCGGTCGCAAAGCGCACCTAGAAACGGGAAGCACAGGTATCTCGGCAGTGTTTCGAGCGAAAACGCGATGCCCGACCAGGACACGCGTCCTGTCATCTGAAAGATGACCAGCGGCACGAGAAACAACAGAATCTGGTCGGCGAGGCGGGCAAGGAAAAGCGAATGGAAAAAGGCTTGATGCTGGGCGCGCACGAACAGTCACCTTTCTTTTGCGCGGAGCACGCGATGCATGCGCGCTCCTGCGGACGTTGCCGGGAGGGCTGGTACCCCGGGGCCTCCCGGAATGAGCGTATCGAGCGTCAGTAAGCGGACGCTTCTGCAGACTCCAGGTTATGCCGTTCGTGTCCCTTGAGCGGGGGATTGAAGACGCTGACAAGCACCAGATCCCCGTCTTTGCCGCCGCGCAGGTAATGCTGGTCGTGTCGATCGAGCACGTAGATGGTGCCCGGGCGGATCGGAAAGACGTTACCGTTCATGTCCTCGACCTCGCCTTCGCCTGCAATGCAATAGCAGGCTTCGAGATGGTTGCGGTATTGCAGGAGCGATTCCGTACCCGCACGCACCACCGTATGGCACACGCCGTAGCCCATGCCGTCCTTTTCCGTCAACAAGCGATGGCTTGTGCCGGAGCCCCATTCGACAAGCAGGCCATCCTTTTCGACGTCTCTCAGGTTCCTGACGAACATATTCGCACTCCTTTCTTTTTGTAAGAAATTATTGTCCTGCTCTCAGCGGAAGCGAAGCCACGAAAAAGCAAGCCAGTGCCCGTAACAGAATGGCCGGCTAAATCATGTAGTTTTTCAACATTAACCGCTGATGGCGTGGCTGGTCAAGGGCAGAATATGGGGGAATTTCCGGTGATTATGCAAATCTACCTTGGAGGCGTTGGGGTGAGGCTGGACAGGAGTTATGTAGTTTATCTACATTTTTTGTGGATTGCCTGGCTTGCCGACATAATCCGTGGCAGTGTTTCCCTGGCAGCGACACTGCCTTGCGATCGCGATGGAGCGAACAAGCAGAGCGATCTCCGGTGCGTACCAAGACGTTCTCGTGTGGGCACGGCCGGCCGAGCCAACTCGGAGTTCCTCCAGCGATTGGCATCGAATGGAATACAAGGGCGCCGACAACTGATGTTCCCTGCGGGGCCGACTATCGTTCTCTTCTTTTATCATTCGGCTACAAACCGTCCATGACCCACGCTGCCTAAAGTGTGATTTATTCGCATTGCTTGCAAATATCCAAGGCTTCAGATACCCACAGGAGTCTATCCCCAACCCTTCTATTTCCCCTTCACTGATCGCCAGTAGACGCAACGATCAAGTCGATCAAAGCCCGTGACGCCGCAGACAACCGGCGATGCGGCGCATAGATCACCGAAAACGGCCGTGTGCGCCCACGAAGATGAGGCAGCACTTCGACGAGACTCCCGGCCCGCACGCGATCCTGAACAATGAAGTCATAGGTCTGGCAGATGCCGGCGCCGCTCTGCGCCATGGAAACAACCCCAAGCACGTCGTCGGAGACCGCGACGTTCGACGGCGGGAGCCAATCGATGTCCTGCCCGTCATCCCGGAACACCCAGGGCGCGATACGGCCGCTGCTGGGCAGCATGAAAGGCAAACACAGATGGTGCGCCAGATCCGCCACGTTCTCCGGCACGCCTGCGCGCGCCACGTACTCCGGCGACGCGACAAGGCACAGCGCCGCGTCCTCGAGCTTGCGTGCGACCAGGCCGCTGTCCGGCAATTCACCTAGCCGGATCGCCAGATCGAACCCTTCGGCCACCAGATCCACGTTCCGGTTCGCGATGTTCAGCTCCACGCGAACCTCCGGGTGCTGCTGCGTGAACTGCCGCAGCAGCGGCGGCAGACGATAGTGTCCGTACGTCGTCGGTACGCTGATGCGGACATGGCCGGTTAACGTGCCGCCGTGCCCCTGAATCGCACGCTCGGCGTCGTCGATCAGCAAGAACGCCGCACGCGATTGCTCCAGATAGAGCCTGCCTTGTTCCGTCAGGCTCAGCCGTCGAGTCGAACGGCGCAGCAATTGCACGCCCAGCCGCGTCTCCAGACGGGTAATGGCACGGCTGAGAACGGACGGTGTGCTGCCCAGCGCCACCGCGCCCGCTGTCATCGAGCCTTTTTCGATCACCGTGACGAATGCTTCCACGTCACCGAGATGGTCGAATCTTCGCGCCATCTTGTCCTCCAAAGAACAGAAGATTTACTTTTAAGCCAGTTTATCTCCTTGAGCGGGCCAAATAAAGTGAGCGCATCGTGACTGCGTCGTCCGGTCACTCACCGAAATCAAGGAGCAAACCATGAATCGTGACCCTCGCGACCGGCAGGGCCTGACCGTGCTGTTCGTACTCACGAGCCACGCGACGAAAGGCGCGACCGGCGAGCCGACCGGTTTTTACCTCGGCGAAGTGACGCATCCGCTTGCCGAACTCGACGCGGCCGGCATCCCGGTCGAATTCGCGTCGATCCAGGGCGGCGAGCCGCCCGTCGATGGGCTCGAGCTGACGGATGAAGTCAACGCGCGCTACTGGAACGACAGTGCGTTCCGCGACGCGCTGCGCCACACGCAGCGACTGGGCGATGTCGACGCGTCGAAATACGCCGCCGTCTTCTTTGCGGGCGGCCACGGTGCAATGTGGGATTTTCCGGGCAATGCCGACGTGCAGCAGGTGACGCGCGCGGTCTACGAGGCTGGCGGCGTGGTCGGAGCGGTATGTCACGGCCCTGCGGCGCTGGTCGATGTGACGCTGGGCGACGGTACTTACCTGGTCGCCGGCAAGAACCTCGGCGCATTCACGGATGAAGAGGAACGCGCGGTCCAGCTCGACCACGTCGTGCCTTTCCTGCTTGCGAGCACGTTGACGCAGCGAGGTGCGCATCACCATCCCGCACCGAGCTGGACGGCGAAGGTCGTGGTCGACGGGCGTCTCGTGACCGGCCAGAACCCGCAGTCGGCTGCCGGTGTGGGCGCGGCGATTCGCTACCTGTTGCTGAACCGATCCGAACAGGCCTGACATTCCCCGATGGAGAAAACCATGTATTCGATGCGCAAGCTCGCCGTAGCCGCGATGCTCGGCATTGCCGCGTACAGCGCTCACGCCGCCAACGTGCTCGTAGTGTTGTCGGATTCCGATCACCTCGATCTGAAGGACGGCAAAGTGTTCGCGACGGGCTTCTACCTGAACGAACTGATGCAGCCCGTGAAGGCCCTGCTTGATGCAGGCCATCAGGTGACCTTCGCCACGCCCGAGGGGAAGGCGCCGACGATGGATGCCACGTCTGCCGACAAGATGTACTTCAACGGCGACGAAAAGGCGATGCGCGACTACCGGGCTTTGCTGGACAAGTTGCAGATCACGTCGCGTGCGCACTCTCCCGTGATCAGTCTGGCGCGGGTCGAGCAGATCGGTTACGGCCACTTCGATGCCGTCTATGTTCCCGGCGGTCATGCGCCGATGCAGGATCTTCTGACCAGTCCCGCGGTGGGCAGGCTGCTGGCCGATTTTCATGCGCGCGGCAAGACCACGGCGCTCGTTTGCCATGGGCCGATTGCGCTGCTGTCGACGCTGCCCGATGCACCGGGCTTTACACGGCAACTCGCCGCCGGGAAGGCCGGCGATGGCGCGCCGAAATGGATCTATGCCGGTTACCGCATGACGGTGATCAGCAACGCGGAAGAAGAGCAGGCGAAAGCACTGCTCGGCGGCGGCGCGATGAAGTTCTATCCGCAGACGGCGTTGCAACGCGCCGGTGGAATTTACAGCAGCAACGAGGTGCCCTTTACCGCTCACATGGTGACCGATCGCGAATTGATCACAGGCCAGAACCCGGCGTCCGCACTCGACGTCGCCGGCCAAATGCTGAAGCGGCTGAAGTAATGCCACGCAATGGACCGGCATCGCCGGTTCTTCGATGATGCAAAGGAGAACGAACACATGGATCTGCAACTGCAAGGCAAAACCGCGATCGTCACGGGCGCTACCGCCGGAATCGGCATGGCTATCGCGCGAACGTTGGTCGGCGAGGGCGTGTCGGTCACGATCACGGGGCGTCACCGCGACAAACTCGACGAAGCCGTCGCTCAAATTACCGCGGCAGTCCCGGAAGGCAGCGTACGCGGAATCGTTGCCGACGTGAGTGGCACGCGAGGCGTTGCCGAACTGATCGACGCGCAGCCGGATACGGATATTCTCGTGAACAATCTCGGCTACTACGAAGCCAAGCCGTTCGCGGAAATCACCGATGACGACTGGCTGCGAATGATCGACGTCAACGTGATGTCGGGGGTGCGACTGTCACGCCATTACTTTCCTCGCATGCTTGCGAAGAACTGGGGGCGTGTGATCTTCATGTCCAGCGAGGTCGGCGCGTTTACGCCGCCGGACATGGTGCATTACGGCGTCAGCAAATCGGCACAGCTCGCGGTCTCGCGCGGCATGGCCGAACTGACGAAGGGTACGGGCGTGACCGTCAACAGCGTGCTGCCGTCCGCGACGCGTTCCGAAGGCATCGTCGCGTATTTGCGGCAGACCGCGCCGCGACCCGGCATGAGCGATGCGGAAATCGAATCGCACTTCTTCGAGACCTATCGCCCGAGCTCGCTGATCGCCCGCATGATCGAAGCCGACGAGATCGCCGCCATGGTGGCCTTGCTGGCCAGTCCGTTGGGCGCAGCATCCAACGGCGCGGCGGTGCGCGTCGAAGGCGGCACCTTCCGGTCGATTCTCTGAACGGGTGCGTCGATATGTCCGCCCATGTCATCGTCGCGCTCGTCGAAGCGAAGCAAGGTTATGAGGCGGTGCTGGTGCAAGCGCAGCGGGAACTTGTCGAAATGGCGCGCAACCAGTCCGGCTGTCTCAGCTACGAACTGCATGAATCGCTGGAGCAGCCCGGGACGGTGGTCTTCTTCGAGCAATGGCTGGACCGTGCGTCCTGGGAGCATCACATGCGCAGCCCGCTGATGGACGCATTCCGCGCGAGCGCTGGTCAGTGGATCGAAAACTTCCAGTTGCTGCATCTGCGCCAAATCGCATAACCCCGTCCAACTCACCGACTACCCCTCATCATGTTCAAGCGCTCGAATCGAGTCACGGCAATTGCGTTCGCCTTTGCCTTCATCAGTTGCGCGACTGCAGCGACTGCGGCGGCCGATACCCGGCTCGAGCGCTGGCGAAGCTATGCCGGAGTAAGTTGGGAGACTCCGAAAGGCGATGGGGATCCCGCGCCGTTCGCAGGCTCGGTCAATGCACCGATTGCCGGCCTTCATTTCGATGCACGCGGCGCCGCATACGTGAGTACGCCGCGCTTCGTCGCGGCATCGACGCCGGCGACGCTCAGCAGGCTGGATACGCGATCGACGACCGGCCCGGCGCGGCTGACGCCATTTCCGTCGATGGAAGGCAATGCCATATCGACCGCGCCTGCCGAGCATTTGCGCAACGTGCTGGGCTTTTACGTCGACCGCACAAACGATTGGTTATGGGCGCTCGACATGGGGTTCGTTGCCGGCGAATCCGAAGCACCCGCGGGCGCCCAGAAAATCGTGGTGTTCGATCTGAAGTCGGGACGAATTGTGAAGCGCATCGGCCTCGACGGCGTGGCCGATCGTGCCGGCAGTTTCCTCAACGACATCGTGGTCGACGAACGCAGGCGCATTGCCTACGTTTCCGACAGTGGCTCGCGCAGTGCGCCCGATAACAAGGTGGGCTTGATTGTTGCCGACTTCGCTTCGGGTACCGCACGGCGTGTGCTGGACAGGCATCCGGATTTGCAGGTCGAAGCGGGGGTGAAGGTCGTTTCCCATGGCGCTGAAGTATGGCCGGGAAAGCCGCTGCTGATCGGTATCAACGGAATCGCGCTGTCGCCGGACGGCGCAACGCTGTACTGGACGGTGACGACGGGGACACGCGTACGTTCGGTTCCGACCGCCGTTCTGAGACAGCACGGTTCGACGGATGCCGAGATTGCCGCGGAGATTCGTGATCTTGGCGCCGTTGGCAGCAATACGGACGGCATGGTGACGGATTCGCGGGGCGCGCTCTACATTACCGACGTCACGCATAACGGCATTGTGAAGTACGAACCGCGCACGGGGGCGATGTCGTTGATCGCATCTGACGATGGCGTGCATTGGCCGGATACGCCGGCGGTGCTGCCGAATGGCGATCTGGTCTTTACGGCTAGTGCGCTGAATGATCACGTCGCGGGGCGGGTCGCCAGTGGGCACGAGCGCTACGAGTTGTGGCGGATGTCGATTGGGGGCAAGTGATTGAAAATCGGTGGTGCGTGTGTATCGGTCGATAGATGGTTTATAGCCTGCCGGGAATGTAACCGCGTATGGGCTTGTGGTGTTGGCTCTTGGCAGGAGGGCGATGGGGACCGAAAACCTCAGACTTGAGCAACCCGAAAGTGACTTGCAGATGCCCGCATCATCGCCGCGAGTGAATGTATCATCGCCGAATGGGCTGAATTCTTCGCGCTGAAGATCATTCAACCTTCTTCGCTTACGGGTCATACTCAGTGCTCTGGGCTGCACCGGAATCGGCGTGAACCGTCTAGATCAAATATTCGTTCAATTATCGATGCTCGTAGGTTCAGGTATCGTGCTGGCATTCGCTTTCGAGGGAATCGCTTCCTTAGCTTATTCCCGATTTCCAGTCGATGATGCACGTGCCTGCTTCCTCGGACTCGTCTGCCATGAAATTGCAAACCATCATGCCGATTCAATGCTTTGCGAGTAACGGTCTTCGAACCGAGCGCCTGATTCTGTCCCGCGCTCGCCGGAATGATGCAAGCGATTTGCTCAGATACTACAGCGAGAATCGACATCATCTCGAACCGTGGAATCCGTCAAGGTCCGAGAATTTTTACACAGTAGTCGAAATTGAGAAGCGGCTGTGTGATATGGAAACTCAAATGCAGGAAGGTAATGCGTTACACATATTGATACGTCGTTCCGAAAGTGCTGCGCTTGTCGGGGAGTGTAGTTTCACCAATATTGTTCGCGGGCCATTCCAAGCATGTCATTTAGGATTCTCGGTAGCTGCTGACGAAGAAGGTAATGGATTGATGTACGAAGCCTTGTCGAAAGCAATTGAATTCACCTTTGATGTATGTGGTTTGCATCGCATAATGGCGAACTATAAACCTGAAAATTCCCGAAGTGCTCGACTATTGGAACGATTGGGATTCGAAGTGGAAGGGCGTGCTCGGGCATATCTCAAGATAAATGGTCAGTGGGCCGATCACATTCTCACGTCTCGTATTAGTGAACTCGACTGATTGGGTATCTATTTGTGTCGAATTATCTGCGTCGCGTAATGGATGACGACGTTGGTGTTGTGACGTGCGTAATTGTGCGCGACTTTGGAGGTTGATTTGTGCATGCATGGCTGATTAGTGGTTGAGTCGATTTAATTAAGGGGTGGTCGGATGCGTCATATTTTTGATCGGCTGGTGAGATTGTATAGAATTTGATTGAATGCTCGGTGTGCTGAATTCGTGAATCGATGTGTCGATTGTTTTTTTGATCTGTACAGCAAGCGAATCTTGACGTGCTTGCGTTCCGGGACATGCTGCTGATTTCCTTTTCTTCAGCGAGATAGTCCGACATGAAATCCGAGCTGGTTCTGGAAAAAAGCCATTCCTCTTCGCTGGCGCAGTTGTACGTCTGATTGTCGTTCGAGACGATCTCGGACATCAGTTCGACGATGATCAGTTACGTACCGGCTACTTACGCTCGAAGTCACGGGCTCCGCTGCGCTACTCGGCTTGACGAGGGCATCACGCCAGTTCGGCGCGGTCGCGGGCGGTGCCGCGGTTGAGCAGGTTTTCCGGCCGCACGCTCATCTTTTTGGCCGAAGCCGGCAGCGCGCTGGCCGTGTCGTCGCGTGCGGCCGAGCTTTTCTTCATCGCCCTGTTCCAGGGCATGTACCGAGTGTCCATGATGTCCGACGTGCCGGAAATGGTCGGACACGAGGGGCAGCATCGCTTCAACGCGATCTTGGGCGCGACCGACGGCGTGTCGGTGGTCGGCGGCAGCCTGCTCGCATCGATGATTACGAAGACGATTTTTCCCTTAATTTCCATGCCCAAGGACTTCTTTTTTGAGGTGACAACGATGGTGTTCTTCTCAGAAATAGTGGGTTCTCGGAAAAGATGCCCGCAGTCTCAATATGTTGTCTTGACTAAGAAGTGACGCGCCCTGGGGTATTGTGGCTGCAGTTTTTGGAGCCCTCGTTTCTGCCTACCGCCGATAACTTCCAGCCCCGGCGAACCATTCTCGTTGCTTTCTGTGGCTTTCGTTTGTATTTCTATTTGGGGGTTCGTAATGAAGCAGGAAGTCGCTGTGCTGAATTTAGACTCAAACGCGCTATTGACAGACGTTAACAGGTTGCCTAGATTAGTCACATGAACGCACTTTTCGTTACGACTACCACGACCACCACCACGACCGCCAATGGCGGGCCGGGGGGAGGTTGCACGTCGTAAGTCAGTGCCTCAAACCATCCCCAAGCCCCGCCGGAAACGGACGGGGCTTTTTTTATGCTCCGTTCGACCGGTACCAACGTCAACGGAGAACATGATGGACGATTTCGATCACCGCGTGCTCGGCAACAAACTCGATCTTTTTCATCAGCAGGATGAAAGTCCGGGCGCCATCTTCTGGCATCCACGCGGGATGGTCCTTTATCGGGTTGTCGAGGAATATATTCGGGTCCGGATGCGTCAGGCCGCCTTTGCTGAAGTGCGGACTCCTCAGATCGTGTCGCGCGATCTTTGGGAACAGAGCGGTCACTGGGAGAAATTCGGGCGAAACATGTTTTCTCTCGAAAGTGACAATAACCCGTACTGTCTCAAACCGATGAGTTGTCCGTGCCATGTGCAGATTTTCAAAAAAGGCAGTCGGTCGTACCGCGATCTCCCGATCCGATATTCCGAATTTGGGGCCGTCCATCGGGCCGAACCATCCGGGGCGCTACATGGCCTCATGCGTGCCCGTGCGTTTACGCAGGACGACGCTCATGTGCTTTGCATGCCGGATCAGGTCGAGATTGAAGTCGCACGATTTTGCGTATTGCTGAAGACGATCTACGCAGACTTCGGATTCGGCGAATTCGATGTGGCTTTGTCGACGAGGCCGGCGGTTCGCGCGGGTGACGATGCGGTCTGGGATCGCTCGGAAGCGATGCTGGCATCCGCTGCGCGGGCAGCGGGTCTGGATTTCGCGATCCAGGCGGGAGAAGGGGCGTTCTACGGCCCCAAGCTCGAATTTCATCTGTTCGACCGTCAAGGGCGGAAGTGGCAGTGCGGGACGATCCAGCTCGATTTCGTATTGCCGGAGCGGCTCGGTGCGGCATATGTTGCGGAGGACGGTGCGAAGGCGACGCCCGTCATGTTGCACCACGCAGTGCTGGGAAGCCTCGAACGGTTTATCGGGATTCTTCTCGAACACTACGAGGGATGGTTGCCCACTTGGCTGGCACCGGACCAGATCGTCGTTGCGAACATTGGGAAGGATGACCGCGCATTCGCCGACAACACGGCGTTCGCCTTCGAAGACATCGGCTGTCGGGTGCTGCGCGATTTCCGTGCCGAACGCCTGCCGCGCAAGATCTTCGATGCAAGGGAACTGGCCGCGCCGATTGTCGCGATAGCAGGACGCAAAGAGGCGCTGGCTGGCGAAGTGTCGTTACGATTGAGAGATGGGGAGCAGCACGTGCTGACGATCAACGATGCACTCGCGTACCTGAAGCAGCACGCGTGCGTCCCGTCTGCGACGCGGGTGTTCTGATTTGAAAACAGCAATGTTTTCGGCGACCGCAGGCGGATAGAGGGCGCATGGCGGATCAGTCGATTCAATCAACAACCACAATTCAATAAGTAATTCTAATAAAATCATGAGAGAAGCCAGTGAGCAAGTAATTCAATGGGCCGAGGGTTATCGTAAGTCTGCGCCGTATCGGTGCAGCGAACGGGTGTTTGAGATGGTGTTCGAGATTGGCAGTTGCACATGCATGGACGAACTGGGCCGGATGCTGATCGACATCGGCCACCTCGCGGGCTTCGACCATGTTTGTTACCAAGAGTATCGGATGAGCGGCGGGACACTGAAGAATTGCCGCACGCTGTCGAACTACCCAGAGGCGTGGCTATCCCTCTATCGAGATCGGGCTTATCTGACGATCGATCCGATTGCGCAGCACGCGCTATCGTCGTTGATGCCGCTGATCTGGGGCGACCGCATATTCGCGACAACCGAACAGCGCGAATTTCGAGACGAAGGCCGCATATATGGGTTAAACGACGGGGTGTCGTTTCCGGCGCATAGCCGGCATGGCGACGTGGCATGCGTGAGCTTTGTTCGACAGGCGCGGGCGTTGGACGACGGCGACATGCCCTGCGACGTCCCATCATGGGGTGCCCTTGTCGCGAATCTCATGCTTGATGCGTGCCGCAGGCTGGAGGCGGTGCAATCCGATGCACCGTGCCTCAGTACGCGTGAGCTCGAAATCCTCAAATGGGTTGCTGAAGGAAAGTCGACTTGGGATATTTCGCGCATTGTGTCGCTGACCGAGCACGGCGTACTCCATCACATCCGGAGCATCATGAAGAAGTTCGACGTGCCGACGCGTCGGCAAGCCGTACTTATGGCGTCCAGATTTGGTTTGTTGTAATTGCCTGGTTGCGCGAGGCGGATCAGAGACGTGTTCGTACCGATCCGTCTCGCCACGTCGGCAAGGGCACTACAAGTCTTTGTAGTGTGAGACCGCATCGAAAATCGGCAAAGTGGTATCGACGCAAGCGACCAGATCAAATTCTGATCGTCCAATCGGCGGCTGGTACGGACCTGCGGTACCGGCCCATCACAATCGCGATGGTAGATGAGGTGAACGCATGGCTGATGTTTGTGAAGCAATCCTGAGCCCGGTCGTTGATGGGGAAATCGATGCAATGTTGATCGAACTGCAGGCAGGCCTCGACGATCATCCATTCCGGCACGTGTCGTCGCGCGCAGCGCTAGAAAAAATCTTCCCGCACTACCTAGCGATGTCGCAGGCGTTTCCCTACCTGCAGGCCGGTGCGCAAGCTAACGCTGTTCTTGAGGCCATTAAGTCGAATCGGCCGATGACGCGGGACGTCGAAATCACGAGCGTGGTGGGAAATTTTCTCTGCTGGGACGAGACGGGCGGCGCATACGTCATCGAACGATACGGTAAGCAGGGGTTGCATAGCATTCTGGATACCGGCAAATGGTTTCATGCCAGCCTCCTGAAAAACGACATCGAGACGCTGACTGGACACGTCGCAACCCCGGATTTCAGCGCACCGACGGGGCCGTATCTGACGAAACTGCTCGCAGGGCTTGGAGCGCCATCCGCGCTTGAGCGGTGCGCGAACATGGTGGCGTTCGAATTGCACGCGAATTCGATGATCGACGCGCTCTGGGAATCGACGAGCCGCTGTTATGGCGTCGACCGCCAAGGGCTCGTCTATTTTCAATGCCACGTTGGTGGCGACGATCCCGCCGAGGCGTATCACGTCGAGATGACGAGGAGGATGATTCAGCTCATCGTCGGTGACGAGGACATCCCGAGATTCGCCGAGCGCGTTGCGCAGGCGGTGTCCGACAACATTTCCTGGTGTGCGGCACTCGTGTCCTTGGCTAAATGAACATGAGAGACGAACTCGATTCCGATCCCGTATTGCTCGAGATCGATGCATATCGTTCGCAGCGTCGCGGACGCCGAGATGCGGTTGCGATCGCGAAGGTCATCGGCGCGACAGCGATGTTCGGTTTGCTGGCATGGCTGGCGTGCCGGGCCGGCAACGCCATTGCCCGTGTCGTCCTGGTGGTTGCCGCGGGGTTCGTATTGAGCGGGTTCCTGAACCTCGCGCATGAATGCCTGCATCGAAGCTTCGTGGGGGGGAACGCCGTCAACGCGATCGTCGGCAATCTCGCCGCGAATGTCCTGTTCGTGAACTACACGGCCTATACAGACAAGCATCTGAAACATCACCGGTGCCTGGCGACGGACGGCGACACGGAATCGGTTGCCCGCTTCGACACCTTGTATGCCTACGCTGCTGCGATGACCGGTGTCGGCTTTCTCGTTGCGAACCTGCGCCTGAACGCGTGCCTGATCGGAGGAGATGCTCCGTCCTATCTCGCGACCACGCGCCGGAAATCGCGTGCGCGCCGCGAAGCGCTTTGCATCGCCGCATGGTTGCTCGTCATCGTCGCGGCAACCGGGGCTTGGCCGTCGGCACTGGTCACGGCTTATATCGGTCCGGTGTTTTTCGCTTACTTTTGGTTGATGTTCTTCGGACTGCCGGAGCATTACGGCTGCGAACCGGTGCAACCGCGCTACCTGGCATCGCGGACAACGATGAGCAACGGTATCGTTCGGTTCTTCATGTGGAATGCGAATTTTCATACCGAACATCATCGCTATCCGGGGGCGCCGGCACCGTTGCTGGCCAAAATCGCCGAGCGTCCGGATGCCGGCATGCATCGTGAATCGTCTTATCTGAAATGGCACTGGCGCGTTTGCCGGGAACTTCTCCAACGTCGGGAGCACGGGGCAACTCATGGCTAAACTCATCGTGGGCAACGTCGATAACGAAGCAATGATCGGGGACACGAAGCGTGCATCGCTTCCGCTTCGCCAGGTATCAGCGATTGCAGCAAGGCGCCTCGTCTGGCAGATGACGAGTGACGATGTTGCTATCTTGCCGTCGCCGGTATCGGGCGACATGATCGCGTACATATCCGACGTGATGGGACGCCAGCTTTCCGCTGCGCAGATCGTGTCGCCCTCCTCCGATATCTCCGATCCAGTAGTCCTGACTTCAGACCGCCTGCTCGATGAGGCGACGTTAGTCGCATTGCGAGGACTGCGCGTCGGCGGGGCTGGCTGGACGGTTTATCCGTACTTTCATACGTCATCGGTCGGGTTGCTTTGCGATCAACTCCGCATTGTGCAACCCGTGTCGAACGGATCGAACTTTATGGAACAGGCCGGTGCCGAACTGCTGAATCGCAAGGCAGTGTTCCGTGCGCTTGCATCCGGTCGCGTCGGATGTGCGGACGGGCGCGTGTGCCGTTCGTTCGGCGAGTTCTATCTGACGCTGCGCGACATGCTGGCGAGACATGCGAGCGTGATCGTCAAGCAGGACGTCAATGCCGGCGGAGACGGAAACATTGCGGTCACGCTCGAGCGTCGGGACAGTTATCCGGGGGTCCGCAAGGTGTACGCGCTGACGCACCTGTCGGACGTCGATACCGTCTTTGCGCGTGACCTGTGGACGACTCAGACCGATACCGTCGGCAACTGCCAGGTGATCGTTGAGCGGTTTCACGAAGGCTCGGATGTCTTGTATGCGGAATACGAGATCGGAGCGGATGCGTGCCGGCTGGTGAGCTACGGCGATCTGCGGATGGACGCTTCGGGCGACAAGCGTGGTAACGGCATGATCATGTGGACCGGGTTCCAGATCCCGAGCCAGCTACCTTCCGGTGTGATCGACGCGTTTCTGGCCCAAGGCGACGTGCTTGCGTCGATTGCCCGGCGTCTCGGATTTGTCGGGCGCGCGAACTTCGATGCCATCGTAACCGACGACGGCGAAATCGTCTTTACCGAGATCAACGGGCGCATCGGCGGTTGCAGCCATCTCGACGCAATCCTGTGCGAACTGGTGGGGCCGGACTATCTGTCCACGCATACAGTCGTGACGCGCAATAGAGTGCCCGTCCGCGACCTGCGCGCGGCGCTGACCGTTTCGCGTAGGCTCACGCCGCAGCGCGGCGAAGCTGGCGTCATTGTGCTCACGGAAGATACTGCGGGTACCGGCACGATCGAGTACATGGTGTACGCGCGGGATTTGTCCGGCGCGCTTGCGCTCGAGCGTACATTCCGGCGCGAGTTCGAGCTGGCTCAAGAGTCGGTCGCACTACCGGGGTGAGACGATGCATGCAATCAAGTTCACGCGCCCGTCGGCATGGCTTACGGGAATCGCCGAAGGTGTGTCGGTTTCGACGCGGATATTGCTGATTTTTCAGTTCCTCGTGAATCTGTCTGTGTTCGGGTCGCTGCCGTTGCTCGCTGCGTTCCTTGACCTGGAGCGTCATCTGGATGCGGGCAGCGTTGCTAGCGTACTGACGGTGAATCTGCTGGCGAGCCGGCTACTGCCGCTGGTGCTGGGCCCCTCGACGGATCGCTTCAGCAGCCGCGTACTGACCACGCTCGGTCTGATTTGTCGTGCGGCGGGTTTCGTCGGATTAGCGGTGGCGCTGTCGGTTCCGGGACTGCTGATGTGGGCATTTCTGTCCGGACTCGGTGCTGCCCTTTACGAAACCACCGCGTATTCGATTTTCGGGTCGCTCGATGCCGCCGCACGACCCAAGGTATTTGCGCTGAACAACCTGGCGCTCAATCTCGGGGCGCTGGTCGGTCCGGCGCTGCTCATCGTCGTTCCGAACACGGACCGGACGTTGCCGTTTCTGGTGAGCGGGGGGATCTTCGCGGCACTCGCATTCGTGGCGCCCTGGATATCCGGGCGGCGAGCACGCAACGCAGCCGCGGTCCATCCATTACGTGGCTTGCTGATAGCATTCGGCGACAGACGGTTCCGTCGACTGTGCTGGGCGCTCGTTCCGTTCTGGACCGTGTATACGCAGATCTATGTCTTCATCCCGTTGACGTTTTCGCATGGCGTGAACGGCTACAACGGCGTCAGGCCGTTCTACATCACGAATGCCCTGATCGGTATCGCCACGGCCTCGCTGGGCATGGGCTGGTTTCAGCGTACGACGTGGCGATCCATGATGACGATCGGGCATGCGGCAATGTGTTGCTGCTTCGCGATGGCGGCGTTTCTGTTCGGGCATGGCTGGGGCACTGGCGCATCGCTGATCATCCTGATTGCCGTCGCGATCGTCTTCACGTTCGGCGAAAGCCTGATTCTTCCCGCATCGAATATCGCACTGGCCGATCTGACGACCGACGGGAACGCCGGCAGCTATTTCGGCGCGTCGGCGATCTCGTGGGCGATCGGCGGGATGCTGGGCAACTTCATCGGCAGTGCTGCGGCGGGCTGGCCCGGGCTTACGCTGGGATGGGTCGTGTTCACGGGAATCGCCCTAATCGGTCTGCTGGCGTTCTGCGGAGGGCGTCGATGATTCGCGAACCTACCGCCGGAAAGAGCGCGACCGGCACGGTCCTGACGACGGTGAGCCGCGCGCCTGCCACGCACTTCGGCTTCGTCAACCCGCCCGTATATCGCGGGTCGACGGTACTTTTCGAATCCTTCGACGAAATGGCGCCGGGCGCGGCTCCTTATCACTACGGGCGCTGGGGAACACCGACGACGGACGCGCTATGCGGCGCGATGGCGGAAATTGAACATGGCGTTGCCGCGCTGGTGATGTGTTCGGGGCTGGCCGCCATCGCGACCGTGCTGCAGACACTGGCTGCTCCCGGCGGGCACGTATTGATCTCGCGTTCGTCGTATCCGGCGGCACGCAAATTCTGCGACGGGGTGCTGCATCGGCAGGGTGTATCGATCGACGAATTCTCGCTGGACGATCCGGCTGAACTGGCGGCGAAACTCGGTGAACGTACGTGTGTGGTTTATCTCGATCTACCGGGGTCATCGCATTTCGATATGTGCGTGCTACGGGAGGTCGTCGAGATCGCCGGACCCGTTCCGGTCGTCGTCGACAATACTTGGGCCACACCATATTTCTTCAATCCGCTCGATCACGGTGCGAGCGTCGCCATTCACAGCATGTCGAAGTACATCGGTGGCCATGCCGATTCGATGGTCGGTGCGGCAGTGTTTGCGAGCCTCGACATGTACGAGCGTGTGAAGAACGTGAGCCGTCTAGCGGGGCAGGCCGTGGGCGCAGACGACGCGAATCTGGCACTGCGAGGATTAAGGACGTTGGCAGTACGAATGGATCGGCATTTTCAGTCGGCATGCGATGTCGCATCCTGGTTGCGGGATCATCCGCTGATCGAAAGCGTTTACTACCCTCCGCTGGCCGGCGACAGCGGTCACACCGCTTGGCGGGCACAGTATTCCGGTGCGGGCGGTGTGTTTGCGTGCGTGCTCAAGGATAGCGGCGAGGAGGCGGTCAGAAACGTCATCGACGGTTTTTCGCTGATCGGGCGAGGATGGGGCTGGGGCGGTTATGAGTCGGTAGCCTGCCCGATCACGGTGTCCCGAGACGATGCGAAGCGTATCGGCATACGGTTGAGCATCGGGCTTGAAGATCCCGATACGCTTCGGCACGATCTGGATGCCGCGCTGTGTACGGGACACCGATGAAGGGCAGGGGTGTACTTTCGGAAAAAAGGGGCGATCAATGACGGAAGCAATGCAATATCTCTACGGGAAATGTCACTGCGGCGCGATACGCTTTCGCATTCGATCGGCTGCGTCGCGCAGGGTGATCGATTGCAATTGCTCGATCTGCTTCGCGTCGGGATTCTTGCACGTTCCCGTCGAGCACGACGATTTCGAACTGCTCGAGGGTGGCGAGCATTTGACGCTATACCGCTTCAATACCGGGATTGCGGAGCACACATTCTGCAGAGTTTGCGGCGTGAAGCCGTTTTATCGTCCGCGTTCTCATCCCCACGACTACAGTGTCAATCTGCGCTGTCTAGATCTTCCCGGGGCCAACGCTTTCGATGTGGTTGCGTTTGATGGCAAGAACTGGGAAGAAAACATCCAGTCCTTTCCGCAATGACTCGGACGCGATGCGACAACTCCCGGACATGAAGCCGGTCGTCGGCGTGCTGTGCTCCGCAGAGGATATCGAGGTACCCGGGTGGGGGTGCCTTTCCCATCAAGCCGTGTTCGAACGCTATCTGCAGGCTGCGACGGAGTTTGGCGGGGTACTGCCGTTACTGATCGGTTCGACGAATGATCTCGCATCCGATCGAAGTCTCGACACGCTGCTCGATCGTCTTGATGGAATCGTGCTGCCAGGGGGCGCGAGTAACGTCGACGTTGCGTTTTACGGTGGCACGCGACCGCACGTGGGATCGCTCGACCGGATGCGTGACAGGATGGCGATCCGTGTCGTCCGGGAAGCCGTAGCATCGGGGCGCCCGGTGTTCGGGATATGCCGCGGCATGCAAGAGATCAATGTCGCGTTGGGCGGTACCCTTTGCGCGACACTTCATGACGAGCCTGGGCGACGAGATCACCGGGCGAATCGCGCACTGGCTTTCGAGGACCGCTATCGGGACGTTCATGCGGTCGAATTGGTGCGCGGCGGCTGGCTTGACGAGGCGATTCGGACAATATCGCCGGATTGTCGGCACGCTCATGTGAACTCGTTGCATGGGCAGGGCATTGAGGCCCTGGCGAACGGACTGCGGGTCGATGCATATGCCGACGACGGCACCATTGAGGCAGTATCGCATATGAGGGCGCCGATCTTCGGTGTGCAGTGGCATCCTGAGTGGTATGTGCGGGATAGCGCGTTGAACCGTGCAGTCTGGGCACGGTTCGGTCGTGAATGTACAGTTTATTTGCACCGTCGATTGGTCGGTAAGTCCTGCCGCGATACGCCGACGGAGGCGGGCGGCACTCACCAAGACGACTTTTGTGGGAATTTTCGCACCCAAGGGACCTGCCCACCGCCTTTAGTACGGTGAAGGTATGGAGTTCATTCCAGCCCCCGTTGAGTGGGCCCGCAATATGGGGCGAATATTGTATGCGATCACTTTTTTTGACGACGATTAGTTCATGCCGGAAAATAATTCTGTAAATTCATTTAAATTCGATGTCGCCGCGATTGCAATCTCGATTTGCTCACTAGTAGCCTCACTTTGGGCTGCGAACGAGGCTAGCCAAAATACGCGGAACACTAATCGCCCATATGTGACGGTGGTTCCCATGTGGGACAAATCGAACAAACTCCCTGGTATCTACCTCAATAACGCCGGCCTCGGGCCCGCCATCCTGACCGATATGACCGTGACAATTCAAGGGCGGATATATTCCGGTCTTGGCCCCGATATTTGGCCGAAATTTGAGCGCGATATGGGGTTTCCGGATACATGCTTCAAGACCGCCTGGCCTCGTCCATATGACGTCCTCAAGGCAGGTGAGGAAACTCCGTTGTTCGTAGTAACCGAGGATGCGAATGCGCTCTGCCAGGCTAAACTTGCAACCGTCCTGAGCGACGATCTTCGCATTCATATAGCGTATCAGTCGTCGTACGAAAAACCGTATACGTACGACGGCAGCGTTCATATGTATTCACCGAGATTGCTCGAGCTCGCGGCAGCCGGAAAGAAATTTGATGCAGCTTTGGACCAAATGTTCAAGTCATTTGATAGTCCGCAATGACGTCGCCTGGATGTGCATACCTGTTGCATGAAAGAGCACGCCTGCGTCCGAGGTTTCCCTCGCAGGAATGCGCCCATGCTGGGTGCACAAAGAAAACGCCCGCTCACTAGCGGGCGTCTGAAGAGGGGGCACAAACATGTCGCAGAACGACGTCCAGCGAAGTATGCCCCGCTCTCTATGTACTGTTGTCGAGTATAGGGTGGCGATTACGTAAGAGTGGCCATCTTTTTCAGATACGCGACGAATGTTTACCGCGTCATCCGGCGACACCCGCCTTGAGCGACACGACGTAGCGAAGTACGTCTCAAACGCGTCGTTCCGCCATCTTGTAATCGAAAGGCGGCAACCGCTCATTGCGATACCAGAAAAGGGTGTTTGGTACGTCTCCGGAGATATCGACCACAGCTCAGCTCGTCCAGAGCGCTTCCCGAATCCACTTTCGCACCCTCCCGTAGACAGCCCGGAACGCAACCCACCCTCACGACGTCTACCACTACAGAGCCCTCCATCGTCGAGCGACCTGGATGAGCGTCCCGTTTCCATTCGACTGGAGAAATCGATATGACACGCATCCACAAGCTATCCATCTTGGCGGCCCTCCTTTCCGCGCTGCCGCTCGCCGTCTCCGCGCAAGCAATCAAACTGACGGACCCTCAGATCGCGGCGATCGTCGTGACGGCCAACCAGGTCGACATCGATGCCGGCAAGCTCGCGGAAAACATCACGCATACGAAACCGGTCAAGAACTTTGCCGCATTGATGGTCACTGATCACACCAATGTGAACAAATCGGCGGTCGCGCTCGCGACCAAGCTGAACCTGAAACCGGAAGCCAACCCGACGAGCGACGCGTTGAAGAAGGAGGGCGATGACAACGTCGCCGCGCTCAAGGCGCTCAAGGGGCACGCATTCGACAAGGCTTATGTCGATCATGAGGTGACCTATCATCAACAGGTGATCGATGCACTGGACAAGACGCTCATTCCGTCGGCGAAGAACGACGAACTGAAAGCGCTGCTCGTGAAGGTCCGGCCGGCATTCGTCGCACATCTCGAACATGCTCGCGCGTTGCAATCGACGCTCGGCGGCGGTAGTGAGAAGAAGGCCTACTAAGCCCGCGCCCTCGACGGCGCGGCGGCGAACCATGTGCCGGATCGTCGTGGCGGCGGCACTGGCATTCGTGGTCGCGGACGTCTCCGCCGCCACGACGCACCGCATCACCATCGAAGGCATGCGTTTCAACCCGCCCAGCGTGACGGTCGCGCGCGGCGACAAGATCATTTGGGTCAACCAGGATCTCGTCGCGCACACGGCCACGGCCGCGGGCCTGTTCGATTCGCATGAAATCCGACCCGATGCTTCGTGGACGTATGTCGCGAACACACCGGGCCGCCACGCATATATCTGCACGTTTCATCCTACGATGAAAGCGACACTGACCGTGAAGCGCAAACCATGACGCACCATGCGGACGACCCCGAACCCAAGCCGCTGCCGCTTACGGAAGAAGACGACCGTACGCTTGCCGCACGCGTCGCGAGCGGCGAGCGCGCGGCGTTCGAACAGCTGATGCGTCGCTACAACCGGCGGCTCTACCGGCTTGCACGGGTGACGTTGCGCGACGATGCCGAAGCCGAGGATGCGCTGCAGGAGGCTTACCTCGCGGCGTTCCGCGCAATTCCGCGTTTTCGCGGCGACGCGTCGCTGTCGACCTGGCTGTCGCGGCTCGTGCTCAACGAGTGCTTGACGCGTCAGCGCCGCGGCGCGCGGCGCGACACGATCGCGCCGATGGTCGGGCTGTCGTCAATTGCCGACTTCGAGCGGGAAACCATGGATGCAGACCAGAACGAATCGCCGGACCGTGCGCTGATGCGCACCGAACTGCGCACCTTACTGGAGCGCAGGCTCGATGCGTTGCCCGAAGCGTTTCGCATCGTGTTCGTGATGCGCTGCGTCGAGGAATTCAGCGTCGAGGAAACTGCCGAGTGCCTCGGCATACCCGAGGCGACGGTGCGCTCACGGCATTTCCGGGCAAGGAGCATGCTGCGCGAGTCGCTCGCACGGGACATCGATCTGGCCGAGCGCGATGTGTTTTCGTTCGACGGGGAACGATGCGATCGCATCGTGCTCGGCGTGCTGGCGAAAAGCGCTTCGCGTTGATCTAGCCGAGGCCGACAGGCGCGCTATGCGTCCGTCGGGCCGGGTGCGGCGGATCCACGCACACCCGCGCGCTGACCGGTGATCATCTCGACCAGCCACTTCTCGACGAGTGCGGTGTACGCACTCTGGCTGGCAGCGTCCGACAGCCCGTGATCGGCGCCTTCGAGAATCCGGTACGTCAGCGAATGCGCGGACAGGCATGCCTGCAGATAGCTGGCGATCGCCGTGTGCGGCACGATCTGATCGTGCTCCGATTCGACGAGCAACACATCGCCGCGAAAGCGGGACGCCGCGCGCAGTGCGCGATTGTCGGACGCCGGCACGATGCGTTTGCGATACGCGACGAGATCGTGCTCGACGTGCAGCGCCCGCTTCGGCGTATTCCAGCCGTCGTCGAGATAGAGCGCCGGTACGCGCAGGCCGAGCCAGCGTACGGGGCGCAATTCGGTCAGGATGGTCGCGAGATAGCCGCCATAGCTGCTGCCGACGACGGCGATGGCATCGCGATCGATCAACGGGTGGTCAACCAGTGTGTCGTAAGCGGCGAGCAAATCGCGAAGATGAGTTTCGCGCGTCACGTTTTGCTGCTCTTCCAGCGTACGTCCATGCCCGGTCAGATCGAACGTCAGGCAGACGCAGCCGAGCGCCGCCGCCTGCCGCGCCCGCTCGAGATACTGCTCCTGGCTGCCGCCCCAGCCGTGCACGAACAGAACGCCCGCCACGGTGGTCTTCGGCGCGAGCACGGTACCGTCGAGGTAGCCGTTCTCGACCTTGATGCGCACACGATAATGCTCCGCTGTCATGTCTCGCTGCTCCTTCGGAAGGGATGACGATCGACCGTGTAGTACTTGGTGAGGGCGCCGGCGTGGGCATCGACACCGCGATAGACGATCTGCGCGCCGGCCGGTATCGCCGGGTCGTCGCCGTAAATCTCGCGCGTCGCGGCGGCCACGGCGTCAACCTCCATGTCCGTCCTGAACATGCGCAACGCGCCGATTTCCGCGCCCGATGCGCCGCCGATCCGCCACGATTGCTCCAGTACGCCGCAGTGGCGCACGCCTTGTGCATCGGTGCCGAACGCGACATCGTAGTTGCGCCGCGACGCGAAAAAGCCCGCGTAATCGCGTTGCACGGCGGCGTCGAATGCGCATGCCTTTTGGATCGCCTCGCTGACCTCGGCCGTGACGTCGAGCCGCGCCAGCACGTCGAAGCCGCCGCGGACGACGACGAGGTCGGTGCCGCCATACACTTCGTGGCCGTGATTGTTGACGGTCAGATGCTGAACGCCCCAGTAGCTCGCCACCAGATCGTCCAGCGTGACCTGCCCGACGCTCAACGTCTCGATCGAATCGAGATGGCGCTCGACGACGATGCCGCCGGTGCGCAACGCGTCGTCGCCGAACTCGTCAAGCTCCGCTTCCAGCTCCGCCATGTCGGCCACCAGTGTCTGCCCCGTTCCGCCGATTCCGCTGGGCCGCTTGAGCCGCACGCGGCCGTCCTGCCACAGGCGCTGCGCGGCGTCGCACGCATCCTCGCGCGAGAACGCGGAGTAACCCGGCAGCGTCAGCGCCGCCGCGTGTTCCGCGAATGCGGCGGACCAGCCGGGCGGCTTGGCGCGGGCGCCTTCGACCAGACGATGGGCAATCACCTTGGTCGCGACGAACGGAAACGGCACGACGCCACCGAACAGGTCCCGTACGGATCGGACCCCGAGTTCGCGTGCTTGCGACACGGTGAGCGTATCGTTCGGGATCACGTAACGGTTTGCAGGGTATCTTTCGGTCCGACGGAACTCGCCCGCAAGCCGTGTTCCCTTCAGTGCGGCGATCTGCGCGCCGAGCTGGCGCAGCGTGTCGGCGACATGACCGACGTGCGGCGTCCCCTCGTCCCGAAAGTGAATGAGGACGACCGGTAGTGCCGGCGTTACGCGCGCCAGTTGGACCCGTGGTTTCAAATCGCCCCCTTCGCGCCGGCGGCGCGATTGTCATGAATGCATCGTCGCGGGCGGTTTCGCCTGTCGAATCCGCTCATCGCGGTGATGTAGCAAGATTCATTCGCCTACGTTCCCGGGCTGGCATGCACGAGCAGACGCAAGGTTGCGGGGCGGTCAGCGCGGCACGAGTTCACCGCGCCGCAACGCAAATCAATGATGGAGCAACGGATAGGCCACGAGCCCGAATAGCGCCGCCGCAGTGACGATGACCGGCTCCTGCAGCTTCCTGAAGCGCCACAGCAGCAGCACGGTTGCGACGGCGACCAGTGCGGTCGGTATGTCGACGATCGAGCGTTTCGCGATCACGAGGACGGAGCCCGTGATCGCACCGACGGCTGCGGCGGTGATTCCGTCCACGAACGCCTTGACGTCCGGACGGTGCCCGTACTTCTTCATGTACGGCGCGGGAATGACGGTGAACAGATAGCAAGGCAGGAACGTGCCGAGCGCCGCGACGCACGCGCCGGGCAAGCCGGCGACGAGATACCCGATGAAGCCGACTGTGATGACGACCGGCCCGGGCGTGATCATCGCGACCGCAACGGCATCCACGAACTGCCTGTCGTTCAGCCAGTGATGTTCGGTGACGACGCCGCCGTAGAGGAACGGCACGATCGCGAGCCCCGAGCCGAACACGAACGCGCCCGCCTTCGTGAAGAACGCGCCGATCTGCACGAGCTGCGGCAGGTCGATGCCGCTCAGTATTCCGCTGGCGGCCGGCAGGTTGGCGGCGGCTACCGCATGCAGCCCGCCCCGATGCAGCCACTTCGGTGGCGCGCGCCACAGCCAGCCGATCAACCCGGCAGCGATGAAGAGCCACGCGATTTCCGATTCGGTGACAAACGTGACGACGGTGAGCGTCAGGAAGATCGCCCAAAGCAACTTGTCGTTGCCGACGGTTTTGGTGGTCAGCTTGTACGCGCTCATCGCGATGATGCCGACCACCGCGGCGCCGACACCATAGAAAACCGCCTGCATCCACGACAGCCCGCCGAAGTGCGCGTAGGCGAAGCCGAGCGCGAGCACCATCAGGAACGACGGCAGCACGAACGCGAATCCGACGAGCGTCGCGCCCAGCAGACGATAGTGGACGAAGCCGAGATAGATCGCGAGCTGCGCGGCCATCGGCCCCGGCGCGAGCTGGGCCAGCGTGAGTCCTTCCTTGTAGTCGGCTTCGGTGATCCAGCCGCGACGCTCGACCAGGTCGCGACGCATGTAGCCCGCGAGCGCGACCGGCCCGCCGAAGCCGAACGTCCCGAGACGCAGCATGTAGGCAACCAGCTCGCCGAGCGAGTAGGTCGGTTCGGTCGCGGCGATGGCGGTGGTCATGACCTGGCTCCGTTCCCGTTCTTTCCGGTCGATGAGAAATGCGCGTACAGCGCGTCGAGCACGGCGCTCATGTGCTCGAGCAACTGGTCGTCGTTCTCCGCGCGCTGGCGCGTGCCGGCCATCACGGCCTCGAAGCCGATCGCTTCGGGCGCCGCGGGGCCGCCTACGTCGAGCGCATGCACGATCTCGCCGAGCCGTACGAGTGCAGCGTTCGTATCGAGCGCGAAACTCGCGAGCAGCACTTCGAACGTGACGCGCTCGCCCACATGCGTGAACGCAGCGCCGTCGAAATCGAAGCCCAGCGCGTCAGCGGGGCAATCCGCCGGCGACGCGAGCCAGATGAAGCGCGCGTGGGTGTCGATGAAGCGGCGGATCAGCCACGCGCTGGCGACTCGATCGACCCACATGCGCTGGCGCGTCGCCCAGGTTCGTCCCTGATACTCGTCGATTGCGAGCACGCGGACGGGGCGCTCGGCAGCGTGCGGCTCGCCCGGCGACAGCACGGTATCGACCAGCGCGACGAAATCCTGCAGCGCGACTTCGGCACGGGTCGCTGCGTCGCACGGGAAGTAATCGATTGACCGGATCGCGTCGAAGTCCTTGCGGATGCGTCGCAGCAAGCGCGTGAGTTCCACGGCGGACTGTCCGGCGAAGGTCTTGCGGGCCTCCGCGAGGGTCTGAATGAAGGCGGTGTAGTCGTCGCGTCGATCGAAGAGCGTCCGGAACTCCAGATCCTGCGCCGCGTCGAGACTTGGCGCGCGCAACAGGTGGGCGGTGCCGCCGCTCTCGGCGATCGCGTCCGCGAGTTCGCGCAGGGCTGCTTCGTGCTCGTCCGAGTACGGGAGCAGATAGATGCCGTCGCGCAACACCGCGCAGCCCTTCGCCTTCAGGGAACGCCAGAACCGCATGCGCGCCGTCGCGTTCTGCGTCGGAAGCGTCAGGATGAGGAGCGACCATGTCGTGAGCGCATTCATGTAGAAAATGCTACTCAAGCGTTATCAGCTCTACAAGAAAACTTTGGCGAAGGCTGTCGCGGCGGGGCGGCGGGCAACTCCCTTCTTCGTCTGACGTTTGGCCGATATACCCCTCCCCCCTATATGGAAAGCAGATTTGAGATATAGTCCCCCCCGGTATATGAAGGGACTGCCATGAGCCACACCATCAAGGAAAAGCAAAAGCTGCTGAACCGTGTCCGCCGCATCAAGGGACAGGTCGAAGCGATCGAACGCGCGCTGGAGGACGAGCGCGGTTGCAACGAGATCCTGCGCCTCATCACGAGTGGTCGCGGCGCGATGAACGGCCTGCTCGCGGTCGTGCTTGAGGATCACATCCGCAGCCATCTGGTCGATGCCGAACATCACGCCGATGAAGGCAGCGCGACCGAACAGCTGATCGAAGTCGTTCACAGCTACTTCAAGTAATCGAGGGCGCAATGAACGACTTCAGGAACGACGCCTTCGGCGCAGGGCACGACCACATCTTTCTCGGCGCGGCGCACGAGCAGAACGAACGCAGGACGTGGATGGTCATCGCGCTGTGCGCGGCGATGATGGTGGCCGAGGTCGTCGGCGGGTCGATGTTCGGCTCGCTGGCGCTCATCGCAGACGGCCTGCACATGTCGACGCATGCGGGCGCGATGCTGATCGCCGCGCTCGCCTACACGTACGCTCGCAAGCATGCGAGTGACCCGCGCTTCGTGTTCGGCACGGGCAAGCTCGGCGATCTGGCGGGCTTCACGAGCGCGATCGTGCTCGCGATGATCGCGCTGCTGATCGGGTACGAGGCGGTTGCGCGCCTGCTCGCCCCGGTACCGATTCATTTCGGCGAGGCCATTCCGATCGCGGTTGCCGGCCTGCTCGTCAACGTCGCGAGCGTATGGCTGCTGAGCGGCGACCATCATGGCCATAGCCACGGGCATGGTCATCACCATCACCACGGGCATGCGCACGACGCTCACGAACACGAGGAGGACGCGCACCGGATCTTCGATCAGCAAGGCGTGTTTCTCGTATCGGTGTTCGAGGATGGCGTCCCGCCGGTTTTCCGTGTGACCCCCGCGACGAACGACACGAAGCGCGTCGACGCGAGCGCCGTGTCGGTGACGACGATCCGTCCGGACGGCACGCGGCAGACGTTCGCGATGGAAAGTCGCGGCGCTTACCTGGAGTCGACCGACGACATTCCCGAGCCGCATGAATTCAAGGCGATCGTCCGCTTGAACGGCCGCGAGCACGCGTTGGCATTCGAGGAGCACGACCATCGCGCGTCCACTGCGGCGGCGCGCGACCACAACATCCGTTCCGCGTATGTCCACGTGATCGCCGATGCGGCCGTGTCCGTGTTGACGATCGTCGGGCTGCTGCTCGCGCGCGCATTCGGTTGGGTGTGGATGGATCCGCTGGCCGGCATCATCGGCGCGCTGGTGATCGCGAACTGGTCGTACGGCCTGATGCGAGACACCGGCGGCATCCTGCTCGACATGAATTCGGACCGTCGTCTGACGGACAGTGTGCGCGATGCAATCGAAGGCGTGGGCGACCGCGTCGGCGACCTGCATGTCTGGCGGCTCGGGCCGGGGCACATGAGCGCGGTCGTGTCGGTGGCGACGGCGGACCCGAAGCGGGATGCACGCTTCTATCACGGCGTGCTCCAGCGTTTCAGGAACCTGTCGCATGTCACCGTCGAAGTGATACCCGCGACGCGAGGGCAGTAAACATGGCGGTCAAATCCCCTTGCGTCGACGTATGTTCGTTCGACGGCCGGACCGGCTACTGCGTGGCATGCCTGCGCACGCGCGACGAAGCGCGCGGCTGGAAGAAGATGACGGACCACCGGCGTCACCAGATCGTGAACGACCGCGCGGCGGCACGCGAAGCTGACGCGGGAAACGACCGACTGATTGCAGCCTTGCGCGGCCGGACAGCGACACGCCGCGCGTGTATGCGTTCATCTATTGCCGACGACGCACGCCGCGTAGGACCGCGAGCCGGCCCGACCCGGCACGCGTCGTCGGCAACGCTCCGCTTTACATCTCGTATCGCAACGTCGCCATGACGCTGCGCGGTGCCCCCGGCAGGTTGAGGTTCGCGTTCGAGCCGTGTGCCGAGACGATATAGCCCTTGTTGAACAGGTTGTAGAGGTTCAACTGGAGCGACATCGGGCCGCGCGCGTACCAGGCCATCATGTCGGCCGTCACGTAACCCGGCAAGGTCACCGTGTTCTGCGGATCGGCCATCCGCGCGCCGACGAAGTTCAGGCCGCCGCCAACGCCGAAGCCGTTGCCGAGATTCTTGGTCAGCCACAGATTGCCGGAGTGACGCGGCGTGAGCGTGGCCCGCTTGCCCTGCAATGCAGCGGTCGAATTCGTGACGGTGGCATCCAGGTACGCGTAGCCTGCCAGCACGCGCCAGCCGTGGCTGAGCTCGGCTGCGCCGCTGAGTTCCACGCCGTCGGTCCGCTGCTCGCCGATCGGAATCAGCGCCGTGCCGGCTCCGTTGGTGATCTTGATGTTGCTGCGATCCAGCCGGAACACCGAGATCGTCGTGGTGGCCTTGCCGCCGAGCCAGTCGTACTTCGCACCGATCTCGGTATTGGTCGTGATTTCCGGCGCGAGCTCCGCATTGTTGGCCGCGAGCGAGAACGCCTCGCCCGACGGCTGGAACGAGCGGCTCCACGACACGTAGTACGACTGCGTCCGGGTCGGCTGCCAGACCAGGCCCAGGCGCGGGCTCCATGCGGTGTCGGTACGCGACAGGCCCGGCTGTTTGGGCCGGCGGTCGAGCGTCTCCTGCTCGAAGCGGTCGTAGCGGATGCCGACCAGCGCCTTCCACTGATCGTTGAAGCTGATCAGGTCCTGCGTGTAGAACCCGAGCGTCTTGAAGATGCCGAGGTTGTTGGTGGCCGGCGTGGTCGACGTGTGCAGCGGCAGCGTCGGCAGCGCCGGCGCGAACAGGTCGAAATTCATCGGCTTGCCGTTCGCGCCGGCGACGGGAGCCGAATAATTGACGAGATCCTTGTTCTGCTGGCCGATTTCCATCCCGTACAGCAACTCGTGCTTCATGCCGAACAGCGTGGCCTTTTGCGTGAGATCGGTCTGGTTGAACCAGCCGTGTTCCTCGCGATAGACGTTGCCGTGATTCAGCGTGAACGTCCGGCTCGCTTCGTTGACGCTGCCGACGAGCGTGTTGTTCCGGTCGAGCGAATAGTGATAGTAGCGAGTGGCATTGCGGATCGACCACTGTTCGTTGAACTCGTGCTTGATCGTCGCGGTGCTCGAATAGACACGCGATCGCGAATAGTCGACCTCGCCGGCGTTCGCCGCGCCGTAATAGGCGGATGCCGGCACGTCGACCGGCCGTCCCTTGTAGGCCGGGATGCCGAAGTCCGTCACACGGCGATCTTCGAGGTAGTCGGCCTGCAGCAATACCGTCGTCTTCGGCGCGATGCGGAATTCGAACGACGGCGCGACCGCCGTGCGATTCAGAAACTGCTGCGACCGATAGCTCTTGGCTTCCTCGTGCGCGCCGGTGATCCGGAACGCGGCCGCGCCGTTCGCGAGCACGCGGCCGACATCGGCTTCGACCCGACGGTCGGCCCACGAACCGTAGCTGACACCCAGGTTGGTGACGTCGACTCCGGGCTTTTTCGTCACACGGTTGATTAGTCCACCTGAAGAACCTCGGCCATAAAGAACGGCGGCAGGGCCCTTGACGACTTCTACGCGATCGACGTTCGACAGATCGCGGAAATAGAGCGCATCGTCGCGAATGCCGTCGACGAACTGGTCGGCAATCGCGGAGAAGCCGCGAATGGTGACCTGGTCGCGCTGACCGTCGCCGGTGGAGAACCCGACGCCCGCGACGTTCTTCAACACGTCCTGCAGGGAATTGGCGTGCTGATCACGCATCACTTCGGCCGTGACCACGTTCACCGTCTGCGGGATGTCGCGCAGCGGCGCGTCGATCCGGGTGGCGCTGACCGCGTTGGTCGGGTTGTAGCCTTCGCCCGGATCACGGACCGCGCTCGCGTTCACCGAGACGGCCGGCAACATGTCGGTCGTCGCGCTCGTCGGCGCGGCGGTGTTTTCCTGCGCGAAGGCCGCGACAACCATGATCGGCTGGCACGCAACGGCGGCCAGTACGGCGCGTCGTGCCGGGTGCAATACTCGTCTCATCTCCCAACCTGTCGTGTGCGTAATGATTCGTAATTTCGTAACGCGACGCATTATCATTTGAAAGGAATCGAAGGTCAACAAGTGTTGCAATGCACTCGATTGTTGATTTGTCTGATGTTTATGCAGCGCGATGGGGCTGGTCGTCACGCATTGCGTGTCGATGCAGTCGATATGTGCGTCGGTCTCGTCCAGAATGTGCTCGAGGATTTCCGCAGGACACGTGTTCCTGTACGGATGTCGCAGCAAGTAAGTACCCGCTGCGACAGGCAACCCCCGGCGTCCGCCGCCCCCAACCTCGAGGTCGACCCGTCATGAGCGTTCCATCACCCATTGCCGGCAAGCGTGCGATTCCGCGGACCGTGTGGGCGCTGGGCCTCGTCAGCCTGTTCATGGACCTATCGTCCGAGCTGATCCATGCGCTGCTGCCGATCTATCTGGTGTCGACGATGGGGATGAGCGTCGTCGCGCTCGGCATCCTCGAAGGAGCGGCCGAGGCGACCGCGATGATCGTGAAGGTGTTCTCCGGCGCGATCAGCGACTGGCTCGGGCGCCGCAAGGGACTGCTGCTGCTCGGCTACGGCCTCGCGGCGTTCACCAAGCCGTTGTTCCCGCTCGCGTCCACCCCGGCCGTGGTCGTGACGGCCCGGCTGCTCGATCGCGTCGGCAAGGGAATTCGCGGCGCGCCGCGCGACGCGCTGGTGGCCGACGTCGCACCGCCCGAAATCCGCGGCGCGTGCTTCGGCCTGCGGCAGTCGATGGATACCGTGGGCGCGTTTCTCGGCCCGCTGCTCGCCATCGCGCTGATGTTGTTGTTCGCGGATCGCATCCGGACCGTGCTCTGGTTCGCCGTGGTGCCGGCGTTCATCGCGATCGCGCTGATCATATTCGGCGTGCGGGAGCCCGATCGGGCGGAATCGCAACGGCGCTTTCGCTCGCCGCTGCGCTGGAGCGCGCTGCGCGAGTTTCCGCGCAGCTACTGGTTCGTCGTCGCGGCCGGCGCGACCTATACGCTCGCGCGTTTCAGCGAGGCGTTCCTGGTGCTGCGCGCGCAGCAGACCGGGCTCGACGCCGCATGGATCCCGGCGGTGATGGTCGCGATGAGCGTCACCTATTCGCTGTCCGCGTGGCCGGTCGGCATCCTGTCGGACCGGCTCGATCGACGCGTGCTGCTCGCGGCCGGCATGGTGCTGCTGATCGCGGCCGACCTGCTGCTGGGCATCGGCACGTCGACGATCTCGATGTTCGTCGGCGTGGCCGTGTGGGGGCTGCACATGGGCTTTACGCAGGGCATCCTCGCCGCGATGGTGTCGGAAACCTCGCCGGCTACGCTGCGCGGTACTGCGTTCGGCGTATTCAATCTCGTTAGCGGCATCTGCATGCTGCTCGCCAGCAGCCTCGCCGGCGCGCTGTGGACGCATTTTGGCGCGTCGACCACGTTTGTCACGGGTGCCGCGCTGGTCGTGGTGCCGTTGTGTCTGTGCCGGTTCATGCCGCGACCCGGCACGTCGGCGGCGTGACGCGTCGCATGGCGGTTTCGCGGATGTCCCGCGTACGGCCAAGCTGACCGCCGGGCGCGACAGGGCGCCTGTCCCGAGCCGGCGGCTTGGCCTGTCCCGCTGCGGCAGAACGCTCCGGCACCTACACCGTCTTGCCCCGCCGTCTTTCCTTTCAGAATTGAAAGATGGTCCGGCGTTTGCGATAGAATGCCTCCCCGTTCGCCGTGGCCATGCCCGCGGACGGGCTCCGGCACTCGAAACGGCGCACGCCGTGCTCGCGGAATTCCGTTCCCGTTTCGATGCCGGCGATCGATCTGCCGTTGGAAACACATGTTCCGTAATTTGGATTGCTAATGAAGAAGAAGCACAACATCACCCGGTACATCGTCATCGCGATGGCGCTGGGCATCGCCGTGGGCTACGCCTGTCATAGCGCGTTTCCCGACCCGAAAATGGCCAGGGAAGTCGCCGGCTACGTGTCGTTGCTGTCCGACGTGTTCCTGCGGCTGATCAAGATGATCATCGCGCCGCTGGTGTTCGCGACGCTGACGGTCGGCATCGCGCAGATGGGCGACAGCGGGTCGGTCGGCCGCGTGGGCGTGAAGGCGTTCGGCTGGTTCTTCATCGCGTCATTCACGTCGCTGGTGCTCGGTCTCGTGACCGCGACGATCCTGAAGCCGGGCAGCCACCTGAGCCTGCCGCTGCCGGCCGCCGATGCGACGCTGAACCTGAAGACGGCCGCATTCACGCTGAAGGACTTCGTCGTCCACCTGGTGCCGAAGTCGATCGCCGAGGCGATGGCGAACAACGAGATCCTGCAGATCGTCGTGTTCTCGATCTTCTTCGGCACCGCGCTGTCCGCGCTCGGCGACGCCGGCAAGCGCCTGACCGGCGTGATCGACGATCTCGCGCAGGTCATGCTGAAGGTGACGGGCGCGGTGATGTGGTTCGCGCCGGTCGCCGTGTTTGCCGCGCTGGCGTCGACGATCACGACGGAAGGGCTCGGCATCCTGCTCACGTTCGCGAAGTTCATGGCGAGCTTCTATCTGGCGCTGGCGCTGCTGTGGGGCGTGCTGACGCTCGCGGGCGTGACGTTCCTCGGCAAGCGCGCGTTCACGCTGATCCGCCTGATTCGCGAGCCGTTCCTGCTGTCGTTCGCGACGGCGAGCTCCGAAGCCGCGTATCCGAAGCTGCTCGACGCGCTCGACCGGTTCGGCGTGAACCGCAAGATCTCGAGCTTCGTGCTGCCGATCGGGTATTCGTTCAACCTCGACGGCTCGATGATGTACTGCACGTTCGCGGTGCTGTTCATCTCGCAGGTGTACGGGATCGACCTGCCGCTCGGCACGCAGATCACGATGCTGCTGATGCTGATGGTGACGTCGAAGGGGATGGCCGGCGTGCCGCGCGCGTCGCTCGTCGTGATCGCGGCGACGCTCAGCCAGTTCCACCTGCCGGAAGCCGGGCTGCTGCTGATCATGGGTGTCGACATGTTCCTCGACATGGGGCGCTCGGCGACCAACGCCGTCGGCAACTCGATCGCGGCGGCCGTGGTCGCGAAGTGGGAGGGCCAGCTCGGCGATCCGCGCGACGACGCGGATTCGGGCGGCGGCGAGATCAAGCAGGTGGAGGTGCGTGAGACGGCGACGTCCGCGTGATGTTCCGGTAGTCAATGATGTTTTCCGGCCTGGATTCGACAGGGATTCAGGCCGGCGCGAGACCCGCCGGCGACCTTCCCGATTCGCCGAACAAGCCCTCCGCCAGTTCTTCAATACGCCGCATTCCAGCCAGCGGTGACATGCCCGCAGGCGAACACCCGTTTTCCCCGATAGTCGTGCCGGACGCGTAAGTGGTCATTCACTCTCGCGCAGTCGTCTGCAGCGCATCTCTCGCATGCGCGGGCGGTCCGCAATTTTTTTCGATTTATTTGACGTCATCCTCCGCCTAAAGGCAGAGGATTCCCACACCTGGCGATGCACGTCCGCATCGGAGAATGTTCACGGCAGCGTTGGTATCTCGATCATGCACGACACCACAGTCACTGCAGGCCCACTCTCTTATTCGCAGTCCGGCGATACCTTTCGGCCGCGTCGTGCTGTCTTTCGACCCGCACGCCGAACAGGACTGGGTAGAACCGCTTTCGTCGACTTCCTCGAACGTGGCCCCGTGCGCGATCGCCTTGTAGCGGAGCTTGCTTCGGAAGGACGACCAGGATGCGTCGTAGACGCTCTTCGCCATCCTGGTTCTGGCGAGCTTCGCGGCCGACACGTTGCCGACCGCGATGTAATCGAAACGCCGCACCAGATCGAGCGCGAGCTTGTGCTGGAAATCGGCACGGGCATTCGCCACTTTGGCGTGCAGCTTCGCGATATGTCGCTTGTGCTTGCGCGCCCGTTGAGCTTTCGCCAGTTTCTCCGCCGCGCGTCGGCCGAATCGGTCATTGGGCAGCTTCTCGCCGGTCGAAAGTGTGGCGAAGTCTTTCAGGCCGAGATCGATGCCAACACCGGAACGGACCGGGCGGGCCTGCATATCGGGCATCTCGATCACGATGTTGAGAAACCAGTTGCCGCGCGCATCCTGTGCGAAGTTGGTCCCATCCTTGATCTTGCCTTCGGGAAGCGGCCGGCTACTGAACACGCGAAAGGTATTGCCGGCGAATCGGAACGCATCACCCTCGCGCTTCAGGTGACAGCCCTTCAGTGGCACCCAGCCAAGCGACTTCCTGCCGCGATAGCGCAGGTAAGGCCGACGGTGCTGGCTGCGCGACTTCGCGTATTGCTCGCACGTCGCGTTGATCGTGCCGGAGTGAATGCCAAGCGCCTTGCTGCTGCCGCTCGTCAGTCCATTCAGGTCGAAGCCTGTTGGCCACTTCTTGCTCCATTTCAGCGCGTGCTTCTGCGTATCGTTGCAGAAGTTCCAGACGTAGTTCACCGCACGGCTCTGCTTGTTGAGCAGTCCGTTGAGCGACTTCACCCGGTAGCGGTAGACAAGAATCATGCCGGTGATCCTAACCCGTGGAAGAAGCTGTCTGTCAACAGCAATCCTTTCCTTCCCGCCATCCGCCCCGAAGGAAGTCCCCTTGGGGGAAATAGCTGGTCTCTCGGAGCAAATTCTGATGAAAAAGCCATTCAGGAGAACCTCAGCCATGGTCGCCAGAAAATCGATTCGGGCCGTGCTGCTCGCCGCCGCGATCGCCGCGATCGCACCTTACGGATATGCGGGTAATACCACCGACTGGCTGGCGAATACATATGGCACGCTCGCGGCGCACGTCGGCAACGTCGCGCGTTCGATGTGGGTCGCGCCCGAAGGCGTGATCTACACCGCGTCGATGTGGGACGAGGATGAGGGCGGCGTCGCGATCTACCAGAACGGCAAGAGCGTTGGCTCGATCGGCGCGCATTCCGAATTCCAGGGCAGCGCGATCACGGGCAACGCGACGTCGCTGTTCGTCGCGCTGCAGCCCGGCAGCACCTACGGCAGCGGCGCGGTCGGGCGCTACAGCCGCGCGACGCACTTTCGCGACAAGCTCATTCAGGTCTCCGCCGCGACGAACCAGCCGCGCATCGACGTCGTCACCGGGCTCGCGACGGCCGGCTCGCTGCTCTACGCGAGCGATTTCTACGGCAACCGCGTGCGGGTGTTCACGACCGACGGCGTCTGGCAGCGGGACATCGGCGTGTCCGCGCCGGGCGCGCTCGCGGTCGACGCAGCGGGCAACGTCTGGGTCGCGCAGAAAAGCGCCGGCGCGGTCGTCGAATTCAGCCCGGCCGGCGCGCCGCTGAACACGATCCGGCTGGCTGCCGGGTCGCAGCCGTCGGCGCTCTATGTCGATGCGGCGGCGGGGGAGCTGCTGGTCGGCGACGAAGGCCCCGACATGAACATCAAGCGCTACACCGTATCGGGCCGGCCCGCGCTGGCCGGCACGTTCGGCGTGCGCGGCGGCTATCTCGACACGACGGCGGGCATCAAGGGGCAGGTCGGCGCGAAGCGCTTCACCCGGATCGTCGGGATCGGCAAGGACACGGGCGGCAACCTGTACGTGCTCAATAACCCGTGGGGCGGCAGCTGGGATCTCGGCCGCAACGGCGCGACCGACATTCATGCGTACAGCAGCACCGGCAGCCTGCGGTGGACGCTGCAGTCGCTCAACTTCGAAGGGATCGCGTCACCCGATCCGGTCACGGACGGCGCGCTGTTCTACAGCGGCACGCACATCTACGGCGGCACCGCGGGCGGCACCTTCATCGCGAATACGGTCGATCCGTTCACGTATCCGTCGGATCCGCGCATCAACATGAACGACACGCAGCGCGACGAGCACTTCGGGCTGCTGACGTCGGTCGGTGCGAACCGGATCCTCGTGGCAGCGGGGCAGAATCCGCCGGTTTATTACTTCTTCCACTTCAACGCGGCCAACGGCTATGTCGCGATTCCCGACGGATCGATCCCGGGGCCCGCGTTCAACACGACCCGGCGCGTGTCGGCCGGCTTCAGCCTCGACAGCAAGGGCGACGTATGGGCCGGCCTCGACAAGACCGGCGCCATTTATCACTATCCGCTGACCGGCTTCGATGCGAGCGGCAAGCCTTCGTGGGGGCCGGGCGTGCCGACGCCGGTGCCGGCCAGCATTCAGCCGCTGACGCGCGTGGTCTATCTCGCCGACAGCGACACGATGGTGCTCGCGCAGGGCGTGGTCGGGAGTACGGACTGGACGTCGATCGGCACGCGCATCGAGGTGTATCACGGCTGGAGCGCGGGCAACACAACGAAGCCGAATCCGGTGATCACGCTGCCGCACAGCGGCGCGAAGTCGATCGACGCGGCCGGCAATCACTTGTTCGTCGGCTACTGGTTCAGCAGCAGCGGGCCGCTGTGGCCGAACATCGACGCATTCAACCTCGACACCGGCAACCTCGACACGACGCTCGTCAATGCAAGCCCGGCGACCGTGGATACCAGCAGCGCGATCGACGCGATGTACAGCGTGCGCGCGTACCGCCGCTCGAACGGTGAGTACGTGGTGACGAAGAACAACGTGAAGGGGAACAGCATCACCGTTTATCGGTGGACGCCTTGAGGGCGGCGCCTTGAACGCAACGATGACATCACGGTGGCTGTCATCGAAACGTCTTCGCTGTAACCATATGTAATAGGTCGGCTCCGCAATGGAACCGGTCATCCACTTGACACTGGGCGGCGCTGTAATTCCGGCACGTCGGCGATAGCCGACGCAACCCATTCGATCGCTTGGCACAAGCCCTCGCCACCGCGCGACACGGGCAGACAAGGCCAGGATCATGCCGGACACGTCAGACGATCATCGCCCCCACTGTTCAAGAGGATTCCTATGAAAAATAGCCAGGTCAAGCGTGCGCTCCGGCTCGGAGCCGTCATGTCGGCCGTGCTGCTTGCGTCGCAGGCGCACGCGGATGGGTTCAATGCAGCCGATGCCGCTCGCGTGCCGAGCGGTCAGTTCGTCACGCCGCTGGCCGTCCGTGGCGCGGTCCAGCAGTTCCTGAATCCCGGGTTGCCCGCCTATCCGCATTTCGTCGCGGGGGAGGCCGTGCGCTCGCAATTGAGCCCGGACGGCAAGACGCTGGCGATCATCACCGCCGGCCAGAACTCGCTGTACAAACCGGACGGTTCCGTCGACACCGCGAACTCGACGCAATTCATCTTCCTGTACGACGTGGCGGGCGCGAACAAGACGCGCCCCGTGCTCAGGCAGGTGCTGCAGCAGACCAACGCGTTCGTCGGCCTGGCGTTCTCGCATGACGGGAGCACGCTCTACGCGACCGGCGGCAGCGACGACGCGGTCTACGTCTATGCGCAGCACGGCGGCACGTGGGCGCTGTCGACCACGATCGCGCTCGGCCATGGGGGCAAGGGTGTCGGCATCCGCGTGCAGCCGAACGCGGCGGGGCTCGCGTTGTCGGCCGACGGCAAGACGCTGGTGGTCGCGAACAACTACAACGATTCGATCAGCGTGATCGATACCGCGACCAACAACGTGCGCTACGAGCACGACCTGCGCCCGTTCTTTGCGGGCAACGAAGGCCGCAGCGGCGACGCCGGCGGCACGTTCCCGTTCGCGGTCGTCGTGAAAGGCAACGGCGTCGCGTATGTGTCGTCGGATCGCGATCGCGAAATTGTCGCGATCGACGTGTCGTCGCCGTCTCGCGCTCGCCTGGTCAAGCGCATCAAGCTGGACGGCAACGCGCTCGGCATGACGCTCGACGCGTCGCAATCGAGGCTGTTCGTCGCGCAGGACAACGCCGACCAGGTCGCGGTGATCGACACGAACACCAACGCGATCGTGACGCGGATCGACGCGCGCGCACCGTCCGGTGTGCTGGCGCACGGCCAGACGCACACGGGCGCGGCGACGTATGCGGTCACGCTGTCGCGCGACGGCCGGACGCTGTATGCGACCAACGCCGGCGCGAACGAAATCGCGGTCATTCCGCTCGTCGGCGAGCGCGCGTATCACGTCACCGGATTGATTCCGACCGCCTTCGAGCCGCACGACGTGACGTTCAGCGCGGACGGCACGTGGATGTACGTGGTGAACGGCAAGAGCACGACCGGCCCGAACCCCGGCCACCTGTTCGGCGCGACACCTGCACAGGCCGCCGCGTCGCGCGCATCGAACGAATACCAGTTTCAGCTCGAGCGCGCGTCGCTCGTGAGCGCGCCGGTGCCCGCGGCGGGCGAGCTGCCGAAGCTGACGCAGCAGGCCGCGCGCAACAACTTCTATCGCCCGGAAGACAACGACCGGGATAACGAAGTGATGGGCTTTCTGCGCCGTCACATCAAGCACGTGATCTACGTCGTCAAGGAAAACCGCACGTTCGACCAGGTGCTCGGCGACCTCGGCAACGGGGCCGACGGCGATCCGCGGCTCGCCCAGTTCGGCCGGAACATCACGCCGAACTTCCATCGGCTGGCGAGCCAGTTCGTGACGCTCGACAACTTCATGAACCCTGGCGACGGCAGCATGGACGGCTGGTCCTGGGCGCTTCAGGGGCGCGTCACCAACACCGAGACGATTACGCAGCAAATCAACTACGCGGCGGTCAATCGCGGGCTGTCGTACGAGAGCGAGGGCACGAACCGCAGCGTGCCGGTCAACTGGGAATCGGTGCAGCAGCGCGATGCGGCTGCCGGCCCGGCCGGCACGACGAATTACAGCAACGCGGCGGCCGGCCTGCCGGGCGGCGCGGCGAACCTGCTGCCCGGCACCGGCAACCATGCGTCGTCCGATGCGCCGTTCGGCCGCCAGCGCGGCTACATCTTCGATGCGGTGCTCGCCGGCGGCGGCACGGTCCGCAACTACGGATTCCTCGTCAACAACATCGGCAGCATCGGCACGGCCGCGAACCCGATCGTCGACCCGCGCGCGTCCGGCGTCGTCCAGGTCGCCGCACTGGACCCGCGGCTGGCGTCGATGACCGACGTGTACTTCCGTGGCTTCGACCAGACCTATCCGGACCAGTGGCGCCTGAACGAGTGGAAACGCGAGTTCGACCAGTATGTCGCGAGCGGCAACCTGCCGACGCTGTCGCTGGTGCGCCTGTCCCACGATCACATGGGCGCGTTCGGCACGGCGTTCGCCGGCGTGAATACGCCGGAAACGCAGCAGGCAGACAACGATCTGGCGGTCGGCCGGCTCGTCGAGGCCGTCGCGAAGAGCCCCTATGCGAGCGACACGCTGATCGTCGTGACCGAGGACGACGTGCAGGATGGCCCCGACCACGTGGATTCGCATCGCGGGCCGGCGTACATCGTCGGGCCGTACGTGAAGCAGGGCGCGGTGATCCGGACGCGCTACAGCCAGGTCAACGCGTTGCGGACCATCGAGGACGTGCTCGGCACGCAGCACATGAACCTGAATACCGCCTACCAGCGACCGATGAGCGACGTGTTCGACGTGCATGGCCCGGCGTCGTGGAGCTATACGGCGGTCGCGTCGAAGGCGCTGAAGGGCACCGGGCTGCGACTGGCCGAAGGGGCGGGCGAGAGCCTGCTGCACTACGCGGCCGGGCCCGATGTCACGCCGACGCATGACGCGGCGTACTGGGCGAAGGTGACGGCGAAGTTCGACTTCGACGATGCCGACGAGGTGCCGGCGGATCAGTTCAACAGGGTCTTGTGGAAAGGCATGATGGGATCGAAGCCGTATCCGAAGCTGCGGGGCGTGACGCAGAAGGTGGCGAGCCGCGACGACGATTGATCGTCCGGGCGGCTGCTTTGGAAGTCGGCCCTCCCGGCGGGAGGGCCTTGTTTTTTGCGCGGGGGCGGTCGACTGGGATGCTCGATCTCACGCGCGCCATATCAGATTCGCACTGTGTTCCGTTTCCGATACGAGGCGGAAACCAAGGCGTTCATAGAGTCCCCGTGCGGGATTGCCGTGCAGCACGCTGAGCGATACGGGCACGTGCGCACGTGCCGCTTCGACCAGCAACTCGCGCAGCACGGCTTCGCCGATGCGTTGCCCTTGTCGGGCCGGCAGGATCTGGATCTGGTGAACGTGCCATTCGTCGGCGGAGCGCGTCACCTTCAGCAATCCAATCGCGTTGACGCCGGTGTCGGCGCTTTCGCAGACGATCATCGCGTCTTCGAAGTTCGCCGCGATGCGCCGGTGGTGCGCTTCATCGTCGGCAGGCGCGCCGACGCGTTGCAAATGCTCGGTCATCGTGAGCCGGCGCAGCATCAGCAGAAAGGGCAGGTCGGACGAGGATGCGGGACGCAGGCGGATCGCCGGTTTCATGAGCGATGGGGATGCGCTCGGGGTTCGAGCTTCGACGCCGATGATTGCAGCAATCGCGACGCAGGTCAAAGCCCCGGCAACGGAATCTGCCGCCCCGCCGGGCGATGTTCGAGGACATCCGTGACTTCGTATTCGGTTTTTGCTCCGTCCGAGGTTTGCCACTGCTGCATACGGACGTTGCAGACCAGCACGTCACCCTTGCTGAAACTGATCTGGCTGTTGTTCACGCGCGACAGGAATCCGGCATCCGTGATCGCCGCGTGTATCGTCGACGCGCCGTCGTACAGCCGCCACTTGTTGTCGTCCTTGAACGCGAGCGACACGATCGAGAACGCCATCTTTCGATGTTCGTCGAGAAGGAGCGCGTCGGTTTGTCCGGGCGCGTGAAACCATGCGATCTCATCGCGGGTGATCGTCTCGAACACCTCGGTGTCGGTGCCGGTCGCGAAAATCACGATGCCGTCGCGCGCGAGCGGCGCAAGCACGTGCTCGGTGGCCTGTCGAACGCCGACGTCGCGCAGCAGCGTGAGGACCGACAGGTCGATCTCGAGTTGCTCGCCGTCCACGTGCAGCAATGCGGTGTGGTCCTGCATCTTCACCCGCTGGATCTCGCGCCCGCGCAACCACTTGAGGACGGCGAAGAGACCCTTCCTCGCCTTCGGCGCGGCGATGCCGAGCGCGGTCAGGATCGTGACCGCGTTGGCAAGGGCCGTGCTTTCGTTGCCGCTCAGTAGGTCGCGCATGCGGCCGAGCAGCGAGGTCGCGAGCGTGAAGTCGATCCCGAAGCTGCCGGTCTTGAAGCTGCCGCGCACGTTCACGCGCGGTCGAACCTGATCGCCGCAGAGTGCCCGTGTCGATGCCTCGAGCAGATCTCCGATCGCAAGGAGTGCGGGCGCGAGTTCGCGCACGTCCATTTCGGAAGATTCGAGTGCGGGGCCGTCGTAAGTGACGCGAAATCGGCTCATGGTGTCGGGGCGGCCGAAATCGGCCGGGCCGGTGCGGTTTTCATGGCGTGCGGTCATGCGAAATGTCGGCTGGAGACGTGGACGATACAGGAATCGAATTCGTTCGGATGCCTTGAATGTTAAGCGTGATCGATCGGCTGTGCGCGACGTTGGCCATCGGGCCAGGGCGATCGTCCGACGTGTCCCGACAGTGCCCGCCAAGCATCGAACTTTTCCACTGATTTCCCGGTTACAACCGCCGACTCGCGCGTGCAGCGGGTTACGCCGCTTCTGGCCTGCGGGCGATCCGCTCGCGGATTTCGGGCGACGCCAGGCACATCGCCACGGCTTCGTAGCCGGGCGCACCACGGTAAGGCGCCACGCGGGAAGGCGGATTGTGATTCGCCGGACACAGGATGATCGCCTCATCGGGCCCGACCGCCGACAGATCGAGAATGGCCGACGAACGCGTCATCAGGAACAGCGGACGCGCGTCGGTCGCGGCGCGTGCGCGCAGCCACGCGATCAACGCCTGTTGCGTGGGCCGGTCGAGATCCTGTTCAATCAAATCGACGACCAGTGCGCTCGGGCCCTCCGCTTCGAGGCAGGCAAGCAGCGCGGTCAGGGCCGGCGATTGCGTCGCGCCGCCATCGGCGAGCGACGCCAAAGCGCGCGCCACACGCGCGTGCCATGCCGGGTCGGCCTGCAGCGCTCCCGATGCCGCGGCAGCGCCGTTTTCCAGCCGATCGAGTCCCACGAGCACCGCGCCGGGCAGCGCCTCGGCCAGCCGCATCGCCAGTCGCGTCTTGCCGCTTCCCAGCGAGCCGATGATGTAGTTCAACGGGCGAATGTCGTGAAACTCGAACCACTCGCCACCCCACGGCCACGGCAGATTGAACGCGACACCGGCGCCGCGATCGTCGAGCAGCTGCGTCAGCTCCCCGTCGGACGGCATCCGGCCGCGCGCAAGGCCGGTGCGCATCGCACGCACGCGATCGAGCTTGTGGACGAGATCCTGAATGCCGAGGTCGAGCGCCGCTTCGTGAGCGGCCAGCGCGTCATCGAGACTGCGCGCGTCGCCACCGAGCACGCTCGCGACCTGCGCCAGGCTCAGGCCAAGCGCACGCAGCGCGACGATGTCGGCGGCGCGTGCGAGGTCCTCGGGGCCGTACACCCGATAGCCCGCCGGCGTTCGCTCCGGCGCGACGAGGCCGTGCCGCTCATAGACCCGCAGCGCCTTCACCGATACACCGAGCCGCGCGGCTGCCGCCGAAGCGCTCAAGCGAAGCGTGGACGTGCCCATTCGTCACCCCTGTCTGCCGTCGATTCGTCACCGCCAGCATAAAGGCGACCCCAAGGGCCGGGTCAAGCGCGTTCACGCAATCCGGTACACGCGCATCGCGTTGTCGTGCCAGATCGCCTGACGCGCCGCGTCGTCGAGGTCCGCCATCGCGCGGGCAAACGTACGCAGCAGCGCCGGATACGACACGCGCAACCCCGCCACCGGAAAATTGCTCGCAAACAGGCAGCGCTGCCAGCCGAATATCGCGATCGTGTCGCGGATGATCCGCGCGTTGTCGGCCTCGTTCCACACCGCATCGCGCAAGCCGAGTTCGGAGATCTTCACGGTCACGCGCGGCGATGCGGCCAATGCTTCCATGCCGCTGCGCCAGCGCGCGAGCCCCGCTTCCGAGCGATCCCACGGCAGCCCCGCGTGTTCGAGCACGACGTCGATGCCGGGCGCATCGGCCAGCAGCGCGGCCGCGTCGCCGAGATGCCAGAACGGCACGCGCAGATCCCAGCCGAGGCCATGCGCGGCGAGCCGCTCCAGCGCGGCCGGCCAGCGCGGATCGCGCAGCGTGCCCGGCCCGTCGACGGACGCATCCGGCGCCGCGGCGGTGCGCGGCTTGAACCGCACGCCGCGCACGCGCGGCCACGCGGCCTGTTCGGCGAGCCGCTCGTGCGCATCGTCGGCCAGCAGGTCGACCCACGCGACGACCGCCGACGGCAGTCCGTGCGCGGCCGCGACCTCGTGCAGCCAGCGCGTTTCCGCGAGCGCCTCGTCGCGTGCCCGTTCGGCCTCGACGTGCACGCTCGCGACGATCGGCGCGCGTTGTGCGGCATGCCGGTAGTCGTCCACGCCGAAGTCGCGGCACAGAGCCGCGTAGTCGCCGAACATGAAGCGCGCCGGGTCGTAGCGTTCCTGCAGCCACGGGTAGTGCGCACCCGCGTCGAGCTGCCACAGGTGATGATGCGCATCGACGAGCGCCGCCGGCAGCGCGTCGCCGCGCCGCTCAGCGCGCGCCTGCGAGCACATACGACGCATCGGGTTCGCGCAGCGTCGGCCATGCGCCGACGAACCGCCACGCATCGAGATCGAGCTCGCGCACGTAGTCGTCCTGGAACGACACGTACGCGACGCGCCGTGACGGATGGAACGACAGCGCGGTCGGGTTCGCGGGCAGCGCGATGCGTTCGATCTCCTCCAGCTGCCGCGCATCGAACACCGAGATCGACCGCTCGCCGGAATTCGTCAGCAACAGCAGGTCGCGGCCGTCCGGCGCGCTGGTGCGGTAGATGCGGTTCGGATCGCTGCGCGTCTTCACGCGGCGGCCGCAGGTCATCGTGTCGGTGTCGATCTCGACGAGCGTATCGTCACCACGATTCGCGACGAACAGCATGCGCTCGTCGCCCGACAGCGCATTGCCTTCGGGACGCGGGCCGGGCATCACCGCGCGCGGCGCGACGGTCGCGTCACGCGGATGAAACTGCGTGACCGTGTTCGACAGCAGATGCACGCCGTATGCGCGGCTCGCATCGCGCGTGAGCGTCACGAGGTGGGTCTTCACGCCGCCGGACGGCACGGCCATGTTCGGCACGCTCTGGCGGGTCGGTTCGTCGAACACGAGCAGCATGTCGTGCGCTTCGCTCATCGCGTACAGCCGGCCGTCGCGATCGGTCGCCATCCCGTGCGGCCGGTAGTACGGCCACAGGTCGAGCATCCGCGTCTGCGTGCGCTCGACGAGGTCGATCTCGGCGATCCGGTGATCGCCTTCATGGCCGCGCGACCAGGCCGTCTCGATCCCGAAGATGCCGACGTACGCGAATCGTTCATTCACGTCGACGGTGAATTCGTGCGGGAAGTTCGGCAGCACGAGATGCTTGAGCGCGGCTTTCGTCTCGAGGTCGTAGAAGCTGAAGGTATGGGCGCATTTCTGCACCAGCAGCAGGATGTCGTTCATGGTGTGTCTCCGTTGTTTCGTTCGCGTGTTCGCGTGTCGGCGTGGGTCAGCCTTCGCAGCGCTTCGGCAGCGTCAACGCGAGCAGACCGGCCACCGCGAGCGTGACGGCGAGGCTGTACACACCGGCCGCCGCGCTCACGTGCTGGGTCAGCACGCCGACCGCATACGGGCCGCAGAAGCCGCCGAGGTTGCCGAGCGCGTTGATCAGGCCGCGCGCGCTGCCGGCCGTCTCGACGCTGCACAGCTTCGGCGGAATCGCCCAGAACACGCCGGCGGCCGCCTGCAGGAAGAAGCCGCAACCGATCAGGAACGCGAACGACACGACCATCGATGCATGCGTGAGAACCGACAGCGCGAGGCACGCGGCAAAGCCGACGAGCGGCAGCAGCACGAACAGGCGGCGCTTGCCGGTTCGGTCTGACAAATACGACGTGGCGAACATCCCGATCACCATCGCGACATACGGCAGCATCGCGAGCAGGCCGACCTTGCCCATCCCGCCGTGCGTAAGGTTTTTCAGCAAGGTCGGCAGCCACATCGTATAGCCGTAGATGCCGACCTGATAGCAGAAGTTGATTGCGATCAGCAGCCAGATCGTCGGGTTGCGCAGTATCGCGCCGAACGACGCGGCGGCCGGCGAGCCGGCGGCCTGCTTGCGCGCCTGTTCGTCGCGCAGCGCGTCGAGGATGTACGCCTTCTCGCGCGGCGACACCCAGCGCGCGGTTTGCGGGCCGTCGTCGGCGAACATCATCCACGCGAACAGGCACAGCAGCGACAGCGCGCCGGCGCTGAAGAACAGGTGACGCCAATCGTACGCGGCGAGGATGAAGCCGGACAGCGGCGCGGTGATCATGCCGGCGAGCGGTACGAACATGATGACCATCGCGTTCGCGCGGCCGCGTTCGCGGTCGGGAAACCAGTGGCTGACCATCGTCAGCACGACGGGCAGCATCCCGCCCTCGGCCACGCCGAGCAGGAAGCGCAGCGTCAGCAACTGCCACGTGTGGGTGACGAGCCCGGTCAGCACCGACAGCACGGCCCAGCTCACGAGCGACCAGGCGATGAAGGTCTTGCCGCTGCCGAGCGCCGCGCGCCGGCCGCCGGGGATCTGCAGGAACAGGTAGCCGAAGAAGAAGATGCCGCCGGCGAGGCCGGCCATCGTCGCGTCCATGCCGAGATCGGCGTTCATCCCACCCGGCATCGCGAACGCGATGTTCACGCGATCCATGTACGAAACGATGCACGCGAGCAGCAGCGGCGGAATCACGCGCAGCCAGCGGCGGCGCGGAATGGCTTCGCCGGCTTCATAGGCCGGGGTGGCGGGGTTCAACAGGTTCATGGTGTCTCCGATCCATGTGACGAGCGGCGGCGGTCATCTGTCGGACCGCCGTCACGCCGATGCGCAACGTTGTTGCAGGTGCAACCGGTGTGTGGCTAGCGTCCCCAGCGCAGCACGAGCGGATCGAGCCGCCGCGCCGCGTCGAGCAGGCCCGCTCGTACCTCGGGGTGCAACTCGGGCCACGGCGCGCGCGGCCGGTCGCACGCGATCACGCCGCCTTCCTTCATCAGCGCCTTCGCGGTCAGGAAACCCGACTGGCGGTTCTCGTAGTTGATCAGCGGCAGCCAGCGCGCGTACTGCTCGCAGGCTTCGTCGCGGCGTCCGGCGAAATACGCATCGGTGATCCGGCGGATACCGTCCGGATAGCCGCCGCCCGTCATCGCGCCGGTCGCGCCGGCATCGAGATCGGCGAGCAGCGTGATGCCTTCCTCGCCGTCCCACGGCCCTTCGATCGCGTCGCCGCCGAGCGCGATCAGCTCGCGCAGCTTCGACGCGGCGCCGGCCGTCTCGATCTTGAAGTACGACACGGCGTCGATCTCGCGCGCGAGCGTCGCGAGCAACGACGCAGGCAGCGCGACGCCGCTCGCCGGCGCGTCCTGGATCATCAGCGGAATGTCGAGGCCATCGGCGACTTCGCGGAAGAACGCGCGCACCTGCGCTTCCGGCACGCGGAACGTCGCGCCGTGGTACGGCGGCATCACCATCACCATCGCGGCGCCGCATGCCTGCGCGTGGCGGTTGCGCTCCGCGCAGAGGCGCGCGCTGAAATGCGACGTCGTGACGATCACCGGCACGCGGCCGGCGACGTGCTCGAGCGTCGTGCGCGTGATGAGCTCGCGTTCATCGTCGCCGAGCGCGAACTGCTCCGAGTAGTTCGCGTGGATGCAGATGCCCTGCGAGCCGGCATCGATCATGAAGTCGAGGCAGCGGCGCTGGCCGTCGAGGTCGAGCGCGCCGTGCGCATCGAAGATGGTCGGCGCAACCGGAAAGACGCCCTGGTAGCGTGCGTTCATGGCCGTGCTCACTCGACGATGTCGAACTGGTCGAGGAACTCGGTCTTCAGCGTGAGACCGAGGCCCGGCACGTCGTCGCGCAATTGCAGGAAGCCGTTCTCGGCCACCGGCTCGCCGTCGAAGATGTAATAGAACAGCTCGTTGCCGACCTCGACGTCGAACATCGGGAAGTATTCGCTCATCGGCGACGCGAGCGTGCTCATCGTCAGGTGATAGTTGTGCATCTGGCCCGCATGCGGAATCACCGGCACGCTGTACGCCTCGCACAGCGCATTGATCTTGTGCGCCATCGTGATCCCGCCGACGCGGTTCGTGTCGTACTGCACGACCGACACGGCCTTGCGGTCGAGCAGCTGCTTGAAGCCGTACAGCGAGAACTCGTGCTCGCCGCCGGAGATCGGAATGCGCGTGAGCTGGTTCAGTTCCGCGTAGCCGTCGATGTCGTCGGCGATCACCGGTTCCTCGAGCCAGCGCGGCTGGTACTTCTCGAGCTTCGGCAGGATGCGCTTCGCGTACTCGAGATTCCAGCCCATGTAGCACTCGAGCATCAGGTCGTTGTCGTAGCCGATCACCTCGCGGATCGCCGCGACCGACTTCAGGTTCTCCACCACGCCCTGCTGCCCGTGCGCGGGCCCGTAGCCGAAGCGCATCTTGAACGCGCGGAAGCCTTCCTTCATATAGCGCTGCGCCTCGTCCTGCATCTCTTTCAGGTCGGTGCGGTAGAGCTTCGAGTAATAGCAGGGGATCTTTTCCTTCGTGCGGCCGCCGAGCAGCTTGAACACGGGCTTGCCGACACTCTTGCCGAGGATGTCCCAGATCGCGATGTCGACCGCCGAGATCGCCGCCATGCCGATGCCCTTGCGGCCCCACGCGTGGGTCGCGCGGTACATCCGCTGGTTCAGGTACTCGTAGTCCCATGGGTCCTGGCCGATCACAAGCGGCGCGAGGTACTGGTCGATGATCGCCTTCGCGATGTGCGGCGCGAGCGCGACGTTGCCGAGGCCGACGACGCCGTCGTCGGTCTCGACTTCGACGACGGTCCACGCATGAAAGCGGAACGTGCTCATGGTTTCCTGCGGCGCGTACAGCAGGTCCATCGCGTTCGAGCAGAAGTTGCCCTGCGGCGGGACGGTCTTGCCTTTCCACTGGAATACGCGGGCGCGCACGGAGCGGATCTTCATGTTGGTGTCTCCTGGAATCGATGTTGTTGTGTGCAAGCGGCGCGCGGGGGTCACGCCGAAACGGTGGGCGTGCGGCGCGCGGCGCCCATCCGGCAGGCGATCTGCAGCGCCTGCCAGGTCGCGCCGACGTCGGCCGTGCCGCGCCCCGCGATGTCATACGCGGTGCCGTGCGCGGGCGTCGTGATCGGCACGGGCAGCCCGCCCTGCACGGTCACGCCGCGCGAGAAGCCGAGCAGCTTGATCGCGATCTGCCCCTGGTCGTGGTACATCGTGACGATCGCCTGGTAGTCGCCGGCCTGCGCCTTCAGGAAGATCGTGTCGGCGGGGAACGGGCCGTGGAACGGCGCGTCGGTCGGCCAGTCGCGCGCCTGCAGCTTGCGCACCGCCGGCTCGATGATGTCGACTTCCTCGCGGCCGCAGCTGCCGCCGTCGCCGCCGTGCGGGTTGAACGCGGCGATCGCGACCTTCGGCGTCGCGACGCCGTTCGCGAGCAACGACCGGTAAATCAGTTCGGACGCCTGTTCGATGCGCTCGACGCTCAATTGGGCCGCCGCTTCCTTCAGTGGAATATGCGACGAGATGCGCGCGGTCCACAGTTCGCCGAGCGTGTTGAATTCGCAGAAGTAGCCGGTCACGCCGAGCGCGGCCGCGAAGTGATGCAGCTCGTCGTCGTGCCTGAGCCCGCCGAGCTTCATCGCGTACTTGTTCAGCGGCGCGAAGCAGATCGCGTCGATGTCGCCGGCGAGCGCGGCGTCCAGACACTGGTCGAGCACGGTCAGCGTCGAGCGGCCGCCGGCCGCGCCGGGCTGGCCGACCGTGACCTGCGCGGGATCGATCGTGTCGACCGCGACGAACGCGGCGCGCGCGGTGGACGGCCGGCCGCGCACGGCGGCGAGCGATTCGGCGGGCTCGACCTCGACCGTCACGCCGGCCACGCGCTGGCCGGCTTCCCACAGCCAGCGGTCGCCGATCAGCACGAGGTTCGCGCGGCGCGTCGCGTCGGGCCGCGCGAGCAGTTTCGCGATCAGTTCGGCGCCGATGCCGGCGGGGTCGCCGAGCGTCAGCGCGACGACGGGCAGGGCGGCGGCGGTCGTCATGAGGCGTCTCCGTGACGGGCGGCAGTCGGTTGCGGGTTCATGCGGTGTCTCCGGTGGCGGCGCGTGGCCGTTGGTCTATGGGGTTCATGCTAGGTAGACGGAATGAGTCGGTAAATTGAAAACTCTTGATGAATCGATAACCTGGAGTAATCGAAATGGGCTCGATCGATCGACGAGACTCGACTCCCCAATTGCTGAACCGGCTGCGGATGCGGCAGATCGCGCTGCTGCTCGCGGTGGATGAATGCTCGACGCTGCGCGCGGCCGCCGGGCAGCTGGGCCTCACGCAGCCGGCCGCGACGAAGATGCTGGCCGAGCTGGAAAGCGCGCTCGGCCAGCGGCTGTTCGACCGCGTCGGGCGCGGGCTCGTGCTGAACCCGGCCGGCGAGCGCGTGCTCGGCTATTTCCGCGGGATTCGCGGCAGCATGGAGGCGCTCAATCGCGAGCTCGGCGAGCTGCAGCTCGGCAGCGCGGGGCGGCTCGCGATCGGCAGCATCATGGCCGCGTCGCCGGGGCGGCTCACCGAGGCGCTGGTGCAGTTGAAGGCGCGTTATCCGCTGCTCGCGATCGACATCGCGGTCGATACCAGCGACCGGCTGATGCCGCAGTTGCGCGAAGGCGTGCTCGAAGTGGTGATCGGACGCAACGTCGGCACCGATTGCGACTTCCGTGTGGTGGATGACGAGGCGCTCGCGATCATCGCGGGCCGCGACCATCCGCTCGCCGGCGCCGGGCCGGTCGAATTCGACGCGCTGCTCGATTACACGTGGATCCTGCAGCCGGCCGGCAGCCCGGCGCGCGAGGTCGTCGAGCGCGAGTTCCGCGCGCGTCACCAGCCTATGCCTCGGGGCCTCGTCGAGACGGGCTCGATCCTGACGACGATGAACCTCGTCGACCGTTCGCACATGCTCGGCGTGATTCCGCTGACGGTCGCGCAGCGCAACGCGGAGCACGGGCTCGTGGCGATCCTCGATTACGAGCTCGGCCAGAAGCTGCCGTCGTACGGGAGTCTCGTGCGGCGCGACCGGCCGCTGAGCATTCCCGCGCAGCAGTTTCTCGCGCTGTTCCACCGGGAAGGCGGGCCGGGCGATGACGGCGGCGCGTAACGGCGCGGTTTGCCAGCCGAGGCGGCCGAGCCAGCCGCGCCAGCCGAGGCGACCGAACCAGCCGAATCAGCCGAGCTGGCCGAGCCAGCCAAGCACGCCGAACAAGCCGCGTCGGCCGCGTCGGCCGAATCCGCCGAATCCGCCGAACCAGCCGAACCAGCCGAACCAGCCGAACCAGCCGAACCAGCCGAACCAGCCGAGGCACCACCATCGCGGAACGCAGTGAAGCGCGACGGCGACGCTGGCGACGCTGGCGAGACGGGGGAGGCAGGCGAAGCCGAAGCGGACGGCTTCAGCGCGCCGACGGTGCAACCGGCGCTTCGGCGAGCGGCGGCGTCGCTTCCGACAACGCGCGATCCGGCCGGATCCGCAGCGCGGCGACGATGCCGATCAGCAGCATCGCGACCGACCCGACGAACGGCACCGTCCAGCTGCCGGTGCGATCGACGAGATAGCCGAACAGGATCGGCGACAGGATCCCCGCGATCGCCGAACCCGCGTTCATCATTCCGCTTGCGATGCCCGCGTGTTGCGGCGCGATGTCGCTCGGCACGGCCCAGATCGGCCCGATCGTCAGTTCGAGGCACAGGAACGACCCGGACAGGCACAGCGCGATGCCGGCCGTCGAATGCACGAACGCGAGCGGCAGCAGGCAGACGAGCGCGCCGGTGAAGCTCGTGACGATCACGCTCTGGCGCGACAGCGCGAGGTTGCCGGTCTTGCGATAGATGCGGTCGCACAGCCAGCCGCCGAGCGTGTCGCCGACCACGCCCGCGAAGAACACGCCTGACGCGAACAGCGCGGTCGATTTCAGGTTAAGGCCCTGGCCGTTCAGGAAGAAGGTCGGCAGCCACGTGAAGAACAGCCACGCGGTCCAGCCGTAGCAGAAGTACACGAAGATCGTCGGCGCCATCCGACGGAACAGCGGCCCCCACGGCGTCGGGCCGGATGGCGCTGCCCGGCGGGCGGTCGCAGCGGTGTGCGTGCGGCCGACGCCATTGCCGTCGCTTTCTCCGCGCGGGTACTCGCGGAAGCCGACGACCCACCACACGAGCCACACCATTGTCACCGCACCGATCACGAAGAATGCCGCGCGCCACGACAGCCACGTCATCAGCGCGGCGACGATCGGCGGCGTGACCGCGTTGCCGAGCCGCGAGAACGAATGCGTGAAGCCCTGCACGACGCCGCGCCGTTCGCGCGAGAACCAGTGCGTGATCGCGCGGGCCTGCGCGGGCAGCGTCGCGCCTTCGCCGATCCCGAGCAGCAGGCGCGCGGCGAACAGGAGCGCGAGGCTGTGCACGAGCCCGGTCATGAACGTCGACGCGACCCAGATCAGCCCGCAGCCGATCAGCGTGATGCGCGCGCCGAAGCGGTCGGCGATCCACCCGCCGCCGATCTGGCAGATTGCGTACGAATAGGCGAACGCGGAGAACGCGATGCCGAGCTCGGTATTCGACAGCCCGAGCTCGGCCTTGATCGCGCCGGCCGCGGTCGCGAGGTTCACGCGGTCGACGTAGAGGATGAACGAAAGCGCGCATAGCAGCCACAGCGTGTGGCGCCGTTGACGGTGATCGGTAGGCATGTGTCTCACTCCATTTTCGTGCGCGGCGTTGCAATGACGCAGCGTTCACGGGCGGGGCCAGCATCGCGCGCAGGAGGAGGCACCGTCTAATGAATCTTTTCGATCAATTGATAACCTGAGGCGTTCGGAATTGCCGGGCGCGGGTCGCGCTGGAGGACGATCCTCCCTGCTGATGCGCGACGTACGCTCGGCGTCGCTCGAAGGCGGGGGGAAACACGTTCTCCTGAATTGGAGCGGATCGGTGCGCGAGCAACGGACAGCGATGTCCCGCCCGCGTGGGTCGACGGCATCAGATGCCGTCCGCACGGGCTCCGGAGGTGCCGATCATCGCTTGCCTTTGTAAAGAAGTGATGGCGGCGACAGGGGAAGGCGCGCGCCAGTTCAACCGGCACGCGCCTTCCCACTCAAATGCGCCCCAGCAACACCAGTATCACGACGATGACGACGACCAGCCCGAGAGTGCCGGATGGCCAGTAGCCCCAGCCTCGGCTGTGTGGCCATGCGGGAAATGCTCCGATGAGAAGCAGAATCAGAACGATGATAAGGATCGTACCGAGCATCGCACCCTCCTGAACGTGGTGATAGGACGGTGCCTGCTGTCGCAATTCGCGTGCCGCGACACTGGGCAACTCGAAACTCTCTGAAAGCGCATTGTCTGAATTGATGGAATTCATTTCATGAATACCGACCGATTCAGAAAATAAATTTCAAAAATGTAAGCTCGATCGCTATGCTGGGCCTTCGGTTCCATTCAGGCGGACAGGCAATGGCTGAACTCTTTCTGGTACGGCACGGGCAGGCGTCGTTCGGCACGGACGACTACGACCGGCTGTCCCCAGCCGGCGACCAGCAGGGCGCGTGGCTCGGCGAATACTTCGCACGGCAGGGCCTGACGTTCGACCGCGTGATCTGCGGCACGATGAACCGCCATGCGCAGACGGTCGACGCGATCCTGCGCGGGATGGGCCGCGAAGGCGTGCCGGTCGAGCGCCATCCGGGCCTGAACGAATACGACTTCCACGGGCTGTTCGCGGCGGCGGCCAGCGACTATCCGGAGATCGCGCGGCTCGCGGCCGGCTCGATGAAGGAGCACTTTCGCGCGCTGCGACAGGTGCTGCATCTGTGGGCCGACGACAAGCTCGGCCACACCGCGCCCGAAACCTGGGCGCATTTCCAGCAGCGCGTCGCCGACGCGCGCGCCGCGATCCGCGACGGCGGCAGCCAGCGCGTGCTCGCGGTGAGCTCCGGCGGTCCGATCGCGGTGACGGTGCAGCAGGTGCTCGCCGCGCCGCCGTCGAGCGCGATCGCGCTGAACCTGCAGATCCGCAACAGCAGTCTTTCGCAGTTTTTCTTCAACGCCGAAGCGTTCCACCTGGCGTCGTTCAACGGCATCCCGCATCTCGAGGATCCCGAACGACATGCGTGGCGCACCTACGGCTGACCCACGAACGATCGCGACGATGACGAACCCTTCCCAGCCCCTCGACGTAGCCCGCCTCATGCGCTATCTGGAAGCGCACGTGCCGGGTTTCGAAGGCCCGCTCGACATGGAGAAGTTTGCCGGCGGCCAGTCGAACCCGACCTTCCTGCTGCATGCGAAGAGCGGCCGCTACGTGCTGCGCCGCCAGCCGCCCGGCGAACTGCTGAAATCCGCGCACGCGGTCGATCGTGAATTCCGCGTGCTCACCGCGCTGTCGGGCACCGCGGTGCCGGTCGCGCATCCGTATCACCTGTGCGAAGACCGCGACGTGATCGGCAGCCTGTTCTACGTGATGAGCTTCGAGGACGGCCGGATCTTCTGGGATCCGGCGCTGCCGGAACTGCCGAAGGCCGATCGGGCGATCTGCTACGACGCACTGCTGCGCACGATGGCCGCGCTGCACGACGTGGACGTCGACGCGGTGGGCCTCGCCGACTACGGCCGCCCCGGCAACTACTTCGAGCGCCAGATCGGCGTGTGGACGAAGCAGTATCGCGCGGCGGAAACCGAGCGCCTCGGCGCGATGGAGACGCTGATCGACTGGCTGCCGAAAGCGTGCCCGGAGGACGCGGGCCGGCCCGCGCTGGTGCACGGCGATTTCCGGATCGACAACCTGATGTTCGCGCGCGACGACTATCGCGTGCAGGCCGTGCTCGACTGGGAACTGTCGACGCTCGGCAACCCGCTCGCCGATCTCGCGTACTTCTGCATGTGCCTGCGGCTGCCGTCGGGCGGACAGGTGCGCGGGCTCGCGGGCCAGGATCGTGCCGAACTCGGCATTCCCGATGAAGCGGCGATCGTCGCGCGCTATTGCGAACTGCGCGGCATCGAGCCGATCCGCGACTGGCACTTCTATCTCGCCTTCAGTTTCTTCCGGCTCGCGGCGATCGCGCAGGGCGTGAAGGCGCGTGCGCTGCAGGGCAACGCGTCGAGCGAGCAGGCGCTGCGCGTGGGCGCGATGACCGGGCGGCTGGCCGAAATGGCCGTCGGCGTGATCGACGCGCATCGCTGACATCGCCGAGCGGCGGCACGACACATTACAACATGGAGGAGCACAGCAACATGGCAACGAATCTGTTCGACCTGACGGGCAAGATCGCGCTGGTTACGGGCGCGAGCCGCGGCATCGGCGAGGAAATCGCGAAGCTGCTCGCGGAGCAGGGCGCGCACGTGATCGTGTCGAGCCGCAAGCTCGACGACTGCCAGGCGGTCGCGGACGCGATCGTCGCGGCGGGCGGCCGCGCCGAAGCGCTGGCCTGTCACGTCGGGCGGCTGGAGGATATCACCGCGACGTTCGAGACGATCCGCGGCAAGCACGGCCGGCTCGACATCCTCGTAAACAACGCGGCCGCGAACCCGTATTTCGGGCACATCCTCGATACCGATCTCGCCGCGTACGAAAAGACCGTCGACGTGAACATCCGCGGCTACTTCTTCATGTCGGTCGAGGCCGGCAAGCTGATGAAGGCGCAGGGCGGCGGCGCGATCGTCAACACCGCGTCGGTGAACGCGCTGCAGCCGGGCGACCGGCAGGGCATCTACTCGATCACGAAGGCGGCCGTCGTCAACATGACGAAGGCGTTCGCGAAGGAGTGCGGGCCGTTCGGCATCCGCGTGAACGCGCTGCTGCCGGGCCTCACGAAGACGAAGTTCGCGGGCGCGCTGTTCGCCGACAAGGACATTTACGAAAGCTGGATGGCGAAGATCCCGCTGCGCCGCCATGCGGAACCGCGTGAAATGGCCGGCACAGTGCTGTATCTCGTGTCGGACGCGGCGAGCTACACGAACGGCGAATGCATCGTCGTCGACGGCGGCCTGACGATCTGAGCGCGCGATGAAACTCGACAGCTATGCGGGGCAGGCCGTGATGATCACCGGCGCTGCGAGCGGCTTCGGCGCGTTGCTCGCGAGCGAGCTGGCCGCGATGGGCGCGCGGCTCGCGCTCGGCGACCTGAACGCCGACGCGCTCGAACGCGTGGCCGCGCCGCTGCGCGCGGCCGGCGCCGACGTGATCGCGCAGCACTGCGACGTGCGCGTCGAAGCTGACGTGGCATTGCTGGTGCAGTCGGCCGCCGCGCGCTTCGGGCGGCTCGACGTCGGCATCAACAACGCGGGCATCGCACCGCCGATGAAGGCGCTGACCGACACCGACGAAGCCGATCTCGACCTGAGCTTCGCGGTGAACGCGAAGGGCGTGTTCTTCGGGATGAAGCACCAGATCCGCCAGATGCTCGCGCAGCGCGAAGGCGTGATCCTGAACGTCGCGTCGATGGCCGGGCTCGGCGGCGCGCCGAAGCTGGCCGCGTACGCGGCGTCGAAGCACGCGGTGATCGGGCTCACGAAGACGGCCGCGCTCGAATACGCGCGCCACGGCATCCGCGTGAACGCGGTGTGCCCGTTCTACAGCACGACGCCGATGGTCACCGACAGCGACATCGGCGACCGCCAGGACTTTCTCGCGCAGGGCTCGCCGATGAAGCGGCCCGGCCGGCCCGACGAAATCGTCGCGACGATGCTGATGCTGTGCGCGAAGGAAAACACTTATCTGACCGGGCAGGCCGTCGCCGTCGACGGCGGTGTCTCGGCCTTCTGACCGAACCGAACACGCAATCTCGAGGAGTCGATCATGGACTTTGGCTACACCCCGAAAGTGGAAGCGCTGCGCGAACGCGTGCAAGCGTTCATGGACGCGCACATCGTGCCGCGCATCCGCCAGTGGAACGACGAAGTGCACGCGGGCCAGTATCCCGTGTCGTTCATGGAGGAGCTGAAGGAACGCGCGAAGGCCGAAGGGCTGTGGAACCTGTTCCTGCCGCACCTGAAGGACGACGAGCCCGGCACGGGCCTGACCAACCTCGAATACGCGCCGCTCGCCGAGATCATGGGGCGCGTGAGCTGGGCGTCGGAAGTGTTCAACTGCAACGCGCCGGACACCGGCAACATGGAGCTGCTGCACATGTTCGCGACGCCGGAGCAGCGCGAACAGTGGCTGCTGCCGCTGCTGCGCGGCGAGATCCGGTCGGCGTTCGCGATGACGGAGCCCGACGTGGCGTCGTCGGATGCGACCAACATCACGACGCGCATCCGGCGTGACGGCGACGACTACGTGATCGACGGCCGCAAGTGGTTCATCACGAACGCCGCGCATCCGAACTGCAAGATCTTCATCGTGATGGGCAAGACCGATCCCGATGCCGAGTCGCACCAGCAGCAGAGCATGATCCTCGTGCCGCGCGACACGCCGGGCGTGACGATCGTGCGCAACATCACGGTGGTCAATCACCATGCGCCGGAAGGGCACTGCGAGATCACGTTCGACAACGTGCGCGTGCCGGCGCGCAACCTGCTCGGCGAGGAAGGCAGCGGCTTCGCGCTCGCGCAGGCGCGCCTCGGGCCGGGCCGCATCCACCATTGCATGCGTTCGATCGGCGCGGCCGAGCTGGCGCTGGAGCTGATGGTCGACCGCGCACAGTCGCGCGAGGCGTTCGGCAAGCCGCTGAACCGGCACGGCACGGTCGGCGAATGGATCGCTCGCTCGCGCATCGAGATCGATCAGGCGCGCCTGCTGGTGCTGAAGGCCGCGTGGATGATCGACAAGGTCGGCGCGAAGGCCGCACGCAAGGAAATCTCGATGATCAAGGCGCTCGTGCCGACCGTGTACACGGACGTATGCGACCGCGCGATGCAGGTGTTCGGCGCGATGGGCCTGAGCCCCGACACGCCGCTCGCCGACATGTGGACCTGGGGCCGCGCGCTGCGCTTCGCCGATGGCCCGGACGAGGTGCACCTGCAGGCGATCGCGCGCATGGAGATCAAGGACGCCGTGCGCGGCTCGACCGAGCCGTACCTGACGCGGCCGCCGCGCGGCTGAGCGGCGCGCCGCGATGCGCGGGGCCGGCATGGACGAACAGATGGTGCACGCCGTAACATGGGGGGCCTGTTCCCGCTCATAACGGGCTTGCGCTGGCCGTCAGAAGGGCCGAGCGCAAGGATTGCGACGAAGCGAATACTCGACGTATTCGCAAGGAGCATGACGCAGCGATCGGCCCTTCTGGCGGCCAGCCCCGCGAATGATTTTTTCCAAACAGGGGAACGCGCCTTGCCGGCCGTATTGCGGCGTCGATCGTCGCTTGTTTGGCATGGCCAAACGGCGCTCCTCTCTCCTTGCACTACGACCGGCAAGGCGCGTTCGCAAGCCCGTTATGAGCGGGAACAGGCCCCTGGAGACCCGGCGATGCGCCTTTCGAAGATTGATCTGAACCTGTTCGTCGTATTCGAGGCGATCTACAACAAGCGCAACCTGACGCGCGCGGCCGAGGTGCTGAACCTCACGCAGCCGGCCGTCAGCAACGCGCTCGCGCGGCTGCGCAAGACGCTGAACGATCCGCTGTTCGTCAGCACGCCGGCCGGGATGATGCCGACCCCGATGGCCGAGAACATCGTCGGCCGCGTGCGCGAGGCGCTGCAACTGCTCGATTCGAGCGCGCACGAAGGCGACGTGTTCGATCCGGCCTCGTCCGAGCGCGTGTTCCGGCTCAGCATGAGCGACCTGACCGAAGCGCTGCTGCTGCCCGCCCTCGGCGAGTTGCTGCAAACACATGCGCCGGGCATGCACGTGCGCAGCTACACGATGGACCGCCGCGAAGTGGCGACTGCGCTCGCGAACGGCTCGGTCGACATCGCGATCGACGCGCCGCTGATTGGCGATCCGCATCTGCACCAGGCGCTGCTCGTGCGCGACCGTTACGCGTGCATGATCCGCGACGATCACCCGTTCAAGGGCGACACGCTGACCATGGACGACTACCTGTCGATGGGGCACATCCACGTGTCGAGCCGCCGCAAGGGCAGCGGGCACGTCGACGCGGAGCTGACGCGGCTCGGGCTGCGCCGCAACATCCAGATGCGCGTACAGCACTACATGGTCGCGCCGCTGATCGCGATGCGCGGCGATCTCGCGCTGACCGCGCCGCTGCGGCTGCTGCAGCGCTATCCGGCCCGGATTCTCGAACTGCCGTTCGAGATGCCGGGGCTCGAATACTTCTGCTACTGGCATCGCAGTGCCGATCAGGACCAGGGTAGTCAGTGGCTGCGGGAGCAGTTGATGACGCTGATGGGTGGGATGGGGGAGGTGCGGTGATGCGTCGTGCGTTCGCCGGTGTGCGCCGGCTTGCCGCTTAAAACGACTCGTCATCGAAGCGCGACGACGCAGGCCGGCGCTTCATGTCCTTCAACCAGTCCCTGACCTTGTCCGGATCTTCGAACTCGCGCAGCGCCACGGCGAGATCCTGATTGCCGCGCTGCATGCCGGCAATATCGCGCGTGAGTATGCGCATCACGGTATCGGGCGCGACCTTGGTGGACGACGCGATGCCGTACGTGCGCCGGAAATCGTTCTCGACGTGCTGGATCTCCTGATCGAGCTCGCGGATCTGCTCTTCCAGGATGCCGTTGTAGCGCGTGAGCCGCGCTTCGCTGAGCCCGTCGATCGCACGCCGGTCGATCTGCTCGATCTCCAGCTGCAGCTCCAGCAACTGCAGCAGATTGCCCTTCGCATAAGCGTGATTGACCCGCTGCATCAGCACGGTCTTGCGTTCCTGCTCGCGCGGATCGGTTTCGCGATCGGGGTGCAGCGCGCTGGCGAGCTTCCGATAGATTTCGCGGATCGACTTGTTCGATTCGGCCTGCTCGGCTTCGATCCTGGCCTGCGCGGCCGATTGCTTCGGCGCTTTCTTGCGCTTCGCGCGCTGGGCTTCGCGGGCTGCGTGAGCGGCCATGTCGCGCTCGAACTGTGCGTCGAGTTCGGCCTGCAGCCGCTCGGCGAGTTCGTCAGGGGATAGTGCGTCGAGATCCTCCGGCGGTTGCGATTGCGGCTCGAAATCGGGCTCGGCCTCGGCCTCGGCCGCCGCGTTGCCCACGTTCGCAGATCCGACATGCCGGTTGTAAATGACCTTCAGCGCCGCGTCGTCGCTGACCTGCATTAAATCGCGCGCCATATCGGCGATCAGGTCGGACAGCGTGCGTTGCTCGGCCTTGCTCAAGCCCTTCTGCAGGAACGCGTCGTCGAGCAGGTGGAGCAGTTTGATCCGCAGCGCGGTGGATTCCTGTTCGAGCGGCAACAGCGCGTCGACGAACTTCTTCTGGAACGCCGGCATCACGGCGTCCCACGCGCCGAGACGCTCGCGCCGCTTCTCGATCTGCTTGACGAGCGTATTGAACGTTTTCTGGGCTTTCGACAGGCTGGCTGTCTCGTGACCGGGCGCGATGGCGACCGCGGCACCGCGACGTGCGGTCATGTGAGTATCCTCCGGCCGCGGCGGGACGCGCGGCAGGGCGGTATTTTAGCCGGATGGGCGTGGTGCTGCCGGCCTTCGGTGTTTCGCTGCGTGATCGTGAGCCGCGTGACCGCGCGCCGGGGTGAGCGGAAGGCGGGACGTCGCGAGGCCGGTTACATGAGGCCCGACGGAGGGAAGATCGGGGGATTGCCGCGGCCGGCCGGCCAGACAAGGGCGCGCATGCGCCGCAACGACAGCGCCTGCCGTCCCCCCGCCCCCAACCTCAAAACAACTGCCCTTGCCCCGAAATCACGCGTTCGAAATCGTCGCGCAGAAACGGCAGGATCGCATCAGCCACCGGTTGCAACTGGCGGCTCACATAGAACGCGTAGTCGATCGGCGAGCGCATCGTCTCGAGCGGTTCCGGGCCGGCCGTCGTCATCACGTAGCTGATCCAGCCGCCGCGCTGGTACTGCAGCGGCCGGCCGCGCGCCTGGTTGAATTCGTCGGCGATCCGCGCGGCGCGCACATGCGGCGGCACGTTGCGCTGATATTCGCTCAACGGCCGGCGCACGCGCTTCCGATAGATCAGTTGTGCATCGTATTCGCCGGCGAGCGTGCGGCGCACGTAATCGCGAATGAAGTCCTGGTACGGCTCGCGCTTGAACACGCGCCGGTAGAGCTCGCGCTGGAATAGCTGCGCGAGCGGCGTCCAGTCGGTGCGCACCGTTTCGAGCCCCTTGAACACGAGGTCCTCGTCGCCATTCGCCGCGACCGCGAGGCCCGCATAGCGCTTCTTGCTGCCTTCCTCCGCGCCGCGCACGGTCGGCATCAGGAAGCGGCGGTAATGCCGCTCGTATTGCAGTTCGAGCGCGCTTTCCAGCCCGAAGCGATCGCGCAGGTGCGTTTGCCACCAGCGGTTCACCTGCTCGACGAGCGCGCGGCCCTTGGTGGCGGCCGCATCGTCGTCGTGCTCGCGCCCGAGCCACACGAAAGTCGAATCGGTGTCGCCGTAGATGACTTCGTAGCCCTGCGCTTCGATCAGCTCGCGCGTGCGATGCATGATCTCGTGGCCGCGCATCGTGATCGACGACGCGAGGCGCGGATCGAAAAACCGGCAGCCCGTCGAGCCGAGCACGCCGTAGAACGAATTCATGATGATCTTCAGCGCCTGCGACAGCGGCGCGTTGCGCTGGCGTTTCGCTTCGTCACGGCCTTCGGACACGCGCCGCACGATGTCGGGCAGGCAATGCGCGGTACGCGAGAAGCGCGCGCCGAGAAAGCCCGGCACCGACGCGTCGTCGCTCGGGTGCGCGAGCCCTTCGATCAGCCCGACCGGATCGATCAGGAACGTGCGGATGATCGACGGATAGAGGCTCTTGTAGTCGAACACGAGCACCGAATCGTACAGCCCGGGCCGCGAATCCATCACGAAGCCGCCGGGGCTGTTCTGCCCGGTTACGTCGCCGAGGTTCGGCGCGACGTAGCCGAGCCGGTGCATGCGCGGCAGGTACAGGTGCGTGAACGCGGCGACCGAGCCGCCGGTGCGATCGGCCGCGAGGCCCGTGACGCTCGCGCGTTCGAGCGCGAAGGACAGCAGGTCGGCCTTCTCGAAGATGCGCGTGACGAGTTCGCAGTCCTTCAGGTTGTAGTGCGCGAGCGCGGGCTTGTCGTGATCGAAGCGGCGCTGGATCTCGTCCATCCGCTGATACGGATTGTCGACAGCCTTGCCTTCGCCGAGCAGCGACTGCGACACGTATTCGAGGCTGAACGACGGGAACGACCACGTTGCCGATTTCAGCATGTCGATACCGTCGAGGATCAGGCGGCCGGCCGCCCCCGCGAAGAAGTGGTCGGGCTGTTGACCATGTGCGCGCCACTCGAGCACGCTGCCGCCGCGCCCGAGCTTCAGCGGCACGCCGTATTGCTCCGCGTGCGCATGCAGGATGCGCAGGTCGAACTGCACGACGTTCCAGCCGATCACCGCATCGGGATCGTGCGCGCCGAACCAGTCGTTGAGCCGCATGAGCATCTCGGCCCGGTTGTCGCAGTAGTCGAGGTTGAAGTCGACGGCCGGCGCGTCGCCGTTGGGCGGCCCGAGCCTGTAGACCTGCCGCTGCCCGCAGCCTTCGAGCGCGATCGAATACAGCTCGCCGTGGACGCTCGTCTCGATGTCGAGCGACACGCAGCGCAGCGTCGGGCGATAGCCGGTCGCGGGTTTCAGTTCGCCGTCGGTCAGCGTGCCGTCGCGGCCGGCCGTGCCGCGAAACAGCACGGGCGCCGTGATGAAGCGCTCCATCGTGTAGCGGTCGGGCGGCTGGATGTCGGCTTCGTAGACGTCGATGCCGGCCGCGGCGAGGCGTTTCTGGAGCCCGGACAGATTGCGGTAGCGGCGGCAATAGAGGCCGGCGACGGCGCGCTGGCGGAAGTCGCGCAACGCGAGCGGGCGCAGTTCGGCATCACGTTCGCCGGCCAGCGTGCGTTCGGCGAGCGCCTGCTGCTCGGCCGGCACGAACGCGACGGCTTCCTGCGGGCGCAACCGCACGCGGCGCGGGCCGTGTTCGGTTGCCAGCCAGAACTCGATCTCGATGCCGGACGCTGTGTCCCGCCAGTGGCGGGTGAGGATGAAACCCTGCTCGAACTCCGTCAAAACGCTTGCTCGTGTGGATGCTCAGGCGGCGGATTTTAGCCCCTCTCGCGGCTCCCGCGCGTCGCTCCGCGGTGGCCGTGCGGATCGTTACAGCCGGCCGCGGCGCCGCGCATCGTCCTCCACGCGCGCGAGCAGGCTGTCCAGCGCCTCGATCGGAATCGGCTTCGCGAAATGATCGTGGAAGCCGGCGTCCGTGGTGTCCTGTCGGTCCGACGACCGCACATGTCCGGACAGCGCGACATAGTACGAATCGGGCGCGGCGCCGGTCGAGCGCAACGCGTGGAGCAGCTCGAAGCCGCTGACGTCCGGCATGCTGAGGTCGATCAGCATCAGATGCGGCGCGAACTCGCGGGCGAGCGGCAGCGCATCGCGCGCGTGGTACGCGACACGGGACGTGTGGCCCTTGATCTGCATCAGGATGGCGAGCGTGTCGGCCGATTCGCGGTTGTCGTCGACGATCAGGATGCGCAGCGCATGCGTGGAGGATGGCGCCGGCACCTTTTGCACATGCTCGACCGCACGATTCGATTCCGCGATCGGCAGCCGGACGGTAAACGTCGACCCCGCGCCGATCCCGGCGCTGTCGGCCGTGATGCCGCCACCATGCAGGTCGACGAATTTCTTGCTGATCGCGAGCCCCAGCCCGAGCCCGCCGGGTGCGTGGCGCTCCGCGGCATGCTCCTGCTCGAACGGGTCGAAGATCGATTCCTGCGCGCCGGGCACGATGCCGATCCCGTAATCGACGATCTCGATCGCAACCACGTTCTGTTCGGTGCGCACGTGGAGCTCGATGCGCTCGCCGTTCGGCGAATACTTCGACGCATTGTCGAGCAGGTTGTACAGCACCTGGACGAGCCGGACGTCGTCGCCGTGAACGATCACGGGCGCGGGCGGCAGCCGCACGATGATCCGCTGCCCGCGCGCGTCGACCTTCGGCTGAATGCCCTGCACGCTGCGGTACACGATATCGCGCACGTTCACCGGCGCTTTCTTCAGATCCACCTTGTCGGACTTGATGCGTCCGATGTCGAGCAGATCGTCGACGAGCCGCACGAGCTGTTCGATCTGGCGATCCGCGATGTCCTTGCATTGCGTGAGCGCCGGGCCCAGTTCGGACGACGGCAGGCCTTGCAGGATGCCGATCGTATGCCGCAGCGGCGCGAGCTGGTTGCGCAGCTCGTGCGCGAGCGTCGCGATGAAGACGTCCAGCCGCCGCGTGGCCGCTTCGAGTTCCTCCACGCGCTTGCGCTCGGTCATGTCGCGCGTGATCTTGATGAAGCCGCGCAACTGATGCGACTCGTCGCGTACGGCCGTGATGGTCACGCTGGCCCAGAACCGCGAACCGTCCTTGCGCACGCGCCAGCTTTCGTCCTGGAAGTGACCGTACGCGGCGGCGGCTTCGAGCGCGTGCGCCGGGCGGCCGGCCGCGATCGCATCGGCCGGATAGAAGCGCGAGAAATGGCTGCCGATGATTTCGTCCGTCCGGAAACCCTTGATGCGCTCGGCGCCCGCGTTCCATGTCGCGATGTTGCCGTGCGGGTCGAGCATGAACACCGCGTAGTCGGTGATCGACGCGACGACCGTCTGGAAGCGGAACTCCGCATAGCGGTCGAGCAGCGGCTGCTCGTGCTGGGCCGGCGGTGGGTCCGAAGGGATGGGCTGCGGCTGGTCTGGCGTCATGATCGGAAAACCCGTTAAACCTGTCGATCGCGCTGCGAATTCCATTATGGCGCGATGGATTCATACCCGGTCGCGCGACGGTCAGCATCGCAGAGAGCATAGCCGCGAAACGGCACCGGATCAAAGCGCCCGGCCGCGCCGGCCGACACCTGAGCCGATACCTAGGCCGGTACCTAAGCCGGCATCGGCGCGAAATCCCGCTTCAGGTCGGTCGGCCGCTGCGGCCGCTGATACAGGTAGCCCTGTGCATACTGAATCCCGACCGCATGCAGCGCGCGATGCTGCTCTTCCGTCTCCACGCCCTCGGCGATGATCTTCAGCTCGTAGTGGTGCGCGACGGCCGCGATGCCTTCGATCAGCCTGGCATTGCCGGTCGTCAGCTGCGAAATGAACTGGCGATCGATCTTCACGTAGTCGAACGGAAAGCGCGACAGCATGTCGAGGTTGCTGTGATGCGTGCCGAAATCGTCGATCGCGAATCGCGCGCCCGTCGCGCGCAGCGCGGCAAACATCGCGGTGGTGCGCGCATTCTTTTCGAGCAGGATGCGCTCGGTCACTTCGAGCACCAGCGTGAACCCCGGCGGAAGCCCGCGGATCGCGTCTTCGACGACGGATACGAAGCGCGGGCGTTCGAGATCCTTCGGCGCGACGTTGATCGCGATGCGCAGCGGCATCGCCGGCGTGAGCGCGGTCAGCTCCGACACGGCCGTGCGCAGCACGAACTCGGTCACCTTCGGCAGGATCGCGCTCGATTCGACCTGCGGGACGAACACGGCCGGGCTGATCAGCCCCCATTTCGGATGATGCCAGCGCAGCAGCGCCTCGACGCCGATGGTCCTGCGCGTTTCGACGTCGACGATCGGCTGATACACGACGTGAAGCTCGTTGCGCTTCAACGCGTTGCGCACGGCCTTCAGCAACAGCCGGCGCGGCGCCATCGCGAGCAGGTACGCGGCCGCGACGAGGCCGTTCACCAGCAGCGCGATCGTCACGCAAATCAGCCGATAGTGCCGTTCCACCTGCTGAACATAGGATTCCGACGACGTGACGGAAACCGTGAACGGCCACGCGCCCGAGGCGATCGTGCTGCCGGCCGACGGGGCCGCGTGGAACGCCGGCACGAACTCGCCATGCTGATCGAGACCGCCCGCGCCGTTGACCGACAGCATCGCGGTTTCCGCGCCGAAGCGCGCGCCGTGCGACAGCATGTCGGCCACATAGTCGCCTTCGATCAGATAAAGCACGCCCGAGGCGGGCGCGGTTGCACGAAACACCGCCAGCACCGGGACGCGATGCTGGAACGGGGTCTGCCGAAGCAGCGTGATGGCCGTCATCCCCGGTGGCGGGGCGTGCACATACGCGTCCAGCGACACGTCGATCGAGCCCAGCGCCGACGAGCACGTGACGCGACCGTCGTTGGCCAGCGCGACGGCGCGCAGATAGCGCAGGTGAGTGCCTACTTCGGCGAGCGTCCTGAAGACTGTCGCGCAGGGTCGCCCGACCAGCGCGGTCAATTCGGCCGGGTGCCGCGAGCGCACGCCGTCGAGGATGCGGTCGACCGAGATCACGATGTCGTTCGCGACGACGCGTTCGTGCTCGGCTACCGATTCGCGTGCGAGGCGTTCGGCCACGACGAGCGCCATCAAGAGCACGAGGATGCAGATGATCAACGCAAGCGAGAAGACGATATGCGGCCACGCACCGCTGCGCTGGAACGCGGGTTTTGAGCCCGGCGGGGCTGATTCTCCGATCGCGCTTGTTGTTGTATGCATGGCAATGCAGGTCGAACCGGTCGATGGATTGGCGCGGAGCATTTGCCGTGCCTGGCCGGGGCAACGGGGCTCGCGCCGAGATCTGGACGCAAATCGATTCTATGCTTGCGGTACGCAAGCCAACGCATCGCGACGGAGTCACGGGATTCGACGCGCATCGCTATACAACCATTCATTATGTATAGATATCGACGGCGCGCACCGAAAAAAAACCCGACCGCATCGGTGTGCGGCCGGGACAGAAGAACACCTTCTCTTGGCACGAGGATGGTGCGCGGCAAGTATATGACGCGACGCACGATTGCGAAATATTGTTCGTCAACAAATGGTGTGGTTTTGTGATTGACTCTCAACGGGAAATATTCGCGCAACGGGGCGTCTGCGGGATCTCTCGGCAATTTGCTGTCAACGCCGGTCAACACGCGCGATGCGGGGTTCTTCTTTCTGGATCGGGGAATACCCGAGCATGACGGGCGCGCCGTCGCGCCGCCCGCGCTTCAGAAATCGTTGCGCATCTTGTGGAACAGGTCGCGCGGTGATTGGTGCGTATCCACGGCGGTGAGGACGTCGGTCAGGAACCACGGCAGATTTAGTTGCGTGTCGGAATCGCCGACGCACACGCGGATCGGCGGGGCCTTCGACGTGGCGCGGGAGCCGGGCGCCGTGCCCGCAGAGGTGGAGGACGGTACACAGTTTTTCGCTTGCTGCGGAACCGGCGACGCGGTACTGCCGGCGAGCGCCGGCATGCTGGCGGCGGCAAGCGCGATCAGGATGGCGAAAGGGGTGGCGCGTTTCATATGACTCTCCGGCGATGCACGTTCGACACCGTCGGCGAACCGGAGTTCGAGATCACCGGTGGCCGACCAAACGTCAAGAATCGTTTGGATCACCGGCCGGATGCTTGCGATGTGGAATGCGCTCATTTATCGTGCCGCCACGACGGCGCCGGCAAGTTCGACACGGCGCGTCAAGCCAAGATCGCAAGGAGCATTCGTCATTACCGCATTCAATCGTCGCACGCATCTTCGTGCCTTTCTCGTGGCATCGATCGCCTGTCTCAATCTGTCGCAGCCCGCGGCGGCTGCCTACACGGAATCGTGGATGAACGACCAGGACGTCAAAGCGTACGCGCAGCAGCACGCCAAGCATGCGCCCGTCGCGACGAGCAGTGCGACGGCATCCGTGAAGCCGGCGCGGCAAGCCGTTCGTTCGCCGTCGAAGGCGCCGGCCGCGGCGCATGCCGACGCGAAGCCCGCGTCGAAGCCACACGCGGCGCCCGCGAAGCCGCGCAAGGTTCAACATGCGGCCAGCGCCGATCCGAAGGCGCACGCCGCGGCGAAACCGAAGGCCGCGCCGGCGGCACACACGAGCGCAACGATCCAGCGTTGACGCGTCACTGATATCCGTAACAGCGCTTCAATCCCGCGTAGTCATAGTAGTGACTCGCCGGCGCGATCTTCGCGCCATCGCATGCGGCCTGGAAATCCGTCTCGCGCTCGTTGTACAGCATCTTCACGATGAGCCGCGAGCCGTTGCGATACACGTCCCATTGCATGTTCGCGGCCATCGGCGACACCTGGTCGCCGCGCCACGGGTTGTTCGCATACGTGTAGGTCTGCGCCTGCGGCGTCGGCACGAACACGCCCTTCAGGTTCATGATCGACGCGAACGGAATCACGATTTCCGCATGCGTGAAGCGCAGTTTCGCGGCGCGCGTCAGGTCGCCGCGCGCGATCGCGTCGACCTCGTTGAAGAAGTCGTCCTGCAGCACCTTCGCCATCCGGTACGTGACCGGGTTTGCTTCCTGGATGCCGGGCCCCTTCTGGTAATAATCCTCCGCGTCCTGCAGGTAGGCGAGCGTCTGGGCCTGCTCCGCGCCGAGGTACTTCTCCATCGTGACGCCGCCCGTTTCGGCCGTCATCGCGGGCGCGACCTGCAGCAGGTTGTACAGCACGTTCACAGCATCGACGGCCGACGCGATCTTCGTCTTGCCGTCGCCCTTCAGCGTGTTGGTGAACTTGCCGTCCGACGACGTAAACGCGTAGGTGCCCGTGTTCGCGAACGTGTAGCCGTCGCTGCCGAGCTTCGCGATGAAGGCTTGCGACACCAGCGCGGCGAGCACCGTCTGCGCGACTTCCCCGACCTGCGGCGCCGCCTTGATCGTCTTCAGCTTGTCGGCGACCGCCGCATCGCTCGAATAGGCCTGGTATGCCTGGCTCGCCTGATAGGTCGCGTAATACGGATCGGATGTATCGGTCACCAGATCGGTGGCTGGCTTCAGCGAATGGAAATACAGCAGGAACCGGTTGGTGCCGGCGGGCTGCGCAATCGGCGCGCTCGCGGGATAGCCGGACGGCGCGGCCGGCAGCGTGATCGCGGCGGCGAGTGCCGGCTGCGCGGCGACGAGCGCGGCGGAGAAGTAGGTCGAACTGTCGACCGCGCGGTCCTGCCCCGAGTTGACGACGACGATCTGCCGGCCGCCCGACGCGAACAGCGCCGGCAGTCGCTGCGCGAGCCGCGCGGCGAGCTGCTGGTGTTCGCGGATGCCGGTTTGCGTGAGATTGCCGTAGCCGGGCGTTGAAATCCCCGGCACGCCGTAGCCGAGCAGTGCGTTGGCCTTCATCATCGCGTACGTGTCGGCCTTCAGCTGCGCGCCGAGCGCGGTCAGCGCGCCGTCGGCCTCGGCCTTGACCAGCATCGAATAGATCGCGCCGTCGTACTTGAACCCTGACAGTCCGCGCGAGCCGTGCCGTGCAACGAGCTCGGTGTAGACCGGTGCGTAGCCGGCCGGCGGCGCTTCGTAGGTCGCCGCGTCCTGCTGCGGACGATACGGCGTTTTCGTCTGGTAGTAGGTCGCGGGTGCGGGCGTGGGTTTCGGTTGCGGAGGCTGCGGCGCCGGCTGCGTGCCGCTGTTGTCTGCCGACGTGGCGGGCGTGCTGGACGTCTCACCGCCGCACGCGGCGAGCAGCAGGCAGAGGACAGCGATGGCGGAGGCGGTGCGGGTCGGGCGTGTCATCGTGGCTTGAAACGGGCGGGGCGACGCAGGAAGTGCGTCGTTCCATCTCCGGGCGGGATCGGTCGAACCCGGAAGTGTTGCAAGCGACTTTGACAGCAGAATGTCAGGCTTCGGTCGGGCGATCGTCGGCATTGCGCCGGATTGCCGCCGGCCGGCGCGAGCCGGCCTGTGTGCAGGTGCTCAGTTCAGTGCACGCCTGCCGATGCGATCGATCGCACCGTGTCGGTGATGCGCACGCAACGCGACAGGCCGAACGTTTCGGCTTCACGGCGTTCCGGTTCGCTGCTCGCGACACCCACCGCGCGCTCGGGCGGCACGCCCAGCGCCTGCAGCGCGACGTCGAACGGATGCTGATTTGATACGGAATCCTGCTGATTGGCGTCGGTCACGACGACCGAGAAGCGGTCGAGGTTCGCACGGCCGAACTGGCCTTCGAACATGTCGCTGAGCCGGGCGGCCGGCAGCGTCGTGACGAGACCGAGTCGGTATCCATGCTCCGACGCGCTGTCGAGCCACTGGATGATCGCATCGCGCTGGTTGCGCGATTCGTGCGAATCCGGTGTCGCTTCGATCTGCGCGAAGGCGGCGTCGAGACGGGTGACAATGGCTTCGATGACCACGGTGATTCCTCTCCTGAGACGTGACGATCCGTTCGCGGACGGGAATGCCACACACCTTAGCGTCGATCCGGAATAGGCGACCAATTAATATTTATGTCCGACTCATACGATTCGACTAATGAATGGGGTGGCAAGCCATAGCCAGCGCGGAAGGCGCGCGACGCGGTGCGTGTCGCACGATTTGCATCGTATCGATGGGCTTGAACTTGATGCACCAAAGGTGCGCGCACGATGACTGCACCGGGTATGTGCATCAGGAAAAACGGCGTATCGGGCCCGATACGCCGTCATGCGATGCCGTGTGCGAACCAACTGATCAGTGCAGCTTGATCGACGGCTGGTTGCGGCTTTGCAGCCAGTGGCTCAGCGACTGGAACAGTGCGCGCTTCAGTCCGTACACGCTGAACAGGTGCTTGCGGTACAGGAACTTGTACAGCCCGATCGCGGCGAGCCCGTCGACGATCAGCGAGCGCGAACGCACGCCGAGGTCGCCCTGATACACGGCGCCGGCCTGGCCGAGCGACACGACGGTGCCCGCGTCGCGGAACGTGAAGCCCGCGACGGGCTTGCCGGCGAGGCGCCGCGCGAGCGCTTCGCCGAGGTACACGGCCTGCTGGTGCGCGACCTGCGCGCGCGGCGGCAGGAAACCGCTCGCATCGGCCGACGGGCACGCGGCGCAGTCACCGAACGCATACACATGCGGATCGTCGGGCGTCTGCAGCGTATCGGTCACGATCACCTGGTTCGACCGGTTGAGCGCGATGTCGCCGAGTTCCCGCAGGATCGCGGGGCCCGCGACGCCGGCCGCCCAGATCGTGATGTCGCTCGCGAGTCGCTCGCCGGTTGCGGTGGTGACCGCATCCGCGCCGACTTCCGCGACGCGCGTATCCGTCAGCACGTCGACGTTCAGCGTGCGCAACTGCGCGTGCATCCTGGCCGACAGCCGTGCGTCGAGCGCCGGCAGGATGCGCGGGCCGCCTTCGATCAGGCGGATGTGCACGTCGCGTGCGGACACCAGCGCCTTGAAGCGATACGTCGTCAGCTGCTGGATCGCGTGGCGCAGCGCCGCGGCCAGTTCGACGCCCGTCGCGCCCGCGCCGATCACGTTGATGCAGATCGGTGCCGCGGGTCGCGCCGGTTGCTGCTCGGCCACATGGTTCGCCTTCGTGCAGGCGGCGAGGAACTTGCGGCGGAAATCCTCGGCCTGGTCGAGGTTTTCGAGCGGCAACGCGTGGCGCGCGGCGCCCGGCACGTTGAAGAAGTTCGTCACGCTGCCGACGGCCAGCACGAGATCGTCGTAGCCGAGCGCGCGCTGCGGCAGGATCTCCGTGCCGTCCGCGTCCTGCACCGCGGCGATCGTCGCCGTGCGTGCCGCGCGGTCGACCCGGTGCAGCGCGCCCTGCACGAAGCGAAAGCCGTGGCGCTTCGCCTGCGCCGCGTATTCGATCGTGTGCGACGCCGGATCGCGATGGCCGGACGCGGCTTCGTGCAGCAGCGGCTTCCAGAAGTGCGTCGGATAGCGGTCGACGAGCACGACGTCGGCTTGCCCGCGGCGGCCCAACGTGTCGCCGAGGCGCGTGGCGAGCTGCAGGCCGCCGGCGCCGCCGCCGACGATCACGATGCGCGGCACGCGCGGTGCGCGATCCGTTGCAAGGGTAGGCGTGATGTTGTCCATGTTGTGGCTCCCGCTGATGACGATTCGGATGACATTGCTCAAGAACCGACGATATAGTTTCGAACCTACTAGAACAATTCAATGTTTATAAGCGACTCATATGTATTCACTTATAGGAAAGACCGCGACGTTCCGGCAGCTGAAGGCGCTGGACATGATTGCGCGGCTCGGCAGCGTGTCGCGCGCGGCCGAGGAGCTGAACCTGACGCAGCCGGCCGTGTCGCTGCAGGTTCGCCTGCTCGAGCAGGCGGTGGGCGCCGCGCTGCTGCAGCGGGTGGGGCGCGGCGTGCAGCTCACCGCGGCCGGTGAAATCGTGTCGCGCTATGCGCGCGAGATCCTCCATCTGTGGAGCGAGGCCGGCGACGAAGTGGCCGCGCTGACGGGTGATCTCGGCGGCACGCTGCGGATCGGCGCGATCACGACGGCCGAGTACCTGATCCCGCCGCTGCTGGTGAAGTTCACCGCGACGCGCCCGCACGTGAAGACGTATTTCAAGGTCGGCAATCGCGACGACATCATCCGCATGCTCGCGACGCATGAAATCGATCTCGCGGTGATGGGCAGCGCGCCGAAGGAACTGCGCACGCACGCGGTCGAGTTCGCGAAGCATCCGATGGTGTTCGTCGCCGCGCCCGGTCATCCGCTGATGCAGCGCAAGCGCGTCGCGCTGAAGGATCTCGAATCCGCGCACCTGCTCGTGCGCGAGCGCGGCGCGGGGACGCGCTCGACCGTCGAGAGCCTGTTCAAGACGTCCGGCTACCGCTTTCATGTGGGCTCCGAACTGTCGAGCAACGAGGCGATCAAGCAGATGGCCGAAGCGGGGCTCGGCATCGCGTTCCTGTCGTTGCACGCGTGTGCACTCGAGCTGCGCACCGGGCTGCTCGGGCAATTGCCGTTTCCGGGCAATCCGATCGTGCGCGAGTGGTACGTGATCACGCTCGCCGACCGGCGGATCTCGCAGGTGACGGGGCTGTTTCGCGATTTCCTGATCAAGCAGGGCGCGCCGGTGATCGACGGCGCGACGGTCGCGTCGCACGAACGGCGACGCAAGTAGGCGGATCAAGCCCGCGCGTGACGCCGTGCGTGTCGACCGTCAGACGAGCCCGAAGTCGTCGTTGCTGTCGGGAATCGATGCGAGCAGCCGTTCGAGCCGGTACCAGCCGATCATGCGCAGGCACCACAACGCGATACCGATCCGATCGTGACGCGGCGCGGGCCGGGCAGGGCGGCATGCGCCGCGGGACGGTGAAGCGGTGGTGAACGCCGCGCGTTGCGGGCAGTAATGGGGCATGACGGTCTCCGGAAGTGTCGGATGAGGCCATCGTAAGCGGCGCCGCGCCCGTCGGCGCGCACGCAAGGATGGGCCGGAGCAGAAACGGATGATCATTTTTCCGCGTGGCGCGGGAATGGCCGTGCAAGCCCGGCGAGCGGCCGGAAAAAGCGTCACAATGCGCGTTCGACCCACGACTGGTGGAGCAGAACCATGAGCGATCCGATTCCCGCCGCGCCGACCGACAACGGCGTGCCGGTCAGCCTGCGCTCGAGCCGCGGGCGTGGCTGGCATGGCTTCGGCGCGTCGCTGCTGGAGATTCGCGCGGGCACGTACCGGATCCCGGCCGCCGAGCATCACCGCATCGGCGTGCATATCGGCTCGCCCGTGCGCGCGGATTGCGTGTGCGACGGCGCCCGCGTGTCGCGCATCCAGGCGCATGGTGACGTCGACGTGATTCCCGCCGGCCTGCCGGGCGAATGGACCGACAGCGCCGACTGCCGGATCCTGCACATCGCGCTCAGCGATACGTTCGTGCGGCGCACGTTCGACCAGCTCGAGCTGAAGCCGTCGCAGGCGCAAATCCGCCGCCGGCTGCAGGTGCGCGATCCGCGGCTGCAGCACATCGCATGGGCGATGGCCGCCGAACTCGAAGCGGAAGACGCGTCGGACCCGCTCTATGCTGAGAGCCTGTGCACCGCACTCGTCGCACGGCTGGCCGACAGCCAGCCGGCATTCCGCGAGCACCGGCGTACGCTCGCGCCGAAGGCGGCGGCGCGCGTGATCGACTATGTCGAGGCCAACCTCGAGCGCCGCATGACGCTCGCCGAACTCGCGGCGCTCGTGTCGATCAGCGTGCCGCATTTCAAGGTGCTGTTTCGCGAGACGCTCGGGATGCCGGTGCATCAGTACGTGGTGCGGCGCCGGGTCGAGCGCGCGAAGGCGTTGTTGCTCGAAGGCCGGCTCGGCATCAGCCAGATCGCGCTCGAAGCCGGTTTCGCGCATCAGAGCCACATGGCGCACTGGATGAATCGCGTGCTGGGCGCGACGCCGACGGAGATCGCGCGGTCGGGCGCGCGCGGTGGGCTGCGGCTCGCTTACGACGGCGAGGACCGTTGATCGACCGTCGCGCGAGATGGGTTCTCCACGCGGGCGCCGATCGGCGAGTCTACGCTCCATCAGACGTAGGACCGCTCCAGCTTGGCCGGCAATGCCCGGTTAGTCTCTAATCCAAGCCGATTGTCCAACGGCCTGTTGGACAATACCGGGTCCTGCCATGCAGCGGACATCGTCGGCAATCGCCAAAACCGTCATCCGTTCCTGTCCGGGGCATCCGTCTGTGCGCGCCACGTTGGCCGCGCGTGCCGACAATCACCTCACCTTCATCCACCAGGAGCGGATCGTGTTCGTGATTTTCGGAGCATCAGGCAACGTCGGCTTGTGGACCGTGACGACCTTGCGCCAGGCAGGCCATCCCGTGCGCGCGGTCCTGCGCGACGCAGGCCATCGTGAACGTTTCGCACAGCTCGGCTGTGACGTGGCGATCGCCGACCTGACGGACGCGCGCGCGGTCGCCGCCGTGATCGATGGCGCGCAGGCCGTGCAGATGCTGTGTCCGGTGCCCGTCGCCGACAGCGACCCGGCCGCGACGATGGCGCGGACGATCGACATCGTGACCGGCGCACTCGCCGCGAACCCGCCGCCGGCGCTGCTCGCGCTGTCGGACTACGGCGCGGAGCGCGATGGCAACACGGGCATCACGCGGCTCTTTCATTATCTCGAGGAACGGCTGAAAACGGTCCCGACGCAACTCACGCTGCTGCGCTCGGCAGAACACCTGCAGAACTGGACACGCGTGTTGCCCGTCGCGCTCGGGACCGGCGTGCTACCGAGCTTTCATCATCCGGTCGACAAGCTGTTCCCGACAGTCTGGGCGCCCGACGTGGGCGTCGCGGCGGCGCGGCTGCTGCTCGATCGGACCGAAGCGGGCAACGGGGCACGTATCGTCAGCATCGAAGGACCGCGGCGCGTGAGTGTGCGGGAGATCGCCGACACGCTTGCCGCGAAAGCCAATCGGGAGATCGTCGCGTGCGAACTGCCGCGCGATGCATGGACCGCGACGCTGTTGCGCGCGGGGCTCAGCGAACGTCATGCACAACTGATCGTCGATCTGTACGACGTGCACAACGCGGGGCAGATCGATGTCGAGGCCGGTGTGTCGGAGCGGGTGTACGGCACGACGACACCGGCGGAGGCGCTCGCCGCGCTGGTGCGCGAACACGCGCGGTGAGCCACGCGGCGGCCGAAGCCGCGCGCGATGCGCGTTACGCCTGCCGCCGCACCCGGCTCAATACCGCATACGCGATGGACCCGATCACGATCCCCCAGAACGCGGAACCGAGCCCGAGCCATGTCATCCCCGATGCGGTCGCGAGGAACGTGATCACCGACGCTTCGCGATGATCCTCGTCCTCGAAGATGCCGTGCACGTTCGCGCCGATCGCGCCGATCAGCGCGAGCCCCGCAAGGATCGCGACGAAGGCCTTCGGCAACGCGAAGAACAGCGTGACGATCGTTCCCGCGAAAAGCCCGCCGATCAGGTAGAACACGCCGTTCGCGAGGCCCGCGATATAGCGCCGGTCCGGATCCTCGTGCGAGTCCTTGCCGGTGCAGAGCGCCGCGGTGATCGCCGCGACGACGATCGTGATCCCGCCGAAGCACGCGACGACGAGCGACATCACGCTGGTCGTGGTGATGATCGGCCGGGCGCTCGTGTGATAGCCCGACACGCGCAGGATCGTCATGCCCGGCAGGAACTGGCCGGTGAGACTGACGACGACGAGCGGCAGCGCGAGGCTGAGCGTGGTGCCGAGCGTCCATTCGGGCGCGATGAAGATCGGCCGCGCGATGCTCGGCGACACGCTCCCGAGCTGCGTCATGCCGAGCAGCGTCGCGAGTGCCGCGCCCGTCAGCAGCACGAGCACGATGCTGTAGCGCGGCAGCAGGCGCTTGAAGATCACGTAGGCCGCGATCATTCCGAACCCGAGCACCGGCTGCGCGGTCGCGGCGGAGAACGCGTGCATGCCGAACGGCAGCAGGATACCGGCCATCATCCCGCAGGCGATGCCGCGCGGAATGTGACGCACGAGCCGGTCGAAATAGCCGGTGATGCCGATCACGAGGATGATCAGCGCGGCCGTGATGTACGCGCCGACGGCCTGGTTCAGCGTCAGTTGCGGAAAGAGGCCGACGAGCAGCGCGGTGCCGGGCGCCGACCACGCGGTCACGACCGGCACCTTCAGCTTCCAGCTCGCGAACACCCCCGACACACCCGCGCCGATCGAGATCGCCCAGACCCACGACGTCACCATCGCGTTGGACGCATGCGCGGCCTGCGACGCCTGGAAGAAGATCGCGAGCGGGCCCGCATAGGAAATCAGCACCGCGAGAAAGCCCGCGGTGATCGCGGAGACGGACCAGTCGTTGCCGATCGAGCGGATCGCGCCGGGCGAGGTGTTCGGTTGCATCGTCGTAGGGGAGTGCGGCGCGCGGCCGGAAGGCTGAGCCGGGGCGAATGATTGTTGGAAGCCCCGGACGAGCCGTCATTCTGCGCATTGCCGATGGAATTGGCAATTCGCCGATGAGGGGCGATATTGTCGGCTTTTCGTAAGGAATGTGGCGCGGCCGGATGGCCTTGCCGGTGCGCGGTCGACTCGGGCGGCGTCACGATGCAGCACGGCCCGAGCGCGCATCACGTACTGATCTGAAGATAGCCGTCGATAGCGGCCACCGTCGCGCCGCTGCCGGTCGACAGCGACGCCGTGCCCTGGTCGAACGGATGCACGGGCGTGTCGGTCGGCGTCCACGCGTGGCGCGCCAGCAATTCGCGATACCCGCCGCGAATCACGAAGCCGCCGCATTTTTCCGCGTACGCGTCGCGCCGCATCCGGTACGCGCGCGGCAGGTCGTACCACGGCAGCTTCGGCAGGTCGTGATGCACGAGGTGATAGTTGTTGTTCAGGTACAGCAGCCGCATCGCGAAGCCGGCTTCGTTGATTACGATGCGCGCCTTCGGATGTCGCGCCGCGCGGTGCTCGAACAGCGAACGGATCATCGCGAGCGACAGCGCGGGCCACGTGACCGCCAGCAGGTAGTACCACCACGGCACGCCGATTGCCCATTGCAACCATGCGAGCAGCGCGACCACGCAGGCGGCGTGCGTGATCCACATCCGCAGATAGCGGAAGTCGCCGCGCCGGAATGTGCGGAACGTGTCGATGAACATCGCGATGACGCTCATGGGCGGCCCGAACACGAGCCGTCCGACGAAAGTGGTGCGCGCAACCGTCAGTGCGCGACGCCAGCGCGGCAGCCGCGCCCACTGCTCGCGCGACACATAGTTCGTTTCCGGATCGACGCCCGGTACGGTCAGGTCCTCGTCGCGGTGATGATCGAGGTGCGTGTCGCGGTACAGCGTGTACGGATACCAGATCGTCAGCGGCGGATAGCCGAGCAGCCGGTTCACGAACGCGGAACGCGTCGGATGGCCGTGCAGCAGCTCGTGCTGCAGCGACATGTGCCACGCGCCGAGCAGGATCAGCGGCGGCGTCGCGGCCGCGAGCGGCAGGCGTTCGGCGCGCACGAGCAGCAGCACGGCGAGCCAGCCGCCGTAGATCGCGGCGACCAGCAGCCAGGTCGGCCACTCGATGCGGGCGGTGAAGCGTGCGTCGAGCCTGGCGATCGCGCGCGCGTGGTCGACGTCGAAGTATTCGGCCATGGTGCTGAAGCGGGATGAAACGGGTAGTGCGGGCGATGCGGGGAAGCGGACGAGCGCGCCGGTGCGGGGCGCGATGCGATGGGCCGACAGACGTCGCGGCTCGCGGTCGACCGCTACAGCGGCATGCGACCGCGTTGCGACAGTGGAACGCTAACCGGGCCGCATCGTCAGGCCAACCAAGCAATTCGCATTTGCTTATCGGTGCGCGACCGATAAGCATTGGCAGCCACCGCCGCGTGCCGAACCTTGCGGAAATATGGGCGAGCCGGCTTTCTCCCGGGCACCATCGATGCGTAGAATGCGCGCATGAGCCAATGGATCGCCGGACTGCCGATGTACAACGTGACGCCGCGCCACGCCGCACTGTGGCGCGCGTTGCTGCGTGACGCGCTCGACGCATTCGCGCGCACCGGCGGGCCTGCCGGCGTCGTGCTGCTGGATGAACCTTTCGGCGATCTGCACGCGCTGTGGCGGCGCAACGACCTGCTGTTGTCGCAGACGTGCGGCTATCCGTACCGGATGCGCGGCTTGCGCGATGCCGTGCACCTGATCGCGACGCCGGCTTTCGATGCGCCCGGCTGCGACGGCGCGCGCTACAGCAGCGTGCTTGCCGTGTCGGCGCGCGTGCATGCGGGCGGTGCGACGACGCTGGCGGCGTGTCGCGGATTGCGGGCTGCATTCAACGGCGACGATTCGCACAGCGGGATGAATGCGTTCCGGCATGCGGTCGCGCCGCATGCGCATGACGGACGTTTCTTCGGTTCGGTCGTGTCGTTCGGCTCGCACCTGAACGTGCTGCGCGCGTTGGCGGCCGGCGACGCCGATTGCGCGGCGATCGACTGCGTGACGTTCGCGTACGTGCGCGATGCGCTGCCCGAGCTGTTGAACGAGATCCGGATCATCGGCATGACGGCGTCGGCGCCGGGGTTGCCGTTGATTGCGTCGAAGGCGCTGGAATGGGAGCGGGTGGAGGCGTTGCGGGATGCGCTCGATCACGCGGTCGCGGTCGATCCGGAACGGGCGAACGTGCTGCGGCTGAAGGGATTCGAGCGCCTGCCGCCGGGCGCGTACGACACGATTGCCCGGTTCGCGCGGGACGCAGCCGCGCAAGGGTATCCCGAGCTGGCGTGATGCGGCGGCGCGGCTGCCGTGACAGCCGCGCCGCTCGAGGTTACTCCTCGTCCATCAACCGGACCTTGACCCGCTTGCCCTTGATCTTCCCCGCATTGAGCTTGCGCAGCGCGTCGTGCGCGACGCCGCGCTCGATCGCGACATACGTCGAGAACTCGGTCACGTTGATCTTGCCGATCTGCTTGCCGTCGAACCCCGCATCGCCGGTCAGCGCGCCGAGCACGTCGCCCGGGCGGATCTTGTCCTTGCGCCCGCCGAGGATCTGCAGCGTTTCCATCGGCGGCAGCAGCGTGTCGTTGCCGGCCGGCTTCAGTTCCGCCAGCGGATGCCATTCGACTTCGCGCTTCAGCGCCTGCTCGATCGCGCCCACGCGACCCATCTCGTCCATGCTGGCGAGGCTCAGCGCCCAGCCTTCCTGATCAGCACGGCCGGTGCGGCCGATACGGTGCACGTGCACCTCGGGGTCGGGCGTCACGTCGACGTTGATCACCGCCTCGAGCTGCGCGATATCGAGCCCGCGCGCGGCGACGTCGGTGGCCACCAGTACCGAGCAGCTGCGGTTCGCGAACTGGATCAGCACCTGGTCGCGCTCGCGCTGGTCGAGCTCGCCGTGCAGCGCGAGCGCGTGGAAGCCCTGCGCGTGCAGCACGTCGAGCAAGTCCCGGCATTGCTGCTTGGTATTGCAGAACGCGATCGTGCTCACCGGCCGGTAGTGGTTCAGCAACTGGCCGACCGCATGCAGACGTTCGGTTTCCGCCACTTCGTAGAAGCGCTGACGGATCTTGCTGTTGTCGTGGCGCTCCTCGAGCTTCACTTCCTTCGGATTGCGCAGGAACTGCTGGCTCAGCTTCGCGATGCCGTCCGGATAGGTCGCCGAGAACAGCAGCGTCTGGCGCGTCGTCGGACACATCCGCGCGACTTTCGCGATGTCGTCGAAGAAGCCCATGTCGAGCATCCGGTCGGCTTCGTCGAGCACGAGCGTGTTCAGCGCGTCGAGCTTCAGGTTGCCGCGGTCGAGGTGATCCATGATGCGGCCGGGCGTGCCGACGACGATGTGCGCGCCGTGTTCGAGGCTCTGCGCTTGCGGACGCATCGGCGTGCCGCCGCACAGCGTCAGCACCTTCACGTTCTCCTCGGCGCGCGCGAGGCGGCGCACTTCCTGCGCGACCTGGTCGGCGAGTTCGCGCGTCGGGCACAGGACCATCGCCTGCACGTCGAAGCGGCGCGTGTCGAGGCGCGCCAGCAGCGCGAGCGAGAACGCGGCGGTCTTGCCGCTGCCCGTCTTCGCCTGCGCGATCAGGTCGTGGCCGGCCAGCGCGATCGGCAGGCTCGCGGCCTGGATCGGCGTCATGTCGACGTAGCCGAGCTGCGTGAGGTTCGCGAGCGCGGCGGGCGTGAGCGGCAGCGCGCTGAAGGGCGTGGCGGTCGGCTCGGTCATTCCACGTCTCCGAGGTAAGGGCGGCCGGCCATCTGCTCGTAGACGACCGTGCCGTCTTCCGCGTCGAAGCGCTCGAGATAGTTGCGCGCGCCACATAGCGGGCAGCGGAACAGCAGCCCCTGGCCTTCGTCCTTGATCACGACGTCGGACGTCTCCCACTGCGTGCCGCAGCTCTGGTTTCTGCAGGTAAACACGGTCATTCTCCAGCTGAATTCGGTTGGTGGCGCGCCCGGCGGGCGCGGCAACGGGGTGCGGCGCTCGCGCGGTTCGGGCGCGGGCCGCACCGGCGGTCGCGTGGACCGCATCGATGCGGATGGTGGATCGGGGGCGACAGCGTCGCGCGTGCCCGCAATTCTAGCGGATGCGGAGGGCCGGCGGCGGAGGGGCGGTAGCGGTCTATCGGCAATGGCCCGGCTGGCGGCGGTGGGGCGGTAGCGGATGACCGGTCGCGGACGGTCGGCGGCGGCTGTCCAGCGGGAGGAGGGCCGGCAGCGGGGTGCCGGTGCCGCTGGCGGAGGGCCGCTAGCGGCCTATCGCCAGTGCGCCGGCCGGCCATCGGCAACCGGCGAGGACGCCCACCAATCGTCGCGCGGCCTCCCCCGCATCAGCCATGTAAAACGGCCGCCCCGGAGGGGCGGCCGTGCGACGCGACCAAACGGGGCCGGACGCGTTACAGCGCCATGTCGGCCGATGCCTTCGCGGGGCGCGCCGGAGCCGCGCCCGTCGCCAGTGACGGCGTCGTCAGGTCGATCTTCGGCGGCGGCGACAACTGCAGCACGTCGCTCGTATAGGTCCATTCCTCGACGACCTTCGCCGGGCTGTCGTTCAGCTTCGTGCCGTAGCTCGGCACGATCTGGCGCATCTTCTGCTGCCATTCGGGCGTCGCGACCTTGTCCTTGAACACCTTCTGCATCAGGTTCAGCATGATCGGCGCCGCCGTCGACGCGCCCGGCGATGCGCCGAGCAGGCCCGCGATGCTGCCGTCCTGCGAGCTGACGATCTCGGTGCCGAGCTTCAGCACGCCGCCCTTCTTCGGGTCGCGCTTGATGATCTGCACGCGCTGACCGGCCTGCCACAGGCGCCAGTCTTCCTTCTTCGCGTCGGGGAAATATTCCTTCAGCGCGTTGAAACGGTCGTCGTCGGACAGCATCAGCTGGCCGGCCAGGTACTGGACGAGCGGGAATTCGTCGACGCCCACACGCATCATCGGCGCGACGTTGTGCAGGTTCGTGCTCTTCGCGAGGTCGAAGTACGAGCCGTTCTTCAGGAACTTGGTCGAGAACGTCGCGAACGGCCCGAACAGGATGATCTTCTTGCCGTCGATGATCCGCGTGTCGAGGTGCGGCACCGACATCGGCGGCGAGCCGACCGACGCCTTGCCATACGCCTTCGCGAGGTGCCGCTTCACGACCTCGGGGTTGTCGGTCACGAGGAACGAGCCGCCGACCGGGAACGCGCCGTAGTCCTTCGCCTCGGGGATGCCCGACGCCTGCAGCAGGTGCAGCGCGCCGCCGCCGGCGCCGATGAACACGAACTTCGCGTCGACGGCCTGCGGCGGTTCATCCGAGTGCAGCTTGACCCACGACACGTGCCACGTGCCGTCCGCGTTGCGCGAGATCTCGCGCACTTCGCTCGACAGCGACAGCGTGAAGTTCGGCTGCGTCTTCAGGTAGCCGACGAACTGGCGCGTGATCTCGCCGAAGTTCACGTCGGTGCCGATCGGCGTCCAGGTGGCGGCGACTTTCTGCGAGCGGTCGCGGCCTTCCATCATCAGCGGCACCCACTGCTTGATCTGGTCGTAGTCTTCCGAATACTGCATCCCGCGGAACAGCGGGCTCGCCTGCAGCGCGTCGTAGCGCTTCTTCAGGAAGCGGACGTTGTCGTCGCCCCACACGAAGCTCATGTGCGGCGTCGAGTTGATGAACGAATGCGGGTTCTTCAGCACGCCCTGGCGCACCTGCCAGGCCCAGAACTGGCGCGAGATCTGGAACGACTCGTTGATCTCGATCGCCTTCGAGATGTCGACCTTGCCGTCCGCCTTCTCCGGCGTGTAGTTCAGCTCGGCGAGCGCCGAGTGGCCGGTGCCCGCATTGTTCCAGCCGTTCGAGCTTTCCAGCGCGACGCCGTCGAGGCGCTCGACCATCGTCATCGACCAGTCGGGCTGGAGCTCGTGCAGCCAGACGCCGAGCGTCGAGCTCATGATGCCGCCGCCCACCAGCAGGACGTCGACCTTCTTCGTATCGGCGGCGTGCGCGGACGACGCGGCGACGCACAGCGCGAGCGCCGACAGTATTACCCGTAACGTTTTGATCACAACAGATCCCTCTTCAACTTGAATGCATCGGTTTGCCATGCCGCCCGGCCGACGCCGAATCGCAACCGGCTCGCGCATCCGGAGATCCGGACCGCGAATCCGGAATTCCGGATCGACCGTGTTCGCCGTTGCATTTGCGCACGCGCAGCCGTCGCGAAGGACACCTTCGGATCGGCTTGTCGCAGTCAGGCAAATGCGTGCGTCGCGATGGCGCGCAACGCGCCGGGGCCCTCGCTGCAGGCCTGCGCGGAAGGCGCTTCGGGCTGCGTGGAAAGAGGCCGCGCGCGACGCGTTTTGCGGGGGCGGTATGGCAAGGGGCGCGTAATGTAACCGAACTCGTTTGCTGTGTCACAAACGAAAAATGCCCTTGTTTTTGTGGGGTTTTTTGCGTGTCCGGGATTCCGGAACGACGGTCGCCGGAACCGGAAAAGATGTGGATAACCGGGCGGGAGGGGATGGAATGCGGGCGCGTCATGTCGCGGCATCGCGCCGCGACATGATCGCTTTACGTCAGGTCAGGTCACGTCACTTCGCGAAATTGTTGTGGCAAAACTGCTCGTACGCTTGCGCCGAATTCGCGAACCCCTTCTGCTTCGCGAGCTCCCACGGGCGTTCGCATTGCTGGGTCTGTTCGCACCACGAATAGCCGGCCGAGCCGATGCAGCCGTGCGCGTCGCGATCGCCGCCGACCATCGGCGGGGCGGCCGGCGCGGCAGGTTGCGCGGGCGTCGACGAAGCGGCCGGTGCGGACGATTGCGCCGCACAGCCGCTCAATGCGAGTGCGCAGGCGATCGTTGCGGCAAGCGAGAAGGAAGGTAGAAGACGTTTCATAGGTTGCGCTCCATGAAGTGACGATCGACAGCGGATGCCCGCGCGCGGGCGCATGACAACACGAACGATCACGCATCCGGCACCGGCACGCGCGACGAGAACTTGACCTCGCGCAGCGCGAGGCTCGATTGAATCGACGACACGCCGGCCTGCTTTCTCAGCACGCGTTCGACGAATTCCGCGTACGCGTCGAGATCGGCCGCGACGACCTGCAGGATGTAGTCGGCCGCGCCGGTGATCTTGTGGCACGACGTCACTTCGTCGTGACGCCGCATCACCTCCTCGAAGTGATCCGGATCCTGGTCCGAATGCATGTTGAACGTGATCTGCACGAACGCGAACACGTTCATGCCGAGCGCGCGCCGGTCGAGGTTCGCCTGATAGCCAGTGATCACGTGCTCGTCCTCGAGCCGCTTGCGGCGGCGCCAGCACGGCGTGACGCTCAGCGACAGCTTCTCGCCGAGCGTCGCGTTCGACAGCGCGCCGTCTTCCTGCAGCAGGCGAAGCATCGCGCGGTCGACGCCGTCCAGTTCCACCGAAGCGCGATTTTTGCTCATTGTCGGGTCTCCGTAGGCGGTTTTCTCAAAATTGTACGAAACGAAGGGGTGGAAAGCAAAGTTATTGCCGGCCGGCATCAATAGACTGTTTTCACCCCTCACAGCCTTCACTGCAACGGTCAATCATGCTCACGGTCTACAGCAGCGATCACCATCTGCATCGCGGCGTCGAACTGAAGGACGGCGCGATCACCGAGTCGTTCGAGAACCCCCTGCGCGCCGAGACGGTGCTCGCGCAGGTGCGCGCGGCCGGACTCGGCGACGTGATCGCGCCGCGCGCGTTCGACCGCGCGTGCTATGCCGCCGCGCACAGCGCCCGCTATGTCGAGTTCCTCGCCGGCGCGTGGGACGAATGGACCGCGACCGGCCGTACCTGCCAGGCGCTGCCGCTCGTGTGGCCGGTGCGCGCGATGCCGTCGTCGGCGACGCTGCCCGAGTTCATCGACGGCAAGCTCGGCTTCTTCGCGATGGACGCCGGCGCGCCGATCAACGCCGGCACGTGGGCCGCGGTGAGCGCGAGCGCGAACTCGGCGCTCACGGGCGCCGACCTGCTGTCGAACGGCGGCGCGCGCGCGGCGTTCGCGCTGTGCCGGCCGCCCGGCCACCATGCGGGCCGCGAGTACATGGGCGGCTACTGCTACCTGAACAACGCGGCGATCGCCGCGCAGCACGGCATCGCGAGCGGCGCGGCGCGCGTCGCGGTGCTCGACGTCGACTTCCACCACGGCAACGGCACGCAGGACATTTTCTACGACCGCGCGGACGTGCTGTTCGCGTCGACCCACGGCGAGCCGCCGGTGTCGTATCCGTACTTCTCCGGCTACGCGCACGAGCGCGGCAGCGGCGCGGGCGAGGGTTTCAACCTGAACCTGCCGCTGCCGAAGGGCACGCAGTGGGACACCTACGCGGCGGCGCTCGACCACGCAGCCGCCGCGATCGCCGCGCATGCGCCCGACCTGCTCGTCGTGTCGCTCGGCGTCGACACGTTCGAGCACGACCCGATCAGTCATTTCCGCCTGCGCTCGCCCGACTACCTGCGCGTCGGCGAAGCGCTCGCGCGCCTGAACCTGCCGACGCTGTTCGTGATGGAAGGCGGCTACATGGTCGACGAAATCGGTATCAACGCGGTGAACGTGCTGCTCGGTTTCGAAGGGCGCGCGTGACCGTATCGCTTTGCCTTTGATGAACGACGATCCCGTCACGAACGAAGCGCGACAACGAAGGAGACGAACATGAATCGACATCGGAACAAGACGGCATGCGCAATCGCGGCCGCGCTGGCGTGCGCATGGTCCGCGCTGCCCGCGCATGCGGACGAGATCGTGCGCATCGGGCACGTCGCGCCGCTGACCGGTGCGATCGCGCACCTCGGCAAGGACAGCGAGAACGGCGCTCGGCTCGCGGTCGAGGAGATCAATGCGAAGGGGCTCGTGATCGGCGGCAGGAAGGTCACGCTGCAACTCGACGCGCAGGACGACGCGGGCGACCCGCGCACCGCGACGCAGGTCGCGCAGCGGCTCGTCGACGACAAGGTGGTCGGCGTCGTCGGCCATCACAACTCGGGCACGTCGATTCCGGCGTCGCGCGTCTATCGCGACGGCGGCGTCGTGCAGATCTCGCAGGCCGCGACCAACCCGATGTACACGCAGCAGGGCTTCAAGACGACCTATCGCGTCGTCGCGACCGATGCGCAGCAAGGGCCCGCGCTGGCGATGTATGCGGCGAAGCAGCTGGGCATCAGGACGGTGGCCGTGGTCGACGATGCGACCGCGTACGGGCAGGGCCTCGCGACCGAGTTCGAGAAGGCGGCGAAATCGGCCGGGATGAAGGTCATCTCGCGCGACGCGACCAACGACAAGGCGATCGACTTCCGCGCGATCCTCACGAAGATCAAGGGCGAGAACCCCGATGCGATCATGTACGGCGGGATGGATGCGACGGGCGGCCCGCTCGCGAAGCAGGCGCGCCAGCTCGGCCTGCGCGCGAAGATCCTCGCCGGCGACGGCGTGTGCTCGCCCGACCTGCCGAAGCTAGCGGGTCCGGCGTCGGACAATGTCGTGTGTTCGGAAGCCGGCATCGCGCTCGAGAAGATGCCGGGCGGCGCGGCGTTCGTGAAGCGTTACGAAGCGCGTTACCACCAGCCGATGCAGGTGTACGCGCCGTTCTCGTACGACGCGGTGTACATCATCGTCGACGCGATGCAGCGCGCGAATTCGACGGACGCAGCCAAGGTGCTGGCCGCGATGCCGGCGACCGACTATCGCGGCGTGATCGGCGAAACGAGCTTCACGCCGCAGGGCGACCTGAAGCACGGCGCGATCTCGGTGTTCACGTACAGGAGCGGCAGGAAGGCGCTGCTCGATATCGTCAGGATGTGACGCAGGCGGGGCGCGCCGCGCGGCATGCGCGGTCGTGCGCCCCGACGTGTCACGACGCCTGTACGCGGCGCGGCTCGATCTGCTGCGGCTGCCGTTCGACGTCGTGCACGATGTGCAGCTCGCGCGTGCGGATCGGCAGCGCGCAGTCCGCGTCCGCGAGCGTCTTGCGCACCTGGCGCGCGAGGCGCCAGCGCATCGCCCAGAACTTGTCGGTGTGCGTCCATACGCGCATGTTCGCGACCGCCGTGCTGTCGTCGAAGCGCATCACCATCACGTCCGGCGCGGGATCCTTCAGCACGTCGGGATCGGTTTCGGCCAGCGCGCGCAGCGCATCGAGCGCACGATCGATGTCGTCGTGCACGGACACTTCCACTTCGAGATCGAGACGGCGGGTCGGATTGCGCGTGTAGTTGCGGATCGCGCTGCCCCACAGCGCGCTGTTCGGCACGTATTCGCAGATGCCGTCCGGCTTCGTCAGCCGCGTCATGAAGAGCCCGACCTCGTCGACCGTGCCCGCGACACCCGTGCCGCCGTCGATGTAGTCGCCCACCTTGAACGGCCGCAGCAGCAACAGCATGATGCCGGCCGCGATGTTCTGCATCGTGCCTTGCAGCGCGAGCCCGATCGCGAGGCCGGCCGCGCCGAGCACCGCGACGATGCTCGCGGTTTCGATGCCGAGCTGTGAAAGCGCACCGACGATCGCGACGATGCGGATGCCCCATACGGCGACGTCGCAGAGGATCGGCCGCAGCGTGTCGTCCACGCGCTCCTTGTTCGTGAGCAGCCGGCTCAGCCAGTTGCCGATGCGCTTCGACAGCCACCAGCCCGCGACGAGTAGCGCGAGGGCGGCGCAAAGCCTGAGCGAAAGCGTGGACAACGCGTTCCACAGGAACGTCCAGCGTTCCGGATGAAGATGATCGAGAAACATGACGGGATTCCGGTTTGAGGACAGAAGGCGCGACGGGTGGCATCGTCCGCCTTGGTTGGGCGGGCATCCGCTCGTGCGTCGGCAGCCCTCGACTGTACACGCCATGGGGTATCACGCGTCAATGCTTGGGACCGTATTTCGCGTGTCTTCGCCGTGAAAATGGCGCTTTGGTTTGTGTACTAATCGAGCATCCCAACAAATCAGACTTGTCCTATTTAGCTGTGTTGACCGTGCCGGTACACTCGCTTCCAGGCTACCGGATCGCGATGATCGTTCCTCCGCGATAACCGGTTTTCCCCCTCCTTTTTCATTGATAGCGAGTGACGACGCAATGCGGCTTGACCTGTGTTTACGTCTCGCACGCGAACAAGGTCGGCCCGCGCGCTGCGGCGCCATCCGCTTTCCGATTCGCCGCGCGCTGGTGCGCGGTGTCGTTGCTGCGGCGTCGCTTGCCGGCATGCAGGGTGCGGTGGCGTGGGCATCTTCCGATGCCATGTCGTTTTCGCCCATGACTGCGCAAGCGGCCGACCTTGTCGACGTGCCTTTTTTCAATTCCGCCCGGACCATCTGGGGCGGCTTGCTGGCGTCGACTGACGTGCCGCGTGTCGCGCTGGAGCCGCATGCGACGAGCGCGCGCACGGACGCTCCTTCGGTCACGTTCACGATGCGTGCCGGTGCATGTGCGCCGTACATCGTCCTCTGCGATGCGGCGCGCGATGCGATCGAGCGCGATTACGCGGCGCGCTTCGCGTACGGTTTTGCGTCGCCGCTTCCGGCAATCGGCGCTGCGCCGGCGTTCGACGCGCGTCCTGTCGATCTCGCGTCCGCCGAGCCGTTCATGCTCGCGGAGCAGGAGCACGGCACGCGAGCCGGCGCGATCACCGGCAGCCTGCGCGCGTCGCTCGCGCGCGCCGATCTACCCGCCGACGTCGCCGCGCAGATCACGCGCATGCTGGCCGGGCGGATCGATTCGGCGCAGCGCGGCGCGATGGGCGATACCTTCCGCGTCGCCTTCGAACCGGACGACAGCGCAACCGCGCCGGGCCGCGTGCGCGTGACGGCGCTCGACATCCGCTTTCGCGGCCAGCGTGTCGCGGCCGTGTGGTTCGCGCCGCAGGCTGGCTCGCCAGGCGCGTACTACGATCTCGACGGCATGCCGCTCGCCGGTGCGCGGTTCGCGATGCCGGTCAACGCAACGCGAATCAGCTCGCAATTTGGCGCGCGCGTGCATCCGGTCACGGGCGTCCGGCACGTCCATTCCGGCGTGGATCTGGCCGCGCCGACGGGCCGTGCCGTCCACGCGTCGGAGCGCGGGGTCGTGGCTTTCATCGGCACCGAGCCGGGCGGCTACGGCAAGTACGTGGTGATTCGGCACGACGGCGGCTATGCGTCGTACTACGCGCATCTGTCGGCGTTCGAGCCGACGCTGCGAACCGGCGCGCGGGTCGTGCGCGGCCAGCGTGTCGGCGCGGTCGGCAGCACAGGCACCGCGACCGGCCCGCATCTGCACTTCGAGGTGCGGCGACATGCCCGCCTCGTCGATCCGATCGAACTGGTGCAGGCGGCCAGGGCGGCGAAACTGAAGGGCGAGCAGCGGGTGGCGTTCAACCGCGTGGCCCGCGCCGCGCGCACCCAGCTGGCCGCGGCCACGTTGGCGCCGTCGCTCGCGATGTCGCAGCACGGCGCACCGAGCGACGGCTGACCGTCGAGCTGGGGCGGTCGCCGCCGTGGGTGGCGGCGCGCACATCTATGCTGCGTACCAATGCGAACCGCCACGCCGGGCGGCGTGGCGATGATTGGCAGGACGCGGCTGCTTAGCCGAGCGGCCAGTTCAGGATGGCGATGCCGTCGTTGTAATCGCCGTCCGTTCCGTCTTCCGACCCGACGAGCCCGAAGTAGGTCTTCTTGAAGATGTCGACCTGACGCGAACCGATCTTCGACGGTTTGCCGTTCGCCGTCACCACCACGCGCACCTTCCCTTTGCCCGAGTTCACGATCTGCGTGTTCAGGTTCGCGTCCTGCGTGCCCGCGCCCTGGAACGTCGCGGCCGGCTTCGGGTTATCGTCGACATAGACTTCGATCGTCTGCTGCGCGGACGAATTGACCAGTGCCGTCACGCCGAACGCGATGTTCGGCGGCAGATTGAAGATGCCGTCGCGTTCGCCGCCGCCGGTCGTCGTGCCCGGCTGGGTGGGCTCCGGTTGCGGCGTTGCCTTCGAGAAGTAATTGACCACCGCGCCGACGCCGAACTTTGCCGCGGCCCCCGGCAGCACGCCGGGCGCGCCGGCCCACGTAACCGTGCAGGCGATCACCTGCCCCGCCGCATCGGCCTTCACCTTGTTCTGCCAGCTGCCGACGTCGAAGCTGTACGGGATGGTCGCGATGTCGACGAACACATCGTATTGCGGCAGCTTTTCCACGAGCTGCGTGGTCATGAACTGGCGCATCCGGTCGAGCACCGCCTGATCGCCGTTCGCTTGTACGGCGGTTGCATCGTTGCCGGCGAGTTGCAGCAGTGCGTAAAGATCGTCATGGGTAAACGGTTGTGACATGTCGTCCTCGTCTCGATGATAGGTCTCGCGTCGCGCGGCCGGCGAGTGGTCCCGCCGTTGTCGCGCGCGGAGTACAGCGTGGGACTGCAAATGACTGCTCGATTGAATCGATTCGCAATGCGTGGAGTACCCCCGGCGATCGATCGGTAAGGCGCTTCACCGTGTCGCGCAAACGTTTGCTGTTTTAAACACGGCTCGGCCAGAATGGCGAAAAATAAATAGAAAAATATTCGGCCGGGAATGGAAAGGGTTCAGAAAATCGAAAGCTGAAACAGTCCGATTTAATGGCGTGAATTCGATTGATTGTCGATCGATATAATCGCGAAATTATGTCGATGCATGTCGCGAATTATTGAATGATGGGCGGTGCGGGCGGGAATGGAGGAGGGATCCGGCTTCGGAGCAGGCGCTCGGCGTTCGCATATGGCAGCGTGTTGTTTCAACATCGTCTTTCTCTGTCGTGGCCGCGCCCACCGGCCACCACCGAACGCCCACGCCGAAGCCGGATCGCAACGAGAGGGGTGTGCGGCGCCGGCGAAGGTTAGTGACCGGCTCAGTCCGAACTTGAACAAGACATTCCACCGGCACCACACCCGATAAGCATATCGACCCGCTGTCGCGGCGCCTATCGGACGAGGCTGATTCTTGCGTGCGATGTTGAAACGCGCCGGCCTGACATACCTGACAGGCGATCAATTTCGAGATTGGCGGTATCGTGCACGCAACGCGTGCGCCCGATGTTCGGCGCTTTTTTGATTCAACCGGCCCATTGCGGGGCCCTCACGAGGACAGTGCGATGACGAAACCCGATATTCTGAAAGGGCGACATCAAGGAGCAGGCCCAGGAAGCAGACCGTCACAATCTGGCGCGGCCCGCGGTCAATGGCGCACTGTGGGCGCGCGGCCTGACGACGCAGCGCGTGGCCGACCTGTTCAGAACGCTGCCCGGCCTGCCGGGACACTGGATGCAGCTGCAGAACGAAGTCAACGCCGGGAATCGCTATTTCTATGGCGTTCAGAACTGTCACCAGACCACCGACGAAGGAAAGGAACTGATCCGCTGGATTGCCGACGCGGTGGTCAGCGCGGCGCAGAAGGCCGGGTTCGATTTTCCGTTGCAGCAGCTTCGGTTTACGGCCGATACCGGGTGGCTGAAGCTGCAGCGCGTGTCGGGGCGGGTGATGGTGTTGTCGCGGCCTTGAGATCACAGGCGTGCGCCGCGACGCCGGATCATCATCGGACCGGCGGCGCGAGCGTGTCGGTGGCCGTCTATCGCGATCGTCGCGGTTGCCTGAGCACGAACGCCATCGGCAAGCCGAACAGCAGGATCCATCGCACCGTGTAGTACACCATGACGTTCGAGTCGAACAGAAAGAACAGGAACGGCAGCGGCCACATCACCGCCTGTAGCGGCAGCCATCTACGGGAGCGGATTCCCGTGTTGTTTTGCACGACAAGCAGAATGGCGGGAATCGCAAACGACAAAACGAACCCGGCGATGCCGAAGTTCACCAGGAATTCCCCCGGCATGCCGAACAACAGGGTCGTCTTGTCGAGCGCGGTGCGCTCGAGATCGCGCATGATCTCCGATTTTTCCAGCGCGAACGTGTCGGGCCGATCATTCCACAGCGCACTGGGAACGATCGACGCGATCGCACCGACGAAGCTTCGTCCCATCGGGTACGCATAGGTCGGTTGCGTGACCGTATCGATCGCGAGTGCCTGCACGTCGAAGCGCGACAGGTCCCGAAACAGGAACACGCTGACCGGCCCCATGCTCAACTCGAGATCGCGCTGTTCGGCAAACCGCTGCGACAGATTCGCGATGTCGTCGTAGCCGAGGCCGAATTTCAACGGCATCAGCAGCAGGCCAGTCAGCGCCACGCCGATACCGGCGATCCTGATGGTGCGCGGCCTGATTCGCGCGACGAAGCTGTGATGGATGAACAGTGCGAACACGAGCACGAAGACGACACCCTGACGACTGCCGGCGATGCCGGACGACAGCCAGCTCAGCACGCCGAGCTGAACGAAGGCCACGGCCGTGAGCACGACGCTACGGCGGCGTCGCATCATGAGGCAGACGAATATCCACAGCGGCGACGTGTTGGCCAGCGCCTGAATGACCCCCAAACCGCGAAACGGATCGTTGTCGGTGCCGGTTTGCTCGACGCGCGTGTCGTACAGCTCGACGATTCGTGCGTAACCGCCGAGCTTCACGTAGATGAACGCGAGCGCGCCGAGGGACAGCAGCGCGAACAGATAGGCGAGGCTGCTGACGCGCATGCCGGGTTCGAACGGCAAGCCGGCGTTGCCGAGGCGGCTTGCGTTGAGGTCGAGCGTCAGCTTGACGACCAGCACGCCGGCGAGGCTCAGGAAATACCAGAGCGCGACGGCCGGATCGTCTTGCGGCAACAGTCGCAGATAGATCTCGTCTACCGCCAGCAGTTGCCACAGCGGGAACACGCCGAGAATGAAGAACAGAAAGATCCGGAACCAGCGTACGGTCGGGGTTCTCGGCCGAATGGCGGCGATCGCCAGCAACAGCGCGACGTTCAGTAGCAGCAGCACGCCATGCATGCGCTGGGTAATCAGCAGCGTCGCGACGATCGCGGCAAGCGCGCCGACGGCGAACGTCGTCCACACCATGTGCCGGTGGTCGCCTGTCCGGCGCAACGCGAGGTTCGAACGCAAGGAATTCATCGAGATTGTCCGTCGATCGCCCAACCGCTGTAGTAGCCGTACTGGCCGCCGCCGCCGGGTTCTGTCACCGCCAGCTCGCCCGCACACTCGAGCACGACCCGCTCGTCACGAACGATCGAGAACGTCGGCAGCCCGGGCGTGCTCGGGACATCGACGAACGAAATTCCGGCCGGTAGCGACCGGCGGTCCTCGCGTGCGTTCTGGCCGATCGTGAGCAACGCGGGTTCGGTCAGGAATACACACACGAAAATGCGATCGACGAGCGGCCCGTGCGGCATGCGCGGCGACCCGTATGTCGACGCCGAACGACCATAGGCGGACGCTTCGCGTTGCCCCGCCAGGCCCGGACGATAGAAAAAGAACAGCTCGTCGCGCACGATCGGCGGTTCGCTGCCCGTCTTGAACCAGCGGATGTAATGACGCGACGCGCGCAGATAGCCTTCGTGGTTCAGGATCGGGCCGAAGCGTGCGTCATACACGCAGGCCTGGCGGGCTGCCCCGGTCGGCGCGACATACGTCGATTCGGCCCAGTCGTTCCAGGTCACGATCTGCACCCAGGTCGCGCGGGACTCGATCGCCGCGCGCCATTCCTCCGCCATGCCGGCGAATCCGCGCGTCTCGAACGCGCGATAGTTCGTGCCTTGCGGCAAACCCCGGTAGTACGGCGTCACGGGCGCCATGAAGACCTTGCCGGCGTCGCGCAACGCGGGAGCCAGTGCGCGCGTGGAGCGGGCCAGCAGCGACGGCGCGCCCGCCGCACCGAAATAGAAATAGCCGTCCGCGGAACGGATTTTCCCGACGATCTCGGCCGCCACGCTCGCGTCGATTTCCCGTTCTCCGGTGCTCGGAGACAGATGCGGGACAAAATACGCCCCGAGGCGTCTGGCGGTCTCGATCAGCGATCGTGCGCCGGTGCCGTGTCGCCCGCCCAACGCGTACGCGGAGAGCACGGGCCGTCCGTCCACCGTCAACTGCGCGCGGCGTCCGCGAACCGTCCGGATGATGTCCGCGAGTTCGTCCTGCGCGTTGCCGTCGGCGGACACGAACAACTTGAACGCCCCGTCGAACCGGTCGGCCGCGTCGTAGATCGTCTCGACCCGCCGCTTGTAGTACGGCTCGGAAGCGTGCCACCCGCCGCAATTCAGTGCGAAGCCGTCGATGCCGGCCGCCATCGCGTCACGCATTTCCTGCGCATATTGTTCGGGGCCGGCCGTCTTTCCGCCTCTCGGCCAAGCCACCATGTAGTGGGCGAAAACCTGGCGCGTGCCCGGCGCGTCGCTCGTCTCGCGGGTACGCGCGCGAAGCAGCCCGCCCGGCGCCAGCGCGGTCGCGACCGTCGTCGTGATGAAGGATCGTCGTTTCATGGCTGCTCCCGCCCGGCGTTCGCCGGAAGCGGCGCGGCGGGCGTGGCGTGACGCGTCAGCAGGACGCACGACGACGACAGGATGACGAACGCCGCCGTGCCGACGCCGCAAATCGCGCCATAGGCGCCGAATTTCCAGCCGAACGCCGCGACCAGTGCGAGCGTGAGGGCTGCCTCGAACGTCGCCATCTTCACGAACGCGCGCCGGCTCCGCGCATACAGCCACAGCGACAGGATCCTGCAGAGAAACACGAGGCAGGCGCCCAGCAGCACGGCGAACACGAACGCAAACTGGCTGACCCGGCTGCTGCTGAGCGAATGCACCGGAAACAGCCGTATCTCCAGCAACGCGTACGATGCCGCGGCCAGAACGACTAACCCCGCCAACAGGCCCGCCGCGAGCTTGCGTGCGAACCCGGCCTCGCCGATCAATCGGAGCGCCCGCCCGCCGTGTCCGCTGATCGCCAGCGAAACCGATTGGCCGAAATTGAAGGCCAGGTTGTTGAAGCCTTTGGCGACGCGATACAGCGCGGCACCGGCCGGCCCGGCCACAGCGGACACGATCAGCACGTCGAGGTGCTTGGCACCGGACAGCACCGCGTTCGCGTACCAGCTGCTCAGCATTTCGCCGCGCGCCTGCGCGATAAAGTCGCGATACCAACGCAGCCCGCCGCCCACGGTCGGCGGATATCGGCTGGGTTCCGAACCGGTCGTGCTGCCGCGCGTCACCCACAGATAGGCAGCCAGCAGCAGCGCGCCATACACGGCTTCGACCAGCAGCAGCAGATCGGGAAGATGGCCGCGCAAGCCGTGGTATTCCGCGAGCACCGCAATGACAGCCAGACGCGAAAGCGCCGAGATCGTCGAGATGACCAGCACGACGCCATTGCGCCTCGTCACCCGGAAGAATCCGAGCGCAAAGTGCGACAGCCCATAACAAACGGGCGCGAGGACGAGCATGGCGGTCCAGTTCGGCAGCGCGATCGAGCCGGTTCGGCCCAGCAGCGCGCACGCCAGACAGAACAGCACGGTCGAGCCGAGCGCGCTGACGCAGTCGAGCCGAAGCAGGTTCGGAAACCGCGCCCGGATGCGATCGATCGTGTAGATGCGCGCGGACCCGAAGTTGAAGGCGTCGATGGCGACGTAGAACAGGGCGAGCAACGCATACGAGCGACCGACGAGCACGGGGTCGAGCAGATGCAGCGCCAGTGCGGCCACGACGAAATTCACCAGGGCCGGCAAGCCGGTGCTGGCGACGACATGGATCAAGTCGGCGTTCAGGCGGCGCATCGCTCGACCAGGTAACGGCAGTACGCGTCGTACTTTGCCTGCAGTGCCGAATGGGAAAACGCGGCGGCTTTCGCCTGCTGCCGGATGCGCATGTCGACGAGCTGGGCGCGGTCGCGTGCGACCGCCTCGACCGCGCCCACGATCGCGTCGACCGAGCCGGCCCGGATCAAGTCGCTCGCAGGCAGCACTTCCGGTATGCCGCCCACGCCGGTTCCGAGCACGGGCGTGCCGACTGCCATCGCTTCCAGCATCGCGCGCGGCATCCCTTCTTGAAGCGACGGCAGCACGAACAGATCGTGTTCGGCGACGATCGCGCAGGCTGTTTCCGACGAGACCTGTCCGCGGAATGCGACGACGTTGGCGATGCCCAGCGTACGTGCCAGCGCCTCCAGTTCCCCGCGCAACGCACCGTCGCCGACGAGCGTCAGCACGACCGGCACGTTCTTGCGCTTCAGGCGCGACACGGCTTCGAGCAGCGACACGTGGCCCTTGCTCCGGTTGTGCATCATCGAGACGTTGATCAGCCGCAACGACCCGGATCGCGCGAGCGCGTCGGCGTCGCGCGCCGCGAAGAGCCCGTTTGGCAGGTAGGCATCGCTGAAGCCGAACGAATCGGCGCGCGGGCGCGCCGGATACTTCGCCTGCAAATAGGTTTCCGTCACGTATCGCACGCTTTGTGCGCGCCGCGCGGCGAGCGCGGTCGAGCTGCAATGGATCCACTTCGCGACGCGGCGCAACGGATGCGTGGACGCATCCTTGCTGAAGTAGTCCTCCGGATCGGCGACGATCTCGGCCGAGAACGGCTTTCTCGTGATCCAGCACAGCAGCAGTGCGAGCGTTGCCACATTGCCCGGAAAGCGGATCATCAGTGTTTGCGCGCTCCGGATGACGCGGAACAGCTGTACCGCCGTACGCGGCAAGCCCGTCAGCCAGCGGCGGCCGCCGCGAACGGCGCCCAGGTCGACGAACGACGTGCGCGGCCCGGTGACGACCGAGCCGATCGGCCGGGTTTTCGGAAACGCGCGTGCGACGATGCGCACCGCGTCGAAATGCGGCGCGAACCGGCTCGCGAACTTCTCGTGGCCCATGTGAGGACTGTAGATTTCGTCGCCGACGCGCGAAAAATTACCGTCCATCACGAAGGTGATTGAACTGCTCGATTTCATGACGGATCCTTTCGACCATCTCGTTGTAGCGCGTCGCGTCTGCCGTGCGCAGCGCCTGCCAGTACGCGCTGTCGTCGTGCGCAAGCTCGCGAGCGAGCGCGGCGACGCGGTCCGCGCCGAAGTCGCTGGCGTGCACCACGTAGCGCGACAGGCCGAGGTCGTCGTACGCGGCGTGACCTTTGCGCTCGTACGCGATGTGAATGCTCGGCACGCCGGCCAGCACGCTTTCGAGGCTGCCGTGCAGCCGGACGGAGACGACCACCGGGCGCTCGCGCGCGACGAGCGTCGCCAGATCGTCGACCTGCCCGACGCCGAACGTGTCGCGATAGAACGTGTCGTCGCCGTTGCCGCGGCCACTGCTTTGCAGCGCGAACCCCGCGCGCGGCAGCCGCTTCGCGACGCAACGCAGACGGCTGACGTAGTCGTCGCGATACGGTTTGCCCTTCAGGTCGCGGAACACGAACCGGATCGGGCGCGGGTGTTCGGCACGGTGCTCCGCGTCCGGCTGGCTGCGCGGTGTCCGGCCGATCTCGAGCACGACCAGATCCCCCGTGCGAATGCCGTGCGGGTGTGCAAGCTCGTCGACGCTCTGGTCGTCGCGCAGGAACACGACGTCCACGCAACGCCGGACCAACGCCGCCAGCAGGGTGCCCGGCAGCGACTTCAGCGGACCGATGCTCTGCGGCAGATAGATCGATCGCTTCGAGCGCCGCAACGTGGTGCAGGCCAGCTGGCTGCCGTGCGCGATAAGCGATTTCCAGCCTTCCATGCCGCTGGACGCACGCAGGTAACCGCCGCCCACGCCGAAGAACAGCGCCGGCTTCGCGCGGCCGAAGCGGCGCACCGATTCGATGCAGAAACGGGCCAGCGACCAGAGACGGATGTTCGCGTCGTCGAGATAGCCGCGGAACGATTCGGGATCGAGGCAGACGATCGTGACGACGCCGTCGATGCCGGCGGCGCGGATCGCCTTCAGGCTCAACTTGACCAGGAGGCCGTCGCCGCTGTTTCGCGAGCTGTACGCGTGCAACAGATAAACGTCAGGCTTGTTCATAGATCCGCATCAGCGATTTCAGGAAATGTTCCTGCCTGAAGGTCTGGTCGAATACGTGCCTGGCGTTCTCACCCATGCGCCGGCATTTGTCGACCGTCAGGCGGTTCAGGTTGTCGGCGAGGCATTGCCCGGTGAGCTCGGTGAGGATGATCCCGTTGTAGCCATGGATCACCTGCTCGGGCAGCGAGCTTTCGCCGGACACGACGAGCACCTTGCCGGCGCGCATCGCCTCGATCGGCACGAGTGCGAGCCCTTCCCAGCGGGACGGTACGATCACGACGTCCATCGCCTGCATGGCGTTCTTCGTCGCGGCTGCATCGACCCAGCCGTGGTAGACGATCCGGTCGTCGCCGGCCTGCTCCGCCGCGACGCCGCCGCGCACCGCCATGCCGTACACGTTGATCTCGATGTCCGGTTTCAACGCCGGCACCGCGTCGAGCACGACGTCGAAACCCTTCTGGTAATCGAGGCGGCCGAAATAGCCGACGCGTATCGTCGAGCCGCCGGACGGACGGTCGAGGGCGGCCCTCGCCTCGTCGCCGGCAATGCCGGTGTAGACGAGGTCGACCTTCGACATCGGCAGCCGGTACTTGCGTGCCGCGCGCAACTCGTCCAGCGACATGCAGACGATCCGGTCGCATCGGGTTGCCAGCACGCGCTCGATCAGCGCATAGCCGAGCCGCGTGACGGAGCCGACGTCCTTCTTCAGGAACGCCCACGCGTGCGGGGTGTACAGGACCTTCGCGTGTCGATGCCGGAGCAGCCGCACGTACACGCCGGGGAACGTGCTGTGGCAATGGATCACATCCGGGCCGATGGCCTTGAGCAACGCGCGGATCTCGCGCGCGACGCTGGCGATGCGCGCCGGATGCCGGCTCGACCGGTATCCGATCAGCGTCAGTCCTTCGACGCCGGTCGTGCCGGTCATCTTGTCGGGATCGCAAATGAGCAGGACTTCATTGCCCATCGCGATCTGCTCGCGCGCCAGCGCGCCGACGTAGGTGGCGATACCGCCCACCCAGGTTTCCACGACGTGAACGATCTTCATGACGCCTCCCGCTCGCGCGTTGCGGACGCGTCGTTCGCTTCGGGCGCTTCATACGGCGCATAGCGATACGCGCCGTATCGGGTGCGATAGCCGAATGCGCGCGTGTCGATGCCGTTGAAGAGGACACCGAGCAAGCCCGACGAAATCCTGTTCAGCTGCTTCGCCGATTCGGCGATCTCGTCGATCGTCGTTTGTCTCGCGCGGGTCACGAGGAAGATCGTCGCGCAGTGCGGCGCCAGAATGCTGGCGTCCGCCACCGCGAGCACCGGCGGCGTGTCGATGATCACGACGTCGTAGGTGGCGCTCATCTCGTCGAGCAACGGGGTCGTCGATTCACCCAGCAGCAGCTCCGAGGTGGATTGCGAAGCGGCGCCCGTCGGGATGAAGTCCAACCCTTTCGAGACGCCGCGCCGCGTGGCGTCCTGCAACGAGGCGCGTCCTGTCAGCAGGTCCGATAGCCCGGGTGCGCTCCGCACGCCGAACGAATCGTGCAGGTGACCGCGCCGCATGTCCGCATCGATCAGCAGCACGCGATGGCCGGCGGCGGCCATCACGGCCGCCAGATTGGCCGACACGAAGGACTTGCCGACACCGGGGCTCGGCCCTGTCAGCAGCACCCGGTTGTTGTTTGCGTCGAGCAAGGTGAGGCCGACGGCCGTGCGCAGGCTTTTCAGGCTCTCGACGGCGGGGTCGAAGGGGTTCTCGTTGGCCAGCAACGACGGGATGGTCCCGCGCCGCGCGGCCGATGCGGCTGCGCCCCGTTGCATCGGCGAATCGGGGATCGTGCCGTAGACGCTCAATCCGGTGCGGCGCTCGATGTCGGCCGCGTCCTTCACGCCGCCGAACAGCGCCTCACGCGCGACCGCCGCCGCGACGCCCAGCATCACGCCGAGAATGGCGGACAGCGCGACAATCAATGCCTTGCGCGGCTCGACCGGCTCTTCCGGGACGGCTGCGTTGTCCACTTCGCGAACGTTGCCGACCTTGCCGGCCGACACCAGCCTGAGCTGCTGGATATTGTTCAGCACCCCGACATACATTTCGTTGCCGACTTCGACGTCGCGACGAAGCCGGAGCTCGTCCTGTTCGATATCGGGGAACGCGCGCAGACGCGCCGACAGCCCGTCGATCTTCCGTTTCGCGCCATCGATCTGACGATCCAGCGCCTGCATCTCGGGATGGCCGGCCGCGAACCGGGTCGACGCCTCCGCGCGCTTCTGCTGCAACGCCAGCAGCGTCGCCTGGGTTGCGATGCTGTCCTGCAGGTAGGCCTGCGCCTCGATGCCGAGGTCGAACGTGCCGCGCTTGCGCCGCATCGCGTTGTATTTCGCTTCGGCCTGTTCCAGGTTCTGTTTCAGTTGCGGCGCGACGTTCTCGAGGAACGCGAGGGACTTCTCCGCCTCGGCCGATTTCCGCTTGACGTTCTGCGCGACGTACGCCGAGCCGATCGTATTCAGAATGTTCGCCACTGTGTCGGGGTCTTCGCCCTTCAGCGACACGTTGATGACGTTGCTCTGCTTGCGAATCTCCGACACGGCCAGGTGTTTCTGCAACCGCTGCAGCGTCTTCAGTTCGGAATGACGTTCGACCTGGAACACCGCGCCCGGCCGCGCGTGGAGTGCATCGACGCGGATCCGGAACGTGCCGCCGGCCTGCGTCGATTCGACGAGCTGCCCGAGCGCGCCTTCGATCGGCCGGTCGAGATCGCCGTTTTCCAGCCGGAAGCGGCCGTCGGGCAGTGCCGTCAGTTCGAACCGGTCGCCCTCGAAGGTTTTCGGAACGTCGAACGTGCCGATCTCGATCGACTCGGTGCCCCAGCCGTATCCGCCGAACCCGAACAAACCTGGCCGGGACAGGCCGTGTGCGCGCGCGGCGATCGCCTCGCCGATCAGCGGGAAGCGCTTCGGCGTCGCGTCGATATACAGGCGCAGGGTCTTGACGGCATGGCCGACCACCATTCTCGACTGGAGGATCTCGATCTCGGCCGCCGCCTGGATCTTGCCGTCGAAAAGCGACGACACGCTACCGAGCAGGGAGTCGGACCCGCCCGTGCTGTCTTCGACCTGAATCAGCAGATTCGACGCGTAGATCGGGCGCGCGAGCAACGCATACGCCGCGCCCGCGGCAAACACGACCGCCGCGATGCCGGCCACCAGCCAGCGGTTCGTCAGCAGCAGATCGACATACCGCACGAGTTCCGGCTCGTCGCCCAGGTCCGCTTCGGGTAACGGGTTCGGTGCTTTGTTCATGGAAATTCCGTTCATCGTTCGATGCTCATCCCAAGGCCTGGATCTTCGGCACCCACGCGTTCACGCCTCGTTCGATCAGGGAATAGGCATGCCTGAACGCATCGATCGGCTTCAGGTACGGATCCGGCACATCGATGCCGTCCCGTCCGTCGAGCCGGAACACGCGCCCCAGCGAAAATGGATGGCGCTCGACGATCTCGCGATGCTGGCCTGCTTCCATCGTCAGCACGATGTCCGCACGACGAATCAGTGCCGCGGTGAGCTGCTGCGCGCGATGCGCGGAAATGTCGATCCCGGCTTCGGCCGACACGGATGACGCGAGCGCGTGCGCCGGGGCGCCGACGAGTGCCGACGTGCCGGCGGAGATCACCTCGATACCCGGCAGTCGCGACCGCAGCAGACCCTCGCCGATAGGGCTGCGGCAAATGTTTCCGGTGCAGACGACGAGAATGGTTCGAATCATTTTTCCTCCGGCTTTTCTGTTGTGGATGCCGTATCGATGGCTTTCGGTCATTTCGTGACGATCGCGCCCGTCAACCCGGCATTGATCGCCGGCAACAGCAGATTCAGCACGCGGCTGAACCGGACGAGGCTGTTGCTGTCCACGTAGACGACATCCTTCGGCTGAAGGTCGAACTGATTGGCGAGCACCATCGCGACGGGCGAGCGCGCGTCGAGGTGGAACACGCGCGGCGCATCGCTCGACGCGCCGCGGATCACATAGAGTTGCGCGGCGTCGGCGCTCGCGCTGTTGAAGCTGCCGGCTTGCGACAGCGCGTCGCTGAGCGTCAGCCGGCCGGTGCGCAACGGCAGCGCGGTGACCGGACGGGCCACTTCGCCCATCACGTAGACGCCGTTCTCCTCGCGCGGCAGCACGCGCAACAGATCGCCGTCGCGCAGCAGCAGGCCGGCGGGATTCGTGCCGCGCGCCAGCATGCCGGGCAGGTCGAGCGGATACGACACGCCGCCGCGCACAAGCACGAGGCGGCTCTGATCGGCCGCCGGCAGGAAGCCGCCCGCGCGGCCGACCGCTTCGTACAGCGTCATCGGCACGTCGTTGACCGGCACGGTGCCGGGCGTGCGCACCTCGCCGTCGACATGCACATGCTTCGCGCGGAACGATGCGACGCGCACCGTGACCTTCGGCGCGACGAAGTAGCGCGCGAGCGCGGCCGAGATCGCGCGGCGTGCACCGTCGACGGTCAGGCCGGCGACCGGCACGTTGCCGGCATAGGGCACCTGCACGTTGCCCGCGTCGTCGATCACGAACCCTTGCGGTGGATCGGACGGCCGCACGTTGGTCTGCTGCAACGGCCCTTGCGCGATGGTCAGCTCCGGGTGGTCCCAGACGGTCACCTGCAGCACGTCGCCCGCGCCGAGCGTGTAGGCGGCGGGGCGGCCGAGCAGCGCATCGACCTGGTTCCCGGCGGCCGCGTGCGCGTCGGCCTTCAACTGGCGGATCAGCGTCGCGTCGATTTCGGCGATCGGTACCGGCGGCGTCGCGGCAGGTGCCGGCGCGTGGCCGTTCGAACCCGGCAGGCCGGTTGTTGCAGGCATCTTCATCCCGGGCGCGAGCGCACAGCCCGACAACACCGCGCAGCACAGCACGCCGACGCATGCGCGCACGGTGCCACGCGCAGGCGATGGGGCGTTCGCGGACGTACGATGGCGGCGACCGCCGAAGGATCGGAACAGAGATAACTTCAAGGTTGAGCCTATTCGGACGTGTGAAGCGGGTGGACGATCTGCATGCGGTGCTCAGTACGCGTTCTGATGGCCGAAGCCGCGCAACACCGTCGCACCGATGATTCGCAGGTCCAGCGCGAACGACCAGTTGCGCAGGTAGTAGAGGTCGTACTCGACGCGGGACTGCATGCTTTCGAGCCGTTCGGTCGCGCCGCGCAGCCCGTTGACTTGCGCCCAGCCGGTGATGCCGGGCTTGATCCGGTATCGGTGGATGTACCCGTCGACGAGCGTGCGGTACTGCGCGTCATGCTCCACCGCATGCGGGCGCGGGCCGACCACCGACATGTCGCCGAACAGCACGTTGACGAACTGCGGCAGCTCGTCGAGGCTCGTGCGCCGCAGGAACGCGCCGACCTTCGTCACGCGCGGGTCGTTGCGCGTGGCCTGCGCGACGGTGCCGGCTGGTTCGGCATGCACGCGCATCGTGCGGAACTTGTAGATGTCGAAGGTCTGGCCATCCGCGCCGCGCCGCTTCTGCGTGAACAGCACGGGCCCCGGCGACGTCAGCTTGATGGCCGCGGCGACGACGAGCAGCAGCGGCATCAGCACGACCAGCACGACGGCCGCAAAAGCGCGGTCGAAGATCGCCTTCGCGAGCCGTGCACCGCGCGACAGCGGCGGTGCGGCCAGCGAGATCGCCGGTTCGCCGAGGATGTCCTCGACACGGCTGCCGAACAGCGCATGCTTGCTGACGTCCGGCATCAGGCGCAGTTCGACGAAATCGTGGCGGAATTCGTTGATCACGCGGGTGATCGTGGCGTCGTCGTCAAGCGGCAGCGCGATCCAGATCTCGTCCACGCGTTCGGTGCGGGCAAGGGCCGAGAACGACGCAAGATCGGTGGCGACGAACGCGCCTTCGCCGAACGTGGCCGCGTGCTCGGTGGTGCGATACGCGCCGACGAACTGGTAGCGCGACGCGCCGGCCGTGTCGATCGAGTCGGCGACGCGTTCGAGCCATTCGCCGCCGCCGACGATCGCGACGCGCGACGGCGTGCACGGCACATGCAGGCTGCGGTGGCGTGCGACGCTCAGGCCGACCCGGAACACGGCGAGCGCGATCGCGACACCGAGCGTCCAGTAGAAGAACCACGCCAGCAGCGTCATCGTGACGGGCGTCAGCGCGATCATCTTCAGTAGAACGAATCCTTGGACGACGAGCCAAAGGGCGAGTGTGCGCAGCGCGTACCGCGTGCCCGGACGCGTTCGGCCCTCGAGGCCGATGCCGGCGAGCCGCAACATGAACGCCGCGAGCAGTGCGCTGACGCCGATCAGGATCCATTCGATTCGGAATGCGCCGAGAGTCCACATTGAACCTCTGTGCGTGATCCCCGCGATGACGATGATAAGGAGGACATCGACGGCGCATATGGCTCTTGTTGCGCGACCTTTTTCCCGCTTGCGTTTCATACCTATGTTCATTCAGCTTGATGCACGGTCAATCCGGTGTGCGGCATGGACTGATCGCTGACGTGTCGGGGCGAACCAGATCTGACATCGATAATTAAAAATGACAGTTGGCAAGGAAGAAACCGAGTTTATGGGGGGGGGCATCTCGGAACCATCAGACAACGTGTCGTCCACCGAAGAAAAGCGGTAGGACGAGTACTAATTTCGTTGATAATGCCGCGGCGGGAAACAACGAAACGTTGTCGGGGAAAGGGCGGGAGAGCAGGCGCGGTCGATGTAGGGCCGCTCCGATGAAGATCGGTGCCTCTACGCTTCTAATACGAGCGTTTCATCCGACACGAAGTACTGAAAGGGGGTGATGCTGATTGCCGCGACTGATCTTCCACGCGACAACGTGCAACCACTCTAGCCGAGTTTGGCTGCTATCAGGTGCGGGTTAGGTGGGTTTTCATCGGCGCAGGCTGTCAGCCGATGCTGTGCTTGCGCGCAGCCGCCCAATGATTTCGGGGCAACCGCGCTGGCTGGTCAAATCGTCGCTTGGTTGCAGATGTGTCAGAAACCGTGTCGGTCGAACGCTTCTGCTCGTCGGCTGCGCGTCGCACGACGATGTCGTTCGCGTCGCGCGACGTGCGTTCGAACTCGTGCGCGGAACACGGTCGTCAGGGGCGCAAGCCCGCGCTCACGGTGTCCTTCAGCCGCGCGGCGGTGATTTCGCCCATGTGCGATTCGACGAGATTGCCGTTCGCGTCGAAGAACAGCGTCGTCGGCAGCCCGCGCGAACCGTAGGCCTTCATCGTATGCAGCGTGCGATCGAGCAGCACGTGATCGAACCGCAACCCCTTCCGTTCGAGGAACGCGCGCACGGTCTGCGCGTCTTCGCCCTGATTGACCATCAGCACCGTGATGTCCGGATGATCCTGCTGCGCCTGCGCGAGGATCGGCATTTCGCGTTGGCACGGCGGGCACCAGGTGGCCCACAGATTGACGACGACGGGTTTGCCGGCAAAGCGCTGCGGCGCGACGGGCGTCGCGTCGAGCGTTTCGAGTCGCAGCGCGGCAAGCGGCGGCGCACCGCGCTGCAACGTCGCGAGCGTGCCTTGCGCGATGCCCCACGCGGCGAGCCCCGCCAGCATGCCGGCCAGCACCGGGCGACGCAGCGCGGGCAGGCGGCGCAGTCGCCAGCCGGCGAACACGAGCGCAGCGGCGACGCCGATGCGCCAGTCGAAGCCGCCGTCGCCGAGCGCGACGATCGAGCGCGGGGCGGCTGAATACTCGGACCACCATTGACCGACGTAACCGACGCGCGCGGCGATCAGGCCGAGCAGCAGCGTGTCGAGGATCAGGCTCGCCGCGCTCTTGTGCTGGCCGTCCGGCGGGCGGCGCTGCATGAAACGGGCGACGAGCCATGCGATCAGCGCGGCGGCGGCTACCGCGACGACGCGGATCGAGAAGGGACCGATGCTCAGCATGGAAGCGACACGATGAGGATGGAGGGGCGACCGGTGAAAACGGCACGGTCGAATGGCATGTCGCGTTTCGACCCGACATCGTGCGCGGGGTTCCCGCGGCGGCCGTGACGGCGCGTGTCACGTCCGACGATCCGGATTCCTCGGACGGGCACGCCTCACCCGGCGGCGATTTCTTTCGTGATGCCCCGTGAAGTGCGTCGGGCGACGAACCGGCAGCGTCGCCCGACGATGCGCACGGCGACTGCCGCCCGGCGGGCCGTGATTGCGCGATCCGCCGGGCGTCGGACCTTACAGCTTCTTCGACGTGTCCGGTGCCGTGGCAGCCTGCTTCGCAGCCGTTGCCGGATCGAGCGTTGCGAGCGTCTGCTCGGTGAATTTCTCGTACAGCCAGTCCATGCGCATGCTGTCGATGCCGGCGATGCCGCCGAGCGCGTACGACGCCGACACCTTGAAGTGGTCGACCGGATGATTGTCGGCATCGACGAGCGTCACGGTGCCGTTGACATGATCGTTGCCCGCCATGAATCCGAACATGACCGCGGAAAAGCTCGACCGCACGCGAATGCCGGTGACTTCGACATTCAGGTGCATCGCATCGGTGGAATCTGCTTTGGCGAGCAGTTTGCGTGCGTCCAGTGCGCTTTCGATTTTCTCCTGCAGTTTCTTCGCGTCGAACTTCAGGTTGTCTTTCAACTCTTCCCGCGCGGTATCGTCGAGCGTGACCTTCACGATCACGGGTTTCGTGCCGAAGCGGGCGGTCGATGCGGTCACGGGCGCCCCCGCCGAATTGCTCGTATCGCGTGTCACGCTGCTTGCGCAGCCCGACAGGAAGCCGATGGTCACCAGTGCCAGAGCGGCATGACGGAAAAGAGATTTCATCAGAATTTGCTCCGAGAAACCCCGCCATTGATGGCGGGAAGGAAAAGCGTGCTGTTGACAGGCAGCTTCTTCCACGGGTTAGGATCACCGGCATGATCCTTGTCTACCGCTACCGCGTGAAGTCGCTCAACGGACTGCTCAACAAGCAGAGCCGTGCGGTGAACTACGTCTGGAACTTCTGCAACGACACGCAGAAGCACGCGCTCAAGTGGAGCAAGAAATGGCCGACGGGATTCGATCTGAACGTGCTGACGACGGGGAGCAGCAAGGCGCTGGGCATCCACTCCGGCACGATCAACGCGACGTGCGAGCAATATGCGAAGTCGCGCAGTCAGCGCAGTCAGCGCCGTCGGCCCTACCTGCGCTATCGCGGCAGGAAATCGCTGGGCTGGGTGCCGCTGAAGGGGCGTGACGTGAAGCGCGAGGATGATGCGTTTCGCTTCGCTGGCAGCACCTTTCGCGTGTTCAACAGCCGCCCACTTCCTGAAGGCAAGATCAAGGATGGGACCAACTTCGCACAGGATGCGCGCGGCAACTGGTTTCTCAACATCGTGATCGAGATGCCCGATGTGCAGGCCCGCCCGGTCCGTTCCGGTGTTGGCATCGATCTCGGCCTGAAAGACTTCGCCACACTTTCGACCGGCGAGAAGCTGCCCAATGACCGATTCGGCCGACGCGCGGCGGAGAAACTGGCGAAAGCTCAACGGGCGCGCAAGCACAAGCGACATATCGCGAAGCTGCACGCCAAAGTGGCGGATGCCCGTGCCGATTTCCAGCACAAGCTCGCGCTCGATCTGGTGCGGCGTTTCGATTACATCGCGGTCGGCAACGTGTCGGCCGTCAAACTTGCCAGAACCAGGATGGCGAAGAGCGTCTACGACGCATCCTGGTCGTCCTTCCGAAGCAAGCTCCGCTACAAGGCGATCGCGCACGGGGCCACGTTCGAGGAAGTCGACGAAAGCGGTTCTACCCAGTCCTGTTCGGCGTGCGGGTCGAAAGACAGCACGACGCGGCCGAAAGGTATCGCGGGACTGCGAATGAGAGAGTGGGCCTGTAGTGAATGTGGTGTCGAGCATGATCGAGATACCAACGCTGCGCTGAACATTCTCCGATGCGGACGTGCATCGCCAGGTGTGGGAATCACCTGCCTTTAGGCGGGTGAGGACGTCAAGGTTTGGTCTTTTGATTGGGGTTATTTGAACAGGCTTGGTAGCCGGAACTGAATCTAGCATGGGGCAATTCGATTCAATTCGTCGAATTGACGGGAAAGATCGCGAATCGGTTCGGCATTTGTTCACCGGGGCGCCGACGCGGCGATGAATGATCCGCGGCGCGGTCAGCGATGACGAGTGCCGGAGATTGGCCGTTGCTATCGCGGCGCCGGCGATTGACGCGCGATTACCGTCCGTGGCCGGATACCGCACCGCCCAGCCGATACGCGGTGAAGAACTCGTACCACGGCGACCCTTGCGCGACCGGCACGCCGAGCGCCGACGTGCGCTGCTTCAACGCGGTGAACACGTCGTTGATGCGCGCGGCCTGCGCGGCATCGCCGAACGGATGCGGCTTTGCCCGGCCGGCCGCGAACGCGCCGTACGCGATCGCGAGCAGGCGCGCGCCGTCGTCGATCGAGAGAATCGAGCCGTTGATCGCTTCGACGAAGCGCGGCCGGTCCGCTTCACGCGATGCGGCGATGCACTGAAACACGATCGCCGACACTTCATGCAGGTCGTTCTCACGCAGCAATGCGGGCAGGCGCGCGGCGATCCGGTCGGCCGGTTCGTCATGCAGCGCGGCGCCGAAGTCGAGCACGGCGGCCATCGGATTGCGGTCGTGCGTCACGCGATCGAGCGCCGACGCAGACGACGCCACCGCCGCTTGCGCGTCGTCGCCGGGCGCGGCCCGCAGCACGTCGGCCACTTGCTGCCGCCACTCCGGAAAAATCATCCGCACGTTGCCGAACTGCTCGCCGCCTGGCGCGGCCTGATTCCACCGGTAGACGATCGTGCCGCCGTGTATGAACGGCGAATAAAGGTGCTCGGCCGTTTGCGGCAGCGGCCGCCGGTTGATCGGCAGCCACGCGAGCGTCAGCCAGTCGTAGCGCCCGGTGGCGGGCACCGACGGGCTGGAGCTCGCGACGACCTGCCAGATGCCGCGGTTCGCGTAGCGCCGCCGTGCATCGGGCACCGCGACGGTCTGCTGTTTCGCGGAATCGAAGTAGGTGGTGCCCGTCACGTTTTCGCCGCTGTCCGGGGCCGGCGTGATGGTGGCGATGACCCACGATGCACCGTCGGCAGAACGATAGTCGGCTGGCTGCAGCGTGGCGACGTCGTGCACCATGCGCGTTTCGGCGGCGACGGGGCTCGGCGGGAGATGGGCGGGACCGGCGACGATACTCGGCATGGACATCCCTCGGAATCGGGTGCGTATCGGCGGACGGGGCCGATACGCGGCGGTGCATGATGTTGCTCCTAACTGTAGGACGCCGTGGCCGGAAACGGAAACCAGCCGAGGTGGCTCCGGCGACGGCAGCGACGCCAGCGACCCCAGCGACCCCAGCGACGCCAGCGACGCCAGCGACCCCCGCGACGGCAGCGACGCCATCGACCCCATCGGCCCCGCCAGCGCCAAGCCCCGCTCACGCGCTCCGCCACTTCGGCTTACCATGCGCACGTGGGCCGGAACGACCCCGCCGATCGAGAGCGAACATGACCGACACGAAAGCCATCACAGCGCACTGGACGCACGTCGCCGACCAATGGATCGACTGGGCCGGCAGGCCGGGCCACGATGCGTTCTGGAAGTATCGCGAGGGGCTGGCCGCCTACCTCGGCCGCGGAGCGGGCCGCGCACTGGAGATCGGCTGCGGCGAGGGCCGCGTGAGCCGCGAGCTGAAGGCGCTCGGCTACGACGTGACCGCGAGCGACGCGGTGCCCGCGATGCTCGACGCTGCGCGTCGCGCGGATTCCGCGCACCGCTACGCGCTCGCCGACGCCGCATCGCTGCCGTTCGATCCGGCCAGCTTCGACGTCGTGATGGCATACAACGTGCTGATGGACCTCGACGACATGGCCGCCGCGCTGCGCGAGGCGCGCCGCGTGCTGAAGCCGGGCGGGCTGCTGTTCGTGTCGCTCGTGCATCCGTTCCGCGATCGCGGCCGTTTCGCGGGGCCGCAACCCGACGCGCCGTTCGTGCTGGAAGGCACGTATTTCGGCAGCGAGCATTTCGAAGGCGTGGAAACGCGCGACGGGCTGTCGATGCACTTCGCGGGCTGGTCGCTGCCGCTTCAGGCCTACATGGATGCGCTGGAGTCGGCCGGCTTCGCGATCGTGTCGCTGCGCGAACCGCTGCCCGACCGCGCCGACACGGACACGCTGAAGCAGTGGTCGCGCGTGCCGCTGTTCCTGTGGATCAAGGCGCGGCCGCTGGATTGAAGCCGCCGCGGCCGCGCTGCGTGCGGCACGATCAGCGCGGCAACACCTTCCGGTAGATCACGAACCCGGACTTTTCCGCGACCGTGTCGTACAGCCGCATCGCCGTGTGATTCGTTTCATGCGTCTGCCAGTACACGCGTTCGGCGCGATGCGCCTGTGCGGCGTCGTACACGGCTTCGATCAATGCGCGGCCCACGCCCTTGCCGCGTTCGCTGTCGAGCGTGAAGAGATCCTGCAGATAGCAGGTCGGCCCTGCCAGCGTCGTGCTGCGGTGATACAGGAAATGCACGAGCCCGACGAGCCGGCCGTCGCGTTCCGCGACACGTGCATGCACGGACTCATAGCCGTCGAAGAAACGCGACCACGTGAGCTGCGTGATCTCGCGCGGCAGCGCGGTGTCGCCGAAGCGGCCGTAGAAGCGGTTGTAGCCGTCCCACAGCGCCAGCCAGTTGTTGAAATCGTCTTCTCGCACGGGGCGTACGGTCAGGCCGGCGTCGGTAGCGTTCACGGTCGCGAACCTCATCGATGATGTTGGAATGAAGCGTTGCCAGCACGGTCGGCAACGGGAGCAGATCGTTACAATAGAAAGTTCGTGGCACCATGTGTAGACCCATGACATCTATCCATTCTGGAGCCACGATGGATTACGCCGTGTTGCTGTCGACCTTCGAGCGTGAGGCGGGGCCGCACGCGGCCACGCGGATGTCGCAGCAGCAGCGGCTGTACGCATGCCTGCGCGATGCGATCCTGGGCGGCCGGATCGCCGAAGGCGCGCGGCTCGCTGCCTCGCGCACACTCGCCGACGAACTCGGCATCGCGCGCAACTCGGTGCTGTACGCGTACGAGCGGCTCGCGTCGGAAGGGTTCGTGACCGGCTCGCGGCAAGGCACCGTGGTCGCGCGGATGGGCCTGCGCGGGTCGCGGGTCGGCGCCGCGGCGCCAGCCGGCGATACGACGGTGCTGTCGCGGCGCGTCGCGCGGGCCGAGCGCGCGACGAGCGGCCTCGACGAATCGCTGCCGTTCATGCCGGGCGCGCCGGCCGTCGACAAATTCCCGCTCGCGCAGTGGCGGCGCTGCATCGAACGGGCATGGCGCACGGCGGGGCCGGCGCAACTCGGCTACCAGTCGGCCGAAGGCGATGCGGTGCTGCGGGACGCGATCGCAGGCTATCTGCGTGCGTCGCGCGGCGTGCGCTGCGACGCTGCGCAGGTGATCGTCACCGACGGCACGCAAGGCGCGCTCGACCTGTGCGCCCGCGCGTTGGCGGACGCGGGCGATGTCGCGTGGATCGAGAACCCCGGTTATCAAGGTGCGCGCAACGCGTTTCTCGCGGCCGACCTGCGCGTCGAACCGATCGGCGTCGATGCACAGGGGCTCGCGCCGCATCCGGACGACTGGCGTGATCGTGCGCCGAAGCTCGTCTACATCACGCCGTCGCATCAGTATCCGCTCGGCGCGGTGATGAGCCTCGAACGGCGGCTCGCGCTCGTCGCACAGGCGCGCGCAGCCGGCGCGTGGATCGTCGAGGACGACTACGACAGCGAGTTCCGCCACCACGGCACGCCGCACGCGGCCGTGCAGGGGCTCGCCGACGATGCGCCCGTGATCTATCTCGGCACCTTCAGCAAGGTGATGTTTCCCGCGTTGCGGCTCGGCTTCATGGTCGTGCCGCCCGCGCTCGCGCAGCCGCTGCGCGACGCGGCGGGCGCGCTGATGCTGCAGGGCCGCGCGGTCGAGCAGCGCGCGCTCGCGGATTTCATCGACGCGGGGCATTTCACGCGGCATCTGCGGCGCATGCGTCGCGTCTATGCGGAGCGGCGCGACGCGTTGCACGATGCGCTGGCGCGGCGGCTGGGTACGCGGCTGACGGTGTCGGGCGGCGCCGGCGGCATGCATCTGTCCGCGCGGCTCGACGTGCCGGTGGCCGACACGGAACTGAGCCGCGTCGCGCAGGCGCACGGGCTGATCCTGCGGCCGCTGTCGTCGTTCTGCATGCCGGGCACCGCGCACGGCTACAACGGGCTCGTGCTCGGCTACGGCGGCGTGCCGGCCGAGCGGATGGACGCGCTCGCGCGCCGGATCGGCGAGATGATCGACCGCGTGCTGGCCGCGCGGTGACGGGCGTCGCGCCGCGTTCCGATGGCGTCGCGGCGCGACGGCGCGCGGCCGCGCTTAACCGCGCATCGGCGGATTGATGCGCGCGAACGCGTCCTGCCGGCGATACGGGAAGTACGGATACGGCGCTTCGACCGCACTCGCCGCATCGAGCTTCGCGATTTGCGCGTCGGTCAGCGACCAGCCCACTGCGCCGAGGTTCTGACGCAGCTGTTCCTCGTTGCGCGCGCCGACGATCACCGACGACACGGTCGGCCGTTGCAGCAGCCAGTTCAGCGCGATCTGCGGGACGGTCTTGCCGGTTTCCTCCGCGATCGCGTCGAGCACATCGACCACGTCGTACAGCCGTTCGTCGTCGACCGGCGGCCCGAAGCCGGCCGTGTCGTGCAGGCGGCTGCCTTCGGGCAGCGGCGCGTTGCGGCGGATCTTGCCGGTGAGCCGGCCCCAGCCGAGCGGGCTCCATACCAGCGCGCCGAGGCCCTGGTCCGCGCCGAGCGGCATCAGGTCCCACTCGTAGTCGCGGCCGACGAGCGAGTAATAGACCTGGTTCGCGACGTAGCGCGACCAGCCGTGCCGGTCGGCCGCGGCAAGCGACTTCATGATTTGCCAGCCGGCGAAATTCGATACGCCGATGTAGCGCAGCTTGCCCGCGCGCACCAGGTCGTCCAGCGTCGACATCACTTCCTCCACCGGCGTGGCCGCGTCAAACGCGTGAAGCTGCAGCAGGTCGATGTAGTCGGTGCCGAGCCGGCGCAACGCGTCGTTCACCGCGCGAATCAATCGCGAGCGCGACGTGCCGGCGTCGTTCGGCCCGTCGCCGGTCGGCAGGCCCGTCTTGGTCGAGATCAGCACCTGGTCGCGCCGTCCGTGGATCGCGGCGCCGAGCACGCGCTCGGAGGCGCCGTCGGAATACACGTCGGCCGTGTCGAACAGGTTGACGCCGGCTTCGAGGCAGATGTCGATCAGGCGGCGCGCTTCGTCGACGCCCGTGTTGCCCCACGCGCCGAACAACGGGCCGGTGCCGCCGAACGTGCCCGCGCCGAAGCTCAGTACGGGAACCTTGAGGCCGGAGCGGCCGAGCGTGCGGTATTCCATGTCGTGTGCCCTCTCTGGATCGGACGCCGGCGCGAGTGGGCCCCGGCAAGGTAGATCCTCACTCTAGCGCTTGCGGTTCGGCCGGATAATTGGGCAGACTTCGAAAATATCATTCGGAGAAAGCGAAGAATGCTGCTCGATAACCTCGCGCTGTTCCTGCGCATCGTGGAAAAGGGTGGGCTCGCCGCGGCCGGCCGCGAGGTCGGCCTGTCGCCGGCCACGGTCTCCGAGCGGCTGGCGGCGCTCGAGAGCCATTACGGCGCGGCGCTGCTCACGCGCACGACGCGCGCGATCAGCCTGACCGACGAGGGCCGCACGCTGGTCGCCGGCGCGCGGCGCCTGCTTGCCGAAGCGGATGAACTCGAAAGCCGCGTGCGGCTCGGTGCGCAGACGCTGTCGGGGCCCGTGCGGCTCAGCGCGCCGGCCGACCTCGGGCAGGCGCGCGTCGTGCCCGTCGTCGACGCGTTCCTGGCCGAGCATCCGGGCGTCACGGTCGACCTGCATCTCGGCGACGGCTACGTCGATCTCGTCGGGCAGGGGCTCGATTTCGCGATCCGGCGCGGCACGCTCGCGGACAGCGCGCTGCGCAGCCGCTCGCTCGGCCGGTCGCGCCGCGTGGTGTGCGCCGCGCCCGCCTGTCTCGCCGCGCACGGCACGCCGCGGCATCCGGACGAACTCGCCGCGCACGACTGCATCGTGATGCGTTTCGGGCAGGAGCTGTATGCCGAGTGGCCGTTCCGCATCGACGACGCACTGAAGCGCGTGATGGTGCGCGGCCGGCGCGTGGCCAACGACGGAGCGCTCGTGCGCGCGTGGTGCGTCGCGGGGCACGGGATCGCGCTGAAGTCGCTGCTCGACGTCGAGCAGGATCTGGCGTCCGGCGCGCTCGTCGAGATCCTGCGCGACTTCTCGCCGGGCGAAGTCGACCTGCAGATCGTTTATCCGGGCGGCGCCGCGCAGCCGCGGCGCGTGCGCGCGCTGATCGAGCAGCTCGCGCAGGCGCTGGCAGCGGGATGACTGTAACCGGATCGCGCCGCACCGGGTGCCTCTGCGTCCCCGACACGACGTGATGACGTCGGATGTGGTGCGATGGCGGAAGAAGCCGCTGCCAGCACGACAGCGAACGCAAAAACCGCCCGCCACACCGGTTGTCCACGTTTCGTCATTTAGCTAATATTCGAAACGTCAAACGAAACCGCAACCCATGGACGACGTCACCCGCATCAGCGCATTGGCCAACGAAAGCCGTCTGGCCGTACTGCGCTGGCTCAAGCAGCCGCGCGAGCATTTTCCGCCGCAGCCGCACGGCGACTTCGACGAACTCGGCGTGTGCTGCACCTACATCACTGAGAAGCTCGGCATCGCGCCGGCGACGACCACGCGGCACATGCGCATCCTCGCGGATGCCGGGCTCGTGCAGGCGACGCGCGTCGGCAAGTTCACGTACTACAGGCGGATCGACGATGCGCTGCATCAGTTGGGCCGCGATCTCCTGCAACTCTGACCTTCACCGAGGCAATCGACATGGATGAACTCGCCCTGCTGGCCGACGCCGACCGGCGCGCGCATGCGTATCTCGCCGCGACGAACGAACGGCGCGCGTATCCCGACGCAGCCGCGCTCGCCGGTCTTGCGGCCTTCGACGAGCCGCTGCCCGACACGGGCCGTCCGGCCGACGACGTGCTGCGCTTGCTCGACGAGCACGGCACGACCGCGACCGTCGCATCGAACGGCCCGAACTACTTCGGCTTCGTGATCGGCGCGACGCTGCCGGCCGCGGCGGCGGCCGAGCGGCTGATGCTCGCGTGGGACCAGTGCGCGTCGTCGTTCGCCAATTCGCCGGTGGCCGCGACGATCGAGCGGCAGGCCGCGCGCTGGATCGTCGACGTGCTCGGGCTGCCCGAGGGCAGCGCGGTCGGCTTCGGCACGAGCGCGACGGCCTGCACGCTCGTCGCGCTGGTCGTCGCGCGGCGTGCGCTGCTCGCGCGCAAGGGCTGGGACGTCGACGAGGACGGCCTGATCGGCGCGCCCGAGGTCAAGGTGGTGGTCTCCGAGCTCGTGCACGTCACGGTGAAGAAGGCGCTGCGCGTGCTCGGCTTCGGGATGAAGCGCGTCATCGTCGCGCCGGTCGACACGCACGGCCGCATCGATTCCGCGCAGTTGCCGCCGCTCGACGACATGACGATCCTCTGCGTGCAGGCCGGCGAAGTGAATACCGGCGAATTCGATCCGTTCGCGGCATTGATTCCGCTCGCGAAGGCCGCCGGTGCGTGGGTGCACGTGGACGGCGCGTTCGGGTTGTGGGCGCGCGCGTCGTCCAAGCGCGCGCTGACCAACGGCGTCGACGGCGCGGACAGCTGGACGACCGACGGCCACAAGTGGCTCAACACGCCGTACGACGCCGCGATGGTGATCTGCCGCGACGCGGCCGCGCTCGCGACCGCGATGAACAGCGACGCCGTCTACCTGAGCGGCGCGCAGGACGCGCAGAAAAACCTGAACCTCGAATTCTCGCGGCGCGCGCGCGGCATTCCGGTGTGGGCCGCGCTGCGCGCGCTCGGCCGCGCCGGCGTGGCGACGATGATCGAGCGGCATTGCGCGCAGGCCGCGCGTGTCGCGGACGGCCTGCGCGTGGCGGGCTACGACGTGCTGAATCGCGTCGTGCTGAATCAGGTGCTCGTGCGCGCCGGCACTGACGACGAGACGACCGCGATCCTTCAGGCCGCGCAGGATTCGGGCGACGTATGGTTCGGGCAGACCGTGTGGCAGGGACGGCCGGCGTTCCGGATCAGCGTGTCGTCGTGGCGCACGGAGGACCAACACATCGATCGTCTCGTCGCGTTGCTGACGAAGCTGCGCGGCGTGCACGTGGGCTGAGCGGCGGCGGCGGCGTGCGCGACCTTGGCGCGGCGCTTGCGTCGCACATGTGTCGCCAACCCGCGGAAGAAGCTGTCTCGTTGTGCCTCAGACCGGGCAGTGGTGTGCGGCTATGCGGGCGTGCGCATACACGTTTCTCATCCGCATGAAAATGCCGGACAATAACGCGGCATGCGCGCCGCGCCGGCCCGGGCGGCCCGTTCAACCGCTACATCACGCTGACGAGATCCCCATGTCCACGACACCTCCCCGGGAACTGCTGAAAGCTGCCGACATCGCGAAAATGGAACCGACGCGCGCGGTGCATTCGCTGAATCCCAATGCCGTTCGCCTCAAAAGGCAGCTCAGCGATCTGACCGGCCTCACGCAAATCGGCGCTCACCTGCTCACGCTGATGCCCGGTCACGAATCGGCCGAATATCACCGTCACCTGTACGAGGAAGAATGCGTGTACGTGCTGTCCGGCACCGGCACGGCCACGATCGGTGAGCGCGCTTTCGATATCGGGCCGGGCGATTTTCTCGGCTTTCCGCGCGGCGGCGATGCACACACGTTGCAGAATACCGGCGACGTGCCGCTGCAACTGTTCATCGCCGGCCAGCGCCTCGAACACGACGTATGCGAATACCCGAGAATCGGCAAGCGGCTTTACATCGCCGGCGAACTCGAGGATTTCGTCGATCTGCCGAAACGGCCGTAGACGGCACACATTCGCATCGGCCGCCGCCGCGCCTATGATGCAGGAACGCTACTCACGGGATTCCACGCCATGGACGCGCCGCATCCGCCGATGAATGCCCCCATTTCCGAAACGGAACCTGAAACCGAAACCGTCGCCGAACCGCGCGCGTCACGCGTGCATCGGCCTGTCGCGCTCGTCACCGGATCGACGTCGGGGATCGGCGCGGCCATCGCACGGCGCCTGTCGGCGGATGGCTATGCGGTGATCCTGCATTCGCGCAGCTCCGCCGAGACCGGTCGCGCAATGGCGGCCGAGCTCGGCGCAAGCTACGTGCAGGCCGATCTCGCCGACGATGCGCAACGCGTGCGGTTGATCCGCGACGCGCTCGCGGTGCACGGACGGCTCGACGTGCTGGTCAACAACGCGGGTGCGAGCCGCGTGATTCCGCACGACGATCTCGCCGCCGCGACGCCCGACGTGTGGCGCGAGATGCACGAGATCAACGTGATCGCGCCGTTCCGGCTCGTCGCCGAGGCGCAGCCCGCGCTGCTCGAAGCGGCGTCGAGCGGGCGCGCCGGGTGCGTGATCAACGTCAGCTCGCATGCGGGCGTGCGGCCGAAGGGCGCGTCGATTCCGTACGCGGCGGCGAAGGCTGCGCTCAATCACACGACGCGCCTGCTCGCGCGCACGCTCGCGCCGGCGATTCGCGTCAACGCGGTGGCGCCGGGGCTCGTCGATACGCCGCTGACGGCCGACTGGACCGAAGCGCAGCAGCTCTGGCACGAGCGTGCGCCGATGCGCCGCGCGGCGACGCCGGACGACGTCGCGCAGACGGTCGCGATGCTCGTCGCGTCCGACTACGTGACGGGCGAGATCGTGATGCTCGACGGGGGAATGAACCTGACGTGATGCGGTGCGGTAACGTCGTGATCCGGCGGCGCGGCGAGGCCGCCGAGCGGTCTCGATCCGGCGTCATTCGCTGGCGGCCAACGCTTGCCGGCGCGATCGCACCGTTCAGCCCAGGTTCGCCCGCAGCCGCGCGAGCGCCTGATCGTGCGTGCGTTCGAACTTCAGCGGCGTGACCGCGATGTAGCCTTCGCCGAGCGCGACCGTTTCCGAATCCGCATCGTCGTCGCGCGGTGCGCGCGTCAGCTTCAGCCAGTGATATTCGATGTCGCGCGGATCGCGCCCCGACACGATGTCGACGCCCTGCAGCGTGCCGGCGCCCTGGTTCGTCACCTTCAAGCCGCGCACGTCGTCGGCCGGCCGCGGCGGGAAATTCACGTTGAGGCACGCATCGCGGTCCCAGCCGGCCGCGACGAGCCGGCGAATCACGTCCGGCGCGTGCGTGCGCGCCGTATTCCACGGCACGTCGTTGCGGTCGCTGAATGCCTGGCTCAGCGCGATCGCCGGCACGCCGACCAGCATGCTCGTCATCGCCGCGCCGACGGTGCCGGAGAACACCGTTTCGGTGCCGAGGTTCGCGCCGCGATTTACGCCGGACAGCACGAAATCGGGCCGCGCGTCCTTCATCAGGTGGCTGACCGCGATCGCGACGCAATCGCCCGGCGTGCCGCGCACGGCGAAGCGGCGCTCGCCCTTGCGATGCACGCGCAGCGGCTCGTGCAGGCTCAGCGAATGCGACGTGCCGCTCTGGTCTTCGGCCGGTGCGACGATCCACACTTCGCGCGCCAGTTGCATGGCAACCTGTTCGAGCACTTCAAGGCCGGGGGCGTCGAATCCGTCGTCGTTGGTGAGCAGGACGCGGTCGAACAGCGGGCGGGTTTCTTGCATCGGGATGATCCTCGCAGGTAGGCAATGAGAGGGGAAAGGCATCGCGGGTACACCCGGAAGGCTAGCATTGCGTCGTGATGCGTGTCGTGCCGTGCAGTGCCGCGCCTTGCGCGCATGCGAAAACGGGCGCATGACGCGCCCGTTCGTTGGTTCGATGTGTGTCGCCTGCGCGGCGGGCCGGACCGCGTTACCCGAGCAGATGCCGCAGCAGCCCCGCCGACACGACGCCGACGATGACGGTCGGCAGGATCGACAGGCGTGTGGCCGCGACCAACGTGACGGCGAGCGCGAGCAGGTCGGCCGGGCGCGTCGACACGAAGGCCGGCGCGATCACCGAGATCAGCACGCAACCGGGCACGTTCTCCATCACCGATGCCATCCGCGGGCTCAGCGTGCGGTTGCGCAGCAGCACATAGCCGAGCACGCGCGACAGGTAGGTCGTCGACGCCATCAGCACGATGGTCGCCACCGTCGCGAAATCAGGCAGCATCGCGCGGCTCCCACAGCAGCGCGGCGACCAGCCCCGCGCACGCGCCGGCCGCGACGTACCACGCACCGGGCACGGCCAGGTGCGTGGCGGCCGCGACGACGAGGCTCACGAACCACGGACGGCTCGCGCGCATGCCCTTCCACATCCCGCGCAGCAGCACCAGAAACACGGCCGTAAACGCCATGTCGAAGCCGTACTGCTCGACGTTGCCGATCGTCGGGCCGACCGCCGCGCCGAGCGTCGTCATCGAGATCCACGTCAGGTACAGCCCCGAGCACACGCCCGCGTAATAGGGGACGCTGATGTGCGTGGCCGAGCGCGAGCGCGCGTCGGCGAGCGACATCGCCCAGCTTTCGTCGCACATGAAGAACAGCGCGGCGAACGCGCGACGGCGCGGCAGGCGCCGGATATACGGCGCGAACGCCGCGCCCATCAGGATGTGACGCGAATTCACGAGAAACGACATCGCGACGATCAGCGCGATGTGCGGCGGCGACGTCCACAGATGGATCGCCGCGAATTCGGAGCCGCCGCCGAAATTGAGGCCCGTCATCATCGGCACCTCGAACAGGCTCAGCCCTTTTTGCGCGGCCTGCGCGCCGAGCACCAGCGCGAACGGCACGAAACCCAGCATAACGGGCAGCGCCGCGCGCAATCCGCGACCCATCTCGGCGACCTGGGCGGACTTGTCGCGAAGCCCGGACGACGTTGAAACGCTACTGCTCATTACTCCTCCTTGGGGACGAGGATTGTCTGCTTTTTTGACTCGAATCGGGTTGCGTTGTGGCCAGATCTTCCGGAGAATTTGGCATTCAACGTGTGTTTTGCCATTTTTTTGGAATTTGATGCCAATGAAGCTCGACGCTATCGACCGGCGGATCCTGAGCGCACTGCAGCGCGACGGCCGCATGCAGAACGTGGAACTCGCGCATGAGGTCGGGCTGTCGCCGTCACCGTGCCTGCGGCGCGTGCGGCTGCTCGAGGAAGCGGGCGTGATCGAGAAGTACGTGGCCGTGCTGAACCCGGCGAAGGTCGGCAAGGGGCTGACGATCTTCACGCGCGTATGGCTGAAGGGGCAGGACGCGGAATCCGTAAGCCGCTTCGCCGAGGCCGTCCAGCAGATGCCGGAAGTGGTCGAGTGCCACCTGATGGCCGGCGACTGCGATTTCCTGTTGCGCGTGGTGGCGGCCGACATCGACGACTACCGGCGCTTCCAGATGGAATACCTGACGCGCATTCCGGGCGTGCTGAGCGTGAAGACCGACATCCCGATGCAGAAGGTCAAGCTCACGTCGGCGCTGCCGACGTAACGCGGCGCGAACGCGCGACGATGATTCGGCGGATCGTCACCAGCCAGTGACAATCGGCCGATACACTGGCGGGACAAGCCGCTTCGCCGCGCACCGGTTGCATCGCGGTGCGCGTTCGATGCGCAAGCAACTAACGGTCAACCGCGAGGCGATCGGACAGGCGCGCTGCGCGCGACGCGATCCGCCGGGCGGTGCCTTTTTTCTGGTCGAGCCATTCATGCAGCCATTCAATACGCCATGGAATTCGCTGGAAATCGTCAAGCTCGTGCTCGGTGTGCTGACGCCGTTGTCGGTCGCGTGTCTCGGCTGGCTCGTCGCGCGCCGGCTGAAGCGGCTCGAGCTCGTGCAGTGGACCAACCAGCGGCTGATCGAGAAGCGGCTCACGCTGTACGATACGGTCGCGCCGCAGCTCAATGCGCTGCTGTGCTTCTACACGTGGATCGGCTACTGGAAGGACATCTCGCCGGACGACGTGATCCGCGCGAAGCGCGACCTCGACCGCACGTTTCACATCTATCGCTACCTGTTCGACGAGGACGTGTACGACGCGTATCACACGTTCATCCACGCGCTGTTCGAGATGCATACGGGGCCGGGGCGTGACGCGCGGATCCGTTCGCTGATCCACGCGCCGGACGGCGACCGCAGCGTGCACGGCACGTACGAATGGAACGCGGCGTGGGCCGAGCGGTTCTCGACCACGAACGTGACGGACAAGGCCGACGTGGTGCGGCACTACACGCGGCTGATGGAACGGCTGCGCGTCGCGCTCGGCGCGAATCGCTGACGATCGCGCACGCACGCTCCCTTGCGCTACGCGCCGGTACCGGAATTCGCTACCCGGCGGCGCGAATGGATTCCCTCACGCACATCGCGGATGCGCGATGCGGCTGCGGCTGACATGCTCGTGGCCATGTCCACTCGCGTGAGGTTCGCATGTTCATCGACACGGGTTCTCGGTCGCCGGCGATATGCCGGCCGGGCGTGCGCAGGCGGCGCCTTTTCGCTGTGGGTACGGCCGGTCCGGGCACGATGCCGTTGCCGGCCGAACCCGAGATCGGCGACATCGTCTTCATCCGCGTGATGGTTCGGCCGTTTCTCGAAGTGGCGAGCGCGACGCGCTCGTGGACGAATCACGTGGGGATCGTCGTCGGCGAGCGCGGCGGCGAGCCGCTCGTCGCGGAGAGCACGTTTCCGCTGTCGCGCGTGACGACGATGTCGCGGTTTCTCGCGCGCTCGGATCGCGGCGCGTGCGTGATCGCGCGCTTGAAGCAGCCGCTCGACGCCGCGCAACGGCGCCGGCTCGTCGACGCGGCCATGCGCCGGCTCGGCGTGGTCTACGACACAGGCTTCAATCTCGCGTCGCGCCGGCAGTTCTGCTCGCGTTTCGTGCGCGAGGTGGTGCGCGATGCGACGCGGATCGTGCTCGGCGACGTCGAGACGTTCGATGCGCTGCTGCGCCGCAATCCCGATCATCCGCTGGGGTTCTGGAAGATCTGGTATTTCGGCCGGATTCCGTGGCAGCGCCGTACGGTGACGCCGGCGAGCTTGCTCGCCAGCAGTGAGTTGCGCGTGGTGGCGGATACGCGTGGGCGCGATAGCGGCGCGCGGGAGCCGCGAGGTTCGGAAGATGCGGAAATCGGCGACGCATATGACCGTTGACGCAGCACGTTCCGGGTGTTGGACGACCGTGGCGGACGGCGGGTTTCGGCCGCTCAAATGACGGGCGGCCGGGTACGACGCATCAAGCGAACGAGATCACGAGTTTCTTGCCGCAAGCTGCCGCGTATTTGCGCAGCGTATCGATGGACGGTGAATGCTGGCCCGTTGCGAGCGCGCGCTCGAGTCGTGTCACCGCCGGTGCTTTCGTACCCATGCGCTCGGCCACGTCGGCTTGCGACAAGCCAGCGTCTCGCCGGGCAGCCAGCATCACGTCGAGCAGGGCGAGTTCTTCGCGGTTCAGCCGTTCGTATTCGGCGCGCACGTCGGGGTTCGACAACGCGCGCTCGCGCAGCTCCTTATACGTTGCCATCTTGAACCTCCTTGAGTCGACGTGATGCCCCCGTCTACACGCGTATTGAAGAGTTGAGGTACGAGGTAGGCTGAACAGTAACAAATATGTTATGTCGATGCAAATGGAGTGTCCGGCCGCGGCGTTGGTGGCGCAGCTTGGACGCGCCGGCAGGGTCAACTCCGTCCCGCCACCGCGAGCCGCGCGGCGAGCCCGACGAATACCGTGCCGAGCAGATACTGCGGCAGCTTCGACGGCCGGCGGCGCGCGCCGATTCGCTGGCTCAACCGGCTCGCGGACAGGATCACCGCGCCGTTGACCGCGAGCCCGATCAGGTTGAGCACCGTCGCGAGCATGAGGATCTGCACGGCGATCGAGCCGTGCTCGGGGCGCACGAATTGCGGGAACAGCGCGAGGACGAACAGCGCCATCTTCGGATTCAGCAGGTTCGTCGTCAGGCCCTGGCGGAAGATCGCGGCGGTCGAATGGCGGCGCGGTGACGCGACCGGCGACAGCGCGGTCGCATCCGAACGGAACGTCTTCCACGCGAGATAAAGCAGATAGGCGGCACCCGCGAAGCGCACGGCGTCATAGGCGAGCGGCACCGCGACGAAGAGCTGCGACAGCCCGAGCGCGGCCGCGAGTGCATGGCAGTAGGTGCCGGCCTGAATGCCCGCGAGCGTGGCGAACCCGGCGCGGCGGCCCTGGCTCACGCTGCGCGATGCGATCAGCAGCATGTCGGGGCCGGGTGTGACGGTCAGCGCGAGGCAGGCGCCGGAGAACAGTGCGAGCGTGGAGAGGTCGATCATGGAGTCCCGTCGTGCCGGAGTGGCGTGAAAGGGAGATCAGTGTAGGAGCGCGTCCGGCGCGGGTCAATTGACCGAACGGCCTATGATTCGATGTGCCGGCACAGCCGATCGCCAACGGATTCACTCCGTTCACGACGCGCCGACGAACTCATGCCAAGCGCGCCACGCGCGAATCGAGCGCACGCGCCGTCGCGCCAGTTACTACTTCCGGCAAGCCACCTGATAATCGATCACGGTATTCGCCGACGGCGTGTCGGGCTCACCGCCGGCCGTCGTCACGCCGAGCACGCCGGCCGCGCTCCGATACCGCAGCGCGCAATACCCCATGCCGGTGCCCGAGCATGCTTCGGCTTCGATGATCCCGTGCTTCGCGAGCGTCGCCGCGCCATCCATTTCGTTCGGTTTCTCGTGCGGACGCAGCGGCTGCCAGCCGTGCGAGATCAGGATCTTGCGTGCCTTGTCGAGCGGTTTGCCGTACACGTTGGGCACGACTGCACGGCCGTGACAGTAGGTGCGTTCCGCGGCGACCGCGGTCAGCCGCAAGCCGCCATGCTCTTCGCGCAGCTCGCCGACGGGCGCCGACGGACCATCGCCGCCCCACACCAGCAGTGCGCCGCTTTCCAGCGGCTCGACCGAGCCGAGTTGCCAGCCGGCCGCGCGCGCCGTATAGCCGAGCGCGACGAGCGTCGTGCCGTCGAAGGCGCCGATGTTTGCGTTGCGCGCAAAGCAGATCGCGCTCGTCCCCGGCTTGAACCCGCTCGCGAACGTGACGACCGTATAGCGGCCGAGCGGTGCCTCGGACGTCACGATCCAGCCGAGCTTCGCGACGTCGCGGCCGGCCGCGGTTGTGGTCTTCGCGCGATATTGCGCACAAAACGCGTCGAGCGTGCCGTTCTCGGGCGAGTGCGGCAGCGCGCCGAGCGCAACCAGCGACGCGCCGGCGATATCGGAAGCCGTACGCAGCGCCTCGGCCTCAGCCGACGCCGCGCCGCCGAGCATGACGCACGCGAGTGCCGCGAGCGATGCGACGCGGCGGGTCGACGGCAGGGCAGCGATGCGGCGCACGTCGGCTCAGTCCTGCGCGATCACGTCGATCCGCAGTGCTTCGCCACCGTCGACGATCGCCAGCAGACGATCGACGTTCGGATGCGCACCCGGGCGGTTGCGTGCGTCGGCGGTGTGCTCCGCGAACACGGCGAGACCATGTTCAGCGGCCTTCGCATCGAGCGTGCCGAATGCCTGCTTCAGGTAGTGGTACACCGCGAGCGAGCCCTGCTTGCCCGGCTGGTTCTCGATGCTCGCGACCACGTCGCCGTTCGCGCCGACGAGATCGATGCGTGCAATGCCGTCGATGGCCGGCAGTTGCGCGAGGTTGTCCTTGAATACTTGGGTCGGTTGAATCACTGAAACACTCCGTCGGTTCGGTCATGGGCCAATCGGGCCGTATCTTATCCGATCGTCATCCGGCCGGCCGCGGTGTACCGGCGAGCCGCACCGCGCTGCCCGCCACCGTCGGCATCGCACGGGCTTTTCCGCTAGAGTAGGAGATCACCGGCCGCATCCGCCGCCCACGCCGGCGCGGCGGCCACGTCCCGCCATTGCATTGCACACGAGGGCCCCGATGGACATCGAGCAACGCTACACCGCCAATGCGCCGACGCGCGCGGAAGTCGACGCACTGGCCGGTAACACCGTGATCGAATTCGGCGCGAACTGGTGCGGGATCTGCGCGAGCGCGCAGCCCGCGATCGTCGCGTCGCTCGCCGCGCATCCTGCCGTGCGGCATCTGAAGATCGAGGACGGCCCGGGCCGGCCGCTCGGCCGGTCGTTCCGCGTGAAGCTGTGGCCGACATTGATATTCATGCGCGACGGGGTCGAAGTCGCGCGCGTCGTGCGCCCCGCCGACGCGAAGCAGATCGAAGCCGAAGGCTTCGCCGCACTCGCCTGAGGTGGCCATCATGCAACAGGCCATCACGCACATCGGCGTTGAAACGCACGGGAGCGGCCTCGTCGAGTTCACATCGCAGGCGCGTGCGTTCGTCGACCAGCAGGCAATCCGCACCGGGTTGCTGACCGTGTTCTGCCGCCATACGTCCGCGTCGCTGCTGATCCAGGAGAATGCGGATCCGTCGGTGCAGCGCGATCTCGAACGCTACTTCGCGACGCTCGCGCCCGAGGACGCCACGCGCTACGAGCACGACACCGAAGGGCCCGACGACATGCCCGCGCATCTGCGCACGGCGCTTACGCAGGTGCAACTGTCGATCCCGGTCGAGCATGGACGCATGGTGCTCGGCACCTGGCAGGGCATCTATCTGTTCGAGCATCGTCGCGCGGCGCATCGGCGCGACATCGTGCTGCATTTGATCGGCGAATGAGCGCGGGAACGCAAACGGACGGGCAGGCCGGTCAGTGACGCAGCGCGGCCGCGTTCAGCCGAGCAGCTTCTCGACGAGCGCGCCGAGTTCGCGCAGGTGAACGGGCTTCGGCAGGAACGCGTCGAACACCTGCTGCTTTTCGCGCAACGCGGCCGATTCGTACGCACTGACGCCGAGGATCGACGCAAACCTGCCGTCGTCATCCGGTTGCGCGACCATCCGGATGCGCCGCGCGACTTCGAAGCCGCTCAGGTCCGGCAGTTCGAGATCGAGCACGACGAGGTCGTACCGCGCGTCGCCGAAACGCGCGACGCCTTCGTGCCCGGTGCCGCACAGCTCGACGTCGACGCCGAGCGCCGACAGCATCGCGCCGAGCGTTTCGCGCGCGTTGTCGTTGTCGTCGACCACGAGCGCGCGGCGGTTGCGATGCACGTCGACGGCCTGCCATGCGGGTGCGTCGCCGCCCGTGTCGGCGGCATCCGGCGCCTCGGCCGGCAGCGTGACGACGAACTCGCTGCCTTCGCCGACGGCGCTGCGCACGTCCACATGGCCGCGCAGCGTCGTCACGATCTCGCGCACGACGGCGAGCCCCATCCCGATGCCGTCCACATGCAGGCCGACCGCGTCGTTCGCACGGTAGAACGGCTCGAAGATCTTCGGCAGATGCTGCTTCGCGATACCGGCGCCGGTATCGCGCACCGCAAGTTTCAACTGCCGGCCGGCCGGCGTGTCGACGAGCCGGATCGATACGTGGATCGATCCGTCGGCGGTGTACTTCACCGAATTCTCGATCAGGTTGGACAGCACCTGCCGCAAGAGCTTGCGATCGGAGCGGATCGCGAGGTCGTGCGGCTCGACCAGCTGCGAGATCGCGATCCGTTTGGCCGCGATCTTCGCGCGCAGCGGATCGAGCACCTCGGCGAGCAGCGACGCCATGCCGACCGTTTCGGCTTCGGCGAGACGCTTGGTCGAGCGCAGCTTGATGTAGTCGGTCAGGTCCTTGACCAGCGCCTCGAGCGACGACGCGGAATTCTGCAGCCGCCGGATCGTCTTCAGGTTCGCGTCGGATTGCGGCCGCGCGAGCAGGATCTCGATCGACCCGCAGATCGCCTGCAGCGGCGTGCGCAGTTCATGACTGACCATCCCGAGGAACGCATTCTTCGCCTCGATCATCTCGAACGCGCGATCGGACGCCTTGCGTTCCGCATCGAGCGCCGCATCCTGGCGCTCGAGCAGGTCGTCGCGCGTGCGCATCGTATAGAACAGCAGCAGGAACAGCGCGCACAGGATCACGCCGAGGATGATGCCGAGCGACAGGATCGCGCGCTGCTTTTCCTTCAGCTGATGGAACGTGAAGTCGCGCTGCGCCATCTCGATCGCGCGGAAGTAGTTCGCGAGGCCGTTGACCTTCGGCCAGTGCGCATTGACCTCATCGATCACGCGCTGTGCGTCGTTCGGTGCGGTGCGCAACGGCGGCACGTCGCGCTTCAGGCGCGCCATGAATTCGCCGAGCGCCGCGATCTCGCCGCGCGCGCGCGGGATGCGCAGCCAGTATTGGGACACCTCGGACGGCCGCTGCAGGAACCCGAACGACACCGACAGGCTGTCGAGCTGCATCTGCACGTGGTCGTAGTCGTCGTCCACGTGCGTGGCGTAGAGAATCAGCTGGCGGTCGAAGCGCGTGTAGACGTTGCGGTATTGCGCGGCGGTCCAGAACACGCCTTCGCGCGGCCCTTCGAGCACGCCCTCGTTGACCGACGTCGCGAGCAGGTCCCACAGCAGGAATGCCCACGCGGCGAAGCCCAGGATCCACAGCGACCCCAGGACCAGGATGATCTTTCTGTTCTTCCACCGCCCGCGCTTCATGTCGCCCGCTTACTTCACGGTCAGGCCGATGATCTGCCACGCGAACTTGGCTTCGCCGAGCGGCGTCTTCAGCTCGTCCGGATACTGGTCGCGCGGATACATGATCCACAGCGGCCCGTAGTTGTCGTTGCCGAGCACCTTGCCGTTCATCGTGCGCGCGAGGATCACGCCGTACTTGTCCGCGTCCGACACGGGGATCGTGAACGTGTACTCGTCGATGCAGCGGAACTCGATCTGCGTGCCGTGCGCGTCGACGGTCTTCAGCACGTCGGACAGGCGCGGGCCGGTGAAGGTCGCCTTCGGCGTCCAGCTCGTCGACGTGACGATCGTGTACTGCGGCAGCGCCATCAGCGCCTGCTCGGAAAAGACGAACGTCGTGTTGCCGGGCTGGTTGCTGCGGCCGATCTTGCCGTCGACGGTGAACGTGAACGACGCGGCCCAGCTCGCGGCGGCCATGCCGAGCAGGCCGGCCGCGACCAGGCTCTTGATCCAGATCGTCGAGATTCGCATGTGTTTCCCCTCGGTCGTGTTCAGGTTCGAGTTCGTGTGATGGTGGGTGTTCGTTGTGGTTTCAGCTCGCGACGGCGGCGGCGCCCGCGGCGTTCGCGGCGGCCGGCAGCGTGATCTTCAGTTCGCGTGCGACTTCGGCGAACAGGATCGGCAGGCGCACCGGCTTTTCCTCGCACCGCGCGTTGTAGTGCGACACGATGTGCGCGATCTCGTCCTCGCTCGCCTCGCCGGTGGAGATCTTGCCGGTCAGCAGGAAGATCGGCGCGCCGCCGTTCTCGCTCGAGCGGATGCCGCGCACGAGTTCGGCGGCCGTCTGGTCGCCGAGCATCCAGTCGAGGATGTAGCCGTCGAAGTCCTCGACTTCCAGCGCCTTGCGGAACGACGCGCCGTCGAAGTAAGGCACCGCGTTCACGCCTTTTTCGATGAAGTATTCGCACACGGTTTCGGCGACGTCCTGCGAATCGTCGACCACCGCGATCCGCGCGGCATAGGCGGTCGGCTGGCTCGAGCGCAGCTCGATGACGTCGACCGGATAGGTGCGGCCTTCGCGCGCGTGCTCGCGTTCGGTGACGATCCATTCGCCCTGCCACTGCAACGCGACGAAATCCGTTTCGATCTGGCTGCTGGCCTTCGCCGAGATCGCCGCGCGGCAGCGAAAGCGGCGCGACTCGATCACGAGCGTCGCGTCGATCATCTCGGCGGCGGCCGGCTGCGTGCCCTTGTCGTCGAGCAGGATCGCGGGCGGCACGCCGAAGTGGGTCGCGATGTCCTGCAACTGCGACAGGTTCCACGGGATCAAGCCTTTCATCTTGCGCGTGACGACCGAGAAACTGAGGCCCAGCACGTTCGCGATCGTCGTGTTGTGACTGCGCGGCGGAATGCCGTTGCGCGTCAGCAGGTCGCGCACCTTGGTGGCGGTGATGAGATCGACGTTGGCCTGCTCGCTAGTGGACATCTCGAAAGGGTCTCCTGGGTTTTAGCGACGAAGAGCATATTCAAAAGTGACGCGATACGCAAACTTTGAAATCGCGATTGACCTTGACATGCCATATTTCTCCATTATTATTGCTCACCACGTCACTATTGTTTGTCGCGTCAGGTTTGGAGGCCGGTATCGAACACGGTCATCTGGCGAAAAGCGGCAGCCAGAGCGTGACTGAACGATTCAAAGAGAGAGCCTGAGAGAGCCTTGGACTGCGTGTCGGCGTTGGCGAATTGTATTCGCCTCGCCGCACGCAAACCGGGTGCGCGCTCGCGGGGGTGGGATAGCGCGAAGCAGTGCGGCGCAGATAAAACGTGGGGAACGCACACATGTATCGCCGTTTGCTGGCACCGGGGCTGCTGTTGCTGTTGGCCGCGTGCGCGCAGGATCCGTCCGTTACACGCAACACGGTGCGGATCTGCGATGACACAGGTTGTTCCGATCGCCCTAAAGATCAGGTGTCCTATCAAAAAAGGGACGATGCGGACGACCGCGAAGATCCGCGCATCGTCGCGCTGAAGCAGGCCGCGAAGGCGCAGCCCAAGGCCGCCTACGACCTCGGCCTGCGTTATTTCCGCGGCGACGGCGTGCGCCAGGACAGCTATCAGGCACTGAAGTGGATGCGCGACGCCGCCGAGCGCGGCGACCTGAACGCGCAGAAGGCACTCGGCAGTTTCTACCTGTTCGGCCTCGAGGAGATGGGCTCCGATCCGCGCGAAGCGGACAAGTGGCTGTCGATCGCGGCGAGCCGCGGCGACAAGGAATCGAAAAAGCTGCTCGAGCTCGCCCGCAAGGCCAAGAAGGAAGACGAGGAAGACTGGAAATGGCGTACGCAATGGCGTGACGTCTATTACGGCTACTGGTACTCGGGCTATCCGTACTACGGCGTCTGGAATCAGACGTACTGGTACTACTGACCGGACCGAAAGCAACGGGGAGCTGCAACGGGGAGACCACCATCGCGCAGCCACGCCGGGGGGCTTATCGAAGTTCGCACGAACATATAAGCCGAACAACGACTCTATCGATCGATAACGACATGAAGACCAACCTTTCCCAACGTCTCACTCAAGGTGCGCTGGTTGCAGCGCTTTGCGCGTCGGTCGCCGGCTGCGGCGGCGTGGTGACGCCCGGCGGCCAGAACGCGGGCGTGTCCGGCGCCGCAGCGGGCGGCGCGAGCGCCGGCGCCGATACGACGCTGCAGCGCTGCACGTCGCCGCTCGGCACGATCGCCGTCGACGACGGCCGCAACGCCGACTGGTGGGGCCCGTTCGGCAGCGCGACCAAGATGACGACCATCGACCCGCTGCTGCGCCTGGCCGTGCAGCAGTCGAACTGCTTCGTGATCACGTCGATCGGCAACCAGAAGAGCGACGCGCGCCTGTCGCGCATCACGCAGTTGCAGCGCAACTCGGGCGAATATCGTGCGGGCTCGAAGCAGCAGAAGGGCCAGCGCGTCGCCGCCGACTACTACATGGAACCGCAGATCGTCATCAACGATTCGGCGGTCGGCGGCATCGGCAGCATGATCGGCGGGCTGATCGGCAACAGCGCGGTCGCGGCGGTGGCCGGCCATCTGCAGACGAAGGCATCGGTCGTGACGCTGACGCTGTTCGACGTGCGTTCGGCCGTGCAGATCGCGGCGTCGGAAGGCAGCTCGACGGCGACCAACTACGGCGCGGCGCTGGGCGGCTTCGGCGGTGGCGTGGGCGGCGCGCTGTCGGGCTTCTCGGCGACGCCGGAAGGCAAGGCGACCGTCGTCGCGTTCATCGACGCGTACAACAAGATGGTCGTCGCACTGCGCAGCTACAAGGCGCAGGACGTCAAGGGCGGGCTCGGCCGCGGCGGCCAGTTGCAGGTCAATTGAGGTTCCGGGCCGGCGCTGCGTTCCGCCGGCCGGTTTGCGATACCTGATCTGACCTGCCCGTGCGCGCGGCGCTGTCCGCGCATCCCGCTCCGTTGTCCTGTCCGCTTCGAGGTGATCCCGATGAAAGCCGCCGCATTGATTGCACTGACCTGTCTGGCGCTGACCGCTTGCGGCGGCGACGACAATTCCGCGTCCGCCGTGTCCGCCGGCGGATCGGGGGCGAGCAACAACGGCGGCAGCGGTGGCGCGGGCGGCACGGGCGGCGGCGGGACGGGCGGATCGGGTGGATCGGGCGGCAGCACGCTGACGTGGCGCTACGACGCGCAGCCGCCCGCGGCCGACGGCCCGAGCTTCCTGACGCTCCTCAACAGCGAAGGTGCGAAGGGCTATCGCTATCTCGGCGACTATTACTACGACGCGACCAGCGGCGGCACGCGCTCGATCTTCGTGAACGACGGCACGGCGCAGACCTACACGTATCAGCTGCAATCGCCGCCGGCCGACTGGGCAGGCTTCCTCAGCCAGGCCAACGGCCAGGGTGCGAACGGCTACCGCTACGAAGGGCCGTACGGTTACGGTGATGTCTATCGCAAGGACGGCGGGTCGTCGGCGACCTACACGTACACGACGACGGGCCTCCCGGGCGATCCGAACGCGTTCCTCACGCAGGCGAATGCGCAGGGCCAGTCGGGCTACTGGTTCCTCAGCGCGATGGTCGTCGGATCGGTGCAGGCGAACGTGTACATGAAGAACAACGCATCGAACGCGACTTATACGTACGATGCGCTGCCCCCGGCCGCAAACATCAACGACTTCATCGCGCAGGCCAACAGCGAAGGCGCGAAGGGCTATCGCGCGAAGGGCGGGCAAGTGTTCGGCAGCACGATGGCGTGGATCTACGTGAAGGACCAGACGCAGTCGCCGACCTTCACCTACCAGTCGGCCGCAACTCAGTCGACGGGCGCTACCTTCGTGCAGCAGGCGAACGATTTCGGCGCGCAGGGCAATGCGTATCTCGGCGAACTGGCGTTCACCCTGCCGTCGACGGCGGCGATGCAGCAGGCGCCTTTCTATTTCAAGCCGGCGAACTGCACGGGTTTCCTGTGCACGACGCTGAATCCGTTCACGCAGAACTGAGCGGGCGCTGCCGGCCTGGCGCGCATCGCGCGGGCCGCTGCTTGCCGGGCGTTCCGCGAGGGCCGAATCGGGTACGTCGCGTGCGCCGCATCGTCCATGAATTGCATCTCCTGCCGTCGGCATTGCATTCGCGCGCGGACGGGGAGCGATGTCGCGACTTGTCCGAAGGGACAGGACGTTATGGGCGATTGCGCCGCGAAGATTCGTTCGAGTTCAAAACAATATTTGAAACAAATAGGACATGTACTAAAAGGATAATACACAACTGATTTTAGCTGTGTCGTTTGGCATGATCGGGATGTCACTATCCCCAATGCATCCATCGTGACGCCCAGCCCGGCAGGGAATTCGCCGCATCCCGGGCGCCGTCACGCCCAGTCATGCCATACAGCACGCTTCAGTCCATTCGCCGCTATCAGAGCATTTCGATGTTCGGTGGCGGCATCGTCGTCACGATCCTGATCCTGATCGCCTGCGGGCTCGGGATCACGTCGATCGTTTACGGCTATCTGGACGGTGAGCGGCGCAATTTCCTGAACGGCGTGGAAGAGGCCGTCGACGAGGTGCAGGTGGCCGAGACGTCGTTCCGCAACGGCGTCGCCAACACGCAGCTGATCTGGCACGAGCTCGGCGCCGCGCCTCCCGACGTCGTGAACGCGTTTTTCGCCAACGGCCAGCAGTTGGCGATCAAGCCGTATCCGTCGCTTGTGGTCGGCGTGCCGGGGCAAACCGGGCAGCGCGACGAAGTGGCGCGCTATCTCGCGTTGTCGTTCCTGCTGTCGCGCATCGGCGCGGCGAGTTCACTCAATCGCGGGCGCACGCTCGAGGGCTACCACTACAGCACGCGCACGGGCATGTTCGGCTTCGTGCCGCATCTGTCGCGTGACAATCCCGCGCTCGCGACGCCCGACGTGCGCGCGCGCGTCCTCGCGGCGCTGCACGTCGATTTCGACGGCCCGGCGCCAACCGACGGTCGCCCCCACGTTCGCTGGCTGCCGCCCTACATCAATCCCGTGACGGGGCAGGCGCGTATCCGGATCGCCGCCGAAGCGCGCGCGGACGGCCAGCCATTCGCGGTGCTCGTCACCGAATACGCACCGGAATACCTGCTGTCATGGCTGCCCGGGCGCGGGCCGGCCGGCGTGTTCTTCATCGCGTCGGCGGACAACCGGCTGATCGCGATCGACCCCGGCGTCGAGCGGACCAACGCGCTGACCGAGCGCTTGCTGAACCTCGATGTCGCGCATGCCGACCGGGCAGCCGACGAGCCGCTCTTTCGCGACGGCGCGATCGTGTTCCGCTCGCGGCTCGCGGCCACCGGCTGGACGATCGCCTATGTACTGTCGTGGGCCGACGTGGCGGCCGGCATCGGCGTGCAGGCCGGCGCGCTCGCGGCGTCGACGCTCGTCGCGATCGTCGTGATGTGGCTGCTGCTCGTGCGATTCCACCGGCGCGTGCTCGTGCCGGTCTACGCGCGTTCGGCCCGCGTGTTCGAGAGCGAGGCGCTGTGCCGCAGCGTGATCGCGATGGCGCCGGTCGGCATCGGCCTCGTGTCGCTGTCCGACCGCCGCGTGATGCTCGCGAGCGACGTGCTGGCGCAGATGCTCGTTCCGCACGGCGGCGATCACCACGCGTTGGCCGCGCAGGCGCTGGCGCAATACGACGCGTTCGTCGCGAACGGCGGCTCGGGCCGCACGATGATGACCGAGCTCGTGCTCGATGCGCACGGCGACGCGCCGCTGCACCTGGAGGTCATCGCGCACAGCGCGCGTTATCAGGGCGAGGACGTGCTGATCGCGATTTTCGCCGATACGACCGCGCAGCGCCGGCTCGTGCATCAGCTCGAGGAAGCCGTGCGCGCGGCCGATTCGGCGAATGCGGCCAAGTCGTCGTTTCTCGCCGCGACGAGCCATGAGATCCGCACGCCGCTCAACGTGATCCTCGGCAACCTCGAGCTGCTCGAGCGCACGGCGCTCGACGCGTCCCAGCAGAGTCGCGTGCAGACGCTGCGCGCATCGGCCGAGGGCCTGCTCGCGATCGTCAGCGACATCCTCGATTTCTCGAAGATCGAGGCCGGCGCGATGACGGTCGAGTCGATCGAGTTCGATGTGATCGCGGTGATCGAGCGCGAACTGGCGGCGTTCGCGCCCGTCGCAAGGGCGAAAGGGTTGCCGCTGTTCGCCGATATCGATGCGAGCGCGGCGCAGCGTATGCGTGGTGATCCGACGCGGCTCGCGCAGGTGGTCGGCAACCTGCTGGGCAACGCGATCAAGTTCACCAGCGAAGGGCGCATCGTCGCGCGCGTGGCGGTGGGTCACGACGTGCGCGGGAGGCCCGAGCTCGCGATCGGCATCGAGGATACGGGCATCGGAATCGATCCCGCGCAACATGCGAGGCTGTTCAAGCCGTTCTCGCAGGTCGACGCGTCGATCACGCGGCGCTACGGCGGCACGGGGCTCGGGCTCGCGCTGTGCGATCGGCTCGTCGCGGCGATGGGCGGCACGATCTCAGTCCACAGCGCGCCGGGCGTCGGCAGCCTGTTCACCGTCCGCCTGCCGCTGCGCATGGGCATCGTGCCGAAATCGCCGGTCGTTGCCGGCGACAGGCGGACGTTGATCGTCGTGTCGCCGGAGGACGCGTGGCGCGCGTTCGCCTTTCCGCATCTGCGTGCATGGGGGTTCGATGTCGCGATGCATCCAAGTCCGATCGGGATAGCCGCCGGGTGCCTCGTGCGTGCTCACGCGATCGTTCTCTTCGGCGATTCGGACCAGTGGCGGCGGGAGGAGCTCGACAGTCTCGGCGGCGGCACGCCGGTCGTGCTCGCCACGCCGGACGGTCCGCTGCAGCCGGACGTCGCGGGTCGCACGATCCGCGTGTCGAGCTATTCGCTGAGCGGGCTGCGCACGGCGATCGAGCAGGCGCGCGTCGCGACTGCCGAGCAGCGGCCCGCGCCTGCCGGCAAAGCCGGTGATGGGCAACCCGAGACGGCTTCCGGCGCGCGTGTGCCACGTGTGCTGGTCGCCGACGATGCGTCGGTCAACGGGTCGATCTTTCGCGAGCAGCTCGACGTGCTCGGCTGCACGGTGCGGTGCGTGTCGTCCGGGGGGGCTGCGCTCGATACGCTCGCGAACGGCGCATGGGACGTGCTGCTGCTCGGCGCCGACCTGCCCGACATGTCGGCCGGCGAACTGGCGGAAGCCGTCCATGCGCGCGCGCTGCCGTGCGACATGATCGTCGTCGCATCGCATCTGGCGCCCGACGACGCGCAGCGTTACGCCGCATCGAACGTCGAGTGCGTGTTGACGAAACCGGTGACGTTGGCCGACCTGCGGCGCGCGCTCGCGCGCGTCGCGCGACAGCGCGGGATCGCGTTTTCCGCCGCCGCGGCGGACGAACGGCCGGCGTCGAGCGCCATGGCGGCAGTGGTGGCGCACTGGCCGGGAAGATAAAAAAGCGACGCCATGGCGGCATAGATCGCCTGCGTTCAAAACGGGGAAGGCAGACACGCCGCATCGTACAGATGCCGCGTGATTTCGACTGAAGAAGGAAGGGTAAGGCCGTGCGCTATATGGGAAAGGTGTTCGGGCTGCTGCTTGGGTTCGCGACGCTGCCGGAGAAATCCAGACGGGATTTCCTCACGAAGCTGAATGAATTCATGATGATGTCGCCGTCGCAGAAGCGGCGGGCCATCACCGAGTGGCAGCATGCCGCGGATGACGGGTCGGGCGAACCGGACAAGTCCGTGGCCAAACGTTAGACAGCGGCCGAGGCCGCTTCGCGGGACGGGATGGATCGACGGTATGGGGAAGGCCGTCGATCGGATGTGCGTGGGCGGCGAATCGGCGAACGTGCCGCCGCCGTTGCGATGCCGTGTCCGGGCCGGGTGGACGGCGCGTCGGCGGGTGCGTCGGAGCCTGGCGGGCGCGGTCCGGTGCAAGCAGCCGCACGTCGATTTCTCGCGGCGACGCGGAACCCGTCTATTATCTTAAAATTACGCTGCGCACCGCCCGGTTCGTTGAGCATCGCAACGTGACCGTGTCGCGACCGAGGCGTCGCACAACATCGCACGTCGGGCCGCGTGTATCGGGAGAAGAATATAGATGGATGAATTTTTTGTGCGAGTGATGGTAGCGGACGATCATCCTTCGTCCGCACTCGGGATGTCGCAGGCACTCGCGGGCAGCAGCACGATCAAGCTGCTCGGCACCGTGTCGAATTCGACCGACCTGGTGGCGATGCTCGACGTGCAGCAGAGCGACGTGCTCGTCGTCGATTATGTGATGCCGGGCGGCAAGTATGGCGACGGTCTTGCGTTGTTGTCGTTTTTGCAGCGTCGCTATCCCGCGCTTCATCTCGTGACGATCACGATGATCGACAATCCGAGCGTGCTGCATGCGATTCAGCGGCAGGGCGTCGGGTGCATCCTCAGCAAGTCCGACGCGATTTCGCATCTGGTCGGCGCGGTTCACGCGGCTTATGTCGGTGCGAATTATCTGTCGCCGTTCGTCAAGCAATTGCTGGAAGGCACCGAGACGTCGCCGGGCACGCGCACGCTGACGGCCCGCGAAATCGAGGTCGTGCGACTTTACGGCGCCGGTCTGACGGTTGGCGAGATCGCCGTCCAGCTTCACCGGAGCAAGCAGACGATCAGCTCGCAGAAGTCGAGCGCGATGAAGAAGCTCGGCATCGTCCGCGACGCGGACCTGATCCGCTATGCGAGCGAGGGCCAACTGCCCGAAATGCCCGGGACCGATGCGTAGACGGGTAACCGGCGGGCGGTACCGCGTGACCCGGGCGGCGCATGACGCCGTGCCGGCGCCGAGTCGACTTCGACGATCCGTATGCCCACCAAACTGAAAGCGCTGATTGCGAACGCCACCGCCACCGCGGGACGCAAGCCGTTCGAGCCGGGGCGCGTGCGCCGGCAGCAGCAATGGCTGCTGTACGCAAGCGGCGCGGCGATCACGATGTTCGTGCTGGTGTGCACGGCACTTGTCGCGCGACTCGACCTGCAGGAATCGCTTGCGCAGTACCGATCGGGGTTCCTGATACGCAAGGCGGAACTGCTGGCGGAGATGGAGGTGGTCAGGGCCCTCCAGAATCGCTACGTCGAAAACCTCGAGCTGATCGCCAAGCATGGCGCGAGCGTGTCGCCCGATACGCTCGGGCGGTTTGTCGACGATCACGGCAGGATGGTTGCCGTCGGCCACGCGGGGCGTGTGGCATTTGCGGCTTTCGCGCTCGCTTCGTCATCGCAACCGGAGAAGGCCTACGCGCCGTTGCTTCTCAAGTTGCTCGCGCAGGGCGAGGTCACGGGCAACATGCCGCCGCAACAGGCCGGCGATCCGGGAATGGGCGCGTACATCATCGATCCGGACGGCAATTTTGTCATTGTGACGGGGTACCCGCTGGTCAAGCAGGTGCTGGCGCTGCCGGCCGGCTTCGACATCAAGGCATTGATTCGGCAATTGCAACCGCCGCCCGACTTCGTGTCGATGGCGTCGGCATCGGATAGCCGGGAGGTTCTGCTCGATCGGCGCGACGACCCGCTGACCGGACGCTCGACGCTGCGGTTCGCACAGGCGGTGCGCGATCCGCAGGGCAAGCCGGTCGCATGGTTCGTCGCGGTCAGCCGGCCGGAGATCGACGATTTTCTGCGTTCTTCGTCCGCCGGCAAGGATTACGCGCTGGTCAGCCCGGCCGGGCAGGTTCTGACCGGCCGCGAGATCGACCCTGCGCTGACGGCCCGTGCGCTCGACTATGCGCACAAGGCGGGCAGGGAACGGGCGGCTGCCCATCGCGTCGGCATGAATATCGTCATCGGCAACCGGATGCCGGGGTTCCGCGAGGTGTTGACCGCGACCTTCTCGTGGCGCAGCCTGTTCGATGACATGGCCGGCCGCCTGGGGGTCGCAATCGGTCTCGCGCTGCTGGCGATCGGAACGGTGTGGTTCGCGATCGTCATGTTCGACCGACGCGCGTTGCGCCCGGCGAACCGTCGTGCAATCCGGCTGATCGAAAGCGAGGCGCTGAACCGCACGTTGATTCGCACGGCGCCGGCCGGGCTCATGCTGCTGTCGCTCGCCAACGGCGACACCATGGTGCGCAACGAGGCCGCGCAGGCCTACGGCGACACCGATGCGGCAGCGTCGCTCGGCAAGCGCATCTGGCAGGCGTATCACCGCAGTATCGCGGGCGGCCGGGCGCCGCGCGTCGTCACGCACGAATTGTCGGTCGACCTCGCCGGCGGCGGGACGACCTATCTCGCCGCGCATATCGTCCGTACGCGCTATCGCGGCGTCGACGTGTTGCTCTGCACGCTGACCGACATCACCGCGCGCAAGCAGATGGAAGACAAGCTGCGCGAGGCCCGGGAGGCGGCGGACGATGCGAACAAGGCGAAGTCGACGTTCCTCGCGACGATGAGCCACGAGATCCGCACGCCGCTGAACGCGATCGTCGGCAATCTGGAATTGATGGAACGCGCGCCGTTGCCGGCCGAGGAGCGGCGACGCCTGCAGACGGTGATGTCGTCGTCGGATGCGTTGCTGCGCGTGATCAACGACGTGCTCGATCTGTCGAAGGTCGAATCCAATCAGATGGTGCTGGAAGCCGTGCCGTTCGATTTGCGTGCGGTTGTGCGCGACGTCGCGGCGATCTTCCATCCGCTGGCCGCGGCCCGGCACCTCGCGCTCGAATGCAGGATCGACCCGCAACTGGCCGATGGCTATGTCGGCGACCCGACTCGCCTGCGTCAGATCGTGTCGAATCTCGTCAGCAACGCAATCAAGTTCACCGAGCGCGGCAGCGTGACGATCGAGGCGCGACCGACGGGCACCGTCGGCCAAGCGCGCGGCGTCGAGGTGGTGGTGCGCGACACCGGTATCGGCATCGCGCCGGAGAGCCTGCCGACGTTGTTCGACGTGTATGTCCAGACCGATGCGTCGATCTACCGGCGCTTCGGCGGCACGGGGCTCGGACTGCCGTTGTGCCGGCGCCTCGCGCGGCTCATGCATGGCGACCTGGCGGTCGAAAGCCGGCCGGGCCAGGGCGCGACGTTCATCGTGTCGCTGCCGCTGTCCGCCGCCCCGTCCGGATGGCGCGTCGCGTTCGACGAGACGAAATCCACCGCGTCGTCGTTGCCGGCATATGCGGACGACGAGACTCCGCTGCGCGTGCTCGTTGCCGAGGATCATCCGGCGAGCCGCGCGCTGCTGCGTGATCAGCTCGATGCGCTGCATTGCGACGCCATGCTCGTCGCGAACGGTGTCGAAGCGATGCGCGCGTTCTTCGCGCATCCGTTCGACGTGGTGCTGACCGATCTCGGCATGCCGGAACTCGACGGCTTCGCGCTGGCGAACTTCCTGCGCGAGCAGGGCGCGAAGGTGCCGGTGATCGCGATGACCGCGCATGCGACCGAGGAGGATCGGCGGCGCTGCGAGCAGACGGGCGTCGCGGAGGTCGTGCTCAAGCCGCTGTCGATCGATGCGCTCGACGCGGTGTTGCGGCGCCACGGAGGACGCGGCGCGGCGGCGTCGCATCCGATCGATCGTGCCGACCGGCCGGTGCCGCCCATGACGGACGAGATACGCGAAAAATTGCATGCCTCGACGCTGCACTCGCTGGCGAAGATCGATGCCGCGTTGCTGCGCGGGGACATCGCGTGCGTCAGCGGCGAACTGCATTCGATGCGAGGCGGTTTCGCGCTGGCCGGCGACGTGGGCTCGAGCGATGCGTGCGCGAAAGGCGAGCGGGTGCTGGCCGCGGGCGGTCTCGATGCGCTGAAGCTGGAATGGCCGGAGATACGCGTGGCGATGGAGGCCGCGCTGTCGAGATTGGCCGGCGTCTGAGCCGAATGGCGCTGCGTTTGCCTGGCGCGGCGCTTGCCGACGCGGCGGCGGGAAATGCCGGCACGCTCGTGGCCGATGCAGATGCCGACACCGACCCCGACCCCGACCCCGACACCGACACCGACACCGACACCGACACCGACACCGACACCGACACCGACCCGGCCCGGTCAGGTCAGGTCAGGTCAGGTCAGGTCAGCCGGCGAGCATGGCCTTCGATCCATGCCCAGTAGACGTAGGCCGCCGCACAGGCGACCGTCAGGATGCGGCCCGATGCCGACACGTGCGGCCACGTTTTTGCATCCCGGCTGGCGCCAGCGAGCGCGCGCCCCAGCCCGACGTCCCCTTCACATCACCCGTTGCGGAAGATCTCCGCGTACGCGCTCAGCGCCGGCACCCCGCCGAGATGCGCATACAGCACCTTCGACCCCGGCTCGAATTCCCCGCGACGCACCTTGTCGATCATCCCGTGCATCGATTTCCCTTCGTAGACGGGATCGGTCAGCATCCCCTCGAGCCGTGCACACAAGCGAATCGCCTCCAGCGTGCCATCGTTCGGCAATCCGTATTCCGGGCCGGCATAGCGCGTGTCGAGCACGACGTCCGCCTCGGTGATCGGCCGGCCGAGATCGACCAGTTCGGCCGTATGCCGCGCAATGCGCGTGATCTGTTCGTGCGTGCGCTCGGGCGTCGCCGACGCGTCGATGCCGATCACGCGATCCGCGCGTCCGTCGGCCGCGAAGCCGACGACCATCCCCGCCTGAGTGCTGCCCGTCACCGAGCAGACCACGACATAGTCGAACTTGAACCCGAGCTGTGCTTCCTGCTCGCGCACTTCTTCCGCGAAGCCGACGAAGCCGAGACCGCCGAGCGGATGCTCGGAACACCCGGCCGGAATCGGATACGGCTTGCCGCCCGCCTGCCGCACGCTCTCCATCGCTTCTTCCCAGCTGCGGCGAATGCCGATGTCGAAGCCGTCGGCAACGAGCCGCACGTCGGCGCCCATCATGCGCGACAGCTGGATGTTGCCGACGCGGTCGTACACGGGGTCTTCGTAGTTCACCCAGTGTTCCTGCACGAGCACGCACTTCATCCCGAGATGCGCGGCGACGGCCGCGACCTGGCGCGTCTGGTTCGACTGCACGCCGCCGATCGACACGAGCGTATCCGCGCCCTGTGCGAGCGCATCCGGGACGAGGTATTCGAGCTTGCGTGTCTTGTTGCCGCCGAACGCGAGGCCGCTGTTGCAGTCCTCGCGCTTCGCATACAGCTCGACCTTGCCGCCGAGGTGCTGGCTCAGGCGCTTGAGCGGCTGGATCGGCGTCGGGCCGAACGTGAGCGGATAACGGGAGAAACGTTGCAGGTTCATCGGCGGGCTCCGGAAGGCAGTGGACGGGGCGGGAAATCGGATCGTTCGGGCGCGGCCGGCAGGCCGTGTTCCGACGAGAAAAATGATAGGCAGAAGAGCAAGAAATGAGCTTGCGAAATAAATGGCCGTAGCCTACGTTATCGACGATACGGAAACGTCTTAGACAATTTTGATTCGTTGAGCGGGAGAATGGCGCAATGAAATTAGATCGAGGCAGTGCATCGCCGGCCGATGCCGCGCCGGCGCTCGATCGCATCGACCGCGCGATCCTCAGGCAGTTGCAGCAGGACGCGTCGATCTCGAACGTGAGCCTCGCCGCGAAGGTGAAGCTGAGCGCCCCGGCGTGCCTGCGGCGTGTCGAGCGGCTGAAGGAAATGGGGCTGATCCGCGGCATCGTCGCGCTGCTCGATCCGAAGCCGCTCGGTGCCGGGATGCTGGTGGTGATCGGCTTCGTGCTCGATCGTTCGACGCCGGAAGCCTTCGCCGCATTCGAGAAGGCCGCGCAGAAAGTGTCGGGGTGCGTCGAATGCCACGTGGTGACCGGCGAATTCGACTATTTCATGTTGGTGCGCACGCGCGATAACGAGAGCTTCAATCGGTTGCACGCCGAACAGCTGCTGTACCTGCCCGGCGTGCGGCAGGTGCGCTCGTTCATGGTGCTCAAGGAGATCCTGTCGACGCATGCGCTGCCGTTGTAGCTCCGACGGCGCGACTCGCGCTCGCCGTCCCGACGAGCCGGCGTTCGGCCGGGGCCGGGCGCGGATCGACCTGCCAGCGCGGCTGGCGACGACACGATGGCACCTGCCCGACATCGCCCAAAACGGCCGAACGGCAGCGCTTCCGGGCACGATTGCGTCATCACGACGTTGCTTCGAACGATCGCGTATGCTCGTTCCGTCAGCGGCGATGGCGGCTGCCGTAGCCGGATCAATCGTGTAACGACCGAACAACGAGCGAGGGCATGATGGCAAGACAGACGATGGCGGAATACCTGGCGAAGACGCTGGCGGCAGCGGGCGTCGAGCGCATCTGGGGCGTGACGGGCGACAGTCTGAACGGGCTGTCGTTCAGCCTGAGCCAGATGGGCTCGATCCGCTGGATGCATACGCGTCACGAGGAAAGCGCCGCGTTCGCGGCCGGCGCGGATGCGGCATCGACCGGCCGGCTCGCGGTGTGCGCGGGCAGCTGCGGCCCCGGCAACCTGCACCTGATCAACGGCTTGTACGACTGCCACCGCAATCACCAGCCGGTGCTCGCGATCGCCGCGCATATTCCGTCGACCGAGATCGGTCTCGGCTACTTCCAGGAAACCCATCCGCAGGAACTGTTCCGCGAATGCAGCCATTTCGCGGAACTCGTGACCAACGCGTCGCAGTTCCCGCGCGTGCTCGCCCGCGCGATGCGCACGGCGATCGAGGAACGCGGCGTCGCGGTGATCGTGCTGCCGGGCGATATCGCGCTCGGCGACGGCCCGGAAGAAGCGCCCACGTGGAGCGAATCGGCGCCGCCGTCGATCCTGCCGGCTGACGCCGATCTCGACCGGCTCGCGGCGCTGCTCAATGCATCGGACGCGGTCACGCTGCTGTGCGGCAGCGGCACGCAGGGCGCGCACGACGAAGTGGTCGCGCTCGCCGACACGCTCGGCGCGCCGGTCGTGCATGCGCTGCGCGGCAAGCAGTTCGTCGAATGGGACAATCCGTTCGACGTCGGGATGACGGGGCTGATCGGCTTCAGCTCCGGCTATCACGCGATGGAGGCGTGCGACACGTTGCTGATGCTCGGCACGGATTTCCCGTATCGCCCGTTCTATCCGGCGCACGCAAAGGTCGTGCAGATCGACTGGAAGGGCTCGCAGCTCGGCCATCGCGCGCCGCTCGCGCTCGGGCTTGTCGGCACCGTGAAGGAAACGATCGCGGCACTCCTGCCGCGCCTCACGCGCAAGACGCAGCGGCGCTTCCTCGAGAACGCGCTGAAGCACTACGCGGCCGCGCGCAAGGGGCTCGACGATCTCGCGGTGGCCGAGCCGCCGGGCCGCGCGATCCATCCGCAATACCTGACGAAGATCGTCGACGAAGTCGCGGCCGACGACGCGATTTTCACGGCCGACGTCGGCACGCCCACATTGTGGGCCGCGCGCTATCTGACGATGAACGGCAAGCGCCAGCTGCACGGCTCGTTCAATCACGGCTCGATGGCCAACGCGATGCCGCAGGCGCTCGGCGCGCAGGGCGCGCATCCGGGGCGGCAGGTCGTGTCGCTGTCGGGCGACGGCGGGCTGTCGATGCTGCTCGGCGATCTGCTGAGCGCGCGGCAACTCAACCTGCCGATCAAGATCGTCGTCTACAACAACAGCCTGCTCGGCTTCGTGTCGATGGAACTGAAGGCGGCCGGCTATCTCGACACGAACGTCGACCTGAGCCCGACCGACTTCGCGGCGATCGCGAAGGGCGCGGGGATCTTCAGCGTGCGCGTCGAGCATTCGGAGAACGTCGAGCACGCGCTGCGCACCGCGTTCGCGCACGACGGGCCGGCGGTCGTCGACGTCGTCACGTCGAAGTACGAACTCGCGATGCCGCCGAAGATCGAGATTGCGCATGCGAAGGGGTTCAGTCTGTTCATGCTGCGTGCGATCCTGAGCGGTCGCGGCGACGAGATCGTCGAGCTGGCGCGGACGAACCTGCGGTGAGGCGGCGGGGCGGCGCGCATCGTCAATCGGTCAATGTGTCGCTCCCCGTCCATTCGCGCACGGCCTGCACGAACAGTCGCAGCGCGGCCGGCCGATGCCGGATCCGACCCGATGACCGATTGCGGGCGATCGCGGCGTCGTTCATCGCATTCTCGAGAGCGGTGACGGCGGGCAGCACGCACGGCCAGCACGTCGGCGAGCTACCGCGTAGCTTCAGCAGCGCGTCGACCGCTGAGCGGATGTTCGGCGGCGGCATGTCCGCCTCGATGGCGCAATCAGGCACAATCTTCACGTCGCCTTAAGTTTGCGTTTCCTAGAATCGATTGATCGCCGCTTCGCCGCGGCGGACCGGTTTGTCGAGGAGGATGCACGTGAAAATGCCCGGTGTCGTCGTACCCCTGTTTCCAACGCTCATCGGCACGTCGAAGCTGAACGCGCAACCGCGCAAGGTGGGCCGATGATCTGGCCGAACGCGTTGCGCGTCTCGGCATTGTTCGTACGCGAGTGGGTCGGCCGCCCGGCCGCGGTGGGCGCGTTGTGCCCAAGTTCGCGGCATCTGGCGCGCGAGATGGCCGATGTGGTGCCGGATGGCGACGGGCTCGTCGTCGAGCTCGGCGGCGGCACCGGCGCGATCACCGCCGCGCTGCTCGAGCGCGGCGTCGCGCCGCGGCGCCTCGTCGTGGTGGAGCGGTCGCCGGCGTTCGTGCAGCACCTGCGGCGGCGCTTTCCCGGCATCTCGATCGTGTCGGGCGACGCTCGGCAGCTCGAGCGGCTGCTGCCGAGCGACGCGCGCGTCGACGCGATCGTGTCGTGCCTGCCGCTGCGTACGCTGCCGCGCCAGGATGTGACGGCGATCATCAGTCAGTGCCAGCGCGTGCTGGCGGTCGACGGTGTGATGATCCAGTTCACCTACGACCTGCGCTCGCCCGATCGTCATCCGCTCGGCGATCCGGCATTTGTTGCCGATGCCAGTCGGATCGTATGGGCAAATATTCCGCCCGCGCGCATCGTGACGATGCGCCGCGCCGCCATCGGAGAAGTGGCGTGATGCCGGTGTGATGCCGCGCTTCCTTTCATCGACCCTGCAGGCGCTGTCGGATGCGGCTCATGTCGCAGCGTCCGGCATGCGTGCCGCAGGTCGCGACGCGGCCTGCCGAATGAAGCGGTCGAGCGGCGTCGCGTAACCGCGCGCGATGACCGCGCTCAATGCAGCCGACAACACCAGATAGGCGACGAGCAACCCGAGCTTGTCGTCGCCGTGCATGGCGGACGGCGGCCACACCGTGCGCAGCGCGCCGAGCGCGATCAGGTGGAACAGGTACAGCTCGTAGCTGAGCCGGCCGCTCCAGCGCAGCGGCGCGAGCACGCGAGCCTGCGCTTGCTCGCCGTGCGCCTGCGCGCCGATCAGCAGCACGGCGGTGCCGAGCGCCATCGCGGATACGCCGAGCACATGGCTTTGCGCAATCGGCCATGCGAGATAGAGCACGGTCATGACGATCGCCGTCAACCATTGCACCGGCGCGGCCGCGAGCCGCTGCCAGCCCGCGCGCCCGGCCAGCAACGCGGTGCAGCAGCCGATCGCGATGCCGTCGAAGCACGCGAAATACGCATACAGAAATCCGGCTTCGTCGTCCGCATGCGTGAAGCGGTACACGGGGCCGATCGCGGCAATCGCCAGCCAGAACGCGAACAGGCGCGCGTCGCGGCGCAGCGCGATGCACAGCAGCGGAAACGACAGGTAGAACACCTCCTCCACCGACAGCGACCACAGCACGCCGAGCGCATAGTTGACCCATCCGTATGCGCCGATCAGCACGTTCATCCAGAACGTCAGCGACGCGAGATTCACGAGCCAGAACGACACGGCGACACCCTGCGGCGCGTGGTTCGCGAAGATCGGCACGCCGGCTGCCGCCAGTGCGTTGACGAACGCAAGCAGCAGGAGCAGGCACGGGACGATGCGCGCGATCCGCGAGATGTAGAACGTGCGCACGTCTATCGCGCCGAGGCTGCCCCAGCGACGGCGTGCATTCGACGTGATCAGATAGCCGGAGATCACGAAGAACATCGTCACGCCGTAGTTGCCGTTGCGGACCACCGCATGCACGGCATCCCAGCCGAACATGTGCGCGATGGACGTGTCGCGCAGCGAATACGGAATGTTGAAGTGATGCAGCAGGACGAGCAGGATCGACACGCCGCGCAGCATGTCGATCCGCGCATTGCGCGGGCCGGTACTCATCGCGGCTGCAGGGCGAGCGCCTGCGCCGCGGGGAACGCGTCGCGTGAACCGGGGCCGGCGTCGGGTTGTGCGTCGAGCAGCGTGAGGTGCCGGTGTTTCAAGCGAGACTCCATCGGATCAGGGGGCTGAATTCACAGGATGCAAACGACGTCCGGCATCGCGGACGCAGAACATCGAGGCGGTACACAGTGTATCGGCGCAGCGTGGGCGGTGGTCCTGTCAGCGTTGACGGGCACCGGCAGCGCCAGCCCGCATGCCGTTTTTTGCACCGCAACCCCGTTTTTTTGCACGGTATTGATGCGGTGCCTTCTAAACTGGGTTCGTCAGGCCGGGAACACCGATTGCTTGCAGTCGATTCGTCGCCGTTTTATCGGTCGTCGGGCTTCGTCGGCCGGTCGCGGCGGACGTTTGTGCGCCGCGTCGAATGCGGCGCTGCCTTCGCCAAGGAGGATCCATGTACCTCACGGAAGAAGTACACACCGCGCGTCCCGCTAGCCGTCGCGTGCGCGTGGTGACACTGCCGTCGGGCAGACAGCTCGCCCGGCAGTTGCTGGTGACGGTTCGCGCGGCGGACGTGCTGCTGCGCCAGGCGATCCGCTTGCCGGATCGCCATCAATGGTCGGTCGACATCGAACGTGTCGACGCGGCCGGCGGCCCGCTGGCCGCGTGGGATTCGCACGTGACGTTTCGCGTCGCGAAGGTATTCGAGCCGGGCGTCGATGCGAACACGCGCGCCGGCGATCCCGAGCAGGTCGCGGTCGAGATCCGGCTGTTTCTGCCCGAGCAGGCGTATATGGGCGAGCAGCGCGTCGGCATCTTCGGTCGACGCCACGGCAACCGGTTCGGCGCGACGCTATCGGTGACGGCCGGGTCGCAGTGGGGCGGCCGCCGCAACGAATGCGTTCCGCCGGCCACGCGGCACGTGCACGGCGACACGCTCGAGGCGCTCGTCGATACGGTCGCAGCCATCGTCAACGCCGCGTTGCTCGCGGCCGGCCATCCGCAGCCCGGCGGTTCGTGACGGCGCGGGCGGCGCCCGCCCGCTCATACTTCAGGCATCGCCGGCCTGGCCGGTTTGCCGCTGCAGGTCTTCCATCAATTGATCCGCGAGAAAGTCGCATGGCGGGCGCTTCGATTTCGTGCTGCGCGCGAGGATCAGTTCGAGCGGCGGCAGGTCGGGCAACCCGTGCGAGCGGCCGAGCATCGACAGTTGCGCGGGAATCGCGCAGCGCGCGAGCGGCGCGACCGCAAGGCCTGCCTCGACCATGCTGAGCAACCCGAGCAGGCTCGGGCTTTCATAGGAAGTGCGGAACGGCAGCTTCGCGCGTTCGAGGCTGCGGATCGCGTTCTCGCGCGCGACGCTGCCCGGCATGAACACCGCGATCGGCAGCGGCCGTTCTTCCCATACGCGCGGCCCGTTCGTCATCGCGGCCCACGCCATCGGCTCGTGGCGGATGAAGTCGCCGGACAGCCCCTTGATGCGCGTGCCGCATACGAGATCGACGGTGCCTTCCTTCAAGAGCGGCGCGAGTGCGCTGCTCGGCAGCCCGATCACCTGGATCTCGACCTTCGGATAGGTGGCCGAGAACTTCTTCAGCACCGACGGCAGCAGCGACGACGCATAGTCGTCCGGCACTCCGATCACCACCTTACCGGTCACTTCGGGCCGCACTACGGCCGCCCACGCCTCGTCGCGCAGCGCCAGCATTCGTCTGGCGAATCCCAGCAAGACCTCGCCTTCGCGCGTCAGCACGATGCTGCGCGGCTTGCGCATGAACAGCGGCCGGCCGATCGCGTCCTCGAGGCTCTTGATCTGCATGCTCACAGCCGACTGCGAGCGGTTCACCGCTTCGGCGGCGCGGGTCATGTTGCCGGTTTCCGCGACGGCGACGACGGTGGCCAGCACGTCGTGATCGAGCATCTTCATCGGTATCAGGAAAACTGAACGTAACGATCAGCATTATGCGTTTTTATTGTCGCTATGTGTCTGCCATAGTGGAATCGAGCCCGCCGTATCGTTCGATGTGGTGTGGCAATCAAGCCGGCGTGCCGGCGTGCGGCGTTGAACAGGGAAGAGTGGTGTACCGATGATGGATCATCCGTTGCGCGCCGCACTGGCCGCCGAATTGCATGCCCGGCCATTCCTGCGGCTCGCCGAGGCCGTGTCGCTCACGCATTACGCGATCTACACCGACGGCCAGCCCGACATCCACGAAACGCTGCTGCACGCGCTGTGCCGCGACACCGGCATCGCCGTGCCGCAAGACGGCGCGACCCACTACGCGGTGCAGTCGCCGTGCGGCTGGCATCTGAAGTGGGAGCGCCACACCGAATTCTCGACCTTCACGTTCGTCGCGCCGCGTCGCGACACCGGCTATTTCGACGATCTCGCGATCGAAGGGATCCCGGCCGCATGGTTCGCGCGGCTCGCGGGCATCCGCTTCGTCGCGGTGCGCATGGAGTTGCTGTCGGGCGATGCCGCGCGGCTCGTGTGCGGCGACCTGCGCCGCTGGATCGACGGGCCCGCGCTCGTCGGCAGCAACGTGCTCGGCGGCGGCAAGGTGTTCTGCGACTGGCATGTGCGCGACGACGGCTTCATGCGCTTTCTCGTCGTCGACGAGGATTTCCGCGAAGAGCAGGGCGGGCGGCTGCTGCAGCGTCTGTATGAAATCGAGACGTACCGGATGATGGCGCTGCTCGCGTTGCCGGTCGCGCGGCGGATGAGCCGTGAACTCGACGAGATTCACGCGGCGCTGCATGCACTGATGCAGCGGATGGACGCGAGCGGCGCCGACGGCGACGACGCGGCCCTGCTCGTGAAGCTCACGCATCTGGCGGTGCGGGTCGAAGCGCTGTCGGGGTCCGGCGGCCGCTTCAGCGCGTCGCGTGCGTACGAAAAGCTCGTGCTGGCCCGCATCCAAGAATTGCGCGAAGAGCGCATCGAAGGGATGCCGACGATCGCGGAATTCATGGAGCGGCGCTTCGCGCCGGCGATGGAAACTTGCCGCAGCGTGTGGGCGCGTCATGAGCAGATCGCCGCGCGGATTGCGCGAGCGGTCGACCTGCTGCGCACGCGCGTGAATCTTGCGCAGGAAAAGGACGTGACGCGGCTGCTGGTCGGCATGGAGCGCACCGCGCGCAATCAGTTGCATCTGCAGCACGCCGTCGAAGGGCTGTCGGTGGCAGCCATTTCGTACTACGTGCTGTCGCTTGCGACCGCGGCGTTCAAGGCGCTGCACGTGATGAACCTGCCGGTCGATCCCGAACTGGCGGAAGGCCTGCTGATCGCGCCGGTCGTGTTCGCGGTGATTCACATCACGCGACGCACGCGCGCGCAGCTCGCGCGGTCGGAGGCCGCGCATGACGGTGCGCCCGTGCCGACGGTGCATGCGGCGGCGTTGAAGCAGGCGAATTAGAACATCAATGACATATCAAAAGGAGTGGAGATGACTTTTACGCAAACGCAAGCTCAGTTTTTCACTGGCCTCGATGCATTCGACGAGCCGATGTGGGACGAATCCGGCGCGCCGGAGGAAGTGCACGTGACGTCGTATCAGGCCGTGCTGCAGGAGCCGATGACGTCGCTTGTGGGCGGTACGATGGATCGGCCGGATGTCGCGGCGGTGGCGATTCTTGGGTATAACTGACGCGGTGTTGGGCGTGGTCTTGATGCGGGCAAGCTGACGGCTGCGTTAGTTTGCCGCGTTCGGGCGGGCGAATGGGATGTGCGGATCGGTCGGATAATCGACCCACTGTGCTTCGATTTTTCGACCAGGGAGGAAGTGGAATTCAATATATCCCTGGGATTTGTTCGGCAAGGACGGCACCGGAATGTTCGTTTCGTACACGTCGGACGGTAAGTTGTTCTTGTACTGATCCTGAGTCAACTCGTACTCGATCTTGATGTGCCAGATCTTTTTGCCGCGTGGTATGTCCATGCAGCATACGGATTTTCCACCGCCCCCGGGTTTGTGGGCGGTAGAACCACCTGCTCCAAACCCGTCGATCGTGAAACTGTAGATGCTTCTGTCGGTATAGTTGTAACCGATGACATGGTATGGCCCGTAGCTCGCTGTTTGTGCATGCAGCCACCACGCACCACCGAGCAGCAGCGCGGCGATCGCGAGCGGGCGGCGAATGAGACGGCGAAGGAAATTCAGCATGTCGTTGTGCCTGTCATTCAGTTCGTCGTGGACAAAGCCTTATTCGTTGTATTCATGTTGCGCGGATCGGTCGGATAGTCGACCCATTTGGCTTCGATCTTGCGGTCGGGCAGGAAATGGAATTCGATGTATCCGTCGTGCCTATTGGGTAACGACGGGACAGGGATGTCAGTTTCGTATACATCGTTCGGCAAATCTTTTTTGTACTGCTCCTGAGTCAGTTCGTAGACGATCTTGATATGCCATGTCTTTCTGTTTCGCGGCACGCTCATGCAACATACCGTTCCTCCACCTCCGCCGGATTCATGTGCGTTGGAACCTCCGGCTCCAAAGCCATCGATCGTAAAAAGCGCAATGCTTCGATGCGTGTAGTTGTAGCCGGTCACGCGATAAGGGCCGTAGCTGGCGGTCCGCGCGTGTACCCACCATGCCCCGCCAAGCAGTAGCACAGTGACGACGATCGGTTCGCGAACGATACGGCGCATCACGCTCAACATGCCCATGATTCCATCGATCGATCCATCAAATCCGTCAGTCTAGCGGGTGTCCGGAACATGCGCGTCGATTCGGCGAGCAACCCATGCGAGACAATTTTCCTGTCGGGAAGAAAGTGGAACGCGACCTATCCGCAATGCTTGCCCGGCAGTGTGGGTATCGGAATATCTGTCTCGTAAACTTCATTCGGTCGATTTCTTTGAGCCTCTTCGCGAGTCAGGTCGTACACGATCCCGATGTGCCAGGTATCTTTCCCGGCGGTACCTCGGGACAGCATACGATGTCGCTGCCGCCTTGTGACTCGTTTGCATACGCGCCTCCGGCTCCGAAATCATCGATCTGATTGACGTAGGCCCCGCGGACGTCGCAAGCGCCGCTCGGGGCCGGACGCATACGCGTGATCAGCGCACCCGCAAGCCCGGCTCGCGGCGCGCAAACACCCGACGCGCTATAGTCGTGCGACACCGGCTGCGGACGCTCCGCACATCCGGCCGTCCATTCACGCACGCCTTCATTCCATGACCGCGCATCCCGCTGTTTCCCTTCAGCTGACCGACACCGAGCAGCCGGCCGCCCGTGACTTCATCAGCCGCAAGCTCGGCGAATTCAATCACGCGGTGACCGGCCGCGCCGACACGACGGCGCTCGACGTCTACGTGACCGATCCCGCGACCGGCGAGGTATTGGGCGGCCTCACCGGCCGGACGTCGCTCGGCCTGTTCTTCATCGATCTCTTCTACCTGCCGGAATCGCTGCGCGGCGGCGGCTTCGGCAGCCGCCTGCTGCGCGAGGCCGAAGCGGAGGCGAAGCGGCGCGGTTGCGCGCGTGCAGTGCTTTACACGATCACCTTCCAGGCGCCGGATTTCTACCTGAAGCACGGCTACGAGGTATTCGGCGAAGTGCCGTGCGAGCCGGAGGGCGCGGCGCGCGTGTTCATGGTCAAGACGCTTTGAGCGATATCGCCCGAGTCACCGCCCCGGCGTCGCGCGCTCGACGATCATGTCGTACAGCGCCTGCGCCGCGGGCGACAACTGCGCGGCTTTGCGCTTGACCAGCACGAGCGTGCGCGACACCGACGGTTCGACGAGCTCGATCGTGCGGATCATCGGATACGCGTTCTTCTGGACCGCGAGCTTCGGCACCACGGCCGCGCCGAGACCTTCCGCGACAAGCCCGAGCGCGGTCGAACTGCGCTGCACCTCGTAGAACGAATGCAGCGACACGCCGCTCGTCTTCAGCGCACCGTCGAGCAGCCCGCGATTGCCGCTCACTTCGCCCGCGAAGATCAGCGGATGCGGCTGCAGCGCCGCCCAGCGGATCCGCCGCCGCTTCGCGAGCGGATGATCGTCGCGGCAGACGAGCACGTACGGATCATGCGTGAGCGGCACGCTGACAAGTTCGGGATGCTGATCGCCGGCGATGCTGATCCCGAATTCCGCTTCACGCCGCAGCACGGCTTGCAGCACCGACGCCGATGCATGATCGAGAATCTTCACGCGATCGTGCGGCCGGTGCCCGGAGAACGCGCGCAGAATGCGGGGGAGATACTGCACGCCGACGGTGGGCACGCACGCGATCGTCACGTCGCCGCGCTGGCTCAGGCCCGTTTCGCGGATTTCGGTCAGCGCATCCGACAGTTCGTTCAGCAGGCGGCGCGCCTGCGGCAGGAAACGTCGGCCGATTTCGGTGAGGGTGGTGCGGCGCGTCGTGCGCTCGACCAGCGCGACACCGAGAAACGACTCGAGCTTGCGCAGCCGTTGCGTGATCGCCGTTTGCGTGACGTGCAGCGTGTCGGCGGCCTGCCTGAAGCTGCCGCCATCGGCGATCGCGACGAAAGCCTGGACACCAAGCGTATCGATTTTCATCAGAAATATGAATCAATGGCGATATTGAATTCATTTTACTGACGAACGCCGAAATCGCAGAATGTGTTGCATCGACGGCTGTCGATATCCCGACGCCGTCCACGCCGACCAGGAGGCCTACCGTGACGACCCCACCCGATCAATACGCGAAACAGTACGTGCGATTCGAAGACGAACGCACGCGGCCTGTCCGCGACCTGCTGGCCGCGGTGCCCGATACGCCGATCCGTACCGCGATCGACATCGGCTGCGGGCCCGGCAATTCGACCGAGGCGCTGATCGCGCGTGCGCCCGATGCGACGGTACGCGGCATCGACGCGTCGCCGGACATGATCGCGGCCGCGCGCGAGCGCTTGCCCGCGCTGCGTTTCGATCTGGCGGATGTTTCGACCTGGAGCGATCCGGGCGGCTATGACCTGATCCTGTCGAACGCGGTGCTCCAGTGGGTGCCCGCGCACGACACGCTGTTTCCGTCACTCGTCGGCTGGCTCGCGCCGGGCGGCCATCTCGCGGTGCAGATGCCCGACAATCTCGACGAACCCGCGCACCGGCTGATGCGCGAAGTCGCCGCGGCCGGGCCGTGGGCGGACAAGCTGAAAGACGCCGCGCGCACCGAGCGGTTCGATGCACGGTACTACTACGCGTTGCTGTCGCCGATGTGTTCGCGAGTCGATGTATGGCGCACGACTTACTACCATCCGCTGAGCGGCGGCGCCGATGCGGTCGTCGAATGGTTCAAGGGCAGCGCGCTGCGGCCGTTCCTCGCGGCGCTGGACGACGACAGCGAACGCGACGCGTTCATCGCGCGCTATCGCGATGCGCTCGCGGGACCGGACGGCTATCCGGTGCTCGACGACGGCACCGTGCTGCTGCCGTTCCCGCGACTGTTCATCGTCGCGACGCGGAAGTAATGCAACAGCAAGACTGGTCTCGGGGCGGCAGGTTGTAGCGCGTCAGGACAACGGCCGCATCGATTCCGGATCGACGGTCCGGCTCTTCGCGGTCTGCCCGTCGCGCAGATCCTTGTACCAGAACAGCGCGACTTCCCCGTCGTTCACGCCGTCGGCGTACAGGAAGCGGTCGTGGCCGCCCACGACGAAGCCCGCGCGGGCGTACGTGCAGCAGGCCGCGACGTTGTTCGCCTGCGTTTCCAGCCGCATGAAGCCGAACCCGCGGCTGCGCGCCCACGCTTCCGCGGCCGCCAGCAGGTACTGGCCGATTCCTTGCCGCCGGCACGCGCGATCGACCGCGAGTTCCGCGATCTCGGCCATCCCGTTCCAGCTTTCGGTGATCGCGACGAATCCCGCGAGGCGCCCGCCCGCAGTCGCGCGGAACAGCGCGGTGCCGCCGCACGCCTCGCGCGCCCAGCCGGCCGGGTCGAAGCCGTAGTCCTTGCGCCGCACGGGCAGCGCGCGCAAGTCGAGCAGATCGCGGTACGGCGCGTTCAGTTCCCACGCGATCTCGAACGAGAAGTCGCATCCGTTCAGTTCGTCGGCGGGCAGATCGACCGCCTGTTCGATGCTGATGTGCTCGGCTCGGTCCATGTGTCGGTGTCCTGTCTCGAGTGGCTGCGCTCGCACAATCCTTCCCCCCGCGGCGCCGTTCAACGCCCGATTATGCGGGATATCGGCGCGGACCTCGCAGCAGTTTGGTTGTCACCATCGGATTGGGATTTGTCGACGGTGCTGCGCGTGCATGTGGAAGAGGGTAAAGAGGAATCCGAATAATCGAATGCCAATTGATGCAACCTCGAAACGGCGGCGCTGCCATCGTCGATCAACAGTGCAACGCGCGGTTCATGGCTCAGCAGAGGGCGGCCGATTCGCGCGTGTGCTGCTCGATCACGTGTTCGACGCACGGCCCGAGCAGCAGCACGTCGACGCGCTCCAGCGCCGCGACCGCATCGCGCATCGCGGCAAGATAGCGGTACCGCGAATTGCTCATACTGTCATACCGAATCCACGCCACTCGATTGCTCGTGAACCCTGTGCGTGCCGTCCCGCGCTTCGACTATGCTGAATTGTCTGCGGGAGGATTTCCGCGCCGCAACGCGGCGAACCGGCGATGGCGGGAGGGCGTGATGAGCGAGCAAAGCAATGTGCAACTGGTGCAGGACGCGTACGCGGCGTTCGGCAGGGGCGACATCGGCGGCGTCCTGCAGACGCTGTCCGAAAACATCGACTGGTTCATCCCGGGGCCGGCCGACGTCGTACCGTTCGTCGGCAGGAGACGCGGGCCGCGGGACGTCGCGACGTTCTTCGCTGCGCTTGCGGCGACGCAGACCGCGGAACGGTTCGAGCCGCTCGAGTTCATCGCCAGCGGCAAGCGGGTCGTCGTGCTCGGCACGCAGCGCTGGCATGTGCTGTCGACCGGGCGCACGTACGAGGACGACTGGGTGCACGTGTTCACGATCGAAAGCGGGAAGATAGCGAAGTTTGCCGAGTACCACGATACCGCCGCCGAAGCGGCCGCACATCGTTACTGACGGCGCCGCGCGCAGCTGGCTGCCGAGGAAACCCGGTCGTCGCCAACGGCTCGAACGGCCGCACTGGTCAATCGATCCCCCGCATCGCGTGGCGCAGTTCCTGATAGCCGCGCAGGCACGATGAAAAGCGATCGATCGATGGTAGAGGTGAATGCGGGCGCGAAGAGCTTGAAGTCACAACGTTCGCATCGACGGATCTCAACGCGCATGGCGCTGCACAACCGTGCCATCGGCGTGCTCAGCCGACGATCGCGCCCCATGCGGCGAGCTCGCGCTTCGTGCGCACGCCGAGCTTCGCGAACGCGCGCTTCACGTACGACTCGGCCGACGCGACCCGCACGCCGAGGATCTCGGCGGTCTCCGGCACGGTCTTGCCGGAGATGAGATGCTTGCAGGTTTCGTATTCGCGCTTCGACAGCTTCACGCCGTCGGCCGCGATCCGCGCATCGAACTGCGCGAGCGGATGCACGTCGGGCGTCGGATGCGCGATGCGCCGCGCGGCGGTGGTCGACGCGTGCAGCTCGAGCAACGGGAACAGCACGTCGCTGATGCTGCGAAAGTGGCTCATCTCGGCGAGCGTGAACGGCGGGCGGTCGCGGCCGCGTTCGAGCGCGATCGAATGCTGCGCATAGCGGGTGCCGCGCGCGAGCACGCATTCGTGGCCGATACGCACGTCGTCGAACAGTCGCTGGCGGAACTCGCCGGGCGGGATCGCCGCGATGTCGCGCACGACGAGCATCGTGCCCGTCTTGCCGCGCAGCCCCGCGAACAGCGGATCGCTGTCGAAAAAGCGCTCGTAGTAGAGCGTCATCACGTCGGAGATTTCGGCGGTATCAGTCTCCGCGCCGATGCCGCTGCTGCCGATCCATTCGCAGCGATAGCCGGTCGGCATCGCGCCATCGACGCGCGAGCGTTCGATGTGCGCGACGTCGAGCGGCACCACATCGTTCAGCAGTTGCGCGAGACGCGGCACGAAGTGCGGCGTGCCGACCGTCTCGATCAATTCGCCGAGCGCCTTGAACGACACGTTGAAGCGATCGGTGTCGCGGTGGGAGGAGTTCACGTCGGGCAGCATGCGGTTCGCCGATGAAAAGCGGGCGCGATTCTAGCGCCGGAAGCCGAAATCGTCATTCAGGGGAAATACCGGCAGGTGTCTTGTCAGCCATCCTGCCCCGGAAAACGCAGCTTGTCCCCCAACGAAGGGGGCATACCGGGGCAGTATAAATGGGTAACGACGAGCAACGTGGAATGCGACGCCGACATCGAGGATCGGCGAGATGACGCGTGACCGCGAGCGCGGACGGCATAGCGGCGGCGACGATTCCGATCCTGTCGCGCGGGCATCTCGGCTACCTGCCCGCGCATGATGCGGAGCAAGTCGAGCAGTGCGGGCTCGTGAAGGCCGTCGGCCGCACGACGTTCAGCTTCGACGTGCCGCTGCATCTCGCGATGGATGCGCAGCGCGAGCGACAAGCCGATCGTCAACGCGTTCGGCGAGGATCTACTGCGCGCGTCCAACATCGACGCGGTCGCGCTGCCCGCGAAGCCCATGCGACGACTCAAGCGTCGATGCGTTCGACCTTGCCGACCAGCAGCCCATACGACAGGCTGCCCGCGAGCGCCATCGCGGCGATGTAGGTGATCGCGCGCGAGAAGTCCGCGCCGTCGACGAGCAGCCCGATCACGATCGGCGTCGCGATCGCGGACAGGTTGCCGATCAGGTTGAACACGCCGCCCGTGAGGCCGAGCAGCCGCGCGGGCGCGAGGCCCGACACGAGCGACCACGTGATCGACGCGAAGCCGTTGCCGAAGAATGCGATCGTCATGAACGCGATCACCCAGCCCGTCGACGTGACATAGTTCGCGCCGATGATGCAGGTCGAGATCAGCAGCCCCGAGATGATCGGCAGCTTGCGCGCGAAGCCCTGCGACGCGCCGCGCCGCATCAGCCAGTCCGACAGCACGCCCGAGCACAGCACGCCGACGAACGCGGCGAGAAACGGCAGCGACGCGAGAAAGCCCGACTTGATGAAATCCATCCCGCGATACTTGACGAGGTAAGTCGGGAACCACGTGAGGAAGAACCACAGCGTCGAGTTCAGCGCGAACTGGCCGAGATAGATGCCCCACAGCTTGCGCCGACCGAGCACGACGCCGAGGTCGCGCCACGTCGACGGCGCGCGTTCGGTGCGCGCGGCGACGCGGTCCTCGAGATCGACGAGGCCGCCGCCGTCGCGGATCAGCGCGATCTCGGCCGCATTGACTCCGCGAAACGCGCGCGGCTCGCGATACACCGCATACCAGATCGCGGCCCATGCGATGCCGGCGAGCCCGGTCGCGACGAACACCATGTGCCAGCCGAGATGCACTTGCAGCCACGCGAGCACCGGCGTGAGGAACGCGAGGCCGACGAACTGCCCCGACGTGTAGCCGCCGATCGCGCTGGCGCGCTCGCGGGTCGGGAACCACGTCGTGACCACGCGGTTGTTGATCGGATAGGCCGGCGCTTCGAGCGCGCCCACCGCGAGCCGCAGCACGACCAGCCCGACGAACGAGCCGGCGAAGCCGAGCAGCAGCGTCGCGGCCGACCACAGCGCGAGCGCGCCCGCATACAGCACGCGCGGCGACACCTTGTCGACGAGCCAGCCGCCGGGGATCTGCATCAACGCATAGGTCCAGCCGAACGCGGAAAACACGAGGCCCGCGCGAACCGGGTCGATGTTCAATTCCTTGAACAGCGCGGGCGCGGCGATCGAAAGGTTGCTGCGGTCGAGATAGTTGATCACCACCGTGACGAACAGCAGCGCAAGGATGATCAGGCGCTTGCGGCTCGGCGGCGCGGTGAAGGTGGCGGCCGCGGGCGCGGACGCGCGGGCTGCGGAATCGTGGGCGGTGTCGGGTGCGGTGTCGGCGCGCGTGTGCGGCTGCGCCGACGGGCTGGCATGCGTGCGTGACGCGGAATGGGCCACGGTCGTCTCCTGTGTTCTGTGCCGGCCGACACCCGCGAGGTGGTGCGGCCGGATCCAATGGCATTGGGCGAACGTTAGGGCCGTGGGGCGAAGCGCGTCAACATTTGGACAGGCATCCCTATTAATGGGACGTGAGGCGCTCAGTATGTGGGAAAGGGCGGTGCGCGCGGAGAACGCAGCCGCCGCATCGTGGCTCAGTTGCCGGTCGCTTCCTTCGCGCTGACCCAGCCCTGCGAACTGCCGCCATGCGGATTGCGATACAGCACCTTCAGCCACTCGAAGTCGGCGCTGGCGTCGATCAGTTCGAGCGTATCGCCGGCGACGACATAGCGGCGCGTCGGCGCGTCGTTCATCGCGTCGTGCAACGGCAGGCGCGCCGGGCGCACCTTGAACGTGACCTTGCCGCCGCCGTATGCGTCGGGGCGGCGCGAGACGCGCTTGCCGTGCGCGTCATAGGTCAGCAGCATCGACGGCGGGCCCGAGTCGCCGTCGAACAGGTCGTGCAGATCGTCCGGAATCGCGTCGCTGGACTGATGGAGATACATCCTGCCGTTGCCGTCGAAGCGGTAGGCGTCGGTGTACCAGATCGGCCCGCCCCGGCACGAGCTGTACAGCGTGCGCTCGTTCGGCTTCGCCTGGACGTTGATCAGGTCGTCGCAGTTGCCGTGCGGCATGCCGGCCGCCGGCAGGTTCAGCGGCTCGAACCGCTGATGCGCGGCGTCGTACAGGAAGATGCCGTAGTGCTCGTCGACCATCCCGAGCAGTGCATACGCGGCGAGATCGCGGTGGCCGTCGAAGTTGTAGTCGTCGGACGCGAGCCGGTAGTGGCCTTCCTCGTCGGAGACGCCGACGTCGAGCACCTGCGTTTTGCCGCTCGGCAGGAAGCGGATCGTGATGCGCGCGCCTTCGGCGTGTTCGACACGGGCCGTGACGGCGTCGTCGACCTTGAACGTGAGCAGCGGTTTGGCCGCGTGTGCAGCGGCAGCCGACGCGCAGCACGCGATCAGCAGCGCGCAGCGGCGGAGCAGCGGTTGGATTCGCGGAGTGCGTGTCATGAGCGGAGTTCGAACGCGTGGGCGGGATGGTGTGTCGAGCCGGCCAGCTTACGCGCTTGCGCTGTCGTCGCGATACCCGCTCTTGCCGTCGAAGATTTCCTTCAGCGCGGCGCGCAGCGCGACGGGATCATGCTCGCCGGGCGCGAGATGAATCACGTAATGCGTATGGCCGTCGAGCCGCGCGGCGGTGCGCTCATCGAGCTCGACTTCGATCGTGTCGCCCGTCAGACGAACCGACAGATCATTCACGTGCGCGGTGAGCTGGTCGCGCACCATCACCTCGATCGTCGTTTCCTCCGGAAAGTGCAGCAGCGAGAAGCAATAGTTTTGCTCCGCATCGTGGCAATAGATGTTCGCGCAGCTTTCGTCGTCGTCGACGTCGGACGTGGCCGCGCCGACGGTGGCGTGTAGTTCCATGATGTTTCTCTGATGTTGAGTCAATTGTGCAAGGCCGCTTGCGTCGCGACGCCGCAGCGCGCATCGCGCGCCTTCAGCCACAACCCGAATTCGCGCATGACCTCGACGACGGGCCGTAGCCGGTCGCCGTCCGCGGTCAGATCGTACTCGACGCGCACCGGCACTTCCGGATACACGGTGCGCCGCACGAAGCCGGCGTCCTCGAGCGCGCGCAGATCGAGCGTCAGCATCCGTTGCGAGATACCGGGCATGTCGCGGCGCAGGTCGCTGAAGCGCCTGGGCCCGTCGAGCAGATACGACACGATCAGCAGTCGCCAGCGGCCGCCGAGCATGCGCATCGCCTCTTCCACGGAACATCCTGTCGCACTCGTTTTCATGCTGCTGGCCCTGATAGGTAACGTTTTTGTGACTACGGCACAAACGACTGCCGTCTTTCGCGCGTCGCGCAGATGCGAGATATTAGCGCCCACGTCGCGACGAATCGATAGTTCAACCACCAACTAACCCAGGAAAGCAAGTGAAGCTCTATCACGCTCCCGGCAGCTGTTCGCAGGCGATCCGCATCGTGCTGCGCGAAGCGGGCCTCGACGCGCAGATCGTCACGGTCGACGCGCGCAAGCATCGCATCGACGACGGCCGCGACTACTATGACGTCAACGCGCTCGGCTACGTGCCGCTGCTCGAACTCGACGACGGCACGATGCTGCGCGAAGGGCCGGTGATCGCGCAGTATCTCGCCGACCAACGTCCGGAAGCGGCGCTCGCGCCCGCGTACGGCACCCTCGCCCGCTATCGGCTGATGGAGTGGCTGAACTTCGTCGGCACCGAAATCCACAAGGGCTTCATTCCGCTGTTATATGCGGTGCAGGCGGGGAAATACGTCGAGCCGGTGCGGCAGAAGCTCGACGGTCGTTTTGCGTGGATCGACCGGCAGCTCGACGGCAACGCGTACTTGATGGGCGATACGTTCACGATCGCCGACGCGTACCTGTTCGCGGTGACGGGCTGGGGCAAGGCCGACTGGATGCGCTCGGTGTACAACGCGGATATCGACCTGACCCGCCATGCGAACGTGCGCGCGTGGTACGAGCGGGTGCGGGCCCGGCCGGCCGTACAGCAGGTGCTCGCCGCGGACGGCCTGGCCAGCGAGTGAGCCGGGCGGCCCGGGAGACGTACGAAGCCGTACATATCGCCCGGCTCCGCCGCCATTCGCCGCGCTATAATCGCCGCCATGAAATGGCTTCGGACCTTCATCCTGCTGCTGCTTTGCGCGGTGCTGCCCGTCAGCGGGCTGGCAGCCAGCGGGCTGACCGGCGAATGTCCGATGCAGTCCACGATGTCGATGGATGCGGACGCGGGCATGAGCATGTCCGCCGACATGAGCGGCTGCGATTCGATGAAGGCATCGACCGCCGACAGCACCAAGGCGAAAGCGAAAGGCATGGCCTGCAAGCTGACCGCCCAGTGTCAGTTCGGCAGTCTCTATCACTCCGCCGCTCGTGCCGACGTCGGCCGCCCCGCTGCATACACCAGTACGATCGTCTTCCACTACGCGCAGTCCGTCCCGATTCGCGACCCGAACGGGTTGTGGCGCCCACCCCGCATCAATTGATCCCGATTTGACCGGTTCACCGCCGAGGCGGTGAGGTTCGTCCTGCATTCAGGACGTGGAGCCCATTCGGGTTCCGACTTGGGGTTACACCATGTCATTCGATCTCTGCACGCCGCACGCGCGGCGTGCGCGTCGGCGCGCGCCCATGCTTGGAGCGGCGCTGCTGGTTGCGGGCGCCGCCCACGCGCAGTTGGCGCCTGTCACACTGGACGCCGCGCTGCAGTCCGCCACCGAACATTCCGCGTCGATGCAGGCCGCACAGGCTTCCGTGCGTGCCAGTTCCGAGGCAGCCGTCAAGGCCGGCCAACTGCCCGACCCATTGCTGAAGGCCGGCATCGACAATCTGCCGGTCAACGGCGGGCAGCGTTTCACAGTCGGCCAGGACTTCATGACGATGCGCCGCATCGGCATCGAACAGGAATGGGTGTCGGGCGACAAGCGGCGCCTGCGCACGGCGCTCGCCAACGAACAGGTCGGGCGCGAGCGCGCCGGCTATCTCGCGCAACTCGCCAGCGTGCGTCAGCAGACGGCCGCGGCGTGGCTGAACGCGATCTACGCGAAGCAGGCGCTTGCGCTTCAGCAGGTGTTGCTCGATCACATGAGCCATGAGCTCGAGGCGATCAAGGCGTCGTATCGCGGCGCGAAGGCAGGTGCGGGCGACGTCGTCCAGGCGCGGGCGATGCTCGCGCAGACCCAGGATCAGCTGCTGAAGGCGCAGGAGGCCTACCAGACCGCGCGCATCGCGTTGTCGCGCTGGACCGCCGCGCCCGTCGACGACGTCGCGGGAACGCCGCCGGCCGCGGAATCGTTCGTATCGTCGTTGCCGCCGGATGAATTGCGGTTGTCGCAGCCGACGCTCATCACCGCGGCGGGCGACATCGCCGTCGCCGAAGCCGACACCGCGGTGGCGAACAGCGAGCGCAGCCCCAACTGGACGTGGGAAGTCGCGTACCAGCAGCGGGGCGGCGCGTATTCGAACATGGTGTCCTTCGGCGTGACGATCCCGCTGCCGCTGAACCGCAAGAACCGGCAGAACCGCGACGTCGCCGAGAAGGCCGCGCTCGCCACGAAAGCGGGGCTGATGTACGAGGACACGCTGCGCCAGGTGCAGGCTGATATCCGCATGCAGTCGGCAACGCTCGCGAGCGGCCGCGCGCGGATCGCGAACCTGCGCGACGCGCTGCTGCCGGCCGCGGAGCAGCGCGTCCAGCTTGCCGACGCCGCATACCGGGCCGGCACGGGGTCGCTCGCCGACACGTTCGCCGTGCGCCGCGCGCAACTCGATGCGCAACTGCAGGTGCTTGATGTTCGCCGCGAGGTTTCGCAGACCTGGGCGCGGCTCGAATATCAGGTCGTGCCGCCGACCCTCGCCGCCGCACAATGAAGGAGAACGACATGACGAAGCAAACGCTCGTCCGCGCCGTCCTGCTGGCGTGCGTCGCCGTGGCGCTCGTCGGCGCGGGTTACGTCGCGGGTGCACGCCGTGCGGCAAGCGCGGCGCCAGAGGCCGCCGCTGCGTCGCCGGCTGGATCCGACCCGACGTCCGGACGCAAGGTGCTGTACTGGCACGATCCGATGGTGCCGAACCAGCACTTCGACAAGCCCGGGAAGTCGCCGTTCATGGACATGCAGCTGCAACCCGTCTATGCGGACGAAGGCGGCGGCACGTCGGGCGTTCGGATCGATCCGGGCCTGCAGCAGAACCTCGGCATCCGCTATGCGGCCGTCCGGCGTCAGGAAGCGGCCGTCGGATTCGATGCGGTCGGCACCACCCAGTTCGATGAGGCGCGCACGGATGTCGTGCAGTCGCGCGTGACGGGCTACATCGATCGCCTGTACGCGCGGGCGCCGATGCAGCGCATCGACAAGGGCGCGCCGATCGCGTCGCTGTACGTGCCGGACTGGCTCGCGCCGCAGGAGGAATACCTGGCGCTGAAGCGCGGCGGGATGGACCGCGACCTGCTGGACGCATCGCGCGCACGCATGCGCGCCCTGTCGATTCCGGACGGCATGATCGCGAGTCTCGATCGCACGGGCCGCGTGCAGACCCACGTCGTACTGTCCGCGCCGGAAACCGGCGTCGTCAGCGAGCTGAACGTGCGCGACGGCGCAATGGTCACGCCGGGGCAGACGCTCGCGAGGATTTCCGGTTTGTCGACGCTGTGGCTGCTCGTCGAGATTCCCGAAGCGCTGGCGTTGAACGTGCAGCCGGGGATGCAGGTCGACGCGACGTTCGCGGGCGATCCGTCGCGGCACTTCGCGGGTCGCATCCGCGAGATCCTGCCGGGCATCAGCACGAGCAGCCGAACGCTGCAGGCGCGGCTCGAGATCGACAACGCATCGCTGAAGCTGACGCCCGGCATGCTGATGCGCGTGCGCGTCGCCGACCCGAAGGCGGCACCGCGTCTGCTCGTGCCGTCGGAGGCGGTGATCGCCACCGGCAAGCGCACGATCGTGATCGTGAAGCGCGGCGACGGCAGCCTGCAGCCGGTGACGGTGACGCTCGGCAACGACGTCGGCAGCGATACGGAAGTGCTCGCCGGGTTGAGCGACGGCGATACGGTCGTCGCATCGGGGCAGTTCCTGATCGATTCCGAAGCGAGCCTCAAGTCCGTGCTGCCGCGACTGGCAAGCAGCGCCGGCGCGAGCGGGGCCGCGCCCGCGTCGGCACCGAAGGCGGCGACGACTTATGAGACCACCGGCAAGGTCGAAAGCGTCACGGCCGACGACATCACGTTCTCGCATCGGCCCGTGCCCGCGCTCGGCTGGGGCGCGATGACGATGACCTTCGGCAAGCCGTCCGCGACCGCGTTTCCGGACGTGAAGCCGGGCCAGACGGCGCGCTTCGCGTTCGTGCAGAGCGACGACGGCTACCGGCTGACGAAGGTCGATCCGCTGGGGGGCAAGCCATGATCGTGCACGTGATTCGCTGGTCCGTCCGCAACCGCTTCCTGGTGCTGCTCGCGACCGTTCTGTTCGCGGCGTGGGGTGTCCATGCGCTGCGGCAGACGCCGCTCGACGCGCTGCCCGACCTGTCGGACACGCAGGTCATCGTCAAGGCGTCGTACCCGGGCAAGGCGCCGCAGATCGTCGAGGACCAGGTCACCTACCCGCTGACGACGACGCTGCTCGGCGTGCCGGGTGCGAAAACCGTCCGTGCGTACTCGTCGTTCGGCGATGCGTTCGTCTACGTATTGTTCGACGACCATACCGACCCGTACTGGGCACGTTCGCGCGTGCTCGAATACCTGAGCCAGGTGCAGAGCCGGCTGCCCGCGGGCGCGACCGTGTCGCTCGGGCCGGATGCGACCGGGGTCGGGTGGGTGTACGAGTACGCGCTTGTCGACCGCACCGGCCGCCACGACCCCGGCCAACTGCGCGCGCTCAACGACTGGTTCCTGAAATTCGAGCTGAAGGCGGTGCCGGACGTGTCGGAAGTCGCGAGCATCGGGGGGATGGTGCGCCAGTACCAGATCGTGCTCGATCCGGACAAGCTGCGTGCGTACGGCATCACCCAGGCGGCGGTCGCGGACGCGCTCGGCAAGGCGAACCAGGCATCGGGCGGCTCGGTCGTCGAGCTGGCCGAGTCGGAGTACATGGTGCGTTCGTCCGGCTACCTGCGCACGCTCGACGACTTCCGGCACGTCGTGCTGTGCACCGACGAGGCGGGCACGCCGGTGCTGCTCGGCGACGTCGCGCGCATCCAGGTCGGCCCCGCGATGCGGCGCGGGATCGCGGAACTGAACGGCCAGGGCGAGGTGACGGGCGGCGTCGTCGTGATGCGCTCGGGCAAGAATGCGCTGACGACAATCGACGCGGTGAAGGCGAAGCTCGCCGCGCTGAAGCGCTCGCTGCCGCCCGGCGTCGAGATCGTCACGACCTACGATCGCTCGCAGCTGATCGAGCGCGCGGTGGACAACCTCAGGGACAAGCTGATCGAGGAATTCGTGATCGTCGGGATCGTCTGTGCGGTGTTCCTGTTCCATCTGCGCAGCGCGTTGGTCGCGATCCTGGCGCTGCCGCTCGGCGTGCTGACTGCGTTCATCGTGATGCGTTACCAGGGCGTGAATGCGAACCTGATGTCGCTGGGCGGCATCGCGATCGCGATCGGCGCAATGATCGACGCGGCGATCGTGATGATCGAGAACGCGCACAAGCATCTGGAGGCATACGGCGATGCGCATCCGGGCGAGCCGATCACGACCGCACGCCGCTGGGAGTTGGTCGCGACGTCGGCCGCCGAGGTCGGGCCGGCGCTGTTCTTCTCGCTGCTGATCATCACGCTGTCGTTCATTCCGGTGTTTTCGCTCGAAGGGCAGGAGGGCAAGCTGTTCGCGCCGCTCGCGTTCACGAAGACCTACACGATCGCCGCCGCGGCCGCTCTCTCGGTGACGCTGGTGCCGGTGCTGATGGGGTATCTCGTGCGCGGCCGCATTCCGCCCGAGCACGCGAACCCGATCAACCGCGTGCTGATCCGCGTGTACCGGCCGCTGCTCGAAGCGACGCTGCGGCGCCCGTGGTTCGCGATCGGTGTTGCCGTCGTCGCGCTGTTGCTGACGGCCGTGCCGGTGGCGCGGCTCGGCGGCGAGTTCATGCCGCCGCTCGACGAGGGCGACCTGCTGTATATGCCGACCGCATTGCCGGGCATCTCGGCCGACAAGGCGAGCGAGCTGCTGCAGCAGACCGATCGGCTGATCAAGACCGTGCCCGAGGTCGATACGGTGTTCGGCAAGTCGGGGCGCGCGGATACGGCGACCGATCCCGCGCCGCTCGAGATGTTCGAAACGACGATCCGCTTCAAGCCCCGCAGCGCGTGGCGGCCGGGGATGACGCCCGAGAAGCTCGTCGACGAACTCGATCGCACGGTGAAGGTGCCGGGGCTGTCGAACGTGTGGGTGCCGCCGATCCGCAACCGGCTCGACATGTTGTCCACCGGCATCAAGACGCCCGTCGGCGTGAAGATCTCCGGACCGGACCTGCCGGGGATCGACGCGATCGCGACGCAGGTCGAGGCGGTGGTGAAGCACGTGCCGGGCGTCACGTCCGCGCTCGCGGAACGGCTCAATGGCGGACGCTACATCGACGTCGACATCGACCGGCTCGCGGCCGCGCGCTACGGGCTGTCGGTGGCCGATATCCAGTCGGTCGTGTCGTCGGCGATCGGCGGCGAGGACGTCGGCGAGGTGATTGCGGGGCGCGAGCGCTTTCCGATCAACATCCGCTATCCGCGCGAGATTCGCGATTCGCTCGAGAACCTGCGGCAGCTGCCGGTCGTCACCGCGCGGGGCGCGCAGCTTCGTCTCGGCGACGTTGCACGCGTCGCGATCGCCGACGGGCCGCCGATGATCCGCAGCGAGAATGCGCGGCTGTCCGGCTACGTGTACGTCGACATTCGCGGCACCGATCTGCGCACCGCGGTTCGCGCGATGCAGCAGGCGGTCGCGCAGCAGGTCGCGTTGCCGCCCGGCTATTCGATCGCATGGTCGGGCCAGTTCGAATATCTCGAGCGCGCGGCGGCAACGCTGCGCACCGTGGTGCCGGTGACGCTCGCCGTGATCTTCGTGCTGCTGTTCCTCACGTTCGGCTCGGCAGCCGATGCGCTGCTGCTGATGTCGACAGTGCCGTTCGCGCTGGTCGGCGGCTTCTGGCTCGTCTGGGCGCTCGGCCACGCGGTATCGGTCGCGACATCGGTGGGTTTCATCGCGCTGGCGGGCGTGGCCGCCGAGTTCGGCGTGGTGATGCTGCTGTACCTGAAGGGCGCGCTGCGGCGCCGCGTCGACGCCGGCGAGCCGCTGACCGATGCCGTGCTGCTCGACGCGATTCGCGAAGGCGCGGTGCTGCGCGTGCGGCCGAAGGCGATGACGGTGGCCGTCGTGCTTGCCGGCCTCGTGCCCATCATGATCGGACACGGCGCCGGCTCCGAAGTGATGCAGCGCATCGCCGCGCCGATGGTCGGCGGCATGGTCACCGCACCGCTGCTGTCGATGTTCGTCATTCCCGCCGCATGGCTTTTGCGACAGCGCCGGCGGGTGCGCAGCGCCAGCCGCCGGCGGCATTCCGATGCAGTTCCTCACGGCATGAACGTGCCGTCCAACCCCACTGGAGAATCACGATGAAGATGAATCAACTGATCGCCACTGCCGCTGCCGCTCTCGCGACCGGCGCGTTCGCCGTACCCGCGCTTGCCGCGGGCGACATGTCGGGCATGGAGATGTCCGGCGTGAAGATGTCCGGCGGCGCGGCCGAATCGGGCACGGCGCTGACCGATGCCGAAGTGAAGAAGGTCGATGCCGCGAGCGGCAAAATTACGCTGAAGCACGGCGCGCTGCAGAACGTCGACATGCCGTCGATGACGATGGCGTTCAAGGCGAAGGACGCGGCGATGCTCGCCGAGGTTCATGCGGGCGACAAGGTGAGGGTGCGCGTCGAGCGCGTCAACGGCACGCTGACGATCGTCAGGCTCGAGAAGGCATCGTAAGCGCGGCAATGCGGGCGGCGTAGCCGCCGGCAGCGACGGCCGCGGCTCACGATGCGGCTTCGTGAACCGCGGTCGGGCGCGTGGATGCGCCCGACGTTGCCCGATCGTGCGCGATGTCGCGTTTCAGCGCGTCAACGTCACGAACAGATAGCCGACGTACCCGGCCCCATTCGCGAGCAACGCCCAGATCGCGAGCCCGTGCGCGCGGGCATTGACGCGCAGCCAGGCCGCCGCCGCGAGCGTGATGATCACGCCGGTCAGCACTTCGGGGCGCGGCTCCCACGGCGTCAGCATGATGCCGATCGCCGGCAGCAGCGTGCCCTGGAACACCATCGCGCCGGTGATGTTGCCGAACGCGAGCGTGTCTTTCTTGCGGCGGATCCACAGCACGCTGTTGACCTTCTCGGGCAACTCGGTGGCGATCGGCACGATGATCAGCGACAGCAGCAGCGCGGAGATGCCGAGCAGCTGCGACACGCCCTCGACGCCATGAATGAAGCCCTTCGCACCGCCGACGAGCAGCGCGACGCCGATCGCGAGCTGCAGCGCGATGGTCGCGAGGTTGGTGGGCAGCCCGATGCGCGACAGGAACATCGCGTGCGGCGCTTCGGTGCCGTGCCCGGCATCGACGAGCTGCGTCGACGCGCGGAACGTCATCACGACATACAGCACGTAGATGCCGACCAGCATCGCGGCGAGCAGCGCGCGGACGCCCCACACGTGATGCGGGACGAACATCGCGACGGTGGCGAGCGCGAACGCGGCGATGAAGTAGTTCAGGTCGCGCACGAAGCCGGTGCGCTCGGGCTTGATCGTGCCGGTCAGGCCGCGCGAGCGGATCACGGCGATCGTCATCAGGAAGGTCGTCAGCGTCGCGAGCATCAGCGGCGCGCCGAGAATCGCGCCAACGCCGATTTCCTCGTTCACGGCCGCATTCGACGTGCCGCCCGCGAGCGCGAGCAGCGGCACCATCGTTTCGGGCAGCGCGGTGCCGACGGCCGCGAACAGCGAACCGGTGACGCCTTCGGAAATCTTCAGCCGTTCACCGAGATGTTCGAGCGCATTCGTGAAGAACTCGGCGGCGACCAGGATGACGATCAGCATGAACGCCAGTTCGACGAGCATCAACGTCATGCGGCACCTCCGCAGGCAGGCATGCAGGCGGTCATGGAACGGATGAAACGCGAAGGACAGGCAACGAGGAACATGGGGACTCCGTGGTCGGACGTGGACGAACCATGACGCATCAGCCGACGTCCGACCAGGAACGGCGCGATGCGTCGATGGTCTCGCCAGACCGATTCGGCCGAACGCGCCACGGCCGCAGGCCGAGTATGTTGACGTGTTCGCTTTCCGGGGGATGGAAAGCAGGCTACTCCCCAAAGACGAAGGGCAGTCTAGCCGAGCCGGCCGCTTTCGGCAAGCTTGTGCGGTCACACCCTTTCATTCGGAAAGGCAGGTCGAGCGACAGCGGATGCGCATGCCGTAGCGGGGAAGCAATCGGCGTACGCGGGCGTCACGCGCGTGTCACGCAGCGCGGGCCGGGAAATACAGTGCGAAGGTCGTGCGTCCGTCGCGGCTCTCAACCTCGACCTTGCCGCGGTGCAGCTCGATGATCGACTTGACGATCGCAAGCCCGAGCCCGGCGTTGCGCGCCGCGCCGTGCCGCGACGAATCGATCCGGTAGAAGCGCTCGAAGATCCGCTCCATCTGTTCGGGCGGAATCTCGACGCCCCGGTTCGTGACTTCGACGACCGCGTAGCCGGGCCGCGTCGATACGGTCAGCTCGATCGTCGAGCCGGCTTGCGCGTGTTCGAGCGCGTTCGACGCGAGATTGCTGACGGCGCGCCGGAACAGCGTCGCGTCCGCGACGACCGGCGCTTCGCCCTGCACCGCGAGGTGCACGCCGGCCTCGTCGGCCAACGCCTGGAAATACGACGCGAGCCGGCGCAGCTCGGCGCCCGCATCGAGTTCGACGGTCTTCAGGTGCTGCCGCGCATTGTCGGTGCGCGCGAGAAACAGCATGTTCTCGATCATTCGCTGCAACCGTTCGCATTCCTCGATGTTCGAATCGATCAGCGCCTCGTATTCCTCGGTGGTGCGGGCGCGCGACAGCGTGACCTGCGACGAGCTGATCACGTTCGCGAGCGGCGTGCGCATGTCGTGTGCGAGATCGGACGAGAACTGCGACAGCCGCACGAACGCGCGCTCGAGCCGGTCGAGCATCCGGTTGACCGACGTGGCGAGCTCGTGCAATTCGACCGGGCCACCGCGTGCATCGAGACGCGCATTCAGGTTGTGTGCCTCGATGCGCGAGGTCTGCCGGCCGAGGCTCTCGACCGGGCGCAGGCCGCGGGACGCGACCGCGTAGCCGAGTGCGCCGACCAGCAGCGCGCCGAGGGCGGCCGCGAGCCAGATGTCGACGCGATAGCTTTCCAGCAGCGACTGGCGATCGGCCGCCGTGCGCGCGAGCGCGACCTGGATGGCTTCGCCCGACGGCAGCGTGGCGTGCGCACGCACGCAGCGCGACGTGCCGATGCCGGGCGGAGCGCAGGTGAACGGGCTCGCCGCCACGGCCGCTGCGTCGGCCGGCTGCGGCCGAGCGATCACCGACGCGAGCGTGTTGCCGGCTTCGTCGGTGTGTTCGACGAGCGGACGGTTCGCGGCGTCATAGATGCCGAGATAGACGCCCGGATGCGACAGCAGCACTTCATGGAAGACGGCCGGATCGGCGCGCAATGCCGCCGTCGAACCGCTCGCGCGCGCAAGCTGCAGGAACTGGTTGAGCTTGCCGGCGATTTCGATATCGTCGCGCCGGGTCAGCTCGGCGGACAGCGAGCGATACAGGTACGCGCCGGTCAGCGCGAACACGAGCGCGGCGACGGCGGCGAACGCGAGCGTCAGGCGCCGGAGCAGCGAATACGGCGCGGGGCCGCCGGTCACGAGCGATCCTCGAGCACGTAGCCCATGCCGCGGATCGTGTGGATCAGCTTCTTCTCGTACGCGTTGTCGATCTTCGCGCGCAGGCGCTTGATCGCCGCATCGACGACGTTCGTGTCGCTGTCGAAATTCATGTCCCAGATCTGCGACGTGATGAAGGTGCGCGTCAGCACCTCGCCTTCGCGTTCCGCGAGCAGCTGCAGCAGCGCGAATTCCTGCGCGGTCAGGTCGATGCGGTTGTCCGCGCGCCGTACCCGGCGCTTGATCAGGTCGATCTCGAGATCGGCGACCTGCAGGAGGTCGCGTGCATTGCGCGGCGCGCGCCGCAGCAGTGAACGGATACGGGCGAGGAACTCCGCATACGCGAACGGCTTGAGCAGGTAGTCGTCGGCGCCCAGTTCGAGCCCCGTGACCTTGTCCTCGATCGCGTCGCGCGCCGTCAGCAGCAGGACCGGCGTCTGCTTCTGCGCGCGCAGCCGCCGGAGCACCTCGAAGCCGTCCAGCTCGGGCAGCATCACGTCGAGCACGACGAGATCGAAATCCTCGTGCAGCGCGAGGAACAGCCCGTCCTTGCCGTTCTCGGCCACGTCGACCGTATAGCTCGCCTCCGCCAGCCCCTTGCGCAGGTAGGACGCCATCTTGGGTTCGTCTTCGACTATCAGTATCCGCATGGTGGAGCAGGCCGTTCGTGATTCATCCGTGATTCCAGCCGGTCAGTGTAACGCGTGAGCTTAGGGCGCCGCGCGTGCGCGAAAGATGACCGGCGGATGACGGAATTGTCATGAAGCGTGCTCGCCGTGCGATGCCCGCGTTTCATGAAAAACCGGTCATGTTTCGGCCATGTCGTCGTCACGACGGCGGCGATAAGCTGCGGTGGTCTTGTGTCCGGAGCGCGCCGTTGCGGTGGCGCTCCCGTTCATCCGGTCGTAGCCTGCCTGATTCCGCATCCATGTCGTACTGGCGCAAATTCATCCTCGTCGTGCTGCTGGCGCTGAGCCTGCCGATCCAGTCGTTCGTGACCGTGTCGATGCAGTGCGCGGGCGCTGTTGCTGCCGTGCCGCATGCGGAGCATGAAGCGAGCGCCGATCACCCGGCCGCGTCGCGTGCGATGCCGAGCGCGCAGGGTGGCGAGCATGCGCATGAAGGCCACGCACGGCATGCATCGTCGTGTTCGTCGTGCGGAGCCTGCTGCTTCGGCACCGGCATCGCCGATCCTCCCGCGGTGTCCGCGGCCTCGGGTATCGGTATCGCGTTCGTCGCTTTCGCGTCGTCGCCGGTCGTCGTGTCGTTCCTGACCGGCGGCATCGAGCGGCCGCCGCGCCGGCTTCCCGTCTAGTCCTTGCCTTCTTCCGCGGCCGAGCTGCCGCGATCCGCAAACCGTGCCGGCGGTCATTCGACGCCCGTCGCACGACTCACGACGAGAAACACCTATGCGATTGATCACTGCGGCGCTGCTTGGCGCGGCGGCCCTCGTGCCGTCGCTCGCGCCTGCGCAAACTCCGCGTCCCGATCCGGCCGATGCCGCCGCGCCGGTGCAGGACGTCACCGTGCCGTCCGCGTTCGACGGCTACGCGCCGTATCGGGACGATGCAGGCCCCGGCTGGAAACAACTGAACCGCGACGTGATGGAGCGGCCCGCGAAGGGGCATGCGAAGGCGGGAAGCGCGAAGCCCGGAAACACGGCGGGCGGCGCGGCCCATTCGATGCACGGAGAGGCCGCGCAATGACGAGACTTGCAATGTCACCGCGAATCGGCGCGACCGCGCTCGTGCTGGCCTTCCTCGCCGGCTGTACGACGTTCTCGAAGGACGGCGGCTTCGACGCCGTGTCGTCCGCCGCATCGGCGCGCATCGGGAAAGACGCCGTGATCGTCAGGACCGACGCCGATCGCGACGCCGTCGACGCGCGCACGAAGGAACTGCTCGCGAAACCGCTGTCGATGGACGACGCGGTGCAGCTCGCGCTGCTGAACAACCGCGGCCTGCAGGCGTCGTACGCGGCGCTCGGGCTGTCGGAGGCCGATCTCGTGCAGGCCGGCCGGCTGCCGAACCCGCGCTTCTCGTTCAGCCGCACGCGGGCCGGCGACGGCGAGCTGAGCCTCGGGCGCACGTTCTCGGCCAACGTGTTCGCGCTGCTGACGCTGCCGCTCGCGACGAACATCGAACGCCGCCGCTTCGAGCAGACCAAGCTCGAGACTGCCGATGCGATGCTGAAGGTCGCGGCCGACGCGCGCCGCGCGTATGTCGAGGCCGTCGCCGCCGAACAGGCCGCCAACTATGCGCGGCAGGTGCGCGACGCCGCGAGCGCCGCCGCCGAACTCGCGCTGCGCATGCGCCAGGCCGGCAACTTCAGCCGGCTCGACTACGCACGCGAACAGGCGTTCCATGCGGACGCGGTCGCCCAGCAGGCGAAGGCGCAGCAGCAGGCCGTGGCCGAGCGCGAGAAGCTCACGCGGGCGATGGGGCTGTGGGGCGAGCGCACGCGCTACGCGCTGCCCGAGCGTCTGCCCGACCTGCCGAAGGCGCGCCCGGACCTGCCGGATCTCGAACGCTACGCGATGAGCAACCGTCTCGACATCCAGGCCGCGAAGCTGCAGACGCAGGGCGTCGCGTCGTCGCTCGGACTCAGCAAGGCGACGCGCTTCGTCAACGCCGTCGATCTCGGCTACGTGAACAACTACGAGACCGACAAGGGGCAAGAGCACGGCTACGAGATCAGCGTCGAGATTCCGCTGTTCGACTGGGGCGGCGCGAAGGTCGCGCGGGCCGAGGCCGTCTACATGCAGTCGGCGAACCGGCTCGCGCAGACCGCGATCGACGCACGCTCGGAAGTGCGCCAATCGTACGCGGCGTACACGACGAGCTACGACGTCGCGACGCACTATCGCGACGAAGTCGTGCCGCTGCGCAAGACGATCTCGGACGAATTGCTGCTGCGCTACAACGGGATGCTCGCGAGCGTGTTCGAGCTGCTCACCGATGCGCGCGAACAGGTCGGCGCGGTCAACGGCTACATCGATGCGCTGAAGGACTACTGGCTCGCCGAAACCGATCTGCAGTTGGCCGTTGGCGGCCGGCTGCCTTCGCAGTCGACCTCGCAGCCGACTTCGCAGCCGGCATCGCAGTCGACCTCGCAGCCACCCTCGCAGCCACCCTCGCAGCCACCCTCGCAGCCACCCTCGCAGCCCACGCCGCGCGCATCCACGCCCGCCGCCTCAACGCCCGACGCTGCACCGCAGCCGGCTTCCTCTCCCGTGGCGCAACCGGCGCCCGCAACGCATCCGGAAGGTCATTGACATGGTGTCACGTCGACAATTTCTCAGCGGCTCGGGCGCCGCGCTGCTCGGTGCGGCGATGGTCAGCAAGGCCGGCGCCGCGTCGCTGCCCGAAGCGCCCACGATGGCGAAGGCCGGCACGCAGCCGCCGCTCGTGCCGCCCAACGGCCGTCCGTACACGCCCGTCGCGACGCTGAACGGCTGGACGCTGCCGTGGCGGATGAAGAACGGCTGGAAGGAATTCCACCTGACGGCCGAGCCGGTCGTGCGCGAGATGGCGCCCGGGATGAACGCGAACCTGTGGGGCTACAACGGCCAGTCGCCGGGCCCGACGATCGAGGCCGTCGAGGGCGACAAGGTCCGCATCTTCGTGACGAACCGCCTGCCCGAGCACACGACGATCCACTGGCACGGGCTGCGGCTGCCCAACGGGATGGACGGCGTCGGCGGCCTCACGCAGCCGCATATCCCGCCGGGCAAGACCTTCGTCTACGAGTTCCAGCTGGAGGCGCACGGCACGTTCATGTATCACCCGCACGCCGACGAGATGGTGCAGATGGCGATGGGGATGATGGGCATGTTCATCGTGCACCCGAAGGATCGCGCGACGATGCCGGTCGATCGCGACTTCGTGTTCCTGCTCGCCGCGTACGACATCGACCCGGGCAGCTACACGCCGCGCGTGAACGAGATGACGGACTTCAACATGTGGACGTTCAATTCGCGTGTGTTCCCGGGCATCGACCCGCTGCCGGTGCGGGCGGGCGACCGCGTGCGGATTCGTTTCGGAAACCTGACGATGACGAACCATCCGATCCATCTGCACGGCTACAGCTTCGAGGTCGCCGGCACGGACGGCGGCTGGATTCCGCCGGCGGCGCGCTGGCCGGAGGTGACGGCCGACGTCGCGGTCGGCCAGATGCGCGCGATCGAGTTCACCGCCGATCGCCCCGGCGACTGGGCGTTCCATTGCCACAAGTCGCATCACACGATGAATGCGATGGGCCACCAGGTGCCGAACTTGATCGGCGTGCCGCAGAAGGATCTCGCGCAGCGCATCGGCAAGCTCGTGCCCGACTACATGGCGATGGGCAGCACTGGCGGCGCGATGGGCGGCATGGAGATGCCGCTGCCCGACAACACGCTGCCGATGATGACGGGCACCGGCCCGTTCGGGCCGCTGGAGATGGGCGGCATGTTCACGGTGCTGAAGGTCCGGCAGGGGCTCGGCCGCAACGACTATCGCGATCCGGGCTGGTTCCGGCAACCGAAGGGCACGGTCGCCTACGAATACACCGGCGAATTGCCGGACGGCTGAGCGGCGGCCAACAGTGGCAAGCGGTGGCCGCGCGGTGCGGCCGCCGGTTTCATTTCACTCACTCTGGATGGAGCAGGCAATGATGAAGAAAGGACTGGTTTCGATTGCAACGGGTTGCATGCTGGTGTTTTCCACGGCGTCGTACGCGGCCGGCGACATGGCCGGCATGGACATGGGCGGCAACGCGAAGCAGGGCGCCGACGCGACGCGCAAGATGTCGCATGGCGAGATCCGCAAGGTCGACACGGCCGCGGGCAAGCTGACGATCAAGCATGGCCCGCTCGAGAACCTCGGGATGGACGCGATGACGATGGTGTTCAAGGTCAAGGACCCGGCGATGCTCACGCAGGTCAAGGCCGGCGACAAGATCGACTTCGTCGCCGAGGACGTGGACGGCGCGTTGACCGTCGTCGAATTGCGCAAGCCGTGATGCCGGGGCCGAACATGCACACGAAGATCACGATGCTTACGCGGTTCGTCCGCGGCGTCCGCTTCGTCGCGGCCGGCGCGCTGATCGCCGCCGCGCCGGTTGCGGCCTGGGCGCACGGCAAGCTGGAGAGCGCGACGCCCGCGACCGGCAGCACGGTCGACACCGCGCCCGATACGTTGCGGCTCGCGTTCAACGAAGACCTCGAGCCCACCTTCAGTTCGGTGAAGGTGTCGGACGCGAACGGCAAGCCCGTCGCGCACGACAGCGCGAAGGTCGATCCGGCGACGCCGCGCGTGATGACCGTCGCGATGCCGAAGCTCGCGCCGGGTGCGTACACGGTGCAATGGGTGGCGATGACGGCCGACGCGCATCGCACCAAAGGCACCTACACGTTCAAGGTGAAAGGGTGAACGAAGGCTTCGTCGGCATGCTGCGGCTGGTGGCCGTGGCGATCCAGAACGCCGGCTTTGCCGTCGTCGTCGGCACGCTGCTCGGCAGCCGCTGGCTCGCGCGGGGCGCGTCGGCGTGGCAGCACGGCATCGCGCGGCGGCTCCTCGCGACGCTGCGTGGTGCGTCCGTCGTGTCGCTGCTGGCGAGCATCACGGCGTTCTGGGCGCACTGCGCGTTGATGAGCGAAGTGCCGCTGCTCGAAGCGGCGCCGGCCGTGCGCGCAATGCTCGCCGGCACGGGGTTCGGTCATGCGTGGCTGGCCGGCGCCGTGTTCATGCTGGGGGTCGTGATCCTGTCGTTCGTGCGTCGCGTGACCGATACGCGCTTTCCGTTCGCGATCTGGGCCGCGCTCGCATGCGTCGCGCTGGCGCGCAGCAACGGCGGCCATCCGGTCGACGCGGGGCTGTTCAGCGTGCCGGTGTGGGTCGACTGGCTGCATCTGCTGGCGATCAGCGCGTGGGTCGGGCTCGTGCTCGTGACGGCGTTCGGCGTGATGCCGCGCTTCACCGGAATGCCCGCGAGCGAGCGCACGACCGGCGCGTCGTTCGTGCAGTCGCTTTCCGATGCGTCGACGCTTGCCCTGGCCGTGCTGTTCGCGACCGGTGCCTACAACGGCTGGCGCGGCGTCGATACGCCGGACAACCTGCTCGCATCGACGTACGGGCAGATCCTGCTGCTCAAGCTCGCGCTCGTGCTGATCGCGGCGGCGCTCGGCGGGCACAACCGGTTCTTCGGGATGCCGAAGCTGCTGGCCGCGCTGAAGGATCCGGCGGCCGCGATGCCGGTCGTCGCGTTGCGCGGGTTCGGCGCGGTGCTGCGGATCGAGGCGGTCGTGCTCGCCGGCGTGCTGATGGTGGCGGCCGTGCTCGTGTCGAGCGCGTTGCCGGGGACGGTCTAGCGTCGCGGCGGGGTGGGTGGTGACGCCGGCAGCGGGAAATCGTCGGAACGGGGCCGGCCTTCGTCGGACGATTTCCCGCTTGCCGAGCGCAATCGCGCAGTGATACAGGGGATTACGTAAGCCTATCTTCTGGTTACTAAAAACTGTCACCGAGCGCCGCTAAGCTTTCGCCACCCTCACAACCGGGATTCCCCGTCATGCGCTCGACAATCCGCCTGTTTGCCCCGCTATTGCTGCTGCCCACGCTTGCCGCGCCGGTTCTCGCGGCGACCGCCGCCCCCGTCAGCCCGAACTGCGGCGGTAGCACGACGCCGATCGCCGACATCCAGGGGCCGGGCGCGCCGTCGCCGCTCGCCGGCCAGAACGCGTCGATCGAAGCGGTCGTCACGGCCGATTTCGGCGGCACGTACGGCTTCGGCGGCTTCTTCGTCCAGCAGGCCGACCCGCAGCGCCGCAACCAGCCGGGCGTGTCCGAAGGTCTGTTCGTCTATGCGCCGAAAGTGCGCGCGAAGGCCGGAGATCTCGTGCACGTGACGGGCAAGGTCGAGGAGAAATACGGGCAGACGCAGCTCACGCTGTCGGGCGCGATCGCGGTGTGCGCGAACGGCCAGACGGTCACGCCGGCGACGCTCACGCTGCCGGTCGACAGCCCGAACGCGTTCGCCGCGTATGAAGGGATGCTGGTGCGCCTGCCGCAGACGCTCACCGTCACCGACAACTACGAGCTCGGCCGTTACGGCAGCACGATGCTGAGCAACGGCCGGCTGCGCACGCCGACGAGCGTGGTGTCGCCGTCGCAGGCGCAGACGCAGATCGATGCGAACGCACGCAATCGGTTGATTCTCGATGACGGCTCGAACAAGCAGAACCCGGCGAGCGTGCCGTATCCGGCGCCGGCACTGTCGGCCGCGAACACGCTGCGCTCGGGCTACACGGTGCGCAACGTCGAAGGCGTGCTCGAGGTGCGCTACGGCGCCTGGCGCGTGCAGGCGCTGCCGGGCGCGGCCGCGCCGACGTTCGACACGCGCGCGAACCCGCGCACCAACGCACCGGCACGCGATCCGAAATCGAACCTGCGCGTCGCGTCGTTCAACGTCCTCAACTACTTCAACGGCAACGGCATGGGCGGCGGCTTCGACGATCCGAACAACCGCGGCGCGAAGAACTATCAGGAATTCCAGCGTCAGGAAGCGAAGATCGTCAGCGCGCTGAAGGCGCTCGATGCCGACGTGATCGGCCTGATGGAAATCCAGAACAACGGCTACGGCGAACTGAGCGCGGTGCGGCAGCTCGCGGCGAAGCTCGGCAGCAACTGGCGCGTGGTCGATCCGGGCACGTCGCGCCTCGGCGGCGACGCGATCACGGTCGCGATGATCTACGACAGCCGCACGGTCGAACCGGTCGGCCGCGCGTCGACGCTCGCGATCGACGACAAGAACCGCCAGCCGCTCGCACAGTCGTTCCGCCGCGTCGGCGGCAACAAGCAGGCGCTGACGATCGCGGTCAACCACCTGAAGTCGAAGAACTGCCCGGACGCGGCGAACGACGACCTCGACCAGGGCGACGGTCAGGGCTGCTGGAACCCGACGCGCACGCGCGCGGCGGCGAAGCTGGCGGACTGGCTCGCCGGCACGCCGACGGGCGTCGCGGGGCAGGGCACGCTGCTGATCGGCGACTTCAACAGCTACACGTATGAAGACCCGATCCGCCTGCTCGAAGCGCGCGGCTACCGCAACCTCGTGTCGCGCTGGATCGGCGCGAACGCGTACAGCTACGTGTACAACGGCGAAGCCGGCTACCTCGATCACGCGCTCGCATCGCTGCCGCTCGCGTCGCACGTGAAGGCCGTGCACGAATGGCACATCAACGCAGATGAGCCGCTCGCGCTGCAGTACACGCTCGCGTACAAGTCGACCGAGCAGCAGAAGACGTACTACGCGCCGGATGCGTATCGCTCGTCGGATCACGATCCGGTGCTGATCGATATCGCGCTGCCGGGCGGCGGGCGCTGATCGGCGCTCGAACGTTCGAGCGTTCGAACGATGGCGTGCGGCGCGGCCGCACGTCGTCGCGTGAGCGGGGGCGTCGCCGCTCGCTCGCGCGGCCTCTCCATTCTCCACGCATCACGTGCCCGATGCGCGATTGCCGCAATGCAATTCGCAATCCGCAATGCGCGGCGCGAATGATTTCTTCTTCCTTGTGAATAACCCGCGTCTTACGCATCCGTGCGACGTTATTCCGATATCGGGTAAATAATTCCGCTGCATATCCTGAAAATCGGTATTTCGTGGATAGAGGCGGCTGTTATTCAGCAATTCAAGTCAATCGGCTTCGGGTAATTAAAATGAAAGAATAACCCTGTCGATTTGAAGGAATCCCACGCACGTGGCTAATGCCCGAAAAGGGTTATGCAACGTGCAACAAAGCCGCGGCATTCCGGGGAATACCACTCGCAGGGCGTGTCGGAGGCGAACAATCGCATTTTCTTTCAAAATCCAGACACTGATCTCCGTTCGCATCAACGGAGATTTTTTAATATCCGAATGATCTTTGACAACGCGGCGCAACACCGCCTATTTTTGTGGTGTCGTAAATTTCGGTAATAAAAAAGTCGTCAAAACTGCAAGGGGGCGGCGTTTCCGCATCATTCTCCGCCAGCAGTTTGCTGTGTCTGTATCAAGTTCAGTCTCTCGAAGAAGTCCAATCCCCAACCGCCGTCTGCCGATCGTGCAACGCGAGTGGCGGGTATGCCTGCGCGTTTTTCGCCGGCGATGGCGGCCTGTGTGTGAAGCGATATTCGACCCACAAGGACAGAGGCATGCAACCAGACAGGAGCAGTACCGGCAGCCGCCGCGAACGCCGCGGCCGGCTGGCCGGGCTAGGCGCATTGACCGTCTTGACCATGGTGCTCGCGGGCTGCGGCGGCGACGATTCGTCGTCGGTCGGCGCGTCGAGCCTCGCGCAGGCCACCGCCAGCCAGCAGGCCGGCGCGCAGCAGGCGGCCGGCAATCAGACGCCCGCGGCGAACCAGCCTTACGTCGACCCCGTCGCCTATTCGATGAACGCCACCGACGGCCTCGCGCCCGGGCAGGTGTCGGAGAAGGCCGCGGTGATGCATTACCAGTGGAAATCCGGCGGCACGACGGTCAACTACACGACGACCACCGGCCACCTGACCGCGCAGGACGCGAACGGCAATGCTGAGGCGTCGATGTCGTATGTCGCGTACACCGCGCCGAGCACGAACGGCAAGCCGCGTCCCGTCACGTTCGTCTATAACGGCGGCCCCGGCTCGTCGTCGATCTGGCTGCGACTCGGCTCGTTCGCGCCGACGCGCGTCGCGACACCCGATCCGCTGTTCGGCAACAACTGGCCGAACTATCCGCTCGTCGACAACGCGGAAAGCCTGATCGACACCACCGACCTCGTGTTCATCGACCCGCCCGGAACCGGGCTGTCGGAAGCCGTGTTGCCGAACACCAACCAGAAGTACTGGGGTTCCGACGCGGACGTCAACGTCATGCGCGACTTCATCCAGCGCTACCTGAACGTGAACGGCCGCGGCACGTCGCCGATCTACCTGTACGGCGAATCGTACGGCACGCCTCGCACCGACATGCTCGCGCTGGCGCTCGAATCGGCCGGCGTGCACCTCACAGGTATCGTGCTGCAGTCGGCGATCCTGAACTACTTCGCGGATGCGGTGGAGGCGGTGGCGATCACGCAGTCGACGGAAGGGCTGCTGCTCGACACCGATACCGTGGCCGGCTATCTGCCAGGCTATGCGGCGGTCGCGGCGTACTTCAACCAGGTGTCGCCGGCGCCGGTCAACCCGTTTTTGTATGCAGTGCAGACCGAACTGTTCACGACGCTGATCTACAACCAGCTGCAGAAGTATTCGCAGTCGTGGGTACTCAGCCAGCTCGGCATTCCGGATGCGCTCGGCACGCCGGTGTTCCCGAGCGATGCGACGCTGAAGCTGTGGTCGATCCCGTCGAGCCTCACGCAACAGGCGCTGCGCGACTACTTCAACGCGAACCCGTTCGGCACGAACCTGGTGCCCGGCACGACGATCGGCCGCTACGACGGACGCGTGTCGTTGCCGAACAGCGATCCGCGGCTGCAGGCGGACGGCGACCCGTCGGACATCCTGATCTCGCAGCCGTTCACGAACGCGCTCGCGACGCAGATGCCCGACTACCTCGGCTACACCGCGCCGAACGCGACCTACCTGCCGTTGAACGACAACATCATCCAGGTGTGGGACTTCTCGCATGACGGCCAGCCGATGCCCGACACGATCCCCGATCTGCTCGGCGCGCTGCAGCTCAATCCGAAGCTCCACGTGCTCGCGGAGAACGGCCTCCACGATCTGGCCACGCCGTTCTTCAACACGGAGAAGCAGCTCGCTCGTCTGCAGACGGTGAAAGGCCTGAATCCGAAGCTGCAGGTGAACTTCTTCCAGGGCGGGCACATGACGTATCTGGATGACGTCGCACGTCCGCAGATGAAGCGCGACCTGGCGACCTTCTACAAGGGCGCGCGGATTCCGACGGCGCTGACGCTGAAGACCCTGCCGCCGCCGTGGCCGGACGAGAATCCGGCCGGCACGCCGACCGGCAGCACGCCGGGCGCGACGGCCTCGACTTCGCTGGCAGCGGCACCGTAAACGACGGACTCCTTGCGAAAAGGAACCCTCTATTCATCCATTGAATGCGAGTGATCATGTCTCCAATCAACTTGATGCGACGTATGTGTTCGTTGATCGTCCTCGGTGCGGTGATGAGCGCCGCATATGCGCTGCCGCCGCAGGCGGTGGCGCCGGTGAAGCTGCCGCACGGCGGCCATGGTGTCGACGGTCCGTTCTTTCCGTCGACCCGCGTGGCGCCGGTATTGCCGTCGACCGGCGCGACGCTGCAGCAGCAGGCGCAGAAGCGCGTCGATGCCCGGCTCGGCGGCAACACGGTGCTGGGCAACGGCGCGGCGGTGACGAAAGCGCAGGCGCAGAGCAGCGGGCTCGGGTTCGTCGCGAAGCACTTCGACGAGATCGATGCGAAACACACCGGTCGCGTGACGATGAGCGATGTGCGGCAGTTCATCCAGCAGCGGCAGGTGCAGGCGCAGCAGGAACAGCAGGAGTGACGGTGTAGCGAGTTCGTGCGCGGGAGGGCGGCCGGTGCCGGTTGCTCTACCGCGGCGGCGGCCTGCGTTCAACCTGCCGCGGCGCACGTTCTGCCGCGGCCTTCTTCGTGGAAAGTTCGGCGCGCACGTGCGAAGCCGCGTCACGCCTCGCACGATCGACGCTCACGCTTCCCGCTGCGCATAGCGTCTCGCCGTCGCTGACGGCAACTCGCCGAACATCGCGCGATAGTCCTGCGCGAAACTGCTCAGGTGCCAGAAGCCCCACTTCGTCGCGGCCGACGTCACGGGGCCGCCGAGCCGCAGCTCGCGGCGAACGTGATTGAGCCGGACGGCGCGCAGGTAGGCGATCGGGTTCAGATTGAGCGTGTCGTTGAACGCGTATTGCACGGTACGCCGGCTGATGCCGAGCTGCACGCACAGTTCGGCGATCGACAGCGGGCACGTCGACGCATCCTGCAGCCGCGCCTGCGCCGCGTTGACGAGCGACCAGTACTTCGTCGAACGCGTCGCGAGCGCGTCCGGCGCGGGCACCGTCATCGCTTCGGAAATCGCATACAGCACGGTCCGCTCGAGCAGCTCGATGCGGTCCCGCGTCGTCACGTCGTCGGCCGGCGTGCTCTTCGCGGCCGCGGCCATCGCATGGCGCAGCAGGTGGCGCAGGCGATCGGCGACCTGGGCCGTCATTGGGATCAGCGGTGCGAAGGTGCGGGCCCGCAGCGACGCTGCGAACGTGCGCAGCGCCGGCGTCGACAGCTTGTCGGGCGCGATCTCGACGTTCACGAGCACGTGCCGGTCGGGAGAATAGAACTCGAACACGGGTTGGCTCGAGAACACGTGCAGGCTGTCGCGCCCGCTCTTTTCGCCGCACATGCGCGCATGGCCTTCGAGCTCCAGCGGCACGGCCACCGCGACGCGATCCGACGGCACCGCGCCCTGTTGCAGGATCACCTTGTCGAGGTCTTCGACCAGCAGCCGGATGCCGCCGAGCGACACGATGGACGACGAGCCATGAAACCGGCCGCCCGAGATCTGCGTGTAGTTCAGGTGCCAGCCGTCGAATATCCGCGCCTGCTCCTCCACGTCGGTGAACGCGCAGAACGTCACCCTCCGCGCGAGCGGCGGCGCGCCGGAGAAATCGCTCGGATCGGCAGACGGCGTCATCGGAGTCGGGAGGGGAGCGGGCGGATCGATTCATTGTAGTCGCTGCACGCGCGGATCAAAAAACCCCGGAGAAAACCCTCGTTTGCCGAAATCCGATAGTGCAAAGCCGGCCGGCGAAATATCGTTGGCATGAACACGACGCATCGCGCCGGCGCCTGGAGACTCCCGCTTCGTTGCCGGCCCGCGCACTTCAGGAGAGACGTTGATGGAGCTTCCACGTGGCGGATTCTGGCGGAACTGGGTCGGCAATCAGTCGTGCGTCGCCGCGCACATGGCGGCGCCCACCAGCGAGGCGGAGATTGCCGAGCTGGTGCACGCCGCGACGAGCCGGGGCAAGAACGTCCGCTGCGCGGGATCGGGGCATTCGTTCACGCCCATCGTCGCGACCAGCGGCCTGCTGCTGTCGCTGAAGGACTACCACGGCATCGTCGCGGTCGACGAGCAGCAGAAGCGCGTGACGGTGAAGGCCGGCACGCGGATCAACGCGGTCACGCAGCATCTGAAGCAAATCGGCTTCTCGCTCGTCAACCAGGGCGACATCGATTCGCAGGCCATTGCCGGTGCGTTGGCGACGGGCACGCACGGCACCGGGACGACGCTGAGCAACCTGTCGTCGCAGGTGGTCGGGATGCGCATCGTTCGTCCCGACGGCTCGATCATGGAAGTGAGCGACAAGCAGGACCGCGACCTGCTGCACGCGACGCAGGTGAATATCGGCATGTTCGGCGTGGTCTCCGAGCTGACGCTGCAGGTGACCGACGCGTTCTGGCTGCACGACCGCGTGTGGCGCGAGGACTTCGACGCGCTGATGGAGCGTTACGACGAGCTCGCGGCGACGCACCGGCATTTCGGTTTCTTCTGGTGCCCGACGTCCGAGAGCCGCCACCTGTACTGCCTGCCCGACACCACCGCGGTGTCGCATTCGAAGAAAGACTACGACGTGTGCGAAGTGAAGGTGATGGACATCACTGCCGCGCGCACGTACCACGAAGGCGAGCACGAGAAGATCGCGTACAGCTCGGAGGTCTACGCGATCCACTACGTCGCGAACTTCCACGAACTCGAGTACGCGGTGCCTGCCGAACACGGCAAGGAAGCGCTGCGCCGCGTGCGCGACCTGATCCTCACGAAGCATCGGGACTGCATCTTCCCGGTCGAGTACCGCTTCACGAAGGGCGATCCGGCATGGATCAGCCCGTTCAATCACCAGGACAGCGTGACCATCTCGTGCTCGGGCGGCCCGAACGGCGTCGACTACTGGCCGTTCCTGAAGGATGTCGACGACATCCTGCGCGACTACGGCTCGCGTCCGCACTGGGGCAAGCTGCACTTCACGAACCGCGACGACGTCGACCGTTGGTTCCCGAAGGCCGAGGCGTTCCGCGAACTGCGCCGCAGCGTGGACCCGGAAGGCCGTTTCCTCAACGATCATCTTCGGACCCTGTTCAGCTGAGGGGTCCTGACGAATCACACTGGAGAACGACGCATGAATGCCAAGATTGACGGTCGCCTTGCCGGCAAGGTCGCCATCGTGAGCGGCGGCGCGGGCGGATGCGGCGCCGCCGCGTCCGAGCTGTTCGCCGCGCAGGGCGCGAAGGTGGCGATCATCGACCGCGACGGCGACGCTGCCGACACGCTCGCGTCGCGGTTGCGCGATGCCGGCCTGCAGGCGATCGGCCTGCAAGCCGACGTGTCGAAGCAGCCGGACGTGCGGAACGCGGTCGATGCGGCCCACAAGCAGTACGGCAACGCGGACATCCTGTTCAATCATGCGGGCACGCTGATCGTCAAACCGTTTCTCGACATCGAGGAGTCGGAATGGGACTGGCTGATGGGCGTGAACGTGAAGAGCATGTTCCTGATGACGAAGGCGGTGCTGCCGCAGATGCTGGAAAAAGGGCGCGGCAGCATCGTGTGTACGTCGTCGATCTCGGCCGTCTTCGCGACGCCCGGCGAGGTGCTGTATGACGCGACCAAGGGCGCATGCCAGATGTTCGCGCGGGCGATCGCCGTCGAATACCGCGACCGCGGCATTCGCTGCAACGCGCTGGCGCCTGGCTTCATCCGCACGCCGCACGGGATGCGCGAGCTGAAGGATCTGCAGGCGATGGGCGTGGACGCGACCGAGGCGGCCATCGCGGTGCAGCAAGGCCGCCTGTGCGAGCCGTCGGAAGTGGCCGCGGCCGCGCTGTTCCTTGCGTCCGACGAATCGAGCTTCGTCAACGGCACCCAGCTATTCGTCGACAACTGTTTTTCCGCCGTTTAGGCCCCCATATATACAAGAAGCCGACGGGCTGGCGCGACCTCGCCGGGAACGGCAGGTTCGGTCGAAGGTGCCGCAGCGATGCGGACCTTCGATTTTTTTTTGGCCGGGCGTCGCGCGATGCGTCCTAGCGGAATGTCGCAATCCTTCTATCTGAACGCCGTGGCGTCTGCTGGAATGGCAATGACGCGTCACCGTTCAGCCGGCTTCGCGACGCGGCATGGTTGTCGACGTCATCGAGCGCCGGTTCGGCGCTCGGCTTCGCGGGTCCGGGCAAGTCCGGCATACCAGGATCAATCCATCACTCTCTTCTGATCAATCATCATGTTCAATCGCACTACCAGCACCGTCGCCAACGTCGATCCCGAACTCTGGACTGCCATTCAGGACGAGAACCGCCGCCAGGAAGACCACATCGAGCTGATCGCGTCGGAAAACTACACGAGCCCGGCCGTGATGGCCGCCCAGGGCTCGCAGCTCACGAACAAGTACGCGGAAGGTTATCCGGGCAAGCGCTACTACGGCGGCTGTGAATACGTCGATGTGGTCGAGCAGCTGGCGATCGACCGTGTGAAGCAGCTGTTCGGCGCGGAAGCCGCGAACGTGCAGCCGAACTCGGGTTCGCAGGCGAACCAGGGCGTGTTCTTCGCGATGCTCAAGCCGGGCGACACGATCATGGGCATGAGCCTCGCGCACGGTGGTCACCTGACGCACGGCTCGCCGGTGAACATGTCGGGCAAGTGGTTCAACGTGGTGAGCTACGGTCTGAACGAGCAGGAAGACATCGACTACGACGCGGCCGAGCAGCTCGCGCAGGAACACAAGCCGAAGCTGATCGTCGCGGGTGCATCGGCGTTCGCGCTGAAGATCGACTTCGAGCGTCTGGCGAAGATCGCGAAGTCGGTCGGTGCATACCTGATGGTCGACATGGCGCACTACGCGGGCCTGATCGCGGCGGGCGTGTATCCGAACCCGGTGCCGCACGCCGACTTCGTGACGACCACGACGCACAAGAGCCTGCGCGGCCCGCGCGGTGGCGTGATCCTGATGAAGTCGGAATACGAGAAGCCGATCAACTCGGCGATCTTCCCGGGCATCCAGGGTGGCCCGCTGATGCACGTGATCGCGGCGAAGGCCGTGGCGTTCAAGGAAGCGCTGTCGCCGGAATTCAAGGCGTACCAGGAAAAGGTGGTCGAGAACGCGCGCGTGCTGGCTGAAACGCTGGTCAAGCGCGGCCTGCGGATCGTGTCGGGCCGCACCGAAAGCCACGTGATGCTGGTGGACCTGCGCGCGAAGAACATCACGGGCAAGGCAGCGGAAGCAGCGCTCGGTGCCGCGCACATCACGGTGAACAAGAACGCGATCCCGAACGATCCGGAGAAGCCGTTCGTGACGAGCGGCATCCGTCTGGGTTCGCCGGCGATGACGACGCGCGGCTTTGGCCCGGCGGAAGCGGAACTGGTCGGCAACCTGATCGCCGACGTGCTCGAGAATCCGGAAGATGCAGCGACGATCGAGCGCGTGCGCGGGCTTGTCGCGGAGTTGACGCAGCGTTTCCCGGTCTACAGCTGACGCGCTGCAATCGGGCAGCCGGTCGGGCGTTCAACTACTCAGGCGGTTGAATCTCGTCCGGTCCGAAGCGATGTAAAAAAATCCGGCTCGCCGTGTGTGTGCGAGCCGGATTTTTTGCGTTGTAATCCTACATATAAGCCGCTATCGCTTCACACCGACGCATCGACGTTCGCCTCGAGTTCGCGAATGCGCGCGTCGTTGCGCGTGTCCTTGAGCACCGGCGGCCCCGCGAACGATTTGCGCACCCCGAAGCCGTACCAGATCACCATCAGCACGACCACGAACGCAACCAGCACGTAGAGCACCTTCTCGTTCGGCGGCTGGATGCCGACGTAAGCCAGCACGCAGGCGCCCACCAGCCCGAGCAACGCGCACGGCTTCGACCAGATGCCGAGCTGGAACGGGCCTTTTTCGGTCCACGTGCGCCCTTCGGCGAGCATCCCGGAGCCGATCGGCATCGCATACGAGATGAACAGGAACACGGCGCTGCCCGCGCTCAACACCGAGAACGCGTCGCCGTACAGCGTGACGACGATCGCGAGCACAGCGCACGTCCAGATCGCGGGGCCGGGCGTCCGATGGTTGTGATTCACGCTGCGCAGCAGCTTCGACGCCGGCAGCCCGCCGTCGCGCGCAAACGCATACACCATGCGCGACGTCGACATGATCGCGGCGAGCCCGCACACGTAGTTGATGAAGAACATCGCGAGTTCGAGGCATACGCGCAACGTCTTCGGAATCGGCGCGAGGATCGCTTCGAAGAAGCCGGCGCCCTGTTTCATCGCGGCCGTCAGGTCCGGCATGACCAGCACGAACGTGCACACCATCACGTAGCCGAACACCGCGGACCAGAACACCGAGCCGATGATGCCGCGCGGCACGTTCTTCGCCGCGTTGTGGGTCTCTTCCGACGTGTGCGCGGACGCGTCGAAGCCCGTGATCGTGTAGGTCACCAGCAGCAGGCCGGACAGGAACGCGAGCGGCAGCGTCTGCTTCGGCCATGCGCCGCCGTCGACGCCCGTGAAGTTGGTGAAGGTGACGAGCCGATGCAGGTCGAACGCGACCGGCGAGTAGACGAGCAGCGACACGACCAGCGCGATCGTCACGACGAAGATCAGGTAGCCGGACAGGTCGGTGATCTTGCTCGCGATCTTGATGCCGCGAGCGTTGAGCATCGCCTGCGACAACGTGATGATCGCGATGAACGCGGTCTGATGCCACCACGTCAGGCTGTCCGAACTAACGCCGAACATCGGGGCGATCAGCGTCTTGAAGAACGGATCGTAGGTGCCGAAATTGATCGCGGCGATCACGAAGATCAGGCCGATCAGGTTCAGCCACGCCGTCATCCACCCCCATTTCTTGCCGCCGAGGATGGCGCCCCAGTGATAGAGGCCGCCGGCGGTGGGGAACGCCGATGCGATCTGCGACATCGACACCGCGACGATCAGCGCGAACAGCGAGCCGAGCGGCCAGCCGAGGCCGATCGATGCGCCGCCGGCGGCGGAAAACGCGAGCTGAAACGCCGTGATGCCGCCCGACAGAATGCAGATCACCGAAAACGACACGGCGAAGTTCGAGAAGCCGCTCATGCGTCTCGACAGCTCCTGCGCATATCCCATCTTGTGGAGAAGGCTTACGTCACTGTCGGTGCCTGAGTCAGGCTGGATTTTCGCGTCCATGTTCGCTCCGTCACGAATGTCCTGCATGGCAGGACCGTCATCGCTGCCCGGGCCCGGCATTGCGGCCCGCCCCTGGAATTCGTCGGCGGCACGCGACGTCATGGGTGAATGACACGTCGCTTTCCGGTCCGATGCGGGAACGGTATGAAGCCAAATCTCGCGGCGCTATCGGATTTCGGCAATGCACCGGAAAGTCTGGACGGATGCACCTTTCGGGGGCATAGGGCGGGAGGTCTTGCCGATGCGGCGTGGGGTGGGCGATCGCCGTTATGTGATGGAGGGGAATGCGATGACGGCGACTGCCGTGGCCGCGTCGGTTCGCGCGTCGCTTGCGGGGGTGAATGCGTTGGCGGGTTCGGCGGCGGGGCGCAACGTCGGCGCGGATGGATGGAGCGATGTGCACGACGGTAGCCGGGTCGGATTGACCGCGCGTGCCGTTGCGACCGCGCTGACGAATCGCGTCACGTTCTGGCGGCATCGGACCTTCGATTGGCCGGTCGAGAACGGCTTCGACGAACTCCCCGATGGTGCTCACCGCCGATGCGTGGGTGCGGACATCGCGCAGCGATGTTGGCGCAACGGCGGATGCGCAAGTACGTTGCGACGCGCTGCTGCCCGGTGTGCTCGCAGACGTCGCGGCGCGCTACGGCGACGCGACGTCAGACAGGGTGGCGCTGCAACTGGAGCGGGTGAAGTAGCGGCGGAGAACTGGCGCGTCGCCCGACGCGAACCGCGCTTCGCCGCGCGGAAACGGCGTTGCGCTCAGGCCGTTGCCGTTCGCCGCGCCGTCAGCCGGTTCCACAGCATTCCGGAGCGGCTTCCGCTGCGGCAATACGCGAGCACGGGCTTCGGCAGCGCATCGACCAGCGCGCCGAACGCGTCGACTTCCGCATCGCCGATCCGGTCGCGTTCGACCGGCAGATAGCGCGCGTCGAGGCCGAGTTCGCGCGCGGCGGCCGCGATCTCGTCGAAGGCCGGTTGATCGGCGCTTTCGCCGTCGGGCCGATTGCAGATCACCGCGCGAAAGCCTGCATTGCGGATCGCCTTCAGCTCCGCCGGCGTGATCTGCCGCGACGCGGTGAACCCGGTGGCGGCCGCGGCTCGGCATTGCTCGATCGCGCGCGCGAAACACGCGACCGCGAAATCGACATCCTGCTCGGTCGTGAAGCGGCCGAAGCTGATGCGCACCGTGCGGCCGGCGGTTTCCGCATCGAGACCGATCGCGGTCAGCACGTGGGACGGCGCGCCGCTGGTCGAGTTGCATGCGGAGGTCGACGACACGGCGAGCGAATCGCCGAGCATGAACGGGAAGAAGCCCGGCGTGTTCACCGTGAGGCTCAACGTGTGCGGGATGCGGCGCGCCGCTGCCGCGTTGTGCGTGATGTCGCCGAGCGCGAGCAGCGCGTCCTTCAAGCGCGCGCTGAGTGCCGCGATCCGCTCGGCTTCGCGCTCGAGCTTTTCGGCGGCCAGCTCGCACGCGGTGCCCATCCCGACGATCTGATGCGTCGCGAGCGTGCCCGAGCGCAGGCCGCGCTCGTGCCCGCCGCCGTGAATCTGCGGCGCGATGCGATCGGCGATGTCGCGGCGCACGAACAGCGCGCCGATACCCTTGGGGCCATACACCTTGTGCGCGGACATCGACAGCAGGTCGATGCCGAGCGCGCGCACGTCGATCGGCGTCTTGCCGAGCGCCTGCGCGGCGTCGACGTGCAGCAGCGCGCCCGCCGCATGCACGATGCGCGAGATCGCGCCGATGTCCGTCAGCGTGCCGAGCTCGTTGTTGACGAGCATCAGCGACACGAGGCCCGTATCGGGGCGAATCGCCGCGGCCACGGCGTCGACGGTGATTTCGCCGTCGGCGGTGGGGCTCAGGTAAGCGGCCGTCATCCCGCGCTTCGACAGGTTCGCCATCGTGTCGAGGATGGCCTTGTGTTCGATGCGGCTCGTGATCAGGTGGCGCTTGTCGGTCGCGGCTTCCGCGTAGCCTTTCAGCGCGAGGTTGTTCGATTCGGTGGCGCCCGACGTCCAGATGATCTCGTCGGCATGCGCGCCGATCAGCGCGGCAACCTGCGCGCGTGCGTGCTCGACTTTTTCCTTCGCCAGGCGGCCGGCGGCGTGCGAGCTCGACGCCGGATTGCCGAAGATGCCGTCGGCGCCGAGGCACGCCGTCATCGCTTCGATCACGCGGGGATCCGCAGGGGTGGTGGCTGCGTAGTCGAGGTAGTGCAGCGGGGTGGTATCGCTCATGTCCTTCTCTTGCTCTTCTCTTCGGAATGGGAGAAATGATACGAGGTCGTGCGGGGAAAAAGGATCCAAAAGCGGCTGAGAATTTAGCTTGATATGGAATATGGATCTATCTGAATCCGATATTGGGGGATGAATTTCTTTCTTGGCGTGGCGGAGCATCGGGGATTGGTCATACGGATGCCCCAGGGCGCGGCGCACCGCGGTGGCGCGCGGGCCGGGCTGCGACAAACCGAAATGCCGTTAGCGCGTCGGCGCGCGGGTCGATCAGGCCGGCTCGTCTTGATCGGGCCGGTTCGATAAACGATGCGCGTCCTGCACCCATGCGTGCAGCGCGCGCTCGTATTTCGCCGGGATCGTGATCGTGACCGTGGTGAGGCGTGTGACGTTACCCGGCAGGTCCAGATACCGCTGCCACGCCTTGCGAACGAGTTGAGACATTGCCGAGCGGTTCATGCCCAGCTTCGCGGCCAGTTCGCGCTGCGGGCGGCCCTTCACGAAAATCTCGTGCAGCGCCCACTGGTTCACCGGCTTGATGCGGGTATCTTGAAGCCGCAACAGCCGGAACTGTTCGGCGGTCATGCGTCGTGTCTTCTGCATTCAAATTCGCCCCGAATTCGGAAGTGAAGAAATCAGTTTCGCGCCGCAGGTCGTTTCGTCACCATCGAACGCGGCGGCTTGGCCTTCAATGTTGAAGGCCGGGTCGCCTGCTGCAATCGTGCAGGCGCCGTGGATCGGACACGAGCAGGCGTCGCCAAAGCGCGCGACCGCGCGCCCCATGACCTTGCTGATTCCGGCTCCGGATTCGACCCGGCCGCCGTGGGTATGCATGTCGCCTACCCGGATAATTCCTCGCATATGACTCGTCCTCCGAATGATTCGTGTGTGGGTCGCGCGTTGCTCGCGCTGTGCCGCCGGTTTGCATCACCACGAATAGCCCTGCATGCCGTAATCGACATCGTGTCTGCGTCCCCACCACGGCAGGTAGGCGTTGTTTCCGCCGCGCGCGCGGAACCAGTCCTTGGTCGGGTCGATCGGCGTGAGCTTCGATGGCGGCCTGACGACGACGGCCACGGGGTGTTCAGCGTCGGTCGAGCCGGCGACCAATGCGTTGCCGCCGAAGTGGTTGATCCGGCCGATCGCGAGCGCGACGTCGGTCAATGCGCTGCCCGTTCCCATGTCACCGAGCAGGGCGGCGGTGTTGAATGTCTGCTTCTTGTGGTCGTATTCCGGCAGCGTTTCGGTCAAGGTTTGCGCGAGAGCGGCGACGCGTGACGACGCAGCATCGCTGCCGTGGCCTGCATCGTGAACGATGTAGTTGAGGTCAGTGACCGCGACACCCGCATTGCGTGCTGCTTCGGCGATGGTTGCCTTCCACGCCTGTACGGCGCGAGTCGTGCCGACCTTCGGCGCAAATGCTTTCGTGTCGCCGGCCGCGGCCTTGCCGATCCAGGCGAGTGGTTCCCGCTCAGTGTTGAAGTTCGGGCCGGCGAGGAACAGCACGACAAGGTTTTCGTTGATCTGCGCATCCGTGGGCGGGAAGTTCGGCGCGTCCCAGTTCATGGCCCACGCGGTCTTGTCGGGGTTCGCCTGCAAGTAGTCCAACGCCTTGTTCAGCGATGTAAAGCCGGCGTTCGCGCCGCCTTGCGTGATCTGGATATCGGGGGGCGTGTCGCGGCTCCAAAGCGTCTTGGGTGATGGTGGACCGATTTCGAAGCATTGGAGAAACTCATTGGTGAAGTACGTCTTCGCTTCGATCGGATCAAGCCTTGGAGGCAGCGCAAATTCGATATGTATTCCGGCAAGCTCGCGCCAATCTTTGGGATCCTCGGATTTCACGGTGTAGAAATAGCTCGCGTTCGCGAAGTAGCGCGAACGCATCAGCACGAGAAACTCTCTTACGTACTTGTGATAGAAACCGTTGAATGTTTCTTCGCCCTCGTTGCCGTATGCGATGCCAGCGACAGACTGCAGGGTGGTAAAGGACTTCGGATCGGTGCGAACCATATCGTCATTCTTGTTTGGCGCGGCAAGCCCCTGCGTCCACAACAATTGCCATTCGGTTGGATAGTCCATGCGTTGCAATGGATTCAACCACATCAGGCCGACAACCTGCGCGACGAACGGCTTGGCCGGCTCGTCGGTTGATGGTGATGAATTCTCTAGGGCGCTGACAGGTGCGGCATGTACAGAGCGCATGAGGGCTGTGGTGAACAGAAACACCATCAGCGCGGCTAGGCCAGGTACGACAAAAAATCGTTTCATCCAATCTCCTATTTCCAAATGTGCCACGTCGGGTTGTTCGACGTGCGCCATCAACGAGGCCATGAGCACGGTCGCGATCAGCCATGTCGAAACAGCGATGGCGACGCGTCGCGGCCACGTGGCGATCAGGGGCTTCATACAAAACCCCCGGCCTTCAGATAGAACTCGCCTTCACGTTCGTCCGTGATCGTCGGTCATGCGTCTCAGCGCCGGTTTGCATCACCACGAATAGCCCTGCATGCCGTAATCGACGTCGTGTCGGCGTCCCCACCACGGCAGGTAGGCGTTGTTTCCGCCGCGCGCGCGGAACCAGTCCTTGGTTGGGTCGATCGGCGTGAGATTCGAAGGCGGCCTGACGACGACGGCCACGGGGTGTTCAGCGTCGGTCGTGCCGGCGACCAATGCGTTGCCGCCGAAGTGGTTGATCCGGCCGATCGCGAGCGCGACGTCGGTCAATGCGCTACCTGTTCCCATGTCGCCGAGCAGGGCGGCGGTGTTGAATGTCTGCTTCTTGTGGTCGTATTCCGGTAGCGTTTCGGTCAGGGTTTGCGCGAGAGCGGCGACGCGTGACGAAGCGGCATCGCTGCCATGGCCTGCATCGTGAACGATGTAGGCCAGGTCAGTGACCGCGACGCCGGCATTGCGGGCCGCTTGGGCGATCGTTGCCTTCCACGCCTGTACGGCGCGGGTCGTGCCGACCTTCGGCGAGAACGCTTTCGTGTCGCCGGCCGCGGCCTTGCCGATCCATGCGAGCGGTTCGCGCTCGGTGTTGAAGTTCCGGCCGGCGAGGAACAGCACGACAAGGTTTTCGTTGATCTGCGCATCCGTGGGCGGGAAGTTCGGCGCGTCCCAGTTCATCGCCCATACGGTCTTGTCGGGGTTTGCCTGCAAGTAGTCCAAGGCCTTGTGCAGCGATGTAAAGCCGGCGTTCGCGCCGCCTTGCGTGATCCGGATATCGGGGGGTGTGTCGCGGCTCCACATCGTCGGGAAGTGCGGATTGCCGATAGAAAACGTCTTCCGAATCGAGTCTTGCACGTAGCTTTGCGATTCGGCTGCATCAAGTCGATTCGGAATCGCAAGCTCAACATGAATGCCCGCGAGTTCCCGCCAGTCCTTTTTATAGTTGGGCGCGACCGTGTAGAAGTATTTCGGATTGGAGGCATAGCGCGAGCTGAGCAGCAGAGGAAATTCGAACATGTACTTGCGGTAGAAACCTCTAAATGTTTCCTCGCCTTCGTTGCCGTACGCGATACCCGCTACCGATTGCAGCGTAGTGAAGGACTTCGGATCGGTGCGAACCATATCGTCATTCTTGTTTGGCCCGGCGAGTCCCTGCGTCCACAACAATTGCCATTCGGTCGGATAGTCCATGCGTTGCAAGGGATTCAACCAAATCATGCCGACAACCTGCGCGACGAACGGCTTGGCCGGCTCTTCGGCTGATGACGATGAATTCTCTAACGCGCTGACAGGTGCGGCATGTACCGAGCGGGCGATGGCCGTGGTGAACAGGAACACCATGAGCGCAGCCAGGCCAGGTACGACAAAAAATCGTTTCATCCAATCTCCTATTTCCAAATGTGCCGGGCCGGCTTGTTCGACGTGCGCCATCAGCGAGGCCATGAGCACGGTGGTGATGAGCCATGTCGAAAAAGCGATGGCGACGCGTCGCGGCCACCTGGCGATCAGGGCCTTCATACAAGACCTCCGGCCTTCAGATAAAACTCGCCTTCACGTTCATCCGGGATCGTGTCGGGCTTCTTGCCTCCACTATTCTCGGCATGTACCCATTCGTGCATCGATAAATCATCAAGTTGACCGCGTGCAAAATATTCGTAGTACTTCTTGTTTGGGTTGTCGTCCGACAGACCTTTACTCATCCGCCAATCCGCCTCGATGCGCAACGATTTGAGTTGCTTCTCGGTCAGGTAGCACAAGCCCACTGCAACGTCATACGCAAGCGCCTTCTCGGCATGCTCCGGATTGGTCATCGTCGTAGAGTGATTGGTCGGGCTATTCGTCGAACCACGATCGAGCCAGTCGACGATCTGCTTGTCGCGCCATTCTTTGTAGCCCTCCGGTATCGTGCTTTTGCCATCCTCACCAATTACGTGGCCGTCGCTATCAAACCATTCGGTGTTCAGCGTTCGACGCGCTTCCATTCGCAACAACGCGCGATCTTCATAGCGCTGTCCGGCTTCCGTTTCCGCTGTACCCTGCGCGACGCTATCCGCGTTCTTTGCGTGGTACTGGTCGTACGGATCGTCGGTCCGCTTGTCCGCATCGGTCTTGCTCGCGTCGCGCCACGCAGCCGGTGGATCGTTGCCTTCGTTGAAGTCGCTTGTCGCGTCGCCATCTTTCGTTTCGACGGGCTTGCCGAATCGCAGCGCCTTCGGCGAAAACGGATCATCAAGTGCCGGGGCATCCGCCACCACCGTCCAGCCTTTCGGCGGATCGGCATTCACACGCAGCATGTTCAACGCCGAGCTGATTCCAGTCACGACGAACATCAGGGGCGCTGTCACGAGCGTAGCGGCCACGCCCAAGACAGACTCATTGCCCTTGATCGCACCGATCAGATTGAACTTGGCGGGCGGCGATGGCGGATACCAGAAGCCCGGTTTCGTTCCTTGCTTGCCATGTCGCCAATCGTCTTCCCAATACCGGTAAGGTTTCTGCACACCGACCGGAAAACCCGATGCGAACACCCGCTGCGTCAGAATGCCCGCCGCACCGATACCCGCGAGTTCGTGCTTGCTGATCCCGCGCCATCCGATGCCTTGCACCGTCACCGCTGAAATCACCTGATCGTGCGGACAGCAATACGCGGTAACGCGCCCATACGTCGACCCATTCAAGCCATGCCGCGCGCGATCCTCTTGAGCTGCATAAGAACGGTTGCTCGTGGGCGATACCCGCTCGTTTGCCATGTCCTCATCGATCTTGTCCGCGGACAGTTCGCATGCTGTGCGAGCGCCGATGATCGATAGAAACTTGCCGAGCGTCTTCGTGCGCGCAGCATAGGTCTGGCGTCCGCGATGACCGCTCGCGTCTTTCGTCGCGCGTTGCGACCATGAATCCATGAACGTGTCGGATTTGTACGGGCCGTCCGCATTCGCCAGGCTATACGGCGCATTCGCCAGTACGTAGGCATCCGCCACGCAATGTCCGGTGCGTCCCCACGGATCTTCGACATCGGGGAAGGCGTCGCCAAAGAACGCCGCCGTGAGGCCGACGATGTTGCCCTGGCTATGACACACGACGGTAATCGGTACATCGGCCTGCATGCGGCGAATCGACTCGATCAGCCGGGCCAGTCGCAACGCCGCGAGCACGCCATACGCGCGAGGCGGCGCTCGGTACAGCGGCCGGTTGGTTGGATTGATGCCCTGCACCGTCATCCACCCCATCGTTCGATCGTCCAGACCGCCGTGCCAGAGATCGGGCAGGCTTGCACAGCCGTTCGTGAACGGACCACCGCCCCAATAGTCCTTCTCGTTCAGAAAGATCTTGTCGCCGTATTCCTTCAGTTCGGCCGCTGTTGCCCGATAGCCCCACCGGAAATGAATGACAGGCGAGAACGACGGTTCGGGTTTGATGTAGTCACCGGACCAAAGCTTCGGATTCAAGAACCCATCCGGCGTCACGCTTTCCGTATACTTCGCGGGCGTCAACTGCCCCGCGTCGACGCCGTGATACATCATCTGGTCGTCCAGTCGCCCGAGCCTGCGATTCAGTCCTTTGCACAGCCCTTGCTCCGTTGCATCGAACCATTCGCCCTCCGAGTTGACGCCGTGCACGAAGATCACGATGCCGGGCAACGGCAATTGCTTGATGCAGATCAGCGGCGTGTTCTTTGCAAACATCATCACGCCTTCGCCGCGGCCGACGATGATCTGCGGCGGCGAAGGCCGCGGCGCGGGAACGTCGGGAGCATCGGCTTTCGTCGCGGGTTGGTCGCCAGGAGTGGCCGCTGCCGTCACCGGATCAAGAAATGAATCGCTCATTCAAACTCCTTCGCATTCCTATACGTTTTTCTTGATGAATCGCACCGCCAGTCTTTCGAACTGGTCGGCATCGACGGCGGGCAGTTGGCCGGCCACGTCGCTCGACACATTGGACACCGGCCCGGATGGCTTTTGAATTTCGCCTTCGAATCCCGCCGCCGCGTGGCCGTCCGTCGCGCGGACGAGCTTTGGCACCCGGCCAAGCGTGTCCTGAGCGAATGTCGGCATGTCCGCGTTCATGCTCGCCGGACCATCCCAAGCATGACCAGCCGACTTCACCGTGAACGTGCCGGGGCATCCCAGCTCGATATCGCCGCCGCGCAGCCGGAGATACGCACCACCGGACGTAACGAGCACGACTTCATCGCTCGCGGTGCCGACGAGCTTCCCGCCCGCTGCGGTCAATTGAATGTTCTTCGCCGAGTCGACGCGCGTATCGTCGTTCTGCGACTGGATCGTGACCTTCCCCTGATTCGCGATCGCCGACACGCCGTCGCCGTGCGCAAACATCGCGACGCCGCGACCGGCATGCAGATTGATGCGTTCGCCGCTCGTGACTTGCACATGTTGTTGCGCGACTTGATCGATGTTCTCGCCCGCATGGATGACGTGCGTTTTGGGCGTGACGTGGAGGGCCCCGGACTGCGCGCCGAATGCGAGCAGCGCGCACGCATCGTCGGCCGCGCCGGCTGGTGCACCGCCAGGCGTCCAGTTGCGGAATGCACTGGCGACGTTGTCCTGCCCGCTGGTGTCGGCGGACTGTCCGCCGTGCTGGCCGGCGTAATCGCCGAGCGATTTGAAGAGTTCGGTGCATTGATCGAGCAGGCGAATCAGTTCATCGCGATCGAGCTGACCACCGGTGGCCCGTGTGCGCGCATAGGTCGACAGCAGGATGCCGCGCGCGGCGCGCAATGCGGCGGCGGCATCGGTGCGCAGCTCCGCGCCTTCGCCGCGCGCCTCACCATGTCCGTTTTCTCGCGGCTGCGTCAGATACCCGAGATTCAATTCGGTATGCGCATGTTCGCTCGCCAACTGCGCCGAGATTTGCGACGGCGTATCGTCCAGACGAAGCTGGTTATAACGCCTGCCGTTGATTTCCTTGGTCTTGATACCGGAGAGGAACCGGTTGCCGGGAAGCGCGCCGGTATGGCTGAAGGTCGCGGGCGGGTTCGCGCCATTGCTCAGCACGCCGATGATGACCAACCGGTCTGGGTCGCCTGCAAGACATCCCAGCAGGACTTCCATGCCGACGCGGGGCAGGAAGAGCGTCCCGAAGTTGCCGCCCGCCAGATTTGCTCCGACGCGGATCGGTGCGCTGTCACCAGCCCGGCCGTTCGTTCCGGCGCCTTGCGCGTGCGCATGATCGGCCGGGTCGTAACCGTGAATCCGCACGCGTACGCGGCCGGCGCTGTCGCAAAACACTTCCTCGCCCTGCATGCCGACGATCGTGCCGGTCAGCAGGTGAACCGGCGGCACATCGATCTTCGGATCGTAGGCGGGTTTGAGCGGCACGCCGCGCCGCACGCACGTGAAGCGGTTCTCGTAGCGTGTGTCGGTTTGCTCCGCTGGATCGGCAGGTATCGCCGGAACGGTTTCCGTCAGGTTACGGCTCGCCGCGAAGAGTCCCTGCGCCCGGCTCGCGAGCTGCGTTGGCAGGTTGTTGCGGATATCGTGTCGAACCGACGTGACGACGAACCGACGATGCTCGACGGGCTTCATATCCAGTTCCGGGTCGCCCGTCAGCGTGAACCAGTGGCCGACCGGCAAATCGCGCACGTTGCTGATCCCGTCGTATCGCTCGGCTTCGAACTGGTGAGCCAGTATCCGGTCGCGCGTGATGCGGTCGTGGTCGTTCCACGAATCGCCGACGTGCGGGATGTCGATCGCGACGTCGGTCAGCAGGTGGGCCAGATCGTTTCCCGATTCACCCTGATGGAGGCTGGCGACGGCCGTTGAATCGTCGATGCGAGCCGTCTTGTAGTCCCACGACGGACGGCGGACCTTGCCGGACGACAGGCGCTGGCGGTGCGCAAAGAGCGTCACCGTGTCGCGCTGCGCAGCGCCCGCATCGCGAGGGTGAAGGCGCAGCGCACCGGCCGGTGCCTCCTTCAAACAATGCGGATCGTCGCAAAATACGAGCGTGTGAACCGGCTGCTCGTCGGCCATGCCGTGCACGCGGCCGACCGTCTCGGCCTGCGCGAAGACCGTGATGCCTTCCCGGCGCAGCAGACGCCGGATGAAGCGCGCGTCCGATTCGTTGACCTGGCGCGTGAGCTCGCGCACCGGATAGCGATCGGCCTGCAGCCCGGACAAGTCGAAATCGAACGCGCGCGCGAGTGCGTAGCTGCGCTGTTTCCATTCGTTCATCAGCGTCGTGAGGATTTCCGGCACGCTGCGCGAGCGGAACACGCGGGCGTTCGTGCGGCCCTCCATCAACGACAGCGCGTCACACACCTGCAGTTGATAGACGGTCAGCTCGCCGTCGGATTGACCGGTCCGCACTTCGCGCACGATCGCATTGATCGCGCGTACGCCGCCCCGATCGGCCGTCACCCGAACCGACACGGGCAGCCCGAGAAACAGCGCAGGCGACAGATGGTCGTGGGTGGATACGCAGGTCAGCTGCCCGTCGATGCCGGACATCAGCCCTTCGTGGATATCGGCGTGATGGAGCGCCAACAGATGGCCGACCGCGCGTTGCGCGCGCCCGAAATGGAGATCGACCGGCCGCGGGTTTCCGTCAATCAGACCAGACGCAAAATTACGGAGCGTTTTTGCTATCGACATCACGCTAATCTCATTGCTATGTTTCAGAATTCTGATTTATCTGAAATTGAATATCGGTAGGGTTAAAGGCGTGAATTCGCTAAATCGCGCGGCGGAGATTAGCAAGTTTTTCTGGATCGTAAAATGTATTTTTATTTTGAGATCGCGCGATTTGTCTTTAAGAAACAGTATTTTGCGTTTATGGCGAGATGTTTGTTTTTTTAAAAGTCTTATGTCGAGATGTGATTGATGTTGTCTCGACAATTGTTCGGGGAGCCGCAAGAGCGCCGTCAGCTTCTTTTGTCCGATTAAAGCAGGTATGGTTTTTTAAAAACTCGATTTGTCAGACATAAAGGCGAACGACTGCCTGTTGCAGTATCGGAAAAGACGCGAACGGATCGCGCTCGTGCCTGCGCGGGCAATTCGGGAGAACACATGATGTCTATGAGGGATTCCCCCGTAACACGCCGATGAACGTCACGTCGACGCCCGCAGCCCGTCGCCCGGCGCTTTCCCGCCGACGCTTCCCACCGCCCGCTCCCGATTATTTGCGTTTCGCGAATGGCGCGTTCGCCGGTTGTTCCATACCCGATCGGCGGCCGCGCACCTATCGTTCGGGCGTCGGCTGATTGAATTCGACGCCTGCAACCGGAAAGGCGGCCGCCATTTCCTCGCGACTCGCGTCGCATCGCACACAAGACAACGGACCTGGCTTCATGCACCGACGCTCCGGCGCGTGCACGCGGACCAATCCACGGAGACAGACATGAAAGCAAACGAGTGGGATACCTCCTATGAGTGGAAGGCGGTGACGCTGCTGGCGCTCGGATTCGGGCTGGTCGGCCTCGACCGCTGGCTCATCGCGCCGCTGTTCCCGTCGATCATGAAGGACCTGCACCTGACCGCGCAGGACGTCGGCAACTGCATCGGCGTGCTCGGCCTGTCGTGGGGCATTTTCGCGGCGCTGATGGGCGGCATCTCGGACAAGATCGGCCGCCGCAAGGTGCTGATCCCGGCCATCGTCGCGTTCTCGCTGCTGTCCGGCTTCTCGGGGCTCGCGGGCGGGCTGCTCGGCCTGATCGCGATCCGCGGGCTGATGGGCGTGGCCGAGGGTTCGTTCTGCCCGACCAGCTTCGCGGCGACCGCCGACGCGTCGCACCCGCGTCGACGCGGCCTGAACCTCGGGCTGCAGCAAAGCGGCTTCGCGCTGTTCGGGCTGGCGCTGTCACCGATCATCGCAACCCAGTTGCTCAACGTCGTGTCGTGGCGCTGGGTGTTCGCGCTCGTGGCCCTTCCCGGGCTGATCCTCGGCGCGGTCATGTTCTTCGTGATCCGCGAACCGAAGCGCACGAAGGAGGTCGTGTCGGAACACGCGCCGGCCTCGCTCGGCCATGTGCTCAAGAGCCGCAACATCCTCGTCGCGATGGCCGCGCTCTGTTGCGCGATGACCGGCGTGTTCGTGCTCGGCGCGCTGCTGCCGCTGTACCTGACGGAGTACCTGTCGCTCGGCACGCAGAAGATGGGCCTGGTGGTGTCGGCGATCGGCTTCGGCGGTTTTCTCGGGCAGTTCGGGCTGCCGGGCTTGTCCGACCTGGTGGGCCGCCGCCTCGCGAGCATCGTCGGCTTCGCCGGCACCGCGGTGATGCTCTACATTTTCCGCGGGCTCGGCCCGCAGCCGGTCATGTTGTTCGTCGTCCTGTTCGTCGCGTCGTTCTTCACGCTCGGGCTGGTGTCGCTGCTGTCGGGCCCGGTGGCGACCGAAGCCGCGCCCGTCGGCCTCGTATCGACGTCGATCGGCGTGGTAGTCGGCTGCGGCGAGATCTTCGGCGGCGGCATCGCGCCGGCGCTGGGCGGCTATGTCGCCGCGCACTTCGGGATCCAGAACATTCTGTGGCTGCCGATGATCGCGGTGCTGCTCGGCATCGTGGTCAGCATGCTGCTGCGGGAAACCGCGCCGGCCGTGCTGCAGCGCCGCGTGGGCGTGCAGCCGGAGCTGACGGCGGGCGAGCAGCCGTAACGTGCCGCTCGGTCGCATCGGCGCCCGCGCCCGGCGGCCCTGCGAGATTGACACCTGTCGGGTGACAGTGTGACGCTTTGCGCATGCTCCAATCGGCCGGCAGGTGCGGTTAGACTGGCGGTTTCGCTTCCCGGAAAAGGCGCCGCATGGACCGCTTTCTGAGCATCGAGGCATTCGTCAGGGTCGCCGAGGCGAGCAGTTTTGCGGAAGCGGCGCGCCAGCTTGGGGTCACCAGTTCGGTCGTGACGAACCGCATCCAGCAGCTGGAGAAGTTCGTCAACGCGCCGCTGTTCCATCGCAGCACGCGCCACGTGCGGCTGTCCGAAGTGGGCGAGACCTTCTACCGCGAATGCGCGGAGGTGGTCGGGCGCGTCAACGAGCTGACCGACCAGATGCGCGAACTGCGCGCGACCCCGACCGGGCGGCTGCGCATCCAGATGCTGCCCGGCTTCGCGCTCGATCACTTCGGCGTGCCGCTCGCCGAATTCAATCGGCGCTACCCGGGCATCCAGCTCGACATCATCGTCAACGACCGTGTGGTGGACCCTGTCGAAGAAGGGTTCGACATCGCGTTCCAGATCTTCCCGCCGATTTCCGAATCGCTGATCGAGCGGCGCCTGTTCGTGGTCCGACGCCTGTTCTGCGCGTCGCCCGCGTATCTCGACGCGCATGGTGCGCCACAACATCCGCGCGAATTGCTGCAGCACACGACGGCGCTGTATTCGGGTTATCCATCACGCAATCGCTGGACGATGACGCGCGGCGACGAGGTCGTCGAAATGGAATTGCCCGGCATGATCCGCTCGAACTCCGTGCATTTGCTGCGCGAGTATGCGCTGACGGGCGGCGGTGTCGTGTGCCTGCCCACGCTGGTCGCGAGCGAGGCGCTCGTCGCGGGCCGGCTGGTGCCCATCCTCACCGACTTCGAGATCGCGCCACTGAGCTTCGCCGCCGTCTATCCCGCAACGCAGCGACAGGCATTGAAGGTGAAAGCGCTGGTCGAATTCCTCGCCGAATACATCGGCGACGAGTCGCCGTGGGACCGTCCGCTGCTGGAGCGCGGCTGGGTCCGTTGAGCCGGGCGATTATTCGCGAAACGCAAATGCCGTAGTCGCGCTCCGTTGCCTTGTTGAGGGGCGCCCTTGCCCCTAGAGTTGAATCCAACAAGCGGTACAACTCAGGAGACAGCAATGACCGACACGGCATTCCACACCGTCTTTGGCTCGCTCGACAGCTACACCAAGGGCGAGATCGAAATCACCAGCGGCAGCGCGCAGCACTACGCCTTCTCGAACGTGTTCGAGGTGGCATCGAAGTCGGCCCCCTACGAGAAAGTCGTCGCCGGCAAGAACCTTGAATACGTGATCGAAGTGCTGCGCACCGACGGCCAGTCGCCGTGGTTTGCATGCGCGCACGACGAGTTCGCGATCCAGATGGACGGCGAAGTCCGCATCGAATTCATCAAGCTCGACAACCCGCCGACCACCGGCCGCGGCACCGTGAGCGCCGGCACGCAGCCGGCGGGCCGCGAGATGGGCTACGTCGTCCTGCGCAAGGGGCACCAGGCGCTGCTGCCGGCCGGCTGCGCGTATCGGTTTTCTGCCGACCAGCCGGGCGTCGCGCTCGTGCAGACGGTGCTCGGCGAACTGTCCGTCGAGAAGTGGGCCGACATCTGCCTGCACTGACCGATCCGACCGCCCCCCATTCGACTATTCCAGGAGACACGTGATGGCCACCCTCGAGACCCTCGATCTTTCCGCCGGCTTTGCCGCCGATCTGGTGCAAGCCACCGAAGCCGATGCTGTCACCGGCTACCGCCGCTTTCACCTCGGCGCGTTCGCGTTCCAGCGCGACGAATACTTCGTCAAAATCAGCTGGCCGGCGAAGGGCAGCACGCGCACGCATGCGATCCCTGCGGACGCGTTTTTGCGCGCGATGATGCGCGACGTGGCGTGGGGCTTCTTCTACGGCTGGGTGAATTTCGATCACGTGTTCGGCACGCGCAATCACTACGGCAAGGTGGACGTCTATGCCGGCACATTCAACGGAATCCTGAAGGAAGCCGGCGTCGACTACACCGAGACCTTCGAAACGCCGACGATCATGGCGACCTTCAAGGCGATGCTGCACGACTGGACCAACGAAGGCTTCGACCCGTTCGCGGCGCCCGAGGAAACCGGCACGGCCTTCGGCCGCAAGCATGGCGAGAACGGCGCGGCGATCGAACGCACGCGCATCGCGACGCGCCGCATGCCGGGCCTCGAAGGCGACTCGCCGCTGCGCGACGAACTGCCGGTCAATCGCGCGTTCCGCGACGTCGGCCAGGACGAGCCGGAAGTGCATGTGAAGCCGGGCTTCGAAGGCGAGCTGCACGCGTTCAACCTGTTCAAGTACCTGTCGCGCTCGGACGTGACGTGGAATCCGTCGGTCACCTCAGTATGCGGGCGCAGCCTGTTCTGCCCGACCACCGAGGAATTCATCCTGCCGGTGTTCCACGGCAACGACCGCGTCGAATGGTTCCTGCAACTGTCCGACGAAATCGTGTGGGACATCGGCGACAAGAACACCGGTGCGCCGCGCGCGCGCATCACGATGCGCGCCGGCGACATTTGCGCGATGCCCGCCGACATCCGGCACCAGGGCTACTCGACGAAGCGTTCGATGCTGCTCGTCTGGGAAAACGCGACGCCGGACCTTCCGCAGCGATACGAGAGCGGCGAGCTTGCGCCGTATCCGATCGCGTTCTAAGCAGCGCATGCGCGCGATACCGAGGACGATTCATGCAAACCCAACTCTTCATCGACGGCCGCTTCGTTGACGCCGTCGAGCGCGGCACGATCGACGTGCTCAATCCGCACGACGGCTCGCTGATCACAAAGATCGCCGCGGCCACCGCGGCGGACGTGGACCTGGCCGTGGAAGCCGCCACCCGCGCGTTCCCGAAGTGGTCGGCCATGCCGGCGGCCGAACGCGGCCGGCTGCTGCTGCGTCTGGCCGACGCGATCGAAGCCAACGCGGAGGAACTAGCGCAACTCGAATCGCTGGACACCGGCCACCCGATCCGCGATTCGCGCGCGCTCGACGTGCCGCGCACGGCGGGATGCTTCCGCTACTTCGGCGGGATGGCCGACAAGCTGCAGGGCTCGGTGATTCCGGTCGAAACCGGCTTCCTGAACTACGTGCAGCGCGCGCCGATCGGCGTCGTCGGCCAGATCGTGCCGTGGAATTTCCCGCTGATGTTCACGAGCTGGAAGATGGGCCCGGCGCTGGCCGCGGGCAACACGGTGGTGCTCAAGCCGTCGGAGATCACGCCGCTGTCGACGCTGCGTATCGTCGAACTGATGGCCGAGGTCGGGTTCCCGGCCGGTGTCGTCAACATCGTCCCCGGTTACGGGCATACGGCGGGCCAGCGGCTCGCCGAACATCCCGGTGTCGGGAAGATTGCGTTCACCGGTTCGACGGCGACGGGCCGCCGCATCGTCGACGCATCGCAGGGCAACCTGAAGCGCGTGCAGCTGGAGCTGGGCGGCAAGGGTGCGAACATCGTGTTCGACGATGCGAACCTCGACGCGGCCATCAACGGCGCCGCGTGGGCGATCTTCCACAACCAGGGGCAAGCGTGCATCGCGGGTTCGCGTCTCGTGCTGCACGAACGCATCGCCGACGCATTCCTCGAGCGCTTCGTGTCGCTGGCGTCGTCGATCCGTGTCGGCAATCCGCTGGATCCGGACACCGAGATGGGCCCGCTGACGTCGAAGCAGCATCTCGACCGCGTGCTGTCGTTCGTCGACGTCGCGCGTGAGCAGGGCGGCCGTGTGCTCACGGGCGGCAGCGTGCCGCAGGATGCGGCGCTCGCCAACGGCTACTACGTGCGCCCGACGGTCATCGAAGCGAAGAGCGCGACCGACCGTGTCGCACAGGAGGAAGTGTTCGGCCCGTTCGTCACCGTGCTGCGCTTCGGCAGCGACGAGGAAGCGCTGTCGATCGCCAACGCGACCGAATACGGGCTCGGCAGCGGCCTGTGGACCAACGATCTGTCCCGCGCACACAGGATGGCGGCGCGGATCGACGCGGGCATGTGCTGGATCAACTGCTACAAGCGCGTCAATCCGGGCAGCCCGTTCGGCGGCGTCGGCCAGTCGGGCTACGGCCGCGAGATGGGTTTCGAGGCGATGCACGACTACACGGAAGCGCGCTCGGTGTGGGTCAACGTCGACGGCAACGTGCCGCCGCATTTCAAACGCTGAGGCCGAGATGGAGCGCTTCGTCTATCAGGGAACGCCGTCGCGCGTCGTGTTCGAATGGGGCGCGCTCGAGCGGCTGCCCGACGAGTTGTCCGCGCTCGGCGCGCACCGCGCGCTGATTCTGTCGACGCCCGAGCAGCAGCCGCTCGCCGAACGGGTCGCCGGCGTGCTCGGCGAGCGGGCGGCCGGCGTATGCGCGCAGGCCGTGATGCACGTGCCGATCGAGGTGGCCCGTGCCGCGCGCGAGAGGGCGGCCGAGCTGGGCGCGGACTGCTGCATCGCGATCGGCGGCGGCTCGACGATCGGGCTCGGCAAGGCGATCGCGCTCGAATCGTCGCTGCCGATCCTCGCCGTGCCGACGACCTACGCGGGTTCGGAGATGACGCCGATCTACGGGCTCACGGAAGGCCGGCTGAAGCGCACCGGGCGCGATGCGCGCGTGCTGCCGCGTACGGTGCTCTACGACCCGTCGCTGACGTTGTCGCTGCCGCCGGGGATTTCGGCGGCGTCCGGCGTCAACGCGATGGCGCATGCGGTCGAAGCGCTCTATGCGGAAGATGCGAACCCGGTGATCAGCCTGATGGCCGAGGAGTCGATTCGTGCGCTCGGCGAGGCGCTGCCGGCGATCGTGCGCGCGCCCGACGACCGCGAGATGCGCAGCCGCGCGTTGTACGGCGCATGGCTTGCCGGCACGTGTCTCGGCGCGGTCGGCATGGCGCTGCACCACAAGCTCTGTCACACGCTCGGCGGCACTTTCAACCTGCCGCACGCGCAGACCCACGCCGCGATGTTGCCGCACACGGCCCACTACAACCATGCCGCGGCGCCCGACGCGCTGCGCCGGGTCGCGCGGGCGCTGGGCGGCACCGACGCGGCCGACGCCGGTCCGCTGTTGTTCCGGTTGAATCGGCAGCTCGGCCTGTCGACGGCGCTTGCCGATATCGGGATGCCGGAAGCGGGCCTCGACGAAGCCGCCGACCTCGCATGCCGGAACTCCTACGCGAATCCGCGGCCGATCGAACGCGCGCCGATTCGCGAATTGCTTCAGCGTGCGTGGCAAGGGCACGCGCCGCAGTGAGCGGCCGGCCGCATCCAAGGAGACGAACGTGACGAATGAACATCATGACGGCGACACCCGGCTGACCGAGCAGGTCGTTGCCAGCTTCGACGGTACGCCGAACCCGCGCTTGCGCGTGCTGATGCAGAGCCTCGTGCGGCATCTGCATGCGTTTGTCCGCGAAACGGAGCTGACCGAGGCCGAGTGGATGACCGCGATCCGCTTCCTGACCGAAACCGGGCAGATGTGCGACGACGTTGTGCGCCAGGAATTCATCCTGTTGTCGGACACGCTGGGCGTGTCGATGCTGGTCGATGCGATCAACCACCGTTTCGCCACCGGCGCGACGGAAACGACCGTGTTCGGGCCGTTCTACATCGAGGGCATGCCTGAGCGTGCGTACGGCGAGAACATGGCGTTCACGCCCGGCACGCCGGTCGTCGTGCATGGCCGCGTGCTCGGCACCGACGGTGCGCCGGTGCCGGGCGCCGTGCTCGACGTGTGGGAGACCGCCGACAACGGCATGTATTCCGGACAAGACAAGGCACAGCCGCACGGCAATCTGCGCGGCCGCTACCGGACCGATGCCGAAGGCCGTTATGCGATCACGACGATTCTGCCGGTCAGCTATCCGATTCCGACCGACGGCCCGGTCGGGAAGATGCTCGATGCTACCGGACGCCATCCGTGGCGGCCCGCGCACCTGCACTTCATGATCGACGCGCCGGGCTACCGCAAGCTCGTCACGCACCTGTTCGACGAGGAGGACGCGTATCTGGAGTCCGATGCCGTGTTCGGCGTGAAGCCGTCGCTGATGGTCGCCTATCGGCCGCGTGCGGCGGACGATGAACTGGCACGCCGGTTCGGGTTGAGCGGCGCGTACCGCGAAGCGACGTATGACTTCGTGCTCGACCGGAGCTGATCGACATGGCTCGATTTTTCGCGGTGTTTGCGACCGACCAGCCCGGGATGCGCGACGTGCGCGACCGCGTGCGCGCCACGCACCGGACTTACCTGCGTTCCGCCGCGCAGCATGGCGTCTATGTGCGGCTCGGCGGGCCGACGCGCGATCCGCAGGGCGATGCGATGAACGGCACGCTGCTCGTCATCGAGGCGGACGACATCGATGCGGTGATGCAGTTCGTCGGCAACGATCCGTACGTGAAGGAAGGGCTGTTCTCGCGGGTCGAGGTGCGTCCGTGGGACTGGAGCCTCGGCAATCCCGAGCGGAGAGTGTGAGCCATGGGCGCCACGCAACTCTGTCGCTTCTCCGAGGTGCCTGACGGCGGCGCGCGGGTCGTCGACGAGGCGGGCATCGGGCAACCCGTCATCGTCGTGCGGCGTGGGGAGCAGGTGTGGGCGTACGTGAACCGTTGTCCGCATTTCTCGGTTCCGCTCGATTTCGTGCCGGGCAACGTTTCCTGTTACCGGTCGCAGGTGCTGATGTGCGCGCATCACAGTGCGCTGTTCCGGTTCGACGATGGTGTGTGCATCGATGGGCCGTGCTCCGGCGCCGGGCTGGAAGCCGTGGCGGTCGAGGTGGATTCCGCGGCGTGGGTGGTCTGTCGCGGCGCTTGAGTCGGAAGGTGGGGCTGCCCAACCGTGTTCGGGTGATCGGGCAATCGCATCGAGGTGGATGAAATCGGGAATGAGCGGGATTTCATTCACGCTTTCCAATCAGTAAAACTAAGTAATTTTCCGACCCGGATGAAAGAGAAACCGGGCTGGGGAAGTTGTTTCAAGAAACATCGGTCGAGTACCCGCGCGACAGTGGGCGGCCGTTCGCATTGACAGAAAAAAGACGGAGACACCATGAAACTCAGGTTTGGAGCAGCCGCGATGCTTGTCATCGCGCAGAGCGCGCACGCGCAAAGCAGCGTGACCTTGTTCGGTCTGATCGACAGCGGCATCTCGTATGTCAGCAACGAGGGCGGCGGGAAGAACGTCAAGTTCGACGACGGCATCTTCACGCCGAACCTGTTCGGCTTGCGCGGCACCGAGGATCTCGGCGGCGGATATCGCGCGACGTTCGCGCTCGTGAACCAGTTCTCGATGGCGAACGGCAGCATCATCGGCACCGGGATCTTCGGCCGCAATGCATACGTCGGGATCGAGAGCGACCGCTTCGGCAACATCACGCTCGGGAACCAGTACGACTTCATGGTCGATTCCCTGTTTGCGAAGGGGAACGCGGTTTCGATGGATATCAGCGGGTTGTACGGGTTCAGGAATGGGCCGTTCCAGCGTCTTGCGCTGCCGAACAATCCGACCGGCGCATTCGATTGGGATCGAACCGCGGGCAGCAAGCCTGTGGCGAATTCGGTCAAATACAGTTCGCCGACGATTGCCGGTTTCTCCGGTGGCGTGATGTATGCGTTCGGCGGCGTGGCCGGTTCCATCGGCGCGGACAACGCCGTGAGCGCCGGGTTGAACTACGAAGTCGGTGCGTTCGGTATCGGCGCGGCCTATACGAACGAGAAGTATGGCCCGGCGCCCGGTACACCGTCGACCAGTGTGCGCAACTGGGGCGTCGGGATGCACTATGACTTCGGCGCGGTGACCGCGAAGGCGTTGCTGACCACCGTCCACAATTCGTTCAACGACGCCGGTGTGTGGATGGCTGAAGCCGGCGGCACGTGGCGCATCAGGCCGGACGTTTTTCTCGGCGCGAAGTACATGTACATGAAGGGCAACGAGGCCGTGAACGACAACCACGCGCATCAGGTCAGCGTCGCGCTTCAATACCTGCTGTCGAAGCGGACGATGGTGTATGTGTCCGGCGACTATCAACGCGCGAACAGCGGCGCGAACGCGCAGATCAACGGCGTGCTCGACCCGAACGGGGCGTCGAGTTCAGCGACCCAGGCGGTGGCGCGGATCGGGCTGCATACGATGTTTTGACGGAGGCGGCGCGCGGCGCGCGGGTCAGCCGGTGTCGGGGGGAGCTTGCGTCAGCGCCGCCCGGCGCCCGGACTACCTCGCCGTCGCGGCGGCCTCTTTGGCTTTGTCCTGCTCCGCCGCCAGCGCCGCATCCGCCGCCTGTGCGCGCTGGATGGCCGGGCGTGCCAGGATGCGATCGATGTAGGCGCGGATGCGCGGCGTCTCGGGGATCAGCTTGAACATCGTGGTCCAGTTCAGTGCCGAGCCCCACAGCACGTCGGCCGCCGTGAAGCGCTCGCCCAGCAGGTACGGCCCCTTTGCCAGTTGCGCATCGAGCGCGTTGACGACGGCATCGAAATCGCCGTAGGGCGACATCGAGTAGGCGGCGGGCGGACGATTCATCGAGCGGTCGACGATGGCCGGCTCGAAGCACGAACCGTAGAACGTCATCCAGCGCAGGTACGGTCCACGCAGCGAGTCGCCCGGCGCGGGCGACAGGCCGGCTTCCGGATACAGTTCGGCCGCGTACAGGTAGACGGCGGGCTGCTCGGTGACGATCACGTCGCCGTGACGCAGTGCGGGAACCTTGCCCAGCCGATTGATCGCGAGGTAATCGGCTTCGTGATGCTTGCCGGTCGAGAGATCGAACGCGTGCAGTTCATAGTCGGCGCCCAGTTCCTCGAGCAGCATGCGGGCGCCCGCCGATCGGCTGCGCGGGGAATGGAACAGGGTCAGGTGACGGTCTTGCGGCATGGCTGGCTCCGGTGTGTGTTCGGGACAAGGTTTCCAATGTAGGTGGGTTCCGGGCCGCCGTCTTGGAAAAATCCGCTGTGGCGGTGCATCATTACGGCAATCCCCCACCCGTTCGTCACCATGGCCGACTTGCGTAACGTGACCGACCCGCCCAAGGGCGTCGTCGGCCCGAAAGCCTTCAACCAGCGCTTCCGCCTGAATCGCTACTACCCGTGTGCCGAACTGGCCGGGGTGCTCGATCACCACTGGGTCGTCGAATGGGATCTGCGCGGCCAGCCGCCGTACGTGCAGCGCACGCTGCCGTATCCGTGCGTGAATCTGGTGTTCGACCGGCGACACACGGGGATCTTCGGTGTGGTGTCGGGCGCGTTCGAGACGACGCTGGCCGGGGCCGGGAAGGTGATCGGCATGCGGTTTCGGCCCGGCGCGTTTCGCGCGTTCCTCGGCAAACCCGTGCATCTACTGACCGACAAGGTGGTGCCGGTGTCGACGCTGCTCGATTGCGGCGATGCGGAAGCCGAAAACGCCGTGCTCGGCGGCGAGGACGATGCCGCGATGGTGGCGGCGGCCGAGGCGCTGCTGTTGCGCGTGCTGCCGCCGCCGGATCCGCAGGTCGAGCGCATTCATGCCATTTTGCAGATGCTGCAGCAGGACCTCGCGCTGACGCAGGTGCGTGATCTGACCGAGCGTGCGGGGTTGAGCGAGCGCACGCTGCAGCAGCTCTTTTCCAGCCATGTGGGCGTGACGCCGAAGTGGGTGATCTGCCGATACCGGTTGCACGAGGCCGCCGACAAGCTCTCCGGCGGCGAGCCGGTTGATCTCGCGGAACTGGCGCATGCGCTCGGGTATTTCGATCAGGCGCATTTCACGCGCGATTTCCGCAAGCTGGTGGGGAAGGCGCCGGCGGAGTATCGGCGGGAAGATCGGCAGCAGTGAGGTGGCGGGTGCGGCTTCGTGACGGGCAACCGAATGTCATTGCCTGCCGCATGTCGGGCGGCTGCTCGCCGGTCGTGGATTGTTGGATTGTTGTAGTCCGGGCAATACGATAGTGTGGCGTGCTGGCCTGCCGCCGAGCTGCAATTGAACCTACGATGTGTCGCGTAGGCGACCGGTGAGCTCGAACGGTTGGCGCGCTGCCCATCAATTCATCCTGCCGATCGCGTGGTCGGCCGGTCAGCCAGATAATCAGGAGTCTGTCGTGTTTTACCGGAAATCCATGTTGGGTCGTCGGAATGTCGTGTGCGTTGCCGCCGTGGCGATCGTGCTGGCGCAAGTCGCGGCGCGTGCAGAGGCCGCCAATGTCGGCGACACGGCGAGCGCTGCGTCCGCCGTGTCGCCCGATACGTCGCCCACGCGGCCGATTGTCGGCGACGATCCGGTTGCGATTCGGGACGCGCTGCACAAGCAGCACATCAAAAGCGCGGCCCCGTCCCTGAGCGATCGCGTTCGCAGCCTGGTGCCCGGTGGTGCCGACCAACATGGCCGGAACGCCGACCTGGCCGCGGTCAATCTGGATCGTGACGTGACTTTCCTGGTGCCGGTGTCGTATGGGCTGCTGTATCAGTCGAAGAAGCATGTGTTGAAGGTGGACGTCGACCTGGTCGACAGCGACGGCGAAGGCCGGAAAGGCATCCTGCTCAAGAAGAGCATCACCGGGAAGCGCGGGCGAGGGCTCGCGATCGCAGCCGAGGCGAAGGCAAAAGGCTATATCCAGCAGATCGACATCATCGAGCTCGATCCCGGAAAAGGCGGGAAGTCGACCGTTCGCGGGCGTGTGAACCTTTCGCCGGCCGCGTACGCGCAAACGCATGGTCAGTTCGCGATCGCTATTTCCGGGCGACTGGTCCGGCCGTATCTGACGGAGCACGTCGAGCACGCGGAGCCGAGCAACGACGAACCGACCGACATCACGACGAGGACTTCCCGGTTGTATCTGGATGTCGAATCGATTTCGCTGGTGAGTCCGGCGAGTGGGGCGGTGGTGTTGAAGAAGCTGAGTTTGTCGAAGTAGGGGGGTATTGCGATCAAGTGCATTTCACGCGCGATATCCGACGCCGTCTTGACTCGCCGCGGTGAGTTGGAGTCGCCGATTGACGCACCGCAGAGTCTAGGAAGACTGCGCGTCCCAACGATGGAGGAAGGCCATTACGTCATCGCGTGATCGAAGAATTCGCTTGTCGGCCCCGTATTCCTCAAACAATTTCTGGTGGCCAACGTGTGAACTCGATCCCTGACGACTTCGGTACGTCGAGGCCCAATCCAACAACGCGGCGAATGACGCCGCGTCTCCTCCTCGACGAATACCGCGGTGACGGATATTCTCAACGCATTCCGCTTCGTCGAGGCACAACCAGATCAGCGCGGTGGAGTCATCGCGGATCTCATTGACGAGCGAACCGTAAATACCTTCGATGACCCATCGATCAGCTTTCGCGGCATCTCGCAGTAATTGAACGGCATCGTTGCGCTCCCGAGCAACGCTGTATCCGCCCGGAAGCCAATGAATCGAATCCAGGTCTACACAGGGCGCCGCCAAGCGATTCGCGATTCGTTCGGCGAGCCAGCTTTTTCCGGAGCCCGAATTCCCCACTATCAGCGTTCTGTGCAGATCCATACGTGGGCTCGTGTCGTTGGGTCCAACGGCTAATCTCTTGATCGTCAAGTGCCGGCAGCTCAATTGAGCGGCGATGGCTCGGAGCGCAAGCTTGCCAAGCCGGTTGATCGCGTGATCGCAGATGCATGCGTGCCGAGGTAAATTAATTCTGGTTACGTGTCACCCCCGGGTTCTGGTTACGCCCGAGCTTTCTCGGCAAATCAATAACTTGCGTGGCCAGCCCGATGACGTCAAATCGTACGGATGTTTGTCAATCTTGGCAGGTCGGCCTCAACTTTTGTCGACATCGGCCGTAGTACAGGTAAATGGCATGGTCTCTACGGCCACGACGTGATAAGCATAAAGCGGAAAATCATCGATAACCGCGTCGGCAATCAAGATGCATCGAATTCGACACCATTGTCGGCGGAGGGCGTCGTGTATTATTTGATGGACCTGAGCATCGCACTACCTGGACCATTCCCGTTCTGACAACACACTCCGAATCTCCAAGTGACCGATACAGCAAGCGTACTACGTTACTGGCGGGCGATTGAAATTTTTTGTCCGCAATCCGTTCCGAAAGTCAAACCGGAAGACAAAAAGACACCTACAAACGACTTTCGCGCTCCGAACGCGATTGCACCGTGGGATAAGCGTCACGCTGTGATGCGGCGACGAATCGGCAACGATGCTTGGCGGCACGAGGTATACGCCGGGGTCTATCCGGTACGTGCGTTGCGCGACCTTCTACAAGAGAAGTTCGGGGCGGACCCAGACTCGTATGACGAACGTCTCGACATCGATACCGCACTGTTTTGCCTATCAGTAACGCATGACGGTCGCGTGCTGTTTGACAACGCTGTGCTTTCGACCTGCGCGTGGGCCTGGGGCAGGACGATTTCGCCGGGACCTAGCGCATCCAATTGGCTGGAGGGCTACGCCGAGTTTGCAAAGAAATTCGACTCGCAGCTACGTCAGGAACTGGCACTCGAGGAAGGCGACGAGGCGGGTCATAAGCTGCAAGCCGATGGCATCAGCGTCGGACGCCCGGTGACTCTAGGGGATATCGGAAAGGTATCTGCTTGGCTGCTCCGCGAGTTACATATTGAAATGCCGGAGATATCGGACGGCATGCGTATTTCGTCTCGCCGGGTGCCTGAGCGATACGCCTACGAAGCTGATGGAGCGGACTTCCTCAACAGCTTCTTCATGGACGACCTGAGCTTGGTCGCGAGCCAGGTCGAGGCAGGTAACGTCGGCCCCGCATTGCATGAATATCTTGCCGCCGACGGTGCAGTGGACGAATCGAGACGTGTAGATGTTCGGCAGAAGCTTGCCCTGCCTTTCCATTCGCTGGCGCCCGAAGTGTTTCCTCATGGTAGGTGGCCCAGCAAAGGACATCATCCACTCGTCTATGGCCAACAGTTCGCCATTAACCAACTACTCGAGCAAGTAGAACAAACAGGAGGACTGTTTGGCATCAACGGCCCTCCCGGCACGGGCAAAACAACACTCTTGCGCGACCTCGTAGCGTCGGTCGTCGTTTCGCGCGCATTAGCTCTGAGCAAACTCAGCTCGCCCGCGCAGGCGTTTACCGGCGTGGCCAGCATGAAGGCTCAAGATAAAGAGCGAACCGTCAAGCTCTGGAGCGACGCACTATCTGGATTCGAAATCGTCGTTGCATCGGCAAACAATGGCGCAGTCGAAAACGTTACCCTCGATATTCCTGGCATCGATGCAGTCGATGCAAGCTGGGCCCAAGGTTTCGACTATTTCAGCGAATTCGCATCACGGGTCATCGAAAAGCCAGCGTGGGGACTGCTCGCCGCGCGCCTTGGAAGCAAGGCCAACCGTGCGATTTTCAGGAAGCGATTCTGGCAAGACGAGTCACGCGAGTCGTCAGAGGCATCTGGCGGAGATGGCGCTGAGAAGAAGCCGGGGTTTTCCAGTTGGCTTTATTCCCAAAATTCAGCCCTCATAGACTGGAGAGCGGCGAAGACGAGCTTTCAGCAAGCGCTTGATGCTGAAAGGAAGCTTCGAGCACAACGACAGTCGTGGTTTGAGCGTATTGGCGAGCTCGCCAAGGCGCTGGCGCGCGAGAAGGGATTTGCGGCCGAGGCGGAGCGTCGGCAGCAGGCCGAGATTAATTCGGCGATTGCAGAGGAGGCGGCCGCCGCTGAACACGAACGAGCGCGCATCGAACACGAGAGCGCTTCGGCGACCTTGGCCTCTCATGCCAGCAATCGACCGGGCATTATTCGAGTCGTATTCACTCTCGGAAGAGCGTATAGGAACTGGAACGCAAGGAGTCGGGAACTCGCAACGGTAGAGCGCGAGGCCAGAAAAAGCAAGCTGGCAGCGCAAGAGCTTGCAGATGCCATGGTGGAAATCCAGGAGGCTTCAACGGGCTTTCGTACTGCGGCCGAGAGGACCCTGGCAAAGGAGAGAGAAGTCGTCGAGCGGCTACGCAAATCTCTGGCTGAAGCTAAGCAAGTTCTTGGAGAACACTTTCCCTCCTTTGCGACGTGGCATACCGATGATGTCGGACGCGAGAAAAGTTCTCCGTGGGTCGACCCCGCATGGAATGCTGCGCGGACACGCGTCTTCATGGAAGCCTTGAATCTCCACAAGGCGTTCGTCATTTCGCAAGCGGCGGATATCGGGAAAAACTTAACCGCGCTATTCGACGTACTTCAGGGGAACGTGCCGGCGGACGCTGCGCATGCTGCTGTACGCGCGGCATGGCAGACACTCTTTTTCATAGTCCCTGTAGTCTCCACGACGTTCGCTTCACTTCCTCGGTTGTTCGAACATCTTGGTAGAGAAGAGCTGGGATGGCTCCTCATCGATGAGGCTGGTCAGGCCGTCCCTCAGAGCGCCGTTGGCGGAATATGGCGTGCAAAGCGAGCGATTGTCGTTGGGGACCCCCTGCAGCTCGAGCCCGTTCTCACCATTCCATTCAGCGCGCAGCAGGCATTGCGCGGCAAGTTCGACGTGAGCGAAACGTGGCTTCCGGGTCGGCTTTCCACGCAAAAGCTCGCGGACCGCGTCGCGACAGTCGGGACAGTATTGGTCGACCACGAGCGCAAACCGTTATGGGTCAGCTCGCCGTTGCGCGTGCATCGTCGTTGCGATGAAGAGATGTTCCGCATATCAAACAAGATTGCGTACAACGACATGATGGTGTTCGGTACAGAAGGCAGGAAACCATTCCACCTGCCACCTTCTGCGTGGATACACGTCGAAAGCGCTGACGCTGAAGGCCACTGGATACCGGCGGAAGGAGAGATGGCATTGTCCATACTGCGTGATGTCGCGCCAGAAACCCGCGACAAAATCTACGTGATTTCGCCCTTTCGGGACGTCGTTCGCGGACTCGAGTCGCTGCTACATAAAGCAAAGCTTTCGAACGTCGAGGTCGGAACGATTCATACGGTCCAAGGCAAGGAGTCTGACGTCGTGCTCCTGGTGCTGGGCGGAAATCCGAAGAGGCCTGGTGCGAAGGCTTGGGCGTCCAAAAAGCCAAACCTGCTGAACGTCGCAGTCAGTCGCGCCAAGCGAAGAATCTACGTGATAGGCAATCGGAGGGTCTGGGAGCAATTCGACAACTTCGATAAGTGTTCGGCCATCCTCGGGCCGCAAAGCGAGTGGGTTCCACCTGTTCCGTCTTACCTTCAATAAGACCTTCGCTCCTTGCCCGAAAATTTCACGCACCACGCCGATGTCCATACAGACAAGCAGTTCAACTATCGAGGCTAAACGCTACCTTGCGTGGGTTGGAGTCGCGCTGGAGGCCGCTTCAGAAACATCGCTTTCAACAGCCGTTTCGTTGCTGAACGAGGCCGGCGCGCCACTGGCAGACGCCGAAGCCATCGTTGCCGGAATATCCGCCTTCAAGGACAAACGCTGGCGGCACACACCGTCCTCTACAACAAAGCCAGGCCTGAACGCATACAGTGGCTGGCACAACGGTCGCGTCGGTGAGAGACCACCGTCGGCAAACTCAATTCGACATCCCATATCAGCCGCGTTGGCGGTGCTCTTCGCCCTCGGCTTGTGCATCGGCGGATATCATCTTTACCGCGTACGGGTTCCTGTGCCGGCGACCGGTCCGCAGCAGCCCCGTACGGCAGCTTCGGAAGGCAGGGTTTCAAACACAGGGCAACCCTCGAGTTCGACTCGTCAGTCAACTAATCGCCATCGCGAGCAAGAGCCCGCGAAGCTAGAGCACACGAAGCCACGGCACCAAAGTATTTCACGTGCAGAGTCATCACCGATGGCTCCCGGTTCTTCAGCCGAACCTGGCGCAACGTTTTCGGCGGCACAACAGCCGCCTACCCGACGTGGCGATTGTCCACCCGGCGTCGACCGTATCGGCTGCACAGTGTCGGCGACCGACAGCACATTTCCGTTGAAGGCGAAGATACCAGTCAACGCGCACTACGAGCCGAACGGATATGGCTGGCAGTGCAACTCCGGATACGTCGAACGAGGCCTGGGATGTATCAAACTTATCGTACCTCCGCATGCCCATTTCGATATTTCCGGTCATGGATGGTTCTGCGACCCTGGCTTCGAGCCGAGGGGCGATACTTGCCAGTCGCACTAGATGGTTACGGTTATGAAAGAGAAATTTATAAAACCGAGTCAAGTTGCAGCACTGCGCGCGCAGACGTCAGCAGCTTCGCAGAACGCGGCACGTGACTCAACGTGGACGGCTGCTTTAGGACTCGCAGCAAACGCCAGCCTGTGGATTGCCGTCTTTGCTGGGCTCTTTTACTGCCAAGGGCGAGCCTACAGGGACTCCTATCTCATCATACATGGCCTATACCCGCCGATGTTTCCATGGGACCATGGCGACATGGTTTATTTTGGTGTGAATATTGGGTTCTCCAATTTACTTTCCGCAATCATATTTCCCGCAATTTCAGCGTCGTACCTCATCGCGCTTTTGATTTTGGCGAGACGGCGTTGGAAGAAATGGAGGGGGCCGGAAGCGGGTTCTAAAGAAGCCAAAGTAAAAACGTCTCAAAGAACTCCAATGAAATTGACAACGAGTCAGCTCGCGATTGTTTCGTTTCTCTTGCTCGTCCTCGCTGCTTTAATTTTCATGTTCATCTATTTCATCATGACCACGGTCGCGGCGAGCCACGGGCGAGCAAAGGCTGAGCAGGAAATCAAGCGGCAAGACTCTTGTAATTTTAATCGAATGGACCCGCAGGATTTCATCCCTGTAAGGGTCGAGCGGCTAGTCCAAGGGGAGCATGAGCGCTACGACGGTTTTCTTATCACGTGTTCTGCGGCGAACTGCGGTGTGCGAAGTGCCGTGACGGGACACGCGCAGGTCATACCACGCGATGGAATCTTGCGCTTCGATACCGTCGACATAGCGGACGCTTACTTGCCGGCCCGGTGAAGTGTTCGCTGAGTCAGGTCCTCAATGTCATTCGTTCCTAAAGGGGCTGCGCACGCCGCTGTCGTTAGAGGTGCCTCTGAGGGAGTTCACGACGCTTGCGCGTCCGTTCGCGCTCGTGTCACGGCCTCCTGAAGCGCCTGTTTCACCCATGGAGGGGACAACGCGTCGGAAATTTCCGCGAAGAAGGTATCAGTTCCGTCGAATTTCGCGTCAGGAAACGTCCACGCGTGGTCTATAGACCGCTCGCACACCGCGACACCTCTTGGTGTAAGCTGCATTGAGAAGTGACACGCTTGCCGACGTGCTTTAGGCAAGGCGGTCAGAAACTGCCCGCCGGGCTCAAGTATGTGTTGTGCCAGCGCACGGACATTTTGGCGCAACTTCAACATTGCGTCGGTTACTTTGCCTGGTGTTGACGCGGTTGTGACCCCGCCCCCCGGCGAAAAGTAAGCTTTCCCGTCGATGACTAACGGTGCGTCAAGTCCCGACTTTCTGAGCACCTTCCGGTCACCGTCGGAGGCCTCGCGCTCACGAGCGAGCATTCCTTTGAGTTCGAATGGTTCGATGACGGCGGGCCAGTTTCTGGCAACCACTCGAATCAGGTCCTCGCGAGCGAAAAGCAACGAGTCGCCCGAGTGCGGACGTATGTCGATAAACAGTGCGACAGCTACACCAAACATCGCGAACAACAGGAAGTCCCCGCGAGCTGAGAAATAGTCATCGGTCGAGGCTTCTGCCAAGTGCAGGTGATGAATGCCCCAGTCGGCCCACAGCAGGTCGGTCCTTTCGCTACGCCTCTTCCCGCTTGAATCTGACCTGAGCAGCCCCTTGCTTTGGAACGGGTTGATGTCATCGCCGTTCTGAATGGTGCGTTCGAGTGACCGAAACGCACTGGCGACGGGCCCATCAAGCGACTTGGGAAACCGGTCAGAAGCATAAATCTGGCGCGGGCGGGGGTCGATTGTCCGCAGTCGAAAATCCAGCCACCGAAGCAACGGAACGTGCAATCCGTCGACGTTGCCGCTGTGCTTGAGGTCGAATCCCACCAGGAGTTCGGTGGCAATTTGGTCGACGTTTTTGAAGAACTCTTCGTTTAGCTCCTCAATTGTTTGCACGAGCGCTCCTTTCAGCAAAGTATCGGGCCCCGTCAACGGCAACCGCCTCAGCGACGAAGCTACAAAGCGCAGAGGCCGTCGACGACTGCGCGCAGCGCACATGTGCCGAAGAGGGGGCGGCGCCGGTAAAGCCCAAGTGATGACCGCATCATGTACATTCAACGCTCTCGGCTCGAACTATAAGTGCAAACGGCCGCCAAAAGGCGGCCGCTGCTTAGGGATTGTGACCACATTGCTGCTCTGCTCAAGAAAAATGACAGCGCTCAGCTGCTTGAGGAAAACGCCAGCCACACATTATATTGCGAAAAATATCACATATTATTCATATATATCAATGACTTACAAAGTCAAACAATTCGCTAAGACTTCACGAAATTGCGTGATGTTTTTTGCCTGAAATTTCAGCATATTTTTTCCCGCTCCACACGCGAGCACAAACAGCAAATACCCTCACTCCACCGTCACCGACTTCGCCAAATTCCTCGGCTTATCAATATCCGTCCCCCGCGCCAACGCCGCGTGATAAGCCAGCAATTGCATCGGCACCGTATGCAGAATCGGCGAAAGCGGCCCGTAGTACTCGTTGAGCCGAATCACCTCGATCCCTTCGCTCGGCATCAACCCGCAGTCCACATCCGCGAACACAAAAAGCCTGCCATTGCGCGCACTGACTTCATGCATGTTCGACCGAAGCTTCTCGAGCAGCGCATCATTCGGCGCCACCGCAATAACCGGCATTTCATTACTGACCAACGCCAGCGGCCCGTGCTTCAACTCCCCGGCGGGATAAGCCTCCGCGTGGATATACGAAATCTCCTTCATCTTCAGCGCGCCTTCGAGCGCGATCGGATAATGCATCCCGCGTCCGAGAAACAGCATGTTGTCGCGTCGCGCGAGCAACTCCGACCAGCCCATGATCTGCGGCTCCAGCGCGAGCACCTTCGACATCGCATCGGGCAGATGCCGCAGCGCACGCAGATGCGCCTTCTCCTCGTCTTCACTCAACCGCCCGCGCACCTGCGCAAGCGCCAGCGTGAGCAGAAACAACGCGACGAGCTGCGTCGTGAACGCCTTCGTCGACGCCACGCCGATCTCGATCCCCGCACGCGTGACGAACTGCAGCGCGCATTCGCGCATCAGCGCACTCGTCGCGACGTTGCAGATCGCGAGCGTATGCATCATTCCGCGCTGCTTCGCGACATGCACGGCGCCGAGCACGTCGGCCGTCTCGCCGCTCTGCGACACCGCGACGACCAGCGTGCGCGGATTCGGCACGCTGTCGCGATAACGAAACTCGCTCGCAATCTCGACACTCGCCGGCAGCTTCGCGATGCTCTCGATCCAGTACTTCGCGGTCAGCGCCGCGTGATAACTGCCGCCGCACGCGAGCAGCAACACCGAATCGACATCGTTGAACACGCGCCACGCGCCGTCGCCGAACAGCTCCGGCATGATCGACGCGACGTCGAGCAGCGTATCGGCCACGGCCTGCGGCTGCTCGAAGATTTCCTTCTGCATGTAGTAGCGATACGACCCAAGATCGGCCGCGCCGCTGTGCGCCGCCACCCGCTGTACCGCGCGCTCGACGCGCTGGCCGGCCGCATCGACGATCCAGTAGCGATGCAGCTGGATATCGGCGACGTCACCGTTCTCCAGATACGCGATGCGATCGGTGATGCCCGACAACGCGATCGCATCCGACGCGAGGAAATTCTCGCCATCGCCGACGCCGACGACGAGCGGCATCCCGTCGCGCGCACCGACGATGCGGTGCGGCTCGTCGCGGCACATCACCGCGATCGCGTAGCTGCCGCGCAGTCGCGCGACCGCGCGGCGCACCGCATCGAACAGGTCGCCGTCGTACAGGTGATCGATCAGGTGCGCGATCGCCTCGCTGTCGGTCTGGCTCGCGAACACGTAGCCATGCGCCTGCAGCTCCGCGCGCAGTTGATCGCAGTTCTCGATGATCCCGTTGTGCGACAGCGCGATGCGCGCGTTGTCGTCGCTCGGCGAGAAGTGCGGATGCGCATTGAGCGTGACGGGCGCGCCGTGCGTCGCCCAGCGCGTATGCGCGATGCCGGTATAGCCCGACAGCGCTTGCGCGGCGATCTCGCGCTGCAGGTTGGCGACGCGGTCGACGCTGCGTGCGCGTGCCAGCGCTCGGTCGCGATAGACCACGACGCCGCACGAATCGTAGCCGCGGTATTCGAGCCGCTTCAGCCCGTCGACGAGGTTCGGCAGGATGTCCCGCTGGGCAACCGCCCCGACAATTCCACACATATCGCGCTCCGTTAATGTCCTGTCTGGACCCGTGACAGCGATGGTAGAGGCGAGCGTATGGAATTAAATTTCAAAATATATCGGTAAATGAAACGAGACGGCGATAAGCTATCATGTTGAAATTAAATTTCACGCCCTGACCGGAAGGAGCCGCCAATGGCCGGCATCACGCGCGACGATCTCGACCTGCGCATTCTCGCGATCCTGCAGGACGACGCATCGGTGTCGAACCTGCAACTGGCCGAGCGTGCGCTGTCGTCGCCGCCGACCTGCATGCGCCGCGTGCGGCGGCTGACGGAGGCGGGCGTGATCCGCCGCCAGGTGGCGGTGCTCGATCCGGTCGCGATCGGCACGGCGGTCACGGCGTTGATCGAGATCAGCCTCGACCGGCAGACGGCCGAAGACTACGACGCGTTCGAAGCCTACGTGTGTGCGGAGCCGGCGGTCACGCAGTGCTACCGCGTGTCGCCGGGGCCGGACTTCGTGGTGATTGCCGATCTGGCCGACGTCGCCGAATACGACGAATTCGCGCGGAGGCTGTTCACCGGCGCATCGAACGTGCGCAACGTGCGGACGTTCTTCTCGACGCATCGCGCGAAGTTCGAGGCGAACGCGCGGGTCGCGCATGCGATGCGCAAGCGCGCATAGCGTGAGGTGAACGCGTCATTCGTCTTACGTCACACCGTTGCGCCCGCATCGGCCAGTTGCAGCGGCTTCCCGTATCCGAAGCAATGCGCGGGCTCCGGAAACACGCGGTGCCGCACGTCATGCGCGTACTGGCGGATCGCGTCGCGCATCACCGCATTCGCATCCGCGTAACGCTTCACGAAGCGCGGCGTGTACGCATCGAACGCGCCGATCATGTCCTCGGTCACGAGCACTTGCCCGTCGCACGCGGGCGATGCGCCGATGCCGATCGTCGGGATCGTCAGCGTTCCGGTCAGGTGGCGCGCGAGCGCCTCGGCAGTGCCTTCGATCACGACGCTGAACGCGCCGGCCCGTTCGGCAGCACACGCGGCGTCGAACACCTGCGCGGCCGAAAGCGGGTCCATCCCCTGCGCGCGAAAGCCGCCCGCCGCGTTGGCCTGCTGCGGCATGAGGCCGACATGCGCCATCACCGGAATGCCGCGCTCGGTCAGGAAGCGGATCGTATCGGTCATCTCGCAGCCGCCTTCGAGCTTCACGGCCTGCGCGCCGGTTTCGGCGAGCAGCCGCGCGGCGGAGCGGTACGCCTGCGCGGGCGATTCCTGGAACGTGGAGAACGGCAGGTCGACGACAACGCACGCCTGCGCGGCGCCGCGCACGACGGCCGCGCCGTGTGCAATCATCATGTCGAGCGTGACGCGCAGCGTATCGGGCATCCCGTACAGCACCATGCCGACGGAGTCGCCGACGATGATCACGTCGGCCACGTCGTGGACGAGTTTTGCCATTGGCGCGGAATACGCGGTCAGCGACACGAGGCTGCCGATCCCTTTGGTCGAGCGGATCGCGGTGACGGTCTTGCGGGTGATGCGGGTATGAGCGCTCATGAACGGAAGCCGTGTGAAAGAAGAGCCGCAACGGTAGCATCGCGCTCGTTCGTGCAATGACCTTCGGAGGACGTCTTATGTTGCTGGCAGGACAACCCGGCGACCCATACGCAGTGCCCCCGATGACGCGCCTGCCGAGGCCGCTATACGTGCGCGCCTTCGGGATTCCCGGCAACGTGAGCGTCGATGCGCACAGTCATCCGTGGGCCCAGCTCATGTATGCGACGAGCGGTGTGCTCGAGGTGTCGACGCCATCGGGCCGGCAACTGCTGCCGCCGCACTATGCGATGTGGATTCCGCCGCACGTGCCGCATGCGGTATCGACGCGCGATTGCGTCGCGTTCCACAGCCTGTATCTCGATGCGGCGATCGCACGGAGCGACGTGAACGACGATTGCACGATCCTCTGCATGACGCCGCTGCTGCGCGAGCTGGTGATCGCGACTCGCGAATTGCCGGTGAATTACGACGAGACGGGGCCGGACGGTGCGCTCGTGTGCGTGATCGCGGACCGGATCGCCCGCATGCAGCCCGCGCCGCTCACGGTGCCGCTGCCGCGCGATCCGCGCCTGCTGAAAATCGCGCGCGCATTGCATGCGGCGCCGGGCGATACGCGCAGTCTCGACGAATGGGGCCATCAGGTCGGCGCGACGCGGCGCACGCTGTCGCGGCTGTTCCGGCAGGACACGGGGCTGTCGTTCACCGAATGGCGGCAGGCCGTGCGGCTGCTCGCGTCGCTGCCGCTGCTCGACGCGGGCGAGCCGATCGGCACGGTGGCCGCGCGACTGGGTTACGACTCGACATCGTCGTTCATCGCGCTGTTCCAGGCGAAATTCCGCGTGACGCCCGGCGCGTATGCGAAGCGTGAAGCGCGTCGGCCCGTGTTGAGCGCGTGACGCGCGGCATGGGTCAGAACCCGAGCGTCTGCTGCACCGGATGACGCTCGCCGGGCGCGAACCCGGCGCCTTCGAGCGACAACAACGCGCGTTTCCGTTCAATCCCGCCCGCATAACCGGTCAGGCTGCCCGACGCGCCGATCACGCGATGGCACGGCACCATGATCGACACCGGGTTGCGGCCGACCGCGCCGCCGACGGCACGCGCGGCACTCATCGGCAGCCCGACGCGTTCGGTGATGTCGCCGTACGACACGAGCTCGCCGAACGGAATCGCGAGCAGTTCCTTCCACACGCTGCGCTGAAACGCGGTGCCGCGCAGATGAATCGGCACCGAGAAGGTTTCGCGCGTGCCGGTGAAATAGTCGGCGACTTCGTCGGCGACCTTGCGCGCGAGCGGCGGCACATTGCGCGCGTCCGCTTTCGGCGCGATCGCCAGCGACGGATAGTATTTCTGGCCGACGAAGAACAGACCCGTCAGCGCATCGTCCTCGATACGAATGGCGATGTCGCCCAGCGGGCTCGGAATCAGATGAGCGAGAGTCATCGCGAAAGTTCTCCTATGACTGTCCGGCCAGCGGCATCACAAACAGCCGCTCATCCCACACGACGGGTTGCGGCTCGTTCACGACGATTCGCGCGGCGTCGGGATGCGCGGGATTCACCAGCACGTTGGACTCCGCTCGGACGACAACGGAAGGCACGACCAGGATCGCGGTGCGGGATTCGGTCAGCCATGCGTCACCGAACCGACGCGCCTCCTGCAGTGCAGCCGCATTCCATCCAACCGGCAAGGTTTCCGCCGTATGGCGTTCAACGGGAACATCGTCGGGAACCGTTGCTTCGACCCATCCGTGTGTCTTGGGCACCTTGCCGATGCGCGCGTGCACGAGCACCTCGAGCATCGCGCCCGCGAAGGTCGATGCCGCATAGATCACCGGGCGGCCCGGACTATTGAAGCGGCCGCCGACCAGCATCGCGCCGGTACCGCTCCAGATCGCGTGTCGCGTGTCGGCAATGCGGAACAGCTTCATGCCGGCAGCCCATAGAACAGTTTCCAGAGCAGCTCTTCGACTCGGCGCGCACCGAGCTCGGTCAGCGCGACATCGAGCGGCGCGCGCCCCTCGAGTTCCGGATGCGGCGTCGACAGGAATTCCCGCGCGTCTTCTTCGTCATTCCAGACGTAGGTGGTCGTCGCAACGATCCGGGCCAGGCGCTCGGTCTTCTCCGATTCGTCTTGCGTCAGTCGATCGCGGCGGCGCTTATAGGTCGCCTCGGGGATGATGCGGGCGAGGAGCGCACGCCGAGCGTCGGCACCTTGCGTCGCATGTTCGACGCCGGCGCGCAGGGCAGACTTCGGCAGGCCTTCGCGCACAAGCGCCTCGAGCTCGGCCAGCGTATGCGGAACGGGGTGCAGATCCATGACCGCGGCCACCGCTTCAGGGGTAACGAGTGACATGGCCGACTCCCGATAAGGTATCAAATGATACTTGATTATAGGCCATATGATACCGCGCGCGATATGCGCATGCGACGACTGTCAACCATCGTCGCCGCCGATTCCGGCCGGAATCGGGCCGGTGTATCGGCGCGCGGGTTCGCGTCATGCCCCCGTTTTGCCTACAGGAAAATTCCGGAAAAACGATTAATGCCAATCTGCGAAACAGTCGTCTTTTTTTGCGCGGCCAATTTCGAGATGACTCATCGAAATCCCCGACTGACACGGCACCCGGCCACGCCCTATTCTTTGAAAAACGTTTTCCATGAAACTCGACGGGCAATCGGCCGCGCTACGAAAGGGCGGGGCGCCGCCCGTCCCGGCGCCCGTCGCCGGTCACGGACAGGCAACAACTTGCGGCGCGACGGGCGCGGCCGCGTATCGGAGACACTCATGCAATCTGCCGTCGTCGGCGCGGTGCGCGCCGCCGCCAGCCGCTATCGCTGGACCGTCTGCGCGCTGCTGTTCTTCGCGACCGTCATCAACTACATGGATCGCCAGATCCTCGGCCTGCTCGCGCCGATGCTCCAGCACGACATCGGCTGGAGCCAGGTGCAGTACGGCCGCATCGTGATGGCGTTTTCGGCGTTCTACGCGATCGGCCTGCTTTGCTTCGGTCGCATCGTCGACTGGCTCGGCACGCGCATCTCGTATGCGGTCGCGATGCTGGTGTGGAGCATCGCGGCGATGATGCACGCGATGGTCGGATCGGTGATGGGCTTCGCGGCGGTGCGCGCGTTGCTCGGGATCGGCGAGGGCGGCAACTTCCCGGCCGCGATCAAGACCACGGCCGAATGGTTTCCGCGCCGCGAGCGCGCGCTCGCCACCGGCATCTTCAACTCGGGCGCGAACATCGGTGCGGTGTTCGCGCCCGCGATCATCCCGGCGATCGCGGTGGCCTACGGGTGGCGCGCGGCGTTCGTGATCGTCGGCGCGATCGGCATCGTGTGGCTCGCGGTGTGGCTGGTGCTGTATCGCAAGGCCGACACGCGCGCACTCGCCGAGGCCTACGACGAGCCGCGCGACGAAGCCGAAGCGCTCGACGCGGCGAACGTGAACGCCGGTGCGCCACGCTGGGGCGAGCTGATCCGCAAGCGCGAGACGTGGGCGTTCCTGATCGGCAAGTTCCTCACCGACCCGGTGTGGTGGTTCTATCTGTTCTGGCTGCCGAAGTGGCTCAACGAGTCGCGCGGGATGGACATGCAGCATATCGGCCTGCCGCTCGTGTGCATCTATGCGCTGACGACGATCGGCAGCATCGGCGGCGGCTGGCTGTCGTCGGCGTTGCTGCGCGCGGGCTGGAGTGTGAACGGCGCGCGCAAGACGGCGATGCTGATCTGCGCATGCTGCGTGCTGCCGATTGCGTTCGTGTCGCAGGTGCAGAACCTGTGGATCGCGGTGCTGATCGTCGGTCTCGCCGCGGCCGCGCACCAGGGCTGGTCGGCGAACCTGTTCACGACGGCGTCCGACCTGTTCCCGCGCCGTGCGGTCGCGTCGGTGGTCGGCATCGGCGGGATGGCGGGCTCGATCGGCGGCGTGCTGTTCTCGGAAGTGATCGGCCAGGTGCTGCAACGCACGGGCCACTACTGGGTGCTGTTCGCGATCGGCGCGCTGGCCTACCTGCTCGCGCTGGCGGTCATGCACGTGCTCACGCCGAAGATGAAGCCCGCGAAGCTCGACGCGTAATTGCATGTTCGCGTATTGGCAAACGAACGCGCCGCCCGGAGGCGGCGCGTTTTCATGTGCGGGGCGAGGAAGCGCCGGGTATCGCAGCGGGCGCGTGCGTCAGCCGACCGCGGCCGTCGATGCGCGCATGATCAGCCGCGGCTCGAACGTCGAATAGCTTGCGTCGGTGCGCCCGGCGAGCGCGTCGATCAGCTTCTGCATCGCGAGCTCGCCCATGTTCTCGCTCTGGATGTCGATGGTGGTCAGCGCGGGCGCCGCGTATTCGCCGTACGGCACGTTGTCGACGCCGGCGACCGACACGTCCTGCGGCAGCCGGAACCCGAGCGACGCGGCTTCCTTCATGAAGCCGAGCGCGATCAGGTCGTTGTAGCAGATCACCGCCTGCGGACGCTGCGGCCCGAGCATCACGCGCGAGCATGCGCGCTCGCCGGCCTCGGCGGTCGGCGCATGCGCATCGTGCACGTCGAGCGTAAGGCCTGCCTCGGCGAGACAGTCGCGCGCGCCCTGGATCCGTTCGTCGTTCACGCGCGCCGGCCCGAAGCCGAGGTACGCGATGTGCGTATGGCCGAGATTGAGCAGGTGACGCGCGAGCATGTAGGTGGCGAGCCGGTTGTCGATGCCGACGCTCGGAATCGGCAGGCCGGGGCTGCGCCGCAGCAGCACGAGCGGCTTGTGCAGGTCGAGCATCCAGCCGGCTTCCTCGTCGGGCATCCGCGTGCTGACGATCAGCCCGTCGACGCGCTGCGCGAGCGCCTCGATCAGCGAGCGTTCGCGCGCCTGATTCTCTTCGGTATCGACGAGCAGCAGCGTGTAGTCATGCTGGAGCGCGACGCGGTTCGCGCCTTTGACGACGTTCGTGAAATACGGGTTGCTGATATCGAGGATCACGACGCCGATGGTGCGCGTGCGTCCGGTGATCATCGAGCGCGCGAGCGGGTTCGAACGATAGCCGAGCCGCTCGATCGATTCCTTGAGCCGCGCCTCGACGGCCGGGGAAAAGCGCTGGGTGCCGTTCACGTACTTGGATACCGTCGCGACCGACACGCCGGCTTCCGCCGCCACGTCGCGGATCGTCGGGGAAACTTTTTTCATGAAGAGGGTAACGTTTTCGTTCCGTTGCCCCGGATTGTGGCAGAAAAAGCCGGCACCCGGCCACCGGCCGATATCGGGAAAATGCGGATGGCTGCGGGCGGGTTCAAGCATTGACGGTCGGCTTTCGTCCCGCGTATAGTTGGAAAACGTTTTCCGATTTCGGCTGATTTCACCGACTTCGGGCAACTTTCCGGACACCCTTCAGGACAGATTCAAGGAGACTCGATGAACGCCTCATCCACCGGCGCACGCAAGCCGTTCGGGCGCCTGCTGCTGACCGGCGCGGCCGGCAACCTCGGCCGCCAGGTGCGCGGCGCGCTGGCGAACTGGGCCGACGTCGTGCGCGTGAGCGACATCGCCGCGCTGGACGACGCGGCCCCGCACGAAGAAACCCGTGTCGTCGACCTGGCCGACCGGCCGGCGGTGATGGAACTCGTTGACGGCGTCGACGCGATCGTCCATCTCGGCGGCATTTCGGTCGACGCGCCGTTCGACGATCTCGTCGATGCGAACATCACCGGCACGTACAACCTGTACGAAGCCGCGCGCAAGCACGGCGTGAAGCGGATCGTGTTCGCGAGCTCGAACCATGCGATCGGTTTCCATCCGGTCACGGAAGTGCTCGATGCCGATTCGCCGCTGCGCCCGGACAGTCTCTATGGCGTGACGAAATGCTTCGGCGAGTCGCTGTCGCGCTACTACTTCGACCGCTTCGGGATCGAGACGGTGTGCCTGCGGATCGGCTCGTCGTTCGAGGCGCCGAAGAACCCGCGCATGCTCGTGACGTTCCTCAGCTATCGCGACTTCATCGAGCTCGTGCGCTGCTCGCTGCTGACGAACCGCGTCGGGCACGCGATCGTCTACGGCGTGTCCGACAACCCGGTGAAGTGGTGGGACAACACGAAGGCCGGCTTCCTCGGCTTCCGGCCGCAGGACAGCTCCGAGCAGTTCGCCGGGATGTTCCCGCTCACCGCGCCGACCGCCGACTACGACGATCCCGCGCAGCGCTACCAGGGCGGCGGCTTCGTCGTCGGCGAGCCGATGGAGCGCAACGCGAAGTAAGCGCCGCGCACGGCGTGGCTCAGCGCAGGATGTCCGTCGCCTTGTGCCGTTCATCCACGCCGTCGATCAGGATCAACGGGCCGCTCGCGTGCCGCGCGCGCAGCGGCTGGATCTGCTGGTACGCGTCCGATCCGTACCAGGCGCGGGCGGTGTCGAGATCCGGAAACGCGATCGCGATCAGGTCGCCGCGCCACACGCCTTCGCGCACGTCCGGCCGCGCGCCGTGAATGACGAAATGGCCGTCGAACGGCGCGAGCGTGCCGTCCATACGCTCGAGGTAGTCGACGATGTCGTCGCACATTTGAACGTCGTGCAGGTGGGCGATGGCGTAGGCGGTCATGGCGGGCTCCGGGGTGTCGATGCAGCCATGATCGGTGCGCGCGCGGCGCGCGTCGATTACCTGCGACGTAAGCAAATCCATCCGGCCGGGCGCGTCATGCCCGCTTGCGCATCGGTCGCGGGTGCGGCACCGCCTCGGGTGCCGGCGCCGACTCGGCCGCTTCCTTGCCTAGCTTGTCGAGCATGCGTTGCGCGGCGCCCGCGCAATCCTCGCTGGCCTCCGATCCGCTGGAAGAACAAGGCGCTGCGCACGCTGGTGTCCCAGCAGATGGCCGCGCAGTGCCGGCCGCGGCGCCACCGCAAGTGGATGGCCGGGCGGGCGCGCGTTAGGCGCGACGGCGATGCGTCGTGCGGCCTGATGCCGGCTCAGACCGGATACGCATCGTCGACCTTCAGGTTCGCGAGCCGGAACAGCGTGCGCAGCGTCTGCGGATGAATGTCGCGGCGCGCGGCGAGCGACGTCAGCATGAAGTCGAGCACCTTCGCGTAACGCAGCAGCACGAGGCAGCGCGCGAGGTCCGCGTTGCCGCCGCGCATGCCTTCGGCGAAGTGGACCATCTGGGTCGACAGCGAGCGTGCCATCTCGAGTTCCATCTGCTGTTTTTCGGTCCATTCGGGCTGCGGCTGTTCGAGCAGTTTCGCGAGAAAGAGCTGGAACGACGTATCGGATGAGTTGGGCAGCGCATCCATGGGGAGCCTCGTTGCTTGCGTGGATCGTTCGGGCGTATCCGGTGGACGGATCGCGATCCGGTTCATGTCCGCGCCGTCCGGCGACGCGGTTGTCGCTGCAATGCGAATGCAGGTTTCGTACCAGCGGCGCGATCCGGTTGTCGAGCAATGTCGACGCGGGGCGCGGCCGCGGTCATCGCGTCCCGCCGGTGCTGGCTTGCGTGGAAAATCGACGAAGGGATCCATACGCCGAGCGCGGTCGCGATCGATCGCGCGTCAGGGCCAGGACGGATGAAATGCTTCAGCGATGTAACGTAACGCCGGGTGGAAACCGGTTGCATGTTTCGGTCGACGGATCGCCGGAAGGTCGCGATGCCTGTGTGTCGGCAGTACCCCGTGGCCGCGGGCGGCTGCGCGCCCCGCACCGCGACCACATCCGCCGCACGGTCGAATGTCGCGGCACCTGCGCCGGATGTTTCATATCCGAGACGTTTTCGCGCGAGGCGATCCGGATGCGTATGCGTATCCAACCGACGCCGCCCGCGCGATCCAACTGGCCCTGCGAATAACCGGACAATTGTGCATGGGCAGCCGCGCCGTGTTTGCGAACAATCTCCGCATCATCCTCGCGAGGTTCGACATGAGCGTCCACGCCTTCTTCTCGGCCAACCTGCTGCTCGCGTACACGGCCTATTTCATCGGCACGGCCAGCCCCGGCCCGAGCAATCTTGCGATCATGTCGGTCGCCGCGAACCATGGCCGCAAGGCGGCGCTCGCGTTCGCGCTGGGCGTCATCTCGGGATCGATGTTCTGGGCGACGGTGGCGGCGCTGGGCGTGTCGGCGGCGCTGCTCGCATGGTCGAAGCTGCTGGTCGCGATCAAGCTGTTCGGCGGCGCGTATCTGCTGTGGCTCGCGTTCAAGTCGGGCCGCACCGCGTGGTCGGCCAGATCGGCCGATACGCTGAAGGCGGCGACCGAGCAGAAGCTGTCGCGCCTCTACGCGCGCGGCGCGATGCTGCACCTGACGAATCCGAAAGCCATCCTGGTGTGGGTATCGATCGTCGCGCTGTCGTCGAACGGCGCGGGCGCGTCGCACGGCGCCGTCGTGCCGGGCTGCATCGCGATCGGATGCGTGGTGTTCGGCGGCTACGCGCTGGTGTTCTCGACGGACGGCGCACGCCGGCTGTACGTGCGCGGCCGGCGCGCGATGGAAGCGTGTCTCGCGGTGGTGTTCGGCGTGGCGGGAGTCCGGTTGCTGGCGTCGAACGTATAGGGCGGTGCGTCGCGAAACGGCGGCGCGCGCATCGACGCGTCGGCGTTCCCGGTCCGCGCGTGGCGCGCACGCGCAAAAAAGCCGCTGCACCGGCGTGGGCAGCGGCTTGTTCCGGGCACCTTGCTTCAGAAAATGAAGCCGGTGTTGATGAACTTCGAGTAGTGATCCGACACGATCGAATCGAGCAGCTGCTTGCTGCCCTCGGTCTGCTTGGCCGCGACCATCGAGCGGATCGAGAACGCGCGCAGCGCATCGGTCACCGACAGCGTGCCTTCCGCCGAGTCCTTGCGCCCCGCGAACGGGAACACGTCCGGCCCGCGCTGGCACTGGCAGTTGATGTTCACGCGGCAGACCTGGTTCACGAGCGGATCGACGAGCGCGCCGATCTGCGCCGGATCCGAACCGAAGATGCTGACCTGCTGGCCGTGGTCCGACGTCGTCACGTAGTCGAGCGCGGTTTCCACGTCGTCGAACGGCGCGACCGGAATGATCGGCCCGAACTGCTCCTCGCGATACAGCTTCATGCCTTCGGACACCGGATACACGACGGCCGGGTAGAACAGCGTCTTGCTGAACTCGCCGCCCGAATGGTTGACGACCTGCGCGCCCTTGGCTTTCGCGTCGTCGATCGCGTCGGTCATGTACGCGGTGCGATGCATGCCCGGCAGCGGCGTGATGCTGACGCCTTTCTCCCACGGCATGCCGATCTTCAGCTGTTCGAGCGCGGCGGTGAAGCGCTTCAGGAACTCGTCGACGATCGAGCGATGCACGAGCAGCATCTTCAGCGCGGTACAGCGCTGGCCGTTGAACGACAGCGCGCCGAGCAGACACTCCTTCACGGTGAGGTCGAGATCGGCGTCGGGCAGCACGATTGCCGCGTTCTTCGCGTCGAGGCCAAGGATCGCGCGCAGCCGGTGCGACTTCGGATGTTGCTTCTTCAGGTGGTCGGCGACCTTGCTCGACCCGATCAGCGCGAGCACGTTGATCTTGCCCGACGCGAGCATGTGCGGCACGACCACCGCGCCCGGCGCGTAGATCGTGTTGATCACGCCTTTCGGGAACGCGTCGCGGAACGCCTCGAGCAGCGGCTCGAACAGCAGCGTGCCGTACTGAGGCGGCTTGAACACCACGGTGTTGCCCATCAGCAGCGCGGGGATCAGCGTCGCGAAGGTTTCGTTCAGCGGATAGTTGTACGGCCCCATGCACAGCACGACGCCGAGCGGCGTGCGGCGGATCTGGCCGATCGTGCCTTCCGCGATCACGAAGCGCGAGTTCGCGTTGTCGAGCTCCTTCAGCGCGTCGATCGTCTGCGTCATGTACGTGACGGTGCGATCGAACTCCTTCTGCGAATCGGCGAGGCTCTTGCCGATCTCCCACATGATCAGGTTCACTACCAGCTCGCGCTGCGCGACCATCCGCTTGATGAAGTCCTGCATGCACGCGATGCGCTGCTCGACCTTCATCGTCGGCCACTCGCCGCGGCCCGAGTCGTACGCGCGCACCGCGGCGTCGAGCGCCGCGTCGCTTTCCGTCTCGCCCATCACCGGATAGCTGCCGATCTCCATCTGCGCGACGCTGCCGTCCGGCTGGCGCACGCACACGGGCGACAGCACCGTTTTGGTCGTGCCGTCCCACGGGCGCAACTCGCCGTCGACCAGCGACACGCGTTGGTGGATCGGAGCGGCGAGCCGGAACTCGGCGGGGATGTCTTGATAGGCGGGAAATAGCTGCTGCAGGGAGGCGGAATCGGGCATGACGGTCTCGTTTGACAGGTGTCCGGAAAGGACGGGCGATGCGGAATCCTGAGCTGAATGATCCTCGATCCTTGAATCGGCATGATGACGCGCGCACGTCTTGACGTCACGCTACGTCACGCGATGGCGTGGCCGAAACCCGGATTGGAACCAGTTCCATTTAAAAGGAACGCCGAGCCGATTGCAACATTTACCGAACGCGATCGTTCGGCGCGTAAGCATTCTGTAGGACTGTTTCCAAATGCCGGAAATAAGCAGATCGGTGCGTGCGCAAACGTTTCACGGCGGCCGGTTTGGGCGGATAATGGCCACGCGCGGCGCAGAAAAAATTGCCCGGGGACCTGAGAGAAAACATAAGCAGTGAAGAAACGAGAGAAGGTGCCGCCGCGCTGCCGAAGCGAGGTCGGCTGCCCGGAGCGCCGGGTCGGGGTTGCCCGCCCGGCGCGCACCGGACTTGTCGCGATACGCGGCGATCATTCGACGTCTTCGTCATCCTCCGCATCGAGATCGTCTTCCTCCCCGTCCCGCCCCGGCGCCGCATACGCGCTCGCCTGTTCCAGCAACCACGCACGAAACGACTCCAGCGGCTTGCTGTGGCTGAGTTCCGTTGGATACACGAGGTAGTACGCCGAATCGCCGACCGTCGCCGCGTCGCACGGCACGACGAGGCCGAGCTGCTGCAGCTGTTCCTCGACGAAGAACTTCGGCACGAGCGCGATCCCGAGCCCGGCCGCGGCCGCGCTGATCAGCATCGTGTGGAGTTCGTAGCGCACGCCCTGCATCGTGCGGATGTCCTCGACGCCGTGCGTCTCGAACCATTGCGCCCATGCGCCCGGGCGCGTCGTCGAGTGCAGCAGCGGATACGCGAGCAGATCCTCCACGCGTTCGACCGGCCCGTCGAGCAGCGCGGGCGAGCAGATCGGCACGACTTCCTCGCCGAACAGATAGTCGGACGACGTGCCGGGCCAGGTCGGCTTGCCGTAATGGATCGCGGCTTCGAAGTGCGTGTCCTCGAACGAGAACAGATCGGTGCGGCTGCCCATGTTCACGCGCACGTCCGGCGTGCGGTCGTAGAAGCTCTTGATGCGCGGGATCAGCCAGTGCGATGCGAAGGTGGGCAGCACGGCGAGCTCCAGGTAGCCGCCGCCGCTGCCGTGCGCGATGATCGACAGCGTGTCGCGATCGAGCGCCTCCAGCGCGCGCCGCACCTGCGTGCCGTACAGCTTGCCGGCGCGCGTGAGCACCACGCGCTGCTTGACGCGCGCGAACAGCCGCACGCCGAGGCTCGCTTCGAGCGTCGCGATCTGCCGCGATACCGCGCTTTCGGTCAGGAACAGCTCCTTCGCCGTGTGCGTGAAGCTCTCGTGGCGCGCCGCGGCTTCGAAAGCCACGAGCGCGCCCATGTTGGGGATCTTGAATTTGCGCATGAATTTGTCTGACGAAGGAGCCCGCCCGAAGCGGGCCGGCGAACACGTGCGGGAACCGTGAATAATTCCAAAAACTCATCAGGTGTCAATTTAATCTCGCTTTACGCCCGGCTGCAACCCTTTGAATAATGCATCCCACGCAAGGTCAGGCGCCCACGGGGGCAGCCGGCCAACCGAGATGCCGGCACGTTTGCCGGCGATTCCCCGACACGAGAATCCTGATGCGCAATCCGAATATCGACAGCCTGCTGACGAAGCTGCTGGGACAGGCAAAGACCGACGCCCTGTTCGCCACCCTGAACATGCCGGCCATCCTCGACGAATGGGAAACCGACGTCGTCACGCGCGCGGAAATCGCGCAGGCGATGAACATGGCGCTGTTCGAAGGGCTGCTCGAACGTTCGGCGAACGGCCGCGCGTACACCGCCGAAGCCATCGAAAACGGCGGTTCGGTCTACTTCGACCACGGCGCGCTGCGCACGGTGCGCTGGCCGCACACGGGTGCGCTGCCGCCGGGCGAAGCCGCGTTCACGCGGATCCTGCGTCCGCTCGGCTTCCGCCTGAACGGCCGTTATCCGCTCGACAAGCTCGGCATGACCGGCCGCGCGTACGCGCATGAAGACGCGCCGGACGAGATCGCGCAGTTCTTCGTCAGCGAACTGCATCCGGAACGTTTCTCGAAGGAATTCCAGCAGGCCGTGACGAACGTCGTGAGCTCGTCGCGCGATCCGCTGTCGCCGGCCGCCGTCGCGCTGCTGTGGGAGATCGAGCGCGAAGGGTGGCTACCGATCGACGCCGCGCATGCATTGCTGCCCGAGATTGTCGGCGCGTTCGCGCGCCAGCACGACGTGCCGAACGAACTCGACTACGAGACGCTGCTGCTCGAATCGGCCGAGATGGCATGGATCGCGACCGAAGGCAACGCGTTCAACCATGCGACCGATCGCGTGACCGACGTGTTCAAGCTGTCCGACGACGAGAAGGCGAAGGGGCGGCCGATGAAGCCGGAAGTCGAGCGCTCGCGTTCGGGCCGCGTGTTCCAGACCGCGTATCGCGCGGACATCGTCGAGCGCGAGTTCCGCACGCGCGACGGCGGCACGGTGAAGCGCAACGTGCCGGGCTCGTTCTATGAATTCATCACGCGTCGTCGCACGTTCGACCAGGCGGCGCGGTGCTGGGTGACGGACCTGCGTTTCGATGCGGGCAACGCGCAGGGCATCTTCAAGATGACGGCGAACGCGGCGAACTAAGCGCGACGCACGCAAGACAAAAGGGCCGGCGGCTGATGACAGCCGCCGGCCCTTTCGCGTTGCATGAGCGCGTCGAGCGTCAGAACAGATGCGTGATCAGGTAGAACAGCACCAGCACGCCGAGCGGTACGCCCAACAGCCATGCGATCAGATACTTGCCCATGTCGTTGTCCTCCGCGTGGCCGCGACGCGGGACGCGGCGCGGCGTGTGAGGAGACTGACGCGTTACAGCTCGCGATCGAACTCCTTCATTTGTTTCTCGGCTTCGTCGCGCGCGATCCCGTAACGCTCCTGAATCTTGCCGACCACATAGTCGCGATTACCTTCGGCGACGGCCAGGTCGTCGTCGGTCAGCTTGCCCCACTTGGCCTTCAGCTTGCCCGACAACTGCTTCCACTGACCCTTGATCTTGTCTTCGTTCATGGTGTGCTCCTGTCGTAAAGGGAGAAAAGTGCGGCGCCAGGCCGCGTGACACCTCAGGCCTTCGCCTTCAGGCCGGATGCGTCGACGTGCTTCACGCCCTTCACCGAGCGTGTCACGGCGATCGCTTTCTTGACCGCGAGCTTCGAATGCAGCACGCCCGTCAGCGTGACGACGCCGTCCACCGTCTTCACGTCGATGTCCGTGCTCTTCACGCCTTTGGTGGTCGCGAGTTCGCTCTTCACCTTGGTCGTGATCCATGTATCGGTCACCGGCTGATCCGATTCGGCCTTCATGGATTTCTCGGTCGACGACGCCTGTGCGTACGCGGTCGTGAGCGGTGCGCCAGCGAGCAGGAAAGCCGCGCTGACGGCGAGCAGCGTCGAAAGGTGCGAGGTCTTGTTCATTGATGTTCTCCTTCGAGTGGCGTGAGTGAATGAATGCGGATGCAATGCGGATGGCGTCGCGCGTTATTGCGTCATCGCGCGATCGGCGTGTCGTAGCCCGGCTCGCGCGGCGGCATGTCCGGGCGCGGTACGTCGGGTGGTTGAGGCACGGGTGGGTCGGTGCCGGGCGACGGTTCGGGCGGATGGTCCGGAGCCGGTTCGGGCCGCGTCGGATCAGGTGTCTGATGCAGCTTCATCGGGTCGTCCTCCTCTGCGGTAGTTCAGCGCGTGAGCGCCGATGCAGTACCAGCGTACCGGCGCGAACGCACGCATGCATCGCGCAAATTCACCGGGTTGCCTAGTGCGTTTGCACGGGGACGGAACGGCTGAGCGGGAACGGGAAATGCGCCGATAGATGTGCGAGGCGCGACGGCATGCGCGGGTGCCGCCATGCGCGCCGCTTGGCGGGATAGCGCACGCTGAGGGCGCGGCACGCGAATGTACTATTGCGCATGGTGCATCCAGGCGTGCCGAGCGCAGCGACGGCACGCGACCATCGCGACACGCGCCGGGCCGGCGCACGTCGGCGCCTGATGGCGCGGATGCGGCCGAACCGGCAACCATGCACACGACGTGGACGACCCTTCAATGGACGATCGAGTAAACGAACAGACGCTCAAGTCGCATACCGACCGGCGTCAGCTGTACCAGATCATCGCGGGGCTCACCGAAGGCGTGATCCTCATCGAACCCGACCAGCGCATCGTGTGGGCAAACGAGGCCGCGCTCGCGATGCACGGCGTCACCGAGCTCGACGCGCTCGGCGCGGACGTGACCGAGTATCGCGAGCGCTTCCGGCTGCGCTACCGCAACAACAATCCGGTGGGCGACGGCCACTATCCGATGGATCGCGTGATCGCGGGCGAGGAGTTCAGCGACGTGACGGTCGAAGTCGAATCGGCCGCCGACGAGAACGTGAGCTGGGTCCACCGGATCCGCAGCCTCGTGCTGACGAACGCCGCCGGCGAGCCCGACTGTCTCGCGCTCGTGCTGCACGACGCGACCGAATGGGCGAGCGCCGAGGAGCGCTTCGAGCTCACGTTCAACGCGAACCCGGCGCCGGCCGTGATCTGCCGGCTCGACGACCTGCGCTACGTGAAGGTCAATCAAGGTTTCCTCGACATGACGGGCCACGCACGCGACGACGTGCTCGGCCGCTCCGTCTACGAAGTCGATGTGCTCGATCAGGCCGAACATCGCGAACTCGCGATCGAGCGGCTCGGCGAGGGCGCGACGATCCCGCAGATGGAGGCCATGCTCAAGCGCGCGGACGGCGGCACGAAGGCGGTCGTCGTCGCCGGGCAACCGATCGACATGAACGGCGAGGCGTGCATGCTGTTCACGTTCATGGATCTCGAGCCGCGCAAGCAGGCCGAGCTCGCGCTGCGGCAGAGCGAGGAGTGCTTCGCGAAGGCGTTCCGGATGGCGCCGGTCGCGACCGCGATCGTCACCGCCGACCGCTTCGAGCTGCTCGACGTGAACGACGCATTCGTCGCGATGGCCGGCCACGCGCGCGACGATCTGCTCGGCAAGTCCGCCGACGAGATCGGGCTGTGGGCCGAGCGCGGTGCGCGCCAGCAGATCGACAGCGCACTTGCGCGCGACGGCAACGTGCGCAACGCGGACGTGCAGATCCGCACGGGCGACGGCGACGTGCGCGATTGCGTGGTGTCGGCCGAACCGGTCGCGATTCACGGGCAGGATTGCCTGCTGATCGCGTTGCTCGACATCAGCGATCGCAAGCGTACCGAGATGGAGCTCGTCTACGCGATCGAGACCGCGATGCAGGATGCATCGTGGTTCAGCCGCACGCTGATCGAGAAACTGGCGAACGTGCGGCGCGAGAATGCGCCGGACGCAGGCGCGCAGCTGTCGGATCTCACCGCGCGCGAGCGCGACGTGTTCGACCTGCTGTGTCACGGCCTCGCCGACAAGGAGATCGCCGGCCGCCTCGGGCTCGCGCCGAACACGGTCCGCAATCATGTCGCGACGATCTACGCGAAGCTCGACGTGCATAGCCGCGGCGAGGCGATCGTGTGGGCGCGCGAGCGCGGGATCGTCGGCGCGGCCGATGCGAACGGCGCGCGCGGCGACAAGGGCGCCGAGAAGGGCGGTGCGAACGTCAAGGGCTGACGACGCCGAGCGCCCGCCGTCTCCCCATCGGTGCGAATGCACCATGCAGGCTGGTGCATCCGCATCTGCCGCGCGCGGCGCGCGGCTGCCATCCTGTCCACTCGGCGGTGCGACGCGGGCTGCGGCACCGTCGGCTCTCTCCCCAATTCGTTGCAGGAGACGACCATGGACAGGAATCGCATCGAAGGCAAGCTCAAACAACTGAAAGGTTCGGTCAAGGAAGCACTCGGCAAGGTGACGGGCGACCGCGAAACGGAGGCGGAAGGCGTGGCGGAACAGCAGGCCGGCAAGATCCAGGAGAAGGCGGGCGAAGCGGCCGACGAAGTGCGCCGTCATACGGGCAGCGACCGGCACTGAGCGCCGTTGACTCATCGCGCGTTGTGTCCACGTCGTGTGACGTAGCGATGATTCTCCATCGGCATCACCCCGCGCAGTTTTGATTTGAAGGCACTTGCGCGCATTCCGCCCGATCTTTCTCGTTCCCGGCCCGCCAGCGCGCGGGCCGGCGCCGTCCGTGCACACGGAACTTGATGACAATTCCTCACAACGTAGTTCCGATATTTCGTTTGCTGCACGCGTATTGGCTACCCACAATCGGTTCACCTCTTTCGCGCTGACAGGTTCTTCGGAGACGGAACCGCGGTGATCGACCGGCAAGCCATGCGCCTTGGCGCAGCTCCGGCGACAGCAGAATTCACCGGCACGCGGGAGGTCGCCGCCGCGCGATGGTCGTGCGGCGCATCCGACCCATACAAGAAGGATTGGCCGATGACGTTCCGCATTCGTTCGCTTTCCGGCATTGCACTGACCGCCGCGATCCTCGCGTTCCAGACGGGCGCGGCCCACGCGCAGGAGACGGTCGTGAAGGTCGGCGTGGCCGTGCCACTGACCGGCGGTGGCGCTGCCTACGGCAAGGACATCGAGAACGGCGTGCGCATGGCCGTCGACGAGGCGAACGCCGCGCATACGACGATCGGCGGCAAGCCGGTGAAGTTCGTCGTCGCGTCGCAGGACGACCAGAGCGATCCGCGCATCGGCGTACAGGCCGCGCAGCAGCTGACCGACGCGCAAGTAGCCGTCGTGATCGGCCACTTCAATTCGGGCACGACGCTGCCCGCGTCGAAGATCTACGCGAAGGCCGGCATTCCGATGATCACGCCGTCGGCGACCAATCCCGACATCACGCGCGCCGGGCTCGGCACCGTGTACCGCGTGATCGCCACCGACGCGCAGAACGCCGGCAACGCCGGCGCCTATGCGGCGAGCGTGACCAAGGCGAAGCGCATCGCGATCATCGACGATCGCACCGCGTTCGGCCAGGGCGAAGCCGACGAGTTCGAGAAAGCCGCGAAGGCGAACGGCGGCACGATCGTCGCGCGCGAATTCACGAACGACAAGGCCGTCGACTTCAGCGCGCAGCTCACGAAGATCAAGAGCACGAATGCCGACCTGGTGTTCTTCGGCGGCCTCGACGCGCAGTCGGCGATGCTCGTCAAGCGCATGCGCCAGCTCGGCATCCGCGCGCAGTTCCTGGCGGGCGGCGGCGTGATGAACGCGAACTTCATCAAGCTCGCCGGCAACGCGGCCGAAGGCGCGTCCGTGTGGGAGTACGGTCAGCCGCTGTCGCGTCTCGCGAAGGGCAAGCAGTTCGAAACGAAATTCAAGCAGAAGTACGGCGTCGACATGCTCGCGTATGCGCCGTTCGCGTACGACGCGACGTGGATCGCGATCAACGCGATGCAGAAGGCGAACTCGACGAAGCCGACCGATTTCAACGGTGCGCTGAAGGGCACGCGCTACGACGGCATCACCGGCACGATCGCGTTCACGAACACGGGCGACCTGAAGAACCCGAGTTCGACGCTGTATGAAGTGAAGAACGCCGCGTGGCAGCCCGTCACCACGCAAACGGCGGACTGAATACCCGAACGCGCGCGGACTTTCGCGGCGACGCCGGACGTGCTGAAATACCCACGGCGATCAAATGCGATCGCAGCGCATGTCGGGGCGATTCGCCGGGCGGTCCGCACGCACGGCGCCGCGCGCGACGCGGCACGAACAACCTTCGGACGCGGCCCGCTGGCCGCGCCTTTCACGTGCAACTGGAGTCAGTCGTGAGTTCTCAAGTCGTCATCGTCGGCGGTGGTGTGATCGGCAGCTCGATCGCCTATTTCCTGCGCGCTACCGATCCGACGGTGTCCGTGACCGTCATCGAACGCGATCCGACCTATGCGAGGTCGTCGTCGGCGCTGTCGGCCGCATCGATTCGCCAGCAGTTCTCGACGCCGCTGTCGATCGAGATGTCACTGTTCGGGATCGACTTCCTGCGCACGATCGGCGAGCGGCTCGAGGTCGACGGCACGCGGCCGTCGATCGATCTGCATGAAGGCGGCTACCTCTTCCTCGCGACGCCGGCAGGCGATGCGACGCTGCGCGAGAACCATGCGCTGCAGACGAAGCTCGGCGCCGATATCCGCTTGATGGATCGCGATGCGCTGCGCGCGAAATTTCCGTGGCTGAACGTCGACGATCTCGTGTCAGGCGCTTATGGCGCAAGCGGCGAAGGATGGTTTGACGGCTACGGGCTCGTGCAGGCGCTGCGCAAGAAGGCGCAGGCACTGGGCGCGCGCTACGTGCCGGCCGACGTGACCGGCGTCGTTCGCGACGGTCGCAAGGTCACGCATGTGATGACGAGCGACGGCGAGCGCTACGCGTGCGATACGCTCGTCAACGCGGCGGGCGCGTGGACGCGCACACTGTCGTCGATGATGGGCATCGACATTCCCGTGTATGCGCGGCGTCGCAGCATCTTCAACGTTTCATCGCCGGCGCAGCTCGCCGGTTGTCCGCTGCTGATCGATCCGACCGGCGTGTATTTCCGGCCGGAAGGGCGCACGTATATCTGCGGGACGTCGCCGAGCCCGGATCGCGATCCCGATGATCTGCCGCTCGACGAGGTCGATCACGATTTGTTCGATGAGGTGATCTGGCCGACGCTCGCGAATCGCGTGCCGGCGTTCGAAGCGCTGCGCGTGGAGAACTGCTGGTCCGGGTATTACGAGTACAACGTGTTCGATCACAACGCGATCATCGGGTATCACCCCGAGCTCGATAACGTCGTGTTCGCGAACGGCTATAGCGGGCACGGGCTGCAGCAGGGGCCCGCGACCGGGCGTGGGGTGAGTGAACTGATTCTGGGCGGGCGATATGAATCGCTCGACCTGTCGTCGCTCGGCTGGGAGCGCGTGCTCGAAAACCGGCCGATCGTCGAAAAGAACGTCGTGTAGCGCGGCGTGACCGCCCGGTGTGGGGTGGGCGGGATTCTCCTTGTGTCTCAATCTGATTGGCCCGGCTTTGCCGGGCTTTTTTTGTTCTTTGGGGGTTATGGGTGGGGGGCGGCAATCGGCCATGAAGCGCCGTTCGCCTGCATGCACATTCGGACACTCGAGCGACCGCTCCAGTCGGCAAACGGCCGTTCCGATGAGAATGATTCAGATTCCGTCATCTGCCAAAGCGCTCCTGACCTGCACTTAGGGTGTCAGAACCCGGTGAATTCTCGACCCGACGGATGGCGCTGCGGCGACATGCTACGATCAACGCGATCCGACTTTCATCCCGACGCACGATGACGACAATGTATGAATTGCTCGGTGTGTGCGAGAACGCGACCGACGAGGAAATCAAGCGAGGCTACCGAAAGGCGGCGATGAAAGCGCATCCCGACCGCAACGTCGGGTGCGAAGCGGACGCGCATGCGCGATTTCAGGAGATCAAGGAGGCATACGCGATTCTCTCGGACCCGGAGCTGCGCCGCGTCTATGACACCACTTACGCAGAGGAAATGCTGCGTCACGCACGGCTTCGCGAAGAAGAGGAGCGCTTGAACGCGGAGCGCGAAGCGGAATATGCACGGTTCGTGGCATGGGCAATGCGCTTCGCCGAGCAAGGGCACAACCGCGACGTCGTGTTCGGTGTTCTGCTCGGCCGTGATTGCGATGTTCAACTCGCCGAGCGCATTGCCGGCAGCGTGGTCGAGTTGCATGCGTCGCGCCAGCCGGGCGCATCGCCGGACGGGGAGCGTGATGAACAGATGCCGCAATGCGACGAGAGGGCGACACAGGCGGCATCGGCGCAGGCGTCAAAGAGCGACGCGCGAAGGAGTGGCGAACACGCGCATACGGACTTTTTCAGCGCTCTCTGGCACGGCGTGTTCGGGCTGCGCCGGTGAGCCTTGGTGTGTGACCAGTTCTGCAAACGCAGAACTCGACCGCGATCGGTGCCAACTTCGGGGGAGTTTTTTTGATCGACTGCTTCATGAATTGACGGCTAATTGGGCAGTAATCGGCCAGGAAGCGACATTCGTGCATCTGAGTACAATCGTCAACAATCAGCCCCAGACTTGATGGCCGTTTTCGGTTTGCGAGACGAAGCGATGAAGGTAACGATTGCGTACATCGAAGAACCCCCATTCGGCTGGACCGAAGCGGATGGCACCGCTACCGGTGCTGATATCGAGCTTGCGGAGACGATTCTGCGCCAGATCGGCGTCGATAAGATCGAGTATTGCCTGACGACGTTCAGCGAATTGCTACCCGGCGTTCAGGCAGGTCGCTGGGACATGAATGTCCCTCTCTTTGTGACGCCGCAGCGAGCCAATGCGGTTGCGTTCAGCTTACCCGTGTGGGCAAACGAGGACGGTTTTCTGGTTCGACCTGGAAACCCGAGAGCGCTCGTTAGCTATTCGTCAATCGCCAAATGTCCTGATGCGCGCCTCGGCATAATTGCGGGACAGGTGCAGCATGATTCGGCGACGGCGTCAGGTGTAAGCGAAGAGCAAATCGTCATCTTTGAGCACCAAGCCGACGCGATCTCGGCCATTCTCTCTGGCGCGATTGACGCATACGCGAGTACAGCCTTGGGAAATCGAATTATCGCGAGCCGGATGGGAAGTTTGGTGATCGAGGCCGTCGCGCACGAGCGAGATAGAAGTGGCAGCCGGCGGACGCCTCAGCTTGGAGCGTTTTCATTCAACCAAGGGAACGCGGATCTTCTAAAAGCGGTCAATCAGCGACTTCGTTCATATCTCGGCTCGCCGGATCATCGCGCTCGTATGGCGAGATTCGGGCTGACGGACCGCGAGATCGATCCAAGTGTCCTGAATGCAGGATAGGTCGGTGCTCGGCCAACAGGAGACGTTCCGCGCAATGGCATGAATCGTTGACAAACTGCTGACCGTCGGCACAGCATCAAGTCTTGGCGGCAGCCAGTGGCCATCTAGGACCGGCGATTGCTCTTAAGCAGCCCGTACAGCGCGCTATCCGACACCTCATCGCCAACCACCCACCGATCACGCAACAATCCTTCCCGGACAAATCCGAGCCGTTCGAGAAGGCGCGCCGAGGCTACGTTGCGCGGGTCGATATCCGCCTCAATTCGGCGTAAGTTCAGCGTGCCGAATGCGTGCTCGATCAGCGCGGAGGTGGCCTCTGTCATATAGCCGCCTCCCCAATGATTACGTTGCAGACTAAAGCCTATCTCCGCACGTCGGCATTGCTCATCCGCATGAAAGAGAGCGCAGTCCCCGAGCACTTCGCCGGTTGTCCGCAATTCGAGTGCCCAAATGAACTCCTGACCGTTAGCGGAGGTCCTCAACTTACGCGCGACGCGATCCATCGCCTGATCTAAGCAAGTCATCGTCGGAAACGGCAAATAGCGCATCGCGTCCGCGTCCGACCAGATGGCGAAAAGCGCTTGCACGTCTTCATCACGAAGCGGCCGCAGAATGAGGCGAGAGGTAGTCAGCGTGACGGGTCCGAACAACGGCATGACGGCTGGCAGGCGAGAATATAGAGGCCCCATTAAAACATGTGAGCCGCGCACCAACAACCGCATGCGTCGAACCGCATGGCGGCGCAGTGTGAGTGAGTCCGCTTTCGGGATTTGAATCCGTCCCTTCAGGGTCGATCGGCGCCGGTCGCGCGTTGCAGGGCGGCGGCTGGCCGCGTTCGGCCACTTTCGGTCGTTCAACCGCGCGCTCAGGCGGACGTTCGGATGTCCGTTGCGCCTTGGATAACGGTTGTTCCCTCGGTCGCGTCGCTACTTGATGGGCTTCAACAGCCCGCTATCGGGCAAGCTCTGCTGGTCGACCAAGCCGGATGCGCTCGTGATTACCCATCACGAGCGCCAAGCGATCGGGCAACCCGAAAGCCAAGATCATCGATTGCAAACGTCGGATGGCTACGACGTCGATTCGTCGCAAGGCAGCCTCGTTCGGCATCCGCCCATCCGCCGCCACGAAACACGCGATACGAACCATAGACTTCCGGGTCGTATAGATCGGCGCACCACTCCCAAACGTTTCCTAGCGTGTCGAAAAGCCCCCAGTCATTTGCTTGCTTTTGACCCACCTCATGCGTGTGGCCCCCCGAGTTTTCTCTATACCAAGCTATATCGCCGAGTTTGCCGTATCTCGGACCATTTGTTCCGGCGCGGCAAGCGTACTCCCATTCAGCTTCGGTGGGCAGGCGATAGCCGTTACTTTCCGGGACAAGAGAAGCCCCCGTTCCATCGCCATGAAATTCATAACAGTCGAGAAGGCCGGCTGCCTTTGAAAGCATGTTGCAGAACCGGGTGGCATCAATCCAGGATACGTTGACTACTGGACATTGCGCGGCGACATGCGACGATGGCCATTGTCCGGTTACCGCAGCATATTGCGCCTGCGTGATGGGATAGCGGCCGATCAAAAAATGCGGCAGCTCGACAGACCATCTACGGCCAATTCTGTCGTCCCTCAATGCAATCGCTCCTGCGGGAACGCGTATCGTTTGTATATCGAGTGTTTCAGACAGATGTTCCATTTTCCTCATGACAATAGAAACTGCTTACAGCGGCAAAGGCCTCCAACGCAGTATCTAACACGGCTTACCTCGCATTCACGGAAGCAGCATGAGTGGGGAGCGAGGTGCGCCAAAACGAAGGATGCGTTGGATCAAATGCGCGCGCGTTCGATAGCCGGGCGAAGCTGACGTCGCGCGAGCGACTGTTGTATGTTGAAAGCCGTCATTGTCGTCGAGCTGGGGCGACGGGCCGAAGTGGGTCGGAAAGCGCCGTTCGTCTCCCCACAGCTAGCGGACCCTGAACGTCTGCAACTTAGCAGAAAGAAGCCGTTCCGGCGGCGCTCGTGGTCCCCAACTCGGCACGCGGAATACAACAGCCGACGCCTAGACCTTTCCTAGAAGAAGTCAGCGCAGAATGCGACGGTTTGACGATCGACTCGTGTGCCGCGGGTTCATCCATTCGAACGCCCCTCACTCGACCGGCGGAATCGCGCCTTCTGACAAGGTTTTGATGAGCCTCATGCGACGTCGTTCGAGATCCGCGATCTGACGATCGATAGCTTCGAGGCGTTGCCGCTGGATATCCGTGATCTGGTCGCACGAACGCGCGCCTTCGATCAGAAGCATGCAGTCCGGGAAGCCGAGAATGTCTTCGATGGTGAAACCGGTCGCGATCATGCGCCGGATCTGCTTGACCTGCGTGACCGCCCTGTCGGGGAACATCCGATATCCATTGTCCGCGCGCACCGACGCGAGCAAACCGTGTTTGTCGTAGTGACGGATCGATCGCACGCTTACGCCGGTGCGTTGCGAAACTTCTCCGATAGTCAGCAGTTCCTTTGGGAGCATCTTGTCCATGAAAAGCAGACTAGCACAAAGCGCTTGACTCTGACATTAGTGTCAGGGTTCAGACTGAGCGGACGATTCACCTTGAGGCCTTCTTCATGCTCACCCGAATGCTCAGATACCTGCTGGCCGCCGCAGTCTCCGCGGCAACGTTATTTGCGGCGATACCTGCTACGGTCGCTGCTCCGACAAGCTATATGGTTACATCGAAGGATGGTGTAAGGCTTTCGGTTCAGGAAAGCGGCAATCCCAACGGCCCACCGGTCATTTTCATTCACGGTTTGCTTGGCAGTCGCCTGAACTGGGAAGCGCAAGCGCAAAGCCCCGAATTGCGCAAATACCGGATCATCACCTACGATCTGCGCGGCCACGGCCTGTCGGATAAACCATCTGGCGCCACGCCGTATCACGATGGACGTCGTTGGGCCGACGACCTCAAAGCAGTCATCGCCGGCTCGCATGCGAGAAAACCCGTTGTGGTCGGTTGGTCGCTTGGCGGTGCGGTGATATCGAACTACCTGGCAACGTATGGCGACGGCAACATCGCCGGCGCCGTATACGTCGATGGTGTCGTCGAACTCGCCCCGGGTCAGATCATTGACCATCCCGAGGTCTATCGGGACATGAATTCGCCGGACCTGAAAACACATCTCGATGGCGAGCGTACCTTCATTGGGCTGTGCTTCAACCGCCGTCCGGACGCCGACACTTTCAGCCGATTGCTCGCCAACGCCGCGCTGGCGTCGTGGGACATGCAGAAGGAAATTCCGACGATGACGGTGTTTGCCGCCGAGGCGCTCAGCAAGACACGCGTGCCATTGCTGTTCATATACGGCAGCCGCGATGCGCTGGTCGACACGCCCACGACGCTGGCCCGCGCGAAGGCGTTGAATCCTCGCATCCAGAGCAAAGTGTACGTCGATGCGGGTCACGCACCGTTCATCGAGGAACCCGACCGCTTCAATCACGATTTGGCGGAGTTCGTCAGGTCGGTGTCCGGGAAATGAAGCACTGATGCTTTGACCCGCACGCACCTCACGCCAGCAAGCACGCGATCAGATCATGCGTCGTACGCACCTCGTACTTCCGCAGCAAGCTCGCGCGATGGATGTCGACCGTGCGCGGGCTGATGTTCAACTCCTTGCCGATCTCCTTGCTCGTCAGGCCGTGAACCAGGAATGCCGCGACGTCGCGCTCGCGATCGGTCAGCGTGCTCGTGACGTCGGGATGCTTCGCGCTCTCCGACAGGTCAGTGAAGGTCCAGACGGCCAGCTCGAAGGGCCGCTTCGGGTTGTAGCCGAAGCCGCACACGGTGACCCAGAAATGGCTGCCGTCGACACGGCGCATGATGCGATCGTCGCTGAACCCGGCATGTTTCGCGAGCAGCGGCGCGAGGCGCCGGCCGGTCGTCGCGAAGTCCTTCTGCTGCGGATACAGCTTCGCGAACGACTGGTCGATGATGTCGTCACGGGTCGCCCGGAACAGCTGCAGCGCCTTCTCGTTGCACTCGACCATGATGCGCTCCCTGGCCACGATCGCCGCGACGGGCAGATGTCGGAAGAGATCTTCGTAATCGAGACGGGGCGTCGTGTCGGTCATGTTCGGCATCGTGTCGACGGGCCCGAACCGCGTTCGGACCAAGGCTATCGGGCAGGTTCGCTCCTGCCGGATTGTAGCGCTTGCCGAACACTCACCCGACTTGAAAGACGCAGCAATCGTGTCCTTCGCCCGCGCACTGGACTTCGGCCGAGTGCGCGCGCGGGCCCTTGCCCGCCAGGTCGGCCGCGGTGTCGTTGACCCAGTCCATCGCACCGGCGAACCAGCCCGCGAACATGTAGCACAGCTTGCCGTGCCTGTCGGGCTGGGCCAGCACGAACGACGAATGGTGCAGATGGATGCGCGCATGCGACGTCGCCGGATCGGCTTCGGCGAGGGTGAACAAACCCCAGCCGCGCTGCGACAGCCGCTTCAGATAATGCTCGAACACGGCCATGCCGCTGATGCCGTGCTGCTTCGCTTCCTTGTCGCACCAGTGATAGGCGGACTTGTAGCCAGCTGTGTAGAGAATCGACGCATAGGCTTCGCGGCCGAGCGCCTCCTCGATAGCTGCATGATTGTTCGTGAAGAAATGGCGCGGCACGTACAGCATCGGCAGCGCGTCGGTCGTCCAGACACCGGTATCCGGATCGACGTCGATGGGCAATTGCGGGTGCATGGCGGGTGCGTTGATATTGGGCGATTCAACCGTTCCAGACTTCGCCGAATACCCGCAGCCAGTTTTCGCCCATCACCTTCTTGATGCGCGATTCGCTCCAGCCGGCACGCTGCATCGCGGCCGTGAGGTTCGGGAACTCGCCGATCGTTCGGATACCTTGTGGATTGACGACCTTGCCGAAGTCCGTCAGACGACGATAGCGGCCCTTGTCGTGCGTGATCCAGTCGAAGAACTCGGTGCTGTAGCCCTGCGTGAAGTCCGTGCCGATACCGACTTTGTCCTCGCCGATCACGTCGATCACGTATTCGATCGCCTCGAGATAATCGTCGATCGTCGCGTCGGCGCCGCGCCGCAGGAACGCATGAACATCGTGACGCCCACGAAGCCGTTGGCCTCCGCGATCTCGCGCAGTTGATCGTCCGTCTTGTTGCGCGGATGCTCTTTCAGGCCGGACGGACAGCAGTGCGAGTAGGTGACCGGCTTCTTCGAACAGGCGATCGCGTCGGACGACGTCTTCGCGCCGACGTGCGAGAGATCCACCATGATGCCGACCCGGTTCATCTCCTGAATCACTTCGCGGCCATAGCCGGACAACCCGCCGTCCGGTTCGTAGGAGCCCGTGCCGACAAGGTTCTGCGTGTTGTAGCAGAGCTGCACCACGTTCACGCCGAGTTCCTTGAACACTTCGATGTAGCCGAGGTTGTCCTCGAACGCATACGAGTTCTGAAAGCCGAAGATGATGCCCGTCTTGTTCTCTTTCTTCGCGCGCAGGATGTCGTCCGTCGTGCGCACCAGCGTGAGGATTTCACTGTATTCGCGGATGTGCTGCTTCATTTCCGCGATGTTGTCGATCGTCTTCTGGAAGTCGTCCCACACGGAGACCGTGCAGTTGACGGCCGTGACGCCGCCCTTGCGCATGTCTTCGAACACCGAGCGCTCGAACTTGGAAATGTTCAGGCCGTCGATGATGATGCTGGATTCATGAAGGCTGGTCATCGTATCGCTCCGTGCGTTGATGGTTTGCGGGACGACCGCTCAAACGGCGCGTTCGACGCCGCGCTTCGCGGACTGGGCGGCTCTCCCCGTTGCCGGGCCGGCTTCCTCGAGTGCCGTCTTCGACGTTTCCGGCAGCGACAGCCCGCCGATCATCGCGAAGATCGACACGGCGATCAGGTAGTACGCGGGCGACAAGTTGGTGCCGGTCGCGGAAATCAGCCACGTGGCGACGAGCGGGGCGGTGCCGCCGAAGATCGTGTACGCGAGGTTGTACGTGATCGCGGACGCCGTATAGCGGGTTTTCGTCGCGAACACTTCCGACATCAGCGGCGCCGTCACCACGCCCGAGAACACCGCGCCGATCGCGAGCAGCGCGACGCCGAGCAGCGAGTGCGACAACACGCCCGAGCCGCCCAGCGAGAAGGCTGGATACACCGACACGATGATGAAGGTGCCGGTCGTGGCGATCGTCGCGCGGCGGCCGACGAGGTCGGAGAAGAGGCCGGCGACCGGGCACAATGCCGCGGCGAACAGGAGAGCCAGCACCGTGACGAGGAGCGACGTGCCGCGCGACAGGTGCCCGGCCACTTGCAGGTAGGTCGCGAAATACGTCGTGAACGTGTAGAAGGACAGCGCCGTCACGGACACGAACGCACCGAGCTTGAGGATATTCCTTGATTGCGAATGCAACGTTTCCATCAGCGGGGCATGCGCAATGTCGTGCTTGCCTTCGAGCGCCTGGAAGGCGGGCGTTTCATTCAGGTTGACGCGCAGGTAGACGCCGATGAGGCCGACCGGTGCCGCGATCAGGAACGGCACGCGCCAGCCCCATTCGATCATCGCCTGCGACGACAGCGACGACTCGAGCAGATAGGCGACCACCGCCGCGCAAGCGAACGACGAGAAGGTCGATACCGGCACGAAGCTGCCGAAGAATGCGCGGCGGCGGCGCGGCGCATGTTCCATCACGTACGCGCATGCGCCGGCGTATTCGCCGCCGGCGGAAAAGCCCTGTACGCAGCGGATGATCGTGAGCAGCAACGGCGCCCAGTAGCCGATGCTCGCGTAGGTCGGCAGCAGGCCGATCAACGTCGTCGAGCCGGCCATCATCAGGATCGTCAGCGCAAGCGTGCGCTTGCGGCCGATCCGGTCGCCGATGACGCCGAAGATGAGGCCGCCGAGCGGGCGGAATGCGAAGGCCACCGCGAAGACGGCGAATGTCTTCAGGAGTCCGATCGTCGGGTCGCCGCTCGGGAAGAATTCGCGCGTCAGGATGGTGGCGAGAAAGCCGTATGCGGCGAAATCGAACCATTCGACGAAATTGCCAATCGACGCTGCAGCGATCACGCGTCGTAACGTTCTGGTGTCGACGTCCTGGGTGGTCATGGTCGTGTCCTCTTCGTGTGGGGCGCTTTGGGTCGCGTCGAAACCCATGGTAGGGAGGACAATTACCTAGGTCTATACGTGTCAATTACCTAGGTAATCGGGGGCGGGGTGGGGGGGCGTGCGCCATGCGGGGCGCGGTATGTGGCGGGCTCAGGACCGTGATCGACAATCGCAGCGTGCCTGGGCAACGGTGTGTATGGGTTCGGCGGTTTAACGATTGCGCGAGGCGTGAGTCGCCCATGGGCTACAAAAAAACCGGATTTGCCGATTTTTGATGCTTTGGAACGACAGATGACATCGAGGCTACCGGCCGCTACTGATCTGCGCGAGGGTGTCACAATTGAGCCACTTCTAATCCTCGCCACTCGCTATGTTCCGTCCCGTCCTGCGGTTCGCATCGTTGCTTCTGTCGTTGATGATTGCCACCACGGCGCTGGCCGACCCTGCGTACTTCCACAAGACCTTTTCTGGCCGTATCGGCGACCGCTATGCGTTCGTGATGGATCTGAAAAATGTCGACGGAGTGCTGACGGGAAGCTATCGCTATGCCGGCAAGCGCGACGCTATCTACCTGAGCGGCAAGATTGACCCCTCGGGCAGATTCACGATGGACGAGACTGGAAGCGCTGGGCAGCGCACCGGCACGTTTACCGGCAAGGTAGCCAACGACTCGCTCGACGGCACTTGGGCGTCGGCTGATCGCGCGCGGCGCTTGCCCGTCGACGCACATCAGACCTCGGAAATTATCGTTGGCTCGAAACGAGAAATTCTCACGCAGGCGATCGGCACTTATGTGCTGGACGGCATCTCGGGAGCAGCGGGCGCCAACGGCATGTCCGATACGTGGCGAGAAAAGGGCCGGTGGAAAGCACAGGTTTCGTCCATCAGCATGGGGCGTCGCGAGTTCTCCGATGTGGCGCTGACTCGCGAGGACTTGCGCCGACTCAACAGCATGACGATCACGGTAGACGCGTCGCTCGCCACGCGCTTGAATGTCGATGGCAAGGTACTGCTGTCGATTCCTTACCGTGACGCGGGCATGCGGTACGAGATCGGCCAATCCCATAGCACTGTGATCGAGGCGGAGCTGAAGACGATGTCGCCCACCACTACAGTGCATGACGAACATCTCTACCTGCTCGCCAGCGACGCGATCGATCTCAGGGAGCCGATGTCAGGTAGCTATTTACCGGAAGAGAACCTGAACATCGTAACGGTCAGCTATGCCGTCGTGGACAAGACCTTCGATGTCTACCTGAGGGATGGCGACTGCTGCAGCGGTACGATATTCACCTTTCGGCGCAAACCCGCCGCCAATTAATGACCAAACCGCAAGACCTAGTGCATAGATATCGTTTGCGGCAGCGTTAATGACTATCGACAATCGTGGCTCGAATTCCCGCCCGTGCGCCAGAAGCGCCCTGGGCGGGCGGCACCTGTCGGCTATCCCGGCCGTCCGTGCGATCCAGCTCACGACGACATGTACGCGTTTACGCCCTCATTCCAGAATCCCGCCGGTTCGCCGATCCGCGAGCTGTTCAAGTACCTCTCCGAGCCGGGGATGATTTCGTTCGCGGGCGGCTATCCGGCTAGTGACCTGTTCGACGTCGACGGCCTGAACACGGCCGCCGAACGCGCGTACGCGCAGCCGGTGCGCTGCCTGCAATACGGCCCGACCGACGGCCTTGCCGAACTGAAGCAGCAACTGATTGCGTTGATGGCGCGCCGCAACGTCGCGTGCACGCCGGCCGAACTGCTCGTCACGACCGGCTCGCAGCAGGGCCTCGACCTGCTGCTGCGCGTGATGGTCGCGCCGGGCGACGTCGTGCTGACCGAACAGCCGGCTTATCCGGCGACGCTGTCGGCGATGCGTCTGCAACAGGCGCGCATCGTGACGATCCCGGTCGACGGTGAGGGCCTCGACGTCGACCGCCTCGCGTCGCAACTCGCGTCCGGCGCGATCGCGCAGCCGAAACTGCTCTACACCGTCCCGACCTTCGCGAACCCGACCGGTGCGACGCTCACGCGCGAACGCCGGCTGAAGCTGCTGCGTCTCGCGGTGCGATACCGTTTCCTGATCGTCGAGGACGATCCGTACGGCGACCTGCGTTTCGCGGGCGAACCGGTGCCGTCGATGCTTGCGCTCGCGAACGAAGTCGAAGGCGCGCGCGACTGGATCGTGCATTTCGCGAGCCTGTCGAAAATCGTCGCGCCGGGGCTGCGCGTGGGCTGGACGATCGCGCCGGCCGAGATCGCGCGACGCTGCGTGATCGCGAAGCAGACGGTCGACCTGTGCAGCACGCCCTGGACGCAAGCCACCGCCGCCGAGTATCTCGCCGACGGCGCGCTCGAACGCCATCTGCCGCGCATCACGGCGGCCTACCAGCGCAAATGCGACGCGATGTGCGACGCACTGCGCGACGGTTTCGGCGATGCGATCACGTTCCATCGTCCCGAAGGCGGGATGTTCGTGTGGGCGCGGATCGGCGCGGTGTCGTCGGACGTGCTGCTGCAACAGGCGATCGCGAACAAGGTCGTGTTCGTGCCGGGCAAGGCGTTCTTCGCGGACAACGTCGACGCCGCATCGCTGCGGCTGTCGTTCGCCGCGCCCGACGTCGATGCGATCCGGGAAGGCGTGGCGCGCCTGGTGCGCGCATATGGTGCGGCGCTGGCCGCGTGAGGAGACACACATGAACATCGTCATCAACGACACCGCATGGCTGGATGAAGCGCCGGGCATGGCCGATATCCGTCCCGTCGCGCACAAGTCGTCGCAGATCGGCGCGGGGCCGCAATACGTCGCGGACGTGCTCGGCCGCTTCGGCGCGGATTCGACCGACACGAGCGACGCCGCACCGGTCGTGCTCGGCTATAACTGAACCGCGCGGCGGCGGGTTTGCGACGAAAGCCATGCGGGCACCGCGAGCTGCGCCGCCGAAACGGTTAAGCTAGCGCGACCGAATCCCGCAAGATCGCCGCGCCATCATGTCCGATCCCGCTTCCGAATCGCTCACGCAAACCTACGACCGTCTCTGGTCGTGCCTCGAGTCCGGCGTCGGCGCGCAGCGCTCGCCGTTCACGATGGTGCAGGCCGCGACGCTCGGCCTCGACGGCGCGCCGAAGGTGCGCACGATCGTGTTGCGGCAAGTGAGCCGCGCCGATCGTCTGCTGGCGTTCCATACGAATGCGTGGTCGGAGAAGGTGGCGGAGCTGCGCCGCGACCCTCGCATCGCCGTCGTCGCGAACGATCTCGACGCGCTCGTGCAGATTCGCGCGGAAGGCGTCGCGTCGATCTGCGACGACGAAGCGCAACGGCGCGCGATCTGGCAATCGAGCCGTCCGCATACGCTGCTGTTGTATCGCGCACCGTTGCGGCCGGGCACGCCGATCGAGTCGCCTGAAGAGGCGCACGTCACGCCAAGCCCGGGCGAGGCCCCCGCCGACGACGGCTATCGGAACTTCTGCCTCGTCCACGTCACGGTGACGCGCGTCGACTGGCTCGAACTTGCTCGCGCCGGCCATCGGCGCGCGATCTTCGATGTGAACGACGACGGCTACGAAGGCCGCTGGATCGCCCCCTGACGTCGACGTTCGCACGCCCGCTACAAACGGGTACAAATCAGACACATCCCGGATACATCAGACCTTTCAAATGGGTGACCGCCGCGTGACCGGTGCGTGCCCGAATGAAAGCGAAGGCGCGCCCGGGCGCGCGGCATGTTCACTTTCAACCTCACGAAAGGAGATGCCGAGCGATGTCTTCCACACCGTTTTCCCCGATGCGTCGGCACCTGCTGGCCACGTCCGTGGCCGCGGGTGTATCCGCGATGCTGCCCACCGCGCTGCATGCGGCAACCGGCGACACCGGCATACGCCCGTTCACCGCCCACATCCCCGACGACGCACTGGTCGACCTGCGCCGCCGCATCACCGCGACACGCTGGCCGGGCCGCGAGACCGTCGCGGACGAATCGCAGGGCGTGCGGCTCGCGCGCATGCAGGCGCTGCTGCGCTACTGGGGCACCGACTACGACTGGCGCAAGGGCGAGGCGCGCCTGAACGGCTTCCCGATGTTCATCACGGAAATCGACGGGCTCGACATTCACTTCATCCACGTGCGGTCGCGGCACGCGAATGCGATGCCGATGATCATGACGCACGGCTGGCCCGGTTCGGTCTTCGAACTCGTGAAGGCGATCGGCCCGCTGACCGACCCGACCGCGCACGGTGCGAGCGCGGACGATGCGTTCCACGTCGTCGTGCCGTCGCTGCCGGGCTTCGGTTTCTCGGGCCGCCCGACGAAGACGGGCTGGGGCTCGGACCACATCGCGCGTGCATGGGGCGAACTGATGGCGCGCCTCGGCTATACGCGCTTCGTGTCGCAGGGCGGCGACTGCGGCTCGGTGATCTCGCACCGGATGGCGATGCAGCGCGTGCAGGGCCTGGCCGGGATTCACGTGAACATGCCGGCGACGGTGCCGCCGGACATCGCGACGCTGCTCCAGGTCGACGCGCCGGCGCCGGCATCGCTGTCGCCGAAGGAGAAGGCCGCGTACGAGAAGCTCGCGACGTTCTATCGCGACAACTGCGGCTACTCGGCGATGATGGTCACGCGTCCGCAGACGGTCGGCTACGCGCTCGCCGATTCGCCGTCGGGGCAGGCCGCATGGATGTACGACAAGATCTCGCAGTGGACGTACAGCGGCGGCGTACCCGAACGTTCGATTCCGCGTGACGAGATTCTCGACGACATTTCGTTGTACTGGCTGACCAACACGGCGACGTCCTCCGCGCAGATCTACTGGGAGGATCACTCGAACAACTTCAACGCGGTGGACATCTCGCTGCCGGCCGCGATCACGGTGTTCCCCGGCGAGATCTATCAGGCGCCGCGCAGCTGGGCCGAGCGCAGCTATCACAACCTGATCTACTTCAACGAAGTCGACAAGGGCGGCCACTTCGCGGCATGGGAAGAGCCGGAGCTGTTCGCACGCGAAGTGCGTGCCGGGTTCCGGCCGTTGCGTCGCGCGTAAGCGCGGCTCGACGGGCGCGCGCGGGCCGGTTGCGATGCCGGCCCGCGTCCGTTGCCGCATCGGTGCATCGGGGCGCGTGTATTGCGCGGCCCCCGAAACGCACCGCGTCGCGGACGTTTTTTGAATCGCTCTGTGTCGTATCCGAACACAGATACGTTGGGATACAAAGCGTCCGAATGGTTCGGATATAAATCCGGTGAAGCGATTCACACGGCGGCGCCAAGCGATGCGCGGCCGGCGTGAACGGCGATACCGGAGCGCCCGCACCTGCCGCGGGCCCCTTACTTAGCGATCGACAATGGAGAACCAGTCATGCCTGATACCGTGAATAGCCGCCGCCGCCTGATCCTGGGTACGACAATCGCAAGCCTGAGCCTCGCCGATCTCGGCTTCGGCTCGCTGGCGCATGCGCAGTCGGCGCCCGATGTACCGACGAACCGCGCGGCCGGCGCGGCGTCGCTCGGCACCATCCACCAGATCGACGCGGGCGTGCTGAACGTCGGGTATGCGGATCTCGGGCCGAAGAACGGCCCCGTCGTGTTCCTGCTGCACGGCTGGCCGTACGACATCTACAGCTACGCGGACGTCGCGCCGCTGCTCACGGCGGCCGGCTATCGCGTGATCGTGCCGTACCTGCGCGGCTACGGATCGACGACGTTCCGCTCGGCCGACACGCTGCGCAACGGCCAGCAGGCGGTGACGGCCGTCGACATCGTCGCGCTGATGGATGCGCTGAAGATCGACCGTGCGATATTCGGCGGCTACGACTGGGGCGCACGCACGGCCGACGTCATCGCGGCGTTGTGGCCGCAGCGCGTGAAGGCGCTGGTGTCGGTGAGCGGCTACCTCATCGGCAGCCAGCAGGCGAACACCAAGCCGCTGCCGCCGCAGGCCGAACTCCAGTGGTGGTATCAGTTCTACTTCTCGACCGAACGCGGCGCGCTCGGCTACGCGGAGAACCTCGATGCGTTCAACAAGCTGATCTGGCGGCTCGCATCGCCGAAGTGGCAGTTCTCCGACGAAACCTTCGCGCGCAGCGCCGCATCGTTCCAGAATCCCGACCACGTAGCTGTCGTGATCCACAACTATCGCTGGCGCCTCGGTCTCGCGAAGGGCGAAGCGAAATACGACGACATCGAGCGGCGGCTCGCGGCCGGCCCGGTCATCACCGTGCCGACGATCACGATGGAAGGTGACGCAAACGGCGCGCCGCATCCGGCCCCGGCCGCGTATGCGAAGAAGTTCACCGGCAAGTACCAGCACCGCACGATTACAGGCGGCATCGGCCACAACCTGCCGCAGGAAGCGCCGCAGGCGTTCGCAGAGGCGATCCTGCAAGTGGAGCATCTGTGATGCGGGCGCCTATCGGAGTGGTGCGTCACGGCGCGCGCCGTGCGCTCGTCGCGGGCGTGTTGCTGGCCGGTGCGTTGTCGGCGAGCGGCCCGGCCGCGTTCGCGGAGCAGCCGAAGCCGGCCGCGTCGCCGATCTACGGCGTGACGATCCCGCCCGGCTACCGGAAGTGGGAAATGGTCGCGCCGGCCGAGGAAGCGGCGCCGCTCGACGAATTGCGCGTGGTGCTCGGCAATCCCGTTGCGATGCGTGCGCTCGAAAAGTCGACGCTGCCGTTTCCGGACGGCACGATCCTCGTGAAGCTCGCGTACAAGCGCAAGCAGTCGGACGAGTTCCCGTCGGCGACCGTGCCGGGCCAGGCGACCACCGTGCAGGTGATGGTGAAGGATTCGCGTCGCTATGCGTCGACGGGCGGCTGGGGCTTCGGGCGCTTCATCAACGGCGTGCCGGCCGATATCGGTCAGCACCAGACGTGCTTTGCGTGTCACCAGGCGCGCGTGAAGAATCACGACTATGTGTTCACGCGGTTGGCGCCGTGACGTGATTTGACGGGATCGGCTTGACGGAAGGGCGTGCCGCGCGAGGCACGCCTTTTTTGTCGTGCGCGGATGACGGGAGATGGATCGGCCTGCGGGTTTGTATCGCAGTGTGTCTGCGGCCCCTTCTGAAAAACTGGCATGCAGGAAGCACCGGTTTCGGAAACATGCCGGATACGTGAGCGGGTTCTACTGTCGACATGCAGGAAACATTCGATGCCAGCCATCTGGATCGGATGCCGAATGATCGATACACCCACTTCCTTCTAGGAGAATACTCATGAAAGTCGCTCGAATCCTCGCCGTCGCCGTCCTCGCTTCGATCCCCGCCTTGTCGTTCGCCGATACCGGCCACGGCCTCACGCGTGCCGATGTGCGCGCCGACCTCGTCCGGCTCGAGAAGGCCGGCTACAGCCCGGCCAGCGGCGAAGCCAACTACCCGGACGATATCGCTGCCGCGGAGAACGCCGTTGCCGCGGAGCAGGTCGCGCGCTCGGACCAGAACGGTCCGTCGAAGTCGCAGGGCGACAACGTCGCCGCCGCGTCGGTGCCGGCCGCCCGCTACGCCGCGGCCGGCGACGCACGCACGGATGCCGACAACGGCCTGTACGCGCATTCATGATCCGCTGCCGCGCCTGCCGAGCGCCGGCGCGGCCGCAACGTAAACATTTCAGATGTACAACACGACAGGAAGGAGCATGACGATGGTCGGTTTGACGAAACGGGTGCTGGTGTCCGCGGCGGTGCTGGGCGGCTTGTTCGGTGCGGTCGCGGCGCAGGCTGCGCCGAAGGAGGACCTGAAGGGCACGAACGTCGTGCTGGTGCACGGCGCGTTCGCCGACGGGTCGAGCTGGAACCGCGTGATTCCGCTGCTCGAGGCGCGCGGCCTGCATGTCGTAGCGGTGCAGAATCCGCTCAGCTCGCTCGCCGACGATACCGCCGCGACGAAGCGCGCGATCGACGAGCAGAAGGGGCCCGTCGTGCTGGTCGGCCATTCGTGGGCCGGCGTCGTGATCAGCGATGCGGGCAACGACGACAAGGTGAAGTCGCTCGTCTACGTCGCCGCGTTCGCGCCGGACAACGGCCAGTCGATCGCCGACGTCACGCAGGGGCTGCCGGCGCCGGCGTGGGCCGGCGAGCTGCGCAAGGACACGGGCGGTTTCGCGACGCTGTCGGACAAGGCGATCGCGCAGGATTTCGCGCCCGACCTGTCGCCCGCGCAGCAGCGCGTCGTCGCGGCGACGCAAGGGCCGTGGTACGGTGGCTGTATTTCGCAGAAGGTCACGCAGGCCGCGTGGCATGAGAAGCCGTCGACGTTCGTCGTCGCGACGCAGGACCGGATGATCGATCCGAAGCTGCAGGAAACGATGGCGAAGCGGATCGGCGCGACGGTCGCGCGCGTGAACGGCAGCCACGTATCGATGTTGAGCCAGCCGAAGGCCGTGGCCGACGCGATCATCGCGGCCGCGGAGCGTGCGAAGCACGATACGCAGTAAGCGATGCGGCGCCGCGATGCGAATGGCGCGCGGCGCCTCCTTCCGGCCATCCGCCTCGCAGGAAGTCCCGTTGGGGGCATGGCGGAGTTTCTCGGAGCACATTCTGATGACGCAGCAACTCTGGCAACTGTCGGCGACTGAAATCGCGAAGCGGGTGCGGCAACGCGAAGTGTCCGCGCGGGAAGTGGCGGATGCGACGCTGGCCCGTCTCGATGCGGTGAACCCGGCGATCAACGCGGTGGTCGAGCATCGCCCCGACGACGTGCGGCGCCAAGCCGACGAAGTCGATCGCGCGATCGCGCGCGGCGACGATCCGGGGCCGCTCGCCGGCGTGCCCGTGACCGTGAAGATCAACGTCGACGTCGCGGAATTCGCGACGACCAACGGCACGCGCCTGCAGGAAAACCTGATCGCGAGCGCCGACAGTCCGTCGGTCTCGAACCTGAGAAAGGCCGGCGCGGTGCTGCTCGGCCGCACCAATTCGCCGACGTTCGCGCTGCGCTGGTTCACGTCGAATCTCGTGCACGGCCATACGTACAATCCGCGCAACCGGTCGCTGACGCCGGGCGGATCGAGCGGCGGCGCGGCGGCTGCGGTGGCCGCCGGGATCGGCCCGCTCGCGATCGGCACCGACATCGGCGGCTCGGTGCGTTACCCGGCCTATGCATGCGGCGTGCACGGCATCCGGCCGTCGCTCGGACGCGTGCCGGCGTTCAATGCGTCGTCGCCCGAGCGTGCAATCGGCGCGCAGTTGATGTCGACGACGGGGCCGATCGCGCGCACGATCGACGATCTCGCGCTGGCGCTGCGCGCGTTCGCCTCGCAGGACCCGCGCGACCCGTGGTACGTGCCGGTGCCGTTCGAAGGCCGTGTGGTACCGAAGCGAGCGGCGTTGTGCGTGCGGCCGGGCGGCCTGCAGGTCGTGCCCGAAGTCGAGGCCGCGTTGCGCGATGCCGCGCGCCGGCTCGTCGATGCAGGGTGGACCGTCGATGAAATCGACGATACGCCGCCGATGCGCGAGGCCGCGTTGTTGCAGGAGCAGCTCTGGCTTGGCGACGGATTCGACGCGTTGACGAACGCGGTCGAGAGCGACGGTGATCCGGGCGCGGCCGCCGTGATCGCCGCCGTGCGCGGCAAGGTGCGCGATCTGCCGGCCGACGTGATCAGCCGCGCACTCGTGCGGCGTACGACGCTCACGCGGCAATGGCGGCTGTTTCTCGATGAATACGCGGTGCTGCTGCTGCCGGTGTCGTCGGAGCTGCCGTTCCCCGACGATCTCGACAGGCAAGGACCGGAAGGGTTCGAGCGCGTATGGGAGGCGCAGCTCACGCTGCGTGCGCTGCCGGCGATGGGGCTACCCGGGCTGGCGGTGACGACTGGGATCGTCAATGACGTGCCGGTTGGTGTGCAGGTGGTCGCCGCGCATCATCGCGAGGATTTGTGCCTGCTCGCCGGGCGCGCCATCGAGGCGCGCGGCGCGCCGGTTACGGTGGTCGATCCGATCGTTTGAGGCGATGACGGGCGCGGTGCATCGGGGATGCATCGCGTCCGTCGGTTGTCGATCGTCGGGATCGTTATTCAGGAAGCTATGCCTGTGTCCGTATCACGAGCGGGGAAGCGGCGAAAGCAGTTTCCATTCATCGTGTCCGCGGGCTCCCTCCACGACAACGCCGCTCAACGCCCCGTCAGCATCCGCCCGCCAAGCCCCATCAGCAGCAGCCCGGCCGTCGTGTCGAGCACGGCCTTGCGCTTGATCAGCAGCCGGCGCACGAACGGATGCGACGCGAGCAGCGCCATCGTGCAATACCACGCGCCCGAAATCCCGATCGACAGCGCGACGACCGTGAGATCGAACCATGCCGGTGTGTGGGCCGGCACCATCAGCGCGAAGACGCTGCCGTAGAACGCGACGGCTTTCGGGTTCGTCATGCTGACCACATAGCCTTTCTTCGCCGCGTGCCAGCCGGAGGATGAAGCCGGCGCGGCGACGGACAACGGCTTGCGCGCGGTTAGCACCATTTTCAGGCCGAGCCAGATCAGGTAGGTCGCGCCCGCCAGCCGCAGTGCGGTGTGCACCCATGCGACGTGGGTCACGAGCAGGCTCAGGCCGCCGATCGCGATCGCGGCCCAGGTGCCCGATGCGGCAGCGAGGCCCAGCCCGGTCATCACGCCGGCGCGGCGCTGCGCGACCGCGCTCGACGTGACGATCACGAAGTTCGGGCCGGGGCTGGCCACGCTCAGCAGCAGGACGCCGGCGAGCGGCAGCAGGGTGTTGATGGTGGTCGACATGGATTTGGGCCCGTGATGCGGAATGGGCCTTCATCTTACCCCGCTCGACCTGCCGTACCTGCGTGCGATCCAGAAAAAAACGCGTGACGACCGACGTCGCCACGCGTTGCATCACTTCGGAAACACCGCGCATGCCGGCGAACCGGCACACGCGGCACACCGTCAGAAATCGAACCCCGGCCCGCCCGCACCCGGGCCGCCCGGCGCCGTGGCCGGCGCTGCATCCTTCGGCGCCTCGAACACGGTCGCATCGGTCGTCAGCAGCAGCCCGGCCACCGACGCAGCATTCTGCAGCGCGGTGCGCGTGACCTTGGTCGGATCGAGCACGCCCGATTCGACGAGATCGCCGTATTCGCCGGTCTGCGCGTTGTAGCCGAAATTGCCCGAGCCTTCTGCCACCTTCGCGACGACCACGCTCGCTTCCTCGCCCGCGTTCGTGACGATCTGGCGCAGCGGTTCCTCGAGCGCGCGCAGCACGATCTTGATGCCCGCGTCCTGGTCGGCATTCGCACCCTTGAGTTCGCGGATTGCCTGCCGCACGCGGATCAGCGCGACGCCGCCGCCCGGCACGATGCCTTCCTCGACCGCCGCGCGCGTCGCGTGCAGCGCGTCGTCGACGCGGTCCTTCTTCTCCTTCACCTCGATTTCGGTCGCGCCGCCGACCTTGATCACCGCGACGCCGCCCGCCAGCTTGGCCACGCGCTCCTGCAGTTTTTCACGGTCGTAATCGGAGGTCGCCTCGTCGATCTGCACGCGGATCTGCTTCACGCGCGCCTCGATGTTCTTCGCGTCGCCCGCGCCGTCGATCACGGTCGTGTTTTCCTTGCCGACCTCGATGCGCTTCGCCTGGCCGAGTTCGGCGAGCGTCGCCTTCTCGAGCGCGAGTCCCGTTTCCTCCGCGACGACTTGCCCGCCGGTCAGGATCGCGATGTCCTCGAGCAGCGCCTTGCGGCGATCGCCGAAGCCCGGTGCCTTGACCGCGACCGTCTTCAGGATGCCGCGAATGTTGTTCACCACCAGCGTCGCGAGCGCTTCGCCCTCGACGTCTTCCGCGATGATCAGCAGCGGCCGGCCGGATTTCGCGACCTGTTCGAGCACCGGCAGCAGGTCGCGGATGTTCGAGATCTTCTTGTCGTGCAGCAGGATGTACGGGTTCTCGATCTCGGCGATCTGCTTGTCGGGATTGTTGATGAAATACGGCGACAGGTAGCCGCGATCGAACTGCAGCCCTTCGACCACGTCGAGCTCGTCGGCGAGCGACTTGCCGTCCTCGACGGTGATCACGCCTTCCTTGCCGACGCGGTCGATCGCTTCGGCGATGCGCTGGCCGATCGATTCCTCGCCGTTCGCGGAGATCGTCGCGACCTGCGCGATTTCCTTGCTCGTGGTGGTCGGCTTGCTGATCGTCTTCAGCGCGTCGACGGCCGCCGCGACGGCCTTGTCGATCCCGCGCTTCAGGTCGAGTGGATTGAGCCCCGCCGCGACGTACTTCTGGCCTTCGCGCACGATCGCCTGCGCGAGCACGGTGGCCGTCGTCGTGCCGTCGCCGGCGGCATCGCTGGTGCGCGACGCGACTTCCTTCACGAGTTGCGCGCCGATGTTCTGCAGCTTGTCCGCGAGTTCGATTTCCTTCGCGACCGACACGCCGTCCTTCGTGACGACGGGCGCGCCGAAGCTGCGCTCGAGCACGACGTTGCGGCCCTTCGGCCCGAGCGTGACTTTCACCGCGTTCGCGAGAATGTTGACGCCTTCGGTGAGCTTCGTACGCGCGACGTCGCTGAAAATGATTTCCTTTGCTGCCATGATTGCGCTCCGTTATTGATTGACGACCGCGACGATGTCTTCCTCGCGCAGCACCAGGAATTCGTTGCCGTCCACCTTGACGGCCTGGCCTGCGTACTTGCCGAACAGCACGCGCTCGCCGACACGCAGGTCGGGCACGAGGCGCTGGCCGTCGGCGTCCTTGCGGCCGGGGCCGACGGCGATCACTTCGCCCTGGTCGGGCTTTTCCGCGGCGCTGTCGGGGATCACGATGCCCGAGGCGGTGGTGGTTTCCTGGTCGAGTCGCTTCACGATGACCCGGTCGTGCAAGGGGCGTAGGCTCATCTATCCGTCCTGTTCTGTTGCGTCGAGATTGGTTGGCACTCTTTATCGGAGAGTGCTGACGAGTATATGAACGCGTGGTGGCGCGATCCAATAACGGATTCGGAAAAGCATTTGCTTGGAGGCGCTATGGATGCGTAGCGGCGGTGCCGGCACGGCACTCGGGCTGGTTGGTACGCCGCTCAGCGACGCCGCCTCGTTCTTGCCGCGGGACTCGCCTTTGCGTGACGATTCGTTGAATCTGGCCGCGCGTCGGCCGAACGAAGGGGTTGGAGGCTGGCTGCATGGAGAAATACGAAGCGGCTATCGAGTTGTGCAATCGGCTGGCAAAGGTCATGGGCGGCCTTGCTGGTCTCGCACTGTGCAAGCAGAATGCGTTTATGGATTACCAAGAGTGCAGGGGATTCTAAATGGCTAAGCATTCGCCTTATGCCGTCGTGGTGATTTACGACGAAGACCAGCAAAGACTTACGGTAAAAGCGGCCGATCCGGACAAGCTCGCGCCGCAATTACAAGGCGTTCTCGAAATGCCGATCCTGTTGGACGAGTTCGACTATCGGATAGATGACGAGTTTGCGCGTCGCCTGGGTGCCGCAATGCTGAATCTCATCGCTGCCGGTCAGCCCGGCATCGAGAAATACATGAGTGTGACGCTTGAACCTATTCCGAGGCAGGGCGACGGCAGCCGCTGATGCTTGTAGAGGAATGCGACATGAGCAAACCGAGACGCGCAACCATCGTGTTTTATGACGAGGATACCGAACAGGTTACGTTGTGCACTGTGTTTCGCAAGGACGTGCAGGCCGTGCTTGATCGCGAAATGAATGCAGGCGTCGCCATCACGATTCCGCCGCATGCCGAACCGAACGACGGGTGCCCGATTACCGATGAGGACGCGCGGCGATTGGGCGGCATGGCACTGCTGATGCAGGCGGGTGTGCATCCTGAATTGCGCGAGCGGCTTAAATTCGCGGAGGCCGGGTCCGTCGACTGGTCCCCGATTCGGCGTCCGGACGCAGACTGAAGGTTCGGTGCATGAGCCGCTGGATTGCCACGATGATCCTGCTAAAGATGCCGATCATCGACTGCCGTCGGTTCCTAGGGTTTGATAGCCAGTCCTATCGTTCGATTCCCTTCACTAGCTCCGGCGTTGAACGGCCGCGTACCGCACGGGTTGAGCAACGCCCGCGACCACGACCGTACGCTTTTTCCCCGCCTGAAGCACAATCGACCGCGTCATGCATGCGCTGCGCGCGACAGCGCGCACCGCACCGTCTTCGATTCTTTCGTCAGAGGCACGAATCATGTCATCCCGCACCTATCTCGTTACCGGCGCGTCGCGCGGCATCGGCTTCGCAACCAGCACGCTGCTCGCGCGGCGTGGCCATCGCGTCATCGGTCTTGCGCGGCGTACGCAAGGCATCGACTTTCCCGGCGAACTGATCGCGTGCGATCTCGCCGATATCGACCGGACGGCCGCGACGCTCGCCCGCATCGGCGCATCGGAAGAGATCGACGGCATCGTGAACAACGCGGGCATCGCGTTGCCACAGCCGCTCGGCAAGGTCGATTTCGCGTCGCTGCAGGCGGTGTTCGACCTCAACGTGCGCGCGGCGATCCAGGTCACGCAGCATTTCGCCGATGCGATGAAGGCACGCGGATATGGCCGCATCGTCAACGTATGCAGCCGCGCGATCTTCGGCAGCCTCGATCGCACCGCGTATTCAGCCGCGAAAAGCGCGCTCGTCGGTTGCACGCGTACGTGGTCGCTCGAACTCGCCGAGCACGGCGTGACGGTCAACGCGGTCGCGCCGGGCCCGATCGAGACGGAACTGTTTCGCCAGACGCGGCCAGTCGGCAGCGAAGCCGAACGCAAGGTGCTGGCAACGATTCCCGCACGTCGTCTCGGCACACCGCACGATGTGGCCGCGGCGATCGCGTTCCTGCTGTCCGACGATGCAGCCTTCGTCACGGGGCAGGTGCTCGCGGTGGATGGCGGCGGCAGCCTCGGCGGACGCAGCTGACACAACGCACGCGGCGTGCGTCGTAAAACACGTGCCGCGCCGCATATTCCCGCACTCCCTTAGCATGTGACGAATCCGACTTTGGGCGCCGCGCAGGCGACGCTAAGATCGCCGATCCCGTAGATCGTGCGCTCAACAACAATGAAAAAGCCCGCTTCGCCCTTGCTTGCCTTTCGTTTCCGTGTGGTCTGCGCCGCGATCGCGGGTGCGCTGTCGCTCGCGTCGTGCGGCGGCGTCGACAGCGATCCGCCGCCGCAGGCCAATGCGACGCCCGCGGCCAAGCGGCCGAACATCCTCTACATCATGGCCGACGATCTCGGCTACTCCGACATCCATGCATTCGGCGGCGAGATCAACACGCCGAACCTCGATGCGCTCGTCGCGTCGGGCCGCATCCTGTCGAACCATCACACCGGCACCGTGTGCGCGATCACGCGCGCGATGCTGATTTCCGGCACCGATCACCACCTCGTCGGCGAAGGCACGATGGGCGTGCCGACCGACGAGCGGCGCGGCCTGCCGGGCTACGAGGGCTACCTGAACGACCGCGCGCTGTCGTTCGCACAACTACTGAAGGACGCCGGCTATCACACGTACATCGCGGGCAAGTGGCACATCGGCTCGGGGATCGTCGGCAGCGCGACGGGCAGCGGGCAGACGCCGGACCAGTGGGGCTTCGAGCGCAGCTACGTGCTGCTCGCCGGCGCCGCGACGAACCACTTCGCGCACGAGCCGGCCGGCTCGTCGAACTACACGGAGGACGGCCGCTACGTGCAGCCCGGCCAGCCCGGACAGCCGGGCGGCGCGGGCGGCAATCCGGCCGTGTTCTACTCGACGGACTTCTATACGCAGAAGCTGATCGCGTACATCGATTCGAACAAGCGGGACGGCAAGCCGTTCTTCGCGTACGCGGCCTACACGTCGCCGCACTGGCCGCTGCAGGTGCCGGAGCCGTGGCTGCACAAGTACGCGGGCGTGTACGACGCCGGCTACGACGCGATCCGCAACGCGCGCATCGCACGGCAGAAGGCGCTCGGTCTGATTCCGGCCGACTTCAGGCCGTTCGACGGCCTGCCCGAAACGACGTCGGCGTCGCCGGCAACGGCGAACAACGGCACCGCGAACGCGAAGTACATCAGCGCCGTGCATTCGGCCGCCGACGGCTATACCGACTACGGCACCGGCAAGGTCGACAAGCTGTGGGCGAGCCTGAGCCCGGCCGAGCGCCGTGCCCAGGCGCGCTACATGGAGATCTACGCGGGGATGGTCGAGAACCTCGACTACAACATCGGCCTGCTGATCCAGCACCTGAAGGACATCGGCGAATACGACAACACGTTCATCATGTTCCAGTCGGACAACGGCGCGGAAGGCTGGCCGATCGACTCGGGCGCGGACCCGACGGCGACCGACACCGCGAACGGCCAGGAGCCGATCTACTCGACCCTCGGCACCGACAACGGCAAGCAGAACGCGCAGCGGCTGCAATACGGGCTGCGCTGGGCCGAAGTGAGCGCGGCGCCGTTCCGGCTCACGAAGGGCTATTCGGGCGAAGGCGGCGTGTCGACGCCGACGATCGTGCGCCTGCCCGGACAGACGCAGCAGTTGCCGACGCTGCGCGCGTTCACGCACGTGACCGACAACACGGCGACGTTCCTCGCGCTCGCGGGCGTCACGCCGCCGTCGCAGCCGGCGCCGCCGCTCGTGAACACGCTCACCGGCATCGACCAGAACAAGGGCAAGGTCGTCTACAACAACCGCTACGTGTATCCGGTGACGGGCCAGTCGCTGCTGCCGGTGCTGACCGGCTCGGCGACGGGTGACGTGCATACGGCGCCGTTCGGCGACGAAGCCTACGGCCGCGCGTACCTGCGCAGCGCCGACGGTCGCTGGAAGGCGTTGTGGACCGAGCCGCCGCTCGGCCCGCTCGATGGTCACTGGCAGCTGTACGACCTCGCTACGGATCGCGGCGAGACGACCGACGTATCCGCGCAGAACCCGTCGGTGATCGGCACGCTGGTCGACCAGTGGAAGACCTACATGAGCAACGTCGGCGGCGTCGAGCCGTTGCGTCCGCGCGGCTACTACTGAGGACGACACGATGCGGTTGCGCTTCTGGACGCTCGGCGCGGCGCTCGCGGCCACGCTGTTCGCGGCTGCGTTCGCAGCCGGCTATGCGAGCCCGTCGACGTCGCCCGCCGGCGCCTTCGACGACGCTAATCGCGGCCGCCCGCTCGCGCCGCTCGGCTCGGAGCGGCAGTGCGAGCGCTACTCGGGCCTGCCCGCGGCGTGGCGCGACGACCCGAAGGCCGGGATGGTGCACCTGAGCGGCGGCGCGTTCGTGTTCGGCAGCACGCGCGGTTATGCGGACGAGCGTCCGGTCGGCGACGGCAGGACGCGCGTCGGCGGCTTCTGGATCGACCAGACCGACGTGACGATCGCGCAGTTCGCCGCCTTCGTGAAGGCGACCGGTTACGTGACCGAAGCCGAGCAGCAGGGCGGCGCGGCGGTGTTTCACGTGCCGACGCGCGACGAGTTGAATGCACGTGACCTCGCGTGGTGGAGCTGGGTGAAGGGCGCGTCGTGGCGGCAGCCGCGCGGCCCGGGCAGCAGCGTCGATGGGCTCGGCAACCTGCCCGTCACGCTCGTCACGCAGCGCGACGCGCTCGCGTATGCGCACTGGCTCGGCCGCGATCTGCCGACCGAAGCCGAATGGGAATACGCGGGCAAGGCTGGCCGCGACGACGCGTCGCTCGATGCCGCGCCGCGCGACGCGCAGGGCAAGCCGGCCGCGAACTACTGGCAGGGTGCGTTCCCGGTGCTCGATACGGCCGAGGACGGCCATGCGGGCCTGGCGCCGGTCGGCTGCTACGCGGCGAACGGCTTTCACCTGTACGACATGATCGGCAACGCGTGGGAATGGACGAAGGACGCGTACACGGGCCCGCATCAGTCGCACACGAACGGCGACACGGCGGCCGTGGCGCCGCCGACACGACGGCACGACACGCCGATGGTGATCAAGGGCGGCTCGTTCCTGTGCTCGCGCGATTACTGCGTGCGCTATCGCGCGTCGTCGCGCGAGCAGCAGGAAGCCGATCTTGGCGCGTCGCATATCGGATTCCGCACGATTCTGAGGGATGCATCGTGAAACGCGTCGCGCATTGCATTGCCGTGTGGCTGGCCGTTGTATGCGGCGCCGCTCATCCAGGTTGGGCTGTTGCCGCGGAAACCATCACGCGCACGGTGCGCGTCGGCGTGACGCACGGCGTGCATGCGGAGATCCTCGACGCGGTGAAGCGCGTCGCCGCCACGCGCGGGCTCGATGTCGACGTCGTCGAATTCGACGACGCGTCGCGCATCGATGCCGCGCTTGCGGACGGCAAGATCGACGCGGCGAGCTTCGAGGATGCACAGCGCCTCGCCGCCACCTGCACGGCGAAAGGCTACGCGCTGAGCGCCGTCGCGCCGACCGTCACGCTGCCGATGGCGCTTTATTCTCGCAAGCTGAGGAGTCTGAACGAACTGCTGCCCGGCGCGACGGTCGCGATCCCGGCCGATCCGCGCGGGATGGCGCGCGCGCTCGTGCTGCTGCAGAACGACACCCTGGTGACGCTGCGCGCGAAGGCCGGCCTGCATGCGACGCTGCGCGACGTGACCGGCAACCGGCTCGCGCTGAAATTCGTTGCGCTGCGTCGCGACCGGCTCCATGCGGCGCTCGACTCGGCCGCGTTCGTCGCGATCGACAGCGACGACGCCACGCGCATGGGCCTGCAACCGGCGCGCGACAGCATCAACCTCGAGGACGCGCGCTCGCCGTATGCGAACGTGCTGACCGTGCGCGACGCCGATCGCACGAAGCCGTGGGTCGCGCAACTCGTCGCGGCGTATCACTCGGACGACGTCGCGCATTTCATCCTGACGCGCTACCAGGACTCGGTGCGGCGGCCGTGGTAGACGACTACCGTCTCGCGTGCAATGCGTGCGGCCGCTACTGCAACAGCGCGCCGACGCTGTCGTTGCGCGAACGGTTCCGACATCGGCATCGCTTCGTCGGCGCACTGACGGTGCCGACCGCCACGTCTGCCACCCGCACGAATGCGCCATGCACCAACGCGTGGCTCGACGCCGTCACGCTCACCGCGTGAGGAAAGCGGCACGCGATGCGTGCCTTACACTTGACGCTCTTTCAATCGTCTCCGACGGAGCGCGCATGTACGCATCGACCTTCATTTTCCGCGCCGGGCAATACGACGACGAATTCCATCGGCTCGACCGGCAGATCGCCGACATGGCGCGTGCGACACCCGGCTATCTCGGCGAGGAAACCTGGGAGAACGCGGAAGCCGGGCTGATCCAGAACGTCTACTACTGGGAATCCGAGGCGGCGCTGCAGCAGCTGATCCAGCACCCCGCGCATCGGGAAGCGAAGGCGAAGCAGGCGCGCTGGCTGGACGGTTATCGCGTGGTGATCTCGCAGGTGCTGCGCGAGTACGGCGACGGCAAGCTCGCGCAACCGCATGCGGGGCAGCCCGCGTGAGTTGAGCGCCGCATCGGCGCGTCGGGCGTTATGCGCGAACCGCAGCGCATCGGCGCACCGCGTCAAAGCGCCTCGACCAGCAACCGGTTGCTCTTTTCGCAGTACTCGTGACACGCGGCGCGCGCGGCGATCGATGCGCCGTGCACGAACTTCGGCGCGTCGGCGCGGCGCGACATCGACACGACGATCGACGGCGGCGACGGCTGCAGCGGCAGCTCGACGACCTCGCCGCTCGCGATCAGCGCATCGACGAACAGCACCGGAATCGCGGCGACGCCGAAGCCGTCGCGCACGAGCTGCACGATCACCGATATCGACGGCGAGCCGGTGATGCGCGTCTCCGACAGCGGCACGCCATGCGCGTGCGCGAGCGTGCGCACGATGTCCTCGAGCGCGCGGTGCGGCGCGGTACCGCGCCCGTAGGTGAGGATCGGCTGGCGCAGCACCTGGCGCGCGAGGCCCGTGCGCGTGGTCGGCAGCAGCCCCGCGCGCGCGATCCAGCGCACCGGATAATTCGCGAGCGCGTCGCAGACGACCGACGCCTCGTCGCTGCCCTCCACCCGAATGATCAGATCGAGCTCGCCGGCCATCAGCCGGCGCTGCAGCACGACGCTGACGTCGACGGTCAGGTCGACCTCCAGTTGCGGATAGTCGGCGGCGAGGCGGCGCAGATAGTGCGGCAGCCAGCTGTGCACGACCGTCTCGATCACGCCGAGCCGCAGCTTGCCGCGCAGCGCGCTTTCGCCGGCCGCGGCGGCCTGCAGCTCGTGCGTCGCCTCGACGACGGCCTTCGCATAGCCGAGCAGATACTCGCCGTTCGGCGTGAGCCGGAACTCGCGGCTGTCGCGATCGACGAGCACGGTCTGCAATTCATCCTCGAGCGCCTTCAGGCGCTGCGAGATCGCTGCCGGCGTCGCGTGCAGCGCGGTGGCCGTCGTGCGGAAGTTGCGCAGCTTCGCGAGCGTGACGAAGGTTTCGAGAAAACGCGTGTTCATGGCGGTCGGCGGGACGGTGGACGCGCAGCATGCCGGTGAAGAAAAATGAACGGGACCGGGGAAAACCCGGAGATGCGTTAAGAAATTCTATACACCGGGCGCAAAAAAACTCGTTGGCAGCCAATTTTTTTCTTTTCTATTCTTCGCCGTAACCGCTGACGCAACTGCGTGAGCCCGACAACATCCCCGATCGCCGACCACCATCATGACGCCTTCCGAATTCCGCCAGTCCGTACGCAGCGGCGCGTTCCGCCAGCCGACCGCCGGCCAGTGCGGCCCGTTCGCGCAAGCGAATCTCGCGATCCTGCCCAACGCGTATGCGCACGATTTCCTGCGCTTTTGTCAGGCGAACCCGAAGGCGTGCCCGCTGCTGGGCGTCGGCGAGCCGGGCGCGTTCCGGCTGGACGTGCTCGGCGAGGATCTCGACATCCGCACCGACGTGCCGAGCTACAACGTCTACCGCGACGGCCGCCTGACCGAGCGGGTCGAATCGCTCGAGGCGCTGTGGCGCGACGATTTCGTCGTATTCGCGATCGGCTGCTCGTTCTCGTTCGAGGACATGCTCGCGCGTGAAGGCATCGCGCTGCGCCATATCGAAGAGGGTCGCAACGTGCCGATGTACCGCACGTCGATCCCGAACCGCCGCGCGGGAATCTTCGGCGGCCAGCTGGTCGTGTCGATGCGGCCGCTGCGCGGCGCGGACGCGATCCGCGCGGTGCAGATCACGAGCCGGTTCCCGGGCGTGCACGGTGCGCCGGTCCATATCGGCCATCCGCTTGAGTTGGGCATCGCCGATCTCGGCACGCCCGATTTCGGCGACGCGGTGACGGTGCGCGACGGCGAGCTGCCGGTGTTCTGGGCGTGCGGCGTGACGCCGCAAACCGCGCTGATGGAAGCGAAGCTGCCGCTCGCGATCGCGCATACGCCCGGCTACATGCTGATGACCGACATCACGAACGCGTCGCTGGCCGTGTTCTGACCGGTCGGCACCCGCGGCCTGTACGGCCGCCGGTCCGGCCCCGCCGCGGCGGCAGACGATTCGCCCGCCCGGCCTCAGCGCGCAGCCGCGGCTGATGAATCGCGACGCACACACGACACGCGCACCACACGCACCACACGCACCACAAGCCCGGCATTGACCGCACATTTCGACAGGAGCTTCACCATGGAAAGCAAGATCCTCGCGGCGCCCGCCGCCGACCCCGCGGGCCCCGCGCGCAACGGCCTGTTCGGATGGTATGCGGACGCGCAGCCGCGCGAGCGCCGCGCGTTCTGGAGCTGCAAGGTCGGCTACATGCTCGACGGGATGGACACGCAGATGCTGTCGTTCGTGATCCCGACGCTCGTCGCGACGTGGGGCATCTCGCTCGCGGATGCCGGCTTCATCGGCACGATGACGCTGCTCGCGTCGGCGCTCGGCGGCTGGCTCGCCGGCATCCTGTCCGACCGGATCGGTCGCGTGCGCACGCTGCAGCTGACCGTGCTGTGGTTCGCGGTGTTCACCGCTTTGTGCGGGCTCGCGCAGAACTACCACCAGCTGCTCGCGGCGCGCGCGCTGATGGGCTTCGGCTTCGGCGGCGAATGGACGGCCGGCGCGGTGCTGATCGGCGAGGTGATCCGCGCGCGCGATCGCGGCAAGGCGGTCGGCCTCGTGCAGTCGGGCTGGGCGATCGGCTGGGGGCTGTCGGCGCTGCTGTATGCGCTGCTGTTCTCGGTGCTGCCGGCCGAACAGGCATGGCGCGCGCTGTTCCTCATCGGCCTCGCGCCGGCGCTGCTGGTGGTCGTGATCCGCCGCTACGTGAAGGAACCGGACGTCTACGAGAAGGAGAAGGCCGCGCAGGCGCAGGTGGCCGGCAGGCCGCGCCTCACGGAAATCTTCGCACCGAAGCTGCTGTCGACGACGCTGCGCGCGGCGCTGCTGACGACCGGCGCACAAGGCGGCTACTACGCGATCACGACCTGGCTGCCGACGTTCCTGAAGACGGAGCGGCACCTGACCGTGATGGGCACGGGCGGCTATCTCGCGACGATCATCGTCGGCTCGTGGGTCGGCTACCTGACGAGCGCCTACCTGACCGACCGCCTCGGCCGCAAGCCGAACTTCATCCTGTTCGCGCTCGGCTCGATGGTGATCGCGTTCGCCTATACGTCGCCGGTGCTGAACCTCACGAACGCGTCGATGCTGTGGCTCGGCTTCCCGCTCGGGTTCTTCGCGTCGGGCATCTTCTCCGGGATGGGCGCGTTCCTCACCGAGCTGTTCCCGACGCGGGTGCGCGGCTCGGGGCAGGGCTTCTGCTACAACGTGGGCCGCGCGGTCGGCGCACTGTTCCCGTTCCTGATCGGCGCGCTGTCGAAGCACTACGGGCTCGGCGCGAGCATCGGCATCTTCGCGGTCGCCGCGTACGGCGTGATGATCGTCGCCGCGCTGACGCTGCCCGAAACCCGCGGCCGCGAACTCGACGCCGCGTAAGCGGGCGCCGGCCCGCCGCCTTACCTCTTCCCTTTGATCGAAGCCCTCACGCGGCGCGCGACGCGCGCCGTGCGGCGGCGCTCGTCCTTCGCCTCAACGACGCATCGAGTTCATCGCCATGACTGACCGACACACTTTCCCCGTTTCCTCCGACGCCGCACGCTGGCAATTCTGGATCGACCGCGGCGGCACCTTCACCGACATCGTCGCGCGCCGGCCCGACGGCTCGCTCGTCACGCACAAGCTGCTGTCGGAGAATCCCGAGCAGTATCGCGATGCGGCCGTGGCCGGCATCCGCCACCTGCTCGGCCTGGCCGACGGCGAGCCGATCACGCCGGAACGCGTCGACATGGTGAAGATGGGCACGACGGTCGCGACCAACGCGCTGCTCGAACGCAAGGGCGAACGCACCGCGCTCGCGACGACGCGCGGCTTTCGCGACGTGCTGCGCATCGCGTACCAGAACCGGCCGCGCCTGTTCGATCTCGACATCGTGTTGCCCGATGCGCTGTACGAGACCGTCGTCGAGGTCGACGAGCGGGTCGGTGCGCACGGCGACGTCGTCGTGCCGCTCGACGTGCAACGCGCGGAAGCCGAGCTGCGCCGAGTGTTCGACTCGGGCGTGCAGGCGCTGGCCATCGTGCTGATCCACGGCTATCGCTACACCGCGCACGAGCGCGCGCTGGCCGAGCTTGCACGCCGGATCGGCTTCACGCAGGTGTCCGTGTCGCACGAGGTGTCGCCGCTGATGAAGATGGTGTCGCGCGGCGACACGACCGTGGTCGACGCGTACCTGTCGCCGATCCTGCGCCGCTACGTCGAGCAGGTCGCGCACGAGATGCCCGGCGTGAACCTGCAGTTCATGCAGAGCAGCGGCGGCCTGACGCGCGCCGATGCGTTCCAGGGCAAGGACGCGATCCTGTCCGGCCCGGCCGGCGGCATCGTCGGGATGGTGCGCGCCGCGCGCGCGGCCGGCTTCGACCGCGTGATCGGCTTCGACATGGGCGGCACGTCGACCGACGTGTCGCACTACAACGGCGAATTCGAGCGCGTGTTCGAGACGCAGGTGGCCGGCGTGCGGATGCGTGCGCCGATGATGAGCATCCACACGGTCGCGGCCGGCGGCGGCTCGGTGCTCGGCTTCGACGGCGCGCGGCTGCGCGTCGGGCCCGAATCGGCCGGCGCGAATCCGGGGCCGGCCGCGTACCGGCGCGGCGGCCCGCTGACCGTGACCGACTGCAACGTGATGCTCGGCAAGATCCAGCCCGATCATTTCCCGCGCGTGTTCGGCCCGCACGCGGACGAACCGCTCGAGCGCGACGGCGTCGCCGCGAAATTCGCGGCGCTCGCCGACGAGATCCACGCCGCGACCGGGCGGCGCGAGACGCCCGAGGCGCTGGCCGAAGGCTTCCTCGAGATCGCGATCGGCAGCATGGCGAACGCGATCAAGAAGATTTCGGTGCAGCGCGGCCACGACGTGTCGCGCTACGTGCTGACGACCTTCGGCGGCGCGGGCGGCCAGCACGCATGCGGCGTGGCCGACGCGCTCGGGATGACGCAGGTGTTCGCGCATCCGCTCGCCGGCGTGCTGTCCGCGTACGGGATGGGCCTCGCCGACCAGACCGCGATGCGCGAGCGCGCGGTGGAGGCGGTGCTGTCCGACGCGTCGCTGCCGGCGCTGAACGCGACGCTCGACCGGCTGACCGACGACGCGGTCGGCGCGCTGCTCGAACAGGGCGTGCCGCCGGAACGCATCGCGACCGAACGGCGCGTGCACCTGCGCTACCAGGGCACCGATTCCGCGCTCGACGTGCCGGCCGGCAGCGTCGCCGCGATGCAGCAGGCGTTCGAAGCCGCGTACCGGCAGCGTTACGCGTTCCTGATGCCCGGCACGCCGCTGGTCGCCGAACTGGCCTCGGTCGAGGCGATCGGCCGCTCCGATGCGCCCGTCGAGATCGCGCCGCTCGCGCCGCGCGACGAGGGCGCGGCGCCGCAGGCCCACAGCGCCGTGCGGTTCCATTCCGGCGGCCAATGGCACGACGCGGCGCTGTACGTGCGCGACACGCTGCTCGCCGGCGACACGATCGACGGCCCGGCGATCGTCGCGGAGCAGAACGGCACGACCGTCGTCGAACCCGGCTGGCGCGCGCGGATGACCGCGCAGGGCAACCTCGTGCTGACGCGCACGACGCCGCTGCCGACGCGCCGCTCGCTCGGCACCGACGCCGATCCGGTGCGGCTCGAGATCTTCAACAACCTGTTCATGTCGATCGCCGAGCAGATGGGGCTGCGGCTGCAGAACACCGCGTACTCGGTGAACATCAAGGAGCGGCTCGACTTCTCGTGCGCGGTCTTCGACGGCGACGGCAACCTGATCGCGAATGCGCCGCACATGCCGGTGCATCTGGGATCGATGGGCGAGAGCATTCGCACGGTGATCGAGCGCAACCGCGGCCGCATGCGCGACGGCGACGTGTTCATGCTGAACGACCCGTATCACGGCGGCACGCACCTGCCCGACGTCACCGTCATCACGCCGGTGTTCGCGGACGGCTCGGACACGCCGCTGTTCTACGTCGGTTCGCGCGGCCATCACGCGGACATCGGCGGCACGACGCCGGGCTCGATGCCGCCCGATTCAAAGCACATCGACGAAGAGGGTGTGCTGATCGACAACTGGCAGCTCGTGTCGGCCGGCGTGCTGCGCGATGCGGACACGCGCGCGCTGCTCGCGTCAGGCCGCTACCCGGCGCGCAACGTCGAGCAGAACATGGCCGACCTGCGCGCGCAGGTCGCCGCGAACCAGAAGGGCGTCGACGAGCTGCGGCGGATGGTCGCCCAGTTCGGCCGCGACGTCGTGCTCGCGTTCATGGGGCACGTGCAGGACAACGCGGAAGAAGCGGTGCGGCGGGTGATCGGCGCGCTGCAGGACGGCGCGTACCGCTATCCGCTCGACAACGGCGCGGAGATTCGCGTCGCGATCCGCGTCGACCGCGCGGCGCGGCGTGCCGAGATCGATTTCACCGGTACGTCCGCGCAGCTCGACAACAACTTCAACGCGCCGAAGGCCGTCTGCATGGCCGCGGTGCTGTACGTGTTCCGTACGCTGGTCGGCGACGACATCCCGTTGAACGCCGGCTGCCTGAAGCCGCTCACCGTGATCGTGCCGGCCCGCTCGATGCTGAACCCCGAGTATCCGGCGGCGGTCGTGTCGGGCAACGTCGAGACGTCGTCGGCGGTCACCAACGCGCTGTACGGCGCGCTCGGCTGCGTCGCGTCGAGCCAGGGGACGATGAATAACTTCACATTCGGTAACGCTCAGTACCAGTACTACGAGACGATCGCGGGCGGCAGCGGCGCGGGTGACGGCTTCGCGGGCGTCGGCGCGGTGCAGACGCACATGACGAACTCGCGGCTGACCGACCCGGAAGTGCTCGAATGGCGCTACCCGGTGCGGGTCGACTCGCACCGGCTGCGCGCGGGCTCCGGCGGCGGCGGGCGCTGGCGCGGCGGCGACGGCGCGGTGCGGCGGATCCGCTTCCTCGAGCCGATGACCGCGTCGATCCTGTCGAACAACCGGATCCATGCGCCGTTCGGTGCGGCGGGCGGCGAGGCCGGCGCGCTCGGCCGCAACACGATCGAGCGGGCCGACGGCACGGTCGAGACGCTCGCGCATATCGGCCGCGCGCAGATGGCGCAGGGCGACGTGTTCGTCGTCGAAACGCCGGGCGGCGGCGGTTACGGCGCGGCGGGCTGAGCGGGCGCCCCGCAACCCGTGCGGAAGCGGTGCGGCGGCGTGCACGCCGCACGGTTTTCGCGCGTGGCGGCGGGGCCGTCGTACCGGTTCCATTCAGGGCGGTGAAACGTCGGTGTGCGCGCCGGCGATATATTCACTTGCATTGATCCGCGCGCTATTGCCACGCGTATGGGAATAAAGACGGGCATTCCCGTCGTAAACGGAAATGGAAATTCCCCGCTTCCGCGCTCGACTCGAGGCGACGCGACCCCTGCGGAACGCCTTGGGGCCGAGCGGTACGGGGCGGCCGGGATTCCCCGCAAACGCCCGTCCGGCGGGGCACTCCGCCGATCCTGCCGCCCCGCTTCGGGACCCTGCGCGCGCCCGCGCCCACCCCGCCAATCACGAAAAAGCCGCCGTGCCAATCGAGTTCCGATTCCTTGACACGCTCTGCCGAATGTGAGTGCCATTCTTGATCGTCATTTGATAAGATGGCTTACACATTCGTTTGGAAAACCTTGCGCGCGAATGCGCAACCGCCGGGTCGCATTGGTTGGAAACAAATACGGAACGAGGGCCGCTGTCACGGCCATCACGACTGCCCCGCCGGATCCGCGCGCTGCGCGTCCGGGAATTGGGGTCAGCCAACTCGCCTCCGTCTACACTGTGCGTTTTTTCTGGATCGGGGCGTGTCCATGGATGACGAAAACGATAGCGCGGTGCTTGAAGCGCACGTCGGTACGCGCAGCCCCTGCTGGCGTCTCGGCAGCGACAGCAATGCGCTCGAGCTGGCGGCCGTCCGCGGCTTGACCAACGTCGCGGTGGCGCTGACCGGCGAGCAGGCCGCGCGAATTCGCGCGCTCACCGGTGTCACGTCGCACCTCGTGCTCGACCTTGCGCTGTTCGGCGACACGGTCACCCTCCATCTGGTCGGCCGCAAGGTCGACACGTCGAACTGGGCCGGCACGGCGTCCGCCTATTCCGATACCGCGTCGGTCGCGACCGACCTCTCGCACGGGCTCGCGTTCGCCGAGCAGGTCGTGTCCGAAGTGAATTCGCTCGTCGTGATCCTCGACCGCAACGGCATGGTGCAGCGCTTCAACCGCCTGTGCGAGGAAGTGACGGGCAAGCGCGAGGTCGACGTGATCGGCCGCAGCGCGTTCGAGCTGTTCATGAGCCCCGAGCAGGGCGCGCAGTCGCGCAGCAACATCACCGGCTTTTTCGCGAGCAACCGTTCGTTCGCGGTCGAGCGCTACATCAACACGGTCAACGGGCCGCGCCTGTTCCAGTTCCGCAACAAGTTCGTGCAGAGCGGCAGCGGCGCCGACGAGCAGTACCTGATCTGCTCGGGCATCGACGTCACCGAGGAGCGCAACGCGCAGCAGCGGCTCACCGAACTCGCGAACACCGACATGCTGACCGGCCTGCCGAACCGCCACGCGATCAGCGAGCGCATCGGCGCCGCGCTGGCCGCGGATCGCACCGACATGCGCGGCCAGGTCGGCATCCTGTTCCTCGATCTCGACAACTTCAAGCGCGTCAACGATCACTACGGGCACATCACCGGCGATCGCCTGCTGCAGGACGTGTCCACGATCATCAGCGGCTGCCTGCCGTCCGGTGCGACGCTCGCGCGGCTCGGCGGCGACGAATTCCTGGTGCTGTTCGAGCACGGCACGCGGCCGCTGCTCGAAGCGACCTCGCAGATCATCCTCGAACGGCTGCGCACGCCGATCCACCTCGGGCTGATGGAGATCTACACGAGCTGCTCGATCGGCATCGCGATGTATCCGCAGCACGGCGATTCGCTCGAAACGCTGATCCGCAGCGCCGACACCGCGATGTACGTCGCGAAGGAAGAGGGCAAGCATACGTACCGCGTGTTCTCGCTGGAGATGAACCAGAAGGTCGCGAAGTACATGTGGCTCGACACGAACCTGCGCAAGGCGCTCGAGGAAGAGCAGTTCGTGCTGCACTACCAGCCGGTCGTCGACCTCGCGAGCGGCGACGTGCGCAGCGTCGAGGCGCTGATCCGCTGGCAGTCGCCCGATCGCGGGCTCGTCGCGCCGATCGAGTTCATCCACTTCGCCGAGGAGTCGGGGCTGATCGCGCCGCTCGGACGCTGGGTGATGCGCACCGCGGCAGCGCAGGCCGCCGCATGGAAGGCGAAGGGGCTCGGCGTGCGGGTCGCGGTGAACGTGTCCGCGCGGCAACTGCAGGACATGAACATCGTCCATCAGTTCGCATCGATTCTCGCCAGCGCGGGGCTGAAGCCGAGCCTCGTCGACATCGAGCTGACGGAAAGCAGCTTCATCGAGGATGAGGAAACGGCGCACGAGCTGATGAAGGAATTCCGCCAGCTCGGCGCGAAGATTCACCTCGACGATTTCGGCACCGGCTATTCGTCGCTGTCGCAACTGTCGCGGCTGCCGCTCGATTCGATCAAGCTCGATCGCAGCTTCATCACGGGCATCGATCGCAATCCGCGCTCGCAGGCGCTGGTGCGCTCGGTCGTGTCGCTCGCGAAGGCGCTGAGTTTCGCGGTCGTCGCCGAAGGCGTCGAGACGCCGGGGGAGGCGGAATTCCTGAAGCAGGTCGACGTCGACCACGCGCAGGGTTTCTACTTCGCGCGGCCGATGCCGGCCCAGGCGTTCGAGGGCTGGCTCGCGGAAACGAGAAAGCTCAGGCTGATCGCCTGAGCCTGCCCCGCATCACGGAGCGCGCCGCCCGCGACGCGGCGGCGCGCTCCATTCACGTCACACCGTGCGCAGCTTCGACACGCGCCGGTTCTGCAGCATCACCAGACGTTCCATGTACGCGAGATCCTTCGGCTCGATCGTGAACGCCGCGTGAACCCATTCCTCGGTGATGTCCATCAGCTCGGAACGCGTGATCTGGAATACGCGGTCGCGTGCGCGCAGCATCGCGCGGATGCCGTTCAGCTTCGGCTTCGTCACGTCGATGAAGGTGCGCGTCGCGAGATACGCGTCGCCCGCGTCGAACGTCTGATCGACCAGCCCGCGATCCTCGTACCACTCGGCCGCATGCGCCTCGCCGGACGAGATCAGCGATTCCGCGAGCCCGCGGTCCGCCTTGCGCGCGACCAGCGAATAGCCGCCCATGCCCGGGAACAGGTTGAACGCGATCTCGGGAAAGCCGAGCTTCGCACCCTTCTGCGCAAGCATGTAGTGGTGCGCGAGGGCGGCCTCGAAGCCGCCGCCCAGCGCGCTGCCCTCGATCATCGCGATCGAGATCGCACCGGTGCCGAAGCCCGTGTAGATCTCGTACACGCCATCGATGCACGAGCGGGCATAGGCCATCAACTGATCGCGGCGGCCGCTGCGGATCGCGTCGACGAAGAAGCTCAGGTCGCCGCCGACGTTGAACAGCTCGGGCACGAGCGAACCCGTCACCCAGAAGTCGAACGGCAGGCCGGAGTCGCGTGCGACGCGCGCGAGATGGATGATGTCGGTGACGAGTTGCTGGTTGAAGCACGGTCGCGGCTCCGATCGCAGCATCATCCACATGATGTTGCGGCCTTCTTCGTAGAACGCGGTGAGTTGCGTGAGTTCACCTGCTTCGTAAAACGGACGGCACGCCGGATGAGATTGGAGTTGCATGGTATGTCCTCGTGAGATGTGGTTTTGCAAAGAGCGCCGCGACCGGCGTCGTGGACAACTGCCCCCGCACGGCGCCGGCCGCGAGGCACCGCCATTGTTGCGCGCACACAAAAGCCGAAATGCGGGGAAAAACGCACGACGGGGACGAGGAGGGGTATCGCGGTCGGTGTGAGGCGTGTGGACTGTGCGAATAGCGGGAGCGATGCGATCGATGCGATCGCTTGGCGGGAGGACGTGGGGGAGGTGAGGCACGGAAGTGTGACGATGCGGCGACAATGAGCGCGCGCATGCCGTTCCGGAGACGTGTGGCGTGTCGGTCGTTTACGCGATGAAAGCGATGCCGCGCCGTCGATCACATCTCATGGAATGTGCGGACTGGTGCCGCGACTGTGCGTCGGTTAGTGTTGGAGGATGACGCTGCCGCTACCGCATGGCGTTGACCCGATGCATGACCGACACGGACGCGAACAATCTGCGGAAGAGGATGGAGTTGCGGCTGCGACGCGACAACGTCGACTGCACGATCACGAACTACGTGGGTACAGCGCTGAAGTTCGCGCTGGCCTACGCGAACGAACAGGAGCGTGACAAGCGCGTCGGCGATCGCATGCTGATGCATCGATCTCGCGACACACACATACGCCCATTCCTGTGCCGGAAACTTGAATGCGTCACAACGTGACATAAAATAAAAGCAGGCATTCGTGCCATCCGGTTTCTACGCCGCAAACGAACCCGGCCGCGCGATACGCGCAGCGTGCCGGACGAATCTTCTATTGAGAAGAACGGAGGATGGCCACAGACCTCGCCGCGACCGACGGCGGGCTATCGCCGCACGATCTCGCGACAATGACGAGGGAAACACGACGATGATGGTTACGTTTCGATCCTCCGCCGCCCCGGACATCGTGATGTTGCGCGATCTTGCAGAGTACCTGCTGGGGCTCGTCGGCAAGGGGCTCGACGTTCGCGGGGTGATTTCCACTGACGAATTGCCGGGCGCGATCGCGCGGCTCGAGCAGGCGATCAAAGATGATGTGGCGCGGGAAAGCGCGCACGAGCGTTCAACGCAGGCGCTGCGCACCGAACTGTCGCCGCATGCACGTGGGCTCGCGCAACGCGCGTGGCCGCTGCTGGACATGATGCGTGCGGCCCACAAACAGGGCCGTCACGTGATGTGGAGTGTGTAGGCGCGCGACGCGCGCCGGCTGCCCGGGAACCAGACCTCCGCTGCAAGGCCGACGGCCTGGCGTCGCAAGACGCCATACCGTCGGCCGATTTTTTTGCGCGGAGCGCTTTCCGCTTACGAATGGTGGTGCGTATGCGAGCGTGCCGAGCGCCGCGATGGGCGGTGCAAGAGCCGGTCGCGTATGCGCTCGCGGCTGCGCTGTTCCGCGAAGAACAGCACCGCGAACATCAGGACCGCGAGCAGCAGGATGGTCGCGACGATACCGTTTTCCATGTCGCCTCCGGTGGGTGGGGAGCGAGAGATGCCACGGCCCGGTGTCAGCCGACCGGCATGGGCATCAAGAGGCCGGCGAGCAGAGGCGCGTCGCGCCGGCCGCGGCCGGCATCGCGCCAGCGTTGAAGCGCTGGGCCAGTGCAATCGCGACCCCGCACGCATCCGCGTCGTTGCGGAACACGTGGTGCGTGGGATCGAGCAGATGCGCGTCGCTCCGGCCGCCGCCGCCATCGCGCCAGCACATCATGACGCGCGGCGGGTACTTCACGCCGAGCGCGAAGCCTTCGCCGGCCACCGGATCGACCCGCACTTCCGCGCGGCTCTCATCTTGATGGTAGGTCACGGAAAGCGGCGACTCCATCCCGATTCCCTTCACGGCACCACCCGTTCCGACCCCGCGCCGCAAACCAGCACGTACGCGTGCCACGTCTCTCGATGAGGGCAGGGCCTCGCACGTACCGCGTGCCGGAGGTCGGGACCTGTAGCCGCCTAGGCTGCAGGTAGCGACCCGGAGCACCGAGTACTACGAGGGCTGGCAAGCACGCGGCGCACGAAGGAGTGCCGCGCCGCGTTCACGTCAGCATCGGCATCGCTTCGATCAGCGCGATCCCGAGCAGCGCGCCGATCGCGGCGCCGACCAGCTTCGGATGCCACCGCTCGAGATGCAACGCGGTGAGCAGCGCGCCAATCAGGATCACGCCCAGCAGCGCGAACGCGATCACGAGATAACCGATTTCGAAATCGTTGTTGATCAGCATGATGTCTCCTTCCCCATGTAGGCGTGTCGAACGTACCGGATCGTCATTCGTTTCGGCGACGTCGCACGCACGCTTTCATTGCCTGGATTATATATCACAACGTGACATAAAAAGCCGCCACACGCGGGGCAGACCGTGAAAGTGCCCCCACGCCCCTGCATCCCACTTGCGGCGCTTCCTCGCGCGCATGTTGCGCCGCGGCGTGGCCGGCCGCCCAGCGGCTTGACGCTCGCGGGCACGTCACCCACACTGAATTGAACGACCGGGCGCGGCGCGCGGATGCGTGCCCGTCGCGTCCCGACATGAACACGAACGCACGGAGAGCTTCGACGTGGTGCGTTTTCCGTTCCGATCGACCGGCCGCCTGCCGGGCCGCGCCGCCGCGCTCGCGGTGGCCGTCGCCGTTGCCGCGCTCGTGCGTCCCGCGTTGGCCGATTCGGGCGACGAAGCGCCCGTCACGCTCGTCAGCGATGTGCACCTATTCGTGATCCAGCACGACGGCTCGCTCGACGAGGAAGACGATTCGACGCTGCGCGCGAACGATGCGAACGGGATCGACGCGATCGCGCAGCGCTACGTCTGGTTCGACAAGAACCTGGAGAAGGTCGACCTGGTCGCGGCGGAAACGATCGATCGCGGCGGCGTCGCGCATCCGGTCGGGCCCGACGGCATCCGCGATGTCCAGGAGCCGCGTTCGGCCGGCGCGCCGACGTTCCAGGACGGCCTGCTGCGCACCGTCGTGTTTCCGGGCGTCGAAGCCGGTTCGAGCACGCGCATCGCGTTCCGCAAGGCGCGCACGAAGCCCGTCAACGCCGGTTACTTCGGCTACTACGTCGAACCGTCGCGCGAGCCGGTGGAGAACCAGCGGCTGATCTTCGACGTGCCGGCGGACATGCCGCTGCGTGCGGACGCGCGCGGCTACGTCGCGCTGCCGCCCGTCACGGCGAACGGCCGCACGCGCTACGAGTTCGCATACCGGCACGGCCCGTACGACCGGATCGAGAGCGGCTCGGTCGGCTATCCGACCTACGGCGACCGGCTCGTGGTGTCCACGCTGCCCGACTATGCGGCGTTCGCCGCGCGCTACCGCAACGCTGCCGTCGATCCGGGCTTGAACGATCCGGCCGTCGTGCAGCTGGCGCGCGCGCTCACCGCCGACGTCGCCGATCCGCACGACAAGGCGCGTCGCCTGTACGACTGGGTGCAGGCGAACGTGCGTTACGTCGCGATTTTTCTCGGCGAGACGGCCGCCGCGCCGCATCGCGTGACGGATATCCTGCGCAACCGCTACGGCGACTGCAAGGACCACGTCGCGCTGTTCGGCGCGTTGCTCGCGGCGGTCGGCATCCGCAGCGAACCGGTGCTGATCAACCTCGGCTCCGTGTACGCGCTGCCCTCCGTGCCCGGCTACGGCGCGGGCGCGATCAACCACGCAATCACGTGGCTGCCCGGTCTCGGCCTCTACGCGGACACCACGACGAGCGGCATCGCGTTCGGCTACCTGCCGCCGATCGTGATGGACCGGCCGGCGCTGCTCGTCGACACCGGCGTGCTGTCGCGTACGCCGGCCACGCAGCCGAAGCGCCGCACCGCGCGCGTCGAGATCGATGCGGCGCAACCGGGCGCCGCGCGGTTTCACGCGCTCGTCGTGGACGACGGCTGGACCGCGGAGCTCGAACGCACGCTGTTTCGCCGCGCGCCGCCCGAGCGCGTGCGGCAGCTCGCAAACGAACGGCTGAGGCAAAGCGGCTTGCGGGGCCGCGCACGGATCTCGACCGGCGATCGCCGCGCGACGGACGGGCCGTTCGACGTGACGTACGACGGCACGCTCGATCACGTCGTGTGGCCGGACGGCACGACCGCCGTGCCCGCGCTGTCGAGCATCACGGGCGGTATCGCGACGCAGGTCGAGGGGTGGCTGGCCGAACCGGTGCGCACGCAGCCGTGGGTATGTCTCGGCGGCACGTTCGACGAGACCGGCGAAATCGCGCTGCCGGCCGGCGTCGCGGTGACCGACCTGCCGACCGATACGGCCGTGCACGACCGCTTCGTCGACTTCACGTCGCATTACGTATTCGATGCGGCCGCGCACGTCATTCAAGTCACGCGCCGGCTGACGGCGACGTTCGGCCGGCAGGTCTGCACGCCTGAAGAGTTCACGGCGCTGCGCGCATCGCTTGAACGTATCGAGCGCGACACGCAGGCGCAGATCGTCGTGCGGGCAAGGCAACGTTGAACGCCGGGCGCGGCGCATGCGGCGCTCGGCACGATCGGACGCGCGGCCGAACTCGGCCGACGCGCGGGAGACGGACATGACGAAGCGGGAAGACGAGATCGCCGACCTGTCGAAGGAATTGCTGGGCCGGATCGTGCAGGGCGCGATGATGAGCGGCGCGCCGGTGGATGCGCAACAGTGCGCGGCGCTGGCCGTGCGCTGCGCGACAGCGCTGGTCGATCGGCTGGAAGCACGCAGCGGCTGAGCGGAGTCGTCGCAGGTGAAGCCGGGGCGACTCGACAGGCGTTCGCCCGGGCCCGCGTTGTGCGTGACGCGTTACACGTCGGCGTGCGTGTCGCCTTCCGCGCGCACCGCGCCCGGCGGCCGCCCGACCACGCGCTTGAACGCGCGGCTGAACGCGGCGAGCGACCCGTAGCCGAGCCGGTACGCCACGGCCTCGATCGTCTCGCGGTCGCGTGCGATCCATTGCGCGGCGAGCCGCATCCGCAGCTCGGTCAGGTAGCGCACGGGCGTCATCCCGGTGGCCGCGAGAAAGCGCTCCGCGAACACCGAGCGCGATACGCCCGCTTCGGCGGCCAGTTCCGACACGCTCCAGTTGCGCCCCGGATCGCGATGCAGCGCGACGATCGCGCGGCCGAGCTTCGGCTCGCGCAGCGCCTGCACCCAGCCCGTCGCATCGCCGCATCCGCACTCGACCCAGCCGCGCACGATGAACGCGGCGACCACGTCCGCGAGCCGCGCGAGGATGCCCGCGAAGCCCGCGCGTTCGGCGCACGATTCGCGCTCCATCGCGTCGAGCATCGGGCGGATTTCCGGATAGCGCGCGAGCAGCGTGCCGACGTGCATGAACTCCGGCATCGTCCCGACGAGCGGCTGCATGCCGCCGAGATCGAGCTCCATGCACGCGCTGAAGATCAGCGCGTCGCCGGCGGCCGGCTCCGCCGCGGCGCACGACGTCGCTGCCACCGACGCGACCGTGTCGCAGATCTTCGCGACTTCGAACCCGCCGATCTCGCGGCACGGCGCATCCGGATCGGACACCAGCGCATGCGTGCCGCCGTGCGGCAGCAGGATCGCGTCGCCGGCCTCGAGCCGCACCGTCGTGCCGCCCGCATCGCGCAGCAGCACGGGCCCGCGCCCGACGAAATGGAACTGCGCGCGGCCCGGCGCATGGCCGAAGCTCAGCCCGAACGGCCGCGGCACCTGGATCCGGCGGTACTGCACGCCGCTCAGGCGCATGCCCAGCAGCAACTCGCTGACGAGGTCGTGCACGTCGGGCACGTCGGGAAGCAGGGGCTCGGCCATTTTGAGATTCGGACGATCGATCAATAAGAACGGATTGTATGTCATAGACCGTCCTGCCGTGGTTCCCTACGATAGGCCGTCATCAGTATTTTCCCTATCCCACTCGGAACGACGCATGAATCCCGGAATCTCCTCTGCCGCCGCCTCGGCGGCTCCCCGCGCCCCGGCCTGGGGTGCCGTCTTCGCGATGACGCTCGGCGTGTTCGGCCTCGTCACCGCCGAATTCCTGCCCGCGAGTCTGCTCACGCCGATGGCCGACAGCCTCGGCGTGACCGAAGGCGTGGCCGGCCAGGCCGTCACGGCCACCGCGACCGTCGCGCTCGTCACGAGCCTGCTGATCTCCGCGCTGACGCGCACGATCGACCGCCGGCGTGTGCTGCTCGCGTTCTCCGTGCTGCTCGTCGCCTCGAATCTCGCGGTCGCGTTCGCGCCCGACCTGACGACGTTGCTGATCGGCCGCGTCGTGCTCGGCGTCGCGCTCGGCGGCTTCTGGACGATGGCGACGGCCACCGCGATGCGGCTCGTGCCGACCGCGATGGTGCCGCGCGCGCTGTCGATCATCTTCAGCGGCGTGGCGGTCGCGACGATCGCGTCGGCGCCGATGGGCAGCTACTTCGGGCACCTGATCGGCTGGCGCAACGTGTTCCTGATCGCGGCCGGGCTCGGCGGCGTCGCGTTCGTGTCGCAGGTGATGACGCTGCCGTCGATGCCGCCGAGCGGCACGACGCGGCTGCGCACGCTCGTCGACGTGCTGCGCCGGCCGACCGTCGGCCTCGGGATGTTCGCGACGATCCTCGTGTTCACCGGCCATTTCGCGTTCTTCACGTATCTGCGGCCGTTCCTCGAACAGGTCGCCGGCGTCGGCGTGAACGGGCTGTCGGCGATCCTGCTCGGCTACGGGATCGCGAACTTCGTCGGCACGTCGCTCGCGGGCCGCGTGCTCGAACACCGGCTGCGGCCGATGCTGATCGGGATGCCGGCGCTGATGGTCGTGCTCGGCATCGCGCTCGTCGCGCTCGGCCGCGCGCCGATGATCGACGCGGTGCTCGTCGCGTTGTGGGGGATGGCGTTCGGCGGCGTGCCGGTTGCCTGGTCGACGTGGGTCACGCGCACCGTGCCCGATGAAGCCGAGAGCGCGGGCGGGCTGATCGTCGCGGCGATCCAGCTCGCGATCGCGACGGGCGCGGCGGCCGGCGGCGTCGTGTTCGACGCGAACGGCGCGGGCGGTGTGTTCCTGAGCGCGGCCGCGGTGCTGGCCGTCGCGGTCGCGACAATCGTGACCGGCGTGCCGAAGCGGGTTGGCGTCGCACGGGCGCTGGCCGAGTGACGGATCGCAGCGGGCCGCCGCGCGCGATCGCGCGCCGGCCCGCTGCTAGTTGCAATGCGCGCCGCGGGAATGGCGGCGCGGCACCTGAAGCGTGGGGACGGCGATTGCGTCGGATGTAATCGTCCGCAGTCCGCTGTTCGCCCCATGCACCGGCTAGCCGCCTTGCTTCACCACTGCCGCAAGCGCCTTCATCGCCTGCAGGTAAGGGTAGGGCCCGTGACTGATGCGCGCGACGCCGTATTCCGCGAGTTCGGCGAGCGTCGGCGTTTCGGCCACGCGCATGATGTTCACGGGCAGCGGCGACGCGGCGGTCAGCGCGCGAATCAGCGCCGGCGAGCGCAGGCCCGGCACGAACAGGCCGTCGGCGCCCGCCGCCGCGTACGCGCGTGCGCGGGTCAGCACGTCGTCCAGAAGCCGTTCGTCGTGCGTGTCGGCCGCGGCCGTGAAGAACACGTCGGTGCGCGCGTTGAGGAAGTAGCCGATGTCCGCGCGATCGGCCGCCTGCCGGGCCGCCGCAAGACGCGCGGCCGCGTCGTCGACGGTGCGCAGTTCGCCCGTCGCCGGAAAGCTGTCCTCCAGATTGCAGCCGATCGCGCCGGCCTCGATGCTGCGTGCGATCGTGTCGGCCACGTCCTCCAGCCGCTCGCCGTACCCGCTTTCCAGATCGACGGTGACGGGCAGGTCGGTCGCTTGCGCGATCCGCGCGAGCACTTCCATCACGTGCGCTTTCGGCATCTGCTCGCCGTCGGCGAACCCGTTGGCGACCGCGACCGACCAGCTGCCCGTCGCCAGCGCGAGCCCACCCGCGTCGGCCACCGTGCGCGCGCTGCCGGCGTCCCACACGTTGAACAGCGCGAGCGGCTCGCCCGCGCGATGAAGCGAACGGAAATACGCGGCTTTTTCCTTGTTATTGCGACTCATGCTCGTCCCTCCGGTTGAAATGCCGATCGGTGATCGTATCGAACGATACGTCGATGGTGTCGAGCGCCGCGAGAAAATCGCGCGCGTCGAACAGTTCGCCCAGGCTGCGTACGCCGCCCGACGTCAGTGTACGGCCGCTCAGCAGGCGAACTGTCGCCTCGACGATGATCGGGGCGCTCACCGCATAGATGTCGCGTCCCGACGCGCTCGCGCGATGCGTGATGCCGTTCTGGACGACGATGGCGTCCATCACGAATTGCTGCGCCGAGCGGCCGAGCGCGTCGACCGGTTCAGGCGGCGGCGTGCCGGCATCGCGGATATCGCGCAGCGCGAGCGTCGCGAGCCAGGACTCGATCGTATCGATGCGCAGATGACGCGCGAGCGTCATCACTTCCGAGAACGGCAGCAGCGTCACGTCGACGTCGCCGAGCGGCGATGGAAACGGCCAGCGGCGCTCGCGTGCCGTCGTCGGCACCGCGGTCGGCTTGCCGTCCTTCTGCATCAGCCGGGTCGCGTGATTGCGCTCGCCGGTCACGCGCGTGCCGCGCGTCGGATGCCAGCTGTCGAGGCCCGTCGCGACGTCGACGCGCTCGATCGGCCGCTGCGGGTCGACCACGGCCGTCACGAGCAGGTCGGCGAGGCCGCCGTAGAACGCGGCGGCCGGCACCAGCGTCACGCCGACGGCGCGGGCACGGGCGTCGCGCTGCTCGGTCAGCGTCTGAACGGACGGCTGCTCGGCCGTCAGATCGAGATACGGGATACCGGCGCGCAACGCCGCGTCGGCGAGCGGCAGCGCGGTATCGAGGTAGGGGCCCGCGCAGTTGATCACCGCGTGCGCGCCGCGCAAGGCGGCGTCGAGCGCGGCCGGCTCGTCTGCCGACGCGACGCGCCACGGCGCCGCGTCGTTGCCGCCTTGCGCGAGCCGCGCGGCATCGCGCCCGATGCGCATTGCGCCGAGGCCGCGCCGTTCCAGTTCGGCGACGACAAACCGCCCGGTGTGACCCGTGGCGCCATACACTGCAACCGTCATTCGGCTATTCATGATCCACTCCGATACAGACCGGTTTGTTTTATAGTACAGACCTGTAGCGTCGTCAACCCCGCGGTGCTATCATCGGATGCACTTTTGCGGGACAGGCGGCCGTCGGCGGCCGGGCTTCGATGAAACAGGAAACACAGACGAAGGGGAGCGCGCCCGATACGCGCGAGCGCATTCTGCAAACCGCCAGCGCGCTGTTCTATCGGGAAGGGACGCGTGCGGTGGGCGTGGATCTGATCGTCGCGCAGGCGGGCGTCGCGAAGACGAGCCTGTATCGGCATTTCGCGACGAAGGACGACCTGATCGAGGCGTTTCTGCTGCGCGAGGATGCGGATTTCTGGGCGCACTGGGACGCGGTGGCCGCGCGCTACCGGCGCACGCCGCGCGAGGAACTGGATGCGCAATTGCAGTGGATCGGCGAGCGCATCGAGCGGCCCGGTTATCGCGGCTGTCCGCAGATCAACATCGCCGCGGAGTATGCGGACGGCAATCATCCGGCCCGCAAGGTCGCCGTCGCGCACAAGCAGGAATTGCGGCGCCGGCTGACGGAACTGGCGAGCGCGATCGGGATCGACGAACCGCAGACTTACGCGCTGCGGCTCGCGACCGTCATCGACGGTGCGCTCAGCAGCGGGCACGCACTGCACGCGCACGGCCCCGTGCGCTTCCTGCAGGAATTCGCGCAACTGCTGATGCCGACGAAGGGCACGAAGTGAAGCACGGGCCGTGCCGTGCCGCGCGCGGCTTCACCCACGCGTAGCCGGATCCTCCGACAGCGTGCGCAACTGATCGCGCAACACATCGACTTCTCCCGCCGCGAACGGCTGTTCGATCTCGGCGTGCGTCTGCTGCCACAGCGGGAACGCGTCGGCCAGCAGCCGATGGCCGGCCGGCGTGAGTTCGAGCAGACGACTGCGCTTGTCGTCCGGATCCTGCACGATCGTGACCAGCCCGCGCCGCTCGAGCGGTTTCAACGCGGCGGTCAGCGTGGTGCGATCCATCGCGAGCAGCGACGCGACCGATTTCATCGCGGCCGGTTTCGGCCGGTTCAGCGACATCAATAGCGAAAACTGGCCGTTGGTGAGATCCAGCGGACGCAGCACATCGTCGAAGATGCGCGCGAGATTGCGCGCCGCGCGCTGCATGTGCAGGCACAGGCAGCAATCGCGCACCATCAGCGTCGTTTCGAAAGGAAGCTTTTCATTGCGTGCCATGTTGCAATTGTGTTGATATCAACCTATCTTGTCAAGGGCGAGGAGCGGCAGCCCGCCGTTCCCGCGATCGGACGGAGGAAGCATGAGTGCTCAACAGCAGTTGTATCTCGCGGTTTTCCTCGGCAGCAAGGAGAGCCCGGCCATGAAGGCGTGGATGGCGCTACCGGAGGAGGAGCGGCGCACGCGGGAGAAGGAAGGGATCGCCGCGTGGCATGCGTGGGTCGACCGGCATCGCGACGCGATCGTCGAGCTCGGCGGGCCGCTCGGCAAGACCAAGTCCATCGGCAAGGGCGGCATCACCGACACCGCCAATGCGCTGAGCGGCTTTACCGTCGTGCGCGCCGCATCGCACGATGCTGCTGCCGCGCTGTTCGAAGGCCATCCGCATTTCACGCTGTTCCCCGGCGACACGATCGAGGTGATGCCGGTGCTCGCGGTGCCCGGTATGTAAACGATGAATTGATGAACCATGCGCCGCAGCCTGCATGGAGACCAATTCCCGACAATCTGGATGGAGACACTGCAATGAAGCTTTACGGATTTGCCGGCACCCGCACGCAACGCGCGCTGTGGGGGCTGAAGGAACTGGACGCGGATTTCGAATTCGTGTCGGTCAACCTGCTCGCGGGCGAGCACAAGCGGCCCGAATTCCTGCACCTCAATCCGGCCGGGAAGGTGCCCGTGCTGGTGGACGGCGACCTCGTGATTCCCGAGTCGGCCGCGATCGTGCTGTATCTCGCGGACAAGTATCCTGAGAAGGCGTTGCTGCCGGTCGATCTCGCGCGGCGTGCCGAGGCCTATCGGTGGATCATGTTCGCGGTGACGGAACTCGAGCAGCCGCTGTGGCGCATCGCGCGGCATACGTTCATCTATCCGCCCGAGAAGCGCTCGCCGGCCGACATCGAACTGGCGCGCGAGGATTTCAACGCGATGGCCGTGATCCTCGACAAGCATCTCGAAGGGCGTGAATTCATCGTCGGCGATACGCTGACGGTGGCCGATTGCGTGACGGCGTATCTGATCGACTGGGCGAGCGAATGCAACCTGATCGAACCGTTCCCGCAACTGCGCGCGTATCTGGACCGGTTGTATGCGCGGCCGAAGGCGCCGCAGCGGATTGCGGAGGCGCGGAAGGCGGCGTGAAGACGGCGCTCGGTGATGTCGACGGGCGCGTGATTCGCGGGCCTGCGGTCAGGCCAGCCCGACGGGGGCGCCGAGTGCGTGACACAGCATCGACAAGTCGCGAATGGTCAGATGAGGGGGCGGGGCACCATGCGCGGCGTGCGCTGTTTCCGCCCCTTCGTCGCGCACCACCCACGCCGCCTGAAGCCCCGCATTCAACGCGCCGACGACATCGAGGTGGTAATCATCCCCGACATGAAGCAGTTCCCCCGCAGGCACGCCAAGCGTCGCGGCGGCCGCATGAAAGATCTCCGGCTCGGGTTTCGCGAAGCCGAACGCACGCGCGCTGAGCGTTTCGCGGAAGAACTCGCCGCCGCCGGTCAGCCGAAGGTCCGCATTGCCGTTCGTCACCGCGACCAGCGGAAAGCGCGCGCTCAGCCACGCGAGCGCCGGCAATGCATCGTCGAAGAACTCGACCTGGTTCCGCGCGGCATAAAACACGTCGTATGCGCGGTCGGTCAGCGTGACGTCTTCGTTCGCGCGTTCCAGCGCAAGCCGGATCGAGCCGATGCGCAACGCACGATAGTCGCCGACCAGATCCGGCCGCAAGCGTTCGTATTCGTCGCGCAACTGGTTCAGCGCCTGCGACGTGGGCAGCACGCGCGCGGTTTCGGGCGCGTGCGCGAGCAGCCACGCATGCAGCGACGCTTCGGCCCGTTCGACGGACGGTCCGAACGGCCACAGCGTGTCGTCGAGATCGAACGAGATGGCGGAAACGTTGGTCAGGTGCATGGCGACGGAAGATACCACGCAGTCGCCGTTCACCACGGCCACGGGATGGCGCGTCCCGCGCCGCGCTCGACCGCGTGCCGATACAGGAAACGCGCAACGGTCAGGTCCTGCAGCGCGAGCCCCGTCATGTCGAACACGGTGATCTCGCTCGCCGCGCGATCGACCGACACAGCCCCGGAGAGCACGTCGCCGATTTCAGTGCGCGGCAAATCCGGCGCCCACTGACACTCGCCGATGCTGCGCGCCTGCTCGTGATCGTCCACGAAAATCCGCGCACGCTCCAATACGCGTTCGGGAAGTTCGCGCTTGCCGGCGGTATCCGCGCCCACGCACGTCAGATGCGTGCCTGGCTGAACCGCATCCGCATCGAACAGCGGGCCGCCGCCCGGTGTCGCCGTGATGACCACGTCGCTGTCGGCCACCGCATCGTTGCGGTCTCGTGCGACGCGGATGTCGCAGCGTTCGCGAAATGCCGATTCGAACTCCGGATCGACTTCGCCGCTGACTGTCACGTACTGCACCGAGCACCGTTGCGGCAGCAGCCTGATCGCATAGTCGAGCTGGACGCGCGCCTGCACGCCGGTGCCGAACACGCAGATGCGCGTGCTGTCGCGGCGGGCGAGCGCCTGCAGCCCGAGGCCGCCTGCCGCACCGGTCCGGGCCGTGGTGATCGCGTTGCCGTCCATGATGCAGAGCGGGCGGCCGGTGGCCGGATCGAACAGCGCGATCGTCGCCTGATGCGGTTCGCCACCGCGGCCCCGATTGCCGGGCCAGAACCCGGCCGCCTTGAAACCGAGCAGATCCTGGCTCGCGACGTCGCCCGACTTGATTCCGAATACCCCGCCGGTATGCAGCTTCTCGCGGACGACCGGGAACACGCGTCCGGCGCGTCGGCTATGCAGCACGAAGGCCTCGCGGACCGCCGCCGTCACTTGTTCGGCTTGAAGGGCCGGTTCGACCACGTCGCGGTCGAGAAGAAGGAGTTGAGCGTCTGTCGGCATGGTGGGCGAGCCTATGGGGCAATGCGAATCGCTATGTTTATAGTTTGTACAAATATAGACAAACTGTCAATTCGGTAGGGATGAGGTGTCGGCGGGGCATTGGATCGCCGCACCGACCGCCATGCTCGCAGCACTCACCACCCGTAGAAGCGCGGCCAGGTCTGTACCGCGCCGTCGCCGCTCAGCGCGTGGTATTCCGGATGTTGCGCAGCGGTCGCGCACGCGTGGTTCGGGAGGATCCGCAAACGGGTACCGATCGGAAACCGCTGCGCGATGCGCGTGTCGGGCGTATCGATGCGCGACACGATGCCGTGCTCCTGATTGGCCGAACTCATCACATACTCGCCGAGCACGTCGCCGTCTTCGGTACACACCTGCCCGTAGCCGAAATCCCGCGCCTGCCGCTGGGTGCCGCGATCGCGGCTCATCGCCATCCAGCCCGCGTCGACGATGGCCCAGCCTTTTTCTTCCTGGTGTCCGATGACGGTGGTCAGCACCGACAGCGCGATGTCGGCCTGCGCGCACACGCCGATGTTGTGCATCACGAGGTCGAACAGCACGTAGACGCCTGCGCGGACTTCCGTCACCCCGTCGAGGTTCGCGGCGGACAGCGCGGTCGGCGTCGAACCGATGCTCACCACCGGGCAGGGCAGGCCGGCCGCCCGGAGGCGCTCGGCGGCGCGCACGGTGCGGCTGCGCTCCTGTTCGGCGATCGCGACCAGTGCGCCGCGCGTGTCGTATTCGTAACTGGAGCCGGCGTGAGCGAGCACGCCGCCGAGCGCCATGCCGCCATCTACCAGCGCGCGGCCGACGTCGATCAGCAGGGCATCGTCGGGCCGAATCCCCGAGCGGTGGCCGTCGACGTCGACCTCGATCCACACGTCGAAGCGCTCGCCGTGCTCGCGCCCGAATTCGGCGATCGCGTTCGCGGTCTCCAGGCTGTCGGCGACGATCTTCAGGTCGCAGCCCTGGCGGCGCAGCGCCAGCGCCTGGCCCAGCTTGGCCGGAATCATCCCGACCGCGTAGACGATGTCGCGCACGCCGGCCGCGAAGAACTGTTCGGCTTCCTTCAGCGTCGACACTGTGATGCCCTGCGCGCCGGCCGCGATCTGCGCGTCGACGACCTGCTGGCACTTGGTGGTCTTCACGTGCGGCCGGAACTTGACGCCCAGCGCGTCGAGATGCGCCTGCATGCGCGCGATGTTGTTGCGCATGCGATCGACGTCGATCAATGCGGCGGGTGTATTGAGGGGTGGGATGCCCATGATGCGTTGCCTCGGTGGGTTGCCGACAGCGAACACTGTAGGGCGATTGCCAAGCCGCGTGTTTAACGCGTGCCAAATCGATCATTAAGCAGCATTTAATCGTGGAAAGCCGCTCAGGCCTTGCCGCGCCATGGCGGCGGATCGAGAAATTGCTTCGCGGCGTCGAGAAAAACCCGTTGCCGCGCGGAGCGGCCGGTGCGCGACGGCAGCAGCGCGGTTACTGGTGCGGGCGGCAGATGCCAGTCGGGGAGTAGCCGCACCAGCTTGCCGTTCGCCAGCAGCGGCGCGACGTCCCATTCCGAGCGCTCGACGATGCCGAGCCCGGCCAGTGCCCAGTCGGTGATGACGGTGCCGTCGTTCGATGAAAGCGCGCCCGAGACGCGGATTACCGCGGATCGCCTGGCTTCACCCTTGTTGTCGCCGGGTTGCGAGAAGTGCCAGCGCGGGACGTCCTCGTCGTTCTCGCGCAGGCACAGGCAGTCGTAGCGCGCGAGGTCGGACGGATGGTTCAGTTCGCCGATGCGACGCGCGTAACCGGGGCTCGCGCACAGGAAGCGCTCGTTGGGTGCGAGCGGATAGCCGATCCACGACGACGACTTCAGGGTGCCGACATGCACGACCACGTCGGCGCCCGACGCACTGCCCAGCGGGCTCTCCGACAGATGCAGCGAGATCTCGAGCTTCGGATGCGCGCGCTGCACGTCGCGCACGATCCGCGCGACGTACTTGCGTCCGAAGCCGAACGGCGCGACGACGCGCAGCGTGCCCTGCACGTCGCCGTGATCGCCCGAGATGTTGACCGGCAGCGCCTCGACGCGCTCGAGAATCTCGACGGCTTCCTGATACAGCCGCTGGCCTTCGTCGGTCAATGCGATGCCTTTCGGCTGTCGCACGGCCAGGCGTACGTCCAGCCGCGCCTCCATCCGCTGCAGGCGGATCGTGACTGCGGGCGGGGTGAGGTCGAGCAATCGAGCGGCGGATGCCAATGAGCGCGACGCGCCGATCGCGCGGACGAGTCGAAGGTCTTCGAGATCGAGCATTGCATGTCTCTTAATGCTGGCATTGCGAAGCATTAAACAACACATCGCGCGAAGACGGTAGCGTTACACCGCGTCAACCAACATGCGGTTTCATATCCGTCACGCGTCCAGCCCGAAAATCAACGAACGATGCGCGCCCACGCCGGCTGCGACGCCCGATGCCGACGCGAACGTCGCATTCGTCATCAGGCTCGACGCATCGCCGGCCGCGAACACGCCGGGAACGCTCGTCTGCTTCCACGTCTCGACGCGGACTGCCACGCCGAGCGGCCCTTCGTCGAACGCACAGCCGAGCTGTTGCGCGAGATCGCTCGCCATCTCCGTACGCGCGCCGATGAACAGCGCATCGATCGGCACGACCTGCCCGTCGGCGAGCCGTAACGCTTCGATACGCGGTGCGTCGCCGAGGATCTCGACGACCGGCGACCGCTCGATACGCACGCCACGTGCGTCCAGCAACGCGGCTTCCTCTTCATTCGGTTCGACCAGGCCTTGCGTGAACCACGTCGTTGGCCCCCAGTCCGGAATCAGGATCGCCTGATGCACGGACAGCGGATGCGTGGCCAGCACGCCGAGTTGCCGATCCGACACCTCGTACCCATGGCAATACGGACAATGCAGCACGCTGACACCCCAGCGCTCCGCAAGACCCGGCAGCGCGGGCAACGCGTCGCGGATGCCGGTCGCGAGGATCAGCCGGTCGGCGCTGGCGCGGCTGCCGTCTGCCAGCGTCACGTGAAAGCGGCCGCGCGCATCGCGTTCGGCGGTGCGCGCTTCGCCGGCGATCCGCTGCACGGTCGGATAGGCCGCGAGTTGCGCGGCGGCGTCGGCGACGATCCGCGCGGGCGGCTTGCCGTCCTGCCCGAAAAAGCCGTGCGCATGCTCCGCGAAACGATTACGCGGCCGCCCGGCATCGATCACGAGCACGCGGCGTCGCGCGCGCGCCAGTTGCATCGCGGCCGACAGCCCGGCAAAGCTGCCGCCGATCACGATCACTTCGTGATGGTTCTGCATGTGTTCACCCCTTTCCGGAATCCGTGCCAGCGAAGAAGGTGCTTCGATGGCGGTCAACTCATGAAACACGAGAAGTTGCATGATAGGTCGATGGTATCATTCATGCAACTTCAGGAGTTTCGAGAGTGGGAGCCGTCCGGCGATGAGAACCGATAGTCGTTTGTCGCGCATGCTGCATGCGCTGATCCACATGGACCAGGCCGACGGCCCGCTGACGTCGGAGGCGATCGCGGCGATGCTGGGCACGAATCCGGTCGTCGTGCGGCGCTTGCTCGGCGGCTTGCGCGATAGCGGCTACGTGCAGTCGGAAAAAGGCCACGGTGGCGGCTGGGCGCTCGCCGTCGCGCTCGACGACATCACGCTGCTCGATGTCTATCGCGCGGTGGGCGAGCCGCCGGTGTTTTCGGATCTGGTGTCCGAGGATGCCCCCGAATGCCTGGTCGAACAGGCGGTCAACGCGCATCTGTCGGCCACGCTGAAAGAGGCCGAGGCGGTGCTGCTCGCGCGCTTTGGCGAGGTCACGCTGGGCATGCTGTCACGCGATTTCGAAGCGAAGGCGCCGCGCCGCCGCAAGCCGCGCTGACGCGCTGCAACATCGCGGCCAGCTGCCGATAGCCGGCAGTCCGACGTAATCCGGCGCGGCACAAAACCGCGGTGCCGCCGTGTTCTGTCCCCCGACTTCTGCCCGATTCGCCCGCCACAGGGCAAAATACGGGTTTTCCGCACCCGAGAGGGCGCGTCCGAATCACGCGCCGGGCGGCGGCAGTGCGCAACCGCACGCCGTCGCCGGGCGCCCAGGCAAGATGCTCGCCGCGTCGCGAGCCCACAGGAGTCCAGACCCCATGCCCGAAACCAACCTGTCCTTCTTCGGCCGGCTGTCGCTGGCCGTCGGCACGTTCTTCTCCGTGCTCGGCAACCGCGAGTTCGCGGCCGGCGTGCTGCGCCTGCGCGACGGCGCGCCGGCACCGGTCGCCCCGGCGCCGGTCGCGCCGACCCCCGCCGCGGCTCCGGCACCCGCGCCCGTGAAGGCGCCGGCGCCCGAGCTGCGCGAAGCGAGCCCGCAAGCCGCACTGCAACTGCTCGGCCTGCTGCAGCGCGATGCGCGCTTCATCGACTTCGTCGAGGAAGACATCGCCGGCTACGCGGACGCCGACATCGGCGCCGCCGCACGCCTCGTGCACGACGGCTGCCGTGCCGCGCTGCGCGAACACTTCACGATCGTGCCGGTGCGCGATGAAGCCGAGGGCAGCCGCGTGACGCTGCCGGCCGGCTTCGACGCGACGGCCGTGCGCGTGACGGGGAAAGTGGTCGGCGCGGCACCCTTCACGGGCACGGTCAGCCATCGCGGCTGGCGCGTGGCCGACGTGCGCCTGCCGAAGCTGACGGGCAGCCACGACGCATCGGTGGTCGCACCGGCGGAGGTGGAACTGTGAGCGATCCACGCTATTCGATCGGTATCGACCTCGGTACGACCCATTGCGCGCTGTCGTACGTCGACAGCGCCGCGAGCGACGGCGAAAAAATCACGCAGCAGGTGCTGCCGATCGCGCAGCTGACCGCGCCCGGTGCGCTGGAGTCGCGCGACCTGCTGCCGTCGTTCCTCTATCTTCCGCATGAAAGCGAGCTGACGCAGGGCGACCTGACGCTGCCGTGGACGGACTCGCGCGGCTTCGCGGTGGGCGAGATGGCGCGCACCCGCGGCGCGGGCACGCCGATCCGCCTCGTGTCGAGCGCGAAGAGCTGGCTGTGTCACCCGGGCGTCGACCGCCGCGCGGCGATCCTGCCGAGCGATGCGCCGCCCGAAGTGGCGCGCGTGTCGCCGCTGGAAAGCTCGATCCGCTACCTGACGCACCTGCGCGAAGCGTGGGACCACGCGCATCCCGATGCCCCGTTCGCCGACCAGGACGTCACCGTCACGATCCCCGCGTCGTTCGACCCGGCCGCGCGCGAACTGACGGCGGAAGCCGCGCGTGCCGCCGGCTACACGCGGATGACGCTGCTCGAGGAGCCGCAAGCGGCGCTCTACAGCTGGATCCAGAAGAGCGAAGGCGGCTGGCGCAAGCAGGTGCAGGTCGGCGACCTGATCCTGTGCGTGGACGTCGGCGGCGGCACGACCGACCTGTCGCTGATCGCGGTGGTCGAGCGCGACGGCAACCTGGAGCTGCATCGCGTGGCAGTCGGCGAGCACATCCTGCTCGGCGGCGACAACATGGATCTCGCGCTCGCGCACGTGGTCGCGCGCAAGCTCGCGCAGCAGGGCACGCAGGCCGATCCGTGGCAACTGCGCGCGCTGACCTACGCGTGCCGCGCCGCGAAGGAAACGCTGCTGTCCGACCCGACGACCGACGCGGTGCCGCTCGTCGTGCCGAGCCGCGGCTCGAAGCTGATCGGCGGGTCGATCCGCACGGAACTGACGCGCGCGGAACTCACGCAGACGATCCTCGAAGGCTTCTTCCCGCAAGTCGATGCGGCAGCGCGGCCGGTGAGCCGCGCGCGCGTCGGCCTGACGCAGCTCGGCCTGCCGTATGCGCAGGACGCGGGCATCACGCGCCATCTCGCGGCGTTCCTCGGCCGCCAGGTCGCGGCGCTCGACGCGCTCGAAGGCGTGCAGCGCACGCTGCCGCAGGGCGCGACGTTCCTGCATCCGACCGCCGTGCTGTTCAACGGCGGCGTGTTCAAGTCGGCGCTGCTCACGCAGCGCGTGCTCGATACGCTCAACGGCTGGCTGGCCGCCGAAGGTGCGCCGGCCGCGCGCCTGCTCGAAGGCGCGGACCTCGATCTCGCGGTCGCGCGCGGCGCCGCGTACTACGGCTTCGTGAAGCGCGGCCGTGGCGTGCGCATTCGCGGCGGCACGGCGCGTGCGTACTACGTCGCGATCGAATCGGCGATGCCCGCGGTGCCGGGGCTCGAACCGCCGGTGCAGGCGCTGTGCGTCGCACCGTTCGGGATGGAGGAAGGCTCGGATGCGGCGCTGCCGCCGCAGGAGTTCGGGCTCGTCGTCGGCGAACCGGTGCAGTTCCGCTTCTTCGGGTCGTCGGTGCGCCGTCAGGACGAGGTCGGCACGCTGCTCGACTACTGGTCGGCGGAAGAGCTGCAGGAGCTCGAGGAAATCCAGGCCACGCTGCCCGCCGAAGGGCGCACGGTCGGCGAGATCGTGCCGGTGAAGCTGCATGCGCGCGTGACCGAAGCCGGCACGCTCGAGCTCGAGGCGATCCCGAGCGGGACGGACGAGCGCTGGAAGGTCGAGTTCGACGTGCGCGGCGCCGCCTGAGCGCGATGAAGCGCTATACCGTCGGCATCGACCTCGGCACGAGCAACACGGTCGTCGCATACGTCGAGGCCGGCTCCGACGCGATCCGCGTGTTCGACGTCGACCAGCTGGTCGGCCCCGGCGCGGTGGCCGCGCAGCCGCTGCTGCCGTCGGTGCGCTATCACCCGGCGGCGGGCGAGCTGCCGCCGGACGCGCTGCGCCTGCCGTGGGCGGCCGCTCCGAAGGCCGGCGCGGCCGCCGCCGACGCGCCGCCGGCCGTGATCGGCCGTTATGCGCGCACGCTCGGCGCCCAGGTGCCGGGCCGGCTCGTCACCAGCGCGAAGAGCTGGCTGTCGCACGCATCGGTCGACCGACTCGCGGCGATCCTGCCGTGGGGCGCGGCCGACGGTGTCGACAAGGTGTCGCCGGTCGACGCGAGCGCGAGCTATCTCGCGCACGTGCGTGCCGCGTGGGATGCCCGCTTTCCCGATGCGCCGCTCGCGAAGCAGGACATCATCCTGACGGTGCCGGCCTCGTTCGACGACGGCGCACGCGCGTTGACGGTCGAGGCCGCGAGGCGCGCGAAACTGCCGGCGCTGCGCTTGCTCGAAGAACCGCAGGCCGCGTTCTACGACTGGTTGTACGGCCAGCGCGCGACGTTGCGCGACACGTTCGCCGCGCCGCGCCGCGTGCTGATCTGCGATGTCGGCGGCGGCACGACCGATCTCACGCTCGTCGATGTCGCGCCCGGCGACGACGGCGAACCGACCTTCACGCGCGTCGGCGTCGGCAATCACCTGATGCTCGGCGGCGACAACATGGACCTCGCGCTCGCGCGGCTGGTCGAGACGCGGCTGACCGAGCCCGGCACGCGGCTGTCCGCCGCGAGCCTGTCGCAGCTCGTCGAACGCTGCCGCGCCGCGAAGGAGCGGCTGCTCGGCGACGACGCGCCGGCGTCCGTCACCGTGACGCTGCTCGGCGCGGGCAGCAAGCTCGTCGGCGGCGCGCGCTCGGCCGAGCTGACGCGGCAGGAAGTCGAGCAGGTCGTCGTCGACGGTTTCTTTCCGCAGGTCGAGGCGGGCGAGCTGCCGCGTCGTGCGCGGGCCGCGATCGTCGAATTCGGCTTGCCGTATGCGAGCGACCCGGGCGTCACGCGCCACGTCGCCGCGTTCCTGAACCGTCATGCGGAACGCCCGCTGCCCGACACGCTGCTGCTCAACGGTGGCGTGTTCCGCGCGGGTGCACTCGCCGGCCGCCTCGCGCAGACGCTCGGCGCATGGCGCGGCGCACCGCTCGACGTGCTGCACAACGCGCATCCGGATGTGGCCGTCGCGCGCGGCGCGGTGGCGTACGGCCTGGCGCGCGCCGGGCATGCGCCGCGCATCGGCGGCGGCTCCGCGCGCAGCTATTTCCTCGTGCTCGACGACGGTGAGGGTGAGAGCGACGCCGCGCCGCGCGGCGTCTGCCTGCTGCCGCGCGGTGCCGAGGAAGGCCGCGAGATCCGGCTCGAGGAGCGCACGTTCGCGCTGCAGCTCGGGCAGCCGGTACGTTTCCACCTCGTATCGACGGTGGCCGACACCGCGTACCGGCCCGGCGATCTCGTCGAGCTGGACGGCGGCGATTTCGTGCGGCTGCCGCCGATCGCGACGGTCGTCGACCGGCAGGCCGGCGGCGACGCCCGCGAAACGCCGGTGAAACTCACCGCGTCGCTGACCGAGGTCGGCACGCTCGAGATGCACTGCATCGCGACCGACGATGCATCGCGGCGCTGGCGGCTCGAATTCCAGTTGCGCGGCGATGCGCCCGCGCAGGGCGACGGCGCCGCGCCGGCGCGCCATCCGCGTGTCGACCACGCGATCGAGCTGATCGACCGCTCGTTCGGTAGCAAGGCCGCGGGCGTCACGCCGAAGGACACGCGACGGTTGCGCGCGCAACTTGAACAGGTGCTCGGCCCGCGCGACGAGTGGGACGTCGCGCTCGCGCGCGAACTGTTCGACGCGTTGCTCGCACGGGCGCGTCGTCGGCGGCGCTCGGCCGATCACGAGCGCGCATGGCTGAACCTGGCCGGCTATTGCCTGCGCCCCGGCTTCGGCCATCCGCTCGATGCATGGCGCATCGAGCAGCTGTGGCCGCTGTTCGACGACGGGATTCAGTACGTGAACGACGCGCAGGTGTGGTCGGAGTGGTGGACGCTGTGGCGGCGCGTGGCCGGCGGCCTCGACGACGATGCGCAGACCCAGGTGCGCGACGCGATCGCATTCCTCGAACCGTCCGACGACAAGCGCCGCAAGCTGCCATTCGACCCGGCCAAGGTCGGCCCGACCGACATGACGCGCTTGTCCGCGTCGCTCGAGCGATTGCCGGTCGAGCGCAAGGTGGAACTGGCCGAGCGACTGATCGTGCAATTGCAGAAGCCGGCCGAGCGCACGCTGTGCGCGTGGGCGCTCGGGCGGATCGGTGCGCGCCGGCCGTTCTACGGCAGCGCGCACAGTGTCGTGCCGGCCGGGATCGCGAACCGCTGGCTCGACGCGCTGTTCGCGCTGGACTGGAAGCAGGTGGAACCGGCGGCCTTCGCGGCCGCGCAAATCGCGCGGATGACGGGCGACCGCGAACGCGATCTGCCGGACGACACGCGCGAAGCGGTGATCAAGCGGCTGTCGGCCGCGAATGCGTCGGCGGCGTGGATCGACATGGTGCGCGAGGCGATCGCGTTCGACGAAGCCGACACGGCGCGCGTGTTCGGCGAAACGCTGCCGGCCGGGTTGAAGCTGCTGGCCAGTTGACGCAAGGGCGTGGTGCTTCGATCCGGTTCGCAGATCGAAGCATCATCCTGTCGAGTCGGGCCGTGCGTCGCGGCCCGTCCCTCTCTCGGTTTATTAGGTATGCGGCACGAGCTCGCGTTGCCGTTCCACCGATTCGATTGCTTTCACGTCACGAGTTGCCGCGCGCCGCGCGAGGTGAATGCCCGCGAGCATGCAGCGCACCGAGCCGCCGGCCAGCTCGATCGTCGGCACGTCGAGCGGCAGCAGCCGCGCGGAGCGTGCGATCGTCTCGCGTTGCGCGCCGGTGAGGCAGTCGAACGCACGCCGCGACAACGCGAGCACGCGCCCGTCCTTGCCCGACAGTTCCAGCGTATTGCCCGCGAAGTTCGCGATCTGCGCGTGATCGAGCGCGATCACCGTGCGGCCCGTCTCGGTCAGACGTTGCGCGATCTCGTCGCGGCGCCGCCGATCCGCGATCAGGTCGAGGCCGACCATCGCGAATTCGGTCGCGACGCTCATCATCACGTTCGTGTGATAGATCGGCTTTCCGTTCGCGTCGGCCGTGTCGAAGCAGATCGGCTCGAAGTTGAAATTCGTGCAGAAGCGCTCGAGCGCGACCGGATCGGCACGGCGCGAGCGCGCGGTGTACGCGATCCGCGCGACGTGATCGAGCACCATCGCGCCCGTGCCTTCCAGGAATACGTCGTCGTATTCGAGCCCCGAGTAGTCGATCACGTCCTGCACGCGGTACTCGGCCTTCAGCATCTCGATCACGCCCGCGCGCCGTTCGCGGCGGCGGTTCGCGCTGTACATCGGATACAGCGCGACGTGCCCGCCCGGATGCGTCGAGAACCAGTTGTTCGGAAACACGGAGTCGGGCGTGTCGCGCTCGCCGTGGTCGTCGAACACGTGCACGCGTACGCCCGCATCGGCGAGCATCCGCGCGGCGGCCGTGACCTCGTCGCGCGCGGCGGCCGACACCGACGGCGGGCTGCCCGCGCCGTTGCCGGCCGTGCGCTGAAAGGCGTTGTCGGCCGCGGTCTGCGGGTTCGGCACGAAGCGGTGCGGCCGGATCATCACGACGGCGGACGGCGCCTGGATCGATACGAGATTCATGAAAGGCGGGAGCGAAGGGCAGGAGAGCGGGCGGCGCACCGGCCGCCCGCGGAGGTCGATCAGCGCGCGAACGCGGCGACGGCTTCGGTCACTAACGCCGCGTGACCCTGTGCGATCGCGGCCGGATCGTCGATCAGCGCGAACAGATTCTTCGGATCGACGGCCGGCGGAATCAGCGCGATCTCGACGCCCGCGTTGTGCTGCTGCGCGAGCGCGTACAAGTAGCGCAGCGCCGAGTAGTCCTCCAGCGCGAAGCCGACCGAGTCGAACACCGTGACTTCGTCCGCGCGTTCGCGGCCGCTCGTCTCGCCCTGCAGCACGCGCCACAGTTCGGTCACCGGGAAGTCGGCCCGCATCTGCTGGATCTCGCCTTCGATGCGCGACTGCGGCTCGAATTCGACGAACACGCGGCCCGCTTGCAGCACGCCGGCTTCGAGCTCGGTCTTGCCCGGGCAATCGCCGCCCACCGCGTTCAGGTGCATGCCGGGCTCGATCATGTCGGCCGTGACGATCGTCGCATAGGCCTTGTCCGCGGTGACGGTCGTCACGATGTCGGCGCCGCGCACGGCATCGGCGGTCGACGCGGCGCGCACGATGCGCAGCGCCGGATACGCGGCGAGGTTCTGAACGAGCTTGTCGGTCGCGAGCGGATCGACGTCGAAGACGCGGATCTCGTCGATACCGAGCAGCGTGTGGAACGCGATCGCCTGGAATTCGCTCTGCGCGCCGTTGCCGATCAGCGCCATCGTGCGGGAGTCGGGACGGGCGACGGCCTGCGCGGCCAGCACTGACGTCGCGGCCGTGCGCAGCGCGGTGGTCAGCGTCAGTTCGGCGAGCAGCAGCGGGTAGCCGGTGTCGACTTCGGCGAGCGCGCCGAACGCCATCACCGTGTGCATGCCGCGCGCGGCGTTTACGGGATGGCCGTTCACGTACTTGAACGCAAACAGCGACGCGTTCGCGACGGGCATCAGCTCGATCACGCCGTCGCGCGAGTGGCATGCGACGCGCGGCGACTTGTCGAAGTCGGCCCAGTGCAGATAGTCGGCGCGCAGCGTGTCGACGAGCTCTCGCAGGAACGGCGTGACGCCGGTTTTGGCGATCAGTCGGGCGGTGGCGGGAACGTCGAGGAAGCGAGTCATCGGTCTGTCTCCATTGTGTTGCCGGTACGCGTGTCCGGCGTTCTGGTCGACCGGGGCGGGCGCGTCGGCCCGGGCCCCGGCTCCATCAAATGCGGCGTGGCAGCGTGGGCTGCCGGTCGATGAAGTCATTATTTCCGGGAGTCGAGCCAACAAAAAGACGGCAAAAGTGGCAGATTTATCGATAGACTTGGCAAATTGCTATGCCGATTCGGCAATTTGTTCGATTCGCGTGGGTCGGAATGCGCGCTTTGCGGCACGCTGGCGGCCGGCTCGCGTTCGTTACGTTCAACAGGAAGGTTCGTTCATGATTACGCTCGACGACGTCGACCGGCAGCTCATCGCGCTGCTGCGCGACAACGCGCGACTGCCCGTCGTCGCCCTCGCGAAGGAACTGCGCGTCGCGCGCGCGACCGTGCAGAACCGGCTGACGAGGCTGGAGAAGAACGGCGTGATCGTCGGCTATACGGTGCGGCTCAAGCCGGCGGCCGAGCGGCACCGGATCCGCGCGCTGATGTCGATCGCGGTGCAGGGCAATCGCGGCGCGGAAGTGGTGAAGGTGCTGCGCGGGCATCCGAACGTCGCGTCGATCCACAGTACCAACGGGCGCTGGGATCTGGTGGCCGAGCTGCATGCCGATTCGCTCGAGCATTTCGATCGCGTGCTTGGCGCGATCCGGTTGATCGACGGGATCGCGAGCACGGAGACGAGTATTTTGTTGTCGACGCACAAGGCGTGACGCGGGCGGGTGGCACCCGCGTCAGCCTGCGTACAGGTTCGGGTTGCCCAGGCTTCAGGCGTGGGCCGCCGGCTCCGGAAACACTGGCTCGCCCAGCGTCAACATCAACCGGTTCGCCCACGCGAAGATCGCGACCGCGTGCGACAGGTCGAGAATGTCCTCATGCGTCAGCCCTTCGGCTTCCAGCTCGGCGATATCGCTCGCGTCGACCGTATCGGGCCGTTCCGTCAGCGCGATCGCATAGCGGACGATCGCGCGTTCGCGCGCCGTCGTGCCGGCCGTCGCCGGATCGTCGAACACCTGCTCGATCGCGTCGGTGCGTTTCGCGAGCTGCGTGAAGCGCTGCGCATGCACGGATGCGCAATACACGCAGCCGTTCACGCGCGACACGGCCGTGCTGGCCAGTTCGCGCTCCGCGCGCGACAGTCCGCCGGGGCCGTACATGATCGCGTTGAATACACCCGAGCGTTGCCGCAGGATCTCGGGAAGATGGACGAGCAGCAGGTAATAGTCGGACGTCTTCGCGTGCGGGTGGCTGGCTTCGAGCACGGCAAGCTGATCGGGTGTTGCGGCGTCGAGCGCAACGGTGTCGAGCCAGGCACGCCAGCCGAGCGTGTCGGACGTGAAGCCGTGGGCGGTCGTCGTCATGCGGCCTCCTTGGCGGCACGTGCCTGAAGCGCTTGCGCGGCAACGGCGACGCGCAGCTGATACGCGACGAACGCAACGAGCTGCGACAGCGCGACGATTGCGGGTGTCGTGAGTCCGGCGGACTTCAGCGCATCGAGATCGGACGGGCGTGCATCGACAGGGGAAAGCGTCAGCAGGCGCGCATGCGCAAGGATCGCGCCGGTGCGTCGAGGCAGTGCGTCGAACGCATCGGCGTCTGCGTGTGCGATATCGTCGAGCGTGCCGCCTGCCTCGACCAGTCGTGCGCGATAAGTCTCGGCCAATGCCCGTGCATTCGATTTTTGTGCGACATACCGTGCCACGTGCAATCGTTCGGTCAGCGAAAGATCGGGCAGCGCGGGATCGAACAGCGCAGCCTCGCTTAGCCGAGTATGAAGCAGCACCTTTCCGCGCGCGCGGCGCAGCGCGGCGACCGCATCGCCGTCGCGCAGGCCGGCTACCGCATCGATCGTGTCCGGCGCGCCGGCCGGCGTGATGGATTCAGTCATCGTTTCAGGTTCCCTTCGTCGTCAATGTGATCGATGGACGCGCGCTCACGCATCGGCGTCGCGCCATTCATCGCCTTGCAGTTCCGCGTTCGCGTACGCGACGAGCGCGTCGTAGTGGCGATCGCGATCGGCGTCGAACAGCCGGCTCGCAATGCCGCGCGCGAGCCGCTCGGCGCCCGCGCTGATGGCCGGGATATCGCCGGACAGCTTGCCGTGGCTCAGGCTCGCCGCATGGTTGAAGCAGTGGATCCGCGTGATGGCCGCGCACGCGCCGGGCTCGCGCTCCTGGAACGCGAACGCGGGGCCGAGATCGGGCGACTCGGCGAGCTCGTCGAGCCACGCGCCCGCCTCCGGTCGATAGCGATCCTTCCAGCGCCGCACCTGCGCGCCGAACGACGCGAATTCCGCGCGGGTCGTCCAGTCCGAATGAAAGCCGGTCGCGAAGATCAGGAAGTCGACGGTGTAGCGCCCGCGCGGCGTCGTCACGTCGAGTCCGTCCGCTTGTTCGGCAAGCGTCTCGATCGGGCTGCCCGCATGGAAATGCGCATGCCCGTGACGCGACACGCGCAGCACGCTGTCGCGCGGCGGCGGCGTCTGCGACGTCAGCGCGTAATGCATGAAGCGCCATTTCGTCGCGTCGTCGAGATCGGCGTAGCCGTGCACGAGGCCCGGGCTGCCGATGCCCGTCAGCTTGTTGATGCGCGGAATGTCCGCGCGGCGGAAGAACAGGTCGACGCGTGCGGCGCCGGCTTCGAGCGCGGTGCCCGCATTGTCGAACGCGGACGCGCCCGCGCCGACCACGCCGATGCGCTTGCCCGCGAGCGCCGCGAAATCGATCGGCTCGGACGAATGGGCCCAGCGCGTGCGCGGCGCGCGCTGCGCGACGGGCGGCACGTACGGGCCGCCGAGCCCGTCGCGGCCGGTTGCGAGTACCACGTGCCGCGCGAGCAGCGTCTGCGCTTCGCCGTTGCCGCGCACATCGAGTGCGAGCAGGCCGTCGTCGCGCGGACGCAGCGCGACGAGCGTGGTGTCGTTGCGCACCTGCAGGTCGAGCACGCGCCGATACCAGCGCAGGTAGTCCATCCATTGCGTGCGCGGAATCTTGTAGAGCGCGTCCCACGCGTCGCGGCCGTATTGCGCTTCGAACCATGCGCGGAACGTCAGCGCAGGCAGCCCGAGCGCGGGGCCCGCGAGCTGTTTCGGCGAGCGCAGCGTGTCCATCCGCGCGAACGTGACCCACGGGCCTTCGTAGCCGGCCGGCGCGCGGTCGATCACGCACTGGTTGTCGATGCCGAGCAGGCGCAGTTCGGCGGAAGCCGCGAGCCCGGCCATGCCGCCGCCGACGATCGCGACGTCGAGCACGCGTGTGCCGTCTGCCTCTCGCGGCGGCACCCACGACGGCGCGGGCAGGTCGAGCCAGCGCAGGTCTTGCGCGAGCCGGGCTTCGAGTGCGTCGAGCGAAGTCGTCATGCGGCCTCCTTGCGCGAACGGCGGGGGCGGGTCGGGCGAGGCGCGGGCGGCGTGCGGCCGCCGCGCAGCCGATCGCCACGCAACAGCGCGTCGTGCGCGGCCGCTTCATGAAAGATCACGTCGTCGAGCAGCGCGCGCGTCGTGCGGCGCAGCGCGTCGAGCAGCGCATCGACGGCCGCCGTGCGCGTCTTGCCGGCCGGTGTCGCAACGCCGAACGCGAACGGGATGTCGACGTCGAGCGCTCGCGCGACGACGCCGTCCACCGGCAGCGCGATACCCGTGGCCGGATCGACGATGCCGATCCCGATGCCCGCGCGCGCGGCCATGACCGCATTCAGCGATGCATTGGTTTCGATGAACACGCGCGCGTCGACCCGCGCGGCCGCGAATGCCGCATCGATCCGCTGGCGCAGCCGGTGCCGGTTCGCGACCGTCACGATGCGGCGTTGCGCGAGATCGCGCAGCGCGATGCGTGGCTGCGCCGCGAGCGGGTCGCCGGCGGGCAGCACGGCGACGCACGGCGTCTGCGCGATCCAGTGCACGTCGAGCCCGGCGTGCGCCATCGGCAGCGTGACGACGCCGACATCGGCCGTGCCGGCCAGCACCTCGTGGACGACATGTTCGGCCGATTCGCTGCGCAACTGGTAGTGCGGCGCGTGCGCGTGGTCAGGCAGCGCGGCGAGCGCGGCCGGTACGAGCGTGGCCGCGAGCGAAGGTGTCGCCGCGATGCGGACGGGTTCGGCGGTTTCATCGCCGAGCGCCCGTGCGCGTGCCTCGATCGCACGCAGGCCGACTAGCGAGCGTTCGACTTCCTCGTAAAGCAGGAAGGCGCGCCGCGTCGGCGCGACGCGCGGGCCGTGCCGGTCGAACAGCGCGTAGCCGAGATCGGCTTCGAGTTCCTGGATCTGCCGCGTGACGGCCGGCTGCGAGCGGCCGAGCTGTTCGCCCGCGCCGGTTACGCTGCCGGCCGACATGACTGCGGAAAAGGCTTCGAGTTGATGCAGCTCCATGACGCGTTCCGATGATGCGATTTTCGCATTGTAGGAGCGCGAGCATGCGTGATTCATATAATGATTCTTGCTATCGACAGCGCAAAAACTTCGAAGCGCCCGATCGTCGCGATGGCCGGTGGTGCGCGCGTGAGCATCGGTAGCGACCGGTGACGTGAACGAAACGCCAATCGAATCAACGCGATGCGATGCATGCCGATGCATCGTGCGACACGCGGTGCGCGGATGGCCGTTCGCGAGCATCACGCGCTTCGCGCCGCGCACGATATCGATATGCGCAAAACTTCGTTGGATCGTCCTGAACCGGATGGTTACATGCCCTCACTCTTTTCGACTGACTGAAGCTGGGGGACGCATGAACGTTTCGGGGAACGACGCACGCGGCGCATGGCGGCGCGTGCTGGGCACGGTGGCGGCGCTCGCTGCCGCATGGGGCTTGTCGACGGGCGGTGCGCTCGCGGCCGGTGTGTCGGGCGAGCCGGTGGTGATCGGCGTGAGCGGGCCGCTCACGGGCCAGGACGCGCAGTACGGCGAGCAATGGAAGCGCGGCTTCGATCTCGCGCTCGACGAGATCAACGGCAGCGGCGGCATTCACGGCCGGCCGCTCGCAGTCGACTTCCAGGACAGCCGCAGCGACCCGCGTCAGGCCGTCGCGATCGCGCAGAAGTTCGTCGCCGATCCGCGCATCGCGATCGAGCTGGGCGATTTCTCCAGCGCGACGTCGATGGCCGCGTCGCCGATCTACCAGCGCGGGCAGCTGACCCAGTTCGGCTTCACGAACTCGCATCCGGACTTCACGAAGGGCGGAGACTATCTGTGGAGCACCGCGCTGAGCCAGGCCGAGGAGCAGCCGCTGCTCGCACGCTACGCGGTGAAGGAACTCGGCTTCAAGCGGATCGCGGTGCTGTACCTGAACACCGACTGGGGCCGCACCAGCAAGGACATCTTCGCGAAGGCGGTGGCCGGGCTCGGCGCGCAGGTCGTCGCGGCCGAAGGCTACCAGCCGACGGAGAAGGATTTCCGTTCGACGCTCGTGCGGATCGGTGAATCGAAGCCCGATTCGATCGTGCTGATCTCGTACTACGCGGACGGCGCGCAAATCGTGCGGCAGGCGCGCACGTCGGGCGTCACGCTGCCGATCGCGGCGGTTGGCTCCGTGTATTCGCCGAAATTCCTCGAGCTGGGCGGCGCGGCCGTCGATGGCGTCTATACGGAATCGAACTTCTTCCCGGCGGAACCGCGCCCCGAGGTGCAGGCGTTCGTGCAGCGCTATCGCGCGAAATTCCATGCCGATCCCGATTCGTTCGTCGCGCGTGCGTACGACGCGCTGATCCTGTCGGCCGAGGTGCTGCGCCGCTACGGCACGACACGCCAGGCCGCGCACGACGGCTTCGCGAAAATCAGCGACGTGCCGAGCGTGATCTTCGGCAAGGTGCGCTTCGATCCGCGGACGCGCCGTGTCGCGGGCGCACGCACCGTGTATCTGGTCGTGAAGCAGGGGCAGTGGGCGCTATGGGATGGCGCGAAGCCGCAGCTCGCCGCGCGTTGACCTCAGCCCTGAACAGCATGCACATAACGGACGCATCGTGATGGCTTCCTGGCTCGACTACACGCTCAACGGCCTCATCGTCGGCAACATCTACGCGCTGCTCGCGGTCGGGCTCGCGCTGATCTTCGGCGTGTCGCACCTGATCAACTTCGCGCACGGCTCGGTCTACATGGTCGGCGCGTTCATCGGCTGGCTGTGCCTGACGCGCTTCGGGCTGCCGCTGCCGGTCGCGCTTGCCGCGGTCGTCATCGGTTGCGGCGCGCTCGGCGTCGCGATCGAACGGATCGGGCTGCGGCCGCTGCGCCACGCGGCACGCATCGCACCGCTGCTCGCGACGATCGGCATCAGCTTCATCCTCGACCAGCTCGCGCAGCTCGCATTCGGCGCGGACCCGCGCGCGGTGCCGACGCCGCTGCCCGACTGGCATCTGCGAATTGCCGGCGCAACGCTCGGCTCGCTCGACCTGCTGATCGCGGGCATCGGCATCGCGGCGGCCGCGCTGCTGTACGGCTTCCTGCGATTCACGCGGCTCGGCTGGGCCGTGCGCGCGACCGCGCAGGATCGCGACGCGGCGCTGCAGATGGGTGTCGACGTCGATCGCGTGAACCAGACCGTGTTCGCGATCGCATGCGCGCTCGGCGGCGTGAGCGGGCTGCTGGTCGGCATGTACTACAACAGCATCGATCCGGCGATGGGCTTCCAGGCAACGCTGAAGGGCGTGGTCGCGCTGCTGATCGGCGGGCTCGGCAACGTGCCGGGCGCGATTGCCGGGAGCCTGCTGCTCGGCCTCGTCGAAAGCTATGGCGTCGCGCTGTTCGGCACCAGCTATCGCGACCTGTTCGCGTTCGGATTGCTGATCGTGTTCCTCGTGTGGCGGCCGAACGGCTTGTTCAGTGCGAACCGCGCATTGCCGCCCGAGCCGATGACGGGGACCTTCCTCGCGGCCGCGAAGGCCGTGCGCGCGCCGCGCCCCGTACTTGTCGTACTGATCGTGGCGGCCGCCGTACTGCCGTGGCTCGGTGCATCGTCGTACGTGCTGCAGACGCTGACCAACGCGTGGCTGTACGGGCTGCTCGCGCTGAGCCTCACGCTCGTCGCGGGCACGGTCGGGCAGATCTCGCTCGGCCACGCGGCGCTGCTCGTGATCGGTGCGTATGCGTCGGCGCTGCTGTCGTCGGATCTCGGCTGGTCGGCGGCCGTGACGATCCCGTGCGCGGGCGTCATCACCGCCGTGCTCGGCACGTTGCTCGTCTATCCGGCGTTCCGGCTGCGCGGGCATTACGTGTCGATCGCGACGCTCGGCATCGGCGAAGTGGTGAGCCTCGTGATCCTGAACTGGGACGGCCTCACGCGTGGCCCGCTCGGCATCACCGGCATCGCGCCGCTGCCGTGGGCGGCGACCGCGCGTGCCGCGTACTGGTTCACGTTCGCGGTGCTCATCGTGTTCGCGCTCGTGCAGGTGCGGCTGCTGCGTTCGCATCTCGGCCGCACGCTGCGCGCGGTGCGCGAGGATGATGTCGCCGCCCGTGCGCACGGCATTGCGCCGAACCGCTACAAGGCGATCGCGTTCGCGGTCGGCGGCGTCGCGGCCGGCGTGAGCGGCGGGATCGCCGCGCACCTGTACAGCTACATCAATCACCAGACCTTCGATTCGCAGGTGTCGATCCTCGCGCTGACGATGGTGATCCTGGGCGGCCTCGGCAACGTGCTCGGCGGCATCGTCGGCGCGATCGCGCTGATCGGCCTGCCCGAGCTGTTCCGCTGGGCGGCCGACTACCGGATGCTGATCTACGGCCTCGTGCTGCTGCTGCTCGTCCGGTTCCGGCCGCAGGGCCTGCTCGGCACGGTGTGAGGAGATACGCGATGACCACGACCCGACCCCTGCTCGACGTGCAGGGCCTGACGCGCCGCTTCGACGGCGTGACCGCGCTCGACGGCGCGAGCCTGACGCTCGCCGACGGCGAGCTGCTGAGCGTGATCGGCCCGAACGGTGCGGGCAAGTCGACGCTGTTCAACCTGATCGCGGGCGCCGACCGGCCCGACGCCGGCCGCGTGACGTTCGACGGCCGCGACATCACGGGCACCGCGCCCGAACGGCTCGCGGCGCTCGGCATCGCGCGCACGTTCCAGCACGGCCGCGTGTTCGGCAACCTGAGCGTGCTCGACAACGTGCTGATCGGCGCGCATGCGCGGCTGCGTGCGGCGCGGCCGGGCTGGCCCGCGCTCGGCGCGGCCGCCGAAGTGCTGCGCGCGCTGGTGCGGCCCGCGTCGGTGCGGCGCGAGGAAGCCGAACTGCGCGAAGAAGCCCGCGCGATCGTCGCCGGCTTCGGCGAACGGCTGACGCCGCGCATCGATCATCCGGCGCACAGCCTGTCGTATGCGAACCGGCGGCGCGTGGAGATCGGCCGTGCGCTCGCGCTCCATCCGCGCCTGCTGCTGCTCGACGAACCGACGGCCGGGATGAACGAGACGGAAACGGCCGAGATGCTGCAACTGATCCAGTCGCTGAAGGCGCGCGGCCTGACGATCCTGCTGATCGAGCACAAGCTCGAACTCGTGATGCGCGTGTCCGATCGCGTGATGGTGCTCGACAACGGCGTGAAGATCGCCGAAGGCGCGCCGCGCGACGTGCGGCACGACCCGCGCGTGATCGAGGCGTACCTCGGCCGCCGCCATGCGGGCGACGCGCCGGCCGACCGCACTACGCAGGCGGCCGCATGAGCGCACTTTCTTCGGAACCCGATACGACCATGACCGACGCGCTGCTGAAACTCGAACACCTCGACACGTTCTACGGGCCGGTGCAGGTGCACTTCGACGTGAACTTCGAGGTCGGCCGCGGGCAGATCGTCAGCCTGCTCGGCGGCAACGCAAGCGGCAAGTCGACGACGATGAAGCTGATCCTCGGGCTGATGCGCCCACGCCGCGGCGTCGTGCGTTTCGACGGCGACGACGTGACCGCGCTCGCGACGCCGCAGCGCGTGCGGCGCGGGATTGCGGCCGTGCCGGAGGCGCGGCGGCTGTTCGGCGACATGAGCGTGCGCGAGAACCTGCTGATGGGCGCGTACACGCGCGGCGATCGTGCTGCGGTGGCCGACGACTACGAGCGTGTGCTCGACCTGTTTCCGCGTGTGCGCGAACGGCTGACGCAGCGCGCGGGCACGCTGTCGGGCGGCGAGCAGCAGATGCTTGCGATGGCGCGTGCGCTGATGGCGCGGCCGAAGCTGATCTGCATGGACGAGCCGACGATGGGGCTGTCGCCGCTCTACGTCGACAAGGTGCTGGAACTGATCGACGCGATTAACAAGCAGGGCGTGACGGTGTTCATGGTCGAGCAGAACGCGAGCCTCGCGCTGGAGATCGCGCACTATGGGTACGTGCTGCAGACGGGGCGCGTCGTGCTCGAAGGGCCCGCGAAAACGCTGCTCGACGATGAGCGCGTGCGCGATGCGTATCTCGGTGGGGAGGCGGTGGCGGCGTAGACGGTGTAGGCGGCATAGCGCGTTTCATCGCCCGGCATTCGCCGAGTTCGCACCGCCGATCTTGCGTTGCAGCCTGCGCTCGGGCTCTGTCCGATGCAAGTGAACGGCGTAGGTATCCCAAGGGAGCTCGATATCCTGTGCCGAGAGCGCGGCCGCCTGAATCATCAGTCCGCCCGCTTCGCCGCGATGATAGCCGCCGTGCGTGACGACATGGGTCAGCATCTCTTCGCGCGTCATGTATCCGTTGTCGCCATCGGTAAACACAAAGGGAATCGATTCCGACAGCATGTCGGGTGTGGCGGCCTCCACATAGTCGAGATACCAGCGATCGAGCGTGGCGATTGCCGCGCGCAGCGCTTCCGGCTCCGGCGTGTCAGGCGTGTTGTCGGACACGAAGCCGTGACGCTCGCCGCTCAGGTGCGCGGCGAATATCCGGTTCACCACGAGGCAATGGTTCATCAGCCGCAGCGCGAGATGACGCGCCGGCGCATGCCGTACCGCGTCGAGCCCCGACATCGCTTTCAGCATTTCGTCATTGGCCCATGCCTGGTAGCGCAGCATGCGGGACAGGAGTGCGTTCGCGCTCATGATCGTTTCCTCGTCGGGTTCACCTAATATGTGAGTTTCGCCACCATTATTTTCAGTGGGAGCCCGCATGTCCACTCGCGTTTCCAGTGCAGCCGCCGTGATGCGCAAAGCCCCACGCCAGGCCCGTTCGCGTGCGACGGTGGACGTGATCGTCACGGCCGGGGCTCGCGTTCTGGACAAGCACGGGTGGGCCGGATTCACGACGAACGAGGTCGCGCAGGTCGCCGGTGTGAGCATCGGCTCCGTGTATCAGTATTTCCCGAACAAGCTCGCGTTGGTCGATGCGATCCGGCGTCGCCATTTCGACGACGTGCTTGCCGTGCTGCAGCGCGCGCATGATCGTCGGGCGAGCGCCGGGCGTCGGCTCGAAGGCCTGATCGGCGACCTGATCGCCGCGCATCGCGATTACCCTGCGCTGCACCGGGCGCTGCTCGATCTTCCCGATCCGGGCGGTGCGAAAGAAGCGTATGACGCGTTTCAGAAGGAATATCTGTGCAGGTATGCGCTGATCGTTGCCGCGTGTCGCGGGCGTGCGCCGGTCAAGGCCGATACGTTGACCGCACAGGTGCTGTCGTCCGCGCTCGAAGGCGTCGTGCACAACGCGGCCCGGCGCGGGTTGCTGGGGGATCCGAAACTGAAGCGCGAGCTCGTCAGGCTGGCCGGTGCTTACCTCGAAGATCACCGCGCGGCGACGGCGAATGCGCGTTCATGAGCCGCCCGGAAAAATCGTTACGGATACCGGAATTCACGGTAGATTGACGCTCTCCTGATTTCGAACACCACGGGGTTGCCGCGCCATGTTGACCTATTCCATCCAGAAAGTCGGCTACGACTTCAATCAGCTCGATCAGCAGGGCGCGACCGACTATGCGTCGTTCGTTCATGCGTTCGACGCGTTCCCTTGGGTGGCGCAGCACGTCGAATGGAACGAGACGCAGGACGGCCCGCTACCGGCGCTCGTGCTGCAGCATGCCGACGATCAGCGCGAGCTGTGGGTGACTGCGTTGACGGATGCGCATTCGGACGGCTTCCAGCTGAATGCCGTTGCCATGCGGATGAAGAAGGGGCTGTTCGGGATCGGCAAGGGGAAGCTGGAGCAGCAGGTCGACACGATCGACGTCGACTCGCGCGCGGACGTCGACACGTTGTGTCGTCTTTTCTGCGATCGTCAGTATGACGAGCTGGACCGGCTGGTCGCGCGGCACGCCGAGCGCAATCGCTTCGACGACGACCGCGACGATTGATCGCCTGCCGCGCATGAACCGGCGCAGGTTCGCCTGTTCATGCCTTTTCTGCTTCAGCCCCCGCCGCCCGCGGAAACGTCAACACCACCGCAAACCCGCCCGCCTCGGGAAACGCGAACCCCACGCGCCCGCCGTGCGCCTTCATCACTTCCTGCACGATCGCGAGCCCGAGCCCCGACCCGGTGCGGCGTTCGGTGCCGTCCGGCGCGATCCGCACGAACGGCTGCAGCGCTGCGTCCCAATGCTCGCGCGGGATCCCGCGCCCGTTGTCGGTGACGGTCAGCGTCACCGCATCGTCGCTGTTGCCCGCGGTAGCGACCGACACGACGATATCGTCCGCATGCCCATGCAGCAGCGCGTTGTGCAGCACGTTCGACAATGCCTCCTGCAGACTGATTGCATCGCCGTCGATCCACGCATGCGGCGCATCGCTCGCGAACGCGACGGCCACGTCGCGCTCGTCCGCGAGCGGAATCGTGCGGCCGAGCACGTCCTTCGCGAGCGCGACGAGTTCGACGGGTTGCAGCGGCACGACCTCGGTACGATGAATCACCATCGCATGATTGAGCAACTGCCCGGTGAGCCGCCCGACATCCGCGCTGGTCGCACGCAACGCATCGAGCCGCGCCGCATGACGCGCGGGATCGGCCTCGCCATCGAGCAGTTCGATCTGCGCGTCGAGCCGCGCGAGCGGCGTGCGCATCTGGTGCGCGGCGTCGGCGATGAAGCGCTGCATCGCGTTGATCCGCTCGGCGAGGCGGTGCATCAATCCGTTGATCGATCCGATGATCGCGTCGATCTCGCTCGGCGTATCGACGGCCACCGGCCGCAAGTCGGCCGGGTCGCGCGCGGCGATGATCGTGCCGATCTGCGCGAGCGGGCGCAGCCCGCGCCGGATCGCGAGGCCGCTCGCACCGATCGCGAGCACGCTCATCAGCAGGATCAGCGTCCACACCTTGATGCTCATGTCGTTGGTCAACTGCTGCCGCGCGTTGGTGGTTTGCGCAACCGTCACGAGCGCCCAGCCCGGCGTGCTTTCCTCGGGCATGTAGCGCGCGATGGTCGCGGTGCGAATCTGGTGCCCCTGATAGACGGCGTTGGCGAACGCGGGGCCCTGCTTCGCGGCGGCGAGCGTCGCGGAGCTCGCGAGATCGTTGTAGCCGGCCACCACGACGCCGCGCGAATCGACGACCTTGTAGTAGACGAGGTCGTAGCGGGACAGTGTCGACAGCGCGGCAACCGGCGGATTCAGCGCGAGCACACCGCCTTGCACGTACAGGTTCTCCGCGACCTGGATCGATGCGCCCGCAAGCAATTGGTCGTATGCGCGTTCGGCCGCGACGCCCGCGTAGTAGCGCGCGATCACCGCGAGGGCGAGCGCGCCGGTCGCGACGACGAGCGCGATGAACAGCAGCGTGCGCCCGAACAGCGTCTTGGGGAACCAGTCAATGCGCGGCAATCTGATACCCCATCCCGCGCGCGGTGCGGATCTCGACCGAGCTGCCTTGCAGCTTCCTGCGCACGCGCGTCACGTATTGCTCGACCGCGTTCGCGCTCGGCTCGTTGCCGAAGCTGAACAGCTGGTTCAGCAGTTCGTCCTTCGAGAAGATCCGCTGCGGACGGCTCGCGAGAATCTCGAGCAACGCGAACTCCTGGCGCGACAGCGACAGCGGCTGACCGTCGAGTTCCGCGAGGCGGCTGCTGCGGTCGATCACGAGGCCGCCGAGCGTCAGCACGTCGTTCGCGTGACCGCTGTTGCGGCGCAGCAGCGCCTGCACGCGCGCTTCGAGCTCGCGGTAGTCGAACGGCTTCACGAGATAGTCGTCGGCGCCGAAGCCGAGGCCGCTCACGCGATCGTCGATCGCCGAGCGCGCGGTGACGAGCAGCACCGGCGTCGTGCTGCCCGACGCGCGCAGGTTGCGCAGCACCGTGAAGCCGTCGAGTCCGGGCAGGTTCGCATCGAGCACGACGAGGTCGAAGCGCTCGACGCGCAGCAGGCTGTTCGCGGTCGAGCCGTCGGTTTCGAGATCGACGGCATGGCCGAGCCGCGTGAGGCGGCTGCGGATCGCCGCGCCGATTTCGGCATCGTCCTCCACGACGAGAATGCGCATGGTGCCGTTTGCAGGTAGAGGTTAGGGGTTTTCCCGGGGCCGGGATGTCAGCATTTTCTCAGACTCGCTCGATAACCTGTGTACAGCCGGAACAAGCGATGACGGCATTAATACCAGAGGAGACGGCAACATGCAGCATGTCACGGGCACGACGAAGGCGCGGCGCAATGCTCGGCGAGGTGTGACGCCGGCTGCCGCGTGGCCGCTTGTCGTGCGCCGCACGCAGGCGTGCGCATGACGACGTCGCCACGCCGCCGCGCGTTGCTCGCCGCTGGCCTCGGCGCGTTCGCCGCGCCGTCGCTGGTGCGCTCGAAGCCGCGCACGGTGCGGATCTCGAAAGGCTATGGCGTGCTGTACCTGCCGCTGCTCGTGATGGAGAAGCAGCGCCTGTTCGAGCGGCACGCGGCGCGCCGTGGCCTGCGCGACCTCGCGCTCGACTGGGTGCTGCTCGACGGCGGCAATTCCGTCAACGACGCGATGATGGCCGGCACGCTCGACTTCGCGGGCGCCGGCGCGCCGGGCTTCATCGAGCTGTGGGCGCGGGCGCGCGGGATTCCGAATGTCGAGGTGATCGGCATCAGCGGCTTGTCGACGACGTCGCTGTCGCTCAATGCGAACCGTCCGGGCCTCGCGTCGCTGCGCGACTTCACGCCGTCCGACCGGATCGCGGTGCCGGGCATTCGCACATCGCTGTCGGCGGTCGTGCTGCAGATGGTCGCGAGCCGGCAGCTCGGTGCGAAGCATTTCGCGCAACTCGATTCGATCACCGTGAACCTGCCGCATCCGCAGGCGATGCAGGCGCTGATCCGCCGCGAGAACGGCGTGACGGCGCACTTCACGTCGCCGCCGTTCTCGACGCTCGAATTGCGGCAGCCGGGCATTCATCGCGTCGTGAATTCGGTCGACGTGCTCGGCCCGATGACGCTCGACGTCGTGTTCGCGCCGAAGCGGCTCGTCGATGCGGAGCCTGCGCTGGCCGCGGCGTTTCTCGGCGCGCTCGACGAAGCGAACCGCCTGATCGTGCAGGATCCGCGCGCGGCGGCCGCGCTGTATGCGGCGTCGTCGGGTGTCGGCGTGTCGCACGACGACGTGATACGGATGCTCGCCGCGCCGGACACGCGGTTCTCGGTGTGGCCGAACCAGCTGATGGACTACGTCGAGTTCCTGTACCTCGCCGGCACGATCAAGGCAAAACCGCGCGCGTGGCACGAGATGTTCGCGCCGATGCTCGACGACTACCAGCCACGCTGAGCGCCGCCGGCCCACGATTTCATCGACCTGCACCGCGCCCGCGCGTTCGTCGCGCGGCGCCGATTCAACCGACAAGCAACCGATTCATGGAGGAGCCCTTAATGAATGCCACCGAAACCCTGGACCCCGCGTCCGCCGACGAGCAGCGCGTCATGTCGAAGATCGCGCGGCGCCTGCTGCCCATCCTCGTCGTGATGTTCCTGATCGCGTTCATCGACCGGCAGAACGTCGGCTTCGCGAAGCTGCAGATGGTGCACAGCCTCGGGATGACGGAAGCCGCGTTCGGGCTCGCGTCGTCGCTGTTCTTCATCGGCTACCTGCTGTTCGAGGTGCCGAGCACGCTCGCGCTGCATCGCTACGGCGCCCGCGTGTGGCTCGCGCGGATCATGCTGACGTGGGGCCTCATCACCGTGCTGATGGGCTTCACGACGTCGATGCCGGCGTTCTGCTCGCTGCGCTTCCTGCTCGGCATCGCCGAGGCCGGCTTCTATCCGGGCGTGATCTACTACCTGACGCTGTGGTTTCCGCAGAGCTACCGCGCGAAGGTGCTCGGCATCTTCACGCTCGGCAGCGCGCTCGCGAACATGCTTGGGTCGCTCGTCGGCGGCGTGCTGCTGAGCCTGAACGGCGTGTGGGGCCTCGCGGGCTGGCAGTGGGTGTTCGTGGCGACGGGCATCCCGGCCGTGATCGTCGCAATCGTGGTGTTCCGCGTGTTGCCGGCCTCGTTCCGCGAGGCGTCGTTCCTCGACGAACGCGAGAAGCAGATCGTCGCGGCCGCGCTCGAGCGCGAGAAGCCGGCGCAGGCCGAGCACGGCCAGCCGTGGAAGGCGCTGCTCGATCCGCGCGTGATGCTGTTCGCGGCGACTTACATGCTGATGTCGACGTCGCTGTACGGCGTCACGTACTGGTTGCCGACGCTCGTGAAATCGTTCGGCGTGTCGAGCAGCATGAACGGCTTCCTGAGCATGCTGCCGTGGGCGCTCGCGGTGGTGCTGCTGGTGTGGCTGCCGTCGAAGCTGCGCCGCGCGAAGAGCATCCTGCGCACGATCGCGATCGTCGCGGCGCTCGGCGCGCTCGGCTTTCTGCTGAGCCTCGTGCTGCCGTCGACGCCGCTGCGCTTCGTCGCGCTCGTGCTCGGCGGCGCGTGCATTCCGCTGCTGTATCCGTGTTTCTGGTCGATGCCGCCGCGCTACTTCACCGGCGCGCGCGCGGCGGCGAGTGTCGCGGCGATCAACTCGATCGGCAACCTCGGCGGCTTCTTCAGCCAGAACCTGATGCCGTTCGCGGGCAAGGTGACGGGCACCGCATTCGGGCCGATGATCGTGCCGATTGTGTGTCTCGCGCTGCTCGGAATCGGCGCGCTGGTCGCGTGGACGCGCTCGGAGCGGGGGATGGTGGCGGTGCGGGCGTGATGTGCTACCGTGCATGCGGTTTGAATGCACGGAGATAGCAATGAAGACTGCGGCGATGTGCGCGCTTCGAGTCGATCAGACATTACTCGAGGAAGCGCAAACCGTGTTGGCGGAAAACGAGACGCTGTCTGCGTTCGTCGAATCGACGCTGCGCGCCGCGATTGCACGCCGGCGCTCGCAGCGCGAGTTTGTCGCGCGCGGCGTATTGTCGGCGGAGGAGGCGCGGCGCACCGGTGAATACGTCGACGCCGCAGAAGTCCAGGTCGAACTTGGGACGATGCTGAAAGCCGCGCGTGCAGCGAAGATAACGGGTTAGACGATTGGCGGCGATCGACGCACACGGTCGAACCCGTCACGATCATTGCCGGTCGGCATCAGCGCGACGCCCCCCGTCCATCATGCGCGATCGCCACATGCGCGGACGCCACCGGAATATCCACTTCCACCGTCGTCCCAACGCCCAGCGTCGTATCGATCCGCAGCGTGCCGCCGACCAGATACGCGCGCTCGCGCAGGCCGACCAGCCCGAACGATCCCGATTTGCGCCGCGCACCGGGATCGAAGCCTGCACCGTCGTCGCGAATCGTCAGCGCGATCGTTTCGTCCCGGTACACGAGTTCCACGGTCGCGCTCGACGCGGCCGCGTGCCGCGCGACGTTCGCGAGCGCTTCCTGCGCGATGCGGAACACGGCCGTCGCATACGGTTCGTCGAGCTGCAGCTCGCCCGGCTCGACGCGCAGTGTGCACGCCATGCCGTGACGGTGCCGGAAATCCTCTACGAGCCATTGCATCGCGGCCGCGAACCCGAGGTCGTCGAGCATCAGCGGGCGCAGGTCCGACGCAATGCGCCGCGTGGCCGTCACCGCGCCGCGCGCGAGCGCATGCATCGCCGCGATCTTGCGCGCCAGCGGCGCATCGTCCTGCGGCACGTGGTCGAGCAGCCATTCGAGATCGTTCTTCAGCGTCGCGAGCGTCTGCGCGAGTTCGTCGTGCAGTTCGCGCGCGATGCGGCGCTGCTCGGCCTCGCGTGCGCTCGCGCTGATCGCCGCGATCTCGCGCAGCTCCTCGCGTGACGCCTGCAGCGCCCGCTCCGCACGCACGCGTTCCTCGACTTCGCGCCGCAAGTCGCGGTTCGATGCGCTCAACTGCGCGGTGCGGGCCGCGACGCGCTGCTCGAGCCGTTCGTTCGCGTCGTTGAGCTGCGCGCTCTTCTGCACGACGAGCAGGTGCTGATAGCGCGCGCCGGCGAGCGCACGCACCGTCTGCGCATGCAGCCGGCCGTTCTCGAACAGCAGCGCGAACAGCACGACGCCCGACGCGACGAGGCCGTAGGTGCGGCCCGCATAGAAGCCCAGATCGAAGCGCCCGTGGTTCAGCATCGACGACAACGCAATGTCGAACAGCCACGCGACGAGCACGATCATCACCCACAGGTCGAGCACGGAATGGCGCCGACGCTGCCGCCACATCAGCACGAGCGCGGCCAGGTTCAACGCCCAGACGATCGTGATCGCGGTCGTCATCGTCGCGGCCATCCGGTTGCCCTGCATGATGCGCGGCAGCAGGTCATGGCCGGCGGTAGCGAGCAGCGCGAGCGCGCCGGTCGCGGCGGCCGTCAGGACGATGCAGAGCAGCACCGGAAGCGTCGCGCGGCGCCGCTCGAGCGACGGCGGGCGGGCGCGCGGCGTCGCGCGCAGCAGCACGTACGCGGCGACCGCCAGCGGAAAGCCGCCGTGCCAGAACAGATAAAGCCACGCGGTGGTCTGCTCGCGCGCGCCGAGCAGGCCGGTCGGCGTGAACAGCCCCGGAAAGGTCAGCATGTGCGTGCCGGCCATGAAGCCCGTGAACAGGTAGCCGGCCGCGAGCGCGAGCAGCGATTTCTCGCGCAGGATCGCGAACTGGCCGAGCAGCAGGCCGGCCGTCACCATGTCGTTGATGACGCTCGCCGACTGGTACACGGGAATGAAGCCCCACACGCGAGCCAGCGGCACGCCCGCGAACGGCGCGAGCGCGACGAAGATCACGGCCGACACGATCACCATCGCGATCGCGAGACGCCGCTCCTGCCGGCCCGGCGGCAGCGACGACATGAACAGATGCGACGGATCCGGCGCGTCGTCGTCGTCGGTGGCCGCGGCGCGTAAGCGGAATGCGGGCATCATGCGTCGTCGACGCCGAGGTCGAGATCGTGGCGCACCGCGTAGCGCACCAGCGCGGCTTCGTGCGGCAGCTCCATCTTCTCGAGGATGCGCGTCTTGTAGGTGCTGACCGTCTTCGTGCTCAGCGTGAGTTCCGACGCGATCCGCGTGACCGTCTGGCCCGCGACGATGCGGCGCATCACGTCGAGTTCGCGCGCGGACAACCGTTCGTGCGGCAGCATTTCGACGGGCGCGCGCAGCGTGCGCGCGAGGCTTTCGGCCGCCTGCGGGCTCACGTAGACGCCGCCCGCCGCGACCTTCGTGACGGCCTGGACGAGCTCGGCGGTCGCGCTGTCCTTCGTGAGGTAGCCGGTCGCGCCGGCCTTGAACGCGCGCGCGGCGTACTGCGCCTCCGCATGCATCGTCAGCACCAGCATGCGCAGCGCCGGCGCGCGCGTCTTGACGAGCCGGATCAGCTCGATGCCGGTCGGCCCGGGCATCGACAGGTCGAGCAGCAGCACGTCGGCGTCGCCACGCTCGGCCAGCGCGAGTGCGGCCGTGCCGTCGCTCGCCTCGCCGACGATCTCGAAACCGCCGGCCGTTTCCAGGATGTGACGCAGTCCGTCCCGCATGACTGCGTGATCGTCAGCCAGAATTATCCTGATCACTAGCGTTCCTCTTCGGGATGCCGCCGCGGGCCGTTCCGCCGGTTGCCGCCGCGGCCGTTCTTCTGACCAATATATTCCGCCGAAGCCGGAAAAGGTGCACCTTCGGGAAATTTTTGAGACATTGAAGTGTGGAGTGTGTCTCGAAACGAAATAATCAGCGAGAAATGGTACAGGCGATAGGGCCAGATGGGGCGGGTATTCCCGAGGCGTCGCCGCCGCGCGGCGAGCCGTGTGTGTCGCGGACCGCCCTGATTCAGAGATAAACTGGTGCCTGATTGCCCTGTCGCGACCCGAGGAGCCTCCACGATGATCGATCTCGCCGACATCCTGCCGTCCGCGCTGCCCGACGCCGTCGCGTGGGCCGACGCGCAGGCGGCGCACGGGCTCGCGCTGGGCGTGCCGCTCACGCCCGCGCAGGCCGACGACGCGCGTACCGTAGGCGTCGCGCAACCGGAGCGGATCCGCATCGTGGTCGGCGACGAGCTGCCGTTTCCCGACACGCCGGCGCTGGCCGCGATCGCGCGCGACACCGGGCTGCTGCGGCCGGGGGCGATCGGCCTCACGCTCGGCCATGCGGTGTTCGTGCTGCGCGGCCACGACACGCGGCGTCTGCTCACGCATGAGTTCCGCCATGTGCATCAGTACGAGGAAGCCGGGTCGATCGGCGCGTTTCTCGCGCGCTACCTGAACGAGATCGCGACCGTCGGCTACCACGATGCGCCGCTCGAGGCCGATGCGCGGCAGCACGAGTTCGACTGATGCCGCCGGCCCGCACGAACATACACACCCGCCGATGAACCTTCCCCACGCCATGGCCGGCCCGGTGCGGACACGCCGCGCCGCCACGCCGCGCAACCCGCGATGAGCGACACGATCCACGCATGGCTGGGCGCGATCAGCGCGCATCCGCTACTCGTGCTGGCGATCGTGTTCGTCACCGCCTGCGCAGAGGCGATCGCGCTGATCGGCACGGTCGTGCCGGCCGGCGCCGTGATGTTCGCGGCCGGCACGCTGATCGGTGCGGGCGCGCTCGACGGCTGGACGACGATCGGCGTCGCGGCCGCCGGCGCAGTCGTCGGCGACGGCATCAGCTATGAGATCGGCCGCCGCTATGGCGGCGCGATTCGCAACGGCTGGGTGCGGCTCGGCTACGCGGACGCCTATGCGCGCGGCGAGCAGTTCGTGCTGCGCCACGGAATGAAGAGCATCGTGCTCGCGCGCTTCCTGGCACCGCTGCGCGCGGTCGTGCCGGTCGTGGTCGGTTGCGCGATGCTGCCGCGCCGGTCGTTCTATCCGGTCAACGCCGTGTCGGCGCTGATCTGGGCACCCGTGCACATCGCGCCGGGCATCGTGTTCGGCGCGTCGGCGGCGCTGGCCGCGGCAATCAGCGTGCGGGTCGCCGCGATCCTGCTGGTGGTCGCCGCGCTGGTCGCGCTCGTGTGGTTCGGCGTGCGCCTGGCGCTGCGGCGCGGCTGGCCGTTGCTGTGCCAGGCGACCGGCGCGGCCGTGCATGCATCCGCGCGCCGCTGGCCGCGCTTCGGCGCGTGGCTGCACGACGCGATCGGCAAGGTGCGCCGCCTGCCGGGCGCGGTGCCCGTGTTCGCGCTGCTGTTCCTCGGTTGCGTGTGGCTGTTCGCCGGCATCGTGCAGGACGTCGTCGCGAACGATCCGCTGACGCACGCGGACATCGCGCTGTATGCGTTCCTGCAGAACCTGCGCACGCCGCCCGTGGACGCCACGATGCGCGCGCTCGCGGTGCTGCACGGACACGATACGGGGCTGATCGTCGCGGCCGCGTTTCTCGTCTGGCTGATGATCCATCGCTGCTGGGTGACGTCCGCGTGGTGGCTCGCGACGCTCGGCATCGCGGTCGTGCTCGTGCCGGCGTTCGGCGCCGGCGTGCCCGGCATGTCGCCCGCGAGCCTGCCGCCCGGCGCGCTGCACGTGGCGCTGCCCGACGCCGACGCGGCGTTCGCGATGCTCGCGAGCAGCGGCATCGGCTGGGTGCTGACGCGCGAGCGGCCCGCGTCGTGGCGGATCCCGGTCGTGACGGCGGTCGTGCTGTGGATCGTGCTCGGCGGCTTCGCGCGGCTCTATGTCGGCGATACGTGGCTGTCGGGCCTGCTCGGCGGCTGGTGCCTCGGGCTCGCGTGGTTCGCGGTGCTGGCGGGCGCCCATGCGTACTGGCGGGTGCACGAACACGTGCAGCCGCGCGGCGCGCTCGTCGCGGTGCTCGTCGTGCTCGCCACCGCCGGCGTGTGGACCGTGCCCGCGCAGTGGCAGCTCGATCGCGCGGCGCGTCCGCATGTCGGCGACGTCGTCGCGATGACCGTCGACCAGTGGATGCGCGGCGGGTGGCAGCGCGTGCCGACGCGGCGCACCGAGATCGGCGGCGATCGCGAGGAATATCTGCCGCTGCAATGGTGCGCGACGTCGGACACGCTCGACCGCCATCTGTCGCTGGCCGGCTGGCAGCGCGCGACGCCGTGGTCGCCCGCCACCGCGCTGCACTGGCTGTCGCCGCAGGCGCCGGCCGAGACGCTGCCCGTGCTGCCGCGCTACACGCACGGCGAGAGCACGCGCCGCGTGTTCGTGCGCGTCGACGCGGCCCATCCGGACAGCCGCCTCGTGCTGCGGCTATGGCGTTATCCGTACGTGCTGCAGGATGCGCTCGGCATGCGGCCGCTGTGGTACGGCGCGCTGTATCGCGAGACGCTGCATCGGCCCGCGCGGGTGATGACGGTCGTGCGCACGACGCCGCTCGACGACGCGGCGACGATCGCGCAGGCGCTGAAGGTCGAGCCGACGATCGAGCGGCCGCCGGCGGGGATGAGCGCGGCGCCGCCCGCGATGACGCTCGTGTGGATGGTGCAGCCTTGAAGCGCGCGCAACGCGTCAGGCGTGCGCCGGTTGCGCGGGGACGACGGACAGGCGCAGGCCGACCGTCTTGAGCACCGCGAGCAGGGTTTTCAGCGTCGGGTTGCCGTTGGGCGACAGCGTGCGATACAGCGATTCGCGGCTGATCCCGGCTTCGGCCGCGACCGCGCCGAGCCCGCCGTACGCCTCCGCGACCGTGCGCAGCGCGAGCAGCGCGGCCGCGCGGTTGTCGGGATCGTCGAGCGATTCCATCGCGACGCGCAGATAGGCCACCGCGAGCTCGCGGTCGGCAGCGAGTTCGGCGACTTCCGCGTCGTGGTGCGAGACCGCGCCTTTGAGCTTGTTCACATTTGCCTCCGTTTCCAGTTCAACCAGTGTTCGTGCGCACGCCTGATGTCGTCGGACTGGCTGCGCTTGTCGCCGCCGGACAACAGCAGGATCAGCGCGCTGCCGTACCGGCCGAAGTACACGCGATAGCCGGCACCGACGTGGATGCGCAGTTCGATCACGCCTTCGCCGACAGGCTCGCAATCGCCGAAATTGCCGGTCTCAACGCGGCGCAGGCGCTCGCGAATCCGTGCCTGGATGACTTTGTCGCGGACGGTGTTCAGCCATTCGGTGAAAGGCTCGCGACCGTCGTCGCGCTGATAGCGAAGCAGTTCGAACTTGGAGAGCATTGTAACTTATAAGCTACATGAAGGAAAGGGGTATTGCCGGGATGGCGTGAAGTGACGCATACGCGGGCCGACTGCCGAATCGAGACGAAGCACGACGCAAGGGCGCTGCGCAGGAATGCCTGCAGAGCGCTTTCGCGACGTAGGGTTTCGGGCGATGAGGCTGGCTTCCCGAACGACGATCATTCTTTCATTCGGGGCCCGCGATGACGATTCGGCCGAATGGCCGATCTCGTCGGGGCGTGAGGACACACACCGTATGGAGGAGGGATTGCGCGTCGCGTCGAGCTATGCGGTCACCGATTCGTGGAAGTCGGCCGGCTTGCTTCACGCGTCGGGCACGTCCTTGTGCTCGCCGGTCGCGTATCCGGCGAGCGTGAACAATTTGCCGTCGGCCGACGGATAGCGCGCGGCCAGAGCGCGAGCACCTTCTCCGTGTGCTTGTCGCTCGTCGTCACGATCACATCGGCATGCTTGATATCGTTCGCGTTCCGTCGCATCGAACGACGCGCGGAGACGGCATGGCGCCAAAGCCGCGCCCCACCGCCTCGATCACCGGCCTCACTACGCTGTCGCCGTCACCCGCTGCGCGGCAAACCCCGCCAGCGTCCGCAACGCGTCCCGCGCCGAGCGCAGATAGAACGCCTGCAGATGAAACACATGCCAGCGCGCGGCATGAATCTCCAGCCGGCACGGCACGCCGCACGCGAGCGCATGCGCCGCCAGTCGCTGCGCATCCGACAGCAGCACTTCCTGGTCGCCGGCCTGCACCAGTATCGGCGGCAGCCCGCGCAAGTCGGTGTCGAGCGGGCCGCGCGCGGCCACCGAGCTGCTACCGTGATACCAGCGCAACCCCTGCTCGAGCCAGCCGCGACGGATCATCGGATCGTCGTGGCGGCGCGACGCGAGCGTGTCGCCGCCCAGCGCCGGGTCGGTCACGGGCGAAATCAGCAGCAGCGCGGCGGCAGCGGGTTCGCCACGCTCGCGCAGTGCGGTGGCGAGCGCCAGCGCGAGCGCGCCGCCGGCCGAATCGCCGGCAATCGCGATCCGGTGCGGCGCGTGGCCCAGCGCGCGCAACGCATCGTATGCGGCCAGCGCGTCGTCGAGGGCCGCCGGGCTCGGATGCTCGGGCGCGAGCCGGTAGTCGGGCACCCACACCGGCAGGCCGGCTTCGGTCGCGAGCCGCGTCGTCACGCCGCGATGCGTGTGCGGGCCGCCGAGACAGAACGCGCCGCCGTGCAGGTAGAGGATCGCACCGCCCGCGTCGCCGCGCTTCGGCGCGATCACTTCGACCGGCACGCCGGCGGCCGACGTCCGGTAACGCAGCGTGCCGCCCGCGCCCGGCATCAGCGGCGCCAGCCACGCGACGACGCGGCGCTGCAGGCGCGCGCCGAACGGCGGCCCGATCAGCGGCCGGAACGCGACGCGCAGAAAGCCGCGCAGCGAGGCGGCGGCGAGCGCTTCCACGCGACCGGCGGGCGGCGCGACGACGGTGCCGTGCGTCGGCGTGGCCGTGCCCGGCAGCGGCTGCGTGAAGCGATACGCGGACAGCCCCGTGAAGCGCGTGATCCATCGATAGGTCAGCGTGAAGCCGGGCCAGTTCGTGCTGTTGTGGCCCGATGCGTCGACGTACCAGCTCTTGCAGCCGCTCCACACCGAACCCTCGAGCCGCTGCTGCACGTGCGCGTTGAAGCGCCGGTAGCGGCGCGGGTCGACGTCGATCGCCGTCGCGCCGTTGCGCCGCATCGCGCGTACGCAGCGCATCACGTGCGCGATCTGGCTCTCGAGCATGTAGACGATCGAGTTGTGGCCGAGGTTGGTGTTCGGGCCGTACAGCATGAAGAAGTTCGGGAAGCCCGGCACGGTGAGCCCGAGATACGCCTGCGCGCCGCGCCGCCATGCATCGTTCAGGTCGAGCCCGTCGCGGCCGGTGATGCGCATCGGCGACAGGAACGCGGTCGCCGCGAAACCGGTGCCGTAGACGATCGCGTCGACCGGATGGTGCACGCCGTCGTCGGTTTCGATGCCGGTCTCGGTCACGCGCCGGATGCGCTGCGTGACGAGCTCGACGTTGTCGCGGTCGAGCGCGGCGAGGTAGTCGCTCGACAGCAGGACCCGCTTGCAGCCGATCGGATAGTCGGGCGTGAGCCGTGCGCGCAGCGCCGGGTCGCGCACGTCGCGCGCGAGCAGCTTGCGGAACGGCCGGCCGATCGCGACATCCATCAGCCCGTGCAGCCGCGTGAAGGCGATCGCACGCGACTCGTAGCGCACGTAGATCGACGCGCGATGCAGCTTCATCGCCCACGGCAGCCGGCGAAACAGCGCCTGCTCCCACGGGCGATACGCGCGATCCGGACGCGGCATCACGTAGGCCGGCGAGCGCTGGAACACGACGAGGCGCTCGACGTCGGCGGCGATCGCGGGCACGAACTGGATCGCCGATGCGCCGGTGCCGACCACCGCCACGCGCTTGCCGGCGAGCGGATAGTCGCGATCCCAGTGCGCGGAGTGGAATGCGCGGCCGCGGAACGTGTCGATGCCGGGCAGGTCGGGCATCGCGGGGCGGCTCAATTGGCCGGTGCCGCTGACGAGCACGGCGGCGCTGAGCGTCGTGCCGTCGGCGAGCGTGACGTGCCACAGCGCACGGGCCTCGTCGTACTGCGCGCGCTCGACCTCGGCGCCGAAACGCAGATGGCGTGCAAGACCGTACTTGCGCGCGCAGTGCCGCAGGTATGCATGGATTTCCGGTTGCGGCGCGAATACGCGCGACCAGTTCGGGTTGGGTTCGAACGAGAACGAGTACAGATGCGAGGGCACGTCGCACGCGGCGCCCGGGTAGCGGTTGTCGCGCCACACGCCGCCGACGTCGTGCGAGCGTTCGACGATCACGAAGTCGTGAATGCCGGCGCGTTGCAGCGCGATGGCCATGCCGATGCCGGCGAAGCCGGCGCCGATGATGATCGCCGACAGCGGTGCGGCCGATTCGGCGGGACGTGACGTTTCAGGCGACGACATGGCGAATCTCCTCGGGCTGGATCGCCTCGTGCGACGCGCACGATGCATAAGCGGGATTGCGGTGCACCGGCGCGGCGGCCGGTTCGCGCGCCGTGTCGGCCGATGAGCATGCCGGCACGCGCCGCGCGCCGCGGATCAGGTCGACGGCCTTCTCGGCGATCATGATCGTCGGCGCGTTGGTGTTGCCGCCGATCAGCGTCGGCATGATCGACGCATCGACGATGCGCAGCCCCTGCAGGCCGTGCACGCGCAATTGCGGATCGACGACCGCGAGCGCGTCGCGCCCCATCCGGCAGGTGCCGACCGGGTGATACACGGTGTCGGTGCGCCGGCGCAGCACGTCGCGGATTTCGTCGTCGGTCGTGACGTTCGCGGTAAACAGGTCGTGCGTGATCCATTCGGCAAGCGCCGGTGCCGCCATCAGCCGGCGCGTGAGCCGGAAGCCGGCGACCATGTCGTCGAGGTCGCGCGGGTCGTCGAAGAACGCGGGGTCGATGCGCGGCGCGGCGAGCGGATCGGTGCCATGCAGCGTGACCGAGCCGCGGCTGCGCGGTCGCAGGAGGCACACGTGGCACGACAGCCCGTGGCCGACGTGCAGCCGGCGTGCGTGATCGTCGACGAGCGCGACGACGAAGTGCAGCTGGATGTCGGGCGCATCGAGACCGGCCCGCGTTTTCAGGAAGCCGCCGCCTTCCGCGAAATTCGACGTCAGCATCCCGCGCCGTTCGCGGCGAAAGCGCGCGAACTCGCGCAGCATGCGCAGGCCGCCGCGCACGGACACGCCCATCGCGTCGACGCTGCGTGTGCGGTAGCCGAGGATGAAGTCCGGATGATCCTGCAGGTTGCGGCCGACGCCGGGCAGGTCGGCGCGCACCGGAATGCCGAGCCGCTGCAGTTCGCCGGCCGGACCGACACCCGACAGCATCAGCAACTGGGGCGTCTGCAGCGCGCCGGCCGCGAGCACGACTTCGCGCCGGGCGCGCAGCGTGCGCACTTCGCCGTGTTGCCGCACCTCGACACCCGTCGCACGCATGCCGTCGAACAGGATGCGCAACACCTGCGCGTGCGTTTCGACCGTCAGGTTGTCGCGCCGGCCGACGTGCGGCAGCAAATACGCGCGCGCCGCGCTCCACCGCTCGCCGTGCTTCTGCGTGACCTGATAGAGGCCGACACCTTCCTGCTGCGCGCCGTTGAAGTCGTCGGTGAGCGGCAGGCCGGCCTGGCGCGCCGCTTCCAGGTAGCGCGCATGGAACGGGTTGCCGGTGCGCAGGTCGCTGACCCACAGCGGGCCGTCGCGGCCGTGAAAGGCGTCGTCGAAGCGCTCGTTGTGCTCGCTCAGGCGGAAGTACGGCAGCACGTCGTCGTAGGACCAGCCTTCGTTGCCGAGTGCGGCCCAGCCGTCGTAATCGACGCGATGGCCGCGAATGTAGACCATCGCGTTGATCGCGGACGAACCGCCGAGCGCCTTGCCGCGCGGCTGATAGCCGATGCGCCCGCCGAGTCCGGGCTGCGGCACGGTGTCGAACGCCCAGTTGTTCACGCGGGTCGGCAGCATGGCGACCGAGCCGGTCGGTACGTTGACGACCGCGGTGTCGCCGCGGCCGCCGGCCTCGAGCACGCAGACGGTCACGGCCGGGTCCTCGGTCAGTCGCCCTGCGACGACGCATCCGCCCGAACCGCCGCCGACGACGATGTAGTCGAAAGTCTTGCTCATCAGAATTTGCTCCGAGAAACCCCGCCGTTGATGGCGGGAAGGAAAGGCGTGCTGTTGACAGGCAGCTTCTTCCACGGGTTAGGATCACCGGCATGATTCTTGTCTACCGCTACCGGGTGAAGTCGCTCAACGGACTGCTCAACAAGCAGAGCCGTGCGGTGAACTACGTCTGGAACTTCTGCAATGACACGCAGAAGCACGCGCTCAAGTGGAGCAAGAAATGGCCGACGGGTTTTGAACTGAACGTGTTGACCACCGGCAGTAGCAAGGAACTCGGTATCCACTCCGGCACGATCAACGCGACGTGCGAGCAATACGCGAAGTCGCGCAGTCAGCACCGTCGGCCCTACCTGCGCTATCGCGGCAGGAAATCGCTGGGCTGGGTGCCGCTGAAGGGCCGTGACCTGAAGCGCGAGGGTGACGCGTTCCGTTTCGCCGGCAACACGTTTCGCGTGTTCAACAGCCGCCCGCTTCCCGAAGGCAAGATCAAGGACGGGACCAACTTTGCGCAGGATGCACGCGGCAACTGGTTTCTCAACATCGTGATCGAGGTGGCTGATATTCAGGCTCGCCCGATCCGTTCCGGTGTCGGCATTGATCTCGGCCTGAAAGACTTCGCCACACTTTCGACGGGCGAGAAGCTGCCCAATGACCGATTCGGCCGACGCGCGGCGGAGAAACTGGCGAAAGCTCAACGGGCGCGAAAGCACAAGCGGCATATCGCGAAGTTGCACGCCAAGGTCGCGAATGCCCGTGCCGATTTTCAGCACAAGCTCGCGCTCGATCTGGTGCGGCGCTTCGATTACATCGCGGTTGGCAATGTATCTGCCGTCAAACTTGCCAGAACCAGGATGGCGAAAAGCGTCTACGACGCATCCTGGTCGTCCTTCCGAAACAAGCTCCGTTACAAGGCGATCGCGCACGGGGCCACGTTCGAGGAAGTCGACGAAAGCGGTTCTACCCAGTCCTGTTCGGCGTGCGGATCGAAAGACAGCACGACGCGGCCGAAAGGTATCGCGGGACTGCGAATAAGAGAGTGGGCCTGCAGTGACTGTGGTGTCGTGCATGATCGTGATATCAACGCTGCGCTGAACATTCTCCGATGCGGACGTGCATCGCCAGGTGTGGGAATCACCTGCCTTTAGGCGGGTGAGGACGTCAAGGAGTCGTCTCCCGATGGTCGATGGATCATGCGATGCGCGTCAGCGCGCGCAGGCGATCGAGCCGCGACAGGCGGATCGCGAGCGGCGGGGCGGGGTCGCGGGCGAACGCTTCGCGCTGGCGTTCGAAGCGGGCCGCGAGATCGGGCGGGCGACTCGGTCGCATGGTGTCTCCTCCGGGGGCGTGGGTGTCGTTCAGGCGACGACTGATGACGCCGATGGTGCGGGCCGCATGGGAAAACACCAATGCTGCTTCGGGACAATTGTTTTAGTATTTGGGCCAAATCGGCGCTTCGAGGGTTTCTCCGCATGAGCTTCTGGGACTTCACCCGGAGTCCGGCCAGTGCCCGGCTGCTGGCCGATTTCGGCGACGAGCGCGGCGTGTCGCGCACGAAGCTGCTGTCCGGCACGGGCCTCGCGGACGCGCAGCTCGACGATCCGAACGTCGAGGTGACGGCCGCGCAGGAACTGCGGCTGACCGGCAATCTGCTGCGCGCGCTCGGGCGTGCGCCGGGCCTCGGGTTCGAGGTCGGGCAGCGCTATCACTTCTCCGCATACGGCGTGTGGGGCTACGGACTGATCGCGAGCGCGACCGCGCGCGACGCGCTGGCGCTCGCGATGCGCTTCCTGCCGCTCACGTATGCGTTCACGGTGATCACGTACCGCGAGGAAGCGCACACGTGCGTGCTCAATTTCGGCGCGCCGGAGCTCGATGCCGACCTGAGCCGGTTCCTCGTCGAACGCGACATGACGGCCGCCGTCGTGCTGCTGCAGGAAATCGGCGGCGACGATTTCGCGTTGTCGCGCTTCACGATGCAGGCCGCGAGCGCGGCGAGCGTAGCCACGTCCACACGCGCGCCCGCACCGCGCATCGCCGGTGTCGAACCCGCGTTCGGCGCGCGTGCGAACAGCGTCGCGTTCGACCGCGGCTTTCTCGACCGGCCGCTGCCGCATGCGAACCCGCTGACGGTTTCGATGTGCGAGCAGATGTGCGTGCAGCTGGTCGAAGCGCGACGCGCGCGGGTCGGCACGTCGGAGATGGTGCGGCAATACCTGACGGCGACGCCCGGCAACGTGCCGTTCTCGCTCGACGACATCGCGCGGCTGATGAACACGAGCCCGCGCACGCTGAAGCGCCGGCTGCAGGAGGAAGGCACGACATTCCGCACGCTGCTCGCGCAGGCGCGCGGTGCGATGGCCGAGACGCTGCTCGGCGATGCGCACCTGTCGCTGACGGAAGTCGCCGAGCGGCTCGGCTTCAGCGACCTGTCGAGTTTCTCGCAGGCGTTCAAGCGCTGGTATGGTGTGCCGCCGGGCACCTACCGCAGCGGCCTGCTGCGCGACGGCGCCCGCACCGACGCGGCGTAGCGCCACGCGCCTCCCCCAACCCTTTCGCGAGAGAACCCGCATGATCACGCTTCGCCCGATGACCGAAGACGACTTCGCCCGCTTCTGGCCCACCTACCACGCGATCGTCGCCGCGCAGGAGACCTACGCATTCGATCCGGCGCCGACGCGCGAAGCCGCCCGCGCGCAGTGGCTCGACGCGCCGCTGTGCACGTGGGTTGCCGAGGAGGACGGCGTGCTGCTCGGCTCGTACTACCTGAAGGCGAATGCGGCTGGGCCCGGCAATCACGTGTGCAACTGCGGCTATATGGTCGCCGACGCGGCGCGCGGCAAGGGCGTCGCGCGCCTGATGTGCGAGCACTCGCAGCAGGTGGCGCGCGAACGCGGCTTCCTCGCGATGCAGTTCAACTCGGTGGTCGCGACGAACGAAGTGGCGGTCGCGTTGTGGCAGAAGCTCGGCTTCGAGATCGTCGGCCGCTTGCCGCGCGCGTATCGTCATGCGCGGCTCGGCTTCGTCGATTGCCTCGTGATGTTCAAGTGGCTCGGCGACGCGGCGGCCGCCGAAGCCTGATTCCACGTTTAGACGGCGAACGCGCCGTCGAACACGACCTGCCCGTCGAACGCGAGCGTGCCGCGCGCGAAGATCAGGTCGAGGTGATGACTGCCGTTCGCGCCGCCGCCGAGGCCGAGATGCAGGCCCGGATGGCGTTCCTCGAACCCGGCGTTGCGACCGTACAGCCCACGGATGCCCAGGTTCGTGCCGATGCCGAATTCCTCGATGCGCCGGTGATTGTCGTGCCGGTCGAGATACGACGCGAAGTCGCGCCGGAAACCCGCGTCGTCGCTGTCGAAATCGACGATCAGGCTGTCTTCGACATGCAGCGTCGCGAGCCGCTCCGCCACACGGTACTTGATCGCGAACGGCACGGTGCCGAGGAACGTGCCGCTGAACACGATCGAGCCGTGCAGGTCGGTGACGTGCGTCGCGATTTCGCCGGGCACGACGTCGAGATTGCCCATCCCGTCCACGCTCGTCCATTTCTGGTCCGGCGCGAGCGAGCCGGTCAGCGTGTTGCCGGCTTCGTCGATGAAGCGGATCTCTGACGCGCGCGCGGCCGCGTCGATCAGCCGGCCGTTGCGTGCGGCGATGTCGTCGAGCGATTCGGCGAACGCCTCGTCGAGATGCGGGCCGTAATCCTTGAACAGTACCGACTTGCTCCAGTGCTCGACGATCGCGGGACGGATCGCGGCGAGGAACGGCGGGCCGCTCGGTGACGGCGTCGGCAGACACGACGAGTCGTACAGCAGCACGAACAGGTCGGCGTGCGAGAGCGCGGCGGTGATCTCGGCGGGCGGGGTGCTTTCGAGGCAGAGGGTGGTCGCGTCGAGCGAGCCGGGCAGGGCGGAAAACGCGCGCAATGCGGTGTCGCGGTTGCGGGTGTCGTAGCCGACCAGCAGTTGTCCCGTCTCGCCGCGTGCGAGTTTGTCGCGCAGCGCGGGGTGAAAGCCCAGCGCGCGATGCAGGTTCAGCATGCGTGTCTCCGGAAGCGGCGGAAGGGCCGCAGCCCTTCCGCGAGAACGGGCTGGCCGCTCAGACCGGCCAGAGCGCGGTGCCGAACGGCACCACGGCATCCTCCACCATCATGTCGACGGCTTCGGGGTGCGTGTCTTCCTGCATCCAGTCAAGCAATTCGATTTGCCGGGTTTCCTGCATGTCAATTCTCCTGTGGTGAACATGAGTGATTCAACATGAAAGCGCGGTAAAGGGATTACCGCCCTCATCCGGAATTTTTTGAATACCGGGCGAGTGGCGTCGATATTAGTCTGACGATTTACCGAATGCAATGCGTTGCAAGGTTTTTAGCCAAAGCGTGCTAAACAAGCGAGTTCGCTGAACTTCGTGCGATCGACGCGAATGAATCGAATTTCGACGGCCGCGATTTTTTATTGAATATCGGGGCATGATCGATAAATCAATTCGCGTGATTTTTTAAATCCGGAGTCCAATTGCGCAGATCGTTTCGTTTTTTGTCGTTCGCTAACGATGCATGCGTCGCCGGGCCGTTACCGGTTTCAACCCAGCAGCGCCTTGCCGAGCGGCTTGACGGGCTAGTTTGCGGGCGACGTGCGGTATCGCTGCTGACGGTGCAGGCAGCGCTCGCGGCCGGTCAAGTATCATCGGTCGAGCGGCGCACCGGGTCCGGCAGTCGGAACCGGCGCCCGCCACAACACGGAATCCGCAGCGACGACGCCACGGCGGGCGGCCCACGGCAGTCAAAGCCGCGTCGACGTTGCGGGACCCAGGCCCCGACCGGCCTCGAACTACGATGGAGACACCGCGATGCGCGCAGCACCGCAACCGGAGCACGCCGGCCGAGCACGGCCGGATGCGAGCGCCACCGAACCCGACCGCATGGCCGCATGGCGGCTCGCGATCTGCCTGTCGCTCGGCAGCGCGATCGCGCTCGGCCTCGCACGCTTCTCGTATGCACTGCTGTTGCCGCCGATGAAGGCCGATCTCGGCTGGACTTTCGCGCAGGCCGGCGCGCTGAACACGGCGAACGCGGCCGGCTACCTGATCGGCGCGCTCATTTTCCCGTTCCTGTCGCGGCGCTGGCGCACGGGCACGCTGCTCGCGGCCGGCTGCGCGCTGACCGTGGTGCTGATGGCCGCATGCGGGCTCACGTCCGACATGAACGCGCTGCTCGTCGAGCGGCTCGCGACGGGCGTCGGCAGCGCGCTGATCTTCATCAGCGGCGGCGTGCTGGCCGCGCGGCTCGCGTCCGCGGCGCCGCGCGATGCGGGGCTCCTGCTCGGGCTCTATTACGGCGGCACGGGGTGGGGCGTCGTTGCGTCGTCGCTGCTCGTGCCGGCGACGCTCGTGCAACGCGCGCATGGCTGGCAACCCGCGTGGTTCGCGCTCGCGTTCGCGTGCGTGCTGTTCTCCGCTGTAGCCGTATCGGCGGCACGCCGCATCGAGCGCGCGCACGCGGCACCGGCCGTGCCGCGCGACGGCACCGCGCCGGCCGCCACCGCGCACCCGGCGCGCTTCGCACTCGCGCTCGCGGGCTACGCACTGTTCGGCGTCGGCTATATCGGGTACATGACGTTCATCGTCGCGCTGCTGCGCGGCGCGGGGATGAGCGGGACGGTCGTGTCCGCGTTCTACGTGACGCTCGGCGCGGCGACCGTCGTGTCGGCGCGGCTGTGGTCGGGGCTGCTCGACCGGATGCGCGGCGGCCAGGCGCTGGCCGTGCTCAACGCGCTGCTCGGCGTCGCGACGCTGATGCCGGCGCTGTTCGTGCATCCGGCTGCCGCGTTCGCGTCGGGCGTGCTGTTCGGCGCGACGTTCCTGTCGGCGGTTGCGGCGACCACCGCGTTCGTGCGCCACAACCTGCCGCCGGAAGGCTGGGCGAAAGGCATCAGCGCGTTCACGACGGTCTTCGCGTTCGGGCAGATCGCCGGCCCCGTCGCGATCGGCTGGGTGTCGGACAGCGCGGGGCTCGCGCGCGGGCTCGTGTATTCGGCGCTGATGCTGTTCGCGGGTGCGGCGCTCGCGGCCGGACAGCGCGCGCTGCGGGCGTCCTAGGGTTTGTTCACGCCAATCAATGACGGGCTTGCGAACGTGCGTTACCGCTCGTCACGCGCCGATCACCGCACGCACGCCGTGCGCGCCACGCGATGAAACGCGCGGCTGAAGTAGATGAGGCTGTCGCCGTCGTGGCGCACGCGGATCGACGTCGCCTCGATGAACATCACCGAATGCGAGCCGACTTCCTTCATCTCGGCGATCGTCCCCTGCAGGCTCGCGAGCGCGTCGCGCAGCACGGGCACGTCCTGCTCGCCGCGATCCCACACCGGCAACTCGAAGCGGCGCTCCATCGGCAGCTCGGTGAGGCCCGCGAAATGCCGCGCGAGCAGTTCGTGCTCGGCCGGCAGCACGTTGATGCACACGTGCCGATTGCGCTCGAAGATCGCGTGCATCGCGCTCGACCGGTTCAGGCACACGAGCAGCGTCGGCGGCGCATCGGTGACGGAACAGACGGCGCTCGCAGTGATCCCGCAACGGCCGTGCGGCCCCGCGGTGGTGATCACGTTGACGGCCGCGCCGAGGTGGGCCATCGCTTGCCGGAAGGCCTTTTGCGCGTCGGTCGGTTCGGCGCGCGCCGGTTGCGGGGTGTCGGTCGTGGCGGACATGGGCGCTCCTGATTGGATGAGTGCGGCGATCGTGCATGGTATCGATGCGGCATCGGATCGTCGACGATGATCCAAGCGTACGTCACGAAAAAGCCGGCGAACATTCGCACGATTGATGCCGAAGCTGGCGTTCCCGCCAACGCGTCTAAAGGTTCTACCTAGATGCGCGGCGCGGCGCGCGAAAAAAACTGCGATCGGGCGTTCGCGCGGCACGTGAAGGGGTATTCAGCGCATTTTCGGCTCGTTATGATGTGCCGCATACCCCCGACGAACGACGCTTGCGTGACATGCGGCGCGTGCGATACCGATACCGATATTTTGCGAGACACCCCGATGACGTCACCCGCTCCGATCGTATACATCGTCGACGACGACAGCGGCATGCGGACGTCGCTTGCGTGGTTGCTCGAATCGGTCGGCATCGCGTCCGAAGGATTCGCGAATGCCGCCGACTTTCTCGCGCGCTTCGACGTGAACCTGCCTGCGTGCCTGGTGCTCGACGTGAGGATGCCGGAGAAAAGCGGGTTCGACGTGCAGGCGGAGCTGAATGCGCGCGGCGCGACGCTGCCGGTGATCTTCGTCAGCGGGCACGGCGACATTCCGATGTCGGTGCGCGCGCTGCAGAACGGCGCGATCGACTTCGTCGAGAAGCCGTACAACTCGCAGCAGATGCTCGAGCGCGTGCAACGCGCGCTGCGGCTCGCGCAGCAGCGGCACGCGGTCGACCGGCATCACCGCGAGCTGCGCCAGCGGCTCGATGCGCTGACCGCGCGCGAGAAGGAAGTCCTGCGCGGCGTCGTCGACGGCAAGGGCAGCAAGCAGATCGCGTCGGACCTGTCGATCAGCGTGAAGACCGTCGACGTGCATCGCGCGAGCATCAAGGAGAAGCTCGGCGCGACGTCGATCGCCGCGCTCGTGCGCGACGTGATGGTCGTGTGGGGCGGCGACAACGAAACGCCGCGCTAGCTGCTGGCAGCTAGCTGCGAGAATGCGCGCCGAAGCGCGCCACGCTCAGCGCTCACCGCATGTACAACCCGCCGTTGATGTCCCAGCATGCGCCGTTCGCGAAATGCGCGTCGCCCGACGCGAGCAGCACCGCCGCATCCGCGACGAAACCGGCCGAGCCGAGCTTGCCGCCCGGCAGGCTCGCGAGCACCTGCCGCAGCTTCTCCGGCGCGACGCTCTCGTACACGATCGGCAAGTCGAGCGGGCCCGGCGAGATCGCGTTGACGGTCACGCCGTGCGCGGCGAGATCGCGCGCGAATACCTTGGTCAGCGTCAGCGTGCCGCCCTTCGCGGCCGCGTAGTGTGCGCCCGTCGCCGAGCCGCCGTTCTGCCCGGCGAGCGACGCGATGTTGACGATGCGGCCCGCGCCGCGCGTCGCGAAGTACTGGCCGAATACCTGGCAACCGAACAGCACGCTGCGCAGGTTCACGTCGATCACCTGATCGAACTGCTCGGCCGTGATCTCCATCGCGGGCACGACCTTCGACGCGCCGGCATTGTTGACGAGCACGTCGATCGTGCCCCAGCGTGCGACGAGCGCATCGCGCGCGGCTTCGAAGTCGTGCTTCGACGTGACGTCGAGCGGCAGCGCGATCGCGCGTTCACCGCTCGGGTCGAGTTCGCGCGCATGCGCTTGAATGGCGTCGGCGGCGATGTCGGCCAGCGCGACGCGATAGCCGGCCGCGTGAAAGCGTTCGGCGATGACGGCGCCGAGCCCGCGCGCGGCGCCGGTGACGAGGACGACTCGATCTGACATGGTGCGTGATTCCCTGGTTCGCGGGCGCGTGGCCGAAGCGGCGCCCGCATCGTGGTTCATGCGGCGAGCGCCGCCTCGAAGTGCGCGGCGACGGCGCACACGTGTTCGTCCGCGCCCTTGCGTCCGACGATCTGCAAGCCGGCCTTCAGCGGCGTTCCCGCGAGCGGCAGCGGCAGGCTGAGCGCCGGGTGACCGCTCAGGTTGAACGGCCGGATCAGCGACGACATCGCAATCACCGACACGCCGTCGCGTGCCTGCTGAAGCGTGATCGGCAATGCGGGCAGCGTCGGCAGCACCAGCACGTCCGCATGTTCGAGCGCGGCATCGACCTGCGCGGTGAAACGTGCGCGCACGGCTTCGGCTTCCTCGAGTGCGGCCGGTGTCGTCGTCGCGGCCGTGCGCAGCCGCGCATCGAGATCGGCGCCGAGCTTGCCGGTCGCGACGAGATGACCGAATGCGCGCGACGTTTCCGCGTTGATGACGGCGAGCCCGGCCGCGAACGCGGCAGGCAGCTCGTCGAGCACGGCTTCGCGCACGCGCAGGCCGGACGCGCGCAGCGCCGTGTCGAGCGCGGCGACGATGGCCGCGTCGGCATCGACGATCACGCGCGCGATCGTGCAGCCGGCAACGGGCGCTGCCGCACGCGCACGGTCGAAGCCCGGTGCGATGGCGGCCGTCACGGCCGCGAGCGTATCGACGTCGCGCGCGAACGGTCCGACGCAATCGAGCGTGGTGTCGGCGGGCGCGACGCCGCGCCGCGACACGCGGCCGAACGTCGGCTTGAGCCCGGCCACGCCGCAGCAGGCGGCCGGCCCGCGAATCGAGCCGCCGGTGTCGGTGCCGAGCGCGGCGTCGACCAAGCCGAGCCCGACGAGCGACGCCGAGCCGCTCGACGAGCCGCCCGGAATGCGCATCGGGTCTTGCGGATTGACCGGCGTGCCGGTGAAGTCGTTGATGCCGGTCATGCCGAACGCGAGCTCGTGCATGTTCGCCTTGCCGGCGATCTGCCAGCCGGCGTCGAGCAGCAGGCCGACTACGTCAGCGTGCCGCGCGGCGGGCGGCGCGTCGGCGAGCGCGCGGCTGGCCGCGCGGGTCGGATGGCCGGCGATGTCGATCGTGTCCTTGATCGCGATCGTCGGGCCCGGGCCGCCCAGCGTGAAGGTGTCGATGAAGCCTGTCATGGTGCGATGGCGTGCGAGCGGAGTGAAAGGGTTCAGGACCGCGGCGCGGCGGCGAGCGGCCACGGGCCGTCGAGCACGCGCTCGGTGCGGAAATGGCGGATCAGCCACGCGGCGGCGCCCTCGGCCGGCGCGAAATCGACGGTCAGCCGTGCGGCGATCAGCTCGGCCGTGCCGTCCACGTGGCGCGACGCCTGCAGCATGATCCAGCGGCCGCGCGCGGTCGCGAGATCGGCGCCGACGTCGATCGACTCCGACGTCAGGAAGTGCAGGTTCGCCACGAAATGCGGCTCGGGCGGCAGATAGCGGCGCAGCATCGCGACGATCGCGTCCGTGCCTTCGAGGCGGCCGAACTTGCGCGCGTACTGCGGGCCGATGCCTTCCCACACCGCATCGGCCGTGAACAGCGCGGCGAGCGCCGGGCCGTCGCCGACATCCTCGGGCACGTCGCACAGCGCCATGTAGCGCGTGATCGTCGCACGCACCGCGCGTTCGGCGTCGAGCGTCGCCACGCGCCGCTCAAGCGCTCCGAGCACTTCAAGCACGTCGATCGAGCGGGCCGAATCGGAGCCGGTCATCGCGCGCCTCACGACGCGGGGCGCGCGGCCGGCGGCACGGTCAGCGCGCGGCCGACCCGCGCCTCGATCTTGCCGTAGCGCCACAGGTTGTATTCGCCGACGGGCGTCGTGCGATACAGGTTGCAGACCGCGACCGTCGTGTCGAAGTCGGCGACGTCGGCCATGATGTAGAAGGTCCATGGCGCGCCGTCGGCCTGACCGACGACGAGGCGGTCGTCATCCATCACGCCGAGCACGCGCACGCCGGGCATTGCCTCGACGGCGGCGAGCATCGCGCCGTACGCTTGCCACACTTCGCCGATCTTCTCGCGCGGCAGGTCGAAGAAGTTTTGCGACACGCCGCAGCAGAACAGCACGCGCAGCGGCAGCGGATTCGAATCGGACATGACAGGTTCTCCTGAAGAATGCGTTGAGCGGCGTCGCGGCGAAGCGACGCGAATTACAGATAGCCGGGAAACGGCGTGACGCCGGTGAACACCGCGCCCGCGCCGTCGAAGTTGCCTTCGCCGAGAAACGCGTGCTGCGTGACGACCATCGCGTCGCGCAGCAGGCGCTGCAGCGGATGCGTGCGATAGATCGCGGCCGTGCCGCCGAGGCGATACGCGCGCTCGACGACGCTCGCGCCTTCGCGGGCGATGTGCGTGGCGGCGAGCCTCAGCAGGCTGACCTGCTCGGGTGTGACGGGGTTCCCCGCGAGGATCGATTGCCAGACCGAGTCGGTCGCGTCGTAGAAGAACGCGCGCGCCGAGCGCAACTGCGCTTCGGCCTTCGCGAGTTCGATGCGGAAATACGCGCGATCGGCGAGGCGCGGCGCGCCGGTGGTCGTCTGGCGGCCGCCCGACATCCGGTTCGCGACGTCGAGCGCCGCGCGGGCCAGCCCGAGGTTGACCACGGCGAGCACCTGCGCCGCATACGCGACGGTCGGATAGCGGTACAGCGGCTCGTCGACGGTTGCCTCGCCGCCGCGCACGAAGGTCCACGCTTCCGGCACGAAGCGATCGTCGACGCGCAGGTCGTGGCTGCCGGTGCCCTGCATGCCGACCACGCTCCAGTTCTCGACGATCTCGACGTCGGCGGCACGGAACACGGCCGTGCGCGGCTTGTTCGGCGCGGCATCCTGCGCGCCGGGCACCGCGATGCCGACGCCGAGCCAGTCGGCGCCCTTGCAGCCGCTCGCGAATTTCCACGTGCCGTTCACGCGCCAGCCGCCGGGGGCCGCCTGCGCCGGCTGCACCGGGAACAGCCCGCCCGCGAACACCTGGTCGGGGCCGCTCGCGTACAGCTCGGCCTGCGTGGCGAGCGGCAGCGCGGCGAGATAGACGTTGGCCGAGCCGAAGCTCGCGACCCACGCGGCCGACCCGTCGGCGGTCGCGATCCGCTCGATCATGTCGAGGAACGCGCCCGGCGCGAGCGCGTCGCCGCCGAAGCGGCGCGGCGTGCCCGCGCGATAGATGCCGGCTTTCTTGAACAGCGCGATCACGTCGCGCGGCACGTGCGACAGGCGGTCGAATTCGTCGCGGCGCGCGGCGACGGTCTCGATCACGGCGTCGAGCGGCGACACCCGCGCGGCCGCTTCACGGACCGCGTGCGGCGAGGGGGACGCGGCGTCGATGGCGAGGGCGGCGTTGGGCATGGCGGTCTCCTGGGGATGGGGTTCGGTTGCGGGGGCAAGACGATGCATGGGCCTAGTCTAGAAACGTCGAAAACCCGCAGCAATTGGTGCGTAGGGCCGCGTGACTGGTGTCGCTCCGTGCCGGACTAAAGAAATCTTCAGATGCGGGCCGCGCACGCCGGTGCTATGTTGGACATCCGGCCGCGCGACGCCGCGCGCCTTCATCCGAATCCGATCATGAGTTTTCCCGACGAAGACGATTTCCACCGGCTGCTCGACGCATTGACCACCTGCGTGCTGCTGCACGACGCGCAGACCCGCGCGATCGTGTGGGCGAACCGCGCCGCGTGCATCGCGCTCGGTTTTTCCGTCGAGGAGCTGCTGCCGCTGAAGGCGCAGGACATGACGCGTCCCGAACCGAAATACCGCCGCGAGATCGCCGTGAGCGCGTGGGATCGCGCGCTCGTCGACGGCCCGCAGGTGTACGAGTGGTGCTACCGGTCCCGCACCGGCGTCGACATGCTGTCGGAGGCGACCGCCACCTACGTGCCGCTGCGCGGGCGCGACGTCGTGATGGTGCAGTTCCGCGACATCAGTGCGGAAGAGGCGGTGCGCCAGCAACTGCGCCGCTATGAGGCGCGGCTGCGCGAGTTCATGCAGGATCTCGACGAAGGGATCGCGGTCGTCACGCCACAGGGCCGCGTGCAGTTCATCAGCGAGTCGGGCCGGCGCGTGCTCGGGCTCGCGCCGGACGAAGCGCTCGGCGAGGTGCTCGACTACTGCAGCGCGGCCGACCGCGACCGGCTCGTCGCGCAACTGCGCGATGCGCCGTCGGCGTGCCCGTCCGAGCCGCAGCGCTACCGGATAGTGCGGCGCGACGGTTCGACGTGCTGGCTGCGCATCCTGTGCCGGCAGGTCGAGATCGAAGGCGATCTCGACGGGCTGCTCGTGCAGTTTCGCGACGTGAGCGACGAAGTCGCGATCGAGGACGCACGGCGCGCGGAAGCGCGCATGCTCGAATACGCGGGCCGCTACAACGCGATGGGCGAGATGGCGAGCGTGATCGCGCACGAGCTGAGCCAGCCGCTCGCGGCCGTGCGCAATTTCATCGAGGGCGCGGTGCGGCGGCTGAATGCGCGCGGCGCCGTCGACGATGCGATCTGGGGGCTGCGCAGCGCGGACCGGCAGGCCGAGCATGCGGCGCTGATCATCAAGAGCGTGCGCGAGTTCATCGTGAAGCGCGAGCCGGCTGTCGCGCTCGCCGATCTGCGCGAGATCCTCGCCGACGTCGCGTATTTCATCGAGTTGCGGGCGAAGGAAGCGGGCGTGACGGTCGCGATCGTGCAGGCCGATGCGCCGCTGCCGATCCGCTGCGAGCGTGTGCTGATCGGGCAGGTGGTGCTCAACCTCGCGTTCAACGCGATCGAGGCGTTCGCCGGCTGCGAGCGCATGCCGCGCATGCTGATGCTCGGCACCGCGAACGTCGGCGGGCACGCGGAGCTGCGCGCGATCGACAACGGCCCCGGTGTCGCCGAAGGGGCGCACGACCGGCTGTTCGACGGTTTCTCGTCGTCGAAGGCTGGCGGCAACGGGATCGGGCTGTCGCTGTGCAAGAGCATCGTCACGCGCCACGGCGGCCGCATCGTCGCGAGTCCGGCCGAAGGCGGCGGGCTCGACTGCCGCGTGACGCTGCCGTTTGCCGACGCGCAGGCGTAGCCGCCGCGATGCTTCACGTGCTTTACGTGCGCCACGGCGGGGCTGCGACGCGCGGCACACGATTCAGCGCCCCAATGCCCGCGCGGTCTGGCCGCCGATCCCGAAGTCGGTGTTCGGGATATCCTTGATGATCACGCGCGTCGCCTGCAACGGCGCATCGAGCACGTTCGCGCCGGCGTCCGACAGCGCGGCGATCAGCGCGCGTTTCTGCGCATCGGTGCGCCCGGCGATCAGGATCGCGACGATCACCGGCAGCGACGGCGGCGCGCCGTCGGCGGCCGTGCGCCCGCCGAGGCCGATATGGATCGCGGGCAATTCGGTGAGCAGCACGCGCACCGATTCGACCGGTGCGCCGATCGCGTCGACGGTCGCACCGGTCAGTCGCGCGATCAGCTCGGCCTTGCGCGCGTCGTCGTGGCCGGCCGGCAGGAATACTTCGAGTGTGGGCATGGTCGTCGGGAAAGGTGAAGGTGACCGGCTCACCGTTGCACTTGCAGCGGCGAACCGGTGGCCGTTTGCAGGTGAAGGTGACCGGCTCACCGTTGCGCTGGCGATGGCGAACCGGTGGCCGCTTGCAGGTGAAGGCGACTGGCTCACCATCGCGCAGGCGGCGGCGAACCGGCCGCGCGTTACAGCAGGAAGCCGATCGCGCTGAGCGCTTCGGTCGAGTCGATCAGGCGCACGACCTTCTCGGCGATGCGCATCTCGTCTTCGGCATCGACGTGCAGCTTATGCGTGACGTCGGCCGCGAACAGCGTCGCGACGCCGCGCTTGTACGCGACGACGACCTGCGCGGATTTCAGCTCGACGATGCCGGCGCTGCTGCTTTCCAGCGTGAAGCGCGACACGGTGCGTACCGTGCGCGCCGCGTCGGTCGCCGACGCCGAGTAACCGGACAGCATCCGCTGCACGCGCTTCTCGCGCATGTCCTGGTCGTCGAACACGTAGTTCAGCGTCGCCGCGAAATCGGTGGCGTCGGGATCGATCGGCACCACGTAGTGGCCGGCCGGATCCCACAGGTCGAGCCATGCGCGATAGTCGCGGCGGTCGAGCATCTCGGCTTCGCGCCACACGAATTCGACCGCGCGGGCGAAGGTCTGCTGCGAAAAAAGGGCGTTGCGGTCGTCCATCATGCTTGCTCCATCAACTTGCGCCATTGCTGGTAGGCCTCGCGCATCCCGGTCTCGTCGGTCGCATGCGCGGTCTTTTCGCCGTTCGCGGCGGTCGTCTCGCGGTTCAGCCCGCGGTTCACGAGGATCGGCACGTCGGGGCCCGCATGCGCGCCGCGCTGCACGCGCTCCCACGCTTCCGCGTCGTCGGGGCTGCCGAAGCCGAACGGGCCCTGAAAGTGCTCGTGGATGCGCAGCCGCTCGCGGTTCGCTTCGTCGGGGCCGCCGTCCATCGCGAGCGCGACGTGGCGGATCTCGGTTTCGTTCGCGGAGATCGGCCGCAGCACGCGGAAGAACGCCATCGACAGCGCGAGGTTCGGAAACAGGTTCAGGTTGAAGCCGACGCCCAGCAGCGAGCGCACGATGCGGCGCACTTCATCGGGCGCGTGGCGCTCGGCGAGCGTCGCCGCGAGCGGCGCGAAGCGCTCGGGCAGCGGCGCGCCGTCGTCTTCGTCGAGATCGATCAGCTCGGGCATCAGCACCGCGAGGCTGTGGCCGTTGCCGAGCGCGCGACAGAACGCGTGCTCGCTCGTCATGAAGCTCGTGATCGCGGCGGCCGTCTCGTCGTCGATCGACTTCATCCACGACTTGTGCACGACCGGGAAGTGATAGAGATCCGTCGTGTTCTCCAGCTGGATCTTCCAGTTGCCCTTGAATTTGAACTTGTGCTCGCCGTTCGCCTTGATCGGGTAGCCGGCGCCCTGCTTCATGAACAGGTCGATCCACGGCTTCGCGCCGCCGAGGAAATCCTCGAGCGGTTCGATGTCGTCGTTGAAGCTCGCGAAGATCAGCCCTTGATACACGCCGACGCGCAGCTTCACGAGCGGCAGGTCGCCTTTCTCGCATACGCCTTCGTAGCCGTCGCCGTACGGCAGCGCGCGCAGCGTGCCGTCGAGCGCGTACGACCAGCTGTGATACGGGCACGTGAAGCCCTTCGCGTTGCCCTTGTGCGATTCGCACACGGTCGCGCCGCGATGGCGGCAGCGGTTCTGCAGCACGTTGATTTCGCCGGTCTTGTCGCGCACGACGATCACCGGCTGGCGCCCGATCGTCGTCGTGATGAAGTCGCCCGGGTTCGGCAATTCGCTGTCGTGCGCGACCCAGATCCAGGTGCGGTAGAAGATGCGGTCGAGCTCGGCCTCGAACAGCGCGGGGTCGTGATACATCGCGGGCGCGATGCGGTCGGGTTGCGCGAAGCGGTGCAACGCGCGGGTGTCGATCGTCTGGTAGGGAATGTCGCTCATCGTCGTCGTGGGGAAAGAGTCGCGAAGTCGGGCCGCGCTGTGCGCAGCGTCGGGAGACCAGTCTCGGCTTCTGCTACATATCCGTCAAATTGATCTAAAATTGCTGATCAAATAAATACGGCAAATGATGGAGGTCACGATGACATCGGTCGATCACCTCGATCTGAACCTGTTGCGGGTGTTCCAGGCGATCGTCGAGGAGCGCAGCCTGACCAAGGCCGGCGAGCGGCTCGCATTGTCGCAGCCGGCCGTCAGCTATTCGCTCGGGCGGCTGCGCACGCTGTTCGACGATCCGCTGTTCGTGCGCACGCGCGCGGGGATGCAGCCCACGCCGGTCGCGCTCGAACTCGCGGGGATCGTCGGCAAGGCGCTCGACATGGTGCGCGCCGCGCTGCGCTATGCGGAGCGTTTCGATCCGGCATCGAGCACGCGCACGTTCCGGCTGTCGCTGTCGGACGCGGGCGAGATGGCGTACCTGCCGGCGATCTGCCAGGCGCTGCGCGAGCGCGCGCCGCGCGTGACGCTGAGCGTGCAGCCGCTGCCGGTGGAGGAGATCGAGGAGGCGCTGCGCGCGAGCCGGCTGGACTTCGCGATCGGCAACCTGCCGGAGCTGATGCCGCGCACGCGCCACCAGGTGCTGTTCGAGGAAACCTACGTGTGCATGACGGGCCGCCGGCGCGGGTTGCCGGCCGGCGCGGCGCTGAGCCTCGAGCAGTTCGTGCGCGCCGCGCACGTCAACGTGAAATCGGTCGAGCACAGCCACCACGCGCTCGACGACGCATTGCGCGCGCAGGGCGTGGGCCGCAACATCGCGCTCGAAGTGCCGCACTTCGTCGCGCTGCCGAGCGTGCTGTCGGTCACCGATCTCTATGCGACGCTGCCGAGGCGGCTCGCGCGGATCCTGAACCGCGGCAACGCGTTCCGGCTGTACGACCTGCCGGTGACGTTGCCGCCCGCGCCGGTCACGATGCACTGGCACGAGCACTTTCACGAGGACGAGGGCATCGCGTGGATGCGCGCGCTGCTTGCGGAGATCGTCGAGCATTTCGACGAGGCGTGAGCGCGGGGGGGCGGCCGTTGCGATGCAGCCGCGCATCGTCGCGTTATCGCATCAAAGATCGAGGACGAGCACCGCCGAGCGCGCACGCGACACGCAGCAGCAGATCACCGTGTTGCTCGCGCGCTCGGCCTTGCTGAGGCAGTGGTCGCGATGATCGGGCTCACCGTCGAGCACCGGCACCATGCAGGTGCCGCACACGCCTTCGCCGCATGACGTGTCGACCTCGATGCCGATGCGCGCGAGCGCGTCGACGATCGACGTGTCGGGCGCGACGCGCACCGATTGCCCGCTGCGCTGCAGCCGCACTTCGAAGCCTTCGGCCGGCGCGGCATCCGTGGCGGCATCGGCCGCGGCCGGTTCCGCCGCGAAGCGTTCGAGATGAATCGCATCCTCGGGAATCCGCGTGGCCGCCGCCGCGACGACCGCATCCATGAACGGGCCGGGGCCGCACGTGTACACATGGGCGCGCGCATCGATCGCTTCGACGCAGCGGCCGAGCTCGGCCGCCAGCGCATCGGGCTCGATGCCGTAGTGGAATGTCACGTGCGTGGCGAACGGGTCGGCCGACAGTTCGTCGACGAAGGCCGCGTGTTCCCGGCTGCGCGCGAAGTAGTGCAACCGGTAGCGCGCGCCGCGCTGCTCGAGTGCATACGCCATCGACAGCAGCGGCGTGATGCCGATCCCGGCCGCGATCAGCACATGTTCGCTTGCGTCGTCCGTCAGACGAAACAGGTTGCGCGGCGCGCCGATCGACAGCTCGGCGCCGACGCACACGTCGTCGTGCAGCGAGCGCGAGCCGCCGCGCGAGCGCGCTTCCTTCTTCACCGCGAACAGATAGCTGCCGCGCTCGTCGGGGCGGCCGCACAGCGAATACTGCCGCGTGACGCCGGACGGCGCAGTGACGTCGATATGGGCGCCCGGCTCGTACGCGTCGAACGGCTGGCCGTCGACACGCGAGACCCGGAAACAGCGGATGTCCTGCGCCGCGTCGATCAGCGCATCGATCCGGACCTGGTGGCGGTTCGCTTGCATGGGTGTTCCGTGGGGTAGGAAGAAACCGGCGCGGCGGATACCGCGCCGTCATGCAGCCGAGAATAGGGATGGGCATCGCATAAATCAAATCGATAAAAAAGCGATGCCGGAATCAGTGGGATGGATAATTGATCCGCGACCCGATCGCCACGCGCTCAGCGTGCGGCGACCGCGTTGCCGCCGTCGATGGCCACGCTGGCCGACGCGGCCGCATGGCCACGCTCGCGTTCGAGACTGCGGCGGTACTGCCGGCACCCGGCCGCGAGCAGCAGCGCGGCGAGCGTGGCGGCGACGACGTTGACGATCGACATCGAATGGCCGACCGCCGCCGGCGCGCCGAACACGCGATCGGTGAACAGCGCGACGACGGTCGTGCCGATGCCGAGCGCGATCAGGTTCGACACGAGCAGGAACAGCGCTGAGATCTGCGCGCGCATCTGGTTCGGCGCGAGCGTCTGCATCGCGGCGGTCGACGTCGGCATCGGGAACGACGCGAAGAACATCGCGACGACGAGCATCGCGAGCGACGCCGGCAGGCTGTCGAGCTGCGTGAACAGCGTCTCGGGAATGACCATGCACGCGGCGCCGATCGCGCCCGCACGCATCGGCGCATCACTGCGTCCGCGGCGCAGCAGCCAGTCGTTGAGCCAGCCGCCGCAGAACACGCCGGCCGTGTTCGCGACCAGCAGCACGATGCCGAGCGTGTAGCCGGCTTCGACGGCCGTCATCCCGAAGTGGCGGATATAGAACGCGGGCGTCCAGCTCAGCAGGCAGTACAGCGTCATCGCGTAGAACGAGAAGCCGAGGTAGTGGCACGTGAAGGTCGCGCGATGCGTGCCGACGAAGCGCAGCGAATCGCGCATCGACACGCGCCGCACGGCGCCCGAGCGATCCTGCGCGAGCCCCTTGCGCTGCGGGTCGCGCACGGTCGCGGCGAACAGCAGCGCGACGAGAATCCCCGGCAGCCCGACGATCAGGAACGTGACCTGCCACGCGTGCACCTGCCCGACGAGCGGCAGCGTGAACGCGCTCGCATGCTTGAGCAGCGCGATCACGTAGCCGCCGATCAGGAACGCGACGCCGCCGCCGATGAACGAGCCGAGCGAATACACGGCGATCGCGCGGCCGAGCTTCTCCTTCGGGAAGTAGTCGGCGAGCATCGAATACGCGCCGGGCGACAGCGCGGCCTCGCCGACGCCGACCCCCATGCGTGCGACGAACATCTGCACGAAATGCTGGCTGAGCCCGCACGCGGCGGTCGCGACGCTCCACAGCGCGATGCCGAGCGCGATGATGCGCGGGCGCGCGTAGCGGTCGGCGAGATACGCGACGGGCAGCCCCATCACCGCGTAGAACAGCGAGAACGCGAAGCCGTTGAGCAGGCTGAACTGCGTGTCGGTCAGGTGCAGGTCGCGCTTGATCGGTTCGATCATCAGGACGAGCACCTGGCGGTCGACGAACGAAAAGACGTACGCGAGCATGCAGACGACGACGACATACCATTCGTACGTATAGCGCTTGCCGTCGGCAGCGCGGGCCGTAGGTGCGGACATGCGGATTCTCCAGGAGCGGGCGGTGGAAAGACGCGGCGCCGGCCTCGCGGGCCGGGCGCCGTCGCGGCGCGAAAGCGTGCGGGTGACACGTGTCGGAGACGCAGCGTAGTCGGCCAAATTCGGCCGCCATAGCCGGAGTGACAGCCGCGCCACACGGACCTTTACCGACCCGGATAAAGAAAACACCGAGGCCGTGGGTGCGGGGCGGCGCGCAGCGCGCGTGCGGCGGGGCGCGCGCGCATCATGCGGCGCATCTATAAGCGTTATAGAGCGGATTGCGTCGACGTCCGAAATTGTCGTTCCTAGACTCGGCCCGGTTTTGATCGGCAGTGTTCGCACGAGATCGCGAACGCGTTTCACATCGAGCGGCGCGACGCCGACCGGCGCCGGAATGACTACGGGACGACGAAGATGAACCATCCGAACGGGCGGGCCGACCAGCTTGCCGTACCGCGTGCCACGCTGGTTGCCGCGCTCCTGGCGTGCGCGTCGCTGCCGGCCCTCGCGCAATCGAGCGTGACGCTCTACGGCCGCATCGACACCGCGATCGAATACGCGAACGCCGGGCCGAACCACGTGACGCGCATGGGCAGCGGCAACCTGTGGGCGTCGCAGTGGGGGTTGAAGGGCGTCGAGGATCTCGGCGGCGGCTACGCGGCGATCTTCAAGCTCGAGGACGGCTTCAACGCGGCGAGCGGCGCGCTGTCGAACAGCAGCGCGCTGTTCGGCCGCGAGGCGTGGGTCGGCATTACCGGGCCGTTCGGCGGCGTGCAGTTCGGCGAGCTCTACACGATCCTGCACACCACGCTCGTCACGTACAGCCTGCCCGGTCTCGGCGCAGGCCTCGCGTGGGGCAACGCGACGAACAACTTCGTCGGGCCCGCGTTCCTGCGCGTGCGCAACTCGATGCGCTACACGTCGCCGCGCTACGCCGGCTTCCTGCTCCGCGCGATGGCCGCGCGCGGCACCAACGGCGCGACCGGCCAGCCGGCGACGCTCGGCGATACGTACGGCGCGGGCCTCAACTACGCGCGCGGCGGATTGTCGGTCGACGTCGACTACATGCAGCAGAAGTTCAGCCCGGTCGCCGCATCCGCGCTCGGTGCCACGAGCACGGCCGCGAACGGCAACTACACGCTCGGCGCGATCTCGTACGACTTCAGCGTCGTGAAGATCGCCGCGCTGTACATGCGCCATCGCGGCGGCCCCGACGTCGGGGCCGCGATCGACAGCCAGAGTGCGTATCCGCACAGCGACACGATGGAGCTCAGCGCGACGGTGCCGATCGGCCGCGCGTCGCTGCTGCTGAGCATCGGCCACTACCGGAAGGTCGCGGACAGCGACGGCAACGCCGATTCGTACGGCATCCGCTTCGACTATCCGCTGTCGAAGCGCACGGTGCTGTACACGGGCGCGGCGATGGTGCGCAACGGCGCGCATGCGCGCTTCGTCGTGAACGGCGCGGCGGGCGGCGGCGTCGCGGTCGCGAAACCCGGCGCGACCGCCAGCTCGATCGTCGCGGGCATCCTCACGTCGTTCTGAGCGCCGAGCGTTGCCGCTGGCCGCCTGCGCCGCTACGCGCAGGCGGGCGGGTGCGGCGCGAGCCATGCGTCGAACGGCGGCTGCCGGCCGATATCGAACAACTCCAGCAGCAGCGCACGCAGCCAGCGATGGCCCGGGTCTGCATCGAAGCGCCGGTGCCAGTACGCGTTGACGGCCCATTCGCCGGCCCCGGCGATCTCGTACAGCGTGCACGGCTGACGCGCGGCGAACGTGATCGCGACGGTCTCCGGCAGGATCAGCGCGTAATCGCCGTGTTCGAGCAGCGCCGGCACCACCATGAAGTCGGGCAGCGCGGCCCGTACGCGCGGCATCAGTCCGTGCCGCTCGAGCAATTGCATCGACTGCGGATGCGATGTCACGGCGACGAAGCGCAGCGTGTCCGGCGCGTTGCCGTCGAGCACGAAATCGTCGGGCAGCGCGACGCGTTGCGCGGTGCGGCGCGGCATCAGCAACACGCAGCGCTCGTGCAGGAGCGCCGCGCGCTGGAAATGGCTCGACGCATCCGCGAAATGCCCGAGCGCGAAATCGATGCGGCCCGATTCGAGCGCGACGTTGAGCTGGCATTCGTCGACGTGCAGCGTCTCGATCACCGCGCCCGGTGCGCGCCGGTCGAAGGCCGCGAGCAGCGTCGGCAGGAAGGCGCTCGCCGCGAAATCGCTCATGTGCAGCCGGAACACGCGCTGCGTGCTGTCCGGCGTGAACCGAGAGCCTTCGTCGAGCACGTCCTGCAGGATCGCGAGCGCCTTGTCGACCGAGATCGCGAGCCGCTGCGCGCGCGGCGTCGGCTCGACGCCGGTGCCGGTGCGCACGAACAGCGCGTCGCGGAACATCAGCCGCAAGCGGCCGAGCGCGTAGCTGACCGACGGCTGCGTGACGCCGAGCCGCAGTGCCGCGCGGCCGACGTGCCGCTCCTCGTACACCGCACGAAACGTCTTCAGCAAGTTGAGATCGAGATCCTGCACGCGCAGGCCGTCGGGCGAGTCGCCGTCGTGCGGTGAAGGTTCGGCGCGGGCCGAGGCCGGCGCCCGGCTAGTGGCGGAGTGCGTCATGGTGCTTGCCTCGCGGTGACGGAAGGCGCGTGGCCGTAACGCCGCGCATAGGCCTTCGCGAAATGGCCGAAGCCATGAATGCCGTGCGCGATCAGCACGTCGGTCACGCTGCGCGCGTCGCCGCGTTGCAGCGCGGCGTGCACCGCGGCAAGCCGACGCTCGCGCACGTAGGCGGCCGGCGTGGTGTTCAGGAACGCGCGAAACGCATGCTGCAGCGTGCGCGGCGCGACGCCCGCGACGGCCGCCAGCGCGGCGAGCGCGAGCGGTTCGCCGAGATGCGCGTCGACGTGGTCGCATGCGCGGCGCACGTGCGCCGGCAGCGGCGGCGTGCCGCGCGTCAACGGGGCGCTGTACGAATGCGGCAGATGCGTGAGGAGCAGCGACATCAGCCACGCGGTGAGATCGGCGCCGAACGTCGTCGCCGATGTGCCGATGCCCGGCTGCGCGCCGAGCCGGCACAGATACTCGAACGTCGACGGCACGAGCGCGGCCCCCGCGCCGTTGCCGCCCGCGGCGAGCTCGAACTGCAGCGGCCGCGTGAGCGTCGCGTGCAGCATGTCCTGCAGCTTGCGCTCGAGTGCGCCGCGCTCCAGCCGCAGCACCAGGTTGCGGCAATCCGGGCTCGTGCTCAGGCGGCTCGCGAGCGCCGGCGACGACACGGTCAGCTCGCCCGGGCCCGCACGCGCGACCCGCTGGCCGGCCCGCAGCTCGCACGCGCCCGACAGCGTCAGCCGGAACAGGAAGTGATCGGCATCGTCGCCGAAATCGATGCGCGTTTCGCGGCCGTAGCAGAGTTCGAGCAGCGCGCCATGATGCAGCGGCACCTCGTACAGCTCCGCATGAAACGGATCGCGGCCGTGCGCGGCCATCCGGTGCGGCCCGAGCCGGTGCGCGACCGCGCGTTCGACTTCGTCGGGCGCATGCAGCGTGCCGAGCCGGTTCGGCGCATGTCGGGAGAGGGCGATGTCCATGCGGTGGCCTCGTGTCGGATGCGTGGGTGCGGCGTCATGCGCGTCGCCGCGATTGCGTTGCGCGAACGGGCGTGCCGTTGCGTGTTTTGAAGCGACGCGCTGCGCGCCGCCGCGTAGTCTCGGCAACACTCACTCACCGGGAGAAAACGATGAAGGTATGTGTACTGGGCGGCGGCCACGGCTGCCATGCGGCCGCGATCGACCTGTTCGAGAAGGGCCACGACGTGACGTGGTGGCGGCGCGACCGCGAACCGCATGCGCGGCTGCGCGAGCTCGGCGCGTTGCACGTGACCGACTATCGCGGCGAGCGCGCGGTGCCGCTCGGCGATGCGCCCGGCGCGATCCGGCTGACCGACGATCTCGCGGCCGCGCTGCGCGGCGCGCCGCTCGTCGTGGTGCCGCTGCCGGCCGTGTCGCACGACGCGCTGGCCGCGCAGGTCGCACCGCTGCTCGAGGACGGCCAGGTCGTGTTCCTGCCGCCCGGCACGTTCGGCAGCTTCGTGTTCGCACGCGCGGCGGCCGATGCCGGCAACCGTGCGCGCGTCGCGTACGCCGAGACGGGCACGTTGCCGTACCTGGTGCGCAAGCACGGCGACAACGCGGTCGTGATCAGTGCATACGCGACGCGCCTGCCGACCGGCGTGTTTCCCGCGAACGCGGCCGGCTGGGCGTTCGACGTGCTGCGCGTCGGCTATCCGTCGGTCGAGCCGGTCGAGGACGCGCTGTCCGGCGCGCTGATGAACGCGGGCCCGGTGATCCATCCGCCGCTGATCCTGATGAACGCCGGGCCGCTCGAACACTTCGATGCGTGGGACATCCACAACGAGGGCACGCAACCGTCGATCCGCCGCGTGACGAACGCGCTCGACGCCGAACGCATCGCCGTGCGCGAGGCGCTCGGCTACCGCGCGCCGCATTTCCCGCTCGCGGACCACTACGCGACCGACGGCGACGAATGGATGTACGGGCGCGGCGCGCACGGCAAGCTGACCGACAGCGGCGACTGGCGCGAGAAGATCGATTTGCGCACGCATCGCTACATGCTCGAGGACACCCGGCTCGGGCTGTCCTTCATCGTGTCGTGTGGGCGCTGGGCCAACGTGCCGACGCCCGTTGCGCAGGGGCTGCTGAGCGTCGCGTCGGCCGTCACCGGCCGCGACCTGTATGCGCAAGGGCGCACGCTCGATGGTTTGGGTCTTGCCGCGCTGTCGCGCGACGCGCTGCGCGCGCTGCTCGATGCGGGGTACGCCGCATGACGGCCGCCCTCGACGTGACGCGCGTGCACGTGCTCGGCGCGGGACGCATGGGGCAGGGGATCGCGCTCGTGTTCGCATTCGCGGGCCTCGACGTGATGCTGATCGACTTCAAGCCGCGCGACGCGCAAGGGTGGCGTGCATTCGAGGAGCGCACGCGCGGCGAGATCCTGCGGCCGCTGCATGCGCAGGTCGCGCTCGGCCGCATCGATCGCGCGCAGGCCGACGCCGTCGTCGCGCGCATCGCGCTGGTTCACCGCGACGGCGCGGCGCACGCGGTGCGCGACGCCGGAATCGTGTTCGAAGCGCTGCCGGAAGTGCTCGACGCGAAGGCTGACGCGCTGCGCTGGATCGGAGAACATGTCGGTGCGCGTGCAACCATCGCGTCGACGACGTCGACGTTCGTCGTCACCACGTTGCAGCGCCATGTCGCGCACCCGGAGCGGATGCTGAACGCGCACTGGCTGAACCCGGCGCTGCTGATGCCGCTCGTCGAGATCAGCCGCAGCGACGTGACGGATCAGTCGATTGTCGATGCGCTCGCCGCGCTGCTCGAGCGCGTCGGCAAGAAGCCGGTGATCTGCGGGCCGGCGCCCGGCTACATCGTGCCGCGAATCCAGGCGCTCGCGATGAACGAGGCCGCGCGGATGGTCGAGGAGGGCGTCGCGAGCGCCGCGGACATCGACACGGCGATCCGCACCGGCTTCGGCCCGCGCTTCGCGGTGCTCGGGCTGCTCGAGTTCATCGACTGGGGCGGCTGCGACATCCTGTACTACGCGTCGACGTATCTCGCCGGCGAGATCGGTCCGCGCTTCGCGCCGGCCGCGAGCGTCGTGCGCAACATGGAGGCCGGGCGCGACGGCGTGCGCACAGGTACCGGGTTCCACGACTATGCGCAGGTCGATGTGCCGGCTTACATGCAGCAACGGCTCGGCGAGTTCGCGCGCCTGCTCGACCACCTCGGGCTCGCGCCCGCGTTCGATGCCGCACGGCGCGATTCCGGGGCCTGAGCGTCGCACGGCGCGCGGCCGCGCGGTCATGCCGCGTCGCCGCGCGTGCTGGCGGCGGGCATACCGGCTGCGGGCGTACCGGCTGCGGGCATACCGGCACCGGGCGTACCGCGCGTCTCGCGCATCACGCACAGCGTCGCGACGGTCACGAGGCCGAGCGCAATGAGGAACAGCGATACGGGCCACGACGCGTGATAGCGCGCGAGCAGCGCGGTCGCGATCAGCGGCGACATTCCGCCGGCGAAGATCGATGCGACTTCATGGCCGAGCGCGACGCCTGAGTAGCGCACTTCGGTGCTGAACAGCTCGCCGACCAGCGCGGGCAGCGTGCCGATCATCGCGCCGTGGCTCACCGCCGTGCCGATCGTCAGCGCGAGCCACACGAGCGGCGTCGCGCGCGTGTCGAGCAGCCAGAAGAACGGAAACGCGCACGCGACGAGGCTCAGCGCGCCGATCAGGTACACGGGCTTGCGGCCGATCCGGTCGGACAGGCGGCCCCACGCGAGCATCGCGCCCATTTCGACGATCATCGCGATCATCACGCCGGTCAGCATCACACCGTTCGGGATGCCGACGTATTTGCCGTAGACGAGCGAGAACGCGAGGAAGATGTACGCGCCGCCGTTTTCGGCGACGCGCAGCCCCATCGCGAGCAGGATTTCCTTCGGATGACGACGGATGCACTCGACGATCGGCAAATGGGTATGCGCGCCGCGCTTGGCGGCCTGCTCGTAGTCGCGGCTTTCCGGCAGGTGGCGGCGGATATAGATGCCGATCGCGAAGATCGCGATGCTCGCGAGGAACGGCAGCCGCCAGCCCCACGTGCGAAACGCATCGTCCGGCAGCGCCTGCGCGGCGAGGAACGCGGCTGACGACAGCACGAAGCCGCCGCCCACGCCGAGCTGGCTCCACGCCGCGTAGTAGCCGCGCTGCTCGGGCGGTGCGTTCTCGCTGATCATCAGCACGCCGCCGCCCCATTCGCCGCCGGACGCGACGCCCTGCAGCAGCCGCAGCACGACGAGCGCCGCGGGCGCCCACAGCCCGACCTGTGCGTAGGTCGGCAGCAGGCCGATCGCGAACGTCGACGCGCCCATGATCAGCAGCGTCCACACGAGCGACGCCTTGCGCCCGTAGCGGTCGCCGACATGGCCGAACACGATCCCGCCGAGCGGCCGCGCGACGAAGCCGAGCGCGAACGCCGCGAACGCGGCGAGGCTGCCGGCGAGCGGCGACGCGCCGGGCGGAAAGAACACGTGGCCGAACACGAGCGCGGCGGCCGTGCCGTAGACGAAAAAGTCATACCATTCCATCGCGTTGCCGGCGACGGAGGCGATGACGATCCGGCGCAGTTGCCGGTCGGCGAGCGGCCGGGCGGCGCTCGGGGATTGCACGGTGTCGGTCGGGTACATGGCGGACTCTGAAGGGGGACGAACGCGTGCCGTCTCTGGAGAGCGCATGCGGCACTGCGGGCTAGTGTTGTCGGCACCGCCGCCCCGGTCAAATCCACAAAAAAAGGGGAGTGTCATCACTCCCGCTGATGATGGGTGGGCCACGTACCTGCCTCACGGTCAAGAAGGGGCACCGGGGACGATTCGGACGCGTACAACCTGCGTAGTGGACGGTCGATTGATTTGTCCTTGGCGGGGGAACAGCTCAGACAGCGTGCAATGAGTTTGCGTGGAAACACAAGCGGATGCCGTCAGCGGTTCACGAACGTTCAGACAGCCTGAGTTCCAGCATCCGTTGTTTCAACTATAAGAAAGGTCACGTCGAAAAGTGGTTTCCCTAACGAAAGTCAAAGTCGGAAAAATCGTATTCATCCCATAGGCGACGCTGCATTTTCACGTTATCAATCTCGATCCACGTGATATGCGAGATCGCTGATGAAGAATGCACAAGGCCATGAAATGGTTCGCCTGGGTGACCAAACCGACCACGGCGGCGAAGTCGTCGAATGCGCGAATGACCTGAAACATCTCGGAATCGGTGTGGCGCTTGACGGCCATGGCGTGCGTTGTCCGAAATGCGGCGGTATTTTTCCGTTACTGGCGAGTGGCCCGCGTACGCATCACGGTCGACGTGTGGGGTATCACGGCGACAAGACTGGTTGCGGCGCGACCGTCATCGGTCAGCGAACAACGGGGGCCGCGTAAATGGCGATGTTTACTCAGGCTCACACGCTGTCCATCACGGGCGCGGCATTGCCGACCTATGGGATGGACGCGCTACCAGTATTCGTGCCAGTGCGCTTGCAAGGCACCGAAACCATCGGCCGTCTTGATGAATGCCGCTACCTCGTCACGCTGCGCACCGACGGCGCTTATGCGGTTTCGCCGAGTCGCACGGCCGATCTCGATCTGGACAAGATGGTCGGTACTGAAGTGACGGTGTCGATCCAGATCGAAGGCAAAGGGCATTTCATTCCCGGGCTGGCCGGGAGCGCCGGGCTCCGCAACATCGGCGCGGGAACGCGCGAAATCACCGGGCTTGTCGAAGCAGCACGGCTCGCGGGTAGGGATCGAGATTCGATCCTCTACGAACTCGAACTACGGCCGTGGCTCTATCGCGCAACCCTGACGCAGGATTGTCGCCTGTTTCAGGATATGACAGTCGTTGAAGTCACCGACGCGGTGCTCGCGAAATATCCCTACCCCGTCGATAAACGCCTGGGTGCATTCCGGGGCACCTATCCGAAACGTGACGTGCAGCGACAGGCGTTTGAATCGGACTGGGCGTTCCTGCAACGCCTCTGGGAGGAATGGGGGATCTGGTGGTGGTTCGAGCACGATGATGGCCATCACCGTCTGGTCTTGTGCGACTCGATGGGCGGCCATCATCCGCACGGCGCGGCCTATGAGATGCTGCGTTATCTGCCGCCCGATGGTCAGCGTATTGATGAGGAACACATTCGCGCGCTGTCCGTGACCAGCCGACTGACGCCGGGGCGCGTAGTCGTGACAGACTACGACTACACCCGCCCGCGCGCCAATCTGGCCGCCACGGCGGAAGACCCTCGCCCGACCGCAAGCGCAGACGGCGAGATTTACGGTTGGGGCGATTACAGTCAGCCGCTCGCGGGCGCGCAAGGGCTGACGGGCCAGCCGAACGATACGGAACGGGAGGCGCAGCACTTCGCGCGCGTGCAGCTTGAAGCGCAGCGCTGCGCGGGGCGGCGTGCGAACGGCCAAGGCAATCTGCGCGGCCTCACGGTCGGCTACACCTTTACGTTGACCGGCTATCCGCAGCAGGCAGCGAACCGTGAATACCTCGTTGTAGCGTGCACGCTCGACATTGAGGAAGTCGCGGGACGGACCAGCGGCACCCGGACCTATCGCGTTGACGCGCAATTCGAACTGTTGCCGACAAACGAACCGTTCCGGCTGGAGCGTAGCGTCCGCAAGCCCGTCCTGAGCGGGCCGGAGAAAGCCATCGTCGTCGGCCCCGCCGAACAGGAAGTCTGGACGGACCAATACGGCCGGGTCAAGGTTCAGTTTCAATGGGATCGGCAGGGCCGGCACGACGAGCATTCGGGTATCTGGCTGCGCGTGCTGTCGCCGTGGCAAGGTGTGGACATGGGCGCGACGTTCCTGCCGCGTATCGGTCATGAGGTCGCTGTGTCGCACTACTACGGTGATCCGGATTTACCGGTGATTATCGGCAGTGCCGTCAACGCGTTCCGCCAGCCTGCGTTGGACCTGCCGCACAATCATGCGCTGTCGGTACTGCGCGGCAAGGAATTCCACGGCACCGCATCCGGCCACGTAGCAATCGACGATACGCGGGAGCAAATCCAGACGCAGATAGCCAGCGACGCGGGCACGTCGCAACTGAGTCTCGGCAATATCCGGCGTATTACCCGAAAGAAGGGCCGTGCCGACGCGCGCGGCAAAGGCTTCGATCTTCGTACCGACGACTGGGGCGTTGTCCGGGCTTTGAAAGGTTTGCTCGTGTCGACGGACGGTCAACCGGGCGGCCCCGGTCACGCGAAGGACGTCAAGGAGGCAGTGGGTCGGCTGACGCAGGCGCGCAAGCTACAGGAAAGCCTCACGGATTTGGCGCAACAGCACGACGCGCAACAGCATGGCGCAGACCAGAGCGTCGTGACCTCTGCGCTCAAGGCGCGCAACGAGGCGATCGGGGGCAACACGCCCGCCGGCCCGGACGATTTCCCGGAACTGACGGAGGCCGACATCGTGTTTGCGGGGCCGGCGGGTATCAGTCTGGCGGCCGGGCGTAGCGCCCATATCGCGAGCAACGAGGACGTGGCGGTCACGAGCGGCCGGCATGTCGGAATTGCGGTAGGGCGCTCGCTGTTCGCGAGCGTGTCGAATGCGTTCTCGCTGTTTGTGCACAAGGCAGGCATGGCACTCGTTGCCGCCGCGGGGAAAGTGCGCGTCGAGGCGCAGACCGATGGTGTCGACGTGACCGCTAAAAAGGCAATCCAGATCACGAGCACGACCGACAGTATCCATCTGCACGCCGCGAAGGAAATCGTGCTACATGCCGGTAGTACGGAAGTGCGCATTAGCGATCAGGGCTATGTGGTGCGAACAGCGGGTGAGCACACGATCTTTGCAGGCAGTCATCAGACAGACGAAGCGCGGGTGCGACTGATGCGGCTGCCGGTCACGCCCCACAATCCGGGGCAGTATGCCGTGCACTTTGTGCTGTTGGAGCACGACAGCGGGTTTGCCCTGCCGAACCAGCCGTACCGGGTCACGCTCGACAACGGCCGCGTGATAGAGGGGGTGAGCAACGAACTGGGCGAAACGGACGTGGTGACGAGCCACGACATCGCGTTCGGCACGGTGGAACTGCTGGCGGCGAGCGACCCGGACAAGGTGATTGCGGTGAACCGGGCCGCCATCGTGCGCGACAACACGACGCCCTACACCGCCCAAGCGCCGAACGCCGACAAACGCACCACAACGATCAAGGGCAAGAAGGTCAGCACCCCGGAACAGGGGGCTACGTCCGAGAGTCAGCCGGCCGCGTTCGCGAGCTGCGACCCGCTCAACTTCGGATTGCGCTTCCATCACTTCATCGACGGGGCTAAACAGGGCGATGCGCGTGCGGACATGCCGATACGCCGGGATGTTGAGTATCCGGTGACGAAGACCTATACAGCCGCGATCAAGAAGGCGCTCACCGGGATCGAGTGGGGCAAGGTCAATGCATTGAGCCGCGAGATATCGGACGAGGCAAAGGAAAGTATCGCGCTTGCGGTTGGCAATGTATTGAATACCGCTCTTGCGGCGGGGCCGTTTGGATTGCCAAGAGGTTCTTCAAGTGACCCGATGAAGTCAAATGGCGTGACTCCCAAGATCGATATTGTTAACGCAACGGAAGGGGCTGCCAAATACAACATGCGTCCGGATGTCAGTGCGTCATTTATCGCTAGGTACTGGGCAATAGTTATCCAAGAGAAAGAAATTGCGAAGATCGATGCATCATCGAACAATGCAACTGCCTTGGATGGAACGCTGAAGGCGTTCGCGGACATGCTTTATCACGAAGCACGACACTGCCAGCAGGCGTTCTGGATGGTGGCGCTATTTAGGCAACATCCAGCCGATTACGCAATGTTTTCCCATGCAACAAAAGTTTACAAGGACAGCACGCGCAAGGACGTCTTCAGCGCAGCCCAAAAAGCCATTATCCCAGATGACGCGCGTGTGATGGCGGGGCTGCATCGCATGTTGATATTTCACTATTACTGGATGATTTCGTACATACAAAATCAACCGGGCGGAGCCTATGTGAAGCCCGACGTGCCAATTGCACAGGCCGAGGTGTGCAAGCTGTTGAGGGTGTCGCCAGAAACGGCGGCCAAGATGGCGAGATTCGAAGTTGGATACCGGAGCCAGTTACATGAAGAAGATGCTTATGCGTGTGCGGAGGCGGTGCAAGCCTATTGGGACCGCCCTGATCGTGCTTTCGTGCGTAACCCCGGTACATGCACAGGAGGATACGATGCTTCACATAACGCCATTGGGGGAGGGGTTTGAAATGCAGACGACCGACGAAGAGCAGCGCGTTATGCTGCGCACCATCCTTAAAACAGCAATGGCAATCCTACGCGATGACGCGCCATACGATCCTGAACATATTGTCTTCGGAAAAAATTACACAACGTGGACGCACCCTCCGGCAAAAGGGTTTCTTTATAAATACAAAAATCGTGTACTACGGGGTACGAAGATTGAGTTTTCCACTGGCGACGATCCGGAGGATTACGGTGACGATCGCGATAAGGTGAAAATTGTTCCGGCTGGAGTAAGAATTGTCCTCGACGCAAAGGTTGCCAATCTGCCTGATACGGAAATCAAATCGCTCCTCCAACTAGAGGACTATTGGGTTGACGGGGATGGGAATCGTGAATATGGGAATGAAATAATGGGACGCACTCCCGACGCCCCCAATTTGCAGTCCTTTCGCTACCGCTCAAAAGATATTCCAGGCAGTAAATTTCCGATCGATGTCGATCTTGGTTACATCAATCCGGTGGATGGATCATTTCCGCAGCGACTGTGGATAGTCGAGATACGCCGCACATACGAGATTTTGACGCCACAAGAACGCGAACAGCGCCGCTTGGAAGAGCAACAAGCAAAGCGCCACAAATACGGGTTGATGAATCTGTGTACTGGGATGCTGTGCCCTGAAACGGGGATCTGGCAGGGATACACCAAGACTTCCAGTTCGGATATTCATATGATCCGGAAGGGGCATACATTCCCCGATGTCCGCACGCTGACCCCTCGGGAGCAAGCGGAGCGAAACCAGTACACGAACCTGTTCGAGCCGGGCCAGTGGATGTGGGTGAAGGAATACGTGGAGCCGGAGTGGATGAAGGAAGGCTGACCCGGAAATTGCGGCAAGGGCAGGAGCGGCTTCCGAAAATGATGGCCTTGCTTCAACAACATCCGGGCGACTATGTGATCTTCTCGTAGGCAATAAAAGTATATAAGGCTGACTCTCCAAAGGAGATTTTTGAAGTCTCAGAGAAGACGAAAATTCCCGATGATGCGCGGGTTACCACGGGACTTCATCTCATGTTGATTTTCCACTATTACTGGATGATTTCGTATCTGCAAAATCAGACGGGCGCATCCTATGTGAAGCCAGACGTACCGATTGCACAGGCCGAGGTGTGCAAGCTGTTGAGAGTGTCGCCAGAAACGGCGGCCAAGATGGCGAGTTTCAAAGAGGGTTACCGGAGCCAGTTACATGAAGAAGATGCTTATGCGTGTGCGGAAGTGGTGCAAGCCTATTGGGACCGTCCTGATCGTGCTTTCGTGCGTAACCCCGGTACATGCACAGGAGAATACGATGCTTCACTTCAAGCCATTGGGGGAGGGATTTGAAATGCAGACGACCGACGAAGAGCAGCGTGTCATGCTGCGCACCATCCTTAAAACAGCAATGGCGATCCTACGCGATGACGCGCCGTACGATCCTGAGCATATTGTCTTCGGAACAAACTACACAACGTGGACGCACCCTCCGGCAAAAGGGTTTCTTTATAAATACAAAAATCGTGCGCTGCGCGGGACGAAGATTGAATTTTCCACCGGCGACGATCCGGAGGACTACAGTGATGATCGCGACAAGGTGAAAATTGTACCGGCTGGGGTAAGAATTGTCGTTGAGGCAAGGGTTGCCAATCTGCCTGACACGGAAATCAAATCGCTCCTCCACCTAGAGGACTATTGGGTTGATGGCGAAGGAAATCGTGAATACGGGAACGAGATGATGGTACGCGATCCGAAGATGCCAAACTTGCAATCTTTCCGCTACCGATCAAAAGATATTTCAGGAAGCAAGTTTCCTGTGAACGTCGATCTATTTTACGTGAATCCGCCAGACGGATCAACTCCGCCCTTTCTTGATGAAGTCAGAATAAGCCGAGCATACAAAATCCTGACGCCTGAGGAACGCGAACAGCGCCGCTTGGAAGAGCAACAAGCAAAGCGCCACAAATACGGGCTGATGAATCTGTGTACGGGCATGCTGTGCCCTGAAACGGGGATCTGGCAGGGATACACCAAGATTTCCAGTTCGGATATTCATATGATCCGGAAGGGGCATACATTCCCCGATGTCCGCACGCTGACCCCTCGGGAGCAAGCGGAGCGAAACCAGTACACGAACCTGTTCGAGCCGGGCCAGTGGATGTGGGTGAAGGAATACGTGGAGCCGGAGTGGATGAAGGAAGGCTGACCCGGAAATTGCGGCAAGGGCGGGCGGCGTGGCAGAGCGCTCAGCGACACGTCGCTCAACACCCTGCCACGTGGCGACGCAAACCGGAGGTCGTCGCGCCTTTGCAGTGACTAGCGCTAGCCGAGGGCGATAAAGGAACATGGCGCGACCTCTGCGCTTTCATCCGCATTCGCCACGCCGCCCGTACGTCGTCGCCCGTTACCGCTCGATCTGCCGGTTCCAGCGCGTATCCCACTGCGCGCGGCGCGCGTTGATCGCCGCCCAGTCGACCACCGTCACCTTGCGCACGAGATCGTCGACGTTGCCGAGGCTTTGCTGCATCGCGGCCGGCATCTTCGCGAGGCGGTTGGTCGGGATCTGCTTGCCGGCTTCGGCGGCCTTCGTCTGCGCGGGCGCGGACAGCAGGAACTGCGCGAGCTTCTGAGCCAGCTGCGGATCCGGATTGTTCGCGACGACGCACAGGTCGACGAGCAGCAGCACCGGGCCTTCCTTCGGGTTCGCATACGCGACCGGAATGCCCTTGTCCTGCAGGTCGCCGACACCGGTCGGCGTCAGCGGGAACAGGCCGGCCTCGCCGGTCTGCACCATCTCGGAGATCTTCGCCGAGTTCGGGATGTATTCGACGACGTTCGGCCCGACCGTGCTCGCCCACTTGGTGAAGCCGGGCTCGACGTTCTGTTCGCTGCCGCCGAGCAGCCGGTTGATCGCGAGGAAGCCGTGCAGCCCGAACGTGCTGCTCGACGCGGACTGGAACACGACCTTGCCCTTGTATTTCGGGTCGGCGAAATCCATCCACGACGTCGGCGGCGCCCAGCCTTTCTCCGCGAACAGTTTCTTGTTGTACGCGATGCCGGTCATCCCGAGCTGCACGCCCGCGCCGACGTCGTCCTTCATCCGCGCGAACGGATACAGCTCCTTGAGCACCGGCGAATCGTCGAGCTTCTGGCACACGCCGAGGCTGACCGCGCGCGCCATCACGCCGTCGTCGAGGAACGCGACGTGGATCTGCGGCTTGTTGCGGTTCGCGAGCAGTTTCGCGAGCACGTCCGACGACGTGCCGGGCACGACGACCACCTTCACGTTGTTCGCCTTCTCGAACTCGGGCAGCACCTGGCTCGTATAGGCCTTTTCCATCGGCCCGCCGTTCATGCCGACGTAGATCGTCTTCGTTTGCGCGAACGCGGGCGCGGCGGCGCCGGCGACGCAGAGGGCGGCGGCGGCCGCGATCGTTCCGAACAGTTTCACTTGTGGGTCTCCTCTTGACGGAAAGGGGCGATCGGCGTGTGCGGCGCGAAGCGGCCGATCGAGAATGCTTCGAGTGGCGTGGCGGTTTCGCCGGTCGTGACGAGCTCGGCGAGTACCTCGCCGACGCCCGGCGCGAGCAGGAAGCCGCCGCCGGAAAAGCCGAACGCGTGCAACAGGTTCGGCGTCGTGCGGCTCGCGCCGATGATCGGGTTGTGGTCGGGCGTGCAGCCTTCGACGCCGCTCCACGTGCGGATCAGCAGCGCATCGCGCAGCGCGGGCAACAGCGCGCACGCGTCGCGCATCACCGCGCGCGTCGTGTCGACCGACGGCTGGCCGAATTCGCCGTCGCCGCGGCCGCGTCCGCCGCCGATCACGCAGTTGCCGCGCGCGACCTGCCGCGCGTACACCCCGCCGCCGTACACGCCGAGGTTGTGCGTGATGAACGGAGGCAGCGGCTCGGTCACCCACATGTTCGGATAGATCGGTTCCATCGGCACGGCTTCGCCGAAGCGTTCGGCGATGGTGTTCGCCCAGGCGCCGGCCGAATTGATCAGCCACGTCGCCGTGCACCTGCGGCCGCCCCCCTGAACGTGAAAGCGCATGCCGTCGTGCCGGGCGTCGTCGACCGCTGCGTGCTCGAACACGTCGGCGCCCGCCGCGCGGGCCGCACGCGCGAACGCGGGCGACACGACGCGCGGGTTCGCGTGCCCGTCGGTCGCGCACAGCGAGCCGCCGAGCGCCGCGCGGCCCAGCCACGGGTAGCGGCGGCGGAACGCGTCGCCGCGCATCACCTGCAGCGGCAGCCCGTGCTCGCCGGCGACCGTTGCATACGCATCGAGCGCATCTAGATCGGCGTCGCTGCGCGCGAGCCGCAAGTGGCCCGACACGACGAATTCGCCGTCGATGCCGATCAGCTCGGGCAGGCGGTCCCAGATGCGCCGTGCGCGCAGCGCGAGCGGCAGTTGCTCGGCCGGGCGTCCCTGGCAGCGCACGCCGCCGTAGTTCACGCCGCTCGCCTGCGCGCCGCAGTCGCGGCGCTCGAACAGCGCGACACGCAGCCCGCGCCGCGCCAGCGCCAGCGCGGCCGACGCGCCGACGAGGCCGCCGCCGACGATCGCGACGTCGTAGTGACGGCGTTCACTCATCGCGCGCCTCGTCGGGAATCGCCGCGACGTCGTCGCCCGCGAGCGCGGCCGAGATCGGGAACGGCTTCACAGGTGGTTGCGCGCGCAACCGACCGACGTCCGCGAGCGGGCGGCCGGTTTCGGCGGCCAGCACGAGAGCGGTCGCGTCGCCGCACATGCGGCCCTGGCAGCGGCCCATCCCGGCGCGCGTCAGCGCCTTCAGCCGGTTCAGCTCGGTGGCCGCGCCGTCGCGGATGCAGCGCCGCAGCGTGCCCGCGTCGATCTCCTCGCAGCGGCACACGATCGTGTCGTCCGGGCAGCGTGCGGGGAGCTCGGGCGGCGGCGCGAACGCCGCCTCTAGGCCCGCGCGGAATGCGCCAAACCGGGCGAGCGTGCGGTCCAGCGCGGCCGCATCGGGCTTGCCGGCCGGCAATGGCGATGACGATGACGTCGCGATGCCCGCGTCGTCGAGCAGCGCGAGTGCCGCGCGTCGCCCGGACGCCTCGGCCGCATCGGCCCCCGCGATGCCGGCGCCGTCGCCCGCGACGTAGAGGCCGCGCACCGACGTGCGACCGGCCGCATCGCGTTCCGGCAGCCATGCGTGATTGAGCGGATCGAAACGGAACCGGCAGCCGGCGAGATCGGCAAGCTGCGTTTCCGAACGCAACCCGAAGCCGAGGCCGAGCGCATCGCAGTCGATCCGGCGCGGCGGCGCATCGCTACCGGCCGCGCGCCACGCGAGGCCGGTGACGTGCCGCTCGCCGAGTACGCGTTCGAGCGTGACGCCCGTTTCGATCGCGACGCCGTGCGCGCGCAGCCAGCCGATGTAATACAGCCCCTTCGCGAAGGTCGCCGGCATGCGCAGCAGCGCCGGTGTCGCGGCCGCCTGCCGGCGCAGCGGGCTCGTGTCGAGCACCGCCGCGACCTGCGCGCCGGCCTTCGCGTACTGGTAAGCGACGAGATACAGCAACGGCCCGGTGCCCGCGAACACGATGCGACTGCCGATCGCGCAGCCCTGCGACTTCAGCGCGACCTGTGCGCCGCCGAGCGTATAGACGCCGGCAAGCGTCCAGCCCGGCACCGGCAGCATGCGATCGGTCGCGCCGCTCGCGATGATCAGGTGCGAGAACGGCACGGTCGTTTCGCGACCGTCCTGCAGCGTGTCGACGCGGCCCGCGCCGCATGCCCAGGCGAGCGTGTTCGGCCGATAGTCGACTCGTGGCAGCAGCGCGGCCATCGTCCGGTGCACGGCGTCCGCCTTCGCGGCCTCGAAGCCGTACAGCGCACGCTTGCCGCGGGCGAACGCGCCGTCGACCGGCGGCTGCCGGTAGATCTGGCCGCCCCAGCGCGCGTTCTCGTCGATCACGACAGGGCGCAGCCCCGCGTCGACCAGCGCCTCGGCCGCGCGCACGCCGGCCGGCCCCGCGCCGACGATCACCGGTCGCAGTGCGTCACTCACGATGCGTCTCCGTTGAGGGCGTGCTGCGCGCCGGTGACGATCCGCATGCCTTCGGCGATCGGCGTCGAGCAGGCGCGCACGCGTGCGCCGGCCTCGGTGCGCACCCAGCAGTCCTGGCACGCGCCGATCAGGCAGAAGCCCGCGCGCGGCGTGCCGCTGAATTCGCTCACGCGCACGCGGCGCTGCGCGACGAGGATCGCGGTGAGCACGGTGTCGCCGGCGAGCGCGTTCGCGGGGCGACCGTCGAGCGTGAACGCGATGGCGGCGCGCTCGCGTTCGGCGACGCGCACGAATTGCGGGCCGTCGTCGGCGATGTCGGTGGAACGGGAAACGGAAGTCATCGTCAGTGTTGGCCGATCAGGATGCGGTTCAGGCCGTACACGCGATCGAGCAGCAGCATCGCGCCGGCGGTGATGAGGATGACGAGCGTCGATACCGACGCCATCATCGGATCGATCGATTCGGTCGCGTACATATACATGCGGACCGGCAGCGTGATCGTCTGCGGCGACGTGACGAAGATCGACATCGTCAGCTCGTCGAAGCTGTTGATGAACGCGAGCAGCCAGCCGCCGGTGATGCCGGGCACGATCATCGGCAGCGTGATGCGGCGAAACGTCGTCCACGGATCGGCGCCGAGCGAGCACGCGGCCTGCTCGATGCTGCGGTCGAGGCCCGCGACGGACGCGAGCACGAGCCGCATCACGAACGGCGTGATGACGATCATGTGCGCGAGCACCAGCCACGCGAACGAGCCTGTCGCGCCGATCAGCGCGAAGAAGCGCAGCAGCGCGATGCCGAGCACGAGGCCGGGAATCACGAGCGGCGATAGCAGCAGCCCGTTCAGGAACGCGCGGCCCGGAAACGTCGCGCGGCCGATCGCGAGCCCGGCGGGCAAGGCGATCGCGAGCGACAGCGTCGCCGACGCGAACGCGAGCTTCACGCTGTTGGCGAACGCGGTGACGAAGTCGGGATAGTCGAGGATCGCGCGGAACCAGCGCAGCGACAGCCCGTGCGTCGGCAGCGTCAGCGTTTCGTCGGGCGTGAACGCGACGAGCACGACGATCGCGAGCGGCGCGAGCACGAACAGGATCACGAGCGTATGGAACGCCAGGGCGAAAGGGCCGTTCTTGCTCATCGGGAAGCGCCTCCGAGGCTGCGCGCGTAGCGGCGTTCGAGCACGCGGTAGTAGGTAAGCATCACGACGAGGTTCGCGACCAGCAGCAGCACCGCGATCGTCGCGCCGAGCGGCCAGTTCAGCGAGCCGAGGAATTCGTCGTAGACGGCGGTCGCCGCGACCTTCAACCGACGTCCGCCGAGCAGGCCCGGAATCGCGAAGGCGCTCGCCGACAGCCCGAACACCATCAGGCTGCCCGACAGCACGCCCGGCATCAGCTGCGGCACCACGATGCGGCGCAACGTCGTGAACGGCGAGGCGCCGAGCGACAGCGCCGCGTGCTCGGTCTGCGGATCGAGCCGCTGCAGCGCGGTCCACACGGGAATCACCATGAACGGCAGCATCACGTGAACGAGCGCGATCACGATCGCGAACGTCGTGTATTCGAGCTTGTACGGCCCGAGGCCCGCGAGCCCGAGCGCCTGGTTCACGAGCCCGCTCGTGTTCAGCAGCATGCTCCAGCCGAACGCACGCACGACGACCGACACGAGCAGCGGCGCGAGGATCACGAGCAGGAACAGCGAGCGCCACGGGTCGCGCATTTTCGACAGCACGTACGCTTCCGGCGTGCCGATCGCGACGCAGATCACGGTGGTCAGCGCGGCGATGCCGAAGGTGCGCGCGAAGATCGTGTGGAAGTACGACGAGCCGAGCACCTCCGCGTAGTGGCCGAACTGGAACGCGGCGATCGGGCCGGTGGCCGGGTCGAAGCGATAGAACGTGAGCGTGAGGGTCATCGCGAGCGGCACGAGCACGAGCGCGGCGAACAGCGCGAACGCGGGCGCGCACATCAGCCACAGCGGCGCATGCGCGCGCCACGTGGCGCGCGGCACGCGGCCGCCGGCAGCGCGCGGCGTCACCGCATCGCCTGCGGCGGCGGACGGCGCGAGGCCGGCCGTCGCGCCGTCGGCGGGTAGCGGGCGGGTAGGCTGTCCCATTCAGGCCTCCCGGCGCATCACGCGCACCGCGTCGCTATGCCAGTCGACGCCCACCGGCGCGCCTTCCGCGAGCGGCTCCGCGCCTTCGTTCTGGCAGCACACGAGCACTTCGCCGAGCGCGCTGTCGACGCGGTACAGCCACTGGCTGCCGAGGAAGAAGCGGCTCGTGACGGTCGCGGCGAAGCGGCCTGCGCCCGGCGCGCACAGTCGCAGCTTTTCCGGGCGGATGCAGACCGACACGGCGTCGCCGACACGGATGTCGCGCTCGCGCGCCGGCAGGTGCGCGGTGCGGCCCGTTTCCGCGAGATCGTGGCCGAGGTCGATGCGGATCGCGTCGCCGTCGTGCGCGACGATCGTGCCGGGCAGCAGGTTCGCCTTGCCGATGAACTGCGACACGAAATGGTTCTCGGGACGTTCGTACGCGCGGTACGGCGTGTCCGTCTGCGTGATGCGGCCGGCTTCCATCACGACCACGCGGTCGCTGATCGACAGCGCTTCCGACTGGTCGTGCGTGACCATGATCGTCGTCGTGCCGATCTTGCGCTGGATCGCGCGCAGTTCGAACTGCATGTCCTCGCGCAGCTTCGCGTCGAGATTCGACATCGGCTCGTCGAGCAGCAGCACCGGCGGTTCGATCACGATCGCGCGCGCGATCGCGACGCGCTGCCGCTGGCCGCCGGATAGTTCGCGCGGGAAGCGGTGCGCGAGCGCATCGAGTCGCACGAGCGCGAGCGCCGCGCGGATGCGCTCGGCGCGCTCCGCCTTGTCGACGCCGCGCATGTCGAGGCCGAAGCCGACGTTCTCCGCGACGCTCATGTGCGGAAACAGCGCATAGCTCTGGAACACGATGCCGAGCCCGCGGCGGTTCGGCTTCATGTGCGTGATGTCCTGCCCGTCGAGCGCGATGCGGCCGCGCGTGACGTCGACGAAGCCGGCGATCATCTGCAGCGTCGTGGTCTTGCCGCAGCCGGACGGCCCGAGCAGCGACACGAATTCGCCTTGTTCGACCGACAGGTTGACGTCGGCGACGGCGGTCAGTTCGCCGAACGATTTCGTCAGATCCGTAAGCGTGAGAAACGACATGGGGAGCTCCGGGTTCGCACACCGTGGCCGGTGCGCCGATGACGCGGACTCTAGCCAGCCATATTTCGGAGCGTCAATTTGGAATTCTGCTCAACGGGATGAATTTCGAAAAAATTCCGATGAACGGAATGGAATGTCGAATCGGGCGGGAATCGTTCCGATGGATGAAGGGCGGCCGGCCCGCGAAACGCGCGCGTCAATCCCGTGCACACCCGGATGCCCGCGCAATTTCGGCCGGACGACAATGGCGACTACCGTATTCCGTTCACTGAAATCATCGAGGAGAGCCGGCATGCCAGAACCGCAGTCGCCCGAAACGTCGCCGGCCGCACGCGCGCCGCGCCCGGACGAGGACGCCGCCGATCCGGCCGGCGCGCCGGGCACCGGCATGCTGCAGCGTGCGTTCGCGATCCTGCGCGCACTGGCCGGCATGCAGCAGGACGGCGTGCGCGTCACGCACCTCGCGAAGGCCGTCGGCCTCACGCAGGGCACCGCGCACCGGATCCTGCAATCGCTGATCGCCGAAGGGATGGTCGAGCAGGACGAACAGTCGAAGCTGTACCGGCTGAGCGTCGACTTCTTCGCGCTCGCCGCGCTGGCCGGCAATCCGAGCAGCATGCGCACGCTGTGCCGGCCCGTGCTGCTGCGGCTGTGCGCGAGTCTCGGCGAGACGATCTTCCTGCTCGTGAAGAGCGGCTTCGACGCGGTGTGTCTCGACCTGTGCGAAGGGCCGTTCCCGATCCGCTCGTTTACCGGCGATATCGGCGGGCGCATCGCGCTCGGCGTCGGGCAGGGCAGCCTCGCGATCCTCGCGTTCCTGCCGGAGGCCGAGCGCGAGGAAGTGATCCGCTTCAACGTGCCGCGCATCCGCGGCTACGGCGTGCTCGACGAGGTGTACCTGCGCACCGAGATCGAACGCGTGCGGCAGCTCGGCTACGCGGGCCGCAACAGCGGCGTGCTCGACGGGATGGCCGGCGTCGCGGTGCCGATCCTCGACCGCACCGGGTATCCGGTCGGCGCGCTGAGCGTCGGCACGCTGGCGTCGCGCCTCGGCGACGACCGGATGCCGATGGTCGTCGAACTGCTCAGGCGCCAGGCGGACGCGATTGGCCCGCGCACGAATCCGTTCGACGCCGCGTTGCGGCGGCCGATGCATGGGCTGGCCGGGAAAACGGTATAGATGCGTCGCGCGTCGCTGGTTCGTCAGCTTGCTGATGCGAGCTCTTTACGTCTGATCAAAGCGCGCATTGTCGAGCGCTTTCGCTTACTTGCGACGGCACGACGCCGGCCTGACCTGCACGAACAACGATCGTGGCAGCCGGCCCATCGCGCCCGCGCCGCGCACTTACCCGCGCCACACGCCGGACGGCAGCGACACGCGCGACATCGATTTCGACGCGCTGTACGACGCATGCGCTGAAATCATCGAAGCGTGCCCGGGCGATGCCGACGGCCGATCACGCCATCGCCGCTTCACCAACACGAAACTGCGCGACGGCATCGCTGAGCCGCGTGCTCTGATCCTCGAGCGACAGCGCCGCGGCGGCGGCCTCCTCGACCAGCGCGGCGTTGCGCTGCATCGTCTGCTCCATCTGGATGACGGCGGCATTCACCTGCTCGATGCCGGAAGTCTGCTCGTCGAAGGCGATGCTGGTCTCGCCCATGATCGCGTTGACGCGCTCGACCGCGGTGACGAGTTCGGACATCGCCGAACCGGCGAGCGCGACGAGGCCGCTGCCGTCCTCGACGCGCTGCGTCGAGTTGCCGATGAGCTCGCGGATTTCCTTCGCCGCCGATGCGCAGCGCTGCGCGAGCCCGCGGACCTCGGTCGCGACGACCGCGAAGCCGCGCCCCTGCTCGCCCGCGCGCGCCGCTTCGACCGCGGCGTTCAGCGCGAGGATGTTGGTCTGGAACGCGATGCTCTCGATCACGCCGACGATGCCGGAGATCCGCGCGGAGCTGTGCGAAATCGCGGACATCGTTTCGACGACGCGCTGCATCGCGTCACCGCCTCGCGCGGCGATGCCGGCCGCGCCTTGCGCGTAAGTGCGTGCATCGCGCGCGTTGTCCGCGTTCTGGCGCACGGTCGCGGTCAGCTGCTCCACGCTCGCCGCCGCCTGTTGCAGCGACACGGCCTGCTGCTCCGTGCGCGCGGACAGGTCGACGTTGCCGCTCGCGATCGTGCGGACATCGCCGACGATCGTCTCCGTGCTCGTGCGGACCTGCGTCACGGTTTCGACGAGGCCGTCCTGCATCCGCTTCAACGCGTTCAGCAGATACGCCATTTCGTTTTTGCCGGGAATGACGACCGTGCCGGTCAGGTCGCCTTTCGAGATCCTGTCGAAGTGGTCGACGGCGAGATGGATCGGCTCGATGATCGCCTTCGCGAGCACGCGCTGCGCGAGGAAGCCGACGATCAGCGCGAACAGCGCGACTGCCACCATCGCCCACACGATCCGGTGGAAGCGTGCGCCGGCCGCGTCGTAGCGTGCCTTCTGGCGCGCGACCTGGAACGATTCGAGCGCGTCGATCGCATCCTGGTAAGCCGTGAACAGCGCCGGTTGTGCGGTGCGGTGCGTGTCGAGGAAGTCGAATGCGTTGTCTTGGTCGAGTTGCGACATCGCCTTCAGGAACACCTGGTCGAGCAGCGTGCGACGACGCGTTTGCAGCGTGTCGAACAGCGCTTGCTCGTCGGCGTCGCGTGCGTGCAGGCGCGTGTAGGCGTCGAGTTCGTCGTTGCTCTGTTTCAGCAGCGTGTGAAGTTGCGCGATTTCCGCCTTCGCGGGCTGGCCGGCGCTGATGATCTGCGCGACGTCGCTCACGCGTTCGCGCAGCACGAGCATGCGCTCCGAGCTGGTTTTCAGGTGCAGCAGCGACGCGGTGTCGTCGCGGTACATCGCTTCGAGCGAGCCGTTGCCGGCATACAGCGCGGCGATGCACGCGCCGACGACCAGGACGAGCAGCGCCGTATAGCCGGCGATGGTCGCGACGAGTCCGCCGCGGATGGTGAGTTTTCGCATGACGTTCCCTTGCCGGCGGCACGACGGGCGGCCGACGGCGGATGTGGATTCCGGAGCACGAACGACGACGGGCGCCGCGTCGCGATGCGGGGCGCCGGGATTGCGAACGAGTTAACGGCGGCGATGACCGGAAGTTTTTATCCGAACGCGACGCGAACCCGACGGAATGCGACAAAGGGGAGCCGGCATGCGTTGGCGCGGCGGGGCAGTGTACTGAATGTGAAGGTGGCAGGGCACGGGCGGGCAGCCGCATCGGTGGCGATCGCGGCTGCCGCGCCCGCGTTGCCGTCAGCCGCCGGTCTGGAACCCCAGCGCCGCGGCCTTCGCGCGCAGGTCCGCGAATCGATCGGCGGCGGGATTGGCCGCCAGTTGCGACGGATCGATGCCCGACACCGAGCTGGATGGCGATGGCGCGGTGGCCCCCGCACACGTTCCGCCGAACGGCCCTTGCGCGACCGTGAACACCGGTGCATCGGTGCGCGCCGCGCCGTTGAGATCGAGCGCGTACGCGAGATTGAAGGTCGCCGGATCGCTGCCGCGCACGCCGAGCGGCTTCAGGCCGAAGCGCCATTGCAGCAGCGCGTGGATCGAGCTCGGGTCGAACGGATAGCGCGTGACCGTGCCGGCACGCACGCGCGGGCCGAGTAGCGCAAGCGGTACGCGAAAGCCGAGCTTGCCGTCGTTGCCGACTGCGTGCTCGTTGTTGCTGATCGGCCGGATCGGCGGCACCACGTGCTCGAGAAAGCCGCCCCATTCGTCGTAGACGATGATCATCAGCGTGCGGCTCCACGTCGGGCTCGTGCGCAGCGCGTCATACACCTGGTTCAGAAATGCCTGCCCGTTGCGGATGTCCGCGTGCGGGTGGTCGTCGGCGGACGTACCGGCCTGCTCGCCCGAGAAAACAGGATCGACCATGCAGAACGGCGGCAGCGTGCCCGCCGCCGCATTCGACAGGAACTCCGAAAACGGACGCGAGATGCCGAGATAGCGCGTGCCGTAAAGCGCGGTGAACGGCACGTCGTGGTAGTAGTAGTTGCAACCGACGTTGGCGTCGCTCAGGTTGTCCCAGATCGTGCGCAGCGACGAGTTGTCGACACTGTCGGTGAGGCGGTCGGTGGCACCGCTATGCAGATAGAGGCGATTCGGGATCGTGTCGGTCAGCACGCCGGTGAAGTAGAAGTCGCCGATGGTGTAATTGCTCGCCACCGCATTGAAGAACGGCAGGTCTGCCGCCGCGTAGAAGCCGATCGGCAGCAGGTCGCCCTGCGTCTGGCTCGTGCCTGGTGTGAGGAGAAAGCCGTTCATCGCCCCCGAGGCCAGCTGCACACGTCCGCCCTCGTAGCCGTGGTTCGGGTCGTGGTACGCGCACGCCTGATAGCCGTATGCGGGATCGGCCGACAGTGAAAACGGTGCGTGGGTGGCGCCGAACGCGTCCTTGTATTGGCGGGTCGCGGGCATGCCCTCGGCGCCGGGCACCCAGCCCAGGAAGTGATCGAACGAGCGATTTTCCATCGTGACCAGCACGATGTGATCGATGCCCGAACTCGCCGGCTCGGGCAACTTCGGCCGCGGCAGGCTGTAGCGATCACCGGCATTCGGCGAAGGCGTGTCGCCGATCGACGGCGCGGGCGCGTTGCCGTCCGGTGAATTGATGTCTCCATCTCCGCCGCCTCCGCAACCCGGCAATGCGACACTGCCGGCCACTGCTGCAACACCAGCCAGAAAACGGCGGCGGTTGTAGCGGCGATATGCATTCGACTCGTCCATGACAACGTCTCCTTCATTATTGGGTGCGGCGCTGGCCAGCCGATCACGCATCGCCGCCGCGAAGCGATGCGCACTCGCCGTGCGGAAAAATGCGAGCGGGCCGGAAGGCGCAACCTTCATGCCTGCGGGGCGCGTTCGATGCCCGCAGCCGCCGATGTTGTTGCGCGTTCGACGGTCGCTCGGCCGGCGGGCTGGCTCGCTTGCATGTGCGGGTCGCTACTGCGTGTTCGGCGCAGTGCACCATTCGTCGTTTCGTGCGCAACGAGGTCGTAGTCGGACGATTGAACGACGCCAAAGCGCAGGTCCTTGGTCAAAAGGAATCGACGATTGATGCATTGCGAGAAGGCGTGCCGTCAGCTTCGTGGCGCGATGTCGCGTGCGAACGCGCGGTTGACAGTCGCTGCCGGATTGAGGAGAGTTTCGACATCGTTGCGCGGGTGCAAGCAGGGCAGCCGGTTCCGTGCGTGTGCAACGAGCAAGACGATGGCGCGCACCCGACTGCTGCGCCGCGCCGAGCCGAAATCGCTGCACTGTCGATGCCGATGGTTGATGGTCGGCGGACATGCTAGGATTTCCGACAAACAACTTCGGAGACTGCCATGCCGTTCATCTGCGAGAACGTTGAATGCCGTGCCGTGCTGGCTCGAGGGCAAGTCAGGTCCCGTGCGGAGGACGCGGGCTGGTGCTTCTACTGCCCGGACTGCAAGGCCAGGAACGAGTTGAAGAATATCGGCGCGGCCGACGGCCCGGTCGAGCTGGTTCAGCCGGAGCGGTCCGGTCTTCCGCACAAGGTCGTCGCGACGGCCCGGCCCCTCGAAGACGGCAGATACGCGGCGCAGTTGCGCGTTCAGCGCGCGCTCGCGGTGAAAGGCACATACGCAGCCGAAGAGCAGTGGGAGGAACTTGGCGTCTTCCCCGACCCGCAAGAGGCCGTCGCGCATGCGAGGTCCTTCGCAACGGGTCTGCTTGAACCCACGACGTGATCGTTGATACCGTCAGTTGTGCTGGGTAGTGCCACCGCACTCGCTCGGTAATGAATACGTGTCCTCGGAGTCCCGCACTGTCGTGCGGCTCCGAGCATCTTTACGGTTGCCTGAAACGAAGAAGGGGCGTCGTGCACGCGAGCACGACGCCCCTTTGCATTTCCCGCTCGCATCCGTCAGTTGTGGATATCGAACGAAATCAGTGAGTCAGCACATGGCGCCTGTGATGCGCGCCATGCTGCGCCGGTAGCCGGCCGGCGAGAACATGGCGTTCAACGCGGCCGTCGACGCGATCACGCCGACGTGCAGCCACCACGCGATCGCGAAGCCGCCGCCCACGTCGCGCAGCCCGCCGATCAACCACGGGCTCGCGGCGACGATCAGGAAGCCGATGCCCTGCACGAACGCGGCGAGCGCGCCCGCGAGCCGCGCGTCGGGCAGATGGTCGAGCGTGACGATCAGGCTCATCGAGAAGAAGCCGCCGAGCCCGAGGCCGACGCTCGTGACCCACAGCCACGGCGCGAACGCGGGCATCGTCGCGAAGCCGACGAAGCCGGCCGCCTGCAACGCGAGCGTGAGCCACAGCACGGCGCGGCGATCGTGCGAACGTTTCGCGAGCAGCGGCATCGCGAGCGCGCCGATTGCCTGGAAAAGCGCCATCCACGCGAGCAGGTTGCCGCTCGCCTGCGGGCTCATGCCGACGCTGCGATAGAACGCGGGCAACCACGCGACGAGACTCGCATAGCCGCTGTTGCTGAGGCCGAAGAACAGCGCGAGCTGCCACGCACGCGGAATCCGTGCGAACGCGGTGACGGGCGCCGATGCCGTCGTGGCGTGCACCGCGTCGCGGGGCGCCTTCGCGCGCCACAGCGCGAGCGTGACGAGCGCGGGCACGGCCCACACGGCGAGCGACAGATGCCAGCCGCCATGCGCGGCGAGCCACGGGCTCGCGATCGCGCCGAATGCGCCGCCGCCGACCAGCGCGGCCGAATAAAGCCCCATCGCGAGCGGCAGCCGGTCGACGAACCAGCGCTTGGCGAGGCCGGGTGCGAGCGACTGGATCACCGCGACGCCCGCGCCCGCGACGATCGCGGTGACCACTAGCCCGGTGCTGCCACCGGTCCACAGGCGTGCGGTGCAACCCGCGGCGATCAGCGCCAGCGCGACGCTCAGCGCGCGTTGTTCGCCGACGCGCCGCGCGAGCCCGACACCGATGCCGGCGACGACGCCCATCAGCACGAACGGCAGCGTGGTCAGCAGCGCGGCCGCGCGGAAGCCGAGGCCGGTGTCGGCGCGTACGAGGTCGAGCAGGGGGCCGAACGCGGTCAGGAACGGACGCAGGTTGAGGCCGGCCAGCACGAGCAGTGCGAGCGCGCCATAGGATACGGAAGCCGCGTGCGGACGCGGAACGGCTTGCGCGGTGGCGGGGTCGGTCATCGAGATGCTCCGGAAGGGGCCCGTGGCCCTGTGATGCGATGCCGAAAGGGTAAAGGCGCGCTTGCCCCGCGGAAAATTAAATATTCGACTGGGTGTCAGTGCGGATCGTGATGGCACGGTGCGGCGTGACGGGGCCGAATGGACGAGCCGGCCGGGCGGCGGCCGTTGCAGCGGCGGGTTCGGTGCGATGCCGGGCGCACCTTCGACGCGCCGCTACGCAGCCGGTGCGTGCGGGTCGCGGGGTTGTTCACGGGCCTGTTCACGCGCGGCGACGAGCGCCCGGATCCGCGCACGATCGGCCGGCGTCGCGGGCGTGAAGACCACGAGGCTCAGATCCGGGCGACCGGTCACCGAGAACGCCGAGTATTCGAGTGCGATCCGGCCGGCCTGCGGATGACGAATCTCCTTCGTCCCTTCGTCGTGCGAATGGATGTCGTGGCTGCGCCACATCGCATCGAACTCCGCGCTCGCCGCGCGCATCTCGTCGACGAATGCCTGCACGGCCTGCGTCGCGCCGCCGCGCGCGATGTCGGCGCGAAACGCGCCCACCGCGAATCGCGCGACGCGTTCCCAATTCGGCTGCGCGTATCGCACCGCGGCATCGATGAAGATCAGCCGCAGGATGTTGCGCGCGGGCGGCGGCAGCATGGCGTAGTCGGTGAGCGTCGCGGCGGCCGCGTCGTTCCACGCGACGACGTCCCACGTCGCCGTGCGCACGATCGCGGGGCTGGCGTCGAGCGAATCGAGCACGTGCTGCAGGCGCGGCGTCACGTCGCGGCTCGCGTGATAGCGCACTTCGGGCGGATGACCGAGGCCGATCAGGAACAGGTGCTCGCGTTCGGCGTCGTTCAGCAGCAGCGCGCGGGCGAGCCGATCGAGCACGTCGGCCGACGGCGCGCCGCCGCGCCCTTGTTCGAGCCACGTGTACCAGGCGGCGCTCACGTGCGCGCGCTGTGCGACTTCCTCGCGGCGCAAGCCCGGCGTGCGGCGGCGCGCGACGGGCAGCCCGAGCGCGGCCGGATCGAGTTTCTCGCGGCGGTCCCGAAGGTACGCGCCGAGCAGGTTGTCGGATGCGTCAGCCATAGCCTGTTAGTTCGTTTACCGGTAAACCGTCACGTCTTCACCGTCCGCGACGCTCGACAGATAGTAAGCCTCTCATTCATCCGGAGGTGCTGAACATGCGTGTCTTTGTTACGGGAGCGTCGGGTTTCGTCGGCTCCGCGGTCGTCGCCGAACTCGTGGCCGCCGGGCATTCCGTGCTCGGCCTCGCGCGTTCCGACGCGGCGGCTGCATCGGTCGCCGCCTTGGGCGCGGACGTGCATCGCGGGTCGCTGGAGGATACCGACAGCCTCACGCGCGGCGCGCAGGGCGTCGATGCGGTGATCCACACGGGATTCAATCACGACTTCTCGCGCTTCGCGGAAAACTGCGAACTCGACCGCCGCGCGATCGAAACGATCGGTGCGGCGCTCGCGGGCTCGACGCGGCCGCTGATCGTCACGTCGGGCCTCGCGCTCGTCGCGCCGGGCCGCGCGGCGACCGAGGACGATCCGCACGTGCCGGTATCGGCCGGCTATCCGCGAGCGTCCGAAGCAACCGCGGCCGCGCTGGCCGCGCGCGGCGTGTGCGCGTCGGTCGTGCGCCTGCCGCCGTCCGTGCACGGCGACGGCGATCACGGCTTCGTGCCGCGCCTGATCGCGTTCGCGCGGGAGAAGGGCGCATCGGCGTATCTCGGCGACGGCGGCAATCGCTGGCCCGGCGTGCACCGGCTCGACGCGGCGCGCGTGTATCGGCTCGCGGTCGAACGCGGTGCGCCGGCCGCGCGCTATCACGCGGTCGCCGATACGGGCGTGCCGTTCCGCGAGATCGCTGAAGTGATCGGCCGCCGGCTGAACGTGCCGGTCGTGTCGAAATCGGCCGCGCAAGCCGACGAGCACTTCGGCTGGTTCGCGCTGTTCGCGGGAATGGATGCGCCCGCAACGAGCGAGCACACGCGCGCATGGCTCGACTGGGCGCCGACGCAGGTCGGATTGCTGGCCGACATCGACCGGCCGCGGTATTTCGAAGCCTGACGCGCGCATGCGGCGTGCCGTCGTTTCCGGTCGGCACGCCCGGCGCGCCCCTGCTCAGACGGTCACGACGATCTTCCCGACCTGCGTGCCGGCTTCCATGTACCGATGGGCTTGCGCGATGTCGTCGAACGCGAACGTGCGGTCGATCGACGGCTTCAGCGCGCCGGCCGCGAGCCCGTCGACGATGAAGCGCTTCGCGCGTTCGAGCCGCTGCGCGTCGCCGGTGATCTCGAACAGCTCGTAGCCGCGCAGCGTCAGGTGGCGCGCGAGCAGGTCCATCACCGGCACCGGGATGTCGCGCGTGTCGAGCGCGCCGTACTGGAAGAACGTGCCGTTCGTGCGCAGCGCGTGCAGCAGGTTCGCCGCGGCGGGCCCGCCGACCGGATCGAACGCGATGCGCGCGCCGCGGCCGCCCGTCAGTTCCGCGACCTGTTGCGGCAGGTCCGCCGGGTTGCCGGCGATCACGTGCGCGGCACCCGCATCGAGCAGCGCCTGGCGCTTCGCCGCGCTGCGCGTCAGCGCGATCGGCACCGCGCCGACGCGGTTCGCCACCTGGATCGCCGCGAGCCCGACGCTGCTCGATGCGGCGCCGATCAGCACCGTGTCGCCGCGCTCGAGTCCGCCGAGTTCGATCAGCGCGCCCCATGCCGTGACGAACATCATCCACGTCGCGGCGGCTTCCACGAACGACAGGTTCTCCGGATGCCGGACGAGCGCATGCACGGGCACGTTGACCACGTCGCCGTACATCCCGTAGTCGGCGAACGAGAATGACGGCACGACGCTCACCGCGTCGCCGACGGCGAACGCGGTCACATCCGGCCCGACGGCGGCGACCACGCCCGAAGCTTCATAGCCGAGCGACGCGGGAAAGCGCGGCTGGATCGTGTATTCGCCGCTGCGGAACATGACTTCCGCGCGGTTGATGCCGATCGCCTTCACATGCAGCTGCACTTCGCCGGGGCCGGGCGCGGGGACGTCGACGGTATCGATCTGCAGCACGTCGGGGCCGCCGACACGATGGAAACGAATGACACGGGACATGGCGCTCTCCTTCGATGAACGGGGTAGATGAAGGAGAACTGTAGGCGGGGGAGCGCGGCTGATAAACGCACGGCCTGATCATTGATTGTTATTTGACGAATAACAATAGGCGCCCGATTCGCGTCGCCGTCCGTCGATATTCGATGCGCTACGCTGATCGAGCGATTCGACATCGCATCCGGAAACGAGCGGGTCTCGCATCGATGTCGTGTCTCGAATCGAATCAAACACCTTCATTGTTGCGCGATGTTGCGGCAACCGAGTGCCACGCAACAGCCTGACTGCCCGATCGTTCGTGATCGCAAGCAGCATCGCGCGCGAAATTGCTTTTCACCGCTTGCTGTCTATATTGGGATCAGTTCTTTTCGATGTGAGGAATAAAAACGATGACGACTCAATCGAATGTGCTCGAAAAATTCCGGCTGCGTGCGGCGCTCGACGGGAATCGGCCCGCCGTGGTCTCGGCGCGCGAATGCGTGAGTTACGGGGAACTCGACCGGCGTAGCGATATGCTTTCGCGTGAGTTGCGCGATCGGGGAATCGCGGGCGGCAGCCTGGTGCCGATCGAGGCGGCGCGCAACGCCGATTTCATCGTCGGCATCCTCGGCATTCTGAAGGCGGGCGCGACGTATGTGCCGATCGACGACCGCTATCCGGATGCGCGCAAGCGCTACATCCTGCAGCAATGCAACGCCGCGCTGGTGTTGACGACGGGCGCGACACATCGGGACGCGGCCTTCCGGTTCGCCGGTGTGGCGGACCTGTCCGCGGATCGGTCGGCGCGTGACGACGCGCGCCCGACCTACGATGCGGATGCACGGGACGCAGCGATTTACGTGATCTTCACGTCCGGTTCCACCGGTGCGCCGAAGGGCGTGATCGTCGAACATGCCGCCGTCGCGGCACTCGTCGATTGGCACAACGCGCGTTTCGCGATGCATGCCGAATGCCGCACGACGTTGATGGCGGGTCTCGGTTTCGATGTATCGCAGTGGGAAATCTGGTCGACGCTCTGCGCGGGCGCGACGCTGTTCTTGCCCGACGACGAAACGCGCTTCGATCCCGACGCACTGGTCGGCTTCTTCGTTCGTCATCGGATCACGCATGCATACGTGCCCACCGCGATGGTCGCCGACGTCGTGAGTGTCGGGCAGCCTGCCGGCCTGGCGCTGAAATATCTGTTCACGGCGGGCGAAAAGCTCGGCCCGATCGATACAGGCAGCATCGATTACACGGTGATCGATTACTACGGACCGACCGAAGCGACGATCTTCGCGACGTGCCACGTCGTTCCGAGCGCAACGCTCCGCCGTCCCGAGTCGATCGGATGGCCGGTCGGCGGTACGGAGATCCTGATCCTGAACGACGCGCGGGAAGCGGTGACGGGAAGCAACGTCGGCGAGATCTGCATCGGCGGGCCCGGCCTCGCCCGCGGCTATCTGGGCAACGCCGCGTTGACGCTCGAAAAGTTCCGTCCTCATCCGCTGCGGCCGGGCAGCACCCTCTATCACACCGGCGACCGCGGCCGCCGGCTGGATGACGGCTCGATCCAGTTTCTCGGCCGAGTCGACGATCAGGTCAAGATCAGGGGCAATCTGGTCGAGCTGAGCGAGATTCATGCTGCGCTCATCCGATCCGGCGAGGTGCGAAAGGCCGTGGTGCTGGCGTTGCCCAATGCGGCTGGAAGCGGGGTCGAACTCGTCGCGTTCGTCGTGCCGCATGATCCGGCCAAGCCGGCCACGCATGTCGTCGATGCGCTCAGGGCGAGCGTCCGGCGCGATTTGCCCGATTACATGTGGCCCGTCGGTCATGTGCTGCTCGACGATCTGCCGATGACGGCAAACGGCAAGACCGACCGGGCCGCGCTCGAACGGCGTTACCGCGCGGAACAGCGCGAGCGGACGGAGAAGGAGCCGTATGCGCCCGCCGAGCGAATCGTTGCGGACGCATTCATCACATTGATCGGCCATGCGTCGTTTCGCAAGACCGACAGTTTTTTCGACATCGGCGGTAATTCGCTGCTGACGGCGAAACTCGCAAAGGCGCTGTCGGATGCCGCAGGCACGAAGATGCTGATCCGGGATGTTTACGAGCACCAGTCGGTGGCGGCGCTGGCGTGCGAAATCGAGCGGCGTGTCGGCGCCGCGGCGCTCGAGATCGAGCGCGAGCCCGTCTATGCGCTGGATAACGATATCCGCGTGCCGGACGAGGCGGATTTCAGCCGCCCGTTCGACGATGCGTTGCTGGCGTGTCCGCGCACGATCCTGCTGACGGGTGCCACGGGATTCGTTGGCGTCCACTTGCTGGCCGAACTGCTCGCGACGACGTCGGCGGTGGTGCATTGTCTGGTGCGGGCCGACGATGCCGCGGCGGGGCGCGCGCGGATCGACGAAAAGCTGCGTGCATACGACGTGAATGTCGGGCCGGACGAGCGATCCCGCATCCGTGTGTGCGCGGGCGATATCACGCAGGCGCGCTTCGGCATGAACGAGCACGATTACGCGGAGCTGGCGGACGAAATCGACATCGTTTACCACTCGGCCGGCGCCGTGAATTTCATCCAGCCGTATTCGTACATGAAGAAGATCAACGTGGACGGGCTGACGCAGATTCTCGCTTTCGCCGGGTGCCGGCGAACCAAGGCGCTGATTCTGCTGTCGACGATCTCGGTGTACAGCTGGGGACATCGTTTCACCGGCAAGACCATGATGACCGAAGCCGACGACATCGATCAGAATCTGCCGGCGGTGCTCGAGGACATTGGCTATACGCGCAGCAAATGGGTGATGGAGAAGATGGCCGATCTGGCCGCGCAGCGCGGCCTGCCGCTGATGACGTTCCGGCTCGGCTACGCGACGTTTCATGGCGAGACGGGCGTCAGCGCCGATTATCAGTGGTGGGGGCGGCTGGTGAAGACCTGCATCGCGCTCGGTACCGTCCCCGATCTCGACGATCTGCGCGAAGGGTTGACGAGCGTGGATTACATGACGAAAGCGCTCGCGAGGATTTCGCGTAATCCGGCGGCGCTCGGGCGCAAATTCAATCTGATCAATTCGCCGGAGACCAACATCACGCTCAAGGAGTTTTTCGCGAGGCTGGAGCGATACTTCGGTCTGCGGTTCCGGGTCGTTCCGTTCCGTGAATGGCTCGGCGCGTGGAAGACGGATATCGATGCGCCGCTCTATCCGTTGTTGAGCCTCTTCGACGACAACATTCGCGATGGCATGAGTACCGCCGAACTCTATCAGAACAACTATGTATGGGACTGCCGCAATGTAATCGAATTTCTCGAGGGCAGCGGGATCGAACAGCCGGCATTTTCCCGCGAGCAGCTTGCGCGATACCTGGAGCGTTCGGTCGGTTATCGGGTGACGGGGTGACGCGCTCGCGCGTGACGCCCCGGCGGCGCTACACCGGATACCGACGTGCGAACAGCTCCGTGAGCCAGTCGATGAACACGCGTACCTTGTCGGGCAGGTGCGCGCGGTTCGGGTACATCACCGACACCGGTTTCGGCTCGGCCGGCACACCGGGCAACAGCTCGATCAGCTGGCCCGAATCGATGCTCGGCTGCAGCGCCGGCCGCAACGCGTGCACGATGCCGAGGCCGGCGAGCCCGCACGACAGCAGCGCTTCCGAGTTGTTCGTGAGGAGACTGCTCGGCAGCTTCACGTTGACGCGTTCGTCGTTCGCGCGGAACGTCCATTCGAGTATCTTGCGATTGGCGCCCGTGAAGAAATTGACCGCGCGATGCGTGCGCAACTCGTCCAGCGTGCGCGGCAGTCCGTGGCGGACGACGTAGGCGGGCGATGCGCACGTGACCATCGGTACCGCGCCTACCGTCCGCGCGATCATGCTCGAATCCTTCAGCGTGCCGACCCGCACGACGCAGTCGATACCTTCGCCGATCAGATCGGCCGGCTGGTCGCTCGCGCCGAGCACGAGCTCGATCTGCGGATAGCGCTGCTGGAATTCGGGCAGCGCGGGAATCACGACCGTCTTCGCGAGCGCGACGGCAATATCCAGCCGCAGCCGGCCTTTCGGCGCGACGCGCTGCTTCGGGAACGACGCGAACGCGTCGTCGATGCTGCCGAGCAGCTGCACGCAGCGCGCGTAGAACGCCTCGCCTTCGGCCGTCACGCTGACGCGCCGCGTGCTGCGGTTCAGCAGCCGGATGCCGAGTTCCTGTTCGAGCTGTTGCACGGCCTTCGTGACGGCCGGCCGATGCAGTTGCAGCGCATCGGCGGCCTGCGTGAAGTTGCCGCGTTCGACGATCTGTACGTAGATCTGCATCGTTTGCAGACGGTCCATGGCGCTTCCGGATGTCGTAGCGAACAGCCATCTTCGCACAGGGTTCCACGCCGGTTCAGCGTGGATGCGAGGCGGGCGACACGCGCCCGCCGCCGTTCATTCGACCGGATGCAGGTCCTGCAGCAGCGTCGGCACGAGTTCCGACACGGTCGGGTGGATGTGCATCGCGCGGCTGATCGTCGTGTACGGCGCGCCGGCGGCCATCACGTCGAGCAGCGCGTGCACGACCTCGTCGCCCGTCACGCCGAGGATCGACGCGCCGAGAATCGCGTGGCTGTCCGCGTCGACGATCACCTTCATGAAACCCTGGCTCTCGCCTTTTTCGACCGCGCGGCCGACGCGCGTCATCGGCCGCGTGCCGACCAGCAGCCGACGGCCAGTCTGCTTCGCTTCCGCGAGCGTCATGCCGACGCGGCCGAGCGGCGGATCGACGTACATCGCGTACGCGGCGATGCGGTCGGACACCTTGCGCGGATCGCTGTCGAGCAGGTTCGCCGCGACGATCTCGTAGTCGTTGTACGCGGTGTGCGTGAACGCGCCGCGCCCGTTGCAGTCGCCGAGCGCCCAGATGCCGGGCACGTTGGTGCGCAGTTGATCGTCGACCGTGATGTAGCCGCGCGAGTCGGTCGCGACACCGGCCTGGTCGAGCCCGAGGTCGCCGGTGTTCGGCACGCGGCCGACGGCGAGCAGCAGGTGCGAGCCCGCGACCTCGCGGCCGCCGCCCGCGCAATCGAGGCCGACCACGACGCCGTCGCCGTCGCGCCGCGCATTCAGGCAGTTCGCGTCGAGCTGCACGTCGATGCCTTCGTTCTCGAGAATCTCGCGCACGGCCTGCGACACGTCCTCGTCCTCGCGATGGATCAGGCGCGAGCCCTTCTCGACGATCGTGACCTTCGAGCCGAAGCGGCGGTACATCTGGCCGAATTCGAGCCCGACGTAGCTGCCGCCGATGATCACGAGATGCTCGGGCAGGAAGTCGACGTCCATCATCGTCGAGTTGGTCAGGTACGGCACCGAGTCGAGACCCGGCATCTGCGGGATCTGCGCGCGCCCGCCTACGTTGATGAAGATGCGCTTGGCCTCGAGCAGTTCGTCGCCCACGCGCACGGCATCGGCGCGTTCGAAGCGGGCGTGGCCCTGAAACACGGTCGTGTTGTCGAGCCCGCGCACCCATTGCTCGACGCCGTGGTTCGAGCGGCCGGAGATCCGGTCCTTGCGCGCCTTCACGGCCTTCATGTCGACGCTGACGGGGCCGACCGACACGCCGTATTCTTCCGCGCGCCGCGCGAGCTGCGCGGCGTATGCGCTCGCGATCAGCGTCTTGGTCGGAATGCAGCCGGTGTTGACGCAGGTGCCGCCGAAGCGGCCGCGCTCGACGATCGCGACTTTCATGCCGGCGCCGGCGAGCCGCGCCGCGAGTGGCGGCCCGGCTTGCCCGGTGCCGATGACGATCGCGTCGAATTGTTGCGTCATGACGTCCTCCTGCGCGGGTTCAACGTGGGAAGGGCGGCGCGCAAGCCGCATGCCGCGCCGGCGCGCCTGAACGGCGACGAGCGCCTATGGTAGACCGGTTGGCGCGGGTGTGCGAGTTGCATGGATGCGCGCGAGACGGAACATGCTTCATTCCCGGCCGGGCTGGCGGCTTCCCGCCCCGTGGCAACGCGGCCCCGTGATGTGTCCCTGCATCGACCGCCCGCGGCCGGAAGGGGCGGGGGCCCGGCGCGGTGTCAACGCTTCGAGCGAGCGGATCGCTTGCGGTCCGGCGCCGCGTTGGCTACGTCGACCGGAACGAACGGTGCCTCGAAGTGCTTGACGAGAAAGTCGATGAACGCGCGGGCCCGCGTCGATTCGTTGCGTTGCCCGGGATAGTAGACGAACAGGTCGGCGGACGGCAGGACGACGTCGGGCAGCACGAGACGGAGTCGGCCGCTCTGGATGTATTTGGCGAGATCCCACTCCGAGCGGATCAGGATGCCGTGACCGTCCAGCGCCCAGCGCAGCACGATGTCGCCGTCGTTGCTGGACAGCGAGCCGCTCACCTTCAGCGCTTCGAGGTGATCCTCCTGCATGAAGCGCCACACGCCGAACGCATCGTCGTTTTGCGTGTGGATGATGCAGCGGTGATGAGCGAGATCCTCCTTGCACTGCGGCACGCCGTTGCGCTCGAGATACTTCGGCGACGCACACAGGAACCGGCGATTGCTCATCAGGCGGCGCGCCCTCAAGCGCTGGTCCGGCAACTCGCCGAACCGGATGGCCATGTCGAATGCGCCTTCGACGAGGTCGACCGGGCGATCGGTGACCACGAACTGGACATCGACGTTCGGATAGCGCTTCGCGAATTCCGACACCAGCGGTGCGATGGTCGTGCGCCCGAAACCGAGCGTCGCATTGATGCGCAGCCGCCCGTGCGGATCCGCGGGCGTACCCGCGATCGCGTCCTCCATCTCGCGCACCTGGTCGAGAATCTGCGTGGCGTACCGCGCGTACATCTCGCCTTCCGGCGTCAGGCTGACGCTGCGGGTGGTGCGGTTGACCAGCCGCTTGCCGAACCGGTCTTCAAGAATGCCGAGCCGCTTGGTTGCCGCGGGCGGCGTGATCCCGAGCGAGCGGGCCGCGCCCGACAGGCTCTTCAGTTTGGCGAGCTGGACGAAGAACTCGAAGTCGGAGGTCGAATCAGTTCTCACTTTTGGTAAAAAATGAAATGAATTGAGGTGAATTATAGGGCGCTCTCCGCGGACTATGCTCGGTCTCGTTGCAGCAACGTGCATGCAATCGAGCTACCCGCAAACGTGCCAGTCCAGGAGACGCCGCCATGAGAATCGTCGAGATTCGCGAACAGACCGTTCCGATCAGTTCCCCGATCCGCAACGCCTACATCGACTTCAGCAGGATGACGCTGAGCCTCGTCGCCGTGATCACCGACGTGATCCGGGACGGCAAGCCGGTCGTCGGCTACGGCTTCAATTCGAACGGCCGCTACGGCCAGGGCAAGCTCATGCGCGAGCGCTTCATCCCGCGCATTCTCGAAGCCGACCCCGGCGCGCTCGTCAACGATGCCGGCGACAACCTCGATCCGCACCGAATCTGGGCGACGATGTTCACCAACGAGAAGCCGGGCGGCCATGGCGAGCGCTCGGTCGCGATCGGCACGATCGACATGGCGGTGTGGGACGCGGTGGCCAAGATCGAAGGCAAGCCGCTGTTCCAGCTGCTGGCGGACCGCTACGGCGACGGCCGGCCGGATCGCAGGATCTTCGTCTATGCGGCGGGCGGCTACTACTATCCGGGCCAGGATCACGAGAAGCTGAAGGACGAGATGCGCAGCTACATCGACCGCGGTTACACGGTCGTGAAGAAGAAGATCGGCGGCGCATCGCTCGACGAAGATCTGCGACGCATCGACGCGATCCTCAGCGTGCTCGGCGATGGCCAGAAGCTCGCCGTCGACGCCAACGGCCGCTTCGATCTCGACACCGCGATCCGCTATGCGAAGGCGCTTTCGCAATACGACCTGTTCTGGTACGAGGAACCGGGCGATCCGCTCGACTTCGAGCTGCAGGCGACGCTGCGCAATTACTACGACAAGCCGATGGCGACGGGCGAGGACCTGTTCTCGATGCAGGATGCCCGCAACCTGATCCGCTATGGCGGCATGCGCGCCGACCGCGACTGGCTGCAGTTCGACTGTGCGCTGAGCTACGGCCTCGTCGAGTATCTGCGCACGCTCGACATGCTGCGCCAGCACGGCTGGTCGCCGAGCCGCTGCATTCCGCACGGCGGTCACCAGATGTCGCTCAACATCGCGGCCGGCCTCGGCCTCGGCGGCAACGAGTCGTACCCGGACCTGTTCCAGCCGTACGGCGGCTTCCCGGACGGCGTGAAGGTCGACAACGGCTACATCACGATGCCGGACCTGCCGGGCATCGGCTTCGAAGGCAAGGCCGACCTGTACGCGCAAATGCGGAAGCTGTCCGCATAAGCGTCGTCGGTAAGGTGCGCCGGACGCTCGACGGCGCACCGCATCACATTACAAAAAAATCAATCGGGCAGGCGGAATCGGCGTTGGCGTTCAGGGCGATCGGCTGCATCGCCGGCACGCGTGCGCTTTCCGGAAACAGGACGCCATGCACAGGAGACAGTCATGCTGGCATCACGCATTCGCAGAACGCTTTCCAAACTCTACGTCCAGGTTCTGATCGGCATCGTCGCCGGCATCCTCGTCGGGCACTTCTACCCCGATATCGGCGCCCAGCTCAAGCCGCTCGGCGACCTGTTCATCAAGCTGATCCGGATGTTGCTCGCGCCGATCATCTTTGCGTCGGTCGTGGTCGGCATCGCGCGCATGACCGATCTTCACGAAGCCGGCCGGGTGGGCGTCAAGGCCGTGCTGTATTTCGAAGCCGCGTCCACTGTCGCGCTCGTGGTCGGGATGGCGGTCGTCAATCTGGTCCGGCCGGGCAGCGGGATGAACGCGGATCCGGCGAAGATCGACGGTGCCGCAATCGCCAGCTACACGCACGCGGCGCAGCATCACGGCACGCTCGACTTCCTGATGAGCATCGTGCCGGGCAGTGTCGTCGGCGCTTTCGCGAACGGCGAGATACTGCCGATCATCTTCTTCTCGGTCATCTTCGCGGTCGCGCTCGCGAAACTCGGCGCGAGGACCGCGCCGCTCGTGGACATGCTGGACATGTTCCTGCAAGGGATGTTCGGGGTCGTGCGCATCGTGATGCATGTGGCGCCCGCCGGCGCATTCGGCGGGATGGCGTTCACCATCGCCAGATACGGGATCGGCACGCTCGCACAGTTCGGACAACTGATGCTGTGCCTGTACCTCACGTCGATCCTGTTCGTCGTCGTGGCGCTCGGCCTCGTCATGCGGGTGTGCGGGTTGTCGCTGTGGCAATACCTGCGTTATATCCGCGACGAGATCCTGATCACGCTCGGCACGGCATCGACGGAAGCCGTGCTGCCGCAGATGCTGCTCAAGATGGAGCGAATGGGTTGCTCGCGTCCGGTCGTCGGGATGGTGCTGCCCACCGGCTATACCTTCAATGCCGACGGCACCGCGATCTACCTGACGATGGCGTCGCTGTTCATCGCGCAGGCATTCAACATCCACCTGTCGATCTGGGACCAGCTTCTGCTGCTCGGCGTGCTGCTGCTGACGTCGAAGGGCTCGGCGGGCGTCGCGGGCGCGGGTTTCGTCGCGCTGGCCGCAACCTTGTCGACCATGCATCAGGTGCCCGTATCGGGCCTGGTCCTGCTGCTCGGCGTCGATCGCTTCCTGAACGAGGCGCGCGCCGTCACGAACCTGATCGGCAACGGCGTGGCAACGGTCGTGGTGGCCCGCTGGGAAGGGGCGCTGGACCTCGACAAGGCCCGGGCCGTTCTCGATCGTCGCGCCGGGGCGGAGTCGCTCGTCGCGGACGAGCACGACGCGGGACCGCCGGGGCCGCAGCGGCACACGCACGCGAGCACGCCGGGCATGCAATCGAATGGGCGCTAGTCGCGGCGTGTCAGGAACACGGACATGCGCATGCCGAAACCTGCGCATGCTTGCCGCGCGCCGGTTTTCATTCCTTGCGCCGCCACTGGCTGAACGACACCGGCTTGCGCGCGTCGGCCCGCACCACGCTGACGATGTCGGGCTTGCCAGGATCGACCGGAAACGATTCGGTATGGATCTGGCTGGAAAACACCCAGCCGTGCGTGCGCGGGACGTAGTGGAACGTCACGTAGTCGCTCCAGTGCTGTCCGCATGCGACGTCGTTCTGCACCGTGAAATAGCGCCCCTTCACGGCGATCCCGCCGTCGGCGGCGGATTCCGGATCGAACGGGTCGCACTGCAGCGCGTCGTTCGCGCGCAGCACGACGTCGTCGTTGCGCGCGGCGAGCCGATAGGTGTGGTCGGCCTGTTCCTCATAGATCAGGAGCGGGCGCGGCGACGGCTGCTCGCGCGTGTCGGTCGCGCGATGCACGACGACGAGCAGGGTGCGCCGGCCGTCGCCGAGTGCCGGGCCGGGCTGCGCGACGAACGGCTGATAGCCGGCCGGCAATTGCGCGGCAATCGACGGCGGCAGCGGCGGCGCTGCCTGCGCATGGCAGCACCACGCGGCGAACAGCGGAACGAGGAGGGCTCGACGAACCGCCGCGGCCGGCGCGCGCATCGTGCCCCTCACAGATCCCGCCCGAGAAACGCGGTGTCGGGCACCGGATTGAACGCAACGGGCGGCGCGGGCGTGAAGCCGAGCGAACCATACAGTTGCCTTGCGGCGGCGAATTCGGGCAGCACGATCATGGCGGGTGGCGCGGGTGGCGGGAACGGCAGCCAGCATAGCAGCGCGCCGGTGCTTCCGGCAGCTCGCGAAGCGTGCCAGAATCAGCGACTTCACCGTCGGAATCGACACGATACGACACGCAGGCGCCGGCGCTTCGGCGTCGCTGATCAAGGAGACTTCGATGACTGCATCGGCTGCCGTACTCGCCATTCTGGCCGCGCTGTGGCTCGGCGCGATGATTCCCGGCCCGAGTTTCGTGCTGGTCGCCCGCAATTCGATCGGGCTGTCGCGCCGCGACGGGCTCGCCACCGCGCTCGGCATGGGTGTCGGCGGGATCGCGTTCGGCGGCGTCGCGCTGGCCGGGCTCTACACGCTGCTGCAGACGGTCGAATGGCTGTACGTGGGGCTCAAGGTGGCGGGCGGCGCGTACCTGATCTACATGGCGTCGAAGATCTGGCGCGGCGCCGAGCGGCCGATCGCGATGGACGACCCGCAGGCGGCCGTCGCCGGCAGCGCGCGCAAGTCGTTCTGGATCGGCCTCACGACCCAGCTCAGCAACCCGAAGACGGCGATCTGGTATGGCAGCATCTTCGCGGCGCTGCTGCCGCAGCATCCGCCGCTGTGGTGCTACCTGGCGCTGCCGCCGCTCGTGTTCGGCGTCGAGTGCGGCTGGTACACGATCGTCGCGCTGTGCTTCTCGACCCGCCGGCCGCGCGAGCTTTACCTGCGCGCGAAGAAGTGGGTCGACCGCGTCGCGGCCGGTGCGATCACGCTGCTCGGGCTGCGGCTGATCCTGAACGCGCCGAAGGTCGGCATCTGACGACGGGCGGTGTCGCCGTTTCATTCCTGACGGGCATGCCGCCACGGCCGGTCATGCCGGCGGGCGATAGGGCAGCCGTTCCATCCGACGCGCGCAAGCGCGCGTCACGCCGCCGGAAACCGCTCGATCAGCGCCGCGAACCGCGCTTCATCCGGAAACGCCGTCACTTCATACCGCACTGGCCGGTGCGCGGTGGCCGTCATCAGGTCGCCGCATGCGTCCCGCAGCGCGGCCATCGGCACGTGGGCCGACTGCCGCGTCGCTTCCCGATACAGCACGACGATGTCCGTCTCGGGCAGCAGCGTCGGCACGCCGTCGCTCCACACGCTGACGCTGAACAGCTCGCCGTTCTGCCGCCGGTACACGGTGTAGGTCGCGACGAAGATGTCGGTGCCGTCGCGCTTGTGCAGCTCGTCGAGCAGTGCCCGCTGATCCTGGTAGTCGCCGGCGAGTTCGTCCACGCGCAGCGCATGCAGCTTCGCCTCCAGTCCTGGCGGAACGAAATTGCGCCACGCGGCGCCGTCCCAGCGCAGCATCAGCGACGGCAGCGGGCGCGGCTGCGCGCGCGCCTGTTCGGCGAGTTCGACCATCGTCGCGAGCCCGGCCGCATTGCGGTCGCCGGTGAGCAGCAGCACCGTCCGGTTCGGCGCCATCACCACCGGCGCGCCGGAGATCGGCTGGCGGTGCAGCAGGTCGGTCAGCAGCAGGCGCGCCGCGTCGTAGTAGTCGCTGAACTGCGACAGGAACACGCCGTCGCGCAACGCGGCCCACGGCGCCGACGACATGCCGCGCAGGTTGTCGATCGCGACGTCGCATGCGTCGTCGAAGGTGACGCCCCATTCGGCGAGCCGCGCGGTCGTCAGCCGCGCGACGCTGAATTCGCCGTCGTATGCGATGCCGATCTCGAGGTTCTCGCACAGCGGCCGGAACGCGACCTCCGACGCGCCGGGCTGTCCGGCGAGTTGCAGCGCGACCGCGCCGCGCTCGGTCGCGCTGCGGATCACGGGGCGCAGCCGCGGGCGGACGTCCGCGAAGTTCGACGGGATCTCGTGCTGCATCATCGCGTTCGCCTGGCGCTTGAGCGTCGCTTCGCGCTCGGCCGGCTTCGCGCCCGCGTAATCGCGGAACAGGTTGTGCAGGTTGATGATGTTCGACGGGACATCCGCTTGCACGAGACGGCCCTTGTCGTCCTCGTGAAGCCACTCGCGCGTGTCGCCGGTCGCCCGCAGCGCGGCGATCAGGCGTTCGGCGAAGTCCTGCCGGGTCGGCGGTTTGCTGAAACGCTCGCGCAGGCGCGCGACGAAGTCTGAAAGCATCGTGAGCGGTCGGGCGGGCCCGTCTGTTATTGGTTCTGTTGTCATGGGCGGCGGCACCCGTCTCGCCGGGGCGCCGACTGCGGCCCGCGGATATCGGCCGGATATCCGTCACGCGTCCGGCGGCCCGCACGCCGGGTGCATCGCGGCGCGGGCCCGCGGCGGGCGCGATCGCGCGGCGGGTGTCGCGATGGTACCGCACCTGCGTGGCGAAATAGTAGGCCGGTCAACATCGGCGCCCGCCGGGCCGGGCGCCGCAGTCGCGCGCATGGTGGTGGCCGAAGGCGGCAAGGCGGTGTTGCTGGACATCAATGAGGATGCCGGCGCGAGGCTCGCGCACGAACTCGGCGGGCGGCCGGGTACGTCGCCAGGACCGCGCCGGCTGTCCGCCACCCCGACGATCGGCCCGTGAGCCTTGTGCGGCGGGCGTTCGCGCCGGTTGCGCGGCATCCCGGGCCGGCGCGCTTCCCCGATTCTGGCGGTCGACCTGCCGCTGACGTGTAAACTGCTGCCTTTTTGACGGTTTGCAGCATGGTGCAAGCTCCTCCGCGCCCGGCACTGAGCGGCCCGACGCTCGTCCGGCTGCTCGCGCGCCTGACCGATGCCGACGTCGCGGAATCCCGGCAGCCGCTGTCTGACCGCCTGAGCCAGTGGCTCGGCTGGACCGACGCGATCACGCTGTCGTCCGCGCTGAATGCGACCCCGCCCGGCGTCGCGGCCGGCGTGCGCGGTTACGACGCCGAGCGCGACGGCGCGCGCGTGCGCCACGACCTCGCGCAGGCGATCACGGCCGCCCACCGCCCGCGTACGCGGCGGCGCCCCGGCGAGATGCCGCCGCCGCCCGCCGACACGGCCGATTTCGCGGATTTCCGCCAGAGCTGTCTGTCCCTGCAGCAGGAGATGGAGACCGCGATCGGCCAGTTGCGCGGCCGCCTGCGGGTCGCGCTCGCCGCGCGTTCGTCCGGGATGGCGCGGCTCGCGGCGCTCGACGCGATCATGGAGCGCGTGCTCGGTGCGCGCGAGCGCAGCCTGCTGTCCGCCGTGCCCGCGCTGCTCGGCACGCGCTTCGAGCGGCTGCGCGACGCGGAACGGCAGGCGCTGGCCGATGCGCAAGCGGCAGCCGATGCCGATGCCGACGGCGACGCGCCGTCCGCCGCGGCGATCGTGCCCGGCACGTGGCTCGATACGTTCCGCGACGAAATGAAAAGCATCCTGCTCGCCGAACTCGAAGTCCGGTTTCAAACGGTAGACGGGCTGCTTGCAGCCCTTCGTACCTGCTAATCCCTACGCTATGTCCAGAATTCGTCTTGATCTCGTTGTCTTCATCGCCGGCCTGCTCGCAGTCTGTTGGATCGGCGTCGGCTATGTCGCGTCGAGCCCGCTCGCGGCGGCCGTCACGCTGCTGATCGGCGCGTGCTACGTCGCCGGTGCGTGGGAACTGCTGCGCTACCGGCAGGCGACCGCCACGCTGTCGCGCGCGGTGGCCGGCCTGACCGAACCGCCCGCGACACTCGACACGTGGCTCGATACGCTGCACCCGGGCCTGCGCGGCGCGGTGCGTGCGCGGGTCGAAGGCGCGCGCGTCGCGCTGCCGGGCCCGTCGTTGACGCCGTATCTCGTCGGCCTGCTGGTGCTGCTCGGCATGCTCGGCACGCTGCTCGGGATGGTCGTGACGCTGAAGGGCACGGGCGCCGCGCTCGAAAGCGCGACCGACCTCGACGCGATTCGCGCGTCGCTGATCGCGCCGGTGAAGGGCCTCGGCTTCGCGTTCGGCACGTCGATCGCGGGTGTCGCGACGTCCGCGATGCTCGGCCTGCTGTCCGCGCTCGTGCGCCGCGAACGCGTCGACGCGGGCCAGCAGCTCGACGCGAAGATCGCGACGACGTTGCGCGTGCATTCGTCCGCGCATCAGCGCGACGAATCGTTCCGGCTGCTGCAGCGCCAGGCCGACGTGATGCCGGCGCTGGTCGACCGATTGCAGACGATGATGACGACGCTCGAGGCGCGCAGCGTCGCGCTGCACGATCGCCAGCTCGAAAGCCAGCAGGCGTTCTTCGATCGCACCGAGCGCGCGTATGCCGGTTTGGCGTCGAACGTCGGCGACGCGCTGAAGGAAAGTGCCGCCGAAAGCGCGCGCGTGGCCGGCGCCGCGCTGCAGCCGGTCGTCGCGGCGACGATGACGGGCCTCGCGCAGGAGATGGCCGCGCTGCGCGACACCGTGACGGGCGCCGTGCAGCGTCAGCTCGACGGGCTGACGGACGGTTTCGAGAAGACGACCGAAAACGTGACGGCCGTATGGAACCGCGCGCTCGACGAGCAGCGCCGCACGGGCGACGCCGTCGCGCAGCAGCTGCAGACGACGCTCGGCCAGTTCACCGACACCTTCGCGCAGCGTTCGACGGACCTGCTCGACGGCGTCGCGACGCGGCTCGAATCGACCGAGAGCCGCCTGTCCGACGCGTGGCGCGACGCGCTCGCGCGTCAGGAGCAGGTCGGCGAGACGCTGGCCGGCCAGCATGCGCAGGCGCTGGGCGACGCCGCCGCGACGTTCGAGCGGCATTCGGGCGCGGTGCTCGCCGCGATGCGCGAGTCGCACACGGGGCTGCAGACGCAACTGGCCGCGCGCGACGAGGAACGGCTGTCGGTATGGAATGCTTCGCTGACCGCGATGGCGACGAAGCTCGGCGACGAATGGCAGCGCGCGGGCGCGCACAGCGCGGGCCGTCAGCAGGAGATCTGCGACGCGCTTGCGCAAACGACGCGCGATCTGACCGCGCAAGCGGCAACGTTCGAGCAACGCTCGAACGAGCTGCTGTCGACGATCCGCGATTCGCACTCGGGCTTGCAATCGCAACTGGCTGCCCGTGACGAAGAACGTCTCGCGACTTGGAGTGCTTCGCTCACGGAGATGGCGACGAAGCTCGGTGACGAATGGCAACGTGCAGGCGCGCACAGCGCGGGCCGTCAGCAGGAGATCTGCGACGCACTCGCGCAAACGACCCGCGATCTCACCACTCAGGCAGCCACGTTCGAACAACGCTCGAACGAGCTGCTGTCGACGATCCGCGATTCGCACACGGGCCTGCAAACGCAACTCGCTGCCCGTGACGAAGAACGTCTCGCGACGTGGAATGCTTCGCTCATGGAGATGGCGACGAAGCTTGGCGACGAATGGCAGCGAGCCGGCGTGCATAGCGCGGGCCGTCAGCAGGAAATCTGCGACGCGCTTGCACAAACGACGCGCGATCTGAGCGTGCAAGCGGCGACGTTCGAACAACGCTCGAACGACCTGCTGTCGACGATCCGCGATTCGCACTCCGGCCTGCAAACGCAACTGGCTGCCCGTGACGAGGAACGTCTCGCGACGTGGAATGCTTCGCTCGCGGAGATGGCGACGAAGCTCGGCGACGAATGGCAGCGAGCCGGCGTGCACAGCGCGGGCCGTCAGCAGGAGATCTGCGACGCACTCGCGCAAACGACCCGCGATCTCACCACTCAGGCAGCAACGTTCGAACAGCGCTCGAACGATCTGCTGTCGACGATCCGCGAATCGCACACGGGCCTGCAGACGCAACTGGCCGCGCGCGACGAAGAACGCCTGTCCGCCTGGAACGACTCGCTCGCCGCGATGGCCGCCGCGCTGCGCGACGAATGGGCGCGCACGACCGAACAGGCCGCGACGCGCCAGCAGGACATCTGCGACACGCTGACCCGCACCGCGAACGACATCACCGCGCAGGCGCAGGTGCACGCGAGCGACACGATCAACGAAATCTCGCGCCTCGTGCAGGCCGCGTCGGAAGCGCCGAAGGCCGCGGCCGACGTCGTCGCTGAACTGCGTCAGCGCCTGTCCGACAGCATGGTGCGCGACACCGCGATGCTCGAGGAGCGCAGCCGCCTGCTCGCGACGCTCGAAACGCTGCTCGGCGCGGTCAATCACGCATCCACCGAACAGCGCACCGCGATCGACGCGCTCGTCAGCACGTCGGCCGATCTGCTCGATCGCGTCGGCGCACGCTTCAACGACACCGTCGATGCCGAAACGCGCAAGCTCGATGCGGTGGCCGCGCAGGTTACGGCCGGCGCCGTCGAGGTCGCGAGCCTCGGCGATGCATTCGGTGCGGCCGTGCAGATCTTCGGCGAATCGAACGACAAGCTGCTGAACCACCTGCAGCGCATCGAGGCCGCGCTCGAGAAGTCGCTCGCGCGCAGCGACGAGCAGCTCGAGTACTACGTCGCGCAGGCGCGCGAGGTGATCGACCTGAGCATGATGTCGCAGAAGCAGATCGTCGAAGACCTGCAGCAGATCGCCGGTCGGCGGGCATCGGTCGGAGCGTGACGCATGCATGACGAAATCGACGACGGCACGCCTTCCGCGCCGGTGTGGCCCGCGTTCGCCGACCTGATGTCGGTGCTGCTCGGCGCGTTCGTGCTGATTCTCGTCGGCGTGATCGGCATGCAGTTGCAGCTCACGTCGAAGCTCGAGGAAGCCGTGCGTGCGCGCCAGCAGGAGGCGCAGCAGCGCAAGTCGCTCGAACAGGCGCTCGCCGGGCCGCTCGCGGCCGGCCGCGTGACGCTCGTGAACGGCCGCATCGGCATCAGCGGCGCCGTGCTGTTCGCACTGAACTCCGACCAGCTGCAGCCCGACGGCCGCGATCTGCTGAAGACGCTGGCCGGGCCGCTGGCCGCCTATCTGACGACGCGCGACGAGATCCTGATGATCAGCGGCTTCGCCGACGACCAGCAGGTGCGCGCCGGCAACCGCCAGTTCGCGGACAACTGGGAGCTGTCGGCCAAGCGCGCGCTGACGGTCACGCGGGCGCTGATCGACGCCGGCGTGCCGGCGCGGTCGGTGTTCGCGGCCGCGTTCGGTTCCGAGCAGCCGGTCAGCTCGAATGCGGACGACGAAGGCCGCGCGAAGAACCGTCGCGTGGAGATCGCACCGGTGCCGCGCAAGTCCGCATCGAACGGAGGGAAGCCGAAGTGACGGACGACGCGACGCACGTGCGCGCGACGCTCGACGCGTGGCGCGAGCAGGGCGCCCACCGGCTCGATCCGGTGCGCTTCCATCGGCTCGACGCACTCGAGAAGCGCGCGGCCGCGTTCGACGGCGACGCGCGCGCGTTGCTCGATGCGCGGCTCGCGACGCTGCTGGAAGGGTTTGCGGAGATCGTCGCGCGCGCCGGTGAAGCGGCAGCCGCGAGCGAGACGGCGCAAGCAAGCGCGCAGGCGCCTGCACGCGGTGCGCTCGGTGGGCTTGTCGAGCAGCTCGCGCGCGATGCGCAGGCCGACCGGCGCGGTGTCGATCCCGAGCTGATCGACTACTTCCGCACGATGTGGTCGAAGGTCCGGACCGAACAGCAATATCGCCAGTCGCTCGACCAGGTGCCGCGCAACGCGGGACCGCTCAATTCGAACAGCCTCGTGCATCGGTCGCTCGCGACCATGCGCGAGCTGTCGCCGGAATATCTGCAGCAATTCCTGTCGTATATCGATGCGCTCGCGTGGCTCGAGGATCTCGCCGGCGGCGGCGCGCAGCCGGAGAAGGAAGCGCCGCGCGCGAAGGCCGCGAAGCCGGCTAAACCGGCGGCGAAACCGGCGAGGAAGACCACGCGCACCAAGGCGCGATAACGCACGCGGTCGGCCGCGCCGATCGTTGTCTAGCGGCCCGGCGCCTGCGCGTCGATCGCCGCGCGCAGCGCGTGCAACGCATCGGTGAGCGCCGACGCGAACGGCGGGTGCGCGGCGATGTCCGCCGCATCGAGCTGGCTGCCGAGGATCGGCAGCGCGATCGACGCGCGCTCGACGATGCACGCCGACATCACCGACAGCGTTTCCCGCAGCGCTGCGTCCGCATGCGTCGCGCGCGGCGACGCGTTCAATACCGCAACCGGCTTGTCCACGACGGCTTCGCATCCCACGACCCAGTCCAGCGCGTTCTTCATCACGCCCGTCACGCCGTGTGCGTATTCCGGGCTTGCGATCAGCACGCCGTCCGCGATGTTCAGCCGCTCGATCAGGTCGCGCACCGCGGCCGGCGACGGATGTTCGGCATCGGGATTGAACAGCGGAAATTCACCGAGACGATCGAAGCGCGTGATGCGCATCCCGCGCGGCGCGACGCGTGCTGCCGCATCCAGCAGCGCCGCGTTGTACGACTGCGCACGCAGGCTGCCGCACAGCGCGACGATGTCGATGTGGCGTTCGGAATCGGTTCGGGGTTCGGTAGACATCGAGGTGGGCGTCGGTAGGTGGGTTGCGCGGTGACGTCGCGCGGATCCGCCGGATTATCGCATCGACGCGTGATCGGCGTGAGCGACGTGACGCGCGCTGGCGGCCCGGTGCAGATGGGCGAGTTCGCGTTCCTCCTGCTGAAATCTCGCGTCCTGACACCTTGCGCCAGCGACGTCCGTCATCCCCGTTGCCCGCGCCAGTTCACCGAGCGTCCACCCGTTGCCGAGCAACAGCCGGCGCGTATGCAGCGCGCCGTGCACGTGGTCCGCGACGGCTTCGCCGAGATAACGCAGCGCGCGGCCTTCGACGTCGACGAAGCCGTGCCGGTACTCGTGCGCGAGCGTGGCCCACAGCTGCGCCGCGCCGACCGACTGCCGGGCGCCGCTGATCAGGCACAGCCCCGCGTCGAGCGCCCAGCGATAGAGCGTCGTCGCGAGGCCCTTGCGTTGCGCGGACCCGCGCAGCCGCGTATGCGGGGCGCGCAGGTAGCGGTCCGCGCGGCGCGGGAGTTCGGGCAAGCGGTTGAAGATCGTGTAGCCGGCGAGCTGCCGGGCCGACGGATCCTCGATGTAAAGGAAGTATTCGCCGTCCGCCTCGCGGTGGCGGACGATCAGGCCCGAGTCGCCGAGCGCGACGGCCGGCAGGCCGTGCAGGCGATGGCCCGGATGGTGCAGACGCGCATGGAGCGTGTCGAGTTCATCGTCGATGTCGTGCTGGGAATGCTGTACGTCGATACGCATGGCAAAAGGCGCCCGTCCCGGGCGCATCGAGAAAGCGGTTCATCGCAACGGGGAATGGACGGGGAAGCGGCCCCGGGCTCGACGCGCGAGCCGGGGCCGCGAATCAGCCGGGGATGTGCTGGAAGCCGGCGGCGATCGCGGCGAGGCCCGCGATGCAGAGTGCGAACAGGATCAGGACTTTGTGGATCACGCCTCTCTCCTCTTGACGTCCTCACCCGCCTAAAGGCAGGTGATTCCCACACCTGGCGATGCACGTCCGCATCGGAGAATGTTCAGCGCAGCGTTGGTATCTCGATCATGCTCGACACCACATTCACTGCAGGCCCACTCTCTTATTCGCAGTCCGGCGATACCTTTCGGCCGCGTCGTGCTGTCTTTCGACCCGCACGCCGAACAGGACTGGGTAGAACCGCTTTCGTCGACTTCCTCGAACGTGGCCCCGTGCGCGATCGCCTTGTAGCGGAGCTTGCTTCGGAAGGACGACCAGGATGCGTCGTAGACGCTCTTCGCCATCCTGGTTCTGGCGAGCTTCGCGGCCGACACGTTGCCGACCGCGATGTAATCGAAACGCCGCACCAGATCGAGCGCGAGCTTGTGCTGGAAATCGGCACGGGCATTCGCCACTTTGGCGTGCAGCTTCGCGATATGTCGCTTGTGCTTGCGCGCCCGTTGAGCTTTCGCCAGTTTCTCCGCCGCGCGTCGGCCGAATCGGTCATTGGGCAGCTTCTCGCCGGTCGAAAGTGTGGCGAAGTCTTTCAGGCCGAGATCGATGCCAACACCGGAACGGACCGGGCGGGCCTGCATATCGGGCATCTCGATCACGATGTTGAGAAACCAGTTGCCGCGCGCATCCTGTGCGAAGTTGGTCCCATCCTTGATCTTGCCTTCGGGAAGCGGCCGGCTACTGAACACGCGAAAGGTATTGCCGGCGAATCGGAACGCATCACCCTCGCGCTTCAGGTGACAGCCCTTCAGTGGCACCCAGCCAAGCGACTTCCTGCCGCGATAGCGCAGGTAAGGCCGACGGTGCTGGCTGCGCGACTTCGCGTATTGCTCGCACGTCGCGTTGATCGTGCCGGAGTGAATGCCAAGCGCCTTGCTGCTGCCGCTCGTCAGTCCATTCAGGTCGAAGCCTGTTGGCCACTTCTTGCTCCATTTCAGCGCGTGCTTCTGCGTATCGTTGCAGAAGTTCCAGACGTAGTTCACCGCACGGCTCTGCTTGTTGAGCAGTCCGTTGAGCGACTTCACCCGGTAGCGGTAGACAAGAATCATGCCGGTGATCCTAACCCGTGGAAGAAGCTGCCTGTCAACAGCACGCCTTTCCTTCCCGCCATCCGCCCCGAAGGAAGTCCCATTGGGGGAAATGGCGGGGTTTCTCGGAGCACATTCTGATGAACGCGCGGCGCCGAAGGACGGCGCCGCGGAGACGGTGACGGCGGGCACGGCCCGCGCGGCCGTCGTGCGGGACGACGGTCGGAGGTCCGGCGACAGGCGCGCGCGGACGGTCAGCACCATACGCGACGGGCGCGGGGCGGGCAATCCGACGGCGGGAGAAAAGCGACGAAACGCGGGGAATCGGCGTGTTTCGCGACAATTGGCCGCAAGGGGCGGCGTGTGATGGCGATGCGTTTGCGTGGGCGGGGCCCGGCGTGCGACATCGCGAGTGGGTTTGTATCGCACATGCGCGACACGACACGGCAGCCGCTGCGTCGATCGCACGCGTTCCGCCCGGCTGCCATGCTCGAGGCGCTCATCGAACCGATGGGCGCGAGACACCCTCACACCGCCTGCCGCACCCCGAACGCCTGCTTGATCCGCGCGAACAACCCGTGCCGAGCGATCCATTCCGCATACGCGCGATAGTCGGGATCCCGCATCAAATGCCGTTCTTCCGTCTTCGCCCGCGTGTAGTAGATCAGGTTGACCGCGACGAGCCCCGCGCAGTGCATGAGCCCGAGCTGCCAGCCGAGCGGCTCGACGAACGGTACCGACACCATCCAGTACGACAGGTTCTTCGCGATGTACGCCGGATGCTTCGTGAAGCGGTACGGGCCCGACGTGATGATCCCGCGGTTCGTGAGGTTCGAGAAACGCAGCCCGAACGAGATCGTCGACAGCGCGTAGGTCATCAGCAGCAGGATGATCACCGCGCCCCAGATCACGCGCAGTGTCGGCGCGGACAACAGCCAGTTGTCCCAGAACAGCGAGCCTTCGTAGCGGATGTAGTTGTTCGAGATCAGCGACCAGAACGGCTGGTAGCACATCAGCGCGGCGACCCAGCCGAGCGTGGTCGGCTCGACGGTGCGCACGTGGCTGTCGAGGATGCGGAACGTGCACAGGTAGCCGACGGTGCCGAACATCAGGTCCATCGTGAACGACAGGTCGTACAGGAACACGAAGGTCGCGAGCGTCATCGGCGCGTGCATCGCGTTCGCGAGCGACGCGCTCAGGTGATCGGCGTCCTTCGACAGGTAGACGGTCATCAGCGGCAGGAAGAACGCCTTCACGCCCCAGCCGGCGAGCATCTCGCGCACGGGCTGCCAGCTCGCGGGCTGCTCGCGGCGGAACAGGAAGCGGCCCCACAGCAGGTACGCGTCGTCGGTCTCGCGCTGGTGGCGATCCATCCACGCGAAGTAGAACGGCGCGGCGACGATCACGTACGGCGCAAGCGAGCGCAGCAGCGACCAGAACGGCAGGTAGAACGCGCCGTGATATTCGGGCAGCAGCCAGTAGAGCAGGCCGATGCCGGCGTAGATCGACGTCAGCGCGCCGAGCCGCGTCGTGACGCGGGCGAGGCCGAGCGTGCGCACGGCCTGCCGCGACAGTCCCGCGCTCGGGCGCAGGTAGACGCGCGAGATGAAGATTTCGTGCAGCGCGATCGTGCCGATGATCGCGAGGCTGGCGATGACCGCGCGTGTGGCCGCGTCGAGGGTCGGCTGGTCGCGGGTGATCCACAGCGCGAACAGGCCGGCCGCGATGCCGAGCAGGCCGGCGCGCAATGGTGTGGCGGAACGGGGCGGGCGGTCCGGGACCGCGGCGATGCCGTCGATGGTGGAATTCATGATCGAATCCTCGTCGGGATGAGGGCCGGCGCCCCCGCTTGGCGGGTGACGCCGGCCGTCGGCCGGGCATTGGATTGGTACGCGCCCGGCCATTGGCCTGTGGTTTTGATAGGTGAAGCGTTACTTCTTCGGGGTGGCGCCGAGCAGACCGCCGAGCAGGTTCGTCACCGGCGCGAGCAGATTGTTCGTGCTGCCCGCGGCACCGGTCGAGCTGCCGGTCAGGCCGGTCGCGACGGTGCTGCTGCCGGTGGGCGTCGTCACCGTGCCGGCCGCGCCGCTCGGGCTGGCCGTGCCGAGCGCGCCCAACGCGCCGGCCGGCGACGTCAGCGAACCCGTCAGCGTGCCGACGGGGCCGCTCGTCAGCGCACCGCCGAGGTTGCCTGTCAGGCCGCCGCCCGGCGTCGTGACCGTGCCGGTCAGGCTGGCGCCGAGCGGGGTCAGCGAGTTGACGAGGCCGGTGACCGGCGCAAGCAGGCCGCCGACACCCGAGCCGCTGGTGCCGCTGGTGCCACTCGTTCCACTCGAGCCGAGGCCGCCGAGCGCACCCGTCACCGTGCCGAGCAGGCCGGTGATCGGCGCGAGCGGGCCGCCGCTGGTGCCACTCGTGCCGCTCGTTCCGCTGGTGCCGCCCGATCCGCTCGAGCTGCTGCCGCCGCCGAGGCCACCCGTCAGCGTACCGAGCAGACCGGTGATCGGCGCGAGCGGGTTGGTGCCGCTGCTCGAGCTGCCGCTGGACAGCAGGCCGCCGGCCGACGCCACCGTGTTGCCGAGCTGGGACACGCTGCCGCCGGCGCTCGTGCCGACCGGGTTGCCGGTCGCGCTGCCGACCTGCGAGCCGGCCAGGCCGAGGCCGCTGCCGAGCGTGCTCAGCAGGCGGCTGAGCGGCGCGCCGAGCAGGGTCGCGTTGCCGAGCGTCTGCGTGGCGCCCGGCGTCGTGACGCCGCCGGTCAGCGTGTTCGTGATCGGGTTGATCACGCTGCCGAGCTGCGTCTCGAGTTGCTGGACCGGCGCGGTGTTCAGCGCCGTGTTCAGCGCCGATGCGGTCGAGTTGACGGCGGTGCCGACCGTGTTGACCAGATCGCCGACCAGCGTCGTGGCCGGCGCGAGCGGCGACAGCGGTCCGCTGCCGAGGCTCGTCACCGCGTTGCCGAGGTTGTTGACCGCGCCGCCGGCGCCGGTCAGCAGGCCGGTGGTCGACGTGAGCGTCGGGCCGAGCGGGTTCGGCGACACGCCGATCGAGCCGAGGCCGGCCGCGACGCCGCTGCCGAGCGACTGCACGCCGTTGCCGAGGCTCGTGACGGCGTTGCCGATGCTGGTGGCCGTCGTCGGGCTCGTGCCGGGGACCTGCACGCCGCCGATCTGGGTACCGCCGTTCGCGACTGTCGTGCCCAGTCCCGTGACGAGCGTGCCGGTTTGCTGGAGGACGTTGCCGAGCGGGGTGACGTTGCTGGAGGTGCCTGAGGTGCCGGAAGTACCCGAGGTGCCGGACGTACCCGAGGTGCCGGAAGTGCCCGATGTACCGGAAGTACCCGACGTACCGGAGGTGCCCGAGGTACCGGAAGTACCCGACGTGCCGGAGGTACCCGACGTGCCGGAAGTACCCGACGTGCCGGAGGTACCCGAGGTGCCGGAAGTACCCGACGTACCGGAAGTGCCCGAGGTACCGGAAGTGCCCGACGTACCGGAAGTGCCGGAAGTGCCGGAAGTGCCGGAAGTGCCGGAAGTGCCGGAAGTGCCGGAAGTGCCGGAAGTGCCGGAAGTGCCGGAAGTGCCGGAAGTGCCGGAGGTGCCGGAGGTGCCGGAAGTGCCTGAGCTGCCGGAAGTACCCGACGTACCGGAAGTACCCGACGTGCCGGACGTACCCGAGGTGCCGGACGTACCTGACGTACCGGAAGTGCCCGACGTACCGGAAGTACCCGAAGTCCCCGAAGTCCCCGAAGTCCCCGAACTACCGCCTCCCGACGTCCCCGACGACCCCCCACCGGAAGTCCCCGAACTACCGCCACCGGACGTCCCCGTCGACGTGTTCCCGGATGCTCCCGAAGTCCCCGAGGTCCCCGAAATGCCGGACGTTCCCGACGTGCTCGGCTTGACCGACGGCGTGACCGGCCCGTCGACCGAGCCGCATCCGTAGAGTGTGACGAGCGACAGGACGGCCAGCGATACCGTCGTTTTCTTGAAGTAATGGTGCATGGTGCCCTCGACATTGGAAGTTGTGCCGAGGGCCATTACTGCAAATTCCGCGCCATGACATCTTTCACGCGACGCACCGGCGCTTTGTTGCGGAAATCGGGAATATCGGCGCGATTTAAACGGAGGAATAGCGGTTTCGCGAGATGGGCATACCAAGCGCGCCAATCCGCCCGCTGCGATGTTCCCGTAAGGCGCCGTAACGCGCGGCGCGATGTTACGTAGCGTTCGTTCCGATGCGACGCGACGCGGGGTGGCCGTGACCGGAACGCCGACTCTTTGACGAAACCCCCGCGTGCCGCGAACATGACGCGAACCCACCCGGCCGCGGCCGGCGCCGAAGCGGCCGCGACTTCACACAGGACACCGACATGAGCGAACAGGACAGGGAACAGGGCAAGGCACGCCGCGCCGAAGTCATGGGCGACGCATTCGTCGAGCGCGCGATGCGCGACCTCGACGGATTTTCGCGTCCGCTGCAGAACTGGCTGAACGAGCACGCATGGGGCAGCACCTGGCAGCGCGACGGCATCGACCTGAAGACGCGCAGCCTCTGCACGTGCGCGATGCTGGCGGCGCTGGGCCGCAGCACGGAGCTGAAGGGCCACGTGCGCGGCGCGCTCAACAACGGCGCGAGTCTCGTCGAGATCCGCGAGGTGCTGCTGCACAGCGCGCTGTACGCGGGTGCGCCGGCCGCGGTCGAAGCGTTCCGCAGCGCACGCGAGGTGATCGCGGAACTCGGGCTGTCGCTGCCCGACGACGAAGCGTGACCGACGCGCGGTGCCCGCCCCCGCAGTGCCGGCGCGCCGCCATCCTCCGCGCGAGCGCCCCGTCTACCCGATGACGCTCAATGCTCGACGTGCGCGCCCTGCGCCGGCACATCGACCGGTGCGGCGGCAACCTCGAGCAGCCAGTCCGCGGTCGCGTCCGGAATCGTGACGGGCAGCATGTGTCCGCCTTCGACGACCGTCAGCCGCACGCGCGCCGACTTGTTCGCCAGCGCCTCGCCGTGCACGCGCCAGTTCAGGATCGGATCGGCGCGGCCGTACAGCACGTCGACCGGCAGCGCGAGCTCCGCGTAACGTCGCTCCATCGCGGGCAGGTCGACGGGCGCCGACAGCAGGTCCGTCGCCGTTGCGTAGAACACATGCGGGCGCAGCCCGAGCAAACCGCCGCCCTTCACCGGGAAGTCGCGCGGCACGGCTTCCGGCGCGAACACCAGGGCGACGGCCTTGCGGCCGGTCAGGATCGTCAGCGGCACCGCGAAGGTCCACGACACGAAGCGGCGCACCAGCGGCGACGGCAGCATCAGCGGCTTGAACGGCGCCGGCGGCGCGCTCTGGTCGTGCGACAGCGGCGCGATCAGCGCGAGCCGGCTCACGCGCTCCGGATGGTTGAGGCCGACCGCGAGCGCGATCGCGCCGCCGAGCGAGTGGCCGACGAGCACCGTCCGGTCGAGCTTCAGCGCATCGAGGAACGCGGCGATCGTGCGGGCCTGCGCGAACACGTTCGCCTGCGAGCCGGCCCCGCGCAGCGAACGGCCGGCGCCGGGCCGGTCGACGAGGATCACGCGATGGTGCTGCGCGAGCAGCGTGAGCGGCAGGTACGCGAAGTTGCGCCACTGCCCGGCGAGCCCGTGCACGAACACGAGCGGCGGGCCGCTGCCGTACTCGACGTAGTGGATGCGATCGCCGCCGACGTCGACGAAGCGGCCTTCGGGCGGAAACGCGCGCGTCACGCGGCGCGCGATGAAGCCGGAAAACAGCGCGAGCACGGCGAGCACCACGACGACGCCGAGCAGCACGTTCTGGATCAGATGAAGCGTATGGCTCATGTCGGCCTCAACGGGTTTCGAGTACGGGTTCGGCAACCGGCGCGGCGGCCGGGCCGGCTGTCGCGCGGCGTTCGAACTTCATCGCGGAATCGGCGAGTCCGCTGAACTTGAGCGATGCGAGATCGAGCACGTAGTTCTGGTGGAATTTCCAGGGCTTGCGGTGCCCCTGCCTCGGCAGGATGCCGGCCGCGCGCTGGATGTAGCCCGAGCTCAGGTTCACCGCCGGCACGTCGCCGAGGTCGCCGGCGCCGAGCCGCGGCACGCAGGTGTCGTAGCCGTTCGCCCGCATGTGGTTGAGCAGCCGGCACACGTAGCGCGCGATCAGCTCGGCCTTCAGCGTCCACGATGCGTTCGTGTAACCGAACGACGACGCGAGGTTCGGCACGTCGCTGTACATCATTCCTTTATAGGACACGGTCTGCGGCAAGTCGACCGGGCGGCCGTCCACCGTGACGCGCGCGCCGCCGAGCATCTTCACCTTCAGCCCGGTCGCGGTGACGATCACGTCCGCGTCGAGCTGCTGGCCGCTCTTCAGCTGCAGGCCGGTCGGCGTGAAGCGCTCGATCTCGTCGGTGACGATCGATGCGCGGCCCGCGCGGATCGACTTGAACAGGTCGCCGTTCGGCACGAGGCACACGCGCTGGTCCCACGGCATGTAGCGCGGCGTCAGATGCTTGGCGACGTCGAAGTCGGGGCCGAGCTGCTTGCCGGCCGCGCGGATGATGAACCGCTTCGTCTGCTCGGGCTTGCGGCGCGACACGTTGTACAGGTACATCGTCAGCAGCACGTTCTTCACGCGCACGAGCCGGTGCGCGAGCCGCGACGGCAGCACGCGGCGCAATGCGTTCGCGATCCTGTCGCGTGCGGGCAGCGACACGATGTAGGTCGGCGAGCGCTGCAGCATCGTCACGTGTTTCGCGTCGGTGGCCATCGACGGCACCAGCGTGACGGCCGTCGCGCCGCTGCCGATCACGACGACGCGCCGGTTGGCATATGACAGGTCCTTCGGCCATTGCTGCGGGTGCACGATGCGGCCTTCGAACGATTCCATGCCGGCCCAGTCGGGCAGGTAGCCGCCGTCGTAGTCGTAATAGCCGCTGCACATGTAGAGGAAGCGGCACGTGTAGACGAGCGTGTCGACCGTACCGTCCCGCGTGCGCTCGATGCGCACCGTCCAGCGCGCGCGGTTCGAATCCCAGTCGGCCGCGACCACCTTCTGGCCGTAGCGAATCGTCTTGTCGATGCCGTACGCGCGTGCCGTGTCGCGGATGTAGTCGAGAATCGTCTGCCCGTCGGAGATCGCCTTGTCGCTGTGCCACGGGCGGAAGCTGTAGCCGAGCGTGAACATGTCGGAATCCGAACGAACGCCGGGATAGCGGAACAGGTCCCAGGTGCCGCCGATCGCATCGCGCGCCTCGACGATCGCGACGCTCGCGTACGGGCAGCGCTTTTTCAGGTGATACGCGGCGCCGATGCCGGACAGGCCGGCGCCGACGATCAGCACGTCGAGGTCGCGGCTGTCGCCGCAGGCGGACGGCGCGTCGCGCCCGTCGGTCGTCGTCGAGCTCATGCGAGATCCTTGGTCGGTGGGGTCGGGCGTGCGGCCGGCGCGTGCGTGCGTTCTGCCGCGGCGGCTGCCTTCGGGCACAGATTGCGTGCGCGGGCGCGGCGCACGTGGCGCAACACCAGCTGCTGGTAGCCGGCGCCGAGCAGCCGCGCGATCCGGTCGAGGCGCCGCGCATCGGCGCCGACCAGCACGCGGCGCGCATTGCGCTCGACGCCGGCGAGAATCTGCCGCGCGGCGTTGTCGGCCGTCGTCGCGTTGATCAGGCGGTTCGCCTGGCGGCGGTGGGTCGCTTCGTCCTGGCCCGTGAGCGCGTGGATGCTGGTGTCGACGCGGCTCGCATCGACGATGTTGGTCGCGACGCCGCCCGGATGCACGCAGGTCGCGCTGACCGGCGCGCCGTCGAGTTCCAGCTCCATCCGCAGCGCCTCGGTGAAGCCGCGCACCGCGAACTTGGTTGCGTTGTACGCGCTCTGCGTCGGCATCGCGACGAGCCCGAACAGGCTCGACGTGTTGATCACGTGCCCGTCGCCCGACGCGCGCAGATGCGGCAGGAACGCCTGCGTGCCGTGCACGACACCCCAGAAGTTGATGCCGACGATCCATTCGAGATCGGCGATGCGCGCGGTCTCGGCGCTCGCGGCCAGCGACACGCCCGCGTTGTTGAAGACCAGGTTGACCTTGCCGTGTTCGGCGCGCACGAAATCGGCCCACGCGAACACCGCGTCGCGGTCGGCGACGTCGAGCCGCCGCATGCTCGTGCGCACGCCGTGCTTGCCGCACGCGGCCGCCGTGCCGGCGAGACCGACATCGTTGACGTCGGCGAGCGCGACCTCGCAGCCGCGCCGCGCGAGCTCGACCGCGAGGCTGCGGCCCATGCCGGAGGCGGCGCCCGTGATCGCGGCGACCTTGCCGGAAAATCCCTTCATTCGTCTTCCTCCCGTTCCGCTTGCACTGCGCCGGCGGCGTGCTTATTGTGGTGATGTTCGTCACCACTTTAGTTTTCGGGTGTCCTGATGTCAAATAGCGAAATGGAGAAAGCACTCGAAACGGAAAAACGGGGGCGCGCGTACGGCGGTGTCGCGCCCGAGGTGCGCGCCGCCGAGCGGCGCGACGCGCTGATCCGCGCGGCGACGCGCGTGTTCGGCACGGTCGGCTTTCGCAAGGCGACCGTGCGGTCGATCTGCCAGCAAGCGAAGCTGAACGACCGCTATTTCTATGCGGCGTTCGACAGCACGGAGGATTTGCTGCGCTGCACCTACCTGCATCACGCGCAGCAACTGCACGACGCGGTCGAGCGGGCGGTGGCCGAGCGCGGCGGCGATCTGCGCGAGCGCGTCGACGCGGGGCTCGCCGCGTTCTTCGGCTTCCTGCGCGACCCGTGCGCGGCGCGCGTGCTGCTGCTCGAGGTGATGGGCGTGAGCGCGGACACCGACATGACCTACCAGCGGATGCTGATCGACTTCGGCAAGCTGATCATGGCGATCGGCGCGGCGCGCGAAGCCGTGACGCCCGCGGAGCGCATCGAGCAGCGGCTCGTCGGGCTCGCGCTGGTCGGCGCGATGACGAATGTCGGCGCCGCATGGCTGCTCACCGAATATCGCGATCCGGAGGCCCAGATGATCGCGAGTTGCAGGAAAGTGCTGCTGGGCACGTTGCGGGAAGAGGGGTAGCGCGAGGGCCAAGCGCCTGGCGGCGCCCGGATTGAAGGGTCGAAGCGCGATTCCGCGCATGTCGCGATTCGATCCATGTTTCGTCTTGGTGAATTCTCGCATGCAATCCGTAATGGTAATTAACGGGTGGGGATCTATATTAACAAGGCGCAGAATTTCACTAAGTTGTCGTTGGCTATATTCATTTTTGATTTTCAGGCTTGCGAATATCGATAATCGAATTTAAATGAAACAAGCCGGCGCGACGCCAATGAAAATTGACGTTGCGTCGGCCCTGCACGCGAAACGTGTCGCGCGCGTGCACTGCGAGATTACAAGCCCGTGTATGCGCCCCGGGTCCAGCCATCACCATCCCAGCACCATTCGGTTGTCGAGCCCCCACTGGTCGCATACACGCGGATATGCACGGCGCTCCCGCTCAACCAGCACGTCGCCGACACGTTGTCGCCGGCCTGGTTGAACGCCCCCGTGTACCAGTTCGACCCGTCGTAGCAGCGCTCGGTGATCTTGTTGCCGTTGGCCGTGTAGACGCGAATCGACGGCGTGGTTCCCCAGGAAATTGCGGCGGTTTGCATGTTCAAACTCCTTGATTGGAATAAGGCGGAGAATTGAAGCGTTTCGGTAAAACGCGATTCCGCGCATTACCGGGAATAAGGTTATATGAAAATCTCGAAAATCAATATGAGATTTTTTGTGAATAAATGGCGCGATTAATTCGGCGCGAGAAAATCCGTTGCCGCCGGCGCGGTTTCCGCGATCCGCGCCTTCATTGCGTCGATGAATGCGCGCACCGTCCGCGACGGCAACCGCGTCGACGGATACACCGCATGAATCCCCGCCAGCGCCGAACGCCAGGCGGGTAGCAGCCGGACGAGCCGGCCGGCCGCGATGTCCTCCGCGGTCGAGAAATCCGTCAGGAACCCGAAGCCGCCGCCCGCGAGCACGATCGCGCGGCAGGCCGTCGCGGTGTTCGACACGACCGGCGCGGTGCAGCGCACCGACGCATGGCCGCCGCTCGTATCGTCGAGTTCGAGCGTATGCGGGCGTGACGGCGTCGACAGCATCACGAACGGCAGCGCGGCGAGCGCGTCCGGATCGCGCGGCAGGCCATGTCGTGCGACGAACGCGGGGCTCGCCACCACCCATTTCTCGTATTGACCGAGCTGCACCGCGCGATAGTTCGAATCCTCGAGGCGGCCGAGGCGGATCGCGACGTCGAGGTTGTCCGCGACCAGATCGACGACGCGGTCGTTCGCGATCTGTTCGACGTCGAGCCCCGGATGCGCATCGCGCAGCGCGACGATCGCCGGCGCGACGACCAGCGCGCCGTAGTCGATCGGTACGCTCACGCGCAGCGTGCCGCGCAACGGTCCCGCGTCGGACGACACCGCGTCGAGCGCGCTTTCGGTGGCGCGCACGATGTCGCGGCACGCGTCGTAGAACGCGCGCCCCGCATCGGTCACGCTCAGCCGCCGCGTGGTGCGGACCAGCAGGTTCGCGCCGACTTCGGATTCGAGGCGCTGCATGTGCGTGCTGACGACCGTCTTCGCGAGGCCGAGCCGCTCGGCTGCGGCCGTCAGCGAGCCGGCATCGACCACCGCGACGAAGATCGCCAGCCGGTTCAGATTCACGTCGCGCAGGTCGGCCATCGTTGATTGTCCTATAGGAAAGGATAATGTTTCAGCGATTATCCGCCTTCTGGATGTGAGCGGCGAGCGCTACGCTGCGGGCTGGTCGTCGCCGATTCCCGGCGGCGCGAGATCCAGGAGCCTTTCCATGCCAGCCGCCAGCAAGCCCGTCCGTCCGGTTCGTGTCTATTCGTTCCCGCTGTCCGGGCATGCGCACCGCGTCCGGCTGTTCCTGTCGCTGCTCGGGCTGCCGTCCGACATCGTCGACGTTGACCTCGCGGCCGGCGCGCAGCGCGAACCCGCGTTCCTCGCAATCAATCCGCTCGGCCAGGTGCCGGTGATGGACGACGACGGCACCGTGCTCGCCGATTCGAACGCGATCCTCGTCTATCTCGCGAAGCGCTACGGCGACGCGCACTGGCTGCCCGACGATGCGGCCGGCGCGGCGACCGTGCAGCGCTGGCTGTCGTACGCGGCCGGGCCGATCGCATCGGGGCCGGCGGCCGCACGGCTCGTCACCGTGTTCAACGCGCCGCTCGATCACGACGCGGCCAAGCGCACGGCCGCGAAGATACTCGCGGTGATCGACGGCGAGTTGGCCGGCAAGCCGTTCGCCGCGGGCGCGCAGCCGACGATCGCCGACATCGCCGCCTACACGTACATCGCGCACGCGCCGGAGGGCGGCGTGTCGCTCGAACCGTATCCGCACGTGCGGGCGTGGCTCGCGCGCGTCGAGGCGCTGCCGGGCTTCGTCGGCATGCCGACGACCCGTGCCGGCCTGCTCGCCGCCTGACGCGCCACGACACGTATCCACGACACGTCTTTACCGGGAGAAACACGATGACCGCGCCGACCGCCGCCGTACCGGGCTGGGAACTCGACGTTGCGCCTTTTCATGCGGGCGAGCTCGCCGTGCAGCAGCGCGCGGGCGTGACGGAGGCTGCGGGGGCGGCCGGCCGGCGCGGGATCCGGCGCTTCATGCCGGACCAGCACCGGGCGTTTTTTGCGCAACTGCCGTTCTTCGTGCTCGGCGGCGTCGACGCGCACGGCCAGCCGTGGGCGACGCTGCGGGTCGGAATGCCCGGCTTCGTGACGGCGCCGGACGCGCGCACACTGCACATCGGCGGCGATGCGCTGCCCGGCGATCCGCTGGCCGGTGCGTGGCAGCCGGGTGCGCCGCTCGGCGGGCTCGGCATCGAGTTCGACACGCGCCGGCGCAATCGCGTGAACGGCGTCGTGCGTGCTGTCGACGGCGGCGCGCTGACGATCGCGGTCGAGCAGAGCTTCGGCAACTGCGCGAAGTACATCCAGGGTCGCAAAGCTACGTTCGTCGCGCGTGAAGGCGATGCGTCCGGCACGGCCGACGTGTCGGACCGCTTGAGTGACGCGGATCGCGCGCTGCTTGCGCAGGCCGATACGTTCTTCGTCGCGAGCGCGAACACGTCGGCCGATGCGGGCGCCGCGCGCGGCGCGGACGTGTCGCATCGCGGCGGCATGCCGGGCTTCGTGCGCGTCGACGACGCGTGCACGCTGACGACGCCGGATTTCAGCGGCAACCGCTTCTTCAACACGCTCGGCAACCTGCAGCATGATCCGCGCGCGGGGCTGCTGTTCATCGATTTCGACAGCGGCGACGTGCTGTATGTCGCCGCGCGGGCGGAGATCGTGTGGGACGGGCCGCTCGTCGCGTCGTTCGATGGTGCGCAGCGGGTCGTGCGGTTTCATGTGCGCGAAGTGCGGCGCACGCGGGGCGTGTTGCCGTTCCGATGGTCGGTGCCCGAGCGGGCGCCGCAGTTTGCGGCGATAGCCGACGGCTCGGCGAACGCGGGTGCGCAGGCGGCTTCGGAGCCTGCATCCGCATCGCCGTCCAACTGGCGCCCGCTGCGCATCGCGAAGATCGTCGACGAAGCGCGCGCGATCCGCTCGTTTCATTTCGAACCGGCGGACGGCGGCGCGCTGCCGGCCCATGAAGCCGGCCAGCATCTGACGCTGCGCATCGCGCTGCCGGACAGCGACGCACCCGCGATCCGCAGCTACACGCTCTCCGATGCACCCGGCGCACCGCATTACCGGATCACCGTGAAGCGCGAAGGACGCGTGTCGGCATGGCTGCACGACCACGCGCATGCCGGGATGACGCTCGATGCGCAGATGCCGCGCGGCCGCTTCACGTTCGACGTCGCGAGCCCGCGTCCGGCCGTGCTGGTGTCGGCCGGCATCGGCATCACGCCGATGTTCGCGATGCTGCGACGCGCGCTGGCGGACGACACGCCGTCGCGCCGCGTCGTGTTCGTGCACGGCTCGCGCGATACGGCCGACCGGCCGTTCGCGGCGGAGCTGACGCGCATCGCCGACACCGACGCACGCGTGGCGCTGCACTGGTTCGACAGCCGGCCGCAGCGCGACGGCGCGGCGCGGCCGGGCCGCATCGACGTCGCGCAACTGAAGCGCATCCTGCCGTTCGACGACTACGATTTCTACCTGTGCGGGCCGTCCGCGTTCATGCGCGATTTGTACGACGGATTGCGTGCGCTGAACGTGCCGGACGAGCGTATCCGCTTCGAGGCGTTCGGGCCGTCGAGTGTCGTGCGCAGTGCGGCCCGCGCGACGGGAGTGCCGTCGGTGGCGAGCGTGCCTGTCGTGTTCCGACGTTCCGCGCGCGACGCCGCGTGGACGCCTGCCGACGGCAGGCTGCTCGAATTCGCGGAAGGTCAGGGCGTGGCGGTGCCGTCCGAATGCCGGTCGGGGTCGTGCGGCACCTGTGCGACGCGCGTGCTGTCGGGGGCGGTCGATTACGTGCAGTCGCACGACGCGCCGGTCGAGCCCGGTTGCGCGCTGCTGTGCGTCGCTCAGCCTGCCGAAGGGGCCACGGAGCCGCTCGTGCTCGACCGCTGACGTGCGTGCGGCATGCGGTCGCACAGCCCGTGCTGCGCAAAAAACGCTCGCAACTGCTTCTTTTTCAGGAGGCCTGTCGGATCGACGATAGCGTCAACCGATAGAGGAAAGGAGCAACATCATGAAACTGTTCAGCATGATCCGCCTGGTTCTGTGGAGTTTCTTCGGCGTACGCAACAGCAAGGCGCACGCGTCCGATCTCGCGAACGTCAACTTCACGCTGCTGCCGTTCGTCGCGATCGTGCTCGCGGTGCTGGTCGGCGCGGTGATCTACGGCGTCGTCCATCTGGTCGTCGATCCGACGGTGACGATGCAGGGGTTCTGAGCGCTCGCCGAATCACGCGGGCTGCCATGCCCGCGTTCCCCCTCCCGCTTCCCGCCTTCCGTTTCGGCCGATTCTCCGGCCGTCAGCCCCGCCCGGGGTAAAATGCGCGCCACGCCGCGATGTCGCGCGCGACGGGCATTCCGCCGTTCCGACGAACGGCGCACGCAAAGGCCCGGCGCCCGCACCGCGGCGTTCGAAGCGTCCCCTGCATGACAACACCGCGCGACACAGCCGGTCGCCCGACAACGCACGCGATCCACGGATCGGCGGCCGCGTCGGCGCCCGGCGCGTCACCGGCATCCGATGTCCCATCCTGCGCATTCCCGATCGATCGGCACGCAAGCGGCCGGATCGCCAGGTTCGTCCGATGAATGTCGTGCCCGGCGGCTCGCCGGGTCATGCGCGAGGTCGCGCTTCGCGGCTGCATAACGTGTTTCGACAGGGTCGAGTGGCGAGTTTTCCATCCAGAACAATGACGGTGAATAGAACAACAGCGGCGCCCGCACGGCGGCGGCGCGCGAAGGTCGGCGCGGGCATCGGTCTCGGCATCACGCTTTTCGCGGCGCAGGCCGCCGCGGCACAGGGCGACGCGCCGGCTCCCGAAGCCGATGTGGCCGCCAGCGCGACGCTGCCGGCGATCGCGATCAGCGGCGAGCGCGGCGGCGCGTTTCGCGCGCGCGAAGCGTCGGTCGCGGGGCTCGACGACGCGCCGCTGCGCGACACGCCGGCCTCCGTCAGCGTCGTCACGCGCGCGCAGCTCGACGACCAGCAGGCCAAGCGCCTGAGCGACGTGGTGCGCAACGATGCGTCGGTCGTCAACGACTACGCGCCCGTTGGCTACTTCGAAGGATTCGCGATTCGCGGCTTCCCGGTGGATCTCGCGAGCGCGATCCGGATTGACGGGCTGACGGTATCCGGCGAGCAGAACGTGCCGCTCGAGAACAAGGAGCGCGTCGAGATCCTGAAGGGGCTGGCCGGCATCGACAGCGGCGTGGTCGCGCCGGGCGGCGTGATCAACTTCGTGACGAAGCGCTCGGCGAACGTCGCGAGCGTGACGACCGGCGTCGACAGCCGCGGCTCGACGTCGGCGGCCGTCGATCTCGGCCGCCGCTTCGGCCCCGACCACCAGTTCGGATTCCGGATCAATGCCGCGAAGGAGAACATGCACTCGTACATCGACGGCACGAACGGACGGCGCACGTTCGGCTCGATCGCCGCCGACTGGGACATCAGCCCGCGCGCGAGCCTGCAGTTCAACGCGGAATTCCAGCAGTGGATCCAGCGTTCCGCACCCGGTTACCAGCTGCTCGGCGGCACCGTCGTGCCGTCCGTCAACACGACGTCGAAGGCGCTCGGCACGCAGCCGTGGGCGAAGCCGGTGACGACCGACGCGCTGAACCTGAACGCGCGCTTCGACTACCGGTTCAACGACGACTGGAACGCCTACATCGCCGCGGGCCGCAGCCGCACGATGATCGACGACAACAGCGCGTTCGCGTATGGCTGCTATTACGCGCCGAGCTGCACGGCCGGCGCGACGTCGCCGTTCTTCTTCGGCGCGAACGGCGACTACGACGTGTACGACTTCCGCAGCCCCGGCGAATACCGCCGCAACGACGACCTGCGCGCGGTGACGACGGGCAAGTTCGCGACGGGGCCGCTGCACCACGAGCTGACGCTCGGCGTGAGCGTGCAGCGCCGCGTCGTGCACATGGCGAACGCCGTGTACGACTACGTCGGCAGCGAGAACATCTACGGGCCCGACATCGCGTTCGCGCCGTCGCCGAACACGGCCGGGTCGTCGTATCCGCAGCTCGATTCCTGGCAATACGGCGTGTTCGGGCTCGACCGCATCAGCATCGGCGATCATTGGCAGGTGCTCGCGGGCGGCAAGGAGGTGCTGCTGCGCCAGCGCAGCTGGAGCAGCCTCGACGGCGACGCGACGCACACCGACCGCTCGGTCTTCCTGCCGCAGGTCGCGCTCGTCTACAAGCCGGTGAACGTGCTGTCGCTGTATGCGTCGTACAGCAAGGCGCTGTCGCTCGGCGACCAGGCGCCGGTGCGCGCGACCAACGCGTATGCGTTCCTGCCGCCGGTCGAATCGCACCAGTTCGAGCTCGGCGCGAAATACGACTGGCTCGACCGGCTCAGCCTGACGGCCGCCGTGTTCTCGATCAGCAAGCCGTTCCAGTTCGCCGACCCCGATACGTCCGGCACGAGCTACACGTTCGTGCAGCGCGGCACGCAGCGCCACCAGGGGATCGAGCTCGGCGCAGCCGGGCGCGTGACCGAGCGGCTGTCGCTGACGGCCAGCGTCGCGGCGATTCGCGCGCGCGCGTACGATTCGGGTTCGCCGGCGTACGAAGGGCACCAGATCATCAACGTGCCGGCGCTGCGCGCGTCGCTGTACGCGGATTACGCGGTGCCGGGCGTCGCGGGGCTGAACATGCTGGGCGGCGTCGAGTACAGCGGCGGCCGCAACGCGAACGAAGAGGGCACCGCGCGCGTGCCGTCGTGGTTCGTGTTCAATCTCGGCGCGCGCTATACGACGAAGATCGGCGGCCATCGCACCGTGCTGCGTGTGTCGGTGGACAACCTGTTCAACAAGTTCTACTGGCGCGACGCGGGCGAGCAGCAGGGCGACGCGTATCTGTTCCCGGGCGCGCCGCGCACCGCGCGCGTGTCGCTGACCTATGATTTCTGATCGACCGGATCCGGCCGCGTGACACGCGGCCCCGGCAGCTAACCAGGAGAACACGGACGATGTCCCCACTCGAAATCGCCGGCGTGATCGTCAGCGCGCTCGCGATCTGGCTGACCGCGAAGCGGCGCATGCTGTGCTGGCCGGTCGGGCTCGCGTCGGTCGCGCTGTACGGCTGGATCTTCTTCGATGCGAAGCTGTATTCCGACATGCTGCTGCAGGGCGCGTTCGCCGTGCTGCAGGTGTACGGCTGGCGCCGCTGGATCGCGCAGCGTACGCTGGAGGCGAGCGGCGGCGCGGCGCCGGCCGGCGACGTCGCACCCGTCGCCGGCGTGCGGCCGCGGCAGATGCTGCCCGACCTGATGGCGGCCGTCGTCGGCAGCGCGCTGCTCGGCGGGATGATGGCGCGCTGGACCGACGCCGCGCTGCCGTTCGTCGATGCGTCGCTGACCGCGTTCAGCCTCGTCGCGCAATACTGGACCGCGCGGCGCTACATCGCGTCGTGGGGGCTGTGGATCGTCGTGAACGTCGTGTACGTCGGGATGTTCGTGTTCAAGGAACTGTATCTGACGGCCGGGCTCTATGCGCTGTTCATCGCGCTCGCCGTGATCGGCTGGCGCGACTGGAGCCGCACGGCCGACGCGCTGCGCGCGAGCGCGAACCCGGCGGGCTGATTCACGGGCCGATTCAACTACGGAGCTACGTCGTTCATGTCATTTCCCCTCGAGCCGGACGGGCCGCTATCGCCGGACGTCGCACCGCCGCAGTTCGGTGTCGACGGCGAGCAGGCCGAACGCGACTGGCCGCTGATGACGCACGACGAGGTGGCGGCGCTGCTCGCGCGCATCGACGGCGCCGGCGAACCGGCGCGGCTGACCTGGCACAGTCCGCGTCAGTTCGCGGCGGCCACGCTGGTGCGGATGACAGACGGGCGCGCACTGTTCGTCAAGCGTCATCACGTAAGCCTGCGCGACGTCGCGGGGCTGGAGGAAGAGCATCGTTTCATCGCGCATCTGCGCGCGCGCGGGATGCCGGTGGTGGATGTGCTGGCCGATCGCAACGACGCGACGGCCTTTGCTTGCGGCGACTGGACGTACGAGGTGCATGTGGTCGCGCCCGGCGTCGACGCGTATCGCGGCGTGATGTCGTGGCAGCCGTTCACGCATCCTTCGCACGCTTACGCGGCCGGCCGCGCGCTGGCCGAGCTACATCGCGCGTCGGCCGGTTACGACGCGCCGGCGCGGCCCGTGCGCACGCTGCTGTCGAGTTTCCGCGTGCTGTCGTCCGACGATCTCGCGGGCGCGCTCGAACGCTGGGTCGACGCGCAGCCGCTGCTGGTACGCGCGCTCGGCACGCGCGACTGGCGCGGCGATGTCGCGGATGCGATCGGCCCGTATCACGCGCGCCTCGTGCCGCTGTTGCCCGGGCTGCCGCCGCTGTGGACGCACGGCGACTGGCATGCGTCGAACCTGCTGTGGACCGGCGCCGGCCCCGGCGCGCAGGTGCGCACCGTGCTGGACTTCGGCTTGTCGGATCGCACCTGCGCGGTGATGGATGTCGCGCTTGCGATCGAGCGCAACACCGTCGACTGGATGGCGCCGCCCGACGCGCGCCGCATCGAATATGCGCACATCGATGCGCTGCTCGACGGCTACGAATCGCTCGAACCGCTGAGCGACGATGCGTACGCGGCGCTGGTCGCGATGCTGCCGATCGTGCATACGGAGTTCGCGCTGTCGGAGGTCGCGTATTTCGGGTGCATCATCGACGCGCCGGCGATCGTCGATGTCGCGTACGACGGTTATCTGATCGGGCACGCGCGCTGGTTTGGTGAGCGAGACGGGCGGGAGTTGCTTGACTGGCTGGTGCGACGTCGGCGTGCGAAGCGGGGGAGCGTATAACGCGCGTGCCGGACTTCTCCACGGCACGCGTGTCGACTGTCCGAACTTCGTCTTTCTGCCGTGCGGTGGTCACGCCGCACCCTTCACTGAACCTGCCTGACCGCCGATGCGACACGCTGCCCGCTATCGCCGGGCAGCGCACACACCTCACCGGCATCAGCGTGTCGCGAGGCTGTCGTGATGGCCGGCCTGCGGCGTCTTCTCGCCGGCATGCACCGAAATCACGTGAAGTTCCTTGTTGCGCGCGATCATCTCGCTGGTCGGCGGGTACTGCGTCTTGCTCGTCGGCAACACACCGTCGTGTTGCGCCTGCTTCAGTTCGTTGTTGACTTCCGTGCGGGTCTTGCCTTGTGCTTGCGTTTGCGCGAACGCGGTTTGCGTGGTGATGCCGAGCGACAGCGTGGCGGTGACGAACAGTGCCGTGAGTTTTGTCGTTTGCATGGAGCTCTCCTTGATGAGGCCGCCGGGTGGCGATCCATGCATTCAGTATGCGAAAGCGGCCGGGCGTGACCGTGATCGGAAGATGAAAAGTGCGTCAGATTGCGCGATGGCCGGCGTGACGCAATCGTCATGTTCGGGTCATGCAAGTGAGGGGAGCAAAGCGGAACATGCAGTCAACTAGCGGCGGACATGTCGGGCGCATCGCCGCCGATATGCGATCCGGCCGCTGGCATGCGCATCGTTCGCCGCGAGAGTCTCAATAGCGGACGGGCCCGTCACGACTCTTCCATTCGTTTGTCAAATGAATCGCCTGTCTGTCCGCTCGTCCCGCCTCGTCATGCTTTTCGTCCCGCTTCTCGTCTCGCTTCTCGCAGGCTGCGCGTCCGTGCGCCCAGGCACCGGACCGGCCGCATCGACCCGTGCGGCAAAAGCAAAGCCCGTCGCCGACGAGTTGATGCCAGGCGAGCAGATCGACTACGCGGGACATCGCTGCGGCAATCCGAACCTGTACGTGAAGACGCATCCGTGCCTGTTTCCGCAGCGCAACGTCGCGCGCTGAATACCGTGGCCGCGTGAAAGACCATGCAAAAAAATTCTTCGTGGATTTCCGTAGACGTCGCTTGCCGACCCGGAGCGGCCCGTCGGATTTGTCGGTAGCGGCCACTCGCCACGGTTTCGGGATGTGGTGTGGTATCCGTAGGGACACGAGCACCTGCGCCCATCGGGACAAAATCCTCAAGTCCCCAGACACAGTCTTGCCCGAGAAAGTTTCGCCAAGTCGGGGGAGTAAGCTGAGCCACCGAAAACTCCCGCACACCCATCTGCCTCGATTCCGACTGGCGCCGTGTTGGTCAGAGCGATGCGTCTGGCGGAAAATCTTCATAAGACTTCGGGGCATAGCCCCAGACTCTGGCGACGCCGCCTCTCGCCTCAAATTCGAAACCTATTTCCGCGAGCTTACTCAAAACAAGCGCTGAGTGATCGATGGGCTCGTGCCTGACCGAAGCCGGCTCATGCAATCCGATATCAATCCACTCAACTCCCACGAATGGAAACGGCAGGTGGTAGAACCACTCGACATCCCATCTCGATACATGGCCATTGACCCACTTTGAACGGTAGGAAGGTCGCCATCCGTCCAGACCGCGCATGAAAGAAATCAGCTCGTTCCACTTTGTGTCATTGCTCAGCGCCCCTGCAAACTTGTTGCGCACCTGGGATAGAATTTTTGCCTTGTTGATGCCACGTGGCACGGCATCAGCCATAGGAAGCTCTGATTGCATTTACTCACCTGTGTCAATCGCCCGGGATGCGATACGCTTTCTCACGATTATCGACTACCGAAGCACTGGGTCGAGTGGCCGAAACTTGCCGGCAGGTGGCCCCAAAGCGGAGGCCGTAGCCGGCCTGCTTGCCGCCCGATGTAGTCGGGCGCATGCCGACCCGAAGCGGTCTTCCGGGGAACCCGATAGCGGACGTACGTCGATAACAATTGCGACTCTCGCTCAATCTGAACTTGCACCGATGAAAATCGTGGCATTCGAAGCACTTCGGAATATAAAGGCAAAGTCCCAAAAGACTGGATAGAACGGATGCCCTGCCTTAAGTGCGAACGCTTCGACACTTGTTGCCTTCGCCATCAAAAGACGCAATTCCAACAAAAGCTCGCCCAGCATTCCCGCTAGAACCTCCGATTCGAGAGCTTCTTTTGACGGTCCTGCCGAATTGTCGCCGGCATAGAGAAGACTGAATTTTACTGTATCGACGACCGACTCAACACCTACCTCCACGACATCAACTACGATTGCTCCTTCACCAAGTGCAGTCGAGATTAACTCGGCAGATTGATGAAGATTGGCGGCCGCAACCGTGTACGCCTTAAGAAACACACAGTAATTCAAACCACCGCCCCAAAGCTCTTCTGAAATTTTGTCCAATAGTACCTGATTCATAGGCGTCCCGTAGCGACACGATTACCGTCGACAAACTCTAGTCCCGGTTAAAAAATATCGAATGTCGTGTGGCGTATCGGCGATGATGACGCGCCAGCCTTCCGTCCTTACATGGCTCGACCGGAGCGGCCTCTCGATTCACTTGAAAGCGGTCGTTGGGTGCGGCGTTAGTCGAAATCGATTCTAAAAGCACACTCGTCTTCGTACTGCTGTTTGAGATCGATCAGAACTGAATTCGAGAGTGCGGTCGCCAACGCAACTTTCAGTTCCGGGGCGACGCCGTCAAGATGAAAGGAAAAGCTCCACCCCGATGACGTATCAACCCAAGACATGAATAGATCATCGCAGCCGGTTTTCCAAAACTGAACGTTCTTAATCGTTCCCGTAGATGCTTCATCGCTGATCTTGTCGAGGGGAATCGGGATCTGTTCGCCCTCGTCGCTCCAGTGCATAATTTGTCTGCTTTCGGGATTGAGAAGCAGAAATCCTAGAGGCTGAAGCATCGCCTCGATAAAGCGAAAAGCGTCCGGAAACGGCCTCTTCAGCAATACTGTCAATATGGGCTTCGCCATGGTGATAGCTAGATAAAACGTTGGTCGATCGCAGCCTAGTTGCAAGGGGGGACTGCTTTGCGCAGCGTCCATCATAGTTGATTGTTGACGCCTCTAATGAAGGTATCGAGCGACCTTTCTTGGCCGAACGCCGACGTTCCTCCCGAACGTTCCCCCCCGTAATCCGCGATGAACCAAAAAAAGGCCCGGCACTTCACGTGTCCGGGCCTAACGCGTGTTCGTGCCGTGCGGCAGCGAATCGCTTGCGTGGGTGTAAGGGGCATTGCCCGTCACGTTGTCGATCGTATCGAAGCGACCCATCGCGAAGCTGATCGGAACATGAAATTTTTGTCATGCAGGGGCGAATGCGTCGCGGTGTGACTCGCGTGATTCGCCTTCGATCGGTGACGAAACCGTCGTCGCACAATCACGATCTCACGGGCGCGCGCCATGCGGCGGCGGTTCGGGCTCGAACACCTTGAAGCCGTTGCAAGGTGAAGAGGTCTGAAAGCGGGCGTGTCCGCCCGCCCGCTTCGGGTCATACCTGCGCGAGCGCCTGATCGAGATCGGCGAGCAGGTCGTCGATATGCTCGATGCCGATCGACAGCCGCACGGTTTCCTCCTTCACGCCGGCCTTCGCGAGTTCGGCGGGCGATAGCTGGCGGTGCGTCGTCGACGCCGGATGCGTTGCGAGCGACTTCGTGTCGCCGATGTTGACGAGCCGCGTGAACAGCTTCAGCGCGTCCTGGAACTTCGCACCGCCGTCACGGCCGCCCTTCACGCCGAAGGTCAGGATGCCGGGCGCGCGGCCCGACAGGTAGCGCGCGACGAGCGGATGGTCGGGGTGATCGGGCAGTCCCGCGTAGTTCACCCATTCGACGTTTTCATGGCGCGCGAGATGCTGCGCGATCTTCAGCGCGTTGTCGCTGATGCGCTCGACGCGCAGCGCGAGCGTCTCGATGCCCTGCAGGATCTGGAACGCGTTGAACGGCGAGATCGCTGCGCCCATGTTGCGCAGCGGCACGACGCGCGCGCGGCCGATATAGGCAGCCGGCCCGAACGCTTCCGTATAGACGACGCCGTGATAGCTGACGTCGGGCTCGTTGAGCCGCTTGAAGCGATCCGCGTGCTGCGTCCACGGGAACTTGCCCGAATCGACGATCGCGCCGCCCAGGCTCGTGCCGTGGCCGCCGAGATACTTCGTCAGCGAGTGCACGACGATGTCCGCGCCATGTTCGAACGGGCGAAGCAGGTACGGAGACGGCACCGTGTTGTCGACGATCAGCGGGATCCCGTGGCGATGCGCGATGTCGGCGAGCGCGGCGATGTCGGTTACGTTGCCGAGCGGGTTGCCGACCGATTCCGCGAAGATCGCCTTCGTGTGCGCGTCGATCAGCGGCTCGAACGATGCGGGGTCGCGCGGATCGGCGAAGCGCGTCGTGATCCCGTATTGCGGCAGCGTATGCGCGAACAGGTTGTAGGTGCCGCCGTACAGCGAACTGGCGGACACGATGTTGTCGCCGGCTTCCGCGATCGTCTGGATCGCGTACGTGACGGCCGCCTGGCCCGACGCCAGCGCGAGTGCGCCGATGCCGCCCTCGAGCGCGGCGATCCGCTGCTCGAGCACGTCCGTCGTCGGGTTCATGATGCGCGTGTAGATGTTGCCCTGGACCTTCAGGTCGAACAGGTCGGCGCCGTGCTGCGTGTCGTCGAATGCGTACGCAACGGTCTGATAGATCGGCACCGCGACCGCGCGCGTGGTCGGGTCGGGGCGATAACCGCCGTGCACGGCGATGGTTTCGAGGCGCCAGTTCGATGCGGCCTGATCGGTCATGGGTGCTCCGTCTGTTGTTGTGGTGGTCGAGCGATTATAGGAGGACGTGCCCGGCTACCCTTAGAACGATTGGTTTGTTGCTTATGGTGGCGCGGCGCATAAAATGCCTTTTCCGCAAACAAGGGGTGCGCAATGAATCAGGATCATTGGAACCAGGTGGATGCGTATTTCTCCGCGACGCTTGTGCCGTCCGACGACGTGCTCGACGCGGTGCTGGCGGCGAGCGACGCGGCCGGGCTGCCCGCGATCAACGTCGCGCCGAACCAGGGCAAGCTGCTGCAACTGCTCGCGACGATCCGCGGCGCGCGCCGGATTCTCGAGATCGGCACGCTCGGCGGCTACAGCACGATCTGGCTCGCGCGCGCGTTGCCGCCAGGCGGCACGCTCGTGACGCTCGAACTGAACCCCGAGCATGCGAAGGTCGCGACGCGGAACATCCCGCGTGCGGGGTTCGCGGAAGTCGTGACGGTGGTGGTCGGCAGCGCGAAGGACAGCCTCGCGCGGCTCGTCGATGCGGGTGAAGCGCCGTTCGATTTCATCTTCATCGATGCCGACAAGGACAGCAACCCGGTCTATCTCGACGCGGCGCTGAAGCTATCGCGGCCCGGCACGGTGATCGTCGTCGACAACGTCGTTCGTGGCGGGCGCGTGGCGGATCCGGACAATCGCGAGCCCGACGTGGTCGGCGTGCGCGACGGGTTCGCGCGTCTCGTGGCCGAGCCGAACCTCACGACGACGGCCGTGCAGACGGTCGGGCAGAAGGGTTGGGACGGGTTCTCGATCTCGATCGTCGGCAAGTGATGTGACGCGTCAGCGCGGGCTTGCTGCCGCATCGGCACGTCGATACAGGCGTGGCCATTGATCGTCGAGCAGGCCGTTGCACGTGCCACGCGTGGCGATGTCGTTGAGCAGGAAGCGTCGGCCGTCGAAGATCCACGATGCGGTCGAGCCGCAATCGCCGGCATTGCGCAGCCTGACCTTGCTCGACAGCGTCGCGCTGGTGCGGTCATAGCGGGCCTCGGTCAGCTCGTTCGGGAACGACGCCGGATCGAGTCCCGCGTTCGCGTTCTCGCCGAAATTCATCGCTGTCGGCGTGAATGGTGCGGTCCGTCGCACGCGATACCACAGGTCGGTGTGGTTATACATGCTGCTGGTCTGGCACGGTATCGCGACCAGCGCTTCGTCGGCCGAGATCGCCACCGCGCGCGACGCTTTCCTGCGGTCGCTTGCCGACATTTCGTCTTCGACATCGGCCGCGCATTGCTTCACGTCGCCGCCGAACTTCGCGAGCACCGCGTCGACGAGCGGGCGCTGCTCGACGGCCGACAGGTTGGCGACGGCCGGCGCCGGTGTGACCGCGGGCGGCAGTGCCGGCGCGGCCGGCACCGAGGACGCGGGCCGGTTGCCCGGGCGCAGCAGCGCCGTGACGGTGCCGACGCGGCCCTGCGTGTCGTCGATCAGCAGCAACGCGGCATTCAAGCCCGCCAACGGCATGCGTGCGGTTTGTGCCGATGCCGAATCGCCGAAGCTCAGCAACTGCGCATTGCGCGATGCGGTGAGCCATGCGGCAACCGTTGCAGGATCATTGGCCCGGACCCGGAACGGGTATGGGTCGTCACCATCGGGTTTCCCGCCCGATGCATGCCATTGGGCCGCCATCGCATCGAACGGGCGGCCGTCGGCGCGTGCGGTGCGCAGGTCCAGCGGCGCCGCCGCGTAAATGTCGAGCGATGCTTGCGCGTCCGGGCCGGCGTCGCGCGTCACGCGCAGGATGAGACGGGAGCGTGCGTCATTGATTTCGTCGCTATCGCTTTCGGCAATGCAACGGTTGCCGTTGTCGCAGACGACCGACCAGTTCTTGAAGTCGCGCTCGACCGGCGGCCGCGTGAGCGGACGAGCCTGGGCCACGATCGGCGAAACGGCGAGGAGGGCGGCGACGGCGAGCGAAAGGCGGTGCGACATGGCGGTTCGTATCGACTATGGATGGGCGGGCGGAAGATGTCGGAGTGCAAGCGCATCGTCAGCAAGCGGGGCACGTCGAAGGCTGCGGCGCATGCGGCGGCGCGCTTGACCGAACGGCATCGAGTATACCGCCGCAACGGGGGGTGATCGCGGCGACGACGCGTAGTGTGCGGGCACGTACGTTGCTGGCCTGCATTGGTCGGACGAGTGCAAATGCGAAAACGGCGCGACGCCCACCGGCATCGCGCCATTCCCTTTTCATCGATCGTCGACCACGTCACGCAGGAACGCATCGAGCATCGCCACGTCGCCCCACGGCCGCTTGTACTCGCGATCGTGTTCGGCATCGGCGAGCATCGTCTCGACGAGCGCGTGGATCGCCGGCCGGCGCGGCCCGTATTCGCTTTCGTTCGCGCTCATCTTCAGCGCGAGCAACGCGTCGAGTTCCGCGCGCACCGCCGGCTCGTGCACGGTGCCGGCGACGAGATCCGCGAAGCGCATCGGCGGCATCCCGAGCCCCATGTCGATCCAGCGCACCGCGAGCAGCGGCCGCAGCACGTACAGGTATTTCTTGTAGCGCACCGTGTCGCCTTGCAGGTAGCCGCGAAAGTTCTTCTTCGCCATCGCGAGGTAGTGGTGACGCCCACGCACCGGCGAGAAGAACGCCGACGCCAGCGACCTGAGCCGCGGCGCCCAGCGCGCATCTTCGCGATACACGACGGGCGAGTCGAGCCATTCGAGCAGCGTCGGGTTCGAGCGGCGCAGCAGCTGCAGCGCCTTGCACAGCTCCCAGCCGCTGACGTCGAGCTCGTCGTCGAGCGGCCGCTCGATCACGTCGCGTTGCGGTTCGACGCTCAGGTACCAGTCGCGTCGATGCGCATACACGAAGCGCACGTCGTAATCGCTGTCCGGCGACGCGAACCCCCAGCCGCGGCTGCCCGATTCGCACGCGAACAGCACGCTCACATCGTGGCGGCGTTCGACTTCCGCAAGTTCCGCCATCACGCGCGCCCGTACGGCCGGATCGACCGGGTGCGCGCTTCGCACGGGTGTCAATTTTTCCGTTTTCATTGTTGTCGTTTCCTTTTCGTCGTGCGCGGCCGCCGGCCCTCGGCCGCGCACCGCGCTATCCTTTCACGCACACCACCTGCCGCAGCGTATGCACCACTTCGACGAGGCTGCGCTGGGCCGCCATCACCGCATCGATGTCCTTGTAGGCCATCGGAATTTCGTCGACGACGCCCGCGTCCTTCCGGCATTCGACGCCGCGCGTCGCGTTCACCTGGTCGTCGACCGTGAAGCGGCGCTTTGCTTCCGTACGGCTCATCGTCCGGCCCGCGCCGTGGCTGCACGAGCAGAAGCTTTCCGGGTTGCCGAGCCCGCGCACGATGAAGCTCTTCGCACCCATCGAGCCCGGAATGATCCCGAGCTGCCCCTTCTGCGCGGACACCGCACCCTTGCGCGTCACGAGCACGTCCTCGCCGAAGTGGCGCTCGCGCTGCACGTAGTTGTGGTGGCAGTTCACCGCATGTTCGTCGACCGAGAACGGCTTCGCGATCACGCCGCGCGCCGCGCCGATCACCGCATCCATCATGGCCTGCCGGTTGCGCCGCGCGTAGTCCTGCGCCCAGCCGACCGCTTCGACGTAATCGTCGAAGTGCCGGCTGCCCTCGGCGAAATACGCGAGGTTCCGATCCGGCAGGTTCGCGATGTGCTGCCGCATGTCGGCCTGCGCGAGTTCGATGAACAGGCTGCCGATCGCATTGCCGACGCCACGCGAGCCGCTGTGCAGCATGAACCACACGTGGTCCGCTTCGTCGACGCACACTTCGATGAAGTGGTTGCCGGTGCCGAGCGTGCCGAGATGCGCGTAGTGGTTCGTCTTTTCCAGCTTCGGATACTTGTCGACGATGCGCTTGAAGCCCGGCAGCAGCGACTTCCACGACTCGGTCACGGCGGCCGGCCTGCGCTCGCCCCATGCGCCCGGATCGCGACGGCCCGGCGCGCGGCCGTGCGGCACCGCACGCTCGATCGCGCTGCGCAGCCCGCCGAGCGAGTCCGGCAGGTCCGCGGCGGTGAGCGTCGTGCGCGCGGCCATCATCCCGCAACCGATGTCGACGCCGACCGCGGCCGGAATGATCGCGCCCTTCGTCGGGATCACGCTGCCGATCGTCGAGCCCTTGCCGAGGTGGACGTCCGGCATCACCGCGACGTGGCTGAAGATGAACGGCATCTGCGCGGTGTTGCGCAGTTGCGCGCGCGCTTCGTCCTCGACGGCGACACCTTGCGTCCACATCTTCACCGGCTTGCCATTCGCCAGTTCCATCACCTGAAAATCGTCGTTACTCATTTGCATCACCATTCATTCGTTCATTCGTCCGGCGCGGCACGCATGCGCCGCGCCGGTTCATCCATCACGCGCCCTTGATGCTGACGAGTCCGTTCAGCACCTGGTCGAGGCCGCCGAACACCGAGATGCGGTCGATCCGTTCCGCGACGCGCTCGAGCGTTTCCAGCTCCTTGAGCCGCAGCGCGGTCGGGTTCTCTTCCATCACCTTCGCGGTGTTCAGCAGCGAACGCGTCGCTGCCGTTTCCTCGCGACGGCGAATCACGTTCGCCTGCGCGGACTTCTCCGCTTCGACCACCTGCGCGAGGATCGTCTTCATGTCGCCCGGCAGCACGATATCCTTCACGCCGACGCTGCGCACGTCCACGCCGGAATGGCCGAGGCGTGCACGCACCTGCGTGATCACGACTTCGTCGATCGACTGCTTGTCCTCCAGCAGTTCGTCGAGCGAGCGCGTGCCGACCGCCGCCCGCAGCGCGAACTGCAGCTCGCGATACAGGTGCTCGACCGGCTTCTGCAGCTGGCCGAACGCATGCAGCACGTCCGCATAGCACCACGTCGCCGACAGGTTCAGCCGCAGCGCGACCTTGTCGCGTGTCAGGATTTCCTGTCCGCCGACTTCGAGTGCCTGCAAACGCAGGTCGACGAGTTCGACCGCGACGTCGCGGTTGAAGCGCCAGAACGCTGCAACGCCCGGTTCGAGCAGCCGCTCGATCTTGCCGTCGATCTTCAGCATACCGACGTGATACGCCGGCACCTGCGCCAGCAGCACGCCCGTCAGGCCCGCCACGCCGCGCGCACGCAGCGCCGGTTGCGCGATGCGCTTCGCGAGCGCGGCCGGCAGCATGCTGTCCTGCGCGAGATCGACGCGCTCCAGCCGGTGCGCGATTGGGCCGCGCCAGTACAGCCGACGCGTGCCGGGCGGCAGGATCTCGACGAGCACGTCGTCTTCGTAACGTAGGCCCGCTTCGTCGTCGCCCAGATCCATCGCGACGAAGTAGTGCGCGAGCACGTCCGGTGCGTCGTGACGCAGGTAGTCGGCGAGCGCGGCATCGGCGAGCGGCGCGTCGAGACGCGCGGTCTGCACCGACAGACGCTTGAACGGATCGAAGGCCTTGAACACACCCGGTTCGAGCACCTTCACGAAATCGCCCTCATTCATCAGCAGCGCGCGTTCGTTCTTTTTCACCACATGACGCTTCCACATATTCTTGTCCTTTTCTTCAATGGCCGCCGGGCGACACGCATCGCACGGATCGGGGTGCGACGTGATCGGGCGGGCGGCGCGGAGGTCCGGCGCGGTCGCACGGCGACGCATCCTGCATCGCGTCGTCGTGCGCATTCGCGCGGGCCGTCCGGCCGCCCGGCCGATCGCGCGGAACCGCAACCGGTCCGACGCGCGGCGGGCCTGTCGGCCCGCACCGGCGGGTACTGCTTCTATCAATAGACTGTCCTTCCGGACAGTGTTCGAGCGGGATTCGAACCCGCTACACACCGGCTTGCGCCGGCTGCTCTACCCGAATGAGCTACCGAACGGAGGGCGCCCCGGGATTCGAACCCGGGCGAAGTGCCAGTACGCGCCCGTTTGCCTTCGTCTGCCCATGGCGGCATGCGCGACCGCGACGAACGAGGTTCGGCGGCGGCGCACCAGCAGGGCTTTGTGAACCCTGGCTCGTGGGCCAGCGGGACATCCGGCGCTTTCTATTTAGCGAGGAGCGTGCCAGCGGGCTGGGTGGGTGACGAGAAATTCCCTCAAACCTTTGAAATAAAAGAATAATTTGTGATTTTCGTCGGCGCCTACGGAATCCGCCCGCGTCCACCTCCTCACCCAATTCCGATACAATCGGATCGCTTCTTATCCCATAAGATAAACATGCGCAAGACCGTCGCCATCGGCTTTCTCGGCACCGTGCTCGACCAGGGCGGCCGCGCGCCGCGCCGTTACCGCAAGTGGCGGCCGACCGTGTCGCTCTGCATGCAGCCAGACTTCGCGATCGACCGGCTCGAACTGCTGCATCCGCCGGGCCACACGCGCCTCGCCAATCAGGTGCGCGACGATCTCGCGCATCTGTCGCCGGATACCGAGGTTCGCCTCACGCCGGTCACGATCCGCGATCCGTGGGATTTCGAGGAGGTCTACGCGACGCTGCACGACTTTGCGCGCGCCTATCCATTCGATCTGGACCGCGAGGACTACCTGGTCCACATCACGACGGGCACGCACGTCGCGCAGATCTGCTGGTTCCTGCTCGCGGAAGCGCGCTACCTGCCCGCGCGCCTCGTGCAGACGGGGCCGCCGAAGCAGACCGACGAAGGGCCGAGCGGCCCCGGCACGGTGTCGGTGATCGATCTCGACCTGTCGCGCTACAACCGGATCGCGCAGCGCTTCACGCGCGAGCGCGACGAAACGGTGTCGTTCCTGAAGGCCGGCATCGCGACGCGCAACGCGCGTTTCAACGCGCTGATCGAGCAACTGGAGCGCGTGGCCGTGCGCTCGCGCGCGCCGATGCTGCTCGTCGGTCCGACGGGCGCCGGCAAGTCGTTTCTCGCGAAACGCGTGTACGAGTTGAAGCGCGGCCGCCATCGGCTCGCAGGCCCGTTCATCGAGATCAATTGCGCGACGCTGCGTGGCGATGCTGCGATGTCGACGCTGTTCGGTCACGTGAAGGGCGCGTTCACGGGCGCGCAGTCGGCACGCGCCGGGCTGTTGCGCGCGGCGGACGGCGGCCTGCTGTTTCTCGACGAGATCGGCGAACTCGGGCTCGACGAGCAGGCGATGCTGCTGAAGGCGATCGAGGAGAAGCGCTTCCTGCCGGTCGGCGCGGACGTCGAGACGACCAGCGATTTCGAGCTGATCGCGGGCACGCATCGCGACCTGCGGCAGATGGTGGCGGCCGGCACGTTCCGCGAGGATTTATATGCGCGGATCAATCTGTGGACGTATGAATTGCCGGGGTTGGCTGAGCGCCGCGAGGACATCGAGCCGAACCTCGAATTCGAGCTTGATCGATTCGGCCGCGAGCAGGGCGAGCAGGTGCGGTTCAACGTGGAAGCGAAGCGGCGCTATCTCGCGTTCGCGGCGTCGCCGCGCGCGGCATGGGCCGGCAACTTCCGCGAGCTGTCCGCATCGATCACGCGGATGGCGACGCTCGCCGATGCGGGGAGGATTACCGAGGCGATTGCCGAACAGGAGGTCGAGCGGCTGACGCGCACGTGGTCGTCACCGGGCGGCGCGGGTGCATCGGATGGCTACGTCGACGCCGTGTTCGGAACGCGTGCGGCGGAACTCGACTTGTTCGACCGCGCGCAACTCGAACGCGTGCTCGACGTGTGCCGCGTGTCGGCAAGCCTGTCGGAGGCTGGGCGCACGCTGTTCGCGGTATCGCGGCAGAACAAGAAGCAGCCGAACGATGCGGACCGGCTGCGCAAGTATCTCGCGCGCTTCGGGCTGGATTGGGAGGGCGTGCGGCAGGTGCTGGACGCGAAGTAGTCGAACCACCGCGATATTCACCGCTCACACGCGGCAGAGCGCGATGATCTCCGCACTGGCTGCATCATCGAACGGCGCGCCGTCCCAGTCGCCGCACCACGCAGCCGACGAGAAACCGGCGGCCGCGACCCGTGCCTGCAGTTCGCTTTGCGCGATGAAACGCAGCCGGCTCGCGCTCTTCACGTGCGTTTCGTCACGGTGAAAGCGGTAGACGGTGTCGAACGACACGATCGGCCCGTCGACCGCGGTGACCGCGTGGTGCAACTCGACGATGCCGAATTCGGGCGTATTGATGCGGGATACGGACGCCTGTGGTGTCCACGCACGCCACGGCTCGACACGCGGGTTGCGGGTTTCGAACAGGAAGCGGCCACCATCGGCTAGCACGCGCCGCACGCAGCACAGCGTCGCGTCGATCTCCGCGTCGGTCAGCAGGCACTGGAACGCGTGCCCGGTCATTACGACGACGTCGAATGGCGCGCCGCGCGGCAGGCCGTCGAGGCCGCACGCGAACCAGCGCACGGCGTCGGCGCCCGGCTGGCGTCGCGCATGGCCGATCATCGCGGGCGCGGGATCGATCGCAACGACGTCGTGTCCGGCCGACGCAAGCCGCCGCGCGAACGTGCCGGTGCCGCAGCCGAGATCGAGGATGCGTTGCCGCGCGGCGCCGATGCGCGATGCGTAGAACGCGAAGTCGCGATCACCGGCATTGAACCGGTCGTAGACCGCGACGAGGCGCGGGTCGGTATAGAGGCGTTCGCCGGCAGGCGCGGCGCCGGACGTCATGCGAAACGCGCGGGTCAGCGCTGCTGCACCGCGACGCGCAGCCCGAGCGCGATGAAGATCGAGCCGATGATCTTCCCTTGCCAGCGCGTGAGCCATGCGAGCCGCTTCACGACGCGCCCGAGCGGGCGGATCGAGCACGCGATCAGCGTCGTGTAGAGCGAGCTCAGCACGACGAAGATCAGCCCGAGCACCGCGAACTGCACGAACGTCGAGCCGCGTTCCGGATGCACGAACTGCGGCATGAACGCGAGGAAGAACAGCGCGGTCTTCGGGTTCAGCACTTCGGCGGGAATCGCCTGCAGGTACGCCTTCAGCGGCGTGACGGCCGCCACCTTCGGCAGCGACGGATCGGACGACGGCCGGTCGAGCAGCGCACGCACGCCGAGGTAGATCAGGTACGCGGCGCCGACCAGCTTCACGACGTTGAACGCGAGCGCCGACGTCATCAGCAGCGCCGACAGCCCGACGGCCGCGAACAGCGTATGCACGAAATCGCCGCTCGCGACGCCGAGACCGGTCAGGATGCCGGTCTTGCGGCCGCCCTGTACGGTGCGGCTCAGCACGAGCAGCACGGCGGGGCCGGGGATCAGGAACAGGCCCAGGACGACGGCCGTGAAGGTGGTCAGCGTGGTCAGGTCGAACATGGCGGCTCCAGCAAGGTGGGCGCAGCGGCGGGGGAGGATCGACGCATTGTATTCGGTTCGCCGTGCGGTTGTCGGCGTAGCTGAACCCTGTCAGTTGCCCGCGAGGCGAAACGCGTCGGCCATGCGCTCCTGTTCCCGCGTGGAAAGCGCGAGTCGTGTCGCGAGCGTGGGCCATTGGCCAACGATGTCGCGGAAGTCGTCGATGATCTCGTCGGCATCCTTCAGGCTCAGCCGAAAATATTCACATACGTCGCGGGCGAGTTCGAGGTCCAGCGCGTTATCGGCTTCCGTGATGTTGAGCTTGAGGCCCTCGGCTACGGCAACGGGATTCATGTCGTAGGCTGGGGAGAGTCGCCAGCCCGCACCGGGTTCGAGAATGAACCCGTGATTGCGAAGATGATCGTCGGTATTCGAGACCAGAAGGTTGAAGACGATCCGGGTCCATAGTTCGCGCAGGTCGGCATTCGGTTGCGCGCCGTGTCGCATGAGGACTTCCGCCAATTCCAGGTAGCTGACGCCGGTGGATGCATCGTCGCCGTCGACATGGCCGGTCATCGTCATGGCCGATGCAAAATGCAGCCGGCCACCATCGGGAGTCCGATCGAAGCGTCGCACCAGGAAGCAGTGATAGTCGCTGGCGAATTTTCGCGCTTGGGCTTGGGCGACGTTCAGGCCGCAGCCGACCGCCAGTGCATTGACGACCATTTCCCAGCCGCCTATGTCGTAGTCGTCTCGCGCGCTCGGGAACTTCGCGATATACAGATGCCCGAGATCGTCGGCTACGCTGGCTTTCGGTCTCGCGCCACCGAGCGAGCCTCCGGGCGCGATGAGCATCGATAGCCAATCGCGACCGTCCGGGGCGATGTTGTCGACGTCTTCCTCCAGTGCCCGACTGGCTTGCTCCAGTTCGCGAATCTCGGCAAACGGTGGCGCGGCGAGATCGATACGGTCATCGAGAAATTCTCCAGCGTCGTCGAGCTTGTAGCGCAGTGCACCGACCCGATAGAGATCATGGACGCCGAGCAGGTAGTCCGACTCATGGAGTCGCGTGCCCTTCGGTCGAATGCCCGCACGAATGTCGCGCTCCAGCCGGCGATCCATCAGCATGCGGCCCCACCGATCGGGGCTCGAATCGGCGAACGCGCCGAACGCGTTCCGTGGCGGAAGTGGGTATTGCGGCCCTTCGAAGAGGCCGATTCCGGGGTCGAGCTGCACGCCGGCAAGCTCCGGAGAAGCCAGCGCAGCCGCGTCGTACCGGAATTCGAACCGTTCGCTGGCACGTGTCTGTCGACCGTGCAGAAGGCCGAGCTTCAGCGGAGTGGGCAGACCGCTCCAGTCCGCATAGACGGAGATGGTCGTCATTTCCTGGTTGTCCCCCCGTGCCGCTTGCCGACGGGTTTCAGCAATGCGGCCAGCTCCGCTGCGGTCGTGCCGCGATTGTCATCAGGCACTGCGCGATCGGATGCCGGGGTTGCTGTTTCCTCGACTTGGGACGTGGATGAGACGCGCGCGCGCCTGTCGGGTGTGCGCGACGCTGCGGCGGTCGCCGGGGGCGCGACTCGCTTCGGGCGCCGTGGCGATGCGAGGCGGCTGTCCTGAAGCTGGCGGCCGAGCGGATCCGTGGCGGCCAGCTGTTCCAGATCGCCCTCGAGTCCGAGCGTCTGCATGACGGAAAGATAGGCTCCCATCGTCACCCCCGAACTGCCTGCTTCGAGGGAGCGCAGCGTCATCGGCGACATGCCGGCGCGCTCCGCGACCTGCTTGGCCGTCAGTTTTCGGCGCAGACGTGCCAACTTCAACCGCTCGCCGAGGTCGGCGAGCAGCCGACTGGATGCCGGCAGGAGCGGGGCAGTTTTCTTGGCCATGGTGGGAGCTATTATTTCATCACTTTTTATGTGATAACGCCAAAATAATAGCACTTCGATGGGTCGTAAGCGGGGGTTTGATCCGGTAGCGCAAGAGGAAATGTAAATATTCTGGCTTTTTATATGAAAAAACACCGAAATATTGACATTTTCTCGATCGCGCGAGCCAGCGCCGAACGCGGTTTATACCGGGACGCCCGGGGGCACTTCGCCTGCAGGGCGCACTGGGGCTCGTCCGCCCGCACCCCCCGTCATCCACCCAGCTCCCTCGCCAGATAGTCCACGAACGCGCGTATCCGCGCGGACATCTGATGCCGTTGCGCATACACCGCGTAAATATCTGCAGCCGGCGTCTCGTAATCGGGCAGCACGACGACGAGGCGCCCGTCGGCCAGGTAGTCGCGGATATCCCATTCCGCGCGCATCAAAATCCCGTGCCCGTCGAGCGCCCACTTCACCGCGATCTCGCCGTCGTTCGTCGTCAGGTTGCCGTTGATCCGCACGGCCTCCGTGTTGCGCGCCGCGCCGCGTCCGCCCGTCAGCCGCCAGATCCCGTAGCCTTCATCGCCTTGCCGGATGCCGATGCAGTTGTGCCGCGTCAGCTCGTGCGGCGTGCCCGGTGTCCCGTGTCGAGCGAGATACGCGGGCGCCGCGCACAGCAACCGGCGGTTCGGTGCGAGCCGCCGCGCGACGACGCGCGTGTCGGGCGGCTCGCCGAAGCGGATGCACACGTCGAACGCGTCATCCGTCAGCGGCGGCGGCATCACCGACAGCTGCAACTGCACCGACACTTCCGGATAGCGCGCGACGAAGCGCGAGATCGCCGGGCCGACGTGGCTGCGCCCGAAGCCGAGCGTCGCGTTCACGCGCAGCAGCCCCTTCGGCCGCTGTTTCGCACTACCGAGCAATTCGCCCAGTTCGTCCATCTGATCGAGGATCCGGCGGGCGTAGTCGAGATACACGTCGCCTTCGGGCGTCAGCATCATGCGCCGTGTCGTGCGGTTGACGAGCGTCACGCCCGCGCGGCGCTCCATCTGCGTGAGCCGCTTGCTGACGGCCGCCGCGGTCAGCCCGAGTTCGCGCGCGGCCGCGCTCAGGCTGCCCGACGCGGCCAGCGTCGAGAAGAAGCCGAGATCGGCCGGCTGGACGGTATCCGCCATGACGGGATTCATGAATCAAAGTTAAAGATGGTTTGAGTCTAGCACCGGTTCCCGTACTGCCGGTTCGGTAAAGTGCATTCACGCTTACGATCAATCGAGGATGTCAGCATGAAGACCTACCGTATCGCGACCATTCCCGGCGACGGCATCGGCAAGGAAGTGGTGCCGGCCGGCAAGCAGCTGCTGGAAGCGCTGGCCCGCGGCAGCGACCGCTTTGCGTTCGAGTTCGAGGATTTCGACTGGGGCGCCGATTACTATCGCCAGCACGGCGCGATGATGCCGGCCGACGGCCTCGACGCGCTGCGGGGCAAGGACGCGATCCTGTTCGGCTCGGCGGGCGACCCCGACGTGCCCGACCACGTGACGCTGTGGGGCCTGCGCCTGAAGATTTGCCAGGGCTTCGACCAGTACGCGAACGTGCGCCCGACGCGCATCCTGCCCGGCATCGACGCGCCGCTGAAGCGCTGCGGGCCGGACGACCTGAACTGGGTGATCGTGCGCGAGAACTCGGAGGGCGAATACGCGGGCGTCGGCGGCCGCGTGCACCAAGGGCATCCGATCGAGGCCGCGACCGACGTGTCGATCCTCACGCGCGCCGGCGTCGAACGCATCATGCGTTTCGCGTTCCGGCTCGCGCAGTCGCGTCCGCGCAAGCTGCTGACCGTCATCACGAAGAGCAACGCGCAGCGTCACGCGATGGTGATGTGGGACGAGATCGCGAAGCAGGTCGCGCAGGAATTCCCCGACGTCACGTGGGACAAGGAACTCGTCGACGCCGCGACCGCGCGCATGGTGAACCGCCCGGCGTCGCTCGACACGATCGTCGCGACGAACCTGCACGCGGACATCCTCAGCGATCTCGCCGCCGCGCTCGCCGGCAGCCTCGGCATCGCGCCGACCGGCAACATCGATCCCGAGCGCCGCTATCCGTCGATGTTCGAGCCGATCCACGGCTCCGCGTTCGACATCATGGGCAAGGGCCTCGCGAATCCGGTCGGCACGTTCTGGTCGGTCGTGATGCTGCTCGAGCATCTCGGCGAGACGGACGCCGCCGCGCGCGTGATGCAGGCGATCGAGGCCGTCACGGCGGACGCGTCGCTGCATACGCGCGACCTCGGCGGCAGCGCGAGTACCGCGCAGGTGACGGCGGCCGTCTGCGAGCGCGTCGCGAACGCGGCGGTCGTCGCCTGACGGTAACGAGGACGGCAACGGCCGCGCGCGTGCGCAGCCGTTCGCCGTCGGTTCACCGTCCCTGAATTTTCTGCCTGCGACTCGCGCATTCGACGCGAGCCGGGCGCCGGTGCGCACGCGTCGTCGTGACACCGGCCGGCACCCACCGGGCACGCGCGCACTGCGCACGGCTCGACCTCCAAGGAGGAGACACATGCAAGCGGATCTTGAAACCCGTGTCGCGCGCAAACTGATGTGGCGCATCATTCCGTTCGTGATGCTGCTTTACTTCGTCAGCTTTCTCGATCGCGTCAACGTCGGCTTCGCGGCGATGACGATGAACAAGGCGATCGGCCTGTCGCCGACCGCGTTCGGATTCGGCGGCGGCCTGTTCTTCATCGGCTACTTTCTGTTCGAAGTGCCAAGCAATCTGATTCTCCACCGCGTCGGCGCACGCATCTGGATCGCGCGCGTGATGATCACGTGGGGCATCGTGTCCGCGGTGTCTGCGTTCGCGGCCGGCCCGACGAGCTTCTACGTGCTGCGCTTCCTGCTCGGCATGGCGGAAGCCGGATTCTTCCCCGGCATCATCCTGTACCTGAGCCTGTGGTTTCCGGCGAAGCAGCGCGCGGTGGCCGCCGCGTGGTTCATGGCGGCCGCGCCGATCTCCACGGCGATCGGCGCGCCGCTGTCGGGCGCGATCATGCAGATGCCGCCGATGTTCGGGCTCGCCGACTGGCAGATGCTGTACATCATCGAAGCGCTGCCGGCGGTCTTGCTCGGCTTCGTCGTGCTGAAGTGCCTGACCGATTCGCCGTCGAAGGCCGCGTGGCTGCGGCCCGACGAGCGCGACTGGCTGATCGCGAAGCTGAAGACGGAAGCCGACGCGCGCCACACGCATGCCGGGCATACGGCCGGCGCGTGGCAGGCGCTGCGCGACCCGCGCGTGCTGGCGCTCGCGCTGATCTACTTCGGCACGTCGGCGGGGCTCTACACGCTCGGCCTGTGGGCGCCGCTGATGGTCAAGCAATTCGGCTTCACCGCGTTGCAGACGGGCTTGCTCACCGGCATCCCGAGCGTCGCGGCAGTCGTTGCGATGATCGTCTGGGCGCGGGATTCGGATCGCACCGGCGAGCGCACGTGGCACGTCGTGATTCCGTGCGTGCTGGCCTGCGTCGGCTTCGTGTTCGCGGGGCAGGCGAGCACGGCGCTCCTGACCGTGCTCGCGCTGGTCGTCGTCAACATCGGGATCAGCGCCGCGAAGGCGCCGCTGTGGGCGATGCCGAGCGCGTTCCTGTCAGGCGCGGGGGCGGCCGCGGGGATCGCGATGATCAACTCGATCGGCAACCTCGGCGGTTTCGTCGGGCCGTTCGCGATCGGCTGGCTCAAGCATGTGACGGGCGGGTATGCGGCCGGGCTGTACGTGGTGGCGGGCACGCTCGCGGTGTCGGCGGTCGTTACGCTGATGCTCAGTCGCAAGGAGGCGAGGGCGCAGGTCATGACGGGAGCGCAGCAGCATCATTGAAGGCTGCGCGCGTGCATTCGCCGGTTCGGGCATGTGTTACGCGTTGAACCAGAACCACAGGCCCGGGATGCTCAGCAGAAGGTGCAGCGGGAGCGCGATGCGGAATGAAGTTTCCGGACGCTGGTCCGGTTTCGACGTGTGGGCCACGAGACAACCGACGCCGACGGCTAGCGCCAGGACGGAGACAGTGGCCATGCTCCGCAGGCCGAAGCCGAGAACGCCGACACCTGCGTAAGGATCGGTCATCGAGTTGGCATAGCCGTAGCACATCACCAGCGCGACGATTTCAATGACCGCGAGCCACGCGAGAAGAGAGCCGAGTCGTGTTGTCATGTTGTTTCGGGTGTCGTTCCAGGTTGGCGAAAAGCCTCGAGGATACACGGCGTGACGACGTCCCCGGCTACGGCGCGATCGAAGCGGGCGCGTCAATGGGCGGGAAGCGCCACACGGCGAGGCCGTTCACGTGGATGACGGTGCGAGGCGCAGGTCGTTCGAGAAACCCTGGGCGCAAGCTCGATCGGAATCCTGCATTGTCTTCGGAGTGAAATGTTTTTGTAATCTACGGGGCGGCGCGACTGGAAGAAATATTCAATAAAGCACCCTAAAGAAAGGGCGGGGGCTTGCCGTTACCCTTCCTCGGTAGTTCATAAAAGTCTTACTAAATAAAGCAGTACAACCACACGACCAAATAACCGAGGATGCACGGCCGGCGAAGCCGCGTGCTTGATCAGAAGATGGGACGCACCGATTCGAAGGGGCGCGTGGGCATCGGGAGCCGGCGCGTACTGTGCTTTTGCCTGGCCGCGGCGGGACTGCTGCCGCATTGCGCGGCCGCTGCGGGCATCGTCCCGGACGGCGGCACGCCGACGAGCGTGTCGAACGCGCCGAATGGCCGGCAGCTCGTGAATCTCGCGCCGGCTGTCGCCGGCGTATCGAACAACACGTATTCGTCGTTCAACGTGACGACCGCCGGCGCAACGCTGAACAACGCCGGCATCAACGCGCGCACGATCGTCAACCAGGTGACGAGCACGAACCGGAGCCTGATCGAAGGCGAAATCGCCGTGGCGGGGCCGCGCGCGAACGTCGTGCTCGCCAACCCGAACGGCATTACGGTCAACGGTGGATCGTTCGTCAATACCGGGCACGTGGCGCTGTCCACTGGCAATGTGACCTTCAACGACCTGCAGATCGCGCCCGGCGTCATTCAGCGCAACGTCGTGCTCGATACGTCGACCGGCACGATCGTCGTCGGTCCGGGCGGCTTGGCCGGTGCGTTGATCGGGCTGGATTTGATCGCGAAGAACATCGTCGTCGACGGTCCGATCAACAACACGTTCTCGTCCGCGACCGCCGGCGCGCGCCTGCTCGCCGGCCGCAGTCGCGTCGAGCTGAACACGGGGCTGTCGCCGAACGACAACGCCAACGACTGGCTCTCGCGCAGTGCGACCACGGATCCGGACACCGCATCGTCCTACGCGATCGACATCACCGCCGCGGGCAGCGTGACGAGCGGCCGCGTGCAGTTGATTGTCACGGACCGCGGCCCCGGTGTGCGCAGTGCCGGCGCGATGAATGCGTCGCTCGGTGATTTCACGCTGGCATCGAACGGCAACGTCGAGATGTCGCATGCGAAGATCGGCGTCGCGCGCGACCTCGACGTTACCGTGCAGGGCGGCATCGCGCTGAACGACACCGAAATGAAGTCGACCGGTGGCCACGCGAATTTGTCCGCCGCCGATGCGATCGCGTTGACCGGCAGCAGCCTGATGGCTTCGGGCAGCATAAAGCTGAATGGCACGCGGATCGCGCTGACGCCCGACGATGCGATGAAGGGTGCCACCGTGGCGTCGACGCAAAGCGGCGTCGTGCTCAAGAGCGCGGCGGACATCGTGAACATCGGCTCGCTCGTGCAGGGGCAGACCGCGATCGACGGGGATTCGGATTCGGCCGGCGCGGTGACACTGAATGCGGCGGGGCGCATTCTGAATCAGTCGCTGCCGCAGACGCAGATCGGCATTCTGTTCGGCGTGCAAGGCGACGTGTCGCTGACCGCGGGTGCCGATGTCGTCAATCAGAATGCACGGATCCTGTCGAACCGCAACGTTTCGATCGACGCGGGCGGTGACCTGCAGAACATCGTCGACCACAGCACCGGCGTGCGGAATGGTGCGGTGGTCGGCTTCTCCGACCAGGGCGGCCGCTTCCTGTTCCTCAAGCATCGTAGTGACGGATTCACCGTCGATTACGGCGGGCTCGACGACGCATCGAAGCTCGCGTACATCACGGCCGACGCGGGGAATGTATCGGTGCGTGCCGCGAACGTGACGAATATCGGCGGGTCGATCCTGTCGAATGGCGGCGCAATCGACATCGCCGCGCGTGACAACATCCTCACGCAGGCCATTTTCACCGGGCAGGCATCGTACCGACGCTCGTGCTTCGTGTTCTGCCGCGCGAGCGCATCGTCGAGCGTGCAGGCGTTCGGCGGCGTGATCGAGGCCCAGTCCGACATTCAGCTGAAGGCCGGCACGCAGATCACGAACACTGGTGGAACGGTGCTCGCGCTCGGCGCACTGACGCTCGACGCGCCGAAAACGCTCGCGCAGGGCGTGCCGGGCTACACCGTGATCAACCGCAACCACGACCTGAAGGCATGGTTCGGCAATCGCTGGGCGGCCATTTATGCAGCCGACACCGGTGGCGTTTTCACTGGCGGAACCGGCAAGGTACGCCTGACTGGTGAGGCCGATATCGACGGCGGCGCGTACAGCGCGCCCGACGGGGCGGCGGCGGCGGGCGGCATCGTGACGATCCGGCCGCCCCATCGCGATCTCGTGACGGTCGGCAACCGCAATCACATGGGGCTCGTGTCTTGGTTCGGTCTGTGATGTCGCGCGCGCGGCTCCGCATTGCCGCACCACTCGCGCTGGCAATCGGCGCGACGTCGCCGTGTGCGTATGCGCAGCTCGCGGGTGCACTGCCGGCCGGCCCGCTGCCCGGTCTCGGCCCGGTGCCGTCCGGCTTCGCGGTGCCGCGTGCGGAGCAGGATCCCGCGCAGCGTTTGCTGCAGGAGCAGCGCGATAGACAGCGCCGCGACGAGATTGCGCAACCGCCGGCACAGATCGCGTTGCCCGAGCAACCGGCGATGCCGGATCTGCCGCAGGGCGCCGACATCGAGACGCTGCCGGACATCGCGCCGACCTTCGCGATCGATCGAATCGAATTCACCGGCGACACGATACTCGGGCAGCCGGAACTGGACCGCATCGCGGCGCCGTTCATCGGCAAGCAGCTCGGACGCAACCGCATCAACCTGCTGCTGCGCCGGCTGACCGAAGCATTCATCGCGCGCGGCTACATCACGACGCGTGCGTATCTCGGCCCGCAGAATCTCGCGTCAGGCACGCTGAAGATCAATCTCGTGGCCGGGCGCGTGGCCGCGCTGACGCTGAACGGCAAGCCATTGCGGCCGCGCGATCCGGACGAGAAGTGGTACGAAGTGCGGGGCGGTGGGCTACTGACGGAAGCCGGCACCGCATGGGCATTCGCGAGCGCGCCGGGCGACGTGCTGCGCCTGCCCGACCTCGAACAGGGCGTCGATCAGATCAACCGGCTGCGGCGCAATCAGGCTGAAATCCGGATTCTGCCCGGCGAAGCACCGGGCGATTCGATCGTCGCGATTTCGAACCGCTACGGCGATCGGCTTCATTACGATTTCGGCATCGACAACTACGGCAGCTCGCAGACAGGTACGACGCGCTATCGCGCCGGTGTCGAAGCCGACAACGTGATCGGACTGCAGGAGTCGTTGTCGTTCAGCTACGTCTGCACGACCGACACGAATGCGGTCGTGTTTTCCGCAGCGGTGCCATACGGGTATCAGACCTTCAGCTACACGGCGTCGATGTCCGAGTACCAGCAGGCGATCGGCGACGTCGCGCTGCTCGCGGGGCGCACGTTCAGCCAGATGCTCGGCTGGAACGACGTGCTGGTGCGGTCGCCGCGCGGGCGCATGAGCATCGACGTGACGCTCAACAAGCTGCGCACCGAGCGCGACGTCAACGGCATTCCGTTGTCGCCGCAGAACCTGACGGTGCTGCGCGTCGCTCTGAACGGGTTGTCCCGCTTCGTCATGCGCGATCAGGGTGCGGCAGCGACATGGGATATCGGCGTATCGCAGGGCTTGCCGTGGCTTGCGGCCAACCACGACGCATCCGAGATCGGCATCGACGACGCGCACAGTCAGTTCACGAAGCTCGATGCCACCGGCACGCTGCAATTCGCGCTCGGCAATCTGGCCGGATCCGCGTGGGCCTATCGCGGCACGCTGCGCGCGCAGTACAGCCGCGTTGCGCTGTTCGGCAACGAGCAGATCTTTCTCGGTGGCATGGGCTCGGTCCGCGGGTTTACCGAAGGCGGGATCGCGGGCGACAGCGGCGCGTTCGTGCGCAACGAGCTGGCCTGGCAAAACGTGCCCGCATGGCATGACGCACGCATCGAGCCGTACGTATTTCTCGATGGCGGAAAAACGCACCTGAACGCGCAGGGCGGCTGGCCGTCGCTGGTCGGCACGGGCGTCGGCACGCGCGCGCAATGGCGCCTGAAAGGTGGGACCGTGTCGGCCGAAGTGCTGGTCGGGCAGGCGCTGGCGCAACCCGCCGCACTCGGCAAGAAGGCAACCGTGCTGCTGGCAACACTCAACTGGACGGACTGATGGAGAACCTCATGAATCGCCTGTCGAACGGTCGCGAGATCGCGATGCAATCGAACCTGCCGGCGCGCATCCGCAAGATCAGCGTCGCACTCGTCGCGGCGGCGCTGTGCGGCGCCTTGGCACCACATGCATACGCGCTGAACAAAGCGGCGAAGAAGCCCGCCGACGCGACCGCCGCGCTCCCAGCCGACGCGGTGGGGAGCGTGAACGGCGTGCCGATCACGCAAGCGCAGGTCGACGAAGCGGTACGCCTGTCGAAGGCGCCCGATACGCCGGCGCTGCGCGCGGCACTGAAGAATCAGCTGATCGCCCGCGAGCTGTTTCGCCAGGCGGCGCTGAAGCAGCACTACGACACGAAGCCGCAGGTCGTCGCCGCGGTCGAGCAGGCGAAGGCGCTCGCGATGACGCAGGCGTATTTGCGGGATCAGGTCAAGCCGGTGCCGGTCACGGATGCGGACGTCAAGGCACGCTACGACGCGATCGTCGCGACGCTCGGCGAGAACGAATACAAGCCGAGCGTGATCGCTGTCAACGATGCGGACACTGCCAAACAAATCATCGCGCGGCTCAGAAAGGGCGAGGACTTCGGCGCGCTCGCGCGGGAGTTCAGCAAGGGGCCGTCGGCAGCACAGAGCGGTGCGCTGAACTGGATCTCGTTCAAGACGCCGATCGAGGCCGGTCATACGCAGAACTGGCCGCAGCAGCTCGCCGAGGCGCTCGTCAAACTGCCGCAGGGTGGCCTCACGCGCGAGCCAGTGCAGATCGGCGACATGTACTGGATCGTGCGCGCTGACGACAAGCGGCAGACGCAGGTGCCGACATTCGATCAGGCGAAGGACACGCTGCGGCAGCAACTCGAGCAGGTCGCGGTGGAGAAGGCGACCGCCCAGGTGGTCGCGGACTTGATCCGCAACGCGCGCATCCAGCAGTAGGCAGCAAACGACAAGTAGCACGCAGCAGCGTCGGACGACGATCCGGCGAACACGCATGCGATGCCGGGCGGGGAAATCCCGGCATCGTGCGGCGCCACGGTCGGCCGGCCGATGGCGTTCGGCGCGGAGCCATAAAACGAAGCGAACAACAGAAGATGAACACGTCCAAGCGTAAGACCTTGCAGCAGCTTGCCGAAGCAGCAGCGGCGCGAATCGGCGCGCGTGAGCAATCGATGGCCGGCGCACCGCGCTTTCTGGCGGGTGCGCCCGTTACGCGTTCGTATCGCTGGTGGCAGCGCGCGATCAGCGCGCTCGTTGCGCTGACGATGTTCGTCGGGCCGATCACGGTCACCGTCGAGCAGTGCCGCGATGCGGCTGGCGTGCTCGGCGCGGACAATCGCCGCATCGACGACGCTGCATGGCAGCGGCTGCTCGATCTCGCGTCGCTGCGCGTTCGCTTCTCGATGCAACTCGCGGCCGCCGCGCCGATTATCGACCCCGCGGCGCCGATCTCGTTTCAGCCGGCCATCACGCAGTCGACGGGGGCCGGTGGCGGCGTACCGATCGTCAACATCACCGCGCCGAACGCGGCCGGCATTTCGCTGAACCAGTATCAGCAATTCAATATCGATCCCGTCGGGCTGATTCTGAACAACAGCCTGATGTCGGGTACGTCGCTGACGGGCGGCAATGTGCAGGCCAACCCGAACCTGAACGGCCGCACGGCCAGCGTGATCGTCAACCAGGTCACGTCGACGGGCAGCGGGTACGCGAGCTTGCTGAACGGCCCGCTCGAAGTGTTCGGCGCACCGGCAACCGTCGTCATTGCGAACCCGAACGGAATCACGACGCGCGGCACGGGCTTCACCAACACGATCGGCGTCACGCTGTCGACTGGCGCGCCGCAGTTTCTGAGCGGGGTTGGGGGCACCCCGACCGACTTCGCGAACGCGAAGGCGATCGGCTACAACGTGACCGGCGGCCACCTGCAGATCGAGGGCAATGCCGGCGTCAATGGGCCCGGCGCAGGGATAGAGGGAACCGTCGGCACGATCGACCTGATCGGCGAGACGATCGGCATCAATGCACCGCTCTATGCGGGCACGCGCATCAACGCGATCGCCGGGCGTCAGTTCGTGGCGCCGGCCGCCGTCGATACATACGGCACGACCTACGGCACGACGTCGAACGGCACGGACAATTCCGCCGGGGCGATCAACGCAGCGAACGGCGGCGCGAACCGGTCGCTCGCAATCGACGCGACCGCATTCGGCGCGATGACGGCCGGCCAGATCCAGGTGATCAGCACTGCGGCAGGGATGGGCGTGCGTGCCGACGCGCAGCTCGCCGCGAATGCAGGTGATCTGCTGCTGTCGGCGAACGGCGACGTGGCGGTTGCCGGTTCCGCCGCGCAGCAGCAGGCGAAGATTGACAGCACGAGCAACGTGTCGATGACTGGCGCGCACATCGGGGTCGGCGGCTATGCAATCGACGCGAACGGTGACGTGACCTCGGCCGGGTCGATACAGTCCGGCGGCAAGCTTGCCGTTTCCGCAGGCGGCAACGTGAGCGTGGCGAATGCGCAGGCGAGCGGCAACATGACCATCACCGCCGGTGCGAGCGTGGCGCTTGGCGACGTACAGGGCGGCGGCGCGCTGTCGGTGACCGCGCACGGCGCGGACGGCACCGGTGACGTGAATCTGAACGGCACGTCGGTCGTGACCGGCGCCACGGCCGTGCAGGCCGGCCGCGACGTCAACGTGAACGGACAGACGAACAGCGAGACGCTGCTGATTACCGCGCAACGTGATGCGACGATCAATGCTGCGCTGCAGACCTCCGGCGATCTGGCATTGACCGCCACGCAGGGCAATGTCGCAACTCATGCTACGGTGAAGAGCGGCGGCGATCTGGCGCTGAAGTCCGGTCAGGACACCCTCGTCGCATCGCAGGCAACCGCACAGAACGCAGTCGGCGTGCAGGCGGGGCGCGACCTGAGCGTGAGCGGATCGCTCGCGAGCGGAACGACGTTCGCGGCCGATGTCACGCGCGATGCGTCGGTCGGCGGTTCGTTGATGGTTGGAACCGACGCGCGCATCGACGCCGGACGCAACGTCGACACATCGGGTGTCGTGATCGTCCAGCGCAACGGGACACTGAGCGCACGCAACGACATCACGGGAAGCGGTTCGATCGCATTCGGGCAGAACGGTGCGTTGAATGCGGCGCATGACGTTGCGTTGACCGGCAAGCTGCTCGCCAATGGTCTGCGGATCGACGCGGGTAACGACGTGACTCTTTCTACCGTCCAAGCGGGCGGTACGTTCGGCGTGACGGCAAACGGCGTCGCGGGTGGTGGAGACGTGACGTTCAACGGCAACGCGGCGGCGCTCGGCGCGACCGACGTGCATGCGGCGCGCGACGTGGTCGTGAACGGCACGCTCGCCGGCGGCGCGCAGGTCGCGCTGGCCGCGCAACGCAACGTAAGCGTCAACGGCGGCGGCACCGTGCAGGCCGTCGGCGATCTCGCGATGACGGCGGCGAGCGGCAGCGTTATGTCGGCCGGCACGTTGAACGGCGCGGGCGCGCTGACGGCGCAGGGCGCGCAGGATGTCGCGCTCACCGGCGCGACGACCGTAACGGGCGACGTGACCGCAACGGCTGGCCGCGATCTCACGATCGGCGGCGAACTGGCCGGGCAGGGTGTCGCGACGCTCACCGCCGCGCGCGACATCGTCGCCGCCGGCAACAGCGGCTTCGCGCAGGACACGGCGTTGATCTCGGGTCGCGACATCGACGTGACGGGTGCGTTCCAGGGGCACGCAGTCTCGATGACGGCGGCCGGTTCGATCGCGCTGAACGACGTGCAAGCCAACGCGGGGCTCCAGCTCGCGACACGCACCGGCGACATTCTGATCGGTGGCAACGTGAATTCGCTGATGAACGGAGCGATCGACGCGGCGCGCGACGTGACCGTCAACGGCACGCTGCGGACGGCGAGCGGCCTGGCCATCGGCGGCGGTCGCAACACGTCGATCGGCGGGACGGTCCAGTCGAACGGCGACGTCGCGCTGACGAACGCGGCCGGTTCGCTGGCGAGCACCGGCAATATCCAGTCGGGAGGCAACCTGTCGGTGATCGCCGCGCAGTCCGTGGATCTGGGCACGCAATCGACGTCGGCGCTCGGCAACCTGAGCGTGGACGCGGGCCGCGACCTGACGATGAACGGCTCGGTCGTGGCGCAGGGCAACGGCACGCTGAACGCCGTCGGCGCGATAGGCGGGGCGGCCGCGGTTGCGTTCGGGCTCGCGGCGAAGATCGGCTCGGGCGGCGATACGACTCTCACCGGCTCGCTGCGCGGCGGCAACGTGACGACGGCGGCCGGCGGATCCGCGACGCTGCATGACGTGCAAGCCGCATCGGCGCTTGCGCTCGGCGCCCAGACCGACCTGAGCGTGACGGGTGCGGTGACCGGTGGCGCAGACGTTGCGCTAGCTGCGGCGCGCAATATCAACATCAGCGGTTCGTTGCAATCGGCCGGCGATACGTCGTTGCGGGCGAGCGGCGGCAGCATCGGATCGACGGGCGCGATCGCGAGCAACGGCGCGCTCGACGCGCAGGCCGGCAGCGACATCAACCTCGGCGGCAGCACGACCGTGTCGCGCGACACGATGCTTGTCGCGGGACGCGACGTGAATGTGACCGGCACGCTGGCCGGGCAGGGGCAAGGGATCGTCAACGCGTCGCGCGACATCGTCGGCGCGGGCACGTTGACGTTCGCGCAACAGGCGACGCTCGACGCCGGGCGCGACGTTGCCCAGCGAGGGCTGATTCAGGGGCAGTCGGTCAGCGTGACGGCGGCCGGCAATGCGGCCGTGAACAACGTCGAGTCGACGGGCACGATCGCGCTACGCGCGAACGGCACGAACACCGCAACCGGCGCAGGCGATCTGCGCATCGACGGTTCGGTCGCCGCAGCGGGCGCGATCACGGCACTCGCGCAGAACGATGTTGCGGTCGGCGGCAAGGTCGCGAGTGGTTCGACGGTCGGCGTTACTGCGCAGCGGGACATCGCGGTGAGCGGCGCGATCGAGTCGGTCGGCGACACGGTGCTCGCTGCACGGCAAGGCAGCCTGAACGCAACCGGCGGCATCAACAGTGGCGGCAAACTCGATATCGCGACCGGCCTCGACCTGTCGCTCGGCGCGAGTACCAGCGCGATCGGCGATGCGGTGCTGACGGCCGGCCGCGATGCCGTGCTGAACGGCACGATGGTCGGACAGGCGAACGGCACGGTGACGGCCGGCCGCGACATCAACGGCGGCGGCAAGCAGGCGTTTGCCGCCACCGCAAACTATACGGCGCAGCGTGACGTTGCGCTGATGGGTGGCGTGCAGGCTGCTGCGGTCACGGTGATCGGAGGGAACAATGCATCGCTGCACGACGCGTCGTCGTCGACCACGCTGACGCTGACCGCGAGCGGCAATGCCGGCGCAGGCGATGCGGGTATCACCGGCGCGGCTTCGGCGCAGGGCGCGGCGAGCATTACAGGCGCGCGCGACGTCTCGGTCAGCGGCACGCTCGGCAGCGGCGATGCGCTGACATTGAGTGCGCAACGCAACGTGTCGGTCGGTGGCGGCGTGGAGTCGAGGGGAGATCTGAACACGACCGCGACGAATGGCAGCGTGCTGCTCACCGGCTCCGCGACGACCGCGGGCGCGTTCAACAGCATGTCCGGACTCGATACGCAGCTCGGCGGCCAGATCGCGGTGGCGACGCAGACCCGCGTGCAGGCCGGCCGCGATATCGCGTTGACCGGGGCACTCGCGGGGCAGCGTGACGGCGTGCTGAGCGCGGGGCGCGACATCAGCGGTGCGGGTTCGGCGGCATTCGCACAGGTGGCGGCGCTCGACGCGGCGCACGACGTCGCATTGACGGGCGCGCTGCAAGGCGCGAGCGTCAACGTCACGGGTGGGAACAATGCGGGGCTCGGCGCGGTCCAGGCCGTCAGCGGCAATCTCGACGTGACCGCCAAAGGCGGTGCGGGCGGCGGCGATGTGACGATCGGCGGGGCGGCAACTGCGTTCGGTGCGATGCAGCTGCAAGCCGCACATGATGTATCAGTTGCGGGCGCAATCAATACAGGCGGCACGACGACGATCAATGCGGCGCACGGTGTCGCGCTTTCGACGGTCAATTCGGCGGGTAATCTCGGCATCACCGTATCGGGCGGCAATGCGACGGCGGCAAGCCTGACGACGCAGGGCGACCTGAACGTCGGCGTCGCGCAGGACATTGCGGTCGCCGGACAGACCGTCGCGGGCGGCAGTGCAGTGTTGAACGCAGGGCGCGACATGACGCTGGCAGGCGGCATCGGTGCGCAGCAAAGCGGCACCTTGACGGCGGGCGGCTCGGTGAGTGCCGGTTCGATCGCGTTCGCCCAGCAGGCAACCGTCAATGCGGGCGGCAGTATCGCGGTCGCGGGGAGCATCGGGACCAACGGCGATCTCGCGATGACGGCCGGCAACGATCTGTCGGCGGGCTCGGTTCAGGCGGCCGGTGCAATCGCTTTGCAGGCACAGGGCCGTAACGGCGCCGGCGACGTGATGGTGAACGGCGCGTTCACGTCCGGCAAGGCGACGACGATCACGGCCGCGCGCGACGCGGGCGTCGGCGGCGCGGTGTCGAGCGGCGGCGCGCTGAACGTGACTGCCGGACGCGACCTCGGTGTCGCTGGGGCGATCAATTCGACCGGGGATGCGACGCTGACTGCGGCGGCCGGCGATCTTGGCGTCGCAGGTCCGATCGTGTCGACCGGGAATTTCCGTGCAGATGCGGGTAGCGGACTGGCATTGCTTTCCGGCGGGCTCGTGAACGGTGATACGGCGTTGACGTCGGGCGACGCGATGACGCTCGGCGGCGCGCTGTTCGGTCTCGGCGGCGCAAGCATCAATGCCGGCGGCGCAATTGCGGGTGGCGCGGCACTGACGTACGGCAAGGACATCGCAGTCAATGCGGGCGGCGGCATCACGCTCGGCGCGGTTCAAGGCGCTGGCAAGTTCACGGCGGTGTCGGGCAGCGACATGTCGTTCGGCGCGACGACCGCGGTCGGCGATGTGTCGGCAAAGTCGAACGCCGGCAGCGTGACGTTCGGCGGGTTGTTGCAATCGGGCGGCAACGTCACGGTTCAGGCTGCGAACAACGTGTCGCTCGCGGGCGGTGCGGCATCGATGGGAACAGTCGATGTCAACGGGATCAACGGCAATGTGTCGGTCGCGGGCGTGTCGTCGAATGGCGACGCAACGCTGCATGCCGGGCAGACCGTCACGTTGAGCGGCAACAGCACTGTTGCCGGGCAACTGGGGGTGTCGGGCGGCAACGTTACGCTGAGCGGTTCGGCAGTCGGATCGAAGAACGTGACCGTTTCAGCGTCGGGGACGATCGATGCCGGAAATGCTTCGCTCGTCGCGTCGCAGAACCTGCAGGTGAACGGCGCGAACGTGACGCTCGGCAATGCGACGGTCGGCGGATCGCTCGGAGCGCAGGCGTCGAACCAGCTCACGCTGGCCGGCGGGAAGGCGGTGAACGTCGTCGGCAACGCGACGCTGACTTCGCAGAACGGGTTGTATAACGCCGCGAACGTGTTGGCCGGCTCGCTCGATGTATCCGCCGCGAACCTGACGAATGCGGCCGGTGCGTCGCTGGCATCGATCGGCACGACTACGATCAATGCATCGAGCTTCGCGAACGCCGGACTGGTGAACGGGACGACGACCAACGTCACCGTAGGCGGGGGGCTGACGAACGTCGGCGGATCGCTGATGGCCGTGAACGCGCTCAACGTCAATACCGGGACGCTGAACAACCAGAACGGGATCGTCTTTGCTGGCAACCCGCAGGCCGCGACAGGTGCGACCGGCGACGTGTCGCTGACGATCAATGGCGGGAACGGCGCGTTCTACAACGCGGGCGGACAGTTGCTCGCACAACGGAACATGGGGATCAGCGCGGTCAACATGGCGTTCGATCCGTCGCAGGGGACGATCAGCCAGGGCGGCAACCTGTCCATTACGGCGGGGTACGTGAATGTCGGCGGCACGTGGAATTACGGCGGGCAGGGCGTTTCGCTCACTGGGCTGAACGGGATCACGAACGACGGCATGATCACGGGCACTGCGCCGCTGACGCTGTCGGCTGGCGGCAGTTTCGAGAATCACGGGCAGGTCACCGGGTCGGACGTGACGTTCAACGGCGTGCTGAACAACGCGGCCGGGGCGGTGATGCATGCGGACAACATCCTGACGCTGAATGGCAACACGACGAACCGGGGGACCGTCGAGGCGGGCAATGTTCTCAACGTCAATGGCGGCAGCTACGACAACCAGGGCGCGACGACCCAGTCGCGTGGCGACGCGAATTTCAATCTGGGCGGCTCGCTGCTCAATACGGGCGGTTCGATATTCGCCGGACGGAACATCGGCATCTCTGCTGCGCAGGTGATCAACGACCAGACTGCTCCGCAAGGGGCCGTCACGACGACCACGCAGGTCAGCGATCCGTCGCTCCTGATGTCGGGGGCGGTCGGCACGGTGACCGCCGGCTACGAAAAAATCTCGGGTCATGAGCAAACGGTATCAGCGGCTTACGTGACGTCGTCTGCGACGCTCGGCGGCCTGCTGGCACCGACGGGCTCGACCACGAACAGCGGACTATTGTCGGCTTCCGATCCGGTCGCGACGTCCGGTACGGTGACGTTCAATCAGTACCACGTCCTTACCGGCACCAACGACCACGGCGTTTCGCAGGATTCGAACTACTGGTTTGTCGGAACGGGGCCTGCGGCCGGTGCACTCAAATCGGCGACGTTCACGTTGCCGACGGTCTATCAAACGACGACGAACCAGCAGGCCGGGACATCGGGCGTCATTTCCGCCGGCGGCTCGATCTCGTTGACCACCGGCACCCTGTCGAATCGCGGCGGGCAGATCGCGGCGCAAGGCGATATCTCGCTCAACGTCCAGTCGCTGAGCAACGGCGCGGTTGCGCCAACCATGACGGTCAACAGCACGACCTATGTCGACCAGACCCAATACGCGAACTTTCTGACGCAACTGGCGGCGCTCGGATCGATCGGGGTCCAGGGTACCGGCAACCCGACCGGGCTATTCAATTGCGACGGGGGCAATTATTGCCAGGTGGGCTCGCCTTACCTGCCGACCACGTTCCAGATCAACACGGGTGCAGCCGCGCCTGCTGCTACCGGCACGGTGACCTTCACGACGCCGACGGGCATGATCGCAGCCGGCAGCAACCTGACGGTCGGCGGCGGCAATCTGACCAACGAGGGGCTCCTGTATGCCGGCAACAACGTCGCCATTACGTCCGGCACGCTGACCAACCAGGGCGGCAACCAACAAAACTACGCGAGCCAGGTCGGTTGCGCATCCGGCGTGCCGAACTCGGCCTGCGGCAACGCCGGCCAACCGCGCGGCAACAACCCGACCACGACGACGTTCGGCTACAGCCAGAACGACGCGACGATCTACGCCGGCCACGATCTCGTCATCGCAGCCGGCCAGATCAACAACACGTACGGCAACCTGCTCGCGGGCCACGACATCGTCATCGGCGGTGTCGGCTCGACGGCAAGCTCGACCACGCCCGCGCAGAGCCTGAACAACACGTCCGGCAACATCGTCGCCGGCAATGACATCAAGCTCAACGTATCGGGTGCGATCACCAACACCCTGCCGCCACCCGTTCCGGTACACGAGAACTACGGCAAGCAGGAGCAGTACTCCGGCTGCATGACTGCCGGTGGCTATAAGGAAAGCTACTGCGAGGGTTATGTCGACCAGCAGTCGGGGAGCTCGTCGGTCATCAGCGCAGGCAACAACCTGCAGATCAACGCGGGCAGTCTGACGAACATCGGCAGCCTGATCGCGGCCGGTAACAACGCGACGATCGCGGTCGCAGGCCCTGTCGTCAACGAGGCGCAGGTGCTGAACGCCTACTGGCACTCACACTGGGTGCAGGAAACCGGCATGTTCAGCAGCGACAAGCGTCACGACATTTGGGCCTGCGGTACACCCGAGCAGTGCAAGGCGCTGTACGGCAGCGCGTACACGAGCACCGGCGGCACGATCGATCCGCCGACGCCGGTCGGCAACATCGCGGCGACCATTCAGGCGCCGAACTTGTCGATTTCGTCGAGCGGACAGATCCAGAACGTCGGTAACGTGATCGGCACGTACGTGTCGTTGACGGGCCAAAAGCTGATCAACGGCATCACGACGGCGAACACCTATACGCCGCGCGTGAACGCGCCGTCGCAAGTCATCTCGTTGAGTCCGGTGGATCTGCCGGGGCTGAACCTGTCGGTGCCGCGCGCGGTCGGTACTGGCAAGTTGCCGACCCCGGTCCCGGGCGCTGCGTCGTATGTCGATGCGTCGCTCGGCGGTTCCGCGATCGGCTCGCTCGGTCCGCAGGACCTCCTGAATAATCTGCCGTCGAGCCTTCAGCCGTCGTCGACGTTGTTCTATTACAACCCGCAGGAAGAGGACCTGCTGTTGCAGCAGGCTGCGTTGAAGCAGACCGGGAAGTCGAGCTTTGTCGACGGGCTCACGTACGACAGCAAGAACAACGTGTCGGTGACGACGCAGGAAAAGGAGTACCTGTACCAGAACGCGATCGACTACTCGAAGGCACACGACCTGCAACTCGGCGCTGCGCTGACGCATGAGCAGATCAATGCGCTCGACCGGCCGATGCTGTGGTATGTCGAGCAGACGGTGCCGGATCCGACGTGCCACGCGACGGGCACGGCGACGTGCCCGACGATCACCGCATTGATGCCGCAGGTGTATCTGCCGCAGGACACGCAGGCGCTGTCGGCGGGCGGCAATATCTCCGGACACGACGTCACGCTGAAGTTCAATCAGGACGGCAACGGCAGCATTCTCAACACGGGGAGCATCGCGGCGTCGGGGACGCTGAGCGTCGACACGCACACGCTGACGAACCAGGCGAATCAGGTCAACGTCGGCGAGATCTGGCAGAAGGTCGACGGCGGGTATCTGAAGACGACCGGCACGGTGGTGCAGCCGGGCGGGTTCATGAGCGCGGCGAACATGGAGTTGAATGTTCAGGCGCTGAATCAGATTGGTGGGGCGCTGCAGAAGCTGGCGGCTGACGGAACGATGGATCAGGCAGGCACCCAGGGCGCGCTTGCTGCACTTCAACATCAACTCGGCGGCAATTTCACGCAGACGGCAGTGAGCGACAACCTTCATCAGGATTTCGTGAAGGAAGGCGGCTCGTTCGGGATGATGCAGATCGCCTCGATGGTGGTTGCCGTTGCTGCAGCGATCATGATGCAGCCGGAAATCTCGGCTGCGATCGCGTCGATGTCGGGCGCTGCCGAAGCGGCAACCACGGCTGCGTTTATGGCAGCCGAGCAGGGGCTGACGGGCGCGGCCATTACCGCGGCGGCGAGTGCGGCGGGCGGTTCGCTGGCCGTTGGCGGCTTGGCCAACACGATGATCGCAGTCGGGTTGAGCTCGTTTGCATCGAGCGCGCTGGGGCAGGTTGTTGCTACGGGACAGATCGATTTCGGCGCGAGCCTGAAGAATGGCCTGATCGGAGCAGTGACCGCTGGGCTGACGAACGGCATCACGTTTGACAGCGGTTCGGGCTCGTTCGGGTTCAGCGCGAATGCTGCATTCGAAGGAAGTGCGCCGTCTCTTTCGGCACTGGCCGGTGTGCAGACGACTGGGAATGCGCTCGTGCCGCAGGCTGGTGCGGCGGCTGGATCGCTACCGACCGCAGCGCTGGCTTTCTCTGCCAATGCGGCGATTCAGGCCGGCACGCAGACGCTGATTGGCGGGGGAAGTTTCCTTGACAGTTTGCGAGACAGCTTCGTCAGGGACGTGGCGGCGGCTGCTGCTTATGCGATCGGGAATGCGAAAGATAGCGGAACATTTGGTGATGGGACACCGGGAGAGCTCGGCTATGTGGCCTCGCATGCGGCGCTTGGATGCGTAGCCGCGGCGGCCAGTGGTCAAGAATGTGCCGGTGGTGCGCTCGGCGGGGCCACAAGCGCGTTGGTTGCGCCATTTTTACGGGACAGTCTGTACGGCGGAACGCAGACGATTACCGTGACGGACAACGGTGATGGAACTCTTACGCAGGCGACGAGCTACGACAACGCCGTGTTCAACGCCATCACCGTGGGGAGTGCAACGCTGTCAGGTGGACTGGCAAGTGGGATCGCAGGCGCGAGCGCGCAGACCGGAGCGACGTGGGCGCAGAACGAAGCCTTGAACAACAGTCTGTCCGAGAAGGTCCAGCAACTGAAGAAGGATATTGTTAGCTGGGCTCAATGGACCTACGGTGATCCAATTGGAGATATCGGGCGCTGGACCACGCAGTTCGGTAGGCAGGTGCAGGCCGGTTCGCAACAAAAGATGTCAGAGTCGGGATGGTCCCTCGCGTTTCAAGGCATCTCGAATGGGTTAAGTGCGGTCCTCGGTGTCGGAGCGGGCTTGCCACCGGCTGGCCCCAGTCTGGCGCCTGCAGGAGTTGCGATCGGAACCGGGCCGATTGCGGCGCCGGTGGCTGGTAGCACGCCACCGAATGCGACGTTATCCAGCAATCAGAGTGGCGGTGGCAATGATGTAGATGTTGAAATTGCTCCCGGAAAGTTCGACTATCTGTTCGGAGGGGTCGACAGCGGTACGCATAATTCAGCTCGATCAAATCAATTGGCATTGGAAATGAAGCGACTTGGGGTGCCTGATACGGAGGCGGGGCGGGCAATGATCTCGGAACATCTGACAGAAGTGGCAAATACTAACGGTAACGTTTCTCGAACGTTTACAACTCAATACGGAAATTTTGAGGTTCGGGATTCCGTGTTTATCGGGCCGTCCGGGCAAGCCGCAAAGTTTGAAAGTACTTTTCAAATACTTCCGAACGGTGGGCGGCGGCTCAGCACTGTTATTCCGTTCAAAACGGGGAAATAGAATGGACTTTCCTACTAAAGCGCAATTTATGGAGAATTTCGGAATCGAGCCAATCCGGGAGGATCCATCTCTTTCACTCTGTCTCTACCGTCTCCGATCGCCACATGGGAATGTCGAAATGGAGATGTCCTTCAGCGGCGCCGCCGAGTCTTTTCAGTTTCGGCTTGAATGCGGTGGTCGTGAGGTGGTGTCTCTCGTGAGCGAGCGGGCCGAACGGATCGAGTTTTATCGTGAACAGGGAGGAAGTGGCATTCGCGCGGCATTCACTATACAGGGCGTGAATGCTGAAGCGATCGTAATCCTCGAGCCAGAAATTAGTTGTCGATGGTGGGTGCTACGGACCGAATAGCTCGAGAGCACGACCTTATCGTGCATGAGGATCTGTGAGCATTTGTCGGACTTGGATGCGCGGCCAATGACGCGACGGGCGGGCCTCCAGCAGAAGCTTGGCGCGCTGCAACCTCAGCTCAGCGGAGGGGGAAACGACTTTGAGCGACCACCTTCACGACGCATCCGTGGAGCCTATCCGAACCTTTGTGTGTGAGGCATAAACTGATGGCCGAGGAGCCACGTTATGCCACGCAAACGCAAGGAAGAAGTGACGATTGAGCCGGGCAAGGGCTTGAACCTGGACCCGGAACTGATCAAGCAACTGGTGCCCGGAACGCTGGATCGGGCGACGATCAACGAGCAGCTCGCTGCGGTCAAGAAGGCGATCTTCGAGCGCGCGCTGGGTGGCGAGTTGACGCACCACCTTGGCTACGAGAAGGGTGAAGCCAAACCGGGCGGCCGCACGAACCATCGCAACGGCACGAGCCGCAAGCGCGTTGCAACCGACGACGACCTGCTCGACGTCGAGATTCCACGCGACCGCGAAGGCACCTTCGATCCGGTGCTGATCGCCAAGGGCGAGCGACGCTTCACCGGCTTCGACGACAGGATCATCGCGATGTACGCACGCGGCATGAGCGTGCGGGAGAATTAGGGCTTCTTGCTGGAGATGTACGGCATTGAGGTGTCGCCGGACTTCATCAGCACCGTCACCGACGCGGTGATCGATCGATGAAGTGCGCGAGCGGCAACAGCGGCCGCTCGAGCCGATGTACCCGGTCGTGTTCTTCGACGCCTTGCGAGTCAAGATCCGCGACGAAGGCGTGGTGCGCAACAAGGCGATCTACCTGGCGCTGGGCGTGCGCCGCGATGGCACACGTGACGTGCTGGGCCTCTGGATCGAGCAGACCGAGGGGGCCAAATTCTGGCTTCGGGTGGTCAACGACCTGAAGCTGCGCGGCCTGCAGGACATCCTGATTGCCGTGGTCGACGGACTGAAGGGCTTCCCGGAAGCGATCAACACTGTGTTCCCGGAAACGACCGTCCAGACCTGCATCGTGCATCTGATCCGGAACTCGCTGGACTTCGCCAGTTGGAAAGACCGGAAATCGGTCGCAGCGGCGCTCAAGGAGGTCTATCGGGCACCGTCGGCCGAAGCGGCCGCCGTGGCGCTGAATGCGTTCGACACGAGCCCGTGGGGTACGAAATACCCACCGATTGCCGCCCTCTGGCGACGAGCCTGGGATCAGGTGATTCCGTTCTACGCCTTCGCGCCCGATATCCGGAAAATTGTATATACGACCAATGCGATCGAGTCGCTGCACATGCAGCTTCGAAAGATCATCAAGGCGCGCGGCCACTTCCCGTCGGACGAGGCCGCGCTCAAACTGATCTGGCTGGCGCTGCGCAACGTCGTGGCCAAGTGGACCGGTTCCCGGCACGATTGGAAGAGCGCATGACCCAGTTCGCGCTGCTTTACCCGGAACGATTCAACATTGGAGTCTGAATCTCAACCCGCCTCACACACGAAATTCCGGATACCTCCGGGTTTGACTTCATCGCCCGAGCCAACGGCCGAACGAGCGGGCTTGCGGAGCCCCCGAACAAAGCCCCTGGAAAATTCCCTCGACAAAACCCCCTAAAGAAATCCCCACCACCGCCGTTACCTTCCTCGGTAGCTCAAAAAAAGTATTACCAGAGCCGTAGAACCAAACCACACGACCAGATAACCGAGGGGGCGCCCGGCCGGCGAAGCCGTGCGCAGTATCAGAAGATGGGATGCGCCGATTCGATGGGACGCGCAGGCACCGAGGGGCGGCGCGTCGTCTTCCTTTGCCTTGCCGCGGCATGCCTGCTGCTGCATGCGGTTCTCACCGTTGCGTGCGCGTTCCCGCGCGACCACACCTCCACGCTCGTGTCCGTAGTGCCGAGTATCCGGCAACCGACGACCGCCTCATCGTCCTTCCCCGACACATCACACCACGCACCCAACGTCGCTCGAGGAGGCCCACGCAACACACCGGAAAAGTAACGCGATTCGAATCTGGACCACAAAAAAACGCACAAAAAAATCGAGGATTGAATTGAACAAGCATTCCCTTTGTCTGCTGGCGGCAGCCGCGATCTCGGTATTCGTCGTCGCCGGTTGCGGCGGCGGCGACGGCTCGTCGAACGCAAGCAGCGGCACGCCCGCCAACACCGGCGGCGCCAATAACGCAGGCAGCGCACCGGCCGTCGCGTCCACGCCGCTCGCGGCTCCGCCGGCGAGCGCCCCCGTCGCATCGTCGCAGCCGGTGACGGTCGGCGAAGCACTGCCCAGCCTGACGACCCCGCAAGCCGGTTCGACGGCCGCAACGGCAACCGGCCCGGTCGGGATCTGGTCGGCATCCGGCAACCTCGGCTACTCGACCATCGCCTTGGTTGACCCGCGCAACAACCTGAGCACGCTCAATCTGCTCGGATCGTTCGTGATGTCCGACGATTTCACGAATCTGACCGTCAACGGTTCGACGTGGTCGCTCGCGCCGGGTATCAACTTTGCAGGAACGAGCGGCATCGTCACGAAGATCGATTCGGGCTCGGGCGCATACAGCCCGCAGCAGACGTTGTCCGGCACGATCAGCCGCAACGGTACGGCGTCGAATTTCACGTGGACCTATAACGCCGCAAACGCACTTGCCGTCACGCAGGACAGCGTGGTGGGCACCTGGGCGACGACCAACGCATCGTTCGCGATTGCATCGGGCGGTACGCTGACCGGCACGCTGAGCGGTTGCAACCTGAGCGGCACGCTGCTGCTTTCCACGCCCGGCTCGAACCAGAACATGTACGACATGACGGTGACGGCCTCCGCATCGACGGGCTGCAAGCTGCCGGCCGGCGTTCCGCTGTCGGGCAGCGCCGCGATCATGTTCGTGCCGATCACGGGAACCAACGGCTTCAAGCGCTCGATCCTCTACGTGCTGCGCGCGGCTGATTACAGCTTCATCGCGTACGGTCAGGTGATCAAACAATAAACGCACGGTCGCACCGCACGCGGCGCGTCGACGCGCCGTGTGCGACGGCCCGATGAACACGTTCCGTCAACAACAAAACGCCACTCATCCAATGAAGAACCCCTCCAAAGCCACCCTGTTCGGTTGCGGCCTGCTCGTCACGCTGCTGTCCGGTTGCGTCACGTTGCCGAACACGGACATGAAACCCGAAGCACGTCAGAAGCTGCATTCGATCGCGATCCTCGACGTCACCGAGCCGAAGCGTGTCGCGGTCGTCAACCTCGGCGGCGCGGCGGCCGGGTTCGGGCTGATCGGCGCGCTCACGCAAGCCGCCGTCAACTCAAGCCATACGAGCACCTACACGGATCACGTGACGGCCGGCAAGATCGCGTTCGCACCGGACATCGTCGACGGCGTAACGGGCCGCCTTACCGATACCGGATATCAGGTCGTGAGGCTCAATGGCCAGAAGGTGAAGCTCGCCGATGACGGCAAGTCGGATGACTATTCCGCGATCCAGACCGACGCGGATGCGATCATGAACGTATGGTTCACGTCGTTCGGCTATATCTCGCCGCCCAACCAGCCCGATTACATCCCGTGGGTGGTCGTCCGCGCGCGCATTCTCGACGCGAAGACGAAGCAGGACATCTATTTCAAGACGTTCGCGTGCGGCTACGACATCAAGGCGAACAGCGTCCACGTCGACAGCGATTTCGCTTACACGTACGGCAGCTTCAGCGATCTCGAGAAGAACTTCGACAAGTCGCTGGAAGGGATCAAGTCGTGCGAGAAGTCGGTCGCGGACATGATCGGTCGGGATCTGGCACGCACGCCGGCGCCGGTGACTGCTGCCACCACGATGACGACGACTGCGGCCACTGCGACCGCGACGGCCACGGCCACGGCAGCGAAATAATCGTGATGCGCGTGCAGGATCGTCGCGACACGCGTTCGCGATCCGAATCCGGCAGTGCTTGAAGAAAAGGCGGAGAGGGAAGTGCTGCGGGCGGGCAGGCGGTTTTCATACCACCCATCCGCCCGCCCGCGAAAGCGACCGGCTTACTTGTCGCTATCGCCCTTGATCTGCGGCAACGCCGACGATTCACCCGGCGTCAGCAAGCCGACTTGCGAATACACGCGCAGCTTGTCGCGCGTATCGGTGATGTCGAGGTTGCGCATCGTCAGCTGACCGATCCGGTCGCGCGGCGAGAACGTCGATGCAACCTTCTCCATCGACAGGCGTTCCGGCTGGTACGTGAGGTTCGGCGACTTCGTGCTCAGGATCGAGTAGTCGTTGCCGCGGCGCAGTTCGATCTTCACTTCACCGGTGATCGCGCGTGCAACCCAGCGCTGCGCCGTTTCGCGCAGCATGATCGCCTGCGGGTCGAACCAGCGGCCCTGATACAGCAGGCGGCCGAGACGGCGGCCGTTCTCGCGGTACTGCTCGATCGTGTCTTCGTTGTGGATGCCGGTGACGAGACGCTCGTAGGCGATGTACAGCAGCGCGAGGCCCGGGGCTTCGTAGATGCCGCGGCTCTTCGCCTCGATGATGCGGTTCTCGATCTGGTCGCTCATGCCGAGGCCGTGGCGGCCGCCGATGCGGTTCGCTTCGAGCAGCAGTTCGACCGGATCCTTGTACTCGACGCCGTTCAGCGCGACCGGCTGGCCGGCTTCGAAGCGCACCGTCACTTCCTCGGCGGCGATCTTCACGTCGTCACGCCAGAACGCGACACCCATGATCGGGTTCACGATCTTGATGCCGCTCTCGAGGCTTTCGAGATCCTTCGCCTCATGCGTCGCGCCGAGCAGGTTCGAGTCGGTCGAATACGCCTTCTCGGCCGACATCTTGTACGCGAAGCCGGCCTGGTTCATGAATTCGGACATTTCGGCGCGGCCGCCGAGTTCGTCGATGAACGTCTGGTCGAGCCACGGCTTGTAGATCTTCAGATCCGGGTTCACGAGCAGGCCGTAGCGGTAGAAGCGCTCGATGTCGTTGCCCTTGTACGTGCTGCCGTCACCCCAGATGTTGACGCCGTCTTCCTTCATCGCGGCGACGAGCATCGTGCCCGTCACGGCGCGGCCGATCGGCGTCGTGTTGAAGTACGTGACGCCGGCCGTCGTGATGTGGAACGCGCCGCTTTGCAGCGCCGCGATGCCTTCGGCGACGAGCTGCGCGCGGCAGTCGATCAGGCGGGCGCCGGCTGCGCCGTATTCGATCGCGCGTTTCGGGATCGCGTCGTAATCGTCTTCGTCGGGCTGGCCGAGGTTCGCCGTGTATGCGTACGGGACGGCGCCCTTCAGTTTCATCCAGTGCAGCGCGGCGCTGGTGTCCAGGCCGCCGGAGAAGGCGATACCGACCTTCTGGCCGGTCGGGAGGCTTTCGAGAATCGTGCTCATAGGAATTACCGTGGATTGAAGCCGGTGGGATCGTATTTCGCGGAATACGCGAGTATCGGCTGTCCGGGAAGTTGGGGCAAGACCTGATTTTCGCGCCAATGCATCGTCGCGCCTGTCGCGGCGGGCCTGGCGGGCGGTTAACCGCCCGGAGAATCCGCCGCGAAGCGGCCCCGAAAGGCGGTCGAAACCGGTGGGCACGCGCCGGTACGTAAGCGCTGTTTCCAGGGCCGGATCGGCCGGAAAGTGCGGCCGATGTCGTCAAGACGCGGTCTCGCCCCGATGAAAGAAAGATGAAAGATTTCCGGCGTCTGCCTAAATCCGTCGGCTTCAGACATTCACGCCTTCACACCTTCAAATATTCCACGCCTGCGCGGTATCGAGCAGTTTCTCGCGCAACTGATCCACTTCGGCGGCCAGCTTGGCCGTGATCGACACGTAGCCCGACAATTCCGGCGGCGGCGCGTCGTGCGGCGCATCCGCCGGCCGGCGGCGCGGCGCGAGCCGGCTCGGCGTGCCGAACTTGAGCGCTCGGCTCGCGCCGACGAGCGTGTCGCGGATGCGCCGGTTCACGGCCTTCATCGCGGTTCGCATGTATTCGCGGGCGGCGAGGTCGTCGCGGGCCGGCACGGCGCTCGACAGGATCTCCAGGTAGCCGATGCACAGGCGCAGGCTGCGCTGGATCGCCTCGAGGTGCGTAACCGAGATCTCGCACTCCTTCGACACCGACGGCATCAGCGAACGCAGCTGCACCAGCAGCGCGCTCAGCGCGGCCATTTCCTTCAGGTGCGCGTCGTCGCTCACGGGGCGGTCGCCCGCGAGCCGTGCGTGCACGGCCGCGCACGCGCGCAGCGCGTCGGCGAGCTTGTAGCGCCACGAGTAGGTCGCATAGAGCGGCAGCGCGAACGAGAACGCCAGCGCGATCGCGATGCCGACCAGCACGTTCACCGCGCGCCACAGGCCGTCGACGATCTCGTTGTCGCCGTGTCCGGCGACGATCACCATCGTGATCGCCGACAGCAGCGCGATGTAGCCGGCCTTGCCGATCGCGTGATACGCGCAGAGCCCGCACGCGATCGACATCAGCAGGTAGATCGCGAACGGCATGTGCAGGACCGAATACAACACGATCAGAGCGAGCCCCGCGAGCGCGCCGATCGACGTGCCGAGCGCGCGCTCGGCCGCCTTCTTGCGGATGTTGCCGTGATGCTGCAGCCCGCCGACGACGATCAGCACGGTGATCGTCGACCATTCGCCGTGCGGCACGCGCAGGCCGGTGGACAGGCCGATCGACACGAGGATCGCGAGCGCGACGCGCGCCGCATGGATCAGCTTCGCGTGCCGGTAGCGGCGGTACGGGTCCAGCAGAGGACGGAGCGCGTGGCGCAGGATGGGCGGCAGTCGGGCAGGGAGCTGGGCAGTCATGACGGAGCGGGGGTGGCCGGCGGGGTGGCCGCCGGGGTGGCCACAATACGCGCGGGCGGCCTGCGCGGGCCGGCGCCGCGCCGCACGCGCAGCTGACGTAACGCTAGCCGAACCCGCGCGGGCTGTCCACGGCGAGGCGGCGGAGCGTCGGGGGAGTGGGCGGCCGCCGCGTCACGCGTCGGCCGTGCTCGCCTCGGCATCGGACACGCGATTGCGGCCGCCGGACTTCGCGCGGTACAGCGCCTCGTCGGCCTGCCGCAGCAGCGCCGCGGCGTTCACGCGCCCGCCGGTGGCGGTCGCGGTGCCGATGCTCGTCGTCACGTGCCCGTACGGGCTGCGGCCGTGCGCGATGTCGAGCCCGGCGATCGCGCGGCGGATCGTCTCGGCGACGGTCGCCGCGCCCCGCGCATCGGTGTCGGGCAGCGTGACGACGAATTCCTCGCCGCCGTAGCGCGCGACGTGGTCGCTGTCGCGACGCAGGCAGCGCGACGCGGATTGCGCGACACGGCGCAGCACGTCGTCGCCGGCGAGGTGGCCGTAGTAGTCGTTGAACGCCTTGAAATGATCGACGTCGACGAACAGCACCGACAGCGGGCGGCCGCTGCGCGACGCGCGCTGCGCTTCCTTCGCGAGCACCGCGTCGAAGGTGCCGCGGTTGTCGAGGCCGGTCAGCGAATCGGTGTGCGCGAGCCGGTACAGCTTCGACTCGGCGATCTGCCGGCGCCTGAGTTCGCGCGACAGCGCGAGCGAGCCCCACGCGATGAACGCGGTGAACAGGCCCATCAGCACGGCGGTCCAGATCGCGCGATGGCGCCACGATGCGTAGATGTCGATCTCGGCGGGCGCGACGTCGACGAGCAGCGGCAGATTCGCGAGATGCTTGTAAACATAGATACGGCGCACGCCGTCGATCGCGCCGACGCCCGTGAGCGCGCCTTCGCTGCGGCGCTGCGACTCGATGAAGAGCGGCGAGTCGTGCAGATCGAGGCCGACCACGCGCGCGTCGTACGGCAGGCGGGACACGAGCGCGCCGTTGTCTTCGATCACCGCGGCGCTGCCGTGCCTGCCGACGGCGATCCCGTCAAGCAGCGCGCGGAAGTAGTCGATGTTCAGCGTGCCGACGACGATCCCGCCGAACGTGCCGTCGGCCTTGACGATCCGGCGGCTGAGCGCGATCGTCAGTGCGCCGCCGCGCAGCCGGGACGCATAGGGCCGGCTGATGTAGAGGCCCGGCGCAAGCCGGTCACGATGCACGGTGAAATAGTCGCGATCGGCGAAATTGCCTGGCCGCGGCGGCGATGTGGCCGAATCGATCACGATATTGCCGTGCGGGTCCATCACGAAAATGGCGCCGAGATACGCGCCGGTCGCGGCGCGGTCGAACAGCAGCCGGTGACGCTGGCGCGGCGGCAATGCCATCAGTTCCGGATCAGAGAGACCGTCGACCACGTTTTGTAGTGACAGATCATAAAGTTCGATATTGCGTGAAATATCGCGCTCGATCAGCAGCATCAGATTGCGCGCATTTTCGACCGCATGGCCGTACGCGTCGTTGCGTGCCTCGATTAAAAGCGACGTCGAAAATCCCCAGCTGAGCAGCAACAGCACGATGCCCGCGACGAGTACGCCGCGGGGCGACAGAATGCGGGCCACGGCCGACACGGTATGGCGGCGCAGCGTAGCAGGCAGCGGGTATGAATTCATCCTCGGGGGCGGCAGGCGGCGGATATTGGTGTGTCGGGGGGTCCGCGCGCTGAATATTTCGAATTAACCCGTATTATCTCGCGAAATCTTGAAGCTGGCCGCGCGATGCAAAACATGCTGCGCAAACTACCGGGTTTCAGGCGGTTACGCATCATTACTGCATGGCTCGGGGCCGATTTTGATTTGAATCAATCGTCAGTCCGTAACATTTTGTCTGATTATTACGGTGTATGTCGATTGATTTGTCGCTTTAATGCGAGATCGGCATAGGAGGCGAAGTCGATTACCGGTGGCTTGGGTTGGAATGACGGATAACCGGTCGGCGAATAGGCGTTTCGCCGCCTGCGCGGCCGCGTGCGGCGGGTGGCCGCTCGTGCGCCGTCCAACCCGTTGATTCCGTGGGCGTTCGGACCCGAGCGATCCCGATGACGAATCAGGTAGAATCCGCGCTTCGCCGCAGGCGCCCGCCGCGCAACGCGTATCGGGGCCGCATCGAATGCATCGCAGGCGGCGCCCCCGATCCCGCTTGCGCCGGCTCCGGATGCCGGCCCGCTCAACGTTCGTCTCGTTTATGTCCGCACTTCCGAATTCCGACCCATCCGGTTCGCCCGCGAACCCACCCAAGCTTCATCGCGCGCTGAAGGCGCGCCATCTGACGATGATCGCCATCGGCGGCTCGATCGGCACGGGCCTGTTCGTCGCGTCCGGCGCGTCGATTTCGCAAGCCGGCCCCGGCGGCGCGATGGTCGCGTACATGCTGATCGGCCTGATGGTCTACTTCCTGATGACGAGCCTCGGCGAAATGGCCGCGTTCATGCCGGTGTCGGGCTCGTTCGCGACCTACGGCGCGAAATACGTCGACGAAGGCTTCGGCTTCGCGCTCGGCTGGAACTACTGGTACAACTGGGCGGTGACGATCGCGGTCGAACTCGTTGCCGCGCAGCTCGTGATGCACTACTGGTTCCCGGACGTGCCGGGCGTCTGGTGGAGCGCCGCGTTCCTCGCCGTGATGTTCCTGCTCAACGCGCTGACCGTTCGCGGCTTTGGCGAAGCCGAATACTGGTTCGCGCTGATCAAGGTCGTCACGGTGGTCGCGTTCATCGGCGTCGGCCTGCTGATGATCTTCGGCATTCTGAAGGGCGCGCCGGGCAACGGCTGGGGCAACCTGACGATCGGCGACGCGCCATTCGCGGGCGGCCTGCCGGCGCTGATGGGCGTCGCGATGATCGCGGGCTTCTCGTTCCAGGGCACCGAGCTGATCGGCGTCGCGGCCGGCGAATCGGAGAACCCGCGCACGACGATCCCGCGCGCGGTGCGCCAGGTGTTCTGGCGCATCCTGCTGTTCTACGTGCTCGCGATCTTCGTGATCGGCGTGCTGATTCCCTATACCGACCCGAGCCTGCTGAAGAGCGACGTGACCGACATCGGCGTGAGCCCGTTCACGCTCGTATTCCGCCACGCGGGCCTCGCGTTCGCGGCCGGCGTGATGAACGCGGTGATCCTGACGGCCGTGCTGTCGGCCGGCAACTCGGGCATGTACGCGTCGACGCGGATGCTCTACAACCTCGCGACGGAAGGCCGTGCGCCGAAGCTGTTCGCGAAGCTGTCGCCGGGCGGCGTGCCGCGCAATGCGCTGTACGCGACCACCGCCGTCGGCGCGCTGTGTTTCTTCACGTCGCTGTACGGCGACAAGACGGTGTACCTGTGGCTGTTGAACACGTCGGGCATGACCGGTTTCATCGCGTGGCTCGGCATCGCGATCAGCCACTACCGGTTCCGCAAGGGCTACGTGAAGCAGGGCTACGCGGTCGACCAGCTGCCGTACCAGTCGAAATGGTTTCCGTTCGGGCCGCTGTTCGCGTTCGTGCTGTGTCTCGTGATCGCGCTGGGGCAGGACTATCAGGCGTTCCTCGCGAACCGGATCGACTGGGCGAGCGTGGCCGCGACCTACGTCGGCATCCCGCTGTTCCTCGTCGTCTGGCTCGGCTACCGGTTCCTGAACAAGAGCCGCTTCGTGCGCTACGAAGACATGGAAATCGCGCCATGGGTGGCCGCGAACCGCGGCGCGCAGACGCAGCGCGTGGCGAACCGCGAAACCGCGGGCTGATAGCGGTGCGGCAGGGCCGCGCGAGATGCGATGAAACGGGAAGCCGCGCGCTTCCCGTTTTTTTTGTCGGCTTTCCCCTGCACGGGGTCAAAGCCGGTTATATTTCCCGACCCTACCGGGCCACGGCCCGGCCGGCGCGACGAGCGCGGCGCGGATCGGGCATCCGGCGCGCGCCTGTTGCGGCGGCCGGCGGCGCCCGGCGATTCAATCGTTCCGCCGCGGCCGGCACGGCCCGCGGAGCGGCAACCCAGAGGAATTCATGAGCGCATCACCCGCCGAGCGGAAGGCCGGACCCGTTTCCATCGTGCGAATCGAAGCCGCGATCAATGCGTGGCGCGAAGTGTATCCGCCGGCGCCGGACGGCGAGGACGGCTACGCGCTCGACGCCGGCAGCAACTGCCTGGCCGAGCTGTACGGCGCGATGATTTGCTATCGGCTGCCGGACGTGCCGCTCGATTCGCTGAGCGACGCGCAGCGCGATGCGCTGTACGCAACCGAGGCGTGACGCGCGGCCGGGACGATGCCGCGACGCGGCGTCGATGAACGAACGGGAAGCCTCGCGGCTTCCCGTTTTGCTTTGCGCGGTGCGCGACGCGCGCGTGCGGGCGCGACGCTGCTCGCGCCGGTCGCGGCACGCTGTGAGGTATCGTCATGGCATCGGGATCAGGCGAGCACGGGGTGACCGGCGTGGGCGACCAGCGTGGGCGACCAGCGTGGGCGACCAGCGTGGGCGACCGGCGCGGGACGCATCCGCGCGGGGCCGAATGAACGTCCGTGGCCTGTCCGGGAGGGTTCGAACATGGAGTTGAGACACCTCCGCTACTTCGTCGCGGTTGCCGAGGAGCGGAATTTCACGCGTGCGGCCGAGCGCCTGCACATCGCGCAGCCGCCGCTCAGCCGGCAGATCCAGCAGCTCGAGGAGGCGCTCGGCGTACCGCTGTTCGAGCGCAGCGCGCGGCCGCTGAAGCTGACCGACGCGGGACGCTTCTTCTATTCGCACGCGGTGCAATTGCTCGCGCAGACGACCGAGCTCGAATCGATGACCAAGCGGGTCGGCAAGATCGAGCGCAGCATGTCGGTCGGTTTCGTCGGCTCGACGCTGTACGGGATGCTGCCGAAGATCATCCGGCGCTTTCGCAGCGAGTATCCGGCCGTCGAGCTGAGCCTGCACGAGATGTCGACGATGGACCAGATCAAGGCGCTGAAGGAAGGGCGTATCGACGTCGGGTTCGGGCGCATCCGTCACGAGGATCCAAGCGTGCGGCGCGTCGTGCTGCGCGAGGAACGGATGATCGTCGCGCTGCCGGTCGGTCACGTGCTCGATGGCGCGAAGCCCGTGCTGTCGCTGCACGATCTCGTAAACGACACGCTGATCATCTTTCCGAAGGCGCCGCGGCCGAGCTATGCGGACCAGGTGCTCGCGGCATTCCACGATCGCGCGCTGCAGCCGCGGCGCATCTACGAGACGCGCGAGCTGCAGATCGCGCTCGGGCTCGTCGCGATGGGCGAGGGCGTGTCGGTCGTGCCGCACAGCGTGTACGGCCTGAAGCGCGACGACATCAGCTACAAGCCGCTCGACGATCCGAACCTCGTGTCGCCGATCATCATGAGCATGCGGATGCTCGACGAATCGGAGGACATCCGCGCGATGCAGGCGCTGATCTACCGGCTCTACGACGAGGCGCAGATGGAGTATCTGCCGCCGCAACCCGAATGAGCGTGCGGGCGGTGGGGGCTTGCTTGACGCCGCGCGCGTCGCCGGGCCACCATCGTCGGCATTCGATGCGGCACGCCCGCGTGCGGCCGCCTTCATGCAGACGACGACATACACACATGACTGACATCGTGACCGAGGAGACCTGGGTCGAGACGCCGCAAGGGCGTCTCTTCGCGAAGCGCTGGCGCGGTGCGCCTGCGGGGGAAACGGCCGCGCCTGAGCCGGCCGCACCTACGCCGGCCACACCTACGCCGGTCGCACCTAAGCCGGCCGCACCGATCGTGCTGCTGCACGATTCGCTCGGCTGCGTCGAACTATGGCGCGACTTCCCCGCCCGGCTCGCGCGCGCCACCGGCCGCGACGTGATCGCGTACGACCGGCTCGGCTTCGGCCGGTCCGATCGTCATCCGGGGCAGCTCGCCGCGACGTTCGTGCGCGACGAGGCTGGTCACGGATTCCATGCGCTGCTCGAACGATTCGGCATCGATGCGTTCGTCGCGTTCGGACACAGCGTCGGCGGCGGGATGGCGGTCGGGTGCGCGGCCGCGTATCCGGCGCGTTGCCGCGCGCTGGTGACGGTCGCCGCGCAGGCGTTCGTCGAGGATCGCACGCGCGACGGCATTCGCGACGCGGCGCAGCAGTTCGACGCGCCCGGCCAGCTCGACCGGCTCGCGCGCTATCACGGCGAGAAAGCCGAATGGGTGCTGCGTGCGTGGGTCGACACGTGGCTGTCGCCGGCGTTTCGCGGCTGGAGCCTCGACGACGAACTGCCGCGCGTGCGCTGCGCGACGCTCGCGATTCACGGCGAGCAGGACGAATACGGGTCGGACGTGCATCCGAAGCGGATCGCCGCGCGCGTCGCGGGGCCGTCGACGTTCCTGCTGCTCGACGGATGCGGGCACATGCCGCATCGCGAGCGGCCCGACGACGTACTCGCGGCGGTGGCGACGTTGCTGCGCGACGCGCCTGCCTGAACGTACCAACCTATGTGACCGGCGGGGCGAACCCGCCGGCGCTCAGAACGCCAGCTGGATCGCGAGATCGATCGCGAGCAGAGCGATCGAGCAGCCGATGCCGAGGACCACGTTCGGCAGGCGGTGCTCGAAATCGCGATGGTCGCGGCGCATCGCGGCGCCAAGCAGGAAGATCGCCTCGACGACGATCTGCAGCCCGACGAACAGCAGCATCAGCAGATACTCGTAACCCATCTGCTTGAACGCGGCGAATTGCATCCCGTGATCGCGGATCCACTGGCCGACGCGCAGCAGTTCGTAGACGAACAGCAAGGCGGGAAACAGGTAGCTGATGAAATACGTCGGCGCGGTGGCGTGCCGTAGCTCGAGGTGGAAGTGCTGATGTGTCGTAGCCATCACGAAGCCCTCCTTGCAATGCATGATTGCGGATGCGACGGCCGCGCGGCGACGTGCGGACTAGGGGATTGCCCGATGTATCGGGCGCGGCCGTACGACACCAGCATACTGCCGCGCGGGAAATTTGGCATCCCGTCTGATCATTCGTTGTAAAAACCCCTGCGCGTCGGGCGTCGCGCGGCGCCCGCGCAATCAGCGCGGTATCCGACCGCGGCGGCCGCTCACGGCTTCGCTTGCGCGCCCTCGACGAACAGCTTCGCGACTGACTGGAATTCCCGTTTCAGCGACAACCCCGGCACCGTCAGCCAGCGCAGCATCGCCGCGAGATACAGGTGATGGAACCACGTGGCGAGCTGGTCGGCCGCCAGCGCCGGGTTCAGCTCGCCGGCCTGCTGGCCGGCCGCGATCAGCTGCTGCCACACGAGCGCGATGTCGCTGCCGTGCTCCGTCGCACCTTCCGCTTGCACTGCCCCGATGCTCAGGAATCGATGCCGCAGGTATGCGAGCAGATACACCGGATGCTGTTCGCACCACGCGGCCGACGCATCGAGCATGCAGGCGATTCGCGACGCGAAGCTTTTCCGTCTTGCGACGTCGCGCTCGAGATGGGCGAGGTCGCGCGCGAGTTCGCCTTCGAGCCAGTGCGCAAGCACGGCTTCCTTCGTCGGGAAGTGGTTGTAGAGCGTTCGTTTCGCGACGTCGGCCTGCGCGGCGATCTGCTCCATCGTGACGGCGTCGTAGCCGTGCGCATCGAACAGGCGTGCGCCGGTGGCGGCGAGGTGCGTGAGCATCTGGATGCGCTTGCGCGCGCGGCGGCCCGGATCGTCGGTCGTCATCGGCATGGCTCGGGGTTGACGGAAAGTGTACGAATTGCATTAGTATACGACGTGCACTTTTTTGAATCCACTCGTTCTCGCCGTGCACGAGGAGTCACGCATGAAACTCGTCATTGCCACCTACGGCACCGAAGGTGACACGCGCCCGCTCGCGGCGCTGGGTTGCGCGCTGATGGCGGCCGGCCATGAGGTCCGGTTGCTGGCCGACGCCGCGACGCTCGGTTCGGCCGCCACGCTCGGCGTGCCGTGCGCGCCGTTGACCGGCGATATCCGCGCGGCGATCGCGCCGGATGGCGCGTTGGCCGATGCGGTGCGCGGGCGCGGCGGCTTCAACGACACGTCGAAGGCGCTCGCGGCGATCGCGAATGCGAATGCGAACACGGAAGCGTGGATGCGCGAAGTCGCGGATGCGTCGGCCGGTTGCGATGCGATCCTCGTGTCGGGGCTGGCGTCGTTCGTCGGGCTGTCGGTCGCCGAGTATCGCGGCGTGCCGGCAATCGGCGCGGGGATGATCCCGATCACGCCGACCGCGGCGTTCGCGTCACCGTTCCTGCCGCCCGGCAAGGTGCCGCGCCGGCTGAATCGCGCCAGCCATCGGTTCGTGAACGCGCTGCTGTGGCAGGCATTCAGGAAGGCGACCAATGCGGCGCGCGCCAGCGTGTGCGGATTGCCGCCGCGCCGGCGCGTATGGACCGATCATCCGATGCTGTACGGCGTGTCGCCCGTGCTGCTCGCCGAGCCGGCCGACTGGCCGCCGAATGTGCTGGCATGCGGTCAGTGGCGTATCGACGCGCCGGCGTGGACGCCGCCGCCCGCTCTCTCGGCCTTTCTGGAAGCGGGCGATCGGCCCGTGTATATCGGCTTCGGCAGCATGGCCGGGTTCGACCGCGCCGCGATGGTCGACGCGCTGGTGCAAGCGCTCGACGGCCGGCGTGCGCTGTTCCAGCCGGGCTGGAGCGGCATCGATGCGTCGATGCTGCCCGCGCACGTGTGCGTGATCGGCGACACGCCGCACGACTGGTTGTTTCCGCAAGTATCGATGGCGATCCACCACGGCGGATCGGGCACCACGCATTCGGCCGCGCGGGCGGGCATTGCGTCGGTCGTCGTGCCGTTCGCCGGCGATCAGTTCTTCTGGGCGAACCGGCTGCAGCGGCTCGGTGTGGCCGACGCGCCGGTGGCCGGGCGCCGCGTGCGCGCCGCCGGGCTCGCACGCGCGATCGCGTTCGCGGCGCGGGCCGACACGCAGGCGCGCGCCGCTGAACTCGGTGCGCGGCTCGGGCAGGAGGACGGGTTGCGTGTCGCGGTCGACGCGATCGAACGCTGCGCGCGTCGCGGCGCGCAATGAACGCGCGAGCCGCGCGTCAGAAATGCCCGGTGAACCGGTAGCGGCTGCCCGGGTGCCATAGATTCGCGACCGACGCGACCATCCCCTGCGACCACGTGCGCCGATGCAGCAGCAGGCAAGGCTCGCGTTCGTCCATCGTCAGGTGGCGGCGCGTCGGCGCATCGGGCATCGCGGCCTCGATCCGGTATTCGACCCGCTGTAGCGGCGCGACGCGCGTCAGGTACTGGTTCGGCGTCGTCGTCGTGAAGTCCTGCAACGCGTATTCGGGCGCGCAGGCCGGATTGACCCAGCGTTCCTCGAGCTGCACGGGTGTGTCGTTTTCGAAGTGCAGCACGCGCGAATGGAAGATCGGGTTGCCGGTGTCGAGCCGCAGCTCGTCGGCAAGCTGCGCGTCGGCGATGGCCGCGCCCACCTCCAGCACCTGTGCCCGATACGCATGGCCGCGCGCGGCGACTTCATCCGAGATGCTGCGGATCGCGACCAACGTCGATTCGTATTTCGGCGACGCGACGTACGTGCCGGAGCCGCGCGTGCGCGTGAGCACCTGCTCGGCCGTCAGCTCGCGCAGCGCGCGGTTGACCGTCATCCGCGCGACGTTGAATTCGCGCGCGAGCTCGTTCTCCGACGGCACCTGGTCGCCTTCCGCCCACTCGCCCGCGTGGATGCGCGCGAGGATGAAGTCCTTGATTTCCTGATAGATCGGTGTGGTCATGGGGTTGCTGTTCAAGTGACGGCGGCCGCGTGCCGTCGCAGTCCGGCCTTCGTGCGAGGCCCGGCGGAGTGTACCGGGTTCGTTGCGGGATCCGCCCGGCCATCGACGCATGATCCCCATTATTTCGGCACATATCCACACGGGAAATCGCGCACAGGCGTGATTCCGGCGAACGTCGCGCACGAGGCGCGCGCGCACGGCAAACGGAAAAGTATAGACAAATGCGCGTGCGGCCGAGAAGCACGGACTCGTCGCATGAAAGCTCCGTTACAGCCGGACGTAAGCATAATCGATTGAAATATAAGGGAATCTGATGCTCAGGCGGCGCTTTTCACGCAACTAGAGATAAACACGGATTGCCCGGGGGCCCCTGCAAAAGGCAAAGTTGTATGTACAACTTGGAGCGCCGTCTAGATGGCGACCTCCCGGTTGGAAGGGTTCGCGGCGGCGACGCCCGACGGGCCCGTGCCCAGTTCGCCTATGACAGGAACGCCATGAAGAAACTCGCCCTCAGTATTGCCCTCGCCTGTATCGCGGTGGGTGCCCACGCCAAGGATTGGTCGACGATCCGGTTCGGCGTCGACGCCAGCTATCCGCCATTCGAATCGAAGGACGCAAGCGGCAAGGTCGTCGGCTTCGACGTCGATCTCGGCAACGAAATCTGCGCGCGCCTGAAGGCGAAATGCGTGTGGATCGAGAACGACTTCGACGGGATGATCCCGGCGCTGAAGGCGAAGAAGTTCGACGGCGTGCTGTCGTCGATGTCGATGACGCCGGCGCGCGCCGAACAGATCGCGTTCTCCGACAAGCTGTTCAACACGCCGACGCGGCTCGTCTCGAAGAAGGGCGCGCACCTGCAGCCGACGGCCGAATCGCTGAAGGGCAAGTCGGTCGGCGTCGAGCAGGGCACGATCCAGGAAACCTACGCGAAGGCCTACTGGGCGCCGAAGGGCGTGCAGATCGTGTCTTACCAGAACCAGGACGGCGTGTACCAGGACCTGATGTCCGGCCGCCTCGATGCCGCGCTGCAGGACGCGGTGCAGGCCGACCTCGGCTTCCTGAAGACGCCGCGCGGCGCGAACTTCGAATTCGCGGGCAAGGACATCGACGATCCGAAGACCCTCGGCAACGGCGCGGGCATCGGCCTGCGCAAGGACGACGCCGACCTGAAGGCGAAGATCGACCACGCGATCGCCGACATCATCAAGGACGGCACGTACAAGAAGCTCGAGAAGAAGTACTTCGCATTCGACGTCTACGGCGGCTGACGCCTTCGCGGCGCACGCGGCTCCGGCCGCGCTGCGCCGCCCGTCTTTCTGGATGGATACGCTGACATGATTTTCCAGGGATTTGGCCCGCTGCTGTGGGCCGGCACGGTGGAAACCGTGAAGCTGGCGGTGCTGTCGCTCGCCGCGTCGCTCGTGCTGGGGCTGGTCGGTGCGAGCGCGAAACTGTCGACGAACCGCGCGCTCAAGGCGCTCGGCACGTTCTATACGACACTGATTCGCGCGGTGCCCGATCTCGTGCTGATGCTGCTGCTGTTTTACGGGATCCAGATCCTGCTGAACATGGCGACCGACGCGCTCGGCTGGGATCAGATCGACATCGATCCATTCGTCGCCGGGGTCATCACGCTCGGCTTCATCTACGGCGCGTACTTCACCGAGACGTTCCGCGGTGCGTTCCTCGCGGTGCCGCGCGGCCAGCTCGAAGCGGGCTTCGCGTACGGGATGAGCGGCTGGCGCGTGTTCCACCGGATCCTGTTCCCGCAGATGATGCGCTTCGCGCTGCCGGGCATCGGCAACAACTGGCAGGTGCTCGTGAAGGCCACCGCGCTGGTGTCGATCATCGGCCTCGCCGATGTCGTGAAGGCGTCGCAGGACGCCGGCAAGAGCACGCTCGATTTCTTCTTCTTCACGCTCGCGGCGGGCGCGATCTACCTCGCGATCACGACGGTGTCGAACGTCGTGCTGCACCATCTCGAGAAGCGTTATTCCGTCGGCGTCCGGAGGCTCGCACTGTGATCGAACTCATCGGCCAGTACTGGCAAAACTATCTCTACACCGACGGCTACCGCTTCAGCGGCCTCGCGATCACGCTGTGGCTGCTGGTCGTGTCGATCGCGTTCGGCTTCGCGCTGGCCGTGCCGCTCGCGATCGCGCGCGCGTCGTCGAACCGCTGGATTTCCGGCCCGGTGTGGCTCTATACGTACGTGTTCCGCGGCACGCCGCTCTACGTGCAGCTGTTGATGTGCTACACGGGCATCTACAGCCTGCAGGTCGTGCACGACCACGTGCTGCTCGACACGTTCTTCCGCAACGCGATGAACTGCACGCTGCTCGCGTTCGTGCTGAACGAATGCGCGTACGCGACCGAGATCTTCGCGGGCGCGATCAAGGCCACGTCGGCCGGCGAGATCGAGGCCGGGATGGCGTACGGGATGTCGCGCTTCAAGCTCTATACGCGCATCATCCTGCCGTCCGCGCTGCGCCGCTCGCTGCCCAGCTACAGCAACGAAGTGATCCTGATGCTGCACGCGACGACGCTCGCGTTCACCGCGACCGTGCCCGACATCCTGAAGGTCACGCGCGACGTCAACTCCGCGACGTACATGTCGTTCCAGGCCTACGGCATCGCGGCCGTGCTGTACGCCATCGTCGTGTTCACGCTCATCTGGGCGTTCCGCAAGCTCGAGACGCGCTGGCTGGCGTACCTCTCGCCGCGCGGCCATTAATGCAAGGAAGGATCAAGCATGTACAAGCTCACCGTTGATAACCTCCACAAGAAGTTCGGCGACAACGAGGTGTTGAAGGGCGTGTCGATGAAGGCGAAGGCCGGCGACGTGATCAGCATCATCGGCTCGAGCGGCTCCGGCAAGAGCACGTTCCTGCGCTGCATCAACTTCCTCGAGCAGCCGTGCTCGGGGCAGATCACGATCGGCAGCGAGCCGATCGAGACCACGCGCGACCGCAACGGCTCGCTGCGCGTGGCCAACCAGAAGCAGCTGCAGCGGATGCGCACGAAGCTTGCGATGGTGTTCCAGCACTTCAACCTGTGGTCGCACATGACGGTGCTCGAGAACGTGATCGAGGCGCCGATGGCCGTGCTCGGAATCGGCAAGGGCGAAGCGGTCGAGCGTGCGCGCCAGTATCTGGAGAAGGTCGGTCTCGCGCCGCGTGTCGAGGGCATGTATCCGTCGCATTTGTCGGGCGGCCAGCAGCAGCGTGTCGCGATCGCGCGTGCGCTCGCGATGGAGCCCGAGGTGATGCTGTTCGACGAGCCGACTTCAGCGCTCGATCCGGAACTCGTCGGCGAAGTGCTGAAGGTGATGCAGAAGCTGGCCGAGGAAGGTCGCACGATGGTCGTCGTCACGCACGAGATGGGCTTCGCGCGCAACGTGTCGAATCATGTGATCTTCCTGCATCAGGGGAAGATCGAGGAAGAGGGCGATCCGCAGGAGATTCTCGTCAATCCGAAGAGCGAGCGGCTCGGGCAGTTCCTGTCGGGGCGGTTGAAGTAAGTCGCGAGATCGCGTGCCGCGCCACGCGGTGGTTTTTCGTATCGGTTCTCATTGCCTGTCGGCGCGATCGGTCATCGCGCCGTTTCTCTTCCTGACCCTTCTTCTCGCGTACGTTCGCCCGTTCCGGCCGCGTCGCTTCATTCGAAGTCCAGACTGTTGTGGTGATGAAAGCTTCGAAAGCATGCGGGTGCACAGCCGCCTTCGAGCGGCCGATGTCAAAGATCGTCAATTGCGGGCAGGTGCGGTGCACGGAGATCGGGTGATCGGCGTTAAGCAGATACCAGCCGGATCACCGGCTGACCTATCCCGGAGAATGTCCATGAACCGCATCGCGAAGATCCTGACGGCCACCGCACTGGCTTGTGCCGTTCTCGTGCCGGCCCTTGCCGAAGCGCACTCGCACCGCGTGTGCCATTTCAATTACCACCACCATCGCGTGTGCCACTGGGTGCACTAAGCAGGGTTTTCCCGGCGCCGCTCCGGGAAGGCGAAGACGAAGGGCTTCCATCCGTCGCACGGCAAGGCCTGCTCGTAAGCGGCTGCGCGAGTCCGTCTCGCGCATTGCCCGAAAGTGGTTTGCCGCGCATCACGCCCCGCCGTTTCGGCGGGGCGTTTTTTATTTGGGCTTCGATTCGGCTGCGCGGATCGGGGGCGCAATGGATTTTCCGCGCGCGCCGATCCGCAAACGTTTCACCTTGATTTACGTCGGAAAAGAGTACGAATTCGCTAAAGGATGCCCGCGCCGATGACGTTAAAACGGGCACGGGGACGACTGTCGATGGCATGCATGCGACATGCGACGTGCAGTCCGAAATAACCAGCGCAGCAGGGGAATCGACTTGAACCGTCAGCAATCATGGACGCGCACGGCCGCGCCCGGCGAGATCATCTACTCGGAGGGCTTCGCCGGCGAGCCCGTCATCTTTCTGATCGCCGACGGCAAGGTCGAGCTGTCGACGCGCTGCGAAGACAAGCGCGTCGTCGTCGCGACGCTCGGGCGCGGCGAGTTCTTCGGCGAATCGGCGCTGCTCGCCGCCGAGCCTCGCGCGCATACCGCGAAAGCGCTGTCGTTCTGTCAGCTCACGGTCGTGCCGGCCGCGGTGCTCGACGAAGAGATCGAGCACGTGTCCGCGCTGCTTCGTCATGTCGTGCGCACGATGATCCGGCGCGTGAAGCGCAAGGACGACCAGCTCGCGACCTATACGCACGCCGACTTCATGCCGGGGGTGCTGTCGTATGCGCATGTGCTGTCGCTGATGGCGGGCGCCGACACGCGCGGCTCCGACGACGCGTGGTCGCGCCGGCCGATGCAGGCGCATGCGGCGGAAACGTCGGTGCCGCTCGCGGACGTGATCCGCCGCTGTCGCGCGATCGCCGGCCATTCGCGCCCGCACGTGCTCGCGATGCTGCACCGCATGGAGAAGCTCAATCTGGTCACGATCGAAGCCGCGCAGGCCGAGCATGCCGGTAGCGCGGGCGATTACGCGGGTTCGTCGGATGCGCGCCAGGTCGTCACGTTCGATGCTGCGCGCGTGATCGATCGCGCGCAGCAGGTCGCCGATCACGATCTCGACCTGTCGATCAACAGCGAGCTGGAGCTGATCGAGCTGGCCGACCTGGAGGCGCTGATCGGCGTCGACCGGAAGCTGCTGCTCAACAAGCTGTCGCACGGTGAAATCGCCGACGAGGTGTTCGCGTTCCGCAAGTCGAAGGTGCTCGGCTACGTCGAGCAGAAAGGCGTCGCGTATTTCTCGCGCCGCAGCCCGCGCGCCGGCGGCGACGTGCGCGCGCTCGAGGACATCGTGTGGATCGATCAGCGCACGCTGTTCGACGTGATCAGCGCATTCGACACGTACGATCTCGCGAAGCTGATCGCGAGCCTCGATGATCGCGCGGTGGCCGACAAGCTGTTCTCGGTGATGACGGAAGCGCGGCGCAACGAGGTGTCGTGGGTGATGCGTCGCGAGTTGAAGCTCGATCCGATCGAGATCGAGGAGATCGGGCAGCGCGTGCTCGATGCCGTGCGTGTCGCCAAGGCGCCGGCGCCGTCCGCGCCCCTGGCTGCATCCGACGCGTAACACTCGACCCGACGGAGACGCATATGGACCTGTTGACCCTGGCCGGCGTGATACTCGGCGGCGCGGCCATCGTATTCGGCTTCGCGCTGGAGGGCGGCCACTTCTCGATGCTGTTCCAGTTCGAGGCGCTCGTCATCGTGCTCGGCGGCACGCTCGGCGCGGTGATGATCCAGAACACGTGGGCGCGCTTCTTCGATGCGGTGAAGCAGTTGCGGCTCGCGTTCGTGCGCGCGCAGGAAGTCGATCGCAAGCACCTGACCGACCTGCTGGAGTGGGGCGATCGCGCGAAGCTCGACGGCTTGCTCGCGTTCGAATCGATGGACGTGAGCGGCATTCATCCGTTCGCGCGGCGCGGGCTGGAACTGCTCGCGAACGGCGTGTCGACCGCCGTGCTCGAGGACGCGCTGCACCGCGAGCTCGACGCGTACGAGCGCAGCCGGCTCGCGGCCGCACGCGTGTGGCATCAGGCCGGCGGCTATGCGCCGACGTTCGGTATTCTCGGCTCGGTGCTCGGGCTGGTGCAGGTGACGAGCCACATTCTCGAACCGGCGCAGCTCGGGCCCGGCATCGCGGTCGCGTTCATCGCGACGCTCTACGGCCTCGCGTTCGCGAACCTCGTGTTCCTGCCGCTCTACGGCAAGCTGCGCGCGCAGATCGATAGCGAGCTGCGGTTTCGCAAGCTGTATCTCGACGGCTTGCTCGCGATCTCGCGCAAGGAGTCGCCGCATACGATCGAAACGCGACTGACCGGCGACGTGCGTGGCCGCGCGGCGGAGTCGCTCGCATGACGCATCGGGAGCTTCGACATGACGGCGCGAACTGACGGCGCGCGCGCGGCTTCGGCCGCGGCCGCCCGCGACGACGATGAAGCGGAAGGCACGCAGTCCGGACGCTGGCTGATTTCCTACGCGGATCTCATCACGACGCTGATGGTGTTGTTTCTCGCGCTGTACGTGCTGCAGCTCGCGAAATACAACGCGCTCGATGCGCGCTATCAGACGCTCGCGCGGCACGACGGCGGTGCGTCAAGCGTGATGGCGGCCGCACCTGCGACACCCGAGCGCGCGCCCGCATGGCTGACGTCGCTCGATGCGCTGAAGACGAACGGCCGCATCTCGCTCGTACGCGCGCCGCACGGTATCGAGATCGGCATCGATGCGAAGATCCTGTTCAACGTCGGCGATGCGCGCCTGCTGCCCGACGCGACGCCGGTGCTGAGTGAGATCGCGCGCGCGTTGAGCGAGCATGCGACCGGCGACATCCTCGTCGAGGGGCATACCGACAGCGCGCCGATCGCGAACGCGAAATACGAATCGAACTGGGAGCTGTCATCCGCGCGGGCGGGCAGCGTCGTGCGCTATCTGGCCGAGCGCGGCGTCGCGCCCCACCGGCTCGCGGCGATCGGGCGAGCCGACACGCAGCCGCTCGTCGCCGGCGACGATGCGCCCGCGCGGGCGCGCAATCGCCGCGTGACGATCTTCGTCGCATATTGATCGCGCGACGCTCGACGGGCACGCCACGCCCACCCGTCGACGCCATATCGGATCCCGCATGACGGACATGTGAAATCGACGATGCGATTTCGCGTGCGCCTGCCGATAACCCAAGCTGGCTCAGACCGAGCGGTTATCGAGGGTTCCCCATGCATTTCTGGCGCAAGCTGTCCATTCAGAACAAGCTGATTCTCAGCATGACGAGTTGCCTGCTCGTGTTCGTCGCGATCTCGAGCGGGTTGAGCGTCCGCCTGATCGGTCACGCGGTGCGCGATCGCGTCGTCCGCGAAGAGTTGCCGACGGCCGTCAGCGGCATTCGCGCCGACGTGCAGCGGCAGATGGCCGGGCCGATCGCCGCGTCGCGCCTGCTCGCGCGCGATGCGTTCCTGCTGCAATGGGAAGCCGACGGCGAGCCCGACGCCGGCACGCGCAACTGGATCCAGCTTGCGAAGAACGTGAAGGACGAGCAGAAGGCGGCGTCCGTGCAGTGGGTGTCGGTGAAGAGCGGCAACTACTACAACGAAGGCGGCCTGCAGCGCAAGGTCACCGACGAGGATCGGTGGCTGACGAACTTCCTCGCATCCGGCAAGGCCTTCGACGTGAACATGGATCGCGAAGTCACGCTCGGCGGCTACATGATGTTCATCAACAGCCGCGTGGAGCTCGACGGCACGCCGATCGGCGCGGCCAGCATGAGCCTGTCCGTCGATGCGCTTGCGAAGGGCATCGCCGCGTACCGGATCGGCGACACCGGGTTCGCGTACCTCGTGCGGCCGGACGGCGCGTTCATGATGCATCGCGATACGTCGCTGATCGACGGCAAGCACTTCCTGAAGGACGAAGCGGGCCTGCCCGGCGACGCGGCGTCGACGCTGCTGGCCGGCAAACCGTATGCATACCTGAGCTACGACGGCGACGGCGGTGCGCGCTTCATCGCGACGTCGTTCATTCCGGAGCTGAATGCGTATGTAGTCGTCGAAGTGCCGCAGGCCGAACTGCTTGGCCCGGTGACACGCGCGATTCGCAGCGCGGCGCTGGTCGCCGCGGTGGTGGGCCTCGGCGTCGCGCTGGTCGTGATCTGGCTGGTCGGGCGCGCGATCGCCGCGCCGATCCGCCGCGCGGCGACGCTGCTGTCCGAGATCGCGAGCGGCCAGGGCGACCTGACGCGCCGGATGACGGTCGAGAGCGAGGACGAGATCGGGCAGTTGTCGGACGCGTTCAACCGCTTCGTGTCGTCGTTGTCGACGCTCGTGCACCGGATTCGCGCGGCGTCCGCGTCGATCGCGACCGGCTCCGCGCAGATCGCGTCGGGCAACGCGGATCTCAGTGAGCGCACCGAAGGACAGTCGAGCAACCTCGAGCGCACGGCTTCGTCGATGGAGGAAATCACGGCGGTCGTGCGCAACAACACCGAAACCGCGACCACGGCCGCGAAGCTGATCACCGGCGCATCCGATACGGCGTCGCGCGGCGGGCAGGTCGTCGGCGAAGTCGTGTCCACGATGGAGCAGATCAGCGATGCGTCGCAACGAATCTCCGAGATCATCGTGATGATCGACAGCATCTCGTTCCAGACGAACATCCTCGCGCTGAATGCCGCGGTCGAGGCGGCACGGGCTGGCGAACAGGGGCGCGGGTTCGCGGTCGTCGCCGCGGAAGTGCGGAATCTCGCGCAGCGCAGTGCGCAGGCGGCGAAGGAGATCAAGGCGCTGATCGAGCACAGCGCGGGCACGGTGAACACCGGGTCGCGGCTCGTCAGCGAGGCCGGCAAGGTGATGCGCGATGTCGTGTCGCAGGTGCAGGGCGTCAGCGCGATGATGAGCGAGATCGCCGAGGCGAGCCTGGAGCAGAGCGCGGGCATCGACCAGATCGGCGACGCGGTGCAGTCGCTCGATCAGATGACGCAGCAGAATGCGGCGCTGGTCGAGGAGAGCGCGGCGGCCGCTGAGAGCCTGAAGCAACAGGCGGCGGAACTGACGCGACTGGTATCGGCGTTCAAGGTCGACGAATGAAGCCTGCGCGACGTTAGAATGAAGCGTTTCTGAGGGACGGCTGCCGCGGGATGACGGCAGCCGTTTTCGCTGTCGGCGCGGGGTTCGGTAACGTCAAAAAAATGAAGCGCATATCAAGACTGAAGGTCGGGGCGGGGGTGGTGGTGGTCGCGGCGCTGCTCGCCGTAGTCGGGGCGAAGGTGATCGCATCGCCGGCGCAGTCGTATCTTGCCTATCGGAGCAAGGCAGCGGCGACCGTCGCGGCGGCGCGCATCGAGGATCGGGCGGCCCTCGACAAGCAGTACACGGCCGACGTGAATGCACGGCTCGCGAAGCTGATCGGCACGGTCCGCGCGAGAGGGTTTGCCGCGAAGGCGGAGGGCACCGTGCAGAGTGTCGGCCCTGTCGACGGAATGCCCTCGGGGCCGGACGGGTTGTCCTTCAAGTCGGACGACGGCAAGACGAATCTCGTCGTGACGACGGTTGCGCTGCTGAAGGCGTGGGCGAGTACCGCGGATGCGGGCATCAAGCCGACCGACGACGTCGCCGCGATGTTCGACAATGAAACGCTTTACACGAATGTGTTCGGCGACGACGCCGCGGCGTTTCGCTTCGCCGAAGTGCCCGTCAAGCGGCAGCCGGCCGACGGCGTCGTGAAGGCGTTGCTGCTCGGCGAAAGCCAGGACGGCGTGCCGGACGGGCCGAACACGCTGGCCGTGTCGGTGCGGCAGGGCCAACGGGTGTACATCCTGTGGAAGAGCGTGACGCTGCGCCCGATCGCGGCATGCAGTGCGGCGCGCGTGCCCGAGGATGCGCGGCAGGCGTGTTTCGCCAAACAGGTGGCGTCCCAGCGGATTTACCCGCGGCTGATCGCGCAGGCGCAATCGATGGCCGACGCGGTGGCCCGATAGTGGACGGCAGCGACGGGCAATAGGCAACGGGCAACGACACGCACGCGTCGCCGCCCGTCGGGATGCCGTCGGACGATGGCGCTCAAGGCGAGCGCAACGCCTGCAACCCCAGCGCGAGCGCGTTGAACGGCATCTCCGCGGCGCCCATCGAAAAGCTCGTCGCGTTCGCGCTCGCTCCCGGCATATGCATCAGCGCGTGAACGATCCGCTCGCTCGCATGGCCGTCGCCATACGGATTGCTCGCGCGCGCCATTTCCTCATACGCGCTCTCGCTGTCGAACAGCCGTGACGCTTCCCAGATGATCCGTTCCTGATCCGTGCCGACGAGCCGTGCGGTGCCGGCCTGGATCGCTTCGGGGCGCTCGGTCGTCTCGCGCGTGACGAGCACCGGTTTGCCGAGCGCCGGCCCTTCCTCCTGGATGCCGCCAGAATCCGTGATGATGAAATGCGCGCGTGACATCAGGAATACGAACGAAAGATATTCCTGCGGATCGATCAGGTAAATGTTCGGCACGTCGCCGAGTAGCGCGCGCGCCGGCTCCCGCACGTTCGGATTCATGTGCAGCGGATAGACGAACTGCGCATCGCGATAGCGGTTCGCGAGCGCGCCGAGCGCGTTGCAGAAATGCCGGAACGGCTCGCCGAAGCTCTCGCGGCGATGGCCGGTGATCAGCACGACGCGACGCGACGGCTCGAGAAACGGAAAGTGCGCGGCGACGGTATCGTTGAGCTCGGCATTGTGATCGAGCATCCGTTTGACGTCGTGCAGCGCGTCGATCACGGTGTTGCCGGTCATCACGACCGCGCCCACCGGGATGCCTTCGCTGAACAGGTTGTCGCGCGCCTGGCCGGTTGGCGCGAAATGCCATGACGACACAGCGTCGGTCACGCGGCGATTCAGTTCCTCGGGCCATGGCGACCAGATGTCGCCGCTGCGCAGACCGGCTTCCACGTGACCGACCGGCAGGTAGCGATAGAACGCGGCGAGACTCACGGCCAGCGTCGTCGTCGTATCGCCGTGCACCAGGACGACGTCCGGATGGAAGTCCTCGAAAACGACGCCGATCGCCTGCAGAATGCCGGTCGTCACGTCGGTCAGCGTCTGGCTCTGACGCATCAGATTGAGATCGTAGTCGGGCTTGATGCCGAACAACGTGAGGACCTGATCCAGCATTTCCCGATGCTGGGCGGTGACGCATACCCGGGCGTCGACATCCCTGCGCGCCTTGAGTGCGCGCACGAGCGGCGCCATCTTGATGGCTTCCGGCCGAGTCCCGAACACAAGCAAGATCTTTTTCATCGTTATCCTCGTTGAGCTTCTTCGCACCGTACGACCCGGTACCTGGCGCCAAGCAGGGTGGCTGGCGAACCGTCCCGTGCCCGCACGCGGTCGCGCCGACCGGCGCCGGCCGCGCGACATGCGGCGGCGGTGCGGGCGAGCGCGCCGCTTCTATCCGCGCGGTCTGCGCCACGCAATCGTCGGACTACGCCCTTTACCTTGGATCTCGTCGATCACGTCATGAGCGTTCCTCGCTGTATCGATCGTCACGTCTTCCGTCACACCTTTCGCACTGCCACGCGATGGCGCACCCGGCGGGTGTCCCTGCGTTCGATACAGCAATATTCAAACCAGCCGCCCTCCGGAATGGTCCGGATCGCGGGGCCCGCGCGGTTCGTCAAGGAACGTTTCACAACTGCTACGGACGCCCCATCGGCGGGCGGTCGCGACGCAGATAAACGGGCGGCCGCGCGTGCGATCGGCCCGCTCGCATCATTCGGCGAACAGCGATGGGTGCCGTGCATCGGTGGGCGGTCGAACGTCACGCATCCTTCGAAGCGCATTGAATCGCTTCGATATGCGAATTTTGTCTGGGCAATGAACGCAGCGTCATCGCGCTTCCGATTCCGGTCGCGCATGCGTGATTTCGCCGCCGTGGGGCAGCGCCGGCGTCGTTCGGGCTGACAGGTTGGAAATGTTGCGTATCTGTAACGCGCGGCCGGAATGACGCGGCCGCATCGTGTCGCGCCCATCAGTGGCGCACCGCGGCGGGCGCCGCGCACGCTTGCCGCCCACGGCGCATGCCACGGCGATTCGCGATCGGTTGCGTCCGTGAGCCGCGTCGCGCAAGGCGACACGCGCGCGATGAGCAGACGATTCGCCGCCGGATGCGTACGCGGCGCGAGTCCGGGCCGCGCGTATCGCCGAAAAGCTGATTCGCAGATGAATCAAAAACTCCGCCCGCGGCCCCGACCGCGCGCGCCGCTTGCTGGCTAGCCCTTGCCGCACGCGGCACGGCGGCCGATGGCTCGCCGCTTGCTTGTTCTGGCCGGACAGGCGCGTTCCGACGTGTTGCTACGACAGCGGACGGAGCGCCACAGCAGCGAATCCGGAAAGCGGCACACCACGCTCGTCCTGCGCGGAAGAAGGCCGCGCATGCGCGACGAACGTGCAGCCGCTTCCCATTGACATCCGCGCGACTCACGGCCCGGGCTCCAACGCTCGGCGGCCGCCGTCGCCGGCACGGGGGCAGGACATGAAGAACCGTCGGTCGGTGTCGCTCTGCATCGAAGGCATTCTGCTGTTGATCGTGCTGGCCTGCTCGCTGGCCGTGCGCGACACCGCCACGCGGCCGGCGGCCTCAGCGGTGCGCGTCGGCATGTCGGTGGCCGATGCGGCCGAGCACGGCGTGCGCGATGCCGCGCCGCTCGCGGTGCGCGAGTCGACCGATGCGAACGCGCTGCTCCAAACGACGCGGGCCGACGACGCGCCAATCACGTTCGATCCCGACACGCTGCTGATGCCGGGCGTCGCGTACCTGTGGCTGTTCACGCTGCTGACCTGCGTCTACGCCGCGCGGCATTACGTATTCAGTCTCGACCGCCTGTTCAAGCCGCAGCACGCGCCTTATCAGACGATTACCCACGGCGAATGGCCGCGGCTCACGGTGTTCGTCACCGCGCACAACGAGGAGGCCGTCGTCGTCGATTGCCTGATGGCGTTGCTCGCGACGACCTATCCGCGTGACCGGCTGACGATCATTCCGGTCAACGACCGTTCGACCGACAACACGCGTGCGCTGATCGACGAGGTGCAGGCGCTGGCGCCCGATCTCGTCAAGCCGTTTCACCGCGAGAGCGGCAAGCCGGGCAAGGCCGCCGCGCTGAAGGACGCGCTGCGTTTCATCCGCGGCGACATCATGGTGGTGTTCGACGCCGACTACCTGCCGCGCCCCGGGCTGCTGAAGGAGCTCGTCGCGCCGTTCTTCGATCCGGAAGTCGGCGCGGTAATGGGCCGCGTCGTGCCGCAGAACGCCGACAGCAACCTGCTCGCACGGTTGCTCGATCTCGAGCGCGCGGGCGGCTACCAGGTCAACCAGCAAGCGCGCAACAACCTGAACCTGGTGCCGCAATACGGCGGCACCGTCGGCGGGATCCGCAAGAGCGCGCTCGATGCGGTCGGCGGCTGGTGCGACGACACGCTCGCCGAGGATACCGACATGACCTATCGCCTGCTGTTGAGCGACTGGCGCACGGTCTACCTGAATCACGCCGAATGCTATGAGGAAGTGCCCGAGCGCTGGGCGGTGCGCGCGCGCCAACTGACGCGCTGGGCGAAGGGCCATAACCAGACGCTGCTGCGCTATCTCGGCCCGGTGTTGCGCAATCCGCTGCTGTCGCGGCGCTGCCGGCTCGACGGCGCGCTGCTGCTCGGCGTGTTCCTGATGCCCGCGCTGCTCGCGATCGCATGGGCGACCGCGATCACGCTCTATCTGCTCAACGGCGTCAACTCGACGGCGCTCGGCCTGCTCGTGTCGCTGTTCGCGCTGTTCGGCTTCAGCACCTTCGGCAATTTCGGCGTGTTCTTCGAGATCGTCGTCGCCGCCCGGCTCGACGGTCGCGCGACCCGCCTGCGGCTCGTGCCCGTCAACGTGGTCGGCTTTTGCGTGACGATTGCGGCGGTGGTGTCCGCGCTGTGGGGGCTCGCGCTCGACGTCGCCTTGCGCCGCGAACTGAAATGGGACAAGACCGAGCGCTTTCGCCGGCAACTGAAACCGGGGCGATGAACGATGACGACCTTCAATGTGATGGTGCCGGTGGCCGGGGTGCTCAGCCTGCCGTTCCTGCCGTTGCTGCATGAACTGATCCGGCGCAGCGACGTCGCGGCGCTGCCGATCGGCGACGGACCGTTCGTCGACCAGGCGCTGCTCGCCGCGCGCTGGCACGATGCGCTGCGCATGCACGCCGACGATGCGCCGCCAGCCGATCCGTCCGCCGCGCCGCCATGGCACGCGCTGGGGCTGCTGGTGCGGCATGACGAAGAGATTCGCGTGTTGCGTCACGAGCATTGCGACGACGTGCTGTACGCGGATCGCGCGATCACGCTCGACGGCGGCGCGCGGGCCGCGTATGCGTTCGCCGAGCAGCGCATCGACATTCACGCGGGCGCGACGATCGGCATGCTCGCGCACGCATCGCACATCGACGTCGAAAGCGCGGTGCTGCGCGGCGTCGTGGTCGGCGGGACGATGTACCTGCACGGCGCGGGCGGCTTCGTGTGCCTGTACGGCGAGCCGATCGTGTTCGGCAAGGCCCCGGAGCTGCCGGCAGCCGATACGGCCGGCGCGCCGCGCCGCGCGGTCTCGCTGACGCGCCACTTCGCGAAGCTGCCGTATCGCTACGTGCATGGCCGCTACCTGCTGCCCTGCGATGTGCGTCTGCCCGCGCACACGGTCGTGCAGGGCAACCTCGTGGTGGACGGCACGCTGGTGCTCGGCGACGGCTGCGTGCTGCGCGGCAGCGTCAAGGCGCATCGCGTCGAGCTCGAACGCCACGCATTCCTGCACGGCGCGGTGTTCGCGCGGGACGACGTGCTGCTCGCGAGCGGCAGCTGCATCGACGGGGTCGTGTCCGCCGGTGGCCTGCTGCGCCTGACCGGCGGGCGCATCGGCGCCCCCGGCCATCCCGTCAGCGCTTGCGCACGCGACGTCTCGGTCATCGGTCATGCCTGCGTGCACGGCGACCTCGTCGCCTGCCGCAGCGGCTGGTTCCACGCATCCCGTTAAGGAGCGCCTTCTCATGTCCGATCGTTTCCGTCGTCGCGGCGCGCGCGCGCCGGTCGCCGCCCTGGCGGTGCTGTACGGCGTCGCCGTCGGCCCGCTGCCGGCGCTCGCGGCGCAGCCGGATGATGCCGGCGCGCCGCCGCCCGCGCAGTCGCCAGACGTTGCCGTGCCCGTTGCCGCACCCGTTGCCGCGCCTGTCTCCGTGCCCGTCGCCTCGCCCGTCATCGTGCCGCGCACGCTCGACGCTCCCGTGTTCGTGCGCGTGACGCCCGAAGGCTTGCCGGATGGCATGTCGCTCGCCGAATTCACGCCCGAGGATACGAATCGGCCGCCGTTGCCCGACGCCGTGATCGCGCACGTGCAGGCGCCGAGCGAATCGCATGCCGAAATGTCGCTCGGCGTGTCCAGCGCGCACCTGACGCACGGCTATGGCAACTGGTACGGCGTGCATGTGCGCGGCATCTATCAGGACGGCGGCCGCACGATACTCGGCGAGCTGGCGCAACTGCACCGTTTCGGCGAGAACACGCAGCTCGGCTCGCTGACGTACGTGCAGGACATGGGACCGAACTGGTTCGGCGGCATCGGCTTTGCCGGCACCACGTCCGGGACGATCCTGCCGAGCATGCGCGTCGACCTGTCGATCAACCGCAAGCTGCTGCCGGACCGTTCGCTGATCGTGTCGCTGGGCGCCGGCTATGCACGCAACCGCAGCGGCCACAAGGATCAGCTGTATCACGCCGGCGTGATCTGGTACGCGCTGCCGAAGTGGATCTTCGAGGCGGGCGCGAACTATACGGTCGATTCGCCCGGGTCGGTGAAGGCGCCCCAGTACTACGGCGCCGTCACCTACGGCGAAGTCGGCAAGAGCGTGATCGTGCTGCGCGGCGGGTTCGGCCGCGAGGCGTATCAGATCACCGGTTCCGGCTCGCAGATCGCGGATTTCCGCAGTCACGAGCTTTCCGCGAAGTGGCGCTACTGGTTCACGCGCAAGTGGGGTACCCAACTCGAATTCGACTACTACCATAACCCCTACTATTCACGGATCGGCGGCGAGCTGAGCGTGTTCTATCGTTGGTAGCGGGACCGGGCGCCATGCAGACGCATCCCGTCCGTCCTTCTGTCGACCGGTCGCTGCGGATCCACCCGCACCCGCAGCGCTGGCTGACGTCGATCGTGCTGCTGACACCCACGCTCTATGCGTTGCTGTGGCTCGGCCTGCCGATGGCGTGGCGCTACTGGCGCGCGGTCCTCGCCTGGGGCGCGCACGAGCTCGATCCGGCGCTGCACGTGATCGCGCTCGGCTATCCGCCCGACGCGCCGCGCGTGGCGCTGCTGTCGATCGATCTCGCCGCGCGGATGCCGAGCGCAACGCAGCTGGCCGTGACCGCCGCGATTTGCGCGATCGGCTTCGGCGCGTCGTTTTTCCGGCGCGCGAAGTGGCTGCCCGTTGCATATCTGTTACGTATCGCGAGCTTTTCGCAGCTGCTGATCTGCGCGTATTTCTGGCTGGCGCCGGGCGCGTTTCCGTACGTGCCGATGCTGCATCTGCGCGACATGTTCGTGCTGCACGGCGCGGCGATCGCGGTGATTCCGCTGGTGATGGCGGCGCTTTACTATCCGCTCGACTTCTCGCTGCTGCAAAAGATCGTCGCATCGGTGCTCGTCGTCGGCTATTTCGTGTTCGCGCTGCCGTTCGTGATGCTGCTGCACGCGGTCATCATCCATCACGGCTCGCTGCTGTTCCTGCCGTTCTGTTATTTCCTGCTCGGCGGCCCGCTGCTGATCGGCCTGCTGGTCACGCTCTACACCTACTGCGCGAGCTGGCCCGGCTCGCTGACGAATCCTTAGATGGTTCGCGCGGAGATCGCGCGCAAACGCCGCCGTATCAGTGATGAAACGATTCGGCCTCGTTTTCGGCCGGCCCGCCGGGAGCCCGGCGCACGAAGCGAGCGCGACCGGGGCTCTGGCGCCAATGGCACGTTGTTCGCTTCTTTTCCTTCGTCGCATCGATTCGTTTTCCACGGAAAAGACGGCGCGGCAAGCCGGGGCGGATTCACCGGTCCGGCTGCCGATGGCAGATGCCGTTCGATGCTCGACGAACCGGGCAGCCCCACACATCCACCGGGCAAGGTTGGTTGACCTGACGGCACGCGCAGCGCTGCCGCCGCGCGCCACTCATTCCTGAAGCGAGGAGCACACCATGTTGGCAAAGTCAGGCAAGTTCTTGCGGATTCTGTTTGCGTTGTTCGCGCTCGCGATCGCATTCAGTCCGGGCGTCGTCCGGGCGGCGACCAACCAGCTGCTGCTGCTGGTGCCCGACACGCTGACACTGCCGGATCCGCGCGTGTCCGCGTGGCTCGATACCGCGCAGGAAGAAGGGCTGCAGATCAAGGTAATGACCGACAGCCAGTTCATGGCCGCCGGCTCGACGCTGTCGCAGTATCCGGGCCTGATCCTGCCGGACCAGATTCATACGACGGCCGCCGACACGCTCGTGACGGCAATCCAGAACTATGCGCTCAATGGCGGCAAGGTGATGCTCGTCTACGATTTCGGCGTACTGAACTCGGCAGGCTTCTATGTGAGCCCGAAATCGCGCTTCAGCAGCATGGCCGGCGTCGACTACGTGCTGTATGACCAATACGGCGGCAACATGATCGGCCTCGGCAACGTGACCGGCATGAGCAGCTGGCTGCGCACGCTGCAGGTGCCTCCGGGCAAGTCGATGGCCTGGACGACGACTGCGTCGGGCACGACCGCCAGCCCCGCGACGTCGTTCGCGTCGACGAGCAGCTCCGGCACGTCGTCGACTTCGGCATCGACGTCGAAGTCGACGTCCACGTCCGGCAGCGCGCTGTTCCTGCTCGCAAGCCCGTCGAACCCGGGCGGCCTCGCGAATTACAACCACGGCGCGTGGTTCCAGTACTCGACGCCGCCCGCAGGCAGCGGCGTGCTGAGCCAGTCCCTGCCGAAGATCACGGGCGCCGTGACCGGCAAGCTGAAGAAGACCACTTCGTATAGCGCCGGCTCGCTGCTGAGCACCGCGACGGGCACGACGGCCAGCACGCTGGCATCCACGTTGGCGACCACCACCGACACGCTCGAAGGGATCTCCGGCTACGTGTACGGCTTCCTGACCTATCCGAGCTTCGTCACGCAAGGCACGTACACCGGCACCACGATCCTGACCTCGCCCACCTTCGGGCTGGTATCGGGCTACAACACCTACGGCAACGGCGGCGTGCTGTTCGTCAACCTGCCGCTGGCCTACCTCGACGGCCAGACCGACGGGATGCTGATCCACGGCTACCTGCATTATTTCGGCATGAAGCTGCTGAACCTGCCGTCGCTGTCGCCGCTGCCGAAGGCTCAAGCCGGGCTCGTGTTCAACTGGCACTTCTGCGCAGGCGACCAGATCCAGCCGGCGCTTTACCTGAAGAGCCTCGGTGTGTGGAACAACGGGCCGTTCTCGCTCGTGGTGACGGCCGGCCCCGACGAAGCAGCCTTCGGCGACGGAGGCGGCATCAATCTCGCCAACAATCCGTCCGCGCAGAATCTCCTCAAGTACTTCCTGCTCAAGGGGCATCGCGTCGGCAGTCACGGCGGCTGGATCCACGACTACTGGGGCGCGAATGCAAGCGAAACGAACGCGAGCACGTTCACGCAGTACCTGGTGATGAACCATCAGGCCGTGCAGGCCGTGACCGCTCAGCCGGACGTCGAATACGCGGCGCCGGAAGGCAACACGCCGACCTGGTCGGTGAACTGGCTCGAAAGCAACGGTTTCAACGGGTACTACTTCACCGGCCACACCGGCTCGGCGCCGACCCGCGCATATCGCAACGGCGCGATGCTGAACCCGGGCCTGTGGGCTTATCCGGTGATGCCGTTCGGCAAGTACGCGACGTTCGAGGAGTTCCAGCAGTTTGCGGTGCCGACGAGCGACGTGAACAACTGGTACGCGTCGCTGATGAACTTCGTCGTCGCGAACCGCACGAGCCGGCTGATCTATGCGCACCCGCTCGGCGCATCGTCGTACACGTCCACGCTGTCCGCGATCTTCTCGCAGGCCAACACGCTGAAGCTGAGCGGGCAGTTCAGGTGGTACACGATGACCGACATCACGGTGTTCGACCGCGCACGCCTGAACGTCACGTGGTCGGCCACCGACACGGGCACCGGCTGGGCCTTCTCGGCCAGCCACCCGACGAGCCTCGCGAACATGACGTGGTTGCTGCCGAAGGCCAGCTTCGGGACGCCGATCATCACGCAAGGCATCGGCACCATCGGCATCACCGACTCGACGTACTGGCTCGTGACCGCGACCAGCGGCACCAGCCTCAAGTTCAGCAGCGTCAAGCTGCACTGAGTCACACCGTCGACCTGTTCGCCGGACGCGACGCGGCCAACGCCGCGTTCGGCGACGAATGCGCAGGACTACCGCGCAGGAGCCCCACATCATGAACTGGCCCGCGCTTTTCCCCGCCGCACGCACGTGCGTGGCGGCCACCGTCAGGCTGTGCCATGCGTGGCGCGTTGCCTGCTGCGTCGCCGCGTGCTGCTCCGTGCTGCACGCGGGCGCCGCCGAACTCCAGCTCAACGGGCTGTATCAACGTCCGGACGGCGCGATCACCGTGCGCCTGAACGGGGCAGGCATCGATCCTTATTTTGCGGCGAAGGCGCTGCTTGCCGCGGCCGATACGCGGATGGACGCCCGTCAGTCGGCACTCGCGTGGATCGCATGGCTGTTGCCGCGCCAGCGCCCGGACGGCGGCTTCGACCGCTATTGCGTGAAGGACGGCCTGACGAACCGGTGCGCGGAAGCCGACGCGGACGACGCGATGATGGCGACCTGGATCGAGCTGCTCGCGCGCTTTGCGCCGCCCGACGGGATGCCGGCCGCGTGGGAGCTCAGCCTGAACCGCGCGGGCGCGCATCTCGACGCGCTGCTCGACAAGCCGACCGGTGTCTATCAGATCTCGTCGTCGCTGCATGTCGCGCTGCTGATGGACAACGTCGAGGTGCACAGCGCATTCCAGGCGTTCGCCGCGTATTACATGCGCCGCGGCGACGCCGCGCGCGCGGCGCCGTGGAGCCAGCGCGCCGACCGGCTGTCGTCGGCGATCGTGAAGGTGTTCTGGCGCGGCACGCAATCCGGCTTTCGCGCGAGCACGCAGAAGATCAGTGACGCGAGCTTCTATCCGGCGAAAGTCGCGCAGATTTTCCCGATCCTGTCGGGCATCCAGGTGCCGGACCAGTCGAACGACCGGATCTATGCGCAGTGGATGCAGAAGTACGGCAAGACCTGGATGCAACTCGCCGGCTCCGATTTTCCGTGGGGGCTGATCGCGCTGGTCGCATACAAGATGAACGACTGGAACACCGTCGCCTGCTGGTATGCCCGCTCGGGCCCGTATCGTCACGGCCCGCACTGGAATGTACTGGAGGAGGCACTGTACCTGGCATTCGAAAACAGGATGACCGATCCGCTCGCGCCCGCCAAATGCGGGTTCACGACGGCGGAGGTCACGGTGACCGGATCGCGCTGAGTGATACAACGGCGCACGGTTCGGCCCGCGGTTCATGAACGGACAAAGGGAAGGAGACGTGTCATGTGTGGCATCGTCGGCGCGGTCGCGCAACGGAACATCGTTCCGATTCTGATCGAAGGTTTGCGCCGCCTCGAATATCGAGGCTACGATTCATGCGGCGTGGCGACCGTCGTCGATGGCCATGCGCGCCGCGAGCGCAGCGTGTCGCGCGTCGCGGATCTCGACGCGCACGTGCGCAGCGCCGGGCTGTCCGGCACCACCGGCATCGCGCACACGCGCTGGGCGACGCACGGCGCGCCCGCCACCTGCAACGCGCATCCGATCTTCTCGCGCGACGAAATCGCGCTCGTGCACAACGGCATCATCGAGAATCACGAAACGTTGCGCAGGCAACTGTCTGACGAGCACTACGAATTCGACGGCCAGACCGACACCGAGGTCGTCGCCCATCTGATCCACAGCAAGTATCGCGGCGACCTGCTCGCCGCCGTGCGCGATGCGACGTCGCAGCTGCACGGCGCATATGCGATCGCGGTATTCAGCAAGCACGAGCCGCAGCGGCTGATCGGCGCGCGTGTCGGCTCGCCGCTCGTCGTCGGCCTGAAGGATGACGAATGTTTTCTCGCGTCCGACGCGCTCGCGCTCGCCGGCATCACCGATCGCTTCATCTTTCTCGAGGAAGGCGACATCGTCGAGCTGACGCCGGGCGGCGTGCGAATTCTCGAGCGCGGCGGCACGCCGGTCGAACGCCCGATCCAGACCGTCTCGTCGACGCAGGGCGTGGTCGAGCTCGGGCCGTACCGGCATTTCATGCAGAAGGAAATCTTCGAGCAACCGCAGGCCGTGGCCGCGACCATTCCCGATGCGGGGCTGTTCGATCCGGCGGCATTCGGCCCGGATGCCGCGCGGGCGTTCGAGCAGATCGACAACGTGCTGATTCTCGCGTGCGGCACGAGCTACTATTCCGGCCTGACTGCGCGCCGCTGGCTCGAGACGATCGCGCGCCTGCCCGCGCAGGTCGAGATCGCGAGCGAATACCGTTACAGCGACGCGCTCGCGCTGCCGAATACGCTGGTGGTCAGCGTGTCGCAATCGGGCGAGACCGCCGACACGCTTGCCGCGCTCAAGTACACGCAGGCGCTCGGCCATGTCGACACGCTCGCGATCTGCAACGTGCCGACCAGCGCGATGGTGCGTCAGACCAGCCTGCGGTTCCTGACGCGCGCCGGCCCGGAAATCGGCGTCGCGTCGACCAAGGCGTTCACGACGCAGCTCGTCGCGCTGTTCATTCTCGCGGTGACGCTCGGCCGGCTGCGCGGCTATGTCGACGATGCGCAGCTCGCCCGCTATGCGACGCAACTGCGACGGCTGCCGGACGCGCTCGAGGACGTGCTCGGGCTGGAGCCGCAGATCGAGCGCTGGGCGGTGGAGTTCTCGCGGCACGAGAATGCGCTGTTTCTGGGGCGCGGGCTGCATTACCCGATCGCGCTAGAAGGGGCGCTGAAGCTCAAGGAGATTTCGTATATCCACGCGGAAGCGTATCCGGCCGGCGAGCTGAAGCACGGGCCGCTCGCGCTCGTCACGCACGCGATGCCGGTCGCGACGATCGCGCCGAACGACGCGCTGCTCGAGAAGCTCAAGTCGAACATGCAGGAGGTGCGGGCGCGCGGCGGGCAGCTTTACGTGTTCGCCGATGCCGATACGCGGATCGACAACGGCGAAGGCGTGTCGGTGCTGAGGATGCCGGATTACTACGGGCTGCTGTCGCCGATCCTGCACGTCGTGCCGCTGCAATTGCTCGCCTATCACGCGGCGTGCCTGCGCGGCGCGGATATCGACAAGCCGAGGAATCTCGCGAAATCGGTGACGGTTGAGTGACGGGAAGGGGCTCGACGCGGCTGCTTCGGCGCGATGCGGAGCGGCCTCGGAATGGGGGCGGTGGGCAAACCGACGCGAATCGTGCACGGCCGCCCGGTCCGTTACGATTTCGCGTCGTCGGCTGGAGCGTCGTCGTCGATGCGGAACACGATCGGATCGCGCGGATAGTGCTTGATATCCGGCGATAAAGCGTACCTGCCCTCGGCCCAGTAATACGCGAAGGAAACGATCAGGATCGCCACCGAAAAGGGCAGCGACATGCGCTCCCATGCCCAGAAGGCGAGAAGCCCGAGCGCGCCGATAATCGAAAAAGCGATCATCGCTGGGCGTCGCGCTGTTGCGAGCGGCTGCCAGGTTTCCGGGTGAATCCCCGCGGCGATGAACGCCCTCGGATTGAAACGCAGCCCCTGATGCGCGAGGCCGCACAGCAGCGCGACAACCAGTTCGTGATGATTCTTGAAGCGAACGCAGCGGATGGCACTGTCGGCGTCGTAATCCACGAGACTCGTGCGCAGCGTGAATCGCGTCGCCGGTTCGCGCTTGGCACCGCGTCGCCAGAACTGGAAACTCGCCGGCCTCATGGCCACTCGGGATGCCGTGTCGTATTCGACGTCGCAGCGCAGGTCCTGGCTGGGTACGACTTCATGCCATTCGATGTGACGTTCCTGCTGCAGGGCCGCCGCATTCGAGCGCTTGCCGATCCCATATCGGAAGCCGGTTGCATCGACATGAAACCAGCCGCCCGTATTCCGCATGGCCCGAATGACGACGACCACCGCCCACGCGAGGCAGCCCAATATGCCGAGCCACAAAACGAATCCAATGAAGCCGCCTCGCGCGAAAGACGCATCCCCGAAGGGCGCGGTGAGCAGCCCGACGAACATCGTGCCGAAAAACAGCAGCAAGCCGATATTGACCAGATAGGTATTGAACAGGTCGGGAATCCCTTCACACGACGGAATTTGCCGAAGATGCGCCGGTAGCGTAATGACGCGCGGGTTTGCGCCGGTGCCCTGTCTTGATGGGTTCGACGTGTCGGCGATGCCGGACGACAAGGTGCCGTCTGAGCGGGTAGTCATGGCGCGTGGCTCTTTTCCGGACGAGGGGTTCTGGAGTTCGACGAATGATCAGATGGTAGTCGATCTCGCGGAACGGCTCGCATCCAGCATCCGGAATTCGCACGAATGCGAAAGGCGAAAAAATCCGGCCCATTGTTCGCGCCTGTGTCGGAAATCGAGTAGACGATGGTGGTCGGATATCGCGGGCTGCTCACGAAGCGGTGCACTCACAACGCCGCCATTCGTGCGAACATTAACCCTCCATCCGACAACCAAACCCGAGACCGTCGTGATCCGATCGAATCCCGAAGGCAATCCGCAATCCGGTCATCCGCCGTGGATGTCCGTCGCGCTGGCCGAGCTGGGCATCCGCCGTTTCCCGTCCGGCAGCATCAATCCGCGCATCGTCGAATACAACAACCACACGAATCTCGTCGGCTACGACGACAAGATTTCGTGGTGCTCGTCGTTCGTCAACTGGTGCATGACGCATGCCGGCATCCGCGGCACGGGGTCGGCGCTCGCGCGTTCGTGGCTCGAGTGGGGGCGGCCGCTGACGCGCCCGGTGTACGGCTGCATCGCGATCCTGACGCGCGACGATCCCGCGAGCTGGAAAGGCCACGTCGGGTTCTATCTGCGTCATGACGACGAGCACGTGCATCTGTTCGGCGGCAATCAGCTGGACGAGGTGCGCGAACTCGCGTATCCGCTGAGCGAGGTGATCGGCTACCGGTGGCCCGACGCCGGCTGATCGCGCGGCTGCCCGGCGCCCCGTGCATGCACGGGCGACGAATGCGTTGCCGGGTGGCCGCGGTCAGTCCTTCGCGACCGTGGCCGCAGCGGCCACCGCTTGCGTGTCCGTCCCGCCCGCCGCATCGTTCCTGCTCCATCCACCGCCAAGCGACCGATACAACGCAACCGCGGCCAGCGCATGCTCGCGCCTCACCTGATTGAGCGCATCCGAGTCCCGCAGATAGACCTCCTGCGCGGACAGCACATCCAGAAAATCCGTCGCGCCGCCCTTGTAGAGCTGATTCGCCAGCCCGAGCGCCTTGTCCGACGCCGCGAGCGCACTGTCGAGCCGCCGTGCCGCTTCATCGCTGCTGACGAGGTTCGCGCGCGCATCCTCGACTTCCCGCAGCGCCTGCAGCATCGTCTGCCGCAAACCGAGTTCCGACTCGCGCATCCGGCTTTCGCTCTGCGTGATGTCGGCCGTGATCCGCCCCGCGTTGAAGATCGGGCTGGTCGCGCTCAACGCCGCGCTGAACAGGTTGTCGGTCAGCGTCGGCAAGCCGAGGTACGACGCGGCAAGAATCCCGTCCGCCAGATTCAGCGAGAACTTCGGATAGCGCTCGGCCTTCGCGACACCGACCTGCGCCGCGCGCCGTTCGACCTGCGCGTAAGCGGTGAGCACGTCAGGCCGTCGCAGCAGCGCCTGCGAAGGCAGCGTGGTGGGCGACCCGGCGGGCGGCGCGGGAATCGCGCCGGCCTGCGCGAGCACGAGCCGGTCGACCGATTCGGGCGTGCGGCCCGAATACACGGCGATCAGGTTGAGCTGATGCGCGATCTGCGCCTGCGTCGGCGGAATCCGCGCTTCGAGCGCATCGAGTTGGTTCTGCGCGCGCGTGACGTCGAGTTCGGTCGACAGCCCGAACGCCTGGCGCTTGCGCGTGAGCTCGAGCGCATGCCGACGGATCGCCGCGTTGTCCTGCAGGATCTTCAGTTCCTGCTGCGCCCAGCGCAGGTCGACGTACGCGGACGCCGCATCGGCCGCGAGCGCGAGCCGCATCGCGTCTTCCGCATGCCGTTGTCCGACTAGCTCGGCCTGGGCGGCCAGCAGGTCGAGCCGTTCCCCGCCGAACACGTCCGGCGACCAGCTCAGCGCGAGCCCGATGCCGGCCTGCCGCACGTAGCCGAGCGGCGGCGGCGTGTTCTGGCGCGCGTCGGACGCCCGCGCGGTCGCGTCGAGTTCGGGCAGCAGCGCCGCGCGCTTCTGCACGGTCAGCGCCTGCGCCTGCTTCACGCGCTCGGTGGCGGCCTGCAGATCGAGGTTGCCGTCGAGCACGGTCGCGATCAGCCGGTCGAGCACGGGATCGTGGAAGCGCGCCCACCACGCGGCGGCGTCGATGTCCGCGCGCGGCACGTCGGTGTCCCACGCGGCGGGCGCGAGCGATTGAACGGAATCGTGCAGCGCGGGATGCTGCGCGGGCTGCACCGCGCAGCCGGCGGCGAACGCGCTGACGGCCAGCGCGACGAGTAGCTTTTTCATGACGGTGACCTCGGCTTCAGTGCGCGTCCGGCGGCGGCGCGTTCAGGGTAATGGGACGGGAAAACGCGACGGCGATCAGCGCGACGATGAAGCACAGCGACAGCGCGTAGTACGCATCCGCGTAGGTGAGCGTCAGCGCTTCGCGATAGATCAGGCGATGCAGGTTCGCGAGGCCGGCCTGGGCGGTATCCAGCGTGTTGCCGGCCACCGAGGTCCAGTACGCGGCCTGGCGATCGAGCAGCGACGCGATCTGCGGCTCGCCGGCGCTCACGTGCTCGTTCAGCCGCAGGTAGTGAAAGTTCAGCCGGTCGTTGAGCATCGTCGCGCTCACCGCGATGCCGATCGCGCCGCCCAGGTTGCGCATCAGGTTGAACAGGCCGCTCGCCGATTTCAGCCGCGACTGCGGCAGCGAGCCCAGCGCCATCGTCACGATCGGCGGCACGCTGAACTGCTGGCCGATGCCGCGCAATGCCTGCGGCAGCAGCAGTTCGCGCCAGCCCCAGTCGTGCGTGATCGGCGTGTACAGGTAGCAGCCGAGGCCGAAGCAGATAAGCCCGAACACGAGCAGCGCGCGCATGCTGAAGTAGCGCGCGGCGAACGCATACGCGCAGAGCGCGAGCAGCTGGAACGCGCCGACCGACAGCAGCGCGATGCCGATCTGCAGCGAACTGAACGCGCGCACCTGCGACAGGAACAGCGGCGTGAGGAATACCGTCACGAAGATGCCGATGCCCGTCACGAACGACAGCAGGCTGCCGATCCCGAAGTTGCGCACGGCGAGCGCGCGCAGGTCGACGACCGGATCGTCCGCGGTCAGCGCGTGCACGATGAACAGGAAGCCGCAGATGGCGGAGATCCACGCGCAGATCACGATCGCGTCGTCGCTGAACCAGTTCTTGCGCGGGCCTTCCTCCAGCACGTATTCGAGGCAGCCGAGGAAGCCCGACATCAGCGCGATGCCGAGATAGTCGCCGCGCTTGAGGAGGCTCGGGTCGGGTTCGTCGATATGCACGTAGCGCGGCACCAGCACGGCCACGGCGATGCCCGGCACCAGGTTCAGGTAGAACAGCCAGTGCCAGGACCATTGATCGGTGATCCAGCCGCCGATCACCGGCCCGATCGCCGGCGCGAGCGACGCGAGCGCGCCGATCGTCGTCGATGCGATCAGCCGCTGCCTGCCCGGGAACAGCACGAACGCGGTCGTGAACACGGTCGGGATCATCGCGGCGCCGAGCGCGCCCTGCAGCCCGCGGAACAGGATCATCGAGTTGATGTCCCACGCGAGCCCGCACAGCATGCTCGTGATCGTGAAGCCGACCGCCGACGCGACGAACAGCCAGCGCGTCGACATCACCTTCGACAGCCAGCCCGACATCGGGATCACGATGATCTCGGCAATCAGGTAGGCCGTCTGCACCCACGACAGCTCGTCCTGGCTGGCGGACAGGCCGCCGCCGATGTCACGCAGCGACGACGCGACGATCTGGATGTCGAGCGTCGCCATGAAGAAGCCGACGCACATCAGCGCGAACGCGAAGACGCGCTGCTTCGTCGGTTGCGACGCGGGGTCGCCGGAAAACGCGGTGGTCATGGTCGGCTCCCGGTCAGTTCGCGTGGTCGGTGTGCACCGTGACGGCCGCGGACAGGCCGGGGCGCAGCACGTGCTCGAGGCCCGGCTGCGGATCGAGATGCACGCGCACCGGCACGCGCTGGACGATCTTCGTGAAGTTGCCGGTCGCGTTCTCGGGCGGCAGCACGCTGAAGGTCGCGCCGGTCGCGGGCGCGAGGCTGTCGACGCGGCCGTGCAGGCGCGTGCTCGACGCATCGAGCGTGACGTCGACGCGATCGCCCGCGCGCATCTTGCGCAGCTGGTCTTCCTTGAAGTTCGCGTCGATCCACAGCCCCGACGCGGGCACGACCGTCAGCAGCGGCACGCCGACATTCGCGAGCATCCCGACGCGGCTCGTACGGTTGCCGACGTAGCCGTCGACCGGCGAGCGGATCGTCGTGTATTCGACGTTCAGCGCCGCGACGCGTTGCGCGGCGAGCGCCGTGTTCACGCGGGCCCGCGCATCGGCGAGTTGCGCGCCGAGCACGTCGAGCTGCCGCTTCGACGCGAGCAGCGCGGCGTCGCTGCGGGCGACGGCCGCGTCCGCCTTCGAATAGTCGGCATCCGCGCGCTCGACGATCTGGTTCGACACCGCATCGGATTTGACGAGCTCGCGGTAGCGCACGCGGTCGGACGACGCACGCGTGAGCTCGGCCGATGACGCATTGCGGTCCGCCGCATGCTGGCCGATCACCGCGTATTGCAGCTGCTGCTTCGCTTCGAGTTCCGTCACCGCGGAGCGCGCGCTGTCGACTTCCGCGGCGGCCTGCGCGAGCTTCGCATCGTAGTCGCGCGCATCGAGCTGCACGAGCACGTCGCCGGCCTTCACGCGCTGGTTGTCGGTCACGAGGATCTTGTCGACGAAGCCGTTCACCTTCGGCGCGAGCACGGTGACGTCGCCGCCGACATATGCGTCGTCGGTGCTTTCCTGGAAGCGCAGCACGAACAGCCAGTCGAGCGCGGCCGCAGCCACGACGACCACCACGGCGCCCACCGCGATGCGCATCCACGGCACGCGGCGCTGCTGCTTCGCGGGCGGGTCGATTGTGGCTGCTTCGCGGGAAGCAGCGGCTTGGGTCGTTTCCATCGAGTCACCTATGTATATGCACTTATCAAAACGATCGACGACGTCGCATCGATCGGGAAAGAGGCTAGCGCTCCGGCAGGTTGTGCGTAATCCGAAACAATTCGTCTCTGAGGCGGGCCGCCTGGGCCGACCCGAACCGCTGCTCGAACGCTTGCTGCGCGGCGAGCCAGTGCACATGCGCGTCGGCGATCCTGGCTTCGCCGTGCTCGGTCAGCGCGAACGTCTGGCGGCGGCAACGCGGCTCCATCCGGCCCGTGACGAGCGCCGCGCCGATCAGCGGCTTGAGCGCGCGCAGGAGCGCCGTGCGCTCGATCACCAGCACCGCCGACAGCGTCGCCATCGTCAGGCCCGGGCGCTCCCGCAGCAGCGCGAGAATGCTGTACTGCGACGGCGTGACGCCCGCCCGCGACAGATAGCGTTCGTAGAACTGCGAGATACGCCGCGCGGCCTGCCGGATCGCGAAGCAATCGTCATCGGTGAGGGTGGTCGTGTGCATGTGCACATATTAGGTGGCGAGGCGGGCTGAAGCGAGCGGCGGCGCGGGATCAGATTGGTGTCGTGGCTGTACCAATCGGCGGCCGGACGGCGCGTTTTCGCGCCGGATCACGCGGCGGCGGGAACAATCCGGCCGTCGTGGTCGCAGTACGCGGCCGTGTAGTCGATGAACGCCTTGACCTTCGCGGGCAGCAGCGCGCGGTTTGCGTAAGCGAGCTTGATCTCCACGAACGCGTCGACCAGATCGGCGTCTTCCAGCAACTGCACGAGGGCGCCCGACGCGAGTTCGGCCTCGACGAGCGTTCTCGGCACGACGCCGATGCCGAAGTCGTGCATCACCATTTCACGGTTGAAGACGGGGCTGTTCGACGAGACGTCGAAGCTCAACGGCACGGTCAGCGTGTCGCCGTCGACGCGGAACGACAGCGCGGGCCGGCGCAGCGACGGCGACAGCGGCACGAACGCATGCTCGGCGAGCGCGGCCGGCGTCTCGGGACGCGGATGCGCGCGCAGATACGCGGGCGTCGCGACGATCACCACCGGAATGCGTTCGACCAGGCGCACCACGGTCGTCTCGCTCGTCAGCATGTACGGCACGACGATGCCGATGTCGTAGCCTTCGCCGACGAGGTCGACCGGGCGCTCGGTCAGCGTGACGTCGAGGCGCACCTTCGGATGCGCGGCCTTGAAGCCGGCGATCAGCGGCACGAGCCGGTTCAGCGCGGCCGTCGTGTGCGCGACCAGGCGCAGCAGCCCCTCGGGCTCGCGCGTGTGCGACTGCGCCTGCGCTTCCAGCGAGTCGAGTTCGTCGAGCACGGCCGCGCAGCGCTCGTAGATGCGCTCGGCGGTTTCGGTCAGCGAGACCTGGCGCGTGGTCCGGTGCAGCAGGCGGCTGCCGAAGCGCGCCTCGAGATCCGCGACCGCCCGCGACACGACCGGCCGCGCGAGGCCGTGCATGTCGGCGGCGCGCGTGAAGCTGCGCATTTCCACCACCGACCGGAAGATCCGCAGCTTGTCGATGTAGTCCATGTTCGTCTCCTCGCGGCGATGGCGGCGCGCAGTGAAAGCGGCCTGCCCGGCCATGTTACGGCGGAGTGTACATTGACTTTATGCATATGCACATATAAATTGCCGTTCATGAACGATATCCAGATCGCCCAGGCCTGCAATTGCCTCGCGCTGCGTCAGGCAGCGCGCTTCGTCACGCAACTCTACGAGCGGCATCTGGCCCCGGTCGGTGTCACGCCCGCGCAGTTCTCGATCATGGCGAACCTGTCGCGCCGGCCCGGCCTCGTGATGAGCGAGCTTGCCGATACGCTGGTGATGGACCGCACCACGCTGTTGCGCGCGCTCAAGCCGCTGCAGCGCGACGGCTTCGTCGCCGCGGCCGCGTCCGAGCATGACGCCCGCGCGCACGCGCTCAGCCTGACGAAGCTCGGCGAGCGCACCTATGCGCAGGCGAAAGTCGCGTGGCAGGCCGCGCAGGATGAGTTCGACACGCAGTTCGGCCGCGACCGCGCCAAGGCGCTGCGCGACGAGTTGTTCAGCCTGACGGCGCAGCGATAGCCGCAACGCGCGGTAGTATGACAAAAGCGATCCGGGCCCGCCGGACGAGACACGAGGAGCACCCCCATGCTGCAGTTGAGCGAGCGCGACGACGCGATGTTGCGCGGCGCATTCGGCGACGGCGTCGCACGCGCGATGCGGATCGTCACGCGCACGGCCGAGGTCATGTCGGCGCCGCACCTGATCGACATCACGTCCGCGCATATCGACGGCTGCCTTTACCACGGCCAGACGAGCCTCGACTTCGTCGAGTATTTCGTCGACACCGGCGCGCGCGTCGCGGTGCCGACCACGCTGAACGTCGGGTCGCTCGACCTGATCCATCCCGAGCTGTATCACGGCGATCGCACGATCGAGCGTGACGCCCGGCGGCTGATGGAGGCGCATCTGCAGCTCGGCTGCGAATCGAGCTTCACGTGCGCGCCGTATCAGCTGAAGAATCGTCCGCGCGTGGGCGAGCAGATCGCGTGGGCCGAATCCAATGCAATCGTGTTCGCGAATTCGGTGCTCGGTGCGCGTACCAGCCGCTATGGCGACTTTCTCGACTTGGCCGCCGCGATCACCGGGCGTGCGCCGTATGCGGGCCTGCACGTCGAATCGAATCGCGCGGCGCGGATCGTATTCAACGCGCCGGACTTCGGCAACCGGCCGTCGCGCGACATCTATTTCGCGGCGCTCGGGTTGCTGATCGGCCGGATCGCGGGCGCGATCGTCCCCGCGATCGTCGGGCTGCCCGCGGACACCACCGAAGACGAACTCAAGGCCCTCGGCGCGGCCGCCGCATCGAGCGGGGCCGTCGCGCTGTTCCATGCGGTGGGCATCACACCCGAGGCGCCGACGCTCGACGCCGCGTTGCACGGGCAGGCCGCGCAGCGAACGGTCGATGTCGCGATGGCCGACCTCGACGAGATCCGCCGCACGTTGAATCATGGCGCGGCCGGCGATGCGCTCGTCGCGGTCGCGCTCGGCACGCCGCATTTTTCGCTGGCCGAATTCCGCACGCTCGACGCGCTGCTCGATCAGTTCGACGGCAAACCGAAGTGCGATTTCTACGTGAACACGAGCCGCTTCATCCTGTGGGAGCTGGGCGAGCTCGGGCTTGCCGACAAATTCGACGCGCGCGGCGTCCAGATCGTCGTCGACACCTGCACGTACATCACGCCGGTGATGAAACAGCTGTCGGGCCTGGTGATGACCAACTCGGGGAAGTGGGCGTCGTATGCGCCCGCGAACATCGGCGTGACGGTCGCGTACGGCAGCATGCGCGAGTGCGTGCGCTCCGCGTTCGAGGGAAAGGTGCGATTCGATGACTGACGCAACGATGAGGCAGCTGACGGGCGACACGCTCGTGCCGGGCAGCGCATGCGCGAACACGGTCGTGCTCGACAAGCCGCTCAGCTTCTGGGGCGGCTACGACTCGGGCGTGGGGCGAATCGTCGATTGCGGGCATCCGCAGGCCGGCGCAAGCCTGGCCGGCCGGATCATGGTGATGCCGCACGCGAAGGGTTCGAGTTCGAGCAGCAGCGTGCTCGCGGAAGCGGTGCGCAACGGTACGGGGCCGGTCGGGATCGTGCTGAAGGAGCGCGACCTGATCATCTCGATCGGCGCGATCGTGGCGGCGGAACTCTATGCGATCGCGGTGCCGGTGGTCCGCGTGACGGACGACGTGTATGACGCGATTGTCGCGGCGACGGGCGAAGTGCGGATCGAGGCACGCGAAGGCGATGGCGGCGCGCGGATCGACGTCGGCAGCTGACCTTCCGGCTTACTCGCGTGCCGGATTGCCGGCCGCCTCCCGATAGGCACTCGGCGTCTGCCCGGCCCACCGTCGAAACGCCCGCGTGAAATTCGCCGGGTCGGTGAATTGCAGCCGCTCGGCGATCGTCTTCAGGTCGAGGTCCGAGGCCGCGAGCAACTGCTTCGCATCGCGAAACCGCGCTTCGTCGAGCAGTTGCCGGTAGCTCGACCCGGCTTCCTCGAGCCGGCGCCGCAACGTGCGCGTCGACACGAGCAGCGCGTCGGCGAGCGCCTCCGGGCTCGAATAGTCGCCGGCCGTGCGCGCCAGCTCCGCGCGCACGCGCTCGACCAGATCGCCTTCCTCCTGACGCACCTGCGCATACTCGCGCTCGACCTGCACGAGCGCCTGCCGGTGTGCGACTTCATCGGCGAGCGGCAGCGGCCAGTCGAGCACGTCGCGCGCGATCCACAGCGCATTCGCCGCGCAGCCGAATTCGACCGGCGGCAACTGGTCGCGATAACGCGCGAAATAGCCGGGCTCCGGCCACGCGAAGCGCAGCGCGATCGGCGGCGACGCGCGCCCGGACCACTGCGAGATATTTTGCGCGAGCCCGGTCAGCACGAACTCGAACATCACGTGATGCTGCAGCACGGGGCTCGCCTGCACGCCGTGCAGTTCGAGCGTTGCGCCGTGTTCGTCCTCCGCGTAGGTCAGACGATATTGGCGATTGCGCATCCGGAAGTAGCGCTGCGTGACGACCAGCGCGTCGCGGATGTCCCGCGCGGTCAGCGTCGCATAGCCGAGGAAGCCGTGCACGGTCGGCTTCAGCAGCAGCCCGAACGCGAGCCCGATGCCCGGATCGCCGCCGATCCCGATCGCATTCAGCACGAGCCGGCCCCATTGAGATGGCGCGACGCGTGCGTCCGGTTCGGCCAATACCGCGTCGCGCAGCCCGGTGCCGGCACGCACCGCGGCCAGATCGACGCCGCGTGCGGCCAGCGCCTGCAGCAGCAGGCGCGGATAGGCGACCGGAATCGTCGGCCGGCGAAGCCCGAGGTGATCCTTGCGTGACGGGGAGGTCATGTCGATTTGGCCGAAAATGACAAGCATTATGGCTGTTTGCCCCCTCACGTTCAAGGCGGCGCGCGCCTACGATGACACCCATCGCTTATCGGCAGACTCATCATGACGACCCCCTTTCCGCACCTGCTCGCACCGCTCGACCTTGGCTTCACCACGCTGAAGAATCGCGTGCTGATGGGCTCGATGCACACGGGCCTCGAGGACAGCCGCAAGACGCTGCCGCGGCTCGCCGACTATTTCGCCGAACGGGCGCGCGGCGGCGTCGGCCTGATCGTGACCGGCGGCTTCGCGCCGAACGTGGCCGGCTGGACCAAGCCGTTCGGCGGCACGCTGATGACGTCCGCCGGCGCGCGGCGCCATCGCGTGATCACCGACGCCGTGCATGCGGACGACGGCAAGATCGCGCTGCAGATCCTGCATACCGGCCGCTACGGCTACCACCCGTTCGCGGTCGCGCCGTCGAAGATCAAGTCGCCGATCTCGCCGTTCGCGCCGCATGAGCTCAGCGCGCGCGGCGTCGAGCGGCAGATCCGTGCGTTCGTCCGCTGCGCGCAGCTCGCGCGCGAGGCCGGCTACGACGGCGTCGAGATCATGGGCTCCGAGGGCTACCTGATCAACCAGTTCATCTCGATGCATACGAACAAGCGCGGCGACCAGTGGGGCGGCTCGTATGAAAACCGCATCCGTCTGCCGATCGAGATCATCGAGCGCACGCGCGAAGCGGTCGGGCGCGACTTCATCCTGATCTACCGGCTGTCGATGCTCGACCTGATTCCGGACGGCAGCGACTGGAGCGAGACCGTGCAGCTTGCGAAGGCCGTCGAGCGCGCGGGCGCGACCATCATCAACACGGGGATCGGCTGGCACGAGGCGCGCGTGCCGACGATCGCGACGTCGGTGCCGCGCGGCGCGTTTGCGTGGGTGACCAGGAAGATGAAGGGCGAGGTCGGCATCCCGCTCGTGACGACCAACCGGATCAACCGGCCCGAAGTGGCCGAGCAGATTCTCGCGGACGGCTGCGCGGACATGGTGTCGATGGCGCGTCCGCTGCTTGCGGATGCCGAGTTCGTCGTCAAGGCCGCGCAGGGCCGCGCCGACGAGATCAACACCTGCATCGGCTGCAACCAGGCGTGTCTCGACCACGCGTTCAAGAACAAGATCGCGTCGTGCCTGCTGAACCCGCGCGCGTGCCACGAGACGGAGCTGGTCTACGCGCGGGTGCAGCAGCCGAAGCGCATCGCGGTCGTCGGCGCGGGGCCGGCCGGGCTCGCATGCTCGACCGTGCTCGCGCAGCGCGGCCACCACGTCGACCTGTTCGACGCGGCCGCGGAGATCGGCGGCCAGTTCAACATGGCGAAGCGGATCCCGGGCAAGGAAGAGTTCGATGAAGCGCTGCGTTACTTCGGCCGGCAGGTCGAGCTGACCGGCGTGAACCTGCACCTGAACCGCCGCGTCGCCGCGAGCGACCTGATCGCGGGCGGCTATGACGAGATCGTGCTCGCCACCGGCGTGGCGCCGCGCGACCCGAAGATTCCCGGGCAGGACGGGCCGAACGTGCTCAGCTATATCGACGTGCTCGCCGGCAGGCAGCCGGTCGGCCGGCGTGTCGCGGTGATCGGCGCGGGCGGCATCGGCTTCGATGTCGCCGAGTATCTGGTGCAGGACGGCGCGTCGCCGACGCTCGATCTGGAAGAGTGGAAAGCGGAGTGGGGCGTGACCGATCCGGCCGCGACGCGCGGCGGCGTGACGCGCGCGCAGGTCGCGGCGCCCGCGCGCGAAGTGACGCTGCTGCAACGCAAGGCCGCGCCGCTCGGCAAGGGGCTCGGCAAGACGACCGGCTGGATTCACCGCGCGACGCTGAAGATGAAGCAGGTGAAGATGATCGGCGGCGTGAACTACGAATTGATCGATGCGCGCGGGTTGCACGTGTCGTACGGCGAACAGCGCACCGATCACGAACTGATCGAAGCCGACACGATCGTGCTGTGCGCGGGGCAGGAACCGCAGCGCGCGCTGCTGGTGCCGCTGCAGGCGGCCGGACGACGGGTGCATCTGATCGGCGGCGCGGAACTGGCTGCCGAACTCGATGCGAAGCGTGCGATCGATCAGGGTTCGCGGCTTGCCGCGCGGCTGTGACGGGCTATCGTTTCGGGTTTCGGGATGGCGTGCGTCGCGCGGCGGTGGTTTGCCTGCGCGACGGCTCGCGGTTCTCCGCTCCGTGATTCCACAGGGCGGTTGAGCACGTCGAACCGATGTGCCGCGTCACCACGCGGCGGGATCCCCACACACGGCCATCCGCCACCGGCCCGCGTGTATCAGGCCGCTTCGGCCCGTTCCTCTTCTTCCGCTTCCAGCATCGCCTTGACGATCAGGTAGACGGCCGGCAGGTCGTCGTCGTCGCGACGCCAGTCGACCGGCTCCTCGACGTCCGCCGCGACCAGTCGGCTGTCGCGCAGACGGATGAACGCGTCGACGACGGTCGGATCGTTGCGGCTCAGGAAACCGGCGTTCGAGAACGCGAGTTCCTCGACGTTCAGCAGCGCCTGCCAGCTCATCGTGCGGACGGCGGCCGGATGCGTGCGGCGTCGCAGGCCGAGCGCGCGCTGCGCAGGGCCGCCGACGACACGCTGCAGATCGACGACCGCGCGCTGCGCGGCGCGCTCGAAGTGGCCGGGGTTGAAGCCGGGTTGCTCGGGATCGAATGCGGATGACTGAAACATGGTCGCCTCACAAAAGTCCGTCCGTCATGGGTGACGGAATTCGGGTCAAATGGTGCAAAAGCACTGTAAATATATACAGTGTTCGAGGCGGTTTCAAGTGCTGAATGAATGCACGTGTGCCGCGGCCCGTTTCGGACGACGGGGAAGGTGCGGTTGCGTCCGTACCGCGAAAGATTCACACCGACGCGGCGATCGTCTCGCGCAGCCATCGATGCGCGGGATCGCGATGCACGCGTTCGTGCCACAGCATCGACATCTCATAGCCGGGGACTTCGACCGGCGCTTCCACGACGCGTAATGCGGGTATGTTGCGGACCAGCCGCTCGGGCAGCATCGCGACGAGATCGGTGCTGGCGACGGCCGACATCACGAACAGGAAATGCGGAACCGACAGCACGACACGCCGCGCAGCGCCCGCTTTTGCGAGCACTTCGTCCGTCACGCCGAAGAAGCCGCCGCCGTCGGGCGACACGATCACGTGTTCCAGCGTGCTGAACTGCGCGAGCGTCGGGCGCCGTTTCAGCTTCGGATGACCGGCACGACCGACGAGCACGTATCGCTCGACGAACAGCGGCAGGCGCCGCATCCCTTCCGGCGACCCTTCGCTCGTATGGAACGCCAGGTCGATGCCGTTGCGCTCCGCGTCCTGCTCGATGCGCGGCGGCGCGAGTTCGACGACGGCGAGTCGCGTAGCGGGGGCGGCCGAGCGCAGCGTGTTCAGCGCGGGCAGCACGATCGTCGATTCGCCGTAGTCGGTCGCGGCCACGCGCCACGTGTTCGTCGCGGTCGCCGGATCGAACGGCGTGGCCGTCAGCACTGCCCGTTCGAGTGCGTCGAGCGCGTCCCGCAACGGCTCGCGCAGCGTCTCGGCGCGAGCGGTCGGCCGCATCCCGCGCGGCCCCGGCAGCAGCAGCGGATCGCCGAACAGGTCGCGCAGTTTCTGCAACTGCACGCTGACCGACGGCTGCGACATGTTCAGTTTTTCAGCCGCCCGCGTGACGTTGTGCTCGGCGAGCAGCACGTCGAGCGTGACTAGCAGGTTCAGGTCCAGTCGTCTGAGATTGTTCAAGGCTATACCTGGAATATCGGGAATTCATTTCCAATATACCGTTGGCGACGGCATCCTGCAGTCATTCAATCAACGGAGTAGTGAACATGAATGTGCTGATCGTCTATGCCCATCCCGAACCGCGTTCGCTGAACGGCGCGTTGCGGGACTTCGCGGTCGAGCATCTCGAAGCAGCGGGCCATGCCGTGCAGGTGACCGATCTGTACGCGATGAACTGGAAGGCCGCGTTCGACGCGCATGACGTGACCGACCGTGCGCCCGACGCGCGCTTCGATCCCGCGCTCGATTCGAAGCGTGCGTTCGAGACGGGCACGCAGCGCGACGACATCGCGCGCGAACAGGAGAAGCTGAAGTGGGCCGACGCGGTGATCCTGCAGTTTCCGCTGTGGTGGTTCTCGATGCCGGCGATCATGAAGGGCTGGGTCGAGCGTGTGTATGCGTATGGCTTCGCGTACGGCGTCGGCGAGCATTCCGACCAGCACTGGGGCGACCGTTACGGCGAGGGCTCGCTGGCGGGCAAGCGTGCGATGGTGATCGTCACGACGGGCGGCTGGGAGTCGCACTACAGCGCGCGCGGCATCAACGGGCCGATCGACGACGTGCTGTTTCCGATCCAGCACGGGATTTTGTATTACCCGGGGTTCGACGTGCTGCCGCCGTTCGTGATCTACCGGACGGGGCGGATGAACGACGTGCGCTTCGACGAAACGCGCGCGGCGCTCGGCAAGCGTCTCGACGAACTGTGGACCGCACGGCCGATTCCGTTCCGGCGGCAGAATGCCGGGGACTACGAGATTCCGGCGCTGACGCTGAGGGCCGGGATCGCGCCGGAGAAGGTGGGGTTTGCGGCGCACCTCGCGCACGAGCAGTGAGGGGGGCGATCAGCCTCCCGCCCATGCCGCCGGCCCCCCGGCGGCATGGCCCACCCACAACTCACCGATCGTCGTCCCGAACGGACGAAGGATGCCGGCACAGCGCCCGCACTTCCATCTCCATATACGGAAACAACGGCAGCTGACTCAGCACGTCATGCAGCTGCTGCACGCTCTCGACATCGAAAATGCTGACGTTCGCATACTGCCCCGCGATCCGCCACAGATGCCGCCAGACTCCTTCGTTCATCAACCGCTGGCACATCGCCTTCTCTTCGGCCTTCAGCGTGGCCGCCTTGACCGGATCCATGTCCGCCGGCAGACGGACGGTCATTTCCACATGAAACAGCATTCTGTACTCCTTGCGTTATCGATGCGTCGAACCGGACGGCCGCTCAGGCTTGCGCCCGCGCCCGCTCGACTTCGCTCGCCGGCACGTCCTGCTTGTCCTTGAGCAGCGAAAAATCGAAGTCGATCAGCGCGAACTGCCCGTCGACGCCATACGGCTTGCCTTCCGCGCCCTCGGCCTGATTGATCTTCGGGATCAGCCCTTCGCGGGTCGCGAACGCGAAGTCGTCCCAGATGTGCGGATCGCCTTCGATGTTGATCTGCGTCGTCAGCTTACGATATCCGTCCGCGGAAACGAAGAAGTGGATGTGCGCCGGACGATGGCCGTGGCGGCCGAGCTGGTCGAGCAGCTGCTCGGTCTTGCTGCCCGGCGGGACGCTGTAGCCGACCGGCAGCACGCTGCGGAAGCTGTAGCGGCCATCGGCATCGGTGCGGATCGAGCGCCGCAGATTGAACGCGGGCTGCGATTGATCGAAGTACGAGTAGTTGCCGAGATGGTTCGCGTGCCACACCTCGACGAGCGCGTTCGCGATCGGCGCGCCGTCCTGACCGAGCACCCGGCCGCGCATGATCAGCGTCTGGCCCGGATCGGTGCCGTCGTCGAGGCGCGCATGGCCGACCGATTCCGGTGCGCCCGCGACATACAGCGGCCCCTCGATTGTGCGCGGCGTGCCGCCCTGGAAGCCGGCCTTCTCCTCGGCCTCGTCCATCCGCACGTCGAGGAAGCGCTCGAGGCCGAGGCCCGCGGCGATCAGCCCGAATTCACGGCCGGCTTCGTTCAGGTAGTTGAGCGCGGTCCAGAATTCGCTCGGCTGCACGTCGAAGTCCTCGATCGTGTAGCAGATGTCCTTCACGATCCGGTTGACGATCGCGCGCACGCGCGGGTTGCCGGGCTTTTCCGCGGCGTCGTCGAAGGTCTTCAGCAGGGCGTCGATGGCTTGCTTGTTCATCTGTGTCTCCGGTTTCGGTAGTCGTGTCGTGGGGGATCAGCGGGCGTCGCGTCGCATCCGTTCGATGCGAGCCCAGTCGAAGGTGATGCCGAGGCCGGGCGTCGCCGGCAGGTGCAGCTTGAAATCCTGGTAGCGCAGCGGCTCGACGAGAATCTCCTCGGTGAGCAGCAGCGGGCCAAATAGCTCGGTGCCCCATTTCAGCGAGCCGAACGTGCTGAACAGCTGCGCGGACGCCATCGTGCCGGCCGCGCCCTCGAGCATCGTGCCGCCGTACAGGTCGATGCCAGCCGCCGACGCGATCGATGCGACGCTCGCCGCGCCGAGTAGCCCGCCCGATTGCGCGATCTTCACCGCGAACACGTCGGCCGCGCGGTCCTGCGCGAGCGCGAACGCATCGACGGGGCCGTGCAGCGCTTCGTCGGCCATGATCGGAATCCGCGCGAGCTGCGTGAGGCGTTTCAGCCCCGCGCGATTGGTCGCCGCGATGGGCTGTTCGACGAGGCTCACGCCGGCGTCCGCGAGGCGTGCGCCCGCCCGGATCGCATCGGTTTCGCTCCATGCCTGGTTCACGTCGACGCGGACGTCGCCGCGCTCGCCGAGTGCGCGCTTGATCGCGATCACGTGCGCAACGTCGTCGTCGACCGCGTTCGAGCCGATCTTCAGCTTGAATGCGCGATGGCGGCGCGCGTCGAGCATCGCCTCGGCTTCCGCGATGTCGCGCTGCGTATCGCCGCTCGCGAGCGTCCATGCGACGTCGACCGCATCCGTCGTGCGGCCGCCGAACAGTTCCGACAGCGGCACGCCGACGCGGCGCGCCTGCGCGTCGAACAGCGCGGTTTCGATCGCGCACTTCGCGAACCGGTTGCCCTGGAACAGCTTGCGCGCACGCGCCATCGCGGCGCCGGGACGCGTTGCGTCCATGCCTTGCAGCAGCGGCGCGAAGTAGGTGTCGATGTTGACCTTGATGCTCTCGGGGCTCTCCTCGCCATATGCGAGACCGCCGATCGTCGTCGCCTCGCCGACGCCTTCGATACCGTCCGTGCATCGAACGCGGACCAGCACGAGGGTCTGGCAATTCATCGTGGCGACCGACAGTTTGTGGGGCCTGATCGTTGGCACGTCAACGAGCAGCGTGTCGATGCGCTCGATGGTGGCGGCAGTTGCTATCATGCGATTCCTCCTGTTGGTGCACATGGTAGGAATTCCCGCCCGGCGTCGTCCAACACTCTTTCCGACTACTTCCATACCTTTGAGGCATGAAATGGAATTGCGTCAGCTCCGGTACTTCATCGCGGTCGCGGAGGAAATGAACATCACGCGGGCGGCGGAGCGGCTGCACATGACGCAGCCGCCGCTGAGCCGCCAGCTTCAGGCGGTCGAGGACGAGCTCGGGTTGCCGCTGTTCGAGCGCGGGGCGCGGCCGCTGAAACTGACCGACGCGGGACGCGTGTTCTACGCGCAGGCGAAGCGCGTCGTCGAGCAGGCCGACGAGCTCGGGCCGCTGACGCGGCGGCTCGCGCAGTTGTCGGAGCGGATCGTGATCGGCTTCGTGCCGTCGACGCTCTATGGCGCGCTGCCGGACGTGATCCGCGCGTTTCGCGAGGCGCAGCCGAACGTCGAGCTGTCGCTGATCGAAATGTTCACGCTCGAACAGCTCGGCGCGCTGAAGGGCGGGCGGATCGACGTCGGGTTCGGCCGCCTGCGCTTCGACGACGACCAGCTCGTGCGCGAGGCGCTGATCGAGGAAAAGCTGATCGCGGCGCTGCCGGTCGGGCATCCGCTCGCGGATCCGGAACGGCCGCTGACGCTGGCGGACATCGCGAACGAGACGCTGATCGTCTATCCGAGCACGCCGCGGCCAAGCTTCGCGGATCAGCAACTGTCCGCGCTGCGCGACGGCGCGCTGGTGCCGGCGGCCGTTCACGAGGTGCGCGAGCTGCAGACGGCGCTCGGGCTCGTCGCCGCGCAGGTGGGTGTGTCGCTGGTGCCGGAAAGCGTGGAGGGCGTGCGCGTGAGGGGCGTCGTCTACCGGCGGCTGCCGGAACCGACGGCGACGTCGCCGATCATCATGAGCCGCCGGCTGCACGGCGAAAGTGCGGCGACGAGCGCGTTCTGTGCGATCGCTCGGGAGATGATCGTGCCGGTGGGGTAAGGGCGGTGCCGCTCGCACGTTGACTGCAACTAACGGTCGGTTTTGGCGCGCCCGGTCGAAGGCAGAGACGGCGTCGCGATGCGATGTGGTTCGCCGGTGACGCAGGCGGGCAGCGCGCCTGCAAGCCGGCCCAGCGCGAAAGCCCAGCCCCAGCCCAGCCCAGCCCAGCCCAGCCGACCCAGCAAGCGGACCTAGCAAGCGGACCCAGCAAGCCGACCCAGCAGGCCGACCCACCAAGCCGACTCGGCCAGCCGGCCCAATAAGCGAGCCAGCAAGCCGACCCCAACGACCTGACGGCAACAACCCGACCGACTCGGCAGCCGACAAAGCGGTGCACCTGCACCCCCTACCGCTTGCCGTCGAGCGTCTCCGACGGCGATTCGCCGAACTTCTCCCGATACGCGAGCGCAAACCGCCCGAGGTGCGTGAACCCGCAATCGAGCGCGATATCGGCGATCCGTCGCTCGGACATCGACCCGCGCAGCAACTCCCGCGCATGGTCGAGCCGCGTCGCGCGCAGGTACTGCATCGGGCTCATCCCGCGGAACTGCAGGAAGGCGTCGCGCAGCGTCCGTTCCGGCACGTTGGCGGCCTGGACGATATCCGCGAGCTGCAGCGGCTGCGCGTAGTGCGCGTTCACGAACTCCTGCGCGCGCCGCACGAAGCCCGGCGCCGGGTCGCGGTGCGACGCCCGCAGCACGGACGGCGGGTGGCCTTCGATCAGCAGGTCGATCAGCAGGTGCTCGAGCTGCGACGCCACGCGCGGATTGGCGTTCGCGCGTTCGAGCAGTTCGGGCGAGCGGGCGACGAGCATCAGCTGCTGGCGCCACGCGGCGAGCGCGGCGTCGCTGATGTGCAGCACGGGGTCGAGCGTCGCGCGCGGGTCGCCGGTGAGCGAGCCGACGGTCGCCGCGTCGATGCGCAGCACGAACTGCTCGCAGTCGGCGGACAGCACCGCATCGAAGCGCTCGCCGGGCGCGCACAGCACGCCGGTCTGCCCGTCGACGCCGAGCTGGCGTCCCATCGCGTGGACTTCCGCCTGCCCGGACAGGCAGAACATCAGCAGGTAATAGCCGTCGACCGCGTCGACCTGCACGCGCATCGCGTCGCCGAATGCGATGGTGCCGATCCCGAGCCCGCCGAGCCGCACGAAATCCATGTGCGACGCGCCTTGCACGCGGCCGCTCGGCAGCAGCGCGTGCGGCTGCATCACGCGCGAGATCCGCTCGCGCGTCTCGTCGAGATCGCGGGATTCGAACAGCCGGTGCGCGCGCAGCGCATACGGCTCGAACGACGTTGGGGACATGGGCATCGGCCTTGGTGTGGACGCGCGCTTCGATCCGACGAATGGGTCGCGATCGTGCGCGGGTCGCGTGTGTCGCCATGCTAGCGCAGAAATCCGCCGAAAGTGGATATTGCGCCGCCGCAATCGCACTTTCCGGATAGACGGCGAATATTAGCTTTTCAAAAATGGGCGCCATGCAATCAACGAAACGGAACCACAAGGAGTCCGACATGGAGCAGACAGAATCGCCCGTCGTATTCGCCGCGCGTGACGACGCGTCCGATGTGCGTTTTCCGCACGACGACGGCTCGCGCGTGCCCTATAAGGTGTTCAGCTCACGCGCGGTCTACGATCGCGAGCAGGAACGCATCTTCCGCGGGCCCACTTGGAACTTCGTCGCGCTGGAAGCGGAAATCCCGAAGGCCGGCGACTTCAAGAGCACGTTCGTCGGCGATACGCCGGTCGTCGTCACGCGCACCGAGGACGGCACGCTGTCCGCGTGGGTGAACCGCTGCGCGCACCGCGGCGCGCAGGTCTGCCGCAAGTCGCGCGGCAACGCGAGCTCGCACACGTGCGTGTACCACCAGTGGAGCTTCGACAACCAGGGCAACCTGCTCGGCGTGCCGTTCCGGCGCGGCCAGAAGGGGATGACCGGGATGCCGGCCGACTTCGACCCGAAGCAGCACGGGCTGCGCAAGCTGCGCGTCGACAGCTATCGCGGGCTCGTGTTCGCCACCTTCAGCGATGAAGTGATGCCGCTGCCGGATTATCTCGGCGAGCAGATGCGGCCGTGGATCGACCGAATCTTCCACAAGCCGATCGAGTATCTCGGCTGCACGAGACAGTATTCGAAGTCGAACTGGAAGCTGTACATGGAGAACGTGAAGGACCCGTATCACGCGAGCATGCTGCATCTGTTCCATACGACCTTCAACATCTTCCGTGTCGGGATGAAGGCTCGCTCGATTCCGGATGCGAATCACGGGCTGCACAGCATCATCACGGTGACGAAGACGGGCGACGACACGTCGGCCGCGTACAAGCAGCAGAACATCCGCTCGTTCGACGAGGGCTTCCATCTGGAAGACGAGTCGATCCTCGATCTCGTGTCCGAATACGACGAGGACTGCACGAACCATATCCAGCCGATCTTCCCGCAGCTCGTGATCCAGCAGATCCACAACACGCTGGTCGCGCGCCAGATCCTGCCGAAGGGGCCGGACAACTTCGAGCTGATCTTTCACTTCTTCGGCTACGCGGACGACACGCCCGAGCTGCGCGCGCTGCGCATCAAGCAGGCGAACCTGGTCGGGCCGGCCGGCTACATCTCGATGGAGGACACCGAGGCGACCGAGCTCGTGCAGCGCGGCACGGTGCGCGACGCCGATGCGACGTCGGTGATCGAGATGTCGCGCGGCAATCCGGACCAGCAGGACACGGTGATCACCGAAAGCCTGATCCGCAAGTTCTGGGTCGGCTACCAGAAGCTGATGGGCTATCGAAGCGGGAGCGCGGAATGATGGAAAACCTGACGGAAGACATGAAGACGTGGTTCGAGATTTACATGCTCCAGAACCGCTACATCGGCCACCTCGACAACGACCGGCTCGAACACTGGCCGGAAATGTTCACCGAGGATTGCACGTACGAGATCGTGCCGAAGGAGAACGCGGATCTCGGGCTGCCGGTCGGGATCGTCCATTGCACGAACCAGCGGATGCTGCGCGATCGCGTGGTGTCGCTGCGGCACGCGAACATCTATGAAGAGCACACGTACCGGCACATGACATCGGGTCTCACGATCGTCGCGCAGCGCGACGGCGAGATCGACACCGAGAGCAACTACGTGGTCGTGCAGACGCGCAGCAACGGCGAATCGAACGTGTACCAGGCCGGCAAGTACTACGACACGGTCGTGCGCACGCCCGACGGGCTGCGCTACAAGACCAAGCGCGTGATCTACGACACGTCGCGCGTGCAGACGCTACTCGCGACGCCGATCTGACAGCCAAGGAAACCGACATGACCGAAGCTACGCTCGCCGAATGGCATCCGCTGGGCGCATTCGACGAATTCTCCGAAGACGAACCGGCGGCGCGCGTCGCCGGCCAGAAGCCGATCGCGGTGTTCCGGATCGGCGACGAACTGTTCGCGATGCACGACCTCTGTTCCCATGGTCACGCGCGCCTGTCCGAAGGCTATGTGGAGGACGGCTGCGTCGAGTGTCCGCTGCATCAGGGGCTCATCGACATTCGCACGGGTGCGCCGAAATGCGCGCCGATCACCGAGCCGGTGCGGACCTATCCGATCCGGATCGTCGACGGGCAGGTGGAAGTCAATGTCGACTGACCCGTTCGTGATCGTCGGCGCCGGCCACGCGGCGCGGCGCACGGTCGAGGCGCTGCGCGCGCGCGACGCCGATGCGCGCATCGTGATGATCGGCGCGGAGCGCGAGTTGCCGTACGACCGGCCCGCGCTGTCGAAGGACGCGCTGCTGAGCGACGGCGGCGAACAGCGAGCGTTCATTCGCGATGCCGCGTGGTACGACGCGCAGCGCGTCGAGCTGCGGCTCGGCACGCGCGTCGAGGCGATCGAACGCGATGCGCGGCGTGTGCGGCTCGACGACGGCGCGACGTTGCCGTACGCACGGCTCGTGCTCGCGACGGGTTCGCGGGTGCGTGCGTTCGGCGGTCCGGTCGACGAAGGCGTCGTTCCTCATTACGTGCGCACCGTTGCCGACGCGCGTGCGTTGCGGGCGCAACTCGCGCCCGGGCGTCGCGTGGCGGTGCTCGGCGGCGGCTTCATCGGCCTGGAAGTGGCGGCCGCGGCGCGCCAGCGCGGCTGCGACGTGACGGTGATCGACCCGGCGCCGCGCTTGCTGCAGCGTGCGTTGCCGGAAGTCGTCGGTGCGTATGCGCGGCAACTGCATGACGCGCACGGCGTGAAGTTTCAGATGACGACGCTGCCGAGTGCGATTCGCCGCGCGGCGGGCGGCGGTGCGATCGTCGAGACCGATCGCGGCGACGTGCCGGCCGATATCGTCGTGGTCGGGATCGGCGTGGTGCCCAACGTCGAGCTTGCGCAGGCGGCCGGCCTCGAGGTCGACAACGGGATCCGTGTCGATGCGGGCTGCCGCACGGCCGATCACGCGATCTTCGCGGCGGGCGAGGTGACGATGCACTTCAATCCGCTGCTCGGGCGTCACGTGCGGATCGAGTCGTGGCAAGTCGCGGAAAACCAGCCGGCCATCGCGGCCGCGAACCTGCTCGGCGCGGACGAAACCTATGCCGAGCTGCCGTGGCTGTGGTCCGATCAGTACGACTGCAACCTGCAGATGCTCGGCCTGTTCGGCAGCGAACGCACGACCGTCGTGCGCGGCGATCCGGCGAGCGGGCCGTTCACGGTGTTCGGGCTGGGCGACGATGGCAGGATCGTCGCGGTGGCCGCGGCGAACCTCGGGCGCGACATCGGCGCGTCGCGCCGGCTGATCGCGGCAGGGGCGGTGCCCGACCCGGTGAAGCTCGCCGACCCGGCGGTGAACCTGAAGACGTTCCTCTGACGCAGCGCGCGAACGCGGCCCGAGTGGCCGGGTTCGCGTCGGTGGCCGGCGTCTGCCGGCGGGCGGCCGGAAAGTCGATCGAAGGAATGCCTTCCGGGCAACCGTCCCGGCGCGCGCGATGCGCGCGGGTTTGTCGTGGGCCGGCGATCGGTGCATATTAACGGCATTGCCGTTTCACCGGTCGCCCATGACGCCAGACAAAGCCCTCGAACTGAAGCGCAGCAAGCGCCGCGCGTTATGGCTGCTGCTCGCCGCCGTCGCGGTGTTCGTCACGACGATCCTGCTGCCGCGCGGCCCGTGGGTCGACGGTATCAAGGCGGTAGCCGAGGCCGCGATGGTCGGCGCGCTGGCCGACTGGTTCGCGGTCGTCGCGCTGTTCCGGCGCGTGCCGATCCCGTTCGTGTCGCGCCACACCGAGATCATTCCGAAGAACAAGGACAAGATCGCCGACAACCTCGCGGTGTTCGTGCGCGAGAAATTCCTCGGCCCCGACGCGCTCGCCGCGCAGATTCGCCAGCACGATCCTGCCAGCAAGCTCGGCGCATGGCTCGGCGAACCGGCGAACACCGACGCGCTCGGCGGCTACGTGACGAAGCTGATGAGCTTCGCGCTCGACATGACCGACGATGCGCGGATCCAGTCGTTCGTCCGCGATGCGTTCCGCGCGGTGATCGACCGGATCGACCTGTCGCAATCGGCCGGCGTGATTCTCGACACGCTGACGAAGGACGGCCGGCACCAGGCACTGCTCGACGACGCGATCGAACAGGTGGTCGACGTGCTCGACAAGGAGGAGAACCGCGAGGTGATCGCGGGTTTCATCGTCGAATGGCTGAAGACGCAATATCCGAAGGTCGAGAAGATCATGCCGACGCAGTGGTTCGGCGAGAACGGCGCGCGCATGCTGGCGGGCGCGGTGAGCCGCGTGCTCGAAGGGGTGGCGGCCGACCCCGAACACGAGCTGCGGCAGCGCTTCGACCGCACGGTCGTGCGGCTGACCGAGCGGCTGAAGCATGATCCCGTGTTCATCGCGAAGGGGGACGAGATCAAGCGCTACATCCGCGACGGCGACGCGTTCAACGACTATGCGCGCGATCTGTGGGATCAGTTGCGCGCGTGGCTGAAGGCCGATCTCGCGCGCCCGGATTCGTCGCTGCACCGGCAGGCCGCGACGCTGGGCGGCTGGCTCGGCGCGCGGCTCGCGGAAAGCCCGGCGCTGCGCGCGTCGATGAACGAGCATATCGAGAAGGCCGTGCACGAGATCGCACCGGATTTCGCGGATTTCCTGATGCGTCATATCCGCGATACGGTTCGCAACTGGGATGCGCGAGAAATGTCGCGGCAGATCGAGCTGAACATCGGCAAGGACCTGCAGTACATCCGCATCAACGGCACGCTGGTCGGCGGGCTGATCGGGCTCGGGCTGTACGTGGTGTCCCTGGTGCCGCATTGGGCCGGCGGATGGCTGCATTGACGTGGCCGTTGCCGCCATCGTGCACATGGCGCGCCTTCGCGCGCCGGCGACTCACGCGTGCGCCTTCGCGCCGTGCAGTTGCAGGCCGAGCGCCTTGATCACTTTCAGGATCGTGCCGAAGCTCGGATTGCCGTCGTGCGACAGCGCCTTGTACAGCCCTTCGCGCGACAGGCCCGCGTCGCGCGCGACCTGCGACATGCCGCGCGCGCGGGCGATCACGCCGAGCGCATGCGCGATGAAGGCCGGGTCGTCGCCGGCTTCCTGCAGACAGGCCTCGAAATAGTCGGCCATGTCGTCGTCGGTTTTCAGGTGTTCGGCCGAATCCCACGGCCGGGTCTTGATCTTGTCCATCGATCACTCCAGGTCGAGCCGCGCGAGCATCGCGTGCGCGGCGCGGATGCCCGCCCGTTGCGTCGACTTGTCGCCGCCGCAGAGCAGGATCACCCATATCGTTCCGCGCCTGACGTAGTAGACGCGATAGCCGGGCCCGTGATCGACACGCATTTCGACGACGGGAGAGCCGGCGGATTTCCAGTCGCCCGGATTGCCCATCGACAGACGGTCGATGCGCGCCTGGATGCGCCGCTTCGCGACGCGATCCTGCAGGCCGGCAAACCACGCGTCGAAGACGTCGGTGGTCCGGATACTGAATGCAGGTGCACTGTATGGCATGAATGGCAGCATGTCAACCATGGTTCACAGATTCGATGAATGGAATTCGGTTGCCTCCACAGTAGGGCCGCGCGCGCCGTTTGACGTCGAATTGGCCGTCAGGCCGATCCTGCCGCGAGGCCAGCCTCGGCCATTCGGTCGAAGTCGGGATTGCGCGAATCCGTCTACAATCGAAAACGTCCTTGTCGACCGCGCGTGCTTGCCGCGCGCGTGCCGTGTCGTGGTTTGTGTCCAGTAGGTAAAGCGTCCGCGTGCCGTAGGCCGGCGCGCGTTCTGAACGTCGCGCGCCCGTAAGCCGGGCAGGCGGCATAACCGAGAGTCCCCATGAAAGCATCGGATCTGTTTGTGAAGTCGCTGGAAGCCGAAGGCGTCGAGTATGTATTCGGCATTCCCGGCGAGGAAAACCTCGATCTGCTCGAATCGCTGCGGCGCTCGAAGATCAAGCTCGTGCTGACCCGGCACGAGCAGGCGGCCGGCTTCATGGCCGCCACCTACGGCCGCCTGACGGGCCGCACGGGCGTGTGTCTCGCGACGCTCGGGCCGGGTGCGACCAACTTCGTGACGGCCGCCGCGTATGCGCAGCTCGGCGGCATGCCGATGCTGATGATCACCGGGCAGAAGCCGATCAAGTCCAGCAAGCAGGGCCACTTCCAGATCGTCGACGTCGTCGACATGATGCAGCCGCTGACGAAATTCACGCGGCAGATCGTGTCGATCGGCAACATTCCGTCGGCGGTGCGCGAGGCGTTTCGGCGCGCGGAGGAGGAGCGTCCGGGCGCCGCCCACCTCGAGCTGCCGGAGGACATCGCGCATGAGGAGGGCGACGGCAAGCCGATCCCGCGCAGCTACAGCCGGCGGCCGATCGCCGAGGAGAAGGCGGTCGCGCACGCGATCGACGCAATCCAGGCCGCGCGCCATCCGCTGTTGATGATCGGTGCGGGCGGCAACCGCAAGACGACCTGCAAGATGCTGCTCGAATTCGTCGACAAGACGGGCATCCCGTTCTTCACGACGCAGATGGGCAAGGGCGTGATCGACGAAACGCATCCGCTGTGGCTCGGCAACGCGACGCTGTCGGACGGCGACTTCGTGCATCGCGCGATCGAGCATGCGGACTGCATCATCAACGTCGGCCACGACGTGATCGAGAAGCCGCCGTTCTTCATGCGCGCGGACGACAAAACGGTGATCCACGTGAACTTCCTCGGCGCGCAGGTCGATCCCGTCTATTTCCCGCAGATCGAGGTGGTCGGTGACATCGCGAACGCGGTGTGGCAGATGAAGGAATCGGTCACGCGCCAGCCGCACTGGGATTTCGAGCGCTTCACGATGATCAAGGAGCATTTCGACGCGCACCTGCAGAAGGGCCAGCACGACCCGCGCTTCCCGATGTATCCGGTGCGGATCGTGAACGACCTGTACAACGCGTTGCCGGTGGACGGCATCGTCTGCCTCGACAACGGGATGTACAAGATCTGGTTCGCGCGCTACTGGCGTGCGCACGAACCGAACTCGCTGCTGCTCGACAACGCGCTTGCGTCGATGGGCGCGGGCCTGCCGTCGGCGATCGCGACGAAGATCGTGCATCCGCAGCGCAAGGTGATCGCCGTGTGCGGCGACGGCGGCTTCATGATGAATTCGCAGGAACTCGAAACGGCCGTGCGGCTGAAGCTCGACCTTGTCGTGATGATCCTGCGCGACGATGCGTTCGGGATGATCCGCTGGAAGCAGGAGAACATGAATTTCCCCGATTTCGCGATGACGCTGAAAAATCCCGATTTCGTGTCGTATGCGCAGAGCTATGGCGCGCATGGGCATCGAGTCGAAGCGGCCGACGATCTCGAGCCGCTGCTGCGCGACTGCTTCGCGACGCCGGGTGTGCACGTGATCGACGTGCCGATCGACTATTCGGACAACGAGCGCGTGCTCAACCGCGAAATCAAGCGCCTGTCGGCGCAACTCTGAATCCGCAGTTCACCGGAAGGAGCGTTCCATGTTGAAGGATACCTATCCGTATTACCTGGCCAACGAAGCCGTCTATGCGAACACCGATCTCGACGTGACCGACAAGTTCAGCGGCAAGGTCGCGACGCGCGTCGCGCTCGCCGACGCGAAGGCGATCGACGCGGCCATCGGCGCGGCGGTCGATGCCGCGAAGCCGATGCGCGAGTTGCCGGCCTACAAGCGGCAGGCGGTGCTGGATCACTGCGTCGCGCGCTTTCGCGAGCGTTTCGACGAGCTGGCCGAGGCGCTGTGCATCGAGGCCGGCAAGCCGATCAACGATTCGAAGGGCGAAGTGACGCGGCTGATCGATACGTTCCGCGTCGCGTCGGAGGAGTCGGTGCGCATCGACGGCGAAGTGATCAACCTCGAGATCTCGGCGCGCGCGCAAGGCTACACGGGCTATACGCGGCGCGTGCCGATCGGCCCGTGCTCGTTCATCTCGCCGTTCAACTTCCCGCTGAACCTCGCCGCGCACAAGGTCGCCCCCGCGCTGGCGGCCGGCTGCCCGTTCGTGCTGAAGCCCGCGAGCCGCACGCCGATCGGCGCGCTGATCATCGGCGAGGTGCTCGCGGAAACCGACCTGCCGAAGGGCGCGTTCTCGGTGCTGCCCGCGCATCGCGACGGCGCGGATCTGTTCACAACCGACGAGCGCTTCAAGCTGCTGTCGTTCACGGGCTCGCCGGCCGTCGGCTGGGCGCTGAAGGAGAAGGCCGGCAAGAAGAAAGTCGTGCTCGAACTCGGCGGCAACGCGGCGGCGATCGTCGATGCGGATCAGCACGACCAGCTCGACTACGTGGTCGAGCGTCTCGCGTTCGGCGCGTATTACCAGTCGGGCCAGAGCTGTATCGGCGTGCAGCGCATCCTCGTGCATGCCGATCTGTACGACGCGCTGCGCGACAAGCTGATCGCGAAGACGCGTTCGCTGAAGATGGGCGATCCGAAGGATCCGTCGACGTTCGTCGGCCCGATGATCTCCGAATCCGAATCGCGCCGGCTGTCCGGCTGGATGGATGCGGCCGTCGCGGCGGGCGCGAAGATCGTCGCGGGCGGTAAGGTCGACGGCGCGATGTTCGAGGCGACGCTGCTGGAAAACGTCGGCCGCGAGCAGGACCTGTACCGCAAGGAGGCGTTCGGCCCGGTCGCGATCCTCGAGAAGTTCGACCGCTTCGACGATGCGCTCGCGCGCGTGAACGACAGCGACTTCGGGCTGCAGGCCGGCGTGTTCACCGATTCGCTCGCGCATGCGCAGCGCGCGTGGGACGAGCTGGAGGTGGGCGGCGTCGTGATCAACGACGTGCCGTCGTTCCGGGTCGACAACATGCCGTATGGCGGCGTGAAGGATTCCGGCCTCGGCCGCGAAGGGATCCGCTATGCGATCGAGGACATGACCGAGCCGCGGCTGATGGTCGTGCGGCGCCGCTAGCGCGATCGCAGGCGGCAAGGCGGCACGCGGGCGGGCGATCGCGGGATCGCGCCGGCCGCGTGCCGTTTTTCATTTCGACACCCCGCGGCGATTCCCCGCCGTGTGGTATCGAAGCGGCACCGTGCGCCGCGCCTGCCGAACGCGCTCGACTGCCGGCATCGCATCGTGATGTAATCGCGCGAAATGGCCAACCAGGGTACGACACCGGTTGGCGTGCGCATTCATTCTTCACGAGGTCGATTCATGTCCCCCGTCTCGGCGTTCAAGCTGGTTCTGTTGTCGTTTCTCGCGATCGTCGCGCTCGAATGCATCGCCAAGCGGTTGCGGTTGCCGCCTGCGGCCGCGCTGCTGATCGGCGGCATCGGCATCGCGTTCATTCCTGGTCTGCCGCCGATCAACCTCGATCCGGAGCTCGTGCTGCTCGTGTTCCTGCCGCCGCTGCTGATGGACGGCGCGTATTTCTCCGTATGGGAGGAGTTCAAGCGCAACGTCGGCGGCATCCTGATGCTCGCGATCGGCGCGGTGGTGTTCACGACATTCGCGGTCGGTTTTGCCGTGCACTGGGTCGTGCCGTCGCTGCCGTGGGCCGCATGCTTCGCGCTGGGCGCGATCGTGTCGCCGCCCGACGCGGTGGCCGCGAAGGCGGTGCTCGAACGCGTCGCGCTGCCGCGCCGGCTGATGGTGCTGCTCGAAGGGGAAAGCCTGTTGAACGACGCGGCCGGCCTGGTGCTGTTCCGCTTCGCGGTCGCCGCCGCGCTGACGGGCGCGTTCAGTTTCGAGCACGCGGTCGTGCGCTTCGCGGAGCTCGGGCTCGGCGGCGTCGTGGTCGGCTACCTGGTCGGTAAGCTCGTCGTGTGGTTCCTGAAGCTGCTCGACGACGACTATCTGGTGATTACTGTCGCGGTGATCGCCGGCTGGATCGCATACATCGCGGGCGAGATGGTCGAGGTGTCGGGCGTGATCGCGACCGTGACGGCCGGCATGATCGTCGGCTGGCATCAGCACGAGGTGTTTTCGGCCGCCGTGCGCACGCGCGGCACCGCGTTCTGGCAGGTCATCGTGTTCCTGCTCGAGGCGATGGTGTTCGTGCTGATCGGGCTGTCGCTGCGCGGCGCGATCCACCGGCTCGGCGGTTTCGAGCAGGTGCTCGCCACGATGGTGCCGCCGGTGCTCGCGGTGCTGGCGGCGGTGGTCGTGTCGCGCTTCGTGTGGATCTACGCGGTCGAGGCGCTGAAGCTGCCGGTGCGCGGGATCATGAGGCGCGGTTTCGCGCCCGACTGGAAGGCCGCGACGATCATGAGCTGGGCCGGGATGCGCGGGGTCGTGACGCTGGCGATCGCGTTGTCGTTGCCGGAGGCGATGCCGGGCCGAGACGTGATCCTGGTCGCGTCGTTCGCGGTGATCCTCGTCACCGTGCTGCTGCAGGGCACGACCATCGGGCCGCTGATCCGGCTGCTGCGCCTGCCTCCGCACGAAGCGCGCGCCGCGCATCACCTGACCGAGCCGATGGCATGGGCGCATATCGAGGCGGCGCAGCTCGCGGCGATCCAGCCGCTGGTGCGCGACGAGCGCGGCAACGTGATTCACCCGCGCCTGCTGGAGCAATACACGTATCGCGCGCAGCTGACCGAGCGGGCGAAGAACGAGCCGGCGTATCCGGCGGAGGTGCGCACCGCGCACTACGACGTCGTGCTGGCCGCGATCAAGGCCGGACGTGCGGAATTGTTGCGCCTGCATCGTTCGGGGCGCATCCACGACGAGATGCTGCACATGCTCGAGCGGGATCTCGATCTGCAGGAAGTGTCCGCGCAGCACGCGCGCGGGTAGGCTGCCGCGCGCGTGCTGCGCACGGCGCACGCCACACGCCACACGCCGTCGGCGTGGGCGTGGGCGTGGGCGTGGGCGTCGCGATTGCGATTGCGGTTGCCGGTGCCGGTTCCGGCCGGCCGGCCGCCCGGCCACGCCCCGGGCATTCGCGTCGCGGCCAATCCGGTCACGGCGCGCTACTTTTCCCCTCCATTTCCCCCGATTCCGTCGGATCGGAATCCGGCCCCAATACCACCAACACGCAAGCCTTGCAGCACATGCAAGCCTCGTGGCATCGGCCTCGCAAACGTTATCGTGTTTCGCGTCCGGAAATGATCTGATTTAACTGAATCCCTCTCTTTCACCATATTTGGCAAAACTAAACCGGAAGGAGATAGATGCTGTGTTCTAATTTCATTTAGAATCAGCCGGTTATCTTTATTGAGAGAAAGCACGCGGAGGTAATACGACCGTCGTCGGGGGAAAATCGGCGCTCGGATCCCCGTGAGGCAATGCCGACAGGCCAGGTCGGCGACAACAAGCGGATTTCTCGACCGCTAAATTAAGATGGCGTCCAAGTCGGATAAACAACTCCTATGAAAGAATCAATTGGAGATTTGGCGTTTGAAACGGTATTTATGAAAGAATCGAGCGGTGAAAATGCGCCGGATTGTCTCGAATCGGGGCTATCGGTTCTGCTCGTCGACGATCAGCCGTTCGTCGGCGAGGTGATCCGCCGCGCGCTGCGCAGCGAGCACGATATCGACCTGCATGTGTGCACCGACGCACACCGGGCGATGGCGGTCGCGCGCGATGTGAAGCCGACGGTCATCCTGCAGGATCTGGTGATGCCGGAAATCGACGGCCTCGACCTCGTTCGCGCGTGGCGCGCGGACGCCGGCACCGCACGCGTGCCGATCATCGTGCTGTCGGCGAAAGAGGAGCCGATCGTCAAGCGCGAGGCGTTCATCGCCGGCGCGAACGACTATCTCGTCAAGCTCCCGGACGCGATGGAGCTGACCGCGCGCATCCGCTATCACTCGAATTCGTACCTGATGTCGCGGCAGCGCGACGAAGCGCTGGATTTCCTGTCGCACGACATGCGCTCGCCGCAGACGTCGATCCTCGCATTGCTCGAGGTTTACCGCACCGAGCACGGCGACATGCCGGCGATCATGGAGCGCATTGCCGGCCATGCACGGCGCGCGCTGGCGCTGGCCGACGGCTTCATCCATCTGACCCGCGCGCAATCGGAACGCCGCGCGCACGAGGTGCTGAGTCTGAACGAGATCGTGCTCGACGCCGTCGATCAGCTGTGGGAAAGGGCGGCCGGCTTCGGCAGCCGCGTCGTGGCCCACGTGCCCGACACCGAGTGCGTGACGATGGGCGACCGCATGATGCTCACGCGCGCGGTCGCGAACCTGATCGACAACGCGCTGAAATACGGTCCGGCCGGCACGGACGTGCATTGCACGCTGGGCGACGACGACGGCGCGTGGCTGATCGGCGTCGAGGACGCCGGCAATGGCATCGCGCCCGAGCAGCGCACGGCCGCGACCGAGTCGTTCGTGCGGCTCGAATCCGTGCATGGCGCGGCGCGCAGCGGCTTCGGCCTCGGGCTTGCATTCGTGCGCGCGACGGCCGCGCGGCATCGCGGTCAGATCCTGATGCGTAATACGGCGCGCGGCTTCATGGTCGCGCTCCGGCTGCCGGCGCAAGCGGACCGGTGATTTCGCGGCGCGGCCCCCCGGTGCCGTGCCGCCCGCAGACGATGCGCTCGTGGCGCGCCGTGCGGCGTGCAGGCGGGCGCGGTTTTTTTTAACGCTGATTTTAGAAAGCCCATAACGAACATGGCCACCGTGACGCCCCGCGCGACCAATGAAAGTCTGCATCCGACGATCGGCGCTGGCCGGCTGACGCTCGGCAACCGCATCCTGCTCAGCTTCGGCGTGCTGTTCGTGCTGATGCTGGTGACCGCCGGCGTGTCCTACGAGCGTCTGCATGCGATCAACACCGAAGCCGTCAGCATCGAACGCGACTCGCTGCCCGGCGTCTATCTCGCGGCGTCGCTGCGCGGCTCGGTCAACGAATCGTTCGCCATGCTGCAGCAGGCGACGTTCGTCGATACCGATCCCGAACTCGTGCAGCGCGATTTCGCGAAGATCTCCGAGGCGCTCAAGGAAGTCGAGTCGTTGTCGGTCGACTACCAGAACACGACGTTCCGCGATGACGACCGGCAGCGTTTCTCGACGTTCCGCGGTTCCTACGACCGCTACGTGCCGCTGCTCAACGATGCGATCCAGAAGAGCCGCGTGTCGCGCGAGGAAGCCGTCGCAGCCTACGCGCGGACGCTGCCCGCATGGACCGAAGTCGTGCGCAACGCGAATATCCTGGTGCAGGAGAACCGCAAGTTCGCCGACACTTCCGCGAAGCTGATTCGCCAGTCCGTGCAGGACACCGAGGTCGTGCTCGCGCTGGCGCTGGGCCTCGTGCTGCTGTCCGCGCTCGCGCTCGGCTACGGGCTGTTCCGCGCGGTCACCGTGCCGATGGCGCGGCTCGTGGAAGTGCACGACGTGATGCGCACCGGCAACCTGACGCGCCGCCTCGATCTGCGCCGTCATGATGAGTTCGGCACGCTGGAAACGGGCTTCAACCGGATGGCCGACGAACTGACCGAGCTCGTCGCGCGCGCGCAGCAGTCGTCGCTGCAGGTGACGACGTCGGTGGCCGAAATCGCGGCGACGTCGCGCGAGCAGCAGGCGACCGCCAACGAAACCGCGGCGACGACGACCGAGATCGGCGCGACGTCGCGCGAGATCTTCGCGACCTCGCGCGACCTGCTGCGCACGATGAACGAGGTGGCCGGCGTGGCCGAGCAGTCGGCGACGCTCGCGGGCGCGAGCCAGAGCGGCCTCACGCGGATGGGCGAGACGATGCGCAGCGTGATGGACGCGGCCGGTTCGGTGAACGCGAAGCTCGCGATCCTCAACGAGAAGGCGTTGAACATCAACCAGGTCGTCGCGACGATCACCAAGGTGGCCGACCAGACCAACCTGCTGTCGCTGAACGCGGCGATCGAGGCCGAGAAGGCCGGCGAGTACGGCCGCGGCTTCGCGGTCGTCGCGACCGAGATCCGCCGCCTCGCCGACCAGACGGCGGTCGCGACCTACGACATCGAGCAGACGGTGAAGGAGATCCAGTCGGCGGTGTCGGCGGGCGTGATGGGGATGGACAAGTTCTCCGAGGAAGTGCGCCGCGGGATGCTCGACGTGCAGCAGGTCGGCGGGCAGCTGTCGCAGATCATCGCCGAGGTGCAGACGCTCTCGCCGCGCTTCCAGATGGTCAACGAAGGGATGCAGACGCAGGCGAACGGCGCTGAGCAGATCACGCAGGCGCTGTCGCAGCTGTCGGAAGCCGCACAGCAGACGGCCGAATCGCTGCGCCAGTCGTCGCAGGCGATCGATGACCTGACGCTGGTCGCGAACCAGTTGCGCACCAGCGTGTCGCGCTTCAAGGTCGACGCGTGACGCGCGCCGAGTCGCACGGCGGCGCGCATGCGCTGTTCCTGATGTTCGAGCTCGACAGCGAGCGCTATGCGCTCGACGCGGCCGACATCGACGAAGTGTTGCCGCTCGCGACCACCAAGGCCGTGCCCGGCGCGCCCGACTGGATCGCCGGGCTGCTGATGCGGGGCGGTCAGCCGGTGCCCGTGATCGACGTGCCGATGCTGGCGCTCGGGCGGCGCGCGCATGCGCTGCGTTCGACGCGGCTGGTGATGGTGCGCTACCGCGTCGAGCCGCTCGATCGCGAGCGCGTGATCGGCCTGATCGTCGAGCGCGCGACGCAGACGCTGCGAATCGATCGCGCGGCGTTCCGCGCCAGCGGCGTGTCGACCGCGCGCACGCGCTGGCTCGGGCACGTCGCGAACACGCCCGACGGAATCGTGCAGCAGGTGTCGGTATCCGACCTGATCGACGACGTTGCGCGCCTGTATCTGTTCGACGGCCTGCCGGGCCACGGAGGGGAGTCCGCATGAAAGAATCCGATTCGCGATTTCGCGGCTGGCTGCTGCGCGAGACCGGCATCGACCCCGATTCGCTCGGCAACGATTTCCTGAGTCGCGCGCTGACCGAGCGCATCCACGCGTTGCAGGGCGACGGCGAGCGGCTGCCGTCGGCGGCGCGGCCGGCCGTCACGCCAGAGGCGCTCGACGCCTACTGGCAGCAGCTCAACGCGTCGGCCGACGAACGGCGCGCGCTGATCGAGCTGTTCGTCGTGCCGGAGACGTGGTTCTTCCGCGATCGCGAGGCATTCGCGACGCTCGCGCGGCTTGCGCTCGAACGGCTTGCCGCGACGCCCGGGCGCGTGATCCGCGTGCTGAGCGCGCCGTGCTCGACCGGCGAGGAGCCGTATTCGGCGGCGATGGCGCTGCTCGACGCCGGGCTCGATCCGGCCAGCTTCATGATCGATGCGCTCGACCTGAGCGTGCGCGCGATCGAACAGGCGCGGCTCGGCTGCTACGGACGCAATGCGTTTCGCGGCACGGCGACCGAGTTCCGCGCGCGCTACTTCACGCCGGCCGCCGACGGCTGGCTGCTCGACGAGCGCGTGCGTGCGCGCGTCCAGTTTCGCCAGGCGAACCTGATCGAACCGGGCGTCGATACGGGCATTCGCTACGATTTCGTGTTCTGCCGCAACGTGCTGATTTACTTCGACCGCGACGCGCAGGACCGCGTGATCGGTTCGCTCGACAGCTGGCTCGCCGACGACGGGATGCTGTTCGTCGGTCCGGCCGAAACGGGTGTCGCGATGCGGCACGGGTTGCGTTCGGCGCGCGTGCCGCTGGCGTTCGCGTTTCATCGCGATGGTGGCGGCGCGGCGGTGGGGGCGGCGGCGGACGCGAGCGCGGCGCGGTATGCGGCACCGACGCCCGTGGTTGCGCCGTACCGGCGTGCCGAGCGCTTGACGGTGGCGCCGCCCGCCGCGGCGCGCCCGCTGCTGGCCGTCGTGCCGCCGACGTGGAGCGGTAACGCGTCGTCGCCCGCGGCGCTTGCGCCGGCCGAGCGCCGGACGGCGTTCGAGCCGTTGGCCGACATGCGCGCCGGCTCGCTGACCGCCGCAGCCACCGCAGCCACCGCAGGCCATGCAGCCCATGCAGCCAGCGCGACCAACGCGGCCAGCGCGGCCAACGCGGCCAACGCAACCACCGCAGCCCACGCAGCCAGCGCAGCAAGCGCAGCCAAAGCAGCAAACGCCGCCAACGCAGCCCTGCCACCACCACCCGCCGACATCGCCACCCCAACGCTCGAGGAAGCACAGGCGCTGGCCAACGCGGGTGCGTTCGACGAGGCCGAGCGCGTGCTCGCGCGATTCTCCGCGCACGCCGGGCCGCACGCGGACGCGTTCTACCTGAACGGGCTGATCGCGGATGCGTGCGGGCGTGTCGCGGAAGCGGGCGACTTCTACCGGAAGGCGCTGTATCTGCGGCCGACGCACCACGAAGCGCTGACGCATCTCGCGACCTTGCTCGACGTCGGTGGCGATGGCGCCGGCGCGCAATGGCTGCTCGAGCGTGCGCGGCGCGCGGCAGGGTGATGAGGATACGGGTTGGGAGCCGACATCGGGATGACCGAGGAAAGAATGAACCGCGACGCCGTTGCCACTGACGACACGACGATCGGCGTCGACGATTGCTGGAACCGGATCGGCACGCGCGGCGACCGCTCGTGCGAGCGGCTGGCCGACTGCCTGCGCTGCCTGAACTGCCCGGTGTACGCGTATCACGCGGCGAAACTGCTTGAGCGCCCGCTCGGCGCGGCCGAGATGGCCGACGCCACCCGGCGGATCAGCACGTTCGACGCGACCGGCGCGCACGGCGCCGACGATACGCGCCAGGCGGCGCTGGCGTTTCGCGTCGCCGACGAATGGCTCGCGCTGCCGATCGGCGTGCTGCGCGAGATCGCCGGCACGCGCCGGATCCATTCGCTGCCGTATCGCCGCCATTCGGCCGTGCGCGGCGTGGTCAACATTCGCGGCACGCTGCGCATCGCGATCTCGATCGGCGCGCTGCTCGGCCTCGAGGCGGGCAACAGCGGCGGCAGCAGCGGCGGCGACGGCCGGTTCACACGACTGCTGGTCGCCGCGCACCAGGGCGAGCCGGTGGTGTTTCCGGTCGACGAAGTCGAGGGCGTGCTGCGCTTCGGCGCATCCGAATGGGTGCCCGTGCCGGCGACGGTCGGGCGCGCGAGCGCCGGCCTGTCGCGCGGCGTGCTGTCGTGGCGCGGCAAGTCGGTGGGCCTGCTCGACGACGACCGGCTGTTCGACGCCGTCACACGGAGCATGCGATGAGCGGCGATGACGATCTGAGCCACCTGTCGCTGCTCGAGCTGTATCGCGAGGAGACGCGCACGCAAACCCAGGCGCTGTCCGAACGCCTGCTCGCGCTCGAATCGGGCGAGCCCGATTCCGTCGCGCTCGAGGCGTGCATGCGCGCCGCGCATTCGCTGAAGGGCGCCGCACGCATCGTCGGCGTGCCGCTCGGCGTCGAGATCGCGGGGCGGATGGAAGAATGCTTCGTCGCCGCGCAGGCCGGCACCATCGCACTGACGGCCACGCATGTCGACGTGCTGCTCGCCGGCGTCGACCTGCTGGTGCGCGTCGCCGATCCGCAGGCGCCGCCCGTGTCGTCGACGGAGATCGACGCGTTCGCGCTGGCGCTCACGGGCGCCGACGGCGCGCACGCGATGCCGGCACCGACCTTCGCGCCGCCGCCGGCGCCGCCGTCCAGCGTGCCGTTTCGCGATCACGACGGCGCCGCGAACGAGCCCGTGGGGGCCGGCGCCGCGGTGCCGCCGCTCGCCCTGTCGGCGGCGGTGCCCGATCCGGTCCCGGCGGGACGTGCGGCCGGCGCGGGCGCGATGCGCCGCGTGCGGGCCGATACGCTGAACCGGCTGCTGAGCCTGTCCGGCGAGTCGCTCGTCGAATCGCGCTGGCTCAAGCCGTTCGCGGAATCGATGCTGCGCGTGAAGCGTGCGCAGCGCGACGCGGCCCGCTCGCTCGATCTGTTGTACGAACGGTTCGCCGACGAGCTCGATGCGGGCGTGCTCGCGTCGGTCAACGAAGTGCGGCACATGCTCAACGACGTACAGCGTTCGCTTGCCGAGCGCATGGAAGAATTCGACCGCTTCGAGCGCCGCAGCACGCACATCGCCGAGCAACTGTACGACGAGGCGCTTCAATGCCGGATGCGCCCGTTCGGCGACGCGACGCGCGCGTATCCGCGCATCGTCCGCGATCTCGCGCGCTCGCTCGGCAAGCAGGTGCGCTTCTCGATCGTCGGCGAAGGCACGCAGGTCGACCGCGACATCCTCGACCTGCTCGACGCGCCGCTCGGCCACCTGCTGCGCAACGCGATCGATCACGGCGTCGACTCGCCCGATGCGCGTCGCGCGCGCGGCAAGCCGGCCGAGGCGAGCGTGACGCTCGAAGCGCGACACAGCGCCGGCTCGCTGCTCGTCAGCGTGATCGACGACGGGCCGGGCGTCGACATGGACGCGCTGCGCGCGGCGGTCGTGCGCCAGCGCCTGACCGACGACGAGACGGCCGCGCGGCTGTCCGATCCGGAACTGCTCGAATTCCTGCTGCTGCCGGGCTTCTCGATGCGCGATGCGGTGACCGACGTGTCGGGACGCGGCGTCGGCCTCGATGCGGTGCAGGAAATGGTGCGCGGCGTGCGCGGCGCGGTGCGCATCTTCAACGAGCCCGGCGCGGGCATGCGCTTCGTGCTGCAGCTGCCGCTCACGCTGTCGGTGATCCGCAGCCTGCTGGTGGAGGTCGGCGGCGAGCCGTACGCGTTCCCGCTCGCGCACGTGCGCCGCACGCTCGAACTGTCGCACGACGACATCGACGTGCTCGAAGGACAGCCGCATTTTCCGTTCGACGGCCGGCGTGCGGGCCTCGTCGGCGCGCACCAGCTGCTCGATGCGGGGGAGCCCGCCGTCACGCGCACGAGCACGGCGGTCGTGGTCGTCGGCGGCGAGCCCGAGCTGTACGGCGTCGCCGTCGACCGCTTCCTCGGCGAACGGATGCTCGTCGTGCAGCCGCTCGACAGCCGCCTGCAGAAGATCCAGAACATCGCGGCCGGTGCGTTGCTCGAGAACGGCGACCCGGTGCTGATCGTCGATGTCGAGGATCTGATCCGCTCCGTCGACAAGCTCGTGCGCGGCGGCCAGCTCGCGAAACTCACGCGCGATCCGCAGCTCGCACGGGCCGACCGGCGCCGCCGCGTGCTCGTCGTCGACGATTCGCTGACGGTGCGCGAGCTCGAACGCAAGCTGCTGGAAAAGCGCGGCTACGACGTGACCGTCGCGGTCGACGGGATGGACGGCTGGAACGCGGTGCGCAGCGATGCGTTCGACCTGGTCGTCACCGACGTCGACATGCCGCGCATGGACGGGATCGAGCTCGTCACGCTGATCAGGAGCGATCCGGCGCTCAAGCGGGTGCCCGTGATGATCGTGTCGTACAAGGATCGCGACGAGGATCGCCGGCGCGGGCTCGATGCCGGCGCCGACTACTATCTCGCGAAGAGCAGTTTCCACGACGAGGCGCTGCTCGATGCGGTGCACGACCTGATCGGCGGGGCACGCGGATGAACATCGGGATCGTCAACGATCTGCCGCTTGCCGTCGAGGCGCTGCGCCGCGTGATCGCGCGGCGCAGCGATCACCGCGTGCTGTGGGTGGCCACCGACGGCGACGAGGCCGTGGATTTCTGCGTCGCGCATCCGCCCGACCTCGTGCTGATGGACCTCGTGATGCCGAAGCTCGACGGCGTGGCCGCGACGCGGCAGATCATGGCGCGCGCGCCGTGCGCGATCCTGATCGTGACCGCGAGCGTCAGCGCGAACACGTCGTCGGTCTACGAGGCGATGGGCGCCGGCGCGCTCGACGCGGTCGACACGCCGACGCTCGCGCTCGGCCTGCCGTCGGATGCCGCGCCGCAGCCGCTGCTCGCGAAGATCGACCAGATCGGCCGGCTGCTCGAAAGCCGGACCGCGACGCTCGTGCCGCCCGTGCCGGCGCCCGCGCGCGGCCAGCCGACGCTGATCGCGATCGGCGCGTCGGCGGGTGGGCCGACCGCGCTCACCGCGCTGCTGCGCGCGCTGCCGGCCGATTTTCCGGCCGCGCTCGTGATCGTGCAGCATGTCGACCAGGCGTTCGCGCTCGGCATGGCGGAGTGGCTCGACGGCTATACACGGCTGCCCGTGCGCGTCGCGCGGCCGGGCAGCGTGCCGCAGGCGGGCGAGGTGCTGCTCGCGGCGTCCAACGACCACCTGTGCCTGTCGCCGCGCGGCGTGCTCGGCTATACGCGGCATCCGGCCGAGACGCCGTACCGGCCGTCGATCGACGTGTTCTTCAACAGCGTCGCCGACGGCTGGCAGGGCGACGCGCTCGGCGTGCTGCTGACCGGGATGGGGCGCGACGGCGCGCTGGGACTGAAGGCGATGCGCGCGAAGGGCTGCTACACGATCGCGCAGGACGAGGCGACGAGCGCGGTCTACGGGATGCCGAAGGCGGCCGCGGCGATCGGCGCGGCGTCCGCGATCCTGCCGCTCGACCGGATCGCGCCGCAGCTGATCTCGCGCGTGACGCGCGTGCCGCTCGACTGACGGTGCGCGGCGGCCCGGCCGGGCCGCATTGCGTGCGATGTGCGGCATCGCGTACAATCGCCGCCAGCGGAGATGGCATGCCTCCCTGCGGTCGATCCCGGCGCCTCGCGTGCGGTTCGGCCCTCAACCGCCGGTTCGCCCGGCTGATGATGCCTGCGTGTTCCTGGGTCGTCAGGAGGTCGCAGGCCGTCCATGCGGTATTCTGCCGCCCAGGTTTTGATGTCCTGTCGAATCTGGAAATCATGTTTTTCTCGACTTCTGCCGATTTTTTCGCGACCGTGCGCTACGTGTGCCGCTGGCTCGCGCTCTCGGCCTTGCTCGGCGCGCTGGCCGGCACGGCTTCCGCGTTGTTCCTGCTCGCGCTCGACTGGGCGACCGGCACGCGCGTCGCGCATCCGTGGCTGTTGTGGGGGCTGCCGGCCGCCGGCTTCGCGACCGGCTGGGTCTACCACCGGTTCGGCCAGTCGGTCGCGCGCGGCAACAACCTGCTGATCGACGAGATTCACGACCCGAAGGCGCTCGTGCCGAAGCGGATGGCGCCGCTCGTGCTCGTCGCGACTGTCGTCACGCACCTGTTCGGCGGCTCGGCCGGGCGCGAGGGGACGGCCGTGCAGATGGGCGGCGCGCTCGCCGATCGCGTCACGCACCTGTTCCGGCTCGATCGCGAACATCGGCGCGTGCTGCTGATGGGCGGCATCGCGGCCGGGTTCTCGTCGGTGTTCGGTACGCCGCTCGCGGGCGCCGTGTTCGGGCTCGAGGTGCTCGCGATCGGCCGCGTCCGGTACGACGCGCTGCTGACTTGCGTCGCGTCCGCGATCGTCGCGGACGTCGTGTGCCGCGCGTGGGGCGTGCATCACACCGTCTATGCGATTCCGTTCGTGCCGGCCGTGTCGGCGACGGGGCTGGCCGCGACGGTCGTCGCGGGTGTCGCGTTCGGCGTCGTCGGCCGGCTGTTCGCGTTCGCCACGCATGCGCTGACCGCGTGGTTCCGGCGCGTCGTCCGCCATGCGCCGCTGCAGCCGGTGCTCGGCGGCGCGATCGTGGCCGTGGCGGCCACCGTGCTGAACGTGCCGCAGTATCTCGGTCTCGGGATTCCGACGATCGAGGCCGCGTTTCACGGGCCGCTGCCGGCTTACGATTTCGCGGGCAAGTTCGTGTTCACCGTCGTCACGCTCGCGTCGGGATTCAAGGGCGGCGAAGTGACGCCGCTGTTCTACATCGGCGCGACGCTCGGCAACGCGCTCGGGCAGGTGCTGGCGCTACCGGTGCCGGTGCTCGCCGGGCTCGGCTTCGTCGCGGTGTTCGCGGGGGCGGCCAACACGCCGATCGCGTCCACGATCATGGCGATCGAACTGTTCGGCGCGGATGTCGGCGTGTATGCGATCGTGGCCTGCGTGGTCGCCTATCTGTTTTCCGGGCACGCGGGGATTTATCGCGCGCAGCGGGTGGCGGTGGGGAAGGGCGCGCAGGTGGAGGTGGAGTGATGCGGGCGCGGAAGGCAGATTCGTCGCCGCTCCTGCGGGAGCGCGATGCATGCGATGTCGGAGGGAGGGCCTGTCGTTGCTGGTACATCTGATCGGGCCGGGCGGCGCCGGCAAGACCACGGTCGGGGCGCTCGTCGCGGCGCGCCTGAACTGGCGGTGCCTCGACGTAGATCAATACTTCCTGGCGGCGCACGGGAGCATCGCCGACTTCATCCGGGACCGCGGCTATGTCGAATACGCCGCGCACAACGTCAGGCTGTACGAGCAACTCAAGCGCGGTACTTCGGTGCCCACGATCTGCGTGATGTCGTCTGGTTTCATGCTGTATCCGCCCGAGGTCGCGCCGGCCTATCCGGCGCTTCGCCGTGGCATCGAGGAGGACGGATACACCGCACTCCTGCTGCCTTCGTTCGATCTCGAACGCTGCGCGAAACTGGTCGTGGGCCGGCAAATGTCCCGGCCTTATCTGAATGCGAATGAAGACGACGAGATGCGCAAGATCCGCGATCGGTTCCCCGCGTTCATGCGCCTGAACTGCAAGCGGTTTGCGAGCGACGGCCCACCCGAACACGTGGCGGCCGACATCGAACGGTTTATCGTGGCGTCGATGCCATCGGGTGAACACGGTCCGTATCCGGTCGTGGTCGATCGCCCGACGCGCCCATGCGGTACCTGCGGCCCAAGAAGCGAGGAGAACGACATTCAATGACGCTGGAAGACTTTCTGATCGAAGCGCGGCGCCTCGCCAGGCCATCCCGTCAATACCGCTTCGCGGACGACGGCGAACCCGTCACCGGCTACTGGCACGGGGTCGACGCCGGCGCGTTGTGCATCTCCATCGAGCGTGACGGCATGTGGCTGAACGTGCATCTCGACGCAAGCGATGCGTCAGGCCACGTGGAAACTACTACGCAACCTGTCCGTTCAGACCGCCCGCTGTGCCGATCCGACGCGATGTCGCTGCCGCCGGTCGATGCGGTGTTCCGCTTTGGCTCCGCCGCGATCGGCGCCTACCTCGACGCGCATGGCTGGCAGCGCGACTGGGGATTCAACGACAACTTCGAGGGCACGGCCGCGCACGACTACGCGCGCGAGTGGATCGCGCAATGCCCGCTCTACACGGGCGGCGTGGTGGCCGTCGCGGGCGGGTGGAACATGCCGTGGCCCGACGACGGGGACGAGCCGGTCGATCTCGAACTCGTCCTCTGGACGTTCGAGGAATCGGAACCGTGGATCGAGGTGTTTTTCGACGGCAGCCGGTACTCGGTGATCCAGCGGATCACCTAGCACGCGGGTAATCCCACGTTACTGCTTCGGCAGCCGCGCGACATTGCGCGCCAGCAGTTCCTCGATATCGATGCCTTTTTCCGCCAGCAGCGCGGTGACGACGCCGTTCAATTCGCCGAGCGTTTCCTTGACCGATTCGCGGATCGTATCCACGACGACCTGGGTGCTACGCTCGATCTCGATATTGACCTTGGCGTCGACGCCCTTCGCATCGAACGTGGTCGCGCGGCGCGTTTCGGGAATCAGCCAGACTTCGAACCAGCCTTCGTCGCGATTGACGTCCGACACGGTCAGGCTGCAGCCGTTGATCGCGATATAGCCCTTCGCGAAGACATAGCGTTTGAATTCGGCCGGCACGCCGATGCGGATCATCCGATTGTGTTCGGAGGACGCGATGTGCAGGATGGTCCCCATGAAGTCGACGTGACCGGACAGCGGATGTCCGCCGATTTCCGCGCCGTCCTTCGCGGCCCGCTCCACGTTGACGCGGGCGCCGGTCGTCAGGTCGGCCAGCGTGGTGATTCGCAGGCTCGGCAACATCACGTCGAAGTCGATCAGCACCGGCGAGTGGATGGTCGTGACCGTCAGGCAGACGCCGTCGACCGACACGCTCGCGCCGATCTCGATATCGTCGGTGAAGCGCTCGGGGAATTCGATGCTGAACGTTCTCAGTTCGCCGTGATCCTTGATGGCGCCGATGGTCGCCACGCCCTGAACAATGCCTGTAAACATGATCGATCCCTTGTCGCAAATTGGCTGGCCGACATGATAAGTGATCTCGGCGGCGAGCACGCCGCGGCGCGCGGTTCGGCGCCGGCGGGCACGTGCGGTGGACGTAAAAAAAGCCGTGCGCGCGGCACGGCCTCGATCCGGATCTGTGTCGACCCGATCCGGCGGCGATGACCGCGCCGCCGGGCCGGGCCGCATTGCGTCGCGTCGCGACGCGCTTGCGTCACACCTTCGCCGGCTCCCCTAGCGGCCCGGCATCGCGATCCGCGAGGCGCCGCGGCGAATCGGCGAGCCCTTTCGCCAGCTCCAGCGCCTGCCGCTCGAACAACCGGCGATATGTGCCGCCGTCGATGCGGATCAGCGCGTCGTGGCTGCCTTCCTCGATCACCTTGCCGCGATCGAGCACGAGCAGGCGGTCGAGCGAGCGCACCGTCGACAGCCGGTGCGCGACGACGAGCGTCGTGCGGCCGACCATCAGCCGTTCCATCGCCTGCTGGATCAGCAACTCGCTTTCGCTGTCGAGGCTCGACGTCGCTTCGTCGAGGATCAGGATCGGCGCATCCGCGAGGAACGCACGCGCGATCGCGACGCGCTGGCGTTCGCCGCCCGACAGCTTGATCCCGCGCTCGCCGACGAGCGTGTCATAGCCGTCCGGCAGCGCGACGATGAAGTCGTGCGCGCTGGCCAGACGCGCGGCGCGCTCGATCTCCGCGCGGCTCGCGTCGGGGCGTGCATACGCGATGTTCTCCGCCAGCGTGCGGTGGAACAGCACGGGCTCCTGCTGGACGATCGCGATCTGGCTGCGCAGCGAATCCTGCCGCACCTGCGCGATGTCCTGGCCGTCGATCGTGATGCGGCCGCCCGACACGTCGTACAGGCGCTGGATCAGCTTGATGAACGTCGTCTTGCCCGACCCGGAATGACCGACGAGGCCCACGCGCTCGCCGGGCGCGATGCGCATCGAGAAGTCGTCGTACAGCGGTACCGGATGATTGCCGTAGCGGAACGTCACGTGCTCGAAGCGGATCTCGCCTTGCCCGATCCGGATGGCCGGCGCGCCGGGACGATCGTCGATGCCGAGCGGCTGGCGCTCGAGCGCGACGAGCTCTTCCATGTCGTTGACCGAGCGCTGCAGGTTGCGGATATGCATGCCGACGTCGCGCAGGTAGCCCTGCAGCATGAAGAACATCGTCAGCGAGAATGCGATGTCGCCGACGCTCGCTTCGTCGTTCGCCCACAGCCGCAGCGCGACGCCGATCATCGCCGCCTGCATCGCGACGAGCATCGCACCCTGCAGCCCGCCGTTGAGCGTGCCGCGCACCCACGTGCGGCGCGTGCGCTGACGCCACTTGCCGATCACGCGCGCGAGCCGCGCTTCCTCGCGCGTTTCCGCGCCGAACGCCTTGACGACCGCGTTGCAGCTCACCGCGTCCGCGAGTGCGCCGCCCATGCGGGTGTCCCACATGTTGCCGAGCCGCGCGGCCGGCGCGACGATGCCGAGCGACACGGCGACCGTCACCGAGATGTACAGCAGCGAGCCCGCGCCGACGACGAACCCCATCACCGGCCAGTGCGTGCCGAGCAGCACGGTCGCGCCGACGAGCATCGTGACCGACGGCAGCAGCGCGATCAGCACCGTGTCGTTCAGCAGGTCGAGCGCCCAGATCCCGCGCGTGATCTTGCGCACGGTCGAGCCCGCGAAACTGTTCGCGTGCCAGTCGGTCGAGAAGCGCTGCACGCGATGGAACGACGCGGCGGCGATCTCGCTCATCATCTTCAGCGTGAGCGTGATGATGTTCAGGTAGACGCCTTGCCGCAGCAGCGTCGCGGCGATGCCGAGCGCGGCCAGCGTGCCGAACGCGGCGAGGGCCGAATGCCACGCGGCGGCGCGCTCGGTCAGGCCGGTCGACAGCGCATCGACGAGGCGCCCGGCGAACAGCGGCGTGAGCACGTCGGCGAGCGCACCGAGCAGCGCGAGTGCGGTGATCGTCGCGATGCGTACCGGCTGCTTGCGCCAGTAGCGGAAAGTGAAGCCGAAGACGGCCTGGAATGCCTGGCCGCCCAGATGGGTGGTTTTTCTGGTCATATTTCGTTGCCCGGCGCATCGCGCGACGGGACTTTCCGGTTCGGAGAACGTCGAAAACGCAACAGCCGGGCCGCGCGAACGACGCGGGCGGAATGAGACGGGCTGTCGGGAAAGTGCGCGGGCCGGCGGGTCAGCGAAGAACCCGGGAGCCGGCGCGGACGACGGGCTGGATCAGCCGCGTCGCGAGACCACGTTCGGGAAGGCTGCTGGCATTCGGAACATCTGCACCTCCCTGAAGTGAATGATTGAAAGGGCGTCGAAAAGACGTGTAGGGAGTTTATCAGCAGTGCGGGACTCGCCGCAACGTCTGACGAATGCGGCGTTGCAGCGTCGATACGGTCGGCCGGTCAGCGTATGCGACGCTTCGGCCCTTTTCCCCCGCGTGCGTTCCGCGGTGTGGCGCCGCACAGTAAAAAGGCCGGCGTGCCGCATCGATTACACTTTGCGGTTGCGCGCCGGCCGCAGCGGCCCCGCGGATTCACCCCCGATACATTCCTGAGGAAACGATGAGCGACGTTCAGCAAGGCATCCTGGCTCCGATCGACACGGCGGCCCGGTACCTCACTTTCACGATTTCGGACAACGCCAATGTGGCAACGGCGCTGAGGGCATTGCGCGAGCTCGTCGACGGGCGCGGCACGGTCGCCGGCTTCGGGCATGCGCTGGCCGCGCACCTCGGGCGCCCGGTGCCGGGCCTGACCGAATACCCGGCATTCGCGGTGAACGACCGCACGCTGCCGATCACGCCGGCCGACGTGTGGGTCTGGCTGCGCGGCGACGATCGCGGCGATCTCGTGCTGCGCACGCGGGCGATCGAGCGGGCGCTGGCGCCGGCATTCGCGCTGCAGGACGCGGTGGACGGGTTCCGCTATTCGAACGATCGCGACCTGTCGGGTTACGAGGACGGCACCGAGAACCCGACCGGCGAAGACGCGCTCGCCGCGGCGATCGTCACCGGGCAGGGCGCCGGGCTCGACGGGTCGAGCTTCGTCGCGGTTCAGCAATGGCTGCACGACTTCGACCAGATGGAACGCATCGCGTCGGGCGACATGGATCACATCATCGGGCGCCGCCGCTCGGACAACGAGGAACTCGACGACGCACCCGAGTTCGCGCACGTGAAGCGCACCGCGCAGGAGAGCTTCGAGCCGGAGGCGTTCATGCTGCGCCGTTCGTCGCCGTGGTCCGATGCGCGTCGCGCCGGGCTCTACTTCGTCGCGTTCGGTTGTTCGTTCCGCGCGTTCGACGTGCAGATGCGCCGGATGAGCGGCGCGGATGACGGCATCGTCGACGGCCTGTTCCGCTTCACGCGGCCGCTGACGGGCGCGTATTTCTGGTGCCCGCCGGTGAAGGACGGCAAGCTGGACCTGTCCGCGCTCGGCCTTTAAGCGCCGGACGATATCCGCAAACGGGCGGGCCGCGCATCGTGCGCGGCCCGCCCGTTTTGTTTGTGATGCGTCGATCGCGTGCGGCGCAGCGGTGTGAATTCCGTTCGCCCCCGCCCAACCCGCACGCCCGGCACGGCGCGCGTCAGCTCAGCGTCGTTTCGATGCGCGTGCCGCGCTTGATGAACAGCGTCACCGGCGTCTTCTCGCAGATTTCCGCGAGGCGCTGGCGCTGCGCGTCGTCGAGCGGACCCTCGAGCGTGACGGTGCGGCGCACGTATTGCTGGCCTTCGCGATCGGCATGCAGTTCGGTGTGCACGTCGATGCGCACGGCCGGCCACGTCTTGCGCTGCATGTACATGCGCAGCGTCGCGGCCGTGCATTGCGCGAGGCCGGCGAGCACGAACTCGAACGGCGCCGGCCCGAGGCCCTGGCCGCCTTCGCGCGGCGCTTCGTCGCCGGTCAGCGCATGCGTGCCGGCCTGCAGCTGGACGACGTAGTTGGGCGCGTCGGCGGCGAGGGTGGCGGCAGCGTGGATGAGCGGCATGGCAAGTCTCCGTTAAGCGGGAAAGAAGGGGCCGCGACGATGCGCGGCGTACGAGCCGTCAGCATACCGTCCTGCCGAAAACCGCGGGCGCAGCGTGCTTCGACGACGCTCGACGGGATCAGACGGCGACGCCGGCAGTCCCGCGCACGAGCGCGGCGACGCGTTCGCGCACCCACTGATGCGCGCGGTCGGTCTCGCGCGATTCGTGCCAGTACGCGAGCAGCGGAAACGGTTTGAGCCGCAGCGGCAGCGGCTGCACGGCGACCGGCAGCAGCGCCGCCATGCGCAGCGCATACGAGCGCGGCAGCGTCAGCAGCAGATCGCCCGCCGCCGCGATCTGGCACGCGGCGAAGTAATGCTGGCACACGAGCTGGATGTGCCGGAAGCGTCCGTCGCTGCCGAGCAGCACGTCGAGCGATTGCGGTTCGCCGAGCGGCGACACCGCGATATGCCGCGCGGCGAAATAGTCGGCGCGTCGCAGCGGGCCGCTCGTCAGCGGATGATCGTGCCGCATCGCGACGACGAGCGAATCGTCGAGCAGGTGTTCGGTCGCGATGCGCGGGCCGGTTTGCACGCGTCGATCGACGGCGAGATCGAGATTGCCCGACGCGAGTTCGCGTTCGATGTCATGCACCGCGACGCGGCGGCTCACGAATCGCAGGCCGGGAGCTTCGTCGGCGAACGCGGCGACGATCTGTGGCAGCGCGATCGATTCGATTACGTCGCGAATGCCGACCGCGATGCTCAGGTCGAGCGTCGCCGGGTCGAACGCCGACGGGTCGCGCGCGGTGCGCTGCAGTCCGGCGAGGTGAAGCTGCACGTCGGCGATGATCGCGCGCGTGCGCTCGGTCGGCACGACGCGATTGCCCTGGCGAACGAACAGCGGGTCGTCGAAATGCGCGCGCAGCCGGTTGAGCGCATGCGTGACGGCCGGCTGCGTCAGATGCAGCGCGCGGGCGGCCGCGCCGATGCCGCCGTTCACGTAGACGGCGTCGAGCACGCGGAACAGGTTCAGGTCGAGACGATGATCGGCGGGCACGGACGAAGTCGGCGTGGTGGACGTTGAGCGATTCTAATTGACACGCGGACAACGGAACGCATGTGGCATGCGCGCGTTCGTTCGCACCCGGCGTTGCCGCGAATATCGCGAGGATCGGCAACGCCGCGCATGCGCCTTTCATGCGTATTTCCACGTGGCTATACCAGCGCTCGGCAACAGCCTGTAGTAATCCGCCATCATGCTGTCACGGTCGGCCATTTCGCGCCAAATAGAGGACCCCTTCGGCTAAGATGCCGTCGCTTCATATTTTGAGATAGCCGTCCTGTCGCACGTGTCCAAACCAAATATAAGCCTGACAGTTCGACGGTAATACAAGAAGTCGAAACAGTCCGGGGGCTTGGTCAGTGGAAGCAGCAGATCAGAGATGGGTCGTTGTCTATTTGAGTACGGGGTTTTCCTTGGCCCAGGCCGCGCGTCTCGGCGAGGCCTTCAACCTGGCGAATCGCCTGCATGCGCTCAGTGCGGATTACCAGTTGAAGTACGTATCCGAAAGCGGGGGATTGCTGCAATCGTCGTCCGGCGTGCAGATCGCCGCCGATGCGCTCGGCGACGAGCACGGCCATCGTGCGCGCGCGTTCTTTCATCTTCACGGTGATCGTGCGTCGGTCAACTGGAGCGATGCGTTGCGCCGCCGCCTGACCGACATTCATCGGCATGCGCGCTGGATCGTCGATGCGATGGACCTGTCGACGCTCGCGGCGTCGCAGCGGCAGACGGATGCCGGTCAATCGCGAACGGATCGCACCCGCGGCGCGGCGGTCACGATCGAACCGCAGGGCGGCGAGGCCGACGTGTTCGCGGCCGTGCTCGACATGTTCCGCGCCGATCTCGGCGACAGCGCCGCGCAGGAGATCGCGAGCAACCTGATGCGGCCGGTCGAACAACGCTATACGCAGTCGATGTGGGCGTTTCGCGAGCTGAGCGCGAGCCCGTCGATCCGGATGTCGGCGCAGCGGCTGCGCGCGCAGAGCACGAGCCGCATTTCGATCGCGGAAGTCGCGCGGACGGCCGCCATGAGCGAGCGCAATTTCCTGCGGCGCTTCAAGAAGGAAATTGGCGTGACGCCGACCGAATTCGTGCAGCACGTGCGGCTCGAGCGCGCGTGCCACATGCTGATCCACACGACGCTGCCGGCCGACAAGGTCGCGCGGCGCACGGGCTTCGGCAGCGGCGAGCGGCTGGCAAAGCTGTTTCGCCAGCGTCTGCTCATGTCGCCGACCGAATTTCGCATTGCCGAGCGCGAGCGGATCCTGACGAACGGCGCCGGGGCGGCCGATCCGCAGTCCGACCCGCAGCCCGCGCCGCGGCCCGCGAAAACCGACGGCGAGCGGGCGAATCGGGGCGGGCGCGCCGAGCCGCGCGGGAAAACGGAGCGGAAGACCGTAAAATCACCGTGTCGCGATCACGATCCCCGGTTTCCATGCCCTTGCTCCCCACTACCGCCACCGCCCCCTTCTGCCCGTCGGAAGTAAAGGGCAGTATCACGATCGACGCCGGCGCGTCGCGCTGGATGAAGCTCAAGCGCTTCTTCGGCCCGGGCCTGCTGGTCGCGATCGGCTATATGGATCCGGGCAACTGGGCCACCGACATCCAGGCCGGCTCGCAATTCGGCTATTCGCTGCTGTGGGTCGTCGCGTTCTCGAGCGTCGCCGCGATCTTCCTGCAGATGCTCGCCGCGCGGCTCGGCCTCGTCGCGGGCAAGGATCTCGCGCAGGCCAGCTACGATCGTTACGGCCGCTTCGGCCGCGTCGTGCAGTGGGTGACCGCCGAGGTGTCGATCATCGCGTGCGACATCGCCGAAGTGCTCGGCTGCGCGCTCGCATTCAAGCTGCTGCTCGGCGTGCCGCTCGCGTGGGGGATCGTGCTGACCGCGCTCGACACGGTGATCGTGCTCGGGCTGCAGGGCAAGGGCGTCCGGCAGATCGAGGCGATCGTGCTCGGGCTGATCGCGACGATGGCGTTCTGCTTCGTCGCGCAGGTCGCGATCACGCCGCCCAACTGGCATGCGGTCGCGAAGGGGCTCGTGCCGGGCAATCCCGGCCACGACAGCAAGGACGCGATCGTGCTCGCGCTCGGCATCGTCGGCGCGACGATCATGCCGCACAACCTGTATCTGCATTCGTCGGTTGTACAGACGCGCCATGTCGTCGGCGGCGCGCGCGGCCTGATTCGCGACACGCTCGCGCTGGTGCGGATCGATACCTGCGTGTCGCTGTTCGTCGCGATGCTCGTCAACGCGGCGATCCTGATCGTCGCGGGCGCGGCGTTCCATGCGACCGGCCAGCACGACGTCACCGACATCGAACAGGCGTACCGGCTGATCACGCCGATCGCGGGCGGCGCGGCCGCGCTGCTGTTCGGCATCGCGCTGCTCGCGTCCGGGCAGAGCTCGACGCTGACCGGCACGATCGCCGGCCAGGTGATCATGGACGGCTTCCTGCACACGAAAATCCCGTGCTACCAGCGTCGGCTGATCACGCGCGGGCTCGCGCTGGTGCCCGCGCTGATCGGCGTGCTGTGGCTCGGCGAAGGGTCGGTCGGGCAACTGCTCGTCTGGAGCCAGGTGCTGCTGAGCCTGCAACTGCCGTTCGCGATGTGGCCGCTGATCCAGTCGGTCAGCGATCGCAAAACGATGGGCGAGCATGCGATCGGCCGCAAGATGCAGTTCGCCGCATGGGCGCTGTTCGTCGTCATCACCGGCACCAACCTGCTGCTGATTTCGGGTGTCGCCGGCTGATACAGGCTGTCACAGGCTGAAACAGGCGCGGCGCGCGCTTGCGTTAAACTGCCCCCTTTCGCTAGCGGTTCGATGTGTGTTATGTGGAGTGAAATCAGCAACCTCGGCGACGCCGCGCTGACCCTGCCGGTCGCGCTGACGTGCGCGGTCTGGCTCGCGCTGTCCAACTGGCGGCTCGCCGTGCGCTGGATCGTGCTGCTCGCGGCCGGCATGAGCCTGGTCGGGGCCACCAAGATTCTCTATGCGGGCTGCGGGGTCGAGATCCCGCAGTTCGATTTCCGCGTGATCAGCGGCCATACGATGCTGTCGACGTCCGTGTGGACCGTCGCGCTGTCGATGCTGTGGCAGGCGTTTCGTCCGGGCAAGGCGCCGGGCGTCGCGGCCGGTCTCGCCGTCGGCGCGGTGACGGCCGTCGCGCGCGTGTTCGACCATTCGCACACGATTCCCGAAGTCGTCGTCGGCTGGCTGCTCGGCGCGCTGGTCGCGCTCGTGTTCCTGCGCGCGTACGCCCACGCGCACAAGCGCTCGTCCTCGCCGCGCGTCGCGGCCGTCTGCCTGCTGCTCGTGTCCGGCATCGCGTACGGCAATCGCGCACCGTTCCAGCAGATGATCGACACGCATTCCCCGCAAGTCTGCGCGTTCATGCGCGCGTCCGGCGACGGGTTCTGACGGCGGGTGGTTCCGGGGCATCGATGCCTCGGTGCCGGATGCGGTCGTGGCCGCGGCGCTGCCCGCGCCTTCTTCCTCGTTTCATTCGTTCCCTGTCATCGGCAAACGCCCGCGTGCGGCCTTCGTCGCATCGGTATTCGCGGTAATCGGCCGCGTTGCGCCTGCGCCCGCGCGTTGCACCGGCTGCGGCCGCGGCTGCGAAGGCCATCAGCCGCATCTATGACTGGGCATTACGAATATTCATTTCATCGATTGGCGGCAATCGCGTACGCTGGCGTTCGTTCGATCGGGGCGTGCAGCGGCGGCCTGCCCGATGGGTTCGGCGCGGTGCGACCGGCTCGCTATACTCGCGCAAACCGCGCGGCCGTCGGCCGGCGCACGGCAACCGCCGTCGCGGCACCGGTCCGCCACGACGATTCACGATAGGAGCAGGTCCCATGACAGTCGTTTCCTCGCGCCTCGCAGGCAAGTGCGCGTACATCACGGGCGCCGCCGGCGGCCTCGGACGCGCGATCGCGCGCCGCATGGTCGAGCAGGGCGCGCGCGTGTTCCTGACCGACATCGCCGACGCGGCCGTGCTCGACGCCTTCGCGCACGAACTCAATGCAGGGCACGCGGCGCCTGTCGCGTTCGCGGCCACGCAGGACGTGCGCGACGAGGGACACTGGCAGGCGCTGCTCGCGCAGGCGAACGAAGCGATGGGCGGCTTGTCGGTGCTCGTCAACAATGCGGGCGTCGGGTCGATCGGCACGCCTGCGCAGATCGAGATCGACGAGTGGCGGCGCGTGATGGCGATCAACGTCGAGAGCATCGTGCTCGGCTGCAAGCATGCGCTGCCGTACCTCGGCGCGAGCCGGCCGGCGTCGATCATCAACATCTCGTCGGTGGCCGCGTTCAAGGTCGAGCCGGAATTCACCGCGTACAACGCGTCGAAGGCCGCGGTCGCGTCGCTGACGAAGTCGGTCGCGATCGATTGCGCGCGCCGCGAGCTCGACGTGCGCTGCAACTCGATTCACCCGGCGTTCATTCGCACGGGGATCGTCGAGCCGCTGTTCCAGTCGCTCGGCGAACGCGATGCGACGCGCAAGCTCGCGCGCGGCATTCCGTTGCGCCGGCTCGGCGATCCGGATGACGTCGCGCATGCGGCCGTCTATCTGGCGTCGGACGAAAGCCGCTTCGTGACGGCCGCCGAACTCGTGATCGACGGCGGCATGTGCGCGGTCTGACGCGCAATCGATAACACCACCCGGAGGAGAACATCGTGTCGACACCCGTGAACCGCCAGCTGCTGCTGAAAACGCGCCCGGAAGGGCGGGTCGGCCGCGAACACTTTTCGCTCGTCGAAACCCCCGTGCCGGCGCTCGCCGACGGCGAAGTGCTCGTGCGCGTGCTGTATCTGTCGATGGATCCGACCAACCGCGTATGGATGAGCGACGTGCCGCAATACCTGCCGCCCGTCGCGATCGGCGAGGTGATGCGCGCGCTCGGCATCGGGCGCGTGGTCGCGTCGCGCCACGCGGGTTTCGCGGAAGGCGACCTCGTGCAGGGGCTCGTCGGCTGGCAGGACTATGCGGTCGTCGCGGCCGACCAGGCCGCGCAGCTCGTGAAGCTGCCCGCGCAGTCGGGCCTGCCGCTGCCGACGCTGCTCGGCGCGTGCGGGATGAGCGGCCTGACCGCGTACTACGGGCTGACCGACATCGCGCCGGTGCAGCCCGGCGAGACGCTCGTCGTGTCGGCGGCGGCCGGCTCGGTCGGCTCGATCGCCGGCCAGATCGGCAAGATCCACGGCGCGCGGGTGGTCGGCATCGCGGGCGGCGCGGACAAGTGCCGCTACCTGACCGAGACGCTCGGCTTCGACGCGGCCGTCGACTACAAGGCCGACGATTTCCGTGAGCAGCTGAAGGCGGCGACGCCGGACGGCGTGCACGTGAACTTCGAGAACGTCGGCGGCGAAGTGATGCGCGCGGTGCTGTCGCGGATGGTGATCGGCGGGCGCGTCGCACTGTGCGGCGTGATCTCGAACTACAACAGCGGCCGCGCGGCGGACGACGTCGGCGTGCTGATCTCGAAGCGCATCACGATGCGCGGCTTCCTGATCCTCGACTACCGCAAGAGCCGCGAAGCGGTGCAGACGCTCGCCGGCTGGCTGCGCGACGGCCGTCTCAAGGCCGAGGAAACCGTGGCCGACGGGCTCGAAAACGCCCCCGACGTGCTCAATCGCCTGTTCGACGGCGACCATCGCGGCAAGCTCGTGCTGCGCGTCGATCCGGGCGCGTGAACGGCAGCGGCGGCGCGCATTGAGTTCGAACCGCCGTGCATCGATTTAGGACGTGTCCCATCGATCGTTTCGGTCGCTCTCCTGACAGTATTCGCCAGCTAACGGCGGCGTGACGTGCGTGTCACGCCGCCGTTTTCATTGGCGTGGCGAGACGGGCGGGAAACATGCGAACGAAGGCAACGCACGCGGCATCGGCGGTGATGCGCGATCGAACGATGCGGCGCAGGTGCGACAGGCTGCGGATCGTCGCAGTGGGGATCGGCATCGCGTGCGCGATGTCGGGTGCCGGCGCGGCCGGGCACGCGCATGCGGATGGCATCGTGCGATTCACCGGTGCGCTCGTCGATCTGTACGACGTGACATTCGACGCGCCGTCGATCGAAGCGGCGGACACCGCGACGGCGGTGACGCTCCGGTTCGATGCGCACGGTCGGCACCTGCCGGGTGCGCACGTGGCGCTCGTGAGGCCGGACGGCGAGCCGCTGGTGCAGTCGGCGGGAGCGGAGATTCGCGCGACCTGGCGCGATGCACGCGACGATCGAAGCGTGCCGCTCGTATCGGGGCGAGCTCATCGCATTGGCCCGCATGGCGGCGTGATGACGGTGGCCGCGCCGGAAATGCAAACGGGCGCCGTGGCGCCCGTCGTGATCAGGATTCGTCATCCGTGACGCGCGGCGTCATTCCCCCTGTTCGGAGCGTGCGTAGATGTCCCAGCTTGCCATGAACAACGCGGCGACGAGCGGTCCGATCACGAAGCCGTTGATCCCGAACAGCGCCATCCCGCCGAGCGTCGAGATCAGCACGACCCAGTCGGGCATCTTCGTGTCCTTGCCGACGAGGATCGGGCGCAGCAGGTTGTCGACGAGGCCGATCACGCCGACGCAGAACGCGACGAGGATCACGCATTTCCAGATCGCGCCGATCGCGAGGAAGTAGAGCGCGGCGGGTATCCACACGAGGCTCGCGCCGATCGCCGGCAGCAGCGACAGGAACGCCATCAGCGCGCCCCACAGCACGACGCCCTCGATTCCGAGGATCCAGAAGATCAGGCCGCCGAGCGCGCCCTGCACGAGCGCGACCGCGATATTGCCTTTCACGGTTGCGCGCACAACGGTTGTGAACTTCGCGAGCAGCAGGTTCTTGTGCTCTTCGTCGAGCGGTATCGAGCGGCGCACGCGGCGGCCGATCTCGCCGCCGTCGCGCAGCAGGAAGAACAGCATGTACAGCATCACGCCGAAGCTGACGACGAACTGGAACGTGTTCTGGCCGATGCTGAGCGCCTGGGTGGCCGCGAACTGGCTGATCTGCGCGGCGCCGTCGGTCAGCTTCTTCTGGATGCCGGGGATGTTGGACAGCCCGTATTTCTGCAGCAGGTTCTGGATCGACGTCGGCAGCGCGTGAATGATGTCGTGGAAGTACCGCGAATAATTCGGCTGTGCGTCCTTCAGTTCCTGGTACACGTACGCGATTTCCTGCACGAGCGTCGCCGTGACGAACACGAGCGGCAGGATCACGATCAGGATGATCAGCGACATCGACACGAGCGCGGCGAGATTGCGCCGCTTGCCGAAACGCGCGGCGAGCCAGCGCTGCACCGGCTGGAACAGGATCGCGAGAATGGTGCCCCAGAAGACGGCGCCGGAGAACGGCGCGAGTATCCAGCACAGTCCGACGGTGACCGCGAACAGCAGGAAATAGAAGAATTTTTGGTGATCGTGTCCGCTATCCATGGATGGTTCGCGCATTGATGCCTGGTTTGATTGAATCTCGTCGCTTCGGGCGCGATCGGCTCGCGAACGTCACGGGTTCGCGGCGAAGCACGCTGCGGGCGGCCCGACCGGCAGTATGCCCGCAAAGGTGTCGCCATCATAGCCGCTGCGCGCGGCGCACGCGAAAACGCCGCGGGCGAAGCCGCGGCGTTGGCGGAAGGGGCGCGGCGGTGCCGCGCCGGATCGTCAGATGTGGAGCCGGGTGATCTTGGTGCCGTTCACCGACAAGTCGCCCATCAGGCCGGCGTTGGTCAGCACCAGCACCTGGACCGGTGCGGTGGCCGTGTTGGAATCGACCGCGCCGTTCGCGCCGACCTTCACGACCGCGACGGACGCATCGGCACCGGCCGACCAGCCTTCGGACTTACGGAACGAGTCGAGCGCATCCTGCGTCATGAACAGGAACACGATCGCCTTCGATTGCGCGCCGGCCTGCAGGCCGACCGACAGCGACGACGTGTTGTAGTAGCCGACGGTGTTGCCGCCGACGCGCAGTGCGCCGTTGCCGGACTGGCCGCCGACGATCAGGCCGGCTTGCAGCACGTTCGGGAACACGAGCACGCCGCGCGACTTCGCGACGAGCTCACGCGAGCCCGGCACCGTCGAATAGAGGCGCGACAGTGTCGCATTCACGCTCGCGTCGATCGACTGGCGTTTCGACGCGCTGGCTGCTGCGTTGTCGGGTTTGTCGGACGTCATGGTGCAACCGGCAAGGGCGAGACTGCCGACCACGACGGCGGTGGCGGCTTTCAGGGCGAGGGATTTCTGCATGGCGATTCTCCTTCGTTGTCGGGTTGAGGACGGACGGTCCGGGTGCGTGCAGCGGGGCGGCCGGCCCCGTTCAACGGCGGGAAGAAAGGAGCAGGCCGGCGACGAACGCGAGGCCCGCGACGACGCCCGCGGTCTGCCACGGGTTGTCGTGCACGGCTTGCGACACGCGTTCGGCGGATTCGCGCAGCCGGGCGGCCGCGGTGCCCGACGCGTAGTCGAGCGTGCTGCGCGCTTCGTCGAGCCGCGCCTGCACCCGCTTGCGCAACGCGGCGATATCGCCGTCGCCATCGTTCTTCAGCAGGTCTTCCAGTTCGTCGACCAGCCCGCGCAGATCGTCGGTCACATCCGCATGCAGGTCGTGGGCAGCCGAGCGCGTCGTGCGTCCGACACGCCGGCCGGTGCGACGGATTTCGGACAGGCCGCGATCCAGCTTGTGTTCGATCGAGTCGGTGAGCGCCATGGTGTTTATCCTCCTTCGATTTGATTTACAGGCCAATTTTAAGATAAGACGAATCCCAGCAACCTGTGTGATTCAAATCAGCCAATTGAGTTTCGAGACAAATTTTCAATTCGTCGGCAAGATCCCTTGGAAGCCCCGCGAGTGGGGCCGGACAGCGGTTGAAAAAATTTCGAGATCGAGCGAAGCGACATAAAGAAAACCATTGCCGGGCGTGAAAAGCCCGGTAAATATGGCGTCGCCCGGCCTGTCAGGTAAATAGTGCCGTTGCATGCGTTCTGTTGATGCAATTGCACTACTCGCCATGCTTTGGTGGAGCAGGGTTTGTGCCCGCCCTGCTTCAGGTGGCGCCTTCCTCCAGCGCAACGTCGATGACGACGGGATCATGATCCGACGAACGGTATGCATCGGGCGCGTAATAGGCGGCCTGTTGCGCCGGGGTTTTGTAATCGGGCACGGCTTGGAGTGCAATCGGTTCATCTGCATTGATGTGCCACGTGTGCACGGCTTTCACGCGGGCGGCGAGCGGCGGCGTCGCGAGTGCGTGGTCGAGGTTGCCCGCTTCGCCGTGGAATACATACGTGTAGCCGGCATTGCCGACGAAGCGGGCGACGAGGTTGGTGTAGCCGCGCGATTCGAGCGCGCGCAGCGGGTCTTCCTTCGCATAGCTGTTCAGATCGCCGATCAGCAGCACGCCGTCGGCCGCGGCGCCGGTCGGCGACGTCGCAAGCCAGCCGGCGACGCGTTCGGCTGCGCGCGTGCGCGTTGCATTCCAGCAGCCCTGGCCGTCCGACTGGTCGAGATCCGGGCCGGTGGCGTGCGGGCAATTCTTCGACTTCAGGTGGTTGACCGCGACCGTGAACGCGCGGGTGCCGTCGACGCGACGGAACGTCTGCGCGAGCGGCGGGCGATTCCGGCCGTCGAGCGCGACGGTCGCGGCGCGCCCGACGGGCTCGATCGTCCGGCTGTCATACAACAGCGCGACCGCGATCGCATCGCGCCCGAGCCGTGCGGTGCCGGGGTCGACCGCGCGCCAGCCGCCGCCGAGCCGGGCCGCGAGCCGCTGCACGGCGCTCGCCGGGCCGTGCCCGTTGTTCGCGATTTCCATCAGGCCGATCACGTCGGCGCGCAGGGCACGCAGCGCGGCCACGAGCTTCGCTTCCTGCCGCGCGAAGGCGGCGGGGGTTTTCGCGCCACGGCCGGACGGATCGCCGAAGCCGCCGCCCGCGCCGTCGCCGTTGAAGTAGTTGAATACGTTGAACGACGCGACCCGCACGTCGGCTTGCGGATGCCGTGCGGGCGCATCGGCCCGCGGATTCGACGCGGCCTCGAAGGTGGGTGGCGAGGACGATACGGGCTGCAATCGCCACGTGCCGTAGCGCAGTTCGAGCACACCTTCGATGCCGCGCACCGTGTAGCCCGCGCGCAGCGTGTTGGCGGCGCTCAGCGCAGGCGGCGGATAGCGGGCGGTTGCAGGGTTCACGCGGCTCGAACCGTCGTCGAGCACGATGCGGTTGCGTGCATTGGCCGCCGCGTGCGCAGCGGCTTCGGCCGGCGGCGCCACGTGAGTCGGCATGTACAGGCGGCCGTGGCTGAGCACGATGCTGCCGTAGCGGCCGAGTTCGTAAGTATCGCTGACCGTCAGCGTTTGCGGAAAGCGCACGCGCATGCCTTCATGCGCGGCGAATACGGCGTCACTATCGACCGGCAGCATCAGCGCGGCCGGCGTGACGCTCTGCCCGCGTGCGCAGACGGCCACGCGGCCCGCCAACGCGAGTTGCGTCCGGCCGTATTTCTGTTCGATCCTGCCGGTGATGTGCACGCGCTCGCCCGGCTGCACATGCGCATGCGGCGCATATACGAACAGGCCTTCCGGCACGCCCGGCCGGTGTCGCCGCTGCGCGTCCGCCTGCTGGACGAAGAATCCGCCGAAGCCATCGGGGCCGCCGAACGCCGCGGTGACGACTGCTTCGATCGACGTGGTGTGCCCGGCCAGCGGCGAGCGGCCCGCGGGATGCCGGATGTCGGCGATCGCGGTGGTGGCGCCGCCGCAGCCCGTGCTCACCGGCAGCGCGGCGGTGGCGGGCGGAACGGAGAGAACAAGAAAGGCGGCAAGCGCGAGCGATGACGGCAGGAGTGACATGGCGTGGCACACAGGAAGAAAATTCGAAGGTTCGGGACGCATCTTGACGGCAAAATCGCGTGCCGCGATCGAATTGGCCATCAGGCCAGTGCCGAATGGCCAACGATGACGGCAAGGCCGGCCGGGGCTGTTACGCTTCGCACCTGACGTGTCATTCCGGCCTGCGATCCGCACGCTTCCGCGCACGGCCCCCAACAGGAGATTTCCATGTCCTACATGCTGTTGATTGTCGAACCGACCGGCCAGCGCGCCGAACGCACGCTCGAAGACGGGCAGGCGCTTTACGCGCGAATGGTCGATTTCGCCGAGACGCTGAAAGCGCGTGGCGTGCTGCGCGGCGTCGAGTCGCTGGAGCGCTCGGAACGCGCGACGCGCGTCGAGGTGCGCGACGGGGAGACGCGCCTCGTCGACGGCCCGTTCGCCGAGGCGAAGGAAATGGTCGGCGGCTTCTTCATCGTCGACGTCGACACGCGCGACGAAGCGATCGAGATCGCACGGCAGTGCCCGGCGGCACAATGGTGCACGGTCGAAGTGCGCAAGGTCGGCCCGTGCTTCCTGTGACTGTAACGGCCGTGCCTGGTGTTTACCCGCGCTCGTCGTGCGGCACGTCGATCCGGCAGCCTGTCGCCCGTCGTCCGGATAAGGCGCCGATGAACGGACGCCGCTTTTCCACCGACGACAAGGAGTGAACGATGCGATTCATGATCATGATCCGGGCGAATGCCGTCAGCGAATCCGACGCATTGCCGGACAACCGGCTGGTCGAGGCGATGACGGTCTATCACGAGGAACTGGCCAAGGCCGGCGTGCTGCTCGATGCGAACGGCCTGCGGCCGAGCGCGCGGGGCTGGCGCGTGCGGTACACGGGCGGCAAGGGCACGGTGATCGACGGTCCGTTCGCGGAGACGAAGGAACTGATTGCCGGCTATACGCTGATCCAGGTGCGCTCGCGCGACGAGGCGCTCGAATGGACGCGCCGGTTCCCCGCGCCGTTCGGCGCGGAAATGGACTGCGAGATCGAGGTGCGTCCGCTGTTCGAGCTCGACGATCTGACGCCCAGCGACGCGGTCGAGCGGTTCCGCGAACTCCAGGTCGGACGCGGCCAGGCCGTCTGAATCCACCGTCGCCGGGAGCGAGCTTCATGCACAAAACGATCTTCATCAACCTGCCGGTGGCCGACCTGCCGCGCGCGACGGCGTTCTACGTCGCGCTCGGCTTCGAGGTCGTGCCGGCCTACACGACCGAGCAGGGCGCCTGCATCCGGATCAGCGACGCGATCTTCGTGATGCTGCTGGTGCGGCCGTTCTTCCAGACCTTCACCGGCAAGACCATCGTCGAACCGGCGACGCACGTGCAGGTACTGCCGTGCCTGTCGTGCGACAGCCGTGCCGAGGTCGACGCGGTGGTCGCGAAGGCGCGGGCGGCCGGTGGCACCGTGCCGCGGCAGGCGCAGGAGTACCCGGGCATGTACAGCCACGATTTCGCCGATCCGGACGGCCACGAATGGGGGCTGGTATTCGTGGAGCAGGCCGCGGCCGGGCAGGAGCCGGCGTCGTGACGCTCGAGGCGACCCACCGTGCGATCGAGGCCGTCTGGCGAATCGAGGCGCCCAAGATCATTGCCCGCGCCGCACGCGTGGTGCGCGACGTCGGCGTGGCCGAGGAACTCGCGCAGGACACGCTCGTCGCGGCGCTCGAGCACTGGCCCGTCGACGGCGTGCCCGACAATCCGGCCGCTTGGCTGATGACGGCCGTGAAGCGGCGCGCGCTCGACCGGGTCCGGCAGGAGTCGCTGCATGCGGCGAAGCGCGATCAGCTCGGGCATGAAATGGACGCGCTCGAAGCGCACGTCGTGCCCGACATCGCGGAGGCACTCGCCGACGCGAGCGACGACGACATCGGCGACGATCTGCTGCGGCTGATCTTCACGTCGTGCCATCCGGTGCTGTCGACCGATGCGCGCGTCGCGCTCACGCTACGGCTGCTCGGCGGGCTGACCACGAGCGAGATCGCGCGTGCGTTCCTGGCGCCCGAGCCGACGATCGCGCAGCGCATCGTCCGCGCGAAGCGCACGCTGGCGGCGGCGCACGTGCCGTTCGAGGTGCCGTCCGCCGCCGCGCGGCCCGCACGGCTCGCGTCGGTGCTCGAAGTGATCTACCTCGTGTTCAACGAAGGCCATGCGGCGACCGCCGGCGACGACTGGACGCGTCCGGCGTTGTGCGACGAGGCGCTGCGGCTCGGCCGCGTGCTGGCCGGGCTCGTGCCGGACGAAAGCGAAGTGCTCGGGCTGGTCGCGCTGATGGAGCTGCAGGCGTCGCGCATGCATGCACGCACCGATGCGCAGGGGCGGCCCGTGCTGCTGCTCGACCAGGACCGCAGCCGCTGGGATCCGCTGCTGATCCGGCGCGGCCTCGCGGCGCTCGAGCGGGCGACCAAGCTCGGCGGCGTGCGCGGCCCGTATGCGCTGCAGGCCGCGCTGGCTGCGTGCCATGCACGCGCGCGGCACGCGTCGGAAACGGACTGGGCGCAGATCGTTGCGCTGTACGACGCGCTCGCCGAAGTCGCGCCGTCGCCGGTCGTCGAGCTGAACCGCGCGGTGGCGGTGGGGATGGCGTTCGGGCCCGCCGCGGCGCTGGAAATCGTCGACGTGCTGCGCGACGATCCGGCGCTCGCGCGCTATCACTGGCTGCCGAGCGTGCGCGGCGATCTGCTCGCGAAACTCGGCCGCACGGACGAGGCGAAGGTCGAGTTCCGTCGCGCGGCGGAATTGACCCGCAACGAGCGCGAAAGGGAATTGCTGCTCAAGCGGGCGACGGACGCATGACGCACGGCAAGCGCCGCCGGAGCGGGGACCGAAACCGTCCCCAATTCCGTCGGCGCACTATCGCCAGCATTGAAAAAGCCTATTGGGGGATGCGATCGTGAGCGGCTAGATTAAAAGGCACGATGCGTGCGCCATCATGCACGCATCGTGCCCTACATACATCATCGGCCCGGCTTCGCACGCGGCTGCGCCGACTCGAACGGAGGCGCAAATGGCTCAACTCAAGGGCAGCAAAACCGAAGAGAACCTGAAGGCCGCATTCGCGGGCGAATCGCAAGCGAACCGGCGCTATCTGTATTTCGCTTCGAAGGCTGACGTCGAAGGCCAGAACGACATCGCCGCGCTGTTCCGCTCGACCGCCGAAGGCGAAACCGGCCATGCGCACGGCCACCTCGAATATCTCGAAGCAGTCGGCGATCCCGCGACGGGTTTGCCGTTCGGCTCGTCGCGGCTGAACCTCGAATCGGCGATCGCCGGCGAGACGCACGAATACACCGACATGTATCCGGGCATGGCGAAGGCGGCACGCGAAGAAGGCTTCGACGAAATCGCGAACTGGTTCGAGACGCTCGCGAAGGCCGAACGCAGCCACGCGAACCGCTATACGAAGGCGCTGGACGCACTCGTCGACTGACGCGGCCCCTGCAAGGCCGCACGGCCCGGTCGGAAAATTTCGCCGGCCGGCGGCCGTGCGTCGATCGCTGCCCGCACCGCGCGGGCGGCGCGTCCGCGCGCATGCGCGCCACGCTGGAGCGCCCCATGCCCCACAAGGAAGGTAGCCTCGAAGCCCCGACCCGGCATCCGCTCGACTGGCAGTCCGAAGCGTTCTACGACCAGGCCGCGATCGATGCGGAAATGACGCGCGTGTTCGACATCTGCGCGGGGTGCCGGCGCTGCGTGTCGCTGTGCGGCGCATTCCCCACGCTGTTCGATCTCGTCGACGACACCCCGACGGGCACCATCGACGAAGTGCCGAAGGCGGCGTTCGGCAAGGTCGTCGACCAGTGCTACCTGTGCGATCTCTGCTACATGACGAAATGTCCGTACGTGCCGCCGCACGCGTGGAACGTCGACTTCCCGCACCTGATGCTGCGCGGGAAGGCCGCGCGCTACCAGCGCGGCGAAGCGCCGCTGCGCGACAAGGTGCTGTCGAACACCGACGCGCTTGGCCATTTCGCCGGCATTCCGATCGTCACGCAGGCGGTGAACGCGGTGAACCGCACGCCGCCCGCGCGGCACGCGCTCGAAGCGGTGCTCGGCGTCGATCGCGACGCGTGGCTGCCGGAGTTTGCGCCGCGCAAGTTCCGGCGCACCGCGAAGCGCTCGGACGGCCCGCCGGTGCGCGACGGCGAGCGCACGCCCGGCAAGGTCGCGATCTACGCGACGTGCTACGTAAACTTCAACGAGCCGGGCATCGGCCACGACCTGCTCGCGATCCTCGCGCACAACGAGATCCCGTACGAGCTCGTCACGCGCGAAGCCTGCTGCGGCATGCCGCTGCTCGAGCAGGGCAATCTCGCGGGCGTCGCCGCGAAGAAGGCCGTGAACATGCCGGTGCTCGAGCGCTATGCGCGCGACGGCTACGCGCTGATCGGCGCGATCCCGAGCTGCGTGCTGATGTACAAGAGCGAACTGCCGCTGATGTTCCCCGACGACGAAGCCGTGCGCGCGGTGGCCGACGCATTCTGGGATCCGTTCGAATACGTGATCGCGCGGCATCGCGACGGTTTGCTGAAGACCGATTTCAAGCAGGGCCTCGGCACCGTGTCATATCACGTGCCGTGCCACGCGCGCGTGCAGAACATCGGCCGCAAGACGGCCGACACGCTGTCGCTCGTGCCCGATACGCGCGTGAATGTGGTGGAGCGCTGTTCGGGGCACGCGGGCACGTTCGGCGTGAAGAAGGGCTTCCATGCGGATGCGATGCGGATCGGCGCGCCCGTGTTCAAGGCAATGGCCGAGCCGCAGCCGGACTTCGTGTCGTCGGACTGCGCGCTCGCCGGCCATCACATCGTGCAGGGCATCGACGAGAAGGGGCTGCCGGCCGCGCCGCTCGCGCATCCGCTGACGCTGCTGCGCCGCGCGTACGGCATCTGAGGCGGCGGCCGCGCGGCGAACCCATCGACTCCCATCCGAGGACATCCCATGACGCTGACCCGCGACTCGCTGCTCACGCTCGAAGCGTACGCGAAGATCCGCAAGGCCGAACACGCGCGGCTCGTCGCGTACAAGCGCCGCCGCGCGGTGGCGCTCGGCAACCATCTGCGCCTGCTGTTCGAGGACGAGACCACGATCCGCTATCAGATCCAGGAGATGCTGCACATCGAGAAGATCTTCGACGAGGCGGGCATCGAAGGCGAACTGGAAGCCTATCTGCCGCTCGTGCCCGACGGCACCAACCTGAAGGCGACGCTGCAGATCGAATACGAGCACGAGGCCGAACGGCGGGCGGCGCTCGCGCGGCTGATCGGCGTCGAGGATCGCGTGTACCTGCAGGTCGACGGGCATCCCGCGGTGTATGCGATCGCCGACGAGGATCTCGATCGCGACAACGCGGAGAAGACCTCGGCCGTGCATTTCGTGCGCTTCGAATTGAGCGCGCCGATGCGCGCGGCGCTCAAGGACGGCGCGACGCTGTCGATCGGCTGCGACCACCCGGCCTATTCGATGCCGCCGCAACCATTGGACGCGGACGTGGCCGCGTCGCTCGCCGGCGATCTGCGCTGATCTACGGTCGCGCGCATCGTTTCGACGCTTCCACCCGCTCTATCGCGCGACCGACTGCCCTTCACTCCGAGGATGTAACAAGCCCGTGCGCGCTTGCATGCCGGGAAACAATGTGCATTGCACGTCAGGTCGCTTTCATTACTCGCAGGTAAACAATAAAAAGATTGTGCACGGAGATAATTCGGTTCAGCGGTATTTGAACGATTTACCGATCCGTGAATATCTTGTTACGAAATTTTCCCTGATTTACCGATTTTAGGCGGCAATCTCCGCGATTGTTACGGCGCAGGGTCGGAACAGCCGGGAAGCGCCGCCGGCCGCGCGTCGGGCGCACCCCGCAGAGCCCCGCCAGACGGGGCTTCCCAGCCTCACGCATAAAGATCGCGTAAAAAAATTCAAGCGTAAATGGTTTGCGCATCCATGGCAGGTTGTTTCAGTACGTAACATTAAGTCATTGTCATATTGAGAGAAACCCTGAGGATGGTATGCTTCGTGCACAAAAATTCCCACATTGGAGTGAGACCGTGATTTGTGCGCCATTGCCGGGAATGGCGGCACCGCGAACGTGCGGTGTCGCGCCGGCATGCACAACATTCGGATAACCATAATGTGCAACCGGGCCGCCCCGTCACGCGATGCGTGACGACGGCGCCGACAATCGCAGCCCGGCCTGGCTGCGTGGAGAGATCTACTATGTTCTTCGATGAGCTTAACGATGAAGAGTGGGTTCGTCTTTCAACGCTGATCGCCGATGAACCCATCCGGCTGAACCGTCGAGGCCGCCCACGTGCAGAACCGCGCGTTGTCGCCAACGCGGTCCTGTGGATCCTGACGACCGGTGAAGCATGGTCGAAATTGCCCGGGCGCTATCCGTCCGGGCCGACGTGCCGTCGCCGCTACGAAGAGTGGCTCGCGAACGGCACGCTGTTGCAGATGATCGACATGCTGACTCAATTCAGCGGGCGTACGTTCGCGTATGTGCCGCCGCCGCCCGTGCCCTCGGCACCCGCGTGCCGTGCCGAGCCGGTGCCCGACAACGATCGTCTGCGCGGCGTGTTCTGGCAGAACCCCGAGTCGTGGCAATTGCCGGTCGCGCAGGCAAACGTTTGGGATGGCGAGGGCGCGACGGTGGCCGCGAGGCCGAGCACCGGTGCGGACCAATCGTCCGGCGCGTCGTTCGCTGTGCCCGGCGCGCAGCCTGCCGGGCTGCGTCGCGGGCGGGCGGGCGCGACGAGCTTCGCCGCGGCCGAGCCGCAAGTCGACGAGTATCGCGGCTATACGATCTATGGCAGCGCGCAGCCGGTGCAGAACCTGATGTACCGCGCGTGGGCCGAGATCATGCAGGACGACCGGCGCGTCGAGCGCTCGGGCCTGATCGGCCCGCGCTTCACCGACGCGGAAGCCGCGGAGCAGTACGCGCTCGACTGGGCGCGCCAATGGATCGATCGCCATGGTGCGAGCGACGAACCGGTGCGCGTGCCGCAAAGCGAAGTGCTGGCCGGCCTGTCCGCGCTGGCGCGTGCGGAGTCGGACATCAAGCGCTTCATCGCCGAGCGTCGCGCGGGCGTGCTGTCCGAGGGCCGCAACGATCCGGTGCAGTCGGAGCGCCGCGAGTATGCGTATCGGGTAGGTTGATCGTCGTCCGAACGAAAACGCGCGGGTCGTCGTGTGTCACGGCGCCCGCGCATTTTTTTGTCTCCTCCATCCGCGTGATGCGGGGCGCACCGTCGACACGGCGCGCCCGGCATCCGCTGCGTCACTGGCGTCCGTAGGTATCGTCGTAGCGGACGATGTCGTCCTCGCCGAGATACGCGCCCGACTGCACTTCGATCAGCTCGAGCGGCATCTTGCCCGGGTTCTCGAGACGGTGCGACACGCCGAGCGGGATGTACGTCGATTCGTTCTCGGACAGCAGGAAGGTTTCCTCGCCGCGCGTGATGCGCGCGGTGCCGCGCACGACGATCCAGTGTTCGGCGCGGTGGTGGTGCATCTGCAGCGACAGTCGCGCGCCCGGCTTCACGACGATGCGCTTCACCTGGAAGCGCTCGCCCATGTCGACCGAGTCGTAATGGCCCCACGGACGGTGGACCTTGCGGTGATCGGTCGCTTCCGCGCCGCGTGCGGCCTTGATGCGCCCGACGATTTTCTTCACGTCCTGCACGCGGGACTTGTCGGCGACGAGCACGGCGTCGGGCGTTTCGACGACGACCAGATTCTGCGTGCCGACGCACGCGACGAGCCGGCTTTCCGAATGCGCGAAAGTCGACGTGGCGTCTTCGAACAGCACGTGGCCGCGGCCGACGTTCTCGGCATCGTCCTTCGGCAGGATCTGCCAGATCGCGTCCCACGAGCCGACGTCGGACCAGCCCGCGTCGAGCGGCACGACCACGCTTTCGCACAGCTGCGGCAGGTTCGCGAGCGGCTCCATCACCGCATAGTCGATCGAGTTCGACGGCGATGCGGCGAACGCGTCGCGATCGACGCGGAAGAAGTCGCCGTCTTCCTTGCCGTTGGCGACGGCCTGCTCGCAGGCTGCGTAGATCTCGGGTTCGAGCTGGCGGATCGCGTTGAGCCACACCGATGCGCGCACGATGAAGATGCCGCTGTTCCACCAGTATTCGCCGGACGCGACGTACTGCTGCGCGAGCTCGAGATGCGGCTTCTCGACGAAGCGGTCGAGACGGCGCACGTCGAGGTCGCCGGTGCCGGCGTCGCCGAGCGGCGCGCCGACGCGGATGTAGCCGTAGCCCGTTTCGGCGCGGCCCGGCACGATGCCCATCGTCGCGATCTTGCCTTGCGCCGCGCAGTGCACGCCGGCCGCGACCGCCGCATGAAAGCGCGGCTGGTCGGCCACCGCGTGGTCGGCCGGCATCACGGTCATCACGGCATCGCTGCCGCCGGCGACGATGCGCAGCGCGGCGAGCGTCAGGGCGGGCGCGGTGTCGCGGCCGAGCGGCTCGAGCATGATCGAAGCACGCTTGCCGGTCAGGCGCAGTTGCTCGGCGGTCGTGAAGCGGTGATCCTCGCCGCACACGATCAGCACGTCGTCGTTCAGCGGATGACCGGTCGAGAGGCCGTCGAGCCTCAGCGCGGTGGATTGCAGCAGCGAATGATCGCCGAGCAGGCCGATCAGCTGCTTCGGATAGTGTTCGCGCGACATCGGCCACAGACGCGTGCCCGAACCGCCGGCGAGAATCACCGGCTGCACCGCGACGCGCGTACCGGCGTCGGTTGCGGCGGAAGAAGATGGGCGCGTATCGGCTACCACGGCCGGAGCATTCATGATGACACTCTCCTCGATTGAAGTCAGTGCCTGTTTGTAGCATGAAGTAAATCGACAATAAAACCGCGCGCCTTGCACGATATTCGTCGTGCACGTTCGTCGCGCGCATATCCGGGAAAATTTTCCGCGATGACATCCGGCGCAAAGAAAAAATAAAAAATAATTCCGCGAATCGCGCGCGCATGCCTTGCCGCAAAGGCTCGGCGAGAACCGTAAAGTTTTCAAAAAATGCCCCGATTCGGGCTCGATTCGGGAAAAGGTGCCGATTTAATTCAAGAATATCGCGGCAAGAATTTCCGATTATTTTTCGAAATACTTGTGCGCTTGAGGATGAATTTTCTTACCGCTTCAATAGCGTCATGCAACGTTTGAATCGAATGTGCGGCACGGGCTGCACGAGGAGCTGTTCGGCAAACGCCTGTTCAAAGAGGAAGCGAACATGTTGAGCGTGCTGGCGAGAGTCATCGATATCGCGATGGTCGTGGTGGGGGCGTTGATCGCCGCCGCGCTGCACGGCGGCAGCATCTGGCTCAACGATCTGCAGCGCACGACGGTGTTGTTCGACTGCTTGCTGGTCGTCGTGTTCTTTCCGGCGATGGGCATCTATCAATCGTGGCGCGGCAAGCGTCTCGTCGGGCTGGTGGGGCGTGTCGCGTTCGCGTGGCTGGTGGTCGAGCTCGCGGGCATCCTGATGAGTTTCAGCTTTCACCAGTCGGGCGATCTGTCACGGCTGTGGCTCGGTTACTGGGCGCTCGTGACGATGGCGCTGCTGGCCGGCTCGAAGGCCTGCGTGCACGTCGTGCTGCGACAACTGCGGCGCGGCGGCTACAACCTGAAGGCGGTCGCGATCGTCGGCGGTACGCCGGCCGCGCGGCGGCTGATCGCGCAGATGCGGGCGCGCCCGGAAGCGGGCTTCAACCCGGTGTGCGTCTACGACGAAAGCGAAGTGCCGGGCGAAGTCGCGCTCGACGACGTGCGCATCGAGCGGCAGTTCGAATCGCTGGTGTGGCTGGTGCGCAGCCGCGCGATCAGCGAGCTGTGGCTCACGCTGCCGATCACGGAGGAGCGGCGGATTCATCAGATCGTGACGGTGTTCCGCCACGACTTCGTGAATATCCGCTTCATTCCGGACGTGCGCACGCTGTCGTTCTTCAACCAGGAAGTGGTCGAGGTGCTCGGCGTGCCGGCGATCAACCTCGCGGCGTCGCCGATCACCGACGTGCGGATCCTGCCGAAGTTCGTGTTCGACCGGCTGTTCGCGCTGGCGGCGCTCACGGCGCTGGCGCCGCTGATGCTGCTGATCGCGTGCCTGATCAAGCTGACGTCGCGCGGGCCGGTGTTCTTCCGCCAGAAACGCAAGGGCATCGACGGGCACGAGTTCGAGATCTACAAGTTTCGCTCGATGAAGGTGCATCAGGAAGTCGCGGGGCAGGTCACGCAGGCGACCAAGAACGACACGCGCGTGACGCCGGTCGGCCGCTTCCTGCGCCGCACGAGCCTCGATGAGCTGCCGCAGTTCATCAACGTGCTGAAGGGCGAGATGTCGGTCGTCGGCCCGCGGCCGCATGCGCTCGCGCACGACGACATCTACAAGGATCTGGTGAAGGGCTACATGTTCCGCTACCGGATCAAGCCGGGCATCACCGGCTGGGCGCAGATCAACGGCTTTCGCGGCGAGACCGATCAGATCGAGAAGATGATGGGACGCGTGAAGCTCGATCTGTACTACATGCAGAACTGGTCGTTCTGGCTCGACATCAAGATCGTCGTCCTGACGCTCTGGAAAGGCTTCACCGGCAGCAACGCTTATTGACCCAGCGCCCGCGCAGGCGTTCCGGTTTTACGAATTTCGAATCATTGGTCACGAGGTCCGACACATCATGAATCTGACTATCATCGGCAGCGGTTACGTAGGACTTGTCACCGGCGCCTGTCTCGCCGACATCGGGCACGACGTGTTCTGTCTCGACGTCGATCAGGCGAAGATCGACATCCTGAACAACGGCGGCGTGCCGATCCACGAGCCGGGCCTCAAGGAAGTCATCGCGCGCAACCGCGCGGCGGGCCGCCTGCGCTTCTCGACCGACATCGAGGCCGCGGTCGCGCACGGCGACGTGCAGTTCATCGCGGTCGGCACGCCGCCCGACGAGGACGGCTCGGCCGACCTGCAGTACGTGCTCGCGGCGGCGCGCAACATCGGCCGCTACATGAAGGGCTTCAAGGTGATCGTCGACAAGTCGACGGTGCCGGTCGGCACGGCCGAGCGCGTGCGCGCGGCGGTCGCCGAGGAGCTCGCGAAGCGCGGCGACGACCAGATGTTCTCGGTCGTGTCGAATCCGGAATTCCTGAAGGAAGGCGCGGCGGTCGACGATTTCACGCGGCCGGACCGCATCGTGATCGGTTGCGACGACGACGTGCCGGGCGAGCGCGCGCGCGAACTGATGAAGAAGCTCTACGCGCCGTTCAACCGCAACCACGAACGCACGCTGTACATGGACGTGCGCTCGGCCGAATTCACCAAATACGCGGCGAACGCGATGCTCGCGACCCGCATCTCGTTCATGAACGAGCTCGCGAACCTGGCCGACCGCTTCGGCGCGGACATCGAGGCCGTGCGCCGCGGGATCGGTTCCGATCCGCGCATCGGCTACCACTTCCTGTATGCGGGCTGCGGCTACGGCGGCTCGTGCTTCCCGAAGGACGTCGAGGCGCTGATCCGCACGGCCGACGAGCATGGCCAGTCGCTGCAGATCCTGAAGGCCGTGTCGTCGGTCAACGCGACGCAAAAGCGCGTGCTCGCCGACAAGATCGTCGCGCGCTTCGGCGAGGACCTGACCGGCCGCACGTTCGCGATCTGGGGCCTGGCATTCAAGCCGAACACCGACGACATGCGCGAGGCGCCGAGCCGCGAGCTGATCGCCGAGCTGCTGTCGCGCGGTGCGCGCATCGCCGCATACGATCCGGTCGCGCAGCAGGAAGCGCGCCGCGTGCTCGCGCTCGATCTCGCCGATCACCCGAGCTGGCTCGAACGCCTCACCTTCGTCGACGACGAGGCGCAGGCCGCGCGCGATGCCGACGCGCTTGTGATCGTCACCGAATGGAAGGCGTTCAAGAGCCCGGATTTCATCGCGCTCGGCCGGCAGTGGAAGTCGCCGGTGATCTTCGACGGCCGCAACCTGTACGAGCCGGAAGCGATGAGCGAGCAGGGTATCGAGTACCACCCGATCGGTCGCCCGGGCTCGCGTCAGGCCGTCGCCGCCCGCGTGGCGGGCGCCGCGCGCGCGAACGCGTAACCCGCGCGTCACCGTTCCCCGTTACCCGATTCGAGACGCCATGTTCCGCAACATCCTGATCGTCTGTCACGCGAACGTCTGCCGCAGCCCGGCAGCCGAAATGCTGTTCAAGTCGCACACCGCGTCGCGCGGCGGCCCGCGCGTGACGTTCCATTCCGCGGGGGTGCGCGCGAACGACGGCGACGGCATCGATCCGGTGATGCGGCAACTGCTCGCCGAGCGCGGCGTCGATGCGACGACGCATCGGTCGCGTCGGCTGTCGCGCCGGCTCGTGCGCGACGCCGACCTGATTCTCGTCAGCGAGCGCGGACAGATCGCGGCCGTCGAATCGGTCGATCCGTTCGCGCGCGGCAAGGTTCACCTGCTTGGCAAGTGGGAGGACGCCGAGATCGCGGATCCGCATGGCGGCCCCGAGGCCGACTATCGCGAGAGCTACTCATTGATCGAACGTCTGGTTCAAGGATGGCTGCAAAAACTATGCTGAAACGTCCCATGCGCCCGCTGGCGCTCGCCGTCGCGATGACGACATTCCTGTCGGCCTGCGCGACCGCGCCCGGCAACTATCTCGATTCGTCGAACCTGAAGGACGAGGGCCGCCAAGGCCAGGCCGAAACCTATCCGGTTCATTACATCGACGCGAAGCTGGTGATGGATCAGCTGCAGAAGCAGCAGGTCGAGCACCCGCTGCCGCCGGGCCGTTACACCGATCCGTCGCAGTACGTTTACCGCGTCGGCCCGCAGGACATCCTCGGCGTCACGGTTTGGGATCACCCCGAGCTGACGACGCCGCAGGGCCAGTCGTTCTCGAGCGGCGGCAACACGACGCAGTCGGTCGCGGGCGCGCTCCAGCAGCCGTATACGACCGCGCTGCCGGGTCAGGCCGATCCGTACGGCCAGACCGTGTCCGCCGACGGCTCGATCTTCTTCCCGTTCGTCGGCCGCATTCACGTGGCCGGCAAGACGGTCGCGCAGATCCGCGAGCAGATGTCGTCCACGCTCGCGCGCTATGTGAAGAATCCGCAGCTCGACGTGCGCGTGCTGTCGTTCCGCAGCCAGAAGATACAGGTGACGGGCGAGGTGAAGCAGCCGGGCCCGCTCGCGGTGAGCGACGTGCCGCTGACGCTGGTCGACGCGATCTCGCGCTCGGGCGGCTCGACCAACGAGGCCGACCTGCAGCGCGTGCGCCTGACGCGCGACGGCAAGCTCTACACGCTCGACGCGAACGGCGTGCTCGATCGCGGCGAAGTGAAGCAGAACGTGATGCTGCAGCCGGGCGACATCGTCAACGTGCCGGACCGCAGCGACAGCCGCGTGTTCATCATGGGCGAGGTCAAGACGCCGGTCACGGTGCCGATGCTCAAGGGCAGGCTGACCATCGCCGACGCGCTCACCGCCGGCGGCGGCATCCTCGACACCGATGCGAACCCGCGCAAGATCTACGTGATGCGCGGGATGCGTGACAACCCGACGAAGCCGGAAGTGTATCGCCTCGACATGACGCAGCCGGATGCGCTGATGCTGTCGAGCCGCTTCCCGCTCCAGCCGCTCGATGTCGTCTACGTCAGCACGGCCGGCTCGGTGCAGTTCAACCGTGTGCTGCAGCAGGTGTTGCCGACGATCCAGACGATCTTCTACATGCGGCAGATCACGCGCTGATAGCCCGCCGGGGCGGCACCTGCCCCCCGGCACCACTCAAGCGGGAACGAATGGTGAACACGCAAGCAAAACACACCTACGCGGGTCCGGCCGCGAAAACCGAGGAAGAGGACGTCGTCCTCGGCCAGTTGCTCCAGGTGATCATGGACGACATCTGGCTGCTGCTCGGCATCGCGGTGACCGTCATCGCGCTCGCCGGCCTGTACTGCTTCGTCGCGAAGCCGGTCTATCAGGCCGACGTGCACGTGCGGGTCGAGGGCAACGACAACACGTCGCAGGCGCTCACGCAGACGCAGACGGGTGCATCGATCAACAGCGGTCCGCAGCAGGCGCCGACCGATGCGGAAATCGAGATCATCAAGAGCCGCGGCGTCGTCGCGCCGGTCGTCGAGGAGTTCAAGCTGAACTTCTCGGTCACGCCGAAGACGATGCCGGGGATCGGCAGCCTGGCCGCGCGCATCGCGACGCCGGGCGAGCCGTCGCGCGCGTGGTTCGGCCTGCGGTCGTACGCGTGGGGCGGCGAAGTCGCCGATATCGACTCGATCAACGTCGTGCCCGAGCTCGAAGGCAAGAAGTTGACGCTGACGGCCGGCCCGGACGGCACCTACACGGTGGTCGACCAGAACGGCCGCCGCCTGTTGTCGGGCCGCGTCGGCGAATCGGAGCAGGGCGGCGGCGTCACGCTGCTCGTGCAGAAGCTCGTCGCGCGTCCGGGCACGCAGTTCACGGTGGTCCGCTACAACGACCTCGATGCGATCACCGGCTTCCAGTCGGGCATCCAGGTGAGCGAGCAGGGCAAGCAGACGGGCGTCGTGCAGATCTCGCTCGAAGGCAAGAATCCGGACCAGACGGCCGCGATCGCGAACGCGCTCGCGCGGTCGTACCTGAACCAGCACGTGATCGCGAAGCAGGCCGAAGCGACCAAGATGCTCGACTTCCTGAAGGGCGAGGAGCCGCGCCTGAAGGCCGACCTCGAGCGTGCGGAAGCCGCGCTGACGCAGTATCAGCGCACGTCAGGCTCGATCAACGCGAGCGACGAGGCGAAGGTCTACCTGCAGGGCAGCGTGCAGTACGAGCAGCAGATCGCCGCGCAGCGCCTGCAGCTCGCGTCGCTCGCGCAGCGCTTCACCGACTCGCATCCGATGGTGATCGCCGCGAAGCAACAGCTCGCGGAACTGCAGGGCGAGAAGGACAAGTTCAGCAACCGCTTCCGCAGCCTGCCGGCGACCGAAGTGAAGGCCGTCCAGCTCCAGCGCGACGCGAAGGTCGCCGAGGACATCTACGTGCTGCTGCTGAACCGCGTGCAGGAACTGTCGGTGCAGAAGGCCGGCACGGGCGGCAACATCCACCTGATCGACTCGGCGTTGCGACCGGGCGCCCCGATCAAGCCGAAGAAGGTGCTGATCCTGTCGGCCGCGGTGTTCCTGGGGCTGATCCTCGGCACCGGCGTCGTGTTCCTGCGCCGCAACCTGTTCCAGGGCATCGAGGATCCGGACCGCGTCGAGCGCACGTTCAACCTGCCGCTGTACGGGCTGGTGCCGCAAAGCGCCGAGCAGGTGAAGCTCGATGCGATGGCCGAGAAGGGCGGCGGCCGTGCGCGGCCGATCCTCGCGAGCCTGCGCCCGAAGGATCTGAGCGTCGAAAGCATGCGCAGCCTGCGCACCGCGATGCAGTTCGCGATGATGGACGCGAAGAACCGCGTGATCGTGCTGACCGGCCCGACGCCGGGGATCGGCAAGAGCTTCCTGACGGTCAACCTCGCGGTGCTGCTCGCGCATTCGGGCAAGCGCGTGCTGCTGATCGATGCCGACATGCGCCGCGGGATGCTCGACCGCTACTTCGGCCTCACCGCGCAGCCGGGCCTGTCCGAGCTGCTGAGCGATCAGTCGGCGCTGGAGGACGCGATCCGCGAGACGCCGGTGCAGGGCCTGTCGTTCATCTCGGCCGGCACGCGCCCGCCGAACCCGTCGGAGCTGCTGATGTCGACGCGTCTGCCGCAATACCTCGAAGGGCTCGGCAAGCGCTACGACATCGTGCTGATCGACTCGCCGCCGGTGCTGGCGGTGACCGACGCGACCATCATCGGCCGCATGGCCGGCGCGACCTTCCTGGTGCTGCGCTCGGGCATGCACACCGAAGGCGAGATCGCCGACGCGATCAAGCGCCTGCGTACCGCGGGCGTCGATCTGGAAGGCGGGATCTTCAACGGCGTGCCGCCGAAGGCGCGCGGCTACGGCCGCGGCTATGCGGCCGTCCACGAATACCTGAGCGCCTGACGCATTGCACGAAACCGGGCCGGCGCGCACCGCGCCGGCCCGGCCGACTGGAGAACCCTCGATGAAAATTTCCGTGCTCGTTCCGACCTTTCGGCGCCCCGCCGACCTCGCGCGCTGCCTGCTGGCGCTGCAGCGCCAGCAGCGGCTGCCCGACGAGGTGATCGTCGTCGCGCGCCCGGAGGACGATGCCACGCACGAGCGCCTCGCCGATCCGTCGGTCGGCGGCGCGCTGCCGCTGCGGATCGTGCCGGTCGACGTGCCGGGGCAGGTCGCCGCGCTGAACAAGGGGCTCGACTCGGCGAACGGCGACATCGTCGCGATCACCGACGACGATGCGGCGCCGCGCGCCGACTGGCTCGCGCGCATCGAAGCCGTGTTCCTGGCCGATCCGCGCGTCGGTGCGGTCGGCGGCCGCGACTGGGTGCACGAGAAAGGTCGCGTGCTCGACGAGTCGCGCGAACTCGTCGGCCAGCTCACGCTCGCCGGCAAGATCATCGGCAACCATCACCTGGGCGTCGGCGGCGCGCGCGAAGTCGACATGCTGAAAGGCGCGAACATGAGCTACCGCCGCGCCGCGATCGAACGGCTGCGCTTCGACACGCGGCTGCGCGGCGCCGGTGCGCAGGTGCACAACGACATGGCATTCAGCATGCAGGTGCAGCGCGAAGGCTGGAAGCTCGTCTACGACCCGGCGATCGCGGTCGATCATTTCCCGGCCGAGCGTTTCGACGACGACCGGCGCGATGCCGCCTCGCTGAATGCGATCAGCAACGGCGCGTACAACCTGCACCTGATCCTGCGCGAGCATCTGCCGCCGCTGCGGCGCGAGCTCGCGTGGTGGTGGTGGACGCTGGTCGGCACGCGCGTCTATCCGGGCTTCGCGCACGTGCTGCTGTCGCTGCATACCGCACAGCGCGAGCGCGTGCGCGAGCACTGGCGCGCGGTGCGCCGCGGCGCACGCGATGCGCGCCGCGCCAACCTTGCCCCCCATCGCGCGGCGATGCCGCCGGTGACGTCTTGAACGAGCCGCGCACGACGCATGGCCACCCCTGGAGGGCTTGATATGGTACGACCCGCTCATTTCCCTGAAGCCTGCCTGTCGGGGCATCCCACGGCACGGCGGAGGCTGACATGACTGCAACGAAGGTTCACGTCCACCTGTTTTACGGCGCCGATCCGCGTACCTACCGCAAAGGCGAGGACATCGGCTGCCTGTACGGCTATCACCACGCCGAATCCGACGAATTCCGCTTGACCTATTCGCAGGACCGGCGCGAGAACCGCGTCGCGAGCCTCGCGCGCCGTGCGCTGAAGGCGGCGCTCGGCTTCGACGTCGTGCACGCGTGGCGCAATCGCGCAGCGCTGCTGGACACCGACGTGATCTGGACGCACACCGAGCAGGAGCACCTCGCCGCGGCGCTGGTCCTGAAGCTTGCCGGCGCGCGGGGCAAGCGCCCGCTGCTGCTCGCGCAGAGCGTGTGGCTGTTCGACAAGTGGAACACGTTCGGCGGCGCGCGCCGCTGGCTGTATCGCAAGCTGCTCGCCCGTGCCGACGCGCTGACGACACTCGCGCGCGACAACGCCGAGCTGTGCCGCCGCTATCTCGGGCGCGACGCGGAGTTCGTGTACTACGGGCTGAACACGCAGGATTTCCCGCCGGTCGAGCCGCAGCAGTGGCAGCCGAACCGGCCGCTGCGGATCGCCGCGATCGGCAACGACCGCGACCGCGACTGGCGCACCTTCCTCGCGGCATTCGGCGGCGACGAGCGCTACGACGTGCGGCTAGCGACGCGCCGTCGCGTGCCGCGCGAGTGGCATGCGCCGAACGTGAAGATCGGCTCGGCATCGGGCCTCGCGAAGCAGCACGAACTGTACGCATGGGCCGACGTGATCGTCGTGCCGTTGCGGCCGAACTTCCACGCGTCGGGCATCACCGTGATGCTCGAGGCGGCGGCGGTCGGCAAGCCGATGATCGTGTCCGACGTCGGCGGGCTCAGCGACTACTTCCCGCACGACACGGCCGCCTACGTGCCGGCGTTCGATGCGCAGGCGATGCGCCAGGCCGCCGACCGCTTCGTGGCCGATCCGCTCGCCGCGCTCGACTGCGCGCGCGCCGCGGCCGCGTGCCTGCGCGAGCGCGACCTGACCACGCAGGCGTTCGCCGAACAGCACGTGCGGATCACGCGCGACATGCTGCGCCGGCGTCGCACGCCGGCGGCCGCCGGCCTCGCGATGCCGCTCGCGGATTCGCGTCCGTCGTCGCGGTGAGAGCGGATCGATGAGCACGATCGCCGCCGAACGCGAACCGTCGCGCAAGCGCAGCTGGCTGCCCGAGCGCAAGCACTGGGTCGGGCAGGCCGGGCTGTGGACGTTTACCGCCGCGCTGATCGCCATTCACCAGGGCAAGGTGCTGACGCTCGCGTTTCCGGTGCTGGCCATCGCGGTCGGCATCTGGCTGTATTTCAAGAGCCCCGCGCGCTACGTCGGCTTCATGTGGTGGGTGTGGTTCCTGAGCCCCGAGGTGCGGCGTCTGGCCGACTGGTCGAAGGGCGCGTTCACGCCGACCAGCCTGATCCAGGTCGCGCCGCTCGCGGTGACGATGATCGCCGCGTTCGGACTGATCAGGCATTACCGCGTGCTCGCGCAGCGGCGCGGCATTCCCGTGCTGCTGATGCTGTTCGGGCTGGCGTACGCGTATCTGGTCGGCATCGTGTCGAGCGGCGTGATGGCCGCGACCTACGATCTCGCGAACTGGGTGTATCCGGTGCTGATCGGCTTTCACATCATGGTGAACTCGCGCGACTATCCCGAGTACCGCGACGTGCTGCTGTCCACGTTCATGTGGGGCGCGGCCGTGATGGGCGTGTACGGGGTCGTGCAGTACTTCGTGATGCCGCAGTGGGACGTGCTGTGGATGATCGGGTCGAACATGGGTTCGCAGGGCGAGCCGGTGCCGTACGGCGTCCGGGTATTCAGCACGATGAACTCGTCGGGGCCGTTCGCGTTCGCGATCATGGGCGCGCTGGTGTTCGTGTTCGCGGCGCCGCAGAAGGTGCGCTGGTTCGCGGGCGCCGCCGGCTTCGTGTCGTTCGCGTTGTGTCTCGTGCGCTCGACCTGGGGCGGATGGGTGATCGCGCTCGCGATCCAGCTCCTGCAGTCGAGCAACCGCGTGCGGATGCGGATCCTGATCAGCGGCGTCGTGCTGGTCGGGCTGTGCGTGCCGCTCCTGACCGTCGGGCCCGTGGCCGACCGGCTCGGCGCGCGTCTGCAGTCGATCACGAACCTGAAGGACGACCGCAGCTACGACGACCGCAACAAGTTCTACGCGACCTTCGCGCAAACGGCGTTCACCGACGTCGCCGGTGAAGGGATGGGCGCGACCGGCGCGTCGACCAAGCTGTCGAGCGACAGCGGCGAGCTCGGCAAGTACGGCAGCTTCGACAGCGGCGTGATGAACGTGCCGTTCGTGCTCGGCTGGCCCGGCACGCTGCTGTACCTGGCGGGCGTCGTGATGCTGCTCGGCCGCACGCTGCGCGCGGCGTTCAAGCTGCGCAAGGACAAGTTCGTCGGCGCATGCCTGAGCCTGTGCCTGTCGGTGTTCGCGATGCTCGTGTTCACGAACTCGCTGATCGGCACGGGCGGCCTGCTGCTGTTCACGGCCATTTTTTCAATACTATCCGCGGCGCACTGGCAGAAGGCGCAGCGCCTGCTGGCCGCCGCGCAATCACGGGGAGGCGACCATTGAGAATCGCGATCGTCACGCACGTCGTGCGACATAACGACGGCCAGGGCCGCGTCAATTACGAAATCGCGCGCGCGGCGCTGGCGGAAAACTACGAGGTCACGCTGGTCGCGTCGCATGTCGCGCCCGAGCTGCTGGCCGACCCGCGCGTGCGCTGGGTGCCGGTGAAGGTCGGCCGCTTCTGGCCGTCGAATCTCGTCAAGCAGCAGGTGTTCGCGCTGAAGAGCGCGTGGTGGCTGCGCGCGCATCGCGGCGAGTACGACGTGCTGCACGTGAACGGCTTCATCTCGTGGATCAGCGCCGACGTGAATACCGCGCACTTCGTGCATGGCGGCTGGTTCAAGAGCCCGTACTACCCGTTCGGGCTGACGAAGGGCATGTGGTCGGCCTACCAGTACGTCTATACGCGCGTGAACACCGCGCTGGAGCGCTGGGCGTACCGGCGTTCGCGCGCGATCACGGCCGTGTCGCAGAAGGTGGCCGACGAGATCGCCGGGCTCGGCATCGACAGCCGCAAGATCAGCGTGATCTACAACGGCGTCGACGGCAGTGCCTTCGCGGGCGCGCAGCCCGATCGCGCGGCGTTCAAGCTGCCTGACGACGCGTTCCTGCTGCTGTTCGTCGGCGATCTGCGCACGCCGCGCAAGAACCTCGGCACCGTGCTGAAGGCGCTGACGAAGCTGCCGGCCAACGTCCATCTCGCGGTGGCCGGCTATCTGCCCGGCAGCCCGTATCCGGACGAGGCGCGCGCGCTCGGCATCGATTCGCGCGTGCACTTCCTCGGTCTCGTGAAGAACATGCCGACGCTGATGAGCTCGGTTGACGCATACGTGTTTCCGTCGCGCTACGAGGCGATGAGCCTGTCGCTGCTGGAGGCGATGGCGGCCGGGCTGCCGGTCGTCACCGCACGCACGGCGGGCGGCGCGGAAATCATCACGCGCGAGTGCGGGATCGTGCTCGAGGATCCGGACGATCCGGCCGCGCTCGCGCAGGCAATCGGTTCGCTCGCGGCGTCGCGCGACACCTGCCGCGCGATGGGCGACGCGGCCCGCGAATTGATGACCCGTTTCGGCTGGGCCCATATGGGCGCCCAGTACGTCGCGCTCTACCGGCGCATCGGCCAACCCACGCAGCCGTCCGCCTTCGAGCGGGTCGAGCATGCGGTGACGCAGGAGCAATCGTGATGTCCCAATCTTCCCGGCCGATCAAATCGTTGCAGATCGGCATGCACTGGTTCCCCGAACGTGCGGGCGGCCTCGACCGGATGTACTACTCGCTCGTCGGCGCGCTGCCCGGTGCGGGCGTCGAGGTGCGCGGGCTCGTCGCCGGCTCGCCGAAGGTCGCCGACGACACGGGCGGTGCGATCCAGGGCTTCGGGCCCGCGTCGCAGCCGCTCGCGCGCCGGATGCTCGCCGCGCGCCGCGCGTTGCGCGACGAGATTCGCACCGAGCGGCCGGACGTGATTTCGTCGCACTTCGCGCTGTACACGTTCCCGGGCCTCGACGTGACGCGCGGGATTCCACAGGTGTCGCACTTCCAGGGGCCGTGGGCCGACGAAAGCCAGGTCGAGGGCGCCGCGTCGCTCGGGCAGCGCGCGAAGCGCTATCTCGAACAGGCCGTCTATACGCGCTCGTCGCGGCTGATCGTGCTGTCGCAGGCATTCGGCCAGATCCTGACGAACCGTTACGGGATCGAACCGTCGCGCGTGCGCGTGATTCCCGGCTGTGTCGATACCGCGCAGTTCGACACGCCGCTCACGCCCAGCGAGGCGCGGCACAAGCTGCAACTGCCGCAGGACCGGCCGATCGTGCTGGCCGTGCGCCGGCTCGTGCGGCGCATGGGGCTGGAGGATCTGATCGACGCGATCGGCGTCGTCAAGCAACGGCACCCGGACGTGCTGCTGCTGATCGCCGGCAAGGGCAAGATCGGCGAGGAATTGCAGCAGCGCATCGATGCGGCGGGGCTGCAGGACAACGTGAAGCTGCTCGGCTTCGTGCCCGACAACCATCTCGCGGCGCTGTACCGCGCGGCAACGGTCAGCGTCGTGCCGACGGTCGCGCTCGAGGGCTTCGGGCTGATCACCGTCGAATCGCTGGCGTCCGGCACACCGGTGCTGGTCACGCCGGTCGGCGGGTTGCCCGAGGCGGTCGCCGGGCTGTCCGACGATCTCGTGCTGCCGTCGACCGGCGCGGATGCGATCGCGGAAGGGCTCGGCGCGGCGCTGTCGGGCGCGATCAAGCTGCCGGACGAAGCCGCGTGCAAGCGCTATGCACGCGAACACTTCGACAACGCGGTGATCGCGCGGCGGGTCGCCGGTGTGTATGAGGAGGCGATTCGGGCGGCGGGGTAAGTGAACGCGGTGCGTCGCCGGCGGATTGCGGGCGGCGCGTGCGTAGGCGGACGGTTTGCGAGCTGGACGCCTGCGCCGGGCGCCCAAGCTGGACACCCAAGCCGGACACCCAAGCCGGACACCCAAGCCGGACACCCAAGCCGGACACCCAAGCCGGCTCGCGTGATTCGGGCGAGCCGGCTTTTTGTCGTTCGCTGCCTAACTCGCCGTGGTCAGCACGCCCTTTTCGACACGCGTCACGCCCGCCTGCGCGTCACGGCCCAAACGGCGAACGCGACGACGCTGACCGCCGCGCCGAGCCCACAAACTCCGATCCATCCGGCGTGCGCATACATCATCGTCGACGCAATCGCGCCGAGCCCGCTGCCGGCCGGACAGCCGTCATGCCCGCCTGCGCGTCACGGCCCAAACAGCGAATGCGACGACGCTGACCGCCGCGCCGAGCCCGCAGACGCCGATCCACCCGGCGTGCGCATACATCATCGTCGACGCAATCGCGCCGAGTCCGCTACCGACCGAATAGAACAGCATGTAGCAGCCGACGAGGCGCGCATGCGCGTCGGGCCGCGCGCCGAGGATCATGCTCTGGTTCACGACGTGGACGGCCTGCCCGCCGACGTCGAGCAGCACGATGCCGACGACCAGCAGCGCGATCGACGTGCCGGCGAACGCGAGCGGCAGCCACGAGAGCGCAAGGAGCGCCAGCGCGACGCCGGTGGCCGCTTCAGCGAGCCCGCGATCGGCGAGCCGGCCCGCGCGCGCGGCGGCGGCCGCCCCCAGTGCGCCGACGAGCCCGAACGCGCCGATCTCCGTATGCGACATCGCATGCGGCGGCGCGCTCAACGGCAGGACGAGCGCGCTCCAGAAGATGCTGAACGCCGCGAACATCAGCAGCGCGATCGCCCCGCGCACGCGCAGCGCGCGCTCCGTGCGCAGCAGCGTGACCATCGACCCGAGCAGCGCCGCGTAGCCGATGCGTTCGCGCGGCGCATCGGCATCGGGCAACAGCCGCGCCAGCGCGATGAGCATCGCGATCGCGAGCGCGCCCGACACCAGATAAACCGCACGCCAGCCGGCGATGTCCGTGACGACACCCGCGAGCGAGCGCGCGGCCAGCAGGCCGATCACGACGCCGCCCTGTGCCGCGCCCACCACGCGGCCGCGCTCGCCGGCACCCGCAAGCGCGGCCGAGCAGGCGATCAGCCCTTGCGTCATCGCGGTGCCGAGCAGCCCGACCGCGACCATGCCCGCGAGCAATGCGATGCGCGTCGACGATGCGGCCACGCCGATGCACGCCGCCGTCAGCAGCAGGAGCTGAACGGTGATCAGGCGCTTGCGGTTCAGCAGGTCGCCGAGCGGCACGACGAACAGCAGCGCGAGCGCGCAGCCGAGCTGCGTCGCGGTGATCACGCCACCGACCGCCGCCTGCGATACGCCGAAGTCGCGGGCGATCGAATCGAGCAGCGGCTGCGCGTAGTACACGTTCGCGACGCTCGCGGCGCAGCAGACGGCCAGCAGCGCGACGCGCGCCGTGGACACGCGCGTGTCATCGGCCGGGCGAGCGGCACGTGATGCCGCGCTCGACGCGACGGTTCCTGAACGACAAGACGATTCCATCGGTTGCCTCACGCAAGTGGTTGCAATTTGAAACTAGTTGGAGTGTAGGATAAGTAGTTTTAAAATGCAACTTCATGAGGCGGCGGGCGACGGGCCCGCGCGCGAATGGCCGGCGGCCCGGGCGGGCAGCCGGCGCGACAGCGGAGAGCAATATGGCCAGGCAGAGAAGTCTTGCGGATTCGCCGTGCCCGGTGGCGCGGGCGACCGATATCGTCGGCGATCGCTGGGCGTTGCTGATCGTGCGCGACGCGTTCGACGGCGTGCGCCGCTTCGGCGATTTCCGCGCGAGCCTCGGCGTCGCGAGCAACATCCTGTCGGACCGGCTGAGGATGCTGGTGGAGGCCGGCGTGTTCGACGTCGTGCCCGCGTCGGACGGCAGCGCGTATCAGGAATACGCGTTGACGAAGAAGGGCGACGGGCTGTTTCCGGTGATCGTGATGCTGCGGCAGTGGGGCGAGGCGAACCTGTTCGCGCGCGGCGAGCCGCATTCGGTGCTGGTCGAGCGCAAGACGGGCCGCGCGATCCGCAAGCTCGCGCTGCGGCACGACGACGGCCGGCCGCTGAAGGCGTCCGAGACGGTCGTGCGCAAGGTGGGTGACGACGAGGGCGGGACGCGGGGGTGAAGGCCGGTCGTGCCGTCCAATCGGCGGACGACGCTGCCCGACGCGCAGCCGATGCACTGCGATGCGCATTCGGCCTGGTCAGCGTCGCGAGCAACCCCACTGCGACGAGTAGCATCGACCGCCGCGAGCGGCAGCGTCAGCGGCGTCGACACATCGATGAAATGCAGCGATCCGTAGCCGAACGCAGCGGCGGTTCGTGTGGCCGCGGTCATCGGCATCGTCGGCGAGCCGCGCACGCATCGCGCTCGAATACCGCGTGATAGTCGGCCCAGCACGCGATCCCGGAGAAGTACGTGTCGTGCGGCCGAGGTTTCAGGAGGGCATGATGCGTCGATACGGTCACCGCCTGCGATGCAATGCGATCGATTTACGCGCGGGAAAGGGGCGGCTTGCAGCACCACGCGACCGCATTACCGCAGGCAGGAACCGTCCGGCGAAATCGCTCAGTGACGTTCGCCGCGCCAGCGCCCCGGCGCGACGCCGAAGCGCTTCGTGAACGCGTGCGTGAAGGTGCTTTGGTCGGCGAAGCCGACCATGCCGGCGATGTCGACGAGCGGATGGCGGCCGTCGGCGAGCAGCACGACGGCGGCGTCGAGCCGCAGCCGCTGCAGGTAACGATGCGGGGTTTCGCCGAACGCGTCGACGAACAATTGATGAAACCGCCGCATGCCGTAGCCGCAGTGCGCGGCGAGATCGGCGATGCGCAGCGGCTCCGCGAGCCGGGCGCGCAGCCAGCGGTCGATGCGCGCGAAATCGAGGCCCGCCGCGGGCGCGGCGAGGCCGGTGTCGCCGAGCAGCGCGTCGCACAGACGCGCGGCGGCCTGCCACTGGAAGCGATGTGCGTGCCGCGCGTCGCCGGCCGGCCCGTCGAGTTGCTCGGCGGCCGCCGCGACCTGCGCGACGAGCGAGGTCAGCGCCGGGTCGATCGATACCGCACGCGCGCTGTCGAACAGCCGCTGCGGCACCGCGAGCGACGCGGCGGGCAGGTCGAGCACGAGCTGGCGATTGTCGCCGAGGCCCGCGTAATCATGGCGCGCGCCGGCCGGAATCAGCCAGGCCGCGTGCCGGTCGATGCGCTTGCCGACGCCGTCCACCGCCATCACCATCTCGCCATCGACGCCGAGCACGACCTGATGAAAGTCGTGCACGTCGGACGCTTCGCACGTGTCGTAACGGCGCAGCGCGATGGCGGGTGACGGGATGCGTTCCATCGGAGGGAGTCGGCCGGCGTCTTCGTCAGACGTCGAGCAGCTCGACTTCGAACACGAGCGTCGCGTTCGGCGGGATCACGCCGCCTGCGCCGCGCGGGCCGTACGCGAGTTGCGGCGGGATCGTCAGGCGACGCACGCCGCCGACCTTCATGCCCTGCACGCCTTCGTCCCAGCCCTTGATGACCATGCCGCCGCCGAGCACGAACGCGAACGGGTCGTTGCGGTCCTTGCTCGAGTCGAATTTCTGACCGTCGGTCAGCCAGCCCGTGTAGTGGACGCTGACGGTCTGGCCGGCTTGCGCTTCCGCGCCGGTGCCTTCGGTCAGCTCTTCGATTTTGAGGCCCGATGCGGTCGTGGTGACAGACATGACTTCTCCTGAAAGGGGTTGGGTAAAACCGCTATTGTAGGCGAGCGCGCAGCGGGCCGCCCTGCGTGGCGAAGGCCAATCCGCGTGTCGATCGCGGGTCGCTGGCGAGGCGGCCACGCATCCAGCCGGAAACGCGAATGGAACGCGCGTTTGAATTTTTCGCGAACCGGATCGACGCGGTCGAACCGTGCGAAGGGCGCGCGCGTATGAATCGTTGCGACGCGGCAAGCCGCCGGAGCGTTGGACACCACCGACCCTTCGCGCAAGACGCCCGTCGCACGGCGCTTTCACGCCGATTACGGCTCGCGTATTGAGCGCCCGCCTGTCGGTCCCACGCCGCTGTGCGCGTTCGAATCGCGGCACGCGCGAACGCCTTCCAGACGTCGTTTTTTCCGCGCCGCCGAGCGCGCCGCGTTTGGAAGCGCGCATCTACCGCGCGGCTTGCGCGCGGCGCCGCCTCGAGCCTATCTTTACAGTTATCAATGTCAAGATTTCGGCGTTGCGCGATGCGCCGCCCGGGCCCGCGCCGGCAAGGCCGCAACGGCCGCCGGGCCGCCCGAAAACCAGGAGAATCACGAACATGAAGTCAGCCGCTTCCGCCACCGCAGCCGAGGTGATGCCGGTGCGCCGCGACCTGCGCTTCGACCTGCCGGTCGAACGCGCGAAGGACTGGCACGGGCTCGGCCCGCACGTGACGCACTTCTTCAATGCACTGTCGCTGCTGTTTCCGGCCGGCGAACGCTTTTTCATGGATTCGGTGCGCAACTATCGCGACCGGATCGACGATCTCGTGCTGAAGCGCCAGGTGCTCGGTTTCATCGGCCAGGAGGCGATGCATACGCGCGAGCACGTTGAATACAACGAGCTGATGCAGGCGAACCGGCTGCCCGCGCGCAAGCTCGACAAGCGCGTATGGACGGTGCTCGGCTTCGCGAAGCGCGTGCTGCCGCATTCGGTGCAACTCGCGCATACGGTCGCGGCGGAGCACTACACGGCGATGCTCGCGGACTGGCTGCTGCGCGACCCGACGCGTCTCGCCGGCTCGGTCGAAGGCTACCGGCAGATGTGGGTATGGCATGCGCTGGAGGAAACCGAGCACAAGGCCGTGTCCTACGACGTGTGGAACGCCGTGATGAAGCCGGGCCTGCGCCGCTATCTGATCCGCGTCGGCGTCTACCTGCTGACGACGCTGACGTTCTGGCCGACCGTATTTCTGATCCACGGGACGCTGTTGTCGCGCGATCGCGATATCAGGCATCGCGTGCGCGGCATGCTGCGGATGATCGCGTTCCTGTACGGGCCGCGCCGCGGGTTGTTTCCTCGCATCGCGGGGGAGTGGCTGAGCTTTTTGCGGCCCGGCTTCCATCCGTCGGACCACGACAACCGCCATCACCTTTCCCGCGTCGACGGCCTCGTCGCCGCATACGGCGAGCACGATGACGCGGCGGCCGGCCGCGGTCGCTCCCACGCCCACGCGCCCGCCCCGGTCGCATCGGGGCGCTGATCCGCCCGCCGCGCGATGCGGCGCGTGTTGCGTTCGTGCATCAACCCCGTTTAATTGACGATTGACCGGCATCAAGCGGAAACGATTGCGCACGCGTTCGCCGGGACGGCCGACCCGCCACGCCGGCGCATGCGGCCGATTCGATTCCGCCTGACCGGCATCGCATGCCGACCCGGTGCGCCAGCACCGGCGCGGTTCCCCGCGTTCGTGATCTCCGCGGCTTTCTTCCGGGTTCACCCCGCCACCGGGAAAACACCCATCTAGCCGCGCGTCCGCGGCATCGATATACCGTTCATGAAAGGATTCGTTCGGCGCACGATTATCGCCCGGGGGGATTTTATTCGTACGGAAATACGGCCAATATGTCGGTTCGATCGAGGTCCTTCGTACGCGCGGCGAGCCGGCGCACGATACCAACGCCAAGCGGGGAATAACGATGGTTGCAAGGTCACCCGACGCAAACGGGACGGCGGCGCCCGAGATGCCGCTCGTATCCGTTACCGCCCCCGAGGCCGGACGCAAGCTGTTCGTGATCATGCGTTCGCCGGACGAGCCGTTGCTGGCGCAACTGCGCGGGCTCGGCTGGGATATCTCGATCGCCAAGACAGCCGGCGCCGCGCAGAACATGACATCCGGCGTCAACGTCGCCGCCGGGCTCATCGATTTCTCCGGATTCACGTCGCGCGACTATCCCGCGCTGAAGGCGTGCCTGAGTCAGGCGGCGATCGGCTGGATTTCCGTCGCGCAGGCCGGTGTCACGATCAGCCCCGCCGTGCGCGAAATGATCCGCAGCTACTGTTTCGATTACGTGACGCTGCCGTTGCCGCACGAATGGATTTCGCACGTGCTCGGCCATGCACGCGGGATGGCCGCGCTCGATCGCGTCGACGGCGCGGCCTACGCGGCGTCGATCGGCGAGCACGGGATGATCGGCAACTGCGAAGCGATGCAACAGTTGTTCAGCACGATTCGCAAGGTCGCGAAAACCGACGCGAGCGTGTTCATCTCCGGCGAGTCGGGCACCGGCAAGGAGCTGACGGCGCTCGCGATCCACGAGCGCTCGGTGCGCGGCAAGGGCCCGTTCGTCGCGATCAACTGCGGCGCGATTCCGCATCACCTGCTGCAGTCGGAACTGTTCGGCTACGAGCGCGGCGCATTCACCGGGGCGAACCAGCGGCGCGCGGGCCGGATCGAATCCGCGAACGGCGGCACGCTGTTTCTCGACGAAATCGGCGACATGCCGGTCGAAAGCCAGGCGAGCCTGCTGCGCTTCCTGCAGGAAGGGAAGATCGAGCGGCTCGGCGGCCAGGAATCGATTTCGGTCGATGTGCGGATCATCTCGGCGACGCACGTGGATCTCGACGGCGCGGTCGAAGCCGCACGCTTTCGCGCGGACCTCTATCACCGGCTCTGCGTGCTGCGCATTCACGAGCCGCCGCTGCGCGCGCGCGGCAAGGACATCGACATCCTCGCGCATTACGTGCTGCAGAAATACAAGGCCGACAGCGGCCGCAAGATCAGCGGCTTCACGTCGGCCGCGCTCGACGCGATGCGCCGCTACGAGTGGCCCGGCAACGTGCGCGAGCTGATCAACCGGGTGCGCCGCGCGATCGTGATGGCGGAAAGCCGGCTGCTCACGCCGAACGATCTCGGGCTCGAGACGCCGGGCGAAACGGAGCCCGTGACGCTCGAACAGGCGCGTTCGCTCGCCGAGCGCACCGCGATCGAGAACGCGCTGCTGCGCAACGATCACCGGATCAACAAGGCCGCCGCCGAACTCGGCATCTCGCGCGTGACGCTCTACCGGATGATGATCGAGCACGGGCTCAACGACCACGACAACAACGGCGACAACGGCGGGAAGGACGGTTCACCGTCCGGCGACGCTGACCACCAGCGCGTCGGCTGAACGGCGGCAGGGCAGCGTTCGCGGCCGGCCGTGCGCACGGCCGGCGGCATGTAAAGAGCGTGAAACGTTTCCTGTCGGCAGCCACCCGAATAACCCGGCAAACGCGGCCGGCGGCGTGCCGCCCGCGCCGGCAAAACTTTCCGGATCGTCAGCGCGCCTTGTCCGGCAAGGCATTGCCGCAGCGCACCCGCGGCCGCCCGCGCGCGGCATGTTTCAGTTTCGTAACTTCCCGCGTGTCCGGCCCGGGCCGGCCGCCAGCTTGTCCGACGAAAGCCTTGTGCGGCCGGCTTCATCCGAAGCTGGCCCGCTCCTTGCGCTGATCGAGGTGCGAGAGTCGACGACGTGGCGTCCGGCCGGTTCGGCAGCGAATGCAAGAGCCGGCAAGGACGCAGCCCACGGGGATGACCGGCGGGACGGGCAGCAAGCACTGCCCGGGTCCGACCGGCAGGGCCGTCGTCGTCGGATCGTCGGGGCACCGGCGAAGTCCGGTTGCCGGCACAAGCAACGGCACGAATACGGGGTAGAAAAAATGATGAACGATCGCCAAACGACGCGGCCGGCCAGCCGCGAACGCAATGATTCGACCCATCGCCGGGCGTCCGCGCATCTTGCCGCCGGCCGGCATGCGTCGACAGGCCATCTCTGCGCGCCCGGTGCGCGGCGGATCCGGCTGATACCCGGTCATCCGCGCCGGGCCGGTACTTTTTCGCTGGCCAACCGGATCCGCCAGGGTATGTGCACCCGCGCGCCGGTTCGGCTGCGCCCGCTCTTCGCGTATTGACGTCGCACGCGGGCCATCGCCCGCGGAAGTCAGCGGTTTGCAATCCGGATGAAACGCGGGTTCAGGCGGTGCGGTATCAGGCGGGGCAGTATCAGGCGATACGACACGGTCGATGAAACCGGCGCGACGGCAAACGTCAGGGAGGCGTCGCCGTCCGGCGCTTGGGGGAGGGGCGGTCCGGCCGCGCGCGACGGGCATCACACCCGTCGCGCGCGACGCCGCTTCAGCCGCCGTAGATATCGAAGTCGAAGTACTTCGACGCGAGCCGCTTGTAGGTGCCGTCCTTGACCATGTCGAGGATCGCGCGGTCGATCTTCGCCTTCAGGTCGGTGTCTTCCTTGCGCAGCCCGATGCCGGCGCCGATGCCGAGCACCTTCTCGTCGATGAGTTCGGGCCCGACGAACTGGTAGCCCGCGCCGCGCGGCGACTTCAGGAACCCGATCGCGGCCTGCACCTCGTCCTGCAGCGCGGCGTCCAGGCGGCCCGACGTGAGGTCCGCATACACGCCGTCCTGGTTCTGGTACGACACGACGTTCGCGCCTTGCTTCGCCCAGTACGCCTTCGCATACGCTTCCTGCGTCGTGCCTTGCTCGACGCCGATCGACTTGCCCTTCAGCGATTCGGCCGTCGGCAGCAGCGATGAACCCTTCTTCACGACGAGCCGCGTCGGCTGGTTGTAGATCTTCGTCGTGAAGCCGATCTGTTCCGCGCGTTGCGGCGTGATCGACATCGACGACAGCACCGCGTCGAACTTCTTCGCCTTCAGCGCCGGGATCATGCCGTCGAAATCGTTCTCCAGCCACACGCACTTCGCCTTCAGCCGCGCGCAGATTTCGTTGCCGAGATCGATGTCGAAGCCGACGAGCTTGCCGTCGGGCGCCTTCGATTCGAACGGTGCATAGCTGGCGTCGGTGCCGAAGCGCAGCGTGGTCCAGTCCTTCGCGGCGGCGGGACCCGCCGATACCGCGAGCAGGGCGATCGAAACGGCGGCAATCAGTCTCTTCATGATGGTTCCTTGGCGTGGTCTATCCGGTTCTCGGCGACTCGGTTGCTGTAGATACGCACCGCGTGGCGATGCGCTGTCCGCACGGCCATTAACGCAGAAAATAAAATATTCGTCCAGAATGGACAAAAAATATCGTCTTGTCGAAGGAAATGCCGATGTCGGGGGACGACCCTTGCAAAAATACCGAAATGGACTAATCTTGTTAGTGAATTCATTTCGAGACTAACGCTCATGACACAGCCCGCCTTCGATCCGTATTCCGCCCCGCGGCAGGCTTCGGTCGCGCAGATGTCGGCGGCCGGCCTGCGTGCGTTCTTCAACATCGCGCGCGACTGGGAGCTGACGATCGACGAACAGATCGTGCTGCTCGGGTCGCCCGGCCGTTCGACGTTCTTCAAGTGGAAGGCAGCGCCGGAATCGGCGCGCCTGCCGCGCGACACGCTCGAGCGGCTATCGCTGCTGCTCGGCATCTACAAGGCGCTGCAGATCCTGCTGCCGCAGCCGGCTGCCGCCGATACCTGGGTCAAGCGGCCCAACGACGCCGCGCCGTTCGGCGGCAAGCGCGCGCTCGACCGGATGCTCGCCGGCAACGTCGGCGATCTGGTCGCCGTCCGGCAATATCTCGACGCGATGCGAGGTGGCTGGGCGTGACGATGCCGATCGAAGCGCAATCCTGGCCCACGACCGTCGTCGACTGGGCGCCTGCCTATCGCGTGATTCCCACCCGTTTCCCCGCCATCAACCTGTTCGATCGCGTCGCGTCCGCGGAGGATTTCGATGCGCTCTATGCGCTCGAATCGCTGACGAACGACCGCATCCGCAACGAAGTCGGCACGCTCGAGCTCGTGCCGCCGGCCGAGCGTCGCTACGGCCAGGGCTGGGGGCCGATCATGGCCGCGTTCACCCACCTGAATCCGCAGGGCAGCCGCTTTTCCGACGGCAGCTACGGCGTGTTCTACTGCGGGCGGTCGCGCGATACGGCGATCGCCGAAACGCGCTATCACAGCGGGCTGTTCATGTCCGCGACGAAGGAGCCGCCGATGCGCCAGCAGATGCGGCTCTACACGGTGTACGCGCACGGCGAAGTCGCCGACGTGCGCACATGGCCGCAGCGCAGCCCGGCGCTGCTCGATCCGCTCGACTACAGCGCGGGGCAGGCGCTCGGGCGCGCGGTGCGCCATGCGGGCGGCGCGGGCATCGTCTATCCGTCGGTGCGCGACGCAGGCGGCGAATGTCTCGCGGCGTTTCGCACGACGCTGCTGCGCGACTGTCATCACGCGGCGTATCTCGAATACAACTGGAACGGTTCCGCGATCGATGCGGTGTTCGAGTTGAACCAGGTGGGCTAGCGGGGGAGGCTCGCGCGGGCAAACGCGTGCGCGTGCTTCCGCCAAGCCGTTGCCGGCCTACGGCAGCGGCAACTCGCCCGCGTGACGGGCGCGCGCGTCGGCCTGGGTGAGCGACCACATGTCGCCCGTGCGCGGTTCGACGATCGTCAGGCGTCCGGACGGTGCGAAAGCGCCGGTATCGATGAACCATTGCGCGCCGATGCGCTGCGGCGCGCGCACGGGCGTATGACCGGTGCAGGTCAGCGACAGGCCGGCCTGCAGCGCCGGGTCGGCGAGCCCCTGGACCAGGTCGCGCCCCCACATCAGCCGCTCGCGCACGTCGTGCGAATAGCTGCCGGTGTCGAGTTCCGCGTCCGGACCGAAGAATTCCGCATGCAGCACGTTGAAGCGCGCGGCGCCGTCGCCGACCACGCGCACGAGCGGCAGCGCGTCGACGCGCGCCGCATGCGCATGCAGCCGTTCCGGCGGGAGATCGGCGCCCCAGTCGCCGCCGATCCCGCGCCATGCATCGGGCGGCAGCTTGCCGCGCGACACGAGGCTCAGCACTTCTTCGTGATTGCCGCGCACCACATGGCACCACGGGCGGTCGAGCAGCGTGAGCGTGGTTTCGGACGCGGGGCCGCGATCGACGAGATCGCCGACCGAGAACAGCCGGTCGCAAGCCGGATCGAAGCCGATGTCGTGCAGCAGCGCGCGCAGCACATCCACGCAGCCATGCAGATCGCCGACGACGAAGTCGCGGCCGGCCGCGTTCGCGGGATGGTGGCAGAGGGGGGGTGTCATCCCGATATCTTAGGCGCTCGCGGCCATCGCAACGACATGCCGGAATGGCGATAATCGGGGCGCTACCCGCCGGCGACGCGCAGCGGCCCTTCGCGCGCCGGCGGGACCTTTCCATCCGCTTTCGGAATCACACGATGACGCTTTATCCGCAGGTATTACGCAACCGGCCGCGCATGGTCGCCGCCTTCGTCGCGGGCGTGGCGTGCGCGGTGCTGCTGCCGCTCCAGTTGCGGCCGACCGCGCGCGTGCTGATCGGCTGGGATTGCACGGTCTGGCTGTATCTCGTGCTGATGTGGGTGCGCATGGTCACCGCGCATCATCACAAGGTGCGCGAAGTCGCGATCCGCGAGGACGAGAACGCGACGACCGTGCTGACCGTCATCTGCCTCGCGACGGTCGCGAGCGTCGCCGCGATCGCGATCGAGCTCGCGACCGCGAAGAGCGTCGGCTTTCGCGCGGGGCTCGGCCATTACGCGATCACGGCCGCGACGCTGTTCGGCGCGTGGTTCCTGATTCCGACGATCTTCACGCTGCACTACGCGCGGCTCTATTACGGCTCGCCGACCGGCGATCGCTGGCTGCGCTTTCCCGATCGCAACCCCGAGCCCGACTACTGGGATTTCCTGTATTTCTCGTTCACGATCGCGGTCGCGTCGCAGACGGCCGACGTGTCGCTCGCGAACCGCTCCGCGCGCCGCGCGGTGCTCGCGCAGTCGATCCTGTCGTTCTACTTCAACATGGCCGTGCTCGGGCTATCGATCAATGTCGCGGCGGGGTTGCTGAGCTGACGCGGGTTATTTCAGGAGTTCGTATGGACCGCCGCGCTCGAGCGCGCGGCGGTACGCGGGCCGCGCGTGGATCGTTTCGAGAAAGCGTGCGATCGCCGGATACCTGCCGCCGTCGCCGCGCGCCATCGCGGCTTCGAGCGGGAAGCTCATCTGGATGTCGGCCGCGCTGAAGCTGTCGCCGACGAACCAGCCCGTGCGCGTCAGCGCGCCGTCGATATGATCGAGATGCAGCGCGATCTGCGGATCGACGAAGCCCGCTTGAAGCGTCGCGGCGATCTTGCGCGCGATCGGCCGCGCGAAGAATGGCATCGGCGCATGCGCGATCCGCAACGCGACGAGCTTCAGCAGCAGCGGCGGCATTGCGGACCCTTCCGCGTAGTGCAGCCAGTACGTGTAGTCGTGCCGCTCGGGCGTGCCGCCGGGCGGCGCGAGGCGGCCGTTGCCGTGGCGTTCGACCAGGTACTCGATGATCGCGCCCGATTCGGCGATCGTGCGGCCATCGTCGGTGACGACGGGCGACTTGCCGAGCGGATGGATCGCGCGCAGCGCGGGCGGCGCGAGCATGGTTTTCGGATCGCGCGCGTAGCGCACGATCTCGTACGGCACATCCAGTTCTTCGAGCAGCCAGAGCACGCGCTGCGAACGCGAGTTGTTCAGGTGATGGACGGTCAGCATGTCGAGGCCGGAAGAGGGGCGGGAACGACATCATACCGAGCGCGGGTGACGCCCGGCACGTCGGTCTGCCGCGCGATGGTCCAGTGCGTCGAGCGGCGCGCGTCACCCGTCGTTGCGCCTCGTCAAGCGGCGCGGCGCAACGCGATCCACGCGCCCCAGAACAGGCTCGAGAAAAAGCGCAGCGGCGCATCGAAACCCGCATCGTCGAGCAGTTCGAACACGGCTTCCTCGGAAGCCGGCGGATCGGCGCCCTGCAGGATTTTCGCCAGCTGCGCACGCACCGCGTCGGGCGTCGCGCCCTTCATGCGCCAGCGTTGCTGCCATGCATCGAGCAGACGAGGGTGGTCCGCGTAGCGGCGATGGTTGCCCGCGATCACCAGTGGCGCGCCGGGCTTCAGGCGGCGCGCGATCGCGTCCAGCAGCGCGGCCTTCGCCGTGTCGCCGGGCACGTGATGCAGCACGCCGATCAGCGTCGCGCCGTCGAAGGCCGGCGCGTCGGGCAGCGCATCGATGCCGGCCTCGATGAAGTGCGTGCGGCCGGCGAAACCCGCCGCTTCGACGTTGGCGCGCGCGAGCGCGAGCATCGGCGCGGACGGATCGACGGCCGTGAACCGCCAGCCCGGTTCGAGCGCGGCGGGCACGCAGATTTCCTGCCCCGTGCCGCCTGCACCTACCACGAGGATCCGCGCATCGGCTGCGCGGATCGAGGATGCAAGCATGCACGCGGCGAGTTCGTGGCATGCGTCGTAGCCGGCGAGTGCGATGCGGGACTGTTCGGCGTATTCGTGCGCGCGTGCCGGATCGAACTTCGCGGCGCTGGCGGGGAGTGACATGGCGGATGCCTCGGGTTCTTGCGCGGACGGGGTGTCCACGCGCATCGCGCCGAGCGTAAGCGGCGGTCGGCGGCGCAACAAGGCGAGCGGCCATTCCGGTATGCGGACTACCCGACTCGGTGCGCGTCGCACGCAAACGTTGTCGGGGTCGATTCGCATTTAAAAATGTGAGGAATCAATACGTTTCAGAACTGAAACAGGTGCATACTTTTCTTCCCCCCTGCCTGGCCGTCGCATGCCGGGCCCGCTGCGGCGCGCCGTTCGCGCGGCCATGCTGCTCGGCACGCATGAGGAGCGCATGATGTCAGATTGTTCGCACGATCCGTATGCGCAGCACTACATTCACTGCCTGCCGTTCGGCGCGCAGCCCTGCGGCGCGCTCGGCAAGTCGCCGCGCACGCATTTCCGCGTGTGGGCGCCGGCCAGCATGCACGTTCAGCTCGAACTCGATACCGGTAATGGCACGACGCTCGTCCCGATGACGGCCGCCGGTCGGAACTGGTTCGAAGCGTTCGTCGAATGCGGTGCGGGCGCGCGTTACCGTTATCGGCTCGACGATGTCGTGTCGATTCCCGATCCCGCGTCGCGTTCGCAGCCCGACGGGCTCAACGGCCCGAGCGAGGTCATCGATCCGCGCGCGTTCACTTGGCGCAACACGTTCTGGCGCGGACGTCCGTGGGAAGACATCGCGCTGTACGCGATCCGTCCGCACGCGGTGGGCGGCTTCGACGGCGTGCGCCGCCGGCTGCCGCAGCTCGCGCGTCTCGGCGTGACCGCGCTGGAGTTGCTCGCGTCACCGCACGACAGCCTGCCGTTCGCCCCGCTCGCGGTCGAGGGCGGCCCCGATGCATTGAAGGCGCTGATCGACGACGCGCACGGCTACGGTCTCGCGGTGCTGCTGGAGCTCGATTACGCGCGCTTCGGCAGCGGCACCGACGCACTGCGCCATTACGCGGTGCCGTTCTTCCATACGCGCGACGATCCGCTGCAGGCGCCGCCGCTCGCGCTCGATCATCCGGAAGTCTGCGACTTCTTCTGCGACAACGCGATGTACTGGATCGACGAATACCGTTGCGACGGGCTGCGGCTGCGCGAGGCCGACCGGATCGGCACGTCGTGGCTGCGCGAGATCGCCGACCGCGTGCGCGCGGCCGTGCCGGCCGACCGGCTGATCCACCTCGTGCTCGGCAGCGAGCGTCATCCGGTGCATCTGGCCGATACCCATTTCGATGCCCAGTGGAACGGTTGCGGCGAACGCGCGCTGCATCGGTTGACGGACCGCGGCACGACCGCGCACGAAGGGATTTCGGCACACCAGTCGATCCATACGCTGGCCCGTGCATTGACCGCGGCCGGCGCGGCGTTCCAGCCGGCCGCCACTGCCGACGGCCCCTGCGCCGAAGGGCTGGCGTTGACCTCGCTGGTGCTGTCCGACGGCGTATGGCGCGAGAGCGAGCATGGCGAGCTCGAGACGCCGGGGCTCGCCGCGCTCGCGCTGTCGCTGCTGACGCCGCAGATCCCGCTGATCTTCGACGAAACCGCGCGCGATGCCGATCGGGCGCATTTCGTGCAGTCGGCGCTTGCCGTGCGCGCGAAGCTGATCGCCCCGCGGCTGGCCGATTGCCGGCCGCGGGACGCGCATACGTTGAAGGCGGGTGGTGATGGCGATGCCGATGCGCTGGTGGCGTCGTGGCAGCTCGCCGACGACGAGACGCTCACCATCGCACTGAACCTGTCACCCGACGCGCTGCCGTTCGATGCGCCAAGAGGGCAGATCGTGTTCGAGACGCCGGCGCGCGCACGCGACCGGATCGACGAGGGCGATTTGCCGCCGTATTCGCTCGTTGCGTGGCTGACGGGGGACGTCAACCACTACGCGCTCACGCACGACGTGCGCCGGCTCGACGACAGCACATGGCGCGGCATGCGCGCCGATCTGAACTGAACGCTCAAGGCGCTTAACGCGCGGAAGGCCGGGCGCTGGCGCGCCCGGCCGCACTCCACTCACCAGAAGCTTCGAATGCCCGCGACGCCATACGCGCCGTGGCGGCGCGCGTCGTCGAGATGCGCGCGCGTCATGCCGCCGAGCGCGTAGACAGGCATCACCGCCTGCGCGGCCAATGCCGCGAAGCGCGTCCAGCCGAGCGTCGGCGCGCCGGGATGGCTGAGCGTCGGCAACACGGGCGACAGCGTGACGAAATCCACGCCTGCGCGCGCGGCCAGCACGAGATCGTCGGCCGCATGGCAGGCGGCCGACACGCGGCGCGCGGGTGGCAGCGGCCGCTGCGCGACGGCGCGCAGCGCGGCGCTGTCGAGGTGCCAGCCCGCGCCGTCGAGCTGCATCACGCCGGCCGCATCGATCGGCCCGTTGAGCATCAGTTGCGCGCCGGCCGCGGTGCAGCGCGCGAGCGCCTCGGCGGCCAGCCGCGCGAACGCGGGCGCGTCGAACGACTTCACGCGTAACTGCACGAGCGTCTCGCCGCGCGCGAGCACGGCGGACAGTCGCTCGAGGAACGCTTGGCAATCGGCGGCCGACGCGGACGCCGGCTCCGGCGTGATCACGCAGCAGCGCGGCAGCGTCGCACTCATCGCATGCGGCGAGGGCGGCGAGGGCGGGAAGGGCGGGAAGGGC